>NZ_JMSZ01000001.1 GCF_000691225.1 Nitrincola lacisaponensis
TCTCGATTAAGCTTTAATGCTCAACCTGAACAAGCGCCCACACGCATTACCTGATTAATTTGTTAAAGAGCGGCTTGAGATCTCAGTGAAGCCCGATGCGCTGGGCTGTTGTCTCAAGCGAGGTGCGTATAGTATAGATCAAAATCAGGAAGGTCAACGGCTTTTTTGTAATTATTTTACCGGATGACTAAAACGGAGCAGTCTGCACGTTCAACTACCTTGGACGTCACAGAACCAATCAAAATATTTTCCACCTTTGAGTGGCTGTGACTCGGCAACATGATCAGATCAGGTTGCACTTCCCGTGCATATTTCAGGATTTCCTTGAAGATAACACCTTCAGTTGCCTTCGTGAAAAACGGACCGATTTCTGGCATGACTTGTTTGACCAGCAAACGCATCTCATCTTCCAGAACTCGAAGGGCACTGGCAATCTCCTCCTTGGGCAAATAAGCCCCAAGGAGAGGCACAGGTTTAGGCAGTATGGACATGAAGTACATCTCGACAGGGCGATCCCCCAAATAGGTTTTCGCCCTTACCAGTCCGGCAATTGCAGAGTCACGATCCTGAAGATCAAGCGGCAATATAATCTTGATACTCATTTCCAGCTCGCCCGCCACACTAGACCGAAAGGCTTCATCACCGCACAACCATGACTGATATATTACTGTGTTTGACCACATGAGCCGAATTAGGCCCCAACACATAATCTGCCAGCTTGCGCTTGTTATGTGCAGCCATCACGATCAAGTCAGCATCTATATCCTTGGCGATATTAACAATCGTTTCCCAGGGTGAACCGTCGGCAACGATGCGCTGAACTTTGATATCCTCCGGAATATTATCCTGAACGAACTTCTTAAGCTCTTCCTTCAGCAGGGTATGCGCTTTAGTGGAAAAGTCCTTAGGAAAGAAAGAACCCACCATCGGCATGGCAAAATCAGGCAATACTGTCAGTATATGCAAGGATGCGTTATAGGTCCGGCACAGATTCAATGCGACAGGCAAGGCTCGCTTCCATGAATTCGGCTCACTCAGTACGACCGGCATGAGTATTTTGTTATACATAGTCTCTCCTAGGCCATAGCAGACTGAGCAGGTTCAGCCTGCCGGTCACGACGGCGCTTTTGCAACCAATAAACCAGACCGAATAACAGAAATCCAGGAATCCAGATCCACTCTTTGGCCCAGCGATCAACCGGCGCACTGACTTCAACAATTTCCTGATCAAAGTCAAATCCAAGATCAGATGCCAGACTGCCAAATGCAACCATATCAACGAAAGCACGATCGCCCTCGACAAACAGTTCCAGACCCAGATTATCCATACGTTCTTCTGCCGTGTTACCTGACGGTACAGGTACCAGGCGATATGTCATCATGGGATCACCAAAATCATCCTCCCCGGCTATCTGCACACGCAGATAGCTGCCTTGCTCCACTCGACCCAGCGCTTCGCTGAACTCAGCTGGCGGAACCAACTGGTAGGGGTCGTGTATCTTGTCCATCCAATATCCCGGGCGGAAGAGGGTAAAGGCGATCAGCAATAGCAACAGTGTTTCATACCAACGACTGCGCGTCAGCATATATCCCTGAGTCGCCGCAGCAAAGATCAACATGGCGATCGTCGCCACTATAAAGATCATGATCCCCTGCATAAAGCTGACGTTGATCAATAACAGGTCGGTATTAAAAATAAACAGGAACGGCAACGCAGCTGTTCGCAGGCTGTAATAAAATGCCTGAAAACCGGTCCTCAAGGGGTCACCACCCGATACGGCGGCTGCCGCAAAGGATGCCAGCCCTACAGGCGGGGTTACGTCAGCCATAATACCGAAATAAAAGACGAACAGATGGACCGCAATAAGCGGCACCAGCAAACCATTCTGCTGCCCCAGCATCACCACAACAGGTGCCATCAAGGCTGATACCACAATGTAGTTGGCCGTGGTTGGCAAGCCCATTCCCAGAATCAGACTGAGTAACGCCGTCAGCAACAGGATCAGCATCAGGTTACCCATCGCCAGGATCTCAACCACATCTGCCAATACCAGTCCGACACCTGTCTGAGAAACAGCACCGACAACGATACCGGCAGTCGCCGTCGCGATACCTATACCAATCATGTTCCGTGCGCCGGTTACCAGCCCGTTCCACAAATCCTGAATTCCTTCACGAATGTCAGCCACTGGCTGACTACGATTCCGGAACAAGGCAATCAAGGGTCGCTGAGTAAGCATGATGAAAATCATGAATACAGTTGCCCAGAAGGCTGACAGCCCCGGAGAAAGGCGTTCAACCATCAGACACCAGACCAGTACGATGACCGGCAAAATATAGTGCAGGCCCACCATCACGGTAGGACGGGTCTGAGGCAAAGAGATCACTGCCGAGTTAGGATCATCCAACTCCAGCTCAGGGTAGGCTGAACCGACCTTGAGCAACAGGACATAGACAGCTGCCAAGGCCAGCGAGACAACCCAGGGGGTCGCGTCACCCAAAACCGGTTTTAACCAGCCCAGACCGTAATACACTGCAAAAGACAATAGCATCAACAGCACAATACCGGTCATAAAGCCGATGACTTTATTCAACAACGGACGTACAGGATTATTGGAAGGAAGGCCTTTCATATTCGCCTTGAGCGCTTCCAGATGCACGATATAGATCAACGCAATATAGGAAATGACCGCTGGTAAGAAAGCATGCTTGATGACTTCTACATAGGAGATACCCACGTATTCAACCATCAGGAAGGCAGCAGCACCCATCACGGGCGGCATAATCTGACCATTTACCGATGATGACACTTCTACTGCACCGGCTTTTTCAGAGCTGAACCCAACCCGTTTCATCATTGGGATGGTAAAGGTACCGGTAGTCACCGTATTCGCAATCGATGATCCTGAAATCAGACCGGTCATACCTGATGCAACAACTGCAGCCTTCGCAGGGCCACCGCGCAAATGCCCCAGCATGGAAAATGCAACTTTAATAAAGTAATTACCCGCGCCAGCTTTATCGAGCAGCGCGCCAAACAGCACAAACAAGAACACAAAGCTCGTTGAGACGCCTAGCGCGATACCAAACACACCCTGAGCTGTCAGCCATTGATGGTTAATCAACCCGTTAACGCTGACACCCCGATGAGCAAGAATGCCTGGCATATGAGGACCCAACAAGCTGTAAGCCAAAAACACAGATGCCACAATAACCAAAGGAGGTCCCAACGCACGCCGCGTCGCTTCCAGCAACAAAATCAGACCCATCACGCCAACAATAACGTCCTGTAGAATCGGTGCACCAGGACGTGCTGACAGCTGGGTATAAAAAATATAGATATACGCTGCACAGAAAGCAGCCACCAAACCTATCGCCCAATCGGGTAGAGGAATACGGTTGCGCGGCGAGCGCTTGAAGGCAGGGTACGCCATAAACGCCAAGGTTAGCGCAAATGTTAGATGGATCGAGCGTGCTTCGGTCGAATTAAATACCCCAAAGCCAACCAAAAAGGGCAGAGGAGACGCTATCCAGAGTTGAAACAGCGACCAGGCGGCAGCAATTGATACCAATAGTTTACCTTGAAATCCGACCGGTGACCTTGCACCCGTATCGGATGCCGCTACCATTTCATCAAGGTCTACAGTTGAAGTTGCAGGTTTCTGCGTGTCTGTGGTCATAGGTTATGCCTGTTATCTGGAAAACGCTAATGCTCTTGGCCACATCCCTGCCTAAGCCACGTACGTCCTTGTACATGCGCCGCTCCTGCGCATCCTTGCGCCCGCGGCATATAACGCCAAGGACGGCGTGTATGCAGAAAACACAGGAGCGGTTTTCTGCCCGTACTTCCTGTACATAAAAAAATGCGCGACGGTTAGGGCGCGCATTTATCTTCACCAGGTACCTGGATTACTCCTGAATCCAGCCACGCTCAACGTAGTAACGCTTGGCGCCTTCGTGCAGAGGTGCTGTCAGACCGTCAGAGATCATGTCAGCCTCAGTCAGGTTAGCAAACGCCGGATGCAGACGCTTGAAGCGGTCAAAGTTATCAAATACCGCCTTCACTGTATGGTAGACGGTGTCATCATCAACACCTGCATGACTGACAAAGGTTGCAGCTACACCAAAGGTTTCAACGTCATTGTCATTGCCACGATAAAGACCGCCAGGGATTACGGAACGCGTATAGTACGGATAGGTAGCCACCAGTTCATCAATTGCATCGCCGGTTACAGGTACCAGTCTGGCATCTACAGTAGTCGTCGCTTCCTGGATAGAGCCATTCGGATGACCGACAACATACACCATCGCATCGATATTGTTATCTGCCAATGCTGAAGCCTGCTCGGCAGCATCCAGCTGAGATGCCAACGCAAAGTCACTGACACTCCAGCCCATCGCATTCATGACAACATCCATGGTGTTACGCTGGCCTGAACCCGGGTTACCAATATTGACACGCTTACCTTTCAGATCAGCAAACTCATTGATACCTGCACTTGCGCGCGCTACAACGGTCAGCGGCTCGCCATGCATGGTAAAGAGTGAGCGCATATCACCCCAGGCACCATCGTCTGCAAAGTTGCCTTCACCATTATAGGCACGGAAATGAACGTCTGATTGAACAACGCCCATATCCAGCTCACCGCTCTTCATGCCGTTAACGTTGGCAACGGAACCGCCTGTAGATGGTGCATTACAACGAACACCATGCTCATCACTGTTACGGTTCACCATACGGCAAACGGACTGACCAACGACATAGTAAACACCTGTCTGGCCACCCGTACCAATAGTGATGAACTTCTGATCGGCAACAGCCTGGCTTGAGAAGGCGGTAGCGCCCAGAACGACACCAGCCACGGCAGCTGCAAGCGAAAGACGTTTCATATAACTTACCTCATCAGGTTTTTAATTTTTGTATTACAGATTACATTCTGATCAGCCCCGGACAGCAAAATCCAAGCTGCCACAGGTAACAGATTCACGATGACCTGCCCCAAACTGACACAGAGCTATAACTAAAGTCTAAAAATAGCCCATTAAACCAAAATTATCAAAGTTTTATCCATCCTGATCAGGAATCAGGCCCTGTTCCTCATAGTAGCGCAAGGCACCAGGGTGGAGCGGCGCGGTTAAAGCATCCTGCACCATTTCTGCAGGATCAAGCTCCGAAAATGCTGGGTGTAGCGCACGAAATGCATCGATATCATCAAAAACGGACTGTACCAGCGTGTATATCACCGGTTCAGGTACCAACTCATGCGTTACCAGAGTTGCCACCAGTCCGAAGGTATCAACAGGCCTATCATTACCACGGTACAGCCCTCCGGGTATGCGAGTCAGACGGTAGTAAGGATGCTCAGCCAAAAGCGTTTCAACCACCTCTCCAGTAACTTGGATAATGCGTACATCACAGGTGGTCGTTGCTTCCTGAACAACGCCACTCGGATGCCCCACGGTATACACAGTTGCATCAATACGGTTATCACAGAGTGCGCTCGCCTGCTCAACAGCGCCCAGTGTATTGACCTCGCTAAACTCGTCCAGCCCCCAACCCTTCAAGGCCATCAGCATCTGCATGGTGGCATACTGGCCCGAACCCGGATTGCCGATATTGACACGCTTGCCACTCAGATCATCCAGTGAGTGAATATCCGAGTCTGCACGCGCCAGCACAGTAAATGCTTCTGAGTGCAATGAAAACACGGATCTTAACCCTGTATCCGGGCCCACATCGGAGAAGCTGCTCGATGTACCCTGCACGGCATGGAAATGCCAATCTGACTGCGCCAGCCCCAAATCGAGATCACCACTGCGTAGTGACTGTAAGTTAAAAATCGTGCCACCTGTTGCTCTGACCGCACAACGAATACCATGCTCGGAACGTTGCCGGTTCACCAGCCGGCATACTGCGCCACCTGCCGGATAATACACACCGGTCACTCCACCAGTGCCAATAGTGACAGTGGTCATAGCCGGTGTCTGCATTTCTGCAGATGCGGAAAAAGCCAGGCACACCAAGCTCGACACAAACATCCCTTTAAAAACTCTATAGATGGCACAATTTTTCAAATCCATATAACCCGCTACTCCGGAGCCAAACCATAACTACTGATGTCTGACAATCTGCCAACACCCCTATGACACTACGTCCGATACAGGTGCCAAGATCACAAACAGAGTATAGTCTATACACAATGAATAATTCAGTTTTCAGGAGTCTTGACGGATGTATACCTTACCTTCATTGGAAGCCACGCGTTCAATCTCATCTCTCGCTGTGTTAACCAGTGGTGGCGATGCTCCCGGCATGAATGCAGCCATTCGCGGCGTGGTACGCTCTGCGCTGAGCCAGGGGATTGAGGTTTATGGCATCCGTCGAGGCTATAGCGGCCTGCTTCAGAATGATATGATCCCGCTGAATTCCGCCTCCGTATCCAACATTGTCCAGCGTGGCGGAACCTTTCTGAAAAGCGCACGCTGCCCGGAGTTTCATGATTCAGACAACCGCCGCAGGGCTGCGGAGCTTCTCAAACAGCGCAACATAGATGCCTTGATCGTGATTGGCGGGGATGGCTCTCTGTCTGGTGCTCATCTGTTTGAAGAGGAAACCGGCATTCCTGTGATCGGCCTGCCAGGCACTATTGATAATGATATTTTCGGCACTGAAGATACGATCGGCTTTGATACCGCCATGAATACGGCCCTGGATGCGATTGACCGGATTCGTGACACAGCAGATTCACACGAACGCCACTTCCTGGTGGAGGTCATGGGACGAAACTCCGGTTTTCTTGCTACTCACGTGGGTATTGCCGCCGGTGCCGAGATGATCCTGGTGCCCGAGTATGCCATTAATATTGAAGAGATTGCGCTGCAACTGGCGGCCAGCCACCGAGCCGGAACCGGCTCCAGCGGTATTATCGTCGTCGCAGAAGGCAACGAACCCAACTTGACCGCCGGTATCGCACAACAGCTTCAGCAGCAGGGTTTGACACCACATATTTCCATACTCGGGCATATCCAGAGAGGCGGGCGCCCCAGTGGCCATGACAGGGTACTCGCGTCCTGCCTTGGAGCCGTTGCAGTAGACTACCTATTGGCAGGCTATAGCGACATTATGGTGGGTGTCAGTAATGGCTGTGTTGTTGATGTACCACTGGATGACCTGATACGTTATCGAAAAGGACTGGATCCAGAATTACTGAAAATCGCGCTACAGTTGCACAAGTAATACTTGTATCGTTGTGTTAACCGCGATGATCCGATACAAAGGGATTATGCTGACGCTCATCTCCGAAGCTGGACATGGGTCCATGCCCGGGGATAAAGCGCACTTCATCGCCCAACGGAAACAGTTTATGGCGAATAGAGTGAATCAGGTCCGCATGATTCCCTTTGGGAAAGTCTGTGCGGCCAATAGACCCATGAAACAGCACATCACCTACCTGAGCCAAGCCTGACGCGGCATGGTAAAACACCACATGTCCCGGAGTATGCCCAGGGCAATGCAACACATCCAGTGTTTCCAGCCCCACCTGCACCTGATCACCATCCTGCAACCAGCGTGAGGGACTGAAGCGTTTTACCGAGGCAAAGCCAAACATACGGCTTTGCTGATCCAGGCCATCAATCCAAAACTGATCGTCCTGATGCGGCCCCTGTATCGGCAGCTTCAAGGATTCAGCCAACTCCGCCGTGCCACCAACATGATCGATATGTCCATGGGTTAACAATATCTGGGTCAGATTAACGCCCTCTGCCTCGGCAGCGGACAGAATTTTTTGCAGATCACCACCCGGATCAACAATAGCCGCCTCTCGCGTTTCATCACACCAGAGCAGGGTGGCATTCTGTTGAAAAGGGGTAACAGGGATGACTCGATATTTCAGCACGGCTTAATCACTCTCTCGTTCAGCGAACACCTCGAGATTATTGCCGATAACCAAACGGATTGAAATGGGCGCACAACAGACCGGGCAATCCTCAGTATATTCCTGATCACCTTCGGTACAATCCACTGTCAGCGAAATAGGCTCACTGCAGTAGGGGCAGAGCAATTCAACAAATTCCAGAGGATTCATACGATTCTCCTGATCCAGTCTTGCGTCAGAGCGACAGGCTCCCAGCCTGCATTGATCTCTCTAAGACTAGTCCAGAAGCGCAAAAAATCACTGATACAAACGACAACAGTTACGACCGGCCGCTTTTGCCTTGTACAGCGCCTGATCAGCATGACGTAACAGCAACGCTGCGCTATCAGTCACGCCCTGCCTGAAACTGGCCACCCCGATACTGACAGACAAATTCAGCGAACCATCTGGCAACATCCGTATCTGCTGACACCGCTCCCGCAAGAGCTCAGCAATACGCATGGCTGCATCAGCCGTCGTCTCGGGCAACACCAGAATGAACTCCTCCCCGCCAAAACGGGCGGCCAACTCACCTGGACGCTGTGCAAAACCCACCAACACTTCGGCCAAGGCTTTCAGACTTTCATCACCGATCTGATGTCCATAACGGTCATTGAGCAGCTTGAAGTGATCGATATCGATCATCAATACCGACAAGGGGTGGTGATAACGCAATGCTCTTCCCACCTCAACATCTATCACCTGATCAAGGCTGCGACGATTTGCCAATCCAGTCAGGCCGTCCTGCTGGGACAGACGCTCCAGTTCTGCATTCGCCTGCTGTAGCCGGTGCATCAGCTGGGAATAACCTTCAATCGCCTGGCGTATCACATCCAGCTCATGAAAGCAGACGCGGCGCAAAGTAATCGGTTGTCCACCCTGATTTTCAATCGAATGCAGGCCATGTACCAACTCCTGAACCGGACTCAGGATCAGGCGTTGAAATGAAAGCAGGATAACCACCGAGAAGATAATCAGCAGCGCAATCAGTATCAGAAAATAATTGCTCACCATTAAGGCATCTTTACCGACTTCAGTGGTAATCTGACGCGCCTTCAGTGCAGCATCCGTACTCAGATAGGCTGATAAATGCTCAATACGCTGATGCGTATCCTCTACCAGCCAATCCAGTTGCAGATTCAAATCAACAACAAAGCGTACCCGGTAAAGCAATTCACCATAGGCCTCTACGGGCAAGAGCGCCTGAAGTTGTTGCAAGGGTTCACTGATAAAAGGCTCACGTATCGACTGAACGGGCAGTCCGGCAAGCAGTCCCCGATAGTAATCCAGACTACCATTACCAGCATCATTGAGGATATCCAGCATCTCTTGCTGTAGCTGCCGCTGCGTATGACGAATACTCAACAGCTCGCGAATATCAAACATGATATTGTTCGCCTCAGCGATCAGGTAATCATCCTGTTCCAGCATAAAGCTGTGAATTAACACTTGAGACAACAAACGATACTGACGCTCTTCAGCCGCGTTTTGCACACGGTAGGCGGCATCCAGATAACTGCTGATTTTTTCAACCTTCAGGGCGTCCTGCTGGGTACGGACCAGCTCCGGTAAATACTCCTCAGCTGTGGCCCGCGTTTGTGCTGATATATCGCGCAACAGGCCCAGGGAAAGTACCAATGCCAAACTGAATACCAGCAGCATACCCAATACGACAACCAGCAACGTCACCGACATTTTCAACTGTGGTCGCCAGGCGATTTTGCTCATATCAATAGATACTGAACGGCATATAGCGACGATTGATGCGCTCATAGGTGCCATTCAGGCGTAGCGTCATCAATGCCTGATTAACCGCTTCAACCAATACTGGCTCGCTTTTCGAAACAGCAATATGTGCATCCGTTTTAAGCAGTCGGTCGATCAGCGGTTCTGATATAAAATCAAAGGATTGCCCGGCATCTGATTGCAGAAAGCTCAACAGGTTAATACTGTCAGACAACACCAGATCCACCTCTGACTGAACCAGCAGCTGCAAAGCCTCTTCCTGATCCAGTGTCAGATGTATTTCCGAATGAGGATAACGTGCCTGCAGAAAGGCTGCCTGGACAGTACCTTCACCCGTTGCTAAACGCTTACCCACCAAAGCCTCAGGTGAGGTGGAGGAAAAACGTCGCGGATCGCCGACAAAGACGGAGTGGCTACGGTAATAATACTCACTGAATAATGCACGCTCACTACGCTCAGACGTTTTTGCCATACTTGCCACAATCATCTGGTAGTCGCCTGCCTCGAGACGATCCAGCAAGTCGTTCCAGGGAACCGCTATCACCTGACAGTCTCGTTCCATAACCTCGCACAGCGCCAAGGCAATATCGACATCAAAGCCAGCCAACTGCCCTCGATCATCCAGATAGCTGAAAGGCGGATAAGCCCCCTCAGTTGCGACAATCAACGGCGCTGCATACACACTGCCTATCAGGCTGAACAACAGGAAAGTACAGGTTTTTTTTATTGTTTTTATCATCATTCAAGTCCGCTATGAACGTAATTAAAGCCTCACCTCAATACCCCGTGACTGCATATACAGCTTGGCTTCAGGAATCGTATACTCATTGAAATGAAAAATGGAGGCTGCCAGAACCGCATCGGCCTTGCCTTCAAGAATGCCATCAACCAGGTGATCCAGTGTGCCAACACCACCGGAGGCAATCACCGGTACATGGACCGCTTCACTGATCGCACGGGTGACGCCCAGATCAAAGCCTGACTTCATGCCATCCTGATCCATCGAGGTCAGCAGAATTTCACCAGCCCCCAGACTCACCATTTTTTGTGCCCAGACCACGGCATCCAACCCGGTCGGCTTACGCCCACCATGAGTGAAAATTTCCCAGCGCTCAGGCTCACCTGGAGCCGACACTTTTTTCGCGTCAATGGCTACCACTATACATTGCGAACCAAACCGCTCTGCTGCCTGCTGTACAAACTCAGGATTAAATACCGCAGCCGTATTGATGGAAACCTTGTCCGCACCGGCATTCAACATCCGCCGAATATCATCGCAGGTGCGGATGCCGCCGCCCACAGTCAAGGGGATAAACACTTCAGAAGCCATACGTTCAACCGTATGCACAGTGGTATCACGCCCCTCATGACTGGCGGTGATATCCAGGAAGGTAATCTCATCCGCACCCTGCTGCTCATAACGGCGCGCTATCTCAACAGGGTCTCCGGCATCACGGATATCCAGAAACTTGACCCCTTTGACGACACGACCATTTTCGACATCCAGACAGGGGATAATACGCTTTGCCAGCCCCATGACAACTCCTTAGACTTTACACAACTGATCGCTGAGCGCTTGCGCTTCAGCTACATCAAGCGTGCCTTCATAGATGGCGCGGCCCGTAATGGCACCCAGTATACCCTGGTCAGCCACTGCAGCCAGACGACGTATATCCTCGATATTGGTGACACCGCCCGACGCAATCACCGGAATGCCGGCATCCTGCGCCAGAGCCACAGTCGCTTCAACATTCACACCCTGCATCATGCCGTCGCGGCTGATATCGGTATAGACAATCGAGGAAACGCCGTCATTACGGAAACGTATGGCCAGATCAGTCGCTTTGACAGTGGACACTTCCGCCCAGCCATCCGTCGCCACATAACCGTCCTGTGCATCCAGCCCGACAATAATATGTCCAGGAAAACGCTGGCACATCTCGGTCACAAATTCCGGCTCTTTAACTGCCTTGGTACCAATAATGACATAATCAACACCGGCATCCAGATACGCCTGGATAATTTCTGGCGAACGTATGCCTCCACCGATCTGGATCGGCAGCTCCGGAAAGGCCTTGGCGATCGCCTTCACAATCTCGCCATTCACAGGTTCTCCGGCAAACGCACCATTCAGATCCACCAGATGCAGACGCCGACAACCTGCCTCTACCCACTTGGCGGCCATCTCGACAGGGCTATCGGAAAACACTGTGGAGTCATCCATGCGTCCCTGACGCAAACGGACACATTTACCATCTTTCAGATCTATTGCAGGAATAATCAGCATATCGGTTTCCAGTTCATCAAAATCGATTATCGACCGGTTGGCAGTATTAAAGCTGGCCATCCCAGTTGAGGAAATTCTGCAGCAGCTTCAACCCTGCCTGCTGGCTTTTTTCCGGGTGAAACTGTACGGCAAAGACATTCTTGTGTGCCAGGGCCACATCAAATGGCACACCATATTCGCAGGTTGCAGCCACCTGTCCAGCCTGAGCCAGACGGACATAATAACTGTGCACAAAATAGAAGCGGCTCAGATCAGCAATACCATCCCATAAAGGGTGCTGGCAGGCCTGTTTGACCTGGTTCCAGCCCATATGCGGCACCTTGAGTGATTGGCCCTGCTGATCCTGCAAGTCTTCCCCGAAAAACTTCACTTGCCCGGGAAACTCGGCCAGACAGTCAACACCGCCATTCTCTTCCGAGCTGTCCATCAGTGCCTGAAAGCCGACACAGATCCCTAGAAACGGCTTGCCGGAGCGAATGGCTTCAGCCACTTCGGCATCCACGCCCAGGCGTCGAATTTCTGCCATACAGTCACGAATAGCGCCAACCCCTGGCAACAACACCCGGTCAGCATCACGTACCTGTTGAGGATCAGCGGTCACACGGACCTCGACACCTGGCTGAACATGCTCAAGTGCTTTCGCCACAGAATGCAGGTTACCCATGCCATAATCGATGACGGCAATACTGCTCATGGTTACAGGCACCCTTTCGTTGATGGCATCATACCGACAGCTCGTGGATCTTCTTCAAGCGCCATACGCAGTGCGCGACCAAACGCCTTAAAGATGGTCTCAGCCTGATGGTGGCTATTTTTTCCGCGCAGATTATCGATATGCAGCGTCACTTTGGCATGATTGACGAAACCATGGAAAAACTCGCTGAACAGATCGACATCAAAACTGCCGATACGACCCCGAGTAAAATCGACATGCATCTCCAAACCGGGACGCCCGGAAAAGTCGATCACTACACGTGACAAAGCTTCATCCAGCGGCACATAGGCATGGCCGTAACGACGAATGCCGGTCTTGTCGCCTACGGCCTGCGCAAACGCCTGACCCAGGGTAATACCGATATCCTCGACCGTGTGGTGATCATCGATATGCAAATCGCCAATCGCATTAACTTCCAGGTCAATAAGACCATGGCGGGAGATCTGATCCATCATGTGATCCAGAAACGGAACCCCTGTATCTGCTTCAAACTTACCGCTGCCATCCAGGTTAACAGCCACAGTGATCTGGGTTTCCAGCGTGTTTCGAGTCACTCTGGCGGTACGCTGCGTCATGATTTTCTCCGCAAACAATTTACTAAATCCTGCTATTATACGGTATAGATGTCGCTAACGGCAGGCCCGATGCCTGTCTGACTGGTGGAAATTGCACCAGATCAGCGTTTTCCATCTTTTCTGACCTGAGAGAGCCACGGATGAAACGTCTTGTCAAAGTACTTGCAGCCACTATTGCACTGCTGCTTTTAGTTCTGGCCATTGGCCTGTTTTACATTACATCTGTAATGGACCCAAATGACTACAAGCCGCGAATAGAGCAACTGGCATTGCAACAGGCCGGACTGGTGCTCAACATTGAAGGCGATATCAGTTGGTCACTCTATCCCTGGCTGGGGATGCAAACCGGAGTGATTCGTGTGGCTTATCCGGATAAGCCCGAGCTGGCCAGACTGGAATCGGCACAGGTTTCACTGCAGCTGATACCACTTTTCTCGGGTCGGGTAGAGATGAGCGACATCATCCTTGAGGGAATGGTGCTCAGCCTGATTAAAGATACCGATGGCAATGTAAACTGGGCACCATCGTCAGAGGAGGCTACAGACAGCCCGGCTGCAGAAACCGCATCCTCAACAGGCAGCACCAGCGATCCACGTGCACTGCCTGAACTCGACATTGCGTCCATCAATCTGCGTCAGGCCAGGATCGAATACACAGACCTGACAGAAAACAGCCGTATCGAATTAAGCGACCTGTCACTGACGACTGGCAGAGTTCTTCCCGGAGAGGTGCTGCCGGTAGAGCTGGACTTCAAACTGCGTCAGTTTGAAGGTGCAGACAGCCTTTTTGAGCTCCGCAGCCAGCTGCGTACACAGCTAAGCTTCGACCTGACAGATGAAACAGTCGCGCTTCAGGCTTTGCAACTGAACATAGGATCACTCAGGATGCAGGGTAACCTGACCCTGTCCGGCTTCAGCGAGCCACAATTCAACGGCGTTCTGGAAGCGTCTCCATTCAATCTCAAGGCTCTCCTGGCCGACCTGGGTCAGACAGCACCCACACTGCAAGACCCCAATGCACTGGAACGTGTCGCCTTTAACAGCCATCTTCAGGGTGATCTGAAGCACCTGTCGCTGGAACGACTGAACCTGTCGCTGGATGACACCACACTGACGGGCCAGGCCCAGGCAGATCTTGAATCAGGCCACCTGACTCTGGTGCTGAATGGTAACCAGTTTAACCTTGACCGCTATCTGCCACACGAGACCAACACCACCGGACAGTCGAGCAGCGCCGAAGCATCCGCCTCCAGTTCCGCCAGCAGCGGCTGGTCTGAGGAACCTTTACTGCCGGTCGAACTGTTACAGACTTTGAACCTGTCAGTTACATTAGACCTGGAACGTTTAACCTTTCAGCAGCGTCACTTTGATCAGCCGGGTATCACACTGTCTGCAAAACAGGGACTGGTGCAACTGGAGCGCCTGACCACACAGCTCTACGCTGGCCAACTGAACGCCAACGGCAGTCTGGACGTACGTGAAAGCACCCCGCAGACCGCAGTGAAAGCCCAGATCAGCAATATTCAGATAGGCCAGTTACTGCAAGAGCTCGCAGACACAGATCAGCTTAGCGGGCTCTTTTCTGCAGACACTGACCTGACAATGCGCGGCAACTCAATGGATGCGATGATCCGCAGCCTGAATGGACAAGCCCGTATTCAGATGAAAGATGGCGTCTTGCGTGGCATCGATATGGCACAAACGGTTTGTCAGGGCATTCAGACCGTGACCGCTCTGGGGGTCAACCCTCAGCAGGTAGATCGCTCCACGCCTTTTGCTGACCTGTCCGGCAACTTCCGAATCCGCAATGGCGTCATCGACAATAATGATCTGGAGGCGCTGTTGGACGCCATGCGTTTACGCGGCCAGGGCCAGGTGAATCTGCCAACACAATCCATAGATTATCGCCTGGGCTTTACCCTGCAGGAGAATCTGTTCCAGCAAACCTGTTCGGTCAACAACCGACTTGAAGGACTGGAGCTGCCGATCGACTGCAAAGGTCAGTTTGACACGCCACCTCTGCAGATGTGTCGCCCAGACACCAGCGTTTTCACCCAACTGTTGCGTCAGGAAGTACAACGCAAAATCGAAGAGCGTATTGGTGGCAGTGTTGAAGAGCAAATTCGGGAGCGTGTCGGCGGGGATGAGCGGGCGCGTGACCTGATCCGAGGTCTGCTGCGCTAAATGAGTTCCCTGAACACCCCCATCAGTGACGTCCTGCTGGACTGGTTTGACCAGCATGGGCGTCATGACCTGCCCTGGCAGCAAGACAAATCGCCCTACCCGGTATGGGTGTCGGAAATCATGCTGCAACAAACCCAGGTCAGCACCGTCATTCCGTACTACCAGCGGTTTATCGACACTTTCCCGACCGTCGAGGCGCTGGCAAATGCCCCAATTGATCAGGTACTGCACCTTTGGACCGGTCTGGGTTATTACGCCCGTGCGCGCAATCTGCATAAAACTGCACAACTGATTGTCGAACAGTACCAGGGCATTTTCCCAGCCTCTCTCGACGCACTGCAGGCACTCCCCGGCATTGGCCGCTCAACTGCAGGTGCAATACTGTCCATTACCCAGAACCAGCCAACGGCGATTCTTGATGGCAATGTAAAACGGGTACTGGCGCGCTATCATGCCATTCAGGAATGGACCGGGGATACCCAGGTGCAGAAACACCTGTGGCAGCTGGCTGAATTTCACACTCCAAAACAGCGTACAGGGGACTATACACAAGCGATCATGGATCTGGGCGCCACACTCTGTCGTCGCAGCAAGCCCAGTTGCCTGATCTGCCCACTGCAACCCAACTGCCAGGCCTGGTTACAGGGATTAACGGACACTCTGCCGCGCCCCCGTCCCCGAAAAACACTTCCAGAACGTACTGTAACACTGGCATTACTGCAAAATAATCAGGGTGAAATCTGGCTGCAACAACGACCGCCCAGTGGCATCTGGGGTGGACTTTGGAGCCTGCCTGAAATCGATGACCCGATCGCATTTGACCTGTCGGCACAGCAACCCACGGAAACGCTACCACCACTGAAACACACCTTCAGTCATTTCCAGCTACAGATCACTGTTGAACGCTACCGCCTGCCAAACGATCTGCATTGCGTCATGGATACGGCAGAAGGTCTCTGGTATAACGTTGACCAACCGCAGCAGGCCGTGGGGTTAGCAGCCCCGATCAAGAAACTGCTACAACAATTTTCGCAACACAGATCATCTTCCAGATGACTCAGGAGTCACTCATGAGCCGTACCGTATTCTGTCAAAAATACCAGCAAACCCTTGAGGGCCTGGAAAAGCCACCTTACCCGGGCCCAGTAGGCCAAAAAATCTATGAGAACGTATCCAAAAAAGCCTGGCAGGAATGGACAGACCATCAGACGATGCTGATTAATGAAAAGCATCTCAATATGATGGATCCGGCAAGCCGACAGTTTCTGCAACAGCAAATGGAGAAGTTTCTGTCTGGCGAGGATTTTGAACAGGCAGAGGGCTACGTTCCCCCAAGCAACAGCTGAACCTGTCGCCTGCCCGGATCACGCCGGGCAGGCAGCTAAACCGCTATTCAGTATCAGGTAACGGACGCCGTCTTTTTTCTTCTGCACGACGCATCAGATACCAGGCAATAAAGGCTATTAGCGAAACCGCCAGTATGATCAGTGTTGCCAGAGCGTTTATCTTGGGTGATACACCCAGGCGCACGGACGAAAACACTACCATAGGCAGCGTCGATGCCCCTGGCCCGGAGACAAAGCTGGCGATTACCAGATCATCCAGAGACAGGGTGAACGCCAGTAGCCAGCCAGCTACCAGCGCCGGAGTAATGACCGGAATGGTGATCAGAAAAAAGGTCTTGAAGGGAGTGGCACCCAGATCCATTGCTGCTTCTTCAATCGACAAATCCAGCTCTCTGAGCCGGGATGAAACTACCACTGCCACATAAGCACTACAGAAGGTGGTATGTGCAATCCAGATGGTCACCATGCCTCGATCCGCTGGCCAACCGATTATCTGCGCCATATGCACAAACAACAGCAGCAGCGATAAACCTGTGATCACCTCTGGCATAACCAAAGGTGCCGTAATCATGCTGGATAACATGGTCCGACCACGGAAACGCCGAAAGCGCGTCATCACAAAAGCGGCTAACGTACCGATACAGACCGCCATCGTGGCGGAGAAAAAGGCTATCCGCAAACTCATCCATACCGCAGACAACAACTGCTGGTCACGGAAAAGCTCAACATACCAACGTGTCGAAAAACCCGCCCAGACCGTCACCAGACGGGATGAGTTGAACGAATAGAACATCAATATAGCCATCGGAATGTATAAAAACAGCAATCCGATCACCAGCATGACGGTGGAAAAACTGACGTTTCTCAATCTAGCCATTCTTTTCCATCTCCTTCGCCTGCGAACGGTGGAAGAGTATGATCGGCACAATCAACAAGGCCAGCATGATCACCGCCAACGCCGATGCCACCGGCCAGTCACGGTTATTGAAGAACTCTTCCCAGAGCACTTTACCGATCATCAGCGTATTCGGCCCACCCAAAAGTTCAGGGATAACAAACTCGCCGACAGCCGGAATAAACACCAGCATGGAGCCAGCAATAATGCCGCCACGCGACAAGGGCAGGGTGATACGCCAGAAGGTATTCACTTTTCGAGAGCCCAGATCAGAGGCAGCCTCCAGCAAGCTGGGATCCATTTTCACCAGGTTCGCATACAAAGGCAGAATCATGAACGGCAAATAGGCATACACAATACCGATAACAACAGCAATATTGGTGTTCATCAATCGCAAGGGTTCTTTGATAACGCCCAGCCAGAGCAGCAGGTTATTCAACAGTCCCTGGTTACTTAAAATCCCCATCCAGGCATACACACGGATCAGAAACGACGTCCAGGATGGCAACATGATCAGCAGCAATAACACCAGCTGCCAATGCAGCGGCGCACGCGCCATGGCATAGGCCATCGGATATCCGAGCAACAAACACAGCAGGGTGGAAATCAGGGCGATTTGTAACGAGCCTATATAGGCAGCAACATACAGGCTGTCAGATGCCAGAAACAGGTAATTGCCCATATTCAGAACGATCGACAGCGTCTCATTCACATAGCTGAAGACCGGCTGATACGGCGGTATTGAAATGACTGCGGAAGAAAAACTGATTTTCAGTACCAGAGCGAAGGGTAACAGAAAGAACAGCAGCAGCCAGATAAAGGGAATTCCAAAGACCAGCACACGACCATTTGGAAGCCAGCGTCGCAGTCTGGCCAGTATACCACCTTGACCCATCATGGCTCAGTCCCACAAAACCACTGGGGCGGAGTCGTCCCAGCTGACAAACACAGGATCATCCCAAGTGGGGCGATCACCACGCCGTTCGGTATTGGCAATACTGGCCTGTATAATCCGGCCAGACGTCAATTTGACGTAATACACCGAGGTACCACCCAGATAGGCAATATCATGCACCTTGCCCGCGCACCAGTTGAACTCACCCTCCGGCTGTTCACGACTGATCAGCGTTTTTTCCGGACGCAGCGCTACCATCGCAGATTCACTTTCAGCGCGCGTACTGACACCATGTCCGATATAGACAGGACGATCGAGGTCTGCAGACTCCAGCGTCAGACTGTCAGCCTCATCCTCCAGAATACGGCACTCAAAAATATTCACCGAACCGATGAATTCGGCAATCATCCGACTGTTCGGACTCTCATAGATATCGATGGGCGAACCGATCTGGGCAATCCAGCCTTCTGACATGATGGCGATACGGTTTGCCATGGTCATCGCTTCTTCCTGATCGTGTGTCACCAGAACACAGGTCACACCCACTTTTTCCAGAATATCGACCACTTCCAGCTGCATTTCGGTGCGCAACTTCTTGTCCAGGGCACCCATTGGCTCGTCCAGTAACAGCAACTTGGGACGTTTCGCCAGTGAGCGAGCCAATGCAACACGCTGTCGCTGTCCGCCAGACAGCTGTGACGGCCGACGCTTGGCATATTTTTCCATTTTCACCAGACGCAGCATTTCAGCAACACGCTGCTGAATCTCAGCCTTGGGAATCTTGTCCTGCTTTAAACCAAACGCAATATTCTGCTCCACCGTCATATGCGGAAACAGTGCATAGGACTGAAACATCATATTGATAGGACGCTCATAAGGGGGCAGATCGGTAATATCTTTACCATCCAGCAGAATGCGCCCTTCACCAGGCTTTTCAAACCCTGCCAGCATGCGCAGGAGAGTCGATTTACCCGAGCCGGAGCCGCCCAGCAACGCAAAGATTTCACCACGATGGATGTTGATACTGACGTTATCAACCGCCAGCACATCATCAAATTGCTTACTCACATTCTGAATCTGAAGCAGCACTTCTGGCGCCGAATCAGTCACAGCTGTGGTCTTCAAGGCTCCCGAGACACCCGGCATTCACCCGCCCTCCTGAGGTCACAGAATAAGAAAACAGCCGCCTGCAAAGCAGGCGGCTCCAGAGAGTATTAACGGCCTGATTTTACCCGGTTCCAGGTACGGGTAATGATGCGCTGAGTATCCAGTGGACGCTCTTTGGCAATATACAGGTGCTCCTTGACTTCGGCGGTCGGATAGATCGACTCGTCACTCAGGATATCCGGATCGACAAACTCATCAGCCGCAGCATTCGGGTTGGCATACCAGACATAGTTGGTGATATCGGCAATAATCTCCGGACGCAGCAGGAAGTCGATCAACTTATGCGCATTGTCGACGTTGCGGGCACCATCAGGAATGGCCAGCATATCAAACCACAGAGCAGCACCTTCCTTCGGGATGGTATAGATAATAACGTTACCATTATCCGCTTCTTCGGCACGCTCTGCAGCTTGCAGCACATCTCCGGAATAACCGGCTGCCACGCAAATTTCGCCATTCGCCAGATCAGAGATATAGCGCGAGGAATGGAAATAAGTCACATGTGGCTGAACCGCACTGATCACTTCAGCAGCCTTGGCAAAGTCATCCGCTTCATTACTGTGAGGATTCAGACCCAGGTAAGCCATTGCCGCTGGCAGCATTTCATCGCCGGAGTCCAGCATACTGATACCGCAACCGGCAGCAGCCAGCTGAGCCGTAATTTCCGGATCAAACATCAGGGCCCAGGAATCCACCGGCGCATCATCGCCGAGAATTTCCAGGATACGCCCTTCGTTATAGCCATAGCCGTTTGTACCCCACAGATAAGGCACAGAGAAACGACTACCGGGATCAACATCTTCCAGGATGAGCATCAGGTCTGGATTCAGGTTACCCAGGTTGCTCAGTTTGCTGTGATCCAGCTCAACAAAAGCACCGGCACTGATCTGTTTGGTCAGATAATGATTCGATGGTACCACCAGATCATAACCAGAGCGGCCAGACAAAAGTGCCGCCTCCAGGACCTCATTGCTGTCGAACACATCATAGATCACACGAATACCGGTTTCGGCAGTGAATTTTTCCAGGGTGTCTTCGGCTATGTAGTCGGACCAGTTGTACACTCTGACTTCATTGGCGCTGGCCAGGGTAGAGCCAAACGCCAATGCAACGGATGTCGCAAGCAACGCTCTTTTGAAAGTTCTGATCATCGGTACACCTCATACTTGGGTAAGGAGGTTGAAAACGGCGGCGCATTTTCAACGCTTTTAAACATATTTAACATAGTCTGACTGAAAAAAAACGGAAAATTTTTAACCCGTTTTTTCTTATCAGACTGATAACAGCAAAAATTCACGCTCCCAGGAGCTGATCACTTGCTTGAAGTTCTCATGCTCGACGCGCTTCACCGCAATGTAACCTTTAACAAACTCAGGCCCCAGGTACTCACGAATCACCTTGGAATGCTCCATACGCTCCAGCGCCGCTTCCAGGGTCAGTGGCAAACGCAGATTACGACGTTCATAGGCACGCCCCTGCACTGGTGCTGACGGGTTGATTTTTTTCATCATCCCCAGGTAACCACACAGCAAACTGCCAGCAATCGCCAGATACACATTGGCATCAGCACCCGGCAGGCGGTTCTCCACGCGACGATTCTGTGGATCTGAATCCGGTACGCGTAAACCGCAGGTACGGTTTTCCAGACCCCATTCCACGTTCACCGGCGCAGACGTATCTGGCAGGAAACGCCGGAAAGAATTCACATTCGGCGCCAGCAGCGGCAGAATTTCCGGGATATATTTTTGCAAGCCACCTATGTGGTGCAGGAAGAGCTCACTCATTTTGCCCTGAGCATCCGAAAACACCGATTCGCCGGTTTCTATATCGACAACGCTCTGATGCAGGTGCATCGCGCTGCCGGGTTCATTACTGACAGGCTTGGCCATAAAGGTCGCAGTGACATCATGTTTCAGCGCCGCCTCACGCATGGTGCGCTTGAAGACAAACACTTGATCAGCCAGCTGTAACGGGTCGCCATGACGGAAGTTGATCTCCATCTGGGCCGTGCCTTCCTCATGAATCAGCGTATCGATATCCAGCCCTTGCAGCTCACACCAGTCGTACATGTCTTCAAACAACGGGTCAAACTCATTCGCAGCATCTATCGAAAACGACTGGCGTCCTGTTTCCTGACGACCTGAGCGTCCGATCGGCGGCTGCAATGGCAGATCAGGATCTTCGCAACGGCGGGTCAGATAGAACTCCATTTCAGGCGATACGATAGGTTTCCAGCCCTGCTCCTCATACAAGCGCAGCACTTTCTTCAGCAGGTTACGTGGCGACAGATGGATCGGCAGGCCATTACGATCATAGCAGTCATGAATTACCTGAGCTGTTGGCTCCAGCGCCCAGGGAATCAGGAAAATCGCATCCGGGTCCGGGTGACAAATCATATCGATATCAGCGGGATCGAGCAGATCATAGTAAATATCATCTTCAACATAATCCCCTGTCACGGTCTGCAGCAGAATACTTTCCGGCAACCGCATACCCTTTTCGGCAATGAACTTGGATACCGGGGTAATCTTGCCACGGGCAATACCATTGATATCGCTGACCACACATTCAATTTCGGTGATCTGGTTTTCTTTCATCCAGGTTTCGAGCTTTTTCATAGCATGCCTACTGTTGTCTGTTTGCCGGATTGCTGAGTTGCCAGGCGCTGGGCATGACGTTCACGACACGCATCACCAAACGCTTTCAGAATTGCACGATAAAAGGGGAACTCACCCACCCCTTTGTCTGGATGCCACTGCCACTCCGGATGCCATTGCACTGCCAGAGCAAACCGCTTTGCCTGTTGTACCGAGAAGGCCTCAATCAGACCATCATCCGCAATCGCCTCAACCTGCAGTCCGGGTGCCAGATCACGTACGCCCTGGCCATGCAGGGAATTCACCATCACATCAGCCTCATGCGGCCAGATACTGGCTAACAGGCCTCCTGGCTGCAAAGTGACAGGGTGGGCCAGCGTGTTGTACTGATCATTGATGGATGTGGTTTTGTCTTCCCGATGATCGCGATACCCTGGTACCTCATGCACTTTCTGGTGCAGGGTTCCGCCCAGCGCCACATTCATTTCCTGAAATCCCCGGCAAATACCCAGAACCGGAACACCGGCCGCAACGGCTGCACGGACCAGTGGCAAGGTTGTGGCATCACGGCTGGGATCATGCTCGGAATCAGGCGCACTGGGCTCTCCATCGTAATGATGGGGTTCAATATTTGATGGTGAACCTGTCAGTAACAGACCATCCAGTTGAGCGACCAGCTGGGGCAGGGGGATCTGATCGCCCAGTGCAGGAATCACCAGCGGCATACCGCCAGCGCCTTCAGAGACGGCACGCACATACTTTTCGCCGACAATGAAGAAAGGATGTTTCTCAGGTAGACGCTGACTGCAGGCATTGACGCCAATCAGCGGTAAAGTGGCACAGCTGAGGGGTAAATCGGATGACATAAAATTCCTGTAAGACAAGATAATTAACAAGGCTGAATCAGCCCTCTGCATTAACCTTGTAGCGCGACTCCGGGCGCTTATCAAGGGGGATGAGGGTGAAAGACTGATTATTTTTTCTAACCAGCCAGCTGAACTCAAATGCAGGTCAGAGCAACCGATTCAGTTATTGACAGCGTTTGATTATTAGAATTAACTCACTCAGGGAGACTGATTACCGCGGCTTATTTGCCAGTGAGTTCAGGCTTCCATTTCCCCCTGATGACGCTACTACGTCACAATATAACGAGAATAGTTAAACAAAAGGTTTCCCTTATGGGTTCGGGTACAGATCACGCCAGTCAATTCCTGCAGGAACATCCAGAGCTGCAATTCATCGATCTACTGATCGCCGATATGAACGGCATCGTGCGAGGCAAACGTGTTGATCCTGGCGCACTACTGAAAGTCTACGAAAAAGGCGTGGCATTGCCTGCCTCTATCTTTGCCCTCAACATTCAGGGCACCACTGTTGAAGAAACCGGACTCGGTCTCGATATCGGGGAAGCCGACCGCATCTGTCTGCCTGTGCCAGACACACTGAGTATGGAACCCTGGCAAAAGCGTCCGACCGCCCAGCTGCTGATGAGCATGTATGAGCTGGATCGTGAAACGCCGTTCTTTGCCGATCCTCGTGTGGTATTACAGAAAGTTGTTGATCGCTTCAGCGAGCTGGGGCTTAAACCCGTTACCGCCTTCGAGCTGGAGTTTTACCTGATTGATCAGGAAAACATCTCCGGGCGGCCTCAGCCACCCAAATCACCGATTTCAGGCAAGCGCCCGGCCAGTGTACAGGTCTACTCCATTGATGATCTGGATGAATACGCAGACTTCCTTGCCGATGTGCTGGATGCTGCCCATGAGCAGGGCATTCCCGCAGACGCATTGGTCGCCGAGTCCGCTCCCGGTCAGTTCGAAGTCAACCTGCACCATGTCGATGACCCCATCAAGGCCTGTGATCACGCAACACTGCTGAAGCGACTGATCAAAAATATGGCTTATGACCATGAAATGGACACCACTTTCATGGCCAAACCCTATCATGACCAGTCTGGCAGCGGTATGCACCTGCATATCAGCCTGATTGACGAGCAGGGCAAGAACATTTTCGCTGGCGATCCGGAAGCGCCGAATGACATGCTGCGCTGGGCCGTGGGTGGTTTGCTGGCCACCATGAACGATGCCATGGCGCTGCTCTGCCCGAATATTAACTCTTACCGTCGTTTCAGCCCGGAGTACTATGTACCCAGCGCCCCGACCTGGGGTTTGGATAACCGCACCACAGCATTAAGACTTCCGGGTGGCGATCCGGAGGCTCTGCGTATTGAGCATCGTATAGCCGGAGCGGATGCCAATCCCTACCTGCTGATGGCCGCCGTACTGGCTGGCATTCACTTTGGTATCACTCACAAGATTGAACCCCCTGACATGACCGTGGGCAATGCCCATGAACAGCACGAAGCAACGCTGATCAACAACCTCCGTGACGCCTTGAGAGAACTGGAAGACTCACCCGTCATGCTGGAATACCTGGGCTACAAGTTCCTGAAAATCTTTGTCGCCTGCAAAGAGCATGAACTAACGGAGTTTGAGCACACCATTTCAGATCTGGAGTATCTTTGGTATCTCCATACCGTCTGACAAAAACCTGGACAAGGATCGCTTGATGAGCGCCACAGAACACACCCATTCCTGGTATGCCGCCACCCGCAACCAGCAGCCGGTCTGGCCCAGCCTGCAGGGTTCACTGGATGTTGATGTCTGCGTAGTCGGCGCAGGCTTTACCGGCGTCAACACCGCACTGGAACTGGCACAAAGGGGCTTTCGTGTTGCCCTGCTGGAGGCCAGGAGAGTGGGCTGGGGTGCATCGGGTCGCAATGGTGGTGAACTGATCCGCGGAATTGGTCATGATCTCGACCAGTTTCGCAACACCCTTGGCGATGCCGGTGTACTGGCGTTAAAGCAGATGGGTACAGAAGCTCTGGAGCTGGTGAAGCAGCGTATTGAAACCCACCAGATTGCATGTGATCTGGTGTTGGGCTATGCCGATCTCGGTACGACGCAAAAGCACCGCCCGCAACTGGAGCAAGAGCTTCAGGCACTGCAAGCCATCAACTATCCACATCCTCTCAGACTGCTGGAACCGGATGAACTGAAGCAACAAGTCGTCAACTCGGATTTTTATACCGGCGCACTGGTCGATGAAGGAAGCGGGCACCTGCATCCACTCAACCTGCTGCTCGGTGAAGCCCAGGTTGCCGAGCAGCTGGGGGTCACGATTTTTGAACAGACCGAAGTGCTTCGAGTCAGCAAGGGCGAACGTCCGGTTGTATATACCGCCCAGGGCCAGGTGCACTGCGACCGGCTCGTTCTGGGGTGCAATGGTTACCTCAATCCGGACCTGGATCCCTGGCTGGGTGGAAAGATCCTCCCGGCGGGCAGCTACATCGTGGCAACAGAGCCGCTCACCGATGCGCAGTGTGAACAGTTGATGCCCGGACGAAAAGCCGTTGCCGATATGCGTACTGCTCTGGATTACTACCGCATCAGCCAGGATAACCGGCTGATTTTTGGTGGCTTGTGCACGTATAATGGTAAAGATCCCAAGGACATTGCCGCTGCCTTGCGTCCCAATATTGCCAAGGTATTTCCGCAACTGGGAAGGGTCAATATTGAGTATCAGTGGGGAGGGATGCTGGGTATTGGTGCCAATCGACTACCGCAGATAGGCCAGCTGCCGGACTGCCCGTCAATTTATTATGCACAGGCGTATGCCGGACACGGAGTCAATGCAACCCACCTGGCGGCGAAGTTGCTGGCGGAAACAATCAGCGGCGAAACCGATGAGCGCTACCAGCTGTTCACCCAGGTCAGCCATCTGACCTTCCCTGGTGGTCGTCGTCTGCGTGCACCCCTGCTGGTGGCAGGCATGCTCTGGCATCGCTTTAAGGAACTGTTCTGACAACAGGAACGGACGTGAGTAACCCGACACCGCGATTTTTACAGATCAAGCAATACCTGCTGGATGCTATCCAGACGGGTGAGTTTGCCGTGCATCATAAAATCCCGCCAGAAGAGCAGCTGGCACGCGACTTCGGCGTGAGCCGCATGACCGCCAACAAAGCCATTCGCGATCTGGTTCAGGAGGGCTATCTGGTCCGCCAGGCGGGCCTGGGCACGTTTGTTACCGACAGAAAATCCGAATCCCCTCTGGCAGAAGTCAATAACATTGCTGAGGAAGTACGCTTGCGCGGCCACCAGTACAGCAGCCGGGTACTGCTGTGTGAAGAGGTGAGCGCAGATGATGAAATCGCATTGCGTCTTGGTGTTCGGGTCGGCAGCAGGGTGTTCCACAGCATCATTGTACACCGTGAAAACGCTATTCCGATTCAACTGGAAAACCGCTACGTCAATCCACGCTGGGTACCCAATTACCTGAGTTCGGATTTCAGCCACCAGACTCCCAACGAGGTGCTGGTGGCGGCCTGTCCGATTACAGACCTTGAACATGTGGTCGAGGCCGTGCTTCCAGACCCTGAATCAGCTCAGTGGCTGGATATCGCCAGCCACCAGCCCTGCCTCAGTATGATCCGCAGAACCTGGTCAGGAGATCACCTGATCAGCTATGCCCGCCTGCTGCATCCAGGTGATCGCTATAAGCTGCGCTCATCACTGCGCCACTAGTCAGCTACTTAAACTGATCGCCAGCCAGGCTGCCGGTACCGCAAAGAACAGGCTCAGTGCCACCCGGATAAACCAGATCATGACAATTCTGGAGACGGACAGGGGGATGCTGGTCGACAAGATGCACGGAATCGATGCTGAAAAAAACAGGATCGAAGACACTGACACAATCGCGATTACAAATCGGGCGACCAGTTCAGCCTCTCGCATCAACAGTGCCGGCAGGAACATTTCTGCCAGACCGGTCGCGGCCGCACGGGATATTTCCAAGGCCTCAGGTAAGCCCCAAACTGCAACGAAGGGGTAGAACAGCCATCCCAGCCAATCAAATACCGGCGTATGATTCGCCACCAGCAATCCCAACAAACCTACCGACATGATCGAAGGCAGAATACTGATCGCCATCAACAGACCATCACGCAGGTTCATCCAGACACCCTGGTGCAGTCGAGGCGCAATCGCTGCTGCCTGCAGGCCCGCTTTCCAGGCAGAAGGCAGGCGCTCGCGAATCGCCATCTCTTCATCCACACGCTCGCAGTCATTATCCATTGAACGCAGGGGTGGCAGCCTGACCGTTATGGCAGTCACCAGAAAGGTAATCAGCAAGGTCAGCCAAAAATAGAGATTCCACAGACTCATTAGGTCCAGTGTACGTGCTACCACCAGCATAAAGGTCGCAGATACTGTGGAAAACCCGGTCGCAATGATCGCCGCCTCTTTTGCAGAATACTGCCGTGCCTGATACACACGATTGGTAATCAGCAGACCGATTGAATAACTGCCTACAAAAGAAGCCACTGCATCTATTGCCGAACGTCCCGGTGTCTTGAATAAGGGTCGCATTAACGGCTGGAACAGCACACCGATAAACTCCAATAAACCATAACCAATTAACAGTGCCAGAAAAATCGCGCCAATCGGCACGATCAGTCCCACTGAAATGACCAGAGTATTGAACAGAAACGGCAACATGTTCGGGGTATGCAGCCATCCGGGTCCCCAACCGGTTACCGCCAGTATTGCTGCTACCAGCCCCATGGCTTTTAGCAGCGTGAAAATACGGTCTGTCAGACTGTTGCGCCAGCTCCCGGTCAGGAGCGGATAGGCAGCACCCGCCAGGATCAGACATAACGCATAGGCTGTGCTGGCGCTACCAAGAGCTTCGCGTAACAGGTTCACCATGTGATCCAGCGGGATGGTGGTACGCCCGTTCAGGGTTACGGGAATAAAGAAAATGAAAATACCCAAGGCACTGGGTATCAGCATCTTGAACGCCTGCCGCCAGCGCGGTGCAGACAAGCCATGAGCAGACATGGCATTCGGGTCGTGTGACATCAGAAGATCCTTACTTGTTATTTTTTGACATGATCTGCCCTGGCAAGGACTCGCTGGTCAGGGCTATATAAATGTATATACAATAAACAGGATCAGAGAGTCAATCAGGCGGCACCGGGCCGTGAAACATAAATTCATCCGTTACCTGCCTGAAAAACCAACAGAAACGCTTATTTCAAGCCAATTAAGTCCCACAAACCGGTTCACAAAATTATCCGTATGACTTGACAAAAACAGGCGAGTCGTTAATTGTATATACAAATAAGAACTTAACGGAAAACCTCTATGGCCGACAATCACAACAACCTGTCTCTGTGGCGCGATGCGACGCTGTTCGACGGTGAACGCCTGCTTGAAGGGCTCTACGCCGTGGTAACCCGGGATACCCGGATTGACAGTATCTACCCGATGGCATCCCTGCCAGCAGATATTGAAAACCATGCAAGACTGATCCACCAGGGCGGTGTCATTACACCGGGGCTGATTGACTGCCATACGCACCTGGTCTTCGCCGGGTCGCGGGCAGACGAATTTGAACAGCGACTGGAAGGGGCCAGCTATGCCGAGATTGCACGTCAGGGTGGCGGGATACTCAGCACCGTACGTGCAACCCGCCAGGCATCCGAACAGACCCTGTACGAGGCGAGCCTGCCGCGCATTCAGGCGCTGATCCAGGACGGTGTTACCTGTGTGGAAATCAAGTCCGGCTATGGTCTGACACTGGCCGATGAACTGAAAATGTTACGCGTCGCACGCCGTATCGGCCGTGAGTTACCGGTACGGGTGACAACTACGTTACTGGCCGCACACGCCTTGCCACCGGAATATGCACAGGATGCTGATGGTTACATTGATTTGATCTGCCGGGAGATCATCCCGGCTGCAGCGACCGAACAACTGGCCGATGCGGTAGATGTGTTCTGTGAAGGCATTGGCTTCAGTGTTGCGCAGTGTGAACGTGTGTTCCAGGCAGCCCAGGCCGCAGGCATTCCGGTCAAAGCCCATGCAGAGCAGCTGTCCAACCTGGGTGGATCAGCGCTGGCAGCGCGCTATCAGGCGCTCTCGGCTGACCATATTGAGTGGCTTGATGAAGCTGGCATCCAGGCGATGGCGGCGGCTGGCACTGTTGCGACCCTCTTGCCTGGTGCCTTCTACACCCTGAGAGATACGCAAGTCCCGCCCATTGAGCTGCTGCGCCAGTATCAGGTTCCCATGGCACTGGCGACAGATGCCAACCCCGGCACTTCTCCCATTTTTCAGCTGAGCCTGATGCTGAATATGGCCTGCACCCTGTTTCGTTTGACGCCGACCGAGGCATTACAGGGTGTCACACGGCATGCTGCGAAAGCCCTGGGCATGGCGGACCAGATCGGCTTACTGGCACCGGGTTATGCGGCCGATTTTTGTGTCTGGGATATCCACAGCCCGGCTGAACTGGCCTATGCCATCCAGCCGGGTCGGCTGAAACAGCGTGTATTTAATGGCGAGGTGAGCCAATGAAAATAAACACTGCCGAGGCGCTCATCCAGAACTGGACAGGCCGGACCGACCCGGAAACTGACAGCTGGCGCTGGCACCAGAAAATCCAACCCGTGCAAGCAGGTAGCCCGGCTGGCGTGGCTTTGATCGGTTTTGCCTGTGATACAGGCGTACAACGCAACCACGGACGCCCTGGCGCCATTCACGGACCTCAAGCGCTACGCAAGCAGCTTGCCAATTTGCCCTGGCTGCAAACCGCTCCCCTGTATGAGTGCGGCGATATTGTCTGTGACGATGGTGATCTGGAAACGGCTCAACAACAATTGGCCTCTCATATCGCTGCGCAGCTCCAGGCGGGTCATCAACCCATTGTACTGGGTGGCGGTCACGAAATCGCTTTTGCCAGCTGGTCTGGCCTGGCACAGCACCTGGCGGCTGCAGAGTCCCAGCCGCGCATCGGGATCATCAATTTCGATGCGCACTTTGATCTGCGCGACCCTCAATGCCAGGCCGCTTCATCCGGCACCCCATTCGCACAAATAGCCGAAGTATGTGCTCACAAACACTGGATGTTCCACTATGCGTGTTTTGGCGTCAGCCGCATGAGCAATACGCCGGCACTGTTCAACCGCGCTGACGCACTCGGTGTCTGCTATGCCGAAGACCTGCAGATGACAGTGCCACAACTCAACCTGTTACAACAACGCCTGGATCACTTTATGCAGGCCTGTGATCACCTCTACCTGACCATCGATCTGGATGTCTTTCCAGCCAGTCAGGCACCGGGGGTCAGCGCACCCGCTGCACGCGGTGTCAGCCTGGAAGTGATTGAGCCTCTGCTGATACAGATCCGCAACAGCGGAAAACTGCGCCTGATGGATCTGGCCGAACTGAATCCCGAACTGGATATCGATGCACATACCGCCCGTCTGGCGGCGCGTCTTATTCACCAAATGACCCTGACACAACAATAAAGAGGAATCACCCATGAACGCCCCTCAAGCACACCCTGACCTGCGCCACGATACAAGCCGGGTTATCCACGCCCCCACTGGCAGCGCACTGAACTGCAAAAACTGGCTGACTGAAGCCGCCATGCGCATGCTGATGAACAACCTGCACCCGGATGTTGCCGAGCGCCCAGAAGACCTGGTGGTCTATGGTGGTATCGGTCGTGCTGCACGTGACTGGCAGTGTTTCGACAAAATTGTTGAGGTACTCAAGCGCCTGGAGATGGATGAAACGCTGCTGGTGCAATCCGGCAAGCCGGTGGGTGTTTTCAAAACACATGCTGATGCGCCACGGGTCCTGATCGCCAACTCTAACCTGGTGCCTCACTGGGCCAACTGGGAGCATTTTAACGAACTGGATCGCAAAGGCCTGATGATGTACGGCCAGATGACGGCCGGTTCCTGGATCTATATCGGTTCCCAGGGAATCGTGCAGGGCACCTATGAAACCTTCGTTGAAGCCGGACGCCAGCATTACGGTGGCAGTCTGAAGGGACGCTGGATTCTGACTGCCGGTCTGGGTGGCATGGGCGGTGCTCAACCACTGGCTGCGACACTGGCGGGTGCCTGCTCGCTGAATATTGAATGTCAGCAGAGCAGTATCGATTTCCGCTTGCGCACCCGCTATCTGGATGAGCAGGCACAGGATCTCGATGATGCTCTGGCACGCATCCAGCGCTATACCGAAGCCGGTGAAGCCGTCTCAATTGGCTTGTGTGGCAACGCAGCCGACATTCTGCCTGAACTGGTCCGCCGCGGCATACGTCCGGACATGGTCACTGATCAGACCAGCGCGCATGATCCACTGCATGGCTACCTGCCAGCAGGCTGGAGCTGGGACGAGTATGTTGCACGTGGCAAACACGAACCTGACGTTGTGGTCAAGGCAGCCAAACAGTCGATGGCAGTGCATGTGCAAGCGATGCTGGCATTCCAGCAGCAGGGGATTCCAACCTTCGACTATGGCAACAATATCCGCCAGATGGCCAAGGAAGAAGGTGTGAGTAATGCGTTCGACTTCCCTGGCTTTGTACCGGCCTATATCCGTCCACTCTTCTGCCAGGGAATCGGTCCCTTCCGCTGGGCTGCCCTGTCGGGAGATCCTGAAGACATTTACAAAACCGATGCCAAGGTCAAGGAATTGATCCCGGATAACCCGCACCTGCACAACTGGCTGGATATGGCACGTGAGCGCATCAGCTTCCAGGGACTGCCCGCACGTATCTGCTGGGTCGGCCTGAAAGATCGTGTGCGTCTGGGTCAGGCATTCAACGAAATGGTGAAAAATGGCGAGTTGAAAGCACCGATTGTGATCGGCCGTGATCATCTGGACTCCGGTTCAGTCGCCAGCCCGAACCGTGAAACCGAAAGTATGCGTGATGGCTCGGATGCGGTCTCCGACTGGCCGTTGCTGAACGCACTGCTGAACACTGCAGGCGGCGCCACCTGGGTTTCGCTGCACCATGGCGGCGGTGTCGGCATGGGCTTCTCGCAACATTCAGGTGTCGTTATTGTCGCCGATGGAACGGATGCCGCCCATGCACGACTGGGCCGGGTGTTACGCAATGATCCGGGTACCGGTGTGATGCGCCATGCGGATGCAGGCTATGATATTGCGATCGATTGCGCCAAAGAAAATGGCCTGGATCTGCCGATGATCACCACACCAGGAGATGCTCAATGAAATCACTCAGTATTCAACCGGGGCAGATGACGCTGCAGCAACTGCGTGAAGTGTATAGTCAGGCGGTCAAGATTGAACTGCCAGACACTGCCAACGCTGCGATTGAAGCCTCAGTAGCCTGCGTCAATCAGGTGGTTGCCGAAGACCGCACCGTATACGGTATTAACACCGGCTTTGGCCTGCTGGCCCAGACCCGCATCAAACATGAAGACCTGGAAAGCCTGCAGCGCTCACTGGTGCTGTCACATGCCACAGGCCTTGGAGAGGCGATATCAGACGATCTGGTGCGCCTGATCATGGTCCTCAAGGTCAACAGTCTGGCACGAGGCTATTCCGGTATCCGTCGTCAGGTGCTGGATGCCCTGATCCAACTGATCAACCTGGAGATCTATCCACAGATTCCGTTGCGTGGTTCTGTTGGCGCCTCAGGCGACCTGGCACCGCTGGCACACATGAGTGCCGTACTGTTGGGCGAAGGAAAGGCGCGTTACCGTGGTGAATGGATCAGCGCCAGGCAGGCACTGGAAATTGCCGGGTTATCGCCCCTGTCGCTGGCGCCTAAAGAAGGACTGGCACTACTGAACGGCACCCAGGTTTCCACGGCCTACGCATTACGCGGCCTGTTTGAAGCAGAAGACCTGTTTGCCGCAGCCCTTGTGTGTGGCGCACTGACCGTTGAAGCCACCCTCAGCTCACGCAGCCCCTTCGATGCCCGCATCCATGCGATCCGGGGTCAGCAAGGGCAGATCGACGCAGCCTCGGCTTATCGTCACTTGTTGCAAGACAGGAGCGAGGTCAGTGATTCACATAGTGATTGTGACAAGGTTCAGGACCCTTACTCACTGCGTTGCCAGCCACAGGTCATGGGCGCCTGCCTGACACAGATACGCCAGGCCGCCACCGTCCTGTTGACCGAAGCCAATGCGGTGTCAGACAACCCCCTGGTATTTGCCGATTCCGGCGACATTATTTCAGGCGGCAACTTTCATGCAGAACCCGTGGCAATGGCAGCAGACAATCTGGCACTGGCCATTGCAGAGATCGGCTCACTGACTGAACGACGCATTTCACTGATGATGGACAAACACATGTCACAGCTGCCGCCCTTCCTGGTTGAGAATGGCGGTGTCAATTCCGGCTTTATGATCGCCCAGGTGACGGCTGCTGCACTGGCCAGTGATAACAAGGCGCTGGCACATCCACACAGCGTCGATAGTCTGCCCACTTCAGCCAATCAGGAAGACCATGTATCCATGGCACCCAATGCCGGTAAGCGCTTATGGGAGATGGCTGAGAACACCCGTGGTGTACTGGCCATTGAGTGGCTGGCAGCCTGCCAGGGACTGGACTTCCGTAAGGGACTGAAAAGTACAGCGGCACTGGAGCAGGCACGCCAATGGCTGCGCCAGCAGGTCACCTATTACGATCAGGACCGTTTCTTCGCTCCGGATATCCAGGCAGCAATTGAGCTGTTGCAGAGTCGCTGCCTGAACACACTGATTCTGCCGTCACTGCTGCCCAGTCAGGCGAGTTAAGACACAGCATCAATCAGGGCGTGGCTTCGGCCACCCCTGATTTCTGCTGCCACCCGGTTACAAAAAATACTGCCGGGGCACACGATTACCCTCTAACAGAATACCATCCGCCAGCAGGCGCGCCCGCTGTTCAGCACTACCGGCATGATCTGGCAAATGTCCATCACTGCGGATCACACGATGCCAGGGGAGGCTCGTACCCTCCGGCAAGCTGGCCATAGCCCGCGCCACCATGCGAGCATTCACACCATCCAGCTGACGCGCCAGACCACCATAACTGACCACTCGATCTGCAGGCAACGCGGCCAGCAGGGTATAGAGCTGGGTTTTCCAGTCACAGTGCATCTGGCTACTCATCTGAAGTGAACACCTACTATCAAGAAAGCTCAATCCAGGTGGCTTTCAACTCAGTGTACTTGTCAAATGCGTGCAGCGATTTGTCTCGCCCATTGCCGGATTGCTTGAAGCCGCCAAAGGGTGCGGTCATATCACCACCATCGTAATGATTGATCCACACGCTGCCGGCACGTAATGCCTTGGCAGTTTTATGTGCCTTGTTAATATCTGCCGTCCATACCGCAGCCGCCAGCCCATAAATGGTGTCATTTGCAATCTGGATCGCTTCCTCTGCGGTAGTAAAGGGAATAACAGACAGCACCGGTCCAAAAATTTCTTCTGCCGCAATCTTCATCTGATTGGAGACATCATCAAACACGGTGGGCTCAACAAAGCAGCCGCCAGTCTCCTGGAACACCTGTTGACCGCCCGTGGCAAGGCGCGCGCCTTCCTGTTTACCGGATTCGATATAGCCAATAATGCGTTCCAGTTGAGCCTGATCGACAATCGCACCACAGGTCGTGGCCGGGTCAAGCGGGTGGCCTGGCTGCCACTGCTTCAATGCTGCCACCACGCGGGCGACAAAGTCATCCTTGATGCTGGCTTCTACCAGCAGACGTGTGCCTGCAGTACATACCTCACCCTGATTGTAGGCGATCGCAGACGCGGCTTCAGCTGCTGCACGATCCAGATCTGGTGCATCGGCAAATACGATATTCGGGCTTTTACCGCCCGCTTCCAGCCAGACGCGCTTCATATTGGACTCACCAGCATAGATCATCAGCTGCTTGGCGACCCCGGTTGAACCCGTAAAGACCAGGCAGTCGACATCCATATGCAAGGACAGTGCTTTACCCGCGGTATGGCCATAGCCTGGCAGAACGTTAAAGACACCATCCGGGATACCGGCTTGCTGAGCCAGTCCAGCCAGACGAATCGCACTCAGCGGCGATTTTTCCGAGGGCTTGAGAATCACCGAGTTGCCGGTTGCCAACGCAGGTGCCAGCTTCCAGGCCGCCATGATCAGCGGAAAATTCCAGGGCACGATCGCGGCAACTACACCTATCGGTTCACGAGTAACCATACCTATCTGATTGACAGGGGTAGGCGCCAACTCGTCATACACCTTATCAATCGCTTCTGCCGTCCAGCTCAATGCACGCGCCGTCGCTGGCACATCACCTTTCAGGGCATGACTGATGGGTTTTCCCATATCCAGCGTTTCCAGTAACGCCAACTCTTCACGATGCTCCAGTACCAATTCGGCAAAGCGCAGCAGCACTTTCTTGCGTTTCGCCGGAGCAACATCACGCCATACCCCGGACTCAAAGCTGGCACGTGCTGCACTCACAGCCAGTTCAACATCAGCCTGGTCGCAGGAAGCCACCTGTGTCAGTACCTGACCGTCCAATGGACTGATCGATGCAAAGGTTTCCCCGGAAACAGCCGGGCAGTAACGACCGTTAATAAATGCCTGCCCGTTAAAAGTCATCGAAGCCGCCATGGCTTCCCAGGCGTCACGCGTTTTTACAGTGGACATAAGAACCTCGTCAGCTGAAGATATGCAACTATCATAGCAGGTAAATTCTGGCTGTAACCTGCTTTAAAGATAGGTTTTTCTGACATAGACTGACAGCTATTTCCCGACAGAGAGGTTGTGATGACAACATTCGAACCGGTTCCATCCTACTACGCCGCCTCGGCCAATGCCGTGCCTGCAAGGCCGCCATTACAAGACCCTGTTGAAGCGGATGTCTGTGTGATTGGCGCAGGCTACACAGGTCTCTCGACAGCTCTCTTTCTTGCTGAAGCCGGTTACAAAGTGGTTGTACTGGAAGCCGCCACGGTTGGCTGGGGCGCTTCCGGACGCAATGGCGGACAGATCGTCAACAGCTATAGCCGTGATCTGGACAGTATCGAAAAACAAACCTCGGCCACCCATCTGCAACATCTCGCCAGCATGGCATTTGAGGGCGGACAGATTATTCGCGATCGAGTCGCTCAGTATGACATTCAGTGTGACCTGAAAGACGGTGGTGTGTTTGCCGCCATTACCGGGCAGCAGATGAAACACCTGGAGTCTCAACAAGCCTTGTGGCGGCGCTTTGGCTATGACCAACTGGAACTGCTGGACAGCCAGGGCATACGCTCAGTGGTCGATACCGAGCGTTATGTCGGTGGCGCGCTGGACCATCGCGGCGGCCATATCCATCCGCTCAATCTGGCACTCGGAGAAGCGGCAGCACTGGAATCTCTCGGTGGCCGTATTCATGAACACTCCGCCGTCAGCCAGGTCATACCGGGCGATCCGGTCGAACTGATCACGGCACAGGGTTCGGTGAAAGCCCGCTTTGCGGTTGTTGCCGGTAATGCCTATCTGGGCGACCTGCTGCCACAACTGGCGTCCAAGTCCATGCCTTGCGGCACCCAGGTGATTACCACCGAACCTCTCAGCCCGGAACTGGCACAACGCCTGTTACCTCAGGACTACTGTGTTGAGGACTGCAATTATTTGCTGGACTATTACCGCCTCTCCGGCGACAAACGCCTGATCTACGGTGGCGGGGTTATCTACGGTGCCCGCGATCCCGAGGATATTGAACGGATTATCCGGCCCAAAATGCTGAAAACTTTCCCCGAACTGGCCGATGTTAAAATCGAATATACCTGGACAGGCAACTTCCTGCTGACCTTGTCACGCCTGCCTCAGATGGGCCGCATCGGAGACAATATCTATTACTCGCAGGGATGTTCCGGACACGGCGTTACCTTTACCCATGTCGCCGGTAAAGCGCTGGCTCTGGCGATTCAGGGTCAGGCTGAGCGCCTGGATGCCTTTGCCAGTCTGCCACATTACCCCTTCCCCGGTGGTCGCCTGTTCCGTGTGCCCTTCACTGCGATGGGTGCTTTGTATTACAGCCTGCGCGACCGCTTGGGCATCTAAACTGAGGAGTTCACTATGCGTCATGTGACGGTTGCTGCTACCCAAATGCCCTGTGGCTGGGATGTGAATGAAAACATCGCTGCGGCTGAAGCGCTGGTCCGGGAAGCCCATGCCAAAGGTGCTCAGATTATCCTGTTGCAAGAGCTGTTTGAGCGCTGCTATTTCTGCCAGAAACAGATCTATGATTACCTCAAGTTTGCGACCCCGATCGACGAGAACCCGGCCATTGCGCATTTCAGCCGCCTGGCAGCTGAACTCAAGGTCGTACTGCCGATCAGCTTTTATGAACGCTGCAATAACGCTTACTACAACAGCATCGCTATCATCGATGCAGATGGCAGCCTGCTGGGTATTTATCGGAAGAGCCACATACCCGATGGCCCGGGCTATTCAGAGAAATTCTACTTCACGCCGGGTGATACCGGCTTTGAAGTCTGGGATACCGCCTATGCACGTATCGGTGTCGGTATCTGCTGGGATCAATGGTATCCCGAATGCGCACGCGCCATGGCACTCATGGGTGCTGAACTGCTGTTTTACCCCACTGCCATCGGCAGCGAGCCTCAGGACACATCGCTGGATTCCCGCGACCACTGGCAAACGGTTCAATGCGGTCATGCAGGCGCCAACCTAGTCCCCCTGATTGCCAGCAACCGTACCGGACGGGAAACAGAAGGTGAATCGGCAATTACCTTCTATGGTTCCTCCTTTATCGCCGATGAAACCGGCAAAAAAGTTGCCGAACTGGACCGCGACTCAACAGGCGTGATACTGCACACTTTTGATCTGGATAGCATTGCACACAAACGCCATAGCTGGGGTGTCTTCCGTGATCGGCGTACCGATCTGTTCCCCGTACTGCTTAGCAAAGATGGAGAAACCTGGTAATGGCCAGCCCCACACTCACCAGCACACCACTCGCAGACGGCTTCAGTATGCCTGCCGAATGGCAGCCACACCGTCAAACCTGGATGATCTGGCCAGAGCGCCCGGATAACTGGCGCCTGGGTGGCAAACCGGCCCAGCACGCCTTTGCTGCTGTTGCACGTGCGATTGCCCAATTTGAACCTGTCACCCTGGGCGTCTCTGCTGCCCAGTATGACAATGCCGCCGCCCAACTGGCTGGAGAGCCCGACATTCGGCTTGTCGAGCTGAGCAACAACGATGCCTGGATGCGAGATACCGGCCCTACCTTTGTACGTAACGCCCAGGGCGAAATCAGGGGCGTTGACTGGATATTCAACGCCTGGGGTGGCTTGCAGGGCGGGCTTTATTTCCCCTGGGACAAGGATGATCAGGTCGCACGTAAAGTGCTGCAAATCGAGAACCTGCCTCGCTATCGAAGCAGTTTCGTACTGGAAGGCGGCGCTATTCATGTGGATGGGGAGGGCACACTGCTAACGACGGAAGCCTGTCTGCTTAACCCGAACCGCAACCCTCACATGGACCGTGAAGCCATCGAAATGGCCATGCGTGAGTATTTAGGCATTGAAAAGGTTCTCTGGCTGCCACGTGGCATCGTGGACGATGAAACCGATGAGCACATCGACAACATGGCCTGCTTTATTGGCCCGGCTGAAGTGCTGCTCGCCTGGACCGATGATACTCAGGACCCGCAATACGCTCACTCACAAGCCGCACTGGAATACCTGAGCCAGCAAACGGATGCCAAAGGACGCTCTCTGACAATACATAAACTGCCTGTTCCGGGTCCCCTGTATATGACGGCCGAAGAAGCCGCAGGCGTTGATCCCATTGACGCCACTCAGCCTCGCCAGGCAGGTAACCGGCTTGCGGCCAGCTACATTAACTTTCTGTTCTGCAATGGCGGCATTGTCATGCCCGCCTTTGACGACCCGATGGATGAGGTTGCACGCAAACTGGTGGCCGAACTCTGCCCTCAACATCGGGTAATTCAGGTTCCCGGTCGCGAGATTTTGCTGGGAGGCGGCAACATCCATTGCATCACCCAACAACAGCCAGCCTGATCCAGGCTAGCTGACAAAAAACAGAAGAATTTTAATAAAGGTATTGACGTAAGCGCTTAAATTTATTTTAATACGCGCCTCGGTTAGCCCGGATAGCTCAGTCGGTAGAGCAGAGGATTGAAAATCCTCGTGTCGGTGGTTCGATTCCGCCTCCGGGCACCATTTGCCTTTAAAAAACAGTAAGTTAGCGAGCTTTAAAAAAGCAACCCAACATACTGCCCTACATTGCAAAAACGCTTAAATCTCCTGCTGCACTGAATTTTCCCATTTTCTGAAAATAGGGCAGAAAAAAAGAGGCTTGCGCCCCTTTGGTTATTTCTTCTGTTTCCACGCATCGCGCATCACATCCCGAACATGGTCATTCTGCGCCCTCATCCGGTCTAGTTGAGCATCGCGCTGCTTCTGCTCTGGTGTACGCTGTACCTGCTTGCGCTGGCTTTCTGGTGTAACGATCATTTGCCTGACTCCTGTTGCTTCGCAGCATCTCGCTGCTTACGTTTGTGATACTGCGCCATAAATTTGCGCTGCTGGTTGATCTCGCGTTCTTTGGCTCGATAACCTGTCTGTTTATAAAGCTGCATCTTCACCTCCTGATAGTTGCAACCAACTGCCATCCGGCTGGCGCTCCATCACAAAGCCGGGTGTACCGTCTGCCTCAATGATGATACGCGTTATGGTTACGTCCTCAGCCTGTGCCATTGATTCCAGCCGCTCTATGCGCTCACATAGCTGCTTAGTCATGGGCGCTCACCAGATCGGCCAGGGTTTCCGTTGAAAGACGTTTCAAGTAATCCGCCACCGACTCGGAAGCCAACGGCTCAGGGGCGGCCAGATCGAGCGCCTGACACGCCTTGTAGATATGCAAGGCATCGCCACCACCGCACCCCGTTTGCAGCTCCAGCGCCTCAATTCGAGCGGTTAGGGCTAAACGATTCATTTAGCAGCCTCCAGCGCCTCAATGCGGCGCGTCAACTCGTCTATTTCAACGATACGCGCAAGACTGGCAACGGCGGTTACAAGCTGACCGGCAACGTCTGGCGGTATCTTCCCACTGGCGGCGGCATCGACAAATGCACGCGCCGTACCTGCCAGCCCTGCATCATCAGGCAGTGACACCGATACCAGCGCGGCTACCGCTTTCAATGGTGGGCTGAGTCGATCCAATACCAGCTTGCAGGCTGTCAGATCACCGGCAAGGGCGGCATCAAGAACGGTCTGCACAACCGCTTCACCATGCTTTGATAGCTGGCGCTTCAGTTCTGCCGTGGCTGTTGTCGGTCTGCCTTTCGGGTTAGGTGACTGCCCCGGCAGCCACTTGCCTGACGGATCTCGCTTTGGTGCTGTCATTAGTCGTTACTCCGTGCCTGTACTGATTTTGCCGAAAGATCTCCATTCAGGTAGTCCAGCAGATTGCGGATATTAGCCATTCTTTCGAGCGTCACCGGGTTGAAGCGAGGCGTTGCAAACTGTGGTTTGCCACCTTTCTGACGGGCATCTTTAGCAACGATCATCCAATGAATCGCGCTGTGCATATTCAGCTTGTCAGCGGCGGCGGCCAGTTTCTCCGCATAACCCTGACATTCATCAAACACACTCTGGATCTCGGCAAGCATGGCATCTGCATTTTTCGCCAGCTTTTGCCCTTCCTTTGTCAAAGCGGCCTGACTCTCTTTCTCGGCCGCATCTGTCAAAGGTGCCACTTTTGCCGCCAGTCGTTTACGGTCGCGCTCCAACTGTTCGAGCTGATCCGCAATCAGATCGGCCTGCGCATCGTCACCGACCATAACCGCATGGTCGCGCTGCTCGGTTAGTTCATCATATCGCTGCGCAATATCACTGAGCTGCTGTGTCAGTGATTCAAGGCGCTGGTGTGCTGTTGCTGTCATATTCCCATCCTGCATAAAGTTATAACCTGTTATATTCTTATTCTATCCTGTTATAAGAGGATTGCAACCTGTTATTGCATAAAAACACAGCTATTTATAACTAAACGTGCTATTGGCGTGGTTATCAGGTGTGTAGTTGTTGGGTCTAATGTTGGGTTGAAAGGAATAGAGCCACTACATAACCCACATGGCAACGGGTGTCGCTGCCCCTGTCAGGACTCAGCGGGGCAGTAGAAGGGCGGTATATTTGTTCATGGTGTTGGTGTTGCCCTGCAATGCTCAGGCGTTAGATCTTGGTTTCAGAACCCGGAAAAATAAAAATGCGGAGTTTGGCGGAGTTTGGCGGGGTTTATTCCCAGCCCTTAATATTTGTAGAAAGGTAAAAGTTCAAAATCTCCCGACTTGAATTAAATACCGCTAAATACCGCTAAATACCGCAAACCTATATAAATCAATGACATAAAAAAGCCCCTGTTACGGGGCTGTTTGCTCAGTGCTGCCTGATTTTCCAACGCTGCTGTTTTGTGTGGCCATCCTGCCCAGCTTTGACCAACGCCAAACCCTGAACCATCCTATCAGCCCTGAAAGTCAAAACGCGGCCTATCCCTTTGGTGGTCAGGTGCGTTTTGCTTGCCAGATCCTCTAGTGCCTCTTTCAAGCTATCAACCCCCATGCTGAAACCATCACCGCCATAAGCCTTCTTGTGCAGATCTTTTGAAGTGAACGTAGCAGCACCAAACGCTTGATGAATCTCTGATAGGGTATCAAACAGCGCCTCTTGTTCCGGGTCACTTTGCTGGTTCTGGTCTACTACGTCCATAGGATCGGCATATTCACCGGGCGCAATCGCCTGAGCAACCCATGCCACGGGCTGCCTAACAAGGTCGTCCCACACTTCAAAACTTGCCATTCTGCCCGGTGCTCCAGCTCCGAACATACTCTCAGGGCTTTGCAACCATCCTTTGATTATGGTCAGCGCAGCACAAACCATGTCCATCCGGTTCGCTCTGACGTACTCTTTAGGATCAAGATCAAACTTCCGTGCATAGGGGCGTTCAGTCTGTGGATCAATGCGGCACTTGAGCACCCGGCGCGGCATATCGCCTGCAAGGGTCAAGTTATTACCAGTCAGCACCAGCACCGAACGATTAGGCACCGTTATCTCCATGCTCTGACCTAGCACACGGTCGGTAAAGCTGGAGCTTGTCAGCAGGGCGGCAAGGGCTGCGCTGTCAAAAATCCCGGTTACGTTATCCCATATCAGAGCGCGGCTGCCGGATCTCAGGGCGGTTAAGATTCGTTTGCGCGTTTCTTCATCATCCCTGCCGGACGTGTGCGGCCATACCGTGGGTGCGTCACCTGTTGCCAAGATGCCCATGCACTCAGCAAGCAGTGTCTTGCCTGATCCCATTACCGGCGCGTCAAAGCCAAAACCCGGCGCGGTGGGCAGTACCGGGCGCATGACGGCGGTTAGCAGTGCAGCAAGCATAATCCCTTTATCTTGAGCGGCAGCAAAGGGAAAGCTGTTAAACGGCATCATCAGGCGCTCCAGCGCATTGCGTACTGCTTCCGGGTCGGGATCATTCGGAACGTGTGGCAAAACCTCTGCGGTGTCTAACAATAACCTTGTTTTGCTATCGTAACCGGGCTTGCTCAGTATTGAACCATCAGGGCGCATGACTGGGGCAGTTATCACCGCGTCCAAGGCTTTCAGGCGGCGGCCAGCACCTAACGCAAGGATCTGTTTTGCGAGCGCAGCCGGTGGGTCTATCAGCTCTTTAACCAACAAGTCCCCTCGCTTTTTCCAAGTGTAAAACTGGAAGCTGCCACCTAACCAGAACAGGAAACGCTGCTCGTCTAGCGGCTCGGCCTTGCCCTGATCCACCGTAACCATCTGCGCCCCCATATCAAACACATCAGGCAAGACGCGCATAGTTGAAAGCACAGTTTGAATAGCATCATGTCTGCGCCCCGGTATCAGCTCGATTTCACGCGGCTGGCGTAGTAGTTTGAAGTTGCGGCCACCGTGGGCAAAGCTATACAGGTTCGGGCGGCTACCAATCAGGTACAGCTTGCCGGTGACCTTCCCGCCTTGGTAATCCGGTTCGATAGGATCAAGGGTTAACTTGCCGTGGTACTCTGCCGGGTCGTCCAGCACTTCCCCCACGGTCACCGATTCGCCGCCTTCCAAGATCAAAGGAAAATCACCGGTCAGCACCTGCTGCTCTAGCGCCCTCATCACTATGCGCTCGGCCATCCTTAGTGCCTGTTCAAACTCTTCCCCTTGCAGATCATCCGGCACCATAGCTGCTGCTTTTTCATCAATGTAGAGCTGTTGGGCTGCCTGCGCTTCGGGTTCGGCTTCACGTCGCGCAGCAGCTTTAATGCTGGCAAGCTCGGCAAGCTCTTCAGGGGTCAGATCCGGTAATGCAGCCAGGGTGTCGAGTGGTTCACCATCAGTGACAATTGGGAAGCCCCGCTTCTGTTCAAGCGGCGGGGTGCATTTCGCACCGGCGGCGAAGTCTAAACGGTTCGTCTGCCAAACGCTGGCGTCTACAGTGCAGCGTTCAAGGAGCTGACCTGCTGCGCCAACTTCATACCAACCAAAGCCCTGCAACCATAAACGCTGCACCAGCACTGCACCGGCGCGGGGAATATCGTTGGCATCTTTGACTGATAGGTATAGGCGCTGCCCCTTGAGGCCGGTCAAGTCCTCTTCACCGTGGTGAATATGGCTGCTGCTAGACGGAAACCAGACCTTACCGGCTGCCGCTATGTCAGGCGCAGCCTTTCGGATCTGTGCGAGCAACTCATCACGATTAAGGGCTTGTTGCTGTTTTGCCGGGTCATAATCCAGCAGCATGAAACCAGCACCAGCAGGCCATCTGAATTTATCAGCGGTTCGCGTTATAGCGCCAGCAGGTTTGCCCAGCTCTTCAAAACGCTTTTTGCTGTATAGCTTGCCATCGACCAACGGCACCCCGAAACATAGCGCCTGATTATGCTCAAGCCCTTTCAAAAGCTCTGCAAACTGGTGCAGGCTTTCAAGCTCAACCTTACTAACGCTGCCTTCATATAGGTTCGCTGTTGTGCCTTTTTGAAGCTCACCGTTCAGCAGGTTGAAAGTCTTGGTTAGGGTGGCGGGCTTGTCGCTGGTGATTATTGAAAAGATCATGCCAACACCTCCGCCAAACGCTTACGCAAGCAGGCACGCGCCCCGAAGTAGTGATAGCGGCCAATTTTGTGCGGCCTACCGTTGTGGTCATCCTGCCATTCCCACACCATCGGGATGATAAAGCCAGCGTCTCTAAGCTCCATCACACGGCCAGCGGGGTGCATAATGTTCAACTCGTCACGCGCTTCAATGGTGCTAACGTGTCCAATAATTACGAAATGCTTTAGTAGTCGGCTGCGCTGTGCAGTCAAACTCAGATCTGTGCTATGATAGGTGTCAGTCATATTTTTACTCCTGCGTCATCACGACGGGGGGAATTGGAAATGCCTCGGTTGCCGCCGGGGCTTTTTTTTGGTTCATGCCTTCGCCTCCTGCTCGGCTTCCCACTTGGTAACGTCGCTGTTTTTCCAGCGAGTGCAACCGGGAGAGAGTTTCACAGGGGATGGGAATTTTCGGGTTGTGATCCAGCGCCAAACCGTGGCGCGGCCAATGCTGTACCGTTGGGCTATATCTTTATCGGAAAGGTATGATTCTGAATGAGTCATAGGTAACCGCCTTGTAATTGATTAGGACAATTACATGCTAGAGGCGGCTTCCTTGTAACCGTGGTTTTCGGGAACGGCTCTTTATCTAAGACTTTTCCCTAGCTATAGTAAGACTATTGGAAAAAGCCTTGTGTGTGATTTGTTTCCTTTCGTCTTTCTCTTCATTCGGGCGGTAGGTATATGCAAGCCCCCCATTTATAACCTCTTCTTTCGGTTCCATATTATGGGCGTCAAGCTCCCCGTAAAAATCACTCCAAAGATCAGCCGGTTTCCCAGGTTTTCTTGCTATGCGCTCAATAATCTTTGTAACAGGTGCTTTTTTTCCTTTGCGCCGCGTTGCGTTACTCTCAGACGTTTTTTTCGCTTTGCGTAAATGCTGCCCAGCAAGTACACCCCGACTCTCTGACAGCAAGTAATCACTGGCACGATCTTTAATATCCGGGTGATTATCTGCATCGGACGACATAGACCAACGCAACACGGCGAATGGTTCAACGCTGGTGCAATGCTCAGGATCTATCAGACCAGTTGGCCAAGTCAGCACCCATCCATCTGAAACCAGCTCCAGCTTCACGCCACACAATTCGGAATAGCTCAAACCTGTTGCATTTTCAGCCTGAATTGTCAGCGGATGTTTTTTCATGTAGTCATCCAAACTCATCGCACACCCCCAATGGCTGTAACAGTTGCGCTCTTGTGTACGGTATGGCCTTGCTCACAGAACCGCGTCCATTCGGTCATTAGCTGGCGGCGCTTATCTATCAGCCCATCACGGGCATAGGCGGCGCGGGTGCTGTCGTTGTTGACGTGTGCAAGCTGAAGCTCTGAAACCTCATCAGCATAAGCTGTGTGCTTTCTAGCCCAGTCCTTGAAGGTGGATCGAAAACCGTGTGGAGTTATACCTTCCCTGATCTTCTTGGCTGCCTTCTGAACAGCAACATCTGTGAGCTGACCGCCTCGGCTGTTGGTGAAAACATATTCACTCAACCTCGGCACCTCTGCGAGCAAAGCTAGTGCCTCATCGGTCAAAGGTACTTCATGCACCTTGCCTGCTTTCATTCTATCGGCGGGAATAGTCCAGATTTTGCGCTGTAGGTCGATTTCTTCCCACTTAGCACCTCTGGCCTCACCGGATCGGCAAGCGGTCAGGACGATGAATTGCAGCGCCATAGCGCCCATACCTTGTGAGGCTTTGAGCTGCGTCCAAAACTCCGGCATATCATCAACCGGGAGAGCGGCCAGGTGCTGAACCTTTGAAACCTTAGTGGCTTTGGGCAAAGTGCTATGCTCCAACATTCCGCGCCATCTTGCCGGGTTCTCATCTGTGCGGATCTTGTTGGCTATGGCAATGCTCAGGATCTTTTCAACGTGCTGACGCACACGGGTGGCTGTCTCGGTCTTGGTTTCCCAAATAGGTTCAAGCATCGCCACAATATGCGGCATCTGTATATCAGCGGCTGCCATCTTCCCGATATGCGGAAACACATAAGTTTCCAGATGACTGATTAGCTTTTGCGCTTGTTTGGCTGTCTTGTACTCGGCAGACTGTTTTTTGATATACCCCTGCGCCAGCTCTTCAAAGGTCACAGACTTGGCTTTATCTGATATCAACTTGGATCGGTTAGCCTGTCGCTCTGCTACCGGGTCGATACCGTTCAGGATCTTGTCTTTATATTCCCGCGCTCGATCTCTGGCCTGAGCAAGACTTACATCTGGATATCCACCCAATCCAAAATCACGGCGTCTCTCTCCGACCTTTGTTCTCAGCACCCAGCTTTTAGATCCTGTCGGGCTGATCTGCATTTGAAGCCCAGCAACTCCACCAACGGCATGAAGGCCGGGAGCGTCCAAGCGTTTGACTTCGACCGCGCTTAATTCTTTGGCTTTCTTAGGCATCCCACATCCAACCCAACATAAATGACTTAATTGGATGATAGAGCATGAGACAGGATAAAACAAGCAAAAACCCTGAAAGCCATTAATAATAAGGGCTTGAGCGATTTATTAGGACGCCATGAGACGGCGGAAAGGGTTAGCCTCCGGGCACCATTTTCAAATGTGTGCCTGCTTCAACTGTAAAACTCTCTTCGTGTTACAAAAATCCTGCTAAACACCTATACACGCAGCATATTTCTCTTAGTCTGAACACTGAGTTTCAGCACTGTCGTAAATACATATCTTTTCGACGCTGCGGCGATGATGCCATCCGCCTGCCCATGCGACGCTCAGGTTTATTCAAGCGCCTGATTGCGAGATACACTTAATGACAAAAGTCCTGTCCGGGGTGTGGCCCTTATTGCTCGGTATCCTGCTCATCATGCTGGGCAATGGCATGCATTTCACCCTGATCGGCTTGCGTGGCGGCATCGAAGGTTTTTCCGCAGCATCACTGGCCATCGTCACCTCCGGATACTTTGTCGGCTTTCTGTCAGGTGCACGCCTGACACCGATCATGATCAAACGGGTAGGGCACGTACGTGTTTTTGCCGCGCTGGGCAGTTTTATGTCGGCAGGGCTGATCACCTTTCCGCTGCTGACCGATCCCTGGGTCTGGACCCTCTTGCGAATTCTGATCGGCTTCTGCATGTCAGGCATCTATGTCACCGCAGAAAGCTGGCTCAACTATTCTGCAACCAACAATACGCGCGGCAAAGTCCTGTCGGCTTACATGATTGCCCAAACACTGGGGATTATCGGCGCTCAAGGGCTGCTGACGCTGGGGGATGCAGGTACATCGGCGCTGTTCATTGTCGCATCCATTCTCGTCTCCGTTTCCTTTGCACCGATTCTGCTGTCAGTAACCCCGGCCCCCGTCGTCGAAATGGCACGCCCCATGCGCTTGCGAGAACTTCTTGCAACATCGCCGCTCGGTACTGTCGGTATTTTTCTGCTGGGTAGCATCTACGCAACGCAAGCCGGTATGGGAGCAGTGTTTGGCACTCAAGCAGAACTCACCACAGGGCAGATTGCGCTCTTCATCGCCATGCTATTTGCCGGAGCACTGGTGTTGCAATACCCCATCGGCTGGCTGTCTGACAGGATGGATCGACGCAAGCTGATATTCCTTATCGCCCTGATGGGCACCAGCTCCTGCACACTAGGATGGCTCTCCGAAGGCAATCTGCAACAGTTAATGATCGCAGCCTTTTTAGCTGGCGGCATGACAACACCACTCTACGCTTTATTTCTCGCCTACACGAACGATGCGCTGTCAGTCGAAGACATGCCCGCGGCATCAGGCGGGCTGGTTTTCACCTTCGGTCTTGGCGCTATCACCGGCCCGTTAATCACCGGCTGGGGGATGCAGCACTTTGGCGCGTTTGCCTTCTGGCCGGTCTTAGGGGCCACCTTTATTGCGATAGCACTCTTTGCGGTGTATCGCATGACACAACGCGCCAGCATTCCACTGGCAGAAACCGAGAGCTATCTGGGTGTCCTTCCCACCGCCTCACCCGTGGCAGTGGAGGCTGCAGGTGTGTGGGCTGTGGAGCATGCTGAAGCTGAACGAGATGGGACATCCGATGAAGCACCGGAGCATGAGCACAAATAACCGCTGGTGGTCAGATCTAAGCAAACGACTGAATGGATTAAATCCTGTTGGCGACCAGAAGTCGTGATATCAAGCCACCGGGCGGCGCAGTGCGAGCAATGCGGCCCCGAATGAAATAAACACGGTTCCAACCATACGGTTGATCCACTTCGCGATACGGGGTTGCAACAATGCCGCTCGTGCTCGTGTAGCAAGCATCGCGTAGCAAATCAGGGTAACGAAGGATAGCAGCATGAAAATACTGGTCAGCATCAAAAACTGCGGCAATAAGGAAACTTCCGCATTGATGAACTGAGGAAAGAGTGCAGTGAAAAACAGAATAGGCTTCGGATTGATAGTCGCCATGAAAAAGCCTTCACGACACAGTCGATACGGTTTGTAGGCGCTGATATTAACACTTGGACTGATTTCGATTTTCGTCCGGCCAAACACATGCCGAAGCCCCACATAGAACAGGTATAAAGCACCCAGTATTTTGACTATACCAAACAGCAACGCTGAGGACTTCAGCAGTAATCCTAATCCCAGCATGGCGGCTGCGGATAAGCAAAAGATACCGGCTATATTGCCCAGTGATGACCAAATCACAGCCGCAACACCCAATGAAATGCCATTTCGAATCGCCAATAGGATTGCAGGGCCCGGACTGAGAATGGCAAGCCCCGCCACAACAGAAAAAGCAACAACGACTTCCAAGGTCATAAACCACCCTCCTGATTGAAAAATCCTGAACCGTTACAATAACACCCATCAACATCGCCTCATAGCCGATAGTTTTCGCCAGAGGGCAGCATTCCAACTACACTAAACGTCAGCTACATGACCGATACACAAGGAGAAGCACGATGAAAGCCAAATGTCTTTGCGGCTCAATCGAAGTGATCGCACCGAAGCACGAAGAAGTGAGTCTCTGCCACTGTTCCATCTGCAGACGCTGGTCGGGTGGGCCGATGTTTGCGGTTCACTGCGGGTCAGATGTACAGTTCAGCGGCGTAACGCCTTCGACCTATCGTTCATCAGATTGGGCCGAGCGGGGCTTTTGTCCGAGCTGCGGTACCCATTTGTTCTACCATCTGTTACCCAACAATGAGTACATTTTACCGGCTGGGCTGTTTCAGGATCAGGCATTTCATCTGGCCAGCGAAATCTTTATCGATGAGAAGCCAGACTACTACGAGCTGAAGAATAAAACCCACAAAATGACCGGGCAGGAGGTGTTTGACCTATTCAGAAACAAATAAAATTGCCAACCGGTACAGACTTGCCCGACCAGATCAACCTGCTAAGCTGTGCTGCCACTTAACGTAATGGAGCTGTTCGATATGTTACCCTGCCTGACCCTTGATCCAAAACGTACCGCCGACAGCTGCGTGATCTGGTTACACGGACTGGGAGCAGACGGTCACGACTTCGCACCAATCGTGCCAGAACTGGGATTACCCGAAAGTCTGGCTACCCGGTTTATTTTCCCCCATGCACCGGCAATCCCCGTCACCATTAATGGTGGTATGGTCATGCCTGCCTGGTATGACATACTGGAAATGCAACTGGAACGAAAAATCGATACCCGGCAGCTACAAACATCGGCTGAACAGGTGATCGAGTTGGTAGAACAACAGATTGCACAGGGCATTCCCGCTGAACGTATCATTATTGCAGGCTTTTCTCAGGGTGGTGCCGTTGCGTACCAGGCTGCCCTGAGTTATCCACAGCGACTGGGCGGCCTGTTGGCGCTTTCGACCTACTTTGCGACTGCAGATACGCTCAACCATCATCCGGCCAATCAGTCCTTACCCATTCTGATCATGCATGGCAGTGAAGATGATATTGTTCCGGAAAGCCTCGGCCTCAAGGCACAGGAGAAGCTACAAAACCATGGCTATACTGTCGAGTATGCTCGCTTTGCCATGCCTCACGCCGTTTGCCTGGAGCAAATCCGGCAAATTGGCAGCTGGTTAGCGAAATGCCTGAAACAGGACTAGACTGAGCTTTACCCGTCCAAAGGGTTATGGACTGGTCAACTGAATGTATTGATCAATCATATAGATGTTCACCCTTGACGAGGCATGTCCGATGAAATGGCTCAAGTACAGCATCCTGATGCTACTGATGTGCAGCGCTCTGTCGCTGAATGCAGCGGATTATCCCAACCGTCCTGTGACCCTGCTGATCGGCTTTGAACGTGGCGGTACAGCCTATACACAAGCGGAAGTCCTGGCCGAGGTGCTGGCAGATAATCTGGGTCAACCCGTCAGTCTGCAGCGTAAATCCGGTCTTGGCGGCGGTATCGCCGCGGCCATGCTGGCAAGCAGCAAGAGCGAAGGCTACATTGTGCTGTTTACACCTTCGTTTCCGATTACCGACTATCCACCAAATGTTCAGGCTTCCTACAGCATCGACGATTTCCGTTACATAGGTGCTGTATCCGAAGATCAGCACGCGCTGGTTACCAGTCGTTTTGCACCCTTTAACACCTGGGCGGAGTTTTTGCAGTATGCCCGCCAACAGGGTGAGATCAGTTATGTTTCACAAAACATGACAGATCGTCATCTGATACAAACGATTGCGGAAAAGGAAGGTTTTGAAGTCCGAATCATTCCGGTATCCGGTGGAGCCGGTATGGCACCGCTGGTACTGTCTGGAGACGTCGATCTGGCATTCAGTGGCGGAACCCACAGCCGTTACTCTGACACAGGAGAAATGCGCGTCCTGGCAGCGACGGGACAACGGCGTCTGGAACACTACCCGGACATACCTACGCTGGAAGAGCTGGGTTACCCGCTGATTATGCAGTCAGTCAGACTGCTGGCTGTGCCTAAAGACACACCTGAATACCAGGTTGAGGTGCTGATCCAGGCAACCCGGCGAGCCCTTGAAGATCCACGTTTTATCCAAGTCACGCAGGAGGTCATACGTCAGCCTATCCGGTTTATAGACGGTGAAGAGCTAAACCAGTTTTTGTACCAGCAACGCCAACGCCAACTACAGCTGCTGGAACACACGCATACGGAGTGACGTCAGGTCTTTTTTCTGCCTATAATGAAGACATTAGACTTAAGGCCATACAGCAGTGAGCAGTTTCCAGTTATGCAGATGTCAGGTCGTATATGAAGACAGTCAAGCCTTGGGCGCTCACCTTTACCACCCGAATTTCGCTGATATTCGGCCTGTTGGGACTCACCGCACTCCTGGTAGCATCCATTTATGCGGTTCGCTCAAGCAACGCACAGTTGCATGCAGAGATCAGCAGCACACTTGACCAGCGCCACCGCGCAGTCCAAACCCTGATTGAGAATCGCCTTGATGTACTGAACGCCTACCTGGATGTTGCGTCATCCAATCATATTTTTTCTGCACTGCTCAATCAGGATGCCGGCTTTGATAACCTGGCAGATGACATGATTCTGATGTTCCAGGACTCGGAACGCGCCGTTATTCTGGATCTGTTCTTCCTGCTCTCTCCCGACGGACAACTGATTTTTGATGCAGGCATGCCGCTTTACAATACGCCACGTATTATCCAGCGCATGGACTCTCCTATCGTATACAGCACACAATGGCGACAGGTAGGAGCAGACAATCGGGCTGCCCTGATCCGATCCACTCCCATCTTCGACCCCTCTACCATTCAACTTCGAGGATACATGGTGACCGGTTTGGCACTGGGGCAAAATCGCTACTTCATTCAACACCTGTTACAAAGTGCTGACCTCGACCATATTGCGATACAGGACTCTCAGGACAATGTGCTGGTCAGTGCCACACAAACTCGCCAATTTCAGGATGCGGCCTTGCTGGATTTTTCACAGCTTGAAGATCCTAATGCACATGTTGCTGTGCGTCCATTAATACTGTTTGGTGAGCCAACCGAACTGTATATTTCAGTTGCCCTGTCCTCTGACCGGTTTTTGGGTCGTGCCGAACACTTTGCCCGTTCATTTATTCTGTTATCCGTTGGCTTTCTGGGCTTGCTGATTCTGGCAGGCTGGCTGTTGCACCTTAGCCACAGCCGTGCAATTTCCCGCTTACTTGCGTTTATTGATGCCACACAGAAGGGCATTAAGGGCAGCCAGTTTGAAATTACCGGTATCGACGAGTACAACCGTGTCGGCCAGGCCATGCAACACATGGTCGATGACCTGAATATCGCTGCAACCGTATTTGAGTCAGGAGAGGGGATGATTGTCACTGACCAACATCGCACCATCCTTCGCGTTAATCAGGCTTTTACCCGCATTACCGGCTATGAGCCTGAAGAAGTTACCGGAAAAAGTCTCAACTACATCAAGATCAAGGACGACAGCATCGAGTTTGATGCGATTAACGAAGCTCTGGCCAAACAAGGCGTCTGGCAGGATGAGCTGTGGAGTATGCGCAAGTGCGGGGATGGTTTCCTGCAGTGGACCAGCATCTCTGCAGTATTCAACGATTATGACGGCTCAATCATCAACTATGTCGTCACACTGCTGGACGTCACTGACCGTAAAGAAGCCGAGATCCGCATACGGCAGCTGGCATTTTATGATCAGCTCACCCTCCTGCCTAACCGGCAGCTGCTGATGGAGCGCCTGGATCATGCCCTCGAGAACAGCGCACGTCACCAGAATATAGGGGCCATTCTGTATCTGGATCTGGATGATTTTAAAACTCTGAATGATACCCGCGGGCATCATGCCGGAGATCAGCTGCTGAAAAAAGTGGCCGAACGCCTGTCAGCTTGCGTACGGCGCGTTGATACGGTTGCCCGCCTGGGAGGCGATGAGTTTATTATCCTGCTGGAAGACCTGGGCAATGAGCGCCAACATGCCGCTGTACTGGTAGAAAACCTCTGCCAGAAAATTCTTCACAGCCTCTGCCAACCTTATCAATTTGATTCACTGGAACACTTCAGCACTCTCAGTATCGGTGTTGCACTTTTCAGGGGAACCAATGAGAGTGTTGATGAGTTACTCAAACAGGCAGACCTGGCCATGTATCAGGCAAAAGCTGCCGGACGCAATACCTTCCGCTTCTTTGATCCTGCCATGCAGATCAAGGTGACCGAACATGCCACCCTGGCCAGAGATATACGCCAGGGCATTCAGCAGCGCGCCTTTCACCTGGTATATCAGCCCCAGATTACCCATCAAGGGCAGGTGTTTGGGGCTGAAGTACTGTTGCGCTGGCAGCATCCCGAACGCGGGCAGGTTTCTCCGGTCGAGTTTATTCCTGTGGCCGAGGAAACCGGGCTAATTCTGCCTATTGGTCAATGGGTACTGGAAGAGGCCTGTCAGCAGCTTGCTCGCTGGCAACAGACAACGCAACACCGCCATCTGGTGCTGGCAGTGAATATCAGCCCCAAACAGTTTCAGCAACCGAACTTTGTTGAGCAGGTACTGGCCTGTATCGACAAACACCAGTGTCTGCCTTCTGGGCTGAAGCTGGAAATTACCGAAAGCATGCTGCTGGAAGATATTGACGACACCATCGCCAAGATGGATCAATTGAAAGCACGTGGCATCAGCTTCTCACTGGATGACTTTGGCACCGGCTACTCCTCTTTGTCCTACCTGAAACGCCTGCCTCTGGATCAACTGAAGATCGATAAATCGTTTGTTTCCGACATGCTGCATGACAAACACCACGCCGATATCGCGCGCACAATCGTCTCATTGGCACGTAGCATGGAACTGGCGGTCATCGCTGAAGGTGTGGAAACAGAAGAACAGCGACGCATGCTGGAACACTTTGGCTGCTTCGCCTACCAGGGCTATCTGTTTAGCCGTCCTATCACTCTGGAAGCCTTTACCCAGCAATTTTTATGATACATATACTGCTGTTTCAACCCGAAATTCCGCCCAATACCGGCAATATTATTCGCTTGGCCGCCAATACCGGCTGTCAGTTGCACTTGATTGAACCGCTCGGTTTCTCGATGGAAGAAAAGTCATTGCGCCGCGCAGGGCTGGACTACCATGAGTTCGCCCAGGTACAGGTCTGGCCTGATCTGGAAACCTTTCAGCAGCAGGTCAATCCAGGCCGGCTGTTTGCGCTCTCCACCCGAGGCAGAGAGCATTACCACAAGGTTCGATTTCAGGATAATGACTGCCTGATGTTTGGTCCGGAAACACGGGGCCTTCCTACAGAACTGTTACAAAACTTGCCTGCTGAACAGGTACTGCGACTGCCGATGCGTGCCGGGAGCCGGAGCCTGAACCTCTCCAATACGGTTGCTGTGATGGTCTATGAAGCCCTGCGTCAGCAGGATTTCCCTGAGCTGAACTAGGCTGACACCGGCGTCATGACACCTGAAAGCCAGGTGTCAATAATGACATGTGAACACCAACAGAGCGTACTCGGCCCTAGCGCCGCACGCCAGAAACAAAAAATATAATTTATTTTATATCAATTGGTTAAGAATGAAATTCACCTTATAAAGCCAATTGGCACCTGAATTGCTATAACTCCAGTAACCTATCAACAGGATACTGGAGTCTGTCATGAGTCATACATCCGATGAAAGTTATGAAACCTTTGGGCTGGTGCCTTCAGTTGTACTGATTGTCGCTGCCTTTCTTGTAGCGATCCTGCCACTGGCCTTTCAGATTGGAGTACTGGCACTCTAAGGATGCACAGCTTTCTTGCGCTGCAGTAGCCAATCCATCTCCCGGTTGGCAAGCACCTCACTCACCCATCAGTTTATGCAGCAGCCTGCTCAGACTCCCTGAGTGGGCTTTTTTTTGGTTATATTATGGGTTTTGTGACAAAGCGTTGAACGGCAATAGCATTAGGGAGTAAGCATTAAGGAATAGCGAGGATCGAAAAAGGCTCATCAAACGCCTGAAGAAGCGATAACGAGAAGAATTCTGTCTGGGAAATAAAACCGGATTGGTGCAGATGGGGAGACTCGAACTCCCACGCCCGTGAAGGCACTAGCACCTGAAGCTAGCGTGTCTACCAATTCCACCACATCTGCATATGACACTTTTAACGCTCAAATCCAACACCATCTTAAGATGGTGCAGATGGGGAGACTCGAACTCCCACGCCCGTGAAGGCACTAGCACCTGAAGCTAGCGTGTCTACCAATTCCACCACATCTGCGTCAAAAGTGGGCCGCATTATATCGACCCTACAGGGGCTTGTGAAGCCCCTGTATCAAAAAAAGATTTATTCCTGCAAACAACCTGCGAAAGAATCGGCCAACTGTTGCAAATAGGCGAGATAACCTGTCGAAGAAAGCTCAATATCACGCGCCAGCGGATCCAGCACACCCTGGCGGACATCCAGCCCACGGGTAATGGTATTCACCACCGCACTGGTAAACTGGGGTTCGCTAAAGACACACACAGCCTTGCCATCATCGAGTTGCTGGCGAATCTGTGCCAGATGACGCGCACCAGGCTGACGCGCAGGATCAACAGTGAAGTAACCCAGTTGATTCAACCCATAATGCTCAACAAAATGGCCATAGGCATCGTGGAACACGAAGAAGCCCTTCGTCTGCAAGGGCGCCAACTGGGCCTGTATCGCGCTATCCAGATCATGCAGTGCCGCTTTAAACTGCGCCAGATTCTGCTGCAACTGATCGCTATGTTCAGGCATCAACCTGACCAGAGCCGCCGTCATCTGAACAGCGATATCTGCAGCATTCTCAGGGTCCAGCCAGATGTGAGCGTCATGATCATGGTCGTGATGGTCGTCGTGACCATGCGAATGGCCATGCGAGTGACCATGACCGTGGGAATGTCCATGTCCATGAGAGTGACCGTGATCCTTATCATCATGTCCGTGAGCATGGCTGGCTTCTCTCGCGTGGTCATCTTCATCTGAGTGATATAACTGAACGATAGTAGCCTCAGTACGCTGCAATGGGCGCACCAGGAATTGCTCCATATCGGGTCCCACCCAGAAAATCAGATCTGCATCGGTCAGCAGCTGCATATCTGAAGGACGCAACGCAAAGGTGTGTGGAGAAGCACTGTCAGGAAGCAGTTGTACCGGGTCAGCAACACCCTCCATGACGGCCAACGCAATCAGCTGCAGGGGCTTAAGCGTTGTAACCACTTGCTGAGCGTGAAGCTGTACAGAAAAAAATAGCAGTGCTGCCAGAGGCAAACTGCGGACTAAGCGGTTTAATTTTGGCATGATAGTCACTAATCCTGTTACTAGAAAATTTGAGTTATAATATAACAAATCCTCTTGGAACGCATCTGCCATGCCGGAATCTCATCAAGCGTTTGTCTGCTCTTCAGACCATCAGCACTGTATCGACGAAGCACTGACTGCTGCCAAACAGCTATGCCGTGACAAGCAACTTCGTCTGACACCAGTGAGAGAGCTGGTGCTGCGCCTGATCTGGCAGAGTCACAAACCACTGGGTGCATACGACTTACTCCCTGCATTGGCCAAAGCGGGTTTCAACTCGGCACCGCCTACGGTATACCGCGCACTGGAGTTCTTGCAGGAGCAGGGACTGGTTCACCGACTTGCATCGTTAAATGCCTATATGGGTTGTAATCATCCCGGCACCTCGCATTCAGGTTGCTTTTTTATCTGTGAGGAATGTCACCAGGCCCTGGAAATTGAAGCATCACCTCTGCAAACCACACTGCAGCGACATGCGGAAGAACTAAACTTTTCCATTACCCGGGAAACCATTGAAGTGCTTGGTGTTTGCCCGGAATGCCAACAACAGAAGGCCCAGTCGCATGCCTGAGCATCACCCGGATCTGATTCGTCTTGACCAGGTATCTGTCCGTTTTGCCCGTGAGGATGTACTCAGTCAGGTATCCCTAGCATTACATGACGATTGCATCACCACCCTGATCGGCCCGAACGGTGCCGGTAAAACCACACTGGTGAGAGTGGTTCTGGGATTGATCAAGCCCAGCAGCGGCAAGCTCTGGAAAGCACCCGGGCTGCGGGTTGGTTATATGCCACAAAAACTGCATATCGATCGCACCATGCCGCTGACCGTCAAACGCTTTCTGCATATCGGTCTGAAGCCGGACAGTCATCGCCTGACCCAGACGCTGGATCAGGTCGGAGCCGGTCATCTGCTGAAAAATTCCTTTCATGACCTGTCCGGAGGCGAAACCCAGCGGGTACTGCTGGCACGTGCACTGCTGCGAGACCCTCAACTGCTGGTACTCGATGAACCGGTACAGGGCGTGGATGTAAACGGGCAGACAGAGCTGTATCAACTGATCAGCGCCATCCGTGAGCAGCGTAAATGTGGCATCCTGATGATTTCTCACGACCTGCATCTGGTGATGTCTTCTACCGACCATGTCATCTGCCTGAATCGACACGTGTGCTGTTCCGGACATCCTGAGCGGGTCAGTAATGATCCGACCTTTATCGAGCTGTTTGGCCGCAGTCAGGCGCAGGCCTTTGCGCTGTACAACCACCATCATGATCATCGCCATGACCGGCTGGACAGCTCCTGTGAGCTGCTACAGGATGTTCACGCACAGCACGAGTCCGCCAAAGATGCCTGAGTTTATTATCACCGCCTTACTGGGTGGACTAGGTGTCGCAGCCATTACCGGTCCACTGGGTGCTTTTGTCGTCTGGCGACGCATGGCCTATTTCGGCGATACGCTGGCTCACTCTGCGCTAATGGGGGTCGCTCTGGGCTTTTTGTTCGGCATCAACCTCAATCTTGCCGTCATGGCCTGCTGTGTCCTGCTGGCGATTTTGCTGGTGGCCATGCAAAAACAGCATTTGGTAGCGACCGATACATTGCTGGGGATTATGGCGCACAGTACCCTGTCGATTGGCCTGGTGGCCGTGTCGTTACTGGATCATATTCGTATTGACCTGATGGAATATCTGTTCGGCGACCTGCTGGCCATCGCTCCCAATGACCTGCTCTGGGTATTTGGTGGTGGAGTACTGGTACTGCTGACGCTCTGGCGTCTCTGGCACCCGCTGCTGGCGATTACGATTAATGAAGAGCTGGCTCGGGTCGAAGGCGTCAATGTCACCGCCACACGCCTGGCACTAATGCTGATGATCGCACTGGTCATTGCCGTCGCCATGAAGCTGGTGGGTATTCTGCTGATTACATCTCTGCTGATCATTCCTGCCGCCGCCGCTCGCCGTCTGTCGTCAACGCCTGAGCAAATGGCGGTTATTGCCTCTGCACTGGGAATGCTGGCTGTTTCAGGCGGCATCTGGGGCTCTTGGACCTTTGATACCCCTGCAGGTCCCTCGGTGGTTGTGACGGCCCTGTTGATTTTTCTGGCACTCTACAGCCTGCCGTTTCGCAAAGGCCAGTAGCCATGCACTGGCTGAGGATTTATCGCCCCAACCGGGCCACACACAAACAGGTATGGCAACTGGCCTGGCCGATGATGCTGTCGAATATCACCGTACCCCTGCTGGGACTGGTGGATACGGCAGTGATGGGGCACCTGCCAGACCCGCGCTACCTGGCGGCTATCGCGGTCGGTGGCATGCTGTTTACAGTAGTCTACTGGACCTTTGGTTTTCTGCGCATGGGCACTACCGGCCTAGTCGCGCAGTCGTTCGGGCGAGAAGACGGTGACGCCATTCGCCGTTACCTGATGCAGTCCCTGCTCATCGCAACCACCCTCGGTCTGCTCATCTGGCTGCTGCGCCAGCCATTGATTGAACTGGCCCTGCAACTGGCAGGGGCGGCTCCTGATGTGATAGAGGAGGCACGACGCTATGCTCAGATCCGCGCCTGGGGCGCTCCGGCAGTGCTGTGTAACTTTGTTCTGCTGGGGTGGTTTGTAGGCAACCAGAATACCCGCATTCCGCTGCTGTTGCTGACGATCACCAATCTGCTCAATATTCTGCTGAACCTGCTGCTGGTATTTGGCCTGGGCATGCGTGCAGAGGGCGTTGCACTGGGCACCGTCATTGCCGAATACACTAGCCTGTTACTGGGGCTTTGGCTGTGCCGGGGGCTACTGCAGCGCACAGCAGGCCAGTTTCAGTGGCCTGCACTGCTGCGCCTGGCGGACTATGTGGCATTGTTTCACGTGAATCGTTACCTGTTTGTCCGCACACTGCTGCTGCTGTTTTGCTTCGCTTTCTTTACCGCCCAGGGCGCCAGAATGGGCACTGATATTGTCGCCGCCAACGCGGTACTGCTGAATTTTCTGGTATTGATTTCCAATGCGCTGGATGGCTATGCCCACGCCACCGAAGCACTGGCAGGGCGCGCACTGGGCAGACAGAAACGCCGCGAATTCTATACGCTGATCCTGTCGGCAACCCTCTGGTCACTGATATCCGCAGGCCTGATGACGCTGTTCTTCTGGCTGGCGGGTGATCTGCTGATCCATGCACTCACAGGTTTGCCGGAGGTACGAGAAACAGCATCTCGCTATTTACCCTGGCTGATCGCACTGCCGTTACTGGCTGTGTGGAGTTTTTTGCTGGATGGCGTTTTCATTGGTACCACGCAGGTAAAAGCCATGCAAAATACCATGATCATTTCGGTACTGCTGATGTTCCTGCCTCTCTGGTGGCTCAGCCAGCCACTCGGCAATCATGGCCTGTGGCTGGCTTTCTGCAGTCTGTTTCTGGCACGAGGCATCACCGGCGGCTATGTCTATTGGCAACTGGTACGACATAACCGCTGGGGCTTACCGCCAAACTGAAGCGCTTGCGCACCTCAAACCTCAGGATGGCTTACCCGGATCAAGCAGACGTATGGGCTCGGCTTTAACCTCTGCAGGCTTATCTGCACGTGCCGACAAGCGGTCTTCCGGTTGCTCTTTGTGTACCCGAGTATCCAGCTCTTTGGGTTCCGGACGACCATCCAGACGCAACGAATCGGTGAACCCACAAGCGATGCACTCGCGGTATTCACGTTCTTCGTCACGGTGCATCCGCACTGAATCCATCTTGCCACAACGCGGACAGACGGCTCCGGCGATAAAACGTTTCACGGGACTCATAGACACCTCATGCTGCCCTGACAATGCCGTTATGGCGCAACAGAGCCTCGACACTGGGTTCACGTCCACGGAAGGCGACAAACAGATTCATGGGTTCTTCCGAACCGCCTTTTTCCAGAATATGACGGCGGAAATCTGCTCCGGCTTCAGCACTGAAAATACCTTCTTCCTCAAACCGGGAAAACGCATCTGCGGACAAGACCTCAGCCCATTTGTAGCTGTAATAACCAGCCGCATAGCCACCAGCAAAAATATGACTGAAACTGTGCTGAAAACGATTTTCTTCAGGCGGACGGATGACCGCTACCTGATCACGCACACGATCCAGCACCTGCTGCACATTCGTCTGGCCTGGCTGATACTGCTGATGCAGCTGGAAATCGAACAGTGAAAATTCCAACTGCCGCACCATCATCATGCCAGCCTGGAAGTGTTTGGCAGCGAGCATATTATCGAGCAGCGCCTGAGGCAGTGGCTCACCAGTTTCATAATGCCCGGACATCAGCGCCAGACCTTCAGGCTCCCAGCACCAGTTTTCCATAAACTGACTGGGCAGCTCCACTGCGTCCCAGGCCACACCATTGATGCCGCTGACCTCCGGGTAATCGACACGGCTAAGCATATGATGCAAACCGTGACCAAATTCATGGAACAGGGTGGTCACCTCATCATGTGTCAGCAGGGCAGGCTTGTCACCCAGCGGTGGCGTAAAGTTGCACACCAGATAGGCCACAGGCAACTGCAGCTCACCATTGGCCAGGCGTCGACGATCACGACAGTCCGCCATCCAGGCACCACCACGTTTGTTACTTCTGGCAAAGGGATCGAGATAACAGTAAGCCAGCGTATCTCCATCACGGGACAGACGGAACAGGCGCACATCAGCATGCCAGGCATCGACACTGGCCTGCTCTTCAACCTGAACACCAAACAGCCGTTCGACAATCGCAAACAGGCCATTCAATACTTTCGGCAAGGGAAAGTAGGGACGCAACTGCTGCTGCGAAACCTGGTAGCGAGACTGTTTCAGTTTCTCGGCATAATAGCTGATATCCCAGGGCATCAGCTGTTCAAGGCCATCCTGCTCTGTCGCAAAGGCGGTCAATTCGGCAAGATCCTGGAGGGCCACTGGCCGACTTTTTTCGGCAAGATCCTGCAAAAAGCCAATCACCTGCTGTCCGGTATCAGCCATTTTCGTCGCCAGCGAATAATCTGCATAATGTGAAAAACCCAGTAGCTGAGCCAGCTCATGTCGCAATGCCAGAATTTCATCCATCACCGGTCCATTATCCCAGCGGCCCGCATTGGGGCCCTGGTCTGACGCCCGGGTGGAATAGGCACGATAGAGCTTCTCGCGCAATGCGGCCTGATCCGCATAGGTCATCACGGCATAGTAAGCCGGGAAATCCAGTGTAATCACCCATCCCGACAGCTCACGCTGTTGTGCCGCCGTAGCCGCGGCCTCGATCGCATCCTCCGGCAAGCCTTTCAGGTCTTCCACCGTCTCGGTGTGGTAATACCAGCCCTGAGTGGCATCCAGTACATTTTCGGAAAACTTGCTGGTCAGGGCTGACAGGCGCTGCTGAATCTCGGCGTAGCGCTGCTGTTGTTCAGCAGGCAGGGCAATACCGGACAAGCGGAAATCACGCAGGGCATGCTCCAGCACCTTCTGCTGAGCCGGCTCCAGTTGTGCATAGGTATCACTGCTGGCCAGACGCTCATAGGCCTCAAACAGCCCTTTGTGCTGTCCCATCTCGGTCCAGTAGGCAGACAGCTTCTGCTGACAGCTGTTATAAACCTGACGCAAAGCGTCTGAGTTCATCACCGAATTCAGATGTGTTGTAATCGACCAGGCATAGCTCAGACGGTCGCCCGCATCTTCAAGCACCTGCACCAATGACTGCCAGTTATGCGCACCTTTCTGCTCAGTCAGTTCAGCAATCAGACGGCGGTTCTGCGCCAGCAACGCATCCACAGCGGGTTCAATATGTTCCACCTGGATCTGACTGAAGGGTGGAAGCTGGCTCGGAGCAAGTAACGGGTTATTCATAGCGTGCCTCTTGAAGATGAACTCAGCCAGCGGGAAATGCACAACAGTGATCCACGATGGACTTGTGATATACAATGGGGAAAAGCCGACCACTTTTCAACTGATCAATCAGGTATTCCATGCATATACGTACATTTCAGGGCAAACGGCCCAAACTCGGTGACCAAGTATTTGTTGACCCCAGTGCAGTGGTACTGGGTGACGTTGAAATTGGAGAGGACTCTTCGATCTGGCCTCTCACCGTCATTCGTGGCGATATGAACTGGATACGCATAGGTCGCTGTACCAGCATACAGGATGGTTCAGTCCTGCATATTACCCATGCAGGCCCTTACAACCCGGATGGCTTCCCTCTGGAAATTGGAGACGAAGTCACCGTCGGCCATCAGGTCACCTTGCATGGCTGCCGGATAGGTAACCGGGTACTGGTCGGCATGGGCAGCATGGTTATGGACGGTGCAGTGGTGGAAGATGAAGTCATTATCGGTGCAGGTAGCCTGGTACCGCCCGGAAAGCGGCTGGAAAGCGGCTACCTGTATGTTGGTCGTCCTGCAAAACAGGTGCGGCCACTGACCGAGAAAGAGCTGGCGTTTTTTAGCTACAGTGCCAATAACTATCGGAAGTTGAAGGACCTTCACCTGCAAGAAGCGTGGAGCGAGTAAGCACTTACAAGCCCAACAGCATCCACATCAATGGCAGGAACAGCGCTGTAAACACGCCGGTCAGCCCCATGCCCAGTGAAGCAAAGGCACCGGCTGTGGGGCTGATTTCGAAAGCACGCACTGTACCTATGGCATGACCATTGATGCCCAACGCGAAGCCCAGCACACGGTGGTCGTCAATCTTTAGCCAGCGGCTTAACAGATTGACCCAGAGCGTAGCCATGACGCCAGTGACCAGTAGTCCGCCCATCAGAATCGGTACGGAACCGCCCAGTTGCTCTGTAATCCCGATGGCAATCGGAGCCGTCACTGATTTGGGCGCAAAAGACGCCAGAAGTTCAGGTGTCGCCCCGGCCAGCCAGGCCAGCATCATGGCATAGAGTGCCGCCAGCGTTGCGGCGGGCGGCAAGGTTAACAGTATGGGTTTCCAGAGCGCCCGTATATGATGTATCTGCTGGAACAGCGGCACACCCAGCGCCACGGTTGCAGGGCCCAGCAGCAATACCAGCCAACTGGCTCCCGCCTGATAGCGGGTGTAGTCAATACCGAGTACCACCAGCAATAGCACCACCAGTAAAGCCGCCAGCAGGATACCTGGGCACCAGCTGGGGCGCCCCATTTTCTGAAACAAGACATTACCGGCAAAGAAGGCACTCAGGGTTATCGCAATCGATGCGATAGGTGTTGCTGTCAGATGATCACGCAACAACACCAGCTCCGTCCAGAACTCAGTCATCATCTGACTCCCGTGGTGGCTGACGCGGCATCATCCGAGACATCAGCCACAGGGTCGTCAAAACACTCAGCAGTGTACCCACCACTAACGCCAGTACTGCCGCCAACCAGAAATGTGCATAATCGCCGAGTACGAAAAAAACACCCACTACGCCGGGCATAATCAACATAGCCAAGAGTGCAATCAGCGGCTGGCTGACAGCTGCAATATCGGTATGCAGACGTCCTCGCAGAATCAGCCATGCGGTGAGCAGCAACATACCCACCACACCGGCCGAGATGGGCAGCTGTAGCCAGGTCACCAACAGATCACCCAGCAGCAAAAAGCCCAGCAGCCACAAAAATCCCTTAATGACATTCATGCGTTTGTTTCCGTGACCTCAGGGCTTGGCTTTGGCTATTTCGCGCAAACGCTTGACGACCTGAGCATTGATACTGCGCTGGGTAAAGTGGCCATCTGCTTTCACCGTACCCGCTTTACGCCCCATTAACAGTTCCAGACACTCATCAACATGGCTGACAGCATGTACGGTAAACTGACCCGCCTTGACGGCATCCACAACATCCTTTTTCAACATCAGATTGCGCACATTGGCACGCGGGATGATCACACCCTGATCACCCGTCAGACCGCGCGTCTGGCACAGCCGGAAAAAGCCCTCAATCTTCTCATTCACGCCACCAATGGCCTGAACTTCACCATACTGGTTGATCGAGCCGGTGGTGGCAAACTGCTGCAGAATCGGGATACCGGTCAGCGCAGAGATCAGAGTACAGATCTCTGCCAGGGACGCACTGTCACCATCGATATAGCCATAGGACTGCTCCATCGCAATGCTGGCTGACAGGGTCATGGGAAAATCATGTGCATACTGATGCCCCAGATAACCCGACAGGATCAATACCCCTTTGGAGTGAATTGGCTGCCCCAGAGTCACTTCGCGCTCTATATCCACAATGCCTTTATTGCCCGGGTTCACGGTAGCCGTAATACGTGCCGGGGTACCAAAGGATACATCCCCCACTTGCAATACCGTCAGGCCATTGGCACACCCGACCGCACTGCCTTCGGTATCGATCAACACCGTACGGTTCAGCATGCTTTCCAGAATTTTTTCAGCCAGTCGCCCGGTACGCCGCTCTTTGCCCTGCAGCGCCATCTCGACATGCTGCGTGCCTATCAGATCATCTCCTTTCTGACGCCGACGGAAGTCCGCCTCGCACAGCAGGTCAACCAATTCACCGATATGTGCGGACAGCATCTCCTGATCTTCGGCCATACGCGAGCTGTGCTCCGTCAGCCGGGCAACAGCCTCGCGCTTCAGTGGCGCCAGCCCCTCTTCGACAGCCAGTGTTTTCATCAGGCGGGCATAGTTACGCACACTCGCAGGTGTACGTTTCACATCTTCATCAAAGTCGACCACAACCCGAAACATCTTTTCAAAGTCATGATCCAGCTCCTGAAGCAGGTAATAAATATCACGACCACCAATCAACACCACCTTGACCTTGAGCGGCACAGGCTGTGGATTCAGTGTAATGGTACTGACTCCGGTGTATTCACTGACCGGGTTTTCGATGCGAATTTCATGCGACTTCAACGCCCGCTTCAGGGCACTGTAGACAAACGGCTGCTCCAGCAGTTTCTCTGCCTCCAGCAGCAAATAACCGCCATTGGCACGATGCAGTGCACCAGGGCGAATCAGTGTGTAGTTGGTGACCAATGCCCCCATTTCACTGTTGTATTCCACTCGGCCAAATAGGTTTTCGTAACTGGGATGCGCCTCATACACAACCGGTGCACCTTTGGTTTTATGGTTATCAACCAACAGGTTGATACCATAATTTTCTTCCAGAAACTGCTGGCGCATGGCATCGGTTTTGACTTCGATACTGCGATCATCACCGACAATTTCGGCGACATTCTTGATCAGATCCTTTTCGACATAGCCCAGGTACTTAATGATATTGGCATGGTGAACATAGCGATCCCGGAGCTGGGCAAACAGCGGCTGAATCGATTTACGCGTGGTATCACTATCCAGGTGACGTATCTCCGCCGCGGCTTCACGACGCCATTTTGGCAATTCAGTCAGCGCTTCGTTGAGCTGGTCTTCAAGATCAGAAATATTATTCTGGATCACCTCACGCTCGGCTTCCGGCAGTTGCGAGAAAGCCGCTTCATCCATGGCCTGTCCATCAGACAAGGGCGTGAATCCGATCGTACCGGCATCCCGGTATACGGCAATATTCACTTCACGTGCCTTGCGTTCTACCAGATCCACTGCCTGGTCATAGCGCTTGGTGAAATCCCGCTCGATACGGCTCTTCATACGCTGATAGCCGGGGCTTTCAAACGCGGCAGGCAGCTCAGTCAGCAAACTTTCGAACAGGCCCTCAATATCTTTTTTCAGCTGCTGCGCCTTACCGGCCGGCAGCTGCAACACCACAGGATAACGCCCGTCAGACAGGTTGTTCAGATAACACCAGTCCATCGGTTTATGCTCTTTCTTGGCATAATTTTTCAGATTTTCCATGGCAAACGAGAAACGCCCGGTATGCGGGTTACCCATCACAAACAGGTTGTAACCATGGCGCTGCATGCTGATACCGAAGTCCATCGCTTCAATCGCACGCTCCTGGCCAAAAAAGCCATTAAAGGGTTCGATTGATTCAGTGGTGAGAAAGGGCAGGTCCTTGGGATCACATACCCGGTAAAGCTGGTCTGCACTCAGTCGCGTGGAATCTGTCATATTGGCCATCCAAAGAGCAGGAAAGTATAAGCGGGTTATAACGTTTATCGATGCAGGGATGCAAGAAGCGTTTGTTATTGCTGTGCCAGACTCTGGCGCAGCAGGCTGATCACCGGCGCCGTGTCCGGGCGTACACCGCGCCAGCACAAAAAGGCTTCCGCAGCCTGCTCAACCAGCATACCCAAACCGTCAACGGCTCGCGCTGCCTGATGCGTAATCGCCCACTGACAGAAGGCTGTCGGACGTGCAGAATACATCATGTCATAGCAAAGTGTGTGAGCACCCACTATCACTGGATTCACCGGAGGAAGATCTCCAGACAAACTGGCAGAGGTTCCGTTGATGATCAGATCAAATTCGCCATCCGACGGCACACTGGTATAGCCACCGCCCTGCAGCAACACACCTTCTGGCAGCAGGGGAGCAAACTGTTCAACCAACAGCTGCGCTTTTTCTGCTGTACGATTGGCGATGAACAGCTGACTGCAACCGGCATCCAGTAAAGGCTGAATGACGCCACGCACCGCGCCACCCGCACCAAGCATCAGGATGCGCGCACCCTCAAGCTTCACCTGTACATTCTGTGTCAGATCGGTTACCAGGCCGATGCCATCGGTATTATCACCCCACAGCTGGCCACTTTCATCCCGCCAAAGGGTATTGACTGCACCCGCCAACTCGGCACGCGGCGTGCGGCAAGCAGCCAATCGCCAGGCCTGCTCCTTGAAGGGTACGGTGACATTGACACCCTTGCCATCACCCTGCAAAAACTGGCTTACACAGGACTCAAAGCCATCCAGCGGAGCTTCAATTGCGCGATACTCCATACGCTGATGTTGCTGACGTGCAAAGCAGGCGTGAATAAAGGGTGAACGACTGTGAGTGACAGGGTTTCCCAGGACAGCATACTGATCGGTCATTTTCAGGCTCCTAACCAGTCTCGCGGCTTCAAAAACTCACTGTACAACCGCGCTTCATCAGAACCTGGTTCCGGTGCCCAATCATAACTCCAGCGAACCACAGGCGGCAGGGACATGAGTATTGACTCGGTCCGTCCACCAGACTGCAGCCCGAACAGAGTTCCCCGGTCGTACACCAGATTGAATTCAACATAACGCCCGCGCCGATGCAGCTGAAATTCACGCTGCAGATCTGTCCAGGGCATATCCGCACGACGCTCAACAATAGGCCGGTAGGCATGCATATACGCATCACCGACAGAACGCATAAAGGCAAAGCTGGTATCAAAATCAGGGGTATTCAGATCATCAAAAAACAGGCCGCCAATGCCGCGTGGTTCATTGCGATGTTTCAGGTAAAAATACTCATCACACCACTGTTTATAGCGCGGATAATAGTCCTCACCAAACGGCTCGCAAGCAGATCGGGCAACCTGGTGCCAATGTATGCAGTCCTCTTCATAGCCATAGTAGGGCGTCAGGTCAAAGCCGCCACCAAACCACCAGACGGGTGCTTCGCCCTCTTTTTCCGCAATAAAGAAGCGCACATTGGCATGAGATGTGGGTATATGGGGATTGTGAGGATGTATCACCAGGGAAACACCCATGGCCTGAAAGCGTCTACCCGCCAGTTCAGGTCGATGCGCGGTGGCAGAAGCCGGCAGGCCATCACCGAATACGTGTGAAAAGTTCACACCACCTTTTTCAATCAGCCGACCATCTGCCAGCACCCGACTGCGGCCACCGCCACCACCAGGACGCTGCCAGGCATCCTCAACAAACGCCTGACCATCCAGTTCGGTAAAGGCTTCACAGATACGCTCCTGTAATTCGAGCAAGTAACGTTTCACCTGTGCCGTATCTGGCTGCTGCATAGCTGACTCCCGCCGATATAAATATACTTGTAAGTAGTTACTACGTTCTGATCACAGAAAAATCAGTGATAGATCGAATAGTGCTTGGCCGATCCAGTCCGCCAAGCTCTCCCATCAATATCTGATCAAGCCCTGAGCCGAAGTAAGTTCTCACTCTCAAGGAAGATCTTGCTGGATCAGCGCTGGAAGGGTTGGCCGAAGTGGAGATAATCGGCCCACCCCAGAGTTCACAGAGACTTTTTACCAGAGGATGCGCCGTCACACGTACGGCAACCTGTGAATGCTGCCCCTTTACCCAGTCAGGAATCAGGCCTAGAGGATCAGGCAAAAGCCAGGTATTGGGACCCGGCCAGGTCTGATCCAGCTGCGCTAACTGCTCCTCTGATAAGTCTTTCAGCAGAGGCGCAACCTGTTCAGCTGATGCGGCAATCAGAATCAGCCCCTTGTGTTCAGGGCGACGTTTCAGCTGTAACAGACGCCGCACAGCTTTGGCATTATAGGGATCACAGCCGAGACCCCAGACTGCCTCGGTTGGATAGGCGATAACACCGCCTGCCGACATGACCTGAACCGCTTGCTGTATCTGCCATGAGTTCATGCAGCACCTCACGAAGGCACAAAGCTGAACTGTGGTGCAGGCGCGCCTGGTAACAAACGGGAAGCCTGCTCGACACGCTCTAGCAGTGTCGGCAGATCCTCTGCAACCAGATTCAGATGCCCCAGTTTCCGGCCCGGACGTTCGCTTTTGCCATACAGATGCAGGTGAGCGCCTTCAATTTCCAGCAACCCCTTCACATCACCCAGCGTACCAATGATGTTCACCATACAGGTTGGGGCGATGGCATCTGTCGCCCCCAGTGGCAGCCCCTGAACAGCGCGCAGGTGATTTTCAAACTGACTGGTGACGGCGCCATTCTGGGTCCAGTGCCCTGAATTATGGACTCGCGGGGCCATCTCATTCGCCAGCAACGTACCATCTGCCTGCTGAAACAACTCCAGTGTCAGTACGCCGACATAGTTCAGACTGTCCAGCAAGCGGTGGATATAGCCTTCCGCCTGTTGCTGCACAGAAGCGGACACATCCGGCAAGGGTGCCAGAGAGTAACGCAGAATCCCCTCGGCATGATGATTTTCAGCCAGCGGATAGAACACCACGTCACCTTCGCGTCCACGCACGGCAATAATCGAAACTTCACGGACAAAATTGACAAAGGATTCCACAATCAGACGTGCATGACCTATCTGCTGCCAGGCCTGTTGCGCTTCCGCTGGGTCACGCAACACTGCCTGCCCCTTGCCGTCGTATCCTTCTGTAATCGACTTGGCCACCACGGCAGCCGCACCCTGCTGCATCAATTCTCGACAGGCATCCGCCAGTTGCTCGGCGGAATCGACCAGACGGTAATCAGCAACCGGGATATTCAATGCATCAAACAGCGATTTTTCAGCTTCTCGATTCTGACAAACGCGCAAGGCTTCAGCACTGGGGTAGAGTGGCTTATGCGCGGCGACCTGCTGTACCAACGGCAAGGGGAGGTGCTCAAACTCATAGGTGACAACATCAACCTGAGCAAGAAAATCCTGCAAAGTAGCCCCGGAAGGGTCACAGAGAGTCTCGCCAATATCAGCACTGGGACTGCCCGTTGTATCAAAAAAGGTAAACCGGTTTCCCAACGGATAACCGGACAACGCAAGCATTTGCCCTAACTGACCTGCGCCAAGCACACCTATACGCATCGACTTATACACCTATCTATCAACCACGGGGATCTGGATTATCCAGCACATTGCGAGTCTGCTCGTCACGGAAGCGTAACAGGGCAGAGCGCACTGCAGCATCCTGCAGCGCGACAATCTGTGCAGCCATAATACCGGCATTCGTGGCACCGGCCTTACCGATCGCCAGCGTACCGACAGGTATACCGCCTGGCATCTGTACAATCGACAACAGAGAATCCATACCACTCAGCGCCTTGGATTCAACCGGCACCCCAAGCACCGGCAAAGCCGTTTGAGAAGCAACCATGCCCGGCAAGTGTGCAGCGCCACCCGCACCGGCAATAATGACCTGCAGTCCACGGTCTGCGGCAGACTTGGCATACTCGAACAGCAAATCAGGAGTTCTGTGAGCTGAAACCACGCGTGTTTCATAAGGTACGCCCAATGTTTCGAGCATCTGCACTGCATGCTCCATCGTCGGCCAGTCTGACCGCGACCCCATGATGACACCAACTTTTGGCTGCATGATCTGAATCCTGTCGTGTTATCTGTTAAAAATCTGGCCCGGCAGGATACCCTTATTCGCCAGACGGGAAAAGTGAATCTGCTTCAAGGCCTATTCAGCATAGCGCCATATACCGGTCACCATGACTGGCTATTTTACCGTCAAGTTCAAAGTTTATCAGCAGTTGCTGTAAACGACTGACACTCATACCGGTTTCAGCATGTAACTGATCCAGCGTCATGGCTGACTGACGAATATGCTGCAAGACAGACTGTTGATCCGCAGTCAGTGATGACTCAGGTCCGGCGGACTCAGGTTCGACCTGCTGCGCCAGAAACCCCAGCATCGGCGCCAAAGGCTCACATATCTGCTGCTGATTTTCGACCAGCCAGGCACCTTCACGGATTAATGCATGGCAACCTTTGGACAAGGGATTATGAATCGATCCTGGTATTGCAAACACCTCTCGCCCTTGATCCATGGCCAGACGAGCGGTGATCAGCGAACCGCTGCGCAACGCGGCTTCAATCACCAGCGTACCCACCGACAAGCCACTGATGATACGATTACGACGCGGAAAGTGCTCCGGACGTGGACGCGTCCCTGGCGGAAATTCCGACACCAGCAGCCCACCATTCGCCAGCATCTGATCGGCCAGCGTCTGATTTGTACGAGGATAAATCAGATCAGGACTACTCCCCAAAACGGCAAGTGTGCTCCGACCCGCGCGCAAGGCACCCTGATGTGCCGCCGTGTCCACGCCCTGAGCCAAGCCACTGGTAATCACAAAACCACTTTTCGCCAGCGACGCTGCGAACTCTGTTGCACAGGCGAACCCTTGAACTGACGGCTTGCGACTGCCAACCACCGCCAGTTGAGGCTGATCCAGCAACCGGGCATCACCACGTAGCCACAGAACAGGTGGCGGATCACTGATCTGGCGTAACAGCGACGGATAATCATCACACGCCATCGACAGCACCTGAATATCAAGCATTCCGGCATGCTCGATCAGTCGACTGGCATCATCTCTGAGCTGTTGCAGGGAGTGTTTACGCAATGCATGGCGGGTATCGGCCCGAAGCCGTATGGATGCAGGTAACTGCTGCTCCAGCAGAGCAGTGGGGGAGTAACCTTCTACTGCCAACCGTGCCAAGGTTGCCGGGCCGACACCCGGTAGCTGGCTGGCAGCGATCCAGTCCCTTGGATCGCTCGACATAATCAGTCCTTAATGTGGATTACGGATTTCATCACCTACGGAAACCACATTAGTGGCCCGCATGATCAGGCCATAACTGACCTTATCGAAAGACTTGAACACCATCAGAATCCCGGCATGCTCGGAAGGCAGCTGAATCTGATCGCGCGCCACCGGATCACGGACAACTTCACCGGTCCGATAAATCGAAAACACATGCCCAGGTTCAATTTGCTCACGCTGCCCCACGTTCAGCACCACTGCATCAAACTGCCCGGCACTGGCGACACCCTTCAGCAAGCCGATGATCAACCCCTCAACACCTTCAGGTGCTGGCTTGGGATGAAAAACGGACTGAATACGGGTTTCTTCCGTTGGCAACACACGGTAGGTTGCCCGCACCTCTTCATTGGAGCTGCGCAAATCCATGGAGATCACTTCATCTGCCACACCGCTGATCCGCGCATCGGCAACCTTATACAGCTCGTAGCCCAGGAATTCACCGGTCACTGGATCAACATACTCACGCGCCGGGCGGTAAACTGCCTGGTTTCGATCTGTACGCACCAGCTCACCCCGCGCATACACACGATCTCCGGCACCACTGACCAGACGCCGGTTTTCGCCAGCGACTACATAAGGCGCAGCCTGCAGCAGATCGTCCTGCACCACCAGATTATCGCTGATAAAGCTATTGATATCTCTCAGCGGAATGGCCGGAATCGCTTGTTCTAGCGGCATTTCACGTACCTGAGGGCTCAGTCGCCCATCGCCGGGACGCAACCCCAGACGAGGCTGCCCATCCACCCAGGTCAGATAAATAACATCACCCGGATAAATAAGATGCGGATTTTCAATCTGAGGATTGACGCCCCAGATTTCTGGCCAGCGCCAGGGACGGTTGAGAAAGTGCCCGGAAATACCCCAGAGCGTATCACCTCTGACCACGACATACTCGGTCGGATGGTCCGGTCTGAGCTCTATCGGATCTTGCCGGGTTTGTGCCTGGCTGGCACCGGAAAAAAGCAAGCCTGCTACGAGCAGACCACAAAGCAGTTGTTTCATATCCGCTTCCCTTTGATCAGATACCGGCTCAGCGCTCAATTTTCGGGCAATTCAACGCATATCCGGGCATCATAACAATGCATTCAATTTAGTATTCAGTATAATAGGCATATTAGACCGAAACGTCACCTATCAGGCCCATTCTAGCCCTTTAAATGATGCAGACCTATGTCCAAGCTCAATATTCTTGAATTTCCCGATCCACGTTTACGCACAATTGCTGCCCCAGTCGAGCAGGTTGATGATGAAATCCGCCAGCTTGTCGATGATATGTTCGAAACCATGTATGCCGCCAACGGTATAGGTTTGGCCGCCACTCAGGTGAATGTTCATCTGCAGGTTGTAGTTATCGACCTCTCGGAAGAGAGCAACGAGCCACTGGTTCTGATCAATCCCAGCTTCACGGTCATCGAAGAAGAAAAGGACGAAATGCAGGAAGGCTGCCTTTCTGTCCCCGGTTTCTATGAAACAGTTGAACGCCCACGTCGCATTCGGGTTGAATCACTGGATCGCGATGGCAAACAGCAAACCTTTGAAGCTGACGGGCTGCTGGCTGTCTGCATCCAGCATGAGCTGGATCACCTGAACGGCAAACTGTTCGTGGACTACCTCTCCAGACTCAAGCGCGAGCGCATCCGTGGCAAACTGGAAAAGCAGCACAAGCTCGATCAACAACCGCAACGCTGATTCTGGCTCGGAGGCCCGCGCATGAGTTCACCGCTACGCATCGTCTTTGCCGGCACCCCCGAGTTTGCAGCCAGCAGTCTGGCCGCACTGCTGCACTACGACTGTCAGCTGGTAGGCGTCTACACCCAGCCAGATCGTCCGGCAGGTCGCGGTCAGAAGCTGACACCCAGCCCGGTCAAACAACTGGCGCTGGAGCACGGACTGGAAGTGTTTCAGCCACTGAACTTCAAGTCTGACGAAGCCTTACAGACGCTGACCGAGTTGCAGCCTGACCTGATGATTGTCGCGGCCTACGGCTTGCTGTTACCTCAGTCAGTGCTCGACCTGCCACGTCTCGGTTGCATTAACGTGCATGCATCACTGTTGCCGCGCTGGCGTGGTGCCGCACCGATCCACCGTGCGCTGCTGGCCGGCGATAGCGAAACCGGCATTACTATCATGCAAATGGCGCTCGGCCTGGACACGGGCGATATGCTGTACAAGAAATCGTTGGCCATTCATACCGATGATACCGCCGGAAGCCTGCATGACCGACTGGCGACCCTCGGAGCAGAGGCCTTGCTGGAAAGCCTGCCATTACTGGAGCAGGGCAAGCTGACGCCGGAAGTACAGGATGACAACCTGAGTTGTTATGCGGCAAAGCTGCTGAAAGAGGAAGGCCGCCTGGACTGGACTCGTCCAGCCGCAGATCTGGCACGACAAATACGCGGTTTGAATCCCTGGCCGGTTGCTTTCTGTTACCTGAATGAACAACCCCTGCGCATCTGGACTGCCGAAGCAGTATCCGGGAGCACAGAGGCAACGCCCGGCACCCTCGTAGCGCTGCACCAGAAGCAGGCGCTCGACATTGCTACCGGAGACGGCATCCTGCGACTCACTCAGGTGCAGCTGCCAGGCAAGCGCGCACTGCCGGTCAGCGCGTTGCTCAATGGCCAACATCCTTTCACACCCGGTCTGAGGTTGGATTTGTGTCAGACGCCCGCCTGATTGCTGTACAACTCATCGCGTCCTTGCTGTCAAAGCAGGGCTCACTGAACGCCTTGTTACCGGGTGCTCTGCAGCAGGTCAGCCCACGTGATACCGCCTTACTGCAGCAACTGGTATATGGCTGTACCCGTGAATTCTTCCGCCTCGACGCGCTGGCACAGCAGCTGTTGAAAAAGCCCTTTGAATCACGCGATTACGATCTCTATGCCGTGCTGCTATTGGGACTTTATCAGCTGCGTGAACTGCGCATTCCGGCACATGCGGTAATTCATGAATCCGTCGAACTGCCGAAGCGCCTGAACAAGCCTTGGGCACAAGGACTGATCAATGCGGTACTGCGACGCTACCAGCGCGAATCCGTAGAACTCGACCAAACCCTGTCTCAGGCAGATGATACTTATCACTGGAATCACCCTGAATGGATGCGTACCAAGCTGCAGCATAACTGGCCTGATCACTGGCAACACCTGCTACTGCAGAACGATATACGTGCTCCCATGACTTTGCGGGTCAATAAGCGCTTACTTACACGTGATGACTTTATGGAGCTGCTACTGGAAGCCGGCATTGAGGCTCAGCCGGGTCAGATGTCTGAGCAGGCTGTGATTCTGGAGCAGCCACTGGACGTACGCGATATTCCCGGTTTCAGCGAAGGTTTGTGCAGCGTTCAGGATGAAGCCGCACAACTCAGCGGTTCACTACTGGCCGCTCAGCCCGGTGAACGCATTCTGGATGCCTGCGCAGCGCCAGGTGGAAAACTCTGCCATCTGTTGGAAAACCTCGCAGATCAGGCCGATATTCAGGCTCTGGAGCTGAACCCGGTACGCATGCCGCGCATTCAGGAAAACCTTCAGCGCCTCAAGCTGGACCCTTATTGCACCCTGCTGCAGGGCGATGCATCTCAACAGGACTGGTGGGACGGGATCGCCTATGATCGCATCCTGGTTGATGCTCCCTGTAGTGGCAGCGGCGTGATTCGCCGTAACCCGGATATCAAGCTGTTGCGTGAGAATGAAGATCTGCTCAAACTGGCCAGCCTGCAACTGGCCATACTGGACAACCTCTGGCAGCTGCTGAAACCGGGCGGCACGTTGCTCTATGCCACCTGTTCGGTGTTCCCGCAAGAAAACGAGCGCATCATCGAACGCTTTTGCAAGCAACACCCGGATGCTGAGCATCAGGCTCTGGCACTTGACTGGGGCCTTGAACGCCCCTATGGCCAACAATTTTTTCCACAATTACACAGTCATGATGGCTTTTTCTATGCCAAACTGTGGAAGTCGGACGCGAGTGGATCAAGCGAAGCATGAACATCATTATTCTCGGAGCAGGGCAGGTAGGTGGCACACTGGCAGAAAATCTTGCCAGTGAAGCCAATGATATTACGATCATCGATACCGATGCCGCACGCTTGAGAGAATTGGCGGATCGTCTGGATATACGCACCCTGGATGGACCGGCATCCAACCCCTCCATGCTGGCACAGGCTGGTGCGCGGGATGCCGACATGCTGATCGCCGTGACCAATTCCGATGAGGTCAACATGATCGCTTGTCAGGTGGCACACACTATCTTCAACATCCCGACCAAAATCGCCCGTATCCGTGAACACGACTACCTGTACAACGACCGCTCACTGTTTGGCTCCAAAGCCATGCCGGTGGACGTTCTGATCAGCCCGGAAGAAGCGGTTACCCTGCACATCAAAAAAATGATCCAGCACCCGGGCGCACTTCAGGTACTCGACTTCGCCGATGGCAAAGCGCAGCTGGTTGCGGTGCGCGCCTACTATGGCGGTCCTCTCGTAGGGCGGGAAATATCTTACCTGCGCGCACACATGCCCAACGTAGACACCCGTGTTGCAGCGATTTTCCGTCAGGACCGCCCGATCATCCCGCAAGGCAATACCATCATCGAAGCAGATGATGAGGTGTTCTTTATTGCGGCGCAACGTGACATCCGCTCGGTCATGAGCGAGCTCAGACGCCTGGACAAGCCCTATCGTCGTATTTTGATCGCCGGTGGCGGCAACATTGGTGCCCGACTGGCCGAGAGCCTGGAAGACAGCTTTCAGGTCAAGATCATTGAGCGCTCACTGCCACGCTGCCAATCCCTGGCACGGCGTCTCAACAACACCATCGTGCTGCATGGCAGTGCTTCCGATCGCGATCTGTTGATTGAGGAAAACATCGAGGATACGGATGTTTTCTGTGCCCTGACCAACGACGACGAAGCCAACATCATGGCATCCATGCTGGCCAAACGTCAGGGCGCGCGTACGGTGATGACACTGATCAACAACCCCGCCTATGTAGATCTGGTACAGGGAGGGGTGATTGATATTGCCATTTCACCACAACAGACCACGATTGGCTCACTGCTCACCCACATACGCCGGGGCGATGTGGTCGCAGTACACTCCCTGCGCAGGGGTGCTGCTGAAGCCATGGAAGCCATCGCCCATGGTGATCGCAACTCCTCCAAAGTCGTTGGACGGGCGATTGAGGATATCAACCTGCCCGCCGGTACGACGATCGGTGCCATTATTCGTAATGATAAGGTACTGATCGCCCATGATGACATCGTGGTAGAGAACAACGACCACGTTATCCTGTTCCTGATCGACAAGCGCAAAATACCCGATGTGGAACGGCTGTTCCAGGTCGGCTTAACCTTCTTCTGAGGCAGAGCCATGCATTATCAGCTGACACTGCGTGTTTTGGGTATCCTGCTGATGCTGTTCAGTCTGGCACAGCTGCCTCCCATCGCAGTGTCCTTTTACTATGCTGATGGTGCTCATACAGCCTTCATTTCTGCTTTTTTTATTTTGCTGCTGTGTGGTTTTCTGATCTGGGTTCCATTCTACCGGGTACGGGGTGAGCTGCGTATTCGTGATGGATTCCTGATTACAGTACTCTTCTGGTCGGTACTGGGTGTTTTCGGGGCGATTCCACTCTACCTATCCACCGAACCCGACATGAGCCTTGTGGACTCGGTTTTTGAATCCATCTCCGGATTATCCACTACCGGTGCCACCGTCATTACCGGCCTGGATGACCTGCCACGCTCCATTCTGTACTACCGCCAGCAACTCCAGTGGCTGGGTGGCATGGGGATCATCGTACTGGCTGTCGCCATCCTGCCGATGCTGGGTATCGGGGGCATGCAGCTGTATCGCGCTGAAATACCAGGACCGGTGAAAGATACCAAACTGACACCGCGTATCACTGAAACCGCCAAAGCCCTGTGGATTATTTATGCATTACTGACCATCCTCTGCGGCCTTGCACTCTGGTATGCCGGTATGGCACCGTTTGATGCCATAGGTCATGCCTTCTCGACTGTCGCACTCGGTGGTTTTTCTACCCATGATGCCAGCATCGGTTATTACGACAATCCAGTGATTGAGCTGGTCATGATTCTATTCATGGTTGTCAGCGGGATGAACTTCGCTCTGCATTTTTTCGCCTGGCGTGCCCGCACCGTCAAACATTACTTCCAGGACTCAGAAGTAAAATTCTTTATCGGGGTGCTTGCGGTAACCTTCATCATCACACTGAGCGTATTACTGATTCATCAGGTCTATGAACCGCCTGAATCACTGCGTCAGGCGGCCTTCATGACCGTCGCAATTGCCACAACGGCAGGCTATAGCACAGGTGATTTTGCGCATTGGCCAGTGATGCTTCCCTTTATGCTGTTTGTAACAGCCTTTATCGGCGGTTGCGTAGGCTCAACGGGGGGAGGGATGAAGGTCATTCGCATTCTGTTGATCCTGAAACAGGGGCATCGTGAGCTGAAGCGTCTCGTACACCCCAATGCCATTTTCCCGGTCAAGGTCGGTGGCCGAACCATCCCGGACAGAGTTCTGCAAGCAGTCTGGGGGTTCTTCTCTGTCTACCTGCTGGTCTTCGTGATTCTGATGATTGCCCTGATGGGAACCGGCCTGGATCAGGTCACCGCCTGGTCTGCCATTGGTGCCACCATCACCAATCTTGGCCCAGGCCTCGGAGATGTTGCAGCCAATTACAGCAGCATCAACTCAACAGCCAAATGGCTACTCTGCTTTGCCATGCTGCTCGGCCGCCTGGAAGTGTTCACCCTGCTGGTACTCTTTACCCCGGTGTTCTGGCGTCGTTGATCAGTAGATGCTTTTCTCGCCCTCTGGGCGGCTGTTAAAGCGCTTATATTCCCACTGGTACTGCGCAGGCAGCTCACGGACACAACGTTCGACAGAGCGGTTCATGGCTGTACTGGCCAGCTGCAGATCACGAGACGTGATCTCTGCATCCGCTTCACTGAAGAAAATCTCAAATCCGGCGGCATCCGGCAAGCGGCGAGCATAGCCACAAATCACTCTGGCACCCGTTTGTGCAGCCAGTTGTGGCAGGAGTTTCATCGTCAGGGCAGGGATGCCAAAGAAGTCTGCGTAAATACCGCTATCTGCTTCCGGCTCCTGATCAGGCAAGATGCCAACCATTTCACTGCGCTTTAGCGCCTTCATCACCTTGCGCACACCCTGTACATTAGCCGGAGCCATATCGGTACCCAACCGGGCCCGCATACGCCGAATCAGGTTATCCAGCTGCTTCTGACGTGGGGGTTTATACATTGCAGTGAAAGGATAGCGGTTCGACAAATAGAGGTTCAACACCTCCCAGTTACCCAGATGCGGCGCAATCAGAATCACCCCTTTACCGGCAGCAATGCCCTCTGTAATCAGCGACTCGTGATGCACCGCACGAATGGTGTTCAGTGACCAACGCACCGGCCAGAGCCAGGACATACCCATCTCCGCAATGGACTGCCCGGTTTGCTCCAGACTTTCAGCCACCAACTGCTCACGCTCAGCTTGGCTTAACTCCGGCAGGCAAGCTTGCAAATTCGCCCGGGTATAGCGACACATACGGTTTGCATCCCCCTGACGGTACATCCGTCGACCGATACGCTTTCCCAGCGCCTGAGCCCAACGCAATGGCAGCAATGCCATCAAACCCAAGGCCAGCAGGGCCAATACACCTTTTATGCTTTTCACTGTCGCTCCAACCTGTTCTGATTCATTGCATTATACCCCATCGAAACACAAGATTATCCGTCAGATAGACGCCCTGAAGGACCTGTTCATGTATAATTATGGGTTTGTTTTGATCATTCAACTGTTAAGGTGATTCACGTGACTGACAAGGCTACTACAGACGTTAGCACATTTCAGGGCCTGATCCTCGCCCTGCAGCAATACTGGGGAGATCTGGGCTGCGTCATTGTCCAACCGCTCGATCTGGAAGTCGGTGCCGGCACCTTTCATCCGGCTACGTTCCTGCGCTCCATCGGCCCCGAGTCCTGGCGCTCTGCCTATGTGCAGCCCAGCCGCAGACCGACAGATGGACGCTATGGCGAGAACCCTAACCGCCTGCAGCATTACTACCAGTTCCAGGTCGTTCTCAAACCCTCTCCTGACAACCTTCAGGAGCTATTTCTGGGTTCATTAAAGCACATAGGGATCGACCCGCTGGTGCACGATATACGCTTTGTCGAAGACAACTGGGAATCACCCACACTGGGTGCCTGGGGTCTGGGCTGGGAAATCTGGCTAAACGGCATGGAAGTGACGCAGTTCACCTATTTCCAACAGGCAGGCGGACTTGAATGCTACCCGGTCACAGGCGAGCTGACCTACGGTCTTGAACGTATTGCCATGTATCTGCAAGAGGTGGATAGCGTCTACGACCTGATCTGGGCCAAACAACCTGATGGCAGTGTTGTGACCTATGGCGACGTGTTCCATCAGAATGAAGTGGAGATGTCGACCTACAATTTTGAGCACGCTGATGTCCCGACCCTGTTCAGCAACTTCGATCACTACGAGCGGGAATGCCACAAACTGCTTGAGGCTGAACTGCCCTTGCCAGCTTATGAAATGGTGCTGAAAGCCTCTCACACCTTTAACCTGCTGGACTCGCGTCATGCCATATCGGTAACCGAGCGGCAGCGCTACATTCTCAGAGTCAGAACCCTGGCACGCCTGGTCGCCCACGCCTATTTCGATAAACGCAAGGCGCTGGGTTTCCCGCTGGCACCAGAAGGAATACGCCAGGAAGTATTAGCGGCCTGCGAGGAGAAAAACGCATGAGTACACAGGATTTTCTGGTCGAACTTGGCACTGAAGAACTGCCACCGACATCATTGAACACTCTCGCCAGCGCCTTCCAGGCTGGTATCGAGCAGGGATTGCAACAGGCGGGCCTCAACTACCAATCAGCACGCTTCCATGCTTCTCCGCGACGCCTGGCTGTCTATGTTGAACAACTGCAGCTTTCACAGCCAGACCGTGAATTTGAAAAGCGCGGCCCCGCAACCCAGGCACCCGCACAAGCCGTTGAAGGCTTTGCCCGCTCATGCGGTGTCAGTGTGGACGCTCTACAGACCACTGAAGTCGGGAAAGGGCAGTACTATGTCTATCGTGGCATTGAGACCGGCAAGCCTGCCAGTGAACTGCTGCCAGATATCGTAAATGAATCACTTAACCAGCTGCCAATTCCCAAGCGCATGCGCTGGGGCAGTCGCCGCACCGAATTTGTTCGTCCGGTTCACTGGCTGATGATGCTACTGGGTGAAACTGTTATTCCATGCACACTGCTTGGTCTTACTGCTGGCCGCAAAACGCGCGGGCACCGTTTCCATTACCCCCACGACATTGAGATTCTGTCGCCACAGGATTATGTCACCAAGCTGGAAAATCCAGGTCACGTACTGGTTGATGTCAGCAAGCGTCGTGAAACCATCCGCCAGCAGGTGATGGCAGAAGCACAGAAACTCAACGCCCAAGTCGTGATTGATGAAGACCTGCTGGATGAGGTGACTGCGCTGAATGAATGGCCTGTCACCCTGACTGGGCGCTTTGAAGAGCGCTTCCTGGCCGTTCCCTCTGAAGCCCTGATCTCATCGATGAAGGCCAATCAGAAATACTTCCACCTTGTCGATGGCCACGGCAAGCTGCTGCCACACTTCATTACCGTCTCCAATATTGCTTCAACTGATCCGGCACAGATCATTTCAGGTAACGAGAAGGTGATCAGACCGCGCCTGGCCGATGCGGCGTTCTTTTTCGAACAGGACCGCCAGACCCCTCTGGCTGCACGCATTGAGAAACTCAAGAGCATCGTTTTCCAACACGACCTGGGCACTCTGCACCAGAAAACCGAGCGGGTACAGAAGCTGGCTGCCAGTATCGCCCGCCTGATCGATGGCAATCCTGACTATGCTGAACGTGCCGCAGAGCTGTCTAAATGCGATCTGATGACTAATATGGTCTTTGAGTTCACCGAGCTTCAGGGGCTTATGGGCTATCACTATGCATTGCATGATGGCGAGCCGGAAGAGGTTGCTCTGGCACTGAATGAGCAATATATGCCACGCTTTGCAGGCGATCAGCTTCCTGTTACCAAAACAGGCATGGCATTGGCGCTGGCGGATCGCATCGACACCATCACCGGTTTGTTCGCCATCAACCAGCCACCAACAGGCTCTAAAGATCCCTTTGCGCTGCGCCGCCAATCACTCGGGGTGTTGCGCATCCTGATTGAGCATCAACTGGATCTGGATCTGGAGCAGCTAGTCTCTCTGGCAGCTTCAAACTATCCTGAGCTACCCGGCAGTACCGATGTCGTCAAACGGGTTATCGACTTCATACTGGAGCGTTTCCGCGCCTGGTATGACGAGCAGGGCGTTAATGTTTCAGTCTATCTTGCTGTACATGCACTGCGTCCGACACGCCCGCTAGATTTCGACAAGCGTGTCAAAGCGGTCAGTCAATTCAGCACACTGGCTGAAGCCAGCGATCTGGCCGCAGCCAACAAGCGTGTTGCCAACATCCTGGCCAAACAGAGCTACAACCAAAGCGCTGGTGTAGTTGATAAAGCCCTGCTGTCTGAAGAGGCAGAACAAGAGCTGGCAACAGCGGTTGAACTGCTCAGCCACCAGGCCAAACCTCTCTTTGCCCAAGGCAAATACACTGAAGCGATGATGCTACTGGCATCACTCAACCCACAGGTTAACCGCTTTTTTGATGAAGTCATGGTCATGGCAGATGATGAATCTGTGCGACATAATCGTCTCTCTCTGCTGGCACATCTACGCGAGCTCTTCCTGGGTACTGCAGACATTTCGCTTCTCTAAGCACCAAGAAACGTATTAAGCCACGCTTTAACAAACCCCGCATTTGCGGGGTTTGTTATGTCTGAATGTTTCACGTGAAACATCGATACTCAGCGGTACAAAGCTGTCGGAGGGGAGGGGTGCAAAGCCCTATCAAAACCTCTAGCCCCTCCCTTCTTTTAACCTTTAAACAGAGTAACACTGCCTAAAGATAGACAAGCACCTATACCGATCCTCTTAAAAAATACGAAGCATAAGTAACTTATAACCGAACCAGAAAAGAGGGTAGGTCGGCATATTTTAGAGCGTCCAAACTGCTTACCACCCGCACTGGAGCAGACTAACAGCCTCTGAATGTTCCACGTGAAACATTCAGATTCATCTAATGAAAGACGCCCTATTATTAATCTTGGAAACTTACATAGTCCATTAACTCAGATCAGTACACGATATACACAAAATACGTTAGCCTATATGAATCAAGCTTAACTAGTACATAGGAAATTAACGCAATGGACATATCAGTCTCCGCAATGGTCAACAATATCTCTAGCCTACCCATTCCGTTATTAAACATGATCATTATCCTAATAGCATTTCTAGGCTTACGATCCTTTTTCCACTACAGAACAGGGACATCATATGGTTTTGTAAGCAGGCTGTACGCATTGCTTGCGGGACGATCAGACTACCAAGACAAGACTCTTGGAGAGTTTTGGCAACAAAATAAAGAACTCGAGCGCTTTAATGCAGTTTTTAACTTCAAAGCAAAATCGTTAAGTGACGCGCAAAAACTCATCAAATGGTTCAACGAATATGATCTAGATCATAAAAAATTCGCCCGCCTAGGAAACTCCTTCGACACCGAGAAGCTGCAAATACAAAGAGCAACCATAGGCCAAGTTATTGGCTTCATATTGCTGGGAATTGCGCTGGCGATAATGTCACTAGCGCCATTAGATCTTGGAATAAAAAATGCTGCTCTAGTGAAATTTAAAGATGAAACCCAGTGGATTTGGCTAGCGCATGACACAGCTTCCAATTTTACCTACTACAACATATTCCGAGATGGGAATAATGACTGGGTTCTAGCCGCACAAAACTGTTCGAACGAAGCTTTCAGCATTAAGGTAGCCGCAACAGAAACTCAACTGAAGACAGAAACAATAGCTAATATTTGCAAATCGTTCACAAGCGAAGCCGATGCGAAATATATCAACGAGCTCATAAAGGGCCAAAACATTTTTCTAGTACTTACCGCTCTTTTGGTCCTTTTCGCACTTGCTTCGTTCACGGAACTCTTCCGAAGACTAACGGCTATTGAAACTGCTGAGTATTTAGCAGAAAGGAAACGAATCAAGGAAACAACAGGTGAATAATTCCCACCTAACTCGCAAAATAGAGAAACTACATAGAGACTTCAGTGCGTACCAACTAGGCACATATGCAGCAACGAAAGGCGCTCAGCAACACGAGCCCATTGACTATGAAGCTAGTCTTCACAGAAACTAGACCGCACATGGAAGCAAGCTCATACGAAACAAGCAGAGATGCAATCGCTTGAAACAACTTGTACTTTTAGTACAAAAAATTTAAGTCCATAATTGTATGCGCTGCATAGCAATTATTAGTACAATATTTACAGTTGCAAGACATATTTGTCTCTGAATATTAACCACCTAGTAGGGTGTGCTACGAGCAGGGTCGTTAGATAACGGGTTTTAGGATGATTGGGATAGATTTGTTCTCCGGAGCCGGAGGAATGTCGCTCGGAGCTAGGCTTGCTGGAATTGATGTGCAAATCGCTGTGGAAGCTGACCCGCATGCAGCGACTACGTATTTACATAATCATCAACCCAAACACGGGATGTTTGGAGATGACATCCGTAAATTCAAGAAGGTTAACATTTCAAGGAGAGGACAACCTGTAGTTGTCTTTGGAGGCCCTCCCTGCCAAGGATTCTCAACGTCTAACCAGAAAACGAGATCTGCTACGAACGAAAAAAACTGGCTTTTTAGAGAGTTTTTTCGAGTGGTAAAAGATTATCATCCTGACTGGGTCGTTTTTGAAAATGTGAAAGGACTACTTGAGACAGAACGAGGCATGTTCGTCGAGATAATTCTCCAAGAATTTAAGAAGCTTGGATATGAAGCTTCATTCGGCCTTCTCCATGCTACCGATTTCGGCATCCCCCAGAACAGAGCTCGACTTTTTATTATTGGATCACTTCATGGATCTAAATTTGAATTTCCTCAATCAACGACTGATAAACCCGTTACCGTACAGGATGCTATAGGTGATCTACCTATATTGAGTACTGGAGCATCTGTTTGTTACAAAGATTATGAAACTGATCCACCTAGCGACTATGCTCATAGAATGAGAAAAGGCTTAAAAGGATGCAATAATCATCTTGTTACTAAAAATAATCGGCTAATTATAAATCGTTATAAACATATTCCTCAAGGGAGTAACTGGAAATCGATACCTGAAGAGCTTATGGAAAACTATAAAGATAGATCCCGTTGTCATACAGGTATCTATCGACGCTTAGAGCTTGATCGACCCTCTGTCGTAATTGGAAATTACAGAAAAAATATGCTAATCCATCCTACACAAGATAGGGGCCTTTCCGTAAGAGAAGCTGCTCGAATACAGTCGTTCCCTGACGATTTCACATTCAAGGGCTCAATTGGCTTTCAGCAACAACAAGTCGGGAATGCTGTTCCACCTTTGCTTGCAGAGGCGGTATTTAAAGGATTAATAGAGCAATTATGACTGAATCACAACTACTCCCTCTAGAATGTTTATTGCAGTCGATCAGCCCAGATGCGACTAGCTTCCCTTCGTCAGAAAATTATTTTGAAAAATACATTGAGATATTAAAGCAACTTAGAAATCAAGTATATCCCAATATAAATGCTGGGTTAGCCGCACTCTCCAGTGAATCTGGTTTATATACAGACCATAGCGATAAGCACTTTGACGAAGTTGTATTATATGCAGGAATATTAGTTGGTCTTAAAAAATCAGTAGATATAAATGAAGTAAAGGAAAACGTAAAATCTCATAACTGGATACTTACACCTTATGAAGTATATATACTCTTACTAAGTATTAGGCTTCATGATGTAGGTAACATATATGGAAGAGAAATGCATGAGCAAAATATTTTACAGGTGATAAGAAGATTCTCCATCCCTTATTTAAACGAAGAAAAATTAGAGGCGACGATGATCGCATCTATTGCAGGCGCCCATGGTGGAAAAACGCCTGATGGAGATAAAGATAAAATTGGAAAACTGCGCCAGAATGAATCTAATGGCCATATCTATGATATAGATAGTAAAAAAATTGCAGCTATAACAAGATTTGCTGACGAAATATGTGAAAACAGACGTAGAGTCGAAAAGTCTGACGCACTTAATATTCCAGTTCATAATTTAGTCTTCCACAAGTATGCCAAAGCAATTATGGGAAATTCAGTTAAAAACAATATACTATACCTAAATTTCCAATTTCATATTGGTGACTTATCAAAAACATATCAAATATATGGTTCCGTCCCCAATAGCGATCAAAAAAAGCTCATCAATGTGAATTTACCAGATATAACTCTTGATAGGTTAAAAAAGGCTGAGTTAGAGCGCCGCTATTGCAATAAGTTTATTCCTGAGTCGGCTAAAGTAAAAGAAATTCATGTTGAAATTGAAATCTTAGAAAATGATATAGACGAAGAGTCCTTTAGGCACAAATCATTAGGTAGAATTAACTTTACTCTTAAGGAAGAGGGTTATCCTCTTAAAGAGGATTTAATGTTCGACGAGAATACAACTAGCTTCATGAGTTACAAGCGGCTATGTGATATTTGTACTGAGGGGGAGAGCATAGAGTGAGCACAATTGACAACCCATTCTCTGTTGAAACTCCTGAGTTAATGTCTGCGGAAGAAATAATCGATCTTTTTGTACCGCTGGAAGAATCGTACAGCCTTGAAGTATCGGGACATGTATTTCTGCATGGCCATAGGGGTAGTGGAAAAAGCATGATGTTTAGGAGGCTAGCACCTGATTGCCAATCTTTACTTCAATCAAAACCAGTATCTGATCTTAACTTCTTTGGTGTATATGTTTCTATCAAGAAAACAGATATAGATTTAATTGACTATAGTGTTATAGATAATCCGACAGCTAAATCGATAATATCTGAGCATGTATTAGTGTGCTTCTTAATTTCCAAGTTATTATCAGCCATTAAGAATCACTGTCAGTTATCGAAGAGCTCTTCTGATGGCGCCATAAAGAACTTTTTTAAAAAGGATTTTTTGGACTTACTCCTCAATTCAGGATATGAAGATAACTTCAAAAGTAACTTGGATGATATTGAAAATGAATATAATTTGTTAGATTTCATAATCAAGAAAGTTGATGACCTTTTCATCTATCATGTCCGTTATCTAAGAAAACTTTTGGCAGGTTTAGGGCAACACTTGGAATATAGCGGCCCATTGCTAGGCTATTATGATTTTTTCATCCCTGTAATAGAAAAAATCAAAGCGTTACCATTTATGCCAAATGGCCCTATCTACATACTGATTGATGATGTCGACAATTTAAATATTGCTCAAACAAAAGTACTTAATACATGGGTTTCTTATAGAACAACAGATGTTGTTTCATTTAAACTTGCCACACAGATGAATTATAAAACGCTTTCTACAACAAGCGGGCGAAGAATAGAAACCCCTCATGATTATAAAGAGATTTATTATTCAAATGTTTATACTGGATCAAAAAAGGAAAAATATCCAGATTGGGTCAGAGAAATTACAGCTAAGCGTCTTCAATCATTTTACAAAAAGAAATTTGGATACTTAGACAAAATTGACCCCGAAAAGTACTTTCCAGTTGATAAAAAGCAGCAGTTAGCAATTGATGAAATTGCAGAAAAGTATTTAACAGGCGAACTTGAAACTAAAGGATTCCGAAAGGCTGATGATGCATATCGATATGCTAGACCAGACTATATAGTTAGCCTGGGTGGAAGTAGGAAAAGTGGATCAACATATAAATATGCCGGATTTCAGCAACTAGTTCATATATCTTCAGGGGTTATTCGCCACTTTCTAGAGCCTGCCTCCAAGATGTTTGCGTTACAAGAGCGAGACGCAAAAAATGAACTATTTTTGGAGATAAGTCCTTCTAACCAGAATAAGGTTATCCGAGAAGAAGCTGATAAGCTACTCTTCACTCAAATGGATAAAATAATACATGATATGGATAATGCTGAAGAAGAAGAAAATGATGCTAGAAGGAATAGCATCCAAAAGCTTCGAAATCTCATAACATCCATAGGCAGTCTTTTTTATTCTGCAATGAAGTCTGACAAATCAGAACGAAGGGTATTTTCATTTGCTCTTTCGGATCCTGAAAATTTATCGAAAGAATTAAAATCTATTCTTGATATGGGTGTCCAGGAAGGTTTTCTATATGAAACATTTATAGGTACAAAGGAAGGTATTGGTAGAACAAGGCTTTATGTTTTAACCAGAAGGCTAGCACCTATATTTAAACTAGACCCAATCGGTTTTTCAGCTTATAAATTTGTAACATGTAGCTTCTTAGAAACCTCCTTATCAAAGCCTAAGACAATTATAAACAAGCTAAATCAGCAAGGTATTGATGCGACCTTAGAAGAGCCCAATTTTTCCCAAGAAAAGCTATTTTAGGTGCATATATGAAAACGAAACTTTCAGAAATTAACAAGTCTATACCTGAGGTATCGCTAGTAATTTGCTCTAGTAGCTTTGAGAGGCGCTGGTTTCAAATTACAAAAAATCTATCACCAAAGAGTTTAGACTTAATTGTGATCCTTCAAAAAAGCATTGAGAACCCCGCTTGGAAAGAGGGTATAACTGCCATCAAATCTATTCATGGTGATATATATCAAGCATTAGATATAGAAAAACTATCGCCGAAGCACACTTGGATAAAATTTGTTCAGGAGATCGTACCATTAATTAAAAAACAGGATAATTTAACGCTTATTGATATCACAACCTTTACTCACGAAACCGTAGCTTTTTTCACATCCATGATAAAGCTTTATAAGCTTGAATCAAAGGTTCGATTCGCCTATGCGGGAGCTAGTTCATATATGACTAGTAATGAAGAGAGAGATTGGTGGCTCAGTAGAGGGGTAAAGGATATAAGGTCAATCCTAGGGTTTCCTGGTGTAATCAGACCTTCCCAAGGTTCACATTTAATAATATTAGTAGGTTTTGAAATAGAGCGTGCAAAAGAGCTTATTATACAGTATGAGCCTAGTTCTATATCCCTTGGTATTGGTACCGACGCATACAGCCAAGATTTTTTCGAAAAAAACAATTGGTATAGAAATCAAATACAATCCTTTATTGAAACAGTGAATACTACGATTAAAAATGTTTCAAAATTCGAATTTTCTTGTTCAGACCCTATTTCAGCGAAAAACTCCATTCTCGCTGAAGCAAATAAGTTTAATAATTTTAATATCACGTTAGCACCTATGAACACTAAAGTCTCAACAATCGCAGCAGCTTCAGCAGCACTGGAAAACGAAGACTTAAAACTCTGCTATGTCGAGCCACTTGAATACAATAGAACCTATTACTCGACCCCTGGTGATACTCTGACCTTAATTCATTTATAGGTTGCTACAGCCAAAATAGATAGAGCAGCTATATAGCTGCTCTATCTATTAAATTTTTATGATATTGATATAAACAGCATTGAGGTGCTCAAGGATCTCCCGCCTCAATCATATGAGAGGGGAGATCACGTAAATGAGACGTCAGATCACGCTAGATGAGATCCGACACGTTAAGCAGCTTACACGTCCAGGTTAGACACGTTCAGTGCATTCGCTTCAATAAAGGCACGACGTGGCTCAACATCATCGCCCATCAGGGTAGAGAAGAGCTGGTCTGCACCGATTGCGTCATCAATGGTGACCTGCAACATACGACGTGCATCAGGGTCCATGGTGGTTTCCCATAGCTGATCTGGATTCATCTCTCCCAGACCCTTATAGCGCTGTACGTTATTGCCACGGCGGGAGATATCCAGCAGCCATTGAATACCATCACCCAGGTTACGCAATGGATAGACGCGCTCACCACGCTGCAGGTAGGCCGTTTCTTCCAGCAGCGACTGCATCTCTTCACCCAACTGAGCGATGGACTGATAGTCGCGTGAGCGGAAGAATTCCTGATCAAAGCGGTATTTCACATCGATACCGTGCTGAGTGAACACCACCTCGGGTACGAACTGACTGTGCTCACGATCTTCAACCACTGAGCAACCATACCAGGCTGATGTAGAGCTGACATACTCAGACAGATACTTAGACAGTTGCTCAACCCAGCCTTCAACAGCTGCACGATCATAGAGCTGTTCAACATCCAGACGAGGCAGATACATCAACTGAGCCAGCACTGAACGTGGATATACGCGACTGATACGATCAATCAAGGACTCCACATGACGGTAACGCCCAATCAGCTTTTCCAGTGCTTCACCGGAAATTGCGGGCGCGTCTGCAGAAGGGAACAGCTGAGTGCCGTCCAGCGCGCCCTGCAACAGATACTGCTCCAGCGCGGCTTCATCCTTCAGGTATTGTTCCTGCTTGCCCTTACGCACTTTATACAGCGGCGGTTGAGCGATGTAGACATGACCTCGTTCAATCAGCTCAGGCATCTGGCGATAGAAGAATGTCAGCAACAGGGTACGAATGTGCGAACCGTCGACGTCAGCATCCGTCATGATGATGATAGAGTGGTAACGCAGCTTGTCGGCATTAAATTCATCACGACCAATACCGCAGCCCAGAGCCGTAATCAGCGTACCGACTTCAGCAGAGGTCAGCATTTTGTCAAAACGGGCTTTTTCGACGTTCAGGATTTTACCCTTTAGCGGCAGGATGGCTTGTGTACGACGGTCACGACCCTGCTTGGCAGAACCGCCCGCAGAGTCACCCTCCACAAGGTAAATTTCAGAAAGTGCAGGATCTTTTTCCTGACAATCTGCCAACTTGCCCGGCAATCCGGCAATGTCCAGTGCGCCTTTACGGCGGGTCATTTCGCGCGCTTTGCGGGCCGCTTCACGGGCACGTGCTGCATCGATCATTTTTGAAACAATCGACTTGGCATCCTGGGGATTTTCCAGCAGATAGTCATTGAACTGCTGAGCCATCAACTGCTCAACCGCGGTTTTCACTTCAGAGGAAACCAGCTTGTCTTTGGTTTGTGACGAGAACTTGGGATCAGGTACTTTAACCGAAATAATGGCATTCAAACCTTCACGGCAGTCATCACCTGTCGTGGCAACCTTGCCGTTCTTGTTCAGCTGCTCAGCATCGATATAGGTATTCAGACAGCGCGTCAGTGAGGCACGGAAGCCTGACAGATGAGTACCACCATCACGCTGAGGAATGTTATTGGCGAAGCAGTGAATGCTCTCCTGGAAGCTGTCGTTCCATTGCATCGCCACTTCAACACCTACGCCATTCTCATGCATGGCATTAAAATGAAAGATGCTGTTAACCGTGGTTTTACTCTGATTCAGATAGGAGACGAAGGATGCCAGACCGCCTTCGTATTCAAAAATCTCTTCACGACCTGCGCGCTCATCTTTCAGGCGAATACGGACACCCGAGTTCAGGAACGACAGTTCACGCAGACGTTTAGCCAGCAGATCAAACTGGAAATGAATGTTACTGAAGGTATCTTCAGAGGGCTTGAAGCGTACAATGGTGCCGGTGGTTGAGGTTTCACCAACCACCTTGAGTGGCGCCTGGGGCACACCGTGGTGATAGATCTGCTCATGTACCTTGCCGTCGCGGCGAATGGTCAGGGTCAGTTCACTGGAGAGGGCATTTACAACAGACACACCCACACCGTGCAGACCACCGGAAACCTTGTAGGTATTGTCATCAAACTTACCACCGGCATGCAGCACGGTCATGATAACTTCGGCAGCAGATACGCCTTCTTCTTCGTGAATATCGGTCGGGATACCACGGCCATTATCCGAAACGGTGACACTTTCATCCGGGTGAATGATCACGCCAACTTCGGTACAGTAACCGGCCAGCGCCTCATCTATGCCATTGTCCACCAGCTCAAACACCATATGGTGCAGACCGCTACCGTCATCGGTATCGCCTATGTACATGCCTGGACGCTTTCTGACAGCATCGAGTCCTTTCAGAACCTTGATACTCGATGAATCGTAATTATGGTTTTCACCACTCATTGTACTCTCCTAGCGTTGCCGGCAGGTCAAATGACCGGCATCCAGATGAAAGAGCGCCAGATCCGTATCCGGCGACCAGAATTCAGTTAAGGTGTCTGGATCGACACAGGTGATGAAGCATTGATCGTGACTCTGCTCAAGAAACTGGCAGAAGAGACGTACATGCGGTTCATCAAGTTCCGATGGCAGGTCATCAATTAAATAAATACAGGGCCGCTGAGACTGCAAACGATACAACTGCCCTTGAGCCAGCCTGAGCGCGCTCACGACGAGTTTTTTCTGTCCACGCGACAAACGCTCGGCAGCATTGACACCATCCCAGCGAAAGCGCAAATCAGCACGCTGAGGGCCCGTTAAGGTAAATCCCTGAGCCGCTTCACGCTCAAACTGATCCAGCAGCACCTCCTCGAGAGAGCGCTTGCTGTCCCAGCCGGGATAAAACTTCAGCTCAATCGACACATCACCCAGCAGCACCTTGAGAATACGTTCAAACTGCGGCACCAGTGCGTCAATATAGGCACGGCGGTGCGCAGTCAGCTGCGTACCATAGGCAACAAACTCGCGATCCCAGACCTGCATCTGGAACCGGTCGATTTTACCATATTTCAGCAAAGAATTCCGTTGTTTCAGCGCACGTCGAAAACCGCGCCATAACTGAATAAACTGTGTATCGGCATGAAAACCACCCCAGTCGACAAATTGCCGTCGAATACTGGGAGAACCATCCAGCAACTCAAAGGTACCACTGTAAAGCACCTGGACCGGCAACAGGCTCGCCAGCTCGGCAGCATCCAGTGAGCGACCATCGAAACGTACCCGGACATCACCGTTCAAACGCCGTTCAACACCTAGGGGCAATGGCTGTGTTGAACCAGGCGCCAGCACGCGAGAGAAAACCAGTGCAGCCTCCTGGCCCTGGGTTAAGACATGACGCAGTTCACTGGTACGGAAGGAGCGGGTGGACGACAGGAAATGAATAGCCTCCAGCACGCTGGTTTTACCACTGCCATTTTGGCCCGAGATGATATTGATCCGTGAAGCAGGGGGGAACTCCACAGCCTGCAGGTTGCGAATACCGCTAATCTTTAAATGAGAGATCGACATGAATCAGGGCAGGGTGTCCGCCAGGAAGGGCGAAAAACGCCCCTCCTGACGTAACAGGTCACATGCGCATTGGCATAACAACATAGAGTGCATCGTTCTCGTCGTAGCCCTGCACCAAGGCACTGGAGTTGGCATCCGACAGAATCAGGCGCACCACATCAGAGTTCAGAATCGACAGCACATCCAGCAGGTAATTTACGTTAAAACCAATTTCAAGATCCTGGCCCTCGTAATCGACTGCCAGCGTCTCTTCAGCTTCTTCCTGCTCCGGGTTATTAGCCGTTACCTGCAACATGCCATTGGACAGGTTCAGGCGCACACCGCGATACTTCTCGTTCGACAGAATCGCAATACGGGTAAAGACCTGACGCAGTTCCTGGCGATCACCCAGCAGCACCTTGTCGCCATTGCGCGGAATAACACGGTTGTAATCCGGAAACTTGCCATCTACCAGCTTCGAGGTGAAGGTAAAATCACCCACGACGGCACGAATATGACTGGAACCGATGACCAGTGTCACCGGAGCATCGCCACCCTGAAGCAGACGTGCCAGCTCCAGAATCCCCTTGCGCGGGACAATAATCTGATGATCCAGCCCTGCATCCGCCTCAACAGCGGTCATGCAGGTGGCCAAGCGGTGACCGTCAGTCGAGACGGCACGCAAGTGTGCATCACGAACCTCCAGCAGCATACCGTTAAGATAGTAACGCACATCCTGCTGGGCCATGGAGAAGCCGGTTTTCTCGATCAACTGACGCAGTGAAGACTGAGGCAACGAAATAGTCAGCGCCTCAGGACTGTCTTCCACATTGGGAAAGTCTGCGGCAGGCAGCGTCGCCAAGGAGAAACGACTGCGTCCTGCCTTAATGCGCGCCTTGTCATCCGACACACTGATTTCAACCAGTGCATCATCCGACAGCGACTTGCAGATATCCATGAGCTTGCGCGCTGGCACTGTGACAGAACCCGGTTCTGGCAACTCCTGCAGCGGAATACGGGCAACCAGCTCGACTTCTAGGTCCGTACCTGTCAACGACAGCATACCGTCCTCAGCAACCAACAGGATATTGGACAGTACCGGCATGGTCTGACGGCGTTCAACAACACCTGCGACCAGTTGCAGGGGTCTGATTAGTGCTTCTCTGGAAATCACAAATCTCATGGCTTCATTCCTTGGTCAGGATCTGAACACTACGCCGTCAGATGACGCAGCAGGTTTTTATAATCTTCACTGATGTCGTTATTGCTTTCACGAAGCTCTTTAATTTTACGACATGCATGAAGAACCGTAGTATGGTCTCGACCACCAAACGCACTGCCGATTTCCGGCAAACTGTGATTGGTCAACTCTTTCGACAAGGACATAGCCACCTGGCGTGGTCGCGCCACGGAGCGGCTACGGCGCTTGGAAAGCAAGTCATTGATCTTGATTTTATAGTAATCTGCAACAACACGCTGAATATTATCGATACTCACCTGCTTGTCCTGCAGGGCCAGCAGATCCTTCAACGACTCCTTGATAAAGGGCGTATTGATCTCACTGCCGGTGAAGTGAGCATTCGCTATCACTCGCTTCAGCGCTCCTTCTAACTCACGCACATTAGAACGAATCTTTTGTGCAAGAAAAAAGGCGGAATCATCCGGTAACCGAATACGCGCTTCTTCTGCTTTTTTCATCAAGATCGCCACACGTGTTTCCAGCTCAGGAGGCTCAATCGGCACCGTCAGTCCCCAACCGAAGCGGGACTTGAGACGCTCCTCCACACCGGAAATTTCCTTCGGATAACGATCACTGGTCAAAATCAGTTGCTGACCACCCTCTAACAGTGCGTTAAAGGTGTGGAAAAACTCTTCCTGCGAACGCTCTTTACCGGCAAAGAACTGAATATCATCGATCAACAGCGCATCCACAGAACGATAATAGCGCTTAAAATCATTGATCGCATTGAGCTGCAACGCCTTTACCATGTCGGCAACAAAGCGTTCCGAGTGCAGGTAAACGATGCGGGCATTAGGGTTACGGCGCAACATTTCGCAACCGACGGCATGCATCAAGTGGGTTTTACCCAAACCGACGCCGCCATAAATAAACAAGGGGTTATAGCCACCACCCGGATTATCAGCTACCTGCTGTGCCGCAGCGAGTGCCAGCTGGTTTGATTTACCCTGTACAAATGCCTGAAAGGTGAATGCCGGGTTAAGATTGGACTGGTGTTTAACACCGCCTTCAACATCAACTTTACGCGACTTGCGTCGACGCGGCTCTTCAATCACCAGCTCAGGCTGCACCTCTTGCAAGGGTAAAGCCGCCTGTGTCGGCGCCACGTCCGCCATCCGGTTTTCATTAAAGGAGGTCATCAACGCAGCAGCAGAATCGGTATCACCAACAGCAGCTGTTTCCGGCTGATTAAACAGGATCTGCCGCACCGGCTCAGTAACCGGAGCAGCGGCAGGCGGCTCGGGCTCGGGTGCAGGTGGTGGGCTACTGCGAACAGGCATCGCCGAGTTACGCGCAGTTAAAAAACCACCACTGCCATTCGCTGCCATAGGCTTGCCAGCTATATCGATGCTGACGTCTGCACTTAAATTGCCACTGACATTAATAAAGGTCTGACGAATATGTGCCAGGTACTTGTCCGTTACCCAGTCTTTTACAAAGCGGTTCGGCGCTGTCAGAACCAACAGCTCACCGGAACAGTCCGCCAGGCGCAACGGACGTATCCAGGTATTGAACTGTTGCGATGGGAACTCCTCCCTGAGACCGGATAAACACCGCTCCCATAACGCTTCTGACATGCAAAGGCCCCGATCCGGATAATGCGTTAGGTATAAAGAAAGACGATAACAACATTCTATCCTTTTCAAAAAGAGTTATCCACAACCCTGTCAGCGATCCACCCCTTGAATTGATCGGAAAAAAACCAGAAATCATTTGCATGCAAAACCGCCAGCCCCTATAATTTCGCGTCTGATTTTTTACACACATCGTGGCTGCGTGGATTTTATTCCAGCGCGCCGCGCAGGCACTACATAACGTAAGCAGGACTGGGCAATGAAAAGAACATTTCAACCAAGCGTACTGAAACGCGCACGTACTCACGGTTTTCGTGCTCGCATGGCGACCAAAAACGGCCGTCAGGTACTGAACCGTCGTCGCGCCAAAGGTCGCAAAAGCCTGACTGTTTAATCAGTCTCGCGGCTACCGACTGAATGGCCGAATTCGGATACCCCCGGGCGTTACGACTGTTAACGCCTGGGGACTTCAAAAGGGTATTCGACAGAGCCACTCTCAAGGTCTCTGACCCCTCTCTGTTGATACTTGCCCGTCAAAACGAACTTGGTCACCCCCGGCTGGGTTTTGTTATTTCCAAAAAAAACGTCCGTCGGGCTGTCAAACGTAGTCATATTCGACGTATCATTCGCGAATCTTTTCGTTTGCGTCAGCATCAGCTGCCGAATGTTGATATCATCATTCTCGCACGCAAAGGCCTGGACACGCTCGATAACCGGCAGATGCATGCCTTGATTGAGCGCAGTTGGTCACGGCTGGAACGAAAAGCTTCTAACGCCCAAAAAGACAATTGATGGTTTATCGCGATGGATGTACAGCGAGTCATATTACTTTCCGCCCTGGCGCTGGTTACCTATTTGGTATTTCTCCAGTGGAACCAGGATTATAATCAGCCGACGGCCGCACCTCAGGTTGCCTTTGCTCCTGATGTGATCAATGGCAGCCCGGCTAATGGCGCTTCCGATCTTCCCACCGGTTCAGTCAGCAGTGACGATATTCCGGCAGCTGTCGATCCTTCAGCGCCTGCGGTTATCGAAACAGCTCAGACCAGTGCAGCTCAGGTACGTGTACGTACCGATGTACTGGACCTGGTGATCGATACACGCGGTGGTGACATCATTTACGCAGCACTGCCACAGCACAAGGCCCGTCTGGGTTCAGACGATCCGTTTGTACTGCTGGAGCAGAACGCCATGCGCACCTATGTCGCGCAGAGCGGACTGGTCGGTCGCGATGGTCCCGATGCAAGCGCCGATGGCCGTCCGGTTTTCCGGGCCGATGCCAGTGAGTTCTCGTTGGATGATCAGGCAAACCTGGTGGTTGACCTGCACTACACCACCGACGCCGGCGTCGACATTATCAAGCGCTATACCTTTGAGCGTGGCAGCTACCGTATTGGCGTCGACTATCTGATCGACAACCAGAGCGATGCACCTTTCCGTGCCACTCTGTTCGGCCAGCTGAAGCGTGATCGCAGTGAAGACCCCACCAGCTCAACATCGGTTGGTATGGCGTCTTATCTCGGTGCCATTTTCTCGACTGAAGACAACAAGTACCAGAAGGTCACGTTCCGCGATATGGACCGTGGCAACTTCGCTCAAACCAGCCTTGGTGGTTGGGCAGCCTTCAGTCAGCATTACTTTGTCTCAGCCTGGGTGCCTGATCCGAATCAGACACACAACTTCCAGACACGTCGCGTAAACAATGAGTACATTGCCGGCTTCCTGTCGCCCGCTGTTGAAGTCGTACCCGGCAGCAGCACAGAAGTAAGTGCTCACCTGTTCGTCGGTCCCAAGGATCAGGAGCAACTCGAAGCCACTGCACCTAACCTGAAGCTGACCGTCGATTACGGCTGGCTCTGGTGGATTGCCTATCCGCTTTACTGGCTGCTGACCTTTATTCAGAGCTTTGTGGGCAACTGGGGTCTGGCGATTATCGGCATCACCATTGTTGTGAAAGCAGCACTGTTCCAGCTGAATGCCAAAGCCTTCCGCTCGATGGCGAAAATGCGCAAGTTCGGCCCCGAAATGATGCGCATGAAGGAACTCTACGGTGATGACCGTCAGAAGATGTCCCAGGAGATGATGAAGCTCTACAAAAAAGAGAAGATCAATCCTCTGGGTGGCTGTCTGCCTATTCTGGCACAGATGCCGGTGTTCATCGCCCTGTACTGGGTATTGATGGAGTCCGTCGAGCTGCGTCACGCACCTTTCTTCCTGTACATTCAGGACCTGTCGGTCATGGACCCTTACTTTGTCCTGCCGATCCTGATGGGTGTGACCATGTTCCTGCAGCAGAAGCTTAACCCGACTCCGCCCGATCCCATGCAGGCGAAGATCATGAAAATGTTGCCCATTATTTTCACGTTCTTCTTCCTCTGGTTCCCGGCCGGTCTGGTACTCTACTGGTTGGTCAACAACATTCTGTCGATCGCACAGCAGTGGTATATCACTCGCCAGATCGAGAATGAGGACAAGAAAAAAGAAGCCAGCTGAACAGCTGGTAACCCGAAAAAAGGCTCCTGATGGAGTCTTTTTTGTTCCTGAAACCGAATCACAACGCCAAGGAGCGATCCATGTCCAACTCAGCACACGACACCATTGCAGCCCAGGCAACGGCCCCGGGTCGTGGCGGGGTAGGCATTATTCGCGTTTCCGGCCCGCAAGCGCTACACATTGCCGAACAGGTGATCGGACATACCCCCAAGCCACGCTATGCGCACTATGGCGATTTTCATGCAGCTGAAGGACAGGTTATCGATCAGGGGATAGCTCTGTTCTTTCCGGGCCCACATTCCTTTACCGGAGAGGATGTCCTCGAACTCCAGGCACATGGCGGACCTGTGGTTATGGACTTCATTCTGCAGCGCGTCATCACACTGGGGGCACGACCCGCACGCCCCGGTGAGTTCTCCGAGCGCGCATTCCTGAATGACAAACTCGATCTGGCCCAGGCTGAAGCCATTGCCGATCTGATCAACAGCACTTCCGAGCAGGCTGCACGCTGCGCTCTGCGCTCGCTTCAGGGTGCCTTCTCAGCACGCATCCAGGCGCTGCTGGAACGGCTGATACAGCTACGTATCTATGTTGAAGCGGCTATCGATTTCCCCGAAGAAGAGATCGATTTTCTCGCCGATGGCAAAGTACGCGACGATCTGCTGCAGATCATCACCGATCTGGAAGCGGTTCAGCAGGAAGCACACCAGGGCAGCCTGATGCGAGAGGGCATGCAGGTCGTCATCGCCGGAAAACCCAATGCAGGCAAATCCAGCCTGCTGAATGCATTGGCCGGACGGGAAACCGCTATTGTGACCGATATTGCCGGTACCACACGCGATGTACTCAGAGAGCATATACACCTGGACGGCATGCCGCTGCATATCATCGATACCGCAGGGTTGCGTGATGCCCCGGATCAGGTCGAGCGTATTGGTATCGACCGGGCCTGGCAGGAGATACATAAGGCTGACCGTATCCTGATGGTGGTGGACAGCAGCGAAACCAGCGCTCAGAGCCCCGAACAGATCTGGCCAGAGTTTGTCGCACAACTGGCTGACGCCAGCAAAATCACCGTCATCCGTAACAAGATCGACCTGCAAGCAGAAAAACCCACACTGCAACAGCAGGGTGAGTACTCACTTATATCGCTGTCTGCAAAGCACGGGCAGGGGGTTGAACTGCTACGCGAACACCTCAAGGCCTGTATCGGTTTCAGTAACACCACCGAAGGTGGTTTTATGGCCCGTCGTCGTCACCTGGATGCACTGCAACGCTGCCACCAGCAGCTGGATGCTGGCCTGGCGCAGCTGGATGGCTTCAGTGCCGGCGAGCTGCTTGCAGAAGACCTGCGCATGGCCCAGCAAAGCCTGGGAGAGATCACAGGAGAATTTACCCCTGATGACTTGCTGGGCAGGATTTTTTCGAGTTTTTGTATCGGGAAGTAAAGCATCTAGCACCTCACCCCAACTGCATCCGCGCCGCTGTCAGAGTATTTTGCATCAACATGGCAATGGTCATCGGACCCACACCACCCGGTACCGGCGTGATTGCTGCGGCCTGGTCATAGACGTCATCATAATCGACATCACCCACCAGACGGGTCCCCGTGTCAGCCTGGATGCGGTTAATCCCGACATCAATCACCACGGCTCCGGGTTTAATCCAGTCACGCTTGATCATCTGGGGACGACCAACCGCCGCGACCAGAATATCGGCATCCCGGCACAGGCGTTCAATATCACGGGAACGGGAATGTACCAGCGTCACACTGCAGTCGGCTTGCAACAGCAGGGCAGCCATCGGCTTACCGACGATATTGGAACGCCCCACAACCACGGCATGCAAACCACTCAGCTCACCGCAGGTCTGCCGCAGCAGGCGCATACAGCCCGCCGGAGTACAGGGTGTCAGTACCTCACGCCCCTGGCTCAGTCCACCAACATTCTGGCTGTGAAAGCCATCAACATCCTTCAGCGGATCTATGGCTTCCAGCACCCGGTTTTCATCAATGGCGGCAGGGAGGGGCAGCTGTACCAGTATGCCGTTCACCTGAGGGTCCTGATTCAGTGTCTCGATCAGGGCCAGCAGGCTGGATTCATCGGTATCAGCAGGCAAGCGATGCTCAATCGAGCGAATACCCACCTCAGCGGCTCTGAGTACCTTGTTGCGCACATACACCTGACTGGCCGGGTCTTCTCCTACCAGCACGACGGCCAGGCCGGGCTGAATACCCTGTTGCTGCAGCTGCTGGACAGCCTCAGACACTTCGGCCAACACCTGGGATGAGACCTGTTTACCATCGATACGCTTCGCCAGCCGGTCTGGCTGTACTGCCTGAGTATTCATCGGAAGATCACCGTTTTGTCCTGATTCAAAAATACGCGATGCTGAAGGTGGTATTTTACCGCTTTTGACAGGGCAACTGTTTCGGTATCACGACCTATATTCACTAAATCTCCCGGTTTATAGCCATGATCGACGCGCTGAACCTCCTGTTCGATGATCGGCCCCTCATCCAGATCGGAAGTCACATAGTGTGCTGTGGCACCGATCAGCTTCACACCGCGGTCAAAAGCCTGATGATAGGGTTTCGCGCCTTTGAAGCCGGGCAGGAAGGAGTGATGAATATTGATCGCACGACCCGCCAGTTGCTGACACAGTTCATCAGAGAGAATCTGCATATAACGCGCCAGAACCACCAGTTCAGTACCTGTTTCTTCAACAATACGCATCAGCTCCTGCTCCTGCTGGCGTTTGTTTTCCTTGGTCACTGGCAGGTAGATAAAACGTATGCCTTCACGTTCCGCCATGGGCCGCAGGTCCAGGTGGTTGGACACAATCGCAGTAATCTGCATGTCCATTTCACCCTTGTGATGGCGATACAGCAGGTCTGCCAGACAATGATCAAACTTGCTGACCATCAGCAACACACGCATCGGGCGATCACTGCTGTGCAGTTCCCAGGTCATGTCAAAACGACTGGCAACACTGTCGAAACCTGCCTCGATAGTGCGGATATCACCCTTGTGGCCCTCGTTGAAGCGGAACACTGCGCGCATGAAAAAGCGACCACTGAACTCATCATCGAACTGTGACATCTCACTGATGTAACAGCTGTTTTCAGACAAGTAAGATGACACAGCCGCAACGATTCCGGAGGTTGCCGGGCAGCTGACTTTCAGGATAAAGTGATGCGTATCGTGTTGCATGTTGAGTCCTCTCTGGATTCGGGATAGATGTGCAAGCCTATCCATTCAGTTAAACAAAAATATTTCCTATTGGGAATAATAATTTCTTAAAAATTTATTTCAGGTGCAAAAAACCTGCCTCGGGTCCGAACCCGAGGCGCTGATGCGACCTTCAGGAAATCAGTAAATCGGTACCCGGTGATGCGGCCAGGATAACGCCCTCTATCCCCAGCACATCGCCATGATCAGAATATATCCCGCTGCCTCGCTCATGCACCTGACAGACCTGTCCCGACGCCGTGATCAAGCGGTAACTCAGACAGATCACCACAGCCTGATCCTGAAGCCCTTGCTGCACCTCGGACCAGACGCGCTCGCGATCCTCCGGATGAATCAGGCTGTTAAAGGTCACCTCGCAGCTATTGGTCAGTTGCTCAGGCTGGTATCCGGTCAGGGCATGGCAGCCAGCGCTGACATACTCCATGGTCCAATGGCGGTTGTTACGGCAGCGATACACCATGGCCGGCAAACCATCCAGCAGGTTGCTGAGGCTGCGATGACTGGCAGCCAGCGCTTGCTGAGCCTGTACTTGCTGGGTGGCATCCACAAGGCTGACAATAAATCCCCGGCTGTCCCGACGCAGACGCACTTCTACCCAGCGCCGCTCTCCACTGGGGGTCAGAAAGCGCAATTGTAACTGCTCCCAGGCACCCAGCGAGGCTTTACTCAGACGCATCAGCGTTTGCCTCCACAGCGGCTGGTCCTCGGGGTGTAAATAGTTGGCCTGTGCACGATGCAGGCAGGCATGCGCCGGATAACCAGTCAGCTCTTCCCAGCCCTGATTCAATTGTTGAATCGCGCCCTGTGGATCCAGTCGGGCCAGCGCCAACGGCAAGCTCTCAAATTCAGGATGCGGAGACTGACGGATACCCTGCCAGAATGCCAGGCACCAGCTGCTGAATCGATTCTGTGACGGCCACAGCGCCTTCATTCCGACCTCCTGAGCGATGCTTGCATCGCCTGTAAAAAACCACCCCGGTGTGCCCAGGCCGCCAGTTCAAGGCGGGAGTGCAGATTCAATTTGGTCAACAGGTGTTTGACATGTATCTTCACCGTGCCATCACTGATGCCCAACTCACGGGCAATCAACTTGTTACTTAGACCATCCGCAATCAGCAACAGGGTTTGCTGCTCCCGCTCTGTCAGTTCAACAGGTAACACCACAGCAGGCTCAGGTGTTACCGGCTTATCCATACTTTCAAGCATGCGCGGATCGAGGGTGATGCTGCCTTTATGGCAGCCGCGCAGTTGGGCAACCAACTGCTCCGGTTCCGCGTGTTTCAAGACATAGCCATCGGCTCCGGCGGCCAACGCCTGACGTAAATCGGCCTGATCCTCGGAAGCCGTCAGGATAATCACCAGACTGTCCGGCAGTTTCTCCTTGCAGCGCATCAACCCGGCACTACCGTCTATGCCCGGCAGGTGCCAGTCCAGCAGCACTATGTCGGGAGGATTGTCCTGCACCAGCTGCAAGCCCTGCTCAACGGATGCGGCTGTTCCGAGTACGTCAAACTCCGGCACAGCCCCCAGTAACTCCGCCAGCCCCTGACGCAACAGCGCATGATCATCGACCAACAATAACCGCAATGCCATTCAGTGCTCACTCCAGATCAAACGTACCCGGGTTCCCTGCGGGGTACGTGTGGTAATGCTCAGTTCGGCGGCAATACTGCGCGCACGCTCCTGCATCACCTGCAAACCGTAATGTCCACTGACCGCCTCAGTCTGGGGCAAGCCGACACCATCATCCTCAATACACACTTCCACCCGGTGATCCGGCAGGCAGCACAAACGAACCAGTACATGCTGTGCATGGGAGTGGCGCACCACATTCGCCAGAGCTTCACGGATAATATGCAAAACCTGTAGCTCTGTTTCCGCCCCCATACACTGCTCAGGAACCCGGTTATCCAGTTCAAACACACAACTGCTGCGCCGTGAAAACTCATCGACCGATACCCGGATCGCTTCGTTCAGACTGCGGCCATCCATGGTCAACCGTGACCAGGAGATCAATTCACGGACCCGACGATTGGCCCGCTGAACATTGCACTTGAGGTCCTGCAACATCAATGCAGCCTCTCCCGGTCGCTGCGGGTTATCCAGTACGGCCGCCATACGACTGACACGGATCTGTAGATAGCTGAGTTCCTGGGCAACGGAATCGTGCAGTTCCCGCGACAGTACCGCACGCTCGGCGGCCAGATCCCGACGCCGTTGCTGGCGTTCATTCAGCACCAGTGCCAGTGTTTCGCTCAACACCTGCGCCACCTCACGCAACTGGCGCTGCTGGTGTGGACGAGGAGGGCGGGGAAACTCCAGCATTAAAATACCCACGCTGCCATGCCCATCCTGAACACCACACACCACCCGGTGCCTGCCAACCCGTAAACACTGAATACAGGTGTTCAACTGTCCGACTGCCGGGCAACGCTCTGCTGCAGCCACCCAGGGACAACTTTGATGGCGACTGCACAACCCTTCGCGTCCAACCTTATGCAACCCTGTCGGGGTATGCAGAATCAGGGTTGCCCCACTGGATAACAGCTGCAACTCCAGACGTTGTAACCAGTCACGCAACGCCTCATCCAGATCAGGTTGCCGCAACAGAACCAAAGGCAGTTCAACAAGCCACTGGTGTTGCGCCGGTTTCTCGGCTGTACGGCTCCAACCCACCCAGCGCCACAGTTGCATACCGCTTTTTGCAAGCATTTGAAGTGGCATCCGCACCTCACTCTGTTAGTCGATCAATACATCAACCCAGCAATTTTTGTGCCTTTATCCGCAAAACAGGATGCAAACCTGCGCAAAAAATAAAACCTTTAAGAATATATATTTCCTTAAGGTAAAAATGATAAGGCCCGCTGAACGCCTCAATCCGCCGCACCATTTCAATGCAACTCAGGCGTCGACTGCTGCTTGATAGTGCCACAGGCCTCGTCAGGCGCGGTATATCCCCAATGGGGTATCCACAACAGGAGAGTTTCAGCTGCAGAGCGCTGCGCTAGCATCGGGTCATCACTGAATTGACCGATAGAGACTCGAACAGAGGAGATCGACACATGAATACACGTGTTGCCATTATCGGAGCTGGACCCTGCGGGCTGGCTCAACTGCGCGCCTTCCAGTCAGCCGCTGCCAAGGGTGCAGCGATTCCCGAACTGGTCTGTTTTGAAAAGCAAAGCGACTGGGGCGGGATGTGGAACTACACCTGGCGTACCGGTGTGGATGAACATGGTGAACCTGTGCATGGCAGCATGTACCGTTACCTCTGGTCCAATGGTCCCAAGGAGTGTCTGGAGTTTGCAGACTACACCTTTGATGAGCACTTTGGCCGCCCGATCGGCTCCTATCCTCCCCGTGAAGTGCTGTGGGATTACATCAAGGGGCGGGTCGAAAAAGCTGGTGTGCGTGACTATATTCGCTTCAACACCGCGGTACGCCAGGTCAGTTATGATGAAACCAGTGGGCTGTTCAGCGTGACCGTTCAGGATCACAGCAACAACCGCGTCTATACCGAAACCTTTGATTATGTCGTCAACGCCTGCGGCCATTTTTCCACACCCAACACACCCTACTTTGAAGGGTTTGAGCGTTTCGGTGGACGGGTTTTGCATGCACACGACTTCCGCGATGCACTGGAATTCAAGGACAAGGACATTCTCGTTGTAGGCAGCAGCTACTCCGCTGAAGATATCGGCTCCCAGTGCTACAAATACGGTGCACGTTCCATTACCAGTTGCTATCGCAGTGCGCCCATGGGCTATCAGTGGCCGCAAAACTGGGAAGAGAAGCCACTGCTGCAACGCGTCGACAGTGATACCGCCTGGTTTGCCGACGGCAGTCATAAGCGTATCGATGCCATTATTCTGTGTACCGGCTACCAGCACCACTTTCCCTTCCTGCCGGACTCGCTGCGCCTGATCACCGAGAACCGTCTATGGCCGCTCAAGCTCTACAAAGGTATTTTCTGGGAAGATAACCCCAAATTCCTCTATCTGGGCATGCAGGACCAGTGGTACTCCTTCAACATGTTCGATGCCCAGGCCTGGTATGCACGTGATGTGATCCTGGGGCGTATCAGCCTCCCCGGCAAAGCCGAAATGCAGGCAGAAAATCAGGCCTGGCGTGAGCGCGAAGAAAAATTACAGACAGCTCAGGAGATGTTCGAGTTTCAGGGCAGCTATATCCAGCACCTGATCGACGCGACGGACTACCCCAGCTTCGACATTCAGGCGGTCAACGAAACCTTTCTTGCCTGGAAGCATGACAAGTACGAAGACATTATGGGCTACCGCAACAAATGTTACCGCTCATTAATGACAGGCACTCTGGCGACACCGCACCACACCCCCTGGCTTGATGCACTGGATGACTCTCTTGAAGCCTATCTTCAGGAAACACCCCGGCTCAAGTCAGCTGTGTGATTTAACCACGTGGTTTCAGGAATTTTCTCATGACCAGGATGCCGACAGAGATAGCACCCATGACGCCCAGAGTCTCGTCACCCGCCGAACCGGCACTCTATGCGCGTAACCCGACGCGCCAGCGCTACCGGGTTGCTCCGGGCGCGATTCTGACACTGCAACTGGGGGCAGGGGATCAGTTGCAGGTGATCGACACCGAAGGCTGTCAGCCCGCTGAGCTCATGGCCCTGGACAGTGACGGAAACCCTGCGCTGGCGGCACTGGCGCTGGAAAGCGATCCACAAGGGACGTTTATAGCACAGCAGCGACACTACCCGGTCGACTTTCCCGACGCCGCCCGGCTGTGGTCGGACAGCACGCCGGCAGGCCACAGCCGTAGCCTGATCTGCCATCAACCCGTCACGGTGTTACTGGCGGCACCCGGTGGTAAAACATCGGTGCATCAGCAACAGCGCGCCAGCGAACTCTGCGTATGGCATACGCCTGCCCAACCGGCAGATCCATCCACCCGCCTGCCCGTACCGCTGGCAGAGGTGATCGATGAGTTCACCCTGCATCCGGGCACCGCCAGAGCCTATGTGGTTAAAGCCGGTGACTATATTCAGGTGGCCGATGTCGCCGGGCGTCAATGTTCCGACTTTGTCGCGTTCAGCCACCAGGCGCTGGCTCAGGGGCAATGTGTCGAACTCGATCCGACAGTCACACGCACTCTCAGCAGTCTGGCCTACCCGGGCCCCGGCCTGTTCAGCAAGTTTTATGATCAGCAGATGCAACCGATGTTGGAGGTGGTGCAGGACACCGTTGGACGGCATGACACCTTTGCACTGGCCTGCACCGCGCGTTACTACGAAAGCCAGGGCTATTTTGGTCATGACAACTGCAGCGACAATATCAGCCGGGCCTTGCAGCCCTATGGTGTCGCCGCACGTCCCGGCTGGCCCGCAATCAATTTCTTTTTCAACACCAGTATTGATGCACACCAGCAGCTTCAGGTCGATGAACCCTGGTCCCGGCCCGGGGATTATGTGCTGTTGCGCGCCCTTCAGGATCTGGTCTGTGTCAGCACCGCCTGTCCGGATGATATCGATCCAGCCAATGGCTGGCAGCCTACTGATATTCATATCCGCACCTACTCAGCCAAGGAGCATTTCAGTCACGCCATGACCACACGAATCACTGCCGATGCCGAGCCGGTACTCACCCGCCAGAGCGGCTTTTACCCAATGCTGTCCCAGATGACGCAACAGTTCACCGACTATCGAGGTTGGTGGTTGCCGACACAATTTAATCAGGCCGGGCGTACTCAGGAATACCTGGCGTGCCGTGAAAAGGTCGCTGTGATGGACCTGAGTGCATTGCGTAAATTCGAGGTCATCGGCCCGGATGCCGAAGCGCTGCTGGACTACTGCCTGACCCGGGACATCCGCAAACTGGCCATAGGTCAGGTGGTCTACAGCGCGCTCTGTTATCCACATGGTGGCATGCTGGATGACGGCACGCTGCTACGCCTGGGCCAGGACAACTTCCGCTGGATTGGCGGTGAAGACTACGCCGGTATCTGGCTGCGTGAGCAGGCTGAACGCCTGGGTATGAAAGTGTGGATTAAATCTGCCTCGGATCAGATCCATAACCTGGCCGTACAGGGCCCGCTAAGCCGGGAACTGCTCAAACAGCTTATCTGGACACCGGCCAATCAGCCCAGTCTGGAAAGCCTCAGTTGGTTCCGCTTTACCCAGGGCCGCCTGGATGATTACAACGGTTGTCCGCTGATGGTCTCCCGTACCGGCTATACCGGTGAGCTGGGCTATGAGATCTGGTGCCACCCGGACGATGCCGCACAACTCTGGCAGCGTCTCTGGGAACTCGGTGAGCCCATGGGACTGACCCCGCTGGGACTCGACGCGCTGGATACACTGCGCATTGAAGCCGGGCTGATTTTCGCCGGTTATGAGTTCTGTGATCAAACCGACCCCTTCACTGCAGGCATCGGCTTTTGTGTTCCACTGAAGAGCAAGCAGGGCGACTTCATTGGTCGCGAGGCGCTGCTTGAACGTCGTGATCATCCACAGCAAAAACTGGTGGGCTTGCTGCTACAGGGCAATGAACCGGCACACCACGGCGACCCGGTCTATCAGGGCAGGGCACAGGTCGGCGTCATCACCAGCGCCACACACTCACCCTTACTGGGCCGCTGTATCGCGCTGTGTCGTATTGATGTGCGCTATGCCACCCCCGGACTCTCACTCGAAATTGGCAAGCTGGATGGACAACAAAAGCGCATCCTCGCAGACGTCTGTGCCCCAATTTTTTACGACCCCGAAAAAACCCGAGTACGGGCGTAAACCGTCACAGGAGTATTCACCATGTCACATGCAATCCCCAGTACCCCACGCTATACCACGCTGGCCGAGATTCCCAAGGCTCCGCGTTACCTGTTGGCACTCCAGTCCGGTGACACCGAGGTTGCCAGACAGTTACTGCAGCGCCTGCCATATGAAACCCGACTCTGGCAGCCAGAAGAAGCCGCAGCAGACGTCAGTCAGTTGAACACCCTGCTGCAAGCCTGCCACCCGGGCACACACCTGTGTATCAGTGGCGATGAAACCTTTATCTGGAACTGTCGTAATCAGGCCCAGGCCGCCGGACTGCTGGATGCTGAAATGTCATTGATCAAGGCCGCTGACGGGCGCCAGGCCTACTGTGTTCACTGTAGTCAGCTGCAACCCATCTCCCAGGATGATGAAGTCACCTGCCAGCATTGCGGTGTCCAGCTCACCATCCGTGAACATTTTTCAAAACGCCTCGGCGCCTATATGGGCGTATGCCTGAATGCCGACCAACCCTATGGAGAGCGCTGAAATGAGTCCGTCACCCATTCAGGTCACCGTCAGCCGGATTGAATCGCTGACCCCGGTGATCAAGGAATTTACCCTGACCGCACAAGACCGTGCGCTGCCAGGCTTTTCACCCGGCAGCCATATCCAACTGCAGCTGCCGACCCCCAGTCGCACCTTGAAAAATGCCTACTCGCTGCTCAGTGATCCCGCCGACCTGTCCTGCTACCGCATCGCGGTACGCCTGCAGGAAAGCTCCCGTGGCGGCTCCCGCTATCTGCATGAAAGGGTCAGGGAAGGGGATCATCTGCAGATCACACCACCGGCGAACCTCTTCGCGCCCAGCTCCAGAGCACAGCACCATATCCTGATCGCTGGTGGCATCGGCATCACACCCTTTATGGCCTATCGCACCGAGATGCTGCGCCAGGGCATCTCCCACGAACTGCACTATGCCTACACCGGTGGATTGACCCACGCCTATGTCGAAGCACTGCAGCCAGCCCCGAACGGGCAGGTCACAACCTACGACAGTCGCCGTGGCGAACGCATGAGTATTGAGCAGATCCTGAGCGGACAACCCCTGGGAGCACAGGTATATATCTGCGGACCGGAACGCTTATTACAGGCGGTACAGCAAACGGCCGCCGACTTGGGGTGGCCGGAAGCGCGCCTGCACTGGGAAGCCTTTGCCGCACCGGAACCCGGACAGCCCTTTCAGGTACACCTGGCCAGGCAAGACAAAACCCTGGCAGTCGGCGCCGATGAAAGCCTGCTGGAAGCACTGGAAGCCTCTGAAATCGATCTGCCGAACCTGTGCCGTGGTGGTGTGTGTGGTCAATGTGTCACCCCCTATTTGTCCGGCCAGGTTGAACACCGTGACAACTACCTGCCGCCATCCGATCAATCCCGCGCACTGATGCCCTGTGTATCCCGAGGTGCCTGCAACAGCACCCTGGTGCTGGACCTTTAGGAGAACCCCATGCCTACGACACTCAAACCGATAGAAAGCTACCGCAACGACTTCAGCTTTCGTAACAGCCCTGAAGCGATCAAGCGCTTCCCATTTCCCTTTCCGGAAGACCAGTACATGTATTCCGTGAATATCGAACCGGCCACACCAGGTGCGCCAGGCTCTGTCTATGAACACTGGTTCGACATCGACGAACACTACCGTTCCGAAGTAGCCGAACGCGCCCAGGTGCTGTCACGTGATCCGGATCGCTGTCTGGTGATGCCACACATGCAACAGGCGGCCTGGGACACACTGGAAATGCTGATGACGCACCTTTCTCAGGATTATCCGCAGTGGTTTTCGCTGCAGCGAGACGGTGACCAGTGGCTGTGGATAAACCGCGCTCTGGATCTGCAACAGGCCTTTACCTTTGGCGATGCCAGCAGCCTGCCCTATGAACCGCTGGAATATATCACCCGCCAGATTCAGGGGGACTTTGCCCTGCTGGATCAACGCGAAAACAATCTGTGGATGGATGCCGGGATGGTCACAGGTCCGGCAGACTGGTCACTGAAATTTGATGCAGGCATGAGCTTTACCGAATGGCATGCACCGGTGCCCATGGCACACCAGATGGGCGTCTTTGACCGGGCACTGAAATACCTGATGAACATACAGGTAGACCACCCGGTACGGCGGCTCAACTGGACCATGACCATCAATCCCAGACTGGATACCTCCTCCGAAACCTTCCATGAATGGGGCCATGAGCGTAGCAGCGTTACCGCTGAAAACCTCGCAAAGTTGGTCCACCTGCGCGTTGAATTGCAGTTTCTGGCCCGTCTGCCACGCAGCAATGCCCTGATGTTCAGCATCCGCACCTATCTGATCAGCCTGGAAGAACTGGTCACCCAGCCCCAATGGGCCTGTCGCCTGCACCGGGTGCTGCGCGACCTGCCGGACGAACTGGCGGACTACAAGGGATTGAGCCAATACCGCCCGCTAGTAGTGGAATGGCTACGCCAGTTTGATCCTGAAATGGCCGCCTGCAGCGCCTGACACACACCGACTTATCACTCGCATAACCGGCTCCGAACGGAGCCACAGGAGAATAGACTATGGCAAACTCTTGGCGCCAGAGCGCACTGGCAGAACGTCACCGGGCCCTGGGCTCAAACCTGGAAGACTGGAATGGCATGGGCACCGCCTGGACCTATGCAACAGACCTGGCCGATGCCCATGAAGCGATCCGTACCCGTGCCGGACTCATGGACGTGTCCGGACTGAAAAAAGTCCACTATGTCGGCCCCCATGCCGAATCCCTGCTCGACTACGCCACCTCCCGCGACATCTCCAAGGTCTATCCGGGCAAATCCGTATACGCCACTTTCCTCAATGAAGCGGGCAAGTTTGTCGATGATTGCGTCATTTACCGTACCGGACCCAACGCCTTCATGGTCGTGCACGGTGCCGGTAACGGCTATGAAATGCTGGTACGTTCAGCACAGGGCCGTCAGGTCGCCATCCTCTTCGACGACGACCTGCACGACCTGTCACTGCAAGGACCACTGGCGGTAGACTTTCTGGAACAGCATGTCGACGGCATCCGCGAGCTGGCCTATTTTCACCACCTGCAAACCCGACTCTTCGGCTGCCCGGTGATGATCTCCCGCACCGGCTACACCGGCGAGCGTGGCTATGAAATCTTCTGCAAAGCCGCCGATGCACCGCTCATCTGGGACAGCATCCTGGAGCAGGGCGCAGCCATGGGCATCGTACCCTGCGCCTTCACCACCCTCGACTGGCTCCGAGTGGAAAGCTACCTGCTGTTCTTCCCCTATGACAACTCAGAAAAATACCCCTTCGACAACGAACCGGCAGGCGACACCCTCTGGGAACTGGGCCTGGACTTCACCGTATCGCCCACCAAGACCGAGTTCCGTGGCGGCCATGAACATGCCCGCCTGCAAGGCAAAGAACGCTTCAAAATCTTCGGTGTGCTGGTCGATAGCCAAGAAGCCGCAGGCGAGGGCGACACCCTCTGGGCCGATGGCCGTCAGGTCGGCGTCATCACCTGCGCCATGTACTCACGCCTCACCGGCAAATCCATGGCCATCGCCCGCCTGGAACCCGGCTACGCCGAACAAGGCACCCCACTGGAGGTGAAAGGTCAGCTCAACACTGCCGCCATCGCCCACACCCTGCCGTTTGATGATCCGGAAAAAACCAAACGTACCGCCAAGGGGTAATCCACACCACACGCCTCCCGGCATTCAGCTGTTGAATGGGGGAGGTGTAAGCCTGCCGCAGACACACCTTACTCACAGGGTTCGCTCGATGATTACCTTTTGGATTGATTGCCTTTTTAGGGTTGATACCGAAGAGATAATTCATAAATAGCATTTAATATCAATGCACTAAAAATAACCATTAATCAACGCCACGTTTAAAAGGTATATCTTCATAATATATGTTATGAGGTCAAAGACCCCATTAATGGACTGTTATGCCAGATTTGACTGTCAGCCCCGATGCAATATGATAGATCTATATTTTTCGAGGGATAGGTAAATGCCAGTTATTAGTCGCTTTTACGGGATTTTGATTGCAATGTATTTTAATGATCATAATCCACCGCATTTTCATGCAAAATATTCTGGTTACGAAGCACTATTTGCATTTGATGGAACCATATTGGAAGGGGAGTTGCCCAAACGAGCAACTTCCTTTGTTCAGGAATGGATAGGTATACACAAAACAGAATTGGAAGAAAATTGGCGTCGAGCCCAAGCAGGTGAACCTCTTAATTACATTGCACCGCTGGAGTAAATTATGTTGCATATTAAATCTGCAAAATACGTAGCTGATTACAAAATATGGGTAGCTTTTGATGATGGTACGTCTGGTGAAATCGATCTGGATGGAGTGCTAAATGGGCCTGTATTTGAACCTCTGAAGGAAATCACTGTTTTCAGAAAGGTATCGGTTGATCCAGAGCTTGAGACTGTTGTTTGGCCAAATGGAGCAGATCTGGCTCCAGAGTTTCTTAAAGGTTTGCATAACAAGCAAAGCCAGCCGACGCTTACCGCGTAGCGGCTTTGAGCGTTGGTAATGACTCCCCACGTCAAGCAGGTACCCTGGACAATCGTTGTCCCGGGTTGACCGGCGATAACGGTACTTATCGAGAGATAACACAGAATCAGGAACAGTATCCGGGTCAACAAATTCATGTGCTTGAATTTGGGAGGTCTAAAATGAGTGTGTTGAAGGTCGCTTGCATGAAGATCGATAGCTAACCAGGCCATGCACCGGATGCTGCTCCGTTGAACATGAGCATTAAACTCCCGAGATAGCCATATCCAGAGCTCCAACAATCTGGTCTCTGAAGTGCGATAGAGAACCAACCGGGTTTTTGAGGTACTTTTCAGAAACAGAGGAGATTTGCGGGGTTAGCAGTAGCAGCTCCTCGTCTCCAAAGCTGATTTCCGGCATTAGTCCCTGCATGGTTTCGCCTCCGAAGGCGGAGCGTTTGCCCAAAGGGATTACGATGCGGGTGGCAAGTTCACTAAGCAGGCTGCTTTGAACATCGACAAAGTAAGGGTAGTGTGCTTTGCTGGTTTTGCTCGGGTTGGGGTATACATCAAACTGAGCCATCAAAACTCCCTGAATTCGTCGCCGAAGCATCCATGTTGTTCGACAAAATCGTTGTAGCTTTGTATCGCAGCGTGATTTTCTTCAACCCATTGTTGCGCTTCGCGTTTGGAAAGCTCTTCTTTCAGGGATCGCTCCAGGGTGGCAGACAAGTTAATGTTCAGTTCACGGCTTTTGCGCAGAAGATCGCTATTGATTGAGAGGTTCGTCGCTTTTTTGGGTGCAGTCGGGTCATAGAGTTCGGCCATCAGAGCCTCGCAAAAGTTATTAAATAGACCGCTTGTAGCTTATGCGCATTATAATGCGCATGCAAGCACTTAACCCAGTCCCCACAATACCCTGCACCGAATAGCGTTGCTCACACCTTATTGCGGCATTATGTTTCTTGACCGTACCTGTTAACTGGTACTATTAATGGCACCTAATAGTTTATTAGGTATTCAATATGCACGTGAAATTTTCCGAGGATGTCATTCCTCTATCAGACCTGAAGATCAATCCCGGAAAAGTGGTTGGCCGAGCGCAAGATACGCATCGCCCAATCCTGCTTACCAGCCGAGGCCGAGGCATCGCTGTTGTTCAGGGACTGGAGGATTATGAGAGAGCCGCGGAGGAATTGCGGTTTGTAAAGGCGGTGGCGCAGGGGCTTATGGATGTTCGCGAGGGCAACACCATATCGTTGGAGGACGCCAGGAAAACGTTGGGTATCAAGTAAATGGAATTACGCATCACACAGTCCGCTCTTGAGGACTTACAGGCTATTCAGGAGTATTACAAAGAGCAGGATGTGCCACATAGCGGCGATGATTTCGTAACTGCAATTCTGGAGTACAGCGAAATACTTAAACGACAACCTGATGCTGGTCGAGTTGTTCCTGAATTCAACCTGGATGATATTCGTGAACTGATTCACGCGCCATTTCGGGTTGTCTACGTTAGGCAGGTTCAAGAGGTTGTACTCATTCGTGTTTGGCGTAGTGAGAGGCCGCTCGAATTACCAGCGAATGAAACATAACCAATCCCTGCAGAAAGCTTGTTAAAGCACAGTTCCAACCAAAGCAACCATACTACGTAGCACTGGCCGCGTTAACCGCCAGTCTGTTGCCCATCCTCACCCTGTATCAGGGTCCCAATGATCGCCTGCCTAAGCCAGTTGTGACCGGCGTCGCTCTCCCGCCGCGAGTGCCAAACCATGTTGAACGCAAAAGGATCAATCGGGTAGGGCGGCACGAAGAGTTGCAGCGGTGAGTCCTCCTGAAATAGATCGAAGCTGCGCCGAGCAGCCGTCAAGATCAAATCTGTGTTGGCCACCACACGACTGGCCACGCCCCAATGAGGCAGAGTCATTGCAACCCGACGGTTGACACCTTCTCGCTGCAGCGCGTTTTCTATCTCATTGTTTTCGCCACTTTGCATGGCGACCAGTACGTGGGGACGCGAGAGCCACTCTGTTTTCTCAAGATGGCCCGTTTGGGGCAGTGTGTTTTTATCTGCAGCGCAGACGAAATGCTCGATGAAGAGCGTATGGGTGCGTAACTCATCCGAAAGAGGCGCCTGAAACACGCCAAACGCCATATCGATCTCCCCATCATGGACACCTGCCAACATCGCGGCACGGCTGCCTTGAGAAACTTGCAGATCAATCCCTGGAGCGTCTGAACGCAATCGCCTAACCAAACCAGGAAGCACCACGCGGGCTCCATAGTCTGACATGGCAAGTCGAAATACCCGTTTTGCCTGGGAGGCGTCGAAAGCAGGCAGGTCAATGAGCGCACCGAGCTGATGCAGCGCTTCTGTTAGGAGCGGTAGCAATTCATTGGCGCGGGCAGTGAGCTCCAGCTTGCCTGTTCGTCGCACCAGCAGAGGGTCGTCAAAGATGGCTCGCAAACTGGCGAGCGAATGGCTGACGGCTGGTTGGCTTTTATGTAAGCGCTGTGCCGCCCGCGACACGTGTTTTTCCATCAGTAGCGCGTGCAAGGTAACCAGTAAGTTGAGATCGATACGTCTTAAGTTATTCATTCTACGAATATGGAAATATAAAAAATAGAATTTCAATTCTTAATATGGATTATACAAGATACAAGGCTCTTTACTATGCATCAGGAGTTTTGTCATGAATTCATCTTTCACTCTAGTGGCGCTTGCGGCTTTGGCAGTGATCGCCGGGGCCTTGGTGCCTTTTCAATCAGGCAGCAATGCTGAATTGGGCCGAGCGTTGGGCCATCCCCTTTGGGCAACACTGGTCTCGCTACTTGTCAGTATGCTGGTCGTCATCCCCATCTTGCTTGCCATACAGGCACCTCTACCTGCCTTAGGGGCCATCAAGAACCTACCGGCTTGGGCGTGGCTGGGCGGTGTGGCAGGAGCCATCTACATTTCGTCTGCGCTGATACTGGTACCTCGTGTCGGAGCAACTAGCTTCATTGTGTGTGTCATAGCAGGGCAATTGATCACTTCACTGCTATTGGACTATCACGGCTGGTTGAATTTGCCTGTTAGGGAGATAAGCATAGGGCGTGTGCTAGGGGTCATACTGGTGCTGGTGGGGATGGTGACGGTACAGTGGTTCTCACCGACCGTTGTAGTGTCTCAACAGAGCGCTACACAGTTTACGACGGGTATTTCCGGAGCCACCGAGCCCAAGGGGTGATGAGCTTGTGGCAAGGATAGTTCAAGCGCTACTATTGAATGAAGTTCAGGAAAGCAGTTGCAGCTCTCACTACATCAAGAACAGTGCATCGAACTCGTCAATGATTCAGACTCGGCCTGCTGCGGTCGGCATTCTCTGAGATGCGCCATCAATCATTTGGGCTTTACGTGGTGTCGACAACGAAATAGCAGTTTTTCACACAATCATGACCGAAGAAGATATGGTTTTCTGTTGTGTATCTGATCGCGCGTAAGGAGGGTATGTGAGAACAGGGTTGGTTATCTATTCTTCGTCAATTCGACGCTTAGCCGAATTTTATTGTCAGGTCTTTGACTTTGACGTGCAGGAGAGTGATGAATCCTATGCTTTACTCATGACAGGTGATTTTGAACTTGTGTTGCTTGAAACAGCAATGTCTAAAAAAGCACTGAGCACAGACAGCGCCAGAGAGGATACACCAATAAAACCGGTATTCTTTATTGATGTTCCGCTTGAACTCATAAGCCAAAAAATAAAAGAAAATGGTGGCACTGTATATCAACCCAAAAGCTGGGAGTTTGGTGGTCGTCAGGTATGTGATGGCTGTGACTGCGAAGGTAATATTTTTCAGTTGAGAGTTGGCAAAAATACATAGACAACAGCTTCCGCTGTCGAGCAGAGCAGGGACGGAGCAGCCATCGCTTCACGTCGATAAAGACTGTAAGGAAATGATGAACGGTGAACGAAGAAGAATCGCTCAACAGAGCAATTTATGAAGAAGTGGCTATTTTCCCTTACGACAAGGAATGGCCACTTTTGTTTGAAGAAGAACGCAGCCGCCTTCTTCATCTGTTTCCCAGTCGCTTTTTAGCTATTGAGCATATTGGCAGTACAGCAGTACCCGGCCTTTCGGCCAAGCCTATCATCGATATACTTGCCGGGGTTGCAACGATGGAAAGCGCTGACGCTTTATTGGAGCCTTTGTGCCAGTCGAAATATACGACATCAATGGAATTCAACGCTTCTCTCACTGGTCGACGTTGGCTGATGCGGTGGTCTGAGGGCCGTAGAACACACCACTTGCATCTTGTCGTTCATGGAAGCAAAGAATGGCAACAACGGTTGGCTTTCCGTGACACACTTCGTACCCATACTGAGATAGCAATGCATTATGAACGGAAAAAGCAGGCATGGGCCGCTGAATTCCGGTCTGATAGAGAAGCCTATACTGCAGCGAAGACGAGCTTCATACAGGACGCTTTGCGATATACAGAAAAATAGCCAGATAAGCATCCTGTCACAACATCTGGTCATACTATTTTTGGTGGCCAAATTAACTATGCCAGGACACAAAGGTTATTTTTTCTGGAGAAACAGGTGCAAGCCAAAAGAGATATTTCAGTATCAGTAAAAGAAATGCAGCCGGAGGATTTAGAGACGGCAGCCGAAGTTCACCGGCTTGCATTTACCCGGCAACAACATTCCCTGGAATGGCTGAGGAGTCATCTACAAGCCTTCCCAAAGATATTTTGCTATGTGGCGTATGCGGAGGAGTCCTGTGTAGGCTATATCATCTGGTCTCAGAAAGCGGGGTTTAGGTCTAACGCCATCATCGAACTTGAACAGGTCGCTGTATCCCCAGGTTTTCAAGGAAAAGGTATTGGCAGAGCATTGATCTCTCGAACATTGCCGGATGTCACTATCAAGTTGCAGAAGCAGGGTTCTGTCTTGCAGCATATTCTGGTGACGACGCGAGCTGATAACCATGCACAGCGTCTGTATAAAGAGGTACTTGGCGCTGAAGTGGAGGCAACCTTGACTAACCTCTACTCAGCAGACGAAGTCATTATGGTTGCACGAGATGTCAACACATACCACCTGTCAGCCTCTCCGGGTTCATAGGTAAAATCGCAGTGGCTATTGGAGCTGATGCAGATGCCCCATATCTTACACCACTTGAGTAATGCCTCATCAGCGCTATTGCGCTGTACATTAGAGGAGGGTTTTATATGAAACCGAGAATCAGCATGATTACCCTGGGCGTCAAGGATCTGGAAAGGTCGGTTGAGTTTTATGAGCAAGGCCTTGGTCTGCCGAGAATGGATTCACCACCAGAGGTAGCCTTCTTTACACTCAATGGTAGCTGGCTCGGGCTATATGGTCGCGAGTCTTTGGCGGAGGATGCAGGGGTATCTGTCGAGGGTACGGGCTTTGCCGGTTTCACGATTGCGCACAACCTGGATTCGGAGGCTGCCGTTGACGAACTTTTGGATCAGGCTGTCTTCGCAGGTGCCACCTTGGTGAAACCTGCCCAGAAGGTATTTTGGGGTGGATACTCAGGTTACTTTTCTGATCCTGACGGCTATCTGTGGGAGGTAGCATATAACCCCTTGTTTTGGGTCGGACCAAAGGATTGACATGCGTAACCAGCCGACAGGAGAAACGCTAGGTTCCCGGAGTATACTTGTCACAACATGTAGTCCTAATCGATAAGATCAGCAGAGGCACCGAATGATCAGGGAAATGACAAGATCTGATTTTGAATCCTTTTGGCCAACGTTTTCGGCGGTGATTCAAGCGCAAGAGACCTACGCATTTGATGCCGATATGACGCTAGAGCAGGCTTATCACCTCTGGTGCGAACTGCCACTCAAAACCTATGTCTGGGAAGAGCAGGGTGTCATCCTGGGCTCCTACTACCTTAAAGCCAACGCCATGGGTCCCAGCCGTCATATCTGTAATTGTGGCTACATGGTTGCTGAAGCCGCCAGAGGCAGGGGCATTGCGCGTGCATTATGTGAGCACTCACAACGCGTGGCGGTAGAGCGGGGCTTTAAGGCGATGCAGTTTAATAGTGTGGTATCAACCAATACGCAGGCCGTTCAATTGTGGAAAGCACTGGGCTTCAACATCATTGGTACGATTCCGGATGCCTACCAGCATGGACAGTTGGGCTATGTTGACTGTTACATTATGTATAAATGGTTAGACACCTGAACACTGTTAATAAACATCAGCCGGATACGCCGATATGTGGATTCAAAAAAACCTTCAGTTAGCAGCCAGACCCCGAGGTTTTCATCTCATTACAGCCGATGTACTCCAGGCAATACCAGAACTGAGACAGTGCAGGGTGGGGCTGTTGCATCTGTTTATTCAGCACACGTCTGCCTCGCTGACGATTAACGAGAACGCTGATCCCGATGTGCGCGGCGATTTTGAACGTTTTTTCAATCATGCCGTCCCGGAAAATGCACCCTATTATGTACATCTGGATGAGGGCAGTGATGATATGCCGGCACATCTGAAAAGCAGTCTGTTAGGTTGTTCTTTAACCCTGCCGGTCAGCAATGGGCGATTAAATCTAGGGACCTGGCAGGGCATCTATCTGTGCGAGCATCGCAATCATGGCGGCTCACGGCGGCTGGTGCTGACATTGCAGGGTGAATCCGCCTAGCTATCACCGGACAGGGGGTCTGGGGTACACTTGGATGATGCATCATCCCAATCTGCAAGAGCCTAATTCGCTATGAGCTATCCGATCAGTGAGATTCATCATGCCCGACTGGGCAGCAGTATTTATGCACTGTTGCGCGAAGCCCTGATCACCGGTCGCTTCAAACCCAATGATCGCCTGCGCATTCGTGAACTGGCGGAGCAGCTCTCCACCAGTGTCACCCCGGTACGCGATGCCATCCTGCAACTGGCCAAGGAGCAGGCGCTGGAGATGCGGTCACCGCGGGACATTCGTGTCCCTCAGCTGAGCCAGAGCCAGTATGACGAGATACGCCTGTTGCGTTTGTCACTGGAGGGGATGGGTGCCGAGCAGGCTGCATTGAACATCACACCGGAAGCTCTGCAGGCTTTGCGTCAGAATATCGATCTGAATCATCAGGCAATTCTGGCCGATAATCTGGCCGAAGCCTTGAGGCTCAACAGTGAGTTTCATCTGTTGCTGGCCGATGCGGCAGCAATGCCGTTGCTGCGCAGTCTGATCGATATGCTCTGGATGCGCACCGGCCCGCTGATTGCGCAAAGCTACCGGGAGTTTTCCCAGCAAATGGCGATCGGTCACCATGAGATGCTGTGGCAAGCGCTGGCAACAGGTGACCCGGATGCCGCACGCACCGCCATTCAGCAGGATATTCTCGATGGTAACCAGAAGATGCAGGCCTTCCTGCGCACTGAAAGCCTAAACACCCAACCCGGTTAATACCTGATCCAGCGTATCACTGAGCAGCTCCACATGTTCTGAGCTGAACACCAGCGGTGGACGGATTTTCAGTATATTGGCATCGGGACCTGTCGCACTGATCAACACACCGGCATCACGCATGCCGTTCACCACACGGCTGGCCAGATCCGTTGCCGGTGCCAGACTCTCCCGGTCCTGAACCAGCTCAACACCGTAAAACAGCCCGGCACCACGAATATCACCGATCACCACATGCTGGCTGGCCAATTCACTGAGTCGACGCTGCAAGCGCTGCCCCTGAATCCGGGCATTCACCTGGAGATGCTCCGTTTCGATCACATCCAGTACCGCCAGAGCGGCAGCACAGGAGACCGGATTTCCACCAAAGGTATTGAAATAACGCTGCCGCGCACCAAACTGATCCAGCAGATCAGCTCGCGCAACCATCCCGGCAACCGGGTGCCCATTGCCCATGGGCTTGCCGAGGGTGACCAGATCAGGCTCGACCTGATAGCGTGAAAAGCCCCAAAATGCCTCGCCAGTACGTGCAAAGCCTGACTGTACTTCGTCGGCAATGTACAACCCGCCAGCCTGGCGCACCCAATTAACGGCCTGCTGAATTTCAGCCGCAGGCGGGCTGAAAACACCATCACTGGAGAACAGTCCATCCATCATCAGTGCCGCAGGACGCAGTCCCTCTGCGGCCAGTTGATCGAGTTGCTGGCGCAATTGCCTGAGCCACTGACCGGGTGCCCGATAACTATCCGGTGCATCCAGCAAACGTACCTGGTCACCAACGCCGACACCCAACGCAGGTGACAGTTCTGCGATGCTGCTGGTCGTGCCGTGATAGGCCCAGCGTGTCACCAGTGCAATCCTGTTCCCCGTGACTTCTCGAGCAACCCTCAAGGCCAGATCATTGGCTTCGCTGCCACTGCATGTCAGGGTCAGATTATTCAGCCGCTCCGGGAACAGCGCCAGCAGCCGCTCGGCATACTCCAGTATGCCGTCATGTAAATAGCGGGTGTGGGTATTCAGCACCGACGCCTGGCGGCAAATCGCTTCTACCACTCTGGGGTGACAGTGGCCAACCGAGACTACATTGTTGTAGGCATCCAGATAGCGGCGACCATCCGCCTCATACAGCCACACGCCTTCACCTCTGACCGGATACAGGGGTTGTTGATAGAACAATCGATAACTGCGTCCCAGCAAGCGCTGTCGCCGTTCAATCAATGCAGTATGGTCGGTCATACATGACTCCCTGAAGTAGTCGAGGTGATCAAGTGCTCAACCCACCCGTCAGGCAAACGACGCAGTCGCATCAGACTGCGTCCGGCATGGGGCAGGTTACGTAGAATATAGTCCCGATTGTCCGGATACAGCTGTGCTCGCCAGGAAGCAATCACCAGTGTCAGACACAAGCGGGTGGCCACCAGATCGGCCAGGACACTCAGTTCTGTATCGGTCAGCGGCTGTTGTGCCAGATAGGCATTCAGAAAAGGCCCGACCCGACGCAACGGATCAGACTCATCCACCAACTGGTAGGCCAGCGCTGTTGCCAGATTGTTCACACGCGGTGCATAGAGTGCGTCACCAAAATCAATAATGCCGGTGATACGGGTACCCAACTCATCCACCAGGACATTGTGCGGATTCAGATCATTGTGAATAACCTGCCAGGGCAGGCTGTCCAGTAGCGGTAAGACCCGTTGTGTATGCTGATCAATGACCCCAGCCACTTCCCGACGCCAATCGAGATGATCCAGGGTGTGCACCCGATCCAGCAAACGCTGTGGATGGGTGATATCCCACAGCAGCTCTCGCGTTGCGCCTGGATGGCTAAAACCTGCCAGAGTAGCGTCCATCTCGCCCAGAATTCCTCCTAACTGTCGAGCCAGATCCGTAAAGGGAGCCTGCCGATAGAGGGGTATGCCATCCAGATAGCTGACCACCCGCAGAGAACCCTGCTGTCCAGAGAACTCAACCTGCGGCTGACAGTCACCGGTCAGGGTTTCCAGTATTCCGGGGACGGGCAGGTGAGCGGCGCGCTGCTGCAGATAGACCAGCATCCGGGTCTGAAAGTCGATCTCCTGATCCGCTTCAGCGACATTGATAAAGCGCACCATAAAACGCTGACCTGATTCACAACTCAGGCAGAAGTTGGTATCCCGCTCACCCGGTAAGCGCTCCAGCACCCCTGTAAGGCCATAGTGAGTGTATAGCACCTGCTGGGCCTCAAGCGGATTGATCGCTGGAGCAGCCTGGGTCATCAATGTCGTGGAGGCCGTAAAAGCATGCATTCCGATACCCTGTTTTATGATGTATGATGCATCATAAATTGAATACTGGGTAAAGTCACCCCTCAATGCTATGCTGGACATACATTTATATATGGAACCTCAGACCTCTGAATCAGTATGAATACCACTCCGCGCTTCTGGCGCGATCCCGCACTGCCTCAGGTTGAGCTTCGCTATATCGAAGACGGCCGACAGCTGCGCTATGCGCCGCACAGTCATCGCCAATGGTCCCTGGGCGCGATTCTGGCCGGACAAAGCCACTTTGAATACGCCGGACAGCAACAGATCATCAAGACAGGGCAGTTGCTGCTGATCAATCCTCATCAGGTACATGCGTGTAATCCCTGTGAGTCGATGCGCTGGTCTTATTACATGCTGTATGTCGATACAGACTGGTTAACCCGGCTGCGCCAGGATCTGGGTGAGCTGCAGTGTGATCAGTGGCAGGACCTGTCGATTTCCTGTCTGACCCATCCACTACTGTTTGAGCAATTTACTACGCTGGCCACAGGGCTCTTTGATCCACAGCTGACCACTGAGCAGAAAGAGGCTGATGTAAGTGCCTTTCTGCGCAGCTTGTTCAGTCAGCTTCAGGACGACTCCCTGGCGGGCTCAGAACCACCTTCGGCCACTCTTCAGAAAGCCCTGGTCTATCTACATAAACATTATGATAGCAATGTAACTTTGGAAACACTCTGTGCGCTGACAGACCTGAATAAAGGGGCACTGATCCGCTTATTTCGTCAGGCCTGTGGCATGACACCGCATGCCTACCTGACCAATCTGCGCATTCAAATGGCTCAGATTGCGCTGCGCAGTGAAACGCCTCTTGCTGAAGTCGCTCTGACCCATGGTTTTGCCGATCAGCCACATTTCCAGCGAACCTTTAAGCGTCTGCTGGCGGCCACACCGATACAGTATCGGGATGGCCCCAAACGCCTACATCAGCAATACACCGCAGCTGAGCAGCAACAGAAACGCCAGTAATCGATTCAACCAGCGCAAGCCCGGAGCTGAGCTACAGCGCTGCTGCAACCAACTGCCCGCCGCCGCCCAGATACTTAAAGACAACCAGCAAACCGGCAAGTAAATCAGTGCAAACAGCACGACCAGCCACATATCACCACCTGTCGTGTAGGCGGCAATGCCGGAAATACCCGCCAGCCAGGCCTTGGGATTGAGCCATTGCATCAGTGCGCCCAGTATGAACCCCGGTGGTTTGGACGCTGCATGCGCCTCTACATTACCATCGGCACGTAAAAGCTGATATGACATGTAGAGTAAAAACGCGATACCGCCCCAGCGTAGCCAGGATTCCAGTTGCTCCCACTGCAAAAACAGGCTTTTCAGCCCCAGTCCCAGCCCCATAAACAGCAGTACAAATCCCAGCGTCGCACCAGTAACAAATATCAGCGTCCGACTCCAGCCATAACGCAGCCCGCTGCTGAGACAGACCAGATTCACCGGTCCGGGAGAGATGGAAGCGGCCAGGGCAAAGGCCGACATGGAAAACAGAATGGATAGGCTCACAGACAGACTCCTGTTCAAAAGAACAGATTGTCTGCTGTGAGTGGTCTGGCTGTATTGAATAAAATTTTTGCGGCTTATGATGTTGCAGACATCAACCAGCGGGTAAGTTCTGCCGCCGGAATAGCCTGACACCCGGATGTATTCTGGCCAGCCCAGAGTGGCGAGAAGTCTGCAATGCCACGGGCCTCGGCTTCAGCACGTAATGGCGCAATCGCTGCAGTTGCCAGCGGGAACGCCGGTGCATCGACGCAGATGGGTCCAAGTTCTCGCATCACACGATTCACAATGCCACGCGCGGGGCGTCCGGAAAACAGGTTGGTCAACGCGGTATGGACCGCTTCAGGTGACTGCAATGCCTGACGATGCAGCGCCGATGTCTTCGCTTCAGGACAGAGCAAATAGGCAGTGCCTACCTGTACAGCCGATGCCCCGAGAGCAAATGCAGCCTGCACACCCGCCGGACTGGCAATACCCCCGGCAGCGATCACCGGAACACTCAGCCGGTCCACCAGTTGCGGCAGCAACGCAAACAGTCCGGTTTGTGTTGTCATATCATCGGTCAGGAACATACCGCGATGGCCACCGGCTTCCAGTCCTTGCGCAATCACCGCATCCACCCCGCGCGCTTGCAACCACAGCGCTTCTTCCAGAGTGGTTGCACTGGAGAGTATTTTTGTCCCCCAGCTACGCAGGGTTTCCAGCAGCGATTCATCCGGCAAGCCGAAATGAAAGCTGACGACCGGTGGACGAAAGTCGTCTAACAGCGCCAGTGTTTCAGCATCAAAGGGGCGGCGTCCGGCACCGGCTACAATCCGGTCCTGTGACAGTCCCAGCATCTGATAATAAGGCTGCAGCCGTGCCTGCCAGCGCGCTTCAGTCGCCGCATCCGGTGCAGGCTGAGTGTGGCAGAAGAAATTTACGTTATATGGCTGTGTTGTCGACTCACGAATCTGCACCAATGCCTGTTGCAACTGTTCAGGCGTCAGCATGGCACAGGGCAGTGATCCCAATCCGCCTGCGGCGCAGACAGCCAGGGTCAACTCGCTTCCCTGAACACCCGCCATGGGCGCCTGAATAATCGGCCGGGATACAGCCAGCCAGTCCGTTATTCTGGATATCGACACGATGATCTTCCTCGATTTTCGCTTTGAAGCCAGTCAGGCTAGCAGAAAAGCGTCGCGCTCGCCGTTAGATTTTGGTCGTTCTGCAGCCATCACCTTTTGCCAGCACAGGAACTCTGCGCTAAAGTCAAAGTCTGAAAAGATACTGCTAACTCTGTGGACTCTATAGCCATGACCCAGCAACCCCTGCAACGTAACAGATTTATCAGTGTCTGGCTGACGCTGATGTTGCTGTTTGCCGGGCTGTCACCCGTACATGCGCTGTCACAAGGGCATGCTCAATCCGGTGATACCGCTGTTCAATCCAGCCTGTCTTCTCCCTGTGATGGGCAGATGCATACACATCACGCACACCTGCCAGCGGCCGATGAGGCTACTCAAGCCCAGGACTCACAGACTCACAATACCTTCTGTCAGGGTGATGGCTGTTTGCAATGCAGCAGCTGTGCGGCTTTGGCCTCCACCAGTCCACCGCGTGCCATGACAGCATTATCCGAACAGGTTCAACATCAAGCCCAGCCTGCCAAAGCGCGTACTTCGCGACTGGAGCGCCCACCCAAAAGCTGATTCAGACTGATGCGTATTTTTTTCATCACTGAAGAGGCTTATGACTATGTTACGTCGAGATTTTATGCGCTTGAGCGCGCTCGGGCTGTTGAGCCTGAGTCCGTTGGTTAATGCCAGTGTCACTCATGCTCACCGGCATGGCAGCCCGGCTGCCGACCCGCTGTTAACACGCCAGTTACCGGAGCAGCTGCCGTTGCGAAAGCTGCCACACATCACCAATCTGTCAGCAGATGACGGATTTCGTGCTCAACTCCAGGCTGCGGTCACCCACGTAGAGCTGACCGGTCCTGAGAAAACCCGCTTGTGGCTCTATAACCAGCAACTGACACCCCTGATTGAAGTAACAGAAGGAGATGAGGTCTCTATTCAGGTCGAAAACCACTTGCATCAGCCCACCACTGTCCACTGGCATGGCGTGCATGTACCGGCCAATCAGGATGGGGGGCCTCATGACCTGATCCAACCCCATCAACAACGTCATTATCAGTTCCGTATCAAAGAAGGTAATGCCGGTTTACACTGGTTCCATCCACACCCGCATGATTATTTGGCGGAGCAGATTGCTCACAGTCTGGCAGGGGCCTTTCTGGTACACCCCAAACGCGATCCCCTGGCAGACCTGCAGGGCGAGTTGCTGATGATCACGGATCTGCGTCTGGACCAGCAGGGGCAGGTAGCACCACACACACCGGAAGACTGGATGAATGGTCGGGAGGGGGACCTGCTGCTGGTCAATGCACAGCGGAATCCGCGTCTGGAGGCGGCCCCCGGTTCGACGCTGCGCTTGCGCCTGATTAATGCCTGTGCCGGACGTTATCTGCGTCTGGCAATTCCGCAACATGCACTGCAATTGATCGGTACCGATGGCGGCTATCTGGAACAGGCGGTCACACTGAATGAGTTGTTGCTGGTACCCGGTCAACGCTGTGACCTGCTGGTACGTCTGAGCGAGCAGCCTGAGCAGCAGATTCAACTGCTCAATCTGCCCTATGATCGGGACTGGATGGGGCAGGAACCGGCACATTATCGTGAAACCGAAACACTGCTGACCTTCGTCACTCAGGCGGCACCGATTCAGGCGGCAATCACCTTGCCTGATCGTCTGGGTTCTATCCCTGAACTGGCAGAGCCCGCGGTGCAGCGCCATATCGAGCTGTCGGAAGAGATGCCTGGACATGCGGATCATGCCGCAGGCGGCATGGCGGCAGGTCATGCCCAACATCACGGACACGGACATGGGCATAACCACGGACACGGACAGCATTCGATTCAGGTACAGGATTCAGCACGACCACCGATTCGTTTTATGCTGAATGGAGAGACCTTCACACCGGGCAAGATACTGTTTGAAGGCCGGGTAAATGAAGTGGAGGAGTGGGAGGTATTTAACAACTCCCACATGGACCACCCCTTCCATGTACATGGCACCCATTTTCAGGTTATCGCCGAACAGGATGAGCAAGGCCATTGGCGTGCTCCAGCCTACCGGGCCTGGCTGGATACCGTGAATCTGAAACCGAAACAGCGGTTAAAGCTGCGTTTGGCATTTGCCGAGCCTGGCGAATGGATGTTCCATTGCCATATTATTGAACATGAAGAAATGGGTATGATGGCCAGCATACGGGTCAGTTGATCCCTTAAGGAGTCGCACATGAAACGCCTATCTACACTGGCTCTGTCGAGCCTGATCGCAGCAGCACTGATTTTGTTCAGTGGTTACAGCGTCGCTGAGTCACAGGTCATGCAGGTATACAAATCTGAAACCTGTGGCTGCTGTGATGACTGGATTGAACATATCGAGGCTGCCGGGATTCAGGTTGAAGCAACCAATTTACAGCAGATGCAGTTGAAGAAAATCGAGCTGGGTGTACCGGCACAGCTGGCATCCTGCCACACAGGTGTGATCAACGGGTATGTGATCGAAGGCCATGTGCCTGCCAGTGACATTCTCAGGCTGTTGCAGGAACAACCTCAGGTCACCGGACTGACGGTACCCGGCATGCCTCATGGCTCACCGGGCATGGAAACCGGACGTATCGATGCCTATGATGTGCTGGCATTTGATGCCGACACTCAGGCCACTCAGGTCTGGTCCAGCTATCCTCAGCCCTGATCAGGTTCACGCAACAGAGGTGGAGTTTTGTGCGCCAGCACCTCCACCTGCATGCCTTCGGCAATCACACCTGGCTGACGTACCAGCAGGTTCTGCCCGAAAATGGCACCCCCTTCCGGCAAACGGCGATAGTGTAACAGTGTCCGCAAGGGTTCCTGTGTGGCATCAAATGTTGTCTGCCCAGGGGGCAGGGTAATCAGCTTGCAACGCTCACAGGGTGAATGCACCCGCAAGCGGACATCACCAATCGCCAGGTCCAGCCAGCCATCTTCGGCAAATGGCAGGGTTCCGGAAACGATCACATTGGCACGGAACTGCTGCCGGTCCACCGGAACCGGACAACGTTGCTGCAACCAGTCCAGCGATGCACCCGAGGTCAACAGCAACGGATAACCATCCGCAAAACCGACCTGATCATCCTGACTGTCTTTCACAGGTCGTTCACTTTGCGCGGCAAAATAGACCAAACGGCAGGGCTCTCCCAGAAACTGGCTCATCCAGGCATCCGCTTCTGTACCACAGGACTGTGCCTGTACCGTCTGCTTCCACACCTCAACTGACACCCACTCTGACGGATAATCCGCCACCTGAAGCGTCAGTGAAGAGCCTCGATCAGTTGCCAGAATCAATCCTGACTCCAGCGGCGTTGCCCATAGCCGGGTCAGCTGTGGATAACGTCGGGCGGTTAAAAACTTTCCGTCCAGATCCACCACCATATAACGCCGGTCAGCCGCCAGCCCCTGCGGCCCCACCCAGGCACGGCTCACCCGTAATGGCGCACAGGACTTGACCGGATAAATGAACAGATCGGTAACGCGTATATCACTCATGCAGAGGGCTCCTTGCGTAAAAACTTATCCACATACCAGCAGCTGGCTTCAATTTGATATTGCTGTTCACACGCCCAGGCCAGGCCTGCACGTACAAGCTGCTCCGCTATCCCGCGACCTCGCAGCGCATCGGGAACATAGGTATGGGTGAAATTAATCTGCGACCCCTTCAGCTGATAATCCAGCACCGCCTCTTCACCGTCCAGGTGCAGACAGAAGCGCTGTTGTTGCGGTTGGTGTTGAATCATAAATTCTCCCTGGCTGATCTGGCTAACCGAACGCCTGCCCGGACATACAACGCACTGGACAGGCCGAGGTCAATCCATAAGAATAGCTTAACCTTGAGTTACAATAATACAGCAAATTCAGTTGTCGAATTTTGCCCACAGACTTAGCCCAAAAGAGGAACGCAACATGGAATTGTCTACGATTATCTTCATAGTGGTTGTCGCCGTTGTTGTCTTTTATACCATCACCATCTTCAACCGTCTGGTGGCGCTGAAGAACCGCTTTGAAAATGCCTTCTCTCAGATAGAAGTTCAGCTGAAACGTCGTTATGACCTGATTCCGAACCTGGTTGAAACCGCCAAGGGGTATTTGCAGCATGAGCGGGAAACACTGGAAGCCGTCACTGCGGCTCGTAATGCCGCCATGGCCAGTTTACAGGCTGCTGCGGCCAACCCGGGAAGCGCGGCTGCTCTGGGGCAGTTGATGAGTTCGGAAGGCGCCTTACAGTCAGCGCTGAGCGGGCTGAAGGTGACCATGGAAGCCTACCCGGATCTGAAAGCCTCTGCCAATATGCAACAGTTGTCAGAAGAACTGATCAGTACTGAAAACCGTGTTTCGTTTGCTCGCCAAGCCTTCAATGATGCGGTAATGGCCTACAACACCTACAAGCAGAGCTTTCCACAGCGTGTGTTTGCGGCCACCTTCGGTCATGCGCAGGATGCCACCCTGCTGGTATTTGAAGACAGTGCCGCCATTCAGGCCGCACCCAAGGTGTCCTTCTGACCTCAGGGGACGTGCTGAGTGAATTTTTTCGAGCATCAGGACCGGGCCCGGCGTAAAACGCTGCAGCTGGTCGCGCTGTTTATACTCGCCATGATCAGTCTGGCCCTGACGCTGACACTGGCGCTGGCCGCACTGATCTATTTTCAAACCCCTGCAGCTGCCCAGCAGGACCTGCCTGCACTGCTGGAAGAATACACACCGCTGCTGGCGGGTATCACGCTGGTGGTGTTTGTGATCGTTTTTCTGGGGGCTTTTTTTCGCCGTATGCAACTCAGTGGCGGTGGCCGCAGTGTTGCAGAATCGCTTGGAGGGCGGCTACTTAACACCGCCACCTCTGATCCGCTGGAACAGCGGCTATTGAATACGGTTGAAGAGATGGCGCTGGCATCCGGTATCGCGGTACCCCCGGTCTATCTGCTGGATGAACCGGGTATCAACGCCTTTGCCGCGGGCTTCAATCCACAGGATGCGGTCATAGGTGTTACCCGGGGTGCGGTTGAACAGCTCAATCGTGACGAATTGCAGGGGGTTATTGCCCATGAATTCAGTCATATTCTGCATGGCGATATGCGCCTGAACATACGGCTGGTGGCCTGGCTGTATGGCATACTGTTACTCGGTCTGATCGGGCGTATGCTGCTGAACAGTCTGCGCTACCGCCGGGTACGTGCATCACGGGATGATAAATCCACACCCGTTATTCTGGCACTGGGCCTGGGCTTATTGATCATCGGCTATGCCGGTTCTTTTTTCGGCAGTCTGATCAAGGCCGCCGTCAGTCGCCAGCGCGAATTTCTGGCCGATGCCTCGGCTGTTCAATATACCCGTAACCCTCAGGGTATCGGTGGCGCATTACGCAAGCTGGCAGGTTATCCACAGGGTTCAGCGCTGCAGTCAGGCGCTGCCGAAGAATACAACCATATGTTTTTTGGTAATGCCCGTTTCTCCGGGTTGAGTCAATTATTTTCCACCCATCCGCCACTGGATGAGCGCATTGCCCGAGTCGACCCGCAAGGCAGATCAGCACGCCAGACTCCCCGATCCTCGCCAGCTGGCACGAGCGACACGGCAGGCCTGGCAGGTGTTGCCGGACTGGCACCCTTGTCTGCACCACTGAATGCGCAACAGGCCAGTCAAACCGCCATGCAACATATTGGTGATCCCGATGGACGTCATCTGACCTATATCCGTCAGCTGTTGCAGGAACTGGATCAGGAGTTGCAACAGGCGGCCCATGAACCTTTTTCAGCCAGAGCCCTGATCTACGGGCTGTTGCTCAGCCAACAGGCCGAGATACGCAGTCAACAGTTGGAGGCTCTGCAAAACACGGCGCATCCGGATACCTTCAGAGTGCTGCAACAGTATCAGACCCGCTTGATACAGCTGGACCCGCGACTGCGACTGCCGCTGATTGAGCTGTCCCTGCCGGCACTGAAGCAGTTATCCGAAACCCAGTATCAAACCTTTAAAGCCTGCATCGATTTGCTGATCCGCGCAGACAAGCGCATCAGTCTGTTCGAGTGGTCATTACGAAAGATTCTGATGCGTCATCTGGAGCCTCAGCCACAGGGAAAATCCCGGTTTCGGCTCAGCCATTGCCAGGATGAAATCCAGCGGCTGCTGAGTTTATTGGCCGAAACAGGCCATTCTGACCCTCAGGAAGCACAAGCCGCCTATGCTGAAGCGCTGGCGTCTTTGCCATTACAGGCCTCTGCAACCCCTCCCGCCAGACCGGGGCTGAAACAGCTGGAACAGGATCTGAATAAGCTGCTACGCCTGAGGCCGCTGGAAAAACCGGCGCTACTCAATGCGCTGGTTGTCTGTGCCAGCCATGATGGTCAGATCACGGCGACTGAAGCGGAGTTGCTGCGTGCCATTGCAGACTGTATCGACTGTCCCTTACCGCCGTTATTACCTTAAGGAAACCCCATGGCACTGAAAGCCCAGGTGATCAAAGCGCAACTCCAGATCGCCGATATGGACCGTCACCATTATCAGGACTATGCCTTGCATCTGGCACAGCATCCGTCAGAAACCGATGAGCGCCTGATGATCCGGTTACTGGCATTTATACTCAATGCCTCTGAGCAATTGGAGTTTGCCCGTGATCTCAGCGGCGAGGGTGGGGCAGAGCTCTGGTCACAGAATCTACACGGCGATATTGAGTTGTGGGTGCTGTTTGGTACACCCGATGAAAAATGGATACGCAAGGCATCGCAGCAGTCCAGACAGGTGAAGATTTATGCCTATGGAGGACGGAGTGTACCCGTCTGGTGGCAGCAAAATGCAGCAGCACTGCAACGCTATACCAATCTGGAAGTCTGGCAGATCGCCGATGACAGTGTTCAGGCACTGGGAGCCTTGGCAGATCGCCGTATGGAACTGCAATGCAGCATCAATGAAGGACAGGTGTGGATTACCCAGGGAACCGAAAGTGTTGCATTGGAACCCCAGTGCCTGAAAGGCACCGGGGTCTGATCAGCAGTCTATCAGGAGGGGAAGGAGAACTGTGCCCCTTCACGCACACCAGATGACGGCCAGCGCTGGGTAATGGTTTTGCGACGGGTGTAGAAGCGCACACCATCCGGACCATAGGCAAACAGATCACCAAACAGCGAGCGTTTCCAGCCACCAAAGCTGTGATAGGACACAGGGACCGGCAGAGGGACATTGATACCCACCATACCCACTTTGATGTTGTCACTGAAATAGCGTGCCGCTTCACCGTCACGGGTGAACAGGCAGGTGCCATTGCCATATTCATGTGCATCAATCAGATCCATGGCAGCCTGCATTGAATCCACACGCACCACGACCAGTACCGGACCAAAGATCTCCTCTTCATAGCACCGCATACCCGGCTTGACCTGATCGATCAGTGTCCCACCCACGAAAAAGCCGTTGGCATCACCCACTGCAGGGTTACGTCCATCGACGACGATCACAGCACCATCCTCTTCGGCGCTCTGAATATAGCCTTCTACCTTGGCTTTATGGGCTGCGGTAATCAGCGGACCGAAGTCATTGCTGCTGTCGGAGTAAGCACCTACTTTCAGGCTCTGCATACGCTGGCTCAGCTTGGCAACCAGCGCATCTGCGGCTTCATCACCTACAGCAACAGCCACAGAGATCGCCATACAACGCTCACCGGAGGATCCAAAAGCCGCACCGGTGAGGGCTTCCACCGCATTATCCATATCCGCATCCGGCATGACGATGGCATGGTTTTTCGCACCACCGAGCGCCTGACAACGCTTGCCATGCGCCGAAGCGGTCTGGTAGACATACTCGGCAATCGGCGTGGATCCAACAAAGCTAACCGCTTCAATATCCGGATGTGTCAGCAGTGTATCCACCGCTTCCTTGTCGCCATTGACCACATTCAAAACCCCTGCAGGCAGACCAGCCTGGTGCAGCAGTTCAGCGATCAGCAGAGTGGAGGAAGGGTCACGTTCGGACGGCTTCAGAATAAAGCAGTTACCCGACACGATCGCCAGTGGATACATCCACAGCGGTACCATCGCCGGAAAGTTGAAAGGCGTGATACCGGCCACGACGCCAAGGGGCTGCATTTCACTCCAGGAATCGATCCCCGGACCAACATTCTTGCTGTGCTCACCCTTGAGCAACTCCGGTGCATAACAGGCGTACTCGATATTCTCGATACCGCGCTGTAACTCACCCATAGCATCATGTGCAATCTTGCCGTGTTCCAGGCCGATCAGGCGTACGATTTCATCCGCATTGGCTTCCAGCAGCTCCTTGAAACGGAACATGATGCGGGCGCGTTTGGCAGCGGGTGTATTACGCCAGGCAGGAAACGCGGCCTTGGCATTGGCAATCGCCTCTTCTACAGTAGCTGTCGAAGCCAGCAATACCTCGGCATGTGCCGTACCGGCAGACGGGTTATACACAGGCTGGCGACGTCCTTCCGGAGTCACCACCGCGCCATTAATCAAGTGTCCAATCAGATTCATTACAGTCTCGCTTGTTTAATTCAGATTATTCAGTTTCGTTGATCGCATCACCTAATGCATTGATCAACAAATCAATTTCTTCTTTATCCACAGTAAATGGCAAGCCCAGTTGAATGGTGTCGCCGCCATAACGGACATAAAAACCTTTCTCCCAGCACTTCATCGCGACCTCATAAGGGCGTTTCAACGGCTCACCCGGAGCCGCTGCCAGAGTCAGTGCGCCCGCCAGACCATAGTTACGGATGTCGGTCACATGGCGACTGCCTTTCAGACTGTGCAGCGCGTCTTCAAATACCGGTGCCATGCTGGCAGAGCGCTGAATCAGCTGATCTTTTTCCAGCAGATCCAGTGCTGCCAGACCCGCGGCACAGGCAACCGGATGCGCGGAGTAGGTATAACCATGTGGCAATTCCAGCACATAGTCCAGACCACCCTGTTCCATAAAGGTCTGGTAAATTTCAGAACGCACCACCACTGCACCCATCGGCACAGCACCATTGGTCATCTGTTTGGCGATGTTGAGGATATCCGGCTTCACACCAAAGGCCTCGGCACCGGTTTTGGTACCACAGCGCCCGAAGGCGGTGATTACTTCATCAAAGATCAACAAAATATTGTGCTGATCACAGATTTCCCGCAACCGCTGCAGGTAACCGACCGGAGGTGGAATCACCCCGGCTGAACCGGCCATGGGTTCCACAATCACGGCTGCAATGTTGGACGCATCATGCAGTGTAATCAGTTCCAACAGTTCATTAGCCAGCTCGGCACCGGTTTTCGGCATACCGCGAGTAAAGGCATTTTCCTTCAGGATCGTATGTGCCAGATGATCTGCTTCAACAGCCTGGCCAAACAGTGCCCGGTTGGCACCAATACCGCCAACACTGATACCACCGAAGTTCACCCCATGGTACCCCTTGATACGGCCAATCAGACGCGTCTTGGATGGCATACCTTTCTTGCGCCAGTAAGCACGGGCGATTTTCAGCGAGGTATCGGCACTTTCAGAACCTGAGCCGGTGAAAAACACATGATCCAGCCCTTCCGGCATAAACTCCACCACCCGGTTGGCCAGCTGAAAGGCTTTCGGATGACCAAACTGGAAGGCCGGAGAGTAGTCCAGCTGTTTCAGTTGCTGGCTGACCGCCTCTGCGATTTCCGGACGGTTATGACCGGCACCACAACACCACAGACCCGACAGACCATCGAATATCCGTCGGCCTTCTGCATCGATGTAATACTTGCCATCCGCCGCAACAATCATGCGCGGGTTGTCTTTAAACTGACGGTTGCCTGTATAGGGCATCCAATAGGCTTCTAACTGGTCACGGCTCAAGCCTGCGGCTTTATTATCCGACATGATGTGTTTCTCCAGGTGGCGGTACAGAGGTCCGGCACAACGACTGTGTAATGATGTGAATCCAGTGTGATCTGCTCGTTAGGTTTTTAAAATATTTATTTAGTTATCTTTACTTAACCTTTTAGTTAACTAAACTGAATCTTTTTCAGCACGATCATTTCTGCCCATGAAACCGATGAAACCTGCTCTGTCTGGCCAGGTCGCCGATGCCGATATCCGCCTGTTACGCATTTTTCGTACCGTAGTAGAGCGGGGCGGTTTTGCGGCAGCCGAGGCTGATCTGAATATCAGTCGAGCCGCTATCAGTACCGCCATGTCGGATCTGGAGCAGCGTCTGTCTTTACGCCTGTGTCAGCGAGGGCGCAGCGGTTTTTCGCTGACAGAGGAGGGCCGAGAGGTGTATGCCTACAGTCTGCAGCTGTTGTCGGCGCTGGAAAACTTCCGCACCCAGGTCAACAGTCTGCATGCCCATCTCAAGGGTGAGCTGAATATTGGCATCACCGATAATCTGGTCACCATGCCACAAATGTTCATCACCGATGCCATCGGTGCGATCAAGGCGCGAGGCCCGGAAGTGATGATCAATATCCGCATGACACCACCAGCGGAAATTGAAGTCGCGGTGCTGGACGGACGTTTGCATCTGGGCGTGGTTCCGGTGATCAAGGCACTACCGGGACTGAATTACCTGCCGCTGTACAGTGAAACCTCTCAGTTGTATTGCAGCCATGATCACCCGCTGTATGGCAAGACACCTATTGAGGACAAGGAACTGCGCCAGCAGGACGTCGTGGCTGCCGCCTATGCCCAGACAGATGAAGCCTTGCAGCATTATCAATCCCTGCATGTCAGTGCCAGTGCCACGGATCGTGAGGGCATTGCGTTTCTGATTCTGACCGGGCGTTACCTGGGCTTTCTACCCACCCATTATGCCGAGCGCTGGGTCAGGGAAGGGCGGATGCAATCGGTGGTACCTGAACAACGCCAGTTTACCACTGAATTCGCCGCCATTACCCGCAAGGGCAAACGTCCGAACCTGATTCTGGAAACCTACCTGGAACTCCTGCAACATACCATCGACACCCGGATCAAGGATTGAGTGTCTCCACGAAACGCGCCACAATAACTGTCGATTCAATCAGATGAGGTTCAGCAGGGTGTACGATTTTATTCTTATCGGTGGCGGTATTCTGGGCATGTCAACGGCGATGCAGCTGCAACAGCGCTATCCCGACAAACGTATTCTGCTGCTGGAAAAAGAATCCGGCCCGGCGCAGCATCAAACCGGTCACAACAGCGGCGTCATTCATGCCGGTGTTTATTACACCCCCGGTAGCCTGAAGGCACGCTTCTGTCTGGAAGGTAACCGGCGGATGAAAGCCTTCTGTGATGAACAGCAGGTCAAGTATGACGTATGCGGTAAGCTGCTGGTCGCCACCAATGATCTGGAAATGCAGCGGATGCAGGCGCTTTGGGAACGCACCGAAGCCAATGGGCTGGAGCGGGAATGGCTGTCTGCCGATGCCCTACGGGAACGTGAGCCCAACATTACCGGTATCGGCGCCATCTTTGTGCCCTCCAGCGGTATCGTTAACTATGCCCAGGTCACTGAAGCCATGGCCCGAGTGTTCCAGCAGCAAGGCGGTGAAATACGCTATGGACAGGCCGTCAATGCCTTGCTGGAAACCCAACAGGAAGTCAGGGTCTCGACCGAGCAGGAAACCTTTACCACCCGCTATCTGATCAGTTGTTCAGGATTGATGGCGGATCGTGTGGTACGCATGCTCGGCCTGAAGCCTGAATTCACCATCTGTCCTTTCCGTGGTGAATACTACCTGCTGCCGGAACAGCATAACCAGATCGTCAATCATCTGATCTACCCGATCCCTGATCCTTCGATGCCTTTCCTCGGTGTCCACCTGACCCGCATGATTGACGGCACCACCACCGTAGGACCGAATGCCGTGCTGGCACTGAAGCGTGAAGGGTACCGTAAATCCGATATATCGCCCCGGGATATGCTGCAGATGTTCACCAACCCCGGCATTGTCAAAGTGCTGCTGAAGAACCTGCGCCCCGGTCTGGTGGAGATGAAGAACTCGCTGTTCAAATCCGCGTATCTGGAAGAGGTGCGTAAGTACTGCCCGAGTATCACGCTACAGGATTTGAAGCCCTATCCGGCAGGAGTCCGTGCCCAGGCAGTCAGCCGAGACGGTAAACTGATTGATGACTTTCTGTTTATCAATACGCGTCGAACCGTCAATGTCTGTAATGCGCCATCACCGGCGGCAACCTCGTCATTGCCGATTGGCGAGCATATCGTCAACCAGGTCAGCGAGCTGCTGGCAGACTAAAAGTGCAATCCGGGAAGAGTCTTACTCACCCAGTCAGGTAAGGCTGAAGCCGGCATGGGCCGGGCAATGCCATAACCCTGTCCGTAACGACAGCCCAGTGTCAGTAATTGACGACAGTGGGCTGGCGTTTCCACCCCTTCAGCGATGACATGCAAGTCAAAGGCATGCGCCAGACCCAGTACACCCTGGATAATCGACAGGTCATCTGCATCTGCGAGCATTTCCCGAACAAATCCCTGGTCTATTTTCAGACAATCGATTGGCAGGCGCTTCAGATACGCCAGCGATGAATAGCCGGTACCGAAATCATCCAGTGCCAGACTGACGCCCAATGCCCGACAGCGCAGCAGCGTATCGGTTACCAGTTCCATGTCTTCTAAAGCACTGGTTTCCAGTATTTCCAATTGCAACTGCTGCGGATTAACCTGGGGATAGGCTTGCAGGGCAGCAGCCAGTTGATCGGCAAACTCGCTGCGCTGTATCTGCTGTGCCGCGATATTGATGCTCAAGGGGCAGTAGAACCCCTGCAATCGCCACTGCTGCATCTGGGCCAGCGCGGAATGCAATACCCATTCGCCCAACTCCAGCTCCACTTGATGACCTTCTGTCACCGGTAAAAAGGCACCGGGATACAGCAGCCCTGATTGCGGATGCTGCCAGCGAATCAGCGCTTCAGCTCCCTCAAATGCCAGGGTTTGCATATTGATTTTGGGCTGGTAATGCAGCTCGAATTCACCCTGCTGCAATCCGGTGGATATGGCTTTCAGCGCCTGTTGCTTGCGCCGGATTTCAGTTTCCAGCTGAATATCGAAAAGCTGATAACGGTCTTTACCAGCCTGTTTTGCCAGGTACATAGCCTGGTCTGCATGACGCATCAACTGGTCTGGTTCAGCATCATCCAGTGGATAAATGGTGACTCCGATACTGGCCGATATTCTGAAGTTCTGTCCATCCAGCTGTAGCACGGTTGATGCAGCTGTCAGCAAGCGTTTCAACACCGGTTCACAATCCTGCAACTGGTTCAGCCCGCCAAGCACCGCAACAAATTCATCACCACCGATACGGGCCAGGGTATCTTCCTCTCGCAGGGACTGTTTCATCAGATCGGACAGCTGTTGCAGCACCCGATCTCCCATCGCATGACCATAGCTATCATTAATCTGCTTGAAACCATCCAGATCGAGATAGGCCACCGCCACCAGCTGTTCCGTACGATGACTCAGACTGATCATCTGATTCAATCGGTCTGACAGTAAAATCCGATTGGGTAAGCCGGTCAGCGCATCAAAATGTGCCAGTTTTTCCAGATCATACTGTGCTTTTTTCAACGGCGTCAGGTCAACATCAACACAATACAGCTCCTTGTCACCCAGTATACTGGTATGCATCACATGGCTGGAAAATACCCGTAAGCGACTGCCTGTCTTGTGCAGCAGTGTCAGCTCTCCTGAAGGTATTTCATCATCCTGATGCAGCCAGCGCTCATGCGCAGCAATCACCGCTTCACGGTCCTCGGGTGGAATAATCAGATCTTCCAGTCGCTGCCCCAATGCTTCCTGTTGAGAAAACCCATACAGCAGTTCACTGGCACGATTCCATAGAAACACCCGGCGTTTGGCGTCATAGCCCTGTACCGCTATTGCCGGAATACGCTCGAACACATAGCGTAAACGTGCCTCACTGGCCTTAAGCAGATCCTCGGTACGCTTGTGCTCCAGGGCATGGGTAAACATCTCACCACAGATGCGCAGCAGATAAATATCATCTTCCAGCCAGCAGCGCCGTGTAACGACAGCATCTATGCCGATAAAACCCACCAAGCGACGGTTGGAAACCATCGGCACGGCCAGCATCGACTGAATGCCCTGGCGGGTCAGAATTTCACGTTCAACTTGGCTTTCTTCAGGCAGATTAGCGACATCCGGGTAATTGATAACCTGATGCGCACGGATTTTCTGCACCATTGGATAGTCATCACACAGCTCCAATTGCTGCAATTCTTGCTTTTGGGGCGTAATTCCCTGAGCACACCATTCGTGCGTGTTATCGGCATAGCGTTCATCCTGAATCAAAAACAGATAACTGCGGTCTGTACGGGTATATTCAGCAATCCACTGCAGACAGCGCTCGATTTCACTGTCCAGTGCTGCATAAGTACACATCACGATCGCTGATGAAATGCGACTGATCAAGCGCTCCAGTTCAAAGCGCTGAGCTAACAGCGCTTCCTGTCCATCTGAATCCATCTGCAATTTGCCCCAGGATTACCCGTTGATTTATGCAGTATAGACGCTTAGCGTAGACAGCTTGGTTTGACTCCCATCAATTCAGTACAGGACTGGATCATTTACATGAAGGATCAGAAAAAAGCAGTGTGGCTGGCTCTGGGTGCCGTCGCCTGCTGGTCAACGGTGGCGACAGCCTTCAAGTTATCACTCAACTACTTTTCGCCGGCGCAACTGCTCTGGGTAGCAACACTAACGGCCGTCATTCTGCTGCTGCTACTGCTGGCTGTACAGGGCCGTCTGTCTGAACTTCTGCAGACCTTCAAACAACGTCCGGCCTTCTTTTTGCTGGCCGGGTTGATGAATCCGACGCTCTATTACCTGGTACTGTTTCAGGCCTATGACCGCTTGCCCGCACAGCAGGCACAGACACTCAACTATACCTGGGCCATCACCCTGACATTATTGGCGGTGCCATTTCTGGGTCAGACCATTCGGCGCCAGGACTGGATCGCTATCCTGCTGGGCTATACAGGAGCCATGGTCATTGCAACCCGGGGTGATCTGCTCAGCCTGCAGTTTGATGATCCGCTGGGGGTTGCGCTGGCGCTGATCTCGACCTTTATCTGGGCCGGTTACTGGATACTCAACACCCGAAATCAGTCTGATCCACTCATCTCCATTAGCCTGAGTTTTGTGCTGGCGTTGCCGATGATTACACTGGCCACAGCGATATTGTCAGACTTCCAGATGCACTCCTGGCAAGGCTGGGTGGGAGCAATTTATGTCGGGGTTTTTGAAATGGCGATTGCCTTCATGCTGTGGCTGATGGCAATGCGTTATGCTGAAAATACTGCACGTATTTCCAATCTGATCTTTATTTCACCCTTCGCCTCCCTGATTCTGCTGCGCTTTCTGGTCGGAGAACAGATCTATCCCGCCACGCTGGTCGGTTTGGTGATGATCGTCGCAGCCCTATTGATTCAGCAGCTAAAAAAATCAGCCTGACAGGCATAGGACTGCAGGTGATCTGAAAACGATGATTCCACGAATAACCCCTGAAATGAGTCTGTCAGTCGATTGACTAACAGACTTATCCACAAACAGACTCTATCAGCAAACACCTTGGAATGCCTTGTAAATTCGACATAGTCCACGGAAATTCCAAGTGTTTCTGACAGAATATCAACTTGGTTATCCACAATAAGGTCTATTCTGATGGAACTCCGATTGATTTTGGGTGACCAGTTAAATGCAGCACATTCCTGGTTTAAACAGGTCGATCCCGAGGTGATCTATCTGATTGCGGAGCTACGCCAGGAAACGGACTATGTTGTACATCATCTGCAAAAGGTATGTGCCTTTTTTCTGGCCATGCAACGCTTTGCTGAAGCCCTGCAGCAAGCCGGACATAGAGTCGAATATCTGACGCTGGATCAAACACGTGACCATGCTGATTTAACCGCGCTGTTACACCACTGCATTCAACAATATTCGATTACCCGTTTCAGTTATCAACTACCGGATGAATACCGGCTGGACCAACAGTTGGTCAGATTTTGTGACACAGTTAAAGACCGGTTGACCGTCAAGGCAGTCGACACAGAACACTTCATTACCCCGCGCGATGCCTGGCAGCATTTACCCAATCACCGCATGGAGTTTTTTATCGCCAACTCCGCAAGCAGCAAAAGGTTCTGATGGATGCCAATGGTAAGCCTGAAGGCGGACGCTGGAATTTTGATGCTGAAAACCGCCAATCACTGGCGGATTCAGTCGAGCTGCCACAGCCGCTGTTATTTGCACAGGATGTGACGGATATCATAGAACGCCTGCAGCGCCATGATATTCAAACTCTCGGCCAGCTGCCCCAGGGTCAGTTGCCCTGGCCTGTCACCCGTCGTGAAGCACGACAGTTGTTACAGCACTTCCTGACCCACTGTTTACCCGCCTTTGGCCGCTACCAGGACGCTATGAGTGAGCGCGGCTGGAGCCTGTTTCACAGCCGTTTGTCATTTGCGTTGAACAGTAAAATGCTGCATCCGATGGAGGTGATTCGGGCAACAGAAGAGCACTGGCGAAGCCATTCTCAGACAATATCCCTGGCACAGGCTGAAGGTTTTATTCGCCAGATTCTAGGCTGGCGGGAATATGTTCGTGCCCTTTATTGGTCCCAGATGCCCAACTATGCCGAGCAAAATTACCTATCCGCCAAACGGGCATTACCGGCGTTTTTCTGGAACGCAGAAACGCGTATGCGCTGTGTTGCTCACAGCATTCGACAATCACTGGACTATGCCTATGCACACCATATTCAACGCCTGATGATTACCGGCAATTTTGCCTTGCTCGCCGGTATTGATCCGGATGCTGTGGATCGCTGGTATCTGGGCATCTATATTGATGCGATTGAATGGGTTGAGTTGCCCAATACCCGGGGTATGAGTCAGTTTGCCGACGGCGGCCTGATTGCCAGCAAACCCTATGCGGCCTCCGGAAACTACATTCAGCGCATGAGCCACTATTGCAAATCCTGCCACTACAAGGTGAAGCAACGCAGTGGGCCTCAAAGTTGTCCGTTTAACAGTCTGTATTGGCATTTCATCAATCGGCATCTGCCACTCTTCTCCGATAATCCACGCATGGCTTTTCCATTAAAGCACTGGCAAACACTCAGCCCGGAGGAACAGCAACCCATTTTACAGACCGCCGAGTTGTATCTGCAGAATATAGAGCAACTATGATATTGAACAACTTTGATCCAGCCAGTCGTTCTGGCAAAGATCTTGGCCTATACTGAGAAACCATGTTGACCGATCAACACCCAAAACCCCGAACTTTTATAATCAACGTCACTTCGTAAAGGATGTGTCATGAGCCACGTATTGCATCGCAGCCTCGTTCAAAACTATCCCACTGCTGTCAAAGGAGATGGGGTTTATATCCTGGATGCGAACAACAAACGCTATATTGATGCCTGCGGCGGTGCAGCAGTGTCCTGCCTGGGGCACAGTGATACCGAGGTTATTGAAGCGATCAAAGCTCAAATTGATCAGATCGCCTATGCCCACAGCTCCTTCTTCACCACCGAACCCATGGAAACCCTGGCTGACTTTCTGGCAGCCCGGGCGCCAGGAACACTCAACTCGGTGTATTTTGTATCCGGTGGTTCTGAAGCAGTAGAGTCGGCATTGAAACTGGCACGCCAGTACTATGTTGAAAAAGGTGAACCTCAACGCAAGCATATTATTGCCCGGCGTCAGAGCTATCACGGTAATACACTGGGAGCCCTGGCAACCGGTGGTAATCAGTGGCGACGCCAACAGTTTGAACCTCTGTTGATCAACATCCATCACCTGAGTCCCTGTTACGCGTATCGCGAGCAGTTGGCGGATGAAAGTGATACGGCTTTTGCGGCACGCCTGGCCGATGAGCTGGAACAGAAAATTGCAGAGCTAGGCGCTGAAAATGTGATGGCATTTATTGCTGAACCAGTTGTTGGAGCCACCATGGGTGCTGTTCCGGCGGTAGCTGACTACTTCAAGCGCATGCGCGATATTTGCAGTCGTCATGGCATCTTGTTGATTGCCGATGAAGTCATGTGTGGTATGGGCCGTACCGGTGCTCTGTTTGCCAGTGCCCAGGAAGGAATTGAACCGGATCTGATCTGTATTGCCAAAGGTTTGGGGGGTGGTTATCAGCCCATCGGCGCTACGCTGGTCAGTGATGAAATCATCCAGACCCTGCGCCAGGGATCGGGCTTTTTCCAGCATGGTCATACCTATATAGGTCACGCAACCGCCTGCGCTGCTGCATTGGCCGTGCAAAAGCGTATTGAATCCGGTCAACTGCTGGATAATGTCGTACGCATGGGTGAATTGTTGCAACAGACACTGGTTGATCAATTCGGAGATCATCCGCATATTGGTGATATTCGGGGGCGTGGTTTGTTCCGCGGTATCGAGCTGGTCAAGGATCGTGACAGTAAAACGCCTTTTGATTCAGGCTTGAAACTTCATGCCAAAATCAAAGCAGCAGCCATGCAACAAGGGCTGATGTGTTACCCCATGGGTGGCACTCTGAATGGTAAGGATGGAGACCATATTCTTCTGGCACCGCCCTTTATCATCACCGAAGCGCATGTTGATGAGATAGTTACTAAACTGAATCTTGCCATTAACCAGGCATTGAATGCACTTTAAGGAAAGCACATGCAATCACGCTTGACCACTCTGACCAAGGACAACACCACAGCTGAACAACAACGTGTACTGGACAGTATTCTGCAAGGCCCACGTGGTAATCTGGATGGTCCGTTTCTGGCCTGGGTGCACAGTCCGGAGCTGGCTGACCCGGCACAACAGCTTGGCGCCTATTGCCGCTACCATACCCGTATCCCGCTCAGACTGAGCGAGCTGGCCATTCTCACCACAGCGGCCTGCTGGCAATCACAAGCGGAATGGCAGATCCATGAACCGATTGCGCATCAGGCCGGCATAGACAAGCAGATTACTGAAGCGATACGCACTGGACAACACCCGGTATTTGCCAATGCAGATGAACAGCTGGTGTATCAATTGACACAGACCCTCTATGCAGAAAAGCGCATTCCTGATGCACTTTATCAGCAGGCTGTATCCCATTTCGGTGAAGCGGCTCTGGTTGATCTGATTGGTATTCTCGGCTACTACAGTCTGGTTGCGATGACCTTGAATGTGTTTGAAGTACGCCGTAATACAGAGCAACCCCTGCCTTTTAACGAGCCTTGATTACAGGAATCCTTGCCAGTTGCACAACTGGCAAGGTTCCCGTTTCCGCTTAGCGAATCAGCGGGTCTGTCTTGATCCCTTCTTCCAGCCCTTCTGTCCGTCTGGGTGCACTGCCTGGTTGCATCGGATCGGTACGCATATTCTCCAACATACGGTCTGCTGTCACACCGACAGAGCGTACCTGAACACGCAATGTATGCTCTTCCCCACGATCAAAATGCAACGTCAGATTAAAGCGACTGCCAGGGCGCAGATTGGACTGTATACCTTCCAACATCAGGTACAAACCTGAATTTTCAAGATTAACGGTCACCCCTACCGGTAACTCAACACGTTCAATATAGCTGACCCGCATGCGATTGTTCGCCTGAGTCAAAGCCTGAATACTGACCTGATCAGCAATTTCAGTCGACGCACCGATTAACTGACGTGGTGAATCAGATAAATTGGTAATACTCAGATAAACCGGTGCACGATCGAGACCGGGGACTGCAAAATTCGGGGTCCAGGCACTGTCTGTATAGATTCTCGCAGCCATTAATTGACTGGAAAACACCATCGAAAGCAGTAATACGCCAATTAAACGCAAAGTTCCTGTCATGATTCACTCCTGATTAATGGGGGATTTCCCTTATTCGAGGCTAGTGTATCTCAGTTTGTCCACACTTCCCAATTCGATTTTAGTCGTTTGTTTTTAATGGTAATGTGGATAAAACTACAGTTTAATCACATGTTATGCATGCTATACACACAGTAATATGCTGAAAAAATACTTATACACATCTACATGTGAATAATATGTATAATTTATTGGTGTAACCTCTTTGGAAACTTGTGAACAAATCTGGCTGTGAATAACTCGATGTTTTGTGCACAGCCTCTGTACATGCCCCACACACCCTCAGTACCCTGCTGACAACAGGGTTACCATTGATATAATCAATTGATATTAAATATAAATTTAAGCTTTTAAACAGAAAACAGCGGTACTATACATAATCATCACAATAATCCTCTTTTCTTAAATCTCTTTATATTTCTATAAATTCGTACAATTCAAAGACTGATCATTTTTTGACCATTCCTTATCCTTGCGCAGAACGGTATACTTAGCCCCCCTGAAACAAACGCCTGGCTGTCAGGCTTTTTCCAAACGGTGATAATGAATGGTGGATTACCCCGATCGCTTTGATGTCATAGTCATAGGTGGTGGCCATGCCGGTACTGAAGCGGCACTGGCTGCTGCTCGCATGGGCGTCAACACGCTGTTACTGACCCATAACATCGAAACTCTCGGGCAGATGTCCTGTAACCCGGCAATTGGCGGGATTGGAAAAAGTCATCTGGTCAAAGAGATTGATGCTCTGGATGGCGCTATGGCTCGGGCTACTGACTTGGGCGGTATTCAGTTCCGTACCCTGAACGCCCGTAAAGGCCCAGCTGTGCGGGCTACCCGTGCCCAGGCTGACCGGATTCTGTATAAAGCGGCGATTCGCCAGCAGTTGGAGAACCAGCCCAACTTGCAAATTTTTCAGCAAGCAGCAGATGACCTGATTGTTGAACAGGATCAAGTACGCGGTGTAGTCACCCAAAGTGGTATACGTTTTCATGCCCGAGCGGTCGTGTTGACAGCAGGTACCTTCCTGGGAGGTGTGATTCATATCGGCCTGGAGCAATACCAGGGTGGTCGTGCCGGCGATCCGCCATCAGTTGCGCTGGCGCGTCGTTTACGTGAGTTACCTTTCCGGGTTGAACGTCTGAAAACCGGTACTCCACCTCGCATTGATGCCCGCAGTGTCGACTTTTCAGTGATGCAGGAGCAGCCTGGAGATACACCAACTCCGGTTATGTCCTATCTGGGACGGGTAGAAGATCATCCACGTCAGATCAGTTGTTATATTACCCATACCAATCTGCGGACCCACGACATTATTCGCGGTGGTCTGGATCGTTCACCGATGTACAGTGGCGTGATTGAGGGTATCGGTCCGCGTTATTGCCCTTCGATTGAAGACAAGATTCACCGCTTTGCCGACAAGGATCAACATCAGATCTTTATTGAGCCTGAAGGGCTGACGACCCATGAGCTGTATCCCAACGGCATCTCCACCAGTTTACCCTTTGATGTGCAGCTGGAGCTGGTACGTTCCATTCGTGGCCTGGAAAAAGCCCATATCACCCGCCCTGGATATGCCATAGAGTATGATTATTTCAATCCGCAGGATCTGAAGCATACACTGGAAACCCGTTTTATATCCGGCCTCTACTTTGCCGGTCAGATCAACGGTACAACCGGTTATGAAGAAGCCGGTGCGCAGGGATTGTTGGCTGGCATGAATGCAGCATTGCAGGTTCAGGAAAAAGAGCAGTGGTATCCGCGTCGTGATGAAGCCTATATTGGTGTTCTGGTTGATGATCTGATTACCCACGGTACCTCTGAACCCTATCGCATGTTTACCAGTCGTGCGGAATACCGCCTGGTGCTGCGAGAAGACAATGCGGATATGCGTTTGACCGAAAAAGGACGCCAGCTCGGACTGGTGTCAGATGAGCGCTGGGCTGCCTTTGAACGCAAACGTGAAGCCATTGTTCAGGAAAAGCAGCGTCTGGAAACCACCTGGATACAGCCAGCCTCTCCAGAAGCTCAGGTCTTGCAGCAACATCTTCAGACGCCACTGTCACGCGAATACAGTCTGGCTGACCTGATTCGTCGACCGGAATTAAATTATGCTGATGTCGCTGAGCTGCGTGGCCAGGGTGTCACCGACCCTGCTGTCGCAGAACAGGTCGAAGTCGAGTTCAAGTATGCCGGTTACATTGAGCGTCAGCGCGGTGAAATTGAGCAGATGCGCAAGCAGGAAAATACTCCCCTGCCTGATGATCTGGATTATGCCCAGGTCGGTGGACTTTCGAATGAATTACGTAGCAAGCTGGAAGCTGTCAGACCGGTCAGTATCGCCCAGGCATCTCGAATTCAGGGGATGACACCCGCTGCAATTTCTTTGTTGCTGGTGTATCTGAAAAAACGGCAACTGGCTTTCAAACAGGCTCGAGCAGCAGCACTATGAAGGATTATTCGGCGCAGCTGGCCCGCCAATTACAGCAGATGGGTCTGACTATTACTGCTGAACAGCAACAGCAGTTAATCGCTTACCTGGAGCTGCTGATTAAATGGAATAAAGCCTATAACCTGACAGCTGTACGGGACCCTCAGGAGATGATTAGCCGTCACCTGGCTGACAGTCTGAGTATTCTGCCTTATGTTGAGGGCCAGCGTATTATTGATGTTGGCAGTGGCCCGGGACTGCCCGGTATCCCCCTGGCCATCTGTAAACCCGACTGCCAGATCACCACTATCGACAGCAATGGCAAGAAGACCCGCTTTCAGCAGCAGGTTAAACTGGAGCTGGGATTAACCAATCTCACGGTGGTTCACAGTCGTGTTGAGGCATATAAACCCGAGCCGTTTGATGCGGTGATCTCCAGAGCTTTCGCGTCCTTGAACGATATGCTCGACTGGACACATCACCTCTGTGCCGATAAGGGTATTTTTCTTGCCATGAAAGGCCTGTATCCTGAACAGGAAATCAGTACGCTACGGAACGGCTTTTGTGTCAAACAGACTCATTCGCTGAGTGTTCCGGAGTGTGATGCTGAGCGACATCTGCTGATACTCGGGAGAGCTTGACGGTGGCTAAGATTCTCACAATTACCAATCAGAAAGGTGGTGTTGGTAAAACCACAACCTGTGTCAATCTTGCAGCCTCCTTGGCTGCGACCAAAAAGCGCGTGCTGTTGATCGACCTGGACCCCCAGGGGAATGCAACCATGGGGAGCGGCGTCGACAAACATGAACTGGAAGGTTCATCCTATGAGCTGCTGACCGGTGCCATGAGTGCGGAAGACTGTATTCGTCGCGGATTGCCTGGTGGATTTGATATTATAGGTGCCAATGGCGATCTGACGGCGGCAGAAGTTGAACTGCTGCAATTGCCGCGTCGCGAGTTCCGTCTGAAAATGGCGTTGATGCCGCTGGCTGACCGTTATGATTTTATCCTGCTGGACAACCCCCCCTCCTTGAACCTGCTGACTGTTAATGCTCTGTCAGCCTCGGCCGGTGTTTTGATACCCATGCAGTGTGAGTATTACGCTCTGGAAGGGATCAGTGCCCTGATCGGTACCATCGACAAGATTCACAAGCGACTGAACCCTGAACTCAAAATTGAGGGTATCCTGCGCACCATGTTTGATCCACGTATGAGTCTGACGCGTGATGTGTCGGTGCATCTGGTGGAGTATTTTGGTGACAAGGTGTATCGCACGGTCATTCCGCGTAATGTGCGTCTGGCTGAAGCTCCGAGTCATGGCTTGCCGGTACTGCAATATGATAAAAGCTCACGTGGTGCGTTGTCCTACCTGGCTTTGGCTGGTGAATTGATTCGTCGTACCGAAGCTGAGCAGAAACAGGCCGTTGAACAACAACCCGAAACACAGGAAGCAGAATAATGGTGGTGAAAAAGCGTGGTCTGGGACGAGGTCTGGATGCCTTGTTGTCAGGGATGTCGGATGACACTGAATCACCGCTGCATGAAGCTGCTGAACCCTTGTCCACTCAGGGTGAGCTGCAGCATATGGATATCAACCGTATTGAACGTGGGCGTTATCAGCCGCGTCGTGATATGGAACCTCAGGCACTGGAAGAGCTGGCTGAATCGATTCGCGCGCAGGGTGTCATGCAGCCCATCGTAGTGCGTCCCATCGCTGACAATCGCTATGAAATCATTGCCGGTGAACGCCGCTGGCGGGCAACCCAGATGGCTGGATTGAGCACAATTCCGACGATCATCCGGGATGTGCCTGACGAAGCGGCGATTGCCATGGCGCTGATTGAAAACATTCAGCGCGAGAACCTCAATCCGATGGAAGAAGCGGTCGCCCTGCACCGGTTACAAACCGAGTTTGAGCTGACGCAACAACAGGTTGCTGATGCCGTGGGTAAATCCCGCTCCACCATTGCTAACCTGCTGCGTCTGATGAACCTGACAGAAGATGTCAGAAAAATGCTCGAGTATGGCGATCTGGAAATGGGCCATGCCCGTGCTTTGCTGGGGCTGGAAGGTGAACAACAGGTTGAGGCGGCTGCGCAGGTGGTATCACGCGCCCTGTCTGTACGCGAAACTGAACTGCTGGTGAAAAAATATCAGTCAGGTGAAATTTCCAGAAAACCAACAGCGCCGGTTCAGAATGAAACCTTCAAAGAAATTTCCGGGTTGCTGTCACGTCATTTTTCAGCACCGGTGAAGATCGCAGCCAGTGCACAGGGCAAAGGAAAAATCAGTATCAGTTTCAACTCTCAAGAACAACTTGACGCCATTCTGGCCCGGTTGGATACGGCTCAGGATATCTGAGTCCTTAGGGGTTAAATCTTAAGACCTTAGTAACAGAGAAGCGCTATATCTGTTGAGTCATCAGGCCTAAACCCCTATAATCCCCGGACTTAACATCGGGCTGCAGTTGGAACTCATGAGCCAGGATCAGGAGAAACGAATAGAATCTGCTGGTTTGGCGTCAAACGCAGGCAGAAGTAAACAGAGTCGCCGCTTTGCAATGCAGTACTTTCGCATACTGTTGGTGCAGTTGGCTCTGACCTGCTTGCTGGCGTTGCTACTGATGTTGAAAGATTTTGTGACAGCCTATTCTGCATTGATAGGCGGGCTTTTGTATCTGATGCCCGCAGGCTGGTTTTCACTCAGAGTATTGGTAAAAAACACAGCACAGACGCCACGCGAAATACTGGCCAACATGTATATCAGTGAAACCGTAAAGGTTTTGTTGGCCGTGGCACTGTTCAGTCTGGTGTTCATGCTGGTTGAGCCGCTGAATGCCGGCGCGCTGTTTGTGACGTATATCCTGTTGCAGGTCACCGGTTGGTATCTGCAACTGAAACTGAATCAACGATTTCTGAAACTTTGACTGAGAGTAGCTGAGAATGGCAAGCGAAAACCAAACATCCTCAGAATATATTTCCCATCACCTGAGTAATCTGACTTTTGGTAATCACCCCGTTGACGGTTGGGGTTTTGCTGGTGGTCAGAAAGCTGCAGAGATGGGGTTCTGGGCGATTCATGTCGATACCATGTTCTTTTCGATCCTGACCGGTGTGTTCTTCATCTGGTTGTTCAAGAAAGTTGCCGATACCGCAGTCAGTGGTGTTCCGGGTAACCTGCAGAACTTCATTGAAGTTGTGGTCGAATTTGTACAGGACAACGTCAAGAGTATTTTCCATCACAATAACCCCACCATCGCTCCTCTGGCGCTGACGGTGTTTGTGTGGATTTTCCTGATGAACCTGTTGAAGCTCATCCCGGTAGACTTTATTCCCTACATTGCCGGTGAAATGGGCCTGCCCTACTGGAAAATTGTACCAACAACCGATATCAACGCCACACTGGGTATGAGTTTCAGTGTGTTCTTCCTGATCATCTACTACAGTATCAAGGTCAAGGGCGTTAAAGGTTTTGCAGCCGAGCTGTCACTGCAGCCGCTGGGCAAGTATTTCATTCCGTTCAACCTGTTCCTGGAGCTGGTAAACCTGTTTGCCAAGCCGGTATCACTGGGTTTGCGTCTGTTCGGAAACATGTATGCGGGTGAAATCATCTTTATCCTGATCGCGCTGTTGCCGTTCTGGATTCAATGGGTGCTTTCAGTACCTTGGGCGATCTTCCATATTCTGGTCATCGTTCTGCAAGCGTTTATCTTCATGGTGCTGACGATTGTCTATATGGCAATGGCACATGATGAACATGAGCACTGATCGCTGATCAGTGCCAAACATTAAAAACGAGTTTTCAATTCACTTTAACCTTAAAAATGTTGGAGAAAAAAAATGGCTGAACTGCTGTTTATCGCTGTTGCTCTGCTGCTGGGTCTGTCTGCACTGGCTGGTGCTCTGGGCGTAAGTTTGCTGGGTGGTAAGTTCCTGGAAGGTGCTGCACGTCAGCCCGAGCTGGTACCGCTGCTGCGTAGCCAGTTCTTCATCGTCGTCGGTCTGGTTGACGCGGTTCCGATGATCGGTGTTGGTATGGCACTGTACATGCTGTTCGCAGGTTGATAGCCGGTAATTATACCTTTTGGGGCTGACCCTGCCGGGTCCTAACCATACAAATCAACCGCGAGGGGTAATGGCGTGAATATTAATCTCACCATCATTGGTCAGGCCATAGCATTCGCCATTTTTGTCATGTTCTGCATGAAGTATGTATGGCCGCCGATTACGGCTGCCATGGCAGAACGCAAAAAGAAGATTGCCGAAGGTTTGGATGCAGCTGACCGTGCTGAACGTGATCTGCGACTCGCTCAAGAGCGTGCCGCTGACGATCTGCGTGAAAGCAAAGTACAGGCTGCTGCTATCATAGAACAGGCCAACAAGCGCGCTAACCTGATAATCGAAGAGGCAAAAGAGCAGGCTCGTGAAGAAGCCAACCGTGTGAAAGCGGCTGCTCAGGCTGAACTGAACCAGGAAATCAACCAGGCTCGCGAAGCTCTTCGTGCCCAGGTTGTTGTTCTGGCAGTTGCCGGTGCTGAAAAGATATTGGAAGCCTCTGTTGACCAAAAAGCACATGCCAAGCTGGTTGAAAAACTGGCCGCTGAGCTTTAAGCGAGGTTTATGATGGCTGAACTCAACACAATCGCACGGCCTTATACCAAAGCAGCGTTTGACTATGCGCTGAATAAGGGCGGCCTCGATCAGTGGTCAGAAATGCTGGCATTTACGGCGCTTGTCGTGAATGACAGTGACATGAAGCGAGTTCTTGGAACGCCTTCACTGAGTGCGGAGCAGAAAGCACAGCTGATTATTTCAGTCTGTGAAAAAAATCTGGACGAAGCAGGACAGAATTTTATTCACCTGCTGGCTGAAAATGGCCGTCTGGCACTGCTTCCAAAAATCTCAGTGCAGTTTGATCAGCTTAAAGCCGATCATGAAATGTCAGTCGATGTTGATCTGACAACAGCGTATGAACTGGATCAACAACTGGTTGATAAACTGGCTCAAGCACTGCGCTCCAAACTGGGACGCGAAGTGAAAGTGACCTCTCGGGTGGATCAGTCCATTCTGGGTGGCGTCATCCTTCGCGCAAATGACCTTGTGATCGACGGTTCGGTTCGCGCGAGACTGGCGAAACTGGCCGAAGCGATGAATTCCTGAGTATGGGGAATAACAATGCAGCAACTGAATCCATCTGAGATCAGCGAGATTCTCAAGAAGCGCATCGAAAAGCTCGACGTGTCTTCTGAAGCCCGTAATGAGGGCACAATCGTAAGCGTATCTGATGGTATCATCCTGATTCACGGTCTGGCCGACGTAATGTACGGCGAAATGATCGAATTCCCGGGTGGTATCTATGGTATGGCTCTGAACCTTGAGCGCGACTCTGTCGGTGCCGTGGTTCTGGGTGACTATCAAGGTCTGGTAGAGGGCATGACTGCTCGCTGCACAGGCCGTATTCTGGAAGTCCCCGTCGGTCCTGAACTGCTCGGTCGCGTTGTAGACGCACTGGGTAACCCGGTCGATGGCAAGGGCCCCATTGAAGCTAAACTGAGCGATCCGGTCGAAAAAGTGGCACCGGGTGTTATCGATCGTAAATCGGTAGATCAGCCTGTTCAGACAGGTCTGAAAGCGATCGATGCCATGGTACCGGTCGGTCGTGGTCAGCGTGAGCTGATCATCGGTGACCGTCAGATCGGTAAGTCAGCAATCGCAATTGATGCGATCATCAACCAGAAAGGTACCGGCATCAAGTGTATCTACGTAGCGATCGGACAGAAACAGTCCACCATTGCTAACGTGGTACGCAAGCTTGAAGAGCACGGTGCGATGGATCACACCATCGTTGTAGCCGCTGGTGCTGCTGACCCTGCTTCCATGTTGTTCCTGGCACCTTATGCCGGTTGCTCCATGGGTGAATATTTCCGCGACCGCGGTGAAGATGCACTGATCATCTATGATGATCTGACCAAGCAGGCCTGGGCTTATCGCCAGATCTCCCTGCTGCTGCGTCGTCCACCGGGTCGTGAAGCTTATCCTGGTGACGTGTTCTATCTTCACTCTCGTTTGCTTGAGCGTGCTGCTCGTGTTAACGAAGATTATGTTGAGAAGTTCACCAAGGGTGAAGTCAAAGGTAAAACCGGTTCATTGACAGCGCTGCCTGTAATCGAGACTCAGGGTGGAGACGTTTCGGCGTTCGTACCAACCAACGTTATCTCGATCACTGATGGTCAGATCTTCCTTGAATCCGACCTGTTCAACTCAGGTATCCGCCCGGCGATCAACGCGGGTCTGTCTGTATCCCGTGTAGGTGGTGCTGCGCAGACCAAGATCATCAAAAAACTGGGTGGTGGTGTACGTCTGGCGCTGGCACAGTACCGTGAATTGGCTGCGTTTGCACAGTTTGCTTCCGATCTTGACGAAGCAACCCGTGCTCAGCTGGAGCATGGTCAGCGTGTTACCGAGCTGATGAAGCAGGCACAGTATTCTCCGATGTCCGTCGCTGAGATGGGTCTGAGTCTGTTCGCTGCCAACGAAGGCTTCCTGAAAGACGTAGAACTGAACAAAATCGGTGCTTTTGAAACTGCGCTGATCGGCTTCTTCAACAGCGAATTTGCTGACCTGATGAAGTCTATCAATGAATCCGGCGATTATAACGACGAGATTTCAGCGAAGTTCAAAGCCGGCATCGAGAAGTTCAAATCTACCCAGACTTGGTAAGTACTCGTCAGAGTAGTGGGTCTGCGGGTGCCATGCACCCGGCAGACCGGACACTGAGTTAGGAATAGAGGCGGAACTATGGCAGTCGGAAAAGAGATTAAGACACAGATTGCGAGCATTGGCAGCACGCGCAAAATTACCAGCGCCATGGAAATGGTGGCTGCGTCAAAAATGCGCAAAGCTCAGGACCGCATGAAGGCTTCCCGCCCGTACGCAAACGGCATCAAGAGCGTTATACATCACTTGGCAACAGCCAACCCTGAGTATAACCATCTGTACATGCAGGAACGTGAAGTGAAACGCGTCGGTTTTATCGTCGTGTCCACGGATCGTGGTCTGTGTGGTGGCTTGAACGTGAATACCTTCAAGGCAGCCGTCAGCGCTATGAAAGCGTACCATTCACAGAATGTCGAAATCGATATCTGTGCACTGGGAAACAAGGCGATTACCTTCTTCAAGAACTACGGCGGCAACGTGGTGGCAGCGAAAGGCCATCTCGGTGACACACCGGAACTGGCTGATCTGATCGGTTCAGTGAAAGTGATGCTGAGTGCATACGAGGAAGGCAGACTGGACAGAATATTCATCGTCTCGAATGAGTTCGTGAATACCATGACCCAGAAGCCGACGGTCGAGCAGATTTTGCCTGCCAAGGCAGACGAAAGTGATACACATGAACAGCTCAAGCGCAGCTGGGACTACCTGTACGAGCCGGATGCCAAAGAGTTGCTTGAAGCACTCTTTATCCGTTACGTGGAATCAGTGGTTTACCAGGGTGTGATTGAGAATATCGCCTGTGAGCAGGCAGCACGTATGTTGGCGATGAAAAACGCAACAGATAATGCTGGCGACCTTATTGATGAGCTGCAAATGGTATACAACAAAGCTCGTCAGGCGGCTATCACTCAGGAAATATCTGAGATCGTCAGTGGTGCTGCTGCTGTATAGTGCAGTGAACAGGTTTAAACGTTGAGGGGATCCGAACATGAGTAGCGGACGTATTGTTCAGATTATCGGTGCGGTAGTTGACGTGGAATTCCCACGTGACTCCATTCCGAAGGTTTATGACGCATTACACGTCACTAAAACCGGCCTGACACTGGAAGTTCAGCAGCAGCTGGGCGATGGTGTTGTCAGGGCAATTGCCATGGGTCAGACCGAAGGTGTGAGCCGTGGACTGGATGTAGAAAATACTGGTGCGCCTATCTCTGTACCTGTCGGTACAGCGACTCTGGGACGCATTATGGATGTACTGGGTAACCCGATTGATGAAGCGGGCCCGATTGGTGAAGAAGAGCGTATGCCTATTCACCGTAAAGCACCTTCCTATGCAGACCAGGCAGCTTCCAACGAACTGCTGGAAACCGGTATCAAGGTTATCGACCTAGTATGCCCGTTTGCCAAGGGTGGTAAAGTCGGTCTGTTCGGTGGTGCCGGTGTAGGTAAAACCGTAAACATGATGGAGCTGATCCGTAACATCGCGATCGAGCACAGCGGTTTCTCTGTGTTTGCCGGTGTCGGTGAGCGTACCCGTGAAGGTAACGACTTCTACTACGAGATGAAAGAGTCCAATGTATTGGATAAAGTATCTCTGGTATACGGTCAGATGAACGAGCCACCAGGTAACCGTCTGCGTGTAGCGCTGACCGGTCTGACCATGGCAGAAAAATTCCGTGACGAAGGTCGTGACGTACTGTTGTTCGTTGACAACATCTACCGTTACACCCTGGCCGGTACTGAAGTATCAGCACTGCTGGGTCGTATGCCTTCTGCGGTAGGTTACCAGCCAACACTGGCGGAAGAGATGGGCGTTCTGCAGGAGCGTATCACCTCTACCAAAGTCGGCTCTATCACGTCTATCCAGGCGGTATACGTACCGGCGGATGACTTGACTGACCCGTCTCCAGCGACCACCTTCTCGCATCTGGATGCGACCGTGGTACTGTCTCGTCAGATCGCCGAGCTGGGTATCTACCCTGCCGTAGATCCGCTGGACTCGACTTCACGTCAGCTGGACCCGCTGGTTATCGGCCAGGAGCACTACGAAGTTGCACGTAACGTACAGGGTGTTCTGCAGCGCTATAAAGAGCTGAAAGACATCATTGCGATTCTGGGTATGGACGAGCTGTCTGATGAAGACAAGCAGATCGTATCCCGTGCACGTAAGATTCAGCGTTTCCTGTCTCAGCCGTTCTTCGTTGCGGAAGTATTCACCGGTTCTCCGGGCAAATACGTACCGCTGAAAGATACTATCAGCAGCTTTAAAGGTATTCTGGAAGGTGAATATGATCACCTGCCGGAGCAGGCCTTCTACATGGTTGGCGGTATCGAAGAAGCGATTGAGAAAGCCAAGGGCATGAAATAAGTTCTGGCGGAACCTTTTAAGAGGTAATCAACATGGCTGTAACTGTTCAATGCGAGATCGTCAGTGCTGAAGAGGAAATTTTCTCTGGCATGGTCGAGTTTATCTCGGTGACAGGTAGCCTGGGTGACCTGGGTATCATGCCCGGTCACACTCCGCTGTTAACGGAACTGAAACCAGGCCCGGTCGAACTGCGAAAAGAGGGCGGTGAACAGGACGTATTCTACGTCTCTGGTGGTTTTATTGAGATTCAGCCGTTCAAGGTAACGGTACTGGCAGACACAGCGTTGCATGCCAAGGATCTGGATGAAGCTGCAGCAATGGAAGCTCAGAAACATGCTCAGCATGCTATTTCTGACAAATCCGGTGAGTTCCAATACTCACGTGCTGCCTCCCAGCTGGCAGAAGCCGCAGCTCAGCTGCGTACTCTGCAGCAGATCAAGAAAAAGCTTGGCAAGTAATCGCTTGCCGATACAAAAAAAGCCTCCTTCGGGAGGCTTTTTTATTTACCGGATGTAATGCATACGAATTGTAGTGGCATAGTTAAT
>NZ_JMSZ01000002.1 GCF_000691225.1 Nitrincola lacisaponensis
CTCCAGTATCGCGGCTAAGTGCATCCGCTAGAATATCGCGCAGTTGGTTGCGGATTTCCTGGATCTAGGCCTGTTGCTGTTCGTATTTTGCCAGCAGTTCATCTGGATCATGGTTGATCTGTTCGCCCACATGAGGATTTTTGATGTCGAGGTTGTAGTTTCGGGCTTTGATCTCGTCGATGGAAATCTGCCAGGCTTGCTCGGTTTCTTCGCGGTTAGCAAAACCATCGGCCTCATCGCCCCACCAGTCGATCTCTGTCTGAAATTCTTCAAACTTCATTGGCTTTGTTTTTTTGTAGCTCTTCACGCCTTCTGGATAGGGGTGTTCGTAGTACCAGATATTCTCGGTGGGTTTGCCTTTGGTAAAGAATAGCAGGTTGGTTTTGATGCCAGTGTAAGGATTAAAAACACCGTTGGGCAGGCGCACGATGGTGTGCAGGTTACATTCGGTTAGAAGCTTTTCTTTAAGGCGGGTTTTCATGCCTTCACCAAACAGGAAACCATCGGGTAAAACGACAGCCGCTCGTCCACCATCACGTAATAGATGGATGAAC
>NZ_JMSZ01000003.1 GCF_000691225.1 Nitrincola lacisaponensis
GGGCAAGGGTGTGCTGAAGATCATGTCCAAGATGGGCATCTCGACGGTCTCGTCGTACGCCGGTGCCCAGGTCTTCGAGGCCGTCGGCCTGTCGCAGGAACTCGTCGACACGTATTTCACGGGCACCGAGACCAAACTCGGAGGGGTCGGACTCGACGTCATCGCCGCCGAGAACGCCGCCCGTCACGCCTACGCGTACCCCGAAGACGCCGCTGTGCGCGCCCACGAGCGCCTGTGGACCGGCGGGGAGTACCAGTGGCGCCGAGACGGATCTCCGCACCTGTTCAACCCCGACACCGTGTTCCGCCTGCAGCATGCGACCCGGACGCGCCGGTACGACATCTTCCGCGAGTACACCAAGCTGGTCGACGACCAGGCCGCCGAGCTGAAGACCCTGCGCGGCCTCTTCCAGTTGCGCGCGGGCGTGCGCCCGCCGGTGCCCATCGACGAGGTCGAACCCGTGTCGTCGATCGTGAAGCGGTTCCAGACGGGGGCGATGAGCTACGGCTCCATCTCGCAGGAAGCCCACGAGACCGTACTAG
>NZ_JMSZ01000004.1 GCF_000691225.1 Nitrincola lacisaponensis
TCCGCACGCTGCCGCTGGCGGATCTTCTGCGGCTGCTGCGCGAGCAGGGGGAGCCCGCCGACCCGCGCACCGACATCGACACGGCGTCGCTGAGAGGCCGGTTCCCCAGGCTCGCCCGGGTGGAGATGCGCGACCTGGCGGTCGAAGGACGCAACGGTCGTTCGGTTCCCGCGCGTTTGTATCGGGATGCTGCGGTGCCGGCCGCCGGCCGTGCGCTCGTTTGGGTGCACGGCGGTGCCTTCCTCGGCGGTCACCTCGACATGCCCGAATCGCACTGGGTCTCGATGGAACTCGCCGCCCGCGGCATCCCCGTTCTCGCTCTCGACTACGTCAAGTGCCTGGGCGAAACCCACTTCCCCGAGCCCTCGGACGACGTGCTGGCGGGGGGGCGCCACGCCGTCGCCCACCCCCAGGGGCTCTTTGGGCTCCCCGCATCCGGCGTTGTTCTGGGGGGCGCGAGCGCCGGCGGCAATCTGACCGCCGGGGCCACGGCTCGCCTGCGCGACGCGGGCGAGTCGGTGCCGGCGGGCCTCGTC
>NZ_JMSZ01000005.1 GCF_000691225.1 Nitrincola lacisaponensis
GCACAATTACAACCGGATGGCAGTCTGCGAGTGCAAGCCGCCAGTGCTCTGCAGCCCGAGTTACAAGCCGATAGCGGTACGGTGTCGCTGGATACCCTGCAGGTTGAAGGAGCCGGTTTCAGCATCAGCCGTGATGAGCAGGGTTATAACGAAGTCTATGACCGGGATACCGCCACCGCCTATATCGGCCGTGTTGAAGCCGAGCGCTATCAGGGCACCAACCCTGCCGATCTGTTAAAAGGGGTGGCCGGTGTGTTCAGCGGTGAGGCACGCAACAGCGGTGCGCTGGATTTGAATATTCGTGGCGTGCAAGGGCCAGGACGCGTACCGGTGACAGTGGATGGCACCGAACAGGCTCTGACAGTCTGGCGCGGTTATAACGGTGCCACCAATCGTAACTACATTGATCCCAATCTGATCGGTGGTATCCAGATCTTCAAAGGCGGCACCCGTGAGCGCGATGTGCAGAGTGGTGTGGGTGGTGCCATGGTGATTCGTACCCTGGAGCCCGAGGACATTATTCGCGATGGCGAGGATTTCGGGATTGAGTTTCGGGTGGAGGGTAGCAGCAACTCCGTGAGCCCGAAATTGCCCACCCTGCACACAGGTCAGGATTTCCGTACAGTAGACGGTTATCCACAGGGGAGTGGCGGCGCTGCTTATCCCTATGATGATGCGACACTGATGGTGACGCCCTCTCCCCGTGGCAGCAGTGATGATAACCCCCTGGGTGGAGAAGATTATGCCTACCGCCTGGCACTGGCCTCCAAGGGTGAACAGTTCGATTTTCTGGCGGCCTATGCCTACCGTGAACGGGGCAACTACTTCTCGGGCAAGCGTAATACCGATTACTTCTCGAATGAAGCCGGTGACAGCACCTTGGATTACATTCGCAGCATGGCCAACTACTGGCCACCGGGCACAGAAGTCACCAACACCTCCAGCCAGATGGAGTCCTGGCTGCTGAAGACCACCTGGCACCTGTCTGAGGAGGAGAGTTTGGGGCTGAGCTACCGTGCTTCGGAGAGTCTATACGGGGAGATTATGCCAACCCGTATCAGTCAGTCTGAGGAGCGCGGTACGATCCAATGGCCGTTGAGTCAGGTGGAAACCCAAGCCTACACCCTGGAATACAAGTATAAGCCAGACGACAACCCCTGGGTTGATTTTCATGCCAATCTCTGGCGCACCGATACCGTCAGTGATACCTACAGTGCCGGTGGTTTCCCCAACTTCACCAGTTATTACCAGAATGGGGATCCGATTTTGCGTAATACGGCACTGGCCAATGCCACCAATACCCGTGATGGCGTGACCTTGAGCAACCGTATGGAGTTGAATGATGCCGTATCACTGACCTTGTTAGGGCGTTTTCAGATGGAAAAGCTGCGCTCTGACGATGAATATACCGGCAGTGATAACTGGCGGATGTTTCCTCGTGCAGGTCGGCGAAAAGAGTGGGAGAGTGGCTTTGATCTGGTGTGGCAGCCAGTGGAACGCCTGCGCCTGAATGCGGGTTTGACCTACTCCTCTTACTGGGCTTTTGATGACTTCTTGGCGAATCATGATGGGCAGATTACCCAGTTGGTGAATCAGTATTACAACGTGAC
>NZ_JMSZ01000006.1 GCF_000691225.1 Nitrincola lacisaponensis
GCACTACCTGCTACAACTGCATCCGGACAACCTGTTGTTGACAATCCAGCATCCCGACGTGGAACCAGCGTTTACCGAGGCGCGTTACAACGCCGGCTATCGATTCGCCCCACTGGAAGCCGAACGCCTGGCATCCTGGCAGGATCCACAGCCCAATCCGGCGCTGGCAATCCGGGCGCTGAACCCCTTTATTCCAGACTCTCTGGAGCTGACGGAGCGTGTCGACACACCGTCCGAGCTACCCATAGCCTTGCTGGAAGAACCGGGCTTCACCCTCTGGTATCAACAGGATCAGCAATTCCAGCGTCCTCGGGCAGATCTCTATCTGGCCATCATGACTCATCTGGCACTGGCCAGCCCGGAGAATGCAGTCATGGTTGAACTTTACACCCGGATACTCAACGATCAGCTCAACAGTCTGCTGTATGATGCGTCGCTGGCGGGGCTGAATGTCTCTATCAGCTCGAATATGCGAGGAATTGGACTGCAAATCTCTGGCTATAATGACAAACAGTATGACATGTTAAAACAGGTAATTTCGGCGCTCAAATCACCCTCTCCTAGCCAAGCTCGCTTTGATCGAGCTGTTTTACAATTACATGAACAACTTATCAATCAACGTCAAAATGGCCCCCAGCAATTGGCAATGCAGCAGTTATTCACCGGACTCATGTCACGCTGGAGTACAGAAGACCGTCTCAACGCCCTGGCAGAGATCACTCCGGAGCAGTTGCAGCAGTTCCTCAATGAGCTGTTCATGGAAACTGAAGTGCGCATTCTGGCACATGGAAACCTGACACCTGACACCGCACTGAGTATGAGCGAGCAGATTCGATCCACGCTGCTGTCAGGCTCCAACCCGGTCACCGGGATTCGCGTGCCGGTCGTCGACTTGCCTCTGGACCAACGGCTGATCGACACCCTGAGCCTGGAGCACACAGATGCCACGCTGGTGCGTTATCTGCAAGGCAGCGATCGCAGTCTGGAACAGCGTGCTCGCGTAGCCCTGCTGAATGAAGTCATCTCTACGCCGTTTTATTCGCGTCTGCGCACTGAGAAGCAGTTGGGTTATATCGTCTTCGCTATTTACCTGCCAATGAGCGACGTACCCGGCATCGCCCTGATAGTCCAATCTCCGGTGGCCGATCCGCTGAAACTGGCGAATGAGTATGATCTGTTTATATCGCAAATGCTGACGGAACTGGAGTCTCTGACAGATGCACAACTGGAAGAGTTCAGGCAGGGACTGAAATCCCGCCTGTTGCAGCCGGACATGCGCCTGTCGGAGCGCTCTCAGCGTTATTGGCGTGAACTGGATCGTGACGGCAACTTTACCTCGCATCTGCAACTGGCAGAACAGGTGAGCCTGATTCAACGCGAAGACCTGATCGAACAATTGCAGTCCTTGCTGGAGCGTCAATATGACATTCGCAGTTTTGGCGGCTTGCTGCCAGACAGCGATGAGGTCATAGAAATCCCCGATTTCAGTGGCACCGAGACACTACAACTAAGACGCCAGGAAAACCTGTTTCACTGAATTCCCCAATAGATGTTTAGCCATCAACTACCTGGATTAGTTGATGGTTAAACGCTCCGACAACACCACTGTCTGCCCTACCGGAGCCAGGGCAATCAGCGCCAGCTTCAGATGCTGAATACCGAATGGAATCCCTATTATCGTGACGAAACAGGCCAGTGCAGACACTATATGCCCGATTGCCAGCCAGATCCCGGCAACAAAGAACCAAATCACATTCCCCAGCATACCAAGACAACCTGTCCCGATATCTTCATTGCCCGTCACAAAGCGACGATTGACGGCCTGTTTGCCAAAGGGCCAGAACGCAAAGCTACCGATCACAAAGCATGACCGGGCCCACGGAATACCCACAATTGTGATCAGCGCCAAAATCCCTGCCAACCACCAGGCCACGCCCATAATAAAACCACCCAACACAAACCAGATAATATTACCGAGTAACCGCAACATAAGCCCATTCCTGATAAAATCATGCGATAGTATGGCACTTTTTATGATGCGCAATCACCTTTTCTGGCTCTCGCGTCCCGGGATGACCTTTCGCATCGTCTAATAAAACCACTCAAGGTATCACTGATACTAAGTTGATGGAGGTAAGGCATGAGATATTTACATACCATGGTACGCGTGAAAGATCTGCAAGCCTCGATGGCCTTCTACCAGCAGCTGGGACTGGAAGAAATACGCCGCCATGACAGCGAGCAAGGCCGCTTCACTCTGATGTTCATGGCGCCTCCGGGTCAGCCGGAATGCCCGCTTGAACTGACCTATAATTGGGATGGTGATGATGGTTTGCCCTCGGATAGTCGACACTTTGGTCACGTCGCCTATGAAGTGGATGACATCTATGCGACCTGCGATCAGTTGCAAAAAGCCGGAATCATCATCAACCGCCCACCTCGTGACGGCCGCATGGCATTTGTGCGTTCACCCGACAACATTTCCATTGAACTGTTGCAAAAAGGCGAAGCACTTCCACCACAGGAACCATGGGCAAGTATGGGTAATACCGGCCATTGGTAAGTACCAAGCGGACAAGGAATACATATGGAATCCATGGAAGTCAAAGTAGCGACTCTGTCTATACTGGCGCTTTGTATCACAGCCTATCTGAATTTTGAGGCTGTCTGGGTTTGGTTATTCGTATTGCTGATTGTCATCCCGGTACTGGTCAGCCGCTTTCCCTTGACAGGCTATATTCTGGGTGCGGCACTCGTACTGTTTCCGGTTGTATTACTCAGCAAAGGGACATCAAGCTATGTTCTGCTATTCTCTCTCGGAGTCGCCATCTACGGCGGCTTCCTGATCAAAACCGCACGCTCGAAAGCAGATCCAGACAAGGTCACAGCCTCTGACATGCAAAAACACGCTGTGGCGTCATCGGATACACAACAGCAGATACCCTTACTCGATCAGATCAAACAGGCCCGACACGCAACAGGATTTCAACCCCTACAGAAAACACTTCTGCGACTTCTAAAACAGGGAGCAGACGGCCTGACACTTATCGCTACAGGGCTAGTGAGCCTGCCGACTTTTCTGGCTCTCTGGTATTTCGGGCTCAAGTGGCCACTGATACTCGGATTCATGACATTCGCACTCTACCTGTGGCGTATCACGCGTTATCCTGAAACCCTGTCCATCAAAACCCCCCGGGATATACGCTGGCATGGGCTGGTATTATGTATGTGCTGTTTAGTATGGGTATTGATAATAAGCCTTGTGCCTGTAGACAGTTTACTGGCAATCAATATGCATCTACCGGCCATGCTGGCAAGCCCTGCCTGGTTTGAATACGGTGATATGCTGAGTAATTACCTGAATCACATTATCTCACTGATCACAACCGCTGTTCTCCTGGTCATGTTATCCAGACTTCCGACGTTTCTGGCCATTCTGCTCTCAGGCTGGCTGCTGTTCCGTTTCTATCTGTCGCTCCCGGACGATCTCCAGGTTCGCGTTAACATTTTGCGCTGGCCTGTATGCTCATTTCTGTTAATTCTGATCATCATCTGGCCAAATTTGGAAACCCTGCATACACATCTGTTTGACTGGATGGCCAGCTATCAATCTGCAGCCACACGCCTGGTCGAACTCGCTATCATCGGTTTTCTGCCCTGGCGTATCTGGAAGATGGTGTTCAAATCACCTGCTGAGGTTCATTCGTGAAGCATATTAAAGGTATTATTTTTGACCTGGACGGCACCCTGGTCACGTCATCGCTCAACTTTGCCGCTATTCGAGATGAAATCGGCTGTCCGGAACATGAAGATGTACTGGCTTTCCTGGGATCATTACCTGAGGAGCAACAACAAGAAGCAACGGATGTCATTCATCGTCATGAACTGCTTGATGCTCACACCAGTGACTGGATGCCACGTGCACGCGCATTTATAGAAAGATGTGCTGCAGAAAAAATTGCCATGGCGATAGTGACACGCAACTCACTCTTTCCCACCCGCATTAAAGTTGAACGTAATGCCATTCCTATTCAACACATAGTGACCCGCGAAGCCTCCCGGCCCAAACCCGATCCTGCAGCCCTGCTGAATATAGCCGATCACTTTAACCTGCCAACGGACGCCATGTTGATGGTCGGTGACTATAAATACGACCTGCAGGCAGGCCGCAATGCCGGCATGCCAACCTGTCTGATCAACTTCGCCCGTCTACCCGATTATGCTCACTTGGCAGACTATGCCTTTGAACATTTTGGTTTGTTGCATCAGGCGATGTTTCAACACTGAAGCCTCTTTATAATAAAACAACATCAACCTGAATCATTCTGGGGTAACTCATGCAGTCTGAAGTAAAAATTGAAGACATCATTGAAGGCACCGGCAAAGCCGCTGAAAAAGGTGCATTGATCACAGCACACTATCGTGGTTGGCTTGAGGATGGTACGGAATTTGACTCATCCTACACACGTGATGAACCTTTCCAAACAGTACTCAGCCATAAGCGTGTGATTCAAGGCTGGGTAGTCGGGCTTGAAGGCATGAAAACAGGCGGTAAGCGTAAATTGTGGATACCCGCTGAGCTGGCCTATGGTGATCGCAAAGTTGGCAATCGCATTCCGCCTAACAGCAACCTGAGTTTTGAGATTGAGCTACTGGAAGTGCTAACCCGGGATGACTAACACTGAAGCTGCGCTGTTCAGCTAACAGAGATCGTATCAAATCGATTGAAGCACCCACTGCTTAAACTGCGCAGCAGGTAATGCACCTGACAACCTCGCTACTTCTTTACCTTGTTTGAAAACAATCAATGTCGGGATGCTGCGAATACCAAAGCGGGCAGCGAGGTCGGGGTGTGCTTCGGTATCGATTTTGCCCAGATGTACTCTCGGCTCCAGTGTTTTTGCCGCTTCAGAAAACACAGGTGCAAACTGTCGACAGGGTCCGCACCAGGGTGCCCAGAAATCCACGACTAAAGGAAGATCCGCGCTGCTATGGGCATCAAAGTTGGCTGAGGTCAACTCAATGGGCGACTGTGAAAACAGACCCTCTTTGCACGCTCCACACTTACCACCCTGAGTTAATTTTTCCGTAGGGACACGGTTTTTGCGATGACAATTCGGGCAAGTAACAATCAGTGTATCACTCATCGGGCTTCTCAATATTAGACAATCTTGTTATTCAACAATATAAGGACTGATTGCTGAAAAACAAGGGACTAGCTATCAGATCATTTGCGGTACAGAATTTTGATCAAATGATAACCAAACTGGGTTTTGACAGGGCCATGAACCTTATACAGCGGCTTGGTAAACACAACCTGATCGAAGGCCTTAACCATTTCCCCCTTACGAAACTCGCCTAAATCCCCTCCCCGTTTTCCAGATGGGCAAATAGAGTGTTTCTTGGCTAATAGCGAAAAATCTGCGCCTTTCGCCAATTTCTGCTTAAGATGCTCGGCTTCTTCTTCGGTTTTCACCAGGATATGTACTGCACTTGCTATCGCCATCGTGACACCTGTCGGATTGTTTGATCATTTAATCGGCTAGTATACCAGCAACCAGGATGACACTGAGCCTAACGTCCCGATGACCAGCAAAATACAGTCTCGCCAACTCTATCAACTTCACATTGAACTTGAGGGATCATCCCCCGCTATTTGGCGCAGACTGATGGTGCCAAGCAACATTACACTGGACCGCCTGCACCAGGTTATTCAAGTCGTAATGGGTTAGCAGAATACTCACCTTCATCTATTCCAAACCAAAGATAAGTGCAGCTTCACAGATCCGGAGGCATTGGAGCACGGCTTCGATAACTGGTTTGATGAAACTGGCGTATTACTCAGTGATGTATTACATGGCAGAGTAAAAACGCTCTCTTATAAGTATGACTTCGGTGATTCATGGGATCATCTGATTACCCTCGAAAAAACACTGCCACTGATTGGTAATCACGAAGTGGATGTACTTTGCCTCACAGGTGACCGTGCCTGTCCACCCGAAGACTGCGGTGGAATTTCTGGCTATGAAGACCTTCTCGATACTTTAGAAAACCCTGCAGATCCAGAATACTCAGAAACGCTGAACTGGTTAGGTGTGGAATCCTTTGATCCAGCAATATTTGATACTGAATCTTGCAATACTCGTCTGCAGATGCTGCTGCAATACAGTCCGCCGTTAATACACGATGAAATTTACGAACACTTTATCGAAGTCAAGACAGAACTCGATTAGCTACTATCCAGTCTACGCGGACAGGATCAATGGCTAGTTCAGGCTGTGATTGACCAATTTTTGGTAGACTCGCTCGAACAGGAAATGCCCCCCGCAGATCTAACTTATGGAAAGTTTGTGTGGGACGATAACATCCGCACTGAGGAAATGGGGCCAGTGCTTCCATGAACTCATGCAGACAGTCTCCACCCGATTCAACTGGGCCTACATCGATCACTATCCTGACTGATGAAGTACCTGAAAATGCGCGTGGATACTCATCAGTTGACGCCACCGTTATACATGCCATGTCCAATCGCTGGTCGATGTTGCTTGGCTTAACCGGAATCATCAGCTATACCGAAATCCAAAGCACTGAATCTTACAAAGATGAATACTTAATCCGGATCAGTACCTTAGGTCGTGAATATTTGTTCTGGAAAACTGAATAACGCTCGACTGCAGAGCTGATGCGGTCGTGCTCGTAGACTATCAGGGCAGATTATATATGCTGGATAGGTCCAGGATACTGCGCTACCAACGCATCTGCCGTCAGAAGCAAAAAACCTTCTGCTTCTGCCTGTGCCACAAGCAAGCGGTCAAAGGGGTCTTTGTGAATGGGTGGCAGGTGCGCAACACCCAGTGTATGTAATGCGGTGATGGCAAGCTCTTCATAACCATTATCGACGAGCCCCCGGCGCAGCAAGTGCGGATCTACATGAAAACCCTCTCGCTGTAGGCTGTTTTTAATCACCACCTCCCAAATACTGGCTACGCTGAAATAGAGCCGGTTTGCCGGATCATTGATCAAGTCTTTAGCCTGAGCGGATAGTTTTTCAGAGGCAGCCGCAGCCCAAAGCAGAATGTGTGTATCCAGCAGCAGGTTCACATCAACCTCCGAACATATCCGCAATTTCATCCTCACCCATACGATCAAAGTCATCCGGGATCGATAATTGCCCTGCCAGAAAACCGATACGTTTTTGCTGACCAGGTTCTGGACTATCAATCGCGGTGACGCGTACCAGCGGCTTACCTGCTTTGGCGATGATAAAACCCTCGCCTTGCTGAGCACGGGCAACAAGCTGTGACAAACGCGTTTTAGCTTCATGCATATTGACAGATTCCATAACAAACCTCGTATTAGTTTACTTGACTTAGTCTAGTCCGGTTTTAGTAAAAAGCCAACGTAATGCAACGCACTCAGACACGCCTTAAGCATCTCCGTGCGCATAATGCCGATGATAACCACCCCTCCTGCTTTGCTTCCGCATGTAGCTTGGTTTCTTACGAAAATCGAAGATCAGCACCAATGGCTGGAAACTGTTCTAGAAAGGACTTTGGAAAGGCATAACGGAAGTAATAAACACCCGTAGGCTTACGATAGGTATGAGCGATATGTGCTGGCATGACTGTCACCGTCAACTGGCACATTTACATGTACCTAACGATTATCAACAGCTTGATTTGACGCAAATCATTGAATTTAAATAGAAATGGCGGTCAGGGAGGGATTCGAACCCTCGATACGTTGCCGTATACACACTTTCCAGGCGTGCTCCTTCGACCACTCGGACACCTGACCGTTTTGTATTGAGGCGCGAATTTTAGCAGACTATTTGAAAAGCACAAGAGGCAAGCGCCTGAATATCCGTTATAATCTGCGTTTTAAGCCTTTACCAGCCGGATTATTGCGCGATGGAAGCTGTTGTTTTTTTCAAGTGCCTGAGTGATACCACTCGCTTACGGATCATTACACTGCTGCACCACAGGGGAGAACTCTGTGTCTGTGAGCTGATGACTGCACTGCAAGAGTCTCAACCCAAAATTTCTCGCCATTTGGCACAGTTACGTAATTGTGGCTTGCTGAAGGATCAACGGCGTGGCCAATGGGTTTATTATTCAATTAATCCTGAACTGCCACCCTGGACCGCCAATGCGCTAAGTGCTGCCTGCCATGCCTCTGATACACAACTCAAAGCCGATGTTGACAACCTGAACGGCCAGCAAGAAGATCTTTGCACACGAGTCACTGACGCTTAAGTGTTATTATCTAGCCGCTATTACCGGAGCCTGCTTTCATGCTAATTGCGTTTACTGCTGTTTTACTGGGCCTGATTCTGCTGGTCTGGAGTGCGGATCGTTTTATCGATGGCGCAGCCGCGACAGCCAAATATGCAGGGATGCCCCCCCTGTTAATCGGTATGGTGATTATCGGTTTCGGCACTTCGGCACCGGAGCTGTTTATATCTGCCCTCGCAGCCTCTCAGGGCAACCCTGGTCTGGCACTGGGTAATGGCTACGGTTCAAACATTGCCAATATAGGCCTGATTCTCGGTCTGACGGCGTTGCTCAGTCCAATCGTTGTGCATAAGTCTGTCTTGCGAAAAGAACTCCCGATTCTGGCGGGGATTACGCTGTTATCTGGCTTATTGTTGCTCAATGGTCAGATTTCACGTGTGGATGCGGGCATTATGCTGCTGGTCTTTGCACTGATTATGGGCTGGAGCATATACGAGGGTCTTAAAGGACGATCTGACCCCTTGATTGGCACTGCTGATGCAGAAGCAACGGATACAGCTCAGATGACGCTGAAACAAGCCATTATCTGGCTGGTGGTGGGTCTGATCTTGCTGATTATCAGCTCCCGTGCATTGGTATGGGGAGCCGTGGAGATTGCGACATCACTGGGTGTGAGTGATTTGATCATCGGACTGACAGTGGTTGCAATCGGCACCTCCCTGCCAGAACTGGCATCGGCCTTTGCTTCGATTCGCAAAGGCGAACACGATCTGGCACTAGGCAACGTCATAGGTTCCAACCTGTTTAACACCCTTGCGGTGATTGGCCTGGCAGGCATGATACATCCACTCCAGGTCGAGTCGGAATTATTATGGCGTGACTGGCCAGTGATGGCAGCTCTCACTCTGGCCCTGTTCGTGATGGGTTACGGTTTCCGTGGGCGCCTGGGACGGATTAATCGCTTTGAAGGTGCGCTTCTGTTAAGCGTATTCATCGGTTATACAGGTTATCTGCTGTACAGTCTAACCAGTGCTGCCAGCCTGGGTTGATCAGGCCACTTTGAGAATACGCAACTCCTGCTCGGGTACAGGTCGACCGAGCAGGTAGCCTTGCACACTGTCACAGCCATGCGCTTTCAGGAAAGCCTGTTGAGCTTCGGTCTCAACACCTTCGGCCAGCACTTCAATATTCAAACTTTTACCCAGTGCAATCACGGTAATAATGATCGCTTCATCTCGCGGGTTAGTGCCTATATCACGGGTAAAGCTGTAATCGATTTTCAGGCGATCCAGTGGCAGCTGCTTGAGCCGGTTCAGTGAAGAGTAGCCAATACCAAAATCATCTATTGCCAAACGATAGCCCGCGTGGCGTAACAGGTTGAGCTGTTCAATGGCATAATCCGGGTCCTGCATGATCAGGCTTTCGGTAATTTCAAGCTCGATCTGGCTGCGTGCAATGCCGAAACGGTCCAGAATCGAATTGATATGCTCAATAAAATCAGCTTCAAGCAGCTGTTTGGGTGAAATATTGATCGCAACAGGTGGCACCATATAGCCCTGTTCCTGCCAGATCAGTATCTGCTCACACGCCAGCTCTATCACTTGCCAGCCCAGTGGAATAATCAGATTGGTTTCTTCTGCCAGCGCAATAAACTCCCCGGGCGGCATCATGCCTTTCTCTGGATGCTGCCAGCGTACCAGCACCTCCAGTCCGCAAAGCTCTCCCGAACACAACGAGAATTGTGGCTGGAAGTGCAGTAATAACTGTCGCGCATGAATGGCAATACGCAGATCCTGTTCCAGTTGAAAAGACTGCACTGCCTCTTTGGTTAGCTGGCTACTGTAGAGTTCATAACAGTTTTTACCCTGCGCCTTGGCCTTATACATGGCTGTATCGGCATGTTTGATCAGCGTGTCCAGGTCGTGCCCCTGGTCCGGGTAATGACTGATACCGATACTGGCCGTCATTTGCAGCTTGTGCCCCTCAATCTGCAAGGGAATGGTACATAATGCCAAAAAGCGCTCGGCCTCTTCCATTGCCCGCTGCACACAGCCATTCACCAACAGAATAAACTCATCACCACCGGTTCTGAAGAGTTCACAGTCATCACTCAGGCGTCGGGACAGATTATTGGCCATACCCTTGAGTAACTGATCACCTATCTGGTGACCGAGACTGTCATTGATCATTTTAAACCGGTCAAGATCGATGAACAGCAGGCTGAAGCGCTCAGTATCAGGGGCCTGCAGATGTGCCATAACACGCTCCATCAGCATATAGCGGTTTGGCAGCCCCGTCAGTACATCGTGACGCGCCTGATGCGCCAGCGTCTGGGTTTGCTGATTCACCAGATCAGTCAGCAGGCGTTCCCGATCATGCATGCTCAACACCAGCAAGCTGCCCATACAGCCAACCAGAACCAGCAGCGCCTGCATCATCTGTGCATTACTGACCTGATTCATCGCCAGATACGTCGGTCCGGCTTTGGCTTGAACCTCCCAAACCTGCTGCGCAATGCTGACCTGAAAGTGCGCATCCATCACGCTGCGCTCAGTAACACCGGCTTGAGTCCGAAAAAACGCTTTATCCCGCCCGGCTTCAAAGAGTGCAAACTCAATATGACGGATACCAGACTGCGCCAGAGCAACTGAGAACATACGTTCAACAGTGAAGACCCCCACCATGAAACCCGTCAATTGGCGATTACCCATTAACGGATTGCCCTGGTCTGCCAGAACATACACCGGATGTAGAATCAACAACCCGGGCTCATCGGGTGCCTGTGTCAGATTCAGTATCTGTGTCGCAACAGGACGCCCCTGCTGCTGAGACTCAATGACCCAGCGACGGCGGTCTTCTATAGACAACAGATTAAACCCTAACGCGGCACGGTTGGATTCACGTGGCTCAACCAGTTGTACGGGTATTAATGGATCATCAGGATAGAGGGATTCACCATAAACGCGGTAGTCAGGTTCTTGTAGCAATACACGCGTCTGTGCTTCAAAAGCATCGAGCTGATCAGGTGAGACTACAGGATCCCATGAATACGCCAGGACAGATGGGTTAACCCGCTGTATTTCAGCGACCAGATCTCTGAACTGATCAGGATCAGCTTCAACCGGACCTGAAAACTCTTTACCCAAACGGGTCAGATCAGCCAGGTTCTGCTGCACTACCGCCTGGAACTGGGCATCCATCACTTTGACGTCCTGCTCAAAGCTGCGCCTGAGCTGCTGCTGTAAATGGCTCAAAAACAGCTGATTGATCATCAGCACTGCCACTATCACTAACGACAACTGCGCAATCAGTCGCAGATGGCGTTTAGGACGCTGCTTATCTCTCAGCTCAAAGACTGCCAGGAGAAGAGGTGTTACCAGGATTGCCCCGAAGCTGTCACCCATCCACCAGCTGAACCAGTCATTCAGATAACCGGCACTACCCTGACTGTCCGATAGCAGGTGTATTGACGTGGTTCCAATAGAGGCACTGAGCAGGCAGCTCATAAAGCCAGAGAAAAGGACGAACTTAATCAGCCCTCGGCCACTGTGTGGCCGTAAAGGATAAGCTTTATAGCGCTGGATCAAATAGCAGGCCAGCAACGCCTGTAAACTGGCGCCTAGCGCAATGGTCAACGCAGATGGCAGTGCGCTTAGCAGAGGAATTTGGTGTATTGAGTGAGGCAACCAGAGGTTAAACAGCAAGCTGCCAGCAAAAATGCCAGGCCACATGGACCTGCCAAAGCGCAGCAGCACAGCCAGTCCGATGCCTGTTGGAATCCACAAGGGCACTATCTGGTCATGTAATCCGGATTCAGCAACCAGCAGTCCGGTACCTGCGTAGGCAAATGCCAATAAAATCAACGCAGAAATATAAACTGAAACCCGCAAGTAAAGTCCTCGAATACCGGGATAGCTGAAGCCATAAGCTACCCTAAAAACGGCCTGAATGCTAACTGACTTATGCAGGAATTAACAGAATTATTTTGTACAAAAAATAAACAAAGCGTTTTACTCGGATTTTAATGACATAAAAATTCTTTCAAAGAAATTACAAAAAATATCTACATATCAAAACTATAGCCATATTATAAAGCGACAGACCGAATATAATGCTGTAATAATTATTGACCACTTGCGTTTGAACTTGACAACAGACAGATCAATTCCTGAAGATCCATTGGTCGATAATAGAGATAACCCTGAACTGTGTCACAGCCCATTTCCATCAGACGATCCCGTTGTTCGATGGTTTCAACACCTTCAGCGACCAAATGCAGGTTTAAATTCTCGGCCAAACTGATGATTGTTTGCACAATACTGGCTGAAACCTCATCTTCGGTCATATCCACAACAAAAGAGCGATCAATTTTCAGTGTTGAAAGGGGCAGTTTTCTCAAGTAAGACAAACTGGAATAGCCTGTACCAAAATCATCGAGGGCAACACCAAAGCCTTGCTCGCGCAAACGTTGCAGTACATCGATCACGACTTTTTCACGATGAATCAGACTGGTCTCAGTGACTTCAAACTCAAACATACTGGGCTGCAAACCATAGCGCTCGAGGGTATCCGCCAAAAACTCAGCCACACCCAGACGTTCCAGCTCCTGAACGGAGAGATTGATCGCTACACTTGGCAGTGTGATACCTGCTTGTAACAGTTCACTGACCTGTCGACAGGCTTCATTGACCACCCAGGCACCCAGCTCAACCATCAACCCGGATCGCTCGGCAAGGGGAATGAAAATTGCCGGTGAAATAGGTCCCAACACAGGATGGCTCCAGCGTACCAACACCTCTGCACCGCAGATAGCTTGCGTGGCTAAGGTCACCTTTGGCTGAAAGTGCAGACTTAAGCCATCTCCTGCCAGTGCTTCGCGTAGCGCCTGTTCCAGCGCCAGACGATCACGCGCCTGATTACTCATGCTGTGATTGTAAAAACAGAAGGTATTCCGACCCGCAGACTTGGCTTCTTCCAACGCGGCCTTAGCACAGCGTAGTAGCTCATGCTGACTGTCAGCATCTTCAGGAAACAGCGCCACGCCCAAAGAGGGGCTCATAAACAGCGTTTCACCCGACAGGCTGAAACTCTTTTGCAATGCGGCTTTTAAATTAAACAGGATCTGTGCCAAATGGGTACTATCATCACTCAGCGGGATAATCAGACCAAACTCATCTGCACTGATTCTGACCAGACAGTCTTTTGCTGACACCAATGGTTTCAACCGGCTAGCAGCCAGTTGAATCAAACGATCGCCGGCCGCATGTCCCAGGCTGTCATTGATCAGTTGAATTTCACCCAGATCAATTTTAATGAGCGCAAAAGGGATAACGGTTTGGGCTTCACTTAAGTGATAGTCCAGCCAATCCAGCAACTGCCGACGATTACCCAGCCCTGTCAGTGGATCGTGCGTCGCCAGGTATTCTATTTCAGCGTCCCGTGCACGCAACTCGGACAGGTCATGGAATACCGCCACATAGTATTCCACGGTGCCGTCAGGGCCTTTCAGTGCATTGATGGACAGCCATTGCAGATATGCACCACCATCTTTACGGCGGTTCCAGATCTCGCCTTGCCAGCTTCCGCTGGTTTCAATCTGTTCCCACATTCTGCGGTAGAAGGTTTCATCATGATGATTGGAACGCAGTAAACGCGGTGTTTTGCCCAGCGCTTCATCTGCGGTATAGCCAGTGATTTCAGTAAATGCCCGATTTACTTCCAGAATATGACCATAGGGACCCGTAACAAAAATCCCTTCTATGGTGTTATCAAAAACACGCTGAGCCAATCGCTGTTGCATCTCCAGCGCATGAATGAGCTGGCTTTTGTGTTGAAGTTGCTGTGGGTCCTGAATAAACATAATCAGTCATCCGTCAGCGACATCATCTCCTGCGCCCAGGCAACGCTGGAGAGATAGTCTCGGTTAAGGGCTTCAACCAGTTTTACAGAACGCTTTTCCATACGAGCACTTTCAAACGACTCGATCACCTTGATCAGTTTTCCCAACTCTCCCTGTCCAAGTAACAAGGCATCTGTGATTACAGGATCCAGCCCTGACTCTGCCAGAATCTGTGACAACTCGACGCCTTCCAGTTGATCCATCATGGAGAAGAGTCCAGCTGTAAAAGCGACCTCCGGATCGATCTCCTTAACCCGATTGGCCAATTGCCTGGCCATAAAAGCTCTGACCAGTAGTTTGAAGACCAATAAACGCTTGATCGGCTGGTTATTGGCCAGCAGTAAAGTCGTAGTCAACACCCGGATTTTTTCAAAACCCAATAACATAATCGCCTGACTGATACTGCTGATCTTGTTCACTCGCCTCTCTGAAGCCGAATTAACACGCTTGAATAGCAGATGACAAAGATGGGGGTCCTGCGCAATCAGAGATTCAATTTGCCCTACATCAGTATTGGGATCATAGAGAGATCTCAGCAGTTTCAGATCTGCAGAGCGATTACCCTGGCGGGTTTGAGCCTGATACTGGAACTGCTCCGGAAACGCATAAAAATACCCCTGAAGCAGGTCGAATCCGGACTCAAGAGCTCGGCTCAGCGTTTCAGAGCTTTCAATAAAACTTGCAAGCAATGTCAGCCCTTGTGCCCGAAAGCCGTCAAGGATAGCAAAAATACCCTCTTGCCTGACATCCACTTTGGCAATGTGCACCAGTCCGACCAGTAGATCGCCATACTGCAACAACTGTCGATCTGATGCTGCTATCTGATAGCCCTTGGCGACCGCATCACGCAGATGCTGTAACTTTGTGTCATCAAACGTACACTCCGGCAATTCGATAACCACCTGCTCAACCGGCAGGGGCAGTAAATCAGGTTGAGCCAACCAGTCAACAGACACATTAAGATACAACTGCCGGCTACCAACCAGTGCATTAAGACCTATCTCATAAAATGCCGTACTACAGGCACGCGCAGTTGCAATCAGTGGATCAGTGATATCGGCACTGACCGCACCGCCATGCGCCCGATACAGCAATTCATCGGCAACATGCCTGAACTGCCTGTCGCAGATCGGATGCAGTGCGATGCAATAACGCCTGTCATCATCAATATGACTATCCACCAACACCACCATCAGTGCCCTAACCTTTGCTGTAACTGCGGTATCAAGTGTTGCATCTCTGCCTGTAACCGACCCAGTGGCTCAACAAGGCTTTGATTCTGTTTGGCTGACTGCTCCAATGACAGCGCAGCCTGGGTAGCAGGTGTCGCACAAAAGGTTGCCAGCAATCCCTTCAGGGTATGTGCTGTACGTGCCACTTTTTCATAATCTGTGTTCCGGGAGTCTTGCTCCAGACTGTTCATATAGACTGGCACTTCTTCCAAAAACATTTCCAGTACCGAGAGCAGCAACTCCTCTTCGCCTCCGATCATTTCCAGTGATGCGTCCCAGTCGTACAGCGCGGTGTCATTTGTCATAGTTGTACTTACTTCTTGTTGAGTTGCAGTCAAGGGCGCGCGCTCGGCACTCTGTTCCAGCGCTATCATCATCTCATCCAGCGACAAGGCTTCAGCAGCGCGCGGTGCAAGAGATTGACGCCCATATTGCTGAATCATCCGGATCATCTCGGTATAAAGTGCATCCGGACGAACAGGTTTGGAAATATAGCCATCCATTCCTGCGGCCAGACAGCGCTCTTTGTCTCCCTGCATGGCGTTAGCGGTCATGGCAATAATCGGTATATGAGAGTGACCGGACGCTTCACGCGCGCGAATCTGCTGCGTAGCCTCAATACCATCCATTTCCGGCATCATGATATCCATTAATATCAAGTCAAACGGTTGCTCTGCACACAAGGACAGTGTTTCCAGACCGTTCTGTGCCAGAGTGGCTGTAATCTGTTTTTTCTCCAGCAACTTCAGCGCCAGCCGCTGGTTGATCGGATTATCTTCTGCCAGCAGCACATGTAATCCTGACAACAACTGATCTGTATCATTCACTGCTGCTGGCTGACGTTGGTACTCCAACTGACCCAGCTGTTCCTGTAACGCACGGCGCAGCTCTGTCAGCGTCAGTGGTTTGGTCATATAACCCGCAATACCCAGTGCTTTACACCGCTGAGAGTCTCCTGATTCAGCGGATGAGGTGAGAATCAATACACGCGTCTGCAGCACCAACTCAGCTTCCTTAAGCTTTTCGACTACCGTATACCCATTCATACCCGGCATCCAGGCATCCATCAGGATCAGACCGTAGGGTTGCTGAGCACGTAACGCCTGCTGCACTTTATACAGCGCTTCAGGTCCAGAGGCACAGACATCAACCTGAACACCGATTTTTTGCAGCATCGCCAGGATGACACGACGATTAATTGGTTCATCATCTACCAACAATACGCGCTGACGTGCCAGATCTATATCTACACTACCTGCAGGGATTGGTGCTGTCATCAAGACTAAAGGCAAATCAAACTCGATTCGGGTACCCTTGCCCAATTCACTGTCAGCCGTTATCTGCCCACCCATCATTTCAACCAGTTGACGGCTGATGGATAAACCCAGCCCGGTGCCTTCATACTTTCGGTTACTGGCACTCTCTACCTGTTCAAAGGGGTTGAAAATAAACGCCAGGCGCTCTTTCGGAATACCGATTCCTGTGTCTTGAACAACAAAGTGAAAGTGGGGAATCTCCGATGCTGCACGATACTCAACCGATAGAGTCACCTCACCCTGCTCGGTAAACTTGATCGCATTCCCCAGTAAATTGGTAATGATCTGGCGTAAACGGCCGGGATCCACAACGACATATTGAGGCAAGTTTTCTGAAATATCATAATGAATTTGCAGGTTTTTGGCCCAGGCACGAGATGCCAGTGCCTTGACCGAAGTGCCAATTAACTCGATCAGATCAACCGTTTCGTTTTGCAAGTCCAGCTTACCTGCCTCAATTTTGGACAGGTCCAGAATATGATTGATAATCTCAAGCAGATGTGTAGCTGAAAGCCTTGCCAGATCAAGATGTTCGCGTTGCTCACGATGCAAAGGGGTTTCCAGCACCAGGTCCAGCATTCCCATAATACCGTTCATCGGCGTACGGATTTCATGACTCATATTGGCAAGAAACTGGCTCTTGGCGATACTGGCCGCTTTTGCCGCACTGATCTGGCGCTGCAGTTCTTCTTCATAGCGACATGCCAATGCAGCACCGGCCAGTTTACTCATCAACTTTTGCAAGGACGCTAGCAGATCATCGCTTAATGGCATGTTGGATTTTTGCAGCAGAAACACACCGAATCCGGGCAAGGCCAGAAGGTATCGATGAACACCCTGCTCAACGTACACGCGTGGCAAAGATCTCATAAAGCTGGTCAACCCCATACGCTCATCAGGAAAACCAATCCGCTGTATCAGCTCAGCGATATCTGCCTGACTGGCAAAACGCCGGGGTAAACTGACAACACTTTGCCAAGCCAGCGCAACTGAACACGAATCGAGTTCATGGTATTCGGTGGCGAGTGGTTGATCGTAACTGAATACCGCACAGCCATTTGCATTCAATACCCGCATCAGTGTGGTAGTACACTGACGCATCATCTCATCCATCTGCAGACTATTGCCGATCGACAGGGCAATTTCGTACAGCAGTTCAGTCTCGTGTATCTGGCTCAATCCGCACCTACTCAGTGACACTATCTGACGACGTTGACAACAACCCCAATACAGCCGTCTTGTTGTAAAACTCCAGGTAGTCCTGTCCTGAATTGGCAATTTCACCTAATGTCAGTGCACCAAACATCGGGTAATCACCCGATACTGCAGTGAACTCTTCCAGTATACGCGTTTGCATGAACAGCACACGTGAAATACAGTCAATCAGACAGCCGAATTCAGGCGCTGCAGACGAGATTTGAGTATATGCTTTTTCAGCCTGCTGATGTGCTTCTGCCGCTGCACCAATCAATGACTCAGCTGTTCCGTTCAGTATCCGCACAAAACTGCCTTCCGGCACTTCACCAACACAGATCATTCCCTGACCCTCTTTCAGCATGAGTGGGTCACGCACAATCACTTCAGCATCCAGCTTACTGATACCCAGCGGATAGGATTTGGCGATATCAAAGAAGTTATCTTCCGTGAAGGTTTGCCCACTGTGAGCCTCCACCACCTGACGATACACCTCAAAGGCGGGTTTCCAGTCCAGTGTCATCACATGATTCTTGTTTGATTCAGTCACCTTGAATGGCTCACTGATCGGCTGCCAGCCATGTGACACCCCGATACCGCTAAGCATTGGCAAGCGCATCAACAATGCTGCATCCTGAATCAGGCCCCGGGGTGTTATCAGGCAGGGCTTTTGTACAAAACTCAGAGATCCCGCTCCACCACCCAGATAATTCTGCTCAAGACCCAGGTTCATAAAGATAGCTTCAATGAAGGTCGCTATACAGGTGGATAACCCATCAACAAAAACCATATGTGTTGCGGGTCCCGGTAACCTGTCCCATTGATCTGCCAAACCTGCCAGGGGTGTATCAAAGTCAGCCGCAGCGTCACTCAATCCGGGAATAACAGACCAGTCCAACACATAGGGCAAGGGTAATAACACTGTTCCCTGAGTGTAATTCTGCCCTTCATGGATAATCTGAGGAAAAATTCCACCCAGTATTTGTATATCCGAGGATTGCAGCAACGGGTCCAGCTGCTCTGCAGTCCAGCCATTCTCATCTGCTGCAAACACCAGTATCGAGTGCACTTCTCCTGATTCAGAAAGTGCCTCTATGACCTGCTGTAAACCAACCACAGAAATTTCAGTCAGTAATTGTGGTTTCATGATCATCACTCCTGGCAAGCCTTGGATAAAGTGGGTGCATGCGTAGCATAATTGTCTATCAGCTGAATCAGTGCCGCGGGTTCAAGCGGAGGTGAAATCAGGTAGCCCTGAATCTCGGTCGCGCCCAATGCATCAATATAATCACGCTGTCGCTGCGTCTCGACCCCCTCAGCAATCGTTGTCAGACCCAACCCCTGACACAAGGATGTCAACGCACGTACGATCGCCCGGTCACTGCGCCCACGCGTAATATCCTTAACAAAAGCACGGTCAATTTTAAGTGTATCCAACGGAAAACGCAGCAGATACTCCAGTGAAGAGAAACCAATGCCAAAATCATCAATCGCGATCTTAAAGCCCATATGGCGCAAGCGATGCAGTGTCTCAATGGTCGCTTCCGGGTTATGCATCGCCAGACTTTCAGTAATTTCCAACTCCAGCTGCCCCGGATCAACCTCTGCCGCCTGAACAATCGACTGAATTTTTGCAGGCAGATCCAGCTGCTCGAACTGAGCGGGTGACAGATTGACGGCCATGCGTAAGGTATAACCCTGTAACTGCCACGCGCGTTGTTGACGGCAGGCTTCTGCCAGTATCCAGTCACCCAGTGGACTGATCAGCCCCATCTCTTCCAGAATCGGAATAAAACGAAACGGCGGAACGGATTCTCCCTGAGGATGTCGCCAGCGCAGTAAAGCTTCCACGCCGACGACACGATCACTGCTCAGATCAATCTGCGGCTGGTATACCAGATAAAATTGCTGCTGCTCTACAGCGGTACGCAATTCTGCCTCCAGCTTGAGACGGGACTGCAAACCATCATCAAGGTCGTCACTGTAGAAGCCCAGCGTTATATTAGCAGTCGGTTTTTGCAGGCGTTGTGCACGATGCGCCATACGCAACAGTACATTGGCATCCTGAGTATTATCAGGAGCCATGCTGGTACCTGCTGTATAGGTGAGATACGTCTCACGGTCTCCCAGCATCCAGGGACGATCCAGTTGCTCCAGCCAGGCATGTAGCTGAATGCCTATCGAATCCATACAGCGGTCCAGTTCCACCTGAAGCCGAAGGGCGAAGGTCCCTCCATCTAGACGCGCCAGCATGGCATCTGCCGGAAGATCACTGCGCAACTGGTTTGCCATCAGCCCCAATAGCTGATCTGCCAGTTCAATACCATAGGTTTCGCTGATCTGCTGAAAACGCAATACCTCCAGCACCACAACCACCAAACGGGCCGGGTGCTGCTGCTGTGCCTCCAGACATTCTTCCAGATCGCGCTGAAACAATCGCCGGTTGGGTAACCCGGTGACAGAGTCATGAAACATCAGGTAGTTTGCCTGCTGCTCCAGACGCCGCTGTGAGGTGATATCCTGTATTGCACCGATTAACAACTGCTGTTCGGGCATCAACTGACCAACAATTTTTAGCAGGTAATCCTGTCGACGCCCCGGTGATCTGACCTCAAAATCAAATTTCAGCCCGGTTTTAATCGCATCATCAAGCACTGTCGCCATACGCTGGCGATCATCCGGATGAATGATCTGCATCACCGTATCAAAGGTAACCGGTAACTCATCCAGCCAGTGTAACAGCTCATCCGCATCTTCTGACCAATGCATTTCCTGCCGCTGCAGGTCCAGTTCCCAGAAGGCCAGACCAGCCAGCATACGCGCCGTTTCCTGAAGACCTGTGACACGCCGCAGATCCCGTTCACGTGAGGCATCACGCAGCGCATAACGAATGCGCTGATGCAGCAACGGAAAGTTGATCGGTTTAGGAAAGAAGTCGTTGGCACCCACATCAAAGGCCTGCTCAATTGACTCCAGATCATCATCTGCCGTCAGCATCAGAATGGGCGTCACCATGTGGCGTTCGTGGGCACGAATCTGGCGTATCGCCTCATAGCCATTGAGCTGCGGCATATGTACATCCATCAACACCAGATCCGGTGCGTGCCGGATAAACTGTTGTACCCCTTCTGCACCATCAGCCGCTTCCAGGATCTCATAGCCACGCTTGCCCAGATAACCTTTTACCTTCATGCGCTCGATGGCCGCATCATCCACAACCAGAATGCGGGTTGTTTTTGTCATCATGTCACTGCAAACCTCTTGACGGTTTCAAGTACAGCGTCCAGTTCCGTCAACTTGACCGGTTTTCCCAAATGACCATTCATACCTGCTTTCAGGCAGGCTTCTTTATCTGCCGGTAATACATTTGCTGTCATGGCGTAGATGGGCATCACTGCCCGACCCTGCCGGGCCTCCAGCTCGCGTATTTTGGTTGTCGCTTCGACTCCACCCATCACAGGCATTTGCATATCCATCAACACCAGATCAAAGCTGCGCTGTTGACACAGTTCTATTGCCTGCTTGCCATGTTCAGCCAGCGTCACCTGATGATGGCGCTTTTGTAACAGAGTACTGATCAGGCGTTGATTCACTTTATTATCTTCAACCAGCAAAATCTGCAAGCCTGACTGTTCCATATGACAGGCCCGTTCAGCCGCAGTAGCAGGCTGTTTTTGTAACATCTGCTGAATTTCGACAGGCGCTGGCGGGTGCGTCAGCAATCTGTCGATCTGCAGAGATTGCAGTTGCTGCTGCAACACACTGCTGGAGGCATCACTGATCAGCATACAATTTTCTGGCAACACGCCATATTCAAGTAGCTGTTCTATCACCTGAATACCTGTATATTCGGCATTCAGATGATGCTGTATCAGATATGACCGCGGCTCACTGAAAGCTGATTTGCTCTGGCTCAATAGAACATCAGGGTCGGTAAAGCATTCGCAGGTATAACCCAGGCGTCTCAAAAAGCCACTCAATGTCCTCATGTTTTCCGCAACAGTATCCAGAAGCCACAGGGTTTTCTCTTGATCAGGATACAACGTTTGATCAAACCGGCCCTGCTCACAGGGCAGCTCCACCCAAAAATGACTACCCTGCCCTACACTACTCTCCAGGCCGATACGTCCTTGCATCAGCTCAACCAGTCGGGACGTAATGGCAAGCCCTAATCCGGTACCACCAAACTGACGGGTAGTTGAACTGTCTGCCTGTGAAAAGGCATCAAAAATATGCGCCTGTTGAGATTCGGGAATACCGATTCCCTGATCATAAACATGCAGACACAAGATCCCCTTGCCGTCACCAGTGCCTGTCTGCCAGCCGATGGAGACCTTAACCCGGCCTTCAGCTGTAAACTTGATCGCGTTGTCACATATATTTACCAATACCTGCCGTAAGCGCACAGGATCTACACAGGCATAATCCGGAACACTTTCAGGTAATTCCAGAACCAGGCTGACACCTTTCTTGCGTGCCAATACAGCCGCAGGTTTCAGACACTGCGTCAGCAGTGCTTTAAGATCTGTTTCCACAGGCGAAATCGCCAACTTTCCCGCGTCAATCTTAGAGAAATCCAGAATATCATTCAGAATAGACAAGAGCGCATCAGCAGACGACTTGACCACCCCCAGATAGCCGCGCTGAGTGGCTGTCAGCTCAGTATCCAACGCCAGTTCTGTCATGCCGATAATACCGGTCATCGGTGTGCGGATCTCATGACTCATATTGGCCAGGAAAGCGCTTTTGGCCTCACTAGCAGCCTCAGCCGCCTGGCGTGCTTCATCGAGCGTCGCGTTCAGGGCATAAAGTTCTTCGTTACTGCTTTTAAGGTCCTGTTCCAACTGCTTTTGCTGGGTAATATCGGTGCGAATCGAGATAAACCGGTCAATCTGACCTGCCGCATCATAGAGCGGCATAATGGTGGCTTTTACCCAGTAGTCATCACCCGCTTTATTGATGTTTTTGATTTCACCATGCCAAACCCCGCCTGAAGTAATCGTTTGCCAAAGCTGTTCAAACATCTCGGGCGGATGAAAACCACTATTGATAATACGATGATTACGTCCGATAAGCTCAGCATCAGAGTAGCCGGAAATAGAGCGAAAATGTTGATTGGTATAGGTAATATTACCGTCAGTATCCGTCATACTGACGATAGCATGCTGATCCAGAGCATTTTGCTGCTGTTTTAGCTCCTTGGTAGCGGCTTCCAGTTCCCGATTACGCTCAAACAGCAAATCAACAATATTGCGTACCCGTGTGTCCATAAAAAACAGCGCCAATAAGGCAGCCACAAAAGTCAGGAAAACAAATACGATCAGATACAAAAAACGATCGCTCTTTGCTAATACACTCTGGCTGACCGGTAAAGTCACTACCTGTATACCGCGAACATCACCAACCTGCCAGTCACGCCTAGGTGAGTCAGGATGATTGTTATGACACGCTGTACAGGTGGGCTGCATGCGAATAGGGGTCGCAAATATCAATGCCTTACCCCCAGCCTGCATCTCGAAACGATAATATTCGTCCCTGCCTGCTTCTCGCATCATGGCAAGAGCCTGTTGATCAAATTCAGTCAACAGTCGATCTGCCCGCTGGGGAAAGGGAAAATCACTCAGCAAGCGAGTATCAATGGTTTCATCACGCTGGCTCATAAACTCAGCCAGATCCAGCGTCATGGTCGCCGGGATTGGAATCGAACCCGGTTGATCGCGGTAATGCTCTGTCACCTCGACCCAGGGATGCCCCACCAGCGGTGTGACAATCACATCAGTATAGAAGGCACGGAAAGAGTCGATGGCTTTGGCATAGGTACGTGCGGAGCGCAAGAGCTGATCATCCTCGGCACCTCTGACCACCCAGGTACCCAAAGCCAGGAAAATCACTGCAAAAAAGCATGCAGCCAATGACATGAACCAGCGAAAGCGCCTTTGTTGACCTGCCAGTTGGTGAGCCTGATGATAATTAGGCAAGCGAATCTCCCTTGGAAGACAGTAACAGCAGTTTTTCCAGCTCAGCGGCCAATGCCTCGGTCAGGGCAGGTGTTCGAGGAAGCAAGCGCACAGGCTCAAGGTGCTCAGCTAAAGGCTGCTTATCACTGCTGATCATCAAGACAGGAATATGACAGTTGATTCCTTCGGCTTCACGCAGGGCGGATATAACAGCAGCACCATTCAATGTCTTCAGCTGTCGCCCGATAATCAGGCAGTCATAACGGCTGTTCAGCAACTCACGCAGTGCTTCCAGACCATCATCTACCAGATCCACCTGCAGTCTGAACGCAGCTGACACCTGCTGGCACAATTGCCGCATCAGTCGCGAAGATTCGACAACCAACACCCGGCGCGCCTGCTGGCCAGAGTTCAGTCTGAGATTTTCCAACTGCTGTTTCAGGTGGCTGATATCATCACCGGACAGGAGCACCTGTGCCGCTTGCCGCAGTAAATCGATAAAGCCAAAAAAGACCACCAGTGGCTCCCGGGATGGCGACAACTGCCATTCAGCCAAGACAGATTCAAACTGATGACAGATGCTGGTCACCACCGGAAAGCCATGTGTCCCGCCGGAACCTTTAATACTGTGCACCAAGCCAAACAGACGATTAAACACCGCCTGGTCATAAGACCTCTCTAATATTAACAGATCCTGCTCAGCTCGGTCACACTGTTCCGGCAGCTCCAGGAGAAAAGCTTCGCTGAGCTGTCGCAGAAGCCGGTCAACCTGATCTGCACTGTGCACATCAGTCATTGGTATTTCCCTCCGGGATAAAACGCTGCACTCGGCTGCGCCCCGCAGATTTGGCCTGATAAAGCGCTTTATCGGCCATGTTCAATAAGGATGCAGGCAGGATCTGATCCGCAGTCGATGCGACACCGGCACTGAAAGTGACCTGAAACTCGCCTGGATCGGCTGTAAAACGTAATGCTTTGAAGCGTTCGAGTGTCTCTTCAATCACCCTGGTAGCCACCTGTGCGGTTGTATCCGGCAAAATAATAATAAACTCCTCTCCGCCATAACGACCGATCAGATCGGATTTGCGCAAACGCTGACGCAGCATGTGTGCCATGGCTCGAATTACCTGATCACCGGCAGCATGACCATAGGTATCATTCACCTGCTTGAAATGATCCAGATCGAGCATCACCACGGAAAGTGGTATCGCATTACGTTCGGCACGCGCTATTTCCACTTCCAGCGCTTCTTTGATACGCGAATGTTTGAGCAACCCGGTCAAACCATCGCGTGCCATTAACGAATCCAGTTTACGAAAACGTGCCGCACGCACCCTGACAGATGCCACCAGTCGGGTATCCGAAATAGGCTTGGTAATAAAATCATCACCTCCCCGCCCCATGGCCATGAGCTGCTGGTCCAGATCTGTTTCAGCTGACAGATAAATAACCGGCAGACTCAGCCACTCGTCATAGGTACGGATCAGTCCAGCCAAGTCTGCACCGGAGCACTCCGGCATATGAATATCCATCAATACCAGGTCCGGCCTGAAGTCTGACAGACGATCCATGATCTGGGTGGGTTCATTCAAAGTTTCCACAACCATACCGGATGCAGACAGTACCGCAGCATAGTGCTGCCCCTGAAGCAGGTCATCCTCTACGATCAGTACACGATAAGCCACCGGACGATCCTGCTCCAGGACAGCTTCGAGACGGTCAACCAGGCGTGGTATGTCCAGTGGCTTGAGCATATACCCCAGAGCCCCCATACGCACAGCCGTCAGACGTGCCTGAAAAGAGTCGGTTGCTGATATAAAAATAACGGGTACACCCAGGCGGACCAAAGGAGAGTGGCGCGTCAGGCGTTCTGCCGCATTGATGCGTTCACGGGTAAAGACCAGATCCAGAATCAGGCCATCAGGACGCTCATCAGCAGCCGCGGCTTGCTCAGCGTCTGTAAAGGCTTCAAACCAGCGTATCACGTAGCCAAACTGCTCCAGGACACCAATGATTTCAGCGGCCTGCAATGCATCATCTTCAACCAGCCACAGCAGCGGCTGGCGCGCATGATAACGTGGGACATCAGCTACCAGAGAGTCAGTCGCCATGTCAGCAAACGCAGCCTGTTTTAACTGCTCGATCAACTGCAGCAGGCTCTGCACCAGAACTTGGGTAGCGTCAGTTGGATGACCGGCTTTAATCAGCGCCCTGACTTGCTGCTCGACAGTCCGCGTCTGGTCAGTAATTTCCTGAAAACCAAATGTACCCGCCGATCCGGCAATACCATGCAATTGATGCCGCAGGGTTTCCAGCTGCGCCAATTCTGGACCGGAGTCGATCAACTCCTGAGTCAGACGTTCCAGCAAGCGGGTTTCTTCCGGCAGACGTTGTACATACAGTTTCGCCAGGTTTTGTAACAGCTCGGCGATCGCTGGATCAGACAGCATTCACTCGTCCTTAACCAATACACTCTATACGGTTTAATTCATTGGAACTATAGAACAAAAGCCTTCCTTATCGCCAGCAGATTACATCCGAATACCGCCAAAACTGCGTAATGTGCTACAGTAGCAACAGATCTATTCAGGAGTTTGATTATGCCATTGCTCGACAGTTTTCGTGTGGATCACACCCGCATGCACGCACCTGCGGTACGCACCGCCAAAACCATGCGCACCCCATCAGGGGACCCGATTACCGTGTTTGATCTGCGCTTCTGTATTCCAAACCATGAAATCCTGTCTGAAAAAGGAATTCACACGCTGGAGCACCTGTTTGCGGGCTTCATGCGCAGCCACCTGAACAGTGACCAGGTCGAAATCATCGATATTTCACCAATGGGATGTCGTACCGGTTTCTACATGAGCCTGATCGGTACACCGACTGAGCAGCAGGTCGCTGATGCCTGGACGGCCTCCATGCAGGACGTTGTGAACGTTGCTTCAATGAAAGATATTCCTGAGCTGAATGAGTATCAGTGTGGAACCTATACCATGCATTCACTGGAAGAGGCGCAACAGATTGCCAGGGATATTTTGCAACGCGGTGTGGGAATCAACAGCAATGAAACACTGTATCTGAGTGAAGAGTTCCTGCAGGAAAAAGAAACGCAGAGCTAAGCTCTGCGTTACCAGAGAGTGCTCGTTTCATCCTGATACGGCACTCAGATCTCCTGTTGAATCGCGCTGAAGCGCTGAGGTGATTCATTATTCAGAATTTTAACAAATCATAAACAGAAAAAACAGAACTATTTCTAAATTTTCTTTTCCCAGAATTGCGCAACACCGGCTTCAGGATCCAACTGATAGGGTTTAAAGCCTAAACGGGTATAACTGGCCCTGGCTGGCTGGTTTCCTTCCAACACCTCCAAAGTCATCTTGCAGCACCCCAGGGAGCGGGCAAACGCTTCTGCTGCGTCAAATAATTGAGCAGCAATACCGCGTCCCCGATAGTCCCGGTTCACCATCACATCATGAATATTCAGTAACGGCTTAGCAGAAAAAGTGGAAAAGCCTTCTACCGTATTCATCAAACCGACCGGACGCTCGGCATCATACGCAATAAAGCTGTGCAAATGAGGTCGGCTACTCATGGCTCCGATCAGACTTTTCTGCACCTGCTCCGACAAGGGAACGCCCCCTCCCATTGGATCACAGGCGTACTCATTCAACAGCTGCACCAGCGCTTGCGCATGTTCCGTGCGGGTGAGATCTGCTTTTACAATTGCTATCATTGTCTTTCCTTTGCAATATATGAAGAAGCGCCTTCTATCCAGGCCGAATATCCCAGGATAATACCCCGACCTCCAGGCCCTGAATGTCAACGATCAGACTCCGAAACTATCAGCAGCAAGCCGTTGCTGCAACACTGAATCACTTTCGCCACTCAAACGAGTCCGCACTGATCGTGCTGCCGACGGGAGCCGGGAAAAGCCTGGTGATTGCAGAACTGGCACGCTTGGCACGGCATCGCCTGTTAGTACTGACCCATGTACAGGAGCTGGTAGAACAAAACCATGCCAAATACACTGCGCTGGGTATGCAGGCCGGGCTCTTCTCTACCGGACTGGGCAAGCATCAGACAGACTACGCCGTCACCTTTGCCAGCATTCAATCACTGGCCAGTCAGACAGAGCGTTTCACCCAGCCGTTCTCACTGGTCATTATTGATGAATGTCATCGCGTCAGCCTGGATGAAAACAGCCAATACCAACAGGTGCTGCAACACCTCAGGCATTATAACCCCTCGCTGAAGTTGCTCGGCTTGACTGCAACACCCTATCGTCTCGGACAGGGTTGGATTTACCGCCGCGACTATCGTGGTTTTGTCCGCGAAACTGACCAGGCCATCTTTGAACACTGTATCTATGAGCTGCCCCTGAGTCATTTGATTCGGGAGGGGTATCTGACACCGCCCGTCTGCCAGGATGCAGCGGTGCATCATTATGATTTCAGCAGGCTGGAACATCCTGATGATAGCAGCCAGGCAGCTGCCGTTAATCAGTTGCTGCGCAAATACCCTCGCGTTACTCAGGCAATCTGTGAAGAGGTAATGACGCTCGCTCAGACACGTCGTGGCATCATGCTGTTTGCAGCCAGCGTCGAGCATGCCGAAGAAATACTCGGCTATCTACCCGGCACAGAAGCAGGCCTGATTACCGGGAAAACAGAATCCCAACTGCGTGCTGACACGATTCAGGCATTCAAACAACAAAAACTGCGCTACCTGGTAAATGTCTCTGTGTTGACGACCGGCTTTGATGCTCCACATGTCGACCTCATTGCCATTCTGCGTCCCACCCGCTCTATCAGCCTGTACCAGCAAATGGCTGGACGCGGACTACGTCTCTACCCCGGCAAACAGGACTGCCTGATCATCGACTATGCGGCTAACGGCTTTAACCTGTTCACTCCTGAAGTCGGCAGCCCAAAACCGGCTGCGGACACAGAGCCTGTACAGGTATTTTGTCCCGACTGCGGGTTTGCCAATACCTTTTGGGGACGTACTGATGATCAGGGACAGGTTACAGAGCACTTTGGTCGCCGATGCCAGGGATTAGTCGAACAGGCAACACAAACAGAACAGTGCCGTTATCGCTTTCGCTTCAAGGAATGTCCTGCCTGCCAGCATGAAAATGACATAGCCGCACGACGTTGCGAACACTGTAACAAGACCCTGATAGATCCGGATGATCTGTTAAAACGGGCACTGTCCCTGAAAGATGCGCGAATTCTGCGCTGTGCAGGAGTGACCTGTGAAGTCGATGCACACAAGCTGACACTCATCTATCATGATGAAGAGGGTGACACCCTCAAAGAGTCTTTTGATTTCACCCGACCTGGACAACGCCAGCGCTTCAATCAGGATTTTGGCAGACGCTTGAGCCCGACACCCAGGTGTTTCACACATGCACAAGAGGTTCTCCTCTATGCCGGGCATCTGCGGCATCCAGACTTTGTCATCGCCAGGCGGCAGAAACACTACTGGAGAATTGAAGAGAAACTGTTTGATTATCAGGGCCGATACCGCAAAGCCTATGAACTACACTGAAGTACAGCTGTTTTATTGATGCATCGCAGTAGATTGACCGAAGATGAGTTGAATTCCAAGGCAACACGCGGGATCATTAGCCTTATTATAAAAATTGATAAGCGATCGGTTCGCGGAGATCCATTTGTTCCGATATATGTATTCTTTGCTGCTGTGCCCTCACAGGATAGCTACTCTATTGCTATCCTGGTTGTGCTGCTCTGTTGTCTGGGCCAACCAGGCAATTCTCCCGGTACCTGCAGCTGAACCTCAACCTCAAACACTGGTTCGCCTGGGAGATCAGCTGTTTCATGACACTCGCCTGTCTGCTGATAACACCATTAGCTGCGCCAGCTGCCATGACCTGTCCCTTAATGGAGCCGATCGCAGGCCCTTCTCGGTGGGTGTCGGGGGTGCATTGGGACATATACGTGCTCCCAGCGTCTATAACAGTGTATTGAACCACGCACAATTCTGGGACGGCAGTGCCGCCGACCTGGAAAGCCAGGTGGATGGCCCCATTCATAATCCGGTTGAAATGGCAACGAACTGGGAGAGTGTTATCCTGAAACTGTCTCAAGATCCACTCATCACCCAAAAATTTAATGCCCATTTTCGCGATGGCATTACTGCAGACAATATTCGCCAAGCCCTGGCGGCCTTCCAGCGTACCCTGGTATTGACAGACTCACCCTTTGATCGCTGGCTGGCGGGTGACAGTGATGCCCTGACTGCTGAACAACAGCGAGGCTATCAGCAATTTCGCAATTATGGTTGTATCAGCTGCCATCAGGGAGCCAATGTTGGCGGTAATATGTTCGCTCGCATGGGCTCACTGGAAAACTATTTTATCTTGAAAGGCGATGCCATTACTGAGGCTGATCTGGGACGCTTTAACGTCACTGGCCAGGCACACCACCGCTATGTATTCAAAGTGCCCGGATTACGCACAGCTGCGCTGAACAGCTTTTTCTTTCATGATTCCAGTGCCAGCTCACTGGAAGAAGCGATCGAGATAATGGCCCGTTTTCAATTAGGGCGTGAGATGCCGACAGAACATACCCGTGAGATTGCCGCATTTATTCGCTCCCTGACCGGTCAGCATCCACGACTGACACACCAGGAGCAGCAATAATGCAATCCCTGGCACGCCCCTTCTCTATTCTGCTGGCGCTGACCGTCGTCTTGCTGATTGCATTGTTTTTTCAGACACGCTCTATCAGCACCCTCGAACACACACAACGCCTCGACAGTTTCCTGCAGCTGAGAGAGCTGGATGCACAACTGGATGAGCAGACCTTACTGATCTCAACCGGCGTTCAAAACCAGTATGACACTCAGGTTCAATACCGCCGGGCGCTGGATAGACTATTGGAAAATCTGCTGGATGATCAAAGTCGCTTTCACCAGGGGCTGGATTCAGAATCACTGGCACTTCTGCGCCAATATCAACAGGCGCAACAGGACAAAGCAACATTCACGGAGGAGATCAAGCACTATGCCGCGCTGATCCGCAATGCGCTGCTGTATATGCCGCAGCTGGTCCAGGAACTGCGCCAGGAGGAACACCCGCAGCGAGATGACAGCGCCCGGGTCATGAGTCAGCTTTTTCGTTACCACCTGTTTCCGGATCAACGTGCTCTGGAACAGCTTTACGAAACTGTTGCAGAGTTTCAAAACACACTGGAAGATGAACATCCGGCCCTGCTGGCCTTTGCCCATCAGGCCAGCAGCAACCTGCGTCACCTGGATAGCCTGCACCGCTACCGTGATGGTTTCAATCAAATTGATACCCGCAGTCTGTTACGATCACTGGAAACCAGCTACCAGCGTCACTATCACAAACGTTCGCGCCATGCTGAAGCCTTCACCCTGACGTTACTGCTATTGAGCAGTCTTCTGATGCTATTGCTGGGCGGTATGTTCCAGCGACTGCATCAGCTGAATCATCGTTCTGAACAGGCCCGAACCCGACTGCAGGATGCCGTCAACAGTCTTTCTGAAGCCTTTGCCCTGTTTGATCGTCATGGGCAGCTGGTACTCTATAACAAACGCTGGCTTGAATTTTATCCCTGGCTCAAAGACGCAGAAACGCTGGACTGGAGTCACCAACAAGCACTGAACGAGGCTGCAGGCATCACCACCTCCGTCAGTATTCAGACGCCGCTTGATACAACACAAAACTATCTGGAACACACCCCGGATGGCCGCTGGTATCAGGCCAGCAACAACCCGACAGCAGAGGGCGGTATTGCCAGTGTCCGAACCAATATCACCGAAACTCAACAGACACACCTGCGCTTGCGTCAATTAGGCCGAGCACTGGAACAAAGCCCCAGTGCAGTGATGATTACCGACACCCAGGGCATCATTGAGTATATCAATCCGAAGCTGTCAGAAATGACAGGCTATGATTCAAAAGAGCTACTTGGACAAAATAACAGCATTCTCAAGTCTGGTGAGATGCCAGCAGGCCTGTTCGCTGAGATGTGGCAGCAACTGCGTGACGGACAAACCTGGTCCGGACAGCTGCTGAACCGTAAGAAAGATGGTTCACTCTTCTGGGATTCCACCTCCATTTCACCCTTACGTGATGACAGTGGAGTGATCAGCCACTTTATTGCGGTGAAAGAAGATATTACTGAACGACTCCGTGCAGAAGAACAGCTTCGCATGGTCGCTGCAGTCTTCGAAACCAGCAACGAAGCCATCATGATTGCAGACCAGCAAGGACGCATCAAAGTCGTCAATGCGGCCTTTGAACGTATTACCGGCTATGCTGCTCATGAAGTCCAGGGACACAACCCAAGCCTGCTCAGTTCCGGACGCCATGACCGGATTTTTTATGAGCAGATGTGGGATAGCCTGATCAGACAAGGAAACTGGTCCGGTGAGATCTGGAACCGGCGCAAGGATGGCAGTGTCTATCCGGAGTGGCTCTCCATTTCAGCACTGCATGATGAAGAGGGTCAGATTACCGAGTTTGTCTCAGTCTTCTCCGACATCACCAGTCGCAAGGAGGCTGAAGCGCATATCCGCCATCAGGCCTATTACGACGCACTGACCCAATTACCTAACCGCAGCTTGCTGCTGGACCGACTGGCAGTGGCTATCCATACCGCTGAGCGGGACCAGCAGACCCTTTCGGTCCTGTTTATCGACCTGGACCGCTTCAAGTATGTCAATGATACCCTGGGGCATGAATACGGTGATGAATTACTGGTTCAGGTCGCCCGACGCCTCGGCAACTGTGTCCGTGAAAGTGATACGGTCGCACGCTTCGGCGGTGACGAGTTTGTGATTCTGCTGCATAACATCCATTCTGACCGGGATGCCGCATTGGTGGCAGAAAAAATCATCCGGCGTTTGTCTGATCCCTTTACGCTGGCGGGGCGCGAAATTGTCATCGGTGCCAGCATCGGCCTGGCGATGTTCCCCGGCGAGTCAGATGACCCGGATACCCTGTTGCGCAATGCCGACCTGGCCATGTACCGGGCCAAACAGACCGGACGCAACCGCTTTCAGTTTTTCACCAACAGTCTGCAGGAACATGCCAACAATCTGATGGAGATGGAACAGGATCTGCGGCTGGCCTTGGAACAGAATCAGCTGGAAATTTACTATCAGCCGTTGGTACGTGCACAATCCGGCCGGGTCACAGGTGTCGAGGCATTGTTACGCTGGCATCACCCTACCCAGGGCATGATTCCCCCCGATCAGTTTATCCCCCTGGCTGAAGACACAGGATTAATTGGCCCTATTGGACAGTGGATACTGGAAACTGCCTGTCGTCAGGTCAGTCAGTGGCACCAGCAAGGTCTGAAATTCTACCTGTCAGTCAACATCTCCGGCCGCCAACGTGATCTCGGACTGGATGCCGAGTTGCTCAGCAGCATTCTGGAACGTACAGAACTGGCCGCAGGCCAGTTGGTACTGGAGATTACGGAAGGTATGCTGCTGGATAACAGCGACGAGACAATCGCCTGGCTACAATCCTTTTGCGATCTGGGCATACATCTGGCAATTGACGACTTTGGAACCGGCTACTCGTCACTCAGCTATCTGAAGCGCTTCCCGATCGACACTTTGAAAATCGACCGCGAGTTCATTCGGGAGCTGACGCTGGATAATGAAGACGCCCTGCTGGTTGAAGCAATCATTTCCATGGCACGCAGTCTGAAACTGCGATTGATTGCTGAAGGCGTGGAAACAGCGGAACAGCGCAGCGCACTGTTCCGGCTGGGATGTGAATACCTGCAAGGCTACCATTTCAGCAGGCCTTTACCCGCAGATCAACTGGTCAACTGGATACAGGCATATCAGCCTGAACGCCTGACTTTGCGTTAAGGCTGTTGAGTGCTTCTTCCAGGGTAGCAGTAAAGCTCAGGCAATCGGTTGGCTGAATACCGGCGCGGGCCATTGCCCGTAGCGGCTGGAACTGCAAATCGGCCACCACCAGTTGCAACTGCTGTTCAGCACAGAAACGACTGAAACGATCAAACCCGTTGATCCCTCCAGCATCGAGCAGCGGCACACCGTCCATATACAACACTACACCACGACGCCCTGCGACCTGCTCGGCCAACTCATCAAATACCCGCTCAGCCGCCGCAAAAAACAGTGGGCCGGAGAGCTTCAGAACCACCCAGCCTTCGGGTAAACCTTGCGGTACATGTTTACGCTGCGCAGAAACATCCTGAAAACGCGTCATGCCCGCCAGATCACGCATAAACAACAAAGAGGCCATGACGATACCGACTGAAATCGCCAACACCATATCGAACAGCACAGTTAACGACATGCAGGTCAGGAGTACCAGTATGTCACCGACGGGAGCGCGCTTCAGCAACGCAACCACCTTATGAGCTTCACTCATATTCCAGGCCACCATGACCAACAAGGCTGCCATACTGGCCATAGGCAGCCAGGACAACCAGGGCGCCAGTACCAGCAACCCGGCCAAGACCACCAGAGCATGAATCATTGATGACAGAGGCGAACGAGCACCTGCTTTGTAATTGGTGGCTGAGCGTGCTATCGCTGCGGTCGCTGTAATGCCGCCAAAAAATGGCGCCGCCAGATTGCCAATCCCCTGCCCCAGCAATTCACCATTGGCATGGTGACGCCGACCACTCATGCCATCCAGAACTACAGCGCAAAGCAGTGACTCGATAGCCCCAAGCATCGCAATTGAAAATGCAGCCGGCAACAACTCACGCATCATTGCCCAGGACCATTCCAGAGGCATACCATCCGGCCCGGGCTGACGCCAGGGCCATTCAAAACTGGGCAAGAAAGGCGGAATGCCCTTTCCTTGAGTACCATCCGGCAGTTCATAGCTGAAACGACTGCCAATCGTATCCACATCCAGCCCCATCTGAATCAGCAGCCAGGCCAGAAAGGTACCACCAAGCAAAGCGGGCAAATGCCCGGGTACTGGCAATTTTAATCGTGGCCAGAAAATCAGTACCAGGAGTGTCAGCAATGCCACTGCCGTATTTGCCCAATTCAGCTGTGGCAAGGCGGCTATCAGCATCCACAAACGCTCAATAAAGCTTTCCGGGATAGATGCCAGCTGCAAACCAAAGAAATCGCGCAACTGCAGCACTGCAATCACGATAGCAATGCCGGAGGTAAAGCCCAGCGTGACCGACTCCGGAATATATTCAATCAGACGCCCCAGCCGGGCAAGGGCCAGCGCCACCAGAATCACTCCTGACATCAGCGTTGCCACCAACAACCCACCGAGGCCAAAGGATTGAGTCACCGGATAGAGGATTACCACGAAGGCAGCGGTTGGTCCGGAAATGCTATAACGAGAACCACCCGTCAACGCGATCAGGAAACCGGCAATAATGGCGGTATACAAGCCATACTCCGGCTTGACACCACTGGCTATCGCCAGCGCCATGGCCAGTGGAATGGCAATAATCCCAACCGTGACACCGGCTGTCAGATCGCCAGCAAAATCCCGACGACTATAGCCTTCGCGAAAGGTTTCCCGCAACGCACTGGCAACACCCAGCGAATGCAGGCGCGCACGTGATGAGCTCATGAGCCTACCTTATCTATAACCAAATATTATTTATTGTTCGCTTTAATTATAAGAAATGACTATAACGCCGAGTCGACATCTGTACAATGGTCAACCAATTAAACCTTGGTGTGAGAGATGAGCTTTTTCGTTCACTTTGGGGAACTCAACACGCTGAGCGGTTTCCAAATGACCAACAAATCCTTACACTTTACACCCTTCACGACTGGATCTATCCGAGGTGCTTGCATGCGTCTAGCCGAAATTGAAATGATTATGCTGAATGTGGGCCTGGCAGGCTTCGCTGCGTTTATTTTCTTCATCATCTATGACCTGGCCAAAAAATCCAAAGCGGGCAAGTTTGGTACGTTCATTCTGTTCTTTGCTCTGGGTATGGGCCTGGCCGTTTTTCTCCTGAAAAATCTGATCGTTTACCTGCTGGATATTTGATCAACAACAGACAGTTTTCAGCCGATTATATTCGTCATCACAGGAAGACTTGTCGCTCATAGCTTCCTATAATGTATCCATTCTTTCGTTCACAGGATCTTGATATGGAACAAAAAACGATTCAGGTCGGTGCGCTGTCCATCAGCAACGATAACCCCATGGTACTGCTGGGGGGCATGAATGTACTGGAGTCCCGTGATCTGGCCATGCGTATTGCCGAGCACTATGTTGATGTCACGGGTCGCCTGGGCATTCCCTATGTATTCAAAGCCTCGTTCGACAAAGCCAATCGCTCGTCCCTGCACTCTTACCGTGGCCCGGGCCTGGAAGCCGGCCTGAAAATTCTGCAGGAGATCAAGCAGACGTTTAATGTACCGGTCATTACTGATGTACATGAACCACATCAGGCGGCACCTGCGGCAGAAGTCTGCGATATTATCCAGTTGCCGGCTTTTCTGTCGCGTCAGACAGATCTGGTTCAGGCGATGGCGCAGACCGGTGCAGTCATCAACATCAAGAAAGCACAATTTCTGGCCCCCCAGGAGATGCAGCACATACTGCACAAATGTGAAGAAGCCGGTAATCATCAGTTGATGCTCTGTGAGCGCGGTACCAGCTTTGGGTATAACAATCTGGTAGTCGACATGCTCGGCTTTACCATCATGAAAGCCTTTGGTTACCCGGTCATTTTTGATGCAACGCATGCCCTGCAGATGCCCGGTGGACGCGCTGACTCTGCCGATGGCCGACGTGCCATGGCCGCACAGCTTGCCAGAGCCGGATTATCCCAGGGCATAGCCGGGTTGTTTCTGGAAGCCCATCCCGATCCCAACCAGGCAAAATGTGACGGACCCTGCGCTCTGCCTCTAAGCAAGCTGGAAGCCTATCTGCAACAGATGAAAGCGGTAGATGACTTAATCAAATCCCTGCCTGAGCTGGATACAGGCAGCTAAAACGGACGCTGCACATGGACGATATCCGTACAACACTTCAGGTGGGTGCTGTGGTCGGACCGGAGCGACATCGCTTCCGCTTGCAGTCAGAGCTGAGATCACACCCTTACGGCATGCTATGGAAAGCAGAAGACCTGGCGTCCTCCGGGCGCCCTGAAGTCACACTGCTGTTTTTACCCGAAGTACTCTGCCGTCAGCCGGAATTTGTCGAACGGTTACGCAAATGGGTCATTCTCAGCCGTAAATGCAAACATCCCCATGCCCTGGATTGCTACGGCCTGTTTTCCTTCAAAGGTAGTGCCTTCCTTGCATTTGAACCACTGGATGGCCTGACCCTGGCAGATATGCTGCAACAGGGTCAGACCAGCAAGCTGAAACCGGAGCAGAAACAGGGATTGCTGATCCAGTCAGGTAAAGCCATTGATGCCTTTCACCGGGAAACCCGAAAAGATCATGCCAGTCTGTCCCCCGAACTGATTTTTATCAGCACCGGACGCGGCGTCAGAGTCATGATGATCGGCTGGCGTCACCTGGTCGAAGACTATCTGGATTTAATGCAGGACCCACCTGGATACCCTCAGTACCAAGCCCCGGAAGGGTTTGACCCGCAGCCAACCAGCATCCGCTCCGATGTCTATGCATTTGCTGCCATCATCTATCACCTTTATGCCGGAAAACCGGCGTTCAGTCCCCAGGATGATGAAAAAGCACGCTATCAGCGCGAACTGAAAGCGCCGGCAGGGCTGGATGCTCGCCAATGGCAACACTTGCAACAGGCACTCAGCCCGGATCAGCAAGCACGTCCCTCCAGCGTACTGGAATTACTCAAACAACTCTATCTGGAACAGGCGGCAGAAGCTGAAAACGAACTGGCCACCCCATCAGAGGTCCAGCTGAGCTCTATCAGCCAGAGCCCTCTTGGCAGGTCAATTGCTGCATTCCAGCAACGCCTGGCACCCTGGCTGGCATCACCTAAATTACACTGGCTGCACCGTATTCCGTTTCGTCGGCTGATACTGCCTGGAGTGTTTTTTTTCGGTTTACTGACAGGTTTGTTGCTCAGCATTCCCTTGCGTCCGGATATCTCGGCCTATGAAACAGAACGGCTACGCCTGCTGGCCGAAATTGAAGCCCTGAACAGTCCTGTGACGAGTCAGACATTGACTCACACTGACCCGGCTGAAGACGTGCTGGTCGACCCTTTCAGTGAACATACCACTGAGGAGTCTCCAGAATCCCCCTCTACGGATGAACAACCGGCCATAACAGCTGCACAGCACACCGAGCGCGAAACGCTTGAGGGTGGCAACAGTCTGATGCGATTCAGAGATCACTTTGGCGATTCAGGCTTTGCACCCTTGATGCAGGCACTGCCCCCCGGTGAGTTTTTGATGGGCGACCTCAATCGTATGGGTGATGATAATGAACGCCCGGTACGCACCATCACCTTTGACTATGCCTTTGCGCTCGGTGTTCATGAAGTCACTTTTGCAGAATATGATCAGTTTGCCACCGCTACCGGCCGCCCCTTGCCTGATGATGCAGGCTGGGGTCGAGGACAACGCCCGGTAATCAATGTCAGTTGGGAAGATGCCCGCGACTATACACGCTGGCTGGCTGATGTCACAGGAGAACCCTATCGCTTGCCTACCGAAGCAGAATGGGAGTACACCGCACGTGCAGGAACCATTTCAGCCTGGTGGTGGGGCAATGAACTTATCCCTGCCATGGCGGTCTGTGATGGGTGCGGTACACAATGGGATGGACAGCAAACAGCCCCTGTCGGACAACTGCCTGCCAACCCCTGGGGATTTATGGATATGCACGGCAATGTCGATGAATGGGTGCAGGACTGCTACAGTGATCACTATGGTCAGGCACCGGAAGATGGCTCAGCCGTTCTGTCGGGTGACTGTCAACTGAGAGTCATGCGTGGTGGTTCCTGGTTTGATATACCCCGCGTCATACGTTCATCCAGTCGCTACCGTCACACAATCGATTCTCGCCGTAACACCTGGGGCTTTCGTGTTGCAGTTGATCTGCCAGATGGCCACTGATATGGATACCTAACACTCACAGGAGCCTTGTGATGCGCCACTTTTTCAAATTGACCACGCTGGCACTCAGCGTTGGTCTGATGAGCGTTCAGTTACATGCCGCCGTCATTCCGGCCAGTGATCAGACTCACCTGGGTCTGACGCTCTATCCACAGGACCTGGCCATGGTTCAGGATCATCGTCGCTTACCCGCCTTGTCCCCCGGACAGCAGGTGCATGTGGAAAAAATCAGCCCACAGATGCTGCCTGAAACGCTGCGTATTCAGGGTGCAGGGCAGATTCTGGAACAAAGCCTGCTGCAACCGCCACTCAGCTACCAGGCCATGCTCGATGCGCATCTGGGCCGGTTTCTGCAACTGGCACGCTTGAACCCGGCGACCGGACAGGAAACACTCAGCACAGTGGAACTGCTGAGCGTTGAGCATCATCAGGCACTGGTTCGACGCGATGGACGCATTGAATCCATCCCGATGCAATCCCAGGAATGGCGTTTCATCTTCCCGTCGGAACTGCCAGCCAATCTGCAGGGACGCCGAGGCCTGCACTTTATCAGCGCTGGAACCGAAGCTGAAAGTACCGCACAGCTGAACTACCTGACACGCGGCATGGGATGGCAGATGGATTACGTACTGACGCTGAACCCGAAAAGTAACACCCTGTCGGTGGAAGGACTGGCTTCTGTATACAATCACAGTGGTAATGATTATCTGGATGCGGAAATGCGTCTGATGGCTGGTGATATTCAGGCTCCGGCTGCACGTCAACCGGAAATGATGCGCGCCATGGCCATGAGTGACATGCTGGGCAGCGCCTCCAACCACACCCCTGAAACAGTTCAGGATTTCTATCTCTATCGCCTTCCCTACCCGGTGTCCTTGCGTCATGATGAAACCAAACAGTTGCCTTTGATTCAGGCTGATGCGCTGCCGGTTACACTCAGCTATCACTATGCATTCCCGGTTTGGCCCGCACTTGATCAGCAGCGCCACCAGGCACAACCCGAGATCCGTTTGAGCTTTGAAGCCCCTGCACTGGAAGACCAAAAAGCGCCCCTGCCCGCCGGACAGGCACGGGTATTCCGTCCAGACCGTCAGGGTGAAATGCAGTTTATTGGTGCAGCCAATCTGGGTAATCTGGCTTCAGGCGAAACAGCTGAACTGGTTTTGGGACGTGCATTTGACCTGAACATCACCCGTCGTCAAGTCCTGTTCACAGATGGATTTGACAGTGTCACGGTACAACAGGAAATTACGGTAACCAACGCTGGGAATGAAGGGCGTGAAGTTGATCTGAGTGCTAGCTTTCAGCAGGAGTGGACCCTACGTGATGCCACCCACACCATGCAGGAAGATGGCGCAGGTCAGTTGACTGCCAAAATGCATCTACCCGCAGGTGGCAGCGAAACCCTGCGCTTTACCGTTGAGTTGAAAAAACGCATCAACCGCTAGGCTGTTGCTACACACCTTCCTCAAGACGCGTCAGAGCCAACGGATGGCCCTGACGCGCTGCCAGAGAATAATAGTGCCTCGCCTTCAGTAAATCCTGCTGAAAAAAACCTTCGTAGCCCTGTTCAAACAGCTTACCCATCTGATATTGAGCTTTCATATCACCCAGATCAGCTGCCTGTTGCAAATACAGAGCCCCCTGAATACGGTTCTGCATGCCATCACCGCGAAAGTGCAGCAGGTGTCCGTAGACAGACAAGGCTCGGCGGCTACGATGATCTGCAGCATAACGGAACAGTTTCATGACAAAATCATGACGTGCCTTGTGACTTCGGGCAAAGGGCGACCGAAACAACCCATAGGCGATCCAGAAAATCAGAGGTGCCAACAGTCGCCCGAGCGTACGCATGGTGTTATAACCACTCAGCCAGTTCCTGCGTCAGCAGGTCCAGTTCATTTTGCGCTTTCTGGCGTGCTTTTTTCTTCAGCTGTTCCACTTCTGCCTGCTTTTCAGCCACCAGCTTTTTGGCTGCCTGCGGCTTGTCGTCAGCATTAGCCACCTGATCCAGCAAGGGCTTCAGCTGCAACAAAATAGCACGCTGACGTCCTGCCTCGATGCGCTCCAGCTCCTCTGCAGATTTTTCCTTTTTCTCGGCTTCAGCCTGCGCCCTGGGTGCCACATAGGTCAGAGGGCGAATGCCGGCAGCAATGCGAATTGCGCTCAAGCGGCGAGCGGCTTCTGTTCGCGCTTTTTCTGCCCCCTTATGCAGAATCTGCTCAACATAACCCAGATCATTCATCAGTGCTTTATACTGCTGACGTGGGCCAGTGAGGGTTGCATCCAGATACTCAAATAACTGTTTCTTGGCATCCCCCCAGGAAATCCCTTCCAGGAAAGCCTTGCGCATTTGTTCAGTTTCAGTAGGGCTGGCAAAGCAGCGATACAGCTGAAACAAGGTGCTGTCGTCAGGATCTTTCGGCTCACCCGATCCACGTGAATCTGTTTTGATCAGTTTGATCAGACGGTAGAGCTCATCAGACTCCACAAATAGCGGAATGGTATTGTCATAGCTTTTGGACATCTTGCGGCCATCCAATCCAGGAATCAGCTGCGTCTCTTCATTGACCTGAGCTTCAGGCAAGGTCAGCAGTGATTCAAACTGGTGATTGAAGCGTCCGGCAATGTCACGTGCCATCTCGATATGCTGCACCTGATCCTTGCCAACGGGGATAATATCGGCATTGAACATCAGAATATCCGCTGCCATCAGAATCGGATAACTGAACAGCCCCATGGTCACGCCGTCATCCAGATCTTCACGGCCCGCTTCGCGGTTGGCATCGACTGCCGCTTTATAGGCATGTGCACGATTCATCAAACCTTTAGAGGTCTGACAGGTCAAGATCCAGGCCAGCTCAGGAATTTCCGGAATATCTGTTTGACGATAGAACGTAGCCTTGTCGGTATCCAGGCCCAGCGCCAGCCAGGTCGCAGCAATCGCACGGGTAGACTCGGCCACTCGCTCCGGATCATGACATTTGATCAGGGCATGGTAGTCTGCCAGAAAGAAATAACTGTTGTATGCCGGATTTTCACTGGCATCGATCGCCGGTTTGATGGCTCCCAGATAATTGCCGATATGCGGAATACCTGTAGTGGTAATACCAGTAAGTATGGTTTTTTTGCTCATTGCTGACCTGTAACACTTGATCCATAAGGGGCATCTAGCATACACCAAAGGATTGAAGGGGTTAACCCGTGCTTTGACAAAGTCATACCCGTGACCAAGACTTACACACAAATAGAACGCCTAACGGCGATTGGAGGTGAATATGGACACGTCTCGGCATACAATGAACACCTTATTTGAACAGCTTGGACTCGCATCAGCAGATGCGCAGATTGATCAATTCATCAACACCCACAAGCTTTTCTCTGACAAGGTGAAGCTGGAAGATGCAACCTTCTGGACAGATGCTCAGTCAGAGTTTCTCAGAGAGGCCATTCGCAGCGATTCGGACTGGTCAGAAGTGGTAGATGAACTCAATACGCGTTTGCGGGGCTGATCTGGGTACCAGCTCATGGATACAGGACACTCACAGCCACTATGTTGATACTGATCTCTCCAGCCAAAACCCTGGATTTTGATTCCACACCGGTGACCTCCGAGCACTCCATGCCGGAGTTCACTAAGGACGCAGCCCGCCTGATTGAGAAACTTCGTGAGTTTGCCGTTCAGGATATCGCCGAACTGATGAAGTTGAGTGACAAGCTGGCCAGCCTCAATGTTGCTCGCTACGCCAGTTGGACACCGGAGCATACATCAGATAATGCCCGGCAAGCCTTGCTGGCTTTCAGAGGCGATGTCTACACCGGGCTGGATGCTGACAGCTTTTCCGCAGCTGACTTCAGTTATGCACAGCAGCACCTGCGCATTCTGTCCGGCCTCTACGGTGTGCTAAAGCCACTCGACCTGATGCAGCCTTACCGTCTGGAAATGGGCACCAAGCTGAACACTCCGGCGGGTAATACACTGTATCAGTTCTGGGGAGACAGCCTGACCGAGCGTCTGAATCAGGACCCGGCTCAACAGCATAACCCGCTGACGATCAACCTGGCGTCCAACGAGTACTTCGGCGCGATCAACCCCAAAAAACTGCAAGGCACACTCATTTCGCCGGTATTCAAAGACTTTAAGAATGGTCAGTACAAAATCATCAGCTTCTATGCCAAGAAAGCACGAGGGTTGATGAGCCGCTATCTGATCCAAAACCGGATAGAGACTCTGGACGACTTACTGAAGTTTGATCTGGAAGGCTATTACTACAGTCCGGAGCACTCAAAACCTGAGGCCCCGGTGTTCTTGCGAGACAGTGCCGAGTAATGCGCTCAGGGCGCAAAGCGTAACTGCAGCTGTTCCAGGGTATCCATTGTACCGAGATACCCGCCTGTAGCCACGTACCAGGTGGGCGGGTCAAGATAAAAGACACGCCCCGCCTGCCAAGCTGCAGAAGCGGCCACCGCCGGATGCTCTGCCAGCGTCTGCTCAGCCTGTCCCTCACCACCTGTCGCAGCTCCACGATCCAGGATAAACAACCATTCAGGCTCTGCGGCCAGCGCCACCTGCAAACGCGCTTCACGCTGCTCAGCCAAAGCCAGGGCTTCAGGTGATCCGGGCTCCGGACGTACAGCCACTTCAGACTCAGCCGGAGGTGCAACAGAAGGCAGGCCGGTTAACTCATGCAACATACCATAGCGATCACTTTGGGCGTTGATAATGATATTGTTGTTCACGGTAAACAGCGTCAGGGCTGACCCATCAGCCTGACTCTGCAGCTGCGCCAGGGCATCAACGAATGCAGCATCCAGAGCCTCGGCTTTACTCTGCACGGCAAAAGCCTCCCCCAGCAGCGCCAGATTTCGCCGGAAACCGGTAACAAAATCACCATTCTCCAGTGTCAGATCAAGGGTCGGTGCGATATCACTCAGTGCCTCATACGCAGGCTGCGTCCGGCGACCAATAATAATCAGGTCAGGTTCCAGCTCTGCCAATGCATCGAAATCCGGCTCAAATAATGTACCCACAGATACCAACCCGGTATCGCTGTAGTGTTCCAGATAGTCAGGCCAGGAAGCACCAGCTACGCCAGCAACCTCAATCTCCAGCGCCATTAAAAAATCCAGCGCTGCCAAATCGAACACGGCTACTCTGGCAGGCTGACTGTTCAGCGTTGTTTCGCCCTGTGCATGTTCCAGGATCACCGGGAACGCCTGAGCAAATGACCAGACACCCAACAATAAGGACCCGGTTAACAGCTGGGCAGCACGTTTACTCCATGATTTTTTCATACACCTTCACCCTCAGTACACTGATGACCCGAATTAATTAAAAGTATCAATATGCTAAAGAATAATGATTATTGCTACAACCAAGATTTAATAGAGCCCGGTAATGAAAAATATATAGACACGCGAGGAAAAAGTAAGAAATGATATGAAAATAGAGAGAAAATCAGGCAGCAGAGCTGATCAGGTTATACCTGACCAGCTCACAAGAGCAATCAGGCAGACTGCTCAATACCGACAATGATCCAGTTACCGGGCTGCTCGCCCATATCGCGACGCAGATGCCAGATTTCACTGAATTCGGTTGTTTCACCGGTTTCGTCTTCCCGCAACCAGCCATAAAAGTTAATACTGGCAATTACATGACTCTGGTTATCGATAAAATTTACCACTTCGGCCATTACCGATACGACTTCAGTATGCTGTTCATGTGCCAGTCCGGCACGCTGCTGCTTAAGCAGCTCCAGCATTTCGGCTGAGGTATAGGTGGCAATTTCATCCCAGTCCTGCCGGTCCCAGACATGCTGCAGATGGGTGAAGTGCTCACCCGCCGCTGCCAGAAAAGCATCTTTATCAAACCACTCAGGGAATGACAGAGGTTGAGCCATATAGCCTGATGCCAAACCTGATACAGGTGGTTGAGGCATGAAACCACTGCGCGACAGATCAGCATGCTGGGTTTTAAAGGCACCTGATTCCCCTGAACCAGCATAGGCCGCGCGAGCGTTTGCAGGCTGACTGCGAAACCCTTTGATTAACTTGAAAATCAGAAACCCGAACAAGGCAAATAGCAGAATATCCATCAGCTGGATGCCTTCAAATGCACCGCCCATAAACAGCGCAGCCAATAGGCCACCAGCCAGCAGGCCACCCATCAGCCCGCCCATCCCGGGCCGTGCGGCCTGATTTGCCTGAGCACCATCCTGACGCTGTTGTTGCCGCTGCTGAGCAGGTGCAGGAGCCTGACGTTGAGGCGTCGCATAGGACTGCCCTCCACTCATACCGCCACCAAAACGACGCGCTTCTGCTTCCAGGGGCAGCAAAAACAATCCGATCAGAAGAGTTATAACAGGCAGTGTAAAACGTCTCATCAGCACCTCACTTCTTACGCACTTGCACGTATGGATTCTAATAATATGATCGCGGTCAAATATAAGCGGATTTTAGACTAATTGATAGCCCTCTAATGCAATCCAGCCAAACAGATTGTCGACAATCGTTCTTCCGGATGACCTTCTGTTCAAAACTGCCGCTTTTTTCAACCATGACAGGTATACTATGTCGCCCAAACTGGTGCTGTTTCATTCAGCCACTCTGACACAGGAAGCTTTCCTCAGGGAACTCTGATCTGCAGCTCCGGTCCTATCGGATATCCATTCAGGCTTTCAGAATTTATACAGGTAATCTATGCCAAGGGTGAGCGGATTCAGATCCATTCCGTACATTATCATTGTTCTTTTGACACTTTGGATACCCGCCGGGGTCTCTGCCGAGGTGCTGAAAAGCCCCTTTGACAACCGCGAATTCGACGCCTTCGTCCTGCCCAACCAGCTGAAAGTGTTGCTCATTTCCGATCCGGAAGCCGAAAAAGCCGCCGCATCCATGGATGTCGCCGTCGGCTCAGGGGCTAATCCTGAAGCCATTCCCGGTCTGGCACATTTCCTTGAACACATGCTGTTCCTCGGTACCGGGAAATATCCCGAAGCCGATAGCTATCAGTCTTTCATCAGTGCCAATGGCGGCTCTCACAATGCATTTACCGCCTATGAGAACACCAACTACTTCTTTGATATCCGCCCCCAGGCACTCCCCGGGGCATTGGATCGTTTTTCACGCTTTTTCATCGACCCGCTCTTTTCGCCTGAGTATGTCGAACGTGAGCGTCATGCCGTGGAGTCCGAGTTTCAGGCACGACGTCGTGATGATCGACGCCGGGCACATGAAGTCACCAAGCAAGTGATGAATCCGGCCCATGGCTGGAGTCGCTTTGCGGTGGGGGATCTGCGCTCGCTGTCGGATCAGGAAGACCTGGCGATACGTGATGCCCTGATCGACTTCTACCATCAGTACTACTCTGCCAACCTGATGAGTCT
>NZ_JMSZ01000007.1 GCF_000691225.1 Nitrincola lacisaponensis
TTTACTTGACCACTACAGATTCGTCAGAAACAGCTTACAACAACCGGGCAGTTACCTCCGGTGTTTCCAATCGTGCTTTACAATGGTGAGAAGCGTTGGAATGCGAATTTAAATATTCGGGATATGATTCAGGAGCTAGGGGGTGGTTTGAGTCGCTATATACCCAGTATGCAATACCTTGTGCTGGATGAAGGGCAGTGGGTTGCCGGATCACCGGGTACGCAAAGTCAGGCAAACCTTGTCAGTGCACTTTTTCATATGGAATATAGCCAGAGCCCGGCAGCACTTGCAGAGCTGGTGGGGTATCTGAATGATTGGTCAGCAGAGCATCCCAGGCTGAAAAAAGTGTTCCTGGGATGGTTGAAACGGGTGTTGTTGCCGAATCGATTTCCCGGTGTAAAATTAGATGAGATAAATGATCTGCATGAGGTAAAGGATATGCTGGCTGAGCGTGTTAAAAACTGGACTGAAGAGTGGAAAATGCAGGGGTTGCAGCAGGGTTTAGAGCAAGGCCTTGAGATTGGTCTTGAACAGGGTCTTGAACAGGGTCTTGAGCAAGGTCTTGAGCAAGGTCTTGAACAAGGCCGTGAACGTACTCGGACTCAAATTGCTCAAAAAATGCTGTCTCAAGGATTGAGTGATGAATTGATCCTTGAGCTGACGGAGATATCGGCAGAAGCGTTAGAAAATCTGAAGCAGCATCAATGATGCACTTGGTTCTTTTTTGACCTAAGTCAATTTTTGTTTTGATCCGGTTTGTTTTAGGAAAAACTCCTATATCGATAGCTACAAACCCTAGATATTCTTTACACCATCAGACAGGCCAAGGATTGGTCGAAGCTTCAGGGATGAAACAGTCTGATAACAAGTCCACTTGACGGGTCCTTGAGTGGCGGCTGGACACGGAATGTCCAGTGACGAGAGGGGATTATGCAGGGATGCAATATGAACCTCTCAATTCCTCTTCACTTGAATGTCACCGATAACCCACTTATTCTAGCGCTAAAATTTCCACTGCCTCAGCTTCAGAGAAACGAGAAATCCCTGTTGATGTTAAATCGTTGGCAAGCCCTGGATTCCTGGCTCAGTGATCACCAAGCGCTCTGGAAGCCTGTTCCTTTTTATACGCCTCACCCGGATTGGGCAAATGTTTACCCAGAGCTTTATCGTGCTTTAAGGGGATTGTCTGCCGAAGAGTGTGCTGCGTTACAGAAAAATGAGACTGTAACAACGGAGCTGTTGTCACGCTGGTTACCTGGTCTGAAACAGCGCTCCTGGTTGCTGGAAGGGTTTCTGGCAGATGAATGTGAGCTGCAGGCATTGGACTGTGTCCTCAGTGAAAACCAGGCACCACATATGCCCGAACGTAAACGGGTGCAGGCAGGCTTACTGGCAAGTCGTTTACAGCCCCTGTCGCAACCAATTACTGACTGGTGTTCAGGTATGGGACATCTGGCACGCACTTTGGCAGTAGCCAGTAGTCAGCAAGTGACTGGATTGGAGTGGAACCCGCAGTTGGTTGAACGAGGGCAGCAGTTGATTCATCAGACGCGCTGTCCGCATCAAACCCGAGTGACCCTTCAGCACCAGGACGTACTGCAGCTTCAGGCGAATACAGCTCAATGGCCTGACTCGACGCATCTGGTTGCCTTACATGCCTGCGGTGATCTGCATCGGCATTTATTCCATCAGGCAGTGAAAGCAGGTCAAAAGCGCATCAGTGTGGTTCCCTGCTGTTATCACTTGACGGCTGATGCACATTGGCATCCTCTTGCTGATGCAACGCAACGCTCGGCTTTGCAGGGGCTGAGTGCGAATGAAATGCGTCTGGCGGTACAGGAAACAGTGACGGCACCGCAGCGCGTCACTGAGCAACGAGAAGAGTTAAACAGATGGCGTTTGGGCTATGAAGCATTACGTCAGCATCTGTCTCGGGATACCCATTACCGTTTCTTGCCGTCCAGTTCTGTTAAACAACTGCAACAGGGGTTTCCAGAATTTTGTCATTGGGCTGCCAGTCAGCACGGAGGGTCTTTACCTGCACAGGTAGACTGGCCTTTCTGGCTGAATCAGGGAGCTCAGCGCTATGCACAGGTGCAGCGCGATGAACTCCTGAGACATCAATTTCGTCGGCCGCTGGAGGTCTGGCTGGTGCTCGACTATGTCCTGTTTTTACAGGAAGCCGGTTATCAGGTCAGCCTGCAGACCTTTTGTTCCCGAGAGATATCACCCCGAAATCTGCTGATTGAAGCACAGCGTTATGTGGAGTGAAAGCTGTATTCAGGCGTTATCCTCTGTGCTGGTCGCCTCGCGATAACGTCTTTCGACCTCGGACCAGTTGACCACATTAAAAAATGCAGCGATATATTCCGGTCGCTTGTTCTGATACTTCAGATAATAGGCATGCTCCCAGACATCCAGCCCCAGAATCGGGATCAGATGGTCCATCAGAGGGCTGTCCTGGTTGGCGGTACTGGTGACTTCCAGTCGCTTGGTGTCGGGGTTAACCACCAGCCAGGCCCAGCCGCTGCCAAAGCGTTTTAATGCGGCATCGATAAAACGCTGCTTGAACTGGTCATAACTGCCGAAGTTGGATTTGATCGCTGTCAGCAGTCCGTCAAGAGGTTCGCCGCCTCCATTGGGTGACATCACCGTCCAGAAAAGACTGTGATTGGCATGTCCGCCGCCATGATTTCGCACGGCATCCCTGATGTTAGCGGGCAGGGTATGGCATTCACGCAGCAAGGTTTCCAGTGCTATTTGAGCGTGGTCTGTTGATTCCAGTGCCGCATTCAAACCATTAATGTAGGTTTGATGATGGCGCGTGTGATGGATTTCCATCGTCATAGCATCAATATGTGGTTCAAGATCAGCATAGCCATAGGGAAGGGGTGGTAGTGTATAGATCATGGATCACTCCTTTGTTGTAATGCGAACTATTATTATTTGCATTCAATAAAAAAGCAACTATGATAGAGGCATTACAACAAAGTGCATAACAACCCCTGGAGGTTGAGAGATGGATACTATCGAACATTGGAAACACCTGACACGCCAAGCCAATGATGCCTTTGAGAAAGAGTGTAATGCTGTTGCGGAGTCTCTTTACAAGCGCTCATTATCACTTATGCAGCAGGCGCTCGAAAATCAGCCTGGCCTTGTGCAGGTCATTTGTCTGTCAGTCAGCGTGCAAAATTTAGCTGACCTTTATGCTAGGCAAGGACGTTGGCAGCGTTGTTTCACTATTCTGGAGACCTACCGGACGCGATTCGATCATGCGGCAGAAAGCCTGGATTGTCCGCCAAGTGTAGGGTTGTCCCTGATACAGGAAAGCTGCCGGTTACGACGCGAAATCCTGCGCCACCAGCACGAACAGTCTCATCCGCACACCTTGCCGGACCGTAGCTGGGTATCCAGCCTGCCGATGACTGAGCGGGTGCATTAGTGATATGTCATGCGACTTCTGTTACGTTTCTTTGACTGCTAAGCGATCCATATCATAGCTGATGTAAGCAATTTGCAGCTTTGGCTCGACTAAAATTCAAGGTATAGTATCCCTTGAATAAGTGCAGGATTGGAGAGACTGTTGTGGAAGGACGAGCCTGGTACCTGGTGCAGTGCAAGCCGGGAGAAACCCAGAGAGCATTGGAAAATCTCGAAAATCAGTGCTACGAGTGCTATTTACCCATGATCGGTGTTGAGCGTATTCGCAACCGCAAGCGGCGCGTGATAGCCGAACCTTTATTTCCGGGCTATCTGTTCATTCACCTGGATCAATGGGAAGACAATTGGCAGCCGATTCGCTCCACTCGGGGCGTCAGCCGCTTGGTGGCTTTCGGTGGTCTACCGATCTCGGTTGATCAGGAGCTGATTGATCTGCTTAAACAGCGCTGTATCCAGCAGGCAATAGTAGAAGCACTGAAACCAGGCGAGCGGGTGATGGTTACCGAAGGGCCTTTCAGTGGTTTGAACGCCGTGTTCGAAGCCTACGATGGCGAAGAACGGGTCATGATTCTGCTCAATATCCTGCATGCGCAACAGCGTTTGAGCATTCCCATCTCTAGCATCGCTAAAATCCACTAAGCTTTAAGCACATAAATTCCGGCTTCATTCCCTATCCTTCAGGGGGTACAATGAGGCCGTTTCAGTTGTTTCCGCAGGTAGTGCATGATGCACATGCCCTGCGGTAGCCTGCCTGTTTCTCAGATTTTTTATTACAATTGGAAGTAAGTTGTTCATGAGTCAAACTGACCCCTCTCGCCCGGATGCACAGTTTCCGCCACACTATTATCCTCCTTACCCCTATCGCCAGGATGATGAAATCAGCCTGCTGGATTTGGGAAAAGTGATCTACAAACGTAAACGGGTATTGCTGCTGATATGGCTGTTATGTGTGGGAGCGGCATTCATATATGTATTGTTTAAGCCCTCTCACTATGTTTTTCAGTCAGTGGTGGAAACGGGCAGCTACCCAAATGCAGAGGGCGACCGGCTAACGGTTGAACCGGAGAGTTCGTTACTGTCCCGTGTGCGCTCAGCCAGTATTCCGTCTGCCCTGCGAACACTGAGTCAGGAAACGGGTAAACCCATTGATCATTTTCCTGACGTAAAGGTCGATTTGGCAGAAAACTCCGGCATGCTGGTGCTGAGTAGTCAGGTGAAAGCAGATGCAGCTGCACAGCAGCTAGCGCACCAGCTGCATCAGCAAATCCTCGAAAATCTGCTGTCTGCGCATTCTCAACTGCTGCAGACACACCGTGACCAGCGTGAGCTGACATTGCGAAACCTGCAATCAGACCTGCAGGCCCTTGAATCACGCGCACAACTCGATACAAAGTTGGCACAATTGAATGTCGCCAAAAGTGGAGCACTTGCCCGTCTGGAGCAGCTGAACAACGACGAATTGCGTCAGATTGAAGTGCAACGATTACAACGCAGTCTGAGCAGTGCCCAGCGTGAATTACAGTCACTGCAGGAGCGTGAAGTCAATCTGCGTGAACAGATCGCACGTCAGCCCGACAAAGAGAGTCTTTTGCTTAAACAACTGGAACGTGCAGAAGCTGATTTGAGCGAGCTGCGTCAATCACGTCAGCGTGTTATTAACAGTGGAGCATCAGGTACAGCACAACTCTCCCAAAGTCTGCTGCTGATCGACAGTCAAATCAACAGTGCCTTGAACAGTGTGCGGGAACTGGAAAATAATCTTTACCTTAAATTGCCAGAAGAAAATGCCGAGTTGCGGCGCTACCATGTCGATCTGGTCAGTGATATCGGCATACAGGAAAGCCGTGTTGCCGAGGCGCGTCAAGCGTTGCGGGAATTTGAAATCTCCCGTGAATTGATGGTTCAGCAAGCTCAGGCAGACGTGGATCGTCTGGAAGCCGAGCTTAATCAACTGGTACGTGAGCATGAAACCAGTCTGCGCCAGCTACAGGCAGGGCTGGACTCAGTCACACATCAAATGGATCGGATTCAGAACAGTCGTATTGTTGTCGAGCCAGGCCTGGATAAAGCCGCACGTGGCTCCAGCTCTATTATGATTCTGGTACTTGCCACTCTTCTGGGTGGCATGTTGGGAGTGATGGCTGCGTTTATCGCCGAGTTCCTGGCACGCTTGAAATCCAGTATGACAGAAGAGATCCACAAAACATAACCCACACAAGCAGCCCCTTAACACTACAGACTACGAGACAGATCAAGGGAAGATAACCATGAAAATAGCGATTGCGGGTACCGGTTACGTCGGATTGTCCAATGCCATGCTGCTGGCACAGCATAATGAAGTGGTGGCGGTTGATATCATTGAAGAGAAAGTCAATCTGCTCAATAACCGTCAGTCACCCATCGTGGATGCCGAGATTGAAGATTTTCTGCAGCACAAAACGCTGAATTTCCGTGCTACGCTGGATGCCGAAGAAGCCTACCGCAATGCTGATTTTGTGATTATTGCCACTCCGACTGACTATGATCCCAAAACCAACTACTTCAACACCCGCAGCGTTGAAGCGGTGATTCAGAGTGTCATGACCATCAACCCCAAGGCGGTGATGGTAATCAAGTCCACTGTACCCGTAGGTTATACCGCTGAGGCGAGTCAGCGCTTTGGTACGACTAACCTGATATTCTCACCCGAGTTTCTCAGGGAAGGTCGTGCGTTATACGATAATCTCTATCCCTCCCGTATCATTGTGGGTGAACGTTCCGAGCGCGCCGAGACCTTTGCACAACTGCTCAGGCAGGGAGCCATCAAGCAGGACTCTCCGGTTCTGTTTACCGACTCAACCGAAGCAGAAGCCATCAAACTCTTTGCCAACACCTACCTGGCGATGCGCGTGGCCTACTTCAATGAGCTGGATACCTATGCTGAAACACATGGGCTGGATACCCGGCAGATTATTGAAGGGGTAGGCCTGGACCCCCGTATCGGCAATCACTACAACAACCCCAGTTTTGGTTATGGTGGCTACTGCCTGCCAAAGGACACCAAACAGTTGCTGGCGAACTATGATGAAGTACCGAGCAACCTGATTCGTGCCATCGTTGATGCCAATACAACCCGAAAAGACTTTATTGCCGACTCTATCCTGAAGCGCAACCCGAAAATCGTGGGTGTATACCGGCTGGTGATGAAGTCCGGTTCCGACAATTTCCGTGCCTCTGCCATTCAGGGCGTCATGAAGCGAATCAAAGCCAAGGGCATCGAAGTAGTCGTTTATGAGCCAGTGATTGAAGAAGATAATTTTTTCAACTCGCGCGTGATTCGTGACCTGGATAGCTTCAAACAAATGAGCGATGTGATTATTGCCAATCGCTTGTCTGAAGATCTGCAAGATGTCGCCGCTAAAATCTACACCAGAGACCTCTTCGGCAACGATTAATCCTTCAGGAAACCTTGTAGGCGCTCGGTCTTCGGGCGAACAAACCAGAAAAGGGTGTACGGCAATCAAAGTAGCCTTCCTGATTGAACAGCTTTTGCAGCAGGTGTAACAGCAACTCAAACCACAGGATTTTAAACTTAGCACACAGTGGTTGATACGCAGCAGCGTATAAAAACGCAAAGTAATCAATGATTCAAGTCTTTAGCATCGAGCGCTCCCGCGAACTTTTGTATGAATTGGGAGGGCGGATTCATGCATAAGGTGTCCTATGTAAAACCTATTATAAAGTATTGTTGATTCACCATTGACCGTACGCTTAAGACGATGTATATCGTTCCATTCAAGCCTTATTGGATTCGTGAAACAAAAACGCCCGAGTGTCATACATCACTTGCTGGACTTTGTTAACATATATTCGGTCGATACCCACGAGAAGCATGAAAACACAGTTTCGGACTTAGCCAAAAGCATAGGTCTCACCTAGTCATTGTCGCCAGTGGTATGTATACCGGTAATCGTATTGTCAATTACCCTAAGGTGATGTGGAAGATCCACATCATCAGGTGTTGGTTAGCTGGCCTTCTGAATACCAGGTCGTAGCATTTAGAAATATGTGCCGTAAAATTGATGGTAAACGCAACAACATCAATGCTAGTTTAGATACTAATAGCGGATGTTCCATCCATGTTTAGCTTAGTAAAAGCCATGAGGAACTGGCCAAGTGAAATAAGATTAGCGCATGGGTAGAAAAAGCTGCGAAGGGTGTTGAAGGGGAAATATTGAGGCGATGTATATCCAAAAAATAAAGTAAGTAAGGTTTTATTGCTGTGAAGATATTAAAAGCCATTATCTTTTTCAAATTAGCGTCTAAGACAGAAAATTCAAAATTTATAAACTGAAAGAGCAATACAGAAATAACACACTACGGATTCTATCAAGTGCTAACCACACTACACAGTAAACTGCTTTCTCTAAAAAACCATCCAGGCTTTCAGCGATATGCGAGCAATACATCATGGATGATGGCCGAGCAAATTCTGCGGATTATTGCAGGTTTATTCGTTGGTATATGGGTGGCTCGCTATCTGGGTCCTGAACAGTTTGGCCTGTTCAGTTATGTATTAGCATTTACTGCTATTTTTGGAGGTGTTGCTAAACTCGGATTGGATGGCATTATAGTGCGAGAGTTAGTCAATCAACCAGAGTTGAGTGATACCTATCTAGGCACTGCCTTTTGGTTGAAGGTTATTGGTGCCTTTATCGTAATGGCCTTAATGGCTCTGATTGTGCCATTTACTTCCAACGATGCCACCACTAACCTGTTCATATTCATCATTGCGGCTGGTTTGATTTTTCAAAGCTTCGAGGTAGTTGAGTTTTACTTTCAGTCACAAGTTCAAGCCAAGCTTGTTTCAATCTGTAAAGTTATACAATTAGTGTTTTCTTCTATAATTAAAGTGTACCTAGTGCTCACTCAAGCTGAGCTGATTTGGTTTGTGTTAGTTGCTACTTTTGATGCTTTTAGCTTAGCTGCAAGTTATTTAATTGCTTATAAATTAAAAAATAATAATTTGTATTTTAAATTCTTTGAAGTAAAAATTGCTAAGAGTCTAATAAAAGATTCATGGCCATTAGTATTTTCGTCACTTGTAGTAATGATCTATATGCGCATCGATCAAATTATGATTAAAGAAATGATGGGAGAGTATGAGGTAGGTATATATGCCGCAGCAGTAAAAATCAGTGAGGCTTTTTACTTTATCCCGGGAATTATTACGGTTTCTTTGTTTCCTGCAATTATTAATGCAAAGAATATAAGTGAAAAGATTTTAGAGGGGCGTATTCAGAAATTATACTCTCTTTTGATATGGATTGGTCTTTCTATCTCAATACCTGTAACTATTTTTAATAAAGAAATAATTAATACATTGTACGGGTTGGCTTATGCTGATTCAGCTGCAATTATGGCAATACATGTTTGGAGTAGCGTATTTGTTTTTTTGGGTGTGGCATTTGGTAGAATATTAATAGTGGAAAATAAAGCAATAATTACACTTAAAAGAACGGTTCTAGGCGTTATTTTAAATGTATCTTTAAATTTTATTCTTATTCCTTTGTATGGATTGATTGGTGCAGCCATTGCAACTTTAATTGCTCAGTTAGTGGCCAATTATATGTATGATTTACTAGATAAGCGTGTTAGAAAACACTGGAAGCTTAAGACGTTCGCCTTTTTTATACCCATTAAATTCATGTTAAGAGGGGTGCGGAGTTGATACGGTTTAGCATTATAATTCCTGCGTTTAATTCAGAGAAATATATTGGGAGGTGTTTAAATAGCATACTCAAGCAAAATTCTACTGAGTATGAAGTTATTGTGGTAAATGATGGTTCTGAAGATGATACGTTAAACGAAATAAAAAAATTTGAAGAAAGTTTAAATATAAAAATTATAAATAATAATAACCAAGGTGTCTCATGTGCAAGAAATATTGGTCTTGATAACTCTAAGGGACAGTATGTTATATTTATAGATTCTGATGATTATATTTTACCGGGTTATTTAGAATACTTAAATAAATTGGTTGCGAATAAAGAGTATGACTGTATTTTTTTGAATTATAACTTAGGTGTTCTGGGTAAGATTCATGAGCGAGAGTCTTGTGTATTTCAGATAAGTGGGGATGTTTCGAATGAAAAAACAATGGAAATGTTTTTAGAAGGAAAAATATCAAATTCACCATGGGATAAAGTGTTTAATAAAAGAACACTAAAAGAAATAAGATTTTGTCCAGGTATAACAGTAGGTGAAGATGCACTTTTTTGCTGTCAAGTATTAAGTGAGTCGAGTGAAAACTATATTGTAGATAAATCTTTTTATGTGTACATGCAAGATACCAGTGGGGTGACACAAAGAAAATTTACAGCTAAAAAACTTAATGATATCTCTGATGTAATGATAAAAATCGGAAAGATAATTGATTTAAGTGTGTATAAAAAAAAGTATCATCTAATGGTTTTTAATCAAATGGTTGGCTATATTTTTAATCGAAGATTTCTTAGTAATATACTGTCTAATGAATCACTTGTTTTTTTTGATAGCTTGAAGCATATTTCAATTAATGATATAGGCACTATTAAGAAAAAATACGCATATATTATGTCAAAAATGATTTTAATGATTAAGCCATGAAGCCTCTAGATTTAATTCTATTGCTGCCGGTTTTCTACTTATTCATTGTGTTGTATTCATTTTTTGGTGTTTATGTATTTGATTTTGGAAAAAATGTGCCTTTTCAATTGTATAGAGATACGTATAGTGAAGGTTTTTTCTTTGTTCTTTGGGGTTATGTTTTTGCTTCTTTGTCATTTATTGTTGGTGCTTTGTTGGTAAAATTTTTAGCTGTAAATAAAGAAAAAGTTATATTGTACAACTATTTTTCTAAGCCTCGGGTGCTGAATGTATACATCGTAATTTTATTTTTCATGATGTTTATAGTGGTGATGCATATGGGGATGGGCGTGTCTCATATTTATTATAGAGATGGTTATGTTATAGATAATGAATCTGGAAGTGCAGTTTTTAGATTGCTGCAGGTGGTTTTGCTTCCGGTAGTAGCCGTTACTCTTGCGTTAACTAAGAAAAAAAAATTAGGTTTCTTTCTTTTTTTAATACTATATATATATGTACTGGGCTTATCTAGTAGATATTCTATGGTGGTGCCTGTATTTTATTACTTCGGCCTAATTTATAGAAATAATAATTACTCTGTGTTGGGGCTTGTTGTAGTGGCTCTTGTCTCATTATTATCATTGTTGGCTTCAGTTTCATTTAGAGATAATATTCAACAAGGAGTTTTTCCTAATCTATATAGTCTGGTTATGCTGGATTTTAATTATGAATTATTCATGTATTCTTTAAATTATATTTTCAGTTATTCTGTCATAGCTGCGACATATGTTGTAGAAAATCATGTGGGAGATGGATTAAGTTTTATATATTCTATAACGCCTGTTCCCTCAATGTATATTGATGTGCAATATCTTACAAGTAGTCAAAAAATTAATGAGCATGCACCTTTTCCAGCAATATCTATTTTGTTGTTATCTGGCTATCATTATTTAATTTTATATTATATTTTTTCAGGAATGATATGGATGTTTGTTTTGAGATTCTTCCATAAGAAAAGTCTTGTTGGATATATGGTAGTGACATGTTTATTCATTTTGTTTGTTGTTTTGGCAACTCAGTATAACTTAAGGAGTGTTACTAGGCTTGTTTACTATTCGATTTTTTTATATTTAATTTTCATTATTGCTCTGCAGTTTAAGCTTAAAAGGGTTAGGTAATTTATATGAAAGTTGGGATAATAACCTATCACGCATCACATAATATTGGCTCAATGTTGCAATCATATGCGTTGCAAAATGTTTTCCGAGAAAATTATAAGTTTGATGTGGAGTTTGTGGATTATTCAAGTGAAGCGCAAAGAGATATGTACTCTATTTATCCTAAGGTAAGTAATTATAAAGGTGTAATAAAAAATATAATTTCATTTTTGTTTTATAAAAAATTCCAGCAAAGATTCGAGCAGTTTGAAAATTTTAAGTTAAAGTATTTGAAATTATCAAAAAAAAACATATCAAATTCAAAAGATTTTCATGATGTATATGATCTTATTGTTTGTGGTAGCGATCAGATTTGGAATGTGAATTGTTTTGATTACACTTATTTTTATATGGGTGATTTTAGTCACAAAGCTCCAGTGATATCTTATGCAGCTAGCTTAGGTGGGCAGAATCTACTTAATAGTAAAAATTGTTTTATTTATAAAGAGCTTCTAAATAAATTTGATGCAATTTCTGTTAGAGAAGAAAATGGTAGTTTATGGTTAAGAGATATTTGCGATACAGATATTGAAATAGTGCCTGATCCAACCATTTTAGCTGAATTTAATATATGGCATGATTTGTCTAATGAAGCTGATTATGAAAATAAATATGGGGATTATATATTTTTTTATGGGGTCCCTTTTTCAAAAAAAACCTATAGTATTATCCAGAAAATTTCAAAAAAACTAAATAAAAAAGTTGTAATGATTGATTATAAATCATATCTTTATAATTTTTGTAAGTTTCGCGGCTTTGTTGTGCATGGTGAGACTTCTCCGATTGATTTTATAAATCTTGTTAAGCATGCAAGCCTTGTGATAACTACTTCATATCACGGTACAATATTTTCTACTATATTTAAAAAGAATTTTTGGACGTTAACATATAAAGAAACGAATAAGGATGATGATAGAATTACCTATCTTTTAGAACAGCTTGATTTTAGAGATAGAATGATTTTCATGGAAGATTATGAGTCTTATGATTTAACTGCGGATGTGGACTACTCTAACTATAAAGAAACTATAAATGGACTTAAAAAAGTTGGTTTTAGCTACATTGATGAGACATTAAAAAAAATATGCGTCTGATATTTCTAATAGTATGTCATAAAAAGACTCCGGCATTGATTTATAATTTAGAAAAATTTTCTAAATTTGAAAATTGCCATGTAATAGTGCATATTGATAAGAAAAGTCATTTGCTTCCTTCGGATCTTGTGATATCTAAAAATATACACTACTATGAAAATCCGACTGTTGTTAAGTGGGGTGGTTTTTCTCAAATTCAGGTTACTTATAACTTGTTGAAATATATAGATCATATGGATTATGACTACGTTTCATTGATGTCTGGTGAAGATGTCTTTATACGTAGTCAGGAAGCTTTTAATTGTTTTCTAAAAAGTAATAATTTATTTGATTTTGTTGGGTTTTGTCGCAGTGATGGTGATCTATATAACCCAATAGACCGTGTTCAATATTGCTACCCTTTTTATTTCTTTAACAGAGATAAGTCAAAAATATATTCTTGCCTAAGGCGGATTACTTTTTTTATGTTTTCTTTAGGTTTATTTAAAAATAAAGCTACTCCTTATAAGAGGTTTTGTAAGGGATCTAATTGGTTTACTATCAGGAAATCCACATCCAGTCTGATAGTTGATGAAGTTGACAATAAAAAATTGCTGGATTTTTATAAAAATAGCTTTTGTGCTGATGAAGTATTTGTTCAAACAATAATTTATAATAATTGTATGCTTGATAGCGTATATGATTTTTTTAACTATGATGATAATAGAATGTCTTTGAGGTATGTTGATTGGAAGTCAGGACCTGATTTTCCAAAAGTTCTTACTATTTCTGACTTGGAATCTGAATTTCCGAAAGATGTGTTTTTTATTAGGAAGATTTGTTCTAGCGTTAAAGTTTCTGAGTTAAATAAGTTATTTGGTTTGTGATTTTTTCATCTTGGCTTTTATTTGAAAATTTTATTTGCTGTTTCGTTTAGTTGTTTTTGCTTGAAGGTTTTTAATGGTAAAGTGGTTCTGAGGTGTAAATAATTATCGTGAAAGTTGCGTTGATAAATACAGTTGTTGATCGTGGTGGTGCTGGTCGTGTAGTAACTGATCTTCATAAAACTATTAATGCTTCTGGTTATGATGCCTATATTTATTATGGGCGTGGAGCTCAGAATCAGGATAATTCAATTATAAAGTTTGCATCAAATTTTGAGTTTATATCTCATGTTGTCGCCACTAGATTTTTTGACGCTCATGGTCTTTTATCTATCTGTGCTACAAGGCGATTAATTGAATGGCTTGATGAATTGAATCCTGATGTGATTCACCTTCATAATGTTCACGGTTACTATCTTAATTATGAGATTTTTTTTGATTATTTGAAAAGTCGAAAAATACCATTGGTTTGGACTCTTCATGATTGTTGGTCTTTTACTGGCCACTGTGCGCATTTTGAATATTCAGCATGTTATAAATGGATGACTGAATGTTATAGGTGTCCCCAGTCTAGAGAGTACCCTAAGGCCTATCTTGATAGATCTCGCATTAATTTTAAAAAGAAAAAAAACAGCTTTACAGGTCTTTTTAGCTGTGAGGTGGTAGTGCCTTCTAAGTGGCTTAAAAAACATTTCGATAAATCATTCCTAAATATTTACAATTCTCATGTAATTAACAATGGAATTGATCTTGATATTTTTAAGAGAAAGGAAAGGGTCGATTATAGTAGTATTGGGCTAGATGGTGATAAAAGAATTATTTTAGGGGTTGCTAGTATCTGGAGTATAAAGAAGGGGGTCTCTATATTTTCCGAAATGTCTCATTTTTTATTTGACGATGAAGTTCTGGTTTTGGTTGGTAGAATGCCTAGTCACTACAAAAATAATTTTTCTGAAAATGTTATTTTTATTGATCAGACTAATAGTGTTGATGAACTTGTTAGTATTTATTCGTGTGCCGATGTGTTCGTTAACCCTACACTTGAGGATACTTTTCCTACGACTAATATTGAAGCTATCGCGTGCGGATTGCCGATTGTGACTTTTCCAACGGGCGGAAGCCCAGAGACAGTTGATTTTCGCTATGGTTTGGTTTGTAACCCTACAGCAAACGATGCAATTGATGCAGTTCGATCATTATATGATTTAGATGAAGAGTCTTTGATTAGCGAATCTAGAAAGCATGCAGTAAGTAATTTTAATAAGTGGGACCGCTTTCAAGAGTATATAAATTTATACGAAGTACTCGCTAATAATTAAAAATTTATTTTGAATAAAAAAGAGTTTTTTGATGATTAAAAAAGCATTAATCACTGGTGTGACGGGGCAGGATGGGTCTTATCTTGCAGAGTTTCTTCTTGAAAAAGGCTACCAAGTTCACGGTATTAAGCGTAGAGCTTCTTCTTTTAATACCCAGCGAGTGGATCATATATACCAAGATCCACATGTTGATAACCAGAATTTTATTTTGCACTACGGTGATTTGACGGATTCCTCTAACCTCACACGTATTCTCCAGGAAGTGCAGCCGGATGAAGTGTATAACTTGGGTGCTCAGTCTCATGTTGCCGTATCCTTTGAGTCACCGGAATATACCGCTGATGTTGATGCGATGGGCACATTGCGTCTTCTTGAAGCTATTCGTCTGCTAGGTTTAGAAAAGAAAACGAAGTTTTATCAGGCCTCCACGTCTGAGTTATATGGTCTGGTGCAAGAAATCCCGCAGAAAGAGACTACCCCCTTTTATCCGCGCTCACCCTATGCTGTAGCCAAGCTTTATGCATACTGGATCACGGTTAATTACCGTGAAGCCTATGGTATGTATGCTTGCAACGGTATTTTGTTTAACCACGAATCCCCGCGCCGTGGTGAAACGTTTGTGACTCGTAAAATTACCCGAGGTTTGGCCAACATTGCTCAAGGGTTGGAACAGTGCTTGTATATGGGCAATATGGATGCATTGCGTGATTGGGGGCATGCTAAAGATTATGTTCGCATGCAATGGATGATGCTGCAGCAGGAAGAGCCAGAGGATTTTGTTATCGCCACGGGCGTTCAGTATTCTGTGCGCCAGTTCATTGAATGGTCTGCCAAAGAGCTTGGTATCATCCTACGCTTTGAAGGTCAGGGAGTGAATGAGGTGGCTGTGATTGCAGCAATTGAAGGAAACAAGGCGCCTGCACTGAAGGTGGGAGATGTTGTCGTACGGGTCGATCCACGTTACTTCAGACCTGCAGAGGTAGAAACCTTGCTGGGTGACCCGTTAAAAGCTAAGGAAAAACTAGGTTGGGTGCCAGAAATCACCATTCAGGAAATGTGCAAAGAAATGGTTTCTGAAGATTTGAAAACGGCCCAGCGTCACGCACTACTCAAAACACATGGTTATGCAGTACCGGTCTCGGTGGAGAATTGATTGTTTATGAGTAAGTTGCGTATTTACATTGCAGGTCATAACGGCATGGTAGGTTCTGCACTTGTGCGCCAGCTACAGTCGAACCCTGACGTTACCCTGATTACGGCCGGCCGCTCCGAACTGGATTTGACTAACCAGGCAGCAGTCCAGAATTTTTTTCAAAAGCATCAGATTGATCAGGTGTATCTGGCTGCTGCCAAGGTGGGAGGAATTCACGCTAACAATGAATACCCGGCTGAGTTTATCTACGAAAATTTGATGATCGAAGCCAATATTATTCATTCAGCTCACCAAACGGATGTGCAGCAGTTGTTGTTTTTGGGATCCTCTTGTATTTATCCCAAGCTAGCCGAACAGCCAATGACAGAGAGTGCCCTTCTGACCGGTACGTTGGAATCCACTAATGAACCATACGCCATTGCCAAAATTGCCGGTATTAAACTATGCGAAAGCTATAACCGCCAGTACGGACGAGACTATCGCAGTGTAATGCCTACAAACCTGTATGGCCCAAATGACAACTTTCACCCACAGAACAGCCATGTGATACCCGCTATGATGTACCGGTTCCATGAAGCTAAGCAGGCTGGTGCCGATGAGGTGGTTATTTGGGGTAGCGGTACCCCGATGCGAGAGTTTTTACATGTGGATGATATGGCTGCTGCCAGCGTACATGTGATGAACCTAAGTACTGCTACTTATGAAGCTAATACTCAGCCGATGCTCTCTCATATCAACGTGGGTACAGGAGTGGATTGCACCATCCGTGAGTTGGCTGAAACTATGAAAAGAGTAGTAGGCTTTGATGGTAAATTAGTGTTTGACTCCAGTAAACCGGATGGTGCACCGCGTAAACTCATGGATGTATCCCGTCTAAGAGCACAGGGTTGGCAGGCGTGTATTAGCTTGGAAGCTGGGTTAATGCAGACCTATAAATGGTTTCTTAAGCACCAGAAGGAACTGCGCCACTGATGCTGGAGTTCACTTGTATCAAAAAATTATTCTGAAGGATTAAAATGCTTCTCCCCGTCATCATTGCTGGTGGTACAGGTTCGCGTCTCTGGCCACTATCCCGTCAGTTAAAACCCAAACAGTTTCTTAAACTTTGTGGTGATGCAACGTTATTACAACAAACTCTTCGTCGTCTTGATGGTTTAGAAGCGACTTCGCCAGCTATCATCTGCAACGAAGATCATCGCTTTATGGTAGCAGAACAGCTGCGGCAGCTGGAGGTTAAGGATGCTATTATTCTGCTGGAGCCTATGGGGCGTAATACTGCACCAGCTATTGCTCTGGCAGCATTAAACGCAATACAGACTAGCCGAGATCCTATTTTATTGGTTTTGGCAGCGGATCATTTCATTGCGGATCAGTGTGCATTTCAGAAAGTTGTGCTGGAGGCTAAAAAATTAGCTGAACAGGATAAGTTAGTTACTTTCGGCATAGTGCCAACTCAACCGGAAACAGGTTTTGGTTATATCCAGCGAGGTGATGATCTTCCTATTACTGGTTATAAAGTAGCTCGCTTTGTGGAAAAGCCAGATCTGATGCGCGCTCAGGAATATCTGGAATCGGGGGATTACTACTGGAACAGTGGTATGTTTATGTTCAAGGCCAGCGTATACCTGAAGGCTTTGGCTAAGTTTCGTCCTGATATTCTTAAAGCCTGCAAAAAATCCTTGCAGCAGGGGCAGCAGGGGCAGCAGAGTATGGATTTTGTGCGGGTCGACGCTGAAGCTTTTGCACAATGCCCTGAAGACTCAATTGATTACGCGGTGATGGAAAAAACCGACGATGCTGCAGTCATTCCACTGGATGCAGGTTGGAGCGATATAGGTTCTTGGTCGGCTCTGTGGGATATTGGTAAAAAAGATGCCCAGGGTAATGTTTGTGAAGGCGATGTTCTATTACTTAATAGTGAAAACAGTTTTGTTTATGCAGATAGTAGGCTAATCACCACTCTCGGTATTGATAACCTTATGGTGATTGAAACAAAGGATGCCGTGTTGGTAGCTCACAAAGACCAAGTGCAGGATGTTAAAAAAATTGTTGAAATGCTCAAACAGTCTGGCCGCAAAGAGTATATAAGCCATCGCCAAGTATACCGACCCTGGGGGGTATATGACTCTATTGAAAATGGAGAAAGATACCAGGTTAAACGCATTACTGTAAAACCTGGTGCCAAGCTCTCGGTGCAAATGCATCATCACCGTGCGGAGCATTGGATCGTAGTCAGTGGTACGGCTAAAGTGACCAAGGGTGGAAAAACTTTTTTGATGACGGAAAATGAATCCACCTACATATCTATCGGTGAGGTTCATGCATTGGAGAATCCGGGTACAATCCCATTGGAATTGATTGAGGTGCAGTCCGGTAGTTACTTGGGAGAGGATGATATTGTGCGATTTGAAGACCAATATGGTCGTGTTTGAGGGTACAGTTTGAAAATCTCACTTATTACTGTGTCTTTCAATAGCGGAGAGACTATTCGTTCCACGCTGGATTCCATAGCTGCGCAGAATTATCCAGAGTTAGAGTACATTCTAGTGGATGGAGGTTCTAAAGATGATACATTGGATATTGTGCGAGCATACTCTGATTTGGTAACTGAGTGTATATCAGAACCGGATAGCGGAATTTATGATGCTATGAACAAAGGGGTTCTGCATGCTACTGGAGAGATAGTCGGAATTCTTAATTCGGATGATTTTTATCTGCATGGAGAAGTTCTCCGTGAAGTGTCTGCCTTGTTTGCTTCTGATCCTCAGTTGGAGGTTGTATTAGGTGATGTGGACTTTGTACACGAAGATAACCTGAATCAGCCAGTGCGCAACTATCGCACAGGTAATTTCAAGCCTTGGATGTTTCGTTTTGGGTTAATGCCTCCACATCCTGCTGTGTTTGTACGAAAATCTGCTTATGAGCGAGTAGGGCTTTACAAACTGGGCTACAAAATAGCGGCTGACTTTGATTTTCTTGTTCGTCTGTTGCTTGTAGATGGTGCAAAGTACCAGATTGCTCATAAAACCTGGGTGAGGATGCGTACAGGCGGGGTGAGTACTTCTGGGTTGAAGAGTAACATACTTTCAACGCAGGAAATGAAACGTTCCTTAATAGAAAATGGCTTGTTTTCTAGTGGTATGTTACTAATGTTTAGACTGCCCTATAAAGTGATTACACAGATTATTGGCAAATAAATAGCCTTTTATGGTTTTTTATATTTAAATTTCGATTTTTTAATGTTTTTCTTAAGGTTAATTCTGTTGTGTAAAATAAAAAATTTTTATATGGGAGAGTATTTTTGATTTTAGTGACCGGTGGTGCTGGCTATATTGGTTCACATACCTGCTTGGAGCTGCTGGCTTCAGGATATGAGGTCGTGGTACTTGATAATCTCTCTAACTCCTGTGTTGAAAGCTTGCAGCGAGTGAAAAAAATTGTAAATGGTAAGGTCTCGTTTATTAAAGGTGATATTCGAGATAAAGTTAGTTTACGTCGTATTTTCTCCCAATACTCAATAACCGCTGTTATTCATTTTGCCGGATTTAAGGCTGTTGGTGAGTCAGTTGAACAACCCTTGCGTTATTATGATAATAATGTCGGTGGAACTCTTTGCTTGCTAGGTGTAATGGCAGAATATGGTTGTAAACAATTAGTTTTTAGTTCTTCCGCGACAGTCTATGGTGATCCTTCTAGCGTGCCGATCCGTGAAAATTTCCCAGTATCGGCAACTAACCCGTATGGTAGAACTAAATTGATGGTGGAAAATATTCTAAGAGACTTGGCTGCAAGTGATAGCCAATGGTCTATTGCGTTGCTACGCTACTTTAATCCTGTCGGGGCTCATGAGTCTGGTTTAATTGGTGAAGATCCCAATGGTATTCCAAACAATCTAATGCCTTATATTACCCAGGTGGCAGTGGGAAAACATGACTCTCTGTGTGTATTTGGGGGTGACTATCCCACGTTTGATGGTACTGGTGTACGTGACTATATCCATATAGTAGATCTTGCTAAAGGGCACCTCAAAGCTTTAGCCGCTCTTGAACTTGAAACAGGGGTGCTTACAATTAACTTGGGTACTGGACGCGGTTATTCGGTACTGGAGGTGATTGCAGCATTTGAAAAAGTTTCAGGGTGTAAAATACCTTATAGATTTGTTGAACGTAGGCAGGGTGATGTCGCGCAATGTTATGCTGATCCGAGCTACGCAAAGTTAGTTCTTGGTTGGCAAGCTGAATACGGAATTGAACGTATGTGTCAAGATGCCTGGCGTTGGCAGATATGTAACCCTGAGGGTTACAAGAGTGCATAATAATGGGTAAGAATATCCTTCTCACAGGCACCACTGGTTTTATTGGGCAGGCAGTATTTGATGATCTGAAGCAACAATCAAAATATAATGTATCGGTGTCTTTACGTAAAATTGATGATAAGTATAAGGAGAGTAATGTATTTGTTGTTGGAGACCTAGCAGCTGGAGTAGATTGGTCTGCTGCATTGTATGACCAACAGTTTGTAATTCACATCGCTGCCCGCGCCCACATTATAAGAAATGATGTTCCAGATCCTTTGTCTGAATATCGAAAGGTCAATGTAGATGGAAGTCTAAACTTGGCATGGCAGGCAGCTAAGTCAGGTGTGAAGCGCTTCATTTTTATCAGTTCCATTGGTGTAAATGGTAACATCAATACTCGGCCATTTACCGAAGAGGATGCACCAAATCCAGCTGAACTCTATGCTCAATCGAAATGGGAGGCAGAACAGGGGCTTTGGAATATTCAGCGTGCAACAGGTATGGAAATTGTAATTATTCGTCCTCCGCTTGTTTATGGCCCCAACGCTCCTGGTAACTTTGGCAGTTTGATGCGTTGGGTTGAAAAGGGGGTGCCCCTGCCCCTAGGTGCAATTCATAACCGGCGTTCACTGGTTGCACTGGATAATCTCGTAGATTTAATCATCACCTGTATTGATCATCCGGCAGCGGCCAATCAGGTTTTTCTGGCAGGGGATGGGCAGGATCTATCGACAACTCAGCTACTAAAAAGTGTTGCGACAGCCATGGGTAAACCCTCACGGTTGATACCTGTACCGGCCAGTTGGCTGATGCTCGCTGCTACACTGTTGGGTAAACAAGCGATGGCTCAGCGCTTGTTGGGTTCCTTACAGGTGGATATTTCCAAAGCACAAACGTTATTAGGATGGCACCCTCCCGTGTCAGTAGAAGAAGGTTTGCGTCGTTGTTTTATGGATTCTGAAAATACGAGGAATGGATGTTGATTCGGTTATGTGATGTGGTGTTTGCTGCACTGGGGTTGGTGTTTGGTGCACCAGTATTGTTATTGCTGACCTTGATTGGTTTTTTTGATACAGGCTCTCCTATTTTCAGACAGGAACGGGTCGGACGGAAGAAAAAGCCGTTTATACTGGTGAAGTTTCGCACCATGCGCAAGGACACAGCCTCTGTATCCAGCCATTTAGCCAGCGCTGATGCAATAACGCCTTTTGGCCGCTTTTTGCGCCGTACCAAACTGGATGAATTGCCACAGCTTTGGAACGTTCTGAAAGGCGAAATGAGTCTTGTAGGACCTCGCCCATGTCTATTCAATCAGGAAGAGCTGATTGCTGAGAGAGACGCGCGTGGTGTATTTAATGCCCGGCCTGGTATAACGGGTTTGGCTCAGGTTCAGGGAATTGATATGTCGACGCCGGTATTGCTGGCCGAAACGGATGCGCACATGATGAAATCATTAAACCTGACAGCCTATTTCCGATATATATTGCAGACTGTCACAGGCAAAGGGCAGGGAGATCGTGTGAGGTCATGAAACAGGTCATGAAACGAGCGCGTTTGCATGTCAAACTGATGACATTGCACCGATCTTATAAGCGACTCTTAATGGTGGCTGCAGACGCCGTCGCCTTGCCATTGGCACTTTGGTCTGCCTATACCTTGCGTTTTGCCGATCCCTGGCCGGAGTTCTATCTTTATCCGGCTGCCTGGCTGTTTGTCATCTTGCCTGTTGTCGGCATTCTGGTGTTCATTAAACTGGGATTATACCGTGCAGTCGTACGTTATATGGGGGCCCAAGCCATCTGGACGGTGGCATTTGGTGTATTAATACTGTCCCTGCTGCTCTGGGCTGCGGCATTTGTGCTGCAGATCAAACCCTTTCCACGCTCGATTCCAATCAACTTCGCATTGGTTGCGATGGTCTATGTCGGTGGTAGCCGACTGTTGATGCGAAGCTACTATCACTGGTTATTAAATCATTTCCTGAACAAGGACTCTGTGCTGATTTACGGTGCGGGCGGCAGTGGGGTGCAGTTAGCCAAGGCGTTGGATGGTAGTCAGGAACTAAGCTGTGTTGGCTTTCTGGATGATGATCCTTCACTGTGGCGCAGCTCGGTTGCAGGTTTTACGGTGTATGATCCTTCTCGCATCGCAGAACTGATTGAAGAGCAGCAGATTACCTCTGTGCTCTTGGCAATGCCATCTGCACCTCCAAGAGTACGTAAACGTATTCTGGACCGTCTGGCGGATTACCCTGTACATGTACGTACGATTCCAGCCATGCATGAGATCGTGTCGGGTGTATCTGTAGCCAGTTTGCGGGAAATCGAAATCGAAGACCTGTTAGGGCGTGATCCGGTTCCACCGATTCAGCCGCTGATTGATGCCAGTATTCGTGACAAGGTTGTGCTGGTGACCGGAGCTGGCGGCTCAATTGGCTCGGAGATTTGCAAGCAGGTACAGCAACACCAACCCCGGTTGTTGTTACTCTATGAACAAAGCGAGTTTGCGCTTTACTCAATTGAACAGACTTTATCTGCGTTTGGGGCGGAGTGTATTCCAATTCTGGGTTCTGTCTGCGACCGCCAACGTGTGGATGATGTACTGCAGCGTTTTGCGGTACAAACCATTTATCATGCCGCTGCCTACAAGCATGTACCGCTGGTGGAACACAATGTGTTGGAAGGGGTTCGCAACAATGCTCTGGGTACGCAAGTGATGGCGGAAGCGGCTTTACAACATGGTGTTGAACGTTTTGTACTCGTCTCGACTGACAAAGCGGTGCGTCCGACTAATGTCATGGGAGCGACCAAGCGTCTGGCTGAGTTGATACTGCAAAACCTGGCCAGCCAGTCGCCCAAGACGATCTTTTCCATGGTGCGCTTCGGTAATGTATTGGGGTCGTCTGGGTCTGTTGTTCCTTTGTTCCGCAAGCAGATCGAGTCCGGTGGTCCGGTGACCGTTACCCATCCAGATATCACGCGTTACTTTATGACCATTCCGGAAGCGGCATCTCTGGTGATTCAGGCTGGATCTATGGCAAAAGGCGGTGATGTCTTTGTACTGGATATGGGGGAGTCGGTACGTATTGTGGATCTGGCAAGACGAATGATTCGTCTGATGGGCTACGAGGTACTGGATGATAAGCATCCGGATGGTGACATAGAGATCACCTTTAGTGGTTTGAGACCGGGTGAAAAGCTCTATGAAGAGTTGCTTATTGGTGATGATGTTATTGGCACAGAGCATCCCAAAATCATGCGGGCATTGGAAGAAACACTACCGCCAGAGGTGCTGAGCCAGATTCTGGTTGGGCTCAACACAGCGTTGCAACAGCGTAACTGTGTCGATGCCCGACAGTTGTTGCAGCAGGCCGTGTCTGGCTTTAAACCCACGGCCAAAATCGTGGATTGGCTGGCGGTTGAGCAGGTTAAATAGCGGAATACACGACAGATAATCATGGTGCATTTTAACTGTACCAGCATCGTATACGGTCAAGTACTCTTTGAATTCACGTAGTACCATTAAATGTTTTTTGGGGGCTTGTATGTTTGCGGATAAGGTTGTTCTGGTTACTGGAGGGACAGGCTCTTTTGGCCATACTTTTGTACCGATGACTCTGGCCAGATACAATCCAAAAAAAATTATCATCTTCTCCCGAGATGAAATGAAACAATGGGAGATGGCCAAGAACTTTCAGAATGATCCCCGTGTGCGCTTTTTTATTGGTGATGTCCGTGATCGGGACCGCTTATATCGAGCATTGGATGGTGTGGACTATGTCGTCCATGCGGCTGCTACCAAAATTGTGCCCACAGCTGAATACAATCCTTTCGAATGTGTGAAAACCAATATTGATGGCGCTATGAACTTAATAGATGCATGTATCGATAAGAAGGTTAAAGGTGTTGTAGCCTTGTCTACCGATAAGGCAAGCAGCCCGATTAATTTGTATGGTGCAACAAAGTTGGCGTCCGATAAGCTGTTTGTTGCAGGTAATCACTATGCTGGCGGTAAAGGAACCCGATTTTCTGTTGTGCGTTATGGCAATGTAATGGGGTCACGTGGCTCAGTGATTCCTTTCTTTATGTCTATAAAAAACAAGGGTGTATTGCCGATTACTGATGAGCGTATGACCCGTTTTATGATTTCTCTGGAACAGGGGGTTGAGCTGGTTTGGCATGCTTTTGAAGACATGGTAGGTGGAGAGATTTATGTTAAAAAAATTCCATCTATGAAGGTGACTGATCTTGCACGTGTCATTGCTCCTGAAGCCAAGCAGGAAATTGTAGGTATCAGGCCAGGCGAAAAACTGCATGAGCAAATGATCAGTTCAGAGGATTCATATTTTACATATGAATATCCAGAGCACTTTAAAATCTTGCCTCAAATTAATAACTGGGATAAGGATGCTAATCGCATTAAGGATGGCAAAAAAGTCTCTGAGGGCTTTGTCTATGCAAGTGATAATAATATCGAATGGATGAGTGATAAGACGTTACAGGCGTGGATAGATGCTAACCGTGAGAAGATCGGGAGTATCTGATGATTCCATATGGACGGCAGGATATTATCCAGGCGGATATAGATGCTGTTGTTGAAGTACTGCAATCTGATTTTTTAACTCAGGGACCAATGGTTCCGCGTTTTGAAGAGGCTGTATCCGCTAAGGTTGGCGCTAAACATGCACTGGCTGTAAACAGTGCGACAAGTGCTCTGCATATCGCTTGTATGGCACTGGGCTTAGAGCAGGGTGATTGGCTGTGGACTACTCCAGTGACGTTCGTTGCCTCCGCCAACTGTGGGTTGTATTGTGGCGCCAGAATTGATTTTGTCGATATAGATCCTCGTACATATAACCTTTGTCCCCTGGCACTTGAAGAAAAATTAATTGCGGCTGAGCGGGCAGGCATTTTGCCAAAAGTGTTGGTTGCCGTTCACCTGAGTGGGCAGTCATGTGATATGCAGGCGATTTATGCTTTATCGCAGCGGTACGGGTTCAAAATCATTGAGGATGCCTCGCATGCCATCGGGGGTAAGTATCAGGGTGAATATATTGGTAATTGCCGCTTCAGCGATATCACAATATTCAGTTTTCATCCTGTGAAGATCATTACCACTGCTGAAGGCGGTATGGCGTTGACAAATAGTGATCAATTAGCCAAAAAAATGAATCTGCACCGTAGTCATGGCATCACGCGCGACCAGAGTCTGATGACTCACCCATCGGACGGGCCCTGGTATTACCAGCAGGTTGAGCTGGGATATAACTACCGTATGACTGAGCTTCAGGCGGCACTGGGTATGAGCCAGTTGACACGGCTGGACAGATTTGTTGCGCGTCGCCATGAACTCGCAAAACGCTATGATGAGTTACTAACGGACTTGCCCGTGACAACGCCCTGGCAACACCCGGACAGCTACTCAGGGCTACATCTGTATGTGATTCGCCTGCAGTTGGAGATGATCAATCAAACGCACCGCCAGGTATTTGAAGCGCTACATGCAGCTGGTTTGGGTGTCAATTTGCACTATATCCCCGTACATACTCAACCTTATTATCAACGCATGGGCTTTAATGCAGGAGATTTCCCTGAAGCTGAAAGGTACTACGCTGAAGCGATCAGTATTCCCTTGTTTCATAGCATGACGGATGTACAGCAAGAAGAGGTGATTCAAATTCTTGATAAGGTGTTGTCGTGAAGAGTGTTGCTGTAATTCAGGCTCGAACGAATTCATCACGTTTGCCGGGTAAGGTTTTACTTCCAGTTAAGGGTATGCCTCTGGTCGTTCTGGCAGCCAGGCGCGCTGCCAATACCGGTCGACAAGTCATTGTTGCCACATCACTAGAAACAACAGATGACTTTTTGGCTGAAACTCTCCAGATACATGGTATCTCTAGTTACAGAGGCAGTCTGGATAATACCCTTGAACGATTTGTAACAGCTCTCGAAGATTACAATGACGAGACTCCGGTTTTTCGTTTGACTGCAGATAATGTACTGCCTGATGGTGCATTGCTGGATGAGATTGAGCAGTATTTTATTGAGCATCATCTGGACTACCTTTGCTGCAATGGAGAAAAATCCGGGTTGCCATATGGAATGAGTGTTGAGTTGACGCGCCTGCGTCACCTGAGAGATGCTGCCGCATCAACCACTTGCAAATACGACCAGGAACATGTAACTCCCTATATACGTCGTAAGTTTGGTGAGTATTATTTTGAAAAGTACAGAGAGCTAAGCAAGGGACATTTTCGCTGCACAGTCGATTGTCTTGATGATTACCTGGCTATCCAGCAGTTATTTTCTGATATTGATGACCCAATTCAGGTATCGGCCTTTACGTTAGTTGAGCAACTTGGTTCGTGCTCATATCAACCTTGGCAACGGATACCTGCCAGAAAGCTGGTGTTAGGCACCGCACAACTTGGTATGCAATACGGCATTGCCAACCTATCTGGAAAGCCTGATCAAAGCATGGCAGAGCAATTGATTAAATCAGCTATTGCCAACGGGGCAGCCTTCATCGATACAGCCCGCGCTTACGGTAACAGTGAAGAGGTTATCGGTACCGCACTGCGCTCTGGTTGGGAGGGTAGGTCACGCGTAGTGACTAAGCTATCACCTCTTACTCACTGCCCGGTGGATGGGAACCAGGAGGTGATTGATGCCTTTGTTGATGCAAGTATATATGCGTCATGCTCATCTTTACGTATGCAAAGACTGGATGTGCTGATGCTACATCGTGCTTCGCATATGACAGATTGGAATGGCGCAGTTTGGAAGCGGCTTTTGCAGCACAAAGCAAAGGCGACTTTTAATGCACTAGGTGTCTCCGTTCAGAGTCCAGCAGAGCTGGAGTTGGCATTGGCTTCACCTGAGGTAGGCTTCATTCAGATGCCATTTAATGTGCTCGACTGGCGCTGGGATCAAATGATTCCCAAAATCATCGCACAAAAACAGCAACGAGATGTAGTGATCCATGTGCGTAGCGCACTTCTACAAGGACTGCTACCTAGCAAGTCTTGCGAATACTGGCAAAAAGCTAATGCCGCACAACCAGAAAACATCATGGAGTGGCTTGCTGAACAGACACAAAACAACGGTAAAACGAGTATTGCAGATTTTTGCTTAAGCTTCGTAAAGTCATTCAGTTGGGTGGATGGGCTCGTTATAGGTATGGAAACTCTGGATCAGCTTGCTGAAAATGTAAAAATACTATGTGGAGACGATTTTTCACAGCAGGAGATAGCTTCAATCCTGGCTACTCGCCCTAAACTTGAAGAAAACTCACTTAATCCCTCCTGCTGGAGATAGAAAACATGGAAAAAGGCGTAGAAATTTTCTCCCTAAAGGGGAAAACTGCCCTAGTCACAGGTGCGACTGGGTACCTGGGTACGGCAATGGCATTTATTCTTGCCGAGGCGGGAGCCACGGTTCTGATCAATTCACGTTCAAAGGAACGTAGCGATCAGCTGGTTGCCAGACTCCAGATTGCAGGACATCAAGCCGAGAATGCGGCCTTCGATATTACATCACAAAATGAAGTAGATCGGTTCGTTGCCAGTCTATCCGAGCGCTGCATACATATCCTCATCAATAATGCCTATGCCGGTGGTTCAGGCAGTATAGAACTCAATAGTACAGAGGCTTATTCGGCGAGTTACGATGTTGCGATGATATCGGCTCACAGACTTCTTAAAGCATTACTGCCGAATCTACGAAATGCTGTGCGGCAGTGTGGTGATGCCTCCGTGATCAATCTTGCTTCAATGTATGCCCTGGTAAGCCCTGATCAACGGATTTACGATACTAAAAGTGGTGTGAATCCTCCTTTTTATGGGGCCGCTAAGGCCGCCTTGTTGCATTGGACGCGCTACGCCAGTTGTGAGTTTGGCAGTGAAGGTATTCGGGTTAATGCTATCTCACCGGGCCCTTTTCCTTCGGAAGCAGTTCAACAAGCAAATCCTGCGTTTATTTCAAGACTCAGTCAAAAAGTTCCAATGGGTAGAATTGGAGTCGCTGATGAGATCAAGGGACCAACGCTGTTTTTGGCTTCCAGTGGATCGTCTTATGTTAATGGTGCCAACCTTGTCGTCGATGGTGGCTGGACTTGTTGGTGAGTAAGGTAATGAGTACAAGAGCCATCTTTAGAGTCGATGCTTCAGTCCAGATAGGCACAGGCCATGTGATGCGTTGCCTGACGCTGGCTAATGAATTGGCTGAGCAAGGTGTAGAATGTCATTTTATCTGTCGTGAGCACCCTGGACACCTGATCCCTTTAGTTGCAGAACACGGACATCAGCTGCATGTTCTACCCTGTGCTGCCACCACTGATGATCTGTCAAAAGGGCTGGGAGAAACTCAAGCTACTGATGCCTGCCAATCTATAGCCATTATTCAAAATTTGCTGCCTGAATGGTTGATAGTGGACCACTACGCATTGGATTATCATTGGCAAACACTACTACGTCCTTACTGTAAAAAAATTATGGTGATTGATGACCTGGCTGACAGACAGCATGAGTGTGACCTCCTGCTAGACCAGACCTATGGACGTGATCAACAAGATTATAAGCCGTTAGTACCTGCACAATGTGAATTACTTTGTGGGTCACAATATGCGTTACTCAGGCCGGAATTTTCTCAGTGGCGGCAATACAGCCTGGAGCGCCGTCAACAGGGTAAACTACAGCATCTGCTTATTAATCTGGGCGGTGTTGACAAAGACAATATCACCAGCCAGATTTTGAATGCATTACAAGGCTGCCCACTGCCTAATGACTGTAAAATTACCGTGGTAATGGGGTCTACTGCGCCTTGGGTTGATGTAGTCAAACAGCAAGCCAGACAATTACCTTGGATAACTGAGGTAAAAGTAGGTGTGGAAAATATGGCTGAGCTAATGGCGAATAGTGATCTTGCTATAGGGGCCGCAGGGGCTACTTCCTGGGAGCGTTGCTGTTTGGGATTGCCGACTATTATGGTCATATTGGCTGAAAACCAGCGTGTTATTGCAGAAAACCTAAACAGAGCAAAAGCTGGAAAGCGAGTTTATATTGAATCTATTAATGAAGATCTTTCAAAGGTTTTTATTAATTTATCAAATGATGCAATGAAACAAATTTCATATCATGCAACTCGTATCTGTGATGGCTTGGGCAGAGTTAAAATTGCAAGGTTGATTAGTGGACGCTAATAATAGAGTAACAATACTTGTAGATAATGACTCCTGGATTCTCCCTTATGCGCTGGAGCTTGAAAAAGCCTTGCGACAAGCCGGGATCGAAGCAGATCTGGTACGCTCTCCAGAAGGCATTCATGAAGGTTGGGTATGCTTTCTTATCGGGTGTGTACATATTGTCAAAGATCAATACTTAAGAAGAAATAAGCATAACCTGGTTGTTCATGAAAGTGATCTTCCAAAAGGTCGCGGTTTTGCACCTATGGCTTGGCAAATTCTTGAAGGGGCTAACACTATACCCGTTTGTTTACTTGAGGCGTCGCCAGGTGAGCCTGATGCTGGGAATATCTGGTTAAAAGACCATATCACACTGACTGGAGATGAAATGCTACCAGCCTGGCGTCAACTCCAGGGAGAAAAAACCTTAGAATTATGTTTACGCTTCATTGATGAGTACAGTAGTTTGAATCCATTACAGCAAGTCGGTGAACCGACTTGGTATAGACGGAGAACGCCTGCTGATAGCGAGCTTGATCCAGAGAAATCCTTAAGAGATCAGTTCAATCTTCTGCGTATAGTTGATAATGACCGATACCCTGCCTTTTTCAGGGTTGGGGAGAAAAAGATCATTGTTAAATTATCTGATAGTAGCAGTTGATTATTTATTAACATCATTATGCTGTGAAGATTAATTTGAGAAGTATGATTTTATGAAAATTAATAAACGATTATTGTTCACAGGTGGTGGTGGAGCTGGAAATGAAGCAATATGGAAGTTTTTAAAAAATAAATATGATATGTATTTTGCAGATTGTGATATTAGTAATATTGATCCGGATATACCGGAAGATAGAAAAATAGAAATACCTAAAGCTTGTGCTTCTGATTTCATAGATAGATTGATTGATATTTCTAATGCTTACGGTATTGATTTTGTTATACCAAGTGTTGATGAAGAGTTAATATTGTTTTCGAAAAACAGAAATTTGTTTGCTTGTGAAATATATGTTCCTGATGAGGCTTTTATTTCTCAAATGCTTAATAAGAGATTGTGTGCAGAGCTAATAAGGATTTCAGGCTTAAGTGCACCCAGAACAGAGCAAGTAGATGAATGGAAAAGCTTAAATTTTCCAATGATTATTAAGCCTAAAACCGGGAGAGGTTCCCGTGGTGTTATGACGATTTCATCAGAAGAAGAGTTAAATGCATATAGAGTATTTAATCCAGTGCCGGATGAGGATTTGATCGTGCAAGAGCTTATAATTGGTGAGGAATATACGGTTTTAATATCTGCTGACAAAGAAAAAAAATTGAACTGTATAATTCCGGTAAAAGTTGAGCGGAAAAGAGGTGTGACAGTATTGGCATCTATTGATATGAATGGTGCAGTAATTGATTATGCTAAAAAATTTCATGCAAAGTTTCCAACAAGTGGAATATACAACTTGCAATGCATTCTGACAGCTAAAGGTTATGTTTATCCTTTTGAAATAAATCCAAGAATTTCAACAACCTTTTGCATGAGTTTGGCTGCTGGCTTCGATCCTTTTGAAATTTTCACTGCTAGTGTTTCTAGTCTGTTTTTTCCGGAAAAAAAATTTAAGCTTTTTAGAACTTGGAAAAACAGTTTTTTACCAGTTGGATAATTATGGTTTGATATGAATTTTAAAATAAAAGATAAGCATGTAGGGCTAGGTTGTAAAAGCTTTATTATTGCTGAAATAGGCTCTAATCATAATCAGGATTTCGAGTTAGCGCTTAATCTTATTGATAAGGCTGCTGAAGCAGGCGTCGATGCCGTTAAATTTCAAACTTTTAGGGCAGATGCTCATGTGTCAAAATTTGCTGAAATGCCTTCGTACTTAAAAGGCTATGAAAATATTCATGAATTAATTAAAAGCTTAGAGTTAAATCGTGATTGGCAAAAGCCACTAAAAGAGTATGCTGAAGAAAAGGGTTTGATATTTTTTTCATCACCTTGTGACTATGAAGCTGTTGACCAACTAGAAAAAATAGGTGTACCAGCTCACAAAGTCGCATCGTTTGATTTACCAGATTTAGATTTGATACGGTATATTGCAAAGACGCAAAAACCAATATTGCTCTCTACAGGTTTAGCTGACTGGATGGAGATACAGCGAGCTGTAGATGTTTGCAGAGAGGAAGGAAACAATCAGATTTTACTGTTTCAATGTACTTCACTATATCCAGCACCAGCGAACCTATCTAATTTAAAAGCAATGCAGACTATGCGTGATAATTTTCAGGTTGTTGTTGGATATTCGGATCATACACTTGGAGATAATATCCCGGTAGCCGCTGTGGCTATGGGAGCATCAGCCATTGAAAAACATTTCACGCTTGATAGAAAGATGAGTGGACCTGATCATGCTTTTGCTATTGAGCCAGACGAATTAAGGATTATGGTGCGGAAAATCAGGGAAGTTGAGTCAGCTATTGGTGATGGCTCTAAATCCGGACCAAGAAATGAAGAAATGGACATGTTTCACAAAGTTCGTAGAAGTTTGCATGCTTCAAAAGATATAAAGAAAGGTACTGTGATTACTGAAGATATGCTTGTTTCTAAAAGGCCAGGGTTTGGTGTTCCAATATATTTAAAAGATATAGTGATTGGAAGAGTTGCAAGAGAGGATATAAATAAGGATAGCTGGATTAGCTGGGATTTAATATAGTGCCACGTGTATTGTTAACTGGGTCAAATGGATTTTTAGGATCTAGGCTCTCTGAGTTGATAGAGAGAGAAAAGAGTATTGATTTGATAAAATCCGTAAGAAAAACTGATTCAGAGGTGAGTTCATCCATAAAATGTGACTTGACAAATATTGTTGAGGTGAAAAATATGTTGGATGAAGTTAAGCCTGATATTATATTGAATGCAGCAGCCTTTGTCCCTAAAGCTCAATCTGATTATGAGAGTTCTCAGTCAGATGCTAATGTAGTAATGGTTGAGAATATTATAGAAAATAGTGACGCAATATTCATTAATATATCGTCTATGGCAGTCTATGGTGTTTCAGATAGAGTTTTGCATTCTGAGGATGAAGAAGCCAGGCCAGAAACAGCTTATGGGAAAAGTAAGAATAATATCGAAAATTTATTGAGATGCAACATATCTCCATCTCTATCAATTCGAATTCCTGGCTTGTTTGGTCCCGAAAGAAAATCAGGATTAGTATATAATACATTTAAGGCCTTACACTTTGAGAGACCCCCGGTTTTACCTGAGCAGCCTTTATTGTGGGCGGGGATGGATGTTAGAGATGCTGCTGATTTAATAGTTAAGGTTATGCTGACATGGGATTTTTCTATTATAGATAGAAAGTGTGTCAATATATCTTATCCAGGGCTTTTTTCAATTAATAGTTTTGTAGAAATAGCCGAAAAATTGTTTGATAAAAAAATATCATATAATATAGTCCATCCACTATTTGGTTTTGATTTGCATATGCTGAATGCAGTTGGATTTATGCCTGAAACTGATTTTAGTTCTGCATTGTTGAGGGTGAAATATGATTATGGATTTTGATGATATTAGTGAACTTGTTAACGGTGTGAAGGCTATTGGTGACGAGATTAATAGTTGGCGTTCTGATGCGTTTTTTTTGCAAATAAGAGAGCCTAAGGCATTCAAGACTGAAGCTGATTTAAGAGCAAGTGCGTTGTTGAATGAATTGATTAAGCGGTTTAAAAAAAATGCTGTTGTGATCTCTGAAGAAGACGCTGGTTTTAGCGATATTAGACCGGACTCTTATTGGCTTATTGATCCTATTGATGGTACTGCAAGTTGGTATGAGGGTTTTCCTGGGTTTGTGACTCAGATTTGCTATATTCAAAAAGGAATTCCTGAGATTGGTATTATATATGCTCCTGCTCTAGAGAAACTATGGTTAGGGATTGTTGGTAAAGGTGCTTTTTTAAATGGTACCCGTTTAGAAAAACGAGATGGTGAGTTGTTTGATTCTGGTTTTGTGCTTGTAGATAATTTTCCTGAACCCAAAAGGATTTCAAAAATAATATATGATAATTTTAATGTTATAAGATATATTGAGTCAGGTTCTTTAGGTTTGAAATCATTGCTTGTCGCAGATGGTACATCTGATTTGTTTGTTAAAGATGTAGTTATCCGCGATTGGGATGTTGCGGCAGCCAGTGTTATTTTAAATGAGTTGGGCTGCTATATTTCTGATTTAGAAGGTAACCCCATAAATTATTATGGGTCGCATGAAAAAAATAAAGGATTATTGGTGGCAGCTAATGCCAAATTGGCGAATACTATTATTCAATTTACTAGAGAGTTTAAATGTGTCTAGCGTTATATTAGTAGTTGCCGCTCATGCCGATGATGAAGCGCTTGGTTGTGGAGGTACCCTGGCTAAACATGCTGCTCAGGGGGATTCCGTTTATGTCGTATTTCTGGCGGATGGAGTGACCTCACGTTCAGAGGTGACTCCTGTGGAGCAGAAATTACGCAATGCTGCGGCTGTTCATGCACTTGATATTTTGGGTGTTAAACAAAGTTTCATGCTGGGCTTTCCTGACAACCGTATGGATAGCATCCCGTTACTTGAGATAGTGCAAAAGCTTGAGTCGGTGTTGGAACAGGTAAAGCCTCATGTTGTTTACACACATCATCATGGCGATCTGAATATTGATCATCGTATAGCCCATCAGGCGGTCATGACAGCATGCCGACCTGTACCGGGTACTTCTGTAAAAGAAATATATACGTTTGAAGTTCTGTCATCTACAGAATGGAACACACCGGGTTTAACCCCGTTTATACCGAATGTGTATGTTGATATATCTGAATATCTTGATATCAAGATTCAAGCAATTTCTGCATATGCGATGGAAATGCGTGATGCGCCTCATAGCAGATCTATGGTGAATATCCAGCAACAGGCAGGCTATCGAGGATATTCTATGGGATTATATTCCGCCGAAGCATTTAGTCTAATTAGAATGATTTTATAGGTCGAAGCATTTTTTTGATTTAGAGCCATCGGCAGTCTATACCGAAAATGCTCAGATCATCATCGGTAAATACACCACCAGCATCAGCACGCCGATCAGTACCAGCAAATAGGGAATAATGGCACGGGTGATCTGCTCCAGCGGTAGCTGTGTGACGGAAGAGGCCACATACAGATTGATCGCCACGGGCGGTGTGATCATACCGATGGCCAGGCCGACCACAATAATCAGACCAAAATGGATCGGGTCGATCCCGATCTGAGTGACCAGGGGAAGCAGTACCGGCGTCAGAATAATCAGTGCACTGGCGGTTTCGATAAAGATACCGGTGATCAGAATCACGGCGACTACCAGCAGCATAATCATGTAAGGGTTGCTAGAGTAGGACAATACGGTTGCTGCCAGCTGGCTGGGGACTTGCCAGCTCGACAAGGTCCAGCTCAATACGGCAGACATGGCAATCACCAGCATAATCACCGATGTGGTCATCGCCGAGCGCAGCAGAATTGTGTATATCTGTCGCAGGGTCAAGTCGCGGTAAATAAACAGTGACACGATCAATGCATAGTTTACGGCGACTACCGCGGCTTCGCTGGGTGTGAAAATACCTGAAAAAATCCCGCCTAAAATAATCACCGGCGTCATCAGTCCCCAACTTGCACTTCTCAGCGTTACCCAGATGGTTCTAAGCGACAGGGGCGTGCCTTTAGGATAGTTGCGGCGGTAGGCTTGTATGATAGCAATCATCATCAGGCCAATACCCATCGCCAGTCCTGGCAAAAAGCCACTGAGAAAGAGTTTCGCGACAGATTCCTGAGCGATGACCGCGTAGATAATCATCGGTACTGACGGCGGAATCACCACACCAATGGTGCCACTGGCAGCAATCAGGCTTGCGGAAGATGCCGGGTCATAGCCCTTGCGCTTCAGCTCGGGTACCAGTGTTGAACCCACAGCGGCAGTGGTGGCTGCGCCTGAACCGGAGATGGCGGCAAAGAACATGCCTGCCATAACCGAGACAATAGCCAGCCCGCCTTTCAAAAAGCCGAACAGCGCATCGGCAAAATTCACCAGCTTTTCACTGATCTTGCCCTGTGCCATCAGGTCGCCGGTCAGAATGAACATGGGTACAGCCACGAGTGCAAAGGAGTTTATACCCTGGAACATCTGCTGTGTGACCACCATCAGCGGCACACCCTGAGCATGCAGCGCAATCAGGGTGCTGGCACCTATGGCAAACGCGATAGGTAAACCCAGCAGCATAAAGAGCAGGAACAGCAGAAACAGTACACCAGTCATAGCGAGGACTCTTCAGGCTGACAGGGAGTGGACTTGAATATCAATTCCAGCAAATCCACCAGCGCGTAAAAGAAAATCAGTGCCGCACTGATGGGCATTACGGCATAGACATAGGACATTGACCAGCGTAAGGATGGTGAACGCTGAAAGCTCTGCACCTGCATGTATTCATAACCAATCATGGCCAACTTGGCCATAAATGCCAGCAGGATCAGGCAGGCCAGTCCTTTTGCCCAGTGACGCAGTGAGGCGGGCAGGGCATCTACCGCAAAATTCACAGCAATATGACGTCCTTGCTGAAATGCCAGCGCGCCGCCCAGAAATGTAATCCAGATCAGCAGAAAGCGCGCCACCTCCTCAGTCCAGGGGACGGCATTAAAAAAGACTCGGGACACTATCTGCAGTGTGATCACTGTAATCAGGGCAAGCATCCCCAACACAATGGTCGGCTTCAGAATTAAGCCGACCCCCTGCTCGATGCGGTGTAAAAGACGAATCACTTACTGCAAGGCCTGCTGGATACGTTCCAGGTATTCACCAAACTGGGCACCGTATTTCTCATAGACGGGTGCGATGGCAGCCTGGAAGGCCGCAATATCTGGCTGCTCGACAATGGTCATGCCTGCCGCTCTGAGTGCATCCAGCTGCTCTGCTTCCATATCCGCATTCACCTGACGCTCATGTGCAGCGGCTTCTCTGGCCGCTTGTACCAGAATCTCCTGTGCCTCTGCCGGCAGTTGATTCCAGCTACGCATTCCCATAACAAAAATCGCCGGTGCGTAGGTATGACGTGTCAGTGACATATGTGACTGGGTTTCATTCAGTTTGAAGGAATGAATCACGTTTACAGGGTTTTCCTGTCCATCAATCGTTCCTTGCTGCATGGCGGTCAGCGCTTCAGTCCAGGCCATGGGCACAGCATTCGCGCCCAGTTCACGGAAAGTATCAATATAGACCGGATTTTCCATCACGCGGATACGCAAGCCCTGCAGATCTGCTGGAGAGTTTACCGGACGGCTGCTGTTGGTCAGGTTTCTGAAACCTCGCTCGGCATAGGCCAGTCCTTTCAGATTCACACTGGACAGCGAATCCAGCAAGTCCTGACCGATTGGGCCATCCAGCACTTCATAGGCCTGTTCGGGGGATGCAAACAGGAAGGGCAGTTCAAATACCGCCATCGGCTCAACAAAGTTGGCGACCGGGCCATTGGTAATCACACCCATATCCACCGTGCCAATCTGCATGCCTTCGAGCAATGTGCGCTCATCACCAAGCGAGGCGTTCGGGAAAATTTGTACCGAAACCTTGCCATCAGTACGTTCAGCCACCAGCTCCTGAAACTTGACAGCGGCGATATGAAAGCCGTCCTGCTCGTTTACCACATGCGCCAAACGCAGGGAAACCGGTTTCATGGAGTCCAGCGAGGAAGCCACCGCCTGAGCAGCAGACAGGGTGAGTGCTACAGCACCACCAACAACGAGTTTGTGAATCGCGTTCATGATTATTTCCTTATTGTTAGCTTTTCTAACGCGGGATACCACAAAACGCGGTATCCGTAAAAATCATAGGGGCTTGATTTGTCTGGGCTATATAGCAATAGGCAACAGTATAGTGGCGTTACTGTAAATGCAATAACCTTGATTCTGGTCGCATAAACCCATTAGATGACGTGATAAGGTATTGGTGTACTTAAGACCAAACGCGTAAGCATGAAAAGGATTTCGTATGCATATACTTCACCACGGTGGTGCGACGGGTGTCACCGGTTCCTGCCATCAACTTGTCACTGATTCGGATGCCAGCCTGCTGATCGATTGTGGTCTGTTTCAGGGAGATGAGCAGACGCAGAATCTGTCTGTCGACTTTCCGATTGAGTCACTGAATGCCTTGATCTTGACCCATGTACATCTAGATCATGTGGGGCGTTTGCCCTGGTTGCTGGCGGCAGGCTATGACGGCCCGATCTATTGCAGCAAGCCGTCGGCAGCCTTATTGCCCCTGGTGCTTGAAGATGCCTTCCGACTGACCTTCAGCCGCGATGCAAAACGCCTGTCTGCCTATCTGGACCGGGTGTCCCGGCAACTCAGGCCGCTGGATTACAAGGTCTGGTATCCGTTATATCAGACCACCCAGCATCAGGTTCGGGTGAGGCTACAGCGGGCAGGGCATATTCTGGGGTCAGCCTATGTTGAAATCGATGTGTGTCATCAGCACACCCGAGCGTCCCGGCGCGTGGTGTTTTCCGGTGATCTCGGCGCGCGCTACACGCCACTGCTGCCTGCCCCCAAATCGCCTTATCGGGCCGACTGGCTGGTGCTGGAAAGCACCTATGGCGATCGACAGCATACTGGCCGGTCGCAACGCAAAGCGCGGTTACGTGAAGCTATTCAGCGTGCACTGCGTAATCAGGGAACCGTGTTGATACCCGCATTCAGTATGGGGCGTACTCAGGAACTGCTATATGAGCTGGAAGAGATTCTGCATACCTATGCAGACAAGCCTGTTCATGACGGGCTGGACTGGTCACAACTGCCGGTGATACTGGATTCGCCGCTGGCCAGTAAAATCACTGAATGCTACCGCACCCTGCAACCCTGGTGGAACGAAGAAGCGCATCAGCGTTTGCGTCAGGGACGACGTCCGCTGGCATTTGAACAATTACTGAAGGTAGAAAGTCATGATGCTCATCTGCGCATGCTGCATCATCTTGCCAGTTCGGCACGTCCTGCCGTGGTCATTGCAGGCAGTGGTATGTGTCAGTCAGGTCGAATCGTCAATTATCTTAAACGCATGTTACCAGACCCGCGCCATGCGGTGTTGTTTGTCGGATACCAGGCATCGGGTACACCGGGACGTCATATTCAGCAGTATGGTCCTCAGGGCGGTTATGTTGATCTGGATGATGCACGTGTGGATATACGTGCACAGATAGACACCCTGAGTGGTTACTCAGCTCATGCAGATCAACAGGGACTGGTGCAGTTTGTTAAAGGCATGCGGCATAAACCCCACACCCTGCATCTGGTGCATGGTGAGGTGTCGGCACGTCAGGCATTGGCAGGGGCGCTGCGAGACCAGATTCCGGCCTTGAATGTGACCAAAATTGTCACCTGAAGTGTCCGGTAGCGTCAGCTTTTAGCCTGGATGACAGAATTGGACATCTGGTCAATTAGTAAAACCCAATATAAATCAAGATCAATCAAGCGTTTGAAGGGTTTTTGACCTGCATCAGTACATTGGCACGTGGAATGCATATCATTGAGTAAAGCTACCTGACTCCACAAGGATCCGGAGCTTGAATACAACTGACTAACTCGCTGGAGTAAAGACTATGAAAAAGCAACAGGGTTTCACCCTTATTGAGTTGATGATCGTTGTCGCTATCATCGGTATCTTGGCTGCGATTGCGTTGCCGGCGTATCAGAACTATACGAACAGAGCTAAAATGTCAGAGGTCATTCTGGCAGCAAGTACGTGCCGAACCACTATTTCTGAGCATTATCAGACAGGTACTACTGCACCTACAGTTGGTGGTCAGTGGGGGTGTGAGTCAGCAAATCCTAGCACTCAGTATGTAGGCGCTGTCGCTACAACTCAAAATGGCGCTATTCGTGTAACGATTCAAAATATTGGTACTGGGATTGATGGTGGATTCGTTTATCTTGAGCCTATGGCTAATGATACCACTGCTTTGGCAGCGGCAAGCGTTGGCCAGACAGTTGTGAATCGGTGGCGTTGTGGTGGTTCCAACGCAGCAGTGCTTCAAGCTTTGCCTGGGTCTTGCAGTCATAACTATTCTACTGCACCATCCGGAACATTTGCATCTAACTAATCATGTTGCATAACGTCAAGGCCCTGATTGTTTCAGGGCCTTTTTGTATAGTAAGAGATAAATTTAAAAGCCACTTTTCTGTTGATGGCTTTGTTGCTGCTGTGTTTTTTGTTTGTCTTAATGTATCTTCATTTTTATTCTACGAGAATATAGGATATGTTGGGATTTACATCCCGTTTAATTCTTTGATTTTATTCTCTGTTTTTGTTTTTTTTGCTGTTTTTGTTTTTTTTAGGCGTGCTGAAAATTTCTATTTTCCTGCTTTTTTTTGGATTATTTTAGTATCTTTATTTTTATATGTTGCCCGTTTTTTTTTGGAAGATGGTGGTGGTTTATTAAGTTTTAATAGGTTTTGGTTTTTGCTTCTGGGCGTGTTTTTTTTTGTGGCGGTTTTTCAGCTTGATTTGAGTCTCCGTGGTAGATATTTTTTAGTTTTCTCATTGGTTTTTTTTATATTTTTGCACTCATGTGTTGCAATAGTTCAAGTGATTCCTGGTCAGTTTTTATATGGCTATGTGCCGCATTTGCAATTTCGTAACTCTCCTATAGGTATGTTTCAACAGGTAAATGTATTGGCTGTTTTGGTTGCCTGTGGTTGTGCTCTTGTTTTTTATTTGGCCGTAGATTCGATTTATATAAAATTGCCATTTTCCATAAGGTTTTTTTTGTGGCTTTGTGGTTTTGTTTTTGGCTTTGTTTTGCTTTTGTTGGGGTCAAGAATTGGATTTTTGGGATTCGCTTTAGTTGTTTTTTCTTCCTCTGTATATGCGTTTATATTTCCGGTTAGCCGTAAGATTGTTTTTTTTATGGCTGTGCTTATGTCGCTTGGTGGTGTATCTTCTTCATTGACTAGTGATGGTCTTTTTCGAGTTGTATCTAAAGTTGAAAATATAGCGACGGGAAATGATGTTAGAATCAACCTATATAAAACAAGCTTTGATTTAGTTGGTGATGGTGTAATTTTAGGGCATGGTATTGGTTCTTTTCAGAGTGTTTTTCATGAAAAGGCAGCATACTTAAATAAAGAGGCGGAGGGTCACTTTAGTATAGGGCCTTCTACATATACCCATCCGCATAATGAGCTTCTTTATTGGTGGATTGAGGGTGGTATTTTGTGGGGTTTTTCTTTTTTGTTGTTGATATTTTTTGTTTTGCTTGGTCTATTTCTTTCTGATTTTAAATCGTCTTTTTTTCTGTCTGTCTCCATTGTTTTGTTCTTGATTCATTTGATGGTTGAGCTTCCTTTTTATATTTCATATTATCATTATTTTTTGTTTTTATTTCTTGTTGCGCTTGTTTTTAAAAGTGGTGATTTTTTCGTGATTGACTTGGGTGATAAATTTCGGTTTTTTAATTCATTGTATTTTTTTAAGTTTATGTTTTTTTCTTTGTTTTTAATGTTTATGTTTTTTTCTTTGGTTTTGTTTTCTTATAGCAAGAATTTATATGATAGCTCTATTGGTGATGGAGAATTTTGTGATAGTGAATATTTTTTGTATAAGGCTTTTTACGAGTATCGTGATGTTTTTTGTATGGGGCGGAGGCTTAGCATCTCAATGGGGTCAGGTGATGTTTCTTTTGTTTTTGATTATATTGAGTGGGCTGAGAGTTATATTAAGGAAGTGCCGAGTATCGATGTTTATGCTTCATTAATTCGTGCTAATTACTATGTTGGCAATTTGGATGAGTCGGGGGATTATTTAAATCATTTGATTTATTTGTATCCTGATAACCAGTATGTTCGTGCTTTTTATAAAAAGCATTACAGTTTTTATGAGTAGTTTTTTGTTCTACGTAAGACATAGTCCAGCTATATACTGATATTTTAACCCCTCTACACCTATTGCCCATTTCTCGATAAGATAGTCAGAGCGCCCATCCCTCAACGGACTGTCATACACTATGAATCTGATCTTCCTCGGTATCGTTCTGATCGCTGTTATGGTCGCCGGTGTGCGTCAGTGGATGCATACGCCCCAGGAGGGTGTTGCCGCCCCGATGGAGGTGTTGTCTTCCGGTATGATCAGTTCTGCACAGGGAGCGGTAGAGCTGGCGCTGGGGTTGGTGGGTGTGATGACGCTGTTTCTGGGCTTGATGAAAGTGGCAGAAGCGGGTGGGTTACTGACAATTATTGCGCGTTTGATTCGTCCACTGATGGTGCGTTTGTTTCCTGATGTGCCGCCTGATCATCCGGCCATGGGTGCCATGATTTTGAATATGTCCGCGAATGCGCTGGGGCTGGGAAATGCGGCCACGCCTTTCGGTATCCGTGCCATGCAGGAGCTGGACAAGTTGAATCCTCAACCGGGTACCGCTACCAATTCCATGGCGTTGTTCCTGGCAATTAATACGTCCAGTATCACACTCCTGCCTACCGGCGTGATTGCTATTCGCGCAGCTGCTGGATCTGCAGACCCGGCGGGTATTTTGCCAACCACTCTGTTTGCCACCATTTGTGCCACAATTGCTGCGATCTGTGCGGCCACACTCTATCGGCGCTGGTTCCCGGTCCGTCCCGATCCTTCTGCGCTCAATATGGAGCGCCCCTGGGTGACAGACGCGGCGGATACCTCACCGGTACAGGACAGTGGTGCCTATCCATTTTGGGTATCGGTGACCGCTTTAGTACTGATCGTCTCCATGATTCCGTTAATGGTGCTCTATGGGCAATCGGTGTCTCCCTGGATTATGCCGATGCTGATGCTGGGCTTCCTGCTGTTTGGCGCACTGCGCGGGGTGCGGATTTATGAAGTGTTTGTCGAGGGTGCCAAAGAAGGCTTTCAGGTTGCGTTGCGGATCATTCCCTACTTGGTGGCGATCCTGGTAGCGGTGGGAATGTTCCGTGCCAGTGGCGCAATGGAAATGATGGTGTCGGCCATCGGTGGCTTTACCTCCCGTTTTGGCCTGCCACCCGAGGCGCTACCCATGGCGCTATTGCGTCCGCTATCCGGATCGGGGGCTTATGGTGTGATGGCGTCTGTCATCAATGATCCGGCGATTGGTCCTGACAGCTATATCGGTTATCTGGTGACGACCCTGCAGGGATCGACCGAAACCACCTTCTATGTACTGGCGGTGTATTTCGGTGCGATTCAGGTGCGCCGTTTGCGCCATACACTGGCCGCTGCGCTGACCGCCGATGTAGTGGCGGTAATTGCGGCGGTTGCGGTGTGCAGTTATCTGTTTTTGTAATCGTAATATGGTATTAATAGGGGCTAATACTTGTTAAAGCAGTTGTTATGTCCGAGATAAAAAGAAAAATTGATTCAGCACATGTTGCGATTCTGATGTGCACCTGCAATGGCGAACGTTTCCTGCAAAATCAGTTGGATTCGATTGCAGCACAAACGCATACCAATTGGTCTTTGTGGATCTCTGATGATGGTTCGCGTGATACCACCCTATCTATTGCATCCGGTTTTCAGCAGCAATGCGAACTAGGACAGGTGCATTTGCTGTCAGGTCCTGAGGCTGGATTTGCACTGAACTTTTTACATCTGGTTGCCAATGAAACGGTTGATGCAGTTTTTTATGCCTTTTCCGATCAGGATGATGTCTGGCATAAAGATAAACTGGCCCGCGCATTGAACAGGCTGGATTCTGTCCCTGAACATATTCCGGCACTTTACTGCGCACGTACCCGCTTGGTGAACGCCAAGGGGGAGTTTATCGGTTTGTCACCTTTGTTCAGTAAACCTCCTGGCTTTGCCAATGCACTGATGCAGAATATCGGAGGCGGTAATACTATGGTGTTCAATCGTGCTGCCCGAGACCTGTTGAAAGCGGTGGGTTTGCGAGCTGATGTTGTGACACATGACTGGTTAGCATACATTTTGGTGAGTGGAGCAGGTGGTCATGTTGTGTATGATGCTGAGCCCTGCCTTAATTATCGCCAGCATGATGGAAATCTGGTGGGAATGAATGCAACTTGGGCTGCCCGTATCAAGCGCATTCGTATGTTATGGCAGGGGCGCTTTCGGCAATGGAATGACGCCCATATGCGCGTGTTGTCTTTACATGCGCATCGACTGACCGATGAAAACCGTGCGTTACTTGAGGAGTTTGCCCGGGCTCGAAACCAGCAGTTGTTACCGCGCTTAATCCGGCTGAAGAAATCTGGCATTTATCGACAGACGTTGCTGGGTAATCTTGGGTTAATTGTCGCTGCGGTGTTTAAGCGCTTATGAGCTGCTAGCTATGGAGAGTCGCTGAGTGCAAATCTTTTCTGTTCATCCTCGTGCGATGCTGCTGAGCATCTGGCAGCATCGCGAGTTGATCAAGGTCTCAACACGACGTGAAGTGCTTGGCCGCTATCGCGGTTCTATGGCCGGGTTGTTGTGGTCATTTATTACACCTGTCTTTATGTTGTTAATCTTTACGTTCGTATTCAGTGTGGTATTCAGTGCTCGCTGGGGAAGTGGCGGTGAGTCAAAAACCCAGTTTGCGTTGTTATTATTCGTGGGCCTGATTCAGTTCAATCTTTTTGCCGAGTGTGTAAATCGTGCCCCAGGTATCATTTCTGCCAATGTGAACTATGTCAAAAAAGTGATTTTTCCACTGGAGATACTTCCGGTGGTAGCGCTGCTCTCGGCGTTGTTTCATGCATCGGTCAGTCTGCTGGTGTGGATATTGGCCTATCTGTTTTTTGAAGGCTTGCCGAGCATCACGCTCCTTTGGCTACCTTTGGTGATGTTTCCTTATGTACTGTTGTTGTTAGGTTTGCTATGGATGTTGTCCTCTTTAGGCGTTTACCTGCGTGATATCGTGCAACTGGTTGGCGTTATGACTACAGCTTTGATGTTCTTGAGTCCGGTGTTTTATCCAGTAACCGCATTGCCTGAGCAGTATCAATTCCTGTTTTACTTGAATCCACTGACCCCGGTGATTGAACAAAGCAGGCTGGTGCTGTTTTATGGCCAGTCGCCAGTGGTGTCCATTTTAATGCTCTACTGGGGTGTTGGGTTAGTTGTTGCCTGGCTTGGTTTTGCCTGGTTTCAGAAAACACGAAAGGGATTTGCAGATGTCCTCTGATGAAGTGATTCGGGTAGAGGGGCTATCCAAGTGTTATGCGTTGTATGAGCGGCCCTATCATCGATTGAAGCAGTTTGTGCTACCGCGTGTTCAGCGCATGGCAGGCAGAAAACCCGGTTGCTACTATCGGGAGTTCTGGGCACTCAGGGACGTCAGTTTTTCGATCAGAAAGGGGGAGGCGCTGGCCATTATTGGCCGTAACGGCAGTGGCAAGTCAACCTTGTTGCAGTTGATTTGCGGTACGCTCAATCCTTCGCTTGGGCTGTTGCATACTCAGGGGCGTATTGCAGCACTGTTAGAGCTGGGATCTGGCTTTAATCCCGAGTTTACTGGCCGTGAAAATGTCTACCTGAATGCCAGCATTCTGGGGCTTAGCAAAGCTCAGATTGATGAGCGGTTTGATAAAATTCGGTCTTTTGCTGACATCGGTGAGTTTATTGACCAGCCGGTAAAGTGCTATTCCAGTGGCATGATGTTGCGGCTTGCCTTTGCGGTGATAGCCCATGTAGATGCGGATATTCTGGTGATTGATGAGGCCCTGGCTGTAGGGGATGCTGTTTTTACTCAGAAGTGTATGCGATTTATCAGGCGCTTCAGGTCGACAGGTACATTGGTATTCGTTAGTCATGAGATGGGATCTGTTTTGAATCTGTGTGACAGGGCGTTGTGGTTGCATGAAGGTCGGTTGCAGCAGATAGGTGATGCCAAAACCATTGCAGAACAGTATCTGCACTTTACTCAGCAATTAATCTATAGCGATGAAGTTGAGTTGCAACAGACTTCTGTAAAGCCTGTCACTGAGATATCCCCTCAGCCTTCACAGCCGGTTGATTATGGCAGTGAGTTTTATGTAGACGATAATCTGAGCGATGCGAATGGCTGGAAAACCGGTGCCGGAGAAATTCTGTCAGTGGAGTTTGAAAATCTGTCAGCGCCTGGCGCTGTCCTGCAGGGTGGAGAAACCGTTCGTTTACGCATCCGTGCTGTGGCGCATCAGTCGATGGAGGCACCAATACTGGGATTTGTGGTACGCGATCGCTTGGGACAGGATTTGTTTGGAGAAAATACACTGATCCACTCTGCAGAGTCCCCCCTTTCTGTATCGGCCCATAGTCTGTTCGAGAGTGGTTTTGAGTTTGTTTTACCGATGTTGCCGAATGGCCAGTATTCGGTGATGGCCTCTCTGGCAGATGGGGATCTGTACCAGCATATTCAACATCATTTGTTACATGACGCACTGATTCTGACGGTATCATCCAGCAAGGTCCGTTGGGGGCTGGTAGGTGTTCGTTTTCATCGTGTTTTTTTAAGAGAGACTCAATGACTTCATTAGCTATGCTTTATGAGCAGCATCAGGGAAAGGTGTCTGATAAGTGGCACTGTTATCTGCCAGTCTATCAGCGTGTTTTTGAGCCTTATCAGACACAGTCGGTCAGTTTGCTGGAAATTGGTATTCAGAATGGTGGCTCGCTGGAGATCTGGAGTCAGTTTTTTCCATCAGGTAAGCACTTTGTTGGATGCGATATCAATTCACGCTGCAACGTGCTGACGTATGATGATCAGCGTATTTCATTTGTCGTTGGTGATGCCAACAGTGACATTACAGAACACCAGATTTGTCAGATTGTTCAAGGCTTTCATCTGATTATTGACGATGGTTCCCATCGTTCCAGTGATATCGTCAGATCCTTTTGTCGTTACTTTCCTTATTTGGAAGCTGGTGGTACCTATGTTATAGAGGATATTCATTGTAGCTATTGGCAGGGATTCGAAGGTGGCTTGTATTATCCTTTCTCATCAATTGCTTTCTTCAAACGCCTGGTTGATGTGGTTAATCATGAACACTGGGGGAATGGTAAAACACGTGCGTCTTTGCTGAAGGGGTTTGCACAGCAGTATGGGGTATGTTTTCCTGAAGATGTTCTGGCTCAGATACATTCAATTGAATTTGTGAACTCGATGTGCATTGTTCGCAAAGCATCGGTCCAGTCAAATCAGTTAGGACCGAGGGTGATTGCAGGACAGGATGAAGCGATTGTGGGGGGGCACTTGTCTCTGCAAGGGCAGTTTGCCGCCCCTGTACATGAGTATCACAATGAGTGGGCGCTACTGGAAAGTGCCCCCGACGAAGCCTATGAATCTCTTCGGACACAGTTGCAGGCACTGCACGTGAGTGTTGCGCAACACGAGGGGCAGGTTCAGGCACTGCAGGCTGAGGTGCTGGCTCTGCGTAGTTCGACCAGTTGGCGTGTGACGGCTCCTCTGAGAGCGTTGGGCACTGCCCGCTGGCGCCTAAAACACGCGTTGACAAATTTCTGCAGACTGGTGCGACAGTCTGGTGGATCCGTGCTGGCAATAAAGAAAATGGTGCGCCTTTATAAGCGTGAGCGCTGGGCCGGTATTCAGCGGGTATGCCGAAATGTTGGATCTTTTCATCAAGTTGATGCCAGCCTTCCGGATATAGATCGGAATGACTATATTGAGTGGGTCAAGCGTTATGACACCCTGGATGACTCTGCACGCGAGTCGATTCGCAGAGCGGCCGCCAACTTGACTTCTCAGCCCAGAATATCGGTGGTGATGCCGGTTTATAATCCACCGATCAAATACCTTAAACTGGCAATTGAATCAGTGCAGAAGCAGCTGTATGAACACTGGGAATTGTGTATTGCAGATGATGCATCTACTGATCCTGACGTTGCCTGTGTGTTACAGGACTATGCCCGTTCAGATCCACGTATAAAAATTGTATACCGGCCGGAAAACGGACATATTTCGGCAGCATCGAATTCAGCGTTAGCGATTGCTACCGGAGACTATATAGCGCTCCTGGATCAAGATGATTTGCTGTCTGAGCAGGCACTGTATTACGTGGCGTTGGAAATCAGCCGCTATCCGGATGCGGTGCTTATCTATTCTGATGAGGACAAGATAACCACACAAGGACTTCGTTATGGTCACTATTTTAAAAGCGACTTTAACTATGAGTTGTTTCTTTCGCAAAATATGATTTCTCATCTGGGAGTCTACCGACGTGACGTGGTGAATTCAGTCGGTGGTTTCAGAGAAGGGTTTGAAGGTTCTCAGGATTATGATCTTGCATTAAGAGTAATTGAAAAGGTCACCCTCCAACAAATACGTCATATCCCCCAAGTTCTATATCACTGGCGAGCAATTCCGGGTAGTACGGCTTTGTTTATTGATGAAAAAAACTATACATCGGAAGCCTCTATCAAAGCTGTTCAGGAGCATTTAGATCGAACAGGCAGGAAAGGCTCGGTAATGCCCGCATCAGGTATTCCAAATTTCAATCGGGTGCGTTACGCCCTGCCGGAAGAACTACCCTTGGTCTCTATTGTGATTCCGACACGTGATCAGCCAGGTCTGCTGAAAACATGTCTGGACTCTGTTTTTGAAAAGACAACCTATCCATATTATGAAGTGATTATTGTCGATAATGGCAGTGTTGAACCTGAAACACGGGAGCTGTTCAGTCGGCTGCCAACAGATAAGGTTCGTATTATTCGTGATGACTCTCCATTTAACTATTCCAGATTGAATAACCGGGCTGTAGAGCTGGCTCAGGGAGAGTTGGTATGCCTCATGAATAACGATATAGAGGTACTGACATCTGATTGGATAGAAGAGATGGCCGCCTATGCCTTACAGCAGGATATTGGTTGTGTCGGTGCCAGGCTCTGGTACCCGAATGGTACGTTACAACATGCCGGCGTTGTTCTGGGAATAGGTGGTGTGGCAGGGCATGTCCATAAAGAGCTACCGAAAAATCTTCATGGTTATGCAGGCAGAGCCATGCTGTCGCAGAGCTTCAGTGCCGTGACGGGGGCCTGCTTGATGGTCCGCAAAAGTGTCTGGCAGCAGGTGAGGGGGTTGGATGAAGACCTCGCAGTTGCTTTTAATGATATAGATTTCTGCTTGCGTGTTCAGCAGGCCGGCCTGCGAAATGTTTGGACAGCTTTTGCTGAAATGATTCACCACGAATCAGTGAGCCGTGGCGGAAATGACACGCCAGCAAAGCAGGCGCTGTTCGCAAAAGAAGTTGCTTTTATGCAGTCCCGATGGGGGGCTTCTTTATACAATGATCCTTTCTACAATAAGAACCTGACGCTGATATATGAAGATTTCTCACTGGCCTGGCCAGAGCAGCCTGAACCGGATGCTGGAGATTATTTGACTCATAATGACTCACTGCAACTGACCCGGGAAAACAAGATACTGTGGGGGCTGGATACTCAGGGTAAAGGTTTGGAAATAGGCCCTAGCCACAACCCGATAGCACCTAAAAAGAAAGGTTATGATGTTGAGATACTGGATCATTTAAGTGCTGCTGATTTGCGCAAGAAATACGCTGGAGCTGGCGTTAATATTGAAAATATAGAAGACGTTGATTATGTCTGGACCGGTGAGTCTTACTTAAAGTTGATTGGAAAACAGGAGGCCTATGACTGGATAATTGCCAGTCATGTGATTGAGCATGTACCTGATTTTATTAGCTTCCTACAGCAGTGTGAGCGGTTGTTGAAGGATAATGGACGTTTGGCACTGGCGGTACCTGACAAACGCTTTTGCTTTGATTTTTTTGGTTCATTAACGACATCAGGCAATATTATTGATGCACATCTGGCTCAACGCTCAAGGCCCAGTACCGGGCAAATTTTTGACTTTTATGCCAACTCGGCTTCCAGAAGAAGTGGTATTGCCTGGTCCCAGGATGGTCAGGGTGATGCTGATACCTTGACGTACCCCATACATGATGCACTTGCTCACTGGAAAAGAGCGATAGAAGCTGATGACTATACTGATGTGCATTGTTGGCGATTTACGCCTGCCTCTTTTCAGCTGATCATCCATGACTTGGCAGTGGCGGGCTATATAGATCTGGAAATCAAGCATGCTTTTGATACAGAGGGCTGTGAATTTTTTGTCACCCTGGGCAGGAAAGGTGCGCTTTTGAAAGCCAGTGACCGTTTGTCTGCATTGAAGTCAATTGTTGCAGAAAATACTTATACCAATACTTGATACTGTGTTACGCAGCGTTCATATATTCAGAAGGAATGCGGGACAGGCTTCTCTGAACTTGTTTTGCCGATACACTGGCCGCCGCACTGACCGCCGATGTGGTGGCAGTGATTGCGGCGGTTGCGGTGTGCAGTTACCTGTTTTTGTAGCAAATTGATGATTATCCGGCTTCGCTTTTGATTGCGTTTGTGTGTTTATGGGTAGATCGTTTTCGTGCATTTATACAGTAAGAGACAATTGCCCAACTAATGATCAGTGCAGCAACAGCCAGCAGGCTGGCGCTGATTGGCCGAGAAATGAATACGGTTATATCTCCTCGTGCCAGCAATAATGCTCGACGGAAGTGCTCTTCCATCATGGGCCCCAGAATAAAGCCCAATAGAAGTGGCGCTGCATCCCAACGCAATAGCGACATGAAATAGCCCATCACCCCAAAAATAAATACCATGATGATATCGAAGGTGTTGTTGTTCACGCTGTATACCCCGATGCTGATGAATACCAGAATGGCCGGGTAAAGTGCTGCATAGGGGATGCGGAGTAGTGATACCCAGATGCCAATCATCGGGATGTTGAGGATCACCAGCATGATGTTGCCGATAATAAAACTTACCATCAATCCCCAGAACAGGTCTGGCTGCTGGGTAATGAGTTGTGGGCCTGGAGTGATGCCGTGAATAATCAAGGCTCCCAGTATTAAAGCCATGACAACATCACCGGGAATGCCAAGTGAGAGCGTAGGTATAAAGGAAGTTTGCGCGCCTGCATTATTGGCGGATTCAGGCGCAGTGAGTCCTTCAATGGCACCCTTACCAAATCGTGACGGGTCTTTAGCGACTTTTTTCTCTACAGCATAGGACATGAATGAGCTTAGTGATGCGCCTGCACCTGGCAGTGATCCGAGAAAGGATCCTATGCCTGAGCCGCGTAGCATGGGGAATACTGAATCACGAAACTCCTGTTTTGTCGGAATCATGCTCTTCAGCGTGATTTTATCTTTAACCTTGGGAGCATCGTCATTATTGGCGCTTTGTACCACTTCACTGAGGCCAAACATGCCCATGGCGAGTGCGAGCAGGCTAATACCATCCCAGAGTTCTATATAGCCAAAGGTAAAACGATTGACGCCTGTATTGACATCTGTGCCAACAACGCCCATGAGTAGTCCTAATACCACCATACCAAATCCGCGCAGCGCATTGCCTGACGAGAGAATGGAAGCGGCAATCAGGCCCAATACCATGAGTGCGAAATACTCGGCGGGACCAAATTTCAGACCAATGGCCGCAATGCCTGGGCTGAACAGGATCAGTGCCAGCATGCCAACTGTCGCACCAATAAAAGACGCAATGGTGGTCATGAAGAGAGCCGCACCTGCGCGCCCCTGCTGTGCCATGGGATAGCCATCCAGGCAGGCGACGACACTGGCTGGATGACCAGGCAAGCGCAGTAATATGGCCGCAGTGGAGCCTCCATATTGTGCACCGTAGTATACGCCAGCCAGCATGACGATGGCGGCTGTTGCCGGAATATGAAAGGTGACTGGAAGGAGTATGGAAATTGCAGCTAGCGCACCAATGCCAGGGAGTACACCTATGAGCGTGCCAAGCGTCACGCCAAAAAAACAGAACATCAGGTTCTCAAGCGTGAAGGCGGTTTGTGCGCCGAGAGCCAGGTTGTTGATCATATCCATGGTTGATCTTCTCCTCTCAGGGTTTTACCACCCTAGACTGAAACGCATGTTCAGTAAGTAATAAAATATCACAACGGTAATTACGGTAACCGCGAAGGTAATTAAGGCTCGCTTGTAAAATGTGAGCTTTTGATCGGCCATTGTTGCGATAAAGGTACTGATACCGGTAGCCAGAATCAGTCCGGCAGGTCTAAGCAAGAGTGCGAATATCAGAATGCTGCCAAGGATTATGCTGGCTTTACGCCATTCAACTCTGATTGGCTCTTCATCCAGGGCTTCAAATAATGAGACAGCCGCTAACGCTATACCAATAAAACCCAGTAGCACACCCAGTACAACGGGGAAAAAGCCAGGCCCCATCCGGGCCAGGCTACCCATGTTATAGCGTTGTGCATACACTGCGGCAAAGATGCCAACGGCGGCAAGTAGTATACCGCTAATCAAATTTCTTCTTTTTAACAGGTTGAACTGCATATCAAGATTCTCTGTTGTTTTTATGAATCTTAACCCAGACGCTGTGTGACGATGTTGAGCATATGGCTCACAACGTGTTGCAGATGAGGACGCAGGGTAGCGTACCCATCGGTAAGTTCACGGGTTTGTTCATTCATGTAAAGTCGACGGTTGATTTCTACTTGAATCGAGTGTTTACCCTGCGCAGGATTTGAATAGGATTTAACCAGTTCAACACCCTTGTAGGGTTTGTTAATCCAGCAACTATACCCTAATTGCTCAAATTGTTCGGCCATGGCGTGTGTGAGCGCTGGATCTGCTGATTCACCGTCACGGTCTCCCAATACGATATCCGGATGCACCAGCCCGGGATGGTTTGTACTAAACGTATCTGAGACGCTGGGCATTGAATGACAGTTCAGGTGCAAGACAAAGCCAAAGTGCTGATGAACACGCTCAATGAGCGCTTCGAGTGCTTGATGGTAGGGGATCCAGTATTGCTGAATGCGTTGTTCAATTTCAGCAATACTCAGTTTGCGCGTGTAGATGGGTTGTCCGTTATCCAGCATGCGCCAGATAAGTCCTTTGCCGAGTTCGACCTTGTCAGTTTGTCGTCGTTCACCGGGCCAGGCTTGCTCCAGCAGCTCTTCATCGATCTCGTAGCGAGATCGGTTGAGGTCGATGTAGCTGCGTGGGAAATGTGCATCCAGACGAGGAATACCCATTTCCGTACTGAATCCGTAGAGCTTTTCAACATGAGTGTCTTCAGCTTGTCGCAGGTCCTGCAGCGTCACTGCATAGCCGAAATCAGTCGGATATTGGGTACCTGAATGGGGTGAATCCAGGACAAGGGGCACAGCCGGAGCCCCCTGAGGGGCTCCGTTAAGAATATAGTTATTCATAGTTTAGGGTCTTTTTTGCAACCGGATTAGTCGAAGGTGAGTTCTGCTGATTCAATGACAAAGCGTGTGTTGGCATTGGCAGACTCGATGGTGTTACGGAATTCTTCAGGTGTATTGCCAACGGGAGTGGCTGATACACTTTGAAGTCGCTCGCGCATGGCGTCGCTGTGAATGACTTTAACAGCGGCGTTATAAATCACTTCAACAACGTCATCAGGCAGGTTTGCTGGCCCTACCAGGCCAAACCAGGCTGGATCGTTGACCATGTCCAGTCCTACTTCAGCAAAGGTAGGAACATCGGGTAATTCTGCAACGCGCTCAGGGTTGGCAATCGCCAGAGGCAAGAGTTCTCCCGCCTGAATATTGGGTAATGATGATGGAAGGTTATCAAAAAACACCTCAACATCACCGGCCAAAACACCTGCCAGAGCAGGACCACCACCCTGATAAGGGATATGCATCATGTCGATTTCACCCTGATGCATGGTGGTTGCACCCATCATGTGGCCAAGGCTGCCGGGACCGGGGGTACCAAAGTTGAGTTTGCCGGGGTTGTTGCGTGCGTACTCCAGGAACTCTGCCATGTTAGAAACAGGTAGGTTAGGGTTGACGCTGACAACATTCGGAACTGCGGCTACGGAGGTGATATGGGTAAAATTCTCCAGTGGATCATAGCCTATTTCAGCGCCTCTGACCGACGGGTTGATGACCAGGGTGGAAACAGTTCCCATACCCAGGGTATAGCCATCAGGACGGGCATTTGCAATTGCATTGGCACCGATGGCACCACCTGCTCCGCCACGGTTATCAACAACAAAAGGCTGGCCCAGTTCGTTGGTGAGTGCTTCGGCCAGTACACGGGCTACGATATCGGTTGAGCCACCGGGTCCAAAAGGGACGATAATGGTGACGGTGTTACTGGGATAGTCTGCTGCATATAACTGCGTTGCCAACAGGCTGGTCGCTGTCAAAGTTGCGATGCGCTTTATTATTTTTACCATTGTGCTCTCCATTGATGGTTATTTCTCACCACTCGATTCTAATCAGAAATCTTGACTTGGATATCGAATAGTAATCATTATGTTATGAGTTTAAGTAATGACACATGGGGCTAATTCCTTGTGTTTTTTATGTTTATTCCAGGTTGCAAGGGACTGTCATGCAGCGTTTCTGTCCAACGATTAATCAGTTGTTATCCTTCGAGTCAGCAGCACGCCATTCGAGTGTGACTCAAGCGGCTAAAGAGCTTTGTGTAACCCAGGGAGCGGTCAGTCGTAATATTCTGAGCCTGGAAGAGTGGCTGGGAGTGGCGCTGTTCGAGCGTATTAATCATCGGCTGATACTGACAGATGCAGGGAAGTTGTATCTGACCAAGGTGCGTCCCAGTATTCATACATTGGAAGCAGCAACTGTCGATTTACGCTCTAATGCATTTAAGTTTGATACGTTAAACCTGGCCTGTGCTCCCACTTTTGCTTCGCATTGGTTAATACCGAAGTTAGCGAGTTTTCAGGCGTTATACCCGGATATTCAGGTTAACTTTATTCCTTATGCATTGGCTGAGTCGTTAATGTTCGAGAATGATTGTACGGCTGTCATACGCTACGGCGAGGGAGTTTGGTCTAATACTGAATCTTTGTATGTGTTGGGTAAGGAGCTGGTTGCTGTTGCATCGCCTCAGCTTGCCAGTTTGATACATGACCCCAATGATTTGGTTGGTAAGCCTTTACTGCACCATACCAGTGTATTACATGCCTGGGAAAGCTGGCGTCAGGTTAACCAGGTTGTAGGACTGGACAGTTACACGGGGATGCGGCTAGAGCAGTACAATATGATTATACAAGCGGCAAAGGCTGGCTTGGGTGTTGCTCTGGTACCTCAGTTTACAGTTGAAAGTCTGGTGCAGGAAGGCTCATTAATGCCGTTGTTTAATAGTGTGATTCAAGGCTGGAAGGGCTATTACCTCTGTTATCCGCAGAAAAACCAGCAACTACGATCGCTTGTGGCATTTCGTGAGTGGCTAGAAAGCCATAAAAAGCGACATAAGAATAGAGTCATCAGATAGAGTAACAGATTATGAGCCTGATCTTCCTCGGTGTCGTTCTGATCGCTGCTGCGTCCGTTATTCGGCTCAGGTGCTTAGGGTGCGATTCAGGTGCGCTGTTTGCGCCATACACTGGCCGCTGCGCTGACCGTCGATGTGGTGGCAGTGATTGCAGCGGTTGCGGTGTGTAGTTACCTGTTTTTGTAGTGGTCCCGCAGATGCCTCGATGAGCTTTGAAATGGCGTTTAACTAAATCCTGCCGTACACTTTGCTATATTTAGTTAAAATCTGGGTTGTATGCTTTAGGTGTAACTGAAGGGAATACTGATATGGGGTATAGGCGACTGGAGTCTGAGCAGGTTCGTGTGGCAGTTAATGCGCGTCAGCTGTTCGAGCAGTTGGAGCAGCACCGTTTGCAGGCAGATAGCGTTGCAGGTTCTATGCACTGGAAAACCATCCATGGCCGTGAGTACCTTTATCGAGCCTATTCCTATGGCAAGAACCGGTCATTGGGCGTGCGCTCTCCTGAGACTGAGCAGATTAAATATAAGTTTGAAAATCGACAGGCAGACTACAAAGCTCGGGAGATTGAATACCGGGATCAGTTCAAAAAATACGCGGCGTATATTAAAGCGAACTACCTTAATCGCTTCCCGCTGGCAGGCGCGCGCGTTCTCCGTTCATTGCATAAACAGAAGATACCTTATCGGCTGATCGGTACGAATGCGCTGTATGCATTTGAAGCTCGGGCCGGGGTGATGATCCAGCCGGAGCATCTTGCAACTGAAGATATGGATGTACTGATGGGTGCTCGCCAGGGAATGCGTATTGTCGCGAATCTGCAGGCGGGGTCGTTGCTGTCTCTTCTTCAAACCAGCGATAAGAGCTTTCGAAGGATTTCTGCTTCCCCGTATGAATTTGCTGCTGCCAATGATAAAGGCTTCCGGGTGGATTTTATTACCCAGGGGACCGGTTCGCCCATGCGACGAAGTGCATTTGATGAGTTGCTGGAAACAGATGATCTGCATCCTGTCGTTATCGATAGTTTGAAGTGGCATGTGTCAGCACCTCATTATGAGGCAATCGTATTTGATATGCAGGGAATGCCGCTGCGTGTTGCGACAGTTGATCCACGTGCTTTTGTACTGCATAAGTGGTTTGTGAGTCAGCAGCCTGATCGTGAGCCAATGAAGCGAACTCGTGATGAAAATCAGGCGCGGCTGGTTGCCACGATGATTCGTAATGAGCTGACAGATCTACCTGTGACCCGAGCCATCAGTCAGATGTTTCCGCATGTCCTTCAAGTCGAGGCTGAAGACGCACTGGATGAGTTTTCGCTATGACCCATCCCTCAGTTCCTCAAATGAAAATAGAGTTACCCGTTTTAGTCAGTGGAGCATCTGTTGCAACTGCATCATAATGATGGCAGAAGTGCATGGAAAAGAGTGCTGTATAATTTGTTTTATGATCTTAAAAGAGGGATGATTTACCCCCATAACCATTCAACGCTGGTTCAGTTTAGTCATGGCAGATAATTACCGTTTAACCACTGATGATGAAAAGTGTATTCGATCAGAGCTACTAGAAGCCGATCCTGAGGGCGATATTTTTTTGTTTGGCTCAAGATCAGATGTATCAAGACGTGGAGGAGATGTCGATATTTTTTTCGAAACCCGTAAAAAGCTGTCTTTAAAGCAAAAGTTGTTATTGGAGTATCGCATTAGATCGAAGTGTGACATGGCTGTTGATTTATTGGTTAAGCAGGTTGATGAGCCGGATGAGATCATTCATCAAATAGCACGTAAGGGCATTCAGTTATGACTAATCCTGCGTTGTCGATATTGAACTCCAACCTGTTGGCGTGTGAGCAGAGAGTGGACAAGTTGATCTATTCGTTGAATAAGATCAGGGGCTTATTTCCCTTGGATGGCCAAGCGCTGGCGCTTTTGTCAGAAGAGCAGGAAGAGTCTATAGATGCACTCATACTTCGCTATTCACAGTCCGTTGCGATGATACAAGATCAGCTTTTCAGAGGTATAGCCTATGTTGAGCAAGAAGATATTTCTGATAAATCCAATCGTGATAAAGCACTGCTGATGGAAAAGCTGGGTGCAATCCAATCGGCTGAAGCGTTTGGATCCGCTGCAATGTTAAGAAATAAATTTGCGCACCATTATCCTGAAGAAACAGCCGCACGGCTGGAAAGATTGAATTTGGTGATTGAAGAGTCTGAATACTTAATTGAAACCTTCCATCAGATCAAAGACTATCTTCACACAAAAAATATAGTGTGATCTTTGTGTAGTCAGGCTCCATATCCCGGCACCCTGAGCACATCTTTCATGCCACTGCCAAACCATCTCAAATCTAAAATCCGGAGGATATGTGAAAGGGCGTTTTCCTGAACACTTGTGTGGCGATGGGCCGGTGAATCCGTTTCCGGGGTTGAAGGCGCTGGAGCGGCGCATTGGGCACGACATTCCCCACCGGCTGGGTTCGAATGAAGGGCTGGATATGCCCCACTCGGTATTGCGTGCCGCGCTGGGAGAGGCCTTTGTGGAGCAGATTCGCAGTTACGGTGATGCGGAAGCCTATGCCTTGCGCCAACGTCTCAGTGAACAGTTGCAGTTACCCCTGGAGGCTCTGCTGGTGGATGCGGGAGCCGATAGTCTGATTGCGCTGGCATTTCGAGGCCTGGTGGCGGTGGGTGAAACGGTGGTGTGTGCAGCGGGGACTTACCCTACGTTTGCCTATTTTGCCCAGGGACACGGCTGTGTACTGGAAGAGGTGCCTTACCATCAGACACCGGAAGTGTTGGCCCCTGATCTGGATGCGCTGGCCGAGCGGGCGATTCAATGTCAGGCTCGTCTGGTGTACCTGGCCAATCCTGATAACCCCAGTGGCTACCTGCACAGCGATGCGGCGATTGCGGCCTTGCGTGACCGTTTGCCGGAGGACTGCTGGCTGTTGCTGGATGAGGCCTATCATGACTTTCGTGATGATGAAACCGACTCGGCTGTGTGGCCGGGTGTGTTGCGTTTGCGGACCTTTTCCAAGGCGCAGGGTCTGGCGGGGCTTCGAGTGGGTTATGCAATAGGTGACCCTGATATGCTGGCGGTGTTGCTGAAAGTGCGTATTCACTATGCGGTGTCGTCGATAGCTCAGCAAGCTGTGTGTCTGCTACTGGATCAGCCGGATGAAGTGGCGCTGCATATACAGCAGGTTAAGGCACGCCGGGCGCGTTTGCGACAGTTGTTGCTGGCGCGCGGTTATCGGGTGATGCCCAGTGATACCAATTTTGTGGCGGTGTGTCTGACGGATGCTGCGCAAGCGATGGCATTGCAGCAGTCTTTGCTGGCAGCGGGTATTCTGGTAGCGCGTCCGGCGCATCCGGCCTTGGCGCATCTGTTGCGTATCACCGCTGTTGAGGATGCATTGACCTGTCTGGCAGATCTGACTCCCTGGCAGGAGGGCTGAGTATGCCGCTGCAAGGGGTTGAGATTTACCGTGGTTATGATGCGCTGGGTGTGGTGCAGGTGATGGATGATGGCCATAAACGCTATTTGTCGTTTGGTGCCGAGGATGAGCAGAGCTGTGTTCTCAAAGATCAGCCCTGGATACCGCAGATGGATTATATCCGGGCGATGCTGCTGGTACTGCTGTTCGTCACACCGCGTCGTGTGCTGGTGCTGGGATTAGGGGGCGGTTCCCTGAATACCTGTCTGCACCATGGCTTTCCGGATATGCAGCAGGATATTGTCGAGTTGCGCAGTGAAGTGGTGACTATTGCCCAGCGGTTTTTTCAGCTGCCGCGCAGTAAACGCACTCAGGTGCATACCATGGAAGCGCAAACCTATCTGGATACGGAAGCGGGCCGACCTGCCGATATTATTTTCAGTGATATCTACGATGATCAGGGTGTCAGTGAGCAACAGCATCAGCCTGCCTATCTGCATGAATGTCATGCACGTTTGCGTCCCAACGGCTGGCTGGTGTTGAATTGCTGGAAAGAACATCGCGGAGAAGCTGTACTGGAGGTGCTGCGTGAACAGTTTGCCCAGGTGTACAGCTGCACCACGCAGGATGGCAACTGGGTGGTGTTTGCGGGTAAATCCGACAATTTTCCCAGTCAGTCTCAACTGAAACAGACGGCGAAACAGTTGAGTCAGTCATTGGGGTTTTCGTTAAGTGGTTATCTGAATCGTTTGGTCTGAGACGGTGCTGGTGATAAAGGAGAGTGATATGAAAAGGTTTGCCAAGCTGATGTTGATCGGTGCCATGACACTGCCCGCAATGGCTCAAGCACAGGAGTGGGGTCGTTTACTGGATCGTGGGCAGGAGGTGCTGGAGCAGCGGCGTGGATCGGCTGCAACAGAGGCGCCGGCAACAGCAGCCCCGCCACCTGCAGGCGTAAGTGATCGCCAGCTTTCTCTGGGGTTGAAAGAGGCGCTGGCCGTGGGTACTGAGCGTGCGGTCGCGACGCTGGCGCAGCCGAATGGTTTTCTGGGTGACAGTCGGGTGAAGATTGAACCACCGGGTATGCTGGGCAGTGCTGTTGGCACCCTGAGACGTGTTGGTTTTCAGTCTCAGGTGGATGCCTTTGAATTAAGCATGAACCGGGCGGCTGAGCAGGCTATCGGGCAGGCGACACCGGTGGTGTTGAATGCGATTGAGTCGATGACGCTGGAAGATGTTCAGCGCATCTATCAGGGCGGGGATACGGCTGCAACAGAGTATTTCAAAGGACAAACCTTTACTGAGCTACAGCAGTTGTTACGGCCACATATTGAACGCTCCATGCAGCAGACAGGAACGACAGCTGCCTGGCAGGCATTGACGGATGCAGCCACTGCATCACTGCCGATGCTGGCGGGTTATACGCCTGACCTGGCGGATCATGTGACTGAATCGGCACTGGATGGCCTGTTCCTGCTGTTGGCAGAGGAAGAACGCAAGATCCGCAGGGACCCGCTGGCACGCAGTACTGAACTGCTGCAGCAGGTGTTTGGTTTGTAAGTTCAGGGTGGGGGGATGCGGGCACCCGGAACCCCCCGGCGCGCCTTGATATTGATGCGTATCAGGTCGAGCAGGGCGCTGCCGCTGAGTGTCAGCAGTATCAAACCGCCACCGATAAAGGCCATGGTGGTGGGCAGCTCGCCAACCCACCACCAGACCAGCAGTGTGCCCAACAGGGTTTCCAGAATCAGCATCAGGCTGACTTCAGCACCGGTAATGTAACGCGGTCCGCTCTGGATCAAGTAGTAGGCGGCTGGCAAAAACACCAGTCCCAGTAACAGAATTCGCTTCATGTCCTCCCAGCCGGGGAGGGCAACACCACCCAGTAATATAGCGGGAATGATCATGGCGATGCCGGCAAACGGCAACAGTACCGTGGTATCTATGCCTTTTTGCGCGCTGGCCACGGTGGTGTTGATCGCCATGGAAAACGGCAGGATCGCTGCAATCAACAGTCCCATCGGGTTACCCGCCTGCATTTCGCCAGACAGCATCATCACGGCACCGGCAATACAGAGCAGGATGACGACCCAGGTTTGCAGGCGCAGCTTCTGCTGAAAGAACAGCAGCCCGATGATACCCGCAATCAATGGAGCCATGTTCTGAATTACCAGTACATTACCGGCAGCGGTGAGTCGGTTGGCTGCGACAAACACCCAGGAGCTGGTGGCGATGGCCAGCGGACAGATCCAGATGGCGCTGCCACAACGGCGAATGGCATCAGGCAGTTCGCGTTTATAGCGCCAGGATGCCAGCAGGGTCACTACCAGGCACATCAACAGTGCCCGCCAGAACACAAAGACCGGCACATCGACATCGGTATCCTTTACGATCAATGCATCCGGCGACAGCATGACAACACCTGCGCCGGTAATAAGATAGCCTTTCAGTCGGGTGGGTAAACGGTTCAGCATGTCAGCGCCTGAGTAATCCTAAAGAAACTGTCGGGATAACCGGGCTTCGAGTTCGATGTTGAAGGCTTCCGCTGCCTGCATGTGCTCCAGCATCAGCTGACGCACTTTCAGGCGGTCTCGGGCCCGAAACGCTTCCACCAGCTGCTGATGGTACTGCAGGTTGGATTTGGAAAATTCGATCTGCTCCGGTAGTTGTACTTTCTTGTATATCACAAGGTCTTTGAGCAGATCATTCAGAAAACGACCTATAAAGCCGAGAATGGGATTACCGCAACGTTCTGCCAGCAGAATATGAAAATCGAGTTCTGACATGCGATGATCCAGGCGCTGCTCAATGTCGGCGGGCGGGACAGCACAGCAGTCAGTCAGGCGTGCCAGCTCATCGATATCGGCTTCACTGAGGTGATCACAGGCCAGCAAGGCGATTTCCGGTTCGATCAGCTTGCGCAGGCCATAGATATCCGGGCCGCTGGTATGCTGAAAGTGCAGGTAATTTCGCAGCATTTGCGAGGCGTGACCGTAAGGGACTTCGGCCAGTATTGCACCGCCATTGGGGCCGGTTTTTACTGTGATCAGCCCCTGGACTTCCAGAGACTTGAGCGCTTCGCGTACGGTGCCCTTGGAGCATTCGAACAGCTCGGTCAGGGCTTTTTCATTGGGCAGGCGGTCTCCCGGCTGGATGTCCTGAACGACAATCCAGCGTTTGACCGCCTCGACGATCTGATCAGCGCGCTTCATGCGCTTGGGGATTTCAGCGGCTGTCAGTGCCTTGCTCATGCCATACTCATCTGTCAGTGATTGGATTACCCCGGCTGTGGTTGGCTTTGCGCAGTAGCTTTGCGTCCCTGGATGAAGTTGATCACCAGCAGCAGAATCGCAATGGCCGCACTGATTGCCTGTACCGTCGCACTCGGGAAGAACAGCGCAATGGTACAACTTAACAGGATCAGACGCATCCAGTGTTGCATCCAGGTAAACAGATACCCCTCAATGGCGGCCGCAAATGCCAGCAGTAACAGGATAATCATGGCACCTTTCCAGATCAGAATGGACCAGGGGCCACCGGTAATGATTTCCGGGTGGAATACCATATACAGCGGTATCAGGTAGAGCCCTTTGGCAAATTTCCAGGACTGTACACTGGTTTCCATGGTCTTGCTTCCGGCGATGGCGGCGGCGGCAAATGCCGCCAATGCCACCGGCGGTGTGACGTTGGAATCCTGTGAATACCAGAATACCAGCAGGTGTGCGACCAGCAGCGGAATGCCGAACTCGTTGGTCAGTGCCGGACCGACCAGTACGATCAGGACGATGTAGCTGGCGGTGACGGGCAAGCCCAGACCCAGAATCAGACTGGCGATGATGACCAGCAGCAGAGCCAGCAGGATGTTACCACCGGAGAAGGCGATCATCATGGAGGAGAATTTGAGTCCCAGACCGGTCAGACCGACCACCGCGACGACGATACCGGCTACCGCACAGGCAATACTCACGGCCACCGCATTGCGTGCACCCAGTTCCAGACCCAGCAGGGTTTTGTGGAAGCCGGATTTCACCGTCTGCACCATCTCCTGTTGCAGATTACGGTTGGCAGCGCCACGTTTATAGGCCTGATACAAGCCGTTGAGTGCCGCAATGATGATAATGCCCATGACTGCGTAGAAACCGACACGCATGGGTGACAGGCCTATGACCAGCAGGTAGACCAGCATGATCAGCGGAATCAGGAAGAACCAGCCGCGATTCATCACTTCTCGCATGACTGGCAACTCACTCTTGGCCATTCCGTGCATACCCTGTTTGATAGCAATGATGTGAACAAACAGATAGACGGTGGCGAAGTACAGCAGTGCCGGGAAGACACTGACTTTGATGATTTCGACATAGGGTACGCGGGTGTATTCGGCAATCAGGAAAGCACCGGCCCCCATCAGCGGTGGCATGATCTGCCCACCGGTACTGGCTGCCGCTTCAATACCACCGGCTTGTGCCGGTTTATAGCCGAGGCGTTTCATCAGGGGGATGGTGAAGGCACCTGTAGTCACCACGTTGGCAATCGAGCTGCCGGAAATCGATCCCATACTGGCGGACGCGATAACAGCGGCTTTCGCCGGGCCGCCACGCTGACGACCCGTTCCGGCAAATGCCAGATCAATAAAGAACTTACCGGCACCGGTGACTTCCAGAAAGGCACCAAACAGTACAAAGATAAACACGAAGGTAGCCGCTACGCCGAGCGGCATACCGTAGATCCCTTCCTGCCCGAGGTAGAGCTGTCCGGCAATACGTTCCAGGGTGTAACCACGGTGGTTCAGAATTCCTGGCAACCATTCACCGAGCCAGGGCAGTGCACCACGCGGGCCTGCCAGTGCGTAGAGAATGGCAACAATACCGATCAGTGTCAGGCCAAAACCGACGGCACGACGACTGGCTTCCAGCACGACGACAGTGGTCATGCAGGCGACGATAATATCCGTCTGAGACCAGAAGCCTGCACGGTTGATGATGTCATCCAGGTAAAACACCAGATAAAAACCGGAGTAAGCGGCGGCAGCAAAAAGCGCAACATCGATCAGCCAGGTGAGCGGGCCGCGACGATACTTGTTCATCGGTGGAAAGATGAGGAAGGCCAGCATCAGTACCAGCGCCAGGTGAATGCCGCGCTGGTAGAACAGGCCGAGAGGTTGGATGCCAGCGCTGTACATCTGGAATAGCGACAGGCCGATGGCAAGCAGGGTAATCAGCCAGAGGACCGGACGGGGTCCTGAATCGGTCGGAAAACTGATGGTGTCCGGTGAAGGTACCGGGCTTTTACTGTCCGTCATGTGTGCACTCCGGCTATGTCAGCCTGTTATTCTAGTGTTGTATGGGTGTCAATTGCAGCCGCAGGCGTTGGCCAGCAGCCAGTGTACTCAGATTCAGTTGTGTGTCGGCACTGACCAGGGTATGCGCCACTGATTCACTGCCAATACGAATCCACAGCTCATTGCCGGGAACCGGTTCATTGATGGATTCAATCAGGTAGCCTCCTTGTGGGTGGCTGACCAGTGTGCCTCGCCCTTCAAAATGCCCCAGACCGGCAGCAAAATCAGGCTGCCAGGAGTGGCTGAGTTGCATCTGACCGGCTTCGGTACGGTAGCAGTCTTCGACAGCAATGCCGGTAACCGAGTGCCGCCAGTGCAAACACCAGTGTCCGTGTTGTAAGGGAAAGTGCGTTATTAACTGGTTTGAAGCATCCCGGATTTCCAGTTGGTAGTCCGGGCCTGCTTCCACTGCTGCTGACCCGAAGATCAGCAGCAGTAGCGTCAGGGTTAGGTAGCTGCCCTGTCGCATGGGTTGTCATCACTCACGCAGGCGGTCAGGGATTTCTGCGTTGATCTCTTCAAAGTAACGCAGTGCACCCGGGTGCAGCGGGATAGGGGTTGAGGTCATGGTGAATTCAACCGTGGTGTCATTGGCCGCCGGATGAATCGCACGCAGTTCATCGATTTTCTCGAACAGTACTTTAGTAATCTGGTAAGCCAGCTCATCCGGCATGGCTGCATTTACGGTCAGTACGTTGGGGATTCCGATGGTGTGGGTCACTTCAGTCACGCCCTCATAGGTGTTTGCTGGCAGCGCGTAAGGCGCGAAGACCGGCTCGGCACCAATGGCATTTTCAACTTCTTCATCGGTGAAGGAGATCAGCTGAATGTCACGAGTGGTTGCCAGACTCAGGATTGAGCTGGTGGGTGGGCCAACACTCCAGAAGCCTGCATCGATATCGCCGTCACGCAGGGCATCGGCTGTTTCGTTGAAGTTCAGACGCTGAACAGTGAAGTCGCCATAACCAATACCGTTGGATTCCAGCAGCGCACGGGCATTCAGCTCGGTACCACTACCCGGAGCGCCGACAGAGACGCGCTTGCCTTTCAGGTCCTGCAATGAGGTGATTCCGGAACCCTGCAGGGCAACCAGCTGTACTGCATTCGGATAGACAGATGCGATGGCGCGCACATCACTGACCTGACGGCCTTCAAATGCGCCGGTGCCAGTGTAGGCCTGGTAGACAGTGTCTGCCAGTGCGATGGCCAGGTCGGAATCTTCGCGGTGGATCAAGCCCATGTTTTCGACAGAGGCACCGGTGACTTCGGCAACCGCTGAATAGCCATCAATGTGGCGACCGATCATTTCAGCCAGACCACCACCAATGGGGTAGTAAACGCCACCGGTACCACCGGTTGCGATTGAAAGGTTCTGTTGTGCCTGCACGGCGGGGACAGCCAGGGTTGCAGACAGGACAAGTGCAAGGCCAAAGCGGCGCATAGTGTTTCTCCTTGGTTATTTTTATAAAACACTACCCGGCAGCATCATCGGGGATGCGCTGAGCAGTCAGCTTGAGTGTAGAGTGTGTTACCTGATATTACCTAATCTTAATTATGCTTGTTTAGGTTGTACCCGTAGGGTTTAGCACAAAGCGTGCCAGAAAATAATTATTCAGCCAGCGGTGAGGTTTGACAGGGAAATGACAGGAAATTCATCGTTTTTTCCCGAGTGGTGAGCAATAAATGGCCGATACCCTGGTTATCATCGGCCATTTTTGGCTTATTCAGGCTGCTCCGCCTGTAACAAGGCTTCGCGTTGCAATCCCAGACGCAGCATTTTCTGGTTCAGGGTGCGCCTTGGCAGTTGCAGTTCATCCAGCACTTTCTGAATGTTGCCCTGATGACGCAGTAACGCCTCCCGTATCAGTTTGCGTTCATAGTCTTCCAGTTGTGCAGCCAGACTGCTGGGAGGTTCCCCCGATGTATGAGCACTGCTTTGCCCTTCTAGTCCCAGTGCAAAGCGCGTGGCCCGGTTGCGCAACTCACGTACGTTGCCCCGCCAGGGGTTTTGCAGCAGTGCCTGGGTATAGGCTGTATCTGCGGGCGCGACTTCAAGATCGTGTACGTCGGCGGCCTGTTGTACAAAGTGATTGAACAGCAGCAGGATATCCTCCTGACGTTCTCTCAGTGGCGGAATAGACAGCTCGGCAACCGCCAGGCGGTAATAAAGATCTTCACGGAACTGACCTTGTTCAGAGAGTTTCAGCAGATCGATTTTGGTGGCTGAGATAATGATCAGATCGAGGTTGATCAGCTGGTTGCTGCCAATTCGCTCAATCTGCTGCTCCTGAATTGCCCGCAGCAGTTTGATCTGTACCGGCAGCGGCATGGATTCGATCTCGTCCAGAAACAGTGTGCCGCCACTGGCCAGTTCCAGTTTGCCTTCACGGGATTCGAGTGCTCCGGTAAAGGCACCCTTGCGATGGCCAAACAGCTCGGATTCCACCAGCTCATGGGTCAGGGCACCACAGTTGATGGCAACAAAGGGCTTGTCTGCGCGGGGGCTGCATTCATGCAGTGAGCGCGCCACGGCTTCTTTGCCGGCACCGGTTTCACCGTGGATCAGGATATTGGCCTGGACTTTACTCAGGCGTTGTACCTGCTGGCGCAGCTGTGTGATGGCAGGGCTTTTGCCTAGCAGGCGGGTGTTGGCCGGGTCCTGCATGGCTGCACGCAAGCGGTGATTTTCCAGCTGCAATGAGCGGGTGATCAGGGCTTTGCGGATCACTTCTTCCAGACGTTCGGGATCAAACGGCTTTTCCAGAAAATCCCAGGCACCCTTGCGGATCGCTTCCACCGCCATGGGGATATCACCGTGGCCGGTAATCAGAATAATTGGCAGTTCCGGGACTTTTTGATGAATCTGTGCCATCAGCTCAGTGCCGCTCAGTTCCGGCATGCGTATGTCAGATACCAGTACACCCGGGAAGTCGGCTGTGATATGGGCTGCAACGCCCTGAGGGTTGTTGAGCGTAATCACTTCAATGTTGGACAATTCCAGCCATTGCCGGGTCGCCTCAAGGACGGCGGGATCATCATCGACCAGTAAAACCTGGTTACATTCTATCGGAGTCATGCTGCTGTTGCCTTTTCATCAGAACCGGGTAGCCAGACCACAAAGCGCGCGCCACCTTCATCCGGAATTTCGGCGCGAATGTTGCCGCCCAGATCCTGGACCAGTCCGTAACAGATAAACAGTCCGAGCCCCATGCCCTGGCCGACATTTTTGGTAGAGTAAAAAGGCTCAAACAGATGCTTGATCTGTTCTTTAGCAAAACCCGGGCCATTATCCTCCACCTGTAAGCACCAGCCATGATTCTGATCTGACAGGCGAATGGTAACCTGCGGCTCGGATTGCTGTGCCACGGCATCCAGTGCATTACCGATCAGGTTAACCAGTATCTGCTCAATACGGGCATCATCCCCGCGTATTAGTGCTTGAGCAGGAATTTTCGTATCAATCCGGACCTGCTGTTGAGTGATACGGTGCTCCAGCATGTCCAGCACAAAGTCGATACGTGCAGCCCAGTCAACCGGCTGTTTCTGAATCGGTGCCTGGCGTACGAAGACTTTCAGTTGCGAGGTGATGTCACTCATGCGACTGGTCAGGGTCATGATCTTGTCCAGCGCTGTATCCACCTGGTCAATCAAACCGCGTGCCAGCAGCTTGCGCCCGGAGGCTGCATAGGTGCGTACCGCGGTCAGTGGCTGGTTCAGCTCATGGGAGAGGCCAGCGGCCATAATGCCCAGTGCGGCGAGTTTTTCCGACTGTACCAGCTCACGTTGAATGCGTTGCAGTTCAGAGGTGCGTTTTTCCAGCTCGGCGGTACGCTCGATGACCTGATCTTCCAGGGTGTCATTCAGGTTGCGCAGGCGCTGTTCTGCCTGCAAGGCGGCATGAGCGCGGCGGCTGCGTTCGCGCATCCAGAGTACTGCGGTGAGACAGAGGATATAGAGTATCAGTACGACACCGGTTGTCAGTGCGGCAAAGCGGTAGAGCGGCTCCAGTGGTACCAGATAATGGATACGCCAGCCCGGGCGTGAGAGTTCCAGACTGCGGTTCAGAAAACGTTCTGATTCTGTATCCGACACAGGCATATGCAGCAGCGCGGCATCGTTATGGCTGCCCAGCGGGCTGAGTGTGATGCCATCAAACTGCCGGTTGCGCTCCAGGTCGTCCAGTTGCTGGTCGGTAAGTGGCTCGAGATAGCGATACTTCCATTCCGGATGGCTGGACAAGACGATGATGTGATTGGTATCCGATACAAACACTTTTTCAGCGGCGGACTGCCAGTCTGCCTGCAGTGGTTCCAGGTCGACCTTGACGACGGCGACACCGCGTTGCTGATCGTTCAGGCTGAACACTTCCTGCGATAAAAAGTAGCCTGGCAGCCCGGTGGTGGTACCGATGGCGAAAAATTCACCGCGTCCGGTACGGATGGCATCGGTGAAGTAGGGCCGAAAACGGTAGTTGTTGCCGACAAAGCTTTCTGCCGTGCGAAAGTTGCTGGAGACCAGTGTCAGGCCTTCAGCATCCATGAGATAGACCTCATCGGCCAGCGAGGTGTTGCGTGTTTCCAGCAGGAATTCATTGACGCGTTCAATCAGCTCAGGTGCTCGTTGGTCCAGTAAGCGCCGAACATCGGGCGTTTGGGCGATCAGCCAGGGCAGGTAGTCATAACGGTTGATGGCACCTTCAAAGCTGCTGGCATACAGGGTCAGTCGCTCATCCGCCTGTTGCAACGCCTGCTCGCGGGCATGGTTAAACCCCAGCCAGCCACCTGCCAGCAACAGGAAGGGCAGCAACAGAAACCCGACGAGCCAGATACGGCGCAGTTCCCAGACAGATCTGTCAGCTTTTTGCATGCAATAACCCCGGATGTGCAGATGCCTGCCATAATACAGTGCGATGATGGGTTGATAAATGAATCTGATCCAAACAGCGAATTTCCTTGATTTACCCTATTTATTATAATAAATATTACGAATGGCTTGGCCACACTTAAATTTTCGCGGAGGCGCAGACAATGATTACATTCCAGTGGGATGACCCGTTATTTTTCCAACAGCAACTGACCGATGATGAGCGACAGATTCAGGATGCCGCGCGTGCATACTGTCAGGAAAAGCTGCAGCCTCGTGTTCTGAGTGCCGCACGTGAAGAGCGTTTCGACCGGGAAATCATGAATGAAATGGGCGAGATGGGTCTGCTTGGCCCGACTGTTTCTGAAGTCTACGGCGGTGCCGGTGTTAACAACGTCTCCTATGGTCTGATTGCGCGTGAAGTTGAGCGTGTGGATTCAGGTTACCGTTCAGCCATGAGTGTGCAGTCGTCACTGGTGATGCATCCGATCGAAGCCTATGGCTCTGAAGAGCAGAAACAGAAATATCTGCCGAAACTGGCCAGCGCTGAAATCATCGGCTGTTTTGGTCTGACTGAACCGGACCATGGTTCTGATCCGGGTTCCATGATCACCCGTGCCCGTAAAGTGGATGGTGGTTATTTGCTGAGTGGTCAGAAAATGTGGATCACCAACAGCCCGATTGCGGATATTGCGGTGGTATGGGCCAAGTCCGATGCGCATGATGGCAAGATTAAAGGCTTTATCGTTGAGCGTGGTACCGAAGGTTTCAGTACGCCCAAAATCAGCGGCAAGCTGTCTCTGCGTGCATCCATTACCGGTGAGATCGTGCTGGATAACGCCTTTGTTCCGGAAGAAAACCTGCTGCCAGGTGCAACCGGTCTGTCTGGGCCGTTTGGCTGTCTGAACAAAGCCCGTTTCGGGATCGCCTGGGGTGTGCTGGGTGCTGCCGAATTCTGTTGGCATGCAGCGCGTCAATACACCCTGGATCGCAAACAGTTTGGTCGTCCTCTGGCTGCAACCCAGTTGATTCAGATGAAACTGACCAATATGCAAACCGACATTACCCTGGGATTGCAGGCGGTTCTGCAGGTCGGTCGCTTGATGGATTCTGGTAACTGGGCACCGGAAATGATTTCCATGGTGAAGCGTAACAACTGTGGCAAGGCGCTGGAAATTGCCCGTATCGCACGTGATATGCACGGCGGTAACGGTGTATCCGACGAATATGGTGTGATGCGTCACATGGTCAACCTGGAATCTGTGAACACCTATGAAGGTACACATGATGTCCATGGTTTGATTCTGGGTCGTGCACAGACCGGTATTCAGGCATTTTTCTGAGCATCAGCCAAGTGAGGTGAGTTATGCCAGCACAACCCCTTCAGGGTATTCGGGTTCTCGATCTGTCGCGCATTCTGGCGGGCCCCTGGTGCAGCCAGCAGTTGGCAGATCTGGGCGCCGAGGTGATCAAAATCGAACGACCTGGTGAAGGGGATGATACCCGTCGCTGGGGGCCGCCCTGGCTGGAAACGTCGCGTGAAGCGGCATACTACCTCGGTGCTAACCGGGGCAAGCAGTCAGTTACAGTGGACATGGCGAACCCGGAGGGTCAGGCATTGCTGCATCAGTTGGTGCAGTCCTGCGATGTGGTGCTGGAAAACTTTAAAGTCGGTGGCCTGAAAAAGTACCGATTGGATTATGACTCGCTCAAGACGCTGAAGCCGGATCTGATCTATTGCTCGATTACCGGCTTTGGACAGGATGGCCCTTATGCACAGCGAGCCGGTTATGACTTCATGATTCAGGGCATGGGTGGCCTGATGAGTCTGACGGGGCAGCCCGACAGTGAGCCGGGCGGTGGTCCGGTGAAAGTTGGAGTTGCCTTTGCTGATATCTTTACCGGTATGTATGCAGCCAATGCCATTATGGCGGCGTTACTGCAGCGTCAGCGTACCGGTGAAGGTACCTATATTGATCTGGCATTGCTGGATGTGCAGGTCGGCGTGCTGGCCAATCAGGCGCTGAACTATCTGACATCCGGTGATGTACCCCAACGCTTGGGCAATGCTCATCCCAATATTGTCCCTTATCAGGCTTTTGCAACACGTGATGGGCATCTGATCCTCGCCGTGGGGAATGATGGTCAGTTCCGGCGTTTCTGTGAAACTGCCGGGTGTGTTGAGCTGGCTGATGATCCACGCTTCCAGACCAACGCCCTGCGTGTGCAGCACCGTGCCGAGTTGATCCCGCTGTTGTTGGAACCTCTGCGCCAGAAAACCACCGATGAGTGGCTGTTGGCACTGGAGCAGGTGGGGGTGCCCTGTGGACCCATCAATACGCTGGATCGTGTGTTTGAAGACCCGCAGGTGAAGCACCGTGGCCTGAAAATCACACGACCTCATCCTCAGGATGGAGAAGTACAGCTGGTCAGCAATCCAATCCGCTTTAATGGTGAAGCGCTGAATGCGCCGACAGCCCCGCCTTTATTGGGCGAGCATACAGACGCGGTGCTGAGTCGCTGTTTGAATCTGACGCCAGAAGCTCTGGTCAGTCTGAAGGAGAAAGGGGTCATTTAAGACCCCTTGATCGTCAAAGCTCTTCAATTTGCCGGCGAATGTCGGCAATTTTCCGTTCCATAACCTTTTCCAGATGATCGATCTCTTCCAGCAGGATCTCTTTGCGTCCGGTAACGGAGTGCATTTTATCTGCCAGCTTTTCCAGCTCAGTCAATGCGCGCAGGAAGTAGGGTGAGGATTCAGAGGTTTCCCGATAGGACACTTTGCCTTCGTTGACACGAACCGTTTTCACCTGACGCTTGAACTTGAATTTTTTGCTTTTGGCAAACCATTCACCCGGGTCACGGTGAAAATAGATTTTGAGTATGTCCATATCGCCTTCCTGACGTGTCGAAAACTTCTCGATTTCGGAGACATCTTCGATACCCATTTCAGCCAGTGTCTTGTATTGATCGCTCATATGGTCCCTTCCTGTGAAAGTGCGGCAGTAGTATTAGCTTCGACGTTAGTATAGCGCAAGCCACTGAAAATAAAATCGCCCGCAGTGCGGGCGATGGTATTTTCCGGATCAGGCGAGTTCGTCAAAACACTCGCTGATGATATCCAGACCTTGCTGTAGCTGTGCATCCGGTACTGTCAGTGGAACCAGGATACGGACTACGTTGCCGTACAGGCCGCAAGAGATCAGGATCAGGCCTTTGTCGCGTGCCTTGGCGACCACTTTAGCGGTCAGTTCCGGCTGTGGCAGGCCGTTACTGTCAATCAGTTCCATGGCAATCATGGCGCCCAGTCCACGGACGTCGGCGATGACCTGGTGTTTTTCAGACAGCGCCTTGAGGTGTTGTGTCAGCTTGGCACCCACATCGTTGGCACGTTGCAGCAGGTTTTCCTGCTCAAACACCTGGAGAACACCCAGTGCAGCAGCACAGGCGATCGGGCTGCCACCATAGGTGCCTCCCAGTCCACCTGGAGCGATGCTGTCCATGATGTCGGCTTTGCCTACGATACCGGAGAGCGGGAAACCACCGGCAATGGATTTTGCAAAGGTGGTGATATCCGGTTCAACACCCGTCTGTTCCATGGCGAAGAAGGTGCCGGTACGGCCTGCACCCGTCTGTACTTCGTCGGCAATCAGCAGTATGCCGTGTTTGTCGCAAAGTGCGCGCAGTGCTTCCATGAAGTCTTTCGGTGCGACATAGAAGCCACCTTCACCCTGAACAGGCTCGAGAATGATTGCGGCGATGTTGCAGGCTTCAGCATCAAACTTGAAGATACGCTCGATAGAGGCCAGTGCATCGGCGGTGCTGATGCCGTGCAGTTCACAGGGATAGAGTGCACGGTAGACATCGCCTGGCATCAGGCCCATGCCGCTGGAGTAGGGTGCAATTTTGCCAGTCAGAGCCAGTGTTGCCATGGTACGGCCATGGTAACCTGCACCAAAGGCAATCACGCCGGTACGGCCCGTGTGTGCACGAGCGACTTTGATGGCGTTTTCAACCGCTTCTGCACCCGTGGTGAACAGTGCGCTTTTCTTCGCTGATGGACCAAAGGCCAACGCGTTGATTTTTTCACAGACTTCAACGTAAGGCTCGTAGCCCAGTACCATGAAGCAGGTGTGCGACAACTTTTCCAGCTGTTCAGCAACGGCCTGCTTCACAGTGGGGTGCAGGTGGCCTGTGTTGAGTACGGCGATACCGCCGGCAAAGTCGATAAATTCGCGACCCTCTACATCCGTCAGGGTGGCGTTGCGGGCAGAGTCGATAAAATGTGGGTGTGCCAGGCCGACACCGCGGGCGACAGCCTGCGTTTTCCGTTCGATCATGCCTGCATTGGTTTTGCTCATGAGTCTTATCTCCAGATGCTTAGATATTGATGCAGAGGTATTTCAGTTCCAGATAATCTTCAATGCCATGGCGTGAACCTTCACGACCCAGACCTGAAGACTTCACACCACCGAAGGGGGCGACTTCAGTGGAAATTACGCCGGTGTTGATGCCGACCATGCCGTATTCCAGCGCTTCTGCAACACGCCAGACCCGTCCCAGGTCACGTGCATAGAAGTAGGCCGCCAGGCCAAACTCGGTATCATTTGCCAGACGAATAACATCGTCTTCGTCCTCGAAGGCAAACAGCGGTGCCAGCGGGCCGAAGGTTTCTTCACGGGCGATCAGCATGTCAGCTGTTGCGCCGGTGACGATAGTGGGTTCAAAGAAGTTGCCACCCAGGCTGTGGGGTTTGCCACCGACTGTCAGCGTGGCGCCTTTGCTCAGGGCGTCTTCCAAGTGGGTTTTGACTTTTTTGACCGCATTGCTGTCGATCAGCGGGCCGGTGGTCACGCCGTCTTCCAGTCCGTTACCGACGTTCAGTTTCTTCACTGCGGCGGCAAATTTTTCAGCAAAGGCATCGTAGACGCCTTTTTGCACATAGATGCGGTTGGCGCAGACACAGGTCTGACCGGCATTGCGGTATTTGGAGATGATGGCACCTTCTACGGCGGCATCCAGGTCAGCATCGTCAAAAACGATGAAGGGGGCGTTACCACCCAGCTCCAGAGACAGTTTTTTCAGTGTGGGCGCGCACTGTTGCATCAGTTTGATGCCGACGGCAGTGGAGCCGGTGAATGACAGTTTGCGTACCACATCGCTGTCGCACAGGGTGTTGCCGACTGCGATGGAGTCTTCTGCTGTTGCTGTGACCACGCTGAGTACGCCCGGTGGAATACCGGCCTCTTCAGCCAGCTGTACCAGTGCCAGGGCCGAAAAAGGTGTCTGTGGCGCTGGTTTCAGTACCATGGTACAGCCAGCCGCCAGTGCCGGTGCAGCCTTGCGGGTGATCATCGCCGACGGGAAATTCCAGGGCGTAATTGCTGCTGTTACACCAATCGGCTGGCGCAGTACCAGAATGCGTTTGTCTGGCTGGTGGCCCGGGATGGTTTCGCCGTAAATACGCTTGCCTTCTTCAGCAAACCACTCGATAAACGAGGCGGCATAGGCGATTTCGCCCTTGGCTTCTGCCAGTGGCTTGCCCTGTTCCAGAGTCATCAGTCGTCCCAGGTCATCCTGGTGTTGCATCATCAGCTCAAACCAGCGGCGCAGAATAACGGCACGTTCCTTGGCTGTTTTGGCACGCCAGGCGGGCAGCGCAGCTTCTGCTGCATCAATTGCACGCTGGGTTTCTGCAGCACCCATGCTGGGTACTTCACCCAGTTTGTCACCGGTGGCAGGGTTGTGTATTGCATAGCATTTACCACTGTCTGCATCGACCCATTGGCCATTGATATAGGCCTGCTGCCGAAACAGTTGCGTTGCTTGTAACATGTGACTCTCCAATCAAATCCGCGAGGAGGGGCTCGCGTTTCTAAGTTCAGGAATGACTGCGCATTTTTTCACTGCGGCGTCGAAGCAGTTCCATCACTAACAGCAGTACGACGGACATTAAAATCAGTATTGTTGCCATGGCTGCGATTGCCGGGCTGATGTTTTCACGAATACCGGAGAACATCTGGATAGGCAGCGTGCGCTCTGTCGGACTGGCAATAAACAGTGCCACGACCACTTCATCGAATGAGGTGGCAAAGGCGAACAGGCCACCGGATGCAACACCCGGAATAATCTGTGGCAGCACGACTGTAAAGAACACCCGCAGCGGACTGGCTCCCAGACTGGCACCGGCACGCATTTGATTGTAGTCAAATCCCTGCAGGGTTGCGTTGACCGTGATGACCACAAACGGTACGCCGAGAACAGCATGTGCGATCACCAGGCCGGTATAGCTGTTCAGCAGGCCCAGGTTGGCAAAGAAGAAGTACATGCCGACCGCAACGATAACCAGTGGTACTACCATTGGTGAGATCAGCAGCGCCAGGATCAGTCCTTTACCCGGGAAGTCAGCCCGGTTCAGACCGACGGCTGCCAGCGTGCCGAAAATCATCGCCAGCAGTGTTGCCAGAGGGGCTACTATCAAGCTGTTTTTCAGTGAGTCCATCCAGGGACCTGCACTGAAGATTTGCTCATACCAGCGCAGAGAGAACCCTTGAATGGGGTAGGTCAGGAACGAGCTGTCGCTGAAGGACAAGGGAATGATCACCAGTACCGGAATCATCAGGAACACCAGGATCAAGCCACAGAAAACTCTGAATACCCAGAACCAGATGCGTTCAATGGGCGAGGCGTAAGGTTGTAGACTCATGCTATCAGCTCCGCACCAGTTGTTTTTGATTGACCAGCTTGTGATACACCATGTACAGCAACAGAGTCACAATCAGTAGCAGGGCACCCAGTGCCGCAGCCATGCCCCAGTTGTTGGTGGTATTGGTGTAGTAAGCCACGTAGTAACTGACCATCTGATCGGACGGTCCACCCACCAGTGCCGGGGTGATGTAGTAACCCAGTGCCATGATGAATACCAGAATGGTACCGGCAGCGATGCCTGACAGGGTTTGAGGTACATAGACCTGCCAGAAGGCGGCAAAGGGGTGTGCTCCAAGTGATACTGCCGCGCGCTGATAGGAGGGCGATACGCCTTTCATGACACTGTAGAGTGGCAGAATCATGAAGGGTAGCAGTACATGCACCATGGCAAAGAACACGCCAATACGGTTAAACACTAACTGTATCGGAGAATCGATGAGCCCTGTCCACATTAATCCGGCATTCACCAGGCCTCCTGATTGCAGCAAAACAATCCAGGCTGCGGTTCGTACCAGCAGCGAGGTCCAGAAAGGCAGCAGGACACAGATGAGTAGCAGGTTGCTGGTCGAGGTGGGCAGGGTTGCGAGCAGGTATGCCAGTGGAAAGCCCAAAAACAGACAGATCAAGGTTACACCCCCGGCAATAATCAGGGTGCGCTTGAATACCTGTATATAGAGTTGCTGGTTTTCAGCAACCTTGACAATCTGGCCTTCGGCATTGCGTTCCAGATCCAGCGATGCCAACAGGTAACGGTCGGTTGTCAGCGGCGCAGTACGCTGAATAGCCTGCCAGGTGGCAGTGTCATTCCAGCGAGGGTCAATGCTGATGAGTTCTTCTGTCCAGCTCAGCTCGGTGCTGGCGGGCAGGCCTCTCAGGGTACGGGTCAGCAGTGACCGGAAAGTTGGGTCTTCATAATTCAAACGTCGACCGATGCGTCCCAATCCACCGCCAGAGCGGGAATCGCGCAGTTCTGCGGCAAACGCAGCAAACACGGCTTCATCTGGTAGTCCACTGCCATCCCATTGCTGAATCAGGGTGGCGGTTTGTGGCATTACCTGGCTGACTTCGGTGTTGTCGATGCTGCGCCAGAGCATGCTGCTGATGGGTAGCACAAAGGCAATGATCAAAAACAGGGCCAAGGGTGCAACAAGCAACATGGCCTTTATTTTTTTCAAGCGTTCAGCACGGCGCAGTTGCGCCTTAAGGCCGGTAACCGGTTGGGTTCCGGCAGCCGTTTGAGTGGCCGCAATGCTGGTCATTATCTCCTCCGGTCTTTCACAGACCCGTTGATGGCATGAAAACACCGGTCATCCCTGACCGGTGAGCAGGTATTACTGAGACGCCCAGGCGTTGAAGCGCTGTTCCAGCTCTTCGCCATAGTCAACCCAGAAGTCGGTGTTGACGGCGATTGCACCTTCAAGGTTGGCATCAGCGGTCGGCATGCGAGCTGCCTGTTTTTCGCTCAGCTCAGCGATGGCTGCCGGGTTAACCGGACCGTAAGGAATACGGCTGGAGTACTGTGCCTGGGTATCAGGCTGGCTGGAGAAGCGAATAAAGTCATAGGCGGTTTCGACATGGCTGCTGCCCTGTACGATGGCCCAGTAATCCAGGTCATAGAGGCTGCCAGTCCAGTTGATTTCCAGGTTGCGACCTTCTTCCTGAGCGGCTGCGATACGGCCGTTATAGGCTGAAGACATGACAACATCACCAGCAACCAGCCACTGTGGCGGCTGAGCACCGGCTTCCCACCACTGAATGTGTGGTTGCAGTTCATCCAGCTTGGCGAATGCACGGTCAACCCCTTCAGCGGTTGCCAGTACATCGTAGACATCATCAGCAGCTACGCCATCAGCCATCAGGGCAAATTCCAGCGTGTATTTGGCACCACGACGCAGGCCGCGCTTGCCCGGGAATTCTTCAACATTCCAGAAATCAGCCCAGCTTTCAGGGGCGCGTGACAGACGATCAGCATCATAAGCCAGGACAGTTGACCATACGAATGTGCCGACACCACACTCATGAATTGCAGCAGGGATCAGATCGTCCTGAATGCCCAGCAGTTCCCAGTCAATCGGTTCAAACAGGCCTTCAAAGCAACCACGAGCCAGTTCCGGAGACTCAACTTCAACAACGTCCCAACTGACGTTACCGGTTTCGACCATGGCACGAATACGGGCGAATTCACCGTTGTAGTCACCGGGTGTCAGGGTAATACCGGCTTTCTGTGCAAAAGGTGTGTAGTAGGCTTCCTGCATGGCATCGCCCGAGGCGCCACCAAATGAAATGACAGTCAATGCCTGGGCATTACCAGCCAGCACGAGTCCAGCGGACAGCAGGCCACCAGTCAACAGATGTTTCGCAGTGTTATTTTTCAGTTTCATAGTCTTCTCCGATATTGACGGATAGGTTTTCAGGGAGTGTGTTGCAGCAAAATCAGGATGCGTCCAGCGCCCGCACATCCTCATCACGCCAGCCGATATCAATATGATCGCCAACGGAGAGAGATGGGCAGAGTTCACTGACCGGTACCTTGACATAGAACTGGTCGTTTCCAGCCAGTTCACAGCGCAAACGCAGGTGGTCACCCAGATAGATGAATTCGTGCAATTTGGCTTTAAAACGGTTTGGCAGGCCTTCACTGGAGCCGTTTAGCCGGATCCGTTCAGGACGAATAGACAAGCGGGTTGGTACTCCGGTCGTCAAAGCCTGGCTTCTGGAGGCACGCGTGCCCAGTCCATCACCAAAGCTGACGCGGCAGAAGTCGCCATCAATCGCGTTGACCTGTCCCATCAGGGTATTATTTTCACCGATAAACTGCGCCACAAAGGAGTTGGCCGGGTATTCGTACAGGGCCTGTGGTGAGTCGATCTGCTGGATGACACCGTCATTGAACACAGCTACACGATCAGACATCGTCAGTGCTTCGCTCTGATCATGGGTCACGAATACGACGGTCAGGCCGAGGTTTTCATGCAGGTGCTTGATTTCCAGCTGCATGTGCTCACGCAACTGCTTATCCAGCGCTCCCAGAGGTTCATCCATTAATACCAGTTGAGGCTCAAAAACCAGTGCGCGGGCCAGGGCAACACGTTGTTGCTGGCCTCCCGAGAGCTGGGTTGGACGACGTTTGGCGAAAGATTCCAGTTTGATGGTCTGGAGAATCTTGTCGACTTTGGCACGTGCTTCAGCTTTCGGAACTTTACGGGTCTTGAGGGGGTAGAACAGGTTTTCTTCCACCGTCATGTGCGGAAACAGGGCATAGTTCTGAAAAACCATACCAATGTTGCGCTTGTGAGGGGGGAGGGTATTGAGGCGTTGCTCGCCGAGGAAAATATCTCCGCTGGTCGGTGTTTCAAAGCCAGCCAGCATCATCAGGCAGGTGGTTTTCCCGGAGCCGGAAGGACCCAGCAATGTGACAAACTCACCTTTCTGGATATCGAGGTTCAGGTCTTTGACAACCAGGGTCTCACCATCATAGGTTTTTTGCACACCGGTAAAGCGCACCAGAGGCTCATTGGCCGTGCCTGTTTGCATATCTTTCTCCTCCTGCGTCAGTCAAGCTGACTCGTTAATAAAAATTGACAGCAAGGGCGAAAAATAACACTCCACTTTCAGTAGGTGGGTATTATAGTTATTATTCCCCAAGGGAAACGCCCTTTTCAGGATACTTGAGAAGGTATCTAGAACTATTGTCGGATAGTTCTGCACGAAATGTGCCAAAAAAGCGTTTACCTTGACGGACATCTGATAGCCCGTGTGTTAAGTTTAGTTATCGCATATTTGATCCATTTAACGCAAGTGTAATTTTGCGCTTTATTTTGGTGCATTATGCGGTATCAAGTGCATCATTGTGGTGCGTTATCGGGGTGGATGGCAATGAGTGAGCAACACACTACACAAGATAACTTTGAGCTGGGGGCTCGGCTCAGGTTTGTGCGCCAGAATGCGGGTTTATCCCAGCGTGAACTGGCCAAGCGTGCCGGAGTGACCAATGCGGCCATTTCGCTGATTGAAAACAACCAAAGCAGTCCTTCAGTGTCATCACTGAAAAAAATTCTGGAAGTGATACCCATGTCACTGACAGAGTTTTTTGCATTGGAGACACCGGAGGAAAGCCGTGTATTTTTTAAAGCCAATGAGCTGGTTCCCATCGCTTCCGGGCCTGTTGATTTTCGCCAGGTGGGGGATGTGCGCAAGCATCAGCTGCAGGTGTTGCATGAGCGTTATGCACCGGGTGCAGATACCGGGCGCAGTATGCTCCAGCATGATTCTGAAGAAGGTGGCGTAGTGATCTCCGGCAGTATTGAACTGACGGTCGGTGATCGCAAGCAGATTCTCAAGGCAGGTGATGCGTATCTGTTTGACAGTCGTCAGCCACACCGATTTCGTAATATCGGTGATGTTGAGTGTGTGATCATCAGCGCCTGTACGCCACCTTATCTATAATAGAGGGATGATTAAACAATACTTTCCCGGTTTGCGTGGCTGGCTGGCGCTGTTTTCAGGTTTAACAGGCCTGTGTCTGCTGGTGGTCTGGTTTAACTGGTTCAGTCCTTATGGGTATACACCGCCTGATGATCTGCCTGTCATTGAGGAACGCTCGCATCAGGTATTTGCTTTCGGTACGCTGAAAAGTCCCTGGGTACGCTGGCTGGTCATGGGGCGTGCAGGAACGGCTGAACAGGCGTCTCTGCCTGGTAAACGTCGGGAAGGGTTGAATATCGTGCCTGATCCCGAAGCGGTGACCGAAGGGTATGTGTTTGAAGTATCTGCCCGTGAGTTGGCACGTCTGGACCATTATGAACGTCTTGGTGTGCGTTATGAGCGTGTCAAAATGTCACTGGATGATGGTCGTGAGGTCTGGGTCTATCGCAGGCTCTGAGTTCTGCCACCACTGAAACCGAAACAGGAGGGAGTGCATGACAATCTCTGTACCTTTGCGATCAGTACCCTGGCAACTGAATGCAGAGGGCCAACCGCGGCGCTGTGGTGTTGAAATCGAAATGAATGGTCTGACGCTGGATCAGGCCAGTCAGCTGGTTGCTGATCAGTTGGGTTTGCAGCGGGTACGGGATGGTCGCTATGAACACCGGTTGACCGGAGATCCCGCCGGAGACTGGATCGTCGAGCTGGATTTTGATCTGCTGAAAAAAATGGGACGCCGGCAGTATGAAACCGATACGCTGTCTGGAGAGCTGGGTGAGTCGGCTGAAGAACTGCTGAAAACGCTGGCATTGCCACTGGTGCCCCTGGAGGTGGTGAGTCCACCTTTACCGCTCGATCGTCTGACGGAGGTTGAGCAGTTGATTGCCCGTTTACGGGAGGCGGGCGCACGGGGAACCTCGGATACCTTGACCAACGCGTTTGGCATGCAGCTCAACCCGGAAATCCCGTCCCGGGATCCCCATCAAATAACTGCGGTATTGAAAGCTTTTCTGTGTTTGTATGACTGGTTGTTCAAGCGTGCCCGGATCGATTTGATGCGTCGTGTCACGCTGTTTGCTGAACCCTTTCCCAAAGCCTATGTGTTAAAAGTCATCGATACCGATTATTGGCCCAGTCAGGAGCGTCTCATTGAGGATTATCTGAATGATAACCCGACACGTAACCGTGCACTGGATCTGCTGCCGCTCTTCAGGTTTCTGGATGAGGATCAGGTGCTGGCGGCGACAGATGATGTGTTGATCAAGGCGCGCCCAACCTGGCACTATCGCTTGCCCAATTGTGAAATTCATGTGCCGGACTGGGGGTTGTATCAGGCCTGGAATGACTGGGTAGAGGTTGAACGGCTGGCGGCAGATACAGAGCGTCTGGAAGCCTGTTGTCGTGCATTCCGGCAGTGTATGTCACACCCCCTGGATCACTGGTTTGGTGACTGGGTTGTTCAGGTTGAACGAAACTGGATTTCATCACAGGAGATTTGAGATGCTGCCAGAACATCAATTCATATGCTGCGATGGGCTGGAAGTACACCTGACTTGCTGGGGACACCCGCAGGCTCCGGCTTTGGTGTTGTGGCATGGCTTGACGCGTACCGGGCGTGATTTCGATGAACTGGCCCGCAATCTGTCTGATCGCTGGTATGTGATCTGCCCGGATACGCCCGGAAGAGGTTTGTCGCAATGGAGCCAGACCCCGGAACAGGATTATATACTGCCACGCTATGTCGACATTGCCCGACAGGTGTTGTCAGCACTGTCGATATCCGAGTGTGTCTGGATTGGCACCTCTATGGGCGGGCTGATCGGTATGCTGCTGGCAGCAGAGGAGGAAACTCCGGTTCGGGCATTGCTGGTCAATGATGTTGGTCCTGAGTTACCTGAAGATGCCCTGCAACGAATTCGGACCTATATTTCGGTGCAGCCGGTATTTCGTTGCCTGACCGCATTGGAAACCTGGTTGAAGCAGGTGTACGTCACCTTTGGTCCGAACAGTGATGCTTTTTGGCGGCGTCTGGCGATGACCTCCTCACGACGCCTGCCGGATGGGACGTTTACCCTGCATTATGATCCTGCACTGGTTGATGCTTTTCAGGTTCCATCTGCGGATCAACCAGCTCCCACCCTGTGGCCACAATGGCAGGCCATTCGCTGCCCATTGATGATCATTCGGGGTGCCGAGTCTGATTTGCTCTTGCCTGCAACCCTGCAGCGTATGCGTACACTTCAGCCTCAAGCTGAAGTGATGACACTGGATGGTATAGGACACGCACCGACGCTGGTGACTGACGACCAGCAGCGCCGGGTGGTGCAGTGGCTGGATCAGCTATCTGTGCGTTTTCCAGAAGACTGATTAAATGGGTGCAGGTGCTGAATCTCGGCGTAAACCGTGAAGCTGGGTTGCTGAAAGAGTTCGGACATACTTTCAACACGCATGACCAGGTTATGCTCATCACTGCACAGTCTCATGTACAGATGGCTTTCGGCGCCGGCGGGTTCAAACAATGTCATGCTGCATTCAAACTGTATATGAGGGGTTGTGGGTGGCTGTAGCAACAGTTTGTCCGGGCGCACTCCAAGGATATCAGTCTGTTGCGGCAGTGTTGCCAAAGCGGCTTGGTTTAGAGGGTGATTGATGGCCTGAACCGGTATCAGATTCATGTTTGGTGATCCGATAAAACTGGCAACAAACAAAGTCTCAGGTCGCTGATAGACCTCCAGTGGTGCGCCCACCTGTTCAATCTGACCCTGATTAAGAACCACCAGGCGGTCTCCCAACGTCATGGCTTCCAATTGATCATGTGTGACGTATAGGGAGGTAGTTTGAAGGCGCCGCTGTAGTTGCTTGATTTCAACACGCATTTGTACCCGCAGCTTGGCATCCAGGTTTGATAGAGGCTCGTCGAGTAAAAAGGCCGCAGGTTCTCTGACCAGCGCCCGTCCCATGGCAACACGTTGGCGCTGGCCGCCTGACAGGGCTTTAGGTTTTCGTGTCAGGTGGTGTTCAATTTCGAGCATCTGTGCTGTTTTACGGACGCGTTCCTCAATTGCACTTTTTTGCCAGCCCCGATTCTTCAGTCCATACGCCATGTTTTGATAGACTGTCATATGTGGATACAGCGCATAGTTCTGAAACACCATCGCGATATCCCGTTGAGCAGGTTCCAATTGGTTAACACGCTGCTCGCCAATATATAAGTCCCCTGTCGTGATGGTTTCCAAACCCGCAATCATACGTAATAGCGTTGATTTTCCACAGCCTGATGGGCCTACCAAGACGATAAACTCTCCATCTCTGATAGTGAGATCAATACCTTTTACGGCGTGGGTACCGTCAGCATACACTTTGCTGAGGTTGTGTATCCGGATGGATGACATGCCTTATTTCTCCGTTTCCGTCAGACCCTTGACGAACAGTCGTTGCATAAAAAGAATCACCAGAATAGGGGGGAGTGCTGCTATGACCACGGTCGCCATGACCAGGTGCCAAAGTGGTTCACTGTCACCTCCAGTGACCATGCGTTGAATGCCCATGACGATGGTGTAATAGCCCGGATCGGTGGTAATGAGCAGGGGCCAGAGGTACTGATTCCACCCGTAAATAAACATAATGACAAACAGAGCAGCAATATTGGTAATGGACAGCGGTAACAAAATGTCGCGGAAAAATTTAAGTGGTCCTGCGCCGTCCATACGTGCTGCTTCGAGCATTTCCTCAGGGATTGTCATAAAAAACTGCCGGAACAAAAACGTAGCTGTGGCTGAGGCAATCAGGGGAATTGAAAGCCCGGCAAAGCTGTTCAGCATTCCCAGGTCAGCAACGACCTGAAAGGTTGGAACGATACGAACTTCCACGGGCAGCATCAGTGTCATGAAAATAATCCAGAAGAAAAACATCCGGAATGGAAACCGAAAATAGACGATGGCAAAGGCCGAGAGTAATGAGATAGCGATTTTTCCCAATGCAATGGTCATCGCCATGATAAAGCTGTTCCAGAGCATTTGTGCGATGGGAGGTGTGCCTGCCCGAGAGCGCCCTTCAAAAATCACCGTGGTATAGTTTTGCCAGGCTTGGGTACCTGGTAGCAATGGCAATGTTCCACTCAGGAAAGTCTGTCCATCATGGGTCGATGCAATAATGGCAACATAGACAGGAAAGATGACTAATGCGACACCCAATATCAGGATTGCATGAGCCAGCATTCGGCTCCAACGGTCATTTTCTACCATAATGATGTCCTAGTAATTAACTTTGCGTTCGATGTATCGGAACTGAATGACAGTTAGCACGACTACGATGGCCATCAGAATCACAGACTGTGCTGCTGAAGAACCCAGATTCATACTGACAAAGCCATCTCGATAGACTTTGTAGACCAATATGTTGGTTGCCTGTGCCGGACCACCTTCAGTGGTGGCATGTATGACGCCAAAGGTATCGAACATGGCGTAAACAATATTCACTACTAATAGAAAGAAGGTAATCGGTGACAGTAACGGAAATACGATCGTCCAGAAGCGCTTAAGACGGCTTGCACCATCAATTGCAGCAGCCTCAATCAGGGACTGGGGTATCGACTGTAAGCCCGCCAGAAAAAACAGAAAATTATAGGAAATCTGTTTCCAGGCAGCAGCAATGATCACCAGAATCATTGCATGGTTTCCATTTGCACGGTGATTCCAGTTGATGCCAAGCATTTCCAGCAAATAAGGTAAAATGCCGATAGAAGGGTTAAAAATAAACCACCAGAGCACACCCGCAATTGCTGGCGCAATCGCATAAGGCCATACCAGAAAAGTGGTGTACAGATCGCGACTGCGCAGCATACGGTTGACCATTACAGCAAATAACAGGGCAATCGACATGGATAAGAGTGTTGTACCCAGTGAGAACACCAGGGTGACTTTTAAAGCGTTCAGATACAGGTCGTCAGCAAATAACGCTGTAAAGTTATCTAAGCCTACAAAGGTGGTTCTAAAGCCAAACGCATCCTGTCTCAGGAGTGATTGATACATGGCTTGAGCAGCAGGCCAAAGAAAAAATATGGCTGTAATGATGACCTGCGGAGCCAGCAGCAGGTAGGGCAACCAGCGATGATTAAAGGTAAGTTGTTTTGTTTGCATGGGTGTGCCTGGTTAAGCAAGCAGCCCTGAATTCAACCCAGGGCTGCTTGTCATCGGTGCAAATGATTAGCGGTTTGCTGCTTCAAACTCTCGCAGTAGTGCATTGCCACGTCGTACAGCACTATCAGCGGCTTGCTGTCCGGATTTTGCACCCGTCATGACCGCTTCCATCTCTTCAGAAATAACGTCACGGATTTGCACGAAATTGCCAAAACGCAAGCCTTTTGAGTTGGCTGTAGGTGTGTTGAGTGTCATTTGTTTGATAGAGGTGTCTGCCCCCGGGTTGGCTGTGTAATAGCCTTGAGATGCAGTCAGCTCGAAGGCAGCCTGGGTAATGGGCAGGTATCCGGTTTTTTGATGCCAGTCCGCCTGAACTTCAGGCTGGGAGAGGTATTCGAAAAATGCCGATACAGCTGCGTATTCTGCATCACTGTGACCACGCAGGACCCAGAGTGTTGCTCCACCAATGATGCTGTTTTGTGGAGCACCTTCGATGTCATCATAGTGGGGCTGAAAACCAAATCCGACATCAAAACTGGCATTACGCAATACACCTGCACGGCTGGCAGATGAACCGAAGAACATCGCGCACTCGCCGGAGTAGAACATCGGCGCTGCATCCGGTCCTGGCCCTGGGCCTCCCCACTTGAAAATACCACTGTCTTGCCACTGTTTCAGGTTATCCCAGTGACGTGCGACCCTGTCATTATTGAAGATCAGTTCAGTATCCATGCCGTTAAAGCCGTTGTCCTGGGTGCCCAGTGGCAAATTATGCCAGGCTGAAAAATTCTCAAGCATGACCCAGCTTGGCCAGGAAGTCGTAAATCCACATGTCGCTGCACCTGAGTCGATGATTTTGCGTGAGGCATCGACCATGTCATTCCAGGTGGCAGGTGGAGTTTCTGGGTCCAGACCTGCAGCACTGAACACGTCCCGGTTGTAGTACATGATTGGGGTTGATGAGTTGAACGGGAAAGAAAGCATGTTGCCATTCGGATCGGTGTAATAGCCAACTACGGCAGGCAGATAGGCTTCTTTGTCAAATGTACGTTGGTTATCTGCCATCAGCTGATAAATCGGATAGATGGCTCCTTCCGCGGCCATCATAGTACCTGTGCCTACCTCAAATACCTGTACTATGTGAGGTTGTTGTCTTGCCCGGAACGCAGCTATAGCACCCGTCATGGTTTCGGTATAGGTGCCGCGAAAACTTGGAATAACTTCATATTCATTCTGGCTGTCATTGAAGCTATGTGCCACTTCTTCGAGCATTTCGCCCAGTTCACCTCCCATTGCGTGCCACCAGTTGACAGTTGTTTTTGCCTGAAGGTTGGTACTGAACAGCATGACAGCAGCCAATGCACAGGCTGACAGTGTTTTTTCGTTCGACATGGGTTTATCTCCATTCCGCAGTCAATCAACGTGGCGAGGCAGAAAAAGCTGACTCGTTAGACAGGAAGACGAATTTATTTGTGCTGTGTTACCTGAGGGTGAAAAAAAAGTTTCAGTCTGATGAATTTTTTATAGCAGGCTTGTTTGTACGTAGGGATGACTTATAGATTTCACTGGCGCAAATGCATTCCACCTATCAGAATAAATACAACTCAATTCCGAATTCAGCGGCGCAGGAGACAGGCGTGATGGTGCGATTACATGGGAAAGTTGTTCGTGAGTTTGCATATGTTACGGGATTGATCGGTCTCCTGATTCTGGTTGGCTGTGATTCAGCACCGCCCCCGGTCGAGTCGCCAGTGGATACGCTGGTGCGTCCTGCCCGTATTGAAACGGTTCAGGCGGTTTCCGGTTCACAGCTGGAGTTTAATGGTACGGTGCGTTCTGCTCAGCGTGCTGAACTGGCATTTAAAGTGGCTGGGCGTGTCGAGCAGATTCTGGCTAATGAAGGAATGCAAGTGCGTGCTGGTGATGAACTGGCCCGTCTTGATGATCGTGAAATACGGGCAACATTGAACTCGGTACAGGCTGAATTCAATTCAGCCGATGCGGATTATCGGCGTGGACAGGCGATTTTTGAACGTACCCAGGCGATTTCCCGTCGTGATCTGGAGCGGCTGGAAACCCAGCGCAGTCTGGCTGCAAACCAGTTAAGCAATGCACGGCTGGCGTTAGAGGAAACTGTCCTACGCGCACCGTTTGATGGTGTTATTGGACGTAAGCTGGTCGAGGATTTTGCGCGTGTTTCAGCTAATCAGCCAGTCCTGGTGATTCAAAACCTGCAGGACCTGGAAGTGGTGATTCAGGTGCCGGATCAGGTTGTGCTGCAATCGGCTCGTCGCAGTGGAGCGGTAGCTGAAATTCCGGGGCTGGAGCAATCCTTTCCGCTGAGTCTGAAGTTTTTCTCTACGGAAGCAGACCCGGTGACGCAAACCTATCAGGTGATCCTCGGGCTAAATGACAAAGGTGATGCCAATATCCTGCCGGGTATGTCTGCCCGGGTTATGGCATCAGAGCAGGATGGTGATGTGCATATCAGTGTTCCGCTCAGTGCTGTGGTGCCGGATAACCAGGGTGGGCAGTTTGTCTGGCGTCTGGAAAGTGAAGGGCAGGCTCAACGTCAGCCAGTGACCGTCGGTGAACTGGTAGGGGATCGCGTCTTTATTCGCGCGGGCCTGAGTGCCGGAGATCAGATAGTGACTGCGGGTGTCAGCAGTATTCGTGAGGGGATGCGTTTGCGTCCGCTGGATGGCACGGGAGTCAGCAACTGATGGATATTGCAGCCTATTCGGTCGCAAAGCGGACCAGCCTGTGGGTCATTATTGTGCTGATACTCCTGGGTGGCTACCTTAGTTATACGGAACTGCCTCGCTTTGAAGACCCTGAATTCATTATTCGCAAAGCGGTGATTATTACAACCTATCCGGGTGCCAGTGCTCAGGAAGTGGCGCAGGAAGTGACTGATCGTATAGAGGCTGCGGTTCAAACCCTGCAGGAAGTAAAGCAGGTCAAGTCTGTTTCCAAACAGGGGTACTCAGAAGTCACTGTCGAGATTCAGATGGGGTTTGCCCGCACGCATGCCGAGTTACAGCAGGTCTGGGATCTGCTCAGGCGCAAGCTGGCGGATGCGCAGCGGGGTCTCCCGCCCGGAAGCGGGCCGATTCTGGTGAATGATGATTTTGCCGATGTCTATGCGCAGTTTTATGCCATTACGGCAGAGGGTTTCACTGATCGGGAGCTGTATCGCTATGCTGATCAGTTGTCCAGAGAGCTGGCGCTGGTGCCTGGCGTGGCCCGGACCGCACTCCTGGCAGCACCTCAGGAACAGATTTATATCGAACTCTCACGTGAGCGGCTGGCGCATTTTGGAGTCAGTGCGCAGCAGGTATACCAGGTATTACAGCAGCAGAACCTGATTACTGTTGCCGGCGATATTCGCGCAGACGGGCTGCGCGTGCCGGTGATCCCGCAGCGCAGTGTCAGCGATTTTACCGACCTGGTTCAGCTGCAGATAGGCCTGGGTGCGGATAATACCGTACTGCGTCTTGCAGATATTGCCCAGGTAAGCCGTGGATATCTCGAGCCGCCGGGTTTGCTGATGACCTTTAACGGTGAGCGGGCGATAGGTCTGGGTGTTTCCAACATCCAGGGCGGTAATGTGGTACGTATGGGGCAGGCTGTCCAGCAGCGCCTGAGTGAACTTGAACATTTGCGACCGGTCGGGATGGAACTGCATCCAATCTCTTTGCAGTCTGAATCAGTGGATGCGGCCGTATCTGCGTTTGCCGCCAATCTGCTGGCAGCAGTCGCCATAGTGTTTGCTGTGCTGTTGCTGTTCATGGGACTCAGAATAGGCCTGATTATCGGATTTGTCCTGTTGCTGACGGTCGCCGGTACGCTCATTATTATGCTCATCGACAATATCGCCATGCAGCGTATCTCGCTGGGGGCGTTGATTATTGCTCTGGGAATGCTGGTGGACAATGCCATCGTTGTCAGCGATGGCGTGCTGGTACGTTTGCAGCGTGGAGAGTCCCGTCAGGAAGCTGTCTCTGCTGTGGTACGCAGTACTATTTGGCCGCTGCTGGGGGGAACTCTGGTGGGTATTCTGGCATTTAGTGCGATTGGCTTGTCTCCGAGTGATATGGGCGAGTATGCCGGCTCCTTGTTCTGGGTGATTCTGTATTCCATGCTGTTGAGTTGGCTGTTTGCCATTACAGTGACGCCCTTGCTGTGTTATCAGTTTTTGAAAGTGTCGCCACAATCTGAGGCACCGCAACCTGGGTGGGTGGTACGTACCTATGCGCAATTATTGCATTGGGTCCTGCAGCATCGTGCTGTGTCACTGTTGCTATTGTTGGTGGCCTTGCTGGGAGCTGCCTGGGGTGCGCGGTTTGTTCCACCGGGGTTCATGCCGGATTCGGAGCGTCCACAGTTTGTGGTGGATCTTTATTTACCCCAGGGAACGGATATCCGGCGTACTGCCGAGGTGCTGGCTCTGGCCGAACAACATGTCGCAGAACAGTCCGGTATTCTGGATACGACCGGCTTTATTGGTGGCGGAGGTTTGCGCTTTATGCTCACCTATTCGCCTGAACCTCGTAATCCTGCATTTGCCCAGTTATTGATCAGTGTGGATGATCATGCCCGTATTGCCGGCCTGGTTGAATCACTGCAGACCGAGCTGTCGGAGCGCTTGCCGGATACCTCTGTAAAAGTGTGGAAGTTTATGTTGGGCCGGGGTGGCGGCAAAAAGATTGAGGCAGCCTTTACCGGTCCTGATCCGGTGGTTTTGCGTCAATTGGCAGAGCAGGCGAAAGCCTTAATGCACGCTGATCCGGCACTGATTGCCATTCAGGATGACTGGCGTCAGCAAGTGCCGGTGGCACAGCCACAATGGCGTCAGGAGCAATTGCAGCGCCTGGGGCTGACAGCTGCTGATGTGAATGCTGCACTGGCACAGACGCTGACCGGACGCCAGGTAGGTGTATATCGGGAAGGTGATGATTTGATACCACTGGTTGTTCGGGCGCCGGTGGCTGAGCGCGAGCAGCCCAGTGTGATTCAGCATACCGAAGTGTACAGTCCGGTGGCTGGACGCAGTGTGCCATTGAGCCAACTGATGCAGTCGGTTGATGTGGTCTGGCAAGATGCCATCATTCGACGAATTGACCGTGAACCCACGCTCATGGTGCAGGCCGATCCGGCTCCGGGGTTGCTGACCAGTGATGTGTTTGCACAGATACGGCCAGTGATTGAGTCGATCCCGCTGCCGCCTGGCTATTCACTCAAGTGGTATGGTGAGTATGATGCGTCGCGTGAGGCGAATGCCGGACTGATGGTTTCAGCACCTTTCGGGTTTGCTGCGATGATTCTGGCGGTGGTGTTCATGTTCAATGCCTTCAGAGAACCTTTGGTGATCTGGATGACAGCTCCACTGGCGATGATCGGTGTGGTGGTTGGATTGCTCTTGTTCCGTACTGCCTTTGAGTTTATGGCGATACTGGGGTTTTTGAGTCTGATCGGTATGATGGTGAAGAATGCCATTGTGCTGGTGGATGAAGCAGGGCAGCGTATTCGCGAGGGCCAGGAATCCTATACGGCGGTTGTAGAGGCCTGCTTGAGCCGTGCCCGCCCAGTAGTGCTGGGCGCCCTCACTACCATCTTGGGCGTTGCGCCGCTGTTGGTGGATCCTTTCTTCAAAAGTATGGCGGTGACGGTGATGTTCGGTTTGCTGTTTGCGACAGCGCTGACACTGGTTGTGCTGCCATTGTTTTATGTGATTGTATTCAGAATTCGTTCAGTATGAATGTGGCCTGACAGGATGCCTGTAGTATGAGTCTGAACTCTGAGCAGATGCTCGCGGTATTGAATGCATTACCTGATCCGGTGTTTGTGTTGACCGAGAGCGGGCGCTATGCCGGTGTTTACGGACATGCCGATCCGAATTACTACCATAGTGGACATGATTTGGTTGGCAGCTATTTGTCTGATGTCTTATCTGCCGACGTTGCTGATTGGGTGATGCAGCATATGCAGCAGGCCTGGGATCAGAAAGGGCTGGTGAAAGTAGAATATCCACTCTCTGCAGCACAGGTAAAAGGACTGGAAATGCAGGCCGGACCCGATGGCATGATCTGGTTTGAAGGCCATATTCAACCTTTTCCTCAAGCGGTTGAAGGTGAGCGTGCGGTTATCTGGGTGGCTCGAAACATCACCCGACGCAAGCAATTGGAACAAGAACTGCTGGAAGCCAGTCAGACAGATCCTTTAACCCGGGTTGCCAACCGCCGACCGTTATTTGAGCTGTTGCAAAGCCGTTTTAGCGACTTTAAGCGCTATCAGCACCCGACTGTGTTGATATTGTTTGATCTTGATCACTTCAAGCAGATTAATGATCGTTTTGGACACCTAATGGGCGATCAGGTGTTGGCAAGTCTGTGTGATATTTGCCACGCGACCTTGAGAGAGAATGACCTGCTTGCCCGCTTTGGCGGTGAAGAGTTTATTGTGGTGCTGCCCAATACTGCGATGGAACAGGGGCTGTCCCTCGCTGAACGTATGCGCGACCTGGTTTTTAGGGAGTTAGGGGCATGCTTTCCGCAATATGAGCGGGCAATTACGATCAGCCTGGGTGTGAGTGAGTTTATCGATTCGGATACCCGGTTTGAAAATCTGCTGCAGCGCGCGGATAGTGCGTTGTATCAGGCGAAACATGCAGGACGCAATCGCATTTGTGCTCACAGGTGAACCGTTAGTCAGATTCTGCGTAACAGTCTTTAAATGTTTTTAAGGAAGGGCGCTGACTCATGTTTGGTTTATTTGGCAATTCACATGCAAAGCGTAAGGCGAGATTACAAAAAGAGTATGAAAAAAAGCTTGCTGAAGCCATGCATGCTCAGCGTAATGGCGATATTAGAGCTTATTCAAATTTGTCGGAACAGGCTGATCAATTGCATCAGACTTTGCTGCAATTGAAGCCGTAGGTATTCAGGCTGATGAACAAAACCGCAACGCTGCTGGGCCTGGCTGGTTTGATCCCATTTGTCGGTTTGACAGCAATGATGTATCAGCCTTGGGCTATCGGTTTGTTTATGACTTACAGTGCTGTGATCCTGTCCTTTCTCGGAGGCATTCACTGGGGCGTTGCGCTTCGTGATACAGATTGGCGTAACAACTGGCGGTTGTGCCTGTGCATGCTGCCCAGTTTGCTGGCATGGCTGGCTTTGGCATTACCTGTAGAGGTTGCCCTGACGCTGTTATTACTGTCCTATGCGGCATGGTGGCTCTATGACTTTATGCAATTGGCCATAGCGGATTATCGGCGCTTGAGACGATGTCTGACTCTGGTGGTGCTGGCCTGTCATGGCAGCTGGCTGTATTTTTATGTCTGAGGTGAGTTATGTCCGGAAAGCGAACACCACGTCTGTTTTATGATGGCAGTTGTGCGTTATGCCGTCGGGAGATGGCTCATTTGCAAACACGCCTGTCACGTCACTTTCTGCTGGTCGATATCAGTGATCCCGGGTTTCAGGGTTGGCAGGGTGCTGATCGTCAAGCGATGATGCAGAAAATTCATGTCTGGACGGGAGCTGAGTTCCTGGTGGGTCTGGATGCCAGTCTGTATTACTGGGAAAAAGCTGGATGGAAGTGGCTGGCAAGGCTGCTGCGCTTGCCAGTGATTCATGCGGCTGCCACGATGGGATATAACCTTTGGGCGCAATGGCGTGTTCGTAAACAGCGCGCTTGTAAGGTGTGTACGGGTTAATCCAGCACAACGATTGGTTCCAGTCCGTGCTTGATTGCCAGCTGTTCGAGTGTACCGTCATCTTTAACCTGTTGAATAAACTGGTTCAGAACTTCCAGCCAGGCTTCTTCTCCTTTAGCGACAGCATACGCGTAGCTGGTTGGTGCGATTGGCTCAGGTGGCGCGATCAGTGTGGCCCATTGGGTCAGGGTTGCCATCCGCAGACCATAAGGGAAATCAGTCATGAAAACATCTGCTCTGCCTGCCATGACTTCCTGCTCACGCGCCATAAAATCATCGACAACCGAGAGCTCGGCATGCTGTAAATAGTGACGCATAACCGGTTCCATATAGGTGCCTTTTTGTACGGCAACGATGTTGTCGGGTTGATCAATATCCTGCCAGCTCTGTATATGTGTATTGTGGTGACGACCTACCGCATAGATGCCGCTGCGCAAATGAGGTTGGGTAAAATCCATCAGTCGCATTCTGTCTTCACGAATGCCCACCCCGTGCATGGCGACATCACAGCGATCCTGTGACAGGTTTTCGGCGAGCAGAGCGAAAGAACTGTCCACAAACTCTACGTCTGTTTGCAGAAACTCTGCCAGGGCATAGGCCATATCAATATCGATACCCTCAAGCGTTTGTGTTCTGGGGTTGCGGTAGCTGATTGAATAATAGTCAGGCCAGATACAGACTCGCAGGGATTCTTCAGAGATGCGTTTGAGGCGTTCAGATAACCCTGCAGACGAAGATTGAGCATGGCTGGTGGCCAGGGATACAGATAATCCCAGCATTAAACTGAAGGTTGCGATTTTCATCTACTGATTATCTCTGCACTGTGATAAAATTTGCACAGCTTAGCGGTTTCAGTGTTGTATGAGAAGTAAGCGTTTGAATGTATCGCGTCTAAAAAAGCCTGGCCGTCTTTTATCCTTTCTCAAGCCGATTGTGCTTTGCAAGCACCGGCGTCTGATTTTGTTATTTGTAACCTTGTTTTTTGCACTGCTGACAGCGGTGTCACTCAGTCTGTGGAATAGCTTCAAGCATGCAATGGAGCAGACTCAGCAGCGTATTCTGTTTCAAAGCCAGCTACTCGAGCGCAGCATTACCCGAACACTGGAATCAGTGGAGTCGGCTATGGTGTCATTGGATTTATTGCTATCACAGCAATCACTTGAAAGTGAAACTGCCGAGCGGTCACTGGCATCATTGCGTCAGCGCGTCGATGAGATGATTCACTTCTCGCCTCACATACGCCAGGTGATCGTGACACAGGGATCACAGGTGCTGGTTGACAGCGCAGCAAGGAGCGAGGGGTTGCATCTGGATTCAGATCGATTGGGTTTGAATCTCAGCTCATCTAATGGCGTTGTTGGTCAGGGTCTGCAGATTATCAGTCGTGTAGATCAACGTTTTTTGCCCCTGATTGACCGGGATGAAGGTTCTGCACGTCATTCGGTATTGGTGACAGGGCTGCGCTCAGGACACCGCTCGGAAACGGGCGATCCTTACTGGGTTCTGGTGGCGATGAATCCGGAATATTTTACCGGTTTTTTCAAGACGGAAGGCCCCGCTGCCGAACTGCAGCAGGCAATCAGCTTGCTGGGTTTTGATGGTGAAATTTTCGCATCCTTGCTCTCAGATGTGTCTGATTTGCCCCCGGTCTCGGTATTTCTTGAGTCGGGTCAGTTGATGCAGTTAGTTTCTGACAAAGAAGCTATACATGCCTGGAGCGCATCTACTCGTTATCCGTTGGTCGTTTCGATCACTCAGTCCCAGCGAGAGCTTGTCCGAGGCTGGTTGTTGAGTCATCAGTCGATGTTGGTAGTGCTTGCCGCCCTGATTGTCCTGATGCTTCTCAGTATGCTGGTGCTCTTGCGTGAGGTGATTCATCGCGTATCCATCCAGCAGGAGATGGCACTGCTATTCAAAGCGGTAGACCAGTCCAGTGCAGCGGTCATACTGACGGACAATGAACAGCAGGTAGTCTATGTTAACCCCGCTGTTGAACGTCTGTTTGGCTATCCAGCCAGCGACTTGATGGGGCGCAATCCCAAACTGTTAGGCAGTGGTCAGACAGATGCGGCTATCCTTCAGCAGTTGCGCCAAACTCTGACTCAGGGTGAAGACTGGGAAGGTGAGCTGGTCAACCGTACGGCTTCCGGAGAGCATATTACGGTAGCAACCCGTATCTCTGCTGTACTGGATGAAGATGCTGTTATCAGCCATTTTGTCGGAATCATGGAAGATGTGACTGAGCGTAAACAGCAGCAGGCGCTGTTGTATCAGCAAAATATCAAACTTGGTCAGCTGGCAACAGTTTTCACTCATGCCCATGAAGGGATCATGATCTGTTGTCCGAATGGTGAAATACTGGATGTTAATGAAGCTTTTTGCCAGATTACCGGCTATTCACGTGATGAGGTTATAGGCCAGAATCCGCGCCTGTTAAAATCGGGTCATCAGGATTCTGCTTTTTATGCATCCATGTGGCATTCTATTCAAACAGATGGTTGCTGGTGTGGTGAGGTGTGGAATCGACGCAAGGACGGAGAAGTGTATGTCGAGCATCTGACCATTACCGCCGTACAGGATGCCGACGGCTGTGTAATGCACTATGTGTCACTGTTCAGTGATATCAGCTTGCAGAAAAAGCAGGAGATTCGGCTACAGAAGCTGGCACACTTTGATCCGTTAACAGGCCTCCCGAATCGCTCACTATTGCATGATCGGCTGCAGCAGGCGATGTATAACACTCTGCGTCGTCAACGCCTGGTTGCTGTGGTGTTTATTGATCTGGACGGGTTCAAAGCGATCAATGATGCCTATGGGCATGATGCAGGGGACAGTCTGTTGTGTTTTCTTTCCGAGCAGATGCAATCAACCTTACGTGACGGTGATACTCTGGCGCGTCTGGGTGGTGATGAGTTTGTTGCGGTATTGACTGATCTGGCAGATGAGACAGCCTGTGAAGCCGCGCTCAAACGGCTGCTTCAGGCAGCCATACAAATGCATTGCTTCAAAGGTGAGTGCTTTCATGTATCTGCCAGTATCGGGGCAACCTTCTTCCCTCAACCGGAGACTGTCGGGCCAGAGCAGTTGCTCCGCCAGGCAGATCAGGTGATGTACGAAGCCAAAACCTCCGGTAAAAATCAGTATCGTGTATTTGATCCCCGCCGTAATGCTGTATTGCCAAGAGATGTGTGCGTAATCTGATGTGTTTGAAAAGTTTCTGGTCAGGTTAATAATTGGCCTTTTTTCGCCCATGCACTAAGGTATATCCAATGAGCAACAAGGATGCCGCTGGATATTATAATGAAACTTTCTCTATTAATGATGCCATGGTTGTTACTTGGCTTGCTATTGCTGCAGGGTTGCGGTGCACTCAAGGTTTCTTTGGCGGGTTATCATGAGCAAAAGGAGCTCAATCAAACTTTCAGGGATTGTCGGCAGCAAAATAGTCACAACTGTGATCAGGATTTGGTTATTCTTGTTCCTCCACCTGTCTTGTTAACTCGAGAAGGGCGGCAGGTATCACATCGTACTCCTTCAGTTCAGGCACTATATGACGCTAATGATGTTGATCAGTTAGCGCAGATCTTGACACTGCCCGCACTTTTATCCGATTGGATATATTCAGTTGATTCCATGCACTTGCATGGCTCGGAATCCTCTGTGTGCGAAGCGCTGGTTGCACGGTCTTCGGATCTTCCGGTCTTTTTTGGTTGGCGCTATCTGGCTAATCCCAAGGCTTGTGCATCCGATGGCAGTTTACTCTATACGACTTTTTTTCGGATAAATGAAAGTGAAGGGGTTTATCAGTATATGATCGTATTTAGAGGTACGACTAATACACGTTCTCATATCTTGAGCGACTGGAGCAACAATTTTTCTGCTGCACTGGGGATACCTCCGAAACAGTACCAGATTGCTATTGAAACACTGAAGGATACCTTGGCCGTGATCAGTGATCACAGTAAGGATGCTACTCGTGTAGAGATATACACAGCCGGGCATTCATTGGGAGGTGGCCAGGCACAGCAAGCGGCCTATCTGCATGATAACGTAGCTGCAGCATGGGTATTCAATACGTCTCCTGTGACTAACTGGAGTGAACTGAAATTGCATGATGTTCATAAAGACGTCGAAATAGATTCTCTGATTCAGCAAGCAGACCCACATATTATCCGGGTTGAAAATCAGGGTGAAGTACTTGATTATGTAAGATTTTTTAGTACAAGGGCAAATCTGAGACGCTTTAACCGAATGGATATCGAGCTATATTTTGAGATGCCGGGAGTGTTTAATGCGCATCGTATAGGGCTTTTGGCATGCCATTTAGCGGCACGAGTGGCTTATCCTGACCAAACCAGTAGTGTTCAACAAGATGCGCTATCCTCACTTATGGGTGTTAATCAAGAAGAAGCGCGTAAATTATTTATGAGGAATGGCTATTGCCGCCAGCCTGTGAAGAAATCATCATGTAAGACCCTTTATCATGAGGTTTGTCAGAGTTTATCACTCGGTGTTCATAATGATCGTTTCAATCAATTGTGCCTGGGTCATTGATTGCTGATTGACTCCTGATAAAGCGCAGCCGATAATCAGTGTTCTAGTCACAGGTATTATTCATGCCAAAGCCATCCACAGTGTCCGCGTCTGTTGCTATGCAATCCGGTGTTATCCGGATGTTGCTGTTGGCGTTGTTGTGGTTGGTTTTTACGGCGTTCCCGGTGTCTCCCGCTGCATATGGCGATTCCAATACCGGATTTACCGCTGAAGCCCAGTCCTGGGCAGTCGTATTGCAATCTCACTCAACCCGTTCGTCCAGCCTTGAGTCTTCTGATGATGACTCTGTTACGGGGGCTGCAGAACCGGGACAGGAGCTCGCGCTGCTGGCGGGACTGTTGCTGCTTTGGCTGGTTGCACAACGCAGCTGTCTGCCCCTGCCTGTTTCGCATCAGCGTGTTATCACACGTAATGATTATCTGCCGCCTCTGAGAGCACCTCCACAGCCTTAAGTGTTACCGCTATTGACGGCCTTGAACCGGCTGTCATCACTTAGGGTGTTTATTGTGGAGTCTTATATGAAATCTTTATACCAGCGTGCTGCTGCTTGCAGCCTGCTGATTCTGTGTATGCTGCTCAGTGCAGTACCAAATTTGTTGCCTTCATCCATGTCTGCCAAGTTGCCAGACTGGTATACCGAAAATACGCTGTCGTTGGGTCTGGATCTGCAGGGTGGTTCTCATCTGTTGTTGCAGGCTGATCAGCAGGCACTGCTGTTACAGGCACAACAAGGCGTTGCGGGTGAGGTGGGAGATGCGCTGCAGCTGGCGAATATTGCCTTTCGTTGGCAGGGGGCGGCGGACACGCTGTCGCTGATCTTTAATCAGGAGTCTGCACTGCAGCAGGCCAGACAGGCGTTGCAACCTTTATCCAGAGACGCGGCCAGCAGTGTACGTCGTTTTGACATGTCTCAGCAGGGGTTGCAACTCAATTTAAAGATCACCGAGGACTGGCAAAGTCATTTGCTGTCTGAAGCGGTGGAACGCAGCCTGGAAGTGGTTCGTCGGCGACTGGATGAAACAGGTCTGGTTGAACCCAGTATTACCCGTCAGGGACGTGACTATATTCTGGTACAGATGCCGGGCGTGGCAGATCCCTCTGAAATTCGCACGCTACTGGGTACGACGGCGAAGATGACCTTTCATTGGGTGGCTGAGGTGGCGAGCGAACCTACTCAGACACAGATCTATGCTGATGCAAGCGGTGAGCAGCGTTATCGAGTTGAGAGCGATATAGCACTGGAAGGTCAGCATATTCGTGATGCCCGTCTGGCGTTCCACCCTCAGACGGGTGCTGCGGTGGTGAATTTTTCCCTGGATACTGAAGGTGCACGTCGCTTTGCCGAGATGACACGCGAAAATATTGGGCGTGCTCTGGCCATCGTGCTGGATGGTCAGGTGATTACAGCACCAGTGATTCGAGGAGTGATCAGTGGTGGTTCGGGTGAAATCAGTGGCTCATTTACGCCACGCGAAGCGGGTGATTTGGCACTGTTGTTAAGGGCAGGGGCGTTACCCGTTCCATTACAGGTGATCGAAGAGCGGACCGTTGGGCCTGATCTGGGTAGTGATGCCATTGCGATGGGGGTGACAACCGGCGTGATTGGCGCGGTATTGGTGCTGGCGTTCATGCTGGCAATTTACGGCAGCTGGGGTGCCATTGCCTGCGTGGCACTGTTGGTAAATCTGGGGCTGATGCTTGGGGTGCTGAGTCTGTTGCGTGCGACACTGACGTTACCGGGAATTGCCGGGATTATTCTGACACTGGGCATGGCGGTGGATGCCAATATCCTCATCAATGAGCGGATTCGGGAAGAAGCACGTAAAGGCTATTCTGCGGCGATGGCGCTGAAAGAAGGTTTTTCACGCGCCTGGAGTACAATACTGGACTCTAACCTGACAACCTTGATTGCTGTCAGCTTGCTGTTCTTTTTTGGCAGCGGTCCGGTTAAAGGGTTTGCGGTGACCATCGGTATTGGACTGCTGACCTCGCTCTTTACCTCAATCACCCTGACACGTGTACTGATGGAGTGGCGCATTCGTCACAAGACCCGGCAGCCTCTGACGATTGCTGGGCTGCCCTGGCTGGATCGTCTCAGTCAACGCGTACCGAATCTGATGCGTGTTCGGCATTGGGGGCTGGCTTTGTCGCTGACACTCTCCTTGTTGTCGGTTGCCTTGTTCTTCCAGCCGGGCATGCATTACGGTGTAGACTTTACCGGAGGCACCCTGGTCGAAGTACATACCCATGATATGGCGCCTGATGCGTTGCGTGCGCAGTTGTCTGAGCAGGGACTCACACAGCTGAGCATTCAGTCGTCGGGTGATTCGGGGCAGTATTTAGTCCGTCTACCTCTGGAAGCACAGCAGCAAGCCGTCGCCAATGATCAGGTTGAGCAGTTAAAACAGGCCGTACTCAGTGTGCAGCCTGATGCCGAATTTCCCCGAACAGAGCTGGTGGGTCCAAGAGTCAGTGGGGATTTCAGTGATATGACGATTCTGGCAATACTGATTGCGGGGGGCGGTATGCTGGGATATCTCTGGTGGTGCTTTGAATCACACTTTGCGCTGGCGGCTACCTTAACCATTGCACTGGATCTGACGAAAACCCTGGGCTTTTTTGTACTCACCGGTATCGAGTTTAATTTGACGGCTGTCGCGGCCTTGCTGGCATTGATTGGTTACTCGATGAACGACAAGGTGGTGGTGTTTGACCGTATTCGTGAGAATTTACGTCTTACGCCACACAAGCCAATGCACCAGCTATTGAATGAGAGTATCGGTTCGACACTGACACGTACGGTATTTACTTCAGTGACAACACTGCTGGCGCTGTTGCCGATGGCCGTGTATGGCGGCAGTGCGGTTTCCAGTTTCGCCTTGCCGATGCTGTTTGGTGTTGTGGTGGGTACCGCTTCCTCCATTTTTATTGCATCTCCATTGCTGTATATGCTGTCGCAGCGACGCGAGCGCCAGGGTTTGGGGCAGTTGCGACCAACAGTTGAAGACCAGCGTCGTGAGCTGGAACTGATGCCCTAAGCGTTTATCGGATACCAGTCACTCGGTGACTGGTATCTGCAATATTTCTGTCACTCTTGTCTAGACGAGAGTCCTGTCTGACGGTTGTCAGAAATTCAAACACAGCTGATGGCCGGATCCAGGTCGTGAATACTGCCATGGCAGGGTTTAATGCTATGATCGGTGTTTTCCCGAAACTGGTTGTGGCGGTATGAAAATACTCATTCTGGAAGATAACGCGATTCTGGCTCAGGGATTGCGTAGCGTGATTGAAGAAGCGGGATACTCTGTTGATCTGTTAATGGACGGTAGCCAGGCAATCGCCTGGTTGCAGACAGGCCAGTATGACCTGTTGATGCTTGATCTGGGTTTGCCTGGCATGGATGGCATTGAAATTCTGCGCTATCTGCGTCGCCGCAACAATCCGATTCCGGTGATCATTATCACTGCACGTGACCGACTGGATCAGCGTATTAGTGGTCTGGAAGAGGGTGCAGATGACTACCTGTGCAAACCCTTCTCGCTGGAGGAGGTGGTAGCGCGGGTACGTGCCGTGATTCGGCGTAGTCGTTCCTTCTCCGATAACCGTCTGAAAAATGGTGATCTGGAGCTCTGTCTTGCTTCGCGAACCCTCACGCTGAAAGGTGAAGAGGTGGTGTTGCATCGTCGTGAGCTGGCGGTGCTGGAGTATTTTCTATTGAACCGGGGACGATTGTTGAGCAAGGATCAGGTGGCGGACAGTATTGCATCGTTTGAGCAGGATATCAGTGCTGGCGCGATTGAAACCTATGTTTCCCGGATACGTAAAAAACTGGGTAATGCTGCAGCCATTCGGACCGTTCGTGGGCTGGGCTATTTGATGGATAACCTGGATTAAGCTGATGATTCAATCTGTTCGGAGTCATTTGATTCTCTGGTTTATTATCCCGCTGACCTTAATGATTCCGCTGTCCTTGTATGTCAGTCAGTATGTTCTGACACAACGTATAGATGACAGTTTTGACAGCATGCTGCGCATGGGAGCAGAGCGTTTTGAAGAGCGGCTGTTTGTGGCAGAAGGTGAAGTGCGGATTAATATGCTCTATTTTTCGGTCAATTCGCTGGGAACGGGTGGGCAAGGCAAATTGTTTTATCGAGTGAGAGATGCCCAGGGGCGCTTGTTGACCGGTTTTGAAGGGCTGCAAGGGCCTGGTGATCTGCTCGAGGGTGAAGGTTTTTACAATACAGTGTTTGCGGGTACGGATTTACGTGCCCTGCGTTTATTCATTCCTGTGCGTGGCGCAACGGCACCTGTTGAAGTGATTGTGGCTGAGTCTCGCGAGGGGCGTGAACATTTGCTGCAGGAGTTTTTGTCCAATCTGCTAGTGATCAATGTTGGCCTTGGAATCAGTGCCTTGTTGATCGCGCTGTTTGCGATTCACCAGGGATTGTCTCCGCTAAAGCGTATAGAGTCGGCGTTGCGCAAGCGTTCGGCACATGACTTGTCTCCGGTTGAAGAAAAAGTCCCTGCTGAGGTCAGTGCGCTGGTGGACAGTATCAATCATCTGATGGTGAAAATACGCCAGAATATGCAACATATTCAACAATTTAATGCCGATGTTTCGCACCAGCTAAGGACCCCGATATCGGAAATCCGGGTGTTGGCTGAAATGTCGGAAAAGCAGTGTGATGATCCGCAGTTGAAACAGCAGTTACGTGCAATCCGAAAAACCACGGATTATGCCTCCCATACAACCCAGCAGTTACTGAAGTATGCCAAGACTAAAAGTGATCTGGTGGATCATGCCTCGCTGGCAGTACAGGATTTGCAACCGGTCTGTCATGAAGCCTGTGCCCGTTTGTTGAACCGGGTCTTGCAGCGTGGTCAGGAACTGGAATTGATTGCCGATGAACGTCCTTTCCCGGTACGTTGTGATCCGATTATGGTGCAGTGGCTGTTGACCAACTTGATTGATAACGCCAGTGTACACGCGGGTGGTGCAGATGCGGATTATCAGGGGCTTATTCGCGTGCGTTTGACAGAGCAGTCGGGATTGGCCTGCCTGAGTGTAGAAGATGCAGGCGTTGGCATACCGGATGAGGCGATGCAGCATGTGACTGAACGCTTCTATCGGGTAAACCGTGATGAAAAGGGCAGTGGCCTGGGGCTGGCGATTGTCAGTCAGGTAGCCCAGTCGCATGGGGCACAGCTGCAACTGCGACGGTCCTCAACGGGTGGACTGTTGGTCTCTGTCTTGTTTCCGCTGGTGACGGACCAGCAGTTGGCTCAATAGCGGTGCAGACATAATCAACACAAACAGGCGAATCAGGTGAATATAGGCGATGTAGAGCGGATCGATACCGGCGGCGGTGGCGATCAATGCCATTTCACCCACACCTCCCGGGACCAGCGATAGAAACGCATGGGAGAGAGGGATGCCTGTCAGTTTCCAGGTCAACGCAGCAAAGAGAGCAGCCATCAGCATACCCAGTGTCGTGGCCAGGACAGCATAACCGCTGACTTTCAACAAAGCTGACAGTGCAGTACCAAAAAAACGGCTGCCGATTGATGATCCCAGTACCACAAAGGTCACGATCATGACCCAGCCAGGCAACTCTATCTGTACCAGGGTGACGGACAGTAGCGCACTGACCAGAAGCGGACCGAGAAACTCAGCCATGGGCAGGCGCAGCTGTTTGGCTGTCCACCAGCCAACCGGCACCAGCAGTATCCAGAAGAGGTCAGTCCAGCCGCCTGTCTCAATGGTCGGACTTGCCAAGGCTTGCCCTGGCATGAAATAGAAAATCATCGAGGTACTGATAACGACCAGTGCGATGCGCAGCGTCTGCGCTATGGCAATCCAGCGCGCATCACCACCCAAACGGTCTCCCTGAATGACGACGGCATTCATGGTGCCTGGCAATGAAGAAAACACCGAGGTAACGGTATCCAGCCCCGCCAGACGTTTGAAGACCCAGGTGTTGAGCAGCAGGGTACAGAGCACTGAAAGCAGCATCAGCAGGACGCTGGGATACCAGGTCAGCAGTTCGCTCAATAAGCCAGCTTCAAAGCCTGTTCCTAACCAGAAGCCCAGTACGCCAAGAAAAAAGCGATTGGCCTGACGATTGACCTGCACCGGTATTCCTTTCAGAGCCAGACAGGTCACCAGCAACAGGGGGCCCAGCATCCAGGGCAAGGGCAAGCCCAGCCACCAGGCGGCCCAGCCGCCCAGTGTACCCAAGAGCAATGTGTAGAGTGTTTTCAACGCATTTTATCCATTTACGGTGGACTTTGCCGGACGCCGAATCAGCGACAGCAGTTTACTGCCAAACAGTGACAGCAGCAGAAGCGCCATAATAGCCAGCGTAACAGGGCGTTCCAGTACATAGCTGAGATCGCCGCCACTGATCTGGTAGCTGTGCAGCAGTGTTTTCTCAGCCATGGCACCCAGCAGTATGCCGATGACGGCAGCCGGTACCGAATAGCCGTAACGTCGCATCAGCCAGCCGATGATGGCAAAAGCCAGTACGGTGAAAGGCCCTACAAAATTTCCGGTCAGACCAAAAGAACCCATGACTGCCAGCACCAGTACGGTCGGAATCAGGTAACGCATGGGTACCTTGATGATATTGGCTAGCAGTGGGATAAACAACAGGCCGAGTATCATCAGGAAAAATACCTGAGCAAAGTTGGCAAAAATAATTGCGTAAACGATATCTGTTTGTTCACGGATAAACTGGGGGCCGCCGGTAATGTTGTGCATCGCAAAGGCTGCCAGCATGACAGCTGTCGCACCGCCACCGGGAATACCCAGTGCCAGCAGGGTTGCCATGGAGCCGGCTTCTGAGGTGCTGTTGGCTGATTCGGAGGCGACGATTCCCTTGGGGTTGCCTTTACCGTAGGAATCAGGGTCCGGATCGCGACGCTTGGTTTCGACATAGGATAACAGGTTGGAGACCGATGAGCCCACGCCGGGAACCGCGCCGACAAAGACACCCATCAGACAACCACGCAGCATCACCAGGGGAGACTGGAATGCCATTTTGAAGCCTGTGGCGATTTTGCGCAGATCTACTTTACGGGATGCCTTGCTGTCAACGATGTACTGCTTGTTTGCCAGACGGAAGAGTTCCGAGGCGGCAAACATGCCCATCATGGCCGGAATGACCGGGATACCATCAAACAGATAGAAGCTGCCCATCGTGCCGCGAGCCAGGCCGATTTCATTAAAACCGATGGTGCCGATCAGCAGGCCGACAAAACCGGCGATCAACCCCTTGAGTACATGGTCACCACGCAAGCTGGCGATCAGAGTCATGCCCCAAAGAATGACCATGAACATCTCGGATGGGCCCAGCTTCAGGACCATCAGACTGATGGGCTGAATCATCATGAACAGAATCAGATAGCCGACCAGCACCCCGAATACGGAAGAAGCCAGCGCAATCCCGAGCGCCTGGTTATGCTTGCCCTGCTTGGCCATGGGGTAACCATCAAAGGCGGTGGCTATCGCTGATGAGGTACCCGGGATGTTCATCAGGATGGCGGGGATACCGCTGCCGAAGGAGCCGCCGGTGAAGATGGCAGTGAGAAACAGCATCGCCTGCATGAAATCCATATACAGGGTCATAGGCAGGAAAATCGCCATGGCCATGGAAATTTGTAATCCGGGTGTGGCGCCAAAAACCAGGCCGATGATGATGCCGGGGACCACTATCATCCAGGGGGTAAGGCTGCTGAACAGCATGGAAAGTGCAGAAGCACTGGCTGCAAAATCGATCATGAGAACATTACCTTGTTGAAGTGTCAGTCGATGGGCAAGAAGGTCATCGGCATGGGATAAGGCAGCATCAACGCAAAGAACAACGCGATGGCAATGCCGAATCCGATGCTGTATCCCAGAACCCAGAACCAGTTACGTTCGTTTTTCATGCGCAGGAAAATCGCCACGAACAGAATGGTACCCAGATCAAACCCGAGCCAGGGCAGGGTGAGTACATAGACAGCAAACAGCAGGATAATGGGCAGGATATCCTTGACGGGTTCATCCTCAACCGCTTCAAACAATTTGCCCCGATAGGCACTGATGACCAGCTCTGCAATACACAGAAGCAGTACGGCCAGTGAGACAGGTAAAATCAGCAGCAGGTTCGGGGTAGTAAAGGCGACACGAATAGCATCATTCAGATACCAGATCGTAAAACCAGCCAATCCCAGCAGCATGCACAGGTGGCCGTAGTCTTTTTTGAGTTTGTTCATGAGTCAGATCCTGCTGCCCGATAATCGGGCAGCGTTGGTAAACGAACAGGGTGATCAGTTCAGCATGTGGGCGTAGCGGCGGAAGGTTTCAAAATTTTCCCGCATCAACTGATTGGCTTTTTCAGGGCCGATCCAGACACCACCAATTTCGTGACTGCGCAGCTCATCCTGAAGCTCTTTTTTGGCCAGTGCATTTTGCATTGCCTGGGCCAGTTTGTTGAAACGCTCTGGATGACGGCGCTCGAACTCGGCACTGACAGCAAAACCACGCATGGAGCCTTGCAGTACCGGTACTTCGATGTTCAAGGGTTGCAGTGCTTCATTGACAGTTGGCACATCCCACTGCTCAATCCGCTCATCACTGACAATGGCGAGTGGCGTCAGGAACTCCCGAATACTTTCGCTGCCCTGAGCACTGATCAGTACCAGGTCGACCTGGCCACCAGCGACAGCTGTGCGTGCCTCACCACCACTGTTATAGGTCACCAGATTCAGATGGTTCTGCGGAATGTCGTAAGCATCCAGCAGAATACGCGCCATCAGGTGGCCTGCAGAACCCTGTACGACAGATGCCCGTACTTTGCCGGGTTCGTTTTTGATGACCTCCAGTACTTCGGCCAGACTGCTGTAGCCGCTGTTTTTATTCACAGCAATCAGATCCTGATCAAACCACTGAAAGTTGATATAGGAAAAATCTTCCACACTGTAGGTGGCATTGCCTGCCAGAATGGTGTTGGTCAGATAGGGTGCAAAGGTGGATGAGAACAGGTGGTAACCTTCATCCGGTGCGTTCAGAATGTAGTTTGCCGCGATTTGTGTTCCGGCGCCGGGGCGGTTGGTGACGCGGACAGGAACCCCCAGTTCTTGCGACATGTGATTACTCATAATCCGGGTCATGCGGTCGGCGCTGCCTCCGGTACCAAAACCAACTACAGCTTCAATTGGCCGATTCGGATAGTTGCTTGCCGTGGCCGATGTGGCACTGATCAAGAGGGGAAGTGTCAGGGCGCAGGCGGCCAGTTTCAGAGTTTTGCGAAAGGATATTGCCATAGTATGAATACCTTTTAGTTATTGTTTGGGTGCTTGCCGACCACGACAGAGGGGTTACAGCAGCGATTTCACACTATAGGGAGCGAAGCTGTCATAAAGCTGGCACAAGTGAAATTAAATACTCGGTCTAGACCAAAGTATAAGTATGGCGCTTGCGCAGATAGTGCCTCGGTTGAAGTAATTTGTCATAATAAATAAATTCACTTCTAATAATATACTGTCGAGTTTCAAACTGTCTTCATTACCGGGTTTTATTCAGCAGATTTCATATCAGGTCAACTCGCTGGTCAGCGCAGCCCGTTATGGCCGCTTTTTTCTGTTGGCCGCTGTAGTCATGGCTTTGCTCTTTGTCGGTCTGGCAGGAGTTATTGAAAACCGTAGTCAGCAGCAACTGATGAAACAGCTGGCACTGGAGGCTGAGGGACTGCGTAATGGTTTTGAAATGTCACGCAAGGACCTGGAACTGCAAATGCTAACACTGGCATCCTTGTTGGCAGAGAATACCCGTATCCAGACACTTTTTTCTCAGGGTGTGAAGGTTCTCAGGCAGGAAGGCGGTGGCGCTGGACTGGATGAGACCGCCTTCTGGCGTCATGCCTTGCATCTTTATTTGGACTCACGCTGGCAGTTGATGCAGTCAGAATATGGCCTGCGCCAGTTGCAGTTTCATGTCAGCCCGGGTGTAACATCCTTTTTACGGGTCCATGATCCGGGTAGTTTTGGTGACCAGATGTCAGGCATCCGTCCCATCATCGAAGATGTGCTGAATGATCAGCAGTATCGAAGTGGCTTTGAAACCGGACGGATTTATTCCGGGATTCGAGGGGTGGTGCCTGTTTGGTTTAATCCACCTGGAAAACCCCGTGAATTTATCGGTGTACTGGAGGCAGGCACGTCGTTTGATCAGCAGTTACTGCGTCTGGATCAACAGTACGATGCCGGTTTTGCTGTGTTACTGCGACGTGATCATGTCGAACAGCAGGTTTGGCAGCAACATCAGCATCGCAATGGCCTTCAGTTACCTGATACATGCAGCTGTTATATTGAAGCCAGTTCGCGTCCTGAAATTGTTGAGTGGTTATCTCAAGAAATTTTTCCCGCTTACACGGATCAAACCCTTCAGTCAGCACTCGTGAAGTCGGCGACTCAGACGCTGCATGTGATGCGCTTTCCCTTATCCGACTACGCCGGATTACGGGAGCAGGGACAACCGGTTGGTTCGGTGTGGATTTGGCAGGACAAAAGTGCTCTGGTCGCAGGGATTCAGCTTGATCAGCTGCGTAACCGGGTATTGTTGCTACTGGTATACCTTGTGGCATTGGGATTGTTACTGAGACTGCTGCAGCTGACCCGGCGACGCCTGCAATGGCGTATCGACCAGGCCGTAGCGCAACAACTTGCCACGGCCCAGGCACTGGAGGCCAGTGAGCAGCGATATGAAAATGCGCTGGGGGCGATCAATGATGGTCTATGGGAAGCGGATTTACATACAGGGCAATTGCACTGGGATCAACGTTGCTTCTCCATGCTTGGCTACGCCGAGACCCGGGCACTGTGTGTCGATGACTGGTATGCACAGATACATCCGGATGATCTTCGCTATGTGCAGGAGGTTATTCAGGAGCATCTTCTGAATCATCAGCCTTACCGGATTGAGTATCGGTCTCGCTGTGCCGATGGCGGCTGGCTATGGCTAGAAGGGCGAGGCAAAGTGACACAGTGGCACAATGACGAACCCTGGATCATGACCGGTACAGTGACAGATATCTCGGCACGCAAGCATGCTGAAAATGAACTGCGTCGGTTATCGGTGACCGATAGCCTGACCGGGTTATATAATCGCCGCTATTTCTTCAAGCGCTTATCCGCTCTGCTATCGGCCTGTCAACGTAATCACCGACCTGTGGCCGTCGTGATGCTGGATATTGACCATTTCAAACAGGTGAATGATCAATATGGACATGCCTGCGGTGATCAGGTGTTGTGTGAGGTGTCTGTCCGGATTCAGTCTCTACTGCGCCAGGCGGATGTATTGGCCCGGCTGGGTGGCGAGGAGTTTGCCATTTTGTTAGCGGATACAGAGACAGATGGGGCGCTTGAGCTTGCTGAGCGTATTCGTGTAGCGGTATCGGCTCAATTGATCAGGATTGGCGAGCAAAAGCTGACTGTCACGCTCAGTATGGGTGTCAGTCAGGTGCAGAGATCGGATCAGAGTGCTGATGCAGTCATGCATCGAGCGGACAGTGCCTTGTACCGAGCCAAACATGCCGGACGTAATTGTGTCATGACGGATAGTATTCAATCGGAATCAGTTCAGTGATACCAGCGGTAGCTTGACCTTGAAGCAGGCACCACCTTCCTGACGGTTGCAGGCCTCTATCTTTCCTTCAGCCCGTTTGAGAATCTGATAGACCAGTGACAAACCCAGGCCAGTTCCTTTCCCGGGGGGCTTTGTCGTAAAGAAGGGATCAAAAATCCGCTGCAGATGCTTGTCGGGAATTCCCGGGCCATTATCCTGTATTTCAACGCAGCCGGTCTGGCCTTCACGGTAGGTGATAATATCCAGGTTTGCGCAAGGGCCCGCAGCATCCATGGCGTTGGCCAATAAGCTATGCAGGATTTGCAGTAAATCCGCTTTGTCTATATTCACCTCCAGTGCAGGGTTGCACAGGTGTGTCTGTATTGTTCCCTGAAACAGGGGCATATCATCAAACGGAGTCAGAACTTCCTGAATGACCTCTTCCAGCTGAGTGCTGTTTTTTGTGATGCTGTTTCCCGTATCAGACAGGTTGATCAAGCCACTGATGATAGTCTGGATTCTATCGATGCCTTCCTGAACGTCCTGAAGCAGTTCTGGACTATCCTGACGTATTTCTGCCCACTCCAGGGTCTGTTCCAGTTGCCTGGCCTGGTGTTGCAGTTGTTCCTGCCCAAGCAGTTCAGACATGCTGTGCTGTAAGGTGAACAGGTTATCGATATAGTATTTTAAAGTTTGCATATTGGCCTTAATACAGGACAGAGGGTTGTTGATCTCATGTGCGACTCCGGCAGCCAGCAGCCCGATTGATGCCAGCTTTTCGCTTTGCAATAGTTGCGCCTGTGCTTCACTGAGTTGTTCAATCAGGCGTCGCTGCTCTGCCTGGGATTGCAACAGGGCCTGTTCACGACAGGAATCCCTCAGTCCGTAGCGTACTCTTTGCAACAACAGCCTCAGATTAATCGGTTTGGTAATGAAGTCAGATGCGCCCAGTTCGAACGCCCGATTAATGGATTCATGATCATCACGACCCGTCAGCATAATGATCGGGATATGACGTCCTTTTTCGCTGTGTCTCAAGGCCTCACAGCATTCAAAGCCATCCATCACTGGCATATTGACATCCAGGAGCACCAGATCGACGGAGTGCTGCTGAAATGCCAGTATGGCCTGATAGCCGTTTTCTGTGGCAATGACCTGATAGCCTGCCTGAGTGAGGCCCTGGCGTAATATCAGGCGGGTGGTCGCAGTATCTTCAACGATCAGCACAGTAGTCGGTAACATCGAGGGCTTCATAAGCAGACTTCCTGATGAGATATTTTCTGGTGGACCCGCTGTAGCAGATAGGCCGGATGAAAGGTTTTCGTCTCTTGTGGGTCCTGGTACTGTCTCAGAATCGCCTCTGCAATCTCTTGATCCATATCCCACAGTAGCAGTAATCCTGCACCAAGATGAACATGTCGCTGGCTTAAAAACTCCGGGTTAAGTGGCGCGGTCTGATCGGTATGCAGGTATTCCAGCAAGCGGATCTGTTTACCCAGATTATGCAGTAAGGCAGCGATGATGACCTGATTCCGTTGTCTGGGTGACAGAGCCATTTCAGAGCACATTTGGCTCGAATGGTGAGCGAGAGCCTGTGCCTCCTCGATCAGCTGATTTGCGACGGGATGATTGTATGCCATGAGTTGTTGACGCACAGATAGCATCATGATCAAGTGATTCAGCGTATCCAGTCCCAGACGCATCAGGGCTGTTTTCAGATCTTCAGTGCTGGATTGAAAGCCGAATATGGGTGAATTGGCCCAGGTCAGAATACGTGTCAACAGTGCCGGGTCTTCCAGTATTTTATCCGCAATAGTTTGCAGATCAGGGGTTTCTTCGGCCAGCGCACGGGTGATTGAAAGCATGATTTCCGGTCGATTGGGCAATCCTGTCAGCTGTCCCAGCAATCTTCGCTCGCTATGCTCCAGCTGCAGTGATGACAGGTGTTGCAGGCAGTCATAAATGGACTCCAGATCAGACTGATTGAACGGTTTGATCAGTATGCGATGGCAATACTGCAGTGCGTCCAGTAACGGAGCCTGCTCTGAGATACCGGACATCAGAACACGTATCGAGTGAGGATGCAGGGTGGCCATCTGTTGTAATAACTCGCGGCCATCACCATCCTGCAGTTTCAGGTCAGCGATCAGTGCATCCGGTTGTAAATTCATCAGTTGATGCTGGAGTATTTCCGCCGATGTGAATCCGGAAATCCGGCACTCAGGGTACAAGCGGCGAAACTGCCGCTGCAATGAATGGACAATAGCTTCTTCATCATCGCAAATAACCAGGTGAAAAGGTAACATCTTGACGCTCCTGTCATACGCATACTGTGTGTTCTGTTCGCTTTGGTGTTACGGGCAACTTGATCAGAAATGAAGTGCCTTCACCGGGTGCACTGGTAACCTGTATGTTGCCTTGATGTGCCTGGATGATGCCGTAGGAAATCGACAGACCGAGTCCGGTGCCCTGACCGACGTCTTTGGTGGTGAAGAAAGGGTCGAATATTTTTGCCTGTATCTCGGCTGGAATACCCTTGCCATTATCGGTAATGCGGATGGTGATGCTTTCCGAGCCGGTTTCATGGCGTGTCTGGATAACAATCCTGCCATGCTTGTCGATAGCCTGGGAGGCGTTGACCAGCAGATTCAGAAATACCTGGTTGAGTTGAGCCGGAAGACAGAGCACGGAGGGCAGCTCGCCATAGTCCCGCACAATTTCATCGACACTGTATTTTAATTCGTGATTGACAATTTTCAGCGTGGACTCAAGCCCCTGATGAATGTCGGCTTGCTGCCATTCGGCACTGTCGAGTCGGGAAAAATCCCGCAATGAGGTGGTGATATCCTGAATACGCTGGGTGCCATCCAGCGTTTCAGCAAGTATCTCTGGCAGTTCATCCTGAATATAACCGATATCCAGAGAAGCTTTATATTGGTTGAATTGTGTTTTCAGTGCCTCGTCATCAATATGTTTTATCAGTCCTTCAACTGACTGGCTCAACTCGATCAGCTTGCGGGTGTAATCCTGCAAGCACTCCAGGTTTGATTTGATAAAGCAGACAGGGTTATTGATTTCGTGCGCAACCCCGGCTGCGAGCTGGCCCACTGCGGCCATTTTTTCAGACTGAACCAGTTGTGACTGCGCTTCTTCAAGTTGCTGATTCAGTTTTTGTAATTGTCGATGTTCTGCATTGAGTTTTTTCAGCGTGCTGGCCAGTTTCATTTGGGACAGTGCGGTTTGTGTCGTATCCTGTACAATCAGTCCGATCAGGTGGCGTTGATCGAAATGGCCCAGATAGGCAAGAGAACAACTCTGATACATCAGTTCGTGTGTGCCGGTGATTGGACGTGTTTCCATCAGATTTAACAGGTGTGGTCGATATTGCCAGCTGGTAAATGAGGTGTTGTGGAACATTACTACGGATTCGACCCGTTTTCTGAACCAGTCTTCAGGAATCTCCGGAAACTGGCTGAACAGAGAGACGCCAGTTCGTGGTTCATGTTTGTGGTTATCGCGGATGAAATTATTGGCATAAAGCAGAGTGCACTGTTCATCCAGTACTAAAATACCCACATTGAGTTGATTGAGTATCTGTTTGTAGACAGTGTTCATGGCATTACTCCAGCAACAGATCAATACAGCTAAATAACTTGTCGATGTAATGTTCCGGCATACAGATGAGAATATCGGATGTCATAGACATGGTCTGGACACTAAAGCCTATTTCCATCATTAAGGCCTTGACCCAGACAGATGAGGGGTTGAGCAGTATGGCTGTTACATCGTTATGTCGATCAATCAGGGCCGGTGCACCAAAATCGATACGAATGTTCAGCTGCTCAGCGACACCTCTGAGACAGGCACCACCCAGTATATTTGTGATTTCAAGCAGCAGTTCGTGTTGCCAGCGCTGGGTATCAACCCTGGAGTAGGCAAGGCTTTGTCCAATGACCTCGTACTGGGTGCCCTGCTCATAACACACCAGAATTTCACCCTTCAGATACCCAAAAAAAGGTTGGCAGATGATTGCTCCTTTTGGGACACGCTTCATCGCCGCCTTTAAATCCTGTACCCGGCTTTTTTCCACCCAGTGCATCTGTGGAACTGACAGATGAACGCGGTCATTCACCAGGCTGGCCAAAGAGTCTGCTGCCTGGCCCATGGAAATATTAAAAATTTCCTGTAGAGCATCCTGTCTGAGCTCATTCAACTCATTTGGCTCATTGGCTATTAATGAATTCTGCGTCATAGCAAGCCCACCTGTATTAGCGTGTCGGTCAATTTTTCCCGTGAGACAGGTTTGCTGATAAAGGCCAATGCGCCCAGACTCAGTGCCTTTGATTGAACTTCCGGCTGGAAGTCCGCACTGATGACGATGACGGCTGAGGTTAACTGCTCTTTTTGCAGCCGTTCAAGTACTTCAAGTCCATCCATGATTGGCATGGTCAAGTCCAGAAACAGCACATCGGCCAGGCCGGAGCGGCATGCTTCCATGGCTTCCAGACCATGCTTGCATTGTGTGACTTCATCAGACCAGTGTTCAGGTAGTGCACGTATGACACTTTTGCGTGACATCAGAGAATCATCACAAACCGTAATTTTCATCATAGGTCACTCCTCAGGAATGCTGGGTGGTAAGCGCATTTTTTATTTGCGTTCAGTTTTAGCATAGTCTACATTAAGAAAAAACAGAAATTAAAGAAATTACGGAAATTCATCGGAGGTGGTTATGCTATTAATGACAACCGAACCCGTCAGCGCCCTGAGCTGGAAGGTGCTGTGTGTTGATGATGAATCGAGTATTTTGCGTGCCCTCAAGCGTCTGCTGCCAAAAGCAACCTACGATGTCACGATTGCTACCAGTGGTCAGGAAGGTCTTGCTGTACTTGCACAGCAACCGATTGATTTGGTGATTTCTGATATGCGTATGCCCGGGATGAGCGGTGCTGAATTTCTGGAGCAGGTCGCCAGCCTGTATCCGGATACCGTGCGTATTTTGTTGACAGGCTATTCTGATATTGAGTCTACGATTGCTGCCGTCAACCGGGGGCGTATTCACCGTTATCTGCAAAAGCCCTGGGATAGCGATGCATTGCTGGAGTGCCTGGCCCAGGAAATGGAATCCAGACGCCTGAAACGTGAAAATGAACAGTTATACCACTTGGTAGAGGCTCAAAATCAGGAGCTCAAAGAGCTGAACTCAGTGCTGGAAAAGAAAGTTGAGCAACGAACATTGCAAATACGCAAGGCATTGTCGGATCTGCAAAGCAGCCATCAGCGGGTCAAGGAGCAGGTCAGGGCAATTATTCGGGTGTTTTATAATCTGCTTTCTCTCAAAGGAACGCCTGGCAGTGCGTACACCCAGGAAGTCAGTCAGTTGTGCTGGTTACTGGGTGGTAGTCTTGAGCAAACGGATTTTGAACGTATGAATACAAAGCTGGCCGGTTTGCTGGGAGAGGTTGGAGTCTTGTGTCTGGATGATTATCTGGTGCGTAAATCCTGGCATGAGATGAATACACTGGAACGTGATCAGTTCAGGACACATGCCATACTGGCGTATCGAGCCATGTCACCGGTTCAGCATCTGTCATCAATTGCCTTATCAGTCCTGCATCAGTTTGATCGTTATGATGGCAAGGGCAATCAGCAGGGCTTGCAGGGTGAAAACCTGCCACTGGGCTCCCGAATCCTGGCAGTGGCCCGTGATTATATCTATGCGGTAAGAGGTGTATCCGCCGATGTACGTTTGAGTCGTGCAGGTGCGCTGGCCAAGTTACGAGAACAGGCTGGACTGGTTTATGATCCGGTGTTAATTGAAAAATTGCCGGATGTATTACCAAGTCTGAATCTGGATCTGCTTGAGCAGGATGAGCGTGTTGTTTCGACCTATAATCTGGTGCCCGGTATGAAGCTATCCAGAGATGTGGTGACATCGGCCAATCTGCTGCTTTTGCCTGAAGGACACCAGGTCAGTGAACACACAATCAAGCGGCTGCAAAGTTACGCCGAATCTGCAGATGAAGTGCTGCGTATTCATATCTTTTCCAGTCGTGTACGTGCGGTTGGATAAACTGGCATTGTCACTATTTCCCTTGATGTCTTACTGAATTGGATTATAATCAAAAAAAATAGAAAATTCAGAAAAGAGGTGAGTGATGCATAAACCTATCTGTGGTGTCTTCAGCAGAAACTTGCTGCTCTTCGCTATCGTGTTGTTCTCGCTGCTGGGCGGAAAAGTTGTTGCACAGACACCCGAAGGCCCTGCAGTGCTGACAATCACGGGTAAAATCAGCCAACATAATGCCGAGCAGGCGTTTGTGTTTGATCGTGCCATGCTGGAAGCCTTGCCTCAGGCAACAATAAGCACGCAAACGCCCTGGTATGATGAAGTAAGTGAATTCGAAGGGCCCCTGGCGTCGGCTATACTGGAAGCTGTTGGTGCTGATTTGAATGCAAATATGCGTGTTATCGCACTGAATGATTACAGCGCTGTCGTACCTGCCTCCGATTTTAGTGACCTGGGCGTTATTCTGGCGATGAAACGCAATGGTGATGTGTTACGTATCCGGGATAAAGGGCCATTGTTTGTAATCTATCCCTTCGATGAAAACCCTGACCTCAATTCAGAGGTATACTACAATCGATCTGTATGGCAAATTAAAGCCATTGAGCTCTACTAGGCATTGAGCTCTTCTAGAGAGCCTGTCTGTATCGATTGTTTGGGAGAAACGGGGTGTGACGCTGGAAAAACCAATTTATTTTCGTCGCACCTTCTGGTTACTGCTAGTCTGTACTCTGCTGTTTCTCGTAGCGGCTTTTTTTATTCTGTATACTATGCATGACCGTCAGCAGCAGCTGACAGAGGCCGCCCGCGAAGATGCACTTTGGGCCAGTTATCAGCTGGACCGTGAAAACCTGAAACTCTCCGCATTACTGACGCAATACGCCGTCAACCCCAGTACTGCCAACTGGCAGCATCTCGAACTGCGATTTGAAATTCTTTATAGCCGCATACAACTCCTTCAGCGTGGTGAAATAGGCCGTTTATTCGGCTACGAAGCAGGTGACCTGGCACCATTTCATCGTGAAGCAATTGATATCATTTTGTCGATGGATGATTACTTTGAGCAAGGTGCCATGGTAGTCCAGGAAAATATTGATGAAATTGTGATGCTATCAGATCGACTGGCGCAGGTAAGTGAGCGTCTGGTTGTCGATATGAAAGGATTGAGTGCTCTGCGAATCAATGAAGAGCGGACCGAACAACGTCAGATGTATGGGTACGTGACGTTATTGATAGTATTGATTACCCTGACCATGGGTATTCTGATTCTGCTGTTATTACGCCATATGGCGTTCGCCTCACAGGCGCGTATTCAGGCCGAAAGTATGGCAGAAGAGTTGAGTGTTGCGGTGATTAAGGCCGAGCAGGCCAGCCAGGCCAAATCTGAATTCCTGGCCATGATGAGCCATGAAGTGCGTACTCCCATGAATGGTGTACTGGGAATGGCCCGTCTCCTGGTGGAGACAGATTTGAATACTGAGCAGCGGCAAATGGTGAATACCTTGTATGCCAGTGCGAACGCGTTGCTGTCCATTCTGGACGACATTCTGGATTTTTCCAAATTGGAAGCTGGGCGTGCAGAGCTGGATCAGTGTGTGTTTGATCTGCGAGCGTTGAGCCAGGAAGTGGTGGGCTTGTTTCAGGCAAGCGCACAAACCAAAGGCCTTCGACTGGAGCTGGAAATATCCAGTTCATTACCCGCAGAGCTTGAAGCCGATCCAGGACGATTGCGACAGGTGCTACTTAATTTGGTAGGTAATGCAGTCAAGTTTACCGACCAGGGATCTGTTCATGTCAGACTCTCTATGCCTGCTGACAATCGCTTGCAGTGTTGTGTTGAGGATACAGGTATTGGCATGGCGCCTGAGATACTGGACAAGCTGTTCATTCCCTTCTCCCAGGCAGATTTGTCAATAACACGTCGTTACGGTGGAACCGGTTTGGGGTTGGTTATCTGTAAACGTATTATTGAATTGATGCAGGGCGAAATCCGGGTGGAGAGTGAACCTGGGCAGGGGAGCCGGTTTTACTTTGAGGTTCCGGTCAGGGTTGCCGAGAAAACAGACACGGATGAGCCAGCTTCGGACCCAGTTGTAGACCTTGCTGTAGACAGAGTCACGCCGTCTGATGCGACCCCTGTAGCGGTGACGGCTTCGCCTGTTGTGTCATCTGGCATGCCTGCTTCCAGAATATTACTGGTTGAAGATAATAAAGTGAATCAAATGGTTGCCGTCGGTCTGTTGAAAAAACTGGGATACAGTTGTGTGATTGCCAATCATGGTGAGGAAGCGCTGGAACAGTTGCAACACAGCCATTTTGATTTGGTGTTGATGGATATGCAGATGCCGGTGATGGATGGTATCACTGCAGCACGCCGAATTCGCGCGCTGGATACTGCCATTTCGGAGGTACCTATTGTGGCCGTGACTGCGAATGTGATGCCTGAAGACCGGCAAAAGTGTTTTGATGCGGGAATGAATGATTTTTTGAGCAAACCCTTTAATAAAGAGGATCTTGCACAAAAGATTGAGCGATGGTTGGGTACTCCTCTGGCTGATTCTGATTCCGTCCACTAGCCTGTTGCTGTGGGCCAAAAAATACTGATCTGTAATATTGAGGAATTTCCGGGGACAGTTATATATCAGTTAGTTATTGTGCATAATTTTTTCCAGGGTGGTTAATAAGGTGTTCACCTTGAAGGGCTTGACAATATAACCATCAGCACCTGCGGCAATAGCGCCTTCAACATCTCCTTTGCCTTGGTGGCCGGTGATCATCACTATTTTGGTTTGCGGGTGTGACTGTTTAAGGCGTTTCAGGGTTTCCAGACCGGAAATTCCTGGCATGGTAATATCCAGACAAATAAGTTCCGGCTTTAATTGCTCAGCCATAAGCAGCGCTTTTTCACCACTGTTGGACTCACCGACGACGTTTAATCCGGATTTTGTCAGGAGGGCACGCAGCAGGTTTCGAATAATAATCTGATCATCTACGATGAGTGCTCTGACAGTGCGCCGGGACGGGCGTTGTAACATGAATGTCATTTATATTAGTTCTTTGAAAATAGATGGCTGGGATCGGATGCCCAGTTGATGCGGTTTTTTCCAGCAGCTTTGGCGGCGTACATGGCGTGGTCACCGGAAGTCATTAACTGATCAAGGGTCAAACCGTCCTGGGGAAAACACGCGATACCGATACTGATTCCCAGTTTGAACTGCTGCGATTCAAATTCAATCGGATCTGCGACACAGTTCAGGATTTTATCGGTGACACTGAGTACCGCATCAATGTTGGTTACATTTTCCAGCAGGATGATGAATTCATCGCCACCAATCCGAATCACACTGTCACTGCCTCGTACTACACGACGAAAACGTTGTGCCAACTCTGCCAGGGCAATATCTCCGGCTTGATGACCATGCAGATCATTGATGTATTTGAAACCATCCAGATCCATATAGAGCAGTACCAACGGGTCGTGATGGCGTTCAGCACGCGCTACTGCTTGTTCGAATCGGTCATATAACACGATGCGGTTGGGCAGGCCTGTTAACGTATCATGTTGAGCCAGTTGACGGTATTGAGCCTGGGATGCATGCAGTCTCTCGTTCATACGCATTAACTGCCAGATCATAAAGGTAGTCAGTAAGCCAAACATTCCACCTATGCCCCTGGCTGTCCAGACCAGTCCGTTACCCGATTGTGGTTGATGCCTGTCAGGCAAGGCCGCCATCTCCCATTTGCCATTCAGAACACTGATATAGCTGTTAAATACACCTGACATTTCGAAGAGCGCGGGATCACCATAAAATACAATACCTTCTGCTCCTGTACCCTCCCGACTACGCAAGGCGATCTCCAGACCCAGTGCGGGATTGAGAAGGCCAGAAAGCTCCAGGATACGGCTGAAGTCGATAGGTGTACTCATCATGCCCCAGTACACCGGATCGGCAGTATCACTATCCAGGTAAATGGGGACACGGTGGATGACGGCAACGCCTCCTTGAGCCAATTCATAGGGGCCAGCCAGAATGGGTTTGCCTGAGGTGAGCATCTGGCGTGTGGCTTCTCCCTGGGTAGGATGATTAAGCAGATCCAGCCCGAGTGCTGCTTCATTCCCTTCCAAAGGATAGACATAACGAATCACATTGCCTGGAGCCAGGGTGATATTGCGGATAAGACTATTTTGCTGAATTAACTCATGGCTGATCTGGGCGAAGAAATCCTGACTGATAACGCCGGTAGAGCTGACAAAAGCAATCAGTCCGGCGGTCAAATTGATTGCGCCGTTAAATGCCCCTTCGATGTTGGCTCGAATTTCTGCCAGACGTTCAATTTGAACGGCGCGTTGCTGTTCCTGCAGCGTTTGCTGGTACAGACTGGTCATGGTGAAAAAAACCAGTGTGACCATGAGCCCTATGACCGGCGCCAGAACATAACGAAGCAAACGCGGCATGGAAGCTGGCTTCATACAAGAATTCTCTGACAAAATGAAGCGCACATACTAAATTCCGATTTAAAACAAAAGTCCCGAACTTCAGTATAGTTTTTGCGCCGCAGCAGGACAACTCCGTATTCGGAGTGTCGTTTTATAAAGAGAAGCTATTGATACATAAAACCCCTGATGTATCAATTACCTCAGGGGTTTTTAGATGGATCTCTGAAAGTTTCAGGCGTACGAAAAGGTATTAACCTGGACGCTTAACCCAAGACTGACACCAGCCTTTTGCTTCAACAGAGAAGCCCTGGAACAAGGTACAGCCGTTGGTATTAGGCTGCCAGAACATGCAGTTGTCGCAGTAAGCATCTTCTTTGAAGGCTGGATGGTCAGCTGCATCTGCAGCCACTTTAACATAGTTCAATGCTTTGGCGTTTGGAGCATCTTCACTCAGTGGTGGCAGTGTTGCTGCAAAGGTTTTGGATGTCAGAACACCCATGCCCATTGGCAGGGCTGCCAAACCGAATAAACCTTTCTTCAAAAAACCACGACGGCTAGAATTTGCCATAGATATACCCTTTTCATTGACGGTTGAACCCGTGCCAATTCTAACGATCAGCTATCAGGCTTTAGGTTGATTCGCATATTAGAACTCTCTTTAGTGGGGAGTGCAATGATACAAATCAAGAATCAACTCTGTGACTACAAACATTTGCGTCAGTTCCCTGACGCCATGCCCGCTGTACAGATGTCACCCGATCAGATCTTACGTGTGATCGGGTGAACAGGATCTGAACCAGTCGTAATTATCCAGCTTTCCCCTGTGTTTGTTGCAGCAATTGTTGCAGTGAACCCACCGCGCCGAGGACGCTGGACGATTCAAATGGCAGGAATACACGATCACCTTCTTTGGCAATATTCGGCAGTGTATTCAGGTATTCGAGGCCCATCAGGTAACCAATGACCAGCTCCGGATCAATACGGCCATCTGCGGCAGCCATGATCTGGTTAATCGCCTCGCGTTCACCTTCAGCACGGAGAATTGAAGCGGTTTTGTCACCTTCAGCAACCAGAATCGCCGATTCTTTTTCACCTTGAGCACGTGCAATAGCCGCTTCACGCTCACCGCTGGCTTGCAATACCATTGCACGTCGCTCTCGTTCGGCAGTCATCTGTTTGCGCATGGCATCTTCAACATCACGGGGAATGTCGATATCCTGAATTTCTACACGGGTGACTTTGACTCCCCATTTGTTACCCGCATCATCCATGACGATCTGAAGTTTGTCGTTGATCTCCTGGCGCGATTCAAACAGCTTGTCCAGTTCCATTTTGCCCACTTCAGAACGTAGTGACGTTTTCGCCAGGATTTCAATGGCCTGTACCAGATTCTCGGCCTGATACACAGCACGTTCCGGATCGATGACCTGAAAATAAAGAGCTCCATTGACCATCACGCTGACGTTGTCGCCCGTAATCACAGCTTGTCCCGGAAAATCGAGTACTGTTTCACGGCGATCAATCCTCGTTTCTTCAACGACCACCGCGACTTGCTCATTGTTGATGACCTGATAGCGGCGCATTTTGATGGAGCGGGGCTGATCCACAAACGGGATGATCCAGTTAATACCCGGTTCAAGGGTTTTGTGATAGGAGCCAAGCCGTTCGATGACGACCGCTTCAGACTGTTGAACGATCATTAATCCCTTAATGACCAGGATGATAACCATAGCGGCTATCACCAGAGCAATCACTAACATCGCATCCATTGAGTTATTCCTTTTGGTTTGACGATAAATTAATCGACCAGAGCCGTGATGCCATCAAATCCGGTTACCGTGACACGGTTACCGGGTGTGAGTTCACGGCCACTGTTCGAGCGAACAAAATAGGTATCATTTTCGATTTTGACTTTGAGTTGGCCGTTTTGATCCAGTAGAAGTAACCCTTCAAGTTCACGGTTTTCACCAGCCAGTGCGCTGCGACGACGAGAGGGCGCCCAGTGACGCAGGGTTTTACGTAGCCAGGGAGCGAGAACCGCTGCGGCCAGGGCAAATACCAGCCACTGCACCGATGAAGGTACATTGAAAAGCGCTGCGAACATGCCAATCAGGGCAGCCAGCCCCAGAGCAAAGGCAAAAAAGCCGGTGCCCAGCAGTTCCAGGATCATTAAAAAGAGTGCTGCCAGTAGCCAGAAATGCCAGGGTTCCATCAAGTATCCTCAATCCTTAGGGTCTGCTTTATATCAGTCTAGCGTGTATCTGTGGTGGTTGCCTGATTGCGGTGCAACAGCGTGCGCAGCGTAATACCGACCAGCACCGAGCCTGTCATGACGGCGATCATCGGCAGAGGAGAGCCATCACCCAGTAACCCGATCAGCGCACCAGACAGGCCGCCCAGTGCAAAACCGGTCGCACCGACCATTGCTGTCGCCGTAGCGGCACTTTGCGGGAAAAACTCAATGGTACTGGCCATGCCGTTCGAGATGATAAAGCCCTGCAGGCCGATAAACAACATAATACCGGGAACCAGCTGCCAGAGCTGGATTTCACCCAGCCAGATAATGCTCAACAGGCTGCAGCCGATTAATCCCTGTGTCCATTGAGCGAGCATCAGCAGACGTTGCGGGGTAAAGCGATGCACGATGCGGATATTAATCTGGTTACAGATCAACAACACGACGACGTTGGCACCAAACAGTAGTGGAAAGGTGGCTGCACTGGCGCCGAAGTGTGCCATATAGACGCCGGAGGAACCGGTGATAAATGCAAACATGGCCGCGTGGCTGAATGCGACTGCGACCAGAAAGCCAAGTGCACGGCGATGTCGTATCACTTGCAGGTATCGGCGAAGTGGTGAGATAGCTGGCAGGTCCGGTACCTGTCGGGTTTCCGGCATTTTATACGCCAGCGTCAGCAGCAGCGTCAGGGTGTAGACCAGCAATACCAGAAAGATACTGCGCCAGCTACCCAGGTGCAGCATGACACTGCCGAGCACTGGAGCCAGCATCGGTGCAACCATCATGATCGCTGCAATACGGGACATGGCGCGGGCACTGTCCGCACCTCTGAACAGATCACGGACAATGGCAGCCGAGTTAACCACACTGACACCACCGCCAAAGGCCTGGATAAAGCGTGCAACCCAGACAGTTTCCACCTGCGGACTGAGCAAAATGCCCAGCGTGCCGATGCCGAACAACGTCAAGCCGGTAAAAATTGCGGCTCGACGGCCATAATGATCCGAAAAAGGGCCGCCTGCGAGCTGGCCAAGTGCGAAACCTGCCAGAAACAGACTGACGGTCAATTCAATGGATTGTACGGAAACGTTCAGATCCGCTGCCATGTCCGGGAACGCAGGCAAATAGGCATCTATGGCCAGTGGACCCAAAGCAGTCAACCCGGCAAGCATCCAGACAAGGCCGGGAATCGTTCGGTTTTGTGTGTGCATAATAAGAATTAAGACTGATCGGTTTAAAATTGTATCACTACTCTAACCGATTCCGGTCAGGATGTGCAGGAAAATCTATTCTGTGGAGTGTTTTCGCCTGTTTCAGTAGCCTGTCATTTCCAGATAGCCCACCCCCGAGTGACTGCCACTGAAGCGTATGGGCCCCTCCCAGTAAGCGATACCGGTTTGCATCCAGGCATCCGGGTTTAATGCCTGAGTCTGAATATGGATACCCCAGTCGGCCACGGAAAGCTGCCATTCGACCGGCAACTGACGACCCGCAACGCTATGTTGACCTGTGGGCTGCATGTGTATCTGTTGCGGTTGTAGCGGATGCGGATGTCCTTCAGCATCAATATAGGTGCCGGAATAATAGTCTTCACCACGGTCATGTCTGAGACGGAACAGCATCAGCTTGTCCCCTTGGTCCAGATGCAGTGAAAACCAGTCCCACCCCTGTTGATCCGGTGACAGGGGCTGACTACTCCATTCCCGGTCCAGCCAGGCCTGCCCCTGAACCTCAAGCTGTTTGTCACCGATACGTACCTCTCCAGATGCGTGCATAAAGGGCAGGCTGATGTAGTGAGATGCCTGTCCCTGTGCGGATTTGATACTGAATCCCTGGTCTCCCTGCAGCACAGCGGGGCCTGTCTTTTGCAGTTGTAACTGATAGCCGAACTCGGGTGTTTGCAGCTCAAGGATGAACTCGGTGGCATCCTCACGGGTGGCGTAGAGTCGCCAGTGATCGATCCAGGCCTCGAAAGGTTCTTGCGTGACGCCTGCCTGACCTACACCGCCTCTGGCGTAGGTTTCGGTTGACAGGTGCTGATGTTCACGCGTGATCGCTGCATGACCCAGCCATAACTGCTGGTTTGCCCAGCCATCACGCTGTGGACCTGGTGTCAGCGCCTGGCGGAACAACGTCCACTGAATACCGAGAGGTGTACCCTGAGGATCTTCCAGATTGGCGGTGATATACCACCATTCAATTCGATAATCCGGGTGTGCCCCCAGTGCATCCGGATAGTCGATCAGGGTTTCAGGGCTGACAGTTTGAAATCCTTCAGCGGCGCTTCCTAGTCCGGCAAATCCCTGCGGGGCAGGATCAGCTTCACAACCGCTGAGTAACAGGCTGATGGGGAGTATCAGGAGCCACTGATTCCGAATATGAGGATTAATGATCATCGCGAAATCCCTGTAGTAACCGTGTCGGGCTGTACCTCGCCAGTTGGATCAGTGGCAGGGCAGCTGCTGCCAGTGCACTTCCCAGAGCGGCCAGAATCATCAGTATCCAATGGAGCGGGAAGTACTGCCAGGGCAGTGCCCAGCCAAATGCCCGGACGTTGATCAGGGTGACCAGACAGTAACTGATCAGTAATCCCAGTGGAATCGCCAGCAGGGCGGTCAGTAACGCCAGTAACAGCAGTCGCAGCAATTCATAGCCGACCAGATGTCTGCGTGATACACCACAGGCCCAGACAGGCGCGACCTGAGTCAGTCGCATACTCGAGAGCGTCAGCAGACTGCTGAACAGCGCAACAGCGGCAACACTCAGTACCAACAGATTGAGTGCCTGTGTTGCGGCAAAGGTCCGCTCAAACAGCCTCAGGGAATAGTCTTTCACGGCTTGTTGATCAAGAAGCCGGGTACCACTGAGATTGAAACTGAGTCGCAGATCATGCAGCAGGGGGTCAACTGCTTTCGGTATGACTCGCAGTGCAAAACTGCCTCGCTGAGTGTCCGGCCAATTCTGCTCCAGCGTATCCAGTGACATCAGAATCTGTCCTTTGGGATTGCCATAATCGCTGTAGATGCCAGCGAGGTAGAAGGATGACTGCATGCTTCCCGGCAGGTGCAGCCAGTCTCCGATCTGCCAGCCCTGTTGTCGCGCCAGCTGCTCATTGATCAGTACCGCGGCCTGCTCATCCAGTTGTGCCCAGGTGTTAGGCGTTGCGGCTAACAAGGGCCAATGATCCGAGTAGGTTGCATGTGGCTGGATGCCTCTGAGTTCAATTGGTTGGTTGTTGAGCTGAATGTCGGTCCTTCCTGACGGCAGAATAGCAGTAACCTCCGGGCGCTGTGTCAGCCAGTGATGGATCTGTTCTGCCTGCTCGTCATCCTCTGCTCTCAGGTATACCTCCGCCGCCAGACGTTGCTCCAGCCAGCCGGTAAACGTCAGGCGGAACCCTTCAACCATTCCGCCTACACCGATGCTGGTTGACAGTGCAAACAGCAGGGCGACCAGTGCAACTGAAAGGGGGGCGATCTGTAAGCGTGCATCGGCCCAGAACCAGAGCTGGGTCACTGAACCTGAATAATGCTGACCCCATTGCAGCAGTCTGTTCAACAGACCCGGCAGCAACAGACCTGCGCTGATAAATATCAGAGCAAGCAGCATAAAGCCACTCAGCAGGCTGTCTCCCAAAAGTGCCAGGCAGATGGCTGCCAGTGCGCAGAGCATACCGGTGATATTGAGAATGACGGGTATGCCAGGATTGCTGTGTTGCACAGCAGGCTGTTGCTTGAGCAGTTTTATCAGCGGCACCAGCGCAGTGAACAGAGTTCCACCCACGGCCATCAGCAAGCCGCTATGCCACCAGCCTCCGGGAAGCTGCAATTGAGGAGGGATGTCTGCACCATAGAGCCCAGCCAGGCTGGCCGAGACATCGGGCAGCAACAACGCCGCAATCCAGTAGCCCGCTATCAGACCCGGGATGGCAATCAGACTGCTCAGCAACAGTAGTTCGGTCATGAGCCAGCCCAGTAACTGAACCTGGCTGACGCCGCAGGCATACAAAATACGCTTGAGTGCCAGGCGTTGAGTCAGCGCCAGATGGACTGCTGAATAGACCATCATTAAACCCACCAAAAATGCCAGCAGGCTGAGGGCGGACAGGTTGAGATGAAAGCTGTCGGTCAGGCGGGCAATATCCTGATCGCTCTCCGGGTCTATCCGACGTAGCTCTGCCTGCAGGCTTTCTGGCAAAGGGGTGTTGAAGTGGCTGTCCAGTAATAACAGATGTGATAGTTGTTCAGGCTGCTGTAGCCAGTGCTGTGCCAGAGACAGGTCGGTAATTAATTCGTTATCCGCCAGGGTATTATTGATTCGCAGTTGGGGTAGCTCGCCTTCAGGATTTCTGGGAAAACCCTGTATCGGTGGATTGTCCCAAAGAGGTTGCAGTTGTTCAGCACTGGCCGGTGATAGCCAGACCTCCCAGGGTGGCGACAGGAACTGGCTGAGGGAGAAAGTAGAGGTAAAGGTATTCTGCTGTTGTGTCGATTGTTGCAGGGTAACAGGATCAAGGCCGATCAGAGTGATGACTTGTCCTGCAGGCAGGGTGATCTGTTCCTGTAGCATGGGTGTGACTGGCCAGCCGGCACGACGCAACTCGATATACTGCACCTGAGGTATCCAGAACTGTTGCTGATGTACCAGATAGGGCTGATTCAGGCGTTCAAGCTGAGAGCTGGCCTGATCGTAGCTATGGCGTGCCTGCTGGTTGAGTGCCTGTACACCACTCCAGAGTGCGGTTGCCGACAGCAGACCCAGTACCAGTGTCATTAATTGCAACGGATGACGCCGCCAGTGACTGAGCAGTGCGTGCAGTACCCAAAGATTGGTGATCACGTCAGCTGGCCCTGATGTAGCGTCAAACAACGATCCATCCGTCGAGCCAGTCGCTGACTGTGGGTCACCATCAATAAGCTGGTACCGGTTTGCTGTACCAGTGTCAGTAACAGGTCCATGACCTGATCAGCATTCTGCTCATCCAGACTGCCGGTTGGCTCATCGGCCAGTAGCAGAGTGGGCCGCGCAGCCAGTGCCCGGCCAATTGCCACCCGCTGTTGCTGTCCACCGGAAAGCTGATGGGGGTAGCGTGGCAACAACTCAGTAAGACCCAGTGTCTCAATCAGTTGTGTCAGCCTGTCAGGTTGCAGACACTTGGCCAGCCGTGCCTGAAAGGCCAGGTTATCGTGCACTGTCAGACTCGGGATCAGATTCAGCTGCTGGAATATAATGCCCAGCGCATGACGCCGCAATCGGGCTCGCTGGCTGTCGTTCATTGCCGTGACATCCTGCCCCGACAGGAGAATCTGTCCGGCATCTGCGTCTTCAAGACCTGCAATCAGATGTAACAGGGTTGATTTGCCGCAGCCAGACTCGCCCATGAGTGCTACACTTTCTCCCGAATGCACACTGAACTGCAGCCCCCGGAAAAGTTCGAGAGTGCCTTGAGGGGTCGAGTGGGACTTTGCCAGATTAGTGACCTTCAGCATGCTAATTCCTGTTCTGTCGCGGTGGTCAGGTGCGTTTTCATTGGGAAAACTGTCTGGAAAGTATACAATTCTTTCTTTTATCGAGTTGAATCGCAAGAGGCATGAGATGTCTGACAATCATGGATTGAAATGGCTATTGGGAATCGCAGGTGTTGTCGTGATTCTGGCCGGACTGAAAGCGGCTGAAGCCATTGTGATCCCGATTATGCTGGCATTGTTTATTGCCATTATCAGCACACCGTTTTTGCGTGGCTTGACGCGTCGGGGTGTCCCGTCTTATCTGGCAGTACTGTTGGTGCTGTCCGTGTTGATCGTCTTTGGTGGCGCGCTGGTAATGATTGTCAGCCAGTCAATCGATGCTTTCCTGACGCGCCTGCCGTTATATCAGAGTCGGTTGCAGACATTGATTGTCGATTGGTTGCCTTACCTGGAACGTTGGGATATCCCGGTTAACCGGGATATGGTGATGACACACTTGAATCCGTCGCAGATGATGGGACTGGTTGGCAGCGCTCTTGCAGGCATAGGCTCACTGCTCACCAATCTGTTTCTGGTGATTTTTATCGTCATCTTTATTCTGTTGGAAGAAGCGGGTTTCAGTGACAAGGTGAAAGCCGCCTTGCCCAATGCTGATAAATCGATACGCGATGCCCAGGGGTTCATGAAACAGGTCAATCAGTATTTGATGATTAAAACCACCATCAGTTTTATTACCGGTGTCATGGTGACTCTGTGGCTTTGGTGGCTGGATGTTGACTTCCCGGTATTGTGGGGACTGATTGCGATGTTGATGAACTACATTCCTAATGTCGGTTCGTTGATCGCTGCTGTTCCGGCGGTGCTGCTGGCATTGGTGCAGCTTGGACTGGGTGATGCCATGCTGGTGGTGCTCGGTTATGTCATGATCAACGTATTGATGGGCAATCTGATCGAACCCCGCTTTATGGGACGAGGCCTGGGATTGTCTCCACTGGTGGTGTTTCTGTCGTTGATTTTATGGGGCTGGCTGTTTGGCCCTGTCGGCATGTTTCTGTCGATACCGCTGACCATGATTGTCAAAATTGCACTGGAGCAGCATCCGGGTACTCGCTGGATTGCGATTCTGCTTGGCAATGATGTTCCCAAAACCACCGAATAATTCTTTGAATACATAGGCATTTATGCTCAGTACCGCACGTACACTGTTATCTCTTTATGTCAGCTATGGGTTATTGGTTCTGTCCAATGGCCTGTTTACCACCCTGACCAGCCTTCGCGCCGATCTGGAGGGCTTTGCTGTACAGACAGTGGGTCTGATTATGGCAGGCTACTTTCTGGGGATGTTCCTCGGCGCACGTTATACCTCCAAAGTGATTCAGCGTGGTGGTCATATCCGTGCCTTTGCCGCCTTTGCGTCCTTTATGTCCTTGTCTCCCCTGATGCATGTGCTGTTTATCGATCCCTGGGTATGGGCGGTACTGCGACTGATTGATGGTTTCTGTCTGGCGGGTTTGTTTATCATCACGGAAAGCTGGCTGAATGCCCGCTCTGATAATAAAACCCGTGGCAGTATTCTGGCCATCTATATGGTGGTTAACTATCTGGCATCCGGGTTGGGGCAGTTGTTTCTGCTGTTTGCTTCGCCAGACACCTTTGAAGCCTTTGCGGTCGCATCGATCTGTTTTTCCTTGTCACTCATGCCATTGATGATGACCCGTACCGAGGCTCCAGTACCACATCCGGTGACGGGCTTCAGTATCAAGCCGCTGTTGAAAGTGGCACCAGCAGGATTCTTTGGTGCTGTCTGTGCCGGTTCTGTCGGAGCTGCGTTTTTCTCCATGGCACCCATTTACGCGCAGAATCTCAATTACAGTGTTCAGGAAATCTCGCTGTTTATGATGGCCGGGGTGTTTTCCGGGCTGGTGTTACAGGTGCCACTGGGCAAACTGTCGGACCGTATAGAGCGGCGTAAAGTGCTCGCAGGTGTCTGTTTCGGCGCCTTGCTGTTCAGTACGTTGATGGTAGTGCAGAGCTTCTTCAGCCTGCCTTTCTATTGGTTGCTCTTGAATGTGTTCTGCTATGGCTCTCTGGCATTTGTGATCTATCCACTGTCTGCTGCGCATGTGAATGACTGGAGTGAACCGGATCAGTTAATGCAGACCTCGTCCGGGTTGATTATCGGTTATGGTAGTGGTGCTATTTTTGGTCCGTTGCTGAGTTCATCACTGATGTCCTGGCTGGGACCGGCAGCGCTGTTTGGGTATATTGCAGTCAACCTGGCGGTGATGATGATGTATGCCCTGTACCAGTCCCGTGTGGCTGGCTTGCAGCGTGAGAAAATGGAATTTGTACCGCAGCCTGCGGTGCAGTTCCCAACGGACGAGCTCTATACTGCGGCTCAGGATGATCTGACCCCTGTTCCTGAGGAGCTGTATGTGAGTGAAGCTCTGGACAGTGGTCAGAACGAGCTGGATGGTAGTTCTGCTCTGGTACCGGATATCCCCAGCGAAGCGTCTCTGGAGGAAGATCTACCGCTGGCGTCAGCGCTGGTGACAGAAGAGGTCAGCGAATCTGAGCAGGAGGAGGCGGCTGTCACGACAGAATCTCTGATTGAAGCCTGGGAACAGGAAAAATTGGCGGACACTGATCAGGTGCCGCCACGTGAACAACCTTCTTCCACTTAGACTTTACAGCCGGATTCAGCGCTGAATCAGAGGCGGCAGTTGGCGTGCAATATCCACCAGTTGTTCTCGCACCCAGGCCATGCGTGGGTCATGGTGATGACGGCTGTGCCAGTAAAAGAAAAATCTGACCGGGGGTTGTTGCAATTCAACCGGCAAGGGTTGCAGCAGTAAAGCCCGCCCGGCGGCGATACGCTCAGCCAATCGTTGTGGCAGGGTGAACAACAGGTCGGTGTGTTCACAGTAATCTGCAACCGACATAAAGCTGCTGAGTCGCAGCATCACCTCACGCTTTAATCCCACATTTTCCAGGACCTGATCCATATACCCTGGACCACGACCGGTGATAGAGACCAGACCATGTGCTGCTGCGGCAAAGCTTTCAGGCGTCAGAGCCTGGTTGGCCAGTGGGTGATTCGCTGACATCAGACACACGGCTGGCATCTGATCCAACTGGATACGATGGAGTGAACCGACAGAAACTTTTGGTTCCAGACCGCTCAGGCTGAAGTGCACCTCGTTGCGGTCCAGCATGGCAAAACTGTCATCTTCCTGCCGCAGAATTTCCAGACGCATACCCGGTGCCTGGTGTCGCATGCGCTGCATCAGTTGCGGCAGATACAGGGTTAATTCAAGATCCAGCCCTGTGACTTTAATTACGCCTCTGTCTGCGCGAGGATCGAAGACCGGCTTTTGCACCAGAAACTCCAGTGAATTCAGAATTTCTGTCAGCTCTGGTTGTATCTGCATAGCCCGTGCGCTGAGGTCATATCCCTGAGCGGTGCGGACCAGCAGTGGATCATTGAAAACCTGGCGTAAACGGGCCAGCGCCCGACTCATGGCGGGCTGACTTAGCCCCAGACTTTGGGCTGCCCGGCTGACATGGCGTTCACTGAGTAGCCGGTCCAGTAACAGCAGAAGATTCAGATCGAGCTTATCTATATTCATTTCACGCATAGTCATTATCTATTTAATGCATTAGACGAATATAGGTGGGATGGTTAAGATTAGCAAGATTAACAGGAGGGAAGTCAATGCGCGTTATACGTCAATTCAGAAACAGCCGCTCAACCTATGGGTGGGGTAGCATTGTGTTGCACTGGCTGGTCGCATTGACGGTATTGGGCATGTACCCGCTGGGACTCTATATTGTATCGCTGGGCTATTATGATCCGGGTTACCGTATTTATCCTGATTGGCACCGGAGCATCGGTGTTCTGTTACTGATGTTGCTGTGTGTACGACTGATCTGGAAGGCGTTGAATCCACGCCCGGAGGCCGTGACCGGAACCCGGCCCTGGGAGCGCGTTGCCGCCCACCTGGGTCATTGGGGGCTGTATCTGCTGTTGCTGGTCGTGCTCGCGTCGGGGTATCTGTTTTCTACAGCCGATGGCCGCAGTATCCAAGTGTTCAGCCTGTTCAGTCTTCCCGCGATTCCCGGTTTGGCATTACGTCAGGAAGAGCTGGCGGCCGAAATTCATTTTTATTCAGCTACCTTACTGATGCTGCTAACCGCAGTGCATCTGCTGGCAGCCTTGAAACACCACTTTATCAACAAAGACGCAACGCTCACACGTATGTTGGGCCTAGACTCGGAGAAATTGAATGAGCATCACTAAACTGAAACCTCTGGCACTGGCAGGTGCCTTGTTCGCCAGCCCACTGTTTGCGGCTGATTACCTGATTGATACTCAGGGTGCACATGCATCGATTAACTTTAAAATTGACCACCTGGGTGTCAGCTATGTTGTGGGTCGTTTTAACGATTTCCAGGGTACCTTCAGCTATGATGCGGACAATCTGGAGGCGACTCAGGTTGAAGTGCAGGTCAATATGAGTTCGATTGACAGCAACCATGCTGAGCGTGATCGCCATGTGCGCAGCAGTGATTTCCTGAATGTCAGTCAGCATGCTCAGGCACATTTTGTCAGCACGGCGTATGAAGATCTGGGTGATGGAAAAGGCACTCTGATTGGTGATCTGACCTGGTTTGGACAAACTCAACCGATTGAAATTGCCGTTGAAAAAGTCGGTGAGGGTTCTGATCCCTGGGGTGGCTACCGTGCAGGTTTTACCGGTACAGCCGAGCTGAATCTGCCTGATTTTGGTGCCCAGTTCAATTTGGGACCTGCGGCTGAAACCGTTTACCTGGATCTGGTGATTGAGGGTATTCGTCAGTAATTCTGACCCTTGCCCGGCTGGATTCAGCCGGGCAAGCATCCATGTTTATCCCTTCCGTTTACGCCACACGGCTTTCTCTGCTTCTACCAGTAACAGTACCACGACACCATAACCCAACATCAGTAACCACTGGTTCAGGCTCAGGGGAGCACTGTGGAACAGGGTGTTCATGACGGGTGTGTAGATAAACAGCAGTTGAGCGATCAGCATGGCACTGACGCCTCCCCAGATCCAGGGATTGGAGTTAAACGGTGTACTGAAAATACTGCTGGTCAGTGAGCGGCAGTTGAACAGGAAGAAGCTCTGAACCACCACGAACAGGGTAACCGCCAGCGTTCTGGACTCCTCGATACTGGCACCCTGCAGCTGTGACCACTGGAACAGGCCAAAAGCACCGATCAGCAACAGTGTACTGACAGACAAAATCCGGCCAATCATTTCAGCGGACAGAATCGGTGAGTCAGGTTCACGCGGTGCACGGGACATGATACCCGCTTCACGTGGTTCAAAGGCCAGCATAAGCCCCAGAAAGACAGCTGTTGTCATGTTCAGCCAAAGTGCCTGGACAGGCAGTACCGGCAGGGTGATGCCGAACAGAATGGCGACCATGATCACCAGGCCCTGACCCATATTGGTCGGGAGTATCCAGGTGATAAACTTGATCAGATTGTCGAAAACATTTCGACCCTCTTCAACCGCAGCTTCAATGGACGAGAAGTTGTCGTCGGTGAGTACCATGTCGGCCGCTTCCTTGGACACCTCTGTGCCACTGATACCCATGGCAATACCGATATCGGCCTGTTTCAGGGCGGGTGCATCATTGACACCATCACCTGTCATGGCGACAACATGGCTGCGACTTTGCAGTGCCGTCACCAGCTTCAGCTTCTGCTCCGGTGCGACCCGGGCAAAGACCGATACCCTGTCTGCCACTTCCGTAAGAGCTGTGTCGCTCAGTTCACTGAGTTCACGACCTGTCAGGGCCTCAAGATCGTCTGTCTGCTGTCCCGGATTATTCTGCAAGCCGATCTGAGAGGCGATTGCCCGTGCTGTCAGTGCATGATCACCGGTGATCATTTTGACCCGTACCCCGGCTTTCTGGCAGGTTGCGACAGCTTTGATTGCTTCTGCCCTGGGAGGGTCAATCATCGCCTGGAGTCCGACAAAAATCATCGATTGTTCTGGCTCTCGGGCATTGAAGGGGGCCAGGGTGTTTTCTGTCTGCTCCACGGGCTGCATGGCAAAGGCCAGTACACGCATCCCCTGACCGGCAAACTCATGCACACGTGCTTCTATGGCATCCTGGGCCAGTGCTTCAGTGTCGCCATCAGCTGTCAACTGTGAGGTACAGCGTGCCAGTACCTGCTCGACTGAACCTTTCAGATAGATCAGGTTGTGTTGAGCATCCAGACGGTGCAAAGTTGCCATATACTGACGGTCTGATTCAAAGGCGATCGTATCGATACGCTTGAATTCGGCTTCACACTGTTTGAGTTCATAGCCTGCTTTCATTGCAGCGGCAATCAGTGCGCCTTCAGTGGGGTCGCCTTCAACGGTCCAGCGCCCATCCTGCTCTTTCAGGCGAGAGTCATTACTGATCAGGCCCGAAACCAACAAGTGATGCAGTGCTGCATTGTCTGACAGGCTGACAGAGTTGCCCTGCTGGCGAATATCCCCTTCCGGCTGATATCCACTGCCACTGACATCATAGCTGTGGGAACCTGCGAGCAGCTTTTGTACCGTCATCTGGTTTTCGGTCAGCGTACCGGTTTTATCCGAGCAGATCACGGTGGTGGAGCCGAGGGTTTCGACGGCTGACAGTTTGCGGATAATTGCATGACGTGACGCCATGCGTCGCACGCCGATGGCCAGGGTGATGGTGACGACTGCCGGCAGCCCTTCAGGAATCGCGGCAACCGCCAGGGCAACGGCGGCCATAAAGGTTTCACTGGCGGGCATGCCATACAGCAATCCGACACCGAAAGTGACCGCAGCCAGGGCCAGAATGACCCATAAAAGCAGCTTGCTGAAAGCATGAATCTTGCGAGTCAGTGGCGTTTCCAGTGCTTTGGCTTCGGAGATCATGTGGGCTATTTTGCCGGTTTCGGTCTGGTCACCAATACTGGTCACTATCCCTTTGCCAGCACCATAGGTGACCAATGTGCCTGCAAAGGCCATATTGTTACGGTCTGCCAGTACAGTATCAGCGGCCAGCAACTGCAGATGCTTTTCTGAGGATACCGACTCGCCAGTCAGTGCCGATTCATCGACCTGCATATCGCGGCATTCCAGCAGACGCATATCGGCAGGGACTTTATCGCCTGATGCGAGAAAGACGATATCACCGGGTACCAGTTCAGTGGCTGGTAGAGTCTTTTTCTCTCCATCACGTAGTACGGTGGCGCTGGATGACAGCATTTTCTTCAGCGAGTTGATCGCTTCTTCGGCTTTGGACTCCTGAATATAACCAATAATGGCATTGATCAGGACCACTGCGAGAATCACGCCGGCATCGACATATTCACGCAGGAAAAAGGTGACCAGGGTAGCGCAGAGCAGGATATAGATCAGTGGATTGTGAAATTGCAGTAACAGGCGCTTCCAGGCGGGAACCGGTTGCTGGCCTGTAATGCTGTTGGGGCCAAAATGGACCTGGCGTTGTTGAGCAGAGCTACTGGTGAGTCCCTCGGTTTGGTGGCTGTCGAGAGACCCGATAACATCCTGTGGTTCAAGATGGTGCCAGGCTTTATTTGTCTGCAACTGCATGCTAATCCCCTGATTCTGTTCGTCAGGGTATACCCTAGCACAAAAAAAAACGGAACGTCATATGGGCTCTTTGACCCGTATCAACATTCCGTTTTGAGCCCCACATGGAGGCAGGGGCACTGCTTACATAGCGAGATCCTGATCAAGCAACGCGTGTTTGTGCCTGACTTTGGCAGCAGTCTGGATGAGTGGCGACAAAATGGCACAGAGTCTTTGTTAATAAAGCCATTTTTTCAGAGTTACCCTGACGTCGCGCCATTTCGATGTCATCCAGAATATATTGTTTGATCTGATCGCTGGCGTTGTGTTCCACCATGTATTTACCCAGTGCCAGGGCAATCATGGGTTCCATGTGCTCATGTTCGGCAATGGCGTCAATTTCATCGTCGCTCAGATCACATAACGCCAGACATTCTTCATAGGTCAACATCAGCGCATCCTCATTTTATAATCAGTGGGTGTTGTGGTCGAAGACCACCCAGTAATCTGATTTAAGTCTAGTTCAGTCAGCCGAGAGTAACAGGGGTATAAATAGATAAAAATTCAAGTGTTTTTAAGTATTTAAACAATGGTTTCATGCTGCGAATGCACATTTGTGTCGATTGAAAAAGGTAATCTGCTTGTCATAAAAGGACTTAGGGTGTGTTGCTGTGCATCACTGGGTGATTTTGTGCAGGCCGCCACCAGGAAAAAAGTCGCATATAAGTATGTGTTGACGTTTTTAGAATTATTGCCGTCGTTTCCATAGGGTCAACTGAACAGGCTGAGCGCTATTCTGCTGAACAACAGCTAATACCAACAGATCCGTTAATTGGAGCACGTGTGATGACCCCAGCCGAAATCCATCAGGATGCCATTGTTATCGATGGTTTGATCATTGCCAAATGGAATCGTGAACTCTTCGAAGATATGCGTAAAGGCGGGCTGACTGCGGCCAGTTGTACGGTGTCAGTTTGGGAGGGTTTTCAGGCAACCGTCAACAATATTGCCGATACAGCCAAGCTGATGCGTGCAAATGCTGATCTGGTCAGGCCGGTGTATACCACTGCTGATATTCATGCCGCCAAGGCAGAACAGAAAACCGGCATTATTCTGAGTTTTCAGAATGCACATGCCTTTGAAGATCAGATCGGTTATGTCGAAGTCTTCAAAAAGCTCGGCGTTGGCATCGTTCAGATGTGCTACAACACCCAGAACCTGGTAGGTACTGGCTGCTATGAGCGTGATGGTGGCCTGTCTGGATTTGGTCGTGAAATCGTTGCTGAAATGAACCGTGTGGGCATTATGTGTGACTTGTCGCATGTGGGTTCAAAAACCTCTGAAGAAGTCATTCTTGAATCGAAAAAACCTGTCTGTTACTCCCACTGCCTGCCATCTGGTCTGAAAGAGCATCCACGTAACAAGTCGGATGAAGAGCTGAAATTTATTGCCGATCATGGCGGCTTTGTCGGCGTAACCATGTTTGCGCCTTTCCTCAAGAAAGGCATTGATTCCACCATCGATGATTATGCTGAAGCGATTGAGTATGTGATGAATATTGTTGGTGAAGATGCCATCGGTATCGGCACCGATTTTACCCAGGGGCATGATCAGCAGTTCTTTGAGTGGCTGACGCATGACAAGGGCTATGCCCGCCGTCTGACCCGTTTCGGCAAGATCGTTAATCCGCTCGGTATTCGTACCGTTGGCGAGTTCCCTAATCTGACAGAAACCCTGTTAAAGCGTGGCATGAGCGAACCCCAGGTGCGCAAAATCATGGGCGAGAACTGGGTACGCGTGCTGAAAGACGTTTGGGGCGCTTGATCGCCTCTGGTTTGATCTGTTGTTGATCTGTCAATGAATTCTGAAAAATAAGGTGATAATTGTGACAAAAATGGCTCCTGAACTGCCCATCGAAGTGGATAGCGAAACCGGCGTCTGGACAACTGATGCGTTGCCGATGCTCTATGTGCCAAGACACTTTTTCATTAATAACCATCAGGCGATTGAAGAAGAGCTGGGGCCAGAGCGATATGCCGAAATTCTGTATAAGGCGGGTTACAAGAGTGCGTGGCACTGGTGTGAAAAAGAGGCTGAGTTACATGGCCTGTCCGGTGTTGATGTGTTTGAGCACTATATGAAACGCCTGTCACAGAGAGGCTGGGGCAAGTTTATTACCGAAGAGATCGATTTGCAGGCTGGAGCCTGTAAGGTCCGGCTTGAGCATTCCGCTTTTGTATATCACTACGGAAAAGTGAATCGCAAGATTGAGTATATGTTCACTGGCTGGTTTGCCGGTGCCATGGATCAGATTCTGCAGGCACAGGGCAGCACACTGCGTACCCAGGCTGAACAGATCCAAAGTGCCGCCGAAGATGGGTGTGATGTCGGGTACTTCATCACGCGTCCGCTGGCTTGATTCATATTTCAGGAGTGTTCCATGTCTCAGTTTGATGCGCTGTTTCAGCCGATTCAGATCGGCAAGCTGACCATTCGTAACCGAGTGGTCAGTACTGCCCATGCAGAAGTCTATGCCACTGATGGCGGCATGACGACAGACCGCTATGTCAAATACTATGAAGAAAAAGCCAAGGGAGGGTGTGGTCTGTGCATCTGTGGTGGCTCATCGGTTGTATCAATCGATAGTCCTCAGGCCTGGTGGAGTTCGGTTAATCTGTCGACTGACCGCATTATTCCGCATTTTCAGAATCTGGCGGATGCTGTACACAAGCATGGCGGCAAGATCATGATCCAGATTACCCATATGGGACGGCGTTCGCGCTGGGATGGCTATCACTGGTCCACACTGATGTCGCCCTCTGGTATTCGTGAACCTGTGCATCGCTCTACCTGTAAAACCATTGAGCCTGAAGAGATTCAACGGATTATCGGTGATTATGCCAAAGCAGCACGACGTGCCAAAGACGGTGGTCTGGATGGTGTTGAGCTGTCTGCGGTTCACCAGCATCTGATCGATCAGTTCTGGAGCCCGCGTGTTAACAAGCGTACCGATGAGTGGGGTGGCAGCTTTGAAAATCGCATGCGTTTTGGCATGGAAGTGCTGAAAGCAGTCCGCGAAGAAGTGGGTCCTGATTTCGTTGTCGGTATGCGTATCTGTGGTGACGAGTTCCATCCGGACGGTCTGACCCATGAGGATATGAAGCAGATAGCCGCCTATTATGACGCAACGGGACTGGTGGACTTCTTCGGTGTTATCGGTTCAGGCTGTGACACGCATAACACGCTGGCGAACGTGATTCCGAACATGTCCTACCCTCCTGAACCCTTCCTGCACCTGGCATCAGGGATCAAGGAAGTGGTCAAAGTACCGGTGATTCATGCCCAGAACATTAAAGATCCGAATCAGGCGCAGCGTATCCTGGAAGGTGGTTATGTTGATCTGGTTGGCATGACCCGTGCGCATATTGCGGATCCACATATCATCGCCAAGATCAAAATGGGACAGATTGATCAGATCCGTCAGTGCGTCGGTGCCAACTACTGTATTGACCGTCAGTATCAGGGGCTGGACGTACTCTGTATCCAGAATGCGGCGACTTCCCGTGAGTATATGGGCTTGCCACATATTATCGAAAAAACTGAAGGGCCTGTACGCAAGGTTGTGGTAGTGGGTGGTGGCCCGGCGGGTATGGAAGCGGCCCGTGTCGCGGCAGAGCGTGGTCATCAGGTGGTGCTGTTTGAAGCTCAGCCGCAATTGGGTGGCCAGATTACCCTGGCAGCCAAAGCACCTCAGCGCGACCAGATGGCGGGCATTACCCGCTGGTATCAGCTGGAGCTGGCGCGCTTGCAGGTTGATGTGCGCCTGAATAGCTATGCAGATGAAGCGATGATTCGCGCTGAACAGGCGGATATTGTCATTCTGGCAGTGGGTGGTAAGCCCTTTGTTGAGCAGGTGCCGGAATGGGGTGCTGATGAAGGCTTGATTGTGAGTAGCTGGGATATTCTGGATGGCAAGGTTGCGCCCGGAAAAAATGTACTGGTGTATGACACTATCTGCGAATTTACCGGTATGTCGACGGCTGATTATCTGTCAGAAAAAGGCAGTCAGGTCGAGCTGGTGACAGATGATATCAAGCCTGGTGCTGCCGTGGGGGGGACGACTTTCCCGACTTACTATCGCAGCCTTTACCCCAAAGAGGTCATCATGACTCCGGATCTGGCGTTGCATAAGGTCTACCGTGAAGGCGAGCAGCTGGTTGCGGTGCTGGAGAACGAGTATACCGGTCAGCTTGAAGAACGTGTGGTCGATCAGGTGGTGGTTGAAAACGGCGTACGCCCGGATGAATCCCTCTATTATGCGCTGAAGCCCGATTCCCTGAATAAAGGGCAGATCGATGTTGAGGCTCTGTATGCGATTCAGCCGCAGCCCTGTTTGAGTGAGTCGACCGACGGTGATGCCTTCCTGCTGTTCCGTATAGGTGACTGTACGGCACCGCGTAACACCCATGCAGCCATCTACGATGCACTGCGTCTTTGCAAGGACTTCTGATTCGGAGAGAGGTTATGTTAAACCTTGTCTTGCCTCTGTTAATCGGGGTAGCCCTGCTGTTAGCCGTAATAGGGGCGGTACGACGGATTCGATTGTGGCGCAATGGACGGCCATCACCGGTAGCGCTGATGGCGGGCCTTGCGGCCATGCCACGGCGTTATCTGGTGGATCTGCACCATGTGGTGGGACGTGATAAGTATATTTCCAACACCCATGTGGCAACGGCTGGTGGCTTTGTACTGGCGGCTGTGCTGGCCATTCTGGTGCATGGCTTGCAGCTCGACAGCCGGATACTGGCGTGGGGCTTGCTGCTGGCGACAGCTGTGATGTTCTGTGGTGCCGTGTTTGTTGCACGGCGACGCATCGATCCACCGGCACGCTTGTCCAAAGGTCCCTGGATGCGTTTGCCGAAAAGTCTGCTGGCATTTGCGAGTGGTTTTTTTCTGCTCACGCTGCCCGTTGCGGGACTGGTGCCTGCCCAACTGGGCGGTATGCTGGTTGGCCTGCTACTGTTGGCGCTGGTGATCTGGGGCCTGGGTGAGCTATTTTTCGGTATGACCTGGGGTGGACCGATGAAGCATGCCTTTGCAGGAGCCTTGCATCTGGCCTTTCATCGTCGCCCCGAGCGCTTTGGTGGTGGACGTTCGACCGGATTAAAACCCTTGAATCTGGATGACTCGAACGCGCCTTTGGGTGTTGAAAAACCGGCTGATTTCACCTGGAATCAATTGCTGGGATTTGATGCCTGTGTGCAATGTGGCCGTTGTGAGGCCATGTGTCCGGCATTTGCAGCGGGACAGCCACTGAATCCAAAAAAACTGATTCAGGATATGGTGGTGGGCCTGGCAGGCGGTAATGATGCGGCCTATGCCGGTTCTCCCTACCCGGGCAAAGCGGTTGGCGAACATCAAGGCAATCCATTCAGCGCTATCATTGCGCGTGAAGGGCAGGGCCTGGTAGATGCTGAAACACTCTGGTCCTGTACCACCTGTCGTGCCTGTGTAGAAGAGTGCCCGATGATGATTGAGCATGTGGATGCCATTGTGGACATGCGTCGTCATTTGACACTTGAGCGTGGACAGACGCCGAACAAGGGTGCCGAGGTGATAGAGAATCTCATCGCAACGGATAACCCCAACGGTTTTGATCCCCAGTCACGTATGCACTGGGCTGCAGACCTGGCTCTGCCGGTTCTTGCCGAGGTCAAGCGAACGGATGTACTGCTGTGGCTGGGTGATGGCGCTTTTGATATGCGTAATCAACGCAGTCTGCGTGCATTGGTCAAGCTCTTGCGCGCTGCAAACGTTGACTTTGCCGTGCTGGGGAATGAAGAGCGTGATTCAGGTGATGTGGCACGTCGCCTGGGTGATGAAGCGACTTTTCAATCCCTGGCAAAACGTAATATCGCGACCCTGGATCAGTACAGTTTTCGCAGTATTGTGACCTGCGATCCGCACAGCTTCCATGTGTTGAAAAATGAGTATGGTGACCTGGGTGGCCAGTACGTGGTGTATCACCATACCACTTACCTCAACCAGTTACGTCAAGTGGGCAAGCTGCAGTTTTCCCAGTACAAGGGAGGGCGTGTTACCTATCATGACCCCTGCTATCTCGGGCGCTACAATGGCGAGTATCAGGCACCTCGTGATCTTCTGGCTGCTGCAGGCGTCACTGTTGTCGAGATGGAGCGTTCCGGATTTCGCTCCCGTTGCTGTGGTGGCGGTGGTGGCGCACCTATCACGGATATACCTGGCCAGCAGCGTATCCCAGATATGCGCATGGCGGATATCCGTGAAACAGGTGCTGATCTGGTGGCCGTTGGCTGTCCCCAGTGTACCGCGATGCTTGAAGGGGTGGTGGAACCACGTGCTGAAGTGCTCGATATTGCTGAAATTCTGGCGAATGCATTGCAGGAATCGGAGGTGCACTCATGAGTACTACGCGTCGTCGGGATCCGCGTGCAGAACGCATATTACGCAATCGCCTGCATCCGCTGCATTTGACGTTGCAGTTGCAGCATTCAGGTGTTGCCGAATGGCTGGGGCCCAATGGAGTCAAACGGCGTAATCCGCATCTGGTGGGCTTTATTGGACCCAATGGGGTACGCCGTATTGATCGCAGTGGTGCGCAAAGCGCGGCATCCCAGACTCAGGTGCATGTCACTGAGCAGGACACGCGTCGAACCGTACAGCTGGATCATCCTGATCACTACATTACCGTCATACCGGATATGACGGGTGGGCGTTTAAGCGCTGCCGACAAGGATCTGCTGGGGCTGGCACAGCGACTGGCTGCGGAAAAGCCCAATACAGCCGTTCTGGTTGTGGTCTTTGGGGAGTCCAAAGAGACGCAGCTGGGAGAGGCCGGTGCAGACCGCGTGCTGACGGTTGCCGACCCGCTGTTTCAGCAATATTCACCGGAACAGCGCCTGGCCTGGCTGCTGGCGCTGGAGCAGGCGCTGCAACCGGATTACTGGCTGCTTCCTGATTCAGGTCTGGGTGGTGGTGATCTCGGTCGCCGTTTGGCGGTGGCGTTGAATGTACGTGCAGCGACAGGACTCTGGCAGGTCAATCTGGATGGTGACATGCCAACCTGTGTCTGTCGTGCTGCTGCCGCGACACAGGATCTGTTACGCGATTTGCCAAGAGTACTGCTGGCGTTACCTGAATGTGCCGAACCTGTCAGTGAAACCCGCCATGAGGCCCTTGAACTGGATATTCCGGTTTCTCCGGCAGCGGTGAACCCCGCAATTGAAGATCTGGGCGCAGTGGCAGTGGATCCGGCGAGTGTCGCACTGGCAGAGGCTGAATTCATTTTGTCAGGTGGAAATGGTGTCAGAGACTGGCCCGGTTTTCATCAGGCAGCACGTGTACTGGGCGCTACGGAGGGAGCATCCCGTGTGGCTGTGGATGATGGTTTTATGCCGCGTGACCGGCAGGTGGGCGCAACCGGAACCTGGGTGACGGCCCGGGTGTATCTGGCAGTGGGAATTTCAGGTGCCATCCAGCACCTGCAGGGTATCCAGAGTTGTGAAAAGGTGATCAGTATCAATACAGATCCTGGATGTGACATGGTAAAACGGGCTGATCTTGCTGTGATTGGTGATGCAGCTGCAATTCTGCAGGCGTTAACAGAGAAAGTTGGCCAGCTGAAACAGGAGGTGCGTGATGTTGCCTGACAGCACAGCGCGAATTGCCGTATTGCTGTCAGTAGGACAGCACCCGTTGACCGCACGTCCCCGTCGCGCCGATCAGGATGCACGTGCTCTGGAACTGGCGTTGCAGCTTCCTGGCGTTGAGGTTCTGCCTGTGCATGCCGGAGAGCTGAATGATCAGAATGAAACGGCTTTGCGCAGCTATCTGGGGATGGGCGCTTCAGCGCTGAAGCTGCTGCCAGCTGCTGAAGGTGAAGATGTGCTGCCGTTGCTACAGCAAGGTTTGCGAGATCTGCAGCCCGATCTGGTGTTATGTGGCAAGCGTGCGGAGCACGGAGAGTCGTCTGGTCTGATGCCCTACCTGCTGGCACAGTCGCTGGGCTGGCCAGTGATCAGTGGTCTGGTTGAAATTGAGCGGCTGGAGGCAGGTCATGCCACTGTATTGCAGGCTCTGCCACGCGGGCAGCGTCGTCGGCTCAGAGTGACATTGCCTGCTGTACTGGCAATGGATGATGCTGCCCCGGCAGCGCGCCAGTCAGCCTTTGGTCCGGCTCGTCGCGGTGTGCTGGAGGTAGAACAGATGGTTGCAGTAGCTGAACAGGGGCTGGCCAATCTGAACAACCTGTCAGTGCTCAACTGGCAATTCCAGCCAGCGCGTAAACGACCCAAGCGTCTGAAAATTATCAAGGCCACGTCGGCACGAGACCGTTTCAAGGCAGCTGCTGCCAAGGCTGAGTCGAGTGGCGGCCAGGTTTTGCAGGGACTGACACCGGATGCAGCCGCAGAGACAATTCTGAAAATGCTGCGTGAAGAAGGTGTAATGAATTCAACTCATGGTGATTGAATCGGAGAATTTGTAAATAAATTCCGGAGTTTTTTGCAAGACCTGGCAAGCGTCGGTGTTCTAGAGTGCCAAAGGATGATTTTTAGAGTTGATGATAACTCAGGTTTCGCGTTAAATCCGGTCAAGGCCGGATCTGTAAACACGGGTGTGATGATTTGATACACTCTCTAACAACAATGACAAGGTGACACTTAAAATGAGCAAACCTAACCTGAACAGACGTAACATCCTTAAAGCCGCTGCGGCTGGTGCAGTCGCTGCGCCGTTGGCGATGACTTCTACCTCTGCTTTTGCAACCACCAACCTGCGTATGCAGACTTACTGGGGACGAGAAGCAGCTGATGTTTTCAGTGCGTTTGGCAGCGATATTCGTACCGCTTCAAATGGTTCTCTGCGTGTGCGTCACTTCACCGGCAGCTCTCTGGTGCCTGATGCGGAAATGTTCCAGGCTGTGAGCAGTGGTACGATCGATATGTGCCAGGGCTATGCGGGTTACTGGCCGGGTCAGCTGGATATCGCCGGGATTGAGTCCGGTCTGCCAGGTGCCTGGACCAACTACGATGAAGCACAGTATGTATTCCGTCACAAAGGTTTGCTCGAACTGGTACGTGAAGCCTATGCTGAGCACAATGTACACTACATGGGCCCGATTTTCGGCGGTCCATTCGACCTGTTGACCAAACAGCCGGTTAACAGCCTGGATGATCTGAAAAACATGCGCATCCGTGCAACACCTGCAGTGGCGCGTATTCTTCAGGCATTTGATATCCCGACTGTGTTCCTGCCTGGCTCTGAGCTTTATGTTGGTCTGAGCACTGGTACCATTGATGGTGTGATCTATGCTGGTACCAATGAGTATGTCGGCATGAAACTCTACGAAGTTGCCAAGCACTACACCTCTTTGGGAATGGTATACCCAGGCTACTGTGACCAGATTCTGGTCAATATGGATGTCTGGAACCGCATGTCTGAAGAAGAGCGTAAAGTGATGGAGCTGGCGTACGAGAAGCATGCTTCGCACATGAACACCTGGATGGTCAGCGGTTCTATTGATGCAGGCAGCACCGGCCTGTTCGAAATGAACAAGCTGCCAGCCGAAGACTCTCAGCGTCTGCGTGAAGCGGCTGAAGTCATCTGGGAAGATGAAGCGGTGAAATCTGATCGCAACCGTAAAGCGATTGAGATTCTGAAAGAAACAGCGAAAGCGACAGGACGTGCCTGATGCTTTCAGTCTGTCACTTGGTTAGCTGGGTTGATAGACTCTCTGAAATTGTTGGCAAGGCCGTCTCTTGGATGTGCCTTGCCATCATTGCAGTGATGCTCTACGAAATAGCGGCCCGCTATTTCTTCAACAGCCCGACCGCCTGGGCACACGAAGTGACCACCATGCTGTACGGAACCTTCTGTATTATTGCTGGCACTTATACACATCGTTATCAGGGGCATGTTCGCAGTGAAGCCCTGTACCACCTGTTTTCCCGTCGCGGAAAAGCGATTCTCGATACACTAACCGGTTCGCTGGTGTTGTTTGTCTTAATTGTGTTCTTTATGGCGTCAGTAGACTTTGCTGCCGATTCCTGGGCGCGGGGAGAGATGTCATCCAGAAGTACCTGGGCACCGCCACTCTATCCATTCAAGACAGTGTTACCGGTAGCCGTAGGCTTAATCACCTTGCAGAGCGCAGCGCACTTGATTCGGGATATCTGTGTGGCATTCAATCTGGGCTGTGATGCCTGTGAAACGCGTGGCTCTGAATAGAATTGTAATCCAGATTATTGTGCGGCTAAGGCCGGCCGCGTTATAAATCGATAACGATAAAAGGTACACAAGGTGTCAGATATTGATCCTTTATTGATCACCGTCGGCATGTTTGCCGCGATGTTTGTGATGTTGCTGCTGGGTACGCCCTTGTCATGGTCATTATTGACCGTCGGGTTGGGGTTCGCCTATTTTCTCTGGGGTACGGGTGCTCTTGAACTCTTGACCATCAGTGCATTTTCATCGATGGACAACTTTATCCTGGTTGCTCTGCCGATGTTCATCTTTATGGGCCTGATGCTGGAGCGGTCCGGGATTACCGACGATCTGTTCGATATGATGAACAAGTTGATGGGATCTCAGCCGGGTGGTTTGGGTGTCGGTACCATTGTGCTTTGTGCGCTGATTGCAGCGATGGCCGGTGTCTCCGGCGCGGCGACCGTCAGTCTTGGCGTTATAGCCCTGCCGGCGATGTTGAAGCGTGGTTACAGCAAAAAGCTGGCGACCGGTACGATTATGGCGGGTGGTGCACTGGGCTTCCTGATTCCACCCAGTGTACTGATGATCCTGTATGCATTTCTGGCGAAAGAATCCATCGGTAAGTTGTTTGCTGCCGGATTGGTACCGGGCCTGATGCTGGCAGGTATCTATATTGTCTATATTCTGGTGATCAGCCGCATAAAGCCGTCACTGGCGCCGCCTCTGGCTGAAGAAGAGCGGGTTGACTGGAAAGGTAAACTGATTTCGCTGAAAGCACTGATACTGCCAGGTACACTGATTGTGACGGTTTTGGCTTGTATCATCCTTGGAATTACCACACCTTCGGAAGCGTCTGCAATCGGTGCAGCGGGTGCCATTCTCTGTGCAGCCGTTTATCGTACGCTGACGTTCAAAATGCTGAAAGACGTACTGCTGGATACTACCAAAATCATGGGGATGCTGATCTGGATTACCCTGACAGCTATTTTCTTCAGCAAGGTGTATATCGGCCTTGGTGCCGGGTTCCTGCTGCAGGATCTGGTTGAAGACAGTAATCTGGCACCCATGGCAGTGATCGTAGCGATGCTGGCCTGTTATTACGTGCTGGGCATGTTCCTTGACGACTTCGCCATTGTTTTCATCACCGTGCCCCTGTTTGTACCGGTGGTTGAGCTCCTTGGCTTCGATCCGGTTTGGTTTGCCATTCTGTTTATCGTCAGCATGCAGTCAGCCTATCTGACGCCGCCTTTTGGCTATAATCTGTTCTACATGCGATCGGTGGCGCCACCTTCGGTCAGTATTTATGATTTGTATCTAGCTGCAGTACCCTTTATTCTGCTGCAGATACTGGGGCTGGCATTACTGGTCATGTTCCCGCAGATTGCCTTGTGGTTGCCGGGACTGATTTACGGTCCATGATCAACCTGCCAGGAAGCAGAGTTTTTTCTGCTTCCTGGTGATCTATCCCGATAGGCTGTTACGTATATTTATTTTATTATCCCCCTTGGCGTATCAACAGCATGGATGGGTTCTGGCTCTGTATTCACAGATCCATGGCGTTACATGGGTTTTTTAACTCTATCTGGTGCCTTTATCCATGTTATTCAGAAATAAAAACAGTTCAATCCTGCCTTCTCTGAAGCAGGCGCTAGTGCGTGCTGAAAGTGATTTGCACGCGCTAAAGTCTCATATGGCCTGTATTGAATTTGATCCGCAAGGCAATATCCTTGCTGCCAATAGCCCCTTTCTGCAAACAGTTGGCTATACCTGGCAGCAGCTTGAAGGTCAGCATCATCGCTTGTTCTGCCCCAAACATGTCAGTCAAAGTCCTGAGTATGCTGGCCTGTGGAAAAAACTGGCTGCAGGGCAGTCAGTTGCTGGTACTTTTGAGCGTATCAATGCGCAAGGCCAGGTTCTGTGGCTGGAAGCCACCTATTTTCCGGTCAAGGATGCTGAGGGGCGTGTCTGTAAGGTGATCAAGATTGCAGCAGATATCACCCAACGAAAATTGCATACAGATCAGCAAAACTCAGTGTTGCAAGCACTGGATCGCTCGATGGCGGTCATTCGCTTTACACCTGAGGGGACTATTCTGTCGGCCAATCAGAATTTTCTGAGAACCGTGGGTTATGCCTTGGAACAGATACGTGGCAAGCATCATCGACTTTTTTGCAAGGACAGTTTTTATCAGGAACAACCGCATTTCTGGACTGAGCTGGCCAGTGGCGAGTTCAAGTCAGGCCGCTTTGAACGGCTGGATGCACAGGGCCGGGTAGTCTGGATTGAAGCAACCTACAATCCGATTCTCGATGAACAGGGACGGGTGGTCGAAGTGGTCAAGTTTGCTACAGACATTACCGATAAAGTAGAACAGGATCTCGCTATTCGTGAAGCCGCTGCCTTGGCGAGCAGTACGTCGGAAGAAACGGCGCAGATTGCACAACAGGGTTTGTCATCCCTTCAGCTTGCGGTCAATACGTCGCAGCAGATCGCTACGAAAGTGGATGAAGTGAACAGGTTGATTGACCACCTGAATGGCCAGTTTTCGAGTATTGAATCGATTGTAGGGACCATTAAAGGGATTGCCGACCAGACCAATCTGCTGGCCTTGAATGCAGCCATTGAAGCGGCTCGTGCCGGTGAGCAGGGGCGAGGTTTTGCGGTGGTGGCCGATGAAGTACGACAGTTGGCTTTTCGTACCAGTGAGTCAACCAAGATGATTGCCCATGTGGTGCAGGAGAATCATCAGTTACTCAAGACCCTGACTGATAATACAGCAGGCGCACGTGAATCTGCTGTGACCGGGCAGGACAATATCAATCGTGTCAGCGAGATTATGACCGAGATTTATCAAGGGGCGGAGAATGTTTCTCGTGCTGCCTCACGTCTGGGAAATCTGGGATAGTGATCAGCTGTCTCTAAGCGACATCTCTTTGTTCAGCAGAGACATTCATCTCTGACGGCTTTCAGGATCAATTGCGATCCTGAAAGCTGAGTGCGATCATGTGGCGTATTCGACCTGATAGCATAACAAGAGACCTGCCATGAGCCATAATCCAGTGGAACTTAGCCCGCCTGCCGGCCAACGTCGTACCCGTCCAGGACAGCGTGGACGCATGACTCAAGCGGATGCCCTTGAACGGGTGAACAGGTTGCTGGGGGATGCTCCAAACCAGCGTGATTTGCTGCTGGAACATCTGCATTGTCTGCAGGATCATCTGGGTTATCTCTACCTTCCGGATCTGCGCGCACTGGCTGAGCGGATGAATCTGCCTATGGCTGAGGTTTATGAAACGGCCAGTTTTTATGCGCACTTTACCCTTGTGCGCGAAGATGAAACGCCGCCTCCGGCGATTACAATTCGGGTCTGTGATTCACTTTCCTGTCAGCTGGCAGGGGCTGAAGCATTGAGTCAGGCGCTGAAGCAACAACTTGATCCTGAAGCTGTGCGGGTTATTCATGCCCCCTGTATGGGACGTTGTGACCAGGCACCGGTGCTGGAGCTGGGACACTATCACCTGGAGCAGGCAACGCCGGAGAAAGCTTTGTCTGCACTGGCTGTACAGCAGTTTGATCCAGCTCCCATCGAGGCGCAATCCCTGCAGGATTACCAGGCAGAGGGTGGCTATGCCCTGTGGCAGGCCTGTCGTACTGGCCAGCACTCCGTAGATGAACTGATTGGGGTACTGGAGCAATCCGGTCTGCGAGGTCTTGGAGGCGCCGGTTTCCCAACCTTTAAAAAATGGCAGTTTGTACGTGCTGAGGCAGGGCCTCGCTACTGCGTGATCAATGCCGATGAAGGTGAGCCGGGTACATTCAAGGATCGCTACTATCTGGAACACCAGCCTCACCGCTTCCTTGAAGGCGCATTGGTCAGCAGTTGGGCGGTTGAAGCGGAAGCTCTGTATATCTATCTGCGTGATGAGTATCCGGGAATACACCGGCTGCTGACGTCGGTGATTGCCGAGCTGGAGGCAGCCGGGCTGGTTGCGCCAGGTTATATTCACTTGCGCCGGGGTGCCGGGGCCTATATCTGTGGTGAGGAGTCAGCCCTGATTGAGTCACTGGAAGGCAAGCCGGGCAAACCGCGTCATCGTCCTCCCTTTGTGGCCCAGAAAGGCTTGTTTGGCCGTCCTACGCTGGTGAATAACGTCGAAACCGTCTACTGGATACCATCCATCGTATCTCAGGGAGCTCAGAGTTTTGCAGCGCACGGGCGTCATGGACGCAGTGGACTGCGTTCATTTTCGGTCTCCGGGCGAGTCAATAAGCCTGGTGTGCATCTGGCACCTGCCGGGATTACCTTGCAGGAACTGATCGATGAGTATTGCGGCGGGTTGTTGCCTGGACATCGTTTATTGGCTTACCTGCCGGGCGGGGCGTCAGGTGGTATTTTGCCAGCCAGTAAAGCGCATCTTCCTCTCGATTTTGACACCTTGCAGGCGGAAGGCTGCTTTATCGGTTCGGCTGCCGTCATTGTGTTGTCAGATCAGGATGACCTGCAACAGGTGGCCCGTAATCTGATGACGTTTTTCCGCGATGAATCTTGCGGTCAGTGTACCCCCTGTCGTGTGGGAACAGACAAGATGTTGTCACTGATCAGCCGTCAGGAGTGGGATGTGAATCAATTGCAACGCCTGTCTCAAGTGATGATGGATGCGTCTATTTGTGGTCTTGGGCAAGCGGCGCCCAATCCGGTTCTGGGGCTGCTGCGTGATTTCCAGTCTGAGCTCAGTGCTGCCAATATCATTCTTCGGGGGTAACAGATGTCTGCATTTGAATTGATACTGGATGGGGTGACTGTAACTGCCTATGAAGGTGAAACCCTCTGGCAGGTTGCCAAACGAGCGGGAGAGACGATTCCGCATTTATGCTTTAAAGAGGCTGAAGGCTATCGTGCGGACGGTAACTGCCGTGCCTGTATGGTGGAGATTGAAGGTGAGCGCACTTTGGCTGCCAGCTGTATTCGTCCGGCAGTGCCGGGTATGGTGGTACGCAGTCAGCACTCTTCGCGGGCGGTGACAGCACGACAGGGAGTGCTGGAATTACTGCTGGCCGATCAGCCTGAACGTGAACAAAGCCCCGATCGTTCCAGTCATTTGTGGCAGATGGCTGATCTGCTGGCGATTGATGTGATGGCTGTGAAGCAGTCCTTGCCCGCTCAGAGTCAGCCTTCTCCGGCTCAGGATTGTTCACACAGTGCCATGGCGGTCAATCTGGCAGCCTGTATTGATTGTAATCTGTGTGTCAGGGCCTGTCGTGAAGTGCAGGTGAATGATGTCATCGGACAAGCCTATCGTGGTGTCGCTTCGAAAATTGTGTTCGATTTTGATGATCCGATGGGGCAGAGCAGCTGTATCGCCTGTGGCGAATGTGTTCAGGCCTGTCCAACCGGTGCGTTGATGCCCGCAACACTGGTGAATCAGCAGGGTGTGGGTGATTCGGCGGCGATTGATCGGGAAGTGGACTCGGTGTGTCCGTACTGTGGTGTCGGCTGTCAGCTGACCTATCAGATTCGTGATGAAAAAATTGTGGCGGTACAGGGGCGTGAAGGGCCTTCCAATCTGGGACGCCTGTGTGTCAAAGGGCGCTTTGGCTTCGATTATCCCAACCACCCCAGCCGTTTGACCCGTCCATTGATTCGCCGTGAAGGTGTGCCCAAAAGAATGGACCCGGATTTTGATCCAGCCAACCCGTTAACGCATTTTCGTGAGGCGGACTGGGATGAAGCACTGGATTTCGCGGCCAGAGGTTTGGCTCACCTGCGTGCCGGATATGGTGCTGAAGCACTGGCCGGTTTTGGCAGTGCCAAGTGCTCCAATGAAGAGGCCTGGCTGTTTCAGAAACTGATCCGTATCGGGTTTGGCACTAACAATGTGGACCATTGTACCCGGCTGTGTCATGCCAGTTCGGTGGCCGCCCTGATTGAGTGTATCGGTACCGGTGCTGTGACAGCATCCTTCATGCAGGCCACTCAGGCAGATGTCATCATCTTGACTGGCTGTAATCCGGCAGTCAATCACCCGGTTGCTGCAACGTTCTTTAAACAGGCGGCCAAGCGCGGGACCAAAATTCTGATTCTTGATCCGCGCGGGCAGGCACTCAATGCATATGCTCACAAGGTGCTGAGGTTTGAACCGGGTACCGACGTGGCGCTGTTCAATGCCATGTTGAATGTCATCGTTACAGAAGAGCTGTATAACCAGAGCTATATCCAGGAACATACTGAAGGGTTCGATGCGCTCAAGCAGCATGTTATGGAGATGACGCCTGAAGCCATGTCGCCCTTGTGCGGGATTGCGCCTGACGATATTCGTGAAGTGGCGCGGCTGTACGCCAGGGCAGACAAGGCGATGATTTTCTGGGGTATGGGGATTTCCCAGCATACCCATGGCACCGATAATGCCCGTTGCCTGATCTCTCTGGCATTGGCCTGTGGGCAGACCGGCAGACCGGGTACCGGATTGCATCCGCTCAGAGGCCAGAATAATGTTCAGGGCGCTTCGGATGCCGGCCTGATTCCAATGGTGATGCCGGATTATCAGCCAGTATCGGATGCCCAGGTAAAAGCCGCGTTTGAAGAACTCTGGTCAACGCCCTTGAGTGGCAAGCCGGGGCTGACGGTTGTGGAAATCATGCATGCCATTGAGGCGGGACAGATCAAGGGGATGTATATTCTGGGTGAAAATCCGGCGATGTCAGACCCTGATCTGGCACATGCCCGGGCGGCATTGGCGACTCTGGAGCATCTGGTGGTGCAGGATCTGTTTGTCACCGAAACGGCTCAGTTTGCCGATGTGATTCTGCCAGCCTCTGCCTGGGCAGAGAAAGATGGCACCGTCACCAATACCAATCGTCAGGTTCAGATGGGGCGTGCAGCAGTGCCACTGCCGGGTGAGGCCAAGCCGGACTGGTGGATTATTCAGGCACTGGCTAATCGCATGGGGCTGAACTGGCATTATCAGCATCCGAGTGATGTGTTTGCCGAGATGAAGCAGGGCATGGCGTCTCTGGATCACATTAGCTGGGAGCGTTTGCAGGCCGAGCAGTCGGTGACCTATCCCTGTCCGGCAGATGACCAGCCGGGGCTGGATGTGGTGTATTCAGATGCCTTTCCGACCGGCAATGGCAAGGCACGCTTTTCGCCTACGCGGCCTTTACCGCCAGATGAACCCGTGGATAGCGAGTATCCAGTTGTATTGACGACCGGGCGGCAACTGGAGCATTGGCACACCGGCTCGATGACGCGTCGTGCGCGGGTGCTGGATCAACTGGAGCCTGAAGCGGTTGCCAGCCTGGCTCCGGCAGAGCTGGCCAGATACGGTTTGCAGCCGGGTGATCCTGTGACGATTAAAACTCGTCGGGGCGAGATTACCCTGACAGCGCGTATCGATCCGCAGATGCCGGAAGGTATGGTATTTGTGCCTTTCTGTTATGTTGAAGCCGCCGCGAACATCTTGACTAACCCGGCACTGGACCCTTATGGCAAAATACCGGAGTTCAAGTATGCCGCTTGCCGTTTGAGTCCGGCGAGCGACGTGGTCCGTCAATAGCAATAAGGCAGGGTTGAAACCTATGATGTTTGCAGATCTGGTCGATGAAGTGGATTTTCGTGAACGCTTGCAGCAGTTGGGAGCTGATCTGCCAGCAGATGCTGATCCGGCAACCTGTATCCGTCTGGTTAAAGCTCAGGGCGTAGTGGGTGTTGAGGCGCTGGTGGATGTGCTTCTGTCCGAACCAGGGCTGTTGCAGCCAGAGGTCAAGCAGGCTCTGGAGGCCTTCTATACCTGATGCTGTACGTTGGGTCCGCTGACCAGTAAATGCAGCAGATCAGTGCGGCAAATGATACCGATCAGTTGCTGATCGGTGCGCGTAATGACGGGCATGGCGCTGACTTTTTGGGTCATGAAATAGCGTGCAATATCGCGTACCAGGGTGTCTTCCGTCACTGCACAGAGTTGCTCAGACAACAACGTCTGTAATGGCAGATCTTCACTCGGATCTGCCTGCATCAATTCGATCCGGGTGATCAGACTCACCGGCTGTTGATCCGCATCCAGGATAACCAGATGATCGATGTCGGCCTGTTCCATACGGGCCAGTGCCTCAATGGTCGATGTCATGGGTGTGGCACAGATAACCGGGCTGCTCATGATATGCAATGCCTGCAGTTTGCGGCGCTCCTGCAGCGAATCTGACCGACGCTCAGTATCCAGATAAATGCGCGAGCGTCCCAAGGGTTGTTGCTCGGCCGTGTTGTGTCTCGGCGCTTGCGTCAACACTCCCTGACGATCAGCTGTGGATGCCTGACTCTCTTCAACCGTTCGCTGTCCACCGTGTATACTGCTCGCCGGTGTCACGATGCCATTGGCATAAATCAGCAAGGCCATCATCTCTCCTTCTTTGATTCAGTCCTTGATGTGATATCGGCCGACAGACGTATTTATAAAGGAGTTATCCATTGAAGCGCTGGACACGTTGGGTCGTATGGGGGCTGACAGGCAGTGTTGTGCTGCTGTTGGTGTTGCTGGGATTGCGTCAGCCGAGTCATCAGGGCCCCTGGCTGGAGGCTCAGGCACGTCTGCCTGAGGTGACAACGGCAGATGGCCGTATCTATCAGGTGCAGCATCTTCGAGATTTCCGCTATGACGACAGTGGAGCAATTCGTGCAGCGCAATACCGCGAGGCAGATTATGACCTGTCGCTGTTGCAACAGGTCTGGTTGGGTGTTTCCCACTTTGCCGGTATGGGGTTGGCACATGCGTTTGTCAGTTTTGAGTTTAGCGATGGGCAGTATCTGGCGATCTCCTTTGAAGCTCGCTTGCGTCCGGGAGAAAGCTATAGTCCGGTCAGAGGGTTGCTGAATCAGTACCCGAAAATTCTGGTGCTGGGTACAGAAGAGGATATTATTGGCTTGCGCAGTCATGTGCGCGGTGAACGGGTGTTGCTGTACCCTCTGCAATTGGATGCAGAACAGCAGACCTATCTGTTTCGTGGTCTGATGGAGGATGTCAGCGATATTTTTGCCAAACCACGCTTTTACAATACCCTGCTGGATAACTGTGTGACCAGTTTGCTCCGCCATGACCCAGAGCACTCTGCCTGGAAAGGGTTGCTGGATTATAGGGTCCTGTTGCCCGGCTTTGGTGATGCCTTTGCGCAACAGAAAGGCTGGATCAGTGACGAGCTGCCTTTAGAGCAGTTACGTGAGCAGGTCAGGGTTGATGGCCGTATCGATCCGGATGTCCCAAACTATTCAGCTTTGATTCGTTGAAAGGTCGCGAAGCGGGGCTGACAGGCGGCAGAAACCACGCTGTCAGCCATCGCTGTATAAGGTCAAACCGCGTTATGCGGGTTTATGGCCGGTGTTCTCGATGATGCGATCACTGTACCAGTTGATAAAGTCAATCACGCCAAATTCAAAGGTTTCTGAATAAGGGCCTGGCTGGTAAGCGATCGAATTGATACCGCGCTGGTTTTCTTCTGCCAGCACCCGATCCTGATCGTTGGTCGCATCCCATACCTTACGCATGTTCTCCGGATCATAATCCACGCCTTCAACGGCATCCTTGTGTACCAGCCACTTGGTTGTCACCAGGGTTTTCTGTGGCCCCAGCGGCAATACCCGGAACACAATTGTGTGGTCTCCCTGCCAGTGATTCCAGGAGTTAGGCAGGTGCAGTATCCGCAATGAGCCCATATCCGGACTGGTAATCCGGCCCATCAGTTTTTGGCAGGCAGGTTTGCCATCCATGGTCATGGACACAACCCCTTCCAGCAGGGGAGTACGAGTCATGCGGTTGCGCTTGCCAAAATATTGCAATGCATAGGGCACGCGCATGTCATCCCAATCTTGTTGCTTGCGTGCCACCAGTGCCTTGTACTCGGGGGTTGCCAGTGGATCATCCGTGTCATCAAACTGCTGCAGGGAGTTCAGCAGCTCAGGGTGTGAGCCGTTACAGTGATAGCATTCACGGTTGTTCTCAATGACCAGCTTCCAGTTGGCATCTTCGACGATGTCGGACTGTACGGCAACTTTCAGATTCTCGGTATCATAGGGTTCCAGATAGTGTTTCAATGCCTCCGTGAAGGCTTCAAACTCAGGAGCCTGTTCAGCCAGGCAGATGAAGATATAACCTCCTGCCACTTTGACATTCACGGGCTTGAGGCTGTGTGCGTTCAGATCAAACTGCTCGCCCATATCCGAACCGGCAAAGATCAATCGGCCATCCAGCTCATAGGTCCACTTGTGATAGGGGCATACCAGTTTGGCGACCTTGCCTTTCTCTGTGACGCACAAACGTGAGCCGCGGTGACGACAGACGTTGAAAAACGCATGTACAACACCTTCGGCACCGCGGACGATTACGATCGGGTTATCGCCAATATTCAGGGTGATGAAATTGCCCTTGTTTGGAATTTCACAGGTCATCCCGGCAAAAATCCATTCTTTTTCAAAAATTTCCTGAATGTCGAGCTGATAGATGCGATCGTCATTATAGAAGGGCTGTTCCAGTGAATAGTTGGGTCGGCGATTCAGCAGCATGGCCGCCGCTGCTGAACGTACGTTGGCCAGCGGGTCTTCGAGCATCTGGGAAGTATTCAGGTTCATTGTACTTGTCCTGTTTTAAGGTCCGGGTTTACAGTGTGAGCAGGCGTTGTCTCCCTTGAGGGGTAAGGCCTTGACGCAAGTGTGGAATAGAGCGTCAGTCGGCAGTTATTCATGGACGACATCGACCGCTTGCAAAGCGACTTCAGGACTGAAAAAAATCTCGGCTGTTGGGGGTTTTATGCTGTCTGATGTCGCAAACAGAACAATGGTCGTTTCTAAGCAGGCGACAATGACGGCAGATAATATAAATACCAACTTTCATAGCTGATGGATACCGACCATGAACGATACTTTCATGAACCCAATCACGACGCAAACCTGGTCCAATGGTCGCCATCCGGTCCGTTGCGTCAAAGTGATTCAGGAAACCTGGGATGTCAGGACTTTCTGCTTTATGGCAGAGCAACCGGTGCTGTTTTTCTTCAAGCCGGGGCAGTTTGTGACGCTGGAACTGGAGATCGAAGGTCAGCAGGTGATGCGTTCCTACACCATTTCCAGCTCCCCCTCGGTGCCTTACAGTTTCTCCATTACGGTTAAACGTGTACCCGGCGGGGTGGTATCTAACTGGTTGCATGACCATCTGAAGCAGGGAGATGAGCTGGCTGTGCATGGCCCGGTCGGTAATTTCAACTGTATTGACTATCCCAGCGAGAAGGCATTGTTCCTTTCGGGCGGCGTTGGTATTACCCCGTTAATGTCGATGGTGCGTTGGTATTTTGATACCAATGCCGCCATTGATATCAGTTTTATCCACAGCGCACGCTCACCGAAGGATATTATCTACCATCGGGAGATGGAGCATATTTTTTCACGCATACCGGAGTTCAAGCTGCATATTGTGTGCGAACGCAGTGATGAACTGGGTGAGTCCTGGTATGGCTTGCGAGGTTATCTGGACCAGCGGATGCTGGAATTGATTGCACCGGATTATCTTGAGCGTGAAATTTTTTGCTGCGGTCCTACGCCTTATATGAAGGCCGTCAAACATATTCTGCAACAGAATGGTTTCGATATGAGTCGTTACCATGAGGAGTCGTTTGGTGCGACGCCGATTGAAGTGGAAGAAGAGGTTCTGGAGCTGGCAGAACAGGCTGAACAGGCGGCTGAAGAGGTGCAGTTGGAGGATCTGGTTCAGGTGGAATTCCTCAGCAGCGGTAAAAGCGTCCGTATTCTGCCATCAGAAACGGTACATGCTGCCGCCGCCAAACTGGGTCTTCATATTCCCAAAGCCTGCGGTATGGGTATCTGTGGTACCTGTCGGGTGGAGCTCAAGTCCGGTGAAGTGGAGATGGAGCACAATGGCGGGATTACGGATGAGGATGAAGCAGAAGGCTATATTCTGTCCTGTTGCAGCCGTCCCAAAGGAAATCTGGTGGTAGACTTTTGAGTATTTGTCGCAAATTGACAGCTATGTCGCAAATGGATCACCTGCTGACGGTGGCAAGCATCTGATCACAGGTGGCTAGGGCTAACATCTGCTGCAAATGGCCTCATGCCTTGCTTGGGCTGTTGCAGACCCGAGCATAATGAATGACAGGAGATTTACATGACTAACCGTGATGCGTATTCCCGGCTCAATAAACTGCACAACTACGATGTTGAACTGGCTACCATGCTTCAAGAGGAGCAGACCCGTCAGGAAGCTCATATCGAGTTGATTGCTTCAGAAAACTATACCAGTGTCCGAGTCATGGAAGCGCAAGGTGGTCAGTTGACCAACAAGTATGCCGAGGGCTATCCGGGCAAGCGCTATTACGGTGGTTGTGAAGCGGTAGACAAGGTTGAATCGCTGGCGATTCAGCGTGCCTGTGAGCTCTTTGGTGCCCGTTATGCCAACGTACAGCCTCACTCAGGTGCGCAGGCGAATGCAGCGGTATTTATGGCGATGGTCAACCCGGGCGACACGATCCTGGGGATGAGTCTGGCGCATGGCGGGCATCTGACACATGGAGCGGCGCCTAACTTCTCCGGTAAGTATTACAAGGCTGTACAGTATGGTCTGAATCCCGAAACCGGTGAGATTGACTATGAGCAGGTAGAGCAGCTGGCGCGTGAGCATCAGCCTAAAATGATAATTGCTGGCTTTTCCGCCTATTCACTGGTGATCGACTGGGCGCGCTTCAGACGGATTGCGGATGAGATCGGCGCAGTACTGTTTGTCGATATGGCGCATATTGCCGGACTGGTAGCCGCGGGTTTGTATCCAAGTCCTTTGCCCTATGCCGATGTTGTTACAACCACGACACACAAGACCCTGCGAGGCCCGCGTGGCGGCATGATTCTGTCTGCCTGTGATGATGAGGCACTGCATAAAAAACTGAACGGTGCGGTATTCCCGGGTCAGCAGGGTGGCCCGCTGATGCATGTGATCGCGGCCAAGGCGGTGGCTTTCAAGGAAGCGATGGAGCCTGAATTCGTTGCTTACCAAAAACAGGTGCTGGAGAACGCCCAGGCGATGGCATCCGTGTTTATTGAGCGTGGTTATGATGTGGTGTCTGGCGGCACTCAGGACCATCTATTTCTGGTGTCGTTGATTCGTCAGGGCTTGACCGGTAAGGATGCGGATGCTGCCTTGGGTCGTGCACATATCACGGTGAATAAAAACTCGGTGCCGAATGATCCACAGAGCCCGTTTGTGACCTCCGGCCTGCGTATCGGTACGCCCGCCGTGACATCCCGAGGCTTTGGCGTTAAAGAGTGCCGTGCACTGTCTGGCTGGATTTGCGACATCCTGGATGTCATGTCTGCTGGCCAGTCTACTGATGCCATCGAAGCCGGAGTGCGTACCAAGGTCGCCGAGCTTTGCTCCCGTTTCCCGGTTTATACCGAAACCCGCGCCTGAGTCAGGCACAGGAGAACTTATAATGCAGCGTTATTCTGGTTTTGGTCTGGCCAAACATGCCCTGTCCCATAATGAGAACTGGCAGCGCATGTGGCGCAATCCAACCCCCAAGAAAAAATATGATGTCATCATTGTGGGTGGCGGCGGACATGGTCTGGCAACGGCTTACTATCTTGCCAAAGAGCATGGTATCACCAATGTTGCCGTGATTGAGAAAGGCTGGTTGGGCGGCGGGAATACTGCTCGTAACACCACCATTGTACGGTCCAATTATCTCTGGGATGAAGCGGCTGAGTTGTATGAACACGCCATGAAGCTCTGGGAGGGCTTGTCACAGGATTTGAACTACAACGTGATGTTTTCCCAGCGTGGTGTGTTGAATCTGGGGCATACCCTGCAGGATATGCGCGATATTCAGCGTCGAGTCAATGCCAATCGGCTGAATGGTATCGATGGTGAAGTACTGGATACGCAACAGGTGAAAGAAATCTGCCCGGTACTGGATTGCTCGCCTAATACACGTTATCCGGTACTGGGTGCTTCCTGGCAGCCTCGTGGTGGCGTGGCGCGACATGATGCGGTGGCCTGGGGCTTTGCCCGTGGCGCAGATGCGCTGGGTGTTGACCTGATTCAGCAGACCGAAGTGATCGGTATGCGTATCGAAGATGGGCAGATCCTGGGCGTGGAGACAACCCGTGGCTTCATCGCGGCTGAAACCGTTGGCTGTGTCGCTGCCGGTAATTCCGGTGTGCTGGCGCGGATGGCCGGTATCAAGCTGCCGCTGGAGTCTCATCCTTTGCAGGCGCTGGTTTCCGAGCCGATCAAGCCGGTACTGGATACGGTGGTGATGTCTAACCATGTGCATGGTTACTGCAGCCAGTCGGATAAGGGCGATCTGGTCATAGGTGCGGGTATCGACGGCTATAACGGCTATGGTCAACGTGGCAGTTACCCCACGATCGAGCATACCTTGCAAGCCATTGTGGAAATGTTCCCGACCTTCTCCCGTGTGCGCATGAACCGCCAGTGGGGCGGTATTGTAGACACCTGTCCGGATGCCTGTCCGATTCTGTCGGCGACACCGGTGAAGGGACTGTTCTTCAACTGTGGCTGGGGTACGGGCGGTTTTAAAGCCACTCCCGGTTCGGGCAATGTATTTGCCTGGACGCTGGCAAAAGGCTATGCACACCCGATTGCAGCGCCTTTCAGTATTGATCGTTTTGTCAGCGGCAAACTTATTGATGAGCACGGCGCCGCTGGCGTTGCCCACTGATCCGAGGGAATCTACATGTTGCATATTTATTGCCCCTACTGTGGGGAGCATCGCGAAGAGAGTGAATTTCGTCCCAAGGGTCAGGCGCATATCCTGCGCCCCAAAGATCCGGATAACTGCTCGGATGAAGTCTGGGCTGACTATCTGTTTTTCCGGGATAATCCGCGTGGCCTGCATCACGAGATGTGGCTGCATGCCACCGGCTGTCGCAAATACTTTAACGTGACGCGTGATACTGTCAGTTACGAGATTCTGGAAACCTACAAAATGGGTGAGCAACCGAAGATTACCGCACAGAGTCGTGCAGCTGGAGGCGAAAAATGAGTCAACCCAATCGTCTCAATCAAGGTGGATCTATCGATCGCAGCAAGCCGCTGGACTTTACCTTTAATGGCTTGCGTTACAGTGGTTATGAAGGGGATACCCTGGCGTCCGCACTGCTGGCCAATGGTGTCGATATAGTCAATCGCAGTTTCAAGTACTCACGCCCACGTGGCATTGTCGCATCGGGTGCCGCTGAGCCTAATGCTATCGTTCAGCTTGGCAGTACAGAAGCAGCCCAGGTGCCGAATGTCCGTGCGACACAGCAGGCGCTGTATCAAGGCCTGTCTGCTCGCAGCACCAATGGCTGGCCTAACGTCAATCATGACGCCATGGGGCTGTTGGGCAAGCTCGGTGGTCCGATGATGGGCCCGGGATTTTATTACAAAACCTTCATGGCACCTGCCTCCATGTGGATGACTTATGAAAAGTTCATCCGCAAGGCCGCAGGTTTGGGACGTGCGCCCCAGGAAAAAGATCCTGATATTTATGATCACTACAACCATCACTGTGATCTGCTGATCATCGGTGCCGGTCCTGCCGGTCTGATGGCAGCCCTGACCGCTGCCCGCAGTGGTGCCCGGGTGATTATCTGTGATGAGCAGGAAACCTTTGGTGGCTCGCTACTGGAAACAGCTGATCTGCTGGATGGCAAACCGGCACAGCAGTGGCTGGCGAATGCGCTGGTGCAACTGTCCGACTGCGGCGACGTGCTGATGCTGCCGCGCACGACGGCGAATGGCTACCATGATCACAATTTTGTTACCTTGCATGAGCGTCGCACAGAGCATCTGGCAGACACGGCTCCTGAAGCACATCAGTCACGTAGCCGGATGCATCATGTGCGTGCCGGTCAGGTGATTTTGGCAACAGGTTCTCAAGAGCGTCCGGTGGTGTATGCCAACAATGATGTGCCCGGTAACCTGCTGTGTAGCGCAGTATCCTGCTATATCCGTCGTTATGCGGTTGTTCCGGGACAAAAGCTGGTCGTGACAACCGCGACAGATATCGGTTATCAAGCCGCACTTGACTGGCTGGATGCCGGACGCGAAGTGGTTGCTGTCGTCGATTGTCGTGCCAACCCGGATGGCGATCGTGTCAAACAGGCGCGTCAGAAAGGTATTCGGATCATTACCGGTAGTGCAGTATTTGAAGCGAAAGGCAGTAAGCGGGTGACCGCTGCCCGTATTGCGGCGGTGGATCTGGATGCCTTTACCCTGACAGGTCAGCTGGAAGAGCTGGCCTGTGACACCATCGCCAGTAGCGGTGGTTTCAGCCCGGTTGTGCATCTGTCTGCTCACACCGGAGCGCGCCCGGTGTGGAATGAAGAAGCGCTGGGCTTTGTACCCGGCCGTGTCAAAGGCATGATCCCGGCCGGTGGTGCAGATGCTATCTATTCGCTGCCAGCGGTATTGGAATCCGGTTTGCAGGCTGCACAGCAGGCCTTGCAAAGTTGTGGCTATGCGGCTGTCAGTGTTGACCTGCCTAAAGCCAGTCAGCGCATTGAGAGCAAGTCGGCAGCCTTGTTTCAGGTACCACATCTGAAACCGACCAGCCGTGCACCCAAGCAGTTTGTAGATTTACAGAATGATGTAACCGCTGCCGGTATCGAACTGGCTACCCGCGAAGGCTTTGAGTCGATCGAGCATGTTAAACGCTATACAGCGCTGGGCTTTGGTACCGATCAGGGCAAGCTGGGTAACATCAACGGTATGGCGATTGCAGCACGTATTTTGGGGCAAACCATCCCTGAAACCGGCACCACTGTATTCCGGCCGAACTATACCGGTATTACCTTTGGAGCGATTGCAGGGCGCCATTGTGGTGAACTGTTTGATCCCGAGCGCTACACCGCCTTGCATGCCTGGCATTTGAAGCGTGGCGCCAAATTTGAGGATGTCGGGCAATGGAAGCGTCCCTGGTATTTCCCGGTTGGCAATGAAACGATGCATGAGGCCGTGGCACGTGAGTGTCAGGCTGTGCGTGAAAAAGTCGGCATACTGGATGCCTCTACGCTGGGTAAAATTGATATTCAGGGTGCGGATGCGCGTGAGTTTCTGGGCCGGGTGTATACCAATAAGTGGGCTCAGTTAGGTCTCAACAAGTGCCGTTATGGTCTGATGTGTAAAGATGACGGCATGGTGATGGATGATGGTGTGACAACCTGTCTGGGGGATAATCATTTCCTCATGACTACCACCACGGGTGGTGCGGCAGCCATACTCGACTGGCTGGAGCTCTGGCATCAGACAGAGTGGCCGGAGCTTGAAGTCTACTTTAACAGTGTCACAGACCACTGGGCGACCATGACCATAACAGGTCCGCGTGCACGTGATCTGTTGTCGGAAGTGACCGATATTGATCTGAGTAAAGACAGCTTCAAGTTTATGGAGTGTCGTGAAGGTATGGTTGCCGGTGTTCCGGCACGGGTTTACCGTATTTCGTTTACCGGCGAATTGACCTATGAGATCAATGTGCAGGCCAACTATGCAATGCATGTCTGGAACGCGCTGTTTGAACATGAAAGCACCTATGGCCTGACACCCTATGGCACCGAAACCATGCACGTGTTGCGCGCCGAGAAGGGCTTCATCATTGTCGGTCAGGACACCGACGGTTCAGTGACGCCGGAAGACCTGGGGATGCAGTGGTGTGTCGGTTATGACAAACCCTTCTCCTGGATTGGCAAGCGTGCCCTGTCTCGTCCTGATACACGCCGCAAGGATCGTAAACAGTTGGTGGGCTTGTTGCCAACAGATCCGAGTGTGGTCCTGCAGGAGGGCGCTCAGATTGTTTTCGATCCGAAGCAGTCCATTCCTATGAAGATGAAAGGCCATGTGACGTCCAGCTATTACAGTCCGACACTGGGGCAGGGCTTTGCGCTGGCTCTGGTGATGGGTGGTGCCGAACGTATGGGCGAAAAAGTCTATATGCCGATGGCCGATGGTCGTGTGCATGAGGCCGAGATTGTCAGTCCGATCTTCCTGGACCCGAAAGGAGAGCGTCAGAATGTCTAATGTAGCTGTATTTGATCAGAATGCCGGTGCCGGTGTATTGGCTGAGTCTCCTTTAAGTCATGTGAGCGGACGCAAAGGTGGCAGCTCACCGGGTGTTATTCTGCGTGAAAAGGCGTTTATGGGTTATCTGACCCTGCGCGGAAATGCGGCTGATGCGGCGTTCTGTGAGGGTGTTGAGCAGGTGCTGGGGATGCCTTTGCCGACGGCACCGATGGCACTGCATCAGAATACCCAGAAGGGCAGCAGTATTCTGTGGATTTCACCGGATGAGTGGCTGATTCTGTTACCGGGTGGCACGGAATATGAAACTGAACTGGCTTTGCGTGCAGAGCTGAGTGGTCATTTTGCTGTTGTGAATGTCAGTGGTGGCTTGACACTGCTGACGGTGACAGGACCCGATGCACGCCACCTGCTGCACAAGTCGACGGGTTATGATGTACATCCGCGTAACTTCCCGGTTGGCAAGGGGGTGACAACTACCTTTGCCAAGGCCACTGCGATCATTCGTCGGCCATCGGAAACCACCTGGGAACTGGTGGTACGTCGCAGCTTTGCCGATTACTGCTATCGCTGGTTGGTCGATGCCAGCCGGGAGTTTGGTCTGGACGCTGAAATTTGATCTTTCACAGTCATCTCCATTAAAACAATAGCCGGGCAGCCCCTTGTTGGGCGAGCCTGGCCAGCGGAGTACCGCATGAGCAGAACACACAGTAGCTGGATTTTTACAGCCCAATGTCCCAGTCGTATTGGTACGGTCGATGTTGTTACACGTTTTCTGAGAGAAGAAAACTGCTACATTACCGAACTTAATTCGTTTGATGATCGTGACAGTCAGGGTTTTGTTATCCGGGTTGAGTTTCGTCCGGAAGCACCTGAATTCGACAGTAACGCGTTTCAGCAGCGTTTCTCGTCCCGTGCTGCTGAATTTGATATGCAATTTGAGTTGACCGCTCCGGGTACACGCATGCCGGTCGTGATTATGGTTTCCAAATCGGATCACTGTCTGAATGACTTGCTGTATCGCTATCGCACTGGACAGCTGTCAATCGATATTCGGGCAATTGTCTCCAATCATCCGGATCTGGAACCTCTGGCGGCCTGGCATAATCTGCCTTATCACCATTTTCCGATTACTGCCGAGACCAAGGCAGAACAGGAAGCTCAGGTATGGCAGGTGATTGAGGAAACTGGTGCCGAACTGGTGGTACTGGCGCGCTATATGCAGGTGCTGTCAACGGATATGTGCAGCAAACTGTCAGGTAAGGCAATCAATATTCATCACTCGCTGTTGCCGGGTTTCAAGGGCGCCAGACCCTATCATCAGGCTTATGATAAAGGGGTCAAGCTGGTCGGCGCGACGGCACACTATATCAATGATGATCTGGACGAAGGACCGATCATTGCCCAAGGAGTTGAGGCTGTGGATCATACCCATTATCCGGAAGATCTGATCGAGAAGGGCCGGGACATCGAATGTCTGACGCTGGCGCGAGCGGTCAGTTATCATATCGAACGTCGGGTATTCCTGTTACAAAAAGGCAAAACTGTTGTCTTTGCCAGCTGATTTTTAACGTTTTCTGTTTATCGAGAGTGATCATGTCCATCAGCGTGTTTGATCTGTTTAAAGTCGGGGTGGGGCCTTCCAGCTCACACACCGTGGGCCCCATGAGTGCTGCCTGTGATTTTGTTGAGGCACTGAGTGCTCAGTTGCCGCTGGCACAGGTGCAGCGTGTTGAAGTCCGTCTGTATGGTTCCTTATCTGCAACCGGTAAAGGCCATGCGACAGATCGTGCGGTGATTATGGGGTTGATGGGTGAACGTCCGGATCGAATTGATCCGGCGGTGATTTCACCTCGGATCGAGCAACTGCTGGAGACTCGGACGCTCCAGCTCAACCAGACACACGCACTGGAATTTGTCTGGGAACGTGACATGCTGTTTCTGGAAGAGGTGTTGCCACATCATCCCAATGCCATGTCGATTATTGCCTACGGTGATGCAGGTGTGCTGTATGAGAACACCTACTACTCTATTGGTGGCGGGTTTGTGGTCACTGAAGCGGAAGCTCAGCAGGACAAGCTGGTGCTGCATACTTCTTCACTGCCGTATGAGTTCAATTCAGCTGAAGAGCTGTTACGTCTGTGCAAGACCGAAGGCATGAGTATCAGTGAACTGATGCTGGAAAATGAAAAAGTCTGGCGTAGTGAAGCGGAGATTCGGTCAGGTCTTTGGAATATCTGGGAGGCGATGCATGCCTGTGTTGAAAACGGACTCAAGCATGATGGTATCCTGCCGGGTGGTCTGAATGTACGGCGGCGAGCACCGGCCTTTTTTGAACGGCTCAAAGCGGTAGAGCAAAACCCGAATGTGATTTCCAGTACTTTTTCGGTGATGGATTGGGTCAATGTCTATGCGCTGGCAGTGAATGAAGAGAATGCCGCGGGTGGGCGCATGGTGACTGCGCCGACCAATGGTGCGGCGGGTATTATCCCGGCCGTGCTCTGTTATTACATGAAGTTCGAGCCTACCGCCAGCGACAAACAAGTGGTCGATTTTCTCCTGGCTGCCGGTGCCGTGGGCATCCTGTGCAAGAAAAATGCATCCATTTCAGGTGCTGAAGTCGGGTGTCAGGGCGAAGTGGGTTCTGCCTGTGCGATGGCGGCTGCCGGTCTCTGTCAGGTGCTTGGCGGAACGCCATCACAAGTCGAAAATGCGGCTGAAATCGGTCTGGAACATAATCTGGGTTTGACCTGTGATCCGGTCGGGGGGCTGGTTCAGGTGCCCTGTATTGAGCGTAATGCGATTGCCTCAATCAAGGCCATTAATGCGGCACAGATGGCACTGCGGGGCGATGGTGAGCATTTTATCTCACTGGATAAAGTGATCCGTACCATGCGTGATACCGGTCGGGATATGCAGGACAAGTATAAGGAAACCTCGCGTGGAGGTTTGGCGGTTAACGCCATCGAGTGCTGATATGGCCGGATTTAGCGCCCGCCTGGCGGGCGCTTGTTGTCGGTGAGGCGCGTCAGTGCAGCATGATGCTGGCAAAGGTGGGCTCATCTCGTGCCTGTGCCAGCGCTTTCATTGCGGCAGACACGCGGGCTTCTGTTGTGACCGGTGGCTGCAGTGTTGAGCTGCTGTTCAGGCTGGCGGCCATGACAGGGGCAGCGGGGCGTTGTGACGAAATACCCAGTCGTTCTTCACGCGGCGGTAGCCCAAAATATTCCCGGTAGCATTTGGAGAAATGCGGGGTTGAAGCAAAACCGCAGGCAGAGGCGACTTCGATAATTGACAGACTGCTTTGCTTGAGCAGTTGACGTGCCCGCACCAGGCGCAGTTTCAGGTAATAACGTGAGGGTGAGCAGCTCAGGTATTTCTGAAACAGGCGTTCCAGCTGGCGTCGAGACAGGCTGGCATAACTGGCCAATTCATCCAGCGTCAGCAGCTCTTCCAGGTTAGACTCCATCAGCGCAACGATTTCCAGCAGTTTGGGTTGTGTTGAACCCAAAACATGTTTGAGTGGAACACGCTGCTGGTCCTGCTCATTACGCACCCGGTCATAAATAAACATGTCGGAAATACCGGCCGATAACTGCTTGCCATGTTCACGGGCTATGAGGTTTAGCATCATGTCCAGTGGTGCGGTACCACCGGATGAGGTCATGCGGTCACGATCAATGCTGAACAGGCGCGATGACAGCTCAATCTTGGGAAAGGCTTCTTTCAGGGAGGCGATACATTCCCAGTGAATGCTGGCTTCATAGTGGTCCAGCAGGCCTGCCTGGGCCAGCACCCAGCTGCCGGTACAGATAGCACCGAGCGTACGGTGTTGTCTCGCCTGCTGCTGTAGCCAGCTGAAGTGTTCCCGTGTGGCACTGTGCTGGGCTGAATAGCCGCCGCAGACAATGATGATGTCCAGTGCCAGTGATTCTTCCATTGCGGCATCTGGTGTGACATTGAGGCCGTCACTGGCTTGCACCTGAACACCGCCGGGTGTCAGGGTAAACCATTGGTAGAGTTCTGCTCCACTGAGCTGATTTGCCATACGCAAAGGTTCTATTGCCGAGGCGAGAGAAATCAGGGTGAAATTATTCATCAGCAAAAAACCGATGCTGACGGTTTTACGGTTTTTTTCAACAGATCCAGTCAGCGCAGCAGCGCCCTTGGGTATGGATGACATGACATAGCTCCAGGTTTAGGTGTCTACAGAGCCTGCTGGATACAGTATCCGCAGGCAGGACATGTTATTTTTATAATGACCGGCATACTGACGTATGCACTGAACCTCGATGTCGTTTTCGGGCACGTTCAAGTTCTCAATGTAATGCAAATGTCGCAAATAGGCATGTGTTATTTATTCTCTGCCTATAAAATCACTATTGCCATATAGCAATAATAATCCGGATTCAATCAGCACACATACCTGGATGGACAATGAATCACTGGGATCGCATAGAAGCCTTTACTGAAGTGGTCAGGCTGGGAACGTTTTCATCAGCCGCACGGCATCTGAATGTATCTGCATCACATATCAGCCGGTTGGTGGTGAAACTGGAGCAGCAGTTGGGGACGCAGCTACTCTATCGTACCACCCGTAAAATCCGTCTGACCGATGCCGGGCGGCTCTATTATGAGCACTGTCGGCACCTGTTTGAGGGCTTTCGTGAAGCGGAAGCAGCGATCAATGATCTGCAAAGCAGCCCTAGAGGGGTGTTGAAAATCACAGCCGGTTACACCTTTGGTGAGCGTTATATTGTCCCGTTACTGAATGATTTTATGCAGCAGCATCCACAGCTGGAAGTACGTCTGCATTTGACTAACCGTCGAGTTGACCTGATCGAGGAAGGTTACGATCTGGCGATACGGATTGGACCGATGGAAGACTCCTCGCTGATAGCGCGTCGCTTGTGGACACGGGAAGAGCTGGTGGTGGCCTCGCCAGCCTATCTGGCACAATATGGTGAGCCTGCCAATCTGCAGGATCTGGTCAGACATCAGTGCCTGATCGGTTCACGCGATCGCTGGCTGTTTTCCGATCAGGGAATGCGTCGTGAAGTTCGGGTGCAGGGGCGACTGCATGCCAACTCCGGCATGGCGCTGCTGGATGCCGCCCTGAAAGGGTTGGGGCTGGTGCAGCTGCCTGCCTATTATATCGGCGAATACCTGGAAACCGGTGCTCTTGTTCCAGTACTGGAACCCTATGCCTTTCGTGATTCAGCGATTTGGGTGGTCTATCCACAGCATCGCCATCTGTCGTCCAAAGTACGCATGTTTATTGATTTTTTGGTAGAGGAAATAGAACGCAACCATGGCTTATAAACTTCCCACTCATTTGATTACCGGCTTTCTGGGCAGCGGTAAAACGACAGCGATTCAGGCGCTGCTGGCACAGAAACCTGAGCATGAGCGCTGGGCGCTGATCGTGAATGAATTTGGTGAAGTGGGTGTGGACCCTATGGCCATCGAAACGCGGGATGATCTGCAGTTGACCCCTTTATCGGGTGGTTGTGTCTGTTGTCGTCTGGGACCGCAACTGCATACCAGCCTGAAGCAGTTGCTGGAAACCGAGTCGTTTGACCGTTTGCTGATCGAGCCTACAGGCATGGGACATCCCAGTGGCATGCTGGATACCCTGAGAAAGCCCTGGTTTCGGGATCGACTGGATCTGCGTGCAGTCATTTGTCTGCTGGACCCGCGTCAGTTGCGCCAGGAGGCATTGTTACAGAATGCCTCGTTTATCGACCAGATCCATATGGCCGATGTTGTGGTGGCCAATAAAGCGGATCTGGCCAGCGATGAAGATCTGCAGCATTTCTATCAGTCTCTGGGAGAGGTCTATCCACCCAAACAGCAACTGCTGGTGACCCAGCGCGGTCGTTTTGATATTAATCTGCTGGATGTGGTACGTGATGGACAGTTTCAGGCACTGCGTCCGCAAGCCCATCATCATGATCATGCCCCTCATCATGCTCATGATGAGGTTGCTGAACCCGTCCGGATGTTGCCTGAGCCCTGCCGCCCGGTACGTTATCAGAATGCCGGACAGGGGCTGGTGAGTTGTGGCTGGATTTTTCATCCTGAGGATATTTTCAGTTTTGATGACCTGGAGTCTTTGTTGCAGAGCTTGCAAGGTGTGGTGCGTCTCAAGGGTGTCTTTCGCCTTGGAGCGGCCTGGGTGTTTATCAATCGTGTCGGCACTGAGATGGATTACGATGCCATCAACTACCGACGTGATTCACGACTGGAGATTCTGGCGTCTGCAGCACTGGATTGGGATGAAATTGAAGCGGCACTGATTCGTTTGGTCGAAAAAGGCGTGGATTCTCCTTACCGTGATCTATAGTGAAAGGATTATTTCACAGCTGCAACAGTGAATTTCAACAGAGACGACAATCTGCTCGCCTGAAAAATTTATAATCGCGGCAGATTAACAACGATAGAACATCTGTGGAGGCAACATGGAAATGATCAAAACACGTGCAGCGGTCGCCTGGGGACCGGGGCAGCCCCTGAGTATCGAAGAAGTTGACCTGATGCCACCGCAAAAGGGTGAAGTGCTGGTTCGTATTGTTGCCACCGGCGTATGCCATACCGATGCATTTACCCTGTCGGGTGATGATCCAGAAGGTATTTTTCCGGCCATTCTCGGTCATGAAGGTGCCGGTATCGTTGAAGCTGTGGGTGAGGGGGTTACCAGTGTAGCTGTCGGGGATCATGTCATCCCTCTGTATACCGCCGAATGTGGAAAGTGCAAATTCTGTCTGTCAGGTAAAACCAATCTGTGTCAGGCGGTACGTGCTACTCAGGGCAAAGGTCTGATGCCGGATGGCACGACCCGTTTTTATAAAGACGGTAAGCCCATTTATCACTACATGGGTACCTCAACTTTTGCGGAGCATACGGTTGTGGCTGAGGTCTCGCTGGCCAAAATCGATAAAGCTGCGCCACTGGAAAAAGTGTGCTTGCTGGGGTGTGGTGTCACCACCGGCATGGGGGCTGTGAGTAATACCGCCAAGGTCAAAGAGGGCGATACTGTTGCCGTATTCGGACTGGGTGGCATCGGGCTGGCGGTCATCATCGGTGCCGTAATGGCAAAAGCGGGCCGTATCATTGCGATCGATCTGAATGAAGACAAGTTTGAAATTGCCAAAAAGCTGGGCGCTACCGATTTCGTCAATCCTGCCAACTATGACAAACCGATTCAGGACGTTATTGTAGAAATGACTGATGGCGGCGTGGATTTCTCTTTTGAGTGTATCGGTAATGTCAATGTGATGCGTGCCGCACTGGAGTGCTGTCATAAAGGTTGGGGTGAGTCGGTCATCATCGGTGTTGCCGGTGCCGGTCAGGAGATTTCAACCCGTCCCTTCCAGTTGGTGACCGGGCGTGTATGGCGCGGCAGTGCCTTCGGTGGTGTTAAGGGCCGATCTGAACTGCCTGGCTATGTAGAGCGCTTCATGCAGGGAGAATATGAACTGGATACCTTTATTACCCACACTATGCCGCTGGAACAGATCAACGAAGCCTTTGATCTGATGCATGCGGGTCAGTCGATTCGCAGTGTGATTCACTATTAATCACTGCAGCAGGTGGCAGCCCAGGCTGTCACCTCAGAATCAACATGGAGTCATCATGAGTAGACATTCCTTTTCTGATACGCCAGAGGCGCTGACGTTGCTCAGCCGTGTCCGCTGCTTCGGTGGTTGGCAGAATCAATATCAACATCAATCCACAGCGTTGAACTGCACCATGCAGTTCAGTGTGTATCTGCCTCCCCAGGCAGAGCATCATCCGGTACCGGCAGTCTATTGGCTGTCGGGCTTGACCTGTACAGATCAAAACTTTACCACTAAGGCCGGTGCACAACGTGTGGCGGCAGAGTTGGGGATCGCATTGATCATGCCGGATACCAGTCCCCGGGGCGAAAACGTCGCGGATGACCCGGAAGCCGCTTATGATTTTGGTCTGGGTGCCGGTTTTTATATCAATGCAACTGAAGCGCCCTGGCAGGCACACTATCAGATGTATGATTACATCCTCACGGAGCTGCCAGACCTGATTGAGGCAGAACTGCCGGTAGACAGTCAGCGTCGCGCGATCAGTGGTCATTCCATGGGCGGACATGGTGCACTGATGCTGTCATTACGGCATCCGCAGCGTTTCACCTCGGTCAGTGCCTTCTCACCGATCGTCAATCCCAGTGATTGCCCTTGGGGGCACAAGGCATTCAGTGGTTACCTCGGGCAGGATGTGGCTGTCTGGAAAAACTTCGACAGCGTCGAGTTGATTCGTTCAGGTGCAACCCCGCCGCCACTGTTGGTGGATCAGGGAACAGCAGACTCTTTCCTTGAGGAGCAGTTGAAAACGGATCGCCTGATAGAGGTCTGCCAGCAGCGCGATCTGCCTGTCGAGATACGTTATCAGGCAGGTTACGATCACAGCTATTATTTCATTGCCAGCTTTATTGAATCGCACCTGCGCTTTCACGCCCGGCATCTTGGATTACGCTGAGTCATCGTGACGACGAAATGGCAGGCTCTTGCGCAACTGCTGCTGAATTTGCTGCAGTTGCGCCGCCTCCTCGGTGACGAAATCCCTCACTGCGTGGCTGAATTCAGGATGCTCAATATGATGAACCGACCAGGTCGGCACGGGTTCGAACCCTCGGGCAATCTTGTGTTCGCCTTGTGCGCCCGGATCAAAACGTTCCAGTCCTGCCGCAATGGCATAGTCGATACCCTGGTAGTAACAGGTTTCAAAATGCAGGCTGTCAAACGCGTCCACAGATCCCCAATAGCGCCCGTACAGGGTTGTCTGATCCCGAAAAAACAATGCGCCGGCGAGTGTTTGACCGTCGCGCCGGGCAAAGCAAAACAGCATCTGCTCAGCCAGTGAGTGGCGTAACTGCTCAAAAAATGCGCGGGTCAGATACCCGCGACGACCGCGCTTCAAGTGTGTCATTTGATAAAAGCGCCAGAAATGTTCCATCTCCTTATCGCTGACTTCCAGACCGCTGATCCAGTGATGTGCTATGCCCTGATCCTGTATTTTTTGGCGCTCTTTACGCAGATTTTTGCGTTTGCGTGAGCTGAAATGGCCCAGGTAATCGTCAAAGCTGGTATAGCCCCGGTTGAACCAGTGGTACTGCAAACCCATTCGCGTGGCGCAGTGCTGCGCTGAGAAGTGCAAACGCAGCGACTCCGGGACAAACAAGCCGTGCCAGCTGCTGGCTTCCACTTGCTGGCTCAACTGCCGAATCCCTGCATAGAAGAACTGACAGGCCTGGTTGTCTGGCAGTCGACATCCAAAACGGGGGCCTTGAGCGGGTGTGTAGGGGATCGCCGTGACCAGTTTGGGATAGTAGTTCAAGCCATGGCGCTCCCAGGCATCAGCCCAGCTCCAGTCAAACACATATTCACCGTAAGAGTGATTCTTGAGATACAGCGGCATGACCCCGATCAGCTGCTGATCCTCATCCAGTAACTGCAGATGCATGGGTTGCCAGCCGGTCGCTGCACAGACTGAACCTGACTCTTCCAGTGCCAGCAGAAACGCATGCTGAATAAACGGATAATCCGTGTGACACAGCGAGTCCCAAATATTGGCCGGTATCTTGGCTATACTGTCGCAAAAGCGTATCTGATACATGATGTTCTGTCTGGTTTAGTGTAAAAGGACATACTAAGCACTTTATACGCTTTAATCCGGTATTTCATATCATAAGGCCGGTATTTCATATCATAAGGAGAGTCCAATGGACGAACTGGAACTTGAATTTGAACTCCATCCAAGATTACAGGCGGATACCTGGGAGCTGGGCGATTTTCCCCTGTGTCGTTTGCTGCTGATGAATGATGCCAACTATCCCTGGTTTATCCTGGTACCTCGTCGAGCAGGCGTGACAGAGATCTATCATTTGTCTGCCAGCGAGCGGACACAGCTGATGGAAGAGTCTGCTGCCTTGAGTGAAACCCTGGCCGATCTGTTTATGGCGCGCAAGATGAATGTCGCTGCGCTGGGGAATATGGTTTCACAGCTGCATCTGCATCATGTGGTGCGTTATGAAGATGATGTCGCCTGGCCTGGTCCTGTCTGGGGAGTGGCAGATGCACGTCCCTACACTCAGGAACAGGCCACGGAGATACGCCGAAAACTGGAGGTGTTGCTGGAGGGTGAGCTGGATTTCCGATTCGCACACTGATTACTTTAAACACTGTACACTCTGCGCCTGGCGTCCCATTCAGGCTCATGAGCAATCCTGTCGGTTAAATTGCTTCTGGCTGACCAGTGAGCATAGCGGGAGCGGATATCCTTTTCTAGCTCGGCGATTGTTTCACTATCTTCAGCGATGAGTGCTTCGAGGTAAGCTTGCAGCTCCTCACTCATCTCCTGCCCATTAATCGTATCGGGCAGCTCGTCCGGGAAAGGGAGATTCCTGGATTTGGCTTCAAAGTGCATCAGCCGCAAGGCTACAAACTGCAGCCCATGTTGTGCTTCTACACTCAAGGTGACTCTTTGTGGATTATGGTTTAGTGCTGCGTCAACCGCATTACGAATCGTTTCCTGAGAAATCTCATTACCATCCTGTCCGATATGCCAGTTATTTCTGAAATACTCAAGCAGCTGCCAGCCTTGTGATGCCATAAAGGTTAACTCGCCTCGCTCGACTCCCGGGTTGTAACCGCCACCAATATCAGAGTGTGCACCTGCGATTGCGATACGCTTGCCAGCAACTGTTTGGCTTAAAGGAAAATTTCGGCGTATCTCATCTTTGGCGGTAATATGTACGACTTGCTCGGCAACGTTGCCAGCAGTACGGATATCAATACTTTTATCCCGGTTAAATCCGCGTGTATCGCTAACACCGCGGGTGGAAACAACCGTGTCAAATACACCGAGAAACTTGGTGTTGGTTCTGGCACCGCTATAACTTATCTGTCCAGATTTGACCCGGTTGGCAAACGTACGTGCCGCAGCCGCACCACGCGAAAAGCCGAAAACATCAAACCAGAGGTCGCAAGGAACTGCATCTTGGTTTTGTTCGTGTATCATATGGGGTATATCCTCGGATGCCTTATTCACCCTGGCGACAACCCCTTCAGAGCCTCTACCTGTGGCGCCACCCAGATTGGTGTAGGTTCGGCCATTTTCGGTAATTCCAGGACCGCGGTAGTACTCTTTCATATAGCGGACCTGGCGTGGCTGACCGTTGATGGTTTCAGTGATGGGGTCTACAGGTGTATCGTAGAACGCTTCCAGTAGTTCTACATTTGTATGCCAGCTATATCCCGGTTGAGCCGAAAAATCCCGCGAGTTCCAGGTACCGTCGAAAAACACGCCGAAACGTACCATATCGCAGCCAGCAATAATGGTATCGGTTGCACCGGTGCCTGCTTCAGCGGCGGCGGCATTCGCCGCGGCAAGGGCTTGGGCTTCTCTTGAGGTCATAGTGATGCTCCTTGTAATAATGAACAACGAGGGGTAGGAATACCTTCGCGCTCAGTAAATATACGTCTATCATCATGTGCGTTTATAAGATGGTGCTGTTGTTCGGTCTCAGCCCGATGAATCATAAACTGCACCTCTGGGTCATCAACGGGAACCGGTTGGGCGCAGATTTTATACAGGATGGGATCTGTACTAGCGTGATACTGGGGTAAAAAACGATTATGCTC
>NZ_JMSZ01000008.1 GCF_000691225.1 Nitrincola lacisaponensis
GTTTTTAGAAGTAGAAGATATTCTTTTAGAAAAATTTTACTTAAACAATATGTTCTGCCAAGTTTTTTTGTAATTTCAATTTCTTCTTTTTTTGTTGTTACACAGGGTGAAGGTTTCGTTAAAAAAAATCGTCTAGATGATGGCTTGGGGAATTCTATTTTTCAACCAGCGCATAGAGATAAACGTGTTTGCCAAGATTTTAGAGTCACCGACCAGATGATCAATCATACTGAGTGTTTAGTTAATGGCGGCCATAGAGTTGAAGCGCTGTTGTGGGGTGACTCTAATGCAGCACATTTTGTTCCTATGTTAGCAGAGCTCTCAGAAGCATATGGTTTTTCCTTCAGAAATGTTGCACATTCATCCTGTCCACCATTATTGAATGGAGCAGAAAATTTTATTTCTGAGAGAAGAATGATTGACTGTCTTGATTCTATTGAGGTAGTTGAGAGTGCCATATCTTCTTATGATTTGGTCATTCTTAGTGCTGCCTGGGGGTTGTACTATAGTAACAACTCTGAACAATTTGAAGGG
>NZ_JMSZ01000009.1 GCF_000691225.1 Nitrincola lacisaponensis
ATGGAGAGGCTGTTCCGAAGCCTGAAGTCCGAATGGATACCGGCCTTGGGCTACCGAAATCTGTCTGAGGCTCAAAAAGACGTTGGACGTTACTTGATGGACTACTATAACCGACAGTGACCTCACGCATACAACGGCGGCATTTCGCCTGTTGTAGCAGAGGATAACCTTAAAATCCTGTCCGGGATTAGTTGACCACTACATATGCCATTTTGATCAGGAAGTGAAAAGCACCCCGCTTGAAGCGAGCTGTTCTCAGGCGATTTCGTACACTCGGGGGAAAAATATGCTCGCTCAATGCGTATTCCAGACCAAGGTTGCCACTGATTCCAGACGAAGCCTGCCACCCATTCCACGCGAAAGCTGCCACTGATTCCACGGCAAAGCTGCCACCCTGGCAGACAGCCTGAATCACCCCATCAAAGTCGCACGATGCGGGATAACTTAACGGTATTCTGACCCTTTTCATTCGGAGACGGGTCAGATGCCAGCAAAGAGGTTATCCATGCGCAAAATCAAAGAGGTCCTGCGTCTGAAATGGGACAAAGGACTGAGTAACCGACAAATTGCGGCTACCTGT
>NZ_JMSZ01000010.1 GCF_000691225.1 Nitrincola lacisaponensis
GGTAACCCCTTTTTTTATGCTCATGGATGAGCGGTATGCCGCGAGCGCATGGATGCACGGGAAGGGTGTATGTTCATGGATGAACGGGCAGAAAACCGCTCCTGCGTTTTCTGCATGCGGCCATCCTTGGCCTGGTAGCGTATTAGATCCCGTAGGCTTCGCGGTATTCCCGAATAGCTTGAAGCGCCTCAGGCATATCACCTTGCTGCTCAAGGTATTCAATCAGTTGGCTCAGGGTGATAATACTGATCACCGGGATGTTATAGTCTCTTTCCACTTCCTGTATCGCAGAGAGTTCTGCGCGCCCTTTTTCCTGACGATCCAGTGCAATCAGGACCCCAGCAGGTTGTGCGCCGGCCTGATCGAGTATCGACATCACTTCACGAATGGCCGTACCTGCGGTGATCACATCATCAATAATCAATGCGCGACCCTTCAGCTCGGCACCAACCAGCGAACCGCCTTCACCATGATCTTTGACTTCTTTACGATTAAAGACATAGGGCACGTCCTGTTGATAGTCGTTTGCCAGTGCAACTGCGGTTGTGGCCGCTAGTGGAATACCTTTATATGCTGGCCCAAAGAGCAGATCGTACTCTACGCCCGACTGCTGTAACGCAGCCGCATAGAACTGACCCAGTTTGCGCAGTGCCTCGCCAGAGCAAAACAGGCCGGCATTGAAAAAATAGGGGCTGACACGGCCGGATTTAAGTGTGAACTGGCCAAATCGTAGCACCTGGGTGTCGATGGCAAACTGGATAAACTCGCGTTGGTAATCGTGCATAGTCAATTCGCTGATAGGGGTTGTGGATAAGTGTGTAATGATAGCGTTCATGGGCGTTCTGATCCATGAAGTTTGACGGTATAAATTTCTTTTTGCCCTTGTAACCGATACAATCTACGACTTAATACTTATAACACCGAACCTGCTCAACGGAGCCGCCCACCTATGCGTGTGATCTCTTTCAATACTCAGGGTATTGAGCAAGCCACCGATAAAGGATTCTTTGACTGGATGATCAGGCAGGATGCAGATGTCGTGTGTCTGCAAAGCCTGCGAGCCAAAGAGTATCAACTGGATGCTGCGCGTTATCATCCAGAGGGTTACCATGCCTATTACTTTGACGCCTTTGAAGATGGCTTCAGTGGCGTGGCGATCTATACGCGTCATGTGCCTAAAGCGGTGATGACCGGGTTAGGTTTTGAGCAATGTGATTTTAATGGTCGGTTTATTCAGGCCGACTTTGATAAATTCAGTATCTCCTCACTGACGATCCCGTCAGGCCTGAAAAGTGATCAGGACCAGGCTGCCAAAATGGAGTATCTGGATCTGTTCATGGCGCATTTGAAGAAAACGTTGCGCAAGCGTCGTGACTTCATTTTTACCGGTACCTTCAACATTGCGCATAAGCCTGTCGATCTCAGTAACTGGTATGTGAATCAGCGGGTATCAGGCTTTCTGGCAGAGGAACGCATCTGGATTGAAGAAGTGTTCGGTGATCTGGGATATGTAGATGCCTTCCGTCAGGTGAATAAGGCTGACCGGCAGTATACCTGGTGGCCGGATTACAACCGGGCATGGAAACTGAACGAAGGGGCACGTCTGGATTACCAGATCACCACGCCTAATCTGCGTAAATCGATCAAAGCGGTATCGATATACAAGGAGCAGCGCTTCTCTGAGCATGCGCCGCTGATTATTGATTACGACCTGGATATTTGAGGTGGTGCTGGCTGAAGCCATCCTTCCGGGGCTTCAGCCAGTGGCTTTTAGCAAAGTATTAGCTGTTCTTTAGTGCTTCACGCTGTATCTGGTGAATCTCCGCAATACCTTTACGTGCCAGATCGAGCATGGCATTGAGTTCATCCTGCGTATAGGGTGCGGCTTCAGCGGTTCCCTGAACCTCAATAAAGCCACCTGCTTCAGTCATCACCACATTCATGTCGGTTTCGGCCACTGAGTCCTCTTCATAGTTCAGGTCCAGCACTGGCTCACCTTTGCAGATACCAACTGAAACAGCTGCAATCAGCTGTTTAAACGGATTGCCCTTTACGGCACCGTTTTTATCCTTGCGCAGAAACTCAATCGCATCAGCCAGAGCTACACAGGCACCACTGATCGCAGCCGTGCGTGTGCCACCATCAGCCTGAATGACGTCACAATCGATGGTGATGGTATTTTCGCCAAGCTTCTTCAGATCAATTGCCGCTCTGAGAGAGCGTCCAATCAATCGCTGAATTTCAATCGTACGACCGGATTGCTTTCCGCGGCTGGCTTCGCGGTCATTACGGGTGTTAGTGGCTCGTGGAAGCATGCCATATTCCGCTGTGACCCAACCTGAACCGGAACCACGCAGGAAGCGGGGAACGCCACGTTCAACGCTGGCAGTACAAAGTACTTTGGTATCACCGAACTCGACCAGAACAGAGCCTTCAGCGTGACGCGTATACTGACGGGTCATTTTTATTTCACGCAATTGGTCCGGTTGGCGTCCCCCCGGACGTAATTTGTTTAATCCTAGGCCCTTTAACTGTTCTGACAGACTGGTGCTCATTGTATCCCCTTGCTTGTCCTGCCACGCGTGGAGTCACGCGCACAAGACTGTTAATATGATCAGTCTGTCAATTTTAATCGAGATTGCCGAAGATGACACGAAGCATGACCGCTTTTGCCGTTCAAAATACGTCAATAGAGACAGCGGAAATCAAATGGGAGTTACGCTCCGTCAATAGCCGCTTTCTGGAAATGCATTTTCGCCTGCCTGAGCACTGCCGTGAGATTGAGCCGCTGTTGCGTGAACGTCTGCGCAGCCGCCTGAGTCGCGGTAAGGTTGAAGTGTCATTGCGGACAGTTGAAGATCTGACGACAGCCGCCCTGCAAGTGGATGATCAGCTGGTGAGCGCGTTGCTGACAGCTATTGCTCAGGTGGAAACACAGCTCCCGGCTTCAACAACGCTGTCACCGATGGAGTTACTGCGTTGGCCGGGTGTGATTAAGCAGCAGGAGCCGCAAAATCTGTCACAGGCAGAATTGCTTGCAGGCTTTGATCAGGCGCTGGATGCCCTCTGTGCAGGTCGAGAGCGGGAAGGCGCGACGTTACGTACGCTATTGAATCAACGTCTTGATGCGATTGCAGAGATTTTGTCTGCCTTGCGCGATGAGCTGCCATCAATCCTGGAGCGGCAGAAAACATTGTTACAGGAACGTACTGCCCGGCTGGTACAGGATGTAGACCCGGCACGTCTGGAGCAGGAAGTGGCACTACTTCTCCAGAAAGCCGATGTGGATGAGGAGCTGGACAGATTAGCGGTTCATCTGGATGAAGTTCGGCGTATTCTGCTGACGCAGGAACCGATGGGGCGCAAGCTGGACTTTTTGATGCAAGAACTCAATCGTGAAGCCAATACCCTGTCATCCAAATCAGTTGCCCTGTTTTCCACCCAGGCGGCGATTGATATCAAGGTGTTAATTGAGCAGATGCGTGAGCAAATTCAGAATATCGAATAGTTTTGTGTCCAAATAATTCAAGCCATGAATCTTCTGGCCGATAGCCTAATCAGGCAAGGATAACGAACACTTGCCAGGTTGATTGAGAAGGACTGCCTTTGCCCCTGAATCCATTAGGTCGATATACACCGAAACTGCTGCTGGCAGGAATACTGCTGATAGCGTTGGTCAGCAGTGCATTGATGTATGCGCGTGAAATACCGGATGCTGTTGATCCGGCTGAGCCGGGTGCCTCTGAAGCGGTTGCCGAGCTGGTTGTGGGTATTATCCATTACAGCCGTTGGCCGGATGGCCTGAAGGACCTTGAACTCTGTGTGCTGGGTGACGCCCAGTATGCCTCTGCTTTACTGGCTGCTGAATATCAGGTCGGTGACTATTCCATTCGTAGTCGCCAGCTGTCTGATTTGATCACTGCGACCTTGCTGGGTTGTCAGATAGTGTACATTGCCCCGATGACGGCTGCGGATGATATCGACCATCTGTATACGAAGTTATATGGCAGCGCCATACTGACAATTGATGAACAGAATGAGGCCTGTCGCGTTGGGTCGATGTTCTGTTTCCAGATCCTTCCCGGCGAACGGCCCAGCTTTAAGGTGAACCTGGACGCAGTTGCCCGCAGTCAGTTGCGTGTGCACCCCGGCGTGCTCAGACTTGGACAGCGAAGGATCGACGAATGACTCAATCGCACCAGCACCGACATCGGTCTGCTGCCTTGCCCAGCCTTAAAACACTCTATAAACGCACCAGCCTGACAGTGGTACTGTGCAGTGTGGTCTTGGTGGGTGTTGTGATGGGCTTGATTGGCGTATTGAAGCTATTAAGCCTGGCACATATGAATTTACAGTTAGTGGCACGTTCTGCTGCGGTCACCATCGAAGCTTCCGTATATTTTGATGACCGTGAAGTGATGCAGGAACAGCTGCAACAGCTGCTCCCTCAGGCCGATGTAGTCAAAGCGCATTTATCTCTGGTATCAGGGGAGCGTTTTGATATCTGGGTTCTGCCCGATGATGAGCGCCTGAGGCCCTGGATGCATGCGCTGGTTGAGCAGATGTTTGACCCTGTCAGTGTTGCGGTGCAGATGCAGGGTGAGACGCTGGCAACACTGACGTTATGGCCAAAAGGTGAGCGAATTCTGCGCTTTATGCTGAGTGGCTTACTGGCGCTGGTGGTGTGTATGCTGCTGACGGGTGGCTTGATCTGGCGTGTCACGCAGCGGCTGCAACGGCAGCTCAGTGAGCCTTTGTTGGAACTGGCAGATATTACTGCCAGAGTGCGTAGCAGTCGTGATTTCAGTCTGAGGGTTTCACGCAGTCAAATTGCTGAAATTGATCACTTGCGTGTCGACTTTAATGCGCTGCTGGATGAACTGCATCAGTGGCAAGGCGCAATGGAGGCGATGAACCATGATCTCCATTATCACGCGCATCACGATACATTGACGGGGGTATCTAACCGTCACTACTTTGAAAAAGCGTTACAGCGTGCACTGGATTATGCTGCTGCTCATGCTACGCCTCTCAGTATTCTCTATATTGACGGAGATGGCTTTAAAACCATCAATGATACCTATGGGCATGCAGCCGGTGATCAGGTGTTACAGGCCCTGGCGGTGCGTATACAGTCAGCCTTGCGAGAGACTGACCTGGTGGCCCGCATGGGCGGTGACGAGTTTTGTGTGTTGCTGAACCATGTGGGTGATCTGGACGAAGTCGAACGCGTGTGCCTGAAAATGCTTCATGCTGTTAATCAGCCTCTAGAGTTGTCATCGGGTGATGAGGTGACTTTATCTATCAGTATCGGTGTTGCCCGGTATCCAGAGCAGGGCAGTAGTGTCGATGAGCTCATGCATGCCGCGGATGCGGCGATGTATGGTGTGAAGCGCGAAGGTAAAAATGGATGTGGATTTTAATGGAAAACTTAATGAGTCCGAGAAGGAGTGAGATGCAAAACTATACACGTTATCTATGCAGCCTGCTGTTGGTGCTGCTGTTGACTGCTTGCCAGAGTTTACCGCAGGGGTTCTCACCTCAGCAGGTCAGGGTTTTACAGCAAGAAGGCTTTGAGCCGCTGGGAGAAGACTGGGTATTGAATCTGTCGGTGCTTATCCTGTTCGGCTTTGATGAGGCCTCCCTGAATCAACAAAGTCAGCAGGAAGTACAGCGCTTGGGGCGTACTCTGCTGGATATCGGGATAGATAAAATTCGTATAGAAGGTCATGCCGATACGATCGGTGATCCTGGCTATAATCTGCAACTTTCTCAGCAGCGTGCCGATGCTGTCGGACGCGAGATCGAAGCGGCCGGTATGCAGCCCTCTGCCATTCAGGCACAGGGCATGGGTAGTGCGTTTCCGGTGGCAAGTAACGATACGCTGGAAGGGCGGGCCCAGAACAGACGGGTTACACTGATTGTAACCCCTTGACTGGAATGCGCGCCTGCTCCACCGCCCAGCAGGCAACCTGACTGTCGTTGTGCGTCACTACGGCAGGGCGCTGCTCTTTGCAGAGTGTATCTGCGTATTCACAGCGTGGATGGAAGGTGCAACCTGACGGCGGATTGATAGGGCTGGGTATTTCGCCTGTTACGGGTTTACGTCTGCGTCCACTCATCTCATGGTCGGGGATGGCGTCCAGTAGCATACGGGTATAGGGGTGTGCTGGTTGGCTGAAGAGTTGTTCGCTGGGAGCATCTTCAACCATTGAACCTAGGTAAAGCACCCCGATACGGTCGGCCATATGCTTGACAACTGAAAGGTCGTGGCTGATAAACAGATAGGTCAGGCCAAACTCATCCTGCAGGTCTCGCATCAGGTTGAGTATTTGTGCCTGTACTGAGACATCCAGGGCTGAGGTAGGTTCGTCACAGACCAGAAAGTCCGGTTGGGCGGACAGGGCGCGTGCAATGGCGATACGCTGTCGCTGCCCACCTGAAAACTCGTGTGGGTATTTATGTCGATCACGGCCTGCCAGACCCACTTTATCCAGCAGCTCTTCAACGGTTCGTGTGACCTGGGCCTGGCTGGTAGCCAAGCCAAACGCATGAATGGGTTCTGCAATGATATCGCCGACCCGCCAGCGAGGATTCAGGCTGGCGAAGGGGTCCTGGAAAATCATTTGAATCCGCCGTCTCAGCGTCTTGAATGCCTCCCCGCGGGTTTCGCGCAGTATCTTTCCATCAAAACGTATTTCCCCTGAAGAGGGGTGAATCAGATCGACAATCAATTTGGCGATAGTGGATTTACCTGAACCGGACTCGCCGACCAAAGCAAAGGTTTCTCCCTGATTTACGCTGAATGAAACCTGATCTACTGCGGTTAAAAAGCGTTGAGGCTCACTCTCTATCACACGGTTTAACCAGGGTTTTGAAACGTCGAAGTGGCATGACAGGTTTTGTACCTGTAGCAAGGGTTGTTTCATGTCGGGATATTCCTGTCGCACAGAAAGACTCATGGGGTCGCTCCTTCATACAGCCAGCAGGCGACGTGTCCTTGATCAGTCGTGATGAGGTCCGGGCGATCCTGGGTACAGCGTGGTAGGCGTTGGTTACAACGCGGGTTGAAGGCGCAGCCGCTAGGTATCGCATCCAGTCTTGGCATGCTGCCGGGTATTTGCACCAGTCGATCCACCTGTTGCGTGATCGAAGGGATGGAGCCCATCAGGCCCTGGGTATAAGGGTGTTGCGGGTGTTTGACTATCTGTCGCACATCACCGATCTCGGCGATACGGCCGGCATACATTACCGCCACCCGGTCGCAGGCCTCGGCAATGACGCCCATATCATGGGTGACCAGCATTACCGCAGTACCATGCTCATGGCACATGCGCTTAAGGACATCAATAATCTGCGCCTGCACGGACACATCCAGAGCGGTCGTCGGCTCATCGGCAATAATCAGTTCTGGCTCACCGGCCAGCGCAAGTGCGATCACCACGCGTTGCCGCATACCGCCTGAAAATTGATGGGGGTAGTCATCAATGCGCTTTTCTGCAGCAGGAATACCGACCTCATCCAGCAGTTGTATGGCGCGTGCCCGTGCCGCCTTGTCATTCAGCGGCAAGTGCGTCTGAATGGTTTCAACTAACTGGTCAGCAATCGTAAGTATCGGATTCAGTGAGGTTAGAGGGTCCTGGAAAATCATGGCGATACGCTTGCCGCGCAGACGGCGGAGCTGCTCATAGGGCAACTGATCAATACGCTGGTCACCCAGCCAGATCTCTCCTGAAGCGATGTGCCCGGGTGGCTCCAGAAGACCGATAATAGCCGCTCCTGTGAGCGATTTGCCGGCACCGGATTCACCCACCATGCCCAGAATTTCGCCAGGTCGTATATCGAAGGAAACCTGGTCAAGAGCCGTCAGGCGTGTTTTGCGTTTCGGAAATTCAACAACCAGGTCTCGGACTGAGAGTAGTGCATCTGTCATATCAGCGTAACCTTGGATTCAGAGCATCGCGCAACCAGTCGCCTAGCAGGTTGACTGACAACGCCAGGATCAAAAGCGTGATGCCGGGAAAGAGTGTAATCCACCACTCACCAGAAAACAGGAATTCGTTACCTACCCGAATCAGGGTGCCAAGACTGGGTTGGGTCGCCGGTACCCCGACGCCAAGAAATGACAGGGTGGATTCCAGAATAATGGCCAGTGCGAGGCCGATGGTGCCGATGACCAGTACGGGTCCCATCACATTTGGCAGGATATGCCGTGCCAGAATGCGGATGGAGGACACACCAAATAATCGGGCTGCCTGAACATACTCCTTGTTTTTCTCAGCCAGCGTGGAGCTTCTGACGGTGCGGGCATATTGCACCCAGTCACTCAATCCGATCGACAGAATGAGCACATAGATAGCCGCTTGCTCCTGCATTTCACTGGGGATCAGGCTTTTGGTGATACCAAAAATCAGCAGTGCGACCAGAATCGCCGGAAAGCTCAGCTGAACATCGGCAATACGCATAATCAGGGTGTCGACCCAGCCACCTTTATAGCCTGCGATCAGCCCCAGGGTGATCCCCAGAATCGCGGCAAAAGCGACGGCTGCGAAACCGACCAGTAGTGAAATGCGCGCACCATAGAGAATGGCCGAAAAAATGTCACGCCCCTGGCTGTCGGTGCCCATCCAGTAAAGGTTGCCGGTAAAGGCATTTGGTTGCATGGGCGGTGTGAAGCCATCCATCAGGTTCAGCGTTGAGGGATCAAAGGGGGTGTGGGGTGCGATCCAGGGTGCCAGCGCTGCGGCGAGAATGATGACAAGTGTCAGAATGGCCGACAAAATAATGATCGGACGACGGCTGAAGTCATAGAACAGATCACTGTCCAGAATACGGCGCACCAGGCCATCATTCGTTGGCGGTGTAGAAGGTGTGGTTTGATCAGTCATATCCACTTACTCATATAAACTACAGTATCAGCGTCCTGCGCTGCGTTTCACGACTCTGAGACGAGGGTCTACCGCAAAATAGAGCAGGTCCACGATCAGGTTGATCACCACAAATACCAGTGCAATCAACAGCAGGTATGCCGACATGAACGGAATATCGACAAAGCGGATAGCATTGATAAACAGCAGACCTACACCTGGCCACTGAAAGACAGTCTCAGTGATAATTGCAAAGGCAATAATCGAGCCGAGCTGCAGTCCGGCAATGGTGATGACCGGCAACAGGGTGTTTTTCAGTGCATGGCGAAAGTGAATGGAGCGCTGTTTGATGCCGCGTGCGCGTGCAAATTTGATGTAATCAGTACGCAGGACTTCCAGCATTTCTGCGCGCACAAGGCGCATCAGCAGTGTTAACTGAAACAGCCCGAGCGTGATTGCTGGCAGAATCAGGGATTTCCAGCCGGAAACTGTCAGCAGGCCGGTGCTCCAGTTTTCAGTAATCTGTACGGTTTCACCTCGCCCAAATGAAGGCAGCCATTGCAGCTCCACTGAAAAAACATAGATCAGCAGGATACCAATCAGGAACGTAGGTAATGAAACACCAATCAGGGAAGAGGACATAATGAAGTGGCTCAGCCATCCATCGCGGCGCAGTGCTGTATATACACCAAGTGCTATCCCCAGACTGATCGCCAGTACACCGGATACCAGTGCCAGCTCCAGCGTGGCAGGCAGGCGTTCAGCAATTACCTCGGACACCGGACGTGCCATACGATAGGAGATGCCAAATTCCCCTTTAACGGCATTACCGACAAAACGGAAAAACTGTATCGGTATTGGATCGTTTAATCCCAGGCGCTCACGCAGCTCGGCACGATCCTGTTGGCTGGCTTCCTGGCCTACCATGTTGTTGATGGGGTCGCCGACAAACTGGAACAGGCTGAAAGAGATGAAGGCAACCACCAACATCACGATAACCGCCTGGATCAGGCGGCGAATTAACATTGCGATCATAATGTAATGCTCTTCTGAAATAACAGAGCTTCCCCTTGGTCGCTATACCAAGGGGAAGGTGTCAGTATTATTTAAATTTCAGGTATTTGAGCATCGGTTGGTTCTGGGACTGTACCGCAAAATCGATATCCTGACGGACGGCCCAGTTGAGTACCTGATGATGGACCGGCAGGTAGACGATTTCATCCTGCACAATTTCCCAGGCACGGGCGATTTTGGCATTACGTTCGGTCAGGTCAGTTTCGGTTGGCAAGGCACGTGACAGGCTGTCAAACTCGGCATTGGACCAGCCGGTGAAGTTCCAGGCACCGGTATCCGGTGTTTTGGTTTCCAGCAGGAAGTCAAACACATAATGAGAGTCCAGTGGTGGTACTGCCCAGCCCAGGATGTAGAAGTCCAGTTCACCCTGCTGCAGTTCAGCGAAGTGAATACTGTTGGCGCGTGCATCCAGGCGTACATTGATACCGACCTGACCCAGCATGCCGGTTACAGCCTGACAGATCGCTTCATCATTTACATAGCGGTCATTGGTACAGGTCAGGGTGACATTAAAGCCATCCGGATAACCGGCTTCAGTCAGTAATGCCTTGGCGCGATTGACATCGGTTGCAGGTACCGTATCCAGCTCAGCGGTATAGCCGTTGACGAATGAGGGTGCAATCATGCCCGCTGGAACTGACTGCCCGCGCATCACCACCTGTTGAATCGCCTGGCGGTTGATGGCGATATTCATCGCTTCACGAACACGCTTGTCGGCAAAGGGGTTTTTACCCTTGATGTTGGAGGTGCGCAGCTCTTCCCGGCCCTGATCCATACCAAAGAAAATGGTACGGTTTTCTGGTCCGGACAGCATGGTGATATTGTTTGATCCACTCAGTCGGTTAATGTCCTGAACGGGCACATCCTGAAGGAAATCAATTTCACCTGACAGCATTGCCGCAGCGCGTGTGGCAGCTGACTGGATCGGTGTCAGCACAACACGGCTGATTTCCATGGGGAACTGCTCTTTACCCCAGTACTCATCATTACGAACCATCTCGGTGCGCACATCAGGGTCGCGGCTGACCAGGCGGAAAGGTCCTGTACCATTGGCGTTACGTACGGCGAAATTCTCTTCACCGGCAGAGTAGTCCTGTGGCGTAGTTACATTATTCGCTTCGGCCCATGCCTTGCTCATGATAAACAGGTTGGTGAGATTGTTGGGCAGCAGCGGAGTCGGTCCATTGGTTTCAATATGTACGGTCAGCGGATCTACTGCCCGGACCTCGACGACTGAACTGATCAGGGTGCGCATATCCGAGTTTGGATGCTGTGCACGCTGGAATGAAAAGACCACGTCCTCAGCCGTGAAAGGGCTGCCGTCATGGAAGGTCACGCCTTCACGCAGTTTGAACTCCCAGACATTTGGATTGTCGGTTACTTCCCAGGAAGTGGCCAGTCCCGGCTGCATTTCTGAATCCAGATCCAGGTAAATAAGCGGGTTATAAATCTGATGCGCGACAGCATGTGTCTGACCATGGTTCTGAGAGTGTGGATCAAACGTCAGAGAGTCTCCGGCACTGGCCCAGCGAAGCGTTTGGGCGCTGGCGCCTGTGATCATAAGCATGGATAACGCTGTTCCGAGTGTGACAGCACGAAGCATTTTATTCATGTGGGTTCCTCATGAAATGATAATATCCTGAGTGCGCGGTTGGGTTCCCGGGCAGTTTTTTGTTTTTGTTCAAACAGCTTATAAGCGTAGCTTCAGATCAGATGTTTATCTAGTATGATGTCTGAACTGATAAATCAATAAAATACACGTCTGCTTGACGATGTATAATGACAATTTCATTCAGGATAGGGTCATGAAAACGCCAGGAACACTTTATATCATTTCGGCACCATCGGGTGCGGGTAAAACCAGCCTGGTCAAAGCGCTGCTGAAGCGTGATGCCGGCGTGCGGGTATCTGTCTCTCATACCACCCGAGCTCCTCGTCCAGGGGAAGAGGATGGCAAGGACTATAATTTTGTCTCCCAGGCGCTGTTTGACCAGATGATTAATGATGCCGTGTTTCTGGAATACGCCGAAGTCTTTGGTAACAAGTACGGTACCTCCCAGACTTGGGTCGCTGAACAGTTGGCTGAAGGTGTTGATGTTATTCTGGAAATCGACTGGCAAGGTGCTCAGCAGGTCCGTCATCTGATGAAGCATGCGCTGTCGATTTTTATACTGCCTCCGAGTAAGGCCGTGCTGGCGCAGCGTCTGCAAGGGCGTGGACAGGATGATGAAGCGGTGATTGCGCATCGAATGTCCAAGGCGGTGGATGAGATGAGTCATTATCCTGAGTTCGATTATGTTATCATTAATGACGACTTTGACCAGGCGCTTGCCGAGTTGCACAGTGTGTTTGTAGCCAGACGCCTGCGGCAGGAAGTTCAGCAGTGCCGTCATGCGGGTTTGCTGGCAGAACTCTTGTCGTAAAACTGATCATTTCGTAAACTATTGCATCTTTTTTGCCCCGAATTCTGAGGTTGGTATGGCCCGAGTAACTGTAGAAGACTGTCTTGATAATCTGGAAAATCGTTTTGAGCTGGTAATGGTGGCTTCAAAGCGTGCGCGTCAGCTGGCTGTAGGTGGCAAAGATGCCAAGGTTGAGTGGGAAAATGACAAGCCGACAGTGGTTGCGTTGCGTGAAATCAGTGCGGGTCTGATTGACCGTTCTGTGCTTGAAGATGCCGAAGAGTTCTGATTCTTCCAATTCTCCCTCTGATGCGGCATCATCACTGACAGGGCGGTGGTTTTATTGAAAGACACCGTCCATACAGGAGGGGTGATGCCGACCATTGATGATCTTTCTCAGCGTTTAACAGAGTATCTTGATCCGGAGCAGATTAATCTGGTCCGGCGAGCCTACTTTTACGCTGAGCAAGCCCATGACGGCCAGCGACGCAAAAGCGGTGAACCCTATGTGACGCACCCGCTGGCGGTAGCCTCAATTCTGGCCAATATGCACATGGATCATCCCAGCCTGATCTCGGCCATGTTGCATGATGTTATTGAAGATACGGATATTTGCTATCAAGGGATAGCCGAACAGTTTGGTCAATCTGTTGCCGATATAGTCGATGGTGTTTCCAAGCTGACCCATCTGGAGTTTGAGACCCGCGCGGAAGCACAGGCGGAAAATTTTCAGAAAATGGTGCTGGCAATGGCGGAGGATATCCGCGTCATCATCGTCAAATTGTCTGACCGGTTGCATAACATGCGCACACTGGGTGCCATGCCACCGGAAAAACAGCGCCGTATCGCACGTGAAACTCTGGATATCTATTCGCCTGTGGCGGCCCGTCTGGGTATGCGAGATCTGCAGGTCGAGCTTGAAGATCTGGCCTTTCAGGCCTATCACCCGATGCGGGCGAAATATATCCGCCGAGCCGTGGTCAAGGCCCGGGGGCAGCGCAAGGACGTCATCAGCAGTATCGAGAAAGCGATTGATGGCCGCTTGAAGATGGAAGGTCTGAAGGGCTCCGTCACCGGGCGTGAAAAGCATCTGTACAGCATCTATAAAAAGATGAAAACCCAGCGTAAGGCCTTTGTCGACATCATGGATGTGTTTGCCTTCCGCATTGTCACGGAAACAGTCGATGACTGCTACCGTATCCTGGGTGCGGTACACAATCTCTACAAGCCGGTTCCAGGGCGTTTCAAGGATTATATCGCGATACCTAAAGCCAATGGTTATCAGTCACTCCATACCGATCTGTTTGGAGCCAAGGACATCACCATTGAAGTGCAGATTCGTACGCATGAAATGGATGCTGTCGCCAGTCAGGGGATCGCCGAGCACAGTCATTACAAGATGTATGGTGATTCCGACAGCGCCGTCGGTTCCTATAACCGCGCCCGCAAGTGGGTGAAAGGCCTGCTGGAAATGCAGGAGCGGGCCGGTGACTCCATGGAGTTTATCGAGCATGTCAAAAAAGACCTGTTCCCGGATGAAGTCTATGTGTTCACGCCCAAAGGGCGTATCCTGGAATTGCCGAAAGGCGCAACCCCTGTCGACTTTGCCTATGCTGTTCACACAGATGTGGGTAACTCTTGTGTTTCCTGTCGTATAGACCGACGTCTGGCACCGCTGTCGCAACCTCTGGAAAGTGGGCAGACGGTCGAAATTATTACCACACCAAGAGCTCAGCCAAATATGGCCTGGCTTAACTTTGTTGTCACCGGAAAAGCGCGTTCCAGTATTCGGCATTTCCTGAAAAACCAGCAGCGTCACGAATCCATCGAGCTGGGGCGGCGCTTGCTGAACCAGTTCCTGAGCAATTATGGTACTTCGCTTGAGCATGTCGATGCGGACAAGCTGATGGGTGTGTTGCGTGAAGCGGAATTGAGTTCACTGCAGGACCTGCTGGAAGATATCGGCATGGGTAATCGCATGGCCTACGTGGTAGCTCGACGCCTGAAGCCGGATACTGTGGAAGAGGACACGCCGCAGCGTACCAAGGGTAAGCCGATCGCCATTAAGGGTGTAGAAGGTGTGGTATTGCAATATGCCCGTTGTTGTCACCCGATACCGGGAGATGCGATTGTAGGCTATCTCAGTGCAGGCAAAGGCATGGTGGTACATCGTACAGATTGCGGCAATCTGGGTACGTTGAAAGATGATCCTGAGCGCTGTATCTACCTGGAGTGGTCAGGTAGCGAAACCGAGGAGTACCCGGTGACGCTGATGCTGGAGGTAGAGTCTCAGCGTGGCATTATCGCCAACCTGGCATCTGCTGTGACCGAAGCTGGCGCGAATCTGTTGAAGATCGACAGCGGTGAGCATGAAGGACAGATATACAAGGTCCAGATGGATTTGGCCGTCAATAATCGTGTCCACCTGGCAGCAGTAATCAAGAAGCTCAGACGTCTGCGCGCGGTGCTGAAAATTATCCGTCCTTAGTGTTACAGGTCAGGATTGTGGTCTCAATATCCTGATATTGTTGCCATGGACAGGGCCTCTTCTGAGTGCTGAATCGACTCGGGATTGAATGGTTTGGTTTTGTCCAGCTTCTGTTACACTAACTTTAAGAATAAACAGGTTATTACAACACGAGGGGTAGTAAATTGTCTGTCGGTGCGAGACCTTTGGGTCATGTGGAACAACATGTGGTCAGGATAGCTCTGGTGCACGATAAGCAGGGAAAGGCTTTGGTTCTCTTGCCTGCACACGCACTGCTCAACCTGGCTTCCTTGTGGCGTTTAACCGGGCGTCAGTTGCAGCCGGTCAGCTGCCAAGATGCACGTCGCTTCTTCACTCAGGATGGGCTGAAAACCCCCTGGGGGCAGCAGCAACTGCTGGAAATGCCGCTGGTGATCGACAGTGCCGTTGACCTGAAGCATAAAAATGAACTCTGGGAACCCTTCACCGGTTTGCGTTTTCGTGTGCGTGACGAATGGCTGAAAAAAGCCGAGTACCACGGACCTTTGGGGCTCACTTCTGAGCTGATTCGTGAACACACGCCGCAGCAATCAGATGTCGAAGCCATTACCCGGGCGCTGGAGCATTTTTCAGCCTTGCGGGTACGTCAGCGTCTGGAAGATACGCTCAGTCTACCGGGTTTCAGCCAGACAACGCGTAAACTGATCATGTTGCGCAGTGATCCTGATGGAAATATCGATGACCTGCTCAAAGTGATCAAACTGGATGCGCCCGTCTGTGCGCAAGTGATGAGTTGGGCGGCCTCTCCCTACTATGCTGCGCCTGGTAAGGTGGAGTCGATCGAAGATGCCGTGATTCGTGTACTCGGGTTTGATCTGGTGATTAATCTGGCGCTGGGTGTTGCAATGGGGCGTATCATGAGCCTGCCTGAAAATATGGTACGCGGCGGAACACCTTTCTGGTTGCAGTCAGTTGCGTTGGCGGTGTTTGCAGATCACCTTGCCCGCCTGGTGCAGAGTGAGCAACGACCCAAGCCTGGCCTGGTCTATTTGTCCGGCCTGTTACATAACTTTGGTTATCTGCTGCTCGCCCATCTGTTCCCGGCACAGTTTTCGACCCTGTCACGTTACATAGAGGCCAACCCTCATCTGCCCTGTACTCTGGTTGAACAACAGGTGCTGAGGTTGACACGTGAACAGGTCGGCGCCTGGTTGCTGGAAAACTGGGATTTACCTGCTGAGGTTTGTGTCGCGGTTCGGCGTCAGCATGAACCTGGTTACACCGGCATGCATGCCGAGTATGCACAGCTGATTCACATTGCCAGCCGGATTCTGCGTGAACTGGGTTACAGTGATGGTCCGGTTGAGCCTGTTTCTGCCAGTGAATTACTGCGTATCGGTTTAACCCCTGAACTGAAGGAGCTGGCCGTGGAGTCTTTCCTGAATAATCAGGAGCAGCTGCGTGAGTTGGCACATCTTTTTGCTCAGGGGCATGAGGAGAGCTGAAGCGCCTTTGGGTTTTCAGCTTTGATTAGGCGGGATCGCCGAGTTCGGCTTCCCGTGCTTCCAGGGTTTCCAGTTGCTCCATCCAGTCCAGCTCATGCTGCTCCAGTGACTGTTTCAGCTGGACCTGCTGCTGCAAGAGCTGCTTGAGCTGATCTTTTTGTTCAGGCAAGTAGAGGTCAGCATCGGCCAGTTGTTGTTCCAGTGCTGCGAGTTGCTGGCTGATGGCGGCCACTTGCTGTTCCAGCTTTTCGACGCGCTGGCGCAAGGGGCGTAATGCCGCACGCTGCTCAGCCTGAAGGCGTTTAAGTTCCTTGCGCTCGCTGGCATTCAGTGAACGCTCACTAGCCGGGCGTTCATCAGTTTGAAGGGAGCCAGCTTGCTGACGGCGGTACTGTCCCAGCCACAGTTGGTAATCATCCAGGTCTCCATCAAAGGGACGCACTTCACCGTCTGCGACCAGTAAAAAACTGTCGACCGTATTGCGTAGCAGGTGTCGGTCATGCGAGACCAGAATCAGTGTCCCCTCAAAGCCCTGTAATGCCAGCGTAAGCGCATGGCAGACTTCAAGGTCCAGGTGGTTGGTAGGCTCATCCATCAATAACAGGTTGGGGCGTTGCCAGGCAATCAGTGCGAGTGCGACCCGGGCCTTCTCGCCACCGGAGAAACGCTCTACCGGCGTCAGTGCCTTGTCACCTACAAAATCGAAACTGCCGAGGAAGTCCCGGATGGACTGGTCAGTTGCCTTGGGACTCAGTCGCTGCAGGTGCAGAAATGGAGAGGCTGCAGGATCCAGCGCTTCCAGCTGATGCTGTGCAAAGTAACCGATACGCAAATGCTCGCCACAGACGCGTTCTCCCGACAACGGCTGTAAATCACCGGTCAGGGTTTTGATCAGTGTTGATTTTCCTGCACCATTCGGGCCCAGGAGACCAATACGCTCGCCAGGAGTGAGTGTCAGGGACAGGGTGTTCAGGATTGAGGTGTTGGCATAGCCCAGCGCCGTATGTTGCAGTGACAGAAGGGGTGTTGATGTCTTGTCACTGTTCGGAAATATAAAACTGAACGGGCTGTCGATATGGGCGGGAGAGAGCTGTTCCATGCGCTCCAGCTCTTTCAGTCGACTTTGTGCCTGTTTGGCCTTGCTGGCTTTGGCGCGAAAACGGCGAACAAAATTCTCGATCTGATGAATGCGTTCCTGCTGTTTTTCATACGCCGCTTGCTGTTGTGACAGGCGCTCGGATTTGGCGCGCTCAAAGGCGGTGTAGTTGCCTTTGTAAAGGGTCAGCTGTTGTGCTGACATATGCACGACATGACCCACAACATTATCGAGAAAATCACGGTCATGGGAGATGAGTAACAGGGTGCCCTGATAGCTCTTTAACCACTGCTCCAGCCAGAGTGTCGCGTCCAGATCCAGGTGGTTGGTAGGTTCGTCCAGTAACAGAATGTCGGACCGGCACATCAGTGCCCGTGCAAGATTCAAACGAATACGCCAACCACCGGAAAAAGCAGCCACCGGTTTTTCTGCATCGCCGGGCTTGAACCCCAGCCCGTTCAGCAATTGATGAGCACGTGCTTCAGCACGGTAGCCATCAATACGTTCCAGTTCGGCATGCAGCTCGCCTGCGCGTGCCGGGTTGTGACTGGCTTCAGCCTCGGTCAGTTGTGCCTGGATTTCCCGCAGTTCCTGATCACCATCCAGCAGGAACGCCAATGCCACCTGTGAAGTAGCGGCCACTTCCTGTGCCATGTGCGACAGAATGGCAGATTCGGATAGCCGAAGCTCGCCGGTATCCGGTTGCAGCTGGCGCAGTAACAGCTGGAACAGGCTGGATTTGCCCACGCCATTGCTACCGATAATACCAACCTTCCAGCCAGGGTGCAGGGTCAGGTTGGCATGATCTAGTAGTCGGGTGGTGCCGCGTTGTATGCTAAGGTCAGTGATCTGAATCATGGCGGGATTTTAGCACAGAATGCAGTTGGACAATCCACTTTGGCACTATGCATCAGCGGTTTATATCAGCGCTGAGGTCGAGAGGCTCTGTTTACAGGCGCAGTCCTACGGCTTGCAGGTGAACAGCCTGTTATTATGTGGCTGGCTTACGCAGCAGCGACAGTGCTATCAGGCCGCAGCCTACCGCGATAATGATGCCGGTTGGCGTGCCTCGTTTCTGCTGCCGTTGCGCCAGTTGCGTTACCAGTTGCGCGAACAGGTGGCTTCCCGGCCGTTATTCTCGGCGTGTTATGCTGAACTTAAAAACGCCGAGCTGGAGATGGAGCGTGTGGACATCGCACTACTCTGGGAGGGGGCACAATCTGCCCCTGCTGCCGATCCGGCCAGCACTCCGCAAGTGTTGATGGAGCAAAATCTGCGTGCCTATGTGGATTCTCAGGGATTGCTGCATAAAAATGGTTGCTGGCTCTGTTGTCAGCAGTTGGGCAGAGTATTTTTGCAGTTGCCTGTCAGTTCATGATCGGTATCATGGTGCGGGGACTGAACTTTAGCGTTAAATGGTCGCCTAAGAATGACGCGTGACAGCCATATATTAATTGATAGGAAGCCTATATGAAGAAAATTGCACTGGCAGCGATGCTGGCCGGCAGTGTCGGTCTGGCTCAGGGTGTGCAGGCGCAAGCGCTGACCACAGATGAAGCCAAATTGAGCTATAGTCTGGGGGTTATGATTGGTGAAAATATCCTGATCCATGATTTCCAGACATTGGACACTGAAGCCTTTCGCCTTGGCATAGATACCGTCTATGGTAATCAGGATGCCTTGATGACGCCTGAAGAGATCATGGCAACCATGCAGGCGTTTCAGCAAAATCAGATGGAAGCACAGCGCGCTGCTTTTGCTGAACAGGCAGCTGAAAACCTGAGTAAAGGCGAAGCCTACCTGGCTGAAAATGCAGCCCGTTCCGGTGTGACGACTACGGATTCCGGTCTGCAGTACGAAGAGCTGGAAGCAGGCTCCGGTGCATCACCCAGTGCCGCAGATGTGGTCAAGGTACATTACCGGGGCCAGTTGATTGATGGCACTGAGTTCGATAGTTCCTATGCGCGCGGTGAGCCGGTTTCTTTCCCCCTAAGCGGTGTAATCCGTGGCTGGACCGAGGGGTTGCAGCTGATGAAAACCGGTGAGAAAGCGCGGCTGGTGATTCCTTCTGATCTGGCTTACGGCCCGAACGGAATGGGCAATGCCATAGGTCCAAATGAAACACTGGTGTTTGAGGTTGAGCTGATCGAGATCAACCCGGATATGAGCAACTGATTCAGAGTTGCTCGGTAGGTCAGCCCGATACTCTGGTGTCGGGCTGTTCCGCTTTAATTCAGCTCGTTCAGCAGGCCGTTTGAGCCGATGGCGAGTTTTCCACGGCTGGAAAAGCCAACCGCATAGACACCGGTTTGTACCGGCCCCATTCGACCGCGCTGCTCAACACGCCAGCTCTGCAGGTATTTACCTGTTTCAGTGTCCCACAACATGACCCGTCCAGAGGCTGTTCCTGTCAGGAGTTGACGTCCATCTGCTGAGAAGCGTGCTGCCAAATGGCTGAGCCTGCGGGTAATAAAGGATTCATCACCACTGAGAGAGTGGAGCAGCTCACCGCTGCGGGTATCCCAGAGTCGGGCGCTGCTCAGCGTAGCTGCGCTGAATGCCAACTGCCCATCCGGGCTTAAAGCAACTCGATTGACGATATTGTCAAAATGCTGCTCACTGATCAGGGTTTCAGTTTCCAGATCCCAAAAGCGGGCAATGTAGTCATCGGCACCCGTCAGCGCGAAACGGCCATCCTGGCTCAAGGCGACGCTACGTACCCGTGCAGGGTGGCGCAGTGTTCGGCGAATACCGCCGTTTTTAACGTCAAAGTAGACGGCTGTGTGGTTTGCCAGTCCCAGCAAGGCGAAGTCTCCCTGTGCAGACAGCGCCATGTCCAAAATTTCACCTGGGCTGCTCCAGAACCAGACAGGCTGGCCATTGTGGGTCTGCCAGAGTACCAGGTCGGTCGTGGTTGCTGTTACTGCAAAGTCACTGTCGGGTGAAAAAGCACTGGCCACCAGGTCGGAAAAGCCACCCTGTACATGGTTCCAATCATACAAACGCTCTCGGTCTTGCAGATCCCAGAGGTGACCGCCGAATTCAAAAGAGCCAATCATCGCAAAACGGCCATCCAGTGAAAGCGATGCACTATAGGCACCACCCGCCGTCAGCGGGTAGCTGTTTTCGGGATGTGTTGCAGAGTCACAGCCGCTGAGTAACAGCAGAGCCAGACTCAGCAGGATGACCTGACGTTTCATGCGATAGAATTCGCCTGTTCAGTGTGTGCTGTATGCAGTATTTCGATTAATTGATCTTCGATCGAAAAACGTTCTTCCAGCATTTCTCCCAGACGTGACAGTTGGTTGGAGAAGTCTCTCAGCTCCTGCAAAGTAGGCTGGCTGAAGCCCTGGCAGGTATCATTAAAGTCCAGTGCAAAGTCTGTTGTTGGCTGGATGCGAGGCAGCAGCTTTTGTGCCTGCTCGACACTGCCGTCCTGGAATTCATTGCCTTCGTTCAGCAACTGCTCGTAAACCTCAAAATGACCCGAGGAGATATAGTCAATCAGTAAGGAGCAGAAGGTATCCAGCCGGCTATTGAGTGGCTCGCCGACTTCTGTTTCTGGCAGACTGATAAAGCAGCTGATGAGTTGCTGACGCTGTTCCAGCCAGAGGTCGATGATTTGACTGACACCACCCCAGCGTTCCCGGGCGTTGCGACATTTTTCCAACATGGCTAAAGTTCTCCTTATCAGGCGGAATAGATGGCCGTACTTGTCAGGTCATGGGCTACCATGATAAACAGGTGCTGCATAAGCACCATAGTAATGCGAGACATGGCGTGCGGCAACCAAACCTATCTACTTAGTCCTAATAAATCCGGGGCTAATACGAAAGAGTTATTATTCTCACAGGAGATGAATGTGTTAACTAAACGAGTTCTGCTAATGCTGGTTCTGGTCGTGTTCCCACCCAGCTGGGTTCAGGCAGAAGAATACCTGAACTATATTGAACTGCAGTCGTTTGTGACCAATTTTGGTGAAGTGCAGACTGGACCGCTGCGTTTTATGAAAGCTGATGTCACTCTGCATTTAGCTCCGGGAGGCAGTCGAATCGATGTTGAAAAGCATAAGGCACATATTCGCAATGATCTGATTTTTTTGTTCAAGGCACAAAAAGAGGCAGACCTGGCGACTGTAGAGGCTCAGATGCTACTGGCACAGCGAGCGCTGCGTGTTGTACAGCAGGTGCTTGTCGATGAAACAGGTCATCCTCAGGTGGATGACCTGTTTTTCACCAGCCTGGTGATTCAGTAAGTATTCACTCAGGCCTGATTGTAGCGGGCCAGAAACGCATCGAAACTGAGCGTGTCAGCCGTCTCGATGCTGGCTTGTTCCAGAAGGGAGGTGTGTGCTTCGGTTAACAGGCGTGCTTTGAGTCCCGGTTCCAGGGGCTCCTGCATGAGTGTTTGACGGTGTTGCTGACTCAGATCCCTGATCCAGTGATGATAGCTGCCGCCGTGCTGGCGTAGCGCTTCCAGGACTTGAGCGGAAGGTGTCAGTTCAGGCGTGCGCAGCTTTTCCCGTTGCAAAGTGACGGCATGACTGTAGCGTTGGGTCTGATTGGCTTCATCCAGTACACTGGCTGTTCTGGCTATCTGCTCCAGGATATCCTGCCCCAGTTGTTCGCGTGATACTTCGCCTTGTGCGCTGAGCAGCGTCAGGTCTGGTTGCCGGCCCCGGTTGACAATACGCTGGTGGTTCTCAGCAATCAGATTACATTCGCGATCACTGAGCTCGGCATCATTGCAGAGCAGGCAAGTAACCAAGAAGGCATCCATGAATGATGCCTGTTCTGCACTGATGCCAATAGGCAGCAGCGGATTGATATCGGTATTACGGACTTCAATATACTGAACGCCACGGCTTAATAATGCCTGTACCGGCTTTTCACCTGACTCGGTCACCCGTTTGGGGCGGATGTCGCTGTAGTACTCGTTTTCTATCTGCAGAATGTTGCTGTTCAGCTGGCGGTATTCTCCCTGCACTTTGACGCCCAATCGCTCGTAGGCCGGGTGTGATGTGCGAATTGCACGTTGCAGTGAGTCGGTATAGCTGTCCAGGCGGTTATAGCAGATATTCAAAGAGGACTGAATGCGGTTGGAGTAACCCAGATCACTCATCCTTAAAGAGGTCGCCCAGGGCTGATAGAGGGTGTCTCTTGCCAGGGTTTCCAGGTTATGCGGTTGCTCGCCCATAAAGCTCTTGCAGAGCGCGGGTGATGCACCAAACAGATACAATAACAGCCAGCTGAAGCGACGGAAGTTACGAATCAGACGGAAATAACTCGCAGAGCGGAAATCCTGCATGCTGCCATGGTCGTTGCAAATCGCTTGATAGGCGGGCCAGAGTTGTTCCGGAAGAGAGAAGTTGTAGTGTATCCCGGCAATAGTTTGCATCATTTTGCCATAACGATGCTGTAAGCCTACACGGTAAATGTGTTTCAGGCGGCCGATATTGGAATCGCCATAATAGGCGATCGGAATTTCAGCTTCGCTTTGAATGTCACAGGGCATGCTGGCACACCAGATGAGCTCGTCCTGAAGGACCTCATAACTGAAGCGATGCAGGTCGCTCAGATGATTGAGCATATCTTCGGTGTTCTGAAATACTGGCGTAATAAACTCCAGCAAGGCTTCAGAATAATCTGTGGTGATTTCACTGTGCGTCAGTGCAGAACCCAGTCCTTTGGGGTGCGCACTTTGTGCCAGATGGCCGCTGGGTGTAACACGCAGCCCCTCTTTTTCCAGTCCGTGTTGCAGTTGAGTGAGTAGCTGAATGCTGCCATTACGCAGCAACTGGTTCAAATTGTGATCGAGGGAGGCTGGCAAGATTCAATTTCCTGTTGCTGCGATCATGTGTGCTGACCGGATATTATCGTTTTAAGACATTCATTATAAATCAACCCTGTCATCATGGGGGCGCCATACGCCTGTGACAAGGCTGGTCAGCTGCTTTTTTTCATCGTCAAGGCAATGCGTCGACGCTTGATGTCGACGTCCAGAACCCTGGTACTGACAATTTGTCCTGTGTGTACCAGTGTGTGCGGATCCTTGACAAAGTTGTCTGCCATTTGGGAAATGTGTACCAGTCCATCCTGATGTACGCCAAGGTCAATGAATGCACCAAAGTGGGTGATATTGGTCACGACCCCTTCCAGCTGCATGCCGGGTTTCAGATCCTCTATGGATTCAACGCGATCATCATAGGCGACGGAACGGAAAGCCGGGCGTGGGTCGCGTCCCGGTTTTTCCAGTTCCTGTAAAATATCTTTGAGTGTAAAACTGCCATGCTGACTGAGCCATTCGGGGCGAGTGGCTTTCAGTTTATCCGGCGATTGTAAAAGCTGAGCAATACTGAGTCCCCAGTAACCGGCAATTTCTCGTACCAGTGGGTAAGACTCAGGGTGGACTGCAGAGTTATCCAGAGGCTCCTTACCGTCACGAATGCGCAGAAAGCCTGCGCACTGCTCAAAAGCTTTGGGTCCCAGGCGAGGTACTTTCAGCAATTGGCGGCGATCCGTAAAGCGTCCCAGTTGCTCGCGAGTCTCTACAAGATTGGTTGCCAGGGTTGGGTTCAGGCCCGCCACTCGGGTAAGGAGTGCCTGAGATGCGGTATTCAGGTCGACACCGACGTGATTGACACAGTCCTCCACAACCGCGTCCAGTTTTGTGGACAAGGCCTTCTGATCCAGATCGTGTTGATATTGACCGACACCGATTGCACGCGGGTCGATTTTGACCAGTTCTGCCAGCGGGTCCTGCAGGCGTCGGGCAATGGATACTGCACCACGTAGTGTGACATCCAGTTGCGGAAACTCTTCAGCGGCCAGTGCTGATGCCGAGTAAACCGAAGCACCGGCTTCGCTGACCAGCATACAGGCAATCGCACTGAACTCAGGTTGACGCAGCAATGTCTGCACCCAGCGCAGCGTTTCACGCGAGGCTGTGCCATTGCCGATGGCGATCAGTGTCACCTGATGACGTTGCAGCAGTTTTGCCAGGCCTGCTGAGGCTGCTTCCTGCTGGCGCTGTGGTGGATGAGGGTACAGGGTTGCGGTATCCAGCAGCTTTCCGGTGGCGTCCACAACAGCTGCCTTGACCCCGGTACGCAGACCCGGATCCAGGCCCAGGGTAACATGCGCCCCTGCGGGAGCAGACAGCAGCAGATCACGCAGATTACGTGCAAACACATCAATAGCTGCCAGTTCAGCTTGCTGGCGCAACTGTCGCAGCAGCTCATTTTCCAGCATCGGCGCCAGTTTGTTTTTCCAGCACAATGCCAGCGTTTGCTGCAGCCAGCTGTGGCAGTGAGACAGGCGCAGCTTGTTGGCGGCTGCAATTGCGTCGACAGGCTGTAGTGGTGCCTGTTCTGCTAGGTTCAGTTTAAATGTCAGCTCTCCCGCTTCTTTGCCACGAAAAATGGCCAGTGCACGGTGAGAGGGTATGCGGGCCAGGGCTTCCGTATAATTGAAGTAATCGCGATACTTGCTGTCTGATGCGTCCTGGTCTTCCGTGGACTGCCTGCTTTTTGCCGCACAGACTTCCAGCAGGCCATGCTGCCAAAGCAGCTGTCTGAGCTGACCGATCAGATCCGGATGCTCGCTGAGCTGCTCCAGCAGAATATGCCGAGCGCCTTCCAGCGCTGTATCTGCCGAATCGATGCTTTGTTTCGGATTCACATAGGACTTGGCGAGCTGTTCTGCGGCCTTGCCGGGTTGCTGCACAATGGCGTCAGCCAGCCCAGAAAGCCCTGCTTCACGTGCCTCCTGCGCCTTGTTGCGGCGTTTGGGTTTGTAGGGTAAATACAGGTCTTCCAGACGCGCCTTGCTGTCCGCTTCACGTAGTGCCTTTTCCAGCTCCGGTGTCAGACGTTGCTGGCTTCGGATCTGCTCCAGAATGCTGTGACGCCGTTCTTCCAGCGCTGTGCAATACGCCAGCTGGTCAGCCAGATCACGCAGTTGGGTGTCATCCAGTCCACCGGTTGCCTCTTTGCGATAACGCGCAATAAAAGGAATGGTGGCCCCCTCGTCCAGCAGTTTCAGTGTGGCACTGACCTGAGACAGGGGGAGTTGCAGTCGGGCTGCCAGTTGAGGCGCAAGATTCATCGGTATCCTTAATAACGCGGTTTAGTTCACTTGCAGTATCTGCATTTGGTTGGTTTGTCCGTGAGAGCCAATCATGTTGCCACGGGTCAGTAGCACCAGATCTCCTTTGCGAATACGCTCATCTGCCAGCAAACCCGCCAGGATGGCTTCGTTGATGCGCTTTTCATCTACTGCGGTGACATCAAAAAATATCGGCTCTACACCTCGGTACAGTGCCATGCGGCGCAGCGTACGGCTGTTGCGTGTCAGAGCATAGATCGGCAGACCTGAGCGTATACGGGACATCCACAGCGGAGTTGATCCGGATTCAGTCAGACAGATAATTGCAGATACGCCACTGAGACTGTTGGCGGTATACATGGCTGAGCGCGCGATCGCCTGGTCAATACGTTCACAGGGGGTGTCGGGCGAAGTGGGTACCGGTGCCGAGAGCAGGTGCTTCTCTGCGCCCTGACAGATGCGGGTCATGGCTTGAACCACTTCAACCGGGTATTGACCGGCAGCGGTCTCGGCCGAGAGCATCACTGCATCGGTACCATCCAGAATAGCATTGGCAACATCAAAGACTTCTGCACGGGTTGGCATGGGGTTGGTGATCATGGTTTCCATCATCTGGGTTGCGGTAATCACCACCCGGTTCAGCTCGCGGGCTCTGCGGATCAGATGCTTTTGCACCCCGATCAGCTCAGCATCACCAATTTCGACACCCAGGTCGCCGCGGGCTACCATGACGCCATCAGAGGCCAGAATGATGGCATCCAGTGCTTCGGGTGTTGCAACCGTTTCGGCTCGTTCCACCTTGGCGATAATTTCTGCCCGACTGCCGCTGGCATCCAGCAGCTGGCGTGCTTCCAGCAGGTCTTCAGCTGAGCGGGGAAAAGAGACGGCGACATAGTCGAAGTCCAGTTCAGCCGCGACCTGAATGTCGAAGCGATCCTTGTCGGTCAGTGCCGCAGCGGAAAGCCCGCCTCCCATGCGGTTAATGCCCTTGTTGTTAGACAGGACTCCCGCAATAGTGACGCGGGTGTGTATCTGACTACCTTCAATCCGCTCGACCTGCAGCTGGATACGGCCATCATCCAGCAACAGAATATCGCCTTCGCTGCAATCCTGGGGTAGTTCCTTGTAATCAATGCCGACGCAGGATTGATTGCCTGCAGCCGGGTCCATTGCGGCGTCCAGAATAAACTGATCGCCTGTTGCCAGGGTAATCTGTTTGTCTGCAAAACGGGCAATGCGAATTTTTGGCCCCTGCAGGTCACCCAGTAACGCCACCGGAACACCGGTTTTGCGAGATGCTTCGCGTACCTGCTGAACGCGCTGGCGATGGTCAGCTGTGGTACCATGGGAAAAATTCAGCCTGAACATATTGACGCCTGCCTTGAGTAGCTGCTCTGGCAGTCCGGCGGGGTCTGTTGCAGGGCCGAGTGTTGCGACAATCTTGGTACGTTTAAGCATGTGCACTCCGGTTCTGTTCAGGTTTACTGGTATACTTTAGGCTGACATTATAGCGGTTCAATGTGACTGAACCTATGCAGTAGACGTGTAAAACCGGAATATCCATGAATCCATCCCCTCAAGTCTCCAAAACAGGCAAAGCCGCACGCATACTGATTTTTCTCAGTGTGTTGGCATTATTTGCGGTGCTGATGTTGCAGACAGCGGCCATCAGCCGCCATCAGGCCATCAGTGATCTGCAGCAGAAAACCGAGGCCGATCTTAATCGTTATATTATCACCGTGCAGCAAAAGCTGGATCGTTTCAAGGACCTGCCCAAACTCTTATCTACTCATCCCGATCTGTTAAGCATCCTGCCGCATCCGGATACCGAAGCCAACAAGCTGCGCCTGAATCAATTCCTGGAAGAGGTCAACGATATTATCGGTGCGTCGGATACTTATCTGATGAACCGTGAAGGCCTGACGGTGGCGGCCAGCAACTGGTCGATGGAACGCTCCTTCATTGGTGGAAATTTCAGCTTTCGACCCTACTTTATTGACGCGGTGGCGGGAGGTGCTGGCAGTTATTTTGCGTTGGGCACAACCTCGCATCAACGTGGTTATTTCTTCAGTTACCCGGTTTATAACCGTGATGAAGTGGCGGGCGTGATTGTGGTCAAAATCGACCTGAACGACGTTGAAGACCATTGGAATGATCCATTGCAGGATATCCTGGTGACCGATAATGACGATGTGATTTTTATCTCGACGCGCCCTGACTGGAAATTTCGTACGCTGACACCCCTGTCACCACAGGATCAGCGTCGGGTGAGAGACAGTTTGCGGTATGGTGATAATCCTCTGATTCCTCTGGATGTCAGTGCAAGGCAACCGCTGACAGAGAACACGGAACGAATTACCTTGCAGAAAGATCCGTCATTGGCACCGGCCGGTGATGGTCGACAGGTTCAGGACTATTTGTTGATGACCCAGTCACTGAAGGACACAGGGTTGAATGTGTCCATGCTGTCCAGCATGAAAGTCGTGGATCAGAAAGTGATTACGGCGATGGTGCAGGTGGCGTTCATCTATATCGCACTCTTGCTGCTGATACTGGTGCTGCGTGTGCGTTACCGTTTGAAATTGCAGCAACAAGAGTTCCAGCAGCGCGAACATAAGGCGCTGGAAGAGAGTGAAGCACGTATTCGGGCAATTATTGACCATACCCATGCGGGTCTGATTACACTCGATGAGTCCGGTACGGTACGGTACATGAATCCGACGGCTGAAAAACTGTTTGGCATGACTGCCGAGTCAATGCGCGGACAGTATCTCAGTCCGTTGTTTTCTGAAGCTGCCCGGGTGGTTTGCTGGCGCTATATCATGGAAGAGACCACGGATACAGCCGAGCTGACAACTGAAGCCGGTGCGTTGGGACATAACAACCAGGAGTTTCCTGTCGAACTGACGATTGGGCGTATGTCGGTTGCTGGTGAAAAGCTCTTTATGCTTACGATTCATGATATTACTGAGCGTAAGCTGTATGAGCAAAAGTTGCGGGATGCAACTGAAGCACTGGAGTTCCGGGTACAGGAGCGCACCAAGGATCTGGTACAAACCAATGCCCGCCTGGTAGAAGAGATGACACAGCATCGTAATACCCAGAATGAATTGATACAAACGGCCAAGCTGGCGGTGTTGGGGCAGTTGTCGGCGGGGATCAATCATGAGCTGAACCAGCCCCTCACTGCCATACGCAACTATGCAGATAATGCACTGGCGTTTTTGCGACGTGATCAGTTGGAGACGGTGAGTCAGAACCTTCAGGAAATCGGTGGCCTGACTGATCGCATGGCAAAAATTATCCATCCGCTGAAGGAGTTTTCGCGCAAGAGTACCAATTGTATCGAACCCGTTTCTCTGCGACAGATACGTGATGGTGTGATGTCGGTGATGTATGGGCGTTTTGAAAAAGAGCAGGTAACCGTACGCTGGCCAGATGCCGTCGAGACGATCTGGGTGATGGCAGACCGCCTGCGACTGGAGCAGGTATTCGTCAACCTGCTGACCAACGCCATGCAGGCGGTTGCCGGGCAGGCCGGTAAGCAAATCTGTGTTGAAGCTGAGGATGTTGCCGGTTATACCGAGATCCGTGTCAGAGATAACGGCCCCGGTGTGCGTGACCCTGAACGTGTGTTTGAGCCTTTTTACACGACTAAAAGTTCAGGGCAGGGGATTGGTCTGGGCTTGCCGATTTCTCAGCGTATTATTGAATCATTTTATGGTGAGCTTCGGGTCCGTAATCATGCGGAGGGCGGTGCCGAGTTTTTAGTGCGCTTGCCGACGGCGTTACAACAGTCATCTGGTGCGATAGCAACACTGGACGTTAAAAGCTGAATTTCTGAGTGGATGAGAGAGTGGCTATGAAGGGTGATCAGGACGGCTGTCCGGTACTGTTGATTGATGATGAGAAACACATCCGTCTGGCTGCCGGACAAACGCTGGAGCTGGCGGGTTATGATGTCCGCCTGATGGACAGTGCTGAGGGTGTGTTGCCGGTCATGGATGATGTCTGGCCAGGTGTTGTTATTACAGACATCAATATGCCCGGTATGGATGGATTGGAGCTGATGCGAGCCATTCACGCCAAAGACCCGGATCTGCCAGTGATTCTGATCACTGGTCATGGGGACATCTCCATGGCCGTGAATGCCATCCGTCAAGGCGCTTATGACTTCATTGAGAAGCCTTTCGCCTCTGAGTTGTTACTGGATGTGGTGCGGCGTGCATTGGATAAGCGCCGCTTGACCCTGGAAAACCGGCAACTGCGTATTGAGCTTGAAGCCCAGTCAGCGCCTGGCCCCAAAATTATCGGCAAATCTCCCCAGATACAGCAGTTGCGCCGGTTAATGGCGGCCATTGCAGATACGGCTGCAGATATCCTGGTGATGGCTGAAACGGGTTGTGGCAAAGATCTGCTGGCGCGTTTTATTCATGAGCACAGCCGGCGTCGTGACAAGAACTTTGTTGCTATCAATTGTGGCGCTGTACCCGAAACACTGATCGAAAGTGAATTGTTTGGTCATGAGGCTGGTGCTTTTACTGATGCACGTAACAAGCGTATCGGAAAGTTTGAATATGCCAATGGTGGTACGCTGTTTCTGGATGAAATTGAAAGCATGCCCATGTCGTTGCAGATCCGCCTGCTGCGTGTGCTGGAAGAACGCAGTATTGAGCGTTTGGGCTCCAATCAGACGATTGATCTGGATATGCGAGTGATTGCAGCCACCAAGGTTGATCTGCTGGCTCTGTGTGAGCAGGGGCGTTTCCGTGAGGATCTGTACTACCGTCTCAATGTGCTACGGGTGGATATCCCCCCTTTGCGTGAGCGGCGTGAAGACATACCCTTGTTGTTCCAGCATTTTGCACTGGTGGCTTCCAATCAATATGGTCGTGAAGTCCTGCAGTTGCCAGCAGAGCGTATGCACAGCCTGATGCTGCATGACTGGCCGGGTAATGTGCGTGAGTTACGCAATCTGGCAGAGCGTTATGTCCTGTTGGGTGAAAGTTGCACCTTTGATTTTGATAACCGCCCCATCACGTTGGATGTGCCCGGTCAAGGGATGACGCTGCCAGAGCAGGTGGAGCGCTTCGAAAAGATGCTGATTCACACCGAGCTGGGTCGGCATGGTGGCTCAATCAAGGATACGCTGGAGTCGCTGGGCTTGCCGCGTAAAACGCTGTACGACAAGATGCGTAAATACGGACTCGACAAGAGTCATTACAAGTAATTTGTATTGCCGTAAAACAGACAGGCCAGCAATGCTGGCCTGTCTGTTTGGTTGCATAGGCTGGCGTTAAAGTTTGAAGCGCGTCAGCATGCTCTCCAGTTCTTGTGCCAGGCTGGTCAGCTCGCTGGATACCTGGCTAAGATGACGTGCATGTTCCGAGCTGTCTTCCGAGCTGTCATTGATTGCCAGGATGTTGCGCTCAATACTGCTCGCCATATCGCTCTGCTCACGTATGGCGCCTGCCACTTCATGATTCATATCGTTAATACGACGGATTTCTGCGGCAATAGTGTTCAGGGCATTAGAGGTATTTTGTACCTGCTCGACGCCTTCTCCGGCACTGTTGAGAGAGCTTTGCATCACCTGCACGGCATTTTTCGCATCCAGCTGCAGGCCGTCGATGATTTTGTTGATCTCTTCCGTTGAGGCCTGGGTCCGGCTTGCCAGCGTGCGAACTTCATCGGCCACTACCGCAAATCCACGACCCTGTTCGCCAGCCCTTGCCGCCTCAATCGCTGCATTCAACGCCAGCAGGTTGGTCTGCTCAGCAATGTTCTTGATGACCTCCAGAACAGTACCAACATTTTGCGCCTGATCATCCAGCTTCTGGATGACGCCGGTTGCCTCATCAATGTCTTTACGCAGGGTCTGGATTGCCTGAATGGCCTGAGCGGTAATGCGTGTGCCCTGGTCGCTTTCTTTAAGTGCCAGATCAGACGCTTCGACAGTTTGAGTAGAACTGCTGGATACGCTGCGGGTTGAGGCTTCCATCTGCTCAATTGCGGAGGCAACCGAACGGGTCTGATCCTGCTGATGCAAAACGGCTTCTGTGGTTTTGTTGGCAATGTCGTTGATGCGTGTGCTGGAGCCTGACAGCTTCAGCACCGTGCTGCTGACCTGTTTCAGGCTGCGATGCATGTTTTCCAGCAGCGAGTTCATTGCGATCGACATTTTGCCGATTTCATCATCGGAGGTAACGGGTACACGCAGATTGAAATTATGATCTTTTTCAATTTCGTGCAGGGTGTTGGCAAACTGATTGACCGGGCGGATAACTACGCGATTGAGAATGAAGCCAATCGCCAGAATGCCCACGATGAACAATGCCAGTTCCACCAGTGCGACATTAATCATGTTGGCACGAATGGTCTGGTTCATCTTGTCCAGCGAGTAGGTAACACGAACGGCACCAATGACCGTGCCCTCCGGATGCTGATGACACAGCATACAGTTAGTGCCTTTGTAGTCCGGAATCGCTTTCATCGGCAAGAGTACGGTCAGGCGGTGTCCATTGTTGTCACGGATCTCTTCCACAACGCGTTCACCACGCATTGCACGACGGTCCAGATCATCCCGCACCACCGAGTCTTCAGCACCAGGGCCGTAGACAGCATTGAGCTCGGGGCTTCGCAGAATCCGTGCTTCAACAATCGATTCATTGCTCAGGACGCGTTGTTGCAACTCTTTGCGATTTCCCATGGCGCCACTCAGCATCAGGATATTGATACTGTCGAAATAGGAATCCGCGGCGTCAATCGTCGTCGTTCTGGCGACATCTGCGACCAGTGAGGTTTCACTGCGATAAATGACCGTAAGGGAGCTGATCAATACCACCATGAATACGATCAGCAGTGAGGCATTAACTTTGGTTTTTATTGACATGTAGACCGGGTCCGTAGCAAGCGTGTGTCATTGTATTTGTAGTGTGTTTTGTAATTGACTTCAAGAATACCCTAAAGCAGCGCAGCTGTAACCTTTCTTTGTATGTGGGATACATTAGTTTGTTTGAATTTTGGATTGGCGGATTTCCACCCCTTGTCTTGATGCTGATGGGCGGAAGTTCGCTGAAAATGTGCTGTCGATCCTCGCTGATAATAATTAAGCATATGTTTAATATACAATTCTATTGGTTGGCATAAGGTTTGCTTATTGAGATCCAGCTGTCCGTACTGGTAACTCTGTCAAATAGAGCTAGAGTTAAGCTGTATATGAGTTGTGATCTCTACGGACCGGAATTGAATGGAACAGGTGAAATGAATGGCCAACTATAAAACGCTCCTCTTTGCGACAGACTTTTCAGAAGGTGCTGAAAAGGCTGTGGACCATGCCCGTACTTTAGCCAAGATGACTGGCGCACGATTACATCTGTTGCATGTGATCACTGAGCTGTCAGACAAACGCCGCAAGCGTGTGCCTGCAGATGTCATCGATACGTTTATTCGCGAAGTGACACGTCAGGCGCGTGAAGACATGGATCATTTTTGCCAGCAGCATTTTTCGGATGCTGTAGAGCAGGGGGTTGAAGTGACCCAGAAAGTTGAAGTCGGTGCAGGCTATGAGGATATTCTGGCGGAAGCGTCACGGATACAGGCTGATCTGATCATTATGGGTACGCATGGCCGTACCGGTATCGAAAAGGTGCTGGTGGGATCGACGGCTGAGCGTGTCGTGCGTAACTCAATTATTCCAGTGCTGACGGTCAGATCCTGATCCGTCCGCTGAAATACCGTGCAAACTAACAATGACAACAAAGCAATAAAATCAGGAGAACTACAATAATGCGTATTCTATCTAAACAAGCCCTCGTTGCTGGTTGCCTTGGTCTTGCCATGGCCGCTGGAGCTGTTCATGCAGCTGAAGATCGCAGTGACTGGCCTCGCAGCATTACCGTGGGTACGGCGAGTCAGGGTGGTGTGTACTATGTGTATGGCGCGGGCTGGGCAAACCTGGTTGGTGAAGCTCTGGGTATCTCTGCCGGTGCTGAAGTGACCGGTGGTCCGGTACAGAACGCGACGCTGGTACAGATGGGTGAGCATGCGTTTGGTATGGTGACGACAGGTCCATTGGTTGCTGCTTTGCAAGGCAAGAGTGAGCTGGCACCTGGCATGGCGCATGACGATGTCCGCGCAGTGTTCCCGATGTATCAGACAACGTTGCAGATTATTGCCCTGAAAAGTTCTGGTATTAACTCTGTTGAAGATCTGGCAGGAAAAACTATCGGTGTAGGCCCTGCGGGCGGTACAGCTGATATGTATCACCCTCAGTTGCTGGAAAAGCTGGGTATCAATGTACGTACCCGTAATGGTGGTGCTGCAGATCAGGCAGGTCAGTTGCAGGACGGTCTGATTGATGCTTTCGCGTTTGCAGCCGGTATGCCGATCTCGGCATTCAGCCAGCTGGAAGCCCAGGCAGATGTCAATATTTTCTCTTATGAGCCGCATCACTTTGAGAAAATCTCCGAGAGCTTCCCTGAGCTGAGTCAGGCAACCATTCCGACAACTGTTTACTCATCCATGTCTGAAGATCGTTCTGCGATCTCTCTGTGGAACCTGGCGATCACGCACAAAGATATGCCTGAGTCCCTGGTATATGGTGTGACCAAGACGGTAATGGAAAACAACGACCGTATGATGCAGATCCACTCTGCTTCATCTGAAACCATTCCTGAGAACTACAAGTACAACACCATCGTGCCTTGGCATGCAGGTGCAGCACGCTGGTTCGAAGAGAACGGCTATGAAATTCCTGAGAACATGAAAGACTGATTGTCGTTCCGGAATTTCTTGACTGAGATACCGGCCTGAGGGTCGGTATCCTTGCCTTAAATGCCTTAAGTTGGGTATACCTACCATGACAGAGAAAACGCCAGCATCGGCTGATGCCGCCGCTGAAAAAATCGGCGCCGAAGGAGTGTCCGATGTCCCGCTTGGTCATAACGAGCGTGATCTGACAGGTGCTGTTGGAAAAATTATCTTTTTTGCCTGTGTGTTTTATACCGGGCTTCATCTTTATGCCCTGAATATTTCACCGATTGAAACCTGGGCGTTTCGTATTATTCACGTAGCGGGGGGGCTGGTAGTCGGCTTTGCCCTGATCGCTGCATATACTCTGGATCGGCACAAAGCACCGGTGCCTCTGTCGCCTCTGCAGTGGGCGGCCATGTTGCCTGTTTCGTTGGCAGTATTCTTCGCCGCTGCCGGTATTGCTTATGCCTGGATCAGCCGTGAATGGCTGGGTCAGATGCCGCCTGCCTGGTTGTTGCCTCAGGTCGCCAAGGCGCTGGTGCTGGGTACAGTGGCAGCTGTGGTCAGCAGCTGGATCTGGAAGTCAGCCAATAATGAGCGTATTCACTGGGCTGACAATGTCTTGATGGTATCGGCGATTGTCGTTGCGGCCTATTTGCTGTTCGTACTGCCGCGCTGGCGTATGGCTGCAGGAACACCGATGGTGGGTCAGACCGAGTTTCTGGTGGCGCTCACCGGGGTGATATTGATCATGGAGCTGACACGCCGAGTCGCGGGTCTGGCGTTGATCGTGATTACGGCTGTATTCCTGGCCTATGCTTTTGCAGGCCCCTATCTGCCTGGCATCCTTGAGCATCGCGGTTACTCCATGGAGCGCTTCTTTACCTATATCTACACAGATAACGGTATCCTTGGGCCAACCACCGCTGTTTCGTCAACCTATATCATTCTGTTTATTACCTTTGCTGCGTTCCTGCAGGCATCGCGTGTCGGTGACTACTTTGTCAATTTTGCCTTTGCAGCTGCCGGTCGTGCACGTGGCGGTCCTGCCAAGGTGGCGGTCTTTGCATCGGGCCTGATGGGGATGATCAACGGAACTTCCGCAGGTAACGTGGTTGCTACAGGTAGTTTGACAATTCCGCTGATGAAAAAAGTCGGCTATCACCCGCGCAGTGCCGGTGGTATTGAAGCGGCTGCGTCTACCGGTGGTCAGATCGTACCACCGATTATGGGTGCGGGTGCGTTTATCATGGCCGAGATTACCGGTATTCCATATACCGAAATCGCCATTGCTGCCCTGATTCCGTCCGCGCTTTACTTCCTGTCCATCTATCTGATGGTTGATCTGGAAGCGCGTCGTGAAGGCATGTCAGGTCTGGCGCGTGATCAATTGCCGGTGTTTGCCAAGATGGTCAAGCAGGTGTATCTGTTCCTGCCGATCATCATTCTGATTACTACCCTGTTTATGGGGTATTCAGTCATTCGTGCAGGTACTCTGGCGATGGTCAGTGCGGCAGTCGTATCCTGGTTTACGCCCTACCGTATGGGTATTCGTGAACTGCTGGATGCCCTGTCTCTGGGTACCCGTATGGCGATCCCGCTGATAGCTGTCTGTGCTTGTGCCGGTATCATTGTTGGGGTCATCAGTCTGACAGGTGTGGGTGCGCGCTTTGCGTCCATGTTGCTGAACATTGCGGATACCAGTCAGATACTGGCTCTCTTCTTCGCCATGTGTATCAGCATCCTGCTGGGTATGGGCATGCCGACAACCGCTGCCTATGCTGTCGCAGCATCCGTTGTGGCCCCAGGCCTGCAACAGATCGGTATTCCGCCACTGGTGGCGCACTTCTTCGTGTTCTACTATGCGGTGTTGTCAGCCATTACACCGCCAGTCGCCTTGGCGGGGTATGCCGCAGCGGCCATTGCCGGTACTGATCCGCTGAAAACAGCAGTGACATCCTTCAAGTTCGGTCTGGCAGCCTTTATCGTGCCGTTCATGTTCTTCTACAGTCCTGCTCTGTTGATGGATGGTACCTGGAGCGCAATTCTGGGTGTGTTTGTCACCGCATCGATCGGTATCTACCTGCTGGCGGCCTCTATTCAGGGCTGGTTCCTGAAGGGCGGTGTCAATATGGTTCAGCGTGCTATCCTGCTGGTTGCTGCACTGTCGATGATCGCTGGTGGCTTGCTGACCGATGTCATCGGTCTGGGCTTGAGTGCTCTGGTGCTGGTATGGCAGTTGGCGGTTCGCAACAAAGCCGCTTAATTACCTGAAGTCTTCAGGGTCATAAAAAAGCGCGCTCCCTGGAGCGCGCTTTTTATTTGTGCAGGCTTGATGTCTGTTGTTACACAGGCAAGTGCACGGCTTATCAGCCCAGGAACAGCTGATAGGCCGGGTTGTCGGTTTCTTCCGAGTAGCTGTAGCCTATGTCATCCAGGAACCCCGGAACCTGGTCGCGCTCATCTACGGGTACCTGCATGCCGAGTAAAACCCGGCCATAGGCTGCACCATGGTTACGGTAGTGGAACATGGATATGTTCCAGCGACCACCCAGTTTGCTCAGGAACAGCATCAGTGCGCCGGGGCGTTCCGGAAACTCAAAACGATAGATTACTTCATTGTCCACGGATGCCGGTGCATGGCCGCCGACCATGTAACGAATGTGAATTTTGGCCATCTCGTTATCAGTCAGATCCACCACATCGACCTGATGTTTTTTCAGTGTGTCCAGCAGGTCTTTGCGGCCATCATTATCCGGTTTGATCTGGATGCCGGCGAATACAATGGCTTCCTGATCATTGCCGTAGCGGTAGTTAAACTCGGTAATGTTGCGTCGCCCCAGAGCAGTACAGAATTTTTTGAAGCTGCCGGGGTGTTCCGGAATCCGTGCGGCGATGATGGCTTCGCGCTTTTCACCCAGCTCTGAGCGTTCGGCAATATGGCGCAGTCGATCAAAGTTGACGTTGGCACCTGAGTCGATGGCGACCAGTGTCTGTTTACTGGCTCCCGTCTGTTGAACATATTTCTTGATACCGGCGACACCCAGTGCACCGGCAGGCTCACAGACAGAACGGGTATCGTCGAAAATATCCTTGATCGCAGCACAGATTTCATCGGTGTTGACCGTAATGACTTCATCCACAAACTGTTGTGCCAGCTCAAAGGTGTGTTGACCGATTTGCGCGACAGCAACACCGTCAGCAAACAGGCCAACCTGAGGTAGTGTGACACGCTCTCCAGCTTCAAGTGCGGCTTTGAGGCAGGCGGCATCTTCCGGTTCTACACCAATAATGCGGGTTTCAGGGCGCAGGTACTTGATATAGACGGCAATGCCGGCAATGAGACCACCGCCACCAACCGGGACAAATACGGCATCGATATGGCCACTGTGCTGACGCAGAAGCTCCATGGCAACGGTGCCTTGTCCGGCAATCACATCCGGATCATCAAAGGGCGGAATGTAGGTCAGGCCCTTCTCGGCCATCAGTTTGCGGGCATGTGCCTGGGCTTCATCAAAGGTATCGCCATGCAGGACAACATGGCCACCACGTGCACGAACGCTGCTGACTTTAATGTCAGGAGTGGTTTTCGGCATGACAATTGTGGCTTTGACGCCCATCGCTTTGGCAGACATGGCGAGTCCCTGGGCATGGTTACCTGCGGAGGCGGTAATCACACCGGCAGCCTTTTCCTCGTCACTGAGTTGTGCCATGCGGTTGTATGCGCCGCGAAGCTTGAATGAGAACACTGGCTGCAGGTCTTCACGCTTGAGTAACACGCGGTTACCCAGTCGGGCGGAAAGCGAGCTGGCTTCATCCAGTGGCGTTTCGATGGCCACGTCATAAACGCGGGCTTCCAGAATTTTTTTGATATATCTGTGTGCCATAACGGGAGCTGTTAAACCCTGCTTGCAAGTTAAACGGGTATTGATGGTATCGGCTCTGTGTCTGAACGTCTATAAGACAGAGGCCGTCCAGCGTATAATTAGGGAAATGTTGTAAATTTAAGCAGGTGAACTGATGAACCAGGATGAAATGAAGCGTGCGGTGGGGCAGGCGGCTGCGGAGATGATTCGCCCGAAACTTGATCGTCAGAGCATTATTGGTGTGGGCACTGGTTCAACGGCGAACTGTTTTATCGATGCCCTGGCAAAATATCGTGATGAGTTTGCCGGTGCGGTTGCCAGCTCCGAGGCTACCGCAGCACGTTTGCGTCAGCATGATATTGAGGTATTTGATTTAAATTCCGTGTCGCAACTGGAGTTTTATGTCGACGGAGCAGACGAGTTTGATCCGCGCTTTAACCTTGTGAAAGGAGGGGGCGGGGCGCTGACCCGGGAAAAAATCGTGGCGGCGGTGGCCAAGACATTTATCTGCATTGTGGATGAAAGCAAGCGTGTGGATGTGCTGGGGCGTTTTCCCTTGCCGGTTGAGGTGATTCCCATGGCGCGCTCATACGTGGGACGTCAGCTGGCGGCTCTGGATGGACAGCCAATCTATCGTGACGGCTTTGTCACGGATAATGGCAATATTATTCTGGATTTACATGATGTAGAGATTGTGGACCCGAAAGTGTTTGAGCGTCATCTGAACAATATCGTTGGTGTCGTGACCAATGGCCTGTTTGCCAATCGTGGTGCGGATATTATTTTGATGGGCACGCCTCAGGGTGTGGAAACCCTGAAGCGTGATGGCTGATCAGGCGCTACGTAACAAACGATAGCACTGAGGCAGGGTAAGCTGGCGGCGTAGCACTGCGCCGCTGAGCGTAAAGAACAGTGTGGAAGCCAGGGGGAGCAGCCCCCACATCAGCGGATGCAGCTTGGGTGGCAGCTGTAGCAGGTAAAGATACAGCAGTGCCAGTGTACCTTCTGCTGTCATAACCGCCAGAAAGCCGCACACCGCTCCCAGTAACAGCAGTTCCAGCAAATCCAGGCGTTGTGTCTGTGCGGCACTGGCACCCAGGGTTTGCAGCAGCGCACTTTCGTAACGGCGTTGCTCCAGTGCCTGACGCAGTGTCAGCAGCATCAGCAGAGCGCCGCACAGCAGGGTCAACGCAAGGATTAATGCCGAGCTGTCGCCCAGTCGTTCCATCCAGGTGGCTATTTGCTGCAGTAATTGACCTATGTCGATCAGCGTCAGTGATGGAAATTCTCGCAACAGTTGTGTGGCGATACTTTCCTGCTCCGGTGTCAGCCGAAAGCTGGTGATGAAGGTTGCGGGCATCTGTTCCAGTGCTGCGGCATTGAAAATGACATAGAAGTTTGGCTGAAACGAGGTCCATTCAACCTGTCGCAGGTTGCTGATGCGAGCCTCCAGTGTCAGTCCACCCAGGTCAAAGCCAAGTCGGTCTCCGGGGACCAGGCCAAGCTCTTCCGCCATCTCCTGTTCAACCGAAATTTCGGCGTCATCTGAATCACTGTCCCACCAGCGGCCTGCAGTGACAGGGTTATGCGCGGGTGGTTGATCACTCCAGCTCAGGTTGAGCTCACGGTTCAGAGTGTTGTGCTCCAGCTGTTGCGGGTTAAGCTGCTCATGAATGGGCGCCCCATTCAGGGTGGTGATACGGCCACGCACCATGGGGTAGAGCTGGCTGCTGATCTGCTGTTCGCTCAGAAAATGTTGCAGGGGCTCGGTTTGCCAGGGTTGAATATTGACTACAAAGTAGTTGGGTGTGTCTTCCGGTATCTGGGTTTGCCAGTCGGCCAGCAAGTCGGTGCGACTGATCCATACCAGGCTTAGCAGCGTCATTAGCAGAATGACCACACCGGCCTGCAGCCGGTGCCAGCGTTTCTGCTGACGCAGGCGCAGGGTGAGCAGACGTCCCAGCAAGAGCTTGCGACCCAGAGGTGCGGCAAGCAGGCGCAGGAGTTGTTGTGCGATCCAGCCGAACAGGGCTCCGCCGACAAGAATTAATACCAATAACGTTAATGCTGCCAGTGGGGCTTCCAGAAAGGTCAGTAATGCGGCTGCCAGCAGGATAAAGCAGCTGAATTGAATCAGTTGTGCCCGGGTGTCGCTGCCCAAAATTTCATCACGAAACAGTGAGGATACTGAAATTCTGGACAGTTGTAGAATGGGGGGTAGGCCGAGCAGTATCAGAAGTGCAAAGCCCATGGCGGTGCCACTGAAGTAGCGCCACAGCACAGGTGTCGGAAGTGCCTGGGGCAGCAGTTCATTCAGCCAGGTCAGAATCAGCTGTTCCAGCAGGACACCCGTCAGGGTCCCGAGCAGTGACAGCGTACCCCAGGCCAGCAGTAGCTGACAGAGGTAGAGTTTAATCAGATCGCTGCCATTCAGGCCGAGACTGAGCAGCAGCGCGCAGCGTTTATGCTGCCCCTGGCTGAAGCGTCGGAGGCTCAGGAAGATGGTCAGCGCTGCCAGCAGCAAAGCAATCAGTGCTGTGAGCTTGAGGTAGCCCAGCGCGCTGCCCAGTGCTGCACCGGTCATTGGCTGATCGGTGTGCAGACTGAACAGGCGTTCATCACCCTGCAGGCTGTCGCGCCATGCCTGCTCCAGCAGCTCAAGGCTGGACTGATCGCCAGCGACCAGAAGTCTGAACTCGGCCCGGCTGCCGGGAGCCAGTATACCGGTTGCTTCCAGATCATCCTGATGCATCACCAGTTGAGGACTGAAACTGCGAAAGCCGGAACCTCTGTCAGGCGAGCTGAGCATCTCTGCACCGATACGCAATTCGGCATATCCCAATGTGATCTGATCACCCGGTGAGAGTTCCAGCTGTGACAGAATGCGCGATTCTACCCAGACCTCACCGGCGGGTGGCTGGGCATGAGGCTGTTCCGGTCGGGTACGAATTTCACCCCGCAGCGGATAGGGGGACTCGGCTGCCCGGACGGATACCAGCATCATTTCATCGCCAACGTGGATCATGCTGGGAAACTGAATGACCTGGGTGTGCTCCAGGCCAGCCTGTTGGGCGTGCTCCAGGCGTTCGTTGCGGATCGGGCGTTGGCTGCTCAGCGTCAGGTCGGCGCCGAGCATCGCGGCACTTTCGCGTAACAGCCCGCGTTCCAGTCGATCGCCCAGCAGCGCCAGAAGTGTGGCCAGTGCAATGGCAATCCAGGTTGCAAACAGCAGGGCGCGCCATTCGGTTGTACGTAGCTGGCTGCTGATTTGATGCAGCAGAAGCAATCTGAAACCCTTCATGCTGTCGCCTCATGCAGCTGGCCCGCATGAAGCGTGACGCAGCGTTGGCAGCGGGCAGCCAGTTCAGGGTCATGGGTGATCAGGATCAGCGTGGTGTTCTCGCGGGTATTCAGATCAAACAGCTGCTCGATAATCTGATGGCCAGTCTCTTCATCCAGGTTACCGGTCGGTTCGTCGGCAAACAGAAGAGCTGGCTGGGTGGCAAAGGCGCGGGCAATGGCGACACGCTGTTGTTCGCCGCCTGAGAGCTGGGCCGGATAATGCTGCATGCGATTGCCCAGGCCGACTTCGCTCAGCCAGTGTCTGGCTTGTTCGTCTGCATGCCGGTCGCCACGAATTTCCAGTGCCAGGCGAACATTGTCCAGTGCAGTCAGCTCGGGTAGCAGATGAAAAGACTGGAAAATAAAACTGATCTGCCGTGCGCGCAAGTCGGCACGAGTACGGTCATCCAGTGTGGCCAGTTGATGTCCGGCCAGGTAGATCTGGCCTTCGCTGGGTTGATCGAGCCCTGCCAGCAGACTGAGTAACGTTGATTTTCCGGCACCGGAGCGCCCTACAATTGCCAGGGTCTGGCCAGTATGAACGCGCAGGTTAAGGTCGCTGAACAGGTTCAGGCGCTGGTCTTGTGTCGGGAACCATTTTGCGACATGCTGAGCCTCAAGAATGATTTCATCTGTCGTTGGGAGCGTCATGCGTTATCTCTTATCCTTACTGTTCATCTTCTCGACATCACTCAGCGCCAATACTCTGTTGGTCTTGGGTGACAGTTTGTCTGCGGCCTACGGTATTCCGCCTGAGCAGGGTTGGGTCGCTTTACTGGAACAGCGACTTCCCGCTGAGGATTTTCAGGTCATTAATGCCAGCGTCAGTGGTGAAACCACCAGTGGCGGGCTGACCCGCTTGCCAGCGTTACTGTCCCGTCATGAGCCAGACCTGCTGTTACTTCAGCTCGGTGCAAATGATGCCTTGCGTGGGCTGCCGTTACAGGTGATTCGCAGCAACCTTGACGCGCTGGTTGAGCAGGCCCGCCAGGCGGGTACAGAAGTGCTGCTTATCGGCATACGCATTCCGCCGAACTATGGACCTCAGTATACCGAATCCTTTTTCAATCTCTATGCAGAAATAGCAGACCAGTATGCACTGCCAAGGGTTCCCTTTTTGCTGGAAAATGTTGCACTGGACTGGAATCTGATGCAGTCTGATGGCCTTCACCCGAATGCCGATGCCCAACCGCTGATTCTGGACAATGTCTGGTTGCATCTGGAGCCTTTGCTGTTCGGGAGTGAATGAATTCAGGCTGTTGAGTAATGGATGAAAAAGGGTATGAATAACACTGCTGTTTTGAGGCTTTTCCGAGGTGCATGGGTGATGTTGTTAGTCTCGTTGCTGACCGCCTGTAGCCAGGTACAGATACCCGGTATGGGGAGTCGCAATGCTGCGCCTGAGCCGGTGAAGCCGCAAGCGGTTGAACCACCGTTGATTACCACTCTGGAGTGGTCGCCTAATTATTCACAGCCCATCAGTTATCTGGAAGCCAGTCTGCGCGCAGAAACTGACAGTCGTGAAATGAACCGGATCATTACCAATATTGCCTATCTCTATGATGCGCAGTTGTATGTGTTGTTCCATGAATTTCTGGATTACTTGCCAGATACGGCCCGGGTACGTGAAATCAGCGATCAGAATGATTGGCTGGACAGTCGTCAGGATGCGGTGAGTGAGGCCTTTACCCGTAACGGTGGTGGTGATGTCGGTGCTTATCATGCAGCCGATATGTTTATTGCGCAGACGCGTCAGCGTGCAGCGTTGATTGAACAGCGTCTGGCGCGTGTCCGCATAGACTGACCAGTTGCCAGAGTGTCTGGCCGCTGGCGCGATATTTTTGTTCAAATGCTGAGACGGCCGGTTGTTCAGGGTCGATCTCAGTGATCCGGCTGTCAATACCATAGTGGCGCAGGCTTGCCTGCAACTCATCAAGATAAATGCACCAGTTGCTTCGGGCTTCAAACTGACCTCCCAGGGATATCAGCGCCGGGAAAACCGGGTGAGCATGAAAGCGACGGCTGAGTTGTGCTGCTTTGGGATAGGGGTTGGGATAAAACAGAAAATGGTGTGTGGGTCGCCAGTCAGCGGCTGCAGCCAGTCTCCAGAAATCCACCAGATCGGTACGCAGTAACCGGGCGTTATCCGGCAGCGCCGGACGCTGTCTGTGCAGCCGGTCTTCTGAGCGATCCAGTCCCAGTACGGCATGATTTGGAAAACGCTCGGCCAGCCAGCGTGTGCTGTCACCTACACCGCAGCCTGAATCCAGAATCAAGGGTTTGGCCTGAGTGTTCAACCACTCCGTTGCCGTATCGAATGCGGCCTGATTGAAGGGCGCGACGGGCTTACGGAAGGGGTGCTGTCTGTGACGTTCAACGCGCAGCAGCAAGTCAGGGTGACAGCCTTGCTGGGTTGACGTGACGGGCTTGGAGTTGCCTGTTTGCATCAGTCAGTAAAAAGCCGCGCAGTGCGCGGCTTGTGCAGACTCAGCCGGATCAGGCTGCAAAATTCTGGTTGGCAAAGTCCCAGTTGACCAGTGCCCAGAAACCTTTCAGGTAGTCTGGACGCAGGTTGCGGTAGTCAATGTAGTAGGCGTGTTCCCACAGATCGACTGTCAGCACAGCTGTCTGACCGCTGGTCATCGGCGTGGCTGCATTGCTGGTGTTGACGATATCCAGGGAACCATCAGCATTCTTGACCAGCCAGGTCCAGCTTGAACCAAAGTTGTTGACTGCACGGTCATTGAACTCTTCCTGGAACTTCTCAAACGAGCCCCATTTGGCGTTGATGGCATCGGCCAACGCGCCAGTAGGTGCGCCACCGCCATTCGGAGACAGGCAGTGCCAGTAGAAAGTGTGGTTCCAGACCTGCGCTGCGTTGTTGAATACAGGGCCAGCCGGTGCTGTTTTGATGATCTCTTCGAGTGTTTTGCCTTCGTACTCAGTGCCAGGAACCAGGCCGTTCAGCTTGACCACATAGGTGTTGTGGTGTTTGCCGTGATGGTAATCCAGTGTTTCGGCAGAGATGTGGGGTTCCAGAGCATCTTTGGCGTAAGGCAGTGCGGGCAATTCGAAACTCATAGTGTGCTCACCTTAATTATTTGACAGGTTTAAATTCATCGTCAGCCAATCATAGCACCGAAATTTGCATCTATCATGATACAAAAAGTGTGCGTTTAGTCGCTATGATCGCGTACTGCCTGCAGCTAAACGGCGGAGCAGGCCTGTTCAAATCTATAGATGGGGACAGGGTGGTGCAAAAACAACCCAAGGCTCAGATCTTCTGCAGCCATTTTGCCCAATCGGGTCCTGCTTGCCCTGTGGCCAGAAAGCCGGGATTCTCCACCGAGGCCTTGTCATTATAGGTCAGTGGTGTGAATTCAGGGACGCGTACCAGTTGCCCGCCAGCGGCTTCAAGTACTGCCTGAGCAGCGGCTGTATCCCACTCACTGGTAGGTGCGAGTCGCAGATACAGATCAGCTTCACCCTCGGCAATACGGCAGAGTTTCAGTGAGCTGCCCATGCATTGACTATGCAGACTGGAGCAGACACCTGCGGTGATCAGAACCTGCAGGGCTTCCGTTTCCCGCTGACTATGGCGGCGGCTGGTCAGCAGTTGCAGAGTGTCACCTGGTGGACGTACGTGGATGGCTTCCGCTTCGCCAAGCCGTTGGCTGCGCCAAGCACCGAGTTCAGGGCTTCCCCAGTAGAGGGTTTCCAGAGCGGGGGCGTAAACCAGTCCTAACTGAGGCTTGCCGGCTGCTATCAGCGCGACATTGACGGTGAACTCGCCATTGCGCTGTAAAAACTCGCGTGTGCCATCAAGTGGATCAAGCAGCCAGTATTTCTGCCACTGCTGCCGTGTTGCCCAGTCGGCGAGCAGGTCTTCCTCGCTGAGGATCGGCAGCTCAGGCGTCAGTGACTGCAAGCCTTGTACCAGACAGCTTTGTGCAGCCAGGTCTGCTGCAGTCACGGGCGTGTCGTTGCTTTTTTGCTGTGTATTCCATCTGGCGGGATCGTCATAGCAGTGCATGATGGCATCACCCGCTTCACAGACGATGCGTTTGAGTTGGGGTAACAGCTGGGAATACATGAGGCTCCAGGTTTTTCATCGGGAGTTGACTTTTAAAGCGCCCATCAAGCGTTCATACTGGAATCAGTATAAAGGAGAACCTGACGGGATGATGCCTGACTGGAAAAATATTGATACGGTGCTGCTGGATATGGATGGCACACTGTTGGATCTGCATTTCGACAGCTATTTCTGGCTGGAATTTTTACCGCTGCGCTATGCGCAGATACATCAGTTACAACCGGGCGAGGCACGTGCCTGGCTGCATGAGCGGATACTTCAGGAGCAAGGCACATTGAACTGGTATTGTCTGGACTACTGGACCGAACAGCTGAATGTGCCGATCACCTCACTTAAACGTGAGATTGCTGAACGTATCTGTTTTCGGCCACATGTGCAGGATTTTTTGCAGGCGCTGGAAACGGCCGGTATGCGTCGGGTGATAGTGACCAATGCACACCGTGACAGTCTGGCGCTGAAAATCGAGAAAACCGGTATAGACCGTCTGGTGGATCGGGTGATCAGTTCACATGACTTCCGTTTTCCGAAAGAATCTCAGGACTTTTGGGTGAATTTACAGCAGATAGAACCTTTTGATCCGCAGCGAACGTTGCTGGTCGATGACAGCCTGGCTGTGCTGGCGTCAGCGCAGCAATATGGCATCCGCTATTTGCTGTCGATTTTGCAGCCAGACAGTCAGGCCGACCCGCGTGCAATAACCGAGTTTCCTTCGATTGATCATTTTACAGAGGTGATGCCCAATACATGACTCAGCATTACTACCATAGCGATAAAAAAATCAGACTGGACAAGTGGTTGTGGGCCGCACGTTTTTATAAAACGCGAGCACTGGCAAAGCAGATGATTGATGGTGGCAAGGTACAATATGATGGTCAGCGCACCAAAAGCGGCAAGGTTGTAGAGGTGGGTGCAGAAATTACGCTGCGGTTGGGTTATGACGAGAAAACCGTCACCGTGCTGGCGCTGTCGGATCAGCGTCGAGGCGCGGTTGAGGCGCAGCAGCTGTATCAGGAAACGCCCAAGAGTATTGCGGCTCGGGAAGAGCGTGCGGCGCAGAGAAAGCTGCTGGGTAGTGCCCCTGAACAGCGACCCGACAAGAAGAGTCGTCGGGAGCTGTTGCGCATCAAGGGGAGCTGGGATTAGCGGCTATCGCCTTTGAAAAAAGGCAGCTGACCGATCAGGGGAAGACGTCCTGTCAGGCGAAACAGTGGCAGAAAGGGTTTTTCCAGCCAGCGTGTCAACTGATATACCAGGGGTGAGTAAAAGGCCCAGGCCAGGACGGGTAGCGCCACAGCAAAACCGCCAACGGCTACATCACTGAACCAGTGCGCGCCACCGACCAGGCGCGGCAGTATCATCAGCGCAGCCAGTGCCGCGGCCAGATAGCTGCCAACGCAGCGTTTGTTCATCAGCAGGTAGGCAGCCCAAAGTAACAGTACGGTGGCATGATCACCTGGAAAGCTGCGGCTTGAAGCATCTTTGGCAGAGATGTCTGGAAACAGTTCAGTCAGCAGATAGGCTGGAGCCAGCGTAATGGAAGGGCTGGGGCCACTGAGATCCAGTTCCTTGGAAAACTCGTAAAAGAAATAGCGTATCGGCAGCATAATCAGCATCAGTGCAAGAAAGCCTACCAGGGCTTGCTGCAGTTGGCTGCGCTGAAAGCCCATGCCCGGGAAGATCAGAAAAGCCAGCATCACCAGTGCCAGCAGCATGTCTTTATAACGGGTGTTGGCCCAGGCCCAGATCCATGCCCACTGGCCGCCATCAGCCAGAGAGCCGTTCAGGGAGAAAAAAATTGCGCTGTCCAGCTGTCGCCAGAGTTCAAATCCAGTAGGTGAAATAAAGCTGAGTACTAGCAGCAGTGCGATGCCATGCATTGCCAACAAGGGGAGAGGACGCCAGGTGGTGCCAAAAACAGGGGGAGTTGAAGTCATGCCGTTATCTTTTTGGGTTGTGGTAAAATCTACTCCATAGTAACAGTCATCCATGGCCGACATAAAGTCCGGCTTTTCAAAGAAAGTGGAATTAAATTCGATGAGTTCAGCCGACCAAATCCAGAGAATCCTGTTCGAAGAAGCTGATGTGAGAGGGGTCGTGACCGGGCTGGATGCCAGTTTTGCCGAAGTGCTGGCACGCAATGACTATCCTGTGCGTATCCGTCAATTACTGGGAGAGATGTTGGCTGCAGTGACTTTGCTGAGCGCTACCCTCAAGTTTGAGGGGCGTCTGCTTTTGCAGGCTCAGGGTGAGGGTGCCTTGAATCTGTTGATGGCTGAATGCAGTCATCATCAGCAGATCAGAGGCATTGCCCGCTTTGAAGGAGAGCTTCCAGAAACTGATAAGTTTGCGGATATGTTTCAGTCAGGGCGTCTGGCACTGACAATTGAGCCGGCCAAAGGGCAGCGTTATCAGGGGGTGGTGCCGATGGAAGGCGCTTCACTGGCAGCCTGTCTGGAGGATTATTTTAGCCGTTCCGAGCAACTGCCAACCCGGATTTTTCTGGCCAGTGACGGTAATACGGCTGCAGGCATGCTGCTTCAGGTATTGCCAGCAGCAGAAGGGCAGGCAGAAGACTGGAATCGCATAGGGCTGCTGGCGGATACCCTGACAGCGGAGGAGCTGTTAAATCTGGATAATGAGTCGATGCTCTATCGCTTGTTCCATCAGGAAAAATGCCGTCTTTATGAGCCCCAGTCACTGGAATTTCATTGTGACTGCTCCCGTGAGCGGTGCGCGCGTGCATTACAGCTGGTCGGGCGCGAAGAGTTGCTTGAGGCAGCCGGGCAGCAGGGCGGTTCGATTCGTGTTGATTGTCAGTTCTGTAATGCTGAGTATGCATTTGATCGTGAAGATATTCTGGCGTTGACCGAAGGTGAGCGTCCCGCTGATGAAACCTTGCATTGAGTTAAACGGGTGTACAACTTTAGTGAGGAGTGTAAATCGGAAGCCTTTCGGGTTGTCCACATGGGCTTTTTTTTATGTAATAATAGTCGATCCTATTAGCAATAATGATTATTTGTTCTGCAAGCCGGTACATTAACACTGCGAAGCGCCTTAGATACCTGTGACGTATCCGCTCAGGGCTCGCGTATGCTATTCAGTAATTTGTTGGCGCCAAGCCAAGGGAAAGCGTAATGACTACAGAAACTGCCAAAATTGCACATCAGAATCTGAGCCCAGCTGAACTGGTGGAGCGTGCGCTGCAGCGCCAGGAAGGTGTGCTGGCTGACTCGGGAGCCCTGGTGGTCACCACCGGTAAGCGTACCGGTCGTTCACCTATGGATCGCTTCATCGTTCATGAGCCGTCTACGTCAGCCCAGATCGACTGGGGTAATGTCAATCGTCCATTTGATGCGGACAAGTTTGATGCCCTCTGGAGTCGTGTGGAGAGCTGGCTTGAAGGCGAAGAGCGTTTCGTTTCCCATGTGCATGTTGGCTCCGATCCGACACATTACCTGCCAGTGAAAATGACAACCCAGACTGCTTGGCAGAATCTGTTTGGTCTGAATCTGTTTATTCGCCCGCATACCTACAATCCAAAAGGCAAGGATGAGTGGCAAATCATCAATGCGGCCGGTTTTGTTTGTGATCCTGAGCGTGATGGCACCAACAGCGATGGCTGTGTCATCCTCAACTTTGCAGCCCGTAAAGTACTGATTGCCGGCATGCGCTATGCGGGTGAGATGAAAAAAGCCATGTTCTCTGTGCAGAATTTCCTGCTGCCTGAGTATGACGTACTGCCAATGCATTGCTCTGCCAACATCGGTGAAGATGGTTCCACGACGCTGTTCTTCGGCTTGTCCGGCACGGGTAAGACTACACTGTCAGCAGATCCTGAGCGCTATCTGATCGGTGATGATGAGCACGGCTGGGGTAAAGGCGTCGTATTCAATATTGAAGGTGGTTGCTACGCTAAAACCATTAATTTGAGCAAAAAGAACGAGCCAATCATCTGGGATGCCATACGTTTTGGTGCAATTGTTGAAAACGTGACTCTCGATGGTCATCGCAAAGCGGATTACAACGATACAAGTCTGACCGAGAATGGTCGTTGTGCTTACCCGCTGGAGCATGTTGACAAGCGTTCTGCTACCAACATGGGCGAAGAACCTGACTCCATCGTGTTTCTGACCTGTGATCTGACCGGTGTGTTGCCACCTGTATCTGTGCTCACTAAAGAAGCGGCTGCTTACCACTTCCTGTCCGGTTACACTGCGCTGGTGGGTTCAACTGAAATGGGTTCAGGTGGTGGCATCAAGTCAACCTTCTCTACCTGCTTCGGTGCGCCTTTCTTCCCGCGTCCTGCTCATGTGTATGCTGACTTGCTGATGAAGCGTATCAGTGAATATGGCTCACGCGTTTATCTGGTCAACACGGGCTGGACGGGTGGCTCCTATGGTACGGGTGAGCGTTTCAGTATTCCGACTACGCGCGCCATTATCAGTGCTATTCAAAGTGGTGCATTGAAGGATTGTGAAACCCAGATGTTGCCCGGTATCAATCTGGCCGTTCCGCTGGCCGTACCTGGTGTTGACACTGGTCTGTTGAATCCGCGTGAAACCTGGGCTGACAAGTCGGCTTATGATGCGGCGGCGAAGAATCTGATCGGCCAGTTCGTCAGTAACTTCGAGAAGTTCAGTGGTGTATCTGAATCCATTATTCAGGCTGGCCCACAGCTCTGATGTTCTCTGAACGACTGGCGCTCATGGAGTGCCAGTCGTCTTCCTCTCAGCTAAACTTCAGCTTGTAATCCATACTCTTGAGGAATTCTGCCTCAGATTCCAGATCAGCCAGTGTCAGTGGGTGGTGATTGAGCCAGCCGCGAGGGAAACTGATTGATAGCCGTTGAGCGTCTGCTTGCACTGAAATGGCCGGAAGGCGAGCTTTGCTGCGGCTGCGATGCAAAATGACTGCCAGGCGCAGGAGCAGACTCAAGCGCAGATAGGGCTGCTGCTTGTCACCAGGTAGCAGTTTCCACTCATCCTTGGGCAGTTTGCGCCGATGGGCGCGTGCCAGAAAGGCCAGCAATAGCTGCTCAGTATTGCTGAATCCGGGCATGTCGCAGTGCTGCAGCAGGTAGGCGCTGTGGCGGTGATAGCGGTTGTGTGAAATGGTCAAGCCGATTTCCAGTGTGCGTGCGGACCAGCACAGCATGTCATGGTATTCATCCTCTGTCAGTTGCCAGCTGTTGCGTACCTGAGCCAGCAGTATCAGCGCAGTGGCCTCAACATTGGCCGCGTGGCGTGCATCAATATGGTGCCGCTTCATCAGTGCCCGGATGGTGCGTTCGCGAACATCCTCATGCCGCAGTCGTCCTGCCATGTCATAGAGGACACCTTCACGCAGGGCGCCATCGGAGTAGGTCATGCACTGAATGTCCAGCGACTCAAAAATCGCACACATAATGGCGGTGCCGGCGGTCAGCACCGCTTTGCGTTCGGGTTTGATGCTGGTCAGCGCGATGTCATCGGCCTGGTTGAATTTCAGCAGGTAGTGTTTCAGCTGGTTGAGCCCTTCGGCGGTAATATCACCGCTGGTGACTCCCAGCTCAATACAGCATTGGCTAATCGCCTTGGCGGTGCCGGAAGAGCCGACGCAGCTGTCCCATCCCATGCGGCGGTAGTTGCGGCGGATTGACAGTAACTCCTGCATGGCGGCCATTTTTGCCTGCTGGAAGCCCTTGTCGCTGATGGTGCCGCCCGGGAAAAACTCTTCATTGAAGCTGACGCAGCCCAGTTGAAGGCTTTCCAGCAATCGAGATTCAAAGCGCTCACCTATAATGCACTCGGTACTACCGCCACCGATATCGATGACCAGTCGTCGTCCAGTGTCATCGGACAGGGTATGCGCAACTCCCAGATAAATCAGTCGCGCTTCTTCGTGTCCGGAAATAACCTGTAATGGCAACCCCAGAACGCCGGCAGCACGGTCAGTAAACTCGCTGCGGTTGGTGGCTTCACGCAGGGCGTTGGTTGCAACGGCACGAATAGCCGATCGTGGAAGCTCTTTGATGCGTTCGGCAAAACGGCGCAGGCAATCGATACCTCGTTGTTGGGCTTCTTCAGACAGGATGCCGGACTCATCCAGTCCAGCTGCCAACTGGACTTTTTCCGACATGATGTCCAGCGTCTTGAGCTCGCCTGCAACCAGCCGTGCCACGACCATATGAAAACTGTTGGAGCCTATGTCAATCGCCGCCAGTAAAGAGCCTTCAACGGGCTGATCGAATCGATCCGGCTGTGCGTATAGTTCCATGCGTGCTCCAGGTCAGCTACAGTTGATTGATGGCTATTTTGCCAGAGCGATTGGAATAGAAGAACCCATTAAAGGGATTTGTTCAGGTATCTAAGCCTACCGGATAAGTTCACAAGTCCGGGTGGCTGGTGTTATGATCCCTTTATTAAAACGATTACAACGCACCCGGTGCAATGGAGAAAGAGAGACATGAGTGAAAATATAATCAATGTCACCGACGCTACTTTCGAAGATGAAGTGGTCAAAGCGGACGGTCCTGTACTGGTGGACTACTGGGCTGAGTGGTGTGGCCCCTGCAAAATGATCGCGCCTGTGCTGGAAGAGATTGCCAAGGAATATGAAGGCCAGCTGAAAGTTTGCAAGTTGAATATTGATGAAAACAACGAAACGCCGCCCAAGTTTGGTATTCGTGGTATTCCGACTCTGATGCTGTTTAAAGGCGGAAGTGTTGAGGCCACCAAAGTGGGTGCGTTGTCCAAATCGCAGCTGTCTGCATTTATTGACGCAAATCTGTAAATGCCACATCGGGATAGGGCTGTGCATCAACGGCCCTGTCTTGGTGTAATAGTGGTTTAATATTGACGGCAGAAACTGGACAGTTGTCTATAAACCCTTTATATTCGTATTGCGCTTGACCGATGTTCCTGTCGGGTTCAAGCAGGGAGTGACAGTCTGGTCCTCGGATCTGCTGAAACAATCATCTTTCCAATTCAATCCTCCGGCTTACCATTCAATTTTCAGCCAGCGCTTGGCTGCATCCTAAAAAACTATGAATCTATCAGAATTAAAACTTAAAAGTGTTCCAGACCTGCTGGAAATCGCCAACAGCATGGGCATTCAGAATATGGCCCGCTCACGCAAGCAGGATGTTATTTTTGCAATCCTGAAAAAACATGCTGTCAGCGGCGAAGATATATACGGCGATGGCGTCCTTGAAATTCTGCAGGATGGTTTCGGTTTTTTGCGTTCCGCCGATTCTTCTTATCTGGCAGGACCGGATGATATTTACGTTTCACCCAGTCAGATACGCCGCTTTAACTTGCGTACAGGTGACACGATTGCCGGCAAGATTCGTCCCCCGAAAGATGGTGAACGCTATTTCGCCCTGCTGAAAGTCAGCGAAATCAATTTTGACCGTCCTGAAAATGCCAAAAACAAGATTCTGTTCGAAAACCTGACGCCGCTGTTTGCGCAGTCACGTATGCGGATGGAAGTGGGTAACGGCAGCACCGAGGATATCACCGCACGCGTCATTGATCTGGTTTCCCCGATGGGTAAAGGCCAGCGTGCATTGATTGTCTCCCCGCCTAAAGCGGGTAAGACGCTGATGCTGCAGAATATTGCCAATAGCATTACGCGTAACAGTCCTGAGTGCTACCTGATCGTGCTGCTGATCGATGAGCGTCCAGAGGAAGTGACCGACATGCAGCGTACTGTACGCGGTGAAGTGGTTGCATCAACCTTTGATGAGCCGCCTTCGCGTCACGTGCAGGTTGCCGAAATGGTACTGGAAAAGGCCAAACGCCTGACAGAGCATAAAAAAGATGTCGTGATTCTGCTGGACTCCATTACCCGTCTGGCACGTGCCTACAATACGGTGATTCCATCGTCAGGCAAGGTGTTGACCGGTGGTGTGGATGCTCATGCACTGGAGCGCCCCAAGCGTTTCTTTGGTGCGGCACGTAACATTGAGGAAGGCGGCAGCTTGACGATTATTGCCACTGCATTGGTGGATACCGGCTCGAAAATGGATGAAGTCATCTATGAAGAGTTTAAGGGTACCGGTAATGCTGAAGTGCATCTGGATCGTCGTATTGCTGAAAAACGCGTGTTCCCGGCAATCAATATTCGCCGTTCCGGTACGCGTCGTGAAGACCTGCTTACCACTGAAGATGAGTTACAGCGAATCTGGATTTTGCGTAAATTGCTGGATCCGATGGACGATTCAGCGGCGACTGAGTTTGTCATTGATAAGTTAAAAGACTTTAAAACCAATGATGAGTTTTTCCAGTCGATGAAACGTAAGTAAGCGATCCATTCAAGGGCTTGAGGCGTAAAATCTGCCTCAAGCCCTTTCATGATGAGCCTGCTATCATTGCAGTGCCTCAATGCCCGGTACCGAGTTATGTCCACACCCAAGTATCAGGATTTACGCGACTTCATGCAGATGTTGGAGCGTCGCGGCCAACTCAAACGCATTACCCAGCCGGTCAGTCCGGTTCTGGAAATGACCGAAATCGCCGACCGTACCCTGCGTGCAGGTGGTCCGGCACTGTTATTTGAAAATCCGATTGGCTTTGATATCCCGGTTCTTGCGAACCTGTTTGGTACGCCAGAGCGTGTAGCGCTGGGAATGGGAGAAGAGTCTGTCAGTGCGTTGCGTGATGTCGGCAAGCTGCTGGCGCAATTAAAAGAGCCAGAGCCTCCCAAGGGCTTCAAGGATGCCTGGGAAAAACTTCCGGTATTCAAGCAAGTGCTCAATATGGGGCCGAAGCTGGTGAAATCAGCGCCTTGTCAGGCGGTGGTGCTGGAAGGTGATGCAGTGGATCTGTACCGCTTGCCCATCCAGACCTGCTGGCCAGGCGATGCGGGTCCACTGGTGACCTGGCCTCTGGTGATTACCCGGGGACCCAACAAGCCGCGCCAGAATTTGGGTATTTATCGTCAGCAGCTTATTGGTCGTAACAAATTGATTATGCGCTGGCTGGCGCATCGGGGTGGCGCACTGGACTTCCGTGAGTGGAAACAGCAGTATCCCGGTCAGCCTTTCCCTGTTGCCGTGGCACTGGGTGCTGATCCTGCTACCATCCTCGGTGCGGTGACTCCGGTTCCGGATACTCTGTCAGAGTATGCTTTTGCCGGTTTGCTGCGCGGTGGAAAGACCGAGCTGGTCAAGTGTCTTGGCAGTGATTTGCAGGTGCCTGCCAGTGCGGAGTTTATTCTGGAGGGTTACATTGACCCTGATGAAACAGCAGCGGAAGGCCCGTTTGGTGATCATACCGGCTATTACAACGAGGTCGATCACTTCCCGGTATTTACCGTGGAGCGCATTACGCACCGTAAAGATCCGATTTATCACAGCACCTACACGGGTCGACCACCGGATGAACCCGCCGTTTTGGGTGTGGCTCTGAACGAGGTGTTTGTGCCGATTCTGCAAAAGCAGTTTCCGGAAATTGTCGATTTTTATCTGCCGCCTGAAGGCTGTTCCTACCGGTTAGCGGTAGTGACGATGAAGAAGCAATACCCCGGTCATGCCAAGCGGGTGATGCTGGGTGTCTGGTCCTTCCTGCGTCAGTTTATGTATACCAAGTTCGTGATTGTCTGTGACGAAGATGTGAATGCCCGTGACTGGCAGGATGTGATCTGGGCCATGACAACCCGGATGGACCCGGCTCGTGACACGGTAATGATTGAAAATACACCGATAGACTATCTCGATTTTGCGTCACCCGTCTCAGGGCTTGGATCGAAAATGGGTCTGGATGCTACTAATAAGTGGCCGGGAGAGACGCAGCGCGAATGGGGTGAGCCGATCAGTATGTCGGATGAGGTCAAGGCTCGCGTGGATGAATTATGGGAAAGCTTGGATATTTTCCCGGGAGGGAAGTGTGAATAGATACAGGCTGCGTTTGATCAGCAGCGAACGATTGAACCGTGATGTATATCGGGTGCGTCTGGACTATGCTGCGCTTGCAGCCGAGGGCGTCAGCTTTAAAGCCGGACAGTATCTGGAGCTGTTCCTGCCAGACGGGCGCAGTGCTTATTTCTCGATAGCTTCAGCGCCTGAGGCAAGCGCATTTCTGGAGTTGCATATCCGCGAAATGCCGGAAAGCGATTTGAATCGTGCGCTGATGTTGCATCTGCAACAGGCCGATTCCATAGAGCTTTGTATGGCGATGGGCCAGTGTCATCTGGTTGCTGAAGAGCTGGCGACGGGACAGGTATTATGTTTTGTCGCGGGCAGTACCGGATTTGCACAGATTAAAAGTATGGTTGAGCACTTGCTGCATTGTGGTGCTACTCAGCCGATGCGCTTTTACTGGGGGGCGCGGGAAGCGGATGATCTGTATCTGGATGCACTGGCGCGCCAATGGGCGGCAGATTATCCGAACTTTGAATACATTCCGATTATATCCGGCGATGATGTCGACGCAGTGGATGAGCAGAACTCCTTGCCTGCCAGGGTTGCACGGGATCTGACCCAGCCTGCGGAGGTCCGCGTCTATGCCTGTGGGTCACCGGGTATGGTGTATGCGTTAGTGGATGCACTGGAAGCGTGTGGTGTCAGTGAGAGGCAAATACATGCGGATGTATTTGCCTATGCACCAAGACCTGTTCGTCAGGCTTGAATCATCGATCTGCCTGTGTCAGCCCTCAGATGACACAGGCTTTCCCGCAAAGGCTTAATCTTTCCCGTCTTACTCTGCCGCGTTAAGCGCAGGCTGAGGTGTTGGCAGATTTGGCAGCCCTTCTGTCATTTGCCGGAAGGTTTGATCCCTTACCTGCGTTGCCCGCTCTGGCTGCTCCAGCTGCTCCAGCAATCGTGCTAGTTCTCCGCAGACCTGCAAATTGGCTTCAATTTCCAGGCTGCGTTCATAAAAGCCAACCGCTTCACTCCACAGGCTGCACTGCGCTGCCAGGCGAGCCAGGGTCAGATAAAGACCTGGACTTTGCTCATGCTGGCTAAGCCAGTGCTGTGCTTGCTGATACAGCTTGCGTGGCTTGTCGCTTTTCAGCAGGCCATAGAGAGGTGCCAGTGTCTCGCTCCAGCGCTGCTCAAGACGTTGTCTGAGTAAGGTTTCTGCGGGCTTATAGCCCTGGACCGCCATCAGTTGGTCCACATACTCGGCAACCACTTCATCATAGCGCGACGCTGTTTCGGGGAAAGTGACCCACAGGCTTTGCAGGTGACGCACCTGCTGCTCGGGCTCCAGGGGAGCGCCTGCTGCAGGTATGCGCTGTTTTTTTAACAGATGCAACAGGGTTTCCTGTTCCAGTCGTGCCAGTCGGTCTGCGGTCATGACCTTATTGCGGCGTAGCTGTGGCAGAATATCGGCTATGCCTTGCCAGTCATGCAGTTGACTGCAGACCTCTACCAGCAGGTTCAGGATCTGCTTGTTGTTGGGTTGCTTGCGTCTCAGTTTCAACAGATTAGCCAGGGCGGCTTCAAGCTGGCCCCGGGAGACCTGAATCTGAGCCTGGGTCAGGCTGATCGCCAGGCTGGCTTCAGGCATCGCCTGTTGCGCTTTTTTCAGCAGATCATCAGCACCTGTGGCATCACCGTTTTCCTGAGCGGCCTTGGCTGCTGCGATCAGGTTAATGATGGGCATATCGGCATCTGCGGCTGAGCGGGTTAACGTACGTTGTGCTTTTTGCCAGTCGCCTTCAGATAGTGCGAGCAGTCCCTGCAGTGTTTTCTTGCGTGCACTGCGTTGCCGGCTGGCTGAGCGCCAAAGCCGGAAGCGACCGCCAGGCAGGCGCAGATTGAATAACAGGTTTAGCATCAGGTGTAGCAGAATAAAGGCCAGTAATACACCGACAATAAACACCCACAGCGTGGTTTCGACAGTGGTGTAATTGTAGGCCAGCAGTACATAGCCAGCGTCAGTGACCATCATCTGGCCAGCCCAGGCGCCGACAACCAGTGTCAGCAGCAGCAATAGGAACAGTCGCTTCATCCCTGACCTCCTTCACGCTTCAGGCGGCGGAGTTCATTGATATGGATCTGCAGTGCTTCCAGTGACGCGGCTACGGAGGGAACTTCAGGGGCAACGTTGACCTGTTTCAGCTCTGCGATGCCCTGCAGCAGCGCCTGGGTCGTCGCATCCTTGGCTTCAAAGTAGTCCTGAATCCACTGATGTGCCTTTGTCAGGCTGGCATCATAGGCTCCCTGTCTGCGCTGTAACAAGGCATGTTGTGCCTGCTCCAGCATCAAATGCAGATTTTGCTGCAGATAATAACTCTGTTCCGGCGACAGTAGCGGTTCGACAGGTTCATCGCGGTGCTGAATGATAACCAGCTGTTCCAGTTTACCTAAAGCACCTGACAGGGCTTCGCGTGCGCCGGCTCCCCAGGTTTCGCGAACTGCTTCAGGGGTGATCTCTTCCAGCAGGTCGGGCAGTCTGTGGCGTTCAGTGACTGGAATCATGCGCAGATTGACAACCTGGCTGTTCAGTGCGCTCAGTCGCAGGAACACACCTTCGGTGTCGACCCGGGGGATGGCTTCCAGTGCAGAGATGTCCTTCGCCAGAGCTTCGCGGACCTGATAGAGGGCAACATCATCGGCTTTATGCAGCACTTCGTCGGCTGCACGCAGCAGTGCCAGAGCACCAGCTGCGCTTTGTTCCATCAAAATACGCTGGTTGGCCAGCCGCAGCAGGTATTCGGCTTCGGCCAGTAACCAGTCTTTTTCAGAAATCATTTGCTGTGCCTGAACCTGGCGAATGCTCTGGGTCAATCGCTCTTGCAGGCTATCAATATTACGCTGACCCGCTGCAGTCTGTTCCTTGAGCTGGCCGAGTTGCTGGTTGACGCTGGCGGCCTGCTCGCTGACTGTGGCAACTGTGCGGGCAACATCACTGGCATTACTGGCCAGTCGGCTCTCTATCTCGGCGCTCAGTGTGACGGTCTGCTGTTGCAGTTGTTGTTGCTGCATGAACAGGTAACCGGAGACACCGATAGCAGCCAGGGCAACGACCAGAGCAATGCGTCCGGGCCAGACTGATGGTTGAGCGTCAGTAGTTTTGGTCGTGGGCTGAGAAGAGGCGGCTTCCCGGGTCTCAGGCTGTTCGGGTTGCGTCTCCGCGGTGGCAGAGGTTGTGTCGGAGACGGGGTCAGTCGTGTCTGCCGGGCTGTGTGCCTGAACGTCGGCGCTATCAGTCTGAGAGGTTGAGGTGTCGGTATTATTGTTTGAGTCGTGCTTGTCAGATCTGTTTGTCATGCCAGCTGTTCCAATCCATTTCCGGGAGAATGGCCCGGACCATTGAGTAGTCATCCGGTCCTGAAGCAACCTTGATCTGCTGATATCCCAGATTTTCTGCGATCTGTGCGATACGCTTACTGGGAACCACTAACAGCGTGTGGTACAAGGTTTGAAACCGGCCTGCCAAATGGCCAGAGATCAAGGTCTGCAGATTGGTCAGTCCTTCACCACTGGTAATCAGTAAAGCTGACGGTGCTGCATCCACAAGTTTCTGTTTCAACGTTTGTTCAGAATAACTGGGGCAGCGGCGATAGTAAACCGTACCATAGTCAACCTTGGCGCCGCGTGCAGTGAGAGTATCGCGCATCAGATCCCGACCACCGTCACCGCGCAGAATCAGAATGCGCTGATCCTCTACCTGTTGCATCTGCGGTGTCGCCAGCAGGGTTTCAGAATCATAGCCGTCGGCACAGCACCAGGCATCGAATCCCAGTGCTTGAAGCTGTTGGGTTGTTTGCTGTCCAATGCCGATCCAGTCAATGCCGACAGGGCGTTGTGGCCAGTAGTCATCGATTTTTTCTGCGCCCAGGCGCGCGGCATTGGGGCTGACAAAGATCACCTTGGCATAGAGATCCAGGTCCAGCAGGCAGTGTTTTAATGCGCTATACAGCTCTGAGTCATCGGTTACGGCTTCGAGGTAGAGCAGTGGCAGGCTGATGGCGGTGCCACCCAGTGATTCAATCAGCTGGCATTGAGCGACATTCTGGTCGCCCGGGCGGGTGACCAGAATTGATTGGCCCTGCAGTGGTCCCTGAACTGCCATGATATTAACCCCGTTCGCTGTAGACCTGCTTTAAAATGCGATCGGCACCTGCTGCCAGCAGGCGTTCGGCCAGCGTGATGCCCAGTGCTTCAGCCTGATCAGTCGGACCACTGATTTCGTCCCGCAGTACCTGGCTGCCATCCGGCAGGCCGACCAGGCCGCGCAGCCAGAGCTGATTATTGGGCATGAGCTCGGCATAGCAGCCGATCGGAACCTGACAGCCACCTTCCAGACGCCGGTTCATGGCTCTTTCCGCCAGAACACGACTGGCAGTTTCTGCATGGTGCAAGGGTGCCAGGAGTGCCATCAGCTCCGTATCATCACTACGGCATTCAATACCGACAGCACCCTGGCCTCCGGCAGGCAGGCATTCTTCCGGTGGGATTTCACGGCGAATGCGGGCATCCAGTTTCAGGCGCAACAGGCCCGCAGTGGCCAGAATGATGGCATCAAACTCTCCGGCATCAAGTTTGCCCAGACGTGTCTGGACGTTACCGCGCAGACTGCTGACTTTCAGGTCTGGGCGACGTTCACGCACCTGTACCTCGCGGCGTAATGAAGAGGTGCCGACATGGGCGCCCTGTGGCAGGTCATCGAGTGAGTCATAGTGGTTGCTGACAAAGGCATCGGTGGGGCGCTCTCGGGGGCAGATTACTGCCAGGCCCAGTCCCTCAGGAAACTCCATTGGAACATCTTTCATGGAGTGCACAGCGATGTCAGCGCGGTTTTCCAGCATGGCGGTTTCCAGTTCTTTTACAAACAGACCCTTGCCGCCTATTTTCGCCAGGGGGGTATCCAGTATCTTGTCGCCCTGCGTCACCATGGTCACCAGCTCTACCTGTATACCCGGATGATGGGCTTCCAGCTCGGCTTTCACATATTCTGCTTGCCAAAGCGCCAGCAGGCTGCGACGTGTTGCGATACGGATGGTTCTGCTCATAATGGAGTCCTGTTGCCCTGAGTGCCAAAATTCAGCCACGAATTGTAGCAGATTAACCTGCCGGACAATAAACCACACGCCATTGTGCGGCCAAGATTGCTATAATGGTCGCATTTTTAGTCAGCATGCCAGTTCATGGAGAGTCATATTATGAGCAACAAGACCAATCAGCAGTGGGGCGGGCGGTTCTCAGAGCCGACAGATGCCTTTGTTGCCCGCTTTACCGCATCAGTGGATTTCGACAAGCGTTTGTATAAACAGGATATTCAGGGATCGGTTGCTCATGCACGCATGCTGACACGTGTAGGGGTGCTGTCCCAGTCTGAATGTGATGATATTGTGCGTGGTCTGGGTGAAATCCGGGTTCAGATTGAGCGCGGTGAGTTCGAGTGGTCTGTGGCACTGGAAGATGTGCACATGAATATCGAGGCTGCCTTGACGCAGAAGATCGGTATCACCGGGAAAAAGCTGCACACGGGGCGTTCGCGCAATGATCAGGTGGCGACTGATATCCGGTTGTATCTGCGTGATGAAACCGACCTGATTCTGGATGAAATTTCACGTTTGCAACAGGGGTTGCTGGATCTGGCAGAACAGGAAGCCGAGACAGTCATGCCAGGCTTTACCCATTTGCAAACGGCCCAACCGGTGACTTTTGGTCATCATTTAATGGCCTGGTTCGAGATGCTCAGCCGTGACTATGAGCGCTTTGTCGATACACGCAAGCGCATCAATGTCATGCCACTGGGAGCAGCGGCACTGGCCGGTACAACCTATCCGATTGATCGTCACTATACGGCCGAGCTGCTGCAGTTCTCGGCCCCTGCAGGTAATTCGCTGGATGCCGTATCGGATCGTGACTTTGCCATTGAGTTCTGTGCCGCTTCCAGTCTGTTGCTGATGCACCTGACGCGGATGTCAGAGGAGCTGGTGCTCTGGGCGTCAGCGCAGTTCAATTTTGTTAATTTGCCGGATCGCTTCTGCACCGGTTCTTCCATTATGCCGCAAAAGAAAAATCCGGATGTGCCGGAACTGGTGCGTGGTAAAAGTGGCCGGGTCTACGGACACCTGTTTTCACTGCTGACTCTGATGAAGTCTCAGCCGCTTGCCTATAACAAGGATAATCAGGAAGACAAAGAGCCGCTGTTTGATACAGTGGATACCGTCAAGGGGTGTCTGCGGGCGTTCGCTGACATGGTGCCTGCACTGGAGGCGCGCCGTGATGTGATGCGTGAGGCGGCACTGCGTGGCTTCTCGACAGCAACCGATCTGGCTGATTACCTGGTGCGCAAAGGCGTAGCGTTCCGTGATGCGCATGAGATTGTCGGCTTGTCCGTTGCCTATGGTATCCGTACCGGTCAGGATCTGGGGCAGATGACCCTGGACGAGCTGCGTCAGTTCTCTGAGGTGATTGAAGCAGATGTATTTGAAGTACTGACGCTGGAAGGCTCTGTCTCTGCACGTGATCATATCGGTGGAACCGCTCCTGCCCAGGTTCGCCATGCAGTGGCTGCCGGGCGCCAGCTGTTGCTTAGTCGCCAGGCCGGTTAAGGGTCTGCACGAGGTCAGGGGGCGGTGGTTTTTCCGCCCCCTGGCTTCACACCTTGAAGTGTTTGATCCTGTTCTGCAGATCATTTGCCAATCTGGCCAGCTCATCTGCGGCTGTATTCACCTGCTCTGTGCTGCCAGACGTCATTTCTGCGACATCTGTGATCAGGCTGATATTCTGATTAATCTCATCGGCCACCTGCGACTGCTGTCGGGCTGCTTCCGCGATCTGTACATTCATCTGGTTGATGGTCTCGATGGCTGTCACGATCTGGTTCAAAGCGTTATCCGTATCCTGGCTGCTTGCCACGCTGGAAGCCGCTTTGCTGTTGCTTTGGGTCATCGATGTCACTGCCTGTTCTGCTCCTTGCTGTAACCGCTCAATCATGTGCTGAATGTCCACGGTGGCATTTTGGGTTCGACTTGCCAGTGTTCTGACTTCATCGGCTACAACGGCAAATCCGCGTCCCTGTTCGCCGGCGCGCGCGGCTTCAATAGCCGCATTCAATGCGAGCAGGTTGGTTTGTTCTGAAATGTCTCGAATCACATCCAGGATTTTACTGATCTCCTGGCTGTGCTCAGAGAGCTGGTGAATGGTTTCGGTGGCCGATACCAGGTCATTGGCCAGTGTCTGAATTGCTTTCTGTGTCACCGCCAGTTTTTGCTTGCCCGTAGCCGCAAGGTCATTCGCAGCACTGGCACTGAACGAGGTTTGATCAGCATTATCTGCGACTTCACTGACGGTAGCAGTCATTTCATTCATGGCGGTCGCCACCTGAAGGGTTTCAGACTGTACGCGCCGTGCCTGGTCTGACGTGTCAGTGCTGGATGCGGATAATTGCTCTGCTGCCGCTGCCAGCTGCACAGTGGCCGCACTGACCTGACGAATGAGATGCTGAATGTGTTCAGCAAAATGATTGAATGAGCTGGCCAGGTCAGTCAGCTCATCACGCCCTTTGGTATCCAGTCGTGCTGTCAGGTCACCGTCACCCGCAGCAATGTTGCTGAGGCTTGCGGCGGTCTCCCGTAAAGGGTAGATAATACTGCGTGCCAGAACAGCTGCCATGATCAGGCCGAGGATCAGGGAAAGAGCGCCGATACCTGCAATACGCAGCAGTGCTTGCTGATAGTGTTGCACATATTCAGATCGGTCGATCTGTAGTTCAAGGACACCGATGGCTGTGCCGGAAAAATCGAATATCGGGCGAGCCATGACGGCCCAGCTGTGATCATCCTGTTCATACGTGCTGGTATGAATATCGCCTGACTGAATGCGACTGAGCTGATCGGGTGTCAGGCGGGTGTTGCTGCTCAGTGTTGATGCAAAGGTTTCAAAGCCACTCTGTGTGGTAATGTGCAGCGCTGCCCTGGCATCAAACCGTTCGGTGAAGCGGTCAAAAAAATCCTGCCCGAAAGAGAGCCCGACTTCTGCTGAGCCAATATGACGTTGCTGGTGGTATACCGGCAAGACACCTCTGAGCCCGATACCGGCCACGCCTCGCTCAAGCCCGCTTTGAGGTCGTTGCAGCTGGTTGGCGAGTACGACTGTTTCACGGAAACTGCTCAGGTCATCATCATACCTGTCGAGCTGATGTAGTCTCAAATAGGAGGTGGCCGGAGGCAGATGAAACTGAAACTGCTGAATGTTGTATTGAGTCTGCAGTGCCTGAAAAACCGGCAGGGTCAGTTCCATGAGCTGGGTGCGGTCCCGCTCGGCCAGGGCTGCACTGATTCCTTTGCTGCTGATGGATGCCGTGGTAATACGCAGGGCTTGCTCGGCTGTTTCCTCAATAGAGGATAATAATGCGTTATGCAGGTCTTCAAGTTGACGGCTTTCCGCGCGCTGTGTGATATTACTGAGCAGGCTCAGGGTGGTCGGAATAATGGTAGCGATGACCAGGATCAGCATTGAGGCTGTTCCCAGTGCCAGGCGTGTCGAGATACGGATATTTCTGAGCATACAAGTCATTCCGTGTGTCTGAGTCAAGATCTGACTCTTATTATTCTAATTAAGTTGTTTTAAATGTAATTCAAGCACACTTTGTATGCATATCCAATTGCACCTTTGGTCCTGATAGGTCAAAGCAAAAATTTATCTTTGAGCAGGTTTGATGTCTTATGTTGGCAGTTGTGACCGTCCTTTGGCCGGTTTTTGCGTTGTTGGTATGCGGTGCGGTGATGCGGCGCTTTCACTTTCCGGGTGAGGGTTTCTGGGTACCTGCGGAAAAACTCACCTACTATTTCCTGTTTCCAGCCCTGCTGATCCACAGTCTGAGTCAGGCCAGCCTGTCAGGTCAGGAGTCCTTGCGCCTGATGTTAGCGGTGTTGCTGTTGCTGGCGGCAGGTACCCTGATCTGTTATTTGCTGCAGCGCTTTTTGGCACTGGGTGGGCCAGCATTCACGTCTTTTTATCAGGGCAGTATGCGTTTTAATACCTTTGTGGCGCTGGCTGTTTCGGCAGCGCAATTTGGTTCTCAAGGCATCGCTTTGGCGGCTGTTATTGCGGCAGTAATGATTCCGACGTTGAACCTGTTGTGTGTGCTGGTGTTTGCGCAGCACTCCGCGCAGCGGCCAGGTCTGTTGGGCGTGCTGCGTACGCTACTGACTAATCCGCTGATATTGGCCTGTTTGGTGGGTATTCTGCTGAATATGGCTGGGGGATTGCCAACCCTGATGCAACCATTCTTTGTGCTGTTATCGCAAATGGCACTCCCTCTGGGGCTGTTGTCGGTGGGGGCAGCGCTGAATCTGGCAGCCTTGCGCCGTTCTGGTCAGGGACTGCTGTTTTCGATCCTGATTAAATTGATGCTGTTTCCGTTGATGGCCTGGGGGATTGGCTGGATCTTCGGGCTGTCTGCGATGGCGCAGGGCACGCTGATTATTTTTGCCAGTATTCCGACCGCGACATCTGCGTATATTCTGGCACGTCAGTTGGGAGGGGATGCGCCCCTGATGGCGGCGATTATCACGGCGCAGACCTTGATATCCATGCTGACCATCCCGTTGTGGCTGGCTCTGTTGCTGTAAGGGCGGCTCTTACTGTGGTCGACTAAAATTCCAATTTGTTATATTAAAATCAATAAAATAGCGATTTAGCTTCAGATTTGAAGTTAAGTCTGCCATACAACATGGTGTTAAAGAATGAAAAAAAATCTGTCATAGACTTGAAATATTTTTCATTTGTGAAACACTAACTACCAAAGTAGTGGCGAACACACGTTAGAGTCCCTCCGGCGATGCCGGGTACTGCAATGTATAATAAGCAAAAGAGATCACACGATGAGAAGGAGTCCTGATCTGGTACTGGTATTGGTACTGGTTTTCGTGGTGGGCACGGTGATGACCGGCGTGTCTCAAAGCGGTATAGAGTTTGCTTCTGTTGTACAGCAGGTATTTAACAGTTAAAACTGAAAATCTGTTTTTCAGTTGCAATACCCGTCAAGGGAACGTCCCAGTTCTCCAGGGGTAGTTTGTCTACTTGTTGCAACGCATGTGCCAGGCCAACCAGCTTTGGTCCTTTTATACCTTGTGATTTCAGTTTGAAGTTGAAAGTACGGTCATAGTAGCCGCCACCCATTCCCAGTCTTCCCCCCTCTGAGTCAAACGCTACCAGCGGTAGACATACCAGATCCAGTGCCCAGGCCGGTCTTCTTGGTGCTTTAAGCAGACGTGGCTCACGAATTTTGTAGCTGTTCAGACGCATGGGTGAGTGCGCATGATAAGGCAGAAACCAGAGGCGATTATGCAGGATCGGATGCAGGACCGGGAGATAGACAGTCTTCTTGAGCTTCCAGCAGAGCTGGATCAGGGGCTCCGGACTGATTTCACCATCACTGGGAAGATATAGCGCAATATGCCTGGCTTGGCGAAACCAGAGTGTCTGGCAAATCTGTTGTTGCATCAGAAGCGCGTGGCGACGTTGTACAGCGGGACTGAGCTGGCGGCGTTGCTGACGGATATTGCGGCGCAATTGCTGGCGGGTGGTTGGCATGCTGACAGGGTCTCCCAGAGTGCCGTTTACTGATTCTGGCCCTGAACCGTGAGGTTCAGAGAGGGCGCGTTTTCCGATATATCAGGCTTTCCGTCGAGCGGACATGCACACAACACCAGAGGGACGCACCCATGTAGAAAGATATAGGCTCGAGGGACTTAACCAGCTCTCGAACACCCCAGAAGACAACTTCATTATAACAGATTGGTCGTGTTTGTCAGTCATCCCGGTCGATACGTTGCAGTGAATGATCAATTTTGGCACCGATACGTCGTAGCTGGTCTTCGATAGTATGTCGGTTGTGCTCTTTGGACTTCAACAGTTCATGTGACATGTTCAGTGCAGCCATGACAGCAATACGTTCCAGCCCCACAATTTTGCCGGTACTGCGGATTTCCCGCATTTTATCATTCAGATAGTCAGCGGATGCCAGCAGTTCTGCTTCTGCGCCATCCGGGCAGCTGATTGTATATTCCTTGTCGAGTAGTCTGACAGTGACGCTGCGCGCTGAGGTCATGATCCATGCTCCAGGGATTTTAACCGGGAAATCATCGCTTCAATTTTACTCTGGGTTTGCGTATTAATTTGTAGCAATTGGGTGCGCTCCTCTTTGAGGCGCTGCTCGGCCTCACGCAGACGCCGATTTTCTGTCTCCAGCGCGTTCAATCGATCGATCAGTTGGTCGACCTTGTGTTCCAGTGCATTGAATAGATGTTCACTCATGTCCGGGTGCTTCCTGACCGCTATCGTTCTGTATATTAACAGCCTGCATCAACCGGTCAATGCAGCAGGCTATTCATACCCTCTGGAGTAAATGCTAGCATAGCCTGCTAATGAATGATTGATTTCTCGATTGGATATTGACATGTCTGTAGAAAAAACGCTGCCTGAATTGCCAGGCTTTGACGCAGTGGCCGACCTGATGATCAGTGAAGGGGTGTTGACTCTGTCTCCGGCCGAGCTGCATGGTCTGATGACCGGGCAGTTATCTGCCGGTGCGCGGTTTGACAGCGATACTCTGTTACGGGTGCTGTGTGAACTGATGAATGTGGGGCATCTGGAGCAGGAAGGCAGTCAGCTGGCACTGCTTGAACTCTATCAAGTGACCTTGTCGCAACTCCAGGATGAAGAGCTGGGATTCAGGTTGCTGTTGCCAGACGATGATCAGGCCATCAGTCAGCGTGTCGATGCGCTGAGTAGCTGGTGCAGTGGTTTTCTGGCTGGGTTCGGGATGTATCTGGGTGATCACTCTATGTCGGATACCCTGCGAGAAGGGTTGCAGGATTTCTCCGAAATAGCCCAGGTGTCGAGTGATCCGGCTGAGCTGAATGACGATGATGAAGCGGGTTTGCTGGAACTGCAGGAATATGTGCGGATGGCAGCCTTGTATATGTTTGCCGAGTGTAATCCGGGGAGCGAACCTGATCCGGAAGCGATGCGTAAACGTTTGCACTGACGCCTGCGAGCCAGGATTGATTGACCTGACAGAATAGAGGAACGCATGAAACTGAACATGCAGCATTACAAGCAACGTCGTGACACCCTGATTCAGCAGCTGCCTGCTGGCAGTATTGCACTGGTGCCCGCCGCATCGTTGAAGACCCGCAACCGGGATGCCGAATACGCATTTCGGCAAGACAGTGATTTCTACTATCTGACCGGCTTTAATGAGCCGGATGCCCTGTTGGTTTTGATACCGGGTCGAGCAGAAGGTCAGTCCATCCTGTTTTGTCCGCCACGGGATCCAGCAATGGAAATCTGGACCGGCTATCGAGCCGGACCTGAGGGCTGTGTAGCTGACTATGGTGTGGATCAGGCCTTTGTACTGGCGCAGCTGGATGAGCTGATGCCGGGGTTGATCAATGGTCGTCAGGCGCTGTGTTATGCCCAGGGCAGCTATTCGGAGCTGGATGCCCGAGTCAACCGTTGGCTGACGACTCTGCGTACCGGTGTCAGACAAGGGATGGTGTTACCCGAGCAGGTTTTGTTGCTGGATAACTGGCTGCATGAAATGCGACTGTTCAAGGATGCGGCTGAGGTTGAGATCATGCAGCGCGCCGCCACGCTCTCGGCAGAGGCGCACAGCCTGGCAATGCAGCGCTGTCGACCAGGTATGTATGAATATCAGCTGGAGGCCATTATTCAGCAGCATTGTGCCATGTCGGGTGCGCGCTTTCAGGCTTACTCCCCGATTGTTGGTGGTGGTGCGAATGCCTGTATTCTGCATTATATCGACAATAATGCCGAGCTTAAGGCAGATGATCTGGTATTGATCGATGCGGGTTGTGAACTGGATTGCTATGCCAGTGATATTACCCGTACCTTTCCGGTCTCTGGTCGTTTTACCGAGCCTCAGCGTGCGCTGTATCAAGTGGTTCTGGATGCACAGCTGGCCTGTATTGATGCGATTCGACCGGGGGTGCCCTGGGGCGATATTCATGAGCTGTCAATCCGCCTGCTGACTCAGGGACTGCTCAAGTTGGGGTTGTTGCAAGGGGATCTGGAAAACCTGATTCGTACGGAAGCCTATAAACCCTTCTACATGCATCGTATCGGTCACTGGCTGGGTATGGATGTACATGATGTTGGACGTTACAAGCTGCAAGGCCAGTGGCGTCCTCTGGCCGCGGGGATGGTGATGACTGTTGAGCCGGGCTTGTACGTAGCACCTGATAATCTTCAAGTGGATGCCTGCTGGCGCGGTATAGGTATCCGTATTGAAGATGATGTGCTGGTCACCGAAACAGGACATCAAGTGTTGACCGATGCTGTACCTAAATCGATTGAGGCTATTGAGGCACTGATGCAGGCAGGAGACTGAGCATGAAAGCGCATTACGACCTGGTGATTGTAGGTGGCGGTATGGTAGGTGCCAGCCTGGTCTGTGCATTGTTGCCCGTCGCCAGGCGTCTGTCGCTGAGCATTGCGCTGATTGAACAGCAGGCATTGCCGACTCAGGAAGGCCAGCCGTTTCAGCCGAGTTATGATGCGCGCTCAACCGCACTGGCTTACGGTGTCCGCAGTTTTTATCAGGCTACGGGTGTGTGGGACAGGCTGGTTGAACATCTCACCCCTATTGAACACATCCATGTGTCTGACCGCGGCCGATTTGGCGTCACGCGTTTGCATGCCGAAGCGGAGGGTGTCAGTGCGCTGGGTTATGTGGTTGAGAACCATTGGTTGGGCCAGGTATTGCTGGAGCATATCCAGCAGGACAGCAGTGGTTGTGTAGATCTGCTCTGCCCGGCGTCGGTCTCCAGTGTGTCACCGACAACGACAGGTGCTGAGCTGATGGTTGACTTTGCCGGACAGTCTCACGCTATCAGTGCCGAGCTGATTGTGTTGGCAGACGGTGGTCGCTCAGGCTTGCGTGAAAGTCTGGGGATTGTCTGTGACGAGCAGTCATATCATCAGCAGGCGCTGGTGGCCAATGTCAGTCTGGATCGGCCACATGGGCAGGTTGCCTATGAGCGTTTTACCGAACGTGGCCCCATGGCGCTGCTACCTGGAGAAACCCTGCAGGGTGAGTCGCGTTGTGGACTGGTCTGGACCTTGCCTGACGATGCGATCGGTGAGGTGTTGGCACTGGATGACCGGGCCTTTCTGGCTGAACTGCAGCAGGTGTTTGGCTATCGTGCTGGGCGTTTTATCCGGGTGGGTCAGCGTTATCATTATCCACTGAAACTGACGCTGGCGCAGGAACAGGTGCGTGGCGGATTGGTGGTATTGGGTAATGCAGCGCATGCACTGCATCCGATTGCCGGGCAGGGCTATAACCTGGCGCTGCGCGGTGTCACGGATCTGGCAGAAAATTTGATTGAGTCCAGGCAGCAGGGTGTTGCATTGGGTGATCTGTCACGTCTGCAGCGCTATGAGCAGCAGCGTCGTGTCGATCAGCAACGTACCATTGCGTTCAGTGATCGGACCATGCGCCTTTTCTCCAATGCCAATCCGGTGCTGGGTCTGGGGCGTTCGATAGGATTGCAGGCATTGGATCTGTGTCCTCTGGCCAAAACACTGTTTGCACGCGCAGCGATGGGGTTGGATTCTCCTGCCCTGCAGTTACCCCGTTAAGGAGTCGACATGAACCAGAATACAACGTTGCAGCCGGATGTGGTGATTAACGGAGCCGGGATGGTGGGTACCGCACTGGCGGTACTCTTGGCGCAGGCGGGATTACAGGTGGTGATTCTGGAAGCGCGGCAGGAGTCGCCTGAGCAGCTGCTGGAGCAGTTACCTGATGCGCTTCAATCAGGATTCGACCCACGTGTCAGCGCACTGACACTGGCATCTCAGGCCGTGCTGGAGCAGGCAGGAGCCTGGCCGTTGATGCAGTCCTGGCGTGTAACACCCTATATCGGCATGCAGGTGTGGGACGGTTTGAGTGCCGGCAAGATCAGTTTCAGCGCTGCAGAATTGCATGAGCCCTGTCTTGGGCACATTGTTGAAAACCGGGTCACGCTGGCGGCGCTCTATCAGTGTGCATTACAGCAACCGGGTATCCGTTTCTGCTGTGGTGTGCAGATGACCGGGTTGTCGGCGCCTGATGCGCAGGGTGGGCGTGTCCTGACCCTGAGTAATCAACAGCAGCTCTATGCACCCTTATTAATTGGTGCAGATGGTGCGGAGTCCCGGACGCGGCAGCTGGCAGGTATTGCGGCTACTGCCTGGGATTACGGTCATCATGCCATAGTGACTACTGTACGCACCGAGAAACCGCATGGTGCTCAGTGCTGGCAGCGTTTCACCGAAGACGGGCCGCTGGCATTTTTGCCGCTGGCATCGGGAGCCGATGCGCATCTGGTGTCGATTGTCTGGTCCACCTCGCCTGCTCATGCCCAGGCACTGATGGCTGAAACAGATGAGGCGTTCTGTGCAGCCCTGACCCGGGCGGCAGACGGTTGTCTGGGGCAAGTGCTGAGTACCGATCCCCGTCATGCGATTAATCTGCGTCAGCGACATGCCCATCAATATGTGGTGCCTGGTGTGGCACTGGCTGGCGACGCGGCCCACACCATTCATCCCCTGGCGGGGCAAGGTGTCAATCTGGGCTTCCTGGATGTTGCGGCCTTGGCTGACGTGCTCATTGAGGCACATCAGCAGCAGTTGTTGCTCGGTAGTCTGGACATGTTGCGTCGTTACCAGCGCTTGCGCCGTAGTGATAATTTACGTATGTCGGCAACGATGGAGCTGTTCCGGCGTTTATTCGGCGAGCGTCCTGCGCCCCTGCGTCTGTTGCGCAGCAGCGGTATGAATCTGGTGGATCGCCTGTCGCCGGTCAAAAATCATTTGGCGATGATGGCGATGGGAACCCGGGGTGATCTGCCTCGTTTGGCAAGGCGCAACCTTTCGGTGCGTTAAACCCTGATCAGGCATTGAACTGATCACAGTTTGTCGCTACATTAGGTTCCCTTTTTTTGCATTCAGGCGCCAAGTGTCATCTGTCAGCGCACTGAATGTTGCAGAGATGAGCTTTCCTATGGGCAATAAAACTGTTCTTTACCCTCAGCACCTCGCCATGGGAGCCAAAATTGTCGACTTTGGCGGCTGGGATATGCCGCTGCATTACGGCTCTCAGGTTGAAGAGCATCACCGTGTTCGTCGTGAATCCGGTATGTTCGATGTCTCCCACATGACCGTAGTAGATATCACTGGTTCCGATGCACGTGAGTATCTGCGTCGTTTGCTCTGTAATGATGTTGCGCGCCTGAAGCAGAAGGGCAAGGCCCTTTACAGCGGCATGCTGAATGAGCAGGGTGGCGTTATTGATGATTTGATCGTCTATTTAATGACCGAACCGGATGTCTCCGGCGAGTGGTATCGTGTCGTGGTGAATTGCGCTACCCGGGAAAAAGATCTGCGCTGGATGTCAGATCAGGTGATGAAGATGGATGTGGCACTGACCGAGCAGCCGGATTTGGCGATGATCGCGATTCAGGGTCCTGAGGCCCTGCAACGGGTCAAATCGGTTGTCAGCCCCTATCGTCAGAGCCTGATTGACGGTCTGGCTATTTTCCAGGGACAGGAGAGTGAAGGCTGGTTTATTGCCCGCACCGGCTATACCGGTGAAGATGGTCTGGAAATCATGCTGCCTGAAGAGGAAGCCGAGGCGTTCTGGCAGGTATTGGCAGAAGCTGGCGTAGCGCCCTGTGGACTGGGTGCGCGTGATACTCTGCGCCTGGAAGCTGGCATGAACCTCTATGGTCAGGATATGGATGAAACGGTCAGCCCGCTGGTGTCCAACATGGGCTGGGTGGTTGCCTGGGAACCGTCGGATCGTTTCTTTGTGGGCCGTGCGCCGCTTGAGGCTGAGCGGGCAGCCGGGCCTGCCAGTAAGCTGGTAGGGTTGGCGATGGAAACAGGTAAAGGCGTGCTGCGTCATGGTCAGAGTGTGATCGTTGATGATGCAGTGGCAGGGGAGATCACCAGTGGTGGTTTTTCACCCACGCTGGGCTATGCTGTAGCCTTAGCAAGGGTGTCCTCTGCAACAGGCGCTGAGGCAGAGGTCGAAATGCGTGGTAAGCGGGTCAGCGTGCGGGTTGTTCGACCGCCGTTTGTCCGTCAGGGTCAAAAAGTCTATTCCTGAACAGGTAGGAAAACATGAGCAATATTCCAAATGAACTCCGCTACGTTGCCAGCCATGAGTGGATCCGTGATGAAGGTGACGGCACCGTTACCATCGGTATCACTGATCATGCTCAGGACCTGCTGGGTGACGTTGTATTTGTTGAATTGCCCGAAGTGGGTGACCAGGTCTCCGCAGGGGATGATATGGGTGTCGTTGAGTCCGTCAAGGCGGCTTCCGATGTCTATGCACCTTTGACCGGTGAAGTGATCGCTGTGAATGAGGATCTGGAGGAGTCTCCGGAGCTGGTCAATAGCGATCCTTATGGCGATGGCTGGTTTATCCGTTTGCGCCTGAGTGACGCGGATGAACTGACTGACTTGCTGGATGCAGACGGCTATGCCGAGCATTGTGAATCAGAGAGCTGATACCCGCTTGATCCACAGGTGACACCCCGAACCCCGGCAACTGCCGGGGTCGTCTTTATTGGATAACAAGATCAGATGAATTTTCAGTCAATCACGCTTAACCCAGGTTCAGAACGGCGGCTTAAAGCCGGGCATCTGTGGATTTACAGCAATGAAATCGATACCCGTCAGTCACCGCTGAAGCAGTATGTTGCCGGTGAGCAGGTGGTTGTGCAGGATGCTCGGGGCAAGGCGCTGGGAATTGCCTATGTGAATCCGGCAAACCTGATCTGTGGGCGCCTGGTGAGTCGCGACATTCGTTATCCGCTGGACCGCTCCCTGTTGGTGCATCGCCTGAAAGTGGCCCTTGGGTTGCGTGAAATGCATTTTTCGGCCCCCTGTTACCGGCTGGTATACGGCGAATCGGATGGTTTGCCGGGGCTGGTTATTGACCGCTTTTTTGATCTGTTTGTCGTGCAGATCTCAACCGCCGGGATGGAGGCTGTACGGGATGCAATTGTTGAAGCCCTGAACAAGGTGTTTCAGCCGCAGGCCATCCTGTTTCGTAATGATGGCAAGATGCGTGCGATGGAAGGGCTGGACAGCTACATCGAGGTGCTTCAAGGAGAAGTGCCTGAGCTGGCGCCGCTGGAAGAGAACGGTGTGCGTCTGGTGGCGCCCGTGCTGGATGGACAGAAAACCGGCTGGTTTTACGATCACCGTGATAACCGTGCACGGATGATGCAGCTGGTAAAAGGCAAGCGTGTATTGGACCTGTTCAGTTATGTGGGTGGCTGGGGTGCTCAGGCGCTCGCCGCTGGTGCGTCGGAGGTGGTTTGTGTGGATGCCTCCCAGACGGCACTGGATGTCGCGGCTGAAAATGCCCGTCTGAATCAGGGCGAGATGCGTTTCAAAGGCCTGAGAGGTGATGCATTCGATATCTGTAAAGCGTTGATCGCAGAAGGAGAAAAGTTTGATCTGGTGATTACCGATCCGCCTGCCTTCATTCAGCGTCGCAAGGATATCCGTAATGGTGAGCGTGCCTATTCGCGTATTAATAACTTTGCCATGCGCCTGCTGGCCAAAGAGGGTGTGCTGATTGCCGGTTCCTGTTCAATGCACCTGACGCGTGACAGTCTGGTGGATATCCTGCGTGGTAACACACGTGAACTGGACCGGAGCGGGCAGCTGTTCATCCAGGGGCATCAGGGTGCCGACCATCCGGTGCATCCGGCGATCCCTGAGACCGAGTATCTGAAAGCCTGTTTCCTGCGAGTGCTGCCCGCCAGCTAAGTGGCCCAGTCAGTTGTTCAGCTGCGCAGGTCCAGCACCGGCCAGTTGCGTGCCTCAGCAGTGCTGAGCAGCTTGGCATCTGGGTTGACGGCGACCGGGTTGTCCACCACTTCCAGCAGTGGCAGGTCATTATAGGAATCACTGTAGAAATAGCTGCCTGTCAGCGAATGTCCGGATTCAGCCAGCCAGCTATTCAAGCGGATCACCTTGCCTTCGCGGAAGCAGGGTGTTCCGGCAACCTTGCCGGTATATTCACCCTCTGACATTTCAGGGTCTGTAGCCAGAATGGCGTCTACGCCCAGTCGTTCTGCGATAGGCGCGGTGATAAAGGCATTGGTTGCAGTGATGATCAGCAGATAATCCCCTGCCTGACGATGTTGCTCCAGCAGTGCCTGGGCCGCGGGCAGCATCATGGGCTCAATGCATTCCTGCATAAAACGCTGATGTAATGTCTTGAGTGTGTCTTGAGAAAAGCGGGTCAAGGGGTGTAATGCAAAGCCCAGAAACTCTTCAATATCCAGAGTGCCTTGCTGATAGTGCTCCAAAAAGCGGTCATTTGCTTCGCGATAGACTTGGCGGTCTACCAGTCCCTGATCGCAGAGAAATTCCCCCCAGGCGTGATCGCTATCGCCGTTCAGCAGGGTATTATCCAGATCAAATATCGCCAGTCTCACGCCAGTACTCCCGTCATTGAGTTGAAAACCCGATAGCTTAGTCTGAAGGCTGTGATTGATGCAATGTATCTCGATTGGCTATTTGCCCCGGCCGGTAACTGTGGAACAATAAAAGCCAACAGAATGATAAATTAGGTAGTAGAGTGTGATAGATTCAGAAGGCTTTCGGCCAAACGTTGGTATCATTCTGGTGAACTCACTTGGCCAGGTGCTTTGGGCGCGTCGAGTGGGACAGGACGCCTGGCAGTTTCCTCAGGGAGGCATTCACCAGGATGAATCGCCTGAACAGGCGATGTATCGCGAATTAAAAGAAGAAATTGGATTGCTGCCAGAGGATGTGGAATTGTTGGCAGTAACTCGAGGCTGGTTACGCTATCGACTGCCCAAGCGCATGATTCGTCGTCATTCATTGCCAATGTGTGTAGGGCAGAAGCAAAAATGGTTCTTGTTGCGTATGCTCAGCCATGACAGTGCTGTACGCATCGACCAGAGTGATACGCCGGAGTTTGATGGTTGGCAGTGGGTCAGCTATTGGTATCCTTTGGGGCAGGTGGTTTCGTTTAAGCGGGAAGTGTATCGCAAAGCGATGAAGGAGTTGTCACCGAAGTTGTCCAAGGTGTTGCCCTGAGCGCTAATGAATAAGAATCCAACCGGGTGAGATGGGTATGAGCATTCTAAAGGTGTTGCGACAGATAGTGCAGGATGTCAGTACGGCACCTGATCTGAACGCTGTGCTGTCGATCACGGTGGGGCGGGTGCGAAAGGCGATGCAGACACAGGTTTGCTCCGTATTTCTGCACAGTCAGGAAACCGGTCGCTATGTGCTGCGCGCGACCCATGGTTTGAATGCAGAGGCGGTCGGACAGGTCAGCTTGTCACCTGATGAGGGCATCGTCGGGCTGGTCGCCAAACGCGCAGAGCCCATCAATCTCGAAGATGCCTTCAGTCATCCGGCGTTTCACTACATCGATGTGACTGGCGAGGAGCGTTATCACGCCTTTCTCGGTGTGCCGATCATGCATCAGCGCAAGGTGCTGGGAGTGCTGGTCGTACAGCAGCATGAGAAGCGCCGGTTTGATGAGAGTGAAGAAGCCTTTCTGGTGACCCTGTCGGCACAGTTGGCCGGTATTATTGCCCATGCCCATGCGACAGGAGCTATGCAAACCGAGGCTACCTCAGGTGGCCCCGGAAGGCTGCGTCAGGATTTGCGTTATGATGGTGTTGCCGCCGCGGCAGGGGTAGTGATTGGTGAGATAGTTGTTGCATCGCTGCCAGCAGATCTGAACAGTGTGGTTGATCGTCCGGCAGAAGATCCGCAGCAGGAAAAGGCGCGCCTGGAGCGTGCCTTGGTCGCAGTGCGAGAGGAAATCAGTCAGGTGGCTGACAATCTGGCAGGACGCTTGAGCAAGGATGAACGGGCACTTTTCGATGTCTATCTGCGCATGCTGGATGATAACGGTCTGCCGCTGGAAATTCGCGCAATGATTGACCAGGGACGCTGGGCCCAGGGCGCATTGCGTGAGGTGATTCTGGAACATGTGCGGGCCTTTTCCGCAATGGATGATCCTTACCTGAGTGAGCGAGCTACAGATATCAAGGATCTGGGTAAGCGCTTGTTGCAGCATCTGCAGGAAGAAACAGCCAATCATCCACTTGAGTATCCTGAGAATGCAGTGCTGCTGGCCGATGAGCTGACGCCAGCGATGCTGGGCATGGTGCCGGAGGGTAAACTGTCCGGGCTGATTTCTGTTGCCGGTTCAGGTAACTCTCATGCCGCCATATTGGCACGTTCCATGGGAATTCCGACGGTGATGGGGGTGGTTGATCTGCCCTACCGGCGCCTGAATGGTGCACGAGTTATCGTTGATGGTTATAGTGGCCGCGTCTACATCAACCCTTCTGCAGAGTTGGTACAGTCTTTCAGTCGTATTGTGATTGATGAGCAGGTGGTGGCTGATGAATTGCGTGAAATCCGTGATTTGCCAGCCATTACCAAAGATGGCTATCGTTTACCGCTCTGGGTGAATACCGGCTTGTCTGCTGACGTCGCCCGTTCTCTGAAGCAGGGTGCGGAAGGGATTGGGCTTTACCGAACAGAAATCCCGTTTATGATTCGTGACTCCTTTCCCAGTGAGCAGGAACAGATTGAAAGCTACCGGGCACAGCTGGAAGCCTTTGCGCCACGACCGGTGACGATGCGAACACTGGATATTGGTGGTGACAAGGCGCTGCCCTACTTCCCGATTGAAGAAGAAAATCCGTCTCTTGGGTGGCGCGGAATTCGCGTGACGTTGGATCATCCTGAAATATTTATGGTTCAGGTGCGTGCCATGTTACGTGCCTCAGAAGGGCTGAATAATCTCCGTATCATGCTGCCGATGGTCACCAGTACCAGTGAAGTTGAAGAGGCTTTGCGACAAATTGATCGTGCCTGCACCGAATTGCAGGAAGAGGGCTATCAGGTCAAGAAACCTCCGGTAGGAGTGATGATCGAGGTGCCTGCGGCGGTTTATCAGACGCGCCGTTTTGCCCGTCTGGTGGATTTTATCTCAGTGGGGTCGAACGATCTGACACAGTATCTGTTGGCCGTGGATCGAAACAATCCTCGGGTTGCAGGACTCTATGCCAGTTATCATCCTGCGGTACTGAAAGCGTTGGACTTTATCGTGCATGAGGCACATAAAGAACGCAAACAGGTATCCATTTGTGGTGAAATTGCTGCAGATCCTGGAGGGGCGCTGCTGCTGATGGCGATGGGCTATGATGTGCTGTCTGTGAATGCCAATAATTTGCCGAAAATTAAATTTGCTATACGCAATGTCAGTTTCTCGCGTGCACGTCAGTTGCTGCTTTCAGTGCGGGCGTTGCATGATGCAGAAGAGATCCATCAGGAGCTGCGTCAGTCACTGAAGGCCTTTGGTCTGGCCCGCTTGACTCGACCAGCAATTCCGGATCAGAAAATTCCACCCATCTGAGGAAACACTATGTTGATGACACTGCTCCTGTATCTGGTGCTGGGGGCATTTGCTGGCGTTGCGGCTGGCCTGTTTGGTATCGGTGGCGGTCTGTTGATCGTGCCGGTGTTAATTTTCACTTTTGCTGCACAGGGTTTCCCGGTTGAGGTGCTGACCCATATGGCCGTCGCGACCTCGCTGGCAACAATACTGGTGACCTCGATCAGTTCGGTACGTGCGCATCATAAGCGTGGTGCTGTGAGCTGGTCGTTGTTCAGGCCTCTGGCAGTGGGAATTTTGTTCGGAGCAGTGTTGGGGGTGAATACCGCAGTGCTGTTGCCTGGTCCGACCTTGCAGCTGATTTTTGGTGTCTTTGCACTGTTGGTGGCATTGCAGATGGGATTCAATTTGCAGCCGCCACAAAGTCCAGCTGCGCCTGGCACTAAAGAGCTGGCGGGTGCGGGTGGAGTGATTGGCTGGGCTTCCTCTATTTTCGGTATTGGTGGTGGGACACTGTCAGTACCCTATATGACCTGGCGACGCCAGGAAATGCGTGTGGCGGTGGCAACGTCGGCTGCCTGCGGCTTGCCGATTGCCTTGATGGGGACCTTGACGAATGTCTGGTTGGGCTGGGAGCAGGAAGCGCTTCCTGAGTGGACAATCGGTTATGTGTATTTACCGGCGTTCCTGGGCATTATCATCAGCAGTGCTCCCTGTGCCAAGCTGGGCGCGCGCTGGGCACACAGCCTGCCTCAGCCGGTGTTAAAAAAATGTTTTGCGGTATTCCTGCTGTTGGTAGGTCTGCGTTTCCTGTTCAGTAATCTCTAGTGGTCTAATTATGTGGGAACATTCAATAAACCCTGTAGCGTTGAACCTGGGGCCTGTTCAAATCCATTGGTATGGGCTGATGTACGTGATCGGTTTTGCAGCTGCCTGGTGGCTGGGCAATCGGCGTGCAGCACAACCGGGTTCTGGCTGGACTGATCAGCAGGTGGCTGACCTGGTTTTCTGGGGTGCTGTCGGTGTCGTGCTGGGTGGTCGAGCAGGATATGTACTGTTTTATAACTTCGATTACTTTATCCAGGATCCCTTGTGGTTGTTTGCGGTGTGGCAGGGCGGGATGTCTTTTCATGGTGGTCTGATCGGTGTGCTGGTCATGCTGGTGATTTTTGCGCGCCGCTATCAGAAAAACCTCTTTGATATGGGCGATTTTGTGGCCCCGTTAATTCCTGTGGGCTTGGGAGCCGGGCGTTTGGGGAATTTCATTGGTGGTGAGCTCTGGGGGCGTCCGACAGATCAGAGCTGGGGGGTGATCTTCCCGGCAGCGCAGGATGGTTTGGCGCGGCACCCTTCGCAGCTGTACCAGATGTTGCTGGAGGGGCTGGTGTTGTTTGTGGTGCTCTGGTGGTTCTCATCCCGGCCACGCCCTCGCATGGCGGTCTCCGGGCTGTTTTTGCTACTATACGGAGTGTTCCGTCTGGGCGTTGAGTTCTTTCGCCAGCCGGATGCGCAGCTCGGATTTATTGCGTTTGAATGGCTGACCATGGGGCAGTTGCTGTCATTGCCGATGCTCTGTGCAGGTGGGGTTATGCTGCTTTTGGCGTATCGGAACAGAGGTTTATCGTGATTGACTGGATACAGAAGGTGATAGGTTAATGCGTCAATATCTGGATCTCATGCAGGATATTATCGACAACGGTGTCGACAAGGGTGATCGAACAGGTACAGGTACGCGTTCGGTTTTTGGTCGGCAGTTGCGTTTTGATTTGCAGCAGGGCTTCCCGCTGTTAACGACCAAGAAAGTGCATTTGAAGTCGATTATATATGAACTCCTGTGGTTTCTTTCCGGTAGTACAGATAACACCTGGCTGCAGGATCGTGGTGTCAGTATCTGGAATGAGTGGGCGCTGGAAAATGGTGATCTGGGGCCTGTGTATGGCAAGCAGTGGCGCTCCTGGGCCTGCCCGGATGGGTCAACGGTAGATCAAATGGCGCAACTGGTCGAGATGATTCGCACCAAACCGGATTCCCGGCGTCTGATCGTCAGTGGCTGGAATCCGGCAGACTTGCCGGATGAGTCGCTCAGTCCGCAGGAAAATGTCCGGCGTGGCAAGGCAGCCCTGCCTCCCTGTCATACCCTGTTCCAGTTTTATGTTGCCGAAGGGCGGTTAAGCTGTCAGCTGTATCAGCGCAGTGCAGACTATTTTCTGGGCGTACCGTTCAATATTGCATCCTATTCGTTACTGACCCTGATGCTGGCGCAGCAGTGTGACCTGCAGCCGGGTGAGTTCGTGCATACTTTTGGTGATGTGCACCTGTACAGCAATCATTTGAATGACCCGGCAATTGTGGCTGAACAGCTGTCTCGTACACCGGGGGCTCTGCCGCAGATGAAACTGTTGCGTCGACCAGCAAGCCTGTTTGAGTATCAATACGAAGATTTTGAGTTGGTGGGCTATGAGCCGCAACCAGCCATACGTGCACCGATTGCGGTGTAGGGAGCCTTATGCTGTTGTCCATTATCGTTGCCCAGTCGCAGAACCGGGTTATTGGCCGGGGTAATAAACTGCCCTGGTATTTGTCGGAAGACTTGAAGTACTTCAAGCGTATTACGCAGGGCAAACCGATCGTGATGGGGCGTAAAACCTATGAGTCGATTGGTCGGCCTTTACCTGGACGCACCAATATCGTCATTAGTCGCAATCCTGACTATACCCAGCCGGGTACGCGGGTCGTCGGCAGTCTCGAGGAAGCACTCGAATTGGCTGAGCAGCAGGCGTTGGTGGATGGCTCTGAAGAGTTGCTGGTCATAGGGGGTGCCGAGATTTATGCGCAGGCACTGGTGCTGGCGGATCGACTCTATATTACCCAGGTGCATGCAGAGATCGAGGGGGATGCTTTTTTCCCGGAAATAGATCCGCAGGATTGGGAAACGGTTTTGCGTCAGGATTTTTCGGCAGAGGGCCCGAATCCCTATGATTACAGCTTTGTGGTGTATCAACGCTGTCAGGCGAAAGAGGACGTCGTGTGACACGCTACGAACTATTAAGACGTCTGGCTGACGGTCAGTTCCACTCCGGCCGTGAGTTGGGTGAGTGCCTGGGTATCAGCCGTACAGCGGTATGGAAGCAGATTCGTGCGCTCGAAGAATTGGGTCTGGAAGTCTACTGTGTGCGTGGGCGCGGATATCGTATACCGGGCGGGGTTGATCTGCTGGATGTTCAGCGTCTGGAGGCGTTGCTGCTGCCACAGGTCCGGCAGCGCCTGGAGCAGCTGCAGCTTCAGCTTACCACTGGCTCTACCAACGAGCTGGCACTGGAAGGCTTGCGGCATGGTGTGCATGGTGCTTTATACATGGCTGAGCAGCAAACCCAGGGGCGTGGTCGTCGTGGCCGTCGCTGGGTAAGCCCGTTTGCGTCCGGTTTATATTTCTCGCTTGCCTGGCGTTTCCGTTGTGGTGTGGCTGCGCTGGAAGGTTTAAGTCTGGTGGTCGGTCTGGCGCTCAAGCGCGTGCTGGATGCTGCGGGCTTTCAGCAGGTAGGCGTTAAATGGCCGAATGACCTGCTGGTTGCGGGGCGAAAGCTGGCGGGTGTGTTGATTGAAGTGACGGGAGATACCGCCGTTGAGTCGCAATTGGTGATCGGTATCGGTATCAATGCTGCCTTGTCTGATGATGTCAGTGGTGCGATTGATCAGCCTTGGGCTGACTTGCGTCAACAGGGAGTGCCTATTCAGCGTACAGATCTGTTGGCGGCGCTGTTAAATGAGTTGGTGCCGGTGCTGAGTCAGTTTGAATCTGAAGGTTTTGGTCATTTTCGAGATGAATGGATGTCAGCAGATGTGTTTCGTCACCAGCCGGTCAGGGTGCAAACCGGTGCAGATGCATACCTGACTGGCATTGCAGCGGGTGTGAATGAGTCCGGTGCGTTGCTGTTGCAGACCGAGCAGGAATTGCGAACCTTGCATGGCGGTGAAGTCTCTCTCAGAGGCTTGAGTTAACCGCTATGGTTGTGCTGGAAATAGATGCCGGAAATACCTTTGTTAAATGGCGTATACGCTGTCAGGGTCGGCCGCAGGCTGTGCAGCGCTGGCTGACACAGGATGTACGAGAGGGGCGGGTGCTGTTGCCTGAAGACTGGTCCGGAGTGCAGCAGGTACGCTGGGTATCAGTTGCGGGTGATAAAGTGGACCACTGGCTGCAGACTGCATTTCAGGCGTTGGCTGTACCTGTTGTGCGAGCTGTGGCGCGTGATCAACAGTCAGGACTTAAAAATGCCTATCAAAATCCCCGGCAGATGGGTGCTGATCGTTGGTTGGCAATGCTGGCAGTGTGGCAACAGTTACAGGATGCTTTCTGTGTGATTGATGTGGGCAGTGCAGTGACGGTGGATCTGGTGGACAGGCAGGGTTGGCATCTTGGCGGCTATATTTTACCTGGTCTGCGGTTGTTGCAGCAGAGTTTGCTGGGCCAGACAGCGGGTGTGCGCTGGCAGACAACTGAAACCGGTGGGTCATTGGTGCCGGGCGATTCCACAGCGGCCTGTGTGGAGAATGGCTGTCGTTATCAGATGGCGGCATTGTTGCAATATGTTGAACAGGATTGTCGGGCGCGCAATATCCGGCATATCTGGCTGACCGGTGGAGATGCGCCCCTTGTTGCCTCATGGTGTCCGCAAGCGATGCTGCAGGAGACGCTGGTACTGGATGGGCTGCAGGGTCTGGAGCAGGATCTATGTGGCGCTGGGTAATGGTCATGCTGTTGCTGGCGAATGCCTTGATGTTTTTCTGGTATGCGCAGCAGCGCCAGGCAGTGTTGCACGCCGAGCCTCCGGCCTTGCCCGCAGTGCCTCGTGTGGAGTTGATTGATGTGCCTGTAATTGCTCCGGTAGTAGACCAAACAGCTGAATGAATTAAAAAAAGTAAAAAAAGTGCAAACAAGGCTTGCATCACCAAATCGCTATCAGTAAGATACGCACCACTTCGACGGTTACGCCGGTATAGCTCAGTTGGTAGAGCAACTGACTTGTAATCAGTAGGTCCCGGGTTCGACTCCTGGTGCCGGCACCAGTTGATACGGCGAAGTTGTGGTGGGATTCCCGAGTGGCCAAAGGGATCAGACTGTAAATCTGACGCGAGAGCTTCGGTGGTTCGAATCCACCTCCCACCACCATCCTCAATCAGCTGAATTCGGCGGGTATGGTATAGTGGCTATTACCTCAGCCTTCCAAGCTGAAGAGGCGGGTTCGATTCCCGCTACCCGCTCCAAGATTCGCTCATGTAGCTCAGGGGTAGAGCACACCCTTGGTAAGGGTGAGGTCGGCGGTTCAATTCCGCCCATGAGCTCCAGTTATTTATGAAGGGTAGATATAGTGATATGTCTGCCCTTTGTTGTATTTAACGACCTGTGGTCAACCGGAAAAATTGGGAACTCAATATGGCTAAGAAAGCTTTTGAACGTAACAAGCCGCACGTCAACGTAGGAACCATTGGCCACGTTGACCACGGTAAAAC
>NZ_JMSZ01000011.1 GCF_000691225.1 Nitrincola lacisaponensis
CGTACGTACTGTGCGGTGTATCCCTCCCGGCAGGCTTTATGCGCAAGCGCACAGGCAAGCCAGGTTTTACCCACACCAGTCGGACCGGTGATGAGCACGTTCAGGTGTTCCTTCACCCAGTGGCACGCTGCCAGTGACTGGATCAGTCCTTTATCCAGACCGCGGGCACTTCGGTAATCCAGGTCTTCCAGGGTAGCGTTGTGTTTCAGTTTGGCTTGGCGCATCCGGCTGCTCATGCGCCGGTTCTCGCGTTCGGTCATCTCCCGATCGACGAGGAGGCCAAGGCGCTCCTCGAAGCTCAGTTCGTGGATGTCGGGCGTTGCTGACTGATCAGCCAAGGCCGCCGCCATGCCAGTGAGTTTGAGGCTGTGGAGTTTGTCCAGCGTAGGATGCTTTAGCATGTCAGGTTCCTTCAGTGATAGTAGGCGGGGCCGCGGATGTTGTCGTGGGTATCGGGTAACGCCAGCTCTTGCTGTTCTTCCAGCGGCTGCTGATCCAGGCGATGCTTGAGGATGGACTCGATGCTCTTGTAACGGCAGCTTCCCAGTATCAACGCGCGCCTGCATGCAGCCTCCAGGCGCTCATCACCATAGGCCTTCTTAAGGGATTGCAGGTTTGGTATGATTTTGCCACTCCCCCCGTCACCAGATTTG
>NZ_JMSZ01000012.1 GCF_000691225.1 Nitrincola lacisaponensis
GAGCATAATCGTTTTTTACCACAGTATCACGCTAGTACAGATCCCATCCTGCATAAAATCTGCGCCCAACCAGTTCCCGTTGATGACCCAGAGGTCCAGTTTATGATTCATCGGGCTGAGACCGAACAACAACATCATCTTCAAAGATCATTTCAAGCTTTCGAACGCTATTACGAGCATCGGCAACGCGATATACCACGTTGCCTATCTGAAAAAGGAGCATCACGATGACATCAAAAGAAGCTCAAGTCCTTGTCACAGTAAATACGCACAACGCACAGTCTGGTAGGAAACCTATGATCGGAGGCAATGAATGTCGATAACTAAACGGTTTCTTCAGCTACCACTCCGCCGCCGCATCCTTCTGTCAGTCGCACTGCCTGCAGGGGTAGTCCTTATCTGGCTATGGCTGCTGGATCGACCCGGATCATTGAGCCTTGAATTTCGCTCACATGCCGTTACCCCCTCCGTAAAACAGATGGTCATTAATGATCGTCGTGTAATGGCGCGGGCGTCTGTCACCGGGCGTAATGAAAACGGCCCGGCGAGTTATGCGCACCGTTTTACTGACCGTATGGATTACAGAGTGCTTTGGTATGACTTTGTCGAAAAGCAAGCCTGGCAGGCTGAATTCTCGGTGCATGGCCGCGATTTATCCACCTTTGGTGATCGGAGAGACCATGCTAATTTACAAGTAAAGGTGGGACCTAGAGCCGATGTCACTATAACCACCGGAAATCCAGATGCTATGCGGTTGATTGGATTAAAACGTCAAGATGAGCTTTGGGATAAAGATGGCAACCCCATCCCAGAGCATAATGCATTACCCATCCTGCATGAAATCTGCGCCCAACCGGTTCCCGTTGATGACCCAGAGGTGCAGTTTATGATTCATCGAGCAACCACTGAATTCCAGTATCACATCGATAGTGCTGTCAGTGCCCGTGAACGTGTTATTACACGCGATGGTCAACCCGTATCTCGTTGTTCACCATAAAAGGAGCATTATGATGACATCAAAAGAAGCTCAAGTTCTTGTCACAGTAAATATGCACAACGCACAGTCTGGTAGGAAACCTATGATCGGAGGCAATGGATGTCGATAACCAAACGGTTTCTTCAGCTATCTCTCCGCCGCCGCATCCTTCTGTCAGTCGCATTGCCCGCAGGGGTAGTCCTTATCTGGCTATGGCTGCTGGATCGACCCGGATCATTGAGCCTTAGGTTTCAGTCGCATGCCGTCACCCCCTCCGTAAAACAACTGATCATTAATGATCGTCGGATGATGGCGCGGGCATCTGTCACCGGGCGCAATGAAAACGGTCCGGCAAGCTATGCGCATCGCTTTACTGACCGGATGGATTACAGAGTCCTTTGGTATGACTTTGTCGAAGAGCAAGCCTGGCAAGCCGAGTTCTCGGTGAGTGGACGTGACTTATGCACCTTTGGTGATCGGAGAGACCACGCCGTTTTGAAAGTAACTGTGGGGCCTGGAGCCGATGTTACCGTGGGAACCAGTAATGCTGAAGCGCTTCG
>NZ_JMSZ01000013.1 GCF_000691225.1 Nitrincola lacisaponensis
TAAAGAGCGTGCCGATCAACTCGGTGTTTTGAGTTGTCTCAAGCGAGGTGCGTATTCTACCGAGTCGCACCGCCGTGTCAAGCATTTTGTTTCAGAATTTTGCAATCAACTTCCTGAAACCCACTTCACACCTGATCGATGATAGCGCTTGTTTCTCATTTAAGATCAACAGCTTAAATTATCACCAACCTGCCTGTCCCGTGCCGCCTTCAGCGATCACGTCCCAAGCGAGGCGCGAATATTACAGAGGACATCAGAGGAGGTCAACAGGTCTTGCGTGATTTTTTTGGAAATAGTTTTACCACGGCACGATAGCCCAGCAATATCAGCAGCAACGAGCCATACAATAACTGCTCAGCATAGCCAGCGCGTATCTGCATAATGAAATGCACCATGGCCAGAACGGCTGCCGGATAGATCAGCCAGTGCAAACGCACCCAGTTACGCCCAAGTCGTCGCATCCAGTAAGTCGTAGAGGTCACTGCCAGAGGCAATAACAACAATAGACTCAGCAATCCGACCACTATATAGGGCCGCTCTGTAAATTCTCGCCAGACCAAATCGACTCGCCAGCCCAGGATAAAGGTAATAAACGCCAGCAGGTGCAACACGGCATAAAAGAACGCATACAAACCCAGCATACGCCTGAAGCGTATCAGCCAACCCAACCTCGGCAAACGTCGTAATGGCGTGACGGCGAGCGTCAGCCATAAAAAACGCAACGCCCAAAGGCCGGTTGCAAGCACCAGCATCTGTGCCGGATCAGCTCCCGCCTGATCGGTGACTACCTGATACATCAGCAGCACAAACGGTGCCAGACCTGCACACCAGAACAACCACCAGATAGCGGTCCAGCGCGTCAATACCACTTGCGAAGATCCATTCCTGCATACAAGTGCGCCACTTCATCGGCATAACCATTGAACGGCTGCGTATCAATAATATCAGGATTAAAGAGTGGCGAGGGTAAACGCCGCTCAGTGGCCTGGCTCCAACGCGGATGATCGACAGCAGGATTTACATTGGCGTAGAACCCATACTCCTGCGGCGCCGACAGATTCCAGCTGGTAGCCGGCATCGTTTCTGTCAGACGAATGCTGACAATAGACTTGATGCTTTTAAAACCATACTTCCAGGGCACAACCAGACGGAACGGCGCGCCGTTCTGCGGCGGCAGGCTGTTATCATAAAGCCCCACCGCCATCAGCGTCAGCGGATGCATGGCTTCATCAATACGCAGCCCTTCTCGATACGGCCAGTCGATCGTCGAAAAGCCCGAACGCTGCCCATGCATCTGATCAGGGTCCATCAGGGTGACAAATTCGACATATTTGGCCCGACTGGTCGGCTCTGCACGCTTGAGAATATCGGCCAATGGCACCCCTATCCAGGGAATCACCATTGACCAGCCCTCAACACAACGCATGCGATAGATACGCTCTTCGAGCGCATGCGGCTGAATCAGATCCTCTAGCTCATAGTGAGCAGGCTTCGCCACTTCACCACTGATTTCAACCCGCCAGGGATCTGTACGAAAGCGCTGGGCATAGCGCTTGGGATCGCCCTTGCCCATACCGAATTCATAAAAATTGTTATGGCTCGTTACCAGGCGATAGGGCGTCAACGACTCGCGCGCTGAATAGGGACTGGGGGTACGCTCAGCACCCAGCGCCTGCTGTAGCCATTCAGGACCAGAATAGACCTGTTCACCCGACAAGTCATACCCCGCAGAGGAAGCGAACAACTGCCCTGAGGCGGCCAGACCACCCAGTGCTACAGCACCTTTCAGAAACTGACGACGCTGACGATACACCGACTCAGGGGTAATTTCCCAGGAAGGAACTGACTGCTTTTTTCCAATCAACATCACTCACCTCAAGCTTATCGGACTCACACAGTCACGATTAGACAGCTTATTTGGACAGATGTTTCTTCCTACGCACCACCCACAGGAATGGACCAGAACAGGCATACACCACAACCAGCAGCCACAGGAACAGCGCAGGGCTGATCGAAATCACCGCAATACCCAGCACGATGGCTGACAGAATGAGGAAAGGCACCTTGCCCTTGAGATCGACATCCTTAAAGCTGTAATACAGCACATTACTGACCATCAGCACGCCCGCCAAAGCCACGTATAGGGCTACCAAATAAGAGATATCGTCAGGCTCAACCTCAAACACCGTACTCATCCAGATCAAACCCGCAACAGCAGCGGCCGCTGCCGGACTCGGCAAACCGACAAAATAACGCTTATCCACAGAACCTATCTGAGTGTTGAAACGCGCCAGCCTGAGTGCGGTCCCGGCCACATACAAAAAGGCTGCAAACCACCCCAGCTTGCCCAGGTCATCCAGCGCCCAGGTAAATGCAACAATTGCCGGAGCCACACCAAAAGAGACCATATCCGCCAACGAATCATACTCAGCCCCAAACGGACTTTGCGTATTGGTCATACGTGCCACGCGACCATCCAGACCGTCGAACAGCATGGACACGAAAATCGCCATCGCAGCCGCCTCAAACTGTCCGTTCATGGAGGCAACAACCGCATAGAAACCGGAGAACAAAGCACCTGTAGTAAACAGGTTGGGCAGCAAATACACACCCTTATGAGGTTTCTGTGCCTCTGCCTCAGCCCCTTCGGTCTCTTTTGAAGTGGCGGGTGTATCCAGTGGTTCTTTATCTGTCATAAGTCACTCATTACCTGTCTGAAGATTGCTTCATTCTACTTGAGAAACACACACACCCCAAATCATCGCCGGAACAGTTGCTCGAAATCCCAGCTTGAGGCATCACCCAGTGCAGATGAATGTGTTTCAAGCCACTGCTCTGCCTGCGCCACTCCCTGCAAACGTAAAGCTTCGAGAAATCCCTTGCGGGTATCAAACCGACTGGCACCATCCAGCGAAGCAAGTACCTCATCCGGTTCAATCAGGTGCAGCCGCAAGCGCCGCCAGCGCAATTCATCACGCCCCAGCAACCAGGGGCGCTGCTGCAGATGCAGACGGTGCCGGTATATCACTTCCAGCTCACGCATAAAGGCGGTCTGAAACATCAGCTCATTCATGCGCTCTGCAATCGCCGCCGCCTGTGTTGGCACCACAGGACGCGACAACGGCTGCAACAGAATACACAACAGATCATGCGCCTGACTTTCAGTGACCAGCGGATGCAGCACCGGGTTCCCGGAAAATCCTCCATCCCAGTAATGCCGCCCTTCAATATCCACCGCTTTATGCAGGGTTGGCAGGCAGGCACTGGCCAATAGATGTTCAACAGCAAGCTCATGCTCCCGAAACAGTCTGAGCGCACCGGTTTCTACCTCAGTGGCAGCAATATACAGACGTATTTTGCCATCCGCTCTCAGCGCCTCAAAATCAACCAGCTCTTCCAGCAACTGTTTCAGCGGATTGTAATCGAACGGATTGAGATCATAAGGAGACAAATGACGCGACAGTTTGCGCCACCACTCAGCTGGCTGCCCGGATACCAGCGTGTCCGGCATCGACAGCCCTTGCCAGAAGCGCTCCAGCAAACGTCGCGCACCTTCAGCACCATCAAGGCGCCAGCCTTCCGCCAACAGGACTGCATTCATGGTACCAGCGCTGGTACCACTAATGGCCTCAGGTTCCAAACCGGCCTGTAACAAGCGATCCAGCACACCCCAGGTAAACGCACCGTGTGCACCACCACCCTGCAATGCCAACGTCAGTTTCATGTCAGATCCTCCCGCCAGTCAACTCAACTGATCATACCTGAACCCGAGAGCATCTGTGCAGCGCAAAAATAACGGAATACCTCAAAGTACAAATCTGCGCTGCCTAAAGCTGCTGATCGATCCGGCCAAATTAGCTAAAGGCTAGCATTCATCGCTTCCAGGAGTTTAGGTTTCGGACCTGTTCGCAGACTCCTAACGAATCATTTGTAAATTACCCATGAAATGACTGACCATGGTGGGGTGGATCTGAAAACGGGTGGCAATTTCGGATGTGGTCTGATCCACCTTGATGGCGGCCAGAGCGACTTTAGACTTGAATGATGCATGTAATGTTTGCGTTTCTTGCTCATGATTCTCCTCCTTGTGGAGATGATGAATCAGAGCTTAGGTACTTGTCCAAATTTCGGGATCCACTTCAGATAACTGTCGAACTCGGGAGCATGAATTAGCATTTCTGAAAACATTGGAATGCGACCAGTACCAAGGATACTTTAAGGCAATGCAAATGCTTGCAGAGGTGATTGAGCAGCAAACTTGGTTCGTTGACTAACTCAACTTTTTATTCGGCTCCATTTATCTTGCACGTCTAGATTGATGCCACTGGATACGGTCTTTAATACCCTCTAAAAGTGCGTTAGCGGTTAATTTAGACTTAAGCAATACAGCCTCCACTTTAGCTCTTTGTGTGGTCGATAACTCAGCGCCCGAGAGTATGATAATTTTTGTTTTCGGACAGGTAGCGCGAACTTCTGGAACCAGATTCCATCCAGATCCATCGGGTAGCTCAATATCCAGTAAAATGGTGTCGAAGACCTGTGTCTGTAATTGATGTCGAGCATCTTTCAAGCTTGTTGCGAAATGCATATCGACTTTATCTCCGGCCATAGCAACAATCACGCTATGTAAGTCTTTATCATCCTCTACGTGCAGCACGCGAGGAGGTTGCTCTATAGCGGCAGCAAGCTGCTGATCAATCAAATCTATCAAGCGATATTGATCAATAGGCTTTGCCAGCCAGTCAATATGTGAAACATCGCCATCCACTTCCAGCTTACCCTGTTCGATTTTTGCAGAAACAACAACAATTGGAAGATCAATGGTACGAGGATTGCCACGAAGCTGATGTATGATATCGAGTCCACTGATATCTGGTAGCATCAAGTCAAGACAGACCAGATCGAAATGAGCCTCCTCCAACATTCGCAGCGCATCATTTCCACGATAAGCGATGTCAGATTCATATCCCGCATTTTTAAGCATGATCGACAGTAAATGAGCCACATCAGGGTCGTCTTCAACCACTAAAATACGAGCGTGCAAAGCAGGACTGTCTACTCGAATCGTTGAGGTGTTGTTTTCCTTGGTTGAACGCGTGACTCGAGGCAGTTGAAAAAAGAAACGTGAGCCTTGTCCTTCCGTAGACTCGAAACCTATGCTACCACTCATATGTTCTACAAGTTCACGAGAAATCGCCAGACCCAGTCCGGTGCCTTCTTTGGCACGCGTATCAGATGCATCTGCTTGGGCGAAGCGTTGAAAAATTTTATCTCTGAAACTTAAAGAGATACCAGGTCCCTGATCTTGAACCGAGACCACCACTTCACCATCATTCACATCCAAATCCACCGTTACGGTACCATGATCAGGCGAAAACTTAATGGCATTGGAGAGGAGATTGGCCAACACTTGCATGAGCCGTTGATCATCCACTCGAACCAATAGATCGTTCTTTGCTCGATCTAAGAAATCTAACGAGACACTTCGGGAAGCACCTAAGGCCTCGTTAGCTTCGATGGCTTGCAAAATAAGCGGTTTAAGAGGTTGCTCTTGCATATTGAAATGAAGCTTACCGGAAGCAATCTTTTCAATATCCAGAAGATCATTGATGAGGTGTGCTAAGCGTTTACTATTTCGATGGGCTGTTCTGAGTAAATGATTAACTTTCTCGGGAAGCTCACCCAGCCTACCATCCACCACTAGACCGAGAGCGCCAGAAATCGAGGTTAATGGTGTGCGCAACTCATGGCTCACGGTCGATATAAATTCGCTTTTCATTTGCTCCATGCGTTTACGCACGGTGATATCTTGGGCAATACCAAGATAACCTGCGACGGATCCATCATCATTACGTACTACCGTCACCGCCAGTGAAACTGTGATATGACGACCAGACTTATGCACATAGGTCCACTCTCGGGTTTCAGAGCCCTCTCGTTCAGCAGTGACGACAAAAGTTTTAAACCCCTCTATCGGTTTTCCGAGCTCATCGCTGAGCACTTGAGCGCGAGCAATTACTTCGCTTTCAAGATGAAATACAGCTGGGGTTTGCTTATTCACCATGTCTGCTTTTGTATAGCCTAGCAGGCTCTCCGCTCCCTTATTAAAGACCGTGATGATGCCTGCTGGATTTGTCGCAATGATAGACATCTCACTCGCGGACTCGAGAAGGTTAGATAAAAACTTCTCGGTTTGATGCGCAGTCGCTTCGGCCGCGTTTCGCTCATTCGCCAAACGATTCATGGCCCTCGCCAGCGAGGCTATCTCAGGACCTCCATCAGTACTCAAGTTGCTCTCGAAGCGTGATGTTTTAGCCATGTCACTTACACGCTGTGTCATCTGTGCGAGCGGGCGCGTCAGCTTACGTGCAATCAAAGCGGCACCCGTGGTAATTAACAGAATACTAATTAAGCTCAGAGCCAGAAATCGCTTATAGGTAGCTTTAGCGGGTGCGATGACTTGGTCATAGGGGATGGCACGCAAGGCCGTCCAACCTAAATCCGTAAACTCCTGTGTCGCTATAACGTACCGTGTTCCTTGGTGAAAGACCACTGTACCCGATGGTTTTAATGCCATGGCGGCATCAACTAATTCATCAGTACCGGTAGCCGGTAACGCTTGAGGTTCAGTGAAGCGTTCTTGCATAGTCACGAACAAACGATTCTGGCGGTCAATGATAAGCGTCGATGACAAGGATTCCTCGTCCTGCAAACGGTCGGAGGGTATTAACGGCGTTTTTGATAAATCCAGGGTCCCGCCAACAAAAGCAATAATATTACCCTCCATGTTGAGTATCGGATGCAGATACGACAGTATGGGCAATCCTGTAACACGCCCTAAAATAGGCTCTGAAATGACGGGTCTCTTGCTCTCCATCGCACGTTGAAAGTGCAATCGATCGGCGTAGTTGGTGCCTAATCGGTCTGGCACAAAATCGCGCTCAGCAATGGCCGTAGCAGACGCATCAAATACCAGCAATCCACCAGGAAATTGAGCGCTGGCAACAGATGGGCGTTGCAATACGCTTTGCAGTAACATGGGAGATAAAAGCTCTCCATCTTCATTGACGATTCTTGCTGAGAAGGCTTCAAGGCTGAGCAAACGCTGTTGTTGAATCAATTCGACCTCAGCCACTAACCGCTCGATTTTTGCTTGTTCCCGCTCCGCCACTAAAGCCTCATAGTTCGAGGCAAGTAGTTGGTAAACGGTCAACGACATGCCTACAGCAAGCAAGCCACTGGCGAGCACGAGGAGTAAAGTGATTCGGGACGTCAGGGAAAATCGATTCATGAATTAACCTCATGCTGGAGTAGGATGTAAAACTCACTCCCACCGCCTTGAGCCTTTCGGTAATGAACCTCACCACCTAATTGATGGATGATTTCTTGAGTAATGGCTAAACCCAGGCCTGTGCCCGGTACTCGCCGCGTATCTGAACTATCCGCTTGGGAAAACCGCTTGAATAGCTGGTGTTGAAACTCTGCAGGAACACCCGGCCCATGATCGCGAATACTGATCTTTATACTTTGATCTGAAGGTGTTACTGATACCTCTACACAACCATTTTCTGGAGAATACTTTACGGCGTTCGACAGTAGGTTGGTTAGTACCTGGATCAACCTTGGACCATCAACACAAATAGACAATTCTGGCCAGCTCTCTGGTTTTGAAATGCTCACCCGGTGCTGCTCGCTATAGCTCTGCATCAAGTCTATGGCTTCATCCAGCAGTCCGCCAAGAGGCTGAACGCTCAGATTCATCCTCATTTTTCCAGCAACCAGCTTCTCCATATCCAGTAAGTCATTGATCAGCTCATTTAAGCGCTGAGCATTACGTTCTGCTTTTGATAATAGAGGCATAGCCTTTTCAGGCAAGGCTCCTACAGCACCACCAATAAGCAAACTTAAGGCTCCTTTGATCGAAGTGAGCGGGGTACGTAATTCATGACTGACAGTGGCTATAAATTGATCTTTCATTCGATCAAGTTTATGGCGATCGGAAATATCTTCTATCAGTGACCAAATAACCTGACGCCCATCCATTTCTTCAGTGAGGATGCCTTGCAACCTGACAGGGTAGCAACTTCCATCTTTTCGAATGTATTCTTTTTCAAACGGACCGTAACGTCCGGTGGTTTGCAAACTCACGAGTGCCTGCTCTTCTTTTGGACGATACTTCTCTGGTGTTAGATCCCAATAGCTCAGTGCCATAAACTCTTCTTTTGAATAACCTGAAGGTTTTAATAGCGCTTCATTACCATCTAAAAAAACACCAGTTTGAAAATCATTCAACGCGATTCCGATAGGCGAAAAGTCAAACAGTCCTCGCAAGCGAGCCTCACTGCTTGCGAGCATGCGCCGTGCGGACTCATATTCATGAATATCCTGTAAATAACCATGCCATAACACGCTGCCATCGAGAAGCCTTTCTGGTCGAGCCTGGCCAGATATCCAGCGATAGTTTTCCTGTTGGTCACTGACACGAAAAGTAGCCTGCCAGTTTTCCAGTGTCGCAGCGGAGTGTTCTATAGAAGCTCTGATATTATCTATATCATCCTTATGAATCCTTGCAAAAGCTGGACTGGCATCTTCTGCCGCCTGCTCAGGTGTGATGCCGTAGAGTGACTCAATTTGGGGCGAGCTGAAGGGAAACGTAAAACTACCATCAGGGAAACGACGAAACTGAAATACGGTGCCGGGTAGTTGCGCCATCAGTTTTGTAAGGCGCTCATTTTTCATACTGGAATCAAGCGTATTGGAGAACCAACGACTTAATAATCGAATAAAGGCCTCTTCACTTTTACTAAAGGGCGTTACACGAGTCGTACATGATATGAAACTCAAGGTTCCAAAGCATCTTCCTTCAGCCTCAATGGCAACGCTGACAACGGCTTTAGCGGGATAGAATGATTCTTTGAGTTGTAAATGATAGGGATGCTCGTGAGTGTTATTGATAAACAGCTCTCGCGAAATGAGGTCTAATGCGTCTGAGAATATGAGCTGACACCAAGTGCTTTTCAAATCAAATTGCTGACCATGATCAAGGGTAACATCTATGCCTTTGTCGAGCCAACGGAGAGTATAGGTATTTTCTTCAATTTGACTTAAATAAGCACAATCCATTTTCAAGAACTGCCTAGCGAGCTGTAAGGCATGGGTAAACTTACGGTCTAAGGTATCCAGTGAATTAAATGCAATGGTATTGAGCAACTGTAAGACATCACGACTGGAGTCTAGCTGCGAGCGCATAAGTTCGGTTGCTTGTCGCATTGCTTCATCCTGATGAACCAATGTCTCAACCGTGGCAGCTAAGTCAACCAGCACAGAAACTTCTTCTGGCGTCAGGAATCGTGGTTGAACATCAATAATGCACAGTGTACCAATAGCAAAGCCCGCTTTTGTTACGATAGGCACGCCAGCATAAAACCGAATATTAGGCGGACCTGTGACTAGGGGGTTATCAACGAAACGGAAGTCCTTCAGTGTATCACTTACAATCAAGGGCTGCGTATCTAATATTGCATGACCACAAAAGGAAATATTTCGCGGTGTTTCTGTAACCTCTAAGCCCTGACATGATTTAAACCATTGCCTATCCTGGTCAACTATGGATACCAGCGCAATAGGGACTGAAAATACAGAACATGCCAAGCGTGTGATTCGATCAAAACGCTCATCTACACCCTTTGCAATAAGCCCGGTATCATCAAGTGCACACTGTCGCTCGATTTCATTGACCGGCTTCTCTGGTATTTTCATACACTTGTCCTGAATTAATATTTATTTTAGCCCTCGGCCAGTCTGACTTGATTCCGCCCACTCTGCTTAGCACAGTACAGCGCTTTGTCTGCACGTTCCAAAAGCTCCTGTGGTGAGTCATTCGGGTAAGTTGCATTGTCGGCTATTCCTGCCGATAAGGTGCATGAAAACTCCACATCCTTAGCACTAAACTGTATTTTAGCAAACATTTGCCGCAGCTCTTCGACCTTGCGCAGCGCATCATTAGCGCTGCAGTCCACCAGCACAAGCGCGAACTCTTCTCCGCCATAGCGCCCTAACTTATCGATTCGTCTAAAAAACTGCTTCAGCAAGGTGCCAACCGCCGCAATGACACTATCACCTGCGGCGTGCCCATAGGTGTCGTTTACTCGCTTAAAATGATCAATATCAAGCATGACCAAGCTGAAATGTGAACTTGAGTTACGTTGAGCATACAACCATTGGGCATGTACGGCTTCTTTGATACTGGCGTGTTTTAACAGTCCAGTCAGACCATCCTGAGTGAGAGAAGCCTCAAATTGACGTATTTTTTGGACACGCGCACGGCAAAGTCCGACCAAGTGCGCATCATCAATAGCACCTTCTATCAAGGTAAAGTTGCTTAAGAGCATTGCTTTTTGACGGATCTGAGCATTAGGATTCATGCACGAATACACTACAGGTGTAAACGTCCAGCGTTCGAATTGTTCAAGAATAGCGCCTATTTCTGTACCGATAACACCTTCTCGATAATGAAGTATCAGAATCATTTCAGGGTTGAAGTCGCGTAGAGCGTTCAATAAGTTAGCTGGCTGATTCAAATTGAAGATGCTCATACCAGCCCTTTCCAGTATTGCCCCTTTAGCATCAGCAACGTATTGCTCTTCTCCAACAATCAAAATACGTTCTGGCTCTGCACCATGTGTGTTTAGAACCTGAACGATTTTGGTCGTCAGTTCGACAATATTTAGCGGCTTAATGAAATAACCACTGCCGAAACTGCGAATAGCATTCAACCGGGCTTGAAAGCCATCTTCTCCACCGGTAAAAAAAATAGGACATCCTATGTGCTGCAACTTATGCTGCCAAAACGCCACGGGCTGCTGAGAAAGTTGCTGCAAGTCACCCGCGCGGTGATCAACTAGCAATAAATCAGGGGGCTCACTGCCAAGCTGCGACAGTTCATCTGCATCCTGCAGGCAAGTCACTTGAAAACCGAATAACTCAAGCTGCTGAGCAGTGTATTCCAAGAGCATGGCATCACGCTCTACCAACACGATATGGGGCTTATCCATGTGAGCGTGTCTATGAAGAATAGATACGCCTGATGGAGCATCCTGAGTTGCGTTTTTATCCAACGCATCATGGAGGCTGGCCAACCAGGTGGATGTATCAATGCTTATCGGGTTAATAGCATTATCACCTGACTGCAAGTCATTAATAATCAGTTCGTATTGACGGGCGAGGAGCCCAAACTGGTGATAACCAAACGTACCCGCTGAGCCCGCCAACTTATGCAGATGAGCGTGCAGGATTGACAGGTCGCTTTTCGAGTCTATGGGTGTATCCAACAGTTCACCCAGCTCTTTGAGCTCAGCGTTCAAGCGGTTGCGATAAGATTCTCTGAGGCTATCGAGTCGACTTATAACTTCCTCATTCACTGTCGGCTTAGACATGGTACGCTTTCCAGATCGCACGAATTTCATCCGCTAGCGCCATTGGATCAAAGGGCTTCGCGATGACATTTTTTACGCCCATTGCGTGGTAACGCTGTAACTCATCTGGATGGACTTTTGCCGTCATAAAAACTACAGGAGTGTTAGATAGCACAGACCCCTGATTAATAAGCGCTTGCAGGGTTTCAGGACCATCCATACCCGGCATCATGACATCCAGCAGTATCAACTGAGGCGCAAACTCGTCAACTTCTAAGAGTGCCTTTTCACCTGATTCACAAACACGAACCGTTAAGCCACCGACATCCTGAAGTGCAATTAATGCAATTTCTCGAATATCAATATCATCTTCTACGTAGAGTACACGTTGCAGACTATCCATTGACTAATCTCATTTCAAACCTCAACCGAATAAATTTCAATGAAAAGAATGAGGTAGTTTAAGAAGTTTAGATATGACTATAGCTTAGAGAAGATAAACCATACAAATTTTGACGGGCAACTTCTAAAAAAACCCGGAGCGCCTTAGCGGTCCGGGTTTCGGGCTGTACACACAGGTTGTGCGTATCAGTTCTTGGACTTGTCAACCAGCTGGTTAGCAGTGATCCAGGGCATCATGGCACGCAGTTTGCCACCCACCTGCTCAATCGGATGCGCCGCATTGTTACGACGACGTGCAGTCATGGAAGGATAGTTGGTCGCACCTTCGCTGATGAACATCTTGGCGTACTCACCGCTCTGAATGCGTTTCAGGGCATTGCGCATCGCTTCGCGGGACTGCTCATTGATAACTTCAGGACCCGTCACATACTCACCGTACTCCGCATTATTGGAGATAGAGTAGTTCATGTTGGCGATGCCGCCTTCGTACATCAGGTCAACAATCAGTTTCAGCTCGTGCAAGCACTCGAAGTAAGCCATTTCAGGTGCATAACCGGCTTCAACCAGAGTCTCGAAGCCCATTTTGACCAGCTCAACAGCACCACCACAGAGTACAGCCTGCTCACCGAACAGGTCAGTTTCAGTCTCATCCTTGAAGGTTGTTTCGATGATACCGGTACGACCACCACCAACACCTGATGCATAAGACAGGGCAACATTTTTCGCATTGCCGGATGCATCCTGGAAGATCGCGATCAGATCAGGAATACCGCCACCCTTGACGAACTCGGAGCGAACAGTATGGCCTGGTGCTTTCGGTGCAATCATGATGACATCCAGATCTTTGCGTGGCTCGATCTGGTTGTAATGAATAGAGAAGCCGTGCGCAAACGCCAGCGTTGCACCCTGCTTGATGTTGGGCTCAATTTCAGCCTTGTACAGCTGCCCCTGGAACTCGTCAGGTGTCAGGATCATGACCAGATCAGCAGACTTGACTGCATCTGCAACATCCGCCACTTTCAGACCAGCCGCTTCAGCCTTGGCACGTGAAGAAGATCCGGCACGCAGACCTACAGTCACATCAACGCCAGAATCTTTCAGGTTGCATGCATGCGCATGGCCCTGAGAACCGTAACCGATGATAGACACTTTCTTGCCACGGATGATGGACAGATCGCAATCCTTATCGTAATAAACCTGCATGACGCTACTCCAGAATTAAGTTAATCGGGGTTGCACCTGAATGTGCAATGGCGCCACTCTACTGGATTCGATTCATTGCGTAAAATGATATATTTGCAATACTATATTTCATAAAATGAAATAATTAACCGGGACAGACTATGGACACCAAGAGCCTGCAGCACTTCCTGACACTGGCAGACACGCTGCACTTCAGCCGCGCCAGCGCCGCCTGTCATGTCAGTCCATCGACGCTTAGCCGGACCATCAAGCAACTGGAAGATGACCTCGGCGTCACCCTGTTTATTCGCGACAATCGCAGCGTGACCCTGACACCGGAAGGCCAACGCCTGCAGGCCTATGCCCGTGACACCCTGTCGCAATGGCAAACCCTGCGCAGCAGCCTGCAGGCAGACCAGCATCAACTGCAGGGTGAATTGAGCATGTACTGTTCAGTCACGGCCAGTTACAGCTTTTTGTACGACATATTGAGCCGCTTCCGGCAAACCCATCCGCGTATTGAAATCAAGCTGCATACTGGCGACCCTGCCGAAGCGACCCAACGTGTACAAAACAACACCGAGGACATTGCCATCGGTGCACGACCCGACCAGTTACCCAGTGAAATCGCCTTCCGTCCCATTACCCGTTCACCGCTGGTGTTCATTGCACCGGCAGATCAACCGGAACTGATCCAGCAGCTTAGCGACAGCAAAAACACCAGCGCCTGGCAGCATACCCCGATGATTCTGTCAGAGTCCGGTCTGGCACGGAAACGCTCCGATCAGTGGTTCAGACAACAAGGCATCAAACCTCGTATTTATGCCCAGGTTGCCGGTAATGAGGCGATTGTCAGCATGGTCAGCCTTGGATTTGGTGTTGGCCTGGTGCCTCAGATCGTACTGGACAACAGCCCACTGGCCAATCGCGTCAGCGTGCTGCACACGACGCCGGCACTACCGGCATTTGAGGTCGGCATTTTCGTACTGGAAAAGAAACTGCGGCACCCTTTGATTCATGCCTTCTGGTCACAGCTGGACACCGCCATTGAAGATTGAAAAATTGTCCGGTTAAAACGATCATGTGCGCTTCTGTTAATACCCTTAAGAGTTCCAGGTGTTATGACTCCCGATATGCTGTTTGTTTTTGGCCTGCTGGCCGCCACCATTGTGCTGTTTATTATCGACAAGATTCGCATGGATATTGTCGCCCTGATGGTCGTGGTCGTACTGGCCCTGTCCGGTATTATCACACCGACTGAAGCGGTCTCCGGATTTGGCAACAGTGTGGTAATCATGATTGCCGGTTTGTTTGTTGTGGGTGAAGGCCTGTTTCGCACCGGTGTCGCAGCCGCGGCCGGCAACTGGCTCCTTCGTGTCGGGGGTGACAGCGAAACCCGACTGCTGCTGTTCCTACTGCCAGTAGTCGCCGTGCTCTCGGCCTTTATGAGTTCAACCGGGGCCGTTGCCCTGTTGATTCCGGTGGTTTTGAGCATGGCCCGTAAATCCGGCATGCAACCGGGACGCTTGCTGATGCCACTGGCCTTTGCCGCCCTGATCGGCGGCATGCTGACACTGATCGGGACACCACCCAACATCATCGTCAGTGGTCAGATGCGTGAAGCCGGACTGGAACCCTTCTCGTTTTTTGACTTCACCCCGATCGGCCTGGCAATTCTGGTGATCGGCTGCCTTTACCTGGTTTTCATCGGCCGCTTCCTGCTGCCATCCAGCGAAGTTCGCGACCCTGACAGCAGCCACCCGAAGCTCAGCGAATTTGCTGAACGCTACGGCATAACCAACCAGCTTCATAAACTGATCATTCAGCCTGGCAGCCCCCTGACAGGCAAAACGCTCGCGGATGTGGGTCTGAGAACGCATTACGAAATCACCGTATTTGCGATTCAGCGCAGTGGCACTCTGCTGTCCACACTGATGCCGGTACTGTCAAACACCCGCATGCAGCCTCTTGATACACTGGTTGTTTATGGTACCGAAGCTCAGGTTGATGCCTTTGCTGCCGCTTGTATGGTAAGGCGCCAGGGCTTCCCGGAGCGGGAGATCATGAAGGTTCAGGAGCAGTTTGGTGTCGCCGAAGTGCTGTTGCCGCCCGACTCAACACTGGTCAATCAATCGCTGAAAGAAGGGCGCTTCAGAGAAAGGTTCAACCTCAGCGTCACCGGGGTGCGTCGTCAAAATACACCGCTGGCCACCGAATTTGCCATCACCAAACTGGCGGCCGGAGACACGCTGCTGCTGGCTGGCAGTTGGGAGCATATCCGCAAACTGGAAAACCATCGTGATCTGGTGGTGCTGGAAACACCCGCAGAAATGCACGAGCTGGCCAGCAATGCCAGCAAAGCACCCGTGGCTATTGGTATTATGCTGGCAATGCTGGTGGTGATGACTAGCGGCCTCCTGCCCAACCTGACGGCCATTCTGGTGGCTGCGCTGGCAATGATCATTACCGGCTGTGTCAATATTAATGAGGCATATCGATCCCTGAACGCCACCAGTCTGGTACTGATTGCCGGTATGTTACCCCTGGCACTGGCCATGGAATCCAGCGGCGCCCTGAGCTATGTCGTCCACCTGTTGGTAGACCAGTATGGCAATGCCGGACCCTTGTTGCTCTGTACCGGCCTGTTCCTGCTGACCTCGGTGCTCAGTCAGTTTATTTCCAATACGGCCACCACCGTACTGGTAGCGCCCATTGCACTGACAGCAGCACAACTGCTGGGTCTGAATCCTGAGCCCTTCATGATGGTTGTCGCAATCGCCGCCTCTACCGCCTTTGCCACACCCATCGCCTCGCCGGTGAATACGCTGGTGATCGCCCCGGGCAATTACCGCTTTGTCGATTTTGCCAAAGTGGGGATTCCCTTGCAGGTACTGGCACTGATCACCACACTGCTGCTGGTCCCCTTACTCTTCCCGTTTGAGTAACGTCTGACCCACCCAGTAACGGGCGAACTGTTGCGCCACGCGCCCGTTACGAACACCCCGGCCCTGTGCAAAACGGATCGCTTCCAGTTGCAGGGCCTCATCCCACTCCAGACTCACCGCATAGCGCTGACCCAGCACCTCAACCCAGTGTTGCGCCGCACGCAAAAAGGTTGGCTGATCAAAGGGATAAAAGCCAATCCATTCACCAAACCGGTCAGACAGGGATATTTTTTCCTCGATGGCATCACCGGGGTGCAACTCACCCTGTACCCACTCAGCCTGAAGATTATCCGCTGCGGCCTCTGGTAACAGATGGCGTCGATTCGATGTGGCATAGAGCAACACATGATCGGGCGTTCGTGACAAAGCGCCGTCCAGCGCACTTTTCAGCCGCTTGTAGCTGACATCATCCTCTTCGAATGACAGATCATCACAGTAGATAATGAAACGCCAGGGCTGTGCTGACAAGGCATCCAGAATATAGGGCATCTGTATCAGGTCTTCACGATCCACCTGTACCAGTCTTAGCCCCTGAGCAGCATAATCCTGCAGCAAGGCTCTCACCAGAGACGACTTGCCCGTACCCCGTGCGCCCCACATCAACACATTATTGGCAGGCAGACCGGCCAGAAACTGTCGCGTATTGGCAACCACCCGTCCGCGCTGCGCCTCAATACCCACCAGATCGGACAGACTGACCGGGCTGTCGGCAACAATCGGTATCAGAGCACCCTGGCCCTGCTCGACCCGCCAGACAGCCGCAGTCTGCACAGACCAGTCAAATACCGGAGCGGGCGGCGCAACAGATGCTTCCAGCGCAGTCGCGATCCGTTCCAGCAACGAATGCAATTTCTTCATGCAAGACTCTCCTCAGCACACAGACATACACGGCATAAAAAAGCCGTTCGGATGAACGGCTTTTCAACACATCAATACATCGTTCGGGATCAGATGGTCAAGACCTTCTCGCCACGGGCGATACCAGATACACCGGAACGTACCACTTCCATAATGCTGGCATTACCCAGCGAAGCGATAAATGCATCCAGTTTGTCGCTGGAACCTACCAGCTGTACGGTGTAGGTATTGGGGGTGATATCGATAATCTGTCCACGGAAAATGTCCGCCGTGCGCTTGATCTCGGCACGCATCTGGCCATTCGCCTTGAACTTGATCATCATCAGTTCACGCTCAATATGCTCACCTTCCGACAGGTCAACCACCTTCACCACATCAATCAGCTTGTTCAGCTGCTTGGTGATCTGCTCAATCACACGATCATCACCCGTGGTCATGACCGTCATTCGTGACAGGGTTTCATCGTCGGTCGGCGCAACCGTCAAGGATTCAATGTTGAAGTTACGCTGGGAGAAAAGCCCAACCACACGCGACAAAGCACCCGGTTCGTTTTCCATCAAAACTGAAATGATATGTCTCATGATCAGGTCCTCTCCGTCTTGCTCAACCACATATCCCGCATAGAGCCTCGCGGCACCTGCATGGGATACACATGCTCAAACGGATCAACGTAGATATCCATGAACACCAGACGGTCTTTCAGTGCAAAGGCTTCACGCATTGCACCTTCCAGGTCGGAATAACGGGTGACTTTCATGCCCACATGACCATAGGACTCTGCCAGCTTGATGAAGTCCGGCAAGGAGTTCATATACGACTGCGAGTGACGAGACTCATAGTTCATATCCTGCCATTGACGCACCATGCCCAGGGACTGGTTGTTCAGACAGATGATTTTCACCGGAATATCGTACTGCTTGCAGGTCGACAGCTCCTGAATATTCATCTGAATACTGCCTTCACCTGTTACACAGGCGACATCTGCATCCGGGAAGTTCAGCTTGATACCCATCGCCGCGGGCAGACCAAAGCCCATGGTGCCGAGACCACCGGAATTGATCCAACGATTGGGCTTGTTGTACTTGTAGTACTGCGCAGCAAACATCTGATGCTGGCCCACATCGGAGCAGACATAGGCATCACCATTGGTGACCCGGGACAGCATTTCGATAACCTGCTGCGGCTTCATCAGCTCAGAATCATCGGTGCGGTAGCGGCCACCGTGACGTCCACGCCATTCATCAATCTGTTTCCACCAGGCCGTGATTGCATCGGCATCCGGACGCTTTTTGCTGTCCTTGACCAGATCAATCATCTCTTCCAGCACCACTTTGGCTGGCCCGACGATGGGCACATCCGCCTGAATGGTTTTGGAGATAGACGCCGGATCGATATCGATGTGAACGATACGCGCCGTCGGACAGAACTTGTCCACACCATTGGTTACACGGTCATCAAAACGTGCACCCACTGCCAGAATCAGGTCACTGTGGTGCATGGCCATATTGGCTTCATAGGAACCGTGCATCCCCAGCATGCCGACGAACTGACGGTCGGTACCCGGAAAACCACCCAGGCCCATCAGTGTATTGGTCACCGGATAGTTCAGCAGATGCGCCAGTTGCGTCAGCTCGGCACTGGCGTCGCCCATAATGACACCACCACCGGTGTAGATCATCGGACGCTTGGCCGCCAGCAACATATCCACAGCCTTGCGAATCTGTCCTGAATGCCCTTTGGTCACCGGGTTGTAAGACCGCAGTTTCACCGACTTGGGGTACTCATACGGGAAACGCTCTGTCGGTGTCGTCATATCTTTGGGGATATCGATGACCACTGGCCCGGGACGACCTGTCTGGGCAATGTAAAATGCTTTTTTGATAATGGTCGGGATATCTTCAGCACGTGTCACGGTGAAGTTGTGCTTCACGATGGGACGGGAGATACCCAGCATATCGGTTTCCTGGAAGGCATCTTCACCGATCAGGAAGCTCATGACCTGACCTGTGATCACCACCATCGGAATGGAGTCCATATATGCGGTCGCAATACCGGTAACCGCATTGGTTGCGCCAGGACCGGATGTTACCAGAGCAACACCCGGTTTATTGGTTGCGCGGGCATAGGCGTCCGCCATATGCGTCGCAGCCTGCTCGTGGCGCACCAGGATATGCTCGACTTCATCCTGCTGGAACAGCGCATCGTACACATGTAGCAATGCGCCGCCGGGATAGCCGTAGATGTACTTAACACCCTCATCACGGAGGGCGCGTACTACCATTTCTGCGCCTGAAAGTAATTCCACTCTGTATTCCTCTACTCAGCACCGATCTCATGTCGGCATTAAACAGCTAAAAGTTCTGTATGCGGCGCTGGCCAGAGTAAAGGATCTCTCACCCTGTCAGACCTGTCTGAGATTTAAGCTGGGTACTGCTTAACCTGTCGGAGTAACCGGGGATGTCCTCATGCAATCCGACAGCTGATATTATCGCGAATAAGCCCGGTATTTTGGCATTGTGTCAATCAGGGTTCAACCTTATTAGGAGGCTGTTTTGTGCCTAATTTCGTTACATTTGGACTAAAGGGGGACAGCAACGCAACGATTTCGATTGCACTCCATTCGCGGCAGCTATTTTTTCCTGCCGAATAAACAGCTAAGCTGTCAGGTAACGATTCGTCTTTTCAGTCGAGGACACTGAGTATGAGTAACAATATTGCTGAGATTAAAAACAAAGAACGCGTCATTAACGAGCTGATGCGCTTCATTCGCAAAGTACTGGCAGACCCGCAAATCTGCGACAAGGCCCTTGCCATTGCACGTAAACATATCGACCAGAAAGATGCGGATCACCTGATTGCTGACGAGCTGTCCGCCCTGACCAGCGTCAAAATCCCGACCGAGTTCAGTGATGCCGACAAGCTGTTCCTGCACGTCCTGAAAGAAGTGGTGCGTGACGAGCAGGCGCTCTACTAAACGATCACACGCCGCCTGAAGATGCCTCAGCTATCTGCAGGCGGTGGTGCCAGCCAGGTCAGTTGGCAGGTTGCCCCGTCACGCTGACGCAGCACGTCCACCAGCCAGGGTTCCGCCTGCTGAAGCGTCTGATCCAGCTGCCAGGGAGGATTAACGATCAACATCCCGCTGCCGTACATCCCCTGTTCCGCTTCTGCCCCGATGGTCAGCTCAGAACACAACATATTCTGAATCCCCGTTCGGCGTATCGACTCCAGCATCATTTTCCAGCGCCGCGACGGCAGCAACGGATACCAGATGGCAAAGCATCCATTCGGCCAGCGCTTCAGTGCTTTCGGCAGGAACTCAGCCACCTGATCGTATTCAGATTTCACCTCATAAGAAGGATCGATCAATACCAGCCCCCGGTTTGGCTTGGGCGGCAACAGCGACAGCACCCCTTCATAGCCATCCCGGTGATGCACACCTACGCCCGGATGAGTGGCAAAGGCCTGCTTGAGTTGCCTCGCCTCACCCGGATGCAGTTCCATCAAATGCAACTGATCCCCTTCCCGCGCCATACCTGCGGCCAGTGCCGGCGATCCGGGATAATGCGACAGCACGGCATCCGTATTCACTGCCTTAACCTGATCCAGGTACAACGCCACTGACTCAGGCAGATCTGTTGCCGTCCAGAGCCGGGCAATACCCTGCTGAAACTCGGCGGTTTTGGCAGACTGCTCGGAATCCAGCGCATAAAAAGCTTTACCGGAATGGGTTTCCAGATAACTCCAGGGCTTGGCCTTACGGTTCAGCGCCTGAAGCAGGCACACTAACAGATGGTGCTTGTGCAGATCGGCAAAGTTGCCAGCATGGAAGCCGTGCAAATAACTCAACATGGGTCAGATTTCCTGGTACATATAGGTGACTTGGCCACCATAGGCGGCGATCTTGTCATCACTCAAATGCAGCACATGGGGTGTAAAGCCGCGCTGCTGCCAATAGGACATCGCATTGCCTACCGCCGTCAGGGACAGGCAGGCAAACCCCAGCGACACGGCGGATTGTCTGAAGGCTGCAAACAGCAACTTGCCAACACCCTGTCCAGCCAGATCCGGCGCAATCGCCATATCATGCAGATACAGACAATCAGCCTGCGCAGGCAACTGGCACTCAGCGCCGTTCAGTGCCGGCACCTCAGCAAAGCGCCAGGGCATGCCAATCAGATAACCGCACACCTGACCCTGTTGCAGCGCAACGAAGCAGGTTTCTGGAGAGGCAGCACGCTTGGCCGCCAGGGACAGTTCTGACTCAGGCTCCAGCAGATCACTATAACAGGCACACTGTACCTGCCAAACGGCTGCCATATCTTTCGCCTGCATCGAGCGAATCTCAATTTTCATCGCGCAAGTGTAATCAGATAGCGCAAAAAAGTAACCCCGATCAGGTAGACTCTTGTCATGCACAACGCCAACAGGATACGCCCATGTCCAGAATAACCGACGCTTTAAACCATTTAGCCAACCAGCTCTGGTCCTTTGCACCCGGTAGCCGGACACCGGTTGATCTGCAACAGATTCAACTGGTGGCACACCGTGGTGCTCATGGGGCTACGCCTGCAGGTCAACTGATCGAGAATACCCTGGCAGCCTTTGATCTCTGTCTGGAACTGGGTATCTGGGGGATTGAGCTGGATGTACAACCCACCCAGGATGGCGATCTGCTGGTGCACCATGACCCTCACTGCGGCAGACTCTTCAACCGCCCTGATCTGGTACTGTCCGATACATCCTCTGAACAGATACGCCAGGCGATTCCCGAGATCCCGCGCCTGGCCGAAGTGATCGAGCGCTATGCAGGCAAGCTGCACCTGATGATTGAAATCAAAACCTCCTGGCGGCAATACCCTGATCTGCCACAGCAGGTGGAAGCGCTACTCAAAGACTGGCAGCCGATGCAGGATTATCACCTGCTCAGCCTGGTTCCTGATCACCTGGAAGGCTTCAAACACACACCCGCCAGTGCCTTTGTGGATGTCGCCGAATTCAATAGCCGTGAGATTATCAAGGAGAACCTTGCTCTCGGACATGGTGCCGTAGCAGGTTCCTTTGCACTGTTAAGTACAGCGCAGATCCACGCACTGCGACAGGCGGGTCGCCGCACGGGTACCGGGATGGTGGAAAAACGCGCCATCGCCAGCCGCGAAATCCATCGCGGTGTCGACTGGATTTTTTCTGACTCAGTGGTCTCACTTCTGCGGGACTGAGGTCCAGTCGTCCGCAGCCTGTTCGCCTCGACGCTCATTCACCGGCAGCACCGTCACTATGGCCAGCACAAACAGCACCAGACAGAAAAGGATGGCATCCGCCAGACCGAAAGCCCACTGGATCAGGCCCAGCCCGAGAATACCAAACACTGCTGCCAGCTTGGCAGACATGCCCCAGAAACCAAAAAACTCTGCTGACTTGCCCAACGGGGTCAACACCCCCACCAACGCCCGGCCCGCAGACTGGGAAGAACCCAGACTCAGCCCGGCCAGCACCCCGGCAAACAGAAACACATGTTGCGCCTGCCATTGCAGCCCGAATGTCTGCTGGAGCAACTCCGTGAGTGACGGGGTTTGCCAGATCGCCAGAATCGCCAGCAACCACAGACACAGTGTCATGATGTAGGTGGTGCGCGTCCCGATCTGACTCTGCAACCAGCCAAAACCGACCGCTCCCAGCGCCGCCGTAATCTGCACAGTGATGAACATCAACGCACGCACCTGATCATCCCAGCCAATGACCTGAGCACCGTAAATAAACGAAAAAGCGATGATGATATAGACCCCGGCCATGGCAAAGAACACTGAAATCAGCAAACTGCGCAAGTCACGGAAATACTGGATTTCATGCCAGGTCGACACCACTCTGGCAACACCCAGCTGCAACAGACTGGAATCAGATGGTTGTCGCTTCGACTGTCCACGTTCACGCAACCAGACAAAGGTCGGAATCGCAGCGATCAGGAAAAAACCAGCGGCAAAGGGCCCCACCCAGCGAATCGTGTCAAAGTTCTCGGCAGACACCTCACCCAGAAAAAACAGCGTAAAGGCGGTTGCGACCAGGCCACCGATATAACCCATCCCCCAGCCCAGCCCGGAGATCCACCCCAGCGTTTTACGAGGCCCCAGATCCGGCAGAAAGCTGGCCACAAAGCCCTCGCCTATCGCATATGCAAAATTGGACAAAATAATCAGCAGCATGGCCGGTATCAGCCAGCCTGGCTCAACAAAATAGAGCAGCGCCGTTGTCACAATCGTGAGCCAATAACTCACCCACAGAAAGCGCTTGCGACTGGCGGTGTAATCCATAATCGCACCGCAGACCGGATTCGCCACCACTACCATCAAATAACTCACCGCCAGCGCCAGGCTCCAGAGCAGGTTACCCAAACGGTAATCCGGGGCATCACCCACAATCACACGGGTAAACAGATCACCATAGATCACCGTGATGATCAGCAGTGTGTAAGCCTGATTGGCAAAATCAAACATCGCCCAGCCAAAAATTTCACGCTTGGGTGCCAATTGGGCAGGGGGGGTCGAAGGTGCAGCAGTTGGCATCACACCATCATCTCCTGTAAACGGTCTGGATCTGCAGCTTAACACTCCACGCGATCTGTTTAAATTCTGGACACTGGGGAATCTGTTACCTACTATTCAAAAAAAACCGAGGACCGCCTCATGATCTGTCGTTCGATTCGTGTATCGGCCATCGCCCTGATCGCCTTTGTGTCACTCTCAGGCTGCATGTCAGTCATTGACAGTATGGTACTGGCAGATATGGATCCTGCCAGCCGTAAACTGGTCGAAACTCACCGGCTCGGTGAAAATTTCAAGAATGTCACGGATGCCCAGGCTGTGCGTACCATTCAGACAGCCCGTAATCCGGAGCTGGTCACCCTGGGTGGGGTTATCGGTATCTGGGAGCAGCGGCCAGCACTGATTGACGCTGCGCTGGCCCGTGGCATGAACCTGAACCAAGGCATTCCAAACCGGCTACTGCTCAGTTACCCCAAAGAGGACCTTATGGCACCGGGTCCACTGAACGCAGCCTACCTGATCGGTACACCGCCATCGATGACACAGCTGATTGATGAACGTGCCGTCGTGTCTGCTGCGATGCTGGTGCGCGATCTGCAGACCTTCGATCGCCTGATTCAGGCAGGAGCCGTGTACAATCCGGCGACACTGAATGCAACACTGAAGACCGCAACAGTATTCGGTAATACCCCCATACTGTCTGAACGACTGCTACAGATGGGCGCCGAGCTCTCTCCCGAGCTGATTTTTTCAGTCGCCAGCCAGGGAAGTGCAGAGATGCTGTCCTGGATACTGTCACAGGGTATTGATCCGAACAGCCGTCTCAGCACGCCAGGGGACCGACGCCAACATACCGGCTTAGAAGGCATTACCCTCTACAGCTACGCTGAAAATATCACCCCGCTTTTTTCACTGCCCGGCTATACGCCTGATACGCCTTCGCGCCAGCGAGCTATCGAAATGGCACGCCTCCTGATCCAGGCGGGTGCAGAGGTGAACGCCACCGCTACCTTCAGTTACAGTATTTCTGAAGATCAGCCTATTTCCGGCTGGACCCCACTGCATGCCTACTCCATGACGCAAAACCAGCCGTATGGTAATCCGGATCTTGTTGCCTATCTGATCTCCGTCGGAGCCAACACTCAGGCACTCAACAGTCATGGTCAAACACCCGCACAGGTCACTGGCATGGCAGATCGCGTTACTCAGCAGATGATGACCCTGGCGGATCAACGTAGACGTCAGCGGGAACAGCGTGAAGCACAGGCGCGCCAACAATCGCAAACCGCCGATTCAGGCAACCTGTTTGGTCAGGCCATGGCGATTGCCGGTCTGGCGACCGTCGGAGCGGCTGCCAGCAACGCCGGAGTGGATTCAAGCGCAGTGATGCAGATTGTCGGTGGCGGCATTGCCGACGTGATGACCGAAGGCCGTGCCGGGGGTATTCAGCAGGCACAGCAACAGGTTCAACAACAGCAGCAACAGCAGTCCCGTTCACAAGCATCGAACCAGACCACGGCCGCACTGCCACCAGCGCCCGGCTTTCAGACCGAAACCTACCGCGTGTCCTGCCCATCCGGAGTCAGTAACGACATTCCGCTGCATTATCGAACCCAGCAGTGCCGTAGCGCTATGATCGACTTCGCTCAAGCCTACTCGTGCAATGACTATCGGCGCTTTGAACAGGTACATGCAGCCTGCGAACGAGCCTGCGGATCAGTCAACTGTCTGCAGGAATAACGCGCTTTACGACTGCGTCCAACTGTCGGGTAGACGCCAATGCGCTACCCAGTCTTGAATCGCATCGGCGGGCATGGGGCGTGCAATAAAATACCCCTGTGCCAGCTCACAACCGCGCGCCAGCAAATGCTGCCCTTGCTGTTCCGTTTCCACCCCCTCCGCAATCGGCGTGCGGCGAAAACTGCGTGCCAGTCCCAAAATACCTTCCAGCATGGCTGTATCATCAGGATGGTCGAGCATATCACGCACAAAGCTGCGATCTATCTTCAGGGTCTGTACAGGCAAACGCTTCAAATAGGACAGCGAAGCGTAACCGGTGCCAAAATCATCCAGCGCAAAACGTACGCCCAGCGCCAGGCACTCCTCCATAATTGCCACCGCCCGTTCCAGGTCAAACAAGGCACTACTTTCCAGAATTTCGATCTCAAGACGCTGCGGGGAAACGCCCGGATGTCGCTGCAATGCAGCCTGCAAACGCTGCAGAAATGCAGGATGCTGCAATTGGTGCGCCCCCACATTGACACTGACCGTCCAGTGATCATCACGCCACTGCTCCAACTGTGCCAGCGCTGTCTCAATCACCCAATTGCCCAAGGCGATCTCAAGTGGGTGCCCTTCAATGAGCGGCAAAAACTCGACCGGTGGCAGAACACCCCGCTCAGGATGCTGCCAGCGCAGCAGCGCCTCCATCCCGACACACTGCCCGGTACGTATATTGACCTGTGGCTGATAAAACAGAACGAACTCTTCTGCCCGTAACGCGGCATTTAACCGTGCCATATGTTCATGATGGCCTCGCACCGCATTATCCCGCGCCAAATCAAATCGGTGAATGCGATTCTTGCCCGACAGCTTGGCCTGATACATGGCCTGATCCGCCTGACGCAGCAATTGATCCGCATCGATGGGCGCTTCCTGTGGATAAAACGTCACACCCAGACTGGCAGACACTTTCAGCACATAACCACGATCCTGCACTTCCCGTGCGGCCGCTTCCAGCAAACGCACCAGGACCGGCGTGCAGGCATCAATATCCGGGTTATCGACCAGCACCGCGACAAACTCATCACCTCCCAACCGGGCAAGGGTATCGCTCTCACGCAGAACATGCCGCATGCGCTCAGCCACCACGACCAACAAACGGTCACCGACATCATGACCATAACGATCATTGACCGCTTTAAAGCCATCCAGGTCCAGGTAGGCAATCACTAACTTGCTCTTGCGACGCAACGCCTGAGACATGGCCTGCTGCATACGATCCGCCAGCAGTACCCGATTCGGCAAGCCGGTTAAAGGGTCATAATGTGCAATACGCTCCAGTGCCAGCTGTTGTCGCTTGTAAACACTGATATCGCGTACCGTCCCCTGAATCATCATTTCGCCAGCCAGGTCGATCCGCGTCAGCAAGACTGTGCAGGGAATGTCACGACCATCACGGCGTTGATGCAACCATTCCCCGTAGTAGGACCCCTCCTGCACCGCACGCTGCAACATCTCCTGCGCCAGGCTGAATGAATCGCGCCCATCCGGCTGATGTGAAGGAGACAAATCAACGGGCGTCAGTCCCTGCAACTCGGCAAAATCACGCGCCCCGAACAGCTTAATCATGGCTGGGTTGCCGGCCCGGAAACGCCAATCCGGCGGAGCCACAATCATCATCGCATCACGCGACTGTTCAAACAGCACACGATAGCGCTCTTCACTGTCCCGCAACGACTGCTCAAGACGTTTCTGATCAGTAATATCCAGTGCAATTTCCATACGCACATAGCGACCATCGTCCCAGGGGATCGCCTGATCATGCAACTGAAACCAGCGCTCTAATGAAGCATTATAATGCTCCCATATGACCGGTTCACCGGGCTTGCCATCCGCGTCCAGCAAGCGATTATTGGTACAGAAGTCGCACGGAGAAGAGCGCCCCTGCAGGGCCTGCCAACAGATTTTGCCAACCACATCACCCAGCAATCGCCGGGCATGCGCATTAATAAACAGCACTTCATAAGTCTGCATATCGGCGACATACACAGCGGCATTGGTACCATCAAGAATATTGAGCAAACGCTGATGGGAAATCGCCAGCGCCGATTCCGCTGCCTGACGCTGATCCGATAACGTCCGAGTCAGACGTAACGCATTGCGCGAATGCGCGGCATAGATAGAACGGATAATTTCGATCAGTACCTTGGCAGTATCCTGTTTTGATGCCTCCGCCAGTGCAAAAGCCTCATCAGCTGTTTTCCCCTGCTGAATGGCTTTCACAACCATAGCCAGATAGCCATCCGACTCAAGCAGATGCGCCACCAGCCAGCGTACCAAAAAAGCCAACGCCTCCTCTGACGCACCGGCATCGACCGACGTCAGCAGGGCTGCTTTCGCCTCATCCAGTTGCTCCAGAAATGCCTGATGCCCCTCGTGATGGTCCAGCGCCGCCGCATGATCGGGTAAAAACGCATGCCACAGGGCTTCCTCCATCTCGAAATGACTGGCAGCTTCACAGGACAACTCATCCAGCAATCCCACGAGCACACCTGAATCAGCAGAAATAATCATCTGCTCAGCCAGGCGATTCAGAATAGCCACCAACTGCCGATGCTGGGTATCCAGCTCAACAATGCCGGTTTCAAAACACGACTCCCACGGGAATATATCAATGTCAATCAATCATCCACCCCGTTTGTCTCGCTCACCTACGCTAGTTATGAGCATAATCCATACAGCTCAAGCTTGCCTGTCTTAATTGTATCCTTCTGATATGCTAAGTCAGTCAGCACAACGGACAGGAAGGTTGAAATGGCACACACTGGTCATGGAAGATATCCTCAATACTGACCAGCGCCCCAAGCTGGAAGCTTATGACGGATACCTCTATATCGTTGTCAAAATGCTGCAGTTTTCCGAAGCATCACAAGAGATCCATACCGAACAGCTCAGCCTTATTCTCAGTGATCGCCTGCTGGTTTCAATACAGGAGCGTCCGGGGGATGTGTTTGCCGGTATTCGTGATCGACTGCGAAGTGGTCGTCGACAGCGTCTGCTGCATGCAGACTATCTGGCGTATGCCCTGATCGACGCAGTGGTGGATCATTACTTTGTTTTGCTGGAAAAACTCAGCGATGAAATCGAAGCCCTGGAAGATCAACTGGTCAAACAGCCAACCCCGGAAACACTGGCTCGCATCCATCACTTCAAACGTGAAATGCTCTTGCTGCGCAAAGCTGTCTGGCCTCTGCGAGAGTTACTGAGTCGGTTAATGCGCGACGACAATCCGCTCATCCGCGAAGAAACCCGACTCTATCTGCGTGATGTCTATGACCACACCATCCATATTCTGGATACCATAGAGACACTCAGGGAGCTGCTGGTCAGCATGCTGGACCTGTACCTTTCCAGTGTCAGCAATCGCATGAATGATGTCATGAAAACCCTGACCCTCATTGCCACGCTGTTCATGCCCCTGACCTTTATTGCAGGGGTATACGGCATGAACTTCGCCTTTATGCCAGAACTGGACTACCCTTGGAGCTACCCGATTGTACTGGCCTTCATGTGCCTGGTGGCAATTGGATTAATCCTCTATTTCCGTCGCCGTCATTGGCTCTGAATAGACATAGTAACGAACCAACTGCGGATCAAGCTGCGGACCAGGATACAGATGATCCGGCCAGATCAACAGCATCACCGCCAGCACATTGCGATGTTCACCGCGTGCAAAGTCGGTGCTGCCTGTTGGTGACGGAATCATCCGGGCATCCGCATCATAGGCGCGAATCAGCGCCTGACGTATCTGCGCAACAGCAGGATGGTCAAGCTGACCGGTCAGTGCCAGACTGATGCCCACCTCGGCCAGAATATCTTCCGTTGCCGACGCCAGTAATGACGGTAGCTGGCGAATAAAATCATCGGTAATCCAGGTAAACTCGGACTCGTGCAGTGTGTGCTGATAATAGCGACTGGCCGCGATGACAATATGCGTCATGCCATAGAGTTTGTTATGCCATTCAGCCTGAGTCAGCGCATCATCACCACCCAAGGGGTAGACCTCCTGGAAGCGCTGCATAAAGGCCTCACGCAGATCCATCACCCCCAACTGATCGAGAAACCACACCTGATTGGCTGCCTGGGCGGCATAGTGGCGGATGGCTGACTCACTCAATAAAAACGCATCGAACCCTGCATCTGCCAGCCAGGAGCGAACAAATGCCACATCCTCAACTGGCAGATGTTCCAGCAGGCCATAATATTCCAACTGCACCAGCCGGAATGACAAATCAGTGGCAAACCGCATTCCGGGATAGGCTGCCAACAGCGCTGCCCGCTGACGCTGGCGTTCAGTACGCAGCGGACTGCGTGACGACATCATCTGCTCCCGCTGCGACACATAATCCGGCTGAGATGCCAGCCCCTGTACATCACGATACAGGGATTTCAGCAACTGCTCGGCATGACGCTGCTGGTAAGGCAAAAAAGCGGGATCACCCGTAACGCGATAGAGACGTTGTGCGTAATGGCGCTGTAGCGAAAGCGGCAAATGATCGAGCCCCGCCTCATAGTGATCACGAATCTCTGCAGCCACCTGACCGGACTGAGTCGCCAGCGTGGCAGACTGCCCACAGCCCTGCAGCCACAACAGCGCCAGCAATAGCAGCCAGACATAACGTACCGGCATTCCGACAACTTGCCTCATGCAGAGACCTCCTGTGCAGCCTGAACCTCTAACACCCGATGCAGATTGATTTCCACCCAATCCGCCAGCTCCCGGACCCTGACAGCCACCTCTTCTCCCATCGGAGTCAGACTATATTCCACATGCGGCGGTACCACCGGATAGGCGGTGCGCAACACAAACCCGTCCGCTTCAAGCGATTGCAGCGTTTGCGCCAGCATGCGTTCACTCACGCCAGTAATCTTGCGTCGCAGCTCACTGAACCGATAGGTGCCTTCCAGCAACGCAATCAATACCAATACACCCCAGCGACTGGTGACATGATTCAACACCTGCCGCGAAGGACAGCGTTCAGCAAACACCTGACCTCGTTGCATCTGCTCTGTCAGCGTCAGACCGGATACAGCCGGATTCAATTTCTGATCTTTCATTCAAACTTACCTTTTTGTACGTACTTACTATAAGTTAGCATAGGTGATACTGTGGTTGCCAGTTAATCATCACTACACAGGAGCAATCACATGATTCTTGTCACCGGCGCATCCGGACAACTGGGCCGTCTGGTCCTCGAACAACTGCTGCAACACCTGCCCGCCAGCCAACTGGCAGCTGGTGTTCGCACCCCCGAACGCGTTGCCGACCTGCAAGCTCGCGGGGTCACCATCCGTCCACTCGACTATAGCCAGCCTGAAACGTTGCCACAGGCACTCGAAGGGGTTGAAACACTGTTACTGATCTCTTCCAGCGAAGTCGGCCAGCGTGCAGTACAGCACCAGAACGTGATCACTGCGGCTGAAAAAGCGGGCGTAAAACGGCTCGTCTACACCAGTTTACTGCATGCAGATACCTCTCCGTTAGGCCTGGCTGAAGAACACAAACAAACCGAAGCCCGGCTCAAGGCCTCCAGCCTCGAATGGGTCATACTGCGCAACGGCTGGTACACCGAGAACTACCTCGCCAGCCTGCCAGCCGCACTGGAGCATCATGTACTGATCGGCTGTGCCGGAAAGGGTCGGATCACCTCCGCCACACGTCAGGATTACGCCAGCGCAGCCGCGACCGTGCTACAGGAAGGCGCGACTCATAACGGGAAAATCTATGAGCTGGCAGGAGACACCAGCTATTCATTGGAAGAATATGCCGCTGAAATCACACGATTGAGCGGACAGGAAGTGCGTTACCAGAACCTGTCTGAAAACGAGTTCCGTGATGCGCTGATCCAGGCCGGGCTGCCTGAAGGCTTCGCTGCCTTACTGGCAGATTCTGATGCCGGTGCCAGCCAGGGCGCACTGTTTGATGACAGTCTGCAACTCAGCCAGTTGATCAAACGTCCGACCACCCCTCTGACTGAGGCACTGCAACAGGCGCTGGAGAGTCTGCCTGTCCCGGCACACAACTAACTGAGCCAGAACAGCCGTTAATGCTTCAACTGTTCAGCCGTAATATTGATGGACCGGCTAAAGGCATGCAGCTCATCACTCTGATGGCGTAGCGCCAATGCCGTGTCCGCATTACTGCGCCCCAGCTCCGCCAAGTGCTGGATATGGGCATTCACACTGTCTGCGACGCGGAGCTGCTCATCAGCAGCTCCGGCCACCTGGCGATTCATCGTCACAATGATCTGCGAAGCTTCAGAGATTTCATCCAGCGTCTGATCAGCCAGACTGACCTGATCCACCCCCTGACGGGCCTTTCTTTCCGATTGAGACATCACCTGCACCGCCTCATTCGACGCGCGCTGCAGCTGTTCAATCATCTGCTGTATTTCCTGCGTCGCCTGCTGTGTACGCGAGGCCAGTGAACGCACCTCATCCGCAACCACCGCGAACCCGCGCCCCTGCTCCCCGGCGCGGGCGGCTTCGATAGAGGCGTTCAACGCCAGCAGGTTGGTCTGTTCCGCAATACCCGAGATGACTTCGAGAATATGATGAATGCTGACGACATCGCGCTCCAGCCGATGAATCGCGGCACTGGCCTCGGTGATTTCAGCCGCCAGAGACTCCATCGCCGACACCGAATCCAGCAAGACCGCTTTACCCTTGCGTGTTGAATCCTCGGTCTGCTGCGCTGCTGAGGACGCACTCAGCGTACTGCTCGCGACATCACGCAGAGTAGCCGCCAAGGAATCCATCGCAGACGCCACCAGCTGACTCTTCTCCAACTGCTGATCAGCGCCCTTGAGCGTCTGGGAAACTGCACGCCCCATCTCCCCAAAAATCAGCTCAGAATCGCGGCTGATCTCATGAATACGGCTGGCTACCGTCGAAATCTTGGCTTTACCAAACAGCGCCTCATGCGCCACCAGCGCACTCTCATCCAGAGACCCCATATACGCCAAGGTCATCAGCGGCTTATCCACAACCTGCCGGGCACGTGCGGCAATCAGGCGATTCTTGCCGGAAAAAATCCAGGCCAGCAACGGCGTAGTCGCAATTGACACCAAGGCACTGATGAGGACAGCGGCATCCGGCAAATCAAACACAAACCAGGCAAACAACCACTGTAACGAAAACACCAGACTCAAACCGGCTACCATACGTATCGTGGTCCCCAGGTCACGCGGGTCCAGCCAGCTGCGCAAACGCGGTTTACGTCCCTGTCGCAGCTGCTTGTACAAATGCTCGGCACGCTTCACCGCAGCCCGGGTCGGACGAAAACGTACCGATTGATACCCGACCAGACGATCATTGTCATAGCAGGGCGACACAAACGCACTCACCCAGTAATAATCACCATTCTTGCAACGGTTCTTGACCAGCCCCATCCAGGACTGCCCTGATTTCAGGGTATCCCACAAATCCTTGAACGCCGCCTCAGGCATATCCGGATGACGCACCATATTATGAGACTGGCCTATCAGCTCCTCTTTTGAGAAACCACTGATGCGAATAAACGCGTCATTGGCAAAGGTAATAATACCCTTGGGATCCGTCAGGGTGACGATCATGTCGCTTTCATTAAGAAGGTGTTCGGTATCCGTGACGGGAAGATTCTTCTTCATCGACTGCTCACAGGTGATAGGTCTGGCATCAGACGGGCGAGGCGCTGATACTATCGTAGCAGTTCAAGATAAATATTGATGAATATCAATCAAGTGATCGAGTGGTAGCACTGGGAGCACATATCCATCGCAGACCCAACACACTCCTCAGAAACATTCCCGTCACCGCATTACTCCGGCCTGACCAAAAACGCCTTCAGATACTCAATAAACCGTTCCGGCTGATCCCACATAATAAAATGATAGGCATCATCAACTTGCACAAAATTAACAGTACCTGCACGAGAATATGCAGCTTGATACAGATTACTCAAGCGCTCGGCAGTTATCGGCATAGAAGGGTCATAGGCATAGATAACCTGGACAGGCACACTGATCTGCTCCAATAGTTCGCGACCATCATAACTCATCACCTCCCGAACCAGTTGAGCATACATGGCCCGATCGGTCGAGTTAGCCCAAGCCACAACAGTTTCAACACCCTCTGCAGACTTGACCATGATACGTGCAGCCTGACGAACATAGGACTCATATTCTACCTCACTCATAGTGAGTAGCTGCTGCTCCAAGTTCGCGGCAAACGGAGCCACTTGTGCGGTAGTTGCCTGAGCATTGAACAACAGGCTGTAGAAGGGAAGCGCATCCACGATAACAATTTTGCTGACCACCTCGGGAGCAGAACTGCCAACCATTAAAGACAAAAGCCCACCCATCGAATGCCCGACCAAGACAGGTGACTCCAGTTGTGCGAACTCGATATAGCCCAGAACGTCATCACGCAAAGCTTCAAGATATACATCAGGTGTCGAAGAGGCAGCTTTGGTTCCGGCAAACCCCTTGATACTAAAAAGATGCACCCGATAGCTGGACTGCAGCTGATTCAGAGTTTCAGCCCACACCTGCGGTGAAGAGGCTAGTCCATTAATTAAAATGACATCCTCTCCCGAGCCCACCACGGTGACCGACACATAGGTTGAATCAAACTCTGATGCACCCGATCCGCTGCTGAATAGCAGTAAAATCCATAAATACACTAATCTTTTAATCATGCTTATGACCTGCTAAGCTTCCATTTACATCAAGACTATCGGTTCAAAATCAGATGGGTATACTTGCCTCCGCAATTGCTGCTTCTGCTACACCAACTCTGATTGGTAGTCTTCCGTTCGCGCTAAATAAGCCACCATCCTGTTCTCCTCCCCCTATGGCACATCAACCGCCAAGGAATTCTGTTGAATACACGCTTATAACACGCTGAGTCTGATCTTTTACTGAGCAACACTTGCTCATAACAGACACAGTTAGTCATATGCTTCTCAACTACGGGAAACAGAACATGTGTATTAATCGCACTGTGTTACTCTCTTATAGTGCCACGTCACTATTTGTACTGCTATGGAGCAGTGGTGCTATATTTTCCAAGTTAGGCTTAGAGTCGGCATCGGCCTTCGCCTTCTTACTCCTGCGTTTCGCCCTTGCACTGATCATACTACTGATAATCGGTGTGTACCGACGACAAGTATTACCCAAACGGGGAACTCGCCTACGCGTTGCAATCACTGGATTGCTGCTGATCGGCAGCTATTCGATTTGTTATATCCTGGCTTTAGACCATGAAGTAACACCCGGCACACTGGCCACCCTGCTTGGGGTACAACCCATACTGACACTGTTTATCACCGAACGCCGCTACTCAATACAGCGTCTCGCGGGGTTGGGCCTGGCACTGACTGGGCTAATACTGATCGTTTACCAAAACCTGGGTTTAAGCCAGTTGCCGATTACCGGAGTGCTGTTTGCACTGGGTGCTCTGACAGCTATTACCACAGGTTCTCTGCTACAAAAGGGAGAGAAGCAAAGTCCCTTAGCTGTCCTGCCTTTGCAATACGCTATGACACTGCTACTGTGCCTGCTATTCGTGCCCTATCAACCGATAGAAGCCACTCCAAGCAAGCAATTATTTATCGCGCTGTTCTGGCTTGCTGTGGTGATATCGATCCTGGCGACACTGTTGATGTACAAGTTGATTCAAGCTGGCAACCTCGTCAATGTGACTAGCCTGTTTTATCTTGTTCCTGGCGTAACCGCCATTATGGATTACCTGTTTTTAGGGAATGCTCTGCCGCTGCTGAGTCTTATCGGGATGCTGGTCATTCTGTGCGGACTAACGCTGGTCTTCAAAACAAGACCACTGCAATCGACTTAACGGTCTGGCGATGACAGGGATGTCATGGCATGGGATTGACGTCCGGCTGATACGTTAGACTTAATCGAATCAAGCTGGCTGCCCCCTTGATCCCAGCAACAGCTGCACATCAGCTCTGGGAGGTGAACCAAACAGGCGACTGTATTCCCGGCTGAAGTGAGACGGGCTCTCATAACCTACCCGGTAGCTGGCAGTCGCAGCTTCCAAGCCCTCGACCAGCATCAACCGCCGTGCTTCGAGCAAGCGCAACTTCTTTTGAAACTGCAGTGGCGACATTCTGGTCACCTGCTTGAAGTGGTGGTACAGCGTGGATTCACTCATGTTGGCGGCTTCGGCCAATTCACGAATGCGTAGCGGCTTGGTGTACTGATCCTTCAATACCGAAATAACCGTGGAAATCCGGTGTGAGTGAGACTCGGCAGACGCGAACTTACGCATACGCGCGCCCATCTCCCCCATCAACACCCGGTACAGAAGTTCCCGACGTACAAGCGGTGCCAATATGGCAATATCTCTGGGAGAATCCAACAAACTCAGCAGGCGAAAAAGCGTCTCCTGCATCAGCTCATCCATGCTTGATACACACAGACCACACTCCACCTCCGAGCAGGACGACTCATAAGGGTCCAGTGGTGCGGCTTTGTCACCCAGTTCCGCCACTAGATCCGCCACCTCTTGTGGATCCACTTTGAGTTTCAGCCCGAGGTAGGGATACTCGTCAGACGCGTCGATGACTCGTCCCAGCACCGGCAGATGAACCGAACTGGCCAGATAATCGAGTGGTTTGTAGGTGATTTCGCGATCACCCAGCTGTATAGACTTGGTACCCTGTACTACGAAGCACAGAGAAGGTTCATAGACAGCTGAACTACAACTGACAGGCTGGTCGGATCGAATCAGCTCTACGTCATCAATCGCAGTCGCCTGTATGTCCTGTTGTGTCGCCCATTTGCCCACAACCCGAGCAAGGCGCTGCTGCATGCTGAGCATGGAATGTACAGAAACCTCAGGAATGGTGGCAGTCATCAGCGAATCCCCCTTCGACAGAAGTATAATCTGTCTCAACCTGGAACATGCAAGTGTTAACGCAATTTTTGCAGGATCAGGCAATGACCTTGGAGAAACCAGCAACTGGATACTTCCAACTCCAGACAACCAACAGAATCAGGCAAGCTTCCCGCAGAAACCCGCTACCCTTTTCCACTATACAACCTATATCGTTTAAATCCTGGTGAAAAACAGGCTGCCTGTCGAATTCGTGTTAACCCAACCGACTTATTCAAGCAATCCAACCGATGACCTGGCAAGCGGGAGCGCTCATAAGGCGACTCTTATATTCAGATATTGGAGTGACAAACAATGGAAAATGAGATAACGAAGCGTGTCAGCAGATCAGGCCGGCTGATGGGCCTGGTCATTATACTGACAGTATTATTGGCTGGCTGCGAGGCGCAAAGTGATGACACAATGATTGCGCCGCCTCCACCAGAGGTTGATGTAGCTGAAGTTATAGTGGAACCGGTTACCCTTTGGGAGTCGTTCACTGGTCGGGTAGTAGCTCCGGAAACGGTTGATTTACGCCCCCGGGTCAGCGGTTACATAGATGAAGTAGCCTTTGAGGAAGGCGAACTGGTGAAAGCTGGCGATCTGTTATTCCAGATTGACCCTCGTCCCTACAAAGTTCGTGAACAGGCCGCTCATGCAGAACTGGCATTGGCGAACAGTCAGTTGCAACTGGCCAGCAGTGAAGCTAACCGGGCAAGGACGCTAGTGGAAAGACAAGCCATTTCCCGCGAGGAGTACGACCAGCGTAACGCCGCCTTGCTGAGTGCCAGAGCACGGGTGCAAGTAGCTCAGGCCGCGCTGGACACTGCCGAGCTAGACCTCCAGTACACGCGCATAACCGCACCGATCAGTGGCCGTGCTGGCCGAGCACTGGTCACCCAGGGTAACCTCGCCAACGCGGATCAGACGCTACTGACCACCCTGGTGTCTGTCGACTCGGTACACATCTATTTCGATGCCAATGAAAAATCCGCCATCAGCAACCAGCAACTGCTGGCCAACGGCGGACCTAGTGACGTGCGCATCACGCTGGGAGAAGAGCAAGGCCAGCAGTTTTTGGGATATCTGGACTTCGTCGACAACCAGCTGAATCTGGGCACCGGCACTCTGCAGTACCGTGCCTTACTCCAAAACCAACAGGGTCTGATCAGGCCAGGCCAGTTTGCCCGCGTAGAAATGCCGGTGGCCAGACTGGACAGTGCGCTCATGATAAACCGCAAGGCGGTACTGACGGATCAGGACCGGCGTTACGTCTATGTTGTGGATGAGAACAATCGTGTGATGACACGACAGGTCGACACGGGCCACCCGGTAGGCGAGCTATTGGTGATCAATAACGGACTCAATCGAGGTGACCGAGTGATTATCAATGGTGTGCAGAAGGTATTTGCTACGGGCATGGAAGTCAGACCGCAACTGATCGCCATGCGAGAGTTACCTCTGAACATGCTTGCCGCTGCCCAGGAGTTGTCACAGTGAATGTCTCCAGATTTTTTGTGGACCGCCCCATATTCGCAGCGGTATTGTCCATCATCATTTTTGCCATCGGCTTGATCTCCATCCCTAACCTGCCGATCAGTGAGTATCCGGAAGTCGTCCCGCCATCGGTGATGGTGCGTACTGTCTATCCCGGTGCCAACCCCAAAGAAATTGCAGAAACGGTTGCGACACCACTGGAAGAAGCCATCAGCGGTGTTGAAGATATGATGTACTTCAAATCCGTAGCGGGATCAGACGGTGTCCTGCAACTGACAGTCACTTTCCGACCAGGCACCGATGCAGAGGAAGCCACTGTGCGAGTGCAAAACCGTGTCAGTCAGGCTCTGGCTCGGCTACCGGAGGAGGTGCGCCGCCAAGGCGTAACCACCCAGAAGCAGTCGCCAACTTTTCTGATGGTGGTTCACCTGACATCGCCCAATGACACCTACGATACCCTGTACTTGCGTAACTATGCGCGGCTACATGTGCGTGACCGACTGGCTCGTATTCAAGGTGTAGGAGATGCTCAGATATTCGGTGGCGGAGATTACGCTATGCGTGCCTGGCTGGACCCGGATCGTATCGCCGCCCGTAACCTCACCGCCGGTGATGTAGTGCGGGCCATGCGTGAGCAGAACGTACAGGTATCCGCTGGACAGATCGGTGCAGAACCCGTAGCGCACAGCGACTTCCTCACCCTGATCAATGCCCGGGGGCGGCTGGAAACCGTGGAGGAGTTCGGTGATATCGTGCTCAAACGTGGTGATAACGGCGAAATACTGCGATTGAAAGATGTGGCGCGGCTGGAGATGGGGGCCGGTGACTACACGCTGCGCGCCCAACTCGACAGCAAGGACGCGGTGGCCATCGGTATTTTCCAGGCGCCGGGGGCCAACGCACTGCAGATACGTAAAGAGGTCATTGCCAGCATGGACGAGATGGCTCGGCTGTTTCCTGATGATGTGGCATACGAGGCTGTGTATGACACCACCATTTTTGTCAATGACTCCATCAAATCAGTCATCGCCACGTTGCTGGAAGCCGTGCTGCTGGTCGTACTGGTGGTCACCCTGTTCCTGCAAACCTGGCGGGCATCCATCATCCCACTGCTGGCAGTACCTGTGTCAGTGATCGGCACCTTTGGCGCGCTCTACCTGTTAGGCTACTCCATAAATACCCTGACCCTGTTCGGGCTGGTGCTGGCCATCGGCATAGTGGTGGATGACGCCATCGTGGTGGTAGAAAATGTTGAACGCAACATTGAGGAGGGCCTCGCACCACTGGCAGCGGCCCATCAGGCAATGCGGGAAGTGTCAGGCCCCATCATTGCTATTGGTCTGGTGCTGTGCGCGGTGTTTATCCCTATGGCCTTCCTCTCCGGCGTAACCGGGCAGTTTTACCGGCAGTTTGCGGTAGCCATTGCCATCTCTACAGTAATCTCGACCATCAACTCACTGACCCTGTCCCCCGCCCTGGCGGCCATGTTACTCAAACCTCACGGTGCGCCAAAAGACCGGCTGCAACGCACTATCGACGCCCTGTTTGGCTGGATCTTCCGTCCTTTCAACCGATTTTTCAACGCCAGTGCAGTGAAATATGAAAAAGGTGTATCCCGCTCCCTGCGTCGTCGAGGCGCCGTATTTGTGGTTTATGCGCTGTTACTGACCGGTACCGGAATGATGTTCAAGGTGGTACCGCCGGGCTTTATTCCAACCCAGGACAAACTCTACCTGATCGCCGGGGTGCAACTGCCAGCCGGGTCCTCTTTGGAGCGTACCGACCAGTTGCTGCAGCAGGTAACCGATATCGCGATGGAAATCGAAGGTGTAGCCCACGCTATAGCCTTTCCTGGACTGAATGCGTTGCAGTTCACCAATACCTCCAACACCGGCGTGGTGTTCTTTACCCTCAAACCCTTCAGCGAGCGCAGTCTCAGTGCCGAGGAAATTAGTGCCCAAATCAACCAGAGAATCAGTGGATTAAAGGAAGGTTTTGCCTTCTCTTTTATGCCACCGCCGATTCTGGGATTAGGTAACGGCTCCGGCTACCAGCTGTTCATCGAGGACCGGGGAAACCTGGGCTATGGAGCCTTGCAGGATGCTGTGAACCAGTTTCAGGGTGCCATTATGCAAACCCCTGGCATGGGTTTTCCGATCAGCAGCTACCAGGCCAACGTACCCCAGTTGGATGTAGAAGTGGACCGGCTTAAAGCCAAAGCCCAGGGGGTAGAGTTGACCGAGTTGTTCGACACCCTGCAGACATACCTGGGATCTACCTATGTTAACGACTTCAATCGCTTTGGCCGCACCTGGCAGGTAATTGCCCAGGCCGATGCCCCTTACCGTGATAGTGTGGAGGACATTACCCGCTTACACACCCGCAATGATCGGGGTGAAATGGTGCCTATCGGTTCCATGGTCAATATTCGTCAGAGCTTCGGCCCAGACCCAGTGTTGCGCTACAACGGCTACCCCGCCGCCGATCTGGCCGGAGAAGCCGACCCTCGGATACTATCCTCCAGCCAGGCTATAGATATACTCACGGCACTGGCAAACGAGACCCTACCCGATGGCATGGCGTTCGAGTGGACCGACCTCAGCTATCAACAGACCACCCAAGGCAACGCCGCACTGGTGGTATTCCCACTGGCGATTCTGTTGGTGTTCCTGGTACTGGCGGCGCTGTATGAGAGTTGGACGCTACCCTTAGCGGTCATCCTCATTGTACCCATGTGTATGCTGTCGGCACTGATCGGTGTGTGGTTTGGCGACGGAGATAACAACATCTTCGTCCAGGTAGGACTGGTGGTGTTAATTGGCCTGGCCTGCAAGAACGCCATCCTGATTGTGGAATTCGCCCGTGAACTGGAGCTGCAGGGCCGCAGTATAGTGGAGGCTGCACTGGAGGCCTGCCGCTTGCGCTTGCGCCCCATCATCATGACCTCCATTACCTTTACCGCCGCAGTGGCACCCCTGGTGCTGGCCACTGGCGCAGGAGCCGAAGTACGCCAGGCACTTGGCACCGCGGTGTTTGCAGGCATGATTGGGGTCACCCTGTTTGGCCTGTTCCTGACTCCGGTTTTCTACGTGGCACTGCGCAAGCTTTCCGGCAGCCACCCGCTGAAGAGCCACCACACATCCACACTGGCAGCGAGTGATGACAAGAGCGAAGGCGTACCGCCAGGAGGTTTACATGTGTAAAGTGATCGTTTTCACCGCGGCACTGGCTTTACTGACTGGCTGTGCAGTCGGGCCAGACTATCAGGTACCGGCCACGCCGGAACCGCAAGCCTTCTCAGGAGGGGAAGACATCCTTGCAGGCCGTACTGATCAGCAACGCTTCTGGAAGGGGTTCGACGACCCCTTGCTGGAGCATCTGATTGACCAAACCCTGACGTCCAACCTTACCCTGGAAGAGGCGCTGGCCCGCTACGAGCGTGCCGCGGCACTGCTGTACGGCGCCGAAAGAGACCAATGGCCCAGCCTAACCGCCAATGCATCCGCTAGCGAACAGCACCTGGCCGACATAGAACAGTCGCCCCCAGGTACGGGGCCGGAGCGGGTACAGCGTTTTCAGGCTGGCGTGGTCGCTAGTTGGGAACTGGACCTGTTCGGCCGTCTAAGGCGTGCCACAGAAGCGCAACGAGCAGAACTGGAAGCTACGGGCGCTGATCTCAGTGCCATGCAATTGGCTCTGGCCGGGCAATTGACTAACAGCTATTTCGAGTTGCGCGGTTTGCAACAGCAATATCAGGTAGCACATCGAAACCTGGCGTTACAACAACAATCGCTGGATATTGTCGAAGCTCGGGTAGATGCTGGCCGGGGTACCGAGTTTGATAAAGCACGGGCACAAGTCCAGTTGGAGCTAACCCGCGCTGAACTACCGGCCCTGCAAGCGGATATCCGTGCGGCCATGCATCGCATAGCCGTGCTAACCGGACAGCCGCCACTGGCATTAGTTGAACAGCTGTCAGCCCAAAGTGGGCTACCGGAAGTTGTGCCAATGATCCCAGTGGACACCCCCGGCGACGTATTGCGCCGCCGCCCGGATATCGCTGCAGCGGAACGCCGCCTGGCGGCCGCCACGGCTCGCATCGGTGTAGCCACCGCCGACCTGTTTCCCCGCTTTACCCTAAGCGGACTGCTGAGCTCGGTGGCTGTCGACAGCGGTGATCTATTCACCGGCTCAGCAGAATCCCGCCGTGTTGCTTTGGGCATCGACTGGACGTTTCTGGACCATAACAGGGTCAAGGCGCGAATCGACGCCGCAGGTGCAGACAATCGCGCCGCACTTGCCAGCTACCAGCAAACCGTACTGGAAGCGCTGGAAGAAGTGGAGACACGGCTGGTGCGCTACCAGCGTGCACAGCAACGGGATGATCGCCTTGCGCAAGCCATGAATAATGCTGAGAAAGCCGTCGACCTGGCCCATGCTCGTTACGAAGAAGGCTTCATTGGCTACTTCGAAGTACTGACGACGGAGCAGGAATACGTCTCCACCCGGGATGCCGCTGTGCGTAGCCGCACAGAGGTCATCCTGGCTATGGTGGATGTATACAGGTCACTGATGGGAGCCCCGGATTAAGCGCTCATTAAAACAGCGACAGCTGATATTCCTGACGCTTGTCCGCCAGTCGATACCCGACGCCAAGCAGACGCACGGGACGCTCGCCTCTGGCCCAGCCAAGTTTAAGCAAAGCTTCGAACTGCTCAAGGTCGGGGGCCGGGTCAGCGTGTTCGACGGTGGTTTGGGTGAAGTCATTAAACTTCACTTTGACGATCAGACCGCGTACCGCCAGAGGTGGGTCAAGCCGTGCATAGCGGCGCTCCAGATCTTCGATTAAGGCAGGCAGTTCACGGCGACAAGCGTCTAGACTGGGTAGATCCTGCGCGTAGGTTTGCTCGGTACTAATCGATTTACGCTCGCGGTGGGTTTTCACCGGGCGCTCGTCGCGGCCCCAGCTGAGCTCATGCAGGCGCTTGCCAAAGCGGCCAAAATGTTTGATCAGTTCTGTGAGTGAGCGGGTTCGCAGATCGGCGCAGGTATGGATATCCAGCCCTGCCAGTTTTTCAGCGGTGCGAGGGCCAACGCCGTGAATTTTCTTCACCGGTAGCTGCTGCACAAAGCTGTCGACCTTATCCGGTGTAATCACGCACAGGCCATCGGGCTTGTTCCAGTCGCTGGCGATCTTGGCCAAAAATTTATTAGGCGCCACTCCCGCAGAGACAGTAATGCCCACTTCGCGCCTCACCCGGTCACGAATCGCTTCGGCCATTAACGTGGCACTGCCGTGATGCAGGGTAACGTCTGAGACATCCAGGAAGGCCTCATCCAGCGAGAGGGGTTCGATCAGTTCGGTGACTTCGCGGTAAATGGCAAACACCTGGCGTGCAACCGCTTTATACTTGGCCATATCGCCGCGAATGACGATTAACTGCGGGCAGCGTCTCAATGCTTGCCCCATGGGCATCGCTGAGTGAATGCCAAACTCGCGGGCAGGATAATTACAGGTGGCGACCACCCCGCGCTGCTCGACGCTGCCGCCAATGGCTATGGGGATATCTCGCAACGCAGGGTTATCGCGCATCTCCACTGCGGCGTAAAAACAGTCACAGTCGCAGTGAATGATCTTGCGCACTGGCCACCTTATATTAACTGTAAAAAAACACAGCTTATCATAGCATCAGGTTTTGATCTGGTCCGGCGTATTGGTGACCTGGCCGACTCGTTACTGGTGGCACGACCTATTGGCTGCCCCCCTACCTGCTCTGCGCAAGCCCCGCGCTGATTGAGCAACAAGGAGAACCCACTCACCCTGAAGCCTGCATCACGCAGCTCTTCCGCAAGAGATCAAGCTGGCTACCCCCTTGATCCATTGATCCATTGATCCACCTTGATCCACTAACGACGGAGCAGGAGTACGTCTCCACCCGGGATGCAGCCGTGCGTAGTCGCACAGAGGTCACCCTGGCCATGGTGGATGTATACAGGTCACTGATGGGAGCCCCGGATACAGCAGCTACCACTCTGTTGAATACGCTATAGTGTTAGCTTTATCACAAGGAGAAAAAATGTCCGAATTTATTATTACCACTTTCGATGGGGTTCCCGAAACCCCTCGAGGCTACGTGCGTGACCTGCATTTACGCTGGGTTACCGCAAGACCAGCAATAGTAACCATTTGAATAAAATCAATATATCGTAGTATGGCTACGAATTTAGCCATCAAACTAAATTGACTTTGGTTTGGGAAAGTTATATTAATCGTAGTATGACTACGACTAACTTAAGCAAACTAAAACTACTCTATACCCGGTTAACACCGGGAGCGCCTTTGGCTTCGGAAGATCTGGCGGCGCTGGGCATCTCCGCTGATCTCGCCGTTCACTATGTCCGGTCAGGTTGGCTCACACGCCTGGCACGGGGTATCTATTGCCGTCCAAACGATCCCCTTGCGTTGCACCCTAGTTTGTCGCTGTTGCAGCGTAAGTTGAAGGGGCTGCATGTCGGTGGTAAATCGGCACTGGACTGGTATGGTGTGCGCCAGTACGTGTCGCAACAGCCGTTACTGCACTTGTATGGCTGGAATGCCGGCCGGTTGCCGGAGTGGTTTACTGAGCACTTTCCTGCTGAATACCGCCGCAAGCGTTTGTTCGATGAACAGCCGGATGCCTTGTTGCATGTTGCCCCCTTTGAAAAACACAATGGAGCGCCACAGGTTTCGGCGCCTGAGCGTGCGCTACTGGAGCTACTGAGTGAAGTCGGTGTGCGCCAGTCTTTACAGGAAGCCCGCGAACTGGTTGAAAGCACCTACAGCTTACGTGCTGATGTGCTGCGTGAGCTGTTGCAACTTTGTACGAGTGTCAAGACCGTACGCTTGTGTCTTCAACTCGGTAAGGAAGGCTCATTGCCCTGGGTGAAGAAGCTCGATCCGGCCAACTTGCCCACGGGGAGTCACCAACCCTGGGTGTCCCGAACAGCTGATGGTATTTTGGTACTTAAATCATGAATCCTGCTTATCTTGATACTGCTCGTCTGCTAACGCAGGTTGCGCCTCTGCTGTTTGTGGATGACACCTTCGCATTGAAGGGAGGCACCGCGATTAATCTTTTTATACGCGATATGCCTCGTTTGTCGGTCGATCTCGATTTGGCTTTTCCAGATCATACACTGCCGCGTGAACAGGCGTTGGCCCGTATTAATGAAGCAATTTTACAAGCGGGAGAGCGGCTGAAAAAGCAAGGTTTCCAGATACATCTACCACCAGCCACCACTGGCGAAACCAAGCTGTTGGTGCGTAAAGACCGTATCGAAATCAAGGTTGAAGCCAACTTCGTATTACGCGGCACAGTTCAGCCTGTGCGCCAAGCCTCACTGATGCCTGTGGCCAGTGATGTATTGATGGCTGACCTGGAGATACCGGTGGTTTCGTTGGAGGACGTCTATGGCGGCAAGCTTGTTGCTGCACTGGATCGCCAGCATCCGCGTGATCTGTTCGATGTGATGCAGCTTTTCGAGCACGAGGGAATTACAGCAGGTATTCGGCGGGCCTTTGTTGTTTATCTGGCTTGCCACAACCGCCCCATACATGAAGTACTGTTTCCACAATTAAAAAAACTTGAACATGACTACCAGCATAACTTTGTGGGGATGACAGCTGACTCAGTCCCACTGGAGGCACTGCTTACAACCCGTGACCGAATGATCAAAGAGCTTCAGGCAGGGCTGGACGGGAACGAGCGAAAATTCTTGTTATCGTTGGTGGCGGGTGAGCCTGACTGGGGTTTGATGGGTATTGCTCACCTTGAACATCTGCCAGGTATTCAGTGGAAGTTACGTAACCTGAATAAACTGTACAAAACCAATCAGACAAAGTTTGCTGAACAGGCAGACTTGCTGGCCTCTAGGCTGGCTACTACAGTTAATTCCAATAAATGAGCATGGCTTAGCTATAGAGATAGAAACATCCATTATTAACAAATAAGGGAGACAATAAATGGCTAAAGAGTCGTCGAGAGAAAATCGTATGTCTCCTTCAGAGTTTATGCGCCAGCTTCGCCCTGAATACTATTCCGATACCGAAGATCACACAAAATATCAGCTAGATAGCCCAACACTTGAATACCACCTGGATACCATCACTTCCCGCAATCAGACTCACGAGTTTGAAATTTTTTGCCGCAAGCTATGTGAGCGCACAATTTGTCCGAATTTGAAGCCTGCCACTGGGCCTGAGGGGGGTGGAGATAGCAAAGCGGATACTGAGACTGTACCTGTTGCTGATGAAGTCGCAATACTCAATTATGTGGGAGAACCTAGGTCCAGTCAGGAGCGTTGGGCATTCGCTTTCAGCGCAAAGAAAAAATGGCCAGAGAAAGTGCGCAATGACGTGGCCGGAATAGTTGAAACAAGGCGTGGGTATCAGAAAATTTATTGTGTTACAGCGCAGTTTGCTAGGGCAAAAGATCGTGCACGGATCGAAGATGAGCTTAGCAATAAGTACGGTGTGACTATCACTATTCTCGACCGTAGCTGGATTGTCGATCAGGTGGTCGACTGTGATCGAAAAGATCTGGCATTTAACTACCTCGGTGTCGGGCAAGAAGTGGTTGATACGCATCGGCTCGGCCCGTCGGACTATTCTCGTTCCCGTCAGCTTGAAGATATCGAAAAGGTAATAGACGATCCTGATGCTTTTGTCGGGATGGAGATCCAGCGTGTGACGGAAGCGTTGATTGCAGCAAAACTTTCACGCAACTTGGAGCGACCTCGACCCGAAACGGACGGGCGGCTTGTCCGCGCCGTTCGTCTTGCTGAACGAGATGGTACTTACCGCCAGAAACTCGCAGCGCACTACGAGCAAATTTGGACTGCGTTCTGGTGGTTTGACGATATTGCCTACTTGAACGACAACTACAATGCTTTTGAGGCGTTAGTCATCGATACGGGTCACGCCAAAAATCTTGAGCTTTTGTGTAATTTGGCTCAGTTATTGTTTAACTCAGTAATTCATCAGCATCTCTCCTCTGATGAAGCAAAACTGAATGACCGGGTAGTTCGATTGATCACAAGACTACGGTCCATGGCCGCGGATGCCGAGAGGCCAAACAATGCACTTGAGGCTCAAACCTCACTCCTGGTGATTCAAGTCAATCAAGCGAATCTTAACCAGGATAATAAGGCGCTCAGTTCGCTCTGGCCGAAGTTTTCTGAAGTGCTAAAGCTAGCGAGGGGGCTTGGTGAGTTCTCTGTGGAGCGCTTGATTCAGTTGGTGGAAGTGTTTGGAAATATAGCTGGCAGTGATCCCGGCTATAAGCAGCTTGTGGATGACATGGCTGCTTTTGTATCTGAGCGTACAGGGGAAGCTCAGGGAGCGCTCATACTTCTTAAGCGTGCACAGCAATTGGGTTTCGAGAATAACTTTGAAATGATCAGGTTGTTGGGTAAGGCTGCCCGACAGCTAACGAAGAAAGAGTATGCCGAGTCGCTGATCGAAACCCTGCAGTTGCTCTCAATGGCCTATCGTAGCGCCGGATTGCTCTGGGCTGCGAGGGCGAGCTGTATTTTCGCAATAGCCTCGATATGTATTGAGGCAGAAGAGGACAACGATCTTCCGGCTTCCATTGTACCTACGATCATGATACTGGCTTGGGTCGCTGTTGAACTTCGACATATTCCAGATGCATTGGAAGCTATTCGATTGGCACGAGGGTGTGCGTCCAGCCTGCCTTTTGATGACTCCTCCCTGGAGCGTCTCGCAAAACGTCTTACGGAATTTGATCTCATTCTTGGTAGCCAGCTTCTGACTATTTCAGTGGAAGAGCTTCAGCAATTAACCAAGTTACCTGATGTTCTTGGCGGATTGGGATTGTATCAGAGCCGGAATTCCCTTCTTTATGTGCTTGGCTATGAGGGAACACTGCGGGATGAAGGGGTAATCCCGAAAGAAGAAACGAAAGAGGGGGCCGCTGAATTTTTCACGCTGTTGGCCAGTCAGCCTGCGTCTAGCAATCCGCATGGATCCATTATTCTTAACGGGATGAAATCGCAGTGTTACGTCTCAAGAGTACAGGGGATTTGTGTGGAGGTTTATCACCCGTGTTCTGAGTCTTCAATTCTTGCTGCGGAGGCTGTGGTTGGCTCAATCGAGGCGCTTTTTGCGACAGCAGTTGATCTTGGTGTAGTGGCACATACCGAAAGATTTGCTATTACCATCAATGAAAGTTCGGAATACCTGGCGCCTGATTTCAACATCAATTCCGACGATATGTCTGCAACCGTTCTGTGGCCAGCTAACATGTTTCCTGCAGAGTATACACACCAAGATATCGTCCAGAAAATGTTGGTCGGATTAGCCGCCGCAATACTTTCAGCGACCTGCTATTCAAAAGATTTTAAGCAAACCGTCGAATGCTTGTTTGAAAATGAAGCAGTGCTTGACCGAATAGGTATGATTGTTGTTATCGGAAACAGCCGACAGCGTGTTTTCGATAGGCGGCTATCGCGATTGAGCGATTGGACCGAAATGGTTACTTCGACATTTGAACTTAAATCATCACGTCCTATCATTAATCGCCTTGACCTCACTCCTGTAGGGAAGACTGGTGATACCACGTCAGATGAGGGTCTTGGCTCGCCCTGTAGTGGTCAAGTAAAAC
>NZ_JMSZ01000014.1 GCF_000691225.1 Nitrincola lacisaponensis
CTCCGGTGGCTTTCCATTGCGCGGCGAAGAGCTTCTGGGAGCGACCGGCGACCACGGCGGTGATGACGAGCGTGAGCGGGACGGTCACGAGCGCGATGACGGCCAGGAGCGGGGAGATGAGGAACATCATCACCATCACGCCGATCACCGTCAGCAGCGAGATGATGACCTGCGACAGCGTCTGCTGCATCGACTGGCCGATGTTGTCGACGTCGTTGGTGACGCGGCTGAGGAGCTCCCCGCGCTGCACCCGGTCGAAGTAGGACAGCGGGAGGCGGTGGATCTTGTCCTCGACCTGCAGGCGCAGCCGGTTCATCGCCCGCTGCACGATGCCGTTGAGCAGTCGCGCCTGCAGCCAGCCGAAGACGCCCGAGAAGATGTAGACCGCGAGCACGGCGAGGATGACCGCGCCGAGGGCGTCGAAGGCGATCCCGGCGCCGGGGGTGAAGTCCACGGCGCGGACCAGGTCGGCCTGCTGCTGCTGACCCGAGCCCACGAGACCG
>NZ_JMSZ01000015.1 GCF_000691225.1 Nitrincola lacisaponensis
AAATTAACTATGCCACTACAATCATGAATGAGTGCCTTTTATCAGACAAGGCTGGACGCAGGGCGCTAGGCTTCAAAATGCTTTCGACTGCCCTCTATGGCTCATCATGGAGAGGGTCAGGGATACACGAGTTTGGTGCTCGACCAAGAGACTTTGGATTTCAACCCAGCCATAAAGAACTTGTGGAATGGCGCAGTGCCTTCATCGACATTGCCGTACGCTTAGGAACTTCTGCAAATACCAATCTTGAGACTCCAGCACGACTGATCTTGGCAGAGAGGTTTAGAGGAATGTGGCGCCAAAAAGCGATGAGGGATAAGCTCGTCGATGCGGCTCATAAGCTACATGCTTACCGCCCCTGGGGTGAAGGTTGGAAAGCCATCCGCTCAACGATCTATTTTGACCACACCAGACGTAAAGATAGAGGTGATGCTGAACCGTTACCGGATATCCTTGCTGTATTGGAGAAGGAGCTTAAGCCAAAAGACCTGATTCCAACAATCATGACCTATGTGCTGAGTAAGGGCCAAGATTATTGGGTGCTAGATACTGACTTCGATCATAACGACACCAGCAAGTATGAAGAAGCCCAGGTACGACTTGAAACCAAGGCACTCCGACTAGGAGAGGACTTTGCTGCTTCAGATTATGACCTAAAGGCGTTGGAATCTAGTCTGTTTGTCAACGACTGGATGCCGCACCGGGTCGCATTCGGGAAAGGATTAGCCAAAGGCGCGCATGACCTGCGAGCCGACTGGCAACAGCTTGTTAAGCTGCTGGAGCAGTGCCAGGAAGACAGCAAGAGCTTTGAAGTCTTTGGCGGTTTTATCGAGGAAGTGGATTCTGTTGATCCAGAGCTAGCCCAAGCGCTACTCGACCAGTGTGCACAGCACCCTGAACTTCGACGCGTATTAGTTGGTTTACATCCACGGCGGGCGTTTACAGAAACCGATCTGGATCGCTGTATGGCACTTCTGGATGACCCAGATACTCCTGTGTGGATGTATGAACCCATCTTGTGGCGGGACACTTATGCTGGTTTGCCTGAAGCCCGTGTTCTTGATCTTGCTCAGCGACTTCTGAGTAAGCCAAACGGTGATGATGTGGTTTTAGATGCCCTAAGCATGAAGCTACATGGCAAAGATGAAGCTATAGATACACTTGGCTCAGCCCTTCGTCTGGTCGGCCTAAGAGCAGCAATCCAGAGAATCCAAAGAGATCATCGTGGCTCTGATGGATCTATGGATTATAAGGTGGAGTGCGTTATCGCTGCCGCGTTACGTTTTGATGGCAACGAAGTAGAAAAGCTGGAGTGGCTGGATACAATCTTCGCTGTAATTCATGAGCACTATGGCTATATCCATGCGTTTGAAAGTGCCATCGCAACGACCGCCGCATTAATGCCAGAAGCATTTCTCAATCGTGTTTTTGAGGGCACTGAAGAGGAACAGCAGAGAAGACTGTTTTTTATTGAGCACGATGATTCGTGTCGATCTCCGCTAACCGCAATCGATATGGATGTTTTGATTGAGTGGTGCCGCTCCAGAACCGATACCAGGGTATGGGCTTGTGTTGCAGCGGGTATCAACCTTTGGTCAAAGGATGGAGATCAAGGGATAGTTACGATGTCGGAATCAGCGATCCGGCTTTTGGAATCTGCTCCTGAGCCAGAGGCCGTTCTTGAAGTGTTCGCCAAGCGAACCGCACCTTTATCTTGTTCTGGTAGCCGAGTGAGCGTGGTGCAGCAGAGAGTTGATGCGATTAAAAGATTAGTAGAACATAAGAGTCCAGAAATCGCTGCGGCGGCTGGATTGGTGTCTGAAGAACTGGTTAAGTGGATCAAGCATGAAAAACTGTACGAGCAACAGGAGGATGAAAAGCGCGAACAACGATTTGAATGAAGGCCGCACTATCCGAGCTTTCGCCCCGTTAATCCGAAAATACTGCTATGAAGAAGCGGGGTTCACTACAATATAGATATTTCTATATCTGGGTTTAGGCGGCGGGGGCCGCCAAAACTATGACAGAGGATCAGAGTTGCGCGTAATGTCGTGCAATATCAATTTTGAAGGGAGTTCGCAGAATTCGATGGCTTCTACACTAGATGATCTCTTAGGCGATAGACGACTGGAGCGCCTTTTTTCTAACCAAAATCGCGCTTGTGCGCTTCAGCTATGGGTCTTGCAGATTAAATCTGAGCAGTCGACTGAAATGCGTGTAGTCTATGGTCGCATACTCCCATACAGTCATTCTAGCAACGGTTGGTCCTTCAGCAACAACGACAACCACCTTGTCTTCGGAAACATTAAGGTAAAGATTACTCGTCTTAACCTATATATAGACAGCATCCACTGTGCGGAACTTTTAAGGCAATTCAGTGCTGGGCAGTCTATTTCAGCAATAAATAAGACGCTGGGGCTTGAATGTCCGGAAAAGTTAAGAAAGCAGTTCGGATCTACTACTCTTGTGACCGATAACTTGGTCTATCGCCCTGTCGCTTATCTACTCAATCGAGATGCGCACGAGCGCCGGTCACTTTCTAGCCCACATAGTGCAGCTGGTGCTTTCAGCGCTTCCATTACCCAAGCGAATAAAAAAGCATTATTTCTGTTGAACGGGGAATACAGTGCTAACTTAACTGCTTCATTAGTTGAACAGCTCGATGCGGAAACTGGTTTAGATTTTGGTGGAGCAGATGCCACGCGATTTGGCGATCTAGAATTATTGGTCTTTCCTACCCTGGATGACCTTGAGCAGAACTTACTAAGTGTAAAATGGACTGACTCACCGCGTGCTCTGTCCGCTTGCTTTGATCCGATACAAGTGCCGCTCTTTGAGAAATTTCAGTTTCGCTTAAGCATCGCAAATGATGGCCAAATCGTCTCCTCGACTATTGCTTCAGCAAATCGTGACGAGGAGGGAGTGTTTGAATATGTGTTTCAAGTAAGCGAGGAGTTGAGAGAGAGGGCCGATAGCACAGAATTGGAGATTTTTGGCTTCTCAAATGATAGTCCTCATCAGGGCGAGCTCTGCTGTCGGTGGCAGGTCGGGTATGTCCGAGAGATTAATTTTCAGGGGCACATGGTGGGGACAGGAAGCAGTCCCGTCAAGTTCGACTGGCTTGAAAAGGCAACTAGGCCGGGTATGTCCGATCGTGTAAAGGCTGCCCTTACGGTTAACCGTGGCATCATGGGCTTTGGTAACCGCATCGGTGGGCGGGAGGCGGACCCTTGGGTTACTGCTAACCGTGAACTTTCCTCTCTTTTTGCGCGGCTTAATCCGCCTAAGTCAGAAGGGATGTTTTTCGAGAGATGGAGCATGGGGGATGGCGAAGGGCGACTGCAGTTCGTGGAATGGTTTAGATCTCTATTGGCCAAGTACCAGCAGCATCAAATCGTGATTTTCGATCCTTATTTCGAGACTGCTGGACTGGGGCTTGTATTGATTTGTGCGGCAATGAATTCGGATTATATCGTATTTACGTCGCTACCGAAGCTATCGAAGGGGGAAGAAGATGCTCAAGATGAATGTGAACATCCTATTTCGGGGCGAGTCAACAATCTGATAGCGAGCTGTGAGCATAATAGAGATTTACTAAGTCGCATTAAATTTTGTATATATGGCCTGAAAGAAGGGCGGCTACATGATCGTTACGTTTTGGTCATGGGGGCAGACGAACTTCCCGTCGCTGGGTTTCATTTGTCTAATTCCTTTCAAAAAGCGGCAGAAAATTTTCCCTTGCTGATCACACCGATCCCAGCAGATGTTCTGCTCCAAGTAGAGCAGTATAAATCCACGTTGGTGAGAGAGGCAAAGACTACTCAGTTTGGCGGTGAGGCTGAGAATCCAGCAATGCGGCTTCTCTTCGATTCTACGGCATCACCTTCGGCACCTAGACGCTACGAGCCTCTAAGCTTTATCGAAAAGCCTGGGGCAGGCAGTGTGCTCAGCGTTTGGTCCGGCGAAACTTCCCTGAAGGGATTGAGTGGTGGTCAGCTAAGGATGCAGATGGAAGCATTAGGCTTACTCAGAGATAACTCCCTCTTGTTGACAGATGGACTGAAAAACTGTGTTGCCAAGCAAGAAATCAACTTTAAGGACTTCACTCCAATATGGGAAGTGTTGGGTGAGGTACTCGCACATTCTTCCATAGGTGACATGGAGCTAAGATATCTTGAATCCGAACGCGATTTTCTGGAGTTTTTGAAAAAATTCCTTAAAACTGCGTTCGAGCGGGTGCATGACAATACGTGCAAGGAATTGGCCACTGTGGATGTGCAGTTCTTTCACATGCCAGTCGAAGTATTGCTACGCAGCTCTTATCACACAAGGCAACTATTCCACCCTACAAAATACGCAGCTTTAACTTGGTCTGAATACTTTGCCATCAGATTTCTGTGGTGGTACGCGCCAGATTGCTTGCTGAAAATTGCCGAAGAACAGATTTCGATTCTACCCGTTGAGCCCGATGAGAGCGAAGCTGTTAGATTGTCTCTATTAAGCCAGATTGTTAGCGAAATTTCGTTGTCGATAGAATTTGATATCAGCAAAACTCAACTTGATACTCTTGTTTATAGCGGCCAGGGCTTGCTGCACTGGTTGGGGCTTAACGCAGTTGAGCGGCAGTTAGATACGCAGGATGGACTTATCTCGGTACTATCGTTACTGGAATCTTTTCCCAGCCGGGAACGAGTGCGTGCACTAGGCTGGATGGTTCACCATGCGGCCATGGATTCGAATAAAGAAGAAATTTTTAAAGACTTGGTTGCAGCGCTGCATAAAATCTTGCCAGAAGCAATCACTGTGGAGGAGCTGCGGCACTTGATCGACTCCATGCGAGGCCATATGCGGCAATTAGCGTGGGCTGAGCCATGGTTATTCCGAGATGTGGTTTTACCTTTGCTACAGAGTGACCGAGCCTCCACTGAAGATGCCTGTGAAATATGGATGCAGGAGCTGGCTAGCATGTTGGGACCACTATTGAACAACCGGTCTCGCTTGTTTGATCGAGCCCGTGAAGGGCAGACGACTAATATAGCTTCGTTCCTTTTCGCCTATAGTAGCCCTGAACGGCGGGAGGCAAGCCTGATGGTGATGAATGACATCTTGAAGCGGCAACGGCGGATCGTGCAACAGCCACTCGCCAGCACCTCGAACTGGGCCCGATGGGACGACGCGCTTAGAGTGTCACTGTGGATACTGGCTTTTGGCAGATGGAGTGAGTTCTATCTACGTGAGCGCGGTGCGACCGATCAAAACTTAGAACAGCTATCATGGGATGCACGCGGGTTTGCCATGGTTAGGCCGTTGGAGGAATGGCAATCGGAAGGTGCTAGTAAACAGGGCGAACTCATTGCGTTCCTAGAGCAGGTGGAGGGGCTTTTGAACGTAGACGGTGAGCTGAAAGGCGACCCTCGATAAGTTAGATCAAAGGTTCTGTGAGTATTTGCATGGCACTTTTTATGGCACCTATGCTGATTATGTTTGTAATTGATTGTTATAAAATGGTTTTTTGTTGTAATTTATAATAGATTGGGAGTGATAGTTACTGGTAGCAATTGCAGGTGAAGTTTCAAGCTCCTGCAGTTGAACGATAGCCTGTATGAAATGCTGCATCTAAAACTGCAGTTTTAGCCTCACGCTGTGGTGGCCTGAACGGCCACCACGATCCCAAAGGGCTGGTTGGTGATATCACCATGCTGTCAGAAAGGATGGCGGTAGCCAATTGATAGGGTTTCGAAACCACTATTCGGTTTTTTGATACCTGCGTTAGAGTAGTGGATCAGACTGACTGAGAGTTCACCGTTGCCCAGTGGCATGCCAAGGGCTAAACGGTCTTCGAACTGAAAAGAGGTGGAAAGTTGGCGCTTTTCAAGATGTGTGTTAAGAAAAAGTGCCATACCGATTCCAGCCTCAACGAACATACCGTGCTCACCGGCAAAACTCCATCGCAAGGCTGGGGTCAGCGTCCAGGCGGCGTTATCATCGTCAATATCACCCGGGAGCAGCAATATCCCGCTGCCGAGTCTTAGTGTTAGCTGTGGATGCCAGCGTTCAAACTCGAAGGTATGATCCAGCCCCAGGCTGATGACTGGAGTGCTTTCACTGGTCGTGCCCAGTGTGATATATCCATCGGCCTGGCTCATCATCGGAATGCTCAACAGAATGATGCCCGACAGCACAGCAGCTGGGCGTTGTAACGAAAATCGTTGCATACTTATCTCCTTGCTGGTGGGCCGGTCACCTGAACGTGAATGGCCTCGACGAGATGCCAGAATAGAGAGCTATCGCAGCATCCACATGTCCCATGGGTCAGGTGCTGCTCGTGTGACTTCTTGCATACGTCAGGCAGTGCAGAACCTGATAATCTTGTTCAAAATGGCCTCAGCCTTACGTCGCTGGGAGGTATAGGCAGGCCAGTGCATCAGGAGAACTGTTGGATGAGTGCGGGAGTATCAAGATCGGACTGGCGCCATGAGACCTTTGAGATGTGGCAAGCGTTTGTGCGCTTCTTTGCTTCTCCGACCGGATTGTTTCGCGCTATTTGCCTGCTCGCGTGTGTGGCGATCTACGTCCTGGGCCGTATGCGAGAAGCGCTGTCTGCAGAAAACGATATGATTCTCACGCTCAGTGGCGAGACCTTGGCGCGTCAATGGCTTGGTGACGCGGTGACGGCACTGATTTTCAGTGAAGCGTTTGTGCTGGCTGCATTCGTCATCTTCGTTGTGGCATTTTGTATGGTGATGGCACCCTATGCCTACCGCCACAGTCGAACACCCCGAGTGCTGACCGTTCAGATAGCCATCGGCCTGATATTTAATGAAGAGCTCCTGTTGATCGTGGCTGCTCAGCTCCCTTTTCTTTATCCCCTGCCTAAGGCATTTGTCTGGTTACTGGCCCAAGCCCTGCTCAAGGTACTGTTGTGGAGTGTTATCCTGATGACAGCGGACCCGATGGGCGCTGTTATCATTGCGGCAGAGCTGGCCGATATCGAATTACCGGCTATCCACCTGGTCAGTTTGCTGGCAATGGCGATTGTGATGTTTTTCTTTTGGCAGCTGTTTGCCTTCTGCCTGGGTTTCATGGCCATGTCTGAACGTCGTCAGCGTTACCGGCTGGCCAAAGCCTATGCCGAGCTCATGGCCACTCGACAGCTGCTGGAGGATAGCGCACGATCCAGCGAACGCCTGCGCATTTCCCGTGACATGCACGATGGGCTCGGTCATCACCTGGCGGCTTTGAATCTGCACCTGGAACTTGCCATACGCAAGCCAGAGAGCATGATGTCCTCGGTATACACCGCACGAGATATTGCCAAGGAGCTCTATCAGGAAGTCAGGATGACGATCGAGCGTGAGCTCCTTGCTGTGCCGATCAATCTTTCTCGGAGTTTGCAGACGCTTTGCTCCGGGATTCCGGAACCCCATATTGAGTTGCGCTATGATCCAGGCTGTCAGGTGCGTGATCCGGCACTGGCACACGTCATCTTCCGTTGTGTACAGGAGGCGCTTTCCAATACCCTGCGTCATGCCAATGCACACAAGGTTGAGATCAGCGTGGCGTGCAAGGCCAACGACATTCATGTCTGTATTGTCGATGATGGTTGTGGTGCCACCAGGATCGTGCCAGGTAATGGGCTTACGGGAATACGTGAAAGAGTCGAGGAGGTCGGTGGCAGTGTGGAGGTAGAAGCACGGCCTGGGGTCGGTTGTCAGGTTCAATTATGGCTGCCTATGGAGGGTGGAAAAGCATGATCCGGGTACTTCTGGTTGACGATCAGCATCTGGTGCGAAGTGGTATTGCCGGGTTGCTGGGACTTACGCACGATATTGAAATAGTCGGCGAGGCTGCGAGCGGAGAGGAGGCCATGGCGCTGGTTGCTGCCAGAGATCCTGATGTGATGCTACTGGATGTCCGCATGCCCGTCATGAGTGGCATCGATGTTCTTACCCGTTTGAGCATGGAGGGGAGATTGCCAGCTACTATCCTTCTGACAACCTTCGATGATGACGAGGCGCTGCTTTCCGGCATCCGTGCAGGAGCTCGCGGCTTTCTGCTTAAGGATATCTCGCTGGAACGGCTGGCCGATGATATCCGGCATGTTGCTGCGGGAGGTACGGCCATTCGCCCCTCGATTACCGAACGAGTGCTGTCGGGCGTCCGGCAGACGGTGTCCGATTTCGACTGTCTTGATCCGCCTTGCCAACTGACTGTACGGGAAACTGAGATCCTGCGTCTGCTGGCCAGTGGGCTCAACAACCGGGAGGTGGCTCTAGCCCTGGGAACTGCTGAAGGAACGGTGAAGAATCAGGTTTCGAGTATTCTTTCCAAGCTGGGTGTCCGTGATCGGGTTCGTGCGGTACTACGTGGTATTGAGCTGGGTTGGATATGAGGCTTGCACTGTTTAGATGCATTTATTGACCAGTGTTCAATTTGATCGAGTACCCCATCAGCAAAAGCCTTTTCCCCGCTCAGAGTAAAGCGCAACCACCACCAGAACCCCGGCGTTTGAGTGTTAAACTGTGGATGTTTTAATAGTCCATGCGTGGCATCGGCAACTATTTGGATCTGAATGTTGTTCTGTTGTGCAGTAATGTGCTGCAATGTCTCGTACGTAGTCTTAATATCAACATTCCGATCCTGTTCACCCAGTAACAGTAAAAATGGCTGTGTGATCGCGGTGTAATCTGTAGTGGCATCTGCTTGATGATTTAATGCTATAAATTGAAAGCGCTCACGTGATATAGCTGAGCGTTTGTCACCAAAGCGTGATAGGTAATCATGATAATTGGGTGACTGACTGAAAAAAACTTGCTCGTCTAAATACCGTTGATAAGCTGAGTCAACCTCTGCACTACTGCTGCCCTGTAATTGCATTCGTGTATTGGTCAGATACCAGCTTTGTTCCATCCAGTTTAAAGCAAAGCCGGCGCCAATCAGGAAGCAAACATCCTGGTTGTTCTTGGCGATTTTGGGTACTACCCAACCTGCCTGACTAAACCCAACGATTCCAATCTGTCCTGCCTGAAAACCATAACGAGCCTTTACATGCTCAATGGCTGCTAGCACTTCCGATTGACGATCCTCCATAGACTGAAGCAGCCACTGACCCGACGAACCTCCAACTCCTGGTTTATTCCAACTGAAAATTGCAAATCCAGCTCTGGATAGTCGCTGCCAGATAGGCTGGTAGTACCCGTGAGCATCATATGGCATTGCTCCATCACCGTGCACAAAAATGATCACGCCTTTAGTTTGCTGATGGTCTTCAGGTGTCAGGAAATAGGCTACTAGCTTTTGATCTCCGTGCTGAAAGTAATCTGCGCTCGCCAGCGCGTCCCCGCAAGCAATGGATAACAACAAAACCCACCACAGATGTGACCTTAAAAATAACATAACTCTCCAGTGCAGTGAATTAGGGGCGGGGCCAGCATATCCATTCGTCCAAGAAGTTTTATCTTACAGGTCGGAGAATGCTAGTTGCTGAACTGGCGATCGACTAAGCTGACCAGCCGACCCTCCCGACTGTCGCCAGTATACTTAACGGCGATATTGTTTAATGTACAGACTTGTTGAGCTCAGGCCGAAGCGAAGTCTTTAGCCATAAAAATATATCTCCAGTGACTTTCTGCATCATGCTTTGTCCGTCTTGCGCGATGAGACCATGATCCATTTCAGGGTAGGCAAGCAACTCGATATTGTCTTTACCCGCTTTTTGAAGTCCTTCGATCATTTCCGTGACCGCTTTAGGTGAGACAGACTTGTCTCTCCCACCTTGAACCACTAAAGTCGGCATGTTTATCTGACTTAAAACGGACTGCTGATCTATCGTTAGCATGCTTCGCCACCAATCATATCCATGATTGCTTACTTCAATATCAAAGGGTTTTGCTTCTAGAATATGCTCTGCAAAACCTTTAAAGTCTTCCAGCTCTGACGAAAGTTGATGTTCCGAGGTAGTCGATTTTATATTATGAAGCACATCTTCGAGAAACCAGCGACCACCTCCATTAATCAAAACGACAACATCTGGTATGCGGCTTTCCGCAGCAAACATAGCGGCTACGGTTGCACCCTCACTACCTCCCAGGGCGATCACATTATTGTACCTCCTGCCTTCTAGCACACGACTCACGACGGCCCTGGCGTCCTGCACTCTTTGTATCGGGCTATCATTTTGCAGATAGTAGACGGGACAATCAGTCCTTTCTGTACTCATATCATGAGGTAGACTTGGCGTAATCCCCGGCTTCTCGATCAAAAGTAAATCCGCTGAAGGCCAAGAACCTTTGGAAAAATCTTTAATGAAATCGTTGTGCTTTACGCTATTACAATCAGAGCCCTGAAAGGCAACTAGAAGCGTGTCCGATTTGAGCCCACTTTTCGCTGATTCCATATAATAATAAATAGGAGACCCATCTCCTCTCTTTACCTTTGAAATAGTATGACTGTAGCTCGAAGCTATTATCGCGAGTCCGCACAAGAATGAGGCTACTATGATTGTAGCCGTAAAAATTTTCATCTTTAGTCTGGTCCTGCCCACATAAAGTAGACACTGTTATGCGCATTTGCGCTCAAACTCTGCTGGACTGATATTGTCTAGCACACTGTTATTCCACCTCTGTTTCTATAACCTTGACATTGAACCTCTCTGATTCTTCGGGGGGATTACCTATCCAGTTACCATCCTGAAGACTTCCTCAGTGTCGAACTGCGCTGGTTCATGTTGCTCCTTTTGCCAGCGCCCATTTTCCCGCAGCAGCGAATTGTTAGCCATTACGGGCATGCTATGTCCTTTGAGAAATGTCTTGAACAAATGTAACCTTGTTGCCGTCCGGATCAGTCACTTCGATCATCCGGATAACATCCGGGTACTCAACAATCTCTCCACATGACACATTGGCCAACGCACAAGCACGGCATTGATCGTCGATATTGTTGACGCCAATGACGACTGTTGTTCTGCCTGCGCGCTCCGGGTCAGTGGAAACCTGAAGCCAAGCGTTCTCTGCGAGTTGCCATTCGGCGACACCTTCGACCGGTACGAGATCCGCGCATCGTCCTATCAACTTCTTGTACCACTTAACGGCTGTGCTTTGATCATTGACAGGGACAACTGCGACCACGCTGTTTATGTTTGAGTTAGACATCGTTTCTCCATTTTTTCATTCAAAAGTTGCTAATGAGCCTATCGGATTAGATATGTTGAAATCAAAATCACCAGCATCATCGGCCCTTCCTTTATTTTTGGGAGAGATCATAATCGATCGTCTTCTGCCATAATCAATCCGAAGTCGATCCATGGAGAGGGCTGGGCTAACTAACGCTTTTCTTAGCGATTTTTCCCACGACGGGCCTCCAAATCCTGGACAAATTGAGCCTTGTCCTTTGGCGAGATCATTATTGATTGCCCGCGCCCATAATCAATCCTTAGTCGATCCAGAGAAAGTGCTGGGCTAGACAGCGGATTCGAAGTTGGCGTGATGCTTGTGATCTGCTCAATCGGGACCTGCCACTTGAATGGCCCACTCTTCACCAGGAGACTCGTGCTACTCAACGTGTAGGTTGTACCTGTCATCAGCCATACGGGGAAACCAGCTCCAATAATGAGTACTGGCAATGTCACGAGAATTGCAGAGGTGCTTCCGGTACGGAAAGCGAACACAAATACAATGAGACATGCAGCCACGGCACCAAACAAAACCAGCGCCAGCCACGTATCAATTTTTGATGTATAGATCTGTTCCATAGGGCTTCTCCTCGCTAACCTTAGAATTTGTATATTAAGCCAATAGAAGCCGAATAGCCTAGGTCTTTGCCATCATCCACTAATGGACTCTTCTTTATTTTATTACCTAGCGAATAAACGCTAACTCCACTAAACAGGCCAGTGCTTTGTGATAGTGGATAATTAATTGAAATTGCAGCACCAACGTTTGAGTTTGATTTTGGATAATAAACTGAACGATTTGATGTAACCTCTTTTTCCTTGACACCATAGTAGTAATTAACTAAGTCAGCACTTTGCCACCTCCAAAATATACTTGGTGTAATAGCGAGTGACTTTCCTTCAAATGGGTATGACCAAGCTGCTGTCACTTCGTCACCTTTCGACTTGCCCGTTACATCTGTTAGCCATTCTAAAGACAATAAGCCAATTTCTTGATCGTATATGTTAATGCTGGCGCCTAAATCAAAACCGTTTTTCCTGTCGTCCATTCCTTTGAATGCAGCACTATCCTTGGCTTTATATCCTTGTAATCTGGCCGAACCAATTATGCTGATCCACATGTTGCTGGTAAATTGGAAATGATATTCGCCACGAGTTGGAGACAGCGTAAAATTTTCACTTTCGTAAGTTATAACAGGCAATACATAATTTTTCGTATCAATGTCTTTGTATTCATTTGAGCCACTAAAGACTCCCAATCCTATACCAAAATTACCTGTTGCGTGCGAGTTGCCTGATATCGCCAATAAAGCTGTTGATGTGATAGCAAGTAACATCCAGTGATTTTTCATTATCTATCCCCTTGTTAGTCTGTGCTGTGTTTACAGATTTTTTTCTGAAAATTAAGCTTTAACTGTTCCTGCCAAGGCGTATCCTTCACCGCACTAACTTCCTTGAAAATAAAAAATGGCATGATGTCGTACTGTCTAAGTCTGAAGATTACTGCATTTAACAATGTGCTCCATGTGTCAAATGTCATAGATATGCTTTAATCAATAACGTAAATTTTTTATACAAGAGAGGATAACTACCCGTGAAATACTGCGGTTGATAGCTGTTGCTGATAAGGAACTAAAGTTAATGAAGAGTTAGGGTGACGAAATTTTTATCCGAGAGTGTTTACTCAGTGTCAATTATATCAAACCAATTTCCAGAGCTTTCAGAACAGCTCGGGTTCTGTCGCGCACATCGAGTTTGCTCAGTATGGATGAGACTTGATTTCGAATGGTGCCTACGGATTTGTGAAGTGCATCTGCGATCTCCTGGTTTGAGTAGCCTCCTGCTACCAGTCGAAGCACTTGAGTTTCTATCTCGGTTAGCTGCTCAACTACCAGAATGTCGTTAGTTGCCATCTGCTCTTTGCCTTTTTCGACTCGACAGGTGACAGCAGGCTGTAACCAGGTTTTGCCCTGTGCAAGGCTCAGAATAGCATTGGTCAGTGCCTTAAAACTAACATCCTTGCGGAGATAGCCTTTAGCTCCCAGCTTGATGCACTCCAGTACCAGGTTATGATTATCAAACGTGGTAAGGATCAGGACGGGCGTGTTTATATTCCTGTTCTGCATTTGTCGTAGTACATCTTGACCATTAACACAGGGCATTTGCAAATCCAGCAAGAGTACATCCGGTTGATGGCGGGCAATCAATGAAATCACCTCTGTCCCATCATCTGCTTCTGCAACGACATGCATATCTGGCCTTAACTGAACCAAGCTCTTGATGCCCTCGCGAATCAGATTCTGGTCATCCACCAATAGTATCTTGATATGTGTCATATGGGTTCCGGTATTCTGATCTGCAGATTGAGTCCGCCTTTGTCTGTGTTCAGGATCAGGCGGCCGTCCAATGTGCGAACCCGTTCCTTCATTCCACATAAGCCGTTACCTGGCTTTATAGGGAATTTAACCCTGCCATTGTCTTCAATAGTGAGAAGCAACTCTCCTGTATCTCGTATCAGGCTCAGTCGACAGTGTGTTGCATGACTATGTTTCAGTACATTGGTGATGGCTTCTTGAGCCGAGCGAAAGAGTATTTCTGCTGCTCTGGCGTCAGAAACAACCAGGTCAGGTTCAATGACTACCTGAAGATCCAGGTTGTCCAGATCATCAGTCAGAGCAATGAGTGCACTGTGCAGATCCAGTTCATTGCTGCTGCGCATATCCAATACCGCTTCGCGAACATCACTGAGCAGGAGTTGGGCGATACTTTGCGCCTTGATGATATGCGGTTGTGCATTATCCATACTTATCTGACTGGCTACTTCCAGTTGAATGCTGAGCGCAGTTAGATGATGTCCGAGAGCATCATGAAGGTCTCGCGCAATGCGCAGGCGTTCATCGCGCCGGGTGGTTGAGTGGAGGAGGCTCTGTGTTGCACGAAGCTCACGTAGCAGGTGTGAGTTAATTTCCTTGGCCTTGCGCTCCTCCAGCATGCGATTGGATGCATAGAAGGAAAACAGGTTGAGGAGAATAAACAGGATGATGTTGAACCAGGCAAATTCGGCAGGCATTTGAAGAAAGTAGATCAGAGGCGTCGCAACAGCGACCACAAGGATTACCGGCGCGCTAAGATATTCACTCAGTTGCGCAATCAGCAGAATGGCCAGAATGACAATGACACCATTAGGAAACAAGAAAAGCAGAATAGACAGTCCAGCGGCTTGAAGGATCAGACCTCGATAATTGATCTGACGGGAAAAAATTCGCCAGACTACCCCAGCGATATAAAGTGCGAAACATGTCGCAGTCAAAGCGATATTGGGCAGGGTGAAACTGAGTCTGTTGTGTACATCCGGATAATCAATTTCCCAGAGGTAAAAGGTAAGGGAAAACACAAAGGCCCAGGCAATGATGCTCAGGGAAAGGTCGTATATTTTGTATTTGGCAGTCTGATGTCCATTCATCTGGTCAGTATTCCATAGATCGGGGTCTGCCAGCATAGGGCAAATGTCATTACATTTGTCACATGCGATGTCTGTGTGCTTCAAATAGTCTGTCCTTGTGTGTAGCGATAGTCAACGATGAAAAAAAGGAAAGGTGGTGAAATGGACGGGCAGCGCAATGATGAAGTAGATGTGATCAGAATGGTGGCATTGATAGGAATCTGCATCGTCAACGTACCGTTTATGGCATTGCCGGTGGAGGCGGTATTCATGGTGCCAGCCAATGCACCCGACATGCTGGGTGCCTTCATTGTCGAAGGCCTGTTTCAACTTAAGTTTTTCCTGCTGTTCTCTTTTATTTTTGGATGGGGGATGGCGATTCAGGCACGTACAGCTGAGCGTTCCGGTCAGGCGTTTTCCGAGCGCTACTTTCGCCGGTTGATGGGGCTGGCTTTGATAGGTGTTGGGCATGCTGTCCTGGTCTTCAGTGGTGACATCCTGTTGCTGTATGCTTTGTTGGGCGTCTTGCTTTGGCTATTAAGGGGGAGCTCTCCACGTTTCCTTATCTATTTTGCGTTCAGTATGATCCCCGTCAGCCTCGCATGTTTGTCAGTACTGGCAGTTGTCATTGATGAGTTGCTCAAAAGCGATATGATCAATATTGGGGTTGAGGGGCATCATCTTGCGGGCTCATTTGTTCAGGCGACACAGGGGCGGCTGCATGAATGGCCAGTGACCTTTCTCTTTTTATTGTTCTTACAGGGACCCTTGGCGCTGGGCGCATTTAGTTGTGGCCTGGCTGCGGCCAAGACCAACTTCTTTGTGCCGGGAAACGATGGGTTTTTGGCCCTGAGGTCGTCACTGCCTCTACTGTTAGCAATCGCATTACCTTGTAATCTGCTCTATGCAATGACTATGAGCGGAGTGATTCCAGTCACTTCTGAATGGTTGAGTTTTGTCGGGTTTATTGTGATTGGGTTGGGGGCGCCAGCGTTATCTGCTATCTATCTGTATTTGATCATTATTGCTTCTCGTCGCTTCAGCTTTCCATTGTTGCTTTTGATGGCAGGCCGAAACTCTCTATCGACCTATATTTTACAAGGGGTTACATGTGGCTTCGTTTTCAGTGGCTACGGGCTAGGATTATTCAATCAGTATGGACTTTTGGCACTGGTACCTGTCTCGGCTTTGATCGGTATTCTTTCCATGTTGCTTGTAGGTGGTTATGCCAGATTGTTTGGTCGTGGACCTCTAGAACCTGTATTAAGAAAAATCAGCGATTGAAAAGGTGATTATTATTATGGATTGTGTCAGAGTTTTTTCTACACTAATATTTTTATTTGTATCTGTCAGCGCGATCGCCAAAAACTAATCAGAGTCTGATAACTATTTGATTATTTTTGTTGGCAGATGCTAGGACAGTTTATACCAGTCCCACCAATACCGGAGTAGCACGCACCACCAACACCGGCATAACATGGACCGCCGACACCGTCGTACGCGGGGCCTCCTGGTCCTGCATAGCATGGACCACCGGGGCCAGCATAGCCTATGCATTTTTTAGGTTTTACTGTCGACGTTGATTGGGAAGTGCAGATGCTTGGGCAGTTTATACCGGTGCCGCCAATGCCAGAGTAGCATGCACCACCAACGCCCGCATAACATGGGCCACCGGGGCCTGAATAGCCTATACAGCTGCAACTGTCTGTAGCGAACACTGATTGGGAAAAAATGACTGACAATAGACAGCCTAATGCCATGATTTTTTTCATTGTTGTTCTCTTCCTGCATATAACTATCAAGCGTTAGTGGGCGGTTTGTTGAGCGGTTGTTTGTTTATTAGGCTTCTTGTCAACTACAACAGATTCGCCCATCTTTACCGGCAATTGATCTGGGTAGTCGTAGCCGACGCCTTTACTGTGATCGATCATTGCGCCAATGCCACCACCAAAGACGATGTTCCCATACATTGATCCAGCTACTCGTGATATGGCTTTCAATATACCGTCAGGCATTCCTTCTTTCTTGCAGGTCACTTCAAGGCCTTCGTTGGATTTCCTCACACTTACGCTTGCTGGTGCTTCTGAATGCCACTCGCCCTTGTCATTTTTAAGTCGACACTCAGCATCAACTGGGTTGCCTTGATAGCTGGCAGTGAGCAACAAAGTCTGATTCTCGTTCTGGGTGATAGTGGAACAGCCGACGCTGGTGATGGCGGCTAATGTCATAACGTAGATCCTGATTCTCATTGAAAATCCCTCTGTATGGTTGCTATGAATGGTCCAACTAACGCCTCAGGTACGAAAGGTGGATTCATGCCTCCGATAATCACTTATCTTGTTTCAAGTGATTCAAGTGTATTTTCAGGAAATGTAAGCGTCATGTGTCAGAAGGCATATTGCCCAATATCCATGTGGTAGATGCAGTTTGCAATCGTGCTGTATTGGCTAAGTTTTAGACCTCACCCAGTTGCTAATCAGCTCTTTTACTTCTTGCATCATAGGTTTTTCCCCTGCGTTTTTATAGCTAAGCAAGGTGGGGTTTTCTTCTTGGGTTCGAAGCATATGATCCATGTTTTCAATAATATGAACCGTGGTTTCACTTTGCGATATTGATGGTATTTGACGGGTGTCATCAGGGTGGCACTGAAAATCTTTACTACCGCCAATAGCCAAAATTGGGAGTTTGTTCTCTCTCAAATACGTTTTAATATCGTAGTTAAATGTCTCCCTATAAAACTTGGTACTAACGCGTGAGAAAGAAATCCACATCCGCTTGGAATTTGTTTTCTCCACTTTCCGTCTGAGATCTGCCACGCTTTTTGCTGGGTCTTTTGTATGAAAGAGCCACCTGGCCAATATCCCTTTTATCCCTGTCACTTTTGCCAAATCCTGATTAAGCACCTCGGAATTTTTTATGAAATCCTCTTCGAAGCTGCGTATGCTTGCGCACAACATGATAAGGCCAGCAAGATTTGGTCTTTTAAGGCCAATTTCTGGTGCTAATACCGCTCCCTCACTGTGCCCAAGTACGTAGATGCATCTTTTATCAACTTCGATCCGCTCGCCAGCATAGTCTATAGCTGAGCAGGCATCATTAACCATTTCACTCAGCCCTGAATTTATAAAGCTCCCACCGCTTTGAGCGCAGCCTCGTTTGTCATATCGCAGAGCAGCGATACCCTTTTGGGCAAAATATTCGGCTAATAACTTAAAGATACGAACATTAAATCCAGATATGTTCCCGTCGCGATCTTGTGGGCCACTTCCGTGCACCATGACCACACATGAGCAGGGCGACTGATTTGCAGGCAGCGTCAGCGTGCCAGCAAGGGATGTCCCGGCAGATGAAAAAACGACTTCTTCGGTACGCATTTAAGCTTCCCCTTAGCAGCTAATCGCTTTAGTTTAGGTAAGTGTGCTGCAGTTCGTATGCGTGTCCCTTTGATAACGGTGGAAAAGTGTTGCGACTTGTTTGGCGTTACTTAAGGCTCAGATCTGGGTGAACAATGGCATATTTCCGCGTCTGCGGAAAGTGCACAAGAGCTCAGGTAGTTGAAGTTGCAAAGGCTACAGCGAAGCTTTCACCTGCATCATCAAAGAGCTGTGACCGGCTTCGGTTTTTTCTGTTGCTTCTTGCCTAGCTTTGTATTGAATTCAGTCACCCAGCCTTAAAACCGCGTAACAACCGTGACGCCAGGTGAGCTCTGCTCGTTCATCCGGGTCAGGGCATCGATGGATTCTTCGAGGCTGATCGTTTTACCTAGCAGTTTTTCCGGGGTGAGCTTGCCGGACTGGATCATAGCGAGCATGGCATCGTATCGGTGTGCTTGCATGCCATGGCTGCCAAGAATCTCCAGTTCGTGGGCGATGACTCTGTCCATCGGGATAGCGGGTGTGGCCTGGTCAGCCAGTAGCAGTCCGACCTGAATGTGTTTACCCAGTTTGCGCAGGCTTTTGATCGAATTGACACAGGTCATCGGATGGCCAAGTGCATCCAGTGATACATGTGCGCCTCCTTTGGTGATTTCCCGAATGGCGTCGCTGACATCGGGCGTTTCACTGGCGTTTATTGTTGCCACTGCTCCGAGTGATCGAGCGAGTGCCAACGCACCTTCAGAGATGTCGACCGCGATTACGTTGGCGCCTACAGCGGTGGCGATCATAACAGCGGACAGTCCTACGCCACCACAGCCATGAACCGCGACCCACTGTCCTGCCGAGGTCTTGCCCTGGTCGACGACGGCTCTGAATGAGGTTGCAAACCGACAGCCCAGGCTCGCTGCGGTGGCATAATCCAGGGTTTTCGGCAAATGCACCAGGTTAACGTCGGCATGATGCACGACCACGTATTCTGCAAAAGAGCCCCAGTGTGTGAATCCTGGCTGGGTTTGACTGCCGCATACCTGATGGTTGCCTGAGTGGCATTCCGGGCAACTGCCACAGCCTGCCACAAAGGGCACGGTGACCCGGTCTCCAACCTTGAAGCGACGTACGTCACGGCCAGTGGCTTCGATGATGCCGGCAAATTCATGTCCCGGTACATGAGGCAGGATGATGTCTGGGTCATGGCCCATCCAGCCGTGCCAGTCGCTACGACAGACGCCGGTGGCCATGACTTTTATCACCACCCCTTCAGGAGTCGGTGTGGGATCTTCTACTGTCATGATTTTAGGTGTGCTGGAAAAGTGTTCGTAGACGACGGCTTTCATCTCTGGGTCCTCTTGATTGGCAGTTGAACCGGTCATTGAAAATTGTACTGTTTCAGCGTCGAAATAGCCTTGCGAATCCGGGTTGAAAGATTGCTTGAAAAGAAATAGTCTGCCTTTTTTATATTGTTTATAGAGTGATTCTTTCTATGAGTGATTTGGATGGAGTTGATCTTGACATACTCAAGGGGGTTCAGCGAGACGGTCGCTTGTCGAATGCAAAACTGGCGCTGCAGCTCTCTCTTAGTGAAACACCCTGCTGGCGGCGTTTGAAGCGGTTAGAAGAGGAGGGGTATATTGAAAGCTATCAGGCTAATCTGGACCGCCGCAAGTTGGGATTTGGGGTGATGGCGTTTGTCCAGTTAAGCTGTACAGAACATGACGAAGCCACTACCCGGGCATTTGTTGAGATTATCCAGCAGTCCGATAATGTGCTTTCTTGCCATAACACGACTGGTGATGCAGATTTTCTGCTCCAGGTCGTTGCGAAAGATCTGGATGATTACAGTCGTTTCGTTGAGCAAACGCTTCGGAGGCTTCCCAGTGTGTCGGCGATCCGCTCCAGTTTGTCGCTGCGGGAAATCAAGTCTTCCAGTCGTCTACCGCTGGGATGAAATGAGTATGAGTTTTTAATCCACTGATTCCTCAGGTATGTAGAAACGGTTAATTTCAGAGTAGATTTTCACTGAGTCAGAAAAGCAGAAGTACTTGCATCAGGCTTCGATATTAATAATAATGATAACTAATATCATTTAAGCGAGAGCCTATCGGAGTAGTGGTTCATGACAGCTATTAGTACACAGCATGCGGAGCAAGTTGAACAGCTGTACCTTGAAAACCGTACGTGGCTATCCATTTTTATCCAAAGACGTCTTGGGTGCTCGGATGATGCGGCTGATCTAGTGCATGATACCTACTTACGAGTTCTTAAGAGTAACCATATTCCATCTGGTGTAGAGTCGAAACGTTTTCTAACACATATTGCCAAAGGTCTGTTGATTGATCGATATCGACGAAAGCAATTTGAAATAGCCTATCAAGAGCACTTGAAAAGCCTTCCTGAAGTACATGCGCTTTCTGCAGAAGCGCATGTGCAAATGATAGAAACGCTCATGGAAATTGATACTTTGCTGCGCAGTTTACCGGATAAGGTGCGTCAGGCGTTTATATACAGGCAACTGGATCATTTAAGCTATAAGGATATTGCGGAGCGCCTGTCAGTATCGGTCTCCTCTGTGGAGAAATATGTAGCTAAAGCGCTTCAGGTCTGTATGGCAGGCATTAATCAGGATTGATGATTTTTGTTTTAGCTTTCAATGGGCAAGTGGTTGGCATTTCAGGTCGACTGGCCAGCCAGATCATTACTACTATCATGATGGTAGGTGCCGTGCATTTAACCCATAAGGGAGCGCTACTGTACAGCAGTATGAAAGTACTGGCGAGCATACTGAGCCCCGCTATCCACTTTGCCCGACGGGGAACGGCACGATGTGTTTGCCATTGGCTGATTAAGGGGCCGAAGCGGGGGTGCCTCAAAAGCCAGTCATGCAGTTTTGGCCAGCCTTTGGAGGAGGCCCATACTGCTGACAGCAGAAAGACTGTTGTAGGCAAGCCAGGCAGGATGGCGCCGATAAAAGCCAGCCCGACAAAAAACAGAGCCAGTAAACGCCAAAATGCAATGATCAACATAGGTGGATGACAGGGCTTTGTATGTCTGAATGAACGGTTAGTATCATTATGTTGCCTATGTAGATTTCCTAGAGTTACCTTATATACCGAATGACATACCCGCTTCCGTAACAATACATTAGGACTGTCTTTATCGGGTATGGTCTTTTACTGTTCTGGATCGGTTGCTATAAGGTCTTGCCTCACCAGGCTTTCCCCAGGCTGTGTACAGAGCAGCCAGATTATCCAGTGCGATCAGCAGACTATCCTCATCAGCTGCCGGAATACTGTCCAGTAACGCCAAGGCTTTTAAAAACAGGGGCTCTGCTTGTGTATATTGACGCTGGTTGTAATACAGTGTTGCAGTATAGCTGGCCACTTGTGATGCTTCCAGCGGCCGTTGATTCAGCTGGTCATGTAGCAGCAGACTCTGCTCCAATAAAGTCAGAGCGGCTGAATTATCTTTTTGTGAAAGCTTCAGGCTGGCCAGGTTTCCCAGAATCAGTGCCTGTTCGATTGATTCACTCATATTCAGCTGATCCAGCAGATCAAGCGCTTGCTGGTACATACTTTCGGCCTGTTGAGGGTGCCCAGTCATTTGATAGTGCAGTGCCAGTTCATTAAGGGATTCCAGTATTTGCAACATGTGCGCATGATTTGGCGGTGACATCTGTTGTAGCAGGTCTTTGGCCTGTAGCCATGTGGCCATTGCCTGTTGATATTGCTGCTGCGCCATTTGCGCCTGTGCCAGCAATATCAATAAATCCGCTCTATCCGATGCGCTATCGGGCTGCGGATTATACTGATCCATCTCCTCGAAGCCTGCCAGGGCATTGCGGATCAGCTTTTCCACTTCAGCATACTGGTGTTCCATGGTGAGCATCCGGGCTTGTTCCAATACCGCCTGCCACAATTTACCCTCACCGGTATTCATCAGCGTGAGGTAATGCTCAATCGACAGTTGATAAGCCTGTCTGGCCTGTTCGAATTGATGGGCCTGTTGCAATAGCTGCCCCTGGTTGAATAATAACTGACCTAGCTGTTCCTGATGTTCGCCAGACGTCTGCCTGCTCAGTTGCACCGCTTGAGCCATAGCGGCTAAAGCCTGATCAGTTTGCCCCTGCGCGGCATAAATATATGCGAGCATATTCAGACTGCTGGCCTGGTAGGCAGCACCATTATCAGCCTTTTCAGCCACACGTATGGCCTGTTGTATCGCCTGTTGCGCTTGTTGATAGTCTCCGTGTTGATAGGCTTCAGTCGCCTGAGACTGAAACGCATGCCAGTCTGTTGTACTGGCATGCGGCTGCAGGCTTAAAAATAATAAGCTCAGGATCAATACACTAAGATGACGTTGTCGCATAAAATTCTCACTATTGGGCTTAGTATTCAAAAACCTTAATCAGGTCATGCACCTCAAGTTGTATTGGGTAACGTGTTACCCAATTTATCATTTTCTAAAAATTCATGTTTAAACTTAGTTTTAAGACTCTTCCGGGGGCTGCCATCATTGAGCGAGTGACTGGATCCACATAATATTGATCAGTCAAGTTGGTGCCTGTTAGTTCTATGCCCATGTTCTCGTTAAATTTGTAACTGGCGTAGGCATCAACCAAGAGTAGATCATCCCAGGTAAAGGGGGTATTGAGGCCAAATTCATGGAAGTGCTCTACCCAGCGATCAAGGTCTTTATTTTCATGAGCCTTGTAGTAGGTCAGGCGAGTGCCCAACTCCAGTTTTCTATCCAAAAAGCGCCCCCCCAAAGTCAGATTGCCGGACAGGCTGGGGATCGCCTGGGTTAACAAATAACCACCACCGAAGCCTTGCTCAACGCATCGAGCAATAGATAGGCTGGCTTGCCCAACAATACTCTGACGACTACTTGCATATTGCGCACTGTGTTCGTCACAAACCTCGTTTTCCAAGATATAAGACAAGCCCAAATCAGCAAAAAAGCGGCCAGAGTCATAACGTGCCTGTGTTTCAATGCCGCGGATGGTTTGCTGTTCTATATTGCTAAACGTCCACCGTTCATCGCGCTCAATCACATTTTTGGTTTTATGTTGAAAGTAAGCCAGCTTGAAGTCGGCATATTCGGCCTTTATCCAGGGTGTCAGGTCCTGAATAAAGGCCAGTTCATAGTTAAAGGTGTGTTCTGGTTCAATGTCGTAGTAGATGTTCTGATTGGCCGAAAAACCGATGGTACTTTCAAACATACTGGGATAGCGTTTGGCTTCGCTGTAACGGAAATAGATTCGGCTGGCATCTGTTAGTTGATAGGTGGTCGAGAAAAAGGGGGTCCAAGCATGCCCTCGTTGGGTTTTGGCAGTGATATCTTCTTCATAAGTGAGTTCCGCACGCTTTTCATTGACGGCATCAGGGGCACTACTTATGGCCGAATTCTCCCATACTCTGCAATTTTCGACGTCCGCTAACTCACCATTTGTACAGGGGCTTTCATCCGAAAAGTATCTGCCTTTGCCATCGTGATACCATGCCGAGGTATAGAGTTTGTCGTATGTTTCACCCACCTGAACTTGCTGGTTAGCCCCTTGTGTTGCGCTTTGATGTGCTCTAGTGGCTATTTGCTCTTCTGTCCATATGCCGCCCACAAGACCATTAAGAAGTTCTACATTCTGAGCATAACTGGTTTGATAAATAGCATCCCAGTCGTCTTGGGTATAGACGGCCTCACTTGTCCAGGAAACAACACGCCCTCGATAGGCTGTAGCGCTGGTTGGCATATTGCCAGCTTTCTGCTGCTGATCCAGATAGTCATCAAACGCCCAGTAGGAGGAGTAGCGCGCGCCAGCTGAAAAGCTCAGACGATCAGTCGGTCGCCAGTCAAAATTGAAGTTTGTTTCCCATTCTTGTCTGCGCCCAGCCCGGGGTAGACTCCAGCTACCATTCCAGCTATCAGGGTCATACTCCAGCCCAGCAGAGCGCAGTTTTTCGTATTGCCAATTGCCACCCAGGGTCAAGTCCAGTGAGTTCAGTAACGCCATTTTATTGCTAAGGGTAATACCGGTACGCTCGTTATCCTGGCTGCGCAGAGCGGTGTTAAAAATATACGGATCGTCTGGATGCGTGCTTGGGTGATGAACAAAGTTCGGTGTACCACCTGCGGTATAGGTGTCACTGCGGGTATCGGTATGCCATAGATTGGAATAGAAGTTTATCCAGCGGTTACTTTCAGGATTTAAGGTGTATTCCATACTGTAGGCTCTGGCATCCACCTGACTCAGTGGCCACTGAATTCTGCCGGAACCTGATTCATAGCCAGAGCTCTGGATGCGGGAAGGCATCACCTCGCCATATAGGCTGTCTGAGTGCCGAAGTGTAAAACTCAGCTTCTCTTCATCACTGATTTTCCAGGTCAGTTTACCCAGCCAGGACTCCATCTCGCTGGAGGTATTCATTACCTCGGTGCCAGGGGGAAACCCTAAGGCCAATCCGCGTAGCGGATTGAGCTCGGCCAGTGTGGTACCGCGCGAATCATAGACATTTGAGTAATAACCTGCATTGCGTTTACCCGAATAGTGATTACCTTTTTGTCGATAGGCATAGGCCAACATGGCATCAAAGTCTTCGTGACGCTTGCCCACCGCAAGACGCAAGGCATAATCATTACCAGAGAAGGGATTGTAGTCGCGGCTGTTTTTGGGTTCGACTCGAAGTGTTGGATCGCCTAAAGAACCCAGCATACCTGGAGTAAATCCTGGAATATCGCGATAGTCCATCCCTGTATATAAGCGCGGCACACGTGGGCTCACCGAGCCACTGCTGCCTTCAACCTTCAGCTCCGCACCAAAGTCCTCGCCGGGTTTAACAATGTCATCAACCCCAATGGTTTTAGCGACGATAGCGCCACCCACACCACTGTAGACATTGCGTTCCAGACTTGGCCCCTTAATCACCTGAATACTGCCAAGCAGATTTGGATCAATATAGTTGCGGTTGGTGGCACCGTTGTAGCCCCGCCAAACAGTAATGGCCTGCTCTGTACCATCAATGGTCAGCGGCACCCGCCCAGGGCCTTGAATACCGCGGATATTGGGATCCATCGATCCACTATTGCGCGCATCACCACTGAAAACGCCAGCAATACCTTGCAACAAATCCGCAGGGTTAGCGCCCTTATAGCGTTCAATCTCGGTTTTACCGATATAACTGGTCGACATGTCTCGGTCATAGACATCGTTATAACCTTGTTCATCACGGGTGAGGGTAAAACCGCTACCAAACACATTAATCGTATCCAGCTGTACAGCATCCGCATTGTCAGTGTTTGCCAGGTTGCGTTGTTGCTGTAAGGCTGTTGCTGAGCCAATACGGTAAACACCATCATCTTGCTGGATGGCTACGAGCCCGGTGCCATCCAGCAGGGCGCGCAACCCTTCATGTGCGGTGTATTGACCCTGTAGCCCCGGACTGGTCTGTCCTTGCAGCAAAGCGCCATCCAGATAAAGTTCCAGGCCAGCTTCCAGTCCAAAACGGTTCAGTACCTGGTCGAAATTGCCTGCCTGGATGTTAAAGCTTTGCACGGTTGATGCAATGGTTTGTGCCGAAAGCGGCTGGGCGTAGAAGGGCGTAATTCCCGCCAAGGAGAGGCTGATTAAGACGGCGTTAAGTCGTAAAGAGAGTTGTTGTGACATGATGAATTCCTGATGCTGTTCATTAACACATGGGGTTTATACCGAACGAAAACCAGAAATCCGTAATTAAAAATTAAATGATTTGGATTATTATTTGTAACTGTAAGATCACCATGGTGATGATTCAGGGGTTCTAGGTGGGTCTGTCTATATACCGAGCAAGAGCTCTGAATCCATAAACGCAAGGCTTGGGATTCTCAGCAGTGTTGAATGTTAAATCGGTAATAAGGTGATCCAGTAGGGGGTGATTTGTTGTAGCCTGACTGGAAGGATTTCAGTGAGTTGATGAAGGATACGGGTGGTGTCTTGTAACGAGAAAATGCCTGTGACAGTAAGATTTGACAGTTTGGGACTGACCCGCAGTTTACCTGTGTGGTAACGCGAAATTTCACTGATAAACTGGGTCAAAGGCATATTGGTTGCAGTTATTTTTTGCGTTGTCCAGGTGATGTTTACAGCATCTGCAGTATGGTTTTGTAACAGCCTGGATTGTGTGAAATCAGCCCCGAATCCTGCTTCGATGATAGTCTGTTCCTTGGACTGTGCGTGTTGAATTTGTACTCGGCCTTCATAGACTGCCAGTTGGTCATAAAGAGGCATTAGTCTTACAGAGAAGCGAGTTCCGAGTGGGCGAAGTGTGCCTTCTCGTGAAATAACTGCAAATGGTAAGCGGTGTGGAGCAGTTTCAACGTATATTTCTCCCTCATATAGACGTATTTCACGCTTTTGGTCGCTGAAGTTTATATCGACCTGGGTAGAGGTGTTGAGAAACAGATGGGTACCATCAGCTAATACAGTTTTTAGAATTTCACCTTTACGAGTAGTGTAGTCTCTTGAATGGCGTTGGCTTGAGTTAAAATATTCAGTAGCGAGGAGTCCAGTGCCTAGCGTTAGACTGGCATACGTCAAGAATTGACGGCGTGAAACTGTTTTTTGTTGTCTTAATAGTTTGCTGCTGGTCTTGGGGTCAGGTAACACCTGAAAGCGCTGTTGTAGCTGCTGTACTTGCTGCCATGCATATTCATTTTCCGGTGCTGCTTGTCTCCAGGCCTGACAGGCTGCATGGTCTTTTTCAGTGGCGTCGTCTGCCCATAGTCTTGCTAACCATAAGCAGGCTTGGTCTATGGCGTTGTTGGTTTGTGTATGTTTCCCTTGAGTTTTACTCATAGCGTAGATCTCGGATTAACGTCCTGACAGCGAGTAGTGTCACATAAAAATTGCCATTTAAGCAAATGGTTATCATTATTGTTTAAGGCGGTGTGATTTAAATTCTGACCAACAATCAAGAAGGTCTCTGTGTTTGATATCATGGTATCGGGTAATGGATTAATAGGAGAGCTGTGACACGTGGCAGATCAGGCAGATATTGACTGGATGAAGCAGGCGCTGGTGCTGGCGCAACAGGCAGCGGCTATGGGTGAGGTGCCGGTCGGTGCATTGGTGGTGCTGGACGGTCAGGTCATAGGTCAGGGCTATAATCAGCCGATCAGTGCACATGATCCTTGTGCGCATGCGGAGATTGTGGCGCTGCGGGAGGCTGCTCTGCGTGTCGGTAATTATCGTTTGCCGGGTGCTCAGGTGTATGTGACGCTGGAACCCTGCATGATGTGTACCGGGGCAATGGTGCATGCGCGTATTGAGCGTTTGATCTATGGCGCCAGTGAACCCAAGGCGGGTGCAGTGCAGAGTCGTTTGCAGGGGTTTGAGCTGCCGCATATTAATCATCGTCCTGCGGTGACCGGCGGCGTGCTGGCGACTGAGTGTGGAGAGCAGTTAAGTGCATTCTTTCGTACCCGACGGGCACTCAAGCGCGCATCAGAGGCTGGGGGCAAAGTTACGTAGAACCTTTTCGCTGATGTCGCGGAAATCTTCTGCGCTGTCGGCATTAAGCAGCAGGTCGGCATCATCCGGTTCCAGGCTCTCTCGTGCCAGAAGCTGATATTCCCATTCAAAAACATCAATGTAGCGTCGAATGTTATCGACATAGCGAACCGGCTCATGGCCACGTGCGTAGCCATGACGAAGTTGTGTGTAGTAGCGCTCCTGTGCCAGCTTGGGCAGGTGTGTGCGTACATCGGCCCAGCGGTCCGGGTCGCCGCCTAGCTGCTGGGTGAGACGTCGGGCATCTTCCAGGTGACCATAGCCGATATTATAGGCTGCCAGGGCAAACCAGGTATGGTCTGGTTCAGGAATCCGTTCAGGTATCCGCTGTTTTACATTGAGCAGGTATTGGGCACCGCCCAGTATGCTTTGTTCGGCATCAGTGCGATCTTCTATACCCACTTCGCTGGCAGCAGCGTTGGTCAGCATCATGACACCCCTTACGCCTGTAGGTGATACGGCATCCGGGTTCCAGTGTGACTCCTGATAGCCGACAGCGGCCAGCAGTGACAAATCAAATCCGGTATTTTCGACTGCCTGTAAAAAATAGGGCGCCAGTACCAGAAAGCGTTCACTCAGATGGCTACGAAATGACAGGGTGTCAAAGAAGTTCAGCGGATTTTCCTGAGTGAAGTAGCGAGCTTCCAATTCGCTGATCAATGTCTGAGTCTCGGGTTCTGAGAAAAAATCCTGCAGCGCATTGATCAAGGAGGTGTCACGTTGCAGTGATAGCAGCCAGCTGACCGGAATGGGGTCGCCCAGCGAGAAGGCTTTCTGCAGTCCGGGAAAAAAGGAGCGCTGAGTGCCAAAGAAGAAGGTGTCGACGACGGTGTAGTCAAGTTCGCCTTCATGTACGGCGCGCAGCAGGTCGATGCTGTCGCGCTCCTCATCGATAACCAGATCGATGTTGTCCTCGGCGGTGATCAGCGCGCGCAGGCTGCTTTCGTGGCTGGTACCGGGCAGGACGCCAATACGGCTTCCTTTCAGGTCATCCATCGATTGCGGAGCTCGGCGGCCCTGGCGTTGTCGATAAATCACCGCAGAGTTGCTTTCGCGGTAGATCGGCCCGGTAAAGAATAGCTGGCGGCGCTGATCGGTTGCCAGCAGATTGGCGGCCAGTAGATGAGCGCTGCGGTTGTTCAGGGTTTGAAACAGGTCAGGGTAGTCACGGCTGACGCTGAGTTCAAGTTCAACACCCAGATAATCGGCAAATGCACTGGCCAGTTCATATTCGAAGCCAGCTGGCTCTCCGCGTTGCAGATACCAGGTCATGGGGCTGTTGAGGGTGGCAACCCGGAGTTTACCCTGATTCTTGATGAGTGACAGTTGGGTGGCGTTGTTCAGACTGATGACGACCACAGCAAAGACCAGACCCAGCACCAGCAGGGTCAGAATCAGTTCTCGCAAGAAGTTGGCTTTCTGTGTCGGTATCATGGCTTCGCTTTTCTGGTATCGAGTGCCCCAGTTCGGGTAAACTATACACTTAATTTCCCGCTGTTAATGCCTGTTATAACAGGCACCAAAAGAGGCTCGAAATCGACATGCTCGTTCTGCGTGGGGCTCCCGCTCTCTCAACGTTCCGTCACGATAAACTGTTATCTCTTCTTCAGGCCCAGGTCTCTCAGGTTACAGGCCTGTACGCCGAGTTTGTCCATTTTGCAGAAGCCCAGGCACCGCTGGATGCCGATGCAGAAGCAGTGCTGGAGCGAATTCTGAGTTATGGCCCTAAAGGCCGGGTGGAAAACCCGGATGGGCAGCTCTTTCTGGTGATGCCACGGCCTGGCACCATTTCGCCCTGGTCCAGCAAAGCCACAGATATCGCACATAACTGTGGTTTGACGCAAATAAATCGGTTGGAGCGAGGGCTAGCCTACTATATTCACAGTGAAACTGCACTGGACGCTGACGCCAGTCAGGTGATTGCGGCCCTGCTGCATGACCGGATGACGCAGATGGTGGCCGCGTCTATGGCCGATGCCAGCAGTCTGTTCCGTCATGAGTCGCCCAGAGCGTTAGGTCATGTCGATGTGCTGCAAGGTGGTCGTGCGGCGCTGGAAAGTGCCAACCAAACGCTGGGTCTGGCTTTGGCAGATGATGAGATTGACTATCTGTTGCGTAGTTTCATTGAATTGCAGCGTAATCCGACCGATGTTGAACTGATGATGTTTGCCCAGGCAAACTCCGAGCATTGTCGGCACAAGATTTTTAACGCCAGTTGGGATATCGATGGTGAGGCGCAGGACAAGTCCCTGTTTGCAATGATCCGCAATACCAATGAGGTGGCGGGTGATAATGTCTTGTCGGCGTATAAGGATAATGCTGCGGTGATCCGGGGCTCTGATGCCGGACGTTTTTATCCTGATCCTGACACAGCGGCTTACGGCTACCATCAGGAGCCGATTCATATTCTGATGAAGGTGGAAACGCATAACCACCCGACGGCTATCGCGCCGCATCCCGGTGCCGCCACTGGTTCTGGTGGTGAGATACGTGATGAAGGCGCTACCGGTAAGGGTGCTAAACCCAAAGCGGGTCTGACCGGTTTCAGTGTATCGGATTTGAACATCCCGGGTTTCGAACAGCCGTGGGAGTCGAGTTATGGCAAACCTGAGCGGATTGTGACTGCACTGGATATTATGCTGGAAGGTCCTATCGGCGGAGCGGCGTTTAATAATGAGTTTGGTCGCCCCAATTTGACGGGTTATTTCCGTACCTTTGAACAGTCTGTTCCCGGCGCAGCCGGTGAAGAGGTCCGGGGGTATCACAAGCCGATCATGATTGCCGGGGGTATGGGCAATATTCGTGAATCACACGTTGAAAAAGGCGAGATCCCTGTAGGCGCCAAGTTGATCTGCCTGGGTGGTCCGGCAATGTTGATTGGTTTGGGTGGTGGTGCTGCATCTTCCATGACCTCGGGTAGTTCAGCTGCAGATCTGGATTTTGCCTCAGTTCAGCGTGATAACCCGGAGCTGGAGCGTCGCTGCCAGGAAGTTATTGACCGTTGCTGGCAGTTGGGTGATCGAAACCCGATTGCCTTTATTCATGATGTCGGTGCGGGGGGCTTGTCAAACGCCTTTCCTGAACTGGTGAAGGATGGTGGACGCGGCGGCCACTTTGAGCTGCGTAACATTAATAATGACGAACCGGGCATGTCGCCGCTGGAAATCTGGTGTAACGAGGCGCAAGAGCGTTATGTTCTGGCGGTGACACCTGAAGATATGCCGCGTTTTGAGGCGATCTGTGCACGTGAACGTTGCCCTTATGCGGTTGTGGGTGAGGCGATTGATGAGCAGCACCTCACCTTGAATGATCAGCACTTTGACACCAGGCCGGTCGATTTGCCGATGAGTGTGTTGTTTGGTAAGCCGCCAAAAATGCATCGTTCGGTAAGCCGGATCAATTATGAAGTGCCTGCCTTTGATGCGGCCGATATTGAGCTGGAAGAGGCGGTTGAGCGCGTGCTGAAGTTGCCGGCGGTGGCATCCAAGTCTTTCCTGATTACCATTGGTGACCGCACGATTACCGGGCTGGTAGCACGGGATCAGATGGTTGGCCCCTGGCAGGTGCCGGTGGCAGATTGTGCCGTAACCGCAGCGTCATTTGATACCTATGCCGGTGAAGCCATGGCGATGGGTGAGCGTACACCTCTGGCTCTGATTGACTCTCCGGCATCGGGTCGCATGGCGATTGGTGAAACCCTGACCAATATTGCGGCGGCGCGTATAGCGGATATCCGTGATGTGAAGTTGTCTGCAAACTGGATGTGCGCAGCGGGTCATCCTGGCGAAGATGAAAAACTTTACGATACAGTTCATGCGGTGGGTATGGAGCTTTGCCCCGCATTGGGTATTACCATTCCGGTCGGCAAGGACTCCATGTCCATGCGTACGGTGTGGCAGCAGGATGGTGAAGACAAGAGTGTGACTGCGCCCATGTCACTGATTATCTCAGGCTTTGCTCCGGTTGTGGATGTACGCAAGACATTGACGCCGCAGTTGGTCGTCGATCAGGGCGAAACTGATCTGCTGTTGATTGACCTGGGTGCCGGTCAGAACCGTCTTGGTCTGTCAGCGCTGGCTCAGGTATATAACCAGGTGGGTCAGACAGTTCCGGATCTGGATGACGCGGATCAGATGGTGGCCTTCTTTACCGCAATACAGGAGCTGAATGCGCAAGGGCTGATTCTGGCATACCATGACCGTTCCGACGGTGGTTTGTTTGTGACTCTGGCTGAGATGGCATTTGCCGGTCATTGCGGTATCGATGTCAATCTTGACATGTTGGCATCATCGCTTGATGAAGTGCCAGCCGCCTTGTTTGCTGAAGAGCTGGGTGCTGTGTTGCAGGTGCGCCGTGAAGTGACAGAGCAGGTGCTGACTGAGTTGAATGCGGCCGGGCTGTCAGAGTGCGTCTGTGTGATTGGTAGTGTCAATGCCGACGATACGCTGAATCTGTATTTCGATGAAGAGGAAATTTTCAGTGAAAGTCGTACGCTGTTGCAAAGCTACTGGGCAGAAACGTCTTACCAGATTCAGTCGCTACGTGATAATCCCGAGTGTGCCCAGCAGGAGTTTGAGCAGATTCAGGACCGTGAGGACCCTGGCTTGCATGTAGCCCTGAGCTACGATGTCAACGAGGATGTTGCGGCTCCCTATATCGCCAGTGGCCAGAAGCCGATGGTTGCCATTCTGCGTGAGCAGGGTGTCAATGGTCAGGTGGAGATGGCGGCAGCCTTTGATCGTGCCGGCTTTACGGCAGTCGATCTGCATATGAGTGATATCCTGTCGGGACGGATTTCTCTGGAACAGTTCCAGGGCTTGGTTGCCTGCGGCGGGTTCTCCTATGGTGATGTCCTGGGTGCAGGAGAGGGTTGGGCGAAATCAGTACTGTTCAACAGTCGTGCACGTGATCAGTTCGCGGCATTTTTTGAACGTGAATCGACGTTTGCGCTGGGTGTGTGTAACGGTTGTCAGATGATGTCGAATCTGCATGAGCTGATTCCGGGTGCAGAGCACTGGCCGCACTTTGTGCGTAATGAATCAGAGCAGTTTGAGGCGCGTGTCGCAATGGTTGAGGTGCAGTCCAGTCCTTCGGTATTCCTGCAGGGAATGGCCGGCTCCAGAATGCCGATTGCAATCGCGCATGGCGAGGGTCGTGCTGAATTTGCTGATTCGGCTCACTTGCAGCGGTTACAGCAATCCGGTGATGTGGCGCTGCGTTATGTAGATAACCGTGGTGTGGTGACTGAGCGTTATCCGGCGAACCCGAATGGTTCACCTGCCGGTATTGCGGGTGTCACGACACCTGATGGGCGTGTCACCATCATGATGCCACATCCTGAGCGTATGTTCCGTGCGGTACAGCACTCCTGGAAGCCGGATGATTGGTCAGAGGATGGCAGCTGGATGCGTATGTTCCGTAATGCGCGTGCCTGGCTGAAATAGTTCTGTATGACCGGCGGGTGCCAGGGAAGGGTGCCCACCAGGTTATCAAGCCTGTTTTTTTGCAGGCACAAAAAAACCAACCCGAAGGTTGGTTTTTTTATTTCATTCTCAGTGATTACTGAGCGCGACGAGTACCGATGATTTCAACGTCTACACGACGGTCAGGACGCAGACATGCAATCAGCTCAGCACCACGACCAGAGCAGTTAGCAACTGGTGAGCGGCTACCCATAGAGCTGGTAGACATCAGGCTGCGGTCAACACCGGCGTTAGCCAGAGCAGCAGCAACAGCATCAGCACGACGCTGAGACAGACGGTCGTTGTATGCAACGTTACCGATACGGTCAGCGTGACCAGTCAGCTTGATGCTTTCAACGCTTGCCAGTGAACCGATGTGGTTAACGATTGTAGAGATATCGCCAACACGGGTGCTGTCGAAATCAAAGTACAGAGCGAATTTACGCTCAAGCTCAGCCACTTCAGGTGCTGGAGCAGGCGCTGGAGCAGGAGCTGCTTCAGCCTGAGCTACATAGCCAGCACAACCTGGAACTGCTTTACTAGCATTCCAAGAGGAAGTCTGCCAGCACTCACCGAAGCTGGTGCGCCATACAGTGTCACTTGAGTTTGCGGCATAGCCGGGTACAGCGGCCTGAGCGGCAGAGAAGCCGAGAGTCATGGCCAGGCCGGCAGCGATAGCAATTTTCTTCATCATCATTTCCTTGTGCCAGGTTGGATGTGGGTCTTTTAGTTAATTTTCTCAGCTTAATTTAAGCATACTAAAGCTTAACCTAAGATAAACGCACTGCTCAAGTTGAGGTAAGTTACGCTTTTCTGGTCAAGATTTACACAAGTAGTATAGCAGAAATATCTCAGGTCAGGGCAATACCTTACGAAAGGGTTTCACGGTAATTTTTTCATAGACGCCGGCAGCGGCATAGGGATCAGCGTCAGCCCAGGCTTGAGCTGCTTCCAGGCTGGCAAATTCGGCGACTATCAGACTGCCGCTGAAACCGGCTGTGCCAGGATCTTCACAATCCAGATTAGGATGAGGTCCGGCCAGTAGCAGTCGCCCTTCACTGTTAAGCTGTTGCAGGCGCTCGAGATGAGCCGGGCGTGTTGCCAGCCGGTTTTCCAGGCTGTTGGGTTTGTCTTCGGCAATAATGGCGTAAAACATTTAAGGTCTCTCTATGCTAAAGTGAATCTGTTCAGCGCTGGTAAATAACAGCACGAGTATTTCTGACTGGTTAGCATTATAATGTTATCAATAATCCCTGCGCCATTTGTTATGCGTCCAGCGGCTATTTAATTTCGGAGAAAGCGTTTGCAATATGATCTGCATCTGCACAGTACTGCTTCAGATGGCGCATTATCACCAGATGCGCTGATACATTTATGTGCAGAGAAAGGCCTGAAACTGGTTGCACTGACAGATCATGACACGCTCTCGGGTATCCGTGCAGCACGCTCTGCTGCAGAAGCACTGGGGATGGCATTTATTCCCGGAGCGGAATTCAGCTGCCTTTGGCGACGTCAGACGTTGCATCTGCTGGGTGTTGGTTTGGATATAGACAGTCCTGTGCTGCAGGACTATTTAGATCAGCTGACCGCTATTCGTCAGCAGCGTGCAGAAAAAATAGCTTCAAAGCTGATTAAAAAAGGCATTGATGCATCCGTGCTGGTGCGTGCCCAGGCGATTGCCGGTGAGGTGAGTTTATGTCGTCCGCATTTTGCCAGGGCATTGGTTGAGCTGGGTGCTGTGCGCAGTGTCAAAGACGCTTTTGATATCTATCTCGGGCAGGGTAAGGTCGGCGATGTGAAAGCAGAGTGGCCTGATATTGAGCGTGTAATAGAACTGATCCACCAGGCGGGTGGTCGAGCTATTTTGGCGCATCCGACAAAATATAATATGACATTTACACGTTTACGTTTGTTATTCGAGGAGTTAAAAAGCTGGCAGTGTGATGCTATTGAGGTCAGTTATCCAGGTTTGAATCCTGATCAGGGACGCGAGTTGCTGCGTTGGGTAAAGCATTATGGTTTTTTGTTGTCGGCAGGCAGTGATTTCCATTCACCAGAATCATCCTGGACAGCGCCAGGGCGCTTCCCGGAAATTGAGGTGAATGATCAGCATGTATTAAGTGCTCTGGTGCCGAGTGGTCAATTTAAGGCTCTGTGGAGCTAGTCGGCAGTGGAGGTCGATGTGAGTCAGTTTTTTCAAATACACCCAGATAACCCGCAAAAGCGTTTGATTACGCAGGCGGTGGAAATACTAAAAGAGGGTGGCGTTATTGTCTATCCAACAGATTGTGCTTATGCGCTTGGCTGTTGTCTGGAAAATAAAAAGGCGGTTGACCGTATTCGTCAAATTCGCCGACTGGACGATAAGCACAATTTTACATTGGTGTGTGGTGATCTGTCCGTGATATCGACCTATGCCAAGGTGGATAACTCGGTCTATCGGTTATTAAAGGCGCATACTCCGGGTGCTTATACCTTTATATTGGACGCAACCAGTGAGGTGCCGCGACGCTTGTTGCATCCCAAGCGCCGAACCATCGGGATTCGTGTACCGGATAATGCTATCGTTGCGGCGCTGTTGGCTGAGCTGGGTGAGCCTATTATGAGTACCTCGCTGATTCTGCCTGATGAAACTGTCCCTTTAACTGACCCTTATGATATTCGTGATACGCTTCAGCATCATGTAGATCTGGTTATTGATGGCGGATTTTGTGGTATGGAAGCGACGAGTGTCATTAACCTTACAGGTGATGAACCGGAAGTATTGCGCGAAGGTGCCGGTAATATTTCTGTCTTTAATTAATGTGTCCTATTTGACAACAATCATTGCAAAAGTTTTTACAGTGAAGATAATAGGCAGGTCAATAATACAAGGTGGGATTATTTAACATGTCTGATTTTATTAAAACCCTGTTGCGCAAAAACTCTTTAAGAAAGCAGTGTCAGGACGTTTCTGTTGCTGATATTGAAAAAGTCATTGCAGATCTGAATGATATTCTGGTCGAGCGTAAAGAGGATGAAGCGCGTCTGGCAGCTGAAGAAAGCAAGCGTATTGAAAAAATCGAGCAGATTCGTCTGGCGATGAAAGAGGCGGGTATCGATTTATCTGATCTGTCAGATGTTGTTGAAGCGTCTCCAAAGAAAACAGTCAAGGCAAAATATTATATTGTTGATGATGAGGGGGCTCGTCATGAGTGGTCCGGTCGCGGCAGAACACCGGTAGTATTTGCTGAATACATGCAGGCTCGTGGTATTGGCAAAGACCAGCTGCCGAGCGCTGAATAATTGATTAATGTGTTTTTGATAAATCGGGATTGCGTCAATGTCAGATGAAAAACTTCAAAAAGTCTTGGCGCGCTCCGGAGTTGGCTCACGTCGTGAGATGGAGCGTTGGATCGAGACCGGCAGGGTCATCGTTAATGGTCAGGTTGCTACGCTTGGAGATCGTGTCTCCGAAGCGGACCAGGTCAGAGTCGATGATCAGTCGGTTAAGCTGATTTTCGCATCAGAGTCGCCGAGGCGCGTACTTATTTATAACAAGCCCCTGGATGAGGTCTGTACTCGTCATGATCCGGAAGGGCGTCCCACTGTATTTGACAGTTTGCCACCCTTGAAGCAAGGGCGCTGGATTGTGGTGGGTCGCTTGGATATTAACACGACGGGGCTGCTGATTTTTACCACAGATGGTGAATTGGCCAATCGGTTAATGCATCCGTCGGCGCAGATAGACCGTGAATATGCCGTGCGTGTTCTGGGTGATGTGACAGATGAGATGCTGGAACGTCTGAAGCAGGGTGTGTTACTGGAAGATGGTATGGCCCGCTTTACCGATGTGCGCTTTTTCGATGGTGAAGGTGCGAATAAGTGGTATCACTGCGTTCTGATGGAAGGGCGCAACCGGGAAGTACGTCGCCTGTGGGAATCCCAGGGTATTCAGGTGAACCGCCTGAAGCGTGTGCGTTTCGGACCGGTGTTTTTGCCGAGCGATGTCAAGGTGGGGACTTGGCGTGAGCTGGGTCGCAAGGAGTGTAATATCCTGGCGGCTGAAGTGGATCTGCCAGCGGATAACTCGCCTTTGAATAAAACGCCTGCGCAGCTGGAAGTTGAGGAGCGCCGTTTCCGTCGTCAGCGTGTTCGTCAACATGCAACAGATGGTCGATCAGATGTGCGTGCAGCGAAAAAGCCGCGCGGTCGTTCGGTTGGCAAGCGGAATTTGCGTAGTCGCTGATTGGCGGTGTGTTTTCCATAAAAAAGGTCATCGATTGCTGTCGATGACCTTTTTTGTATCTATCCCTGAGCGTCGATTGATTGCCCCTGAATGCCCTGGCTGTCGGGACCCATCAGGTAGAGGTATACCGGCATAATGTCGGCAGGTGTCGGCAGGGTCTCCGGGTTTTCGCCCGGATAGGCGTAGGCGCGCATGTTGGTGCGTGTTGCCCCTGGATTAATAGCGTTGACCCGTATATTCGGTGTGTTTTCCAGTTCATCTGCCAGTACCTGCATCAGTCCTTCGGTACCGAATTTTGATACAGCATAGGCACCCCAGTATGCCCGGCCCTTACGGCCGACGCTGGAGGAGGTGAATATAATTGAGGCATCTTCCGAAGCCGACAAGAGTGGCATCAATGTCTGTGTCAGCATGAACGGCGCATTGAGATTCACCTGCATCACCTGATGCCAGATCACCGGGTCATAGTTTTCAATCGGTGTTCTGACGCCAAGCAGGCCGGCATTGTGCAGGATGCCATCCAGTCGCCCAAATTCCTGGTGCAGCGTGTTGCAGAGTTCTATGTAGTCGTGTTCGGTTGCAACTTCCAGGTTCATCGGGACGATGGCGGCCTGAGGGTGTCCGGCTGCTTCGATTTCATCGTATACCGTATCGAGCTTTTCCTGAGTGCGTCCCAGTAGAATGACGGTGGCGCCATGTGCAGCATATTGTTTTGCTGCTTCACGGCCAATTCCTTCACCGGCACCGGTGACCAGCAGAATGCGGTCTTTCAGCAGGTCGGCGGGTGCTTGATATGAAAACATAGTGTTGAACTCCTGTGTGCCTTGATTACGCCGCGGCGTTTGGATCTATAAGAGATTTTAGCAGTGGAAGCAGTTCGGTGGGGGTGTCGATGATAAAATCACTGCCCCAGGCTTCAGGCTGTTCTTCGGGCTGCAGGTAGCCGAAGCGTGCGGCGAGTGTGTACATGCCGGCGGCTTTACCGGCCTGAATGTCACGTACATGATCACCGACGTAGAGTGTACGTTGTGGCTGGCGGCCTATACGGTGACAGGCCAGTAGCAGTCCTTCCGGGTCAGGTTTGCTGCGCTGTACGTCATCCGGACAGATGGTGACGGCGCAGCGTTCTGCCAGTTGCAGCTGCTGCATGAGCGGGAGTGTAAATCGTGCGGGCTTGTTGGTCACAACACCCCAGGGAATGCGTTGTGCGTCCAGCCAGTTCAACAGGCTGTCAAAGCCTTCAAACAGGCTGCTGTCCTGCCCTGGCATGGCTTCATAGCGGCTGAGCATGGCATTCAGCAGTCGCTCGAAGTCAGGGTGGGATTCGTTACAGCGAAAAGCTGTTTGAATGACAGCCCGGCCACCGTTGGAGACACTCAGGCGGAGTGTTTCATAGTCAATTGGTTCGCGCCCTTCCTGGTGCAGCAGCTCATTACAGATACGGTAAAAATCCGGTGCGGTGTCTACCAGAGAGCCATCCAGGTCAAAGAGCAGTGTGTCGATGTGACTCATGTGCGCTCCGGTTTGTGGGTGGCCATCATATAGTTGACGTCAACATCGGTGGGGTTTAACCGATACTGGCGTGTGAGCGGGTTGTAGGTCAGTCCGGTCATTTCACCCAGTATCAGTCCGCTCAGGCGAACCCAGTCTGCGAGTTCTGCCGGTCTAACGAATTTGTTGAAGTCATGTGTTCCGGCCGGTACCAGTTTGAGCAGGTGTTCAGCGCCGAGAATGGCAAACAGATAGCTTTTCGGGTTGCGGTTCAGTGTCGACAGAAAAACCTGTCCGCCCGGTTTCACCAGTGCGGCGCAGGCATGGATGACAGATGCCGGATCGGGTACGTGTTCGATCATTTCCATGCAGGTGACTACGTCAAAGCTTTCGGGATGCTGGCTGGCCATCTCTTCGGCTGTGATGCGCTGGTACTGGACCTTGACGCCGCTTTCCAGCCCATGCAATTTGGCAACTTTTAGCGGGGCTTCGCCCATGTCGATGCCTGTGACATCGGCACCGCGCAGAGCCATGGCTTCAGAGAGAATGCCACCGCCGCAGCCGATATCGAGCACACGCTTGCCTGCCAGACCCGCGATGCGATCAATAAAGCCGACACGCAACGGGTTGATGTCATGCAGCGGTTTGAATTCGCTGTTGCGGTCCCACCAGCGACTGGCCAGCTCTTCAAACTTGGCGATCTCTGCCGGGTCCAGATTCAGCGTGTTGGGTTTGCTCATGGTCAATAAAATTCCAAATTAGTCGATTCAAGTGAATTCTAACACTCATTCCAGAGGTGAGTCAGCGTGTGTTTATGGTACAATCGCCTGTTAATTAACTGCCGTATGAGCGGCGTGTAAGCATACCGAATCAAGGAACGCTGAGCGAATGGGTGATCTAGCCAAAGAAGTCCTGCCAGTCAATATTGAGGATGAGCTTAAACAGTCCTATCTCGATTATGCCATGAGCGTTATCGTCGGGCGTGCACTGCCTGACGTACGTGATGGTCTCAAACCGGTACATCGCCGGGTATTGTTTGCCATGCACGAGCTGGGTAACGACTGGAATAAACCCTATAAGAAATCGGCCCGTGTGGTCGGTGATGTTATCGGTAAATACCACCCTCATGGGGACAGCGCCGTATATGACACGATTGTCCGAATGGCGCAGGATTTTTCCATGCGGGCCCCGCTGGTGGATGGTCAGGGGAACTTTGGTTCCGTTGATGGCGATTCCGCTGCGGCGATGCGTTATACCGAAATTCGTATGGCCAAGATCGCACATGATCTGCTGGCGGACCTGGATAAGGAAACGGTCGATTTCGTAGATAACTACGACGGTACTGAGCGTATTCCGGCGGTCCTGCCAACCCGCGTGCCCAACTTGCTGGTGAATGGTTCTTCCGGTATAGCGGTGGGCATGGCAACCAATATTCCACCTCACAATCTGGGTGAAGTGGTAAAAGGGTGTCTGGCACTGATTGAACAGCCAGATCTGACCGTTGATGAGTTGATGGAGTATATTCCCGGTCCAGACTTCCCGACTGGCGGTATCATCAATGGCCGTGCCGGCATACTGCAGGCCTATCGTTCCGGACGTGGCCGTATTTATGTACGTGCTCGTCACCATATCGAGGAAAACCCTCGTAATGGTCGCCCGATGCTGGTGATCACCGAGATTCCGTATCAGCTGAACAAAGCGCGTACCATCGAAAAAATTGCTGAGCTGGTTAAAGAGAAAAAACTGGAAGGTATCAGTGAACTGCGTGACGAGTCAGACAAGGACGGTATGCGTATCGTTATTGAGCTGCGTCGTGGCGAAGTGCCTGAAGTGATTATTAACAACCTGTTTACCCAGACGCAGCTGCAAAGTGTGTTCGGGATCAATATGGTGGCTCTGGTCGATGGCCAGCCACGTATTCTTGATCTCAAGACCATGCTGGAATGCTTTATTCTGCACCGTCGTGAGGTTGTTACACGTCGCACAGTGTACGAGCTGCGCAAGGCCCGTGAGCGCGGACATGTCCTGGAAGGTCTGGCGATTGCACTGGCCAATATCGATCCGGTGATTCAGCTGATTAAAGAGTCACCGACGCCGGCAGATGCCCGTGAGCGCCTGGTGGCGATGCCCTGGCAGCCGGGTGAAGTGGTGAATATGCTGGAACGTGCCGGTGAAGACGCCTGCCGTCCGGAAGACCTGGAACCTCAGTATGGCCTGAGAGACGGGCACTATTATTTGTCGCCTGTTCAGGCTCAGGCCATTCTGGATCTGCGTCTGCACCGTCTGACTGGTCTTGAGCATGAAAAACTGATTGCCGAATATCGCAGCCTGGTCGAGCGTATTGCCGAGTTGCTGTTGATTCTGTCGTCCCGTGAACGTCTGATGGAAGTGATTCGTGAAGAGCTGGAAGCCGTTGTGGCGGAGTATGCAAATGCTCGTCGTACTGAAATCATGGCTTCCCAGCAGGATCTGACCGTTGCAGATCTGATCACGGAAGAAGACATGGTTCTGACCATTTCTCACAGTGGTTATGCCAAGACCCAACCGCTGGATGCCTACCAGGCGCAGCGTCGCGGTGGCAAGGGCAAGTCAGCGACAGCGATGAAGGATGAAGACTTTATCGAGCACCTGCTGATTGCCAATACACATGATACGGTCCTGTGCTTCACCAGCCGCGGTAAGGTGTACTGGCTGAAAGTCTATGAAATTCCACCGGCCAGCCGAGCCTCACGTGGTCGTCCTCTGGTCAATATCCTGCCGTTGGAGGAAGGTGAGCGCGTCAATACCATCCTGCCGGTCAAGGAGTTTGATGAAGATCGCTTTATCTTCATGGCCACTGCACAGGGAACCGTGAAGAAAACGCCATTGCAGAGTTTCTCCCGTCCTCGCAGTACCGGTCTGATTGCGCTGGATATCGTCGAAGGCGATTGTCTGGTGGGTGCGGCGATTACCAATGGTAATGATGATGTCATGCTGGTCACCAGTGCAGGCAAGGCAGTGCGCTTCAATGAGCAGGATGTACGTCCGATGGGTCGTACAGCACGCGGTGTTCGTGGTGTGCGTATGCCGGAAGATGCCAGCGTCATTTCGCTGATCATTCCTCAGCAGGATGGCAAGATTCTGACAGCCTCTGAAAAAGGCTATGGCAAGCAAACCGCTGTCGAAGACTTCCCGTTACGTGGTCGTGGTGGTCAGGGTGTGATTGCCATGCAGTGTACTGAGCGTAATGGTGCGCTGGCAGGTGCCGTGCAGGTATTCAACGGCGATGGTGTCATGCTGATCAGTAACCGTGGCACTCTGGTGCGTACACGCACAGATGAAATCTCGGTACTGGGACGTAATACTCAGGGCGTGATGCTGATTCGCCTGAGTGAGGATGAAAAGCTGGTAGGACTGGCGCGTATTGAAGAGCCAGATGAAGAAGAAGCCGAGTCAGAAGCGGATTAACTACACACATGACACGTACATTTAATTTTAGTGCGGGGCCGGCGGCACTGCCGGATGAAGTGTTACTGGAAGCTCAACGGGATTTGTGTGATTGGCAGGGTAAAGGCCTGTCAATCATGGAAATGAGCCATCGCAGTGATGAATTTGTGGCGGTGGCGGAACGCGCTGAACAGGATTTGCGTGATCTGATGTCGATACCGGATGAGTATCGCGTACTTTTCCTGCAAGGCGGTGCAACCAGTCAATTTGCGATGCTGCCGATGAATATGCTGCGAGGCAAGACGCGTGCAGATTACATCAATACCGGCATCTGGTCGAAAAAGGCGATAGCAGAAGCCAAGCGTTACTGTGATGTGCATCTGGCGGCCTCTACGGAAGCTGATCGTTTCCTCAGAGCACCTGATGCTGCAGAGATCCAGCTTAGTGCGGAAACAGCCTATCTGCACTACACCAGCAATGAGACCATTGGCGGGGTGCAGTTTGATTTCATTCCTGATACTGGTGATGTGCCGCTGGTTGTGGATATGTCATCTGATATTCTGTCCTGCCCGCTGGATGTCAGCCGGTTCGGCGTGATCTATGCCGGTGCGCAGAAAAACATTGGCCCTGCCGGCCTGACGGTCGTGATTGTGCGGGATGACCTGCTGGGTCAGACGTTGCCTGGAACTCCCACCATGTATGATTATCAGGTACATGCCCAGGGCGGCTCGATGCACAATACACCACCCACCTTTGGCTGGTATCTGGCAGGTCTGGTGTTCCAGTGGTTGAAGCGTCAGGGCGGTGTGCAGGCGATGGCCGAGGTGAATCGCCGCAAGGCGGCAAAACTCTATGCAGCAATCGATCAGAGTGCGTTTTATGCCAATCCGATTGCAGTTTCCAGCCGTTCAATCATGAATGTACCCTTTACGCTGGCAGATGATGCGCTGGATGCCATCTTCCTGAAGGAAGCTGAAGCGGCCGGTTTGCTGAATCTGCAGGGCCACCGATCAGTGGGGGGCATGCGTGCCAGTCTGTACAATGCTGTCCCTGAAGCGGCCGTAGATGCACTGGTCAGCTTTATGGCAGATTTCGAGAAGCGTCATGGCTGATACACAGACTCCTGAATCCAGTTCCGACAGCCTGGATGCTGATACAGCTCTGCTGGCGTTGCGTCAGCAGATCGACAGCATAGATCAGCAGATTCAGGTACTGATTAACCAGCGTGCGGCCTGTGCTCAGCAGGTGGCTGAGGTCAAGCTGCGTTGCAGTCCTCAGCATCCAGCCGTGTTTTACCGCCCTGAGCGTGAAGCTCAGGTGCTGCGGCGGGTGATGGAACGTAATGACGGACCACTTCCTGGCAAGGATATGGCGCGTTTGTTTCGTGAAATCATGTCCGTCTGCCTGGCGTTGGAGCAGCCTTTGAATGTGGCTTACCCCGGACCCGAAGGCAGCTATACAGAGCAGGCTGTCCGCAAGCATTTTGGCTTTTCTGTCAAAGGTGTGGCCATGAGTGATGCTGAACAGGCTTTCAAGGCAGTCGAGCAGGGGCACTGTCATTATGCGGTCACCCCCGTTGAAAGTACGCATGAAGGTCTGGTCAGTCATACACTGGACTTGTTTCGCCGCTATGATTTGCGCATTTGTGGTGAAGTCGAGCTGGTGCTTGATCCTGTGGATGACAAGAGCCTGGCGGCGGATACACGCTATCTGGTATTGGGCAAGCAGTATGTTGCACCCAGCGGCAAAGACAAAACGTCGATTTTGTTATCCATGCGTGATCAGCCCGGGGTGTTGCATGATGTGCTGGGGGCCTTCCGTCAGCGCAGTATCAGCCTGACGCGCCTGGAAAGTCGAACCTTGCACCAGGGTCAGGAGCACTACTCTTTATTCTATATTGATTTTGAAGGGCATCAGGAAGATGCGCCGATAAAAGGCTTGTTGAGCGAATTGTCTCAGGGGCCGGATACGCTTAAAGTGCTGGGGTCCTATCCCAGAGCTGTTCTCTGACTTATACAGGAATGCATGCATGAGCTGTGATTATGTGGCGCTTTCCAATCCAGGCGTACAATTGTTACAGCCTTATCAGGCTGGCAAGCCAGTCGAAGAGCTGGAGCGTGAACTGGGTCTGGATGAGATCGTCAAACTGGCCAGTAATGAGAACCCGATTGGCCCGTCCCCCCAGGTGGTTGCTGCTGTTGAGTCGGGACTGGCTGGACTGACACGTTACCCCGACAGCAATGGTTTTAGTCTTAAACAGCGCCTGGCAAGTCGCTTTGCGGTTTCGCCGCAGCAACTCACGCTGGGCAATGGATCGAATGATCTGCTGGAAATCGTGGCGCGGACGTTTTTGCGTGAAGGGACTGAAGCCATCTATTCCCAGTATGGCTTTATAGTCTACCCTCTGGTGACGCGCGCCTGTGGTGCTCAAGGAGTCGAGGTGCCTGCGCAGGAATACGGGCACGATCTGCAGGCGATGGCCGATGCGATTACTGACAAAACCCGCGTTATTTTTCTGGCTAACCCCAATAACCCTACCGGTACCCATTTTTCCAATCAGGCGTTTGACGCATTTATGGCGCGGGTTCCGGACTCAGTGATTATCGTGCTGGATGAGGCTTACAGTGAATACGCGGCGGCCATTGATACCCCTCAGGGGCTACAGCAGCTGTCGCGCTACCCTAATCTGATTGTCACGCGAACCTTTTCAAAAGCCTATGGCCTGGCGGCATTGCGGGTTGGATTTGCGGTTGCGAATCCGGTCATTACAGATCTGTTGAATCGTGTACGTCAGCCTTTTAATGTCAGCAGTCTGGCGCAGCTGGCAGCCTGTGCCGCTCTGGATGATGAGGCGTATTTACAGCGCACAGTTGCAGTGAATGCAGCTGGATACCAGCAACTGACAGTGGCGCTGGATGCATTGCAGGTTGACTATATTCCATCGGTTGCCAATTTTATTACGCTGGATCTGAAGCAGGATGCATTGCCTGTTTATCAGGCGTTGTTGCATGAAGGTGTGATCGTGAGGCCTTTGGCAGTCTATGGCTTGCCTCGCCATTTGCGTGTCACGATTGGTACCGAAGCAGAAAATCTGCGCTTTGTGGCGGCATTGAAAAAGGTGTACTCGTGAGTGACAGGCTGAAATGTGTGCTGGTGGTGGGGTTAGGCCTGATTGGTGGCTCCTTTGCCCGTGCGGTCAAAATGCGAGGCCTGGCTGATCGGGTTGTGGGTTATGACCTTAACCCTCAAGAGTGTCAGCTGGGGTTGCAGCTGGGTGTTATTGATGAGCAGGCCGAGGATCTGTTACAGGCTGCCGCTGAGGCTGATCTGGTGATGCTGGCGGTTCCGGTCAAGGCCACCGAAGCGTTACTGGAAACGCTGGCCCCGGTATTGAAACCCGGCACGCTGCTGACCGATGTTGGCAGTACCAAGATGAATATTATTGAAGCCGGGCAGCGGGTATTTGGGAACCTGCCTGCCTGCTTCGTTCCCGGTCATCCGATTGCGGGTGCTGAAAAGAGCGGTGTTCAGGCTTCAAATGCCCATCTGTTTGAACGGCATAAAGTCATCCTGACACCTCTGCCAGAGACGGATGCGAGTGCTGTGAGCAGGCTGGCATCGCTATGGCAGGCGCTTGGTGCGGATGTGTTGCAGATGACACCACAGCGTCATGATGAGGTGCTGGCAGCAACCAGTCATCTACCGCATATTCTGGCTTTCTCGTTGGTCGATACACTGGCACATGAGGAACAGAATAAGGATATTTTTCGCTATGCGGCCGGCGGATTTCGTGATTTTACCCGTATCGCTGCGAGTGATCCGGTGATGTGGCATGATATCTGCCAGGCCAACCGTGATGCGTTACTCAGTCAGATAGATCAGTTTACGACCGGGCTGGCACGTTTGCGGGAAGCAATTGATCAGGGCGACAGTCAGACCTTGCTGGGTATTTTTACACGTGCGCGTGTCGCGCGTGAATATTTTAGTACATTGCTCTCAGGTACGGCTTATGAGTTGAAACCTGCTGCGCGTTCGGAGACTCCGACTGCTGAGCCCGTACCCTCACAGGGTGAGTGAGCACAGCGCTGGCCACGCGCATAAAAACAGCTAGCCCGGTGCGTTGAGTTCGGCGGGCGTAATAACGCAAAAGGAGGCGGACGCATGTCCACCACAGTTTTCATACCGATCATCACCGTAGATGGCCCCAGTGGCTCCGGTAAAGGCACTATCTGTCGCTTGCTTTCTCAGCAGCTGGGTTGGCATCTGCTTGATAGTGGTGCACTTTACCGTCTGACAGCAGTGGCTGCGAGACATCATGGCATTCCGATGACCGATGAAGAGTCACTGAAAGTCGTGGCGGCACACCTGGATGTGCAGTTTCTGGCAGGTACGGCTGCAGAGATTAAAATAGTACTGGAGGGGGAGGAGGTGACCGATGCGATTCGTACCGAAGCCATTGGTGCTGATGCCTCGATTGTCGCTGCGATGCCATCGGTGCGGCAGGCGTTATTGCAGCGGCAGCGCGACTTTGCAGCCCTGCCGGGACTGATCGCAGACGGCCGTGATATGGGCACAGTGGTGTTCCCTGAGGCCCGTTTAAAGGTCTATTTGGATGCCAGTGCGGAAGAACGTGCAAGTCGCCGATATAAGCAGTTGATTAGCAAGGGACTGAGTGCTAGCCTTGAAGATATACTGTTAGACATACAAGCGCGGGATGAGCGGGACATGAACCGCAGTATCTCGCCACTGAAACCGGCGCCTGATGCGGTGATTCTGGACACCACCCAACTGACAATTGAGGAGGTGTTGGAGGTGGTGCTGGATGAAGCAAAACACAAGGGGCTGCGTTAGGCAGTTTCAGTCTGAGGATGCGGGTAATGAGTGAGAGTTTCGCTGAGCTGTTTGAAGAAAGTCTGAAAGAGCTTGAGATGGCACCAGGCTCTATTGTGACTGGAACGGTTGTTGCCATTGAAAATGATTTTGTGATCGTCAATGCCGGTCTCAAATCAGAAGGCGTGATTCCGCTCGAGCAATTCAAGGATGATAAGGGCCAGTTGACTGTAGCTGTTGGCGATGAGGTCAAGGTTGCACTTGAAGCGCTGGAAGATGGTTTTGGAACCACCCTCCTGTCACGTGAAAAAGCCCGACGTGCTGAATCCTGGGGTGTTCTGGAAAAAGCCTATACGGCCAATGAAACGGTCACAGGGCACATTACCGGAAAAGTACGCGGTGGTTTGACTGTTGATGTGAACGGTATCAGTGCATTCTTGCCGGGTTCACTGGTTGATGTCCGTCCCATCCGCGATACGGCGTATCTGGAAGGCCAGGAGCTGGAGTTCAAGCTGGTCAAATTGGATGCCCGGACCAATAACATTGTGGTATCCCGTCGCGCTGTCCTTGAAGAAGCCTATACTGAAGAGCGTGAAAAACTGCTTGAGAATATGGCGGAAGGGCTGGTCATCAAAGGCGTGGTGAAGAACCTGACCGACTATGGTGCCTTTATTGAACTTGGCGGTATTGACGGACTGCTGCACATTACTGATATGGCCTGGAAACGCGTCAAGCACCCAAGCGAGCTGCTCAGCATTGGCCAGGAAATTGATGTCAAGGTGCTGAAATTCGACAAAGAGCGCAGCCGTGTATCTCTGGGTCTGAAGCAGTTGCAGGCTGATCCGTGGGATCAACTGATCAGCCAGAATAAAGTCGGCGATAAAGTCCGTGCCCGTGTGACCAATCTGACCGATTACGGCTGTTTCGCCGAAATAGGTGAGGGGGTCGAGGGGCTGGTGCATGTCTCTGAAATGGACTGGACCAACCGCAATATTCATCCCTCTAAGGTCGTACAGGTGGGTGATGAAGTTGATGTTATGATTCTGGATATTGATCAGCAGCGTCGTCGCATCTCCCTGGGTATGAAACAGTGTCGTGAAAACCCGTGGGAAAGCTTTGCCCGTACCAGTAACAAGGGCGATCGTGTCACTGGTGTCATCAAGTCGATTACTGATTTTGGTATTTTTATCGGGCTGGATGGTGCAATCGATGGTCTGGTGCATTTGTCTGATCTGTCCTGGGATGAGCCTGGTGAGCAGGCAGTCAAGGCATACAGCAAAGGCCAGGAAGTTGAAGCGGTTGTCTTGTCTGTTGATCCGGAGCGTGAGCGTATCGCATTGGGTATCAAACAGGTCCACAATGACCCCTTTGCCCAGTTTGCTGATGATCATCCCAAAGGCAGCCAGGTTCAGGGTACAGTGCTCAGCAGTGATGAGCGTCAGGTTGTGGTCGAACTCGCTGAAGGTGTAGAAGGCATTCTGAAAGTCTCTGAAGTTTCTCGTGAACGTGTGGAGAATCTGGCAGCACTCTACCCGACAGGTGCGCCTGTAGAAGCACTGATCGCGAGTCTGGATCGTCGTAATCGTACGGTGAATCTGTCGGTCAAGCAGTTGACTGAGCAAACAGAAAAAGAAGCCATCAAGGCGGTTAAAGAACAGGCACCCGCGGAGGCCTCAGGTCCAACAACCATTGGTGATCTGATTAAGGCGCAGATGGAAAAAGATGGCCGTTAATACATTCCAATAGTGTATTACCGGCAGCGTGATGAGCACTCAGCGATTTTAATGGAGGAAACCATGACAAAATCAGAGCTTATTGAACGCCTGATCGAGCAGCACCCACAGTTGTCCGTCAAGGATGTGGAGCTGGCGGTGAAAACCATGCTTGATCATATGACTGAAGCCCTGTCGAACGGAGACAGAATCGAGATTCGCGGATTTGGCAGTTTCTCACTCCATTATCGTGCGCCTCGTATTGGACGCAACCCGAAAACGGGTGAAGCTGTCTCCCTGGATGCCAAATATGTTCCGCATTTCAAACCCGGCAAGGAGATGCGTGATCAGGTCAATAACAGTTTGAGCAGCTGACATGCTGTTTTGAGGGAGGTGATTAGGTGCGTTTTCTGAAGCGTTTGGTAGTTGTATTGTTGGTTTTGCTGGTGCTGTTGGCTGGTATCCTGTTTACCCTGCACAACATGACGCCGGTTAATATCGATTTGATCTTCTTTACGCTGCCGGAAGCCAGCCTGTCACTCTGGTTGCTGGGTGCCTTTGCATTGGGTGGTGTGTTGGGTGTGTTACTCAGTTCAGTGATGTTGCTGTCATTGAAAACCCGACTCTACTACCTGAATAAAAAGATGGCCGATACCCGGCAGGAACTCAATAAACTGCGTACCACAGGTTTAAAAGATCCAGTCTGATATGTTGGAATTCGCCCTGCTGTTAGTGCCAATGGTTGCAGCAGTTGCTGCCGGTTGGTTACTGGGGCGTTTTCAGCGTCGTCCTGCGTCTCCCTCTCACATCCCTCCAGGCCGAGATTACTATCGCGGCCTGCATCAGTTGATTCATGATAAAACCGATGAAGCTATTGAGAGCTTTATCCGGGCGCTGGAAATTAACTCCGATACGATTCCTGCTTATCTGGCGCTGGCAGATCTGTTTCGTCGTAAAGGTGAGTATGAGCGTGCGATTGAGCTGCATCAGACACTGCTCGCACGATCAGATCTGATCGAAGAGGACTTTATCCGTATTCAGCTCTCCCTGGCCAAGGACTATCAGGCTGTGGGGCTTTTTGACCGGGCTGAAGGACTGCTGCAATCTGTGATTACCGAGCATCCACGAGATGAGCAGCGGCACACCGCCAGACGGCAGCTGGCGAAGCTCTATGAAATACAGCAGGAATGGGAGCTGGCATTGAAAACGGCGCTAAAATTGCCGGATTCAAAACGGGCGGATGTGGCGCATGAGATGGCGCAGTATGCCTGTCAGCTCGCAGAAGCAGTGTTTGACTTGCCAGGGCCTGAGGCTGAAAACTGGTTAAAGCAGGCGTTAAAACTGGATCCGACCTGTGTACGTGCCAATTTAATGTTGGCTGAGCATCGAATGCAGCGCCATGCCTGGCGAGGAGCGATCAAGCACCTGAAGGAGGTGGCTGATCAGGATCCGCGTATGATTCCTGAGACCTTGTCGAAGCTGTCAGACTGTTATCGTGAACTGGGGAATCTGGAGGCTTACAGCACCTACCTGGATCAATGTCTGGCCAAGCATCCATCGGCAACAGCGGTGGTTGAGAGAGCGCAGCAATTGGCCGGTAAAGAGGGAGTTGCTGCAGCAATTCATTTCATGATTCCGGCGTTGAAGAAACATCCCTCCGTTGCAGGATTTCATTACTTGCTTGAATTACAGTTGCAGCAGGGTGAAACCGAATCGACGCGGAGTCTTGAGGTGCTGCGTGAGCTGACACAGCAGCTAACTCACACTAAACCCGATTATCGATGTCAGCAATGCGGTTATGAAAGTAAAACCCTCTACTGGCAGTGCCCTTCCTGCAAATCCTGGAATACTACAGGTGTTATTCAGGGTTTGGAGGGTGAATAACACAGGAACTACACATGACAGATATAAAAAAGCCCATTATTGTCGCGCTGGATTATCCAGACCAGGCGGCTGCCCTGGATATGGCTGCACGCCTGGATCCTGCTGACTGCCGGGTCAAGGTTGGTAAAGAACTGTTTACCCGAGCGGGGCCAGCCGTGGTGGAGGCCCTGCAGAAACAGGGGTTTGAAGTATTTCTTGATCTTAAATTTCATGACATTCCCAATACTACCGCCATGGCGGTCAAGGCGGCGGCTGAACTGGGTGTCTGGATGGTCAATGTGCATGCTTCCGGTGGGCGTCGCATGATGGAGGCCGCCAGGAATGTGTTGGCACAACAAAGCCAGTGTCAGACGCTGCTGATTGCTGTAACAGTGCTGACAAGCATGGAAAAGTCTGACCTGGAGGAGCTGGGTATTCAGTTGGAGCCGATGTTGCAGGTTGAGCGTCTGGCACATTTGACTGCCCAGGCGGGTTTGCACGGTGTGGTTTGCTCTGCTCAGGAAGCCGCCGCGTTGCGTAAAACCTTGCCTGCCAGTTTTTGTCTGGTCACGCCGGGCATTCGTCCGGCTGATGCCGATGCGGGTGATCAGAAGCGTATTATGACGCCTCTGGCAGCTATGCAGCAGGGAAGTGACTATCTGGTGATTGGTCGTCCGATTACTCAGGCCGCTGATCCGGCAGCACGCTGCCGAGCCATTGTGGATGAATTACGTACCGCAGGGTTTCAGTAAGGCAGGTTTGATCTGGGTCAATACTGTTGCAGATCAGCTGTTGCTGAGCTGGCAGTTCGGTGCTTCATCAGTTAAGGTTGACCGGCTGGCCAGGAACGCCAGCCATTTTATTAACATGGAGGTATTCAATGAAACGATCTCTTCTGGGTGCGTTAGCACTGCTCTTCGCTCTGGTGTTTGCTGCACCACTTCAAGCGTCTGCCACGATTGATATTAATACAGCCAGTGCCAGTGAAATTGCTGCAGTACTGGTAGGTGTTGGACCGGCAAAAGCTCAGGCTATTGTTGATTATCGAACTGAAAAGGGTGGCTTTGTCAGTATAGAGGAGCTGACTCAGGTACAGGGTATTGGTCCTGCCACACTGGAACGTAATCGTGCCATGTTGCAACTGGGTGAGTCAGCAGCTTCTCAGGAGTGAGGCTTACCTTATCTACTCAGTGACAGGCCTTGTGGCCTGTCACTAGAGTGTAAATGCCAGTACCAGCGGAATAAATGCCAGGCTGCCGACATTACCGATCAAGACGATTGCTGCAACCAGGTGAGGTTCCTGATTGTAACGTTCCGACACCATATAATTCAGTACCGCGGGCGGCAAGGCGGCAAATACCAGCAAATAGGCAAAGTGCTGGGGCTCAAGTTGAAGCAGCGGCTGAAGTGACAGGGCAATCAATAAACCGGTGACCGGTGCCAGAATGGCTCCCCAGACACCGATCTTCCAGTGGGTAAAGTCGATACTGGTCATGCGTACACCCAATGCAAACAGCATTAATGGAATCGCGATCTGGCCCAGCATATCCACAAACGTACGCAGTGGAGCAGGCAAAACCCAGTCTGTATAGCTCCAGGCCACACCAGCCAGCGTGGCCAATATCATGGGCATGCGTAACAGGTGCAACAAGCGGGTTTTATTATCCAGAATGTAAAGTCCCAGTGTGAAGTGCAGCAGGTTTTCAACCAGGAAGAGTACGACTGCAGCAGGCAGGGCGGCCTCTCCAAATGCCAGTACAATCAGCGGGATCCCCAGATTACCGCTGTTGGAAAACATCATGGGGGGCAGGAAGGTTTTTGGATGAACGCCAATCAGGCGACAGAGTGGCCAGATCAGTATGCCCGATAAAATAATGATCAGCAGTGCGGCAAAGGCTAACGGGTAGTAGCTCGGCAGGTCAAAGCTCTCGGCTGACATAACCGAGAAGATCAGTGCCGGGGTGAAAATATCGATATTAACCTTGTTGGCAACCGACATGTCTGTTGGGCGTTTACGTGCATACAGAAAGCCGATGAGCACGATGGCCAGGAGTGGAAAAATAGTCTGAAAAATACGCTCAACCACCATCCAGGAGGTGACTTCCATAACAATTCAACCCGTTTGCCGATAGTAAAGGGCTGACTATACGATTAAGTCACTGCTATGTCAGGCGGTTTGTGGTTAAATTCCATTACAAAGAGGATAATATATCTCGAACGACTGTTGGGCAGTAGTATCGATAGTCAGGTGATGGGTGTCAGGTTCAATGGTATATAAGAGTGTACGACAGCCGAAAATTTCGGATGTTATTTTGCAGCAGATAGAAGAGATGATTCTGGAAGGTACGCTGAGTCCAGGTCAGCGCTTGCCGCCTGAGCGTGAACTGGCTGCACGTTTTGGTGTCTCTCGTCCTTCTTTGCGAGAGGCTGTCCAGAAGCTGGTTGCCAGAGGTTTGCTGACCAGCCGTCAGGGGGGCGGTACCTATGTTGCGGATCAATTGGGTTCAGGGTTTTCTGATCCGCTGATGGCTTTGTTTGAACGTCATCCTGAAGCTCAATATGATCTGTTGGAGTTTCGTTATGCGCTGGAGGGCGTCTCGGCATACTATGCAGCCTTGCGCAGTACTCCGGCAGACAAGCAAAAAATACGTAGCTGCTACGAAGATTTGCAGCGCTGTCATGACTTGCGGCAGTTCGAGCAGGAAGTGCGGGCGGATGTCGAATTTCATCTGTCTATTGCGGCAGCAGCACACAATACTGTCTTGTTGCATATGATGCGCGCGTTATTCAGTTTGTTAAGTCATCATATTGGCGGTAATCTCACACGAATTTACCCCAAAGCAGATTATCGCCGAACAATCCATGAACAGCATGGATTGTTGCTGCAGGCGATAGAAGCAGGTGATCCACTTGCTGCCCGTAAAGCAGTGCAGGATCATTTAGCCTATGTGGAAGATGCGTTGCAGGAGCAGGGGCGTGAAAACACCCGGATTGAACGCTCTCTTCGTCGAGCAGATCTTAATCTGACTGATAAAACAGCCAGTTAAAACCTGCGTTCTTGTATTTTTATTACACAAAATAGTGCTTCCTTTATGAGAATAGCGTCAATTTGACGCTATATGGACAGTTTTTCCTAAAAAAGGTAGTATTACTACATAAAAATATCTGTGCGGTGCAGCATGCAAAACGTGCGGCATAGGACTAGGCTTTCAAAACTACAGTTATCTACTGTTCGGAGAGAATAAAAGTGCACGACATAAGAGAAGATGTGGATCCCGTAGAAACTCAAGAGTGGCTAGAAGCACTTGAGTCAGTTGCCAAGCATGAAGGCGATGACCGCGCCCGTTATATTTTGCAGAAACTGGGTAACAAGGCTTCCGAAATCGGTCTGGGAGCCGCCGGTTCGCTGACGACGCCTTACCGCAATACTATTGCTCCCAAAGATGAAGCACGCATGCCGGGTGACCTGTTCATGGAGCGTCGTATTCGTTCCTTTATTCGCTGGAACGCGATGGCAATGGTGATGCGTGCCAATAGCAACAGCGATGCGCTGGGTGGTCATATTTCCAGTTTTTCATCCTCTGCCACGCTGTATGATATTGGCTTCAATTATTTCTTCCATGGTCCTGAAGGGGATCGTGAATCAGATATGGTATTTTTCCAGGGTCATATCTCTCCGGGTATTTATGCCCGCGCTTATCTGGAAGGTCGTTTGACAGAAGAGCAGATGGACAACTTCCGTCGTGAGGTTGATGGCAATGGTCTGTCTTCTTACCCCCACCCCTGGCTGATGCCGGATTTCTGGCAGTTCCCGACTGTGTCCATGGGGCTTGGTCCGATTCAGGCAATCTATCAGGCGCATGTTATGCGCTACCTGTCTGCGCGTGAGCTGATCAAGCGTGGTAATCGCAAGGTCTGGGCGTTCCTGGGTGATGGTGAGTGCGATGAGCCGGAGTCTTTGGGTGCAATCTCTCTGGCAGGTCGTGAACAGCTGGAAAATCTGGTCTTTGTGGTTAACTGTAACCTGCAGCGTCTGGATGGCCCGGTGCGCGGTAACGGTAAAATTGTCCAGGAGCTGGAATCAATTTTCCGTGGTGCTGGCTGGAATGTGATCAAGTGTCTGTGGGGCCGTCACTGGGATCCGTTGTTTGATAAGGACGATAAGGGTCTGTTGCAGAAGCGCATGGATGAAGTCTGTGACGGTGAGTTGCAGAACTATAAAGCGAATGGCGGTGCGTATACCCGCGAACATTTCTTTGGCAAATATCCGGAATTGCTGGAAATGGTCAGTGATATGTCGGATCAGGATATTATGAACCTGAACCGCGGTGGTCACGATCCTTACAAGGTGTATGCGGCCTATCATGCAGCCATGAATCATAAAGGCCAGCCAACTGTGATTCTGGCTCAAACGGTCAAGGGTTATGGTACGGGTCAGTCGGGTGAGGCGAAAAACGATACTCACTCAATGAAAAAAGTGGCACTGGATGACCTGAAAGCCTTCCGTGATCGCTTTAATATCCCGCTGGATGATGAGCAGCTGGAAAGTGTACCTTACTACCGTCCATCACCCGATTCTCCGGAAATGAAATACATGTTTGAGCGGCGCAAGCAGCTCGGTGGTTTTTATCCGGCACGGCGCAATAGCTTTGATAAGCTGGAAACGCCTGAACTGGAAGTCTTCAGCAGCCAGTTGAAAGGCACCGGTGAGCGTGAAATTTCGACTCAGATGGCTCTGAACCGCGTGTTGAGTACCCTGGTCAAGGATAAGAATATCGGTAACCGTATTGTTCCGATTGTACCGGATGAAGCGCGTACTTTTGGTATGGAAGGTATGTTCCGTCAGTTGGGTATTTATACCTCTCAGGGCCAGCGCTACACCCCGCATGACCGTGATCAGATCATGTACTACAAAGAATCCAAAACCGGACAGATTCTGGAAGAGGGGATCAATGAGTCGGGTGCATTCAGTGCCTGGCTGGCTTGTGCCACCTCCTACAGCAATAACAACTGCCCGGTGATTCCGTTCTACATCTTTTACTCGATGTTTGGTTTCCAGCGCGTGATGGATTTGACCTGGGCTGCGGGTGACTCGCAGGCGCGAGGTTTCCTGATAGGTGCTACTTCCGGGCGTACCACACTGAATGGTGAAGGTTTGCAGCATCAGGACGGTCACAGTCATCTGATGGCGCAAATGATCCCCAACTGTGTGAGCTATGATCCGACCTATGGCTACGAGTTGACTGTCATTATTCAGGACGGTCTGAAGCGTATGTTCCAGGACCAGGAAAACAAGTTCTACTACATCACGACGCTGAACGAAAACTATCAGCATCCGGATATGCCAGCTGGTGCAGAAGAAGGCATCATCAAAGGCATGTATCTGCTGGAAGAAGGCAAAAAGGCCGATCTGCGCGTACAACTGATGGGTTGCGGTTCGATTCTGCGCGAAGTGCGTGAAGCTGCCGAAATTCTGCGCAATGAGTTTGGCGTGGAAGCGGATGTCTGGAGCACGACCTCTATCAACGAGTTGCGTCGTGATGCGCAGGCCGTCTATCGCTGGAATATGTTGCACCCGGAAGAGCAACCTCGTGAGTCTTATATTGAGCAGGCTCTGAAAGGACATGAAGGTCCTGTCATTGCATCAACAGACTACATGCGCATGTTCGCGGATCAACTGCGTGAGTACATCCCGCGTCGTTATAAAGTGCTCGGTACGGATGGTTTCGGTCGTTCTGATTCGCGTGCCAAATTGCGCGAGTTTTTCGAAGTGAACCGCTACTACGTCGTCGTGGCTGCACTGAAAGCGCTGCAGGAAGAGGGCAAGCTTGAGGCCGCCGTGGTCGCCAAAGCGATGCAGAAGTTCCATATCAACCCTGAAAAACCGGCTCCCTGGACCGTGTAATACAGGTACTTCTGACAGCTAAAGCGAGAGGATAGAATTGTGAGCAAAATTACGGTTACAGTACCCGATATCGGTGGTTATGAAGGGGTTGATATCATTGAAGTGTGTGTCAAAGAAGGTGATGTGGTTGCCGAAGGTGATTCACTGATTGTTCTTGAGACAGACAAGGCTTCGATGGAAGTGCCCTCTACAGCGGGTGGCACAGTCACCCGAATTCTGTTGAAAGAAGGTGATACCTGTAGTGAAGGTGATGCAGTGGTTGAGCTGGAAGTGGATGCAGCGGATGCAGACGTCTCTTCGGCTCCGGCCGCGTCGTCTGAAGCCGCAGCTGCACCTGAGGCGCCAGCAGCGGCTGCAGCACCCCAGACATCGGCGCCTGCTGCTTCGGGTGGCGTAGAAAAGGTTTTGATTCCGGATCTGAGCGGCGCCAGTGATGTTGACGTGATTGAAGTACTGGTTAAGGTCGGTGACAGCGTGAGTGAAGGTGACAGCCTGATCACACTGGAGACAGATAAAGCGTCGATGGAAGTGCCGGCACCCCTGTCAGGTGTGATTAAAGCCCTGCATATCAAGGAAGGTGACAAGGTTAATGAAAATGACCTGTTGCTGGAGCTTGAAGTGGAAGGTGCCGCACCTGTGGCAGATGCACCGGTTACAACACCTGACAGTGTACCAGTGGCGTCTGCCGCTCCGGCACCTGCTGCGGCACCGGTTGCGGGTGGTATTGAAAAAGTATTGATCCCGGACCTCAGTGGCGCTACGGATGTGGATGTGATTGAGGTGCTGGTCAAGGCTGGCGACACGGTCAGCGAAGGTGACAGTCTGATTACACTGGAAACAGACAAGGCGTCAATGGAAGTGCCTGCACCGCTATCCGGTGTGATCAAGGCGATGCATATCAAGGAAGGCGACAAGGTGAATGAAAATGACCTGTTGCTGGAACTGGAGGTGCAGGGCGCGGCACCTGCGGTGCAGGCGGCAGCTCCCGCACCGGCTACACCTGCACCGGCTGCAGCCGCTCAGAGTAGTGCGCCTCCTGCGCCTGCCAAGGCCGCCCCGGTTGCTGATCTGCAAGCACTGGAGAAAAGTAATCGCCAGGTGCATGCCGGTCCTGCTGTGCGTGCGCTGGCACGTGAGTTTGGTGTTGATCTGGCTAAAGTCGCGGGTACAGGCCCTCGCAACCGTATTCTGAAAGAAGATGTGCAGCTGTATGTGAAAACCAGCCTGAAACAGTTGGCCGAGCAGCCTCAGGGTGCGGTCGTCAGCGGTGGTTCAGGTATTCCGGCAATTCCGGCTGTTGACTTCAGTCAGTTTGGTGAGATTGAACTGGTTAAGCTGAGTAAGATTGACCGTCTGACGCGTGATAACATGTCGCGTTGCTGGTTGAATATTCCGCATGTGACCCAGTTTGATGATGCCGATATTACTGAGCTTGAAGCCTTCCGCAAAGAGATGAAGGACGAGGCCCTGAAGTCAGGCGTCAAACTGACTCCTCTGCCATTCCTGATCAAGGCCTGTGCGATTGCACTGAGTCGTCATCAGAAATTCAATGCGTCTCTGCATGCAGACGGTGAACATGTTGTTTACAAAAAATATGTCAACATCGGTCTGGCAGTGGATACTCCGAATGGCTTGATGGTGCCGGTGATCAAGGACGCAGACAAGAAGAGCGTGTATGAGCTTTCGCGTGAAGCGGCTGAACTGGCCGGTAAAGCCAAAGATCGCAAGCTCAAGCCGAATGAAATGCAGGGTGCCTGCTTCACGATCTCCAGCCTGGGTGGTATTGGTGGTACCGGGTTTACCCCGATCGTCAATGCGCCTGAGGTGGCGATTCTCGGTGTATCCCGTGCAGACATCAAGCCGCGCTGGAATGGCAAGGAGTTTGAGCCCCGACTGATGCTCCCGCTCTGCCTGTCCTATGATCACCGTGCCATTAACGGTGGTGATGCAGGTCGATTCCTCACGGATCTGAATGCATTGTTGAGCGATATTCGTCGCTTGCTGCTGTAAGCTGACAAGTAGTATCAGACTCTGACAAGGCCCCTTCTGGGGCCTTTTTGATTTTAATCATCAAAAGGTGTAATTAAAATTTGCCAAAGGGTTGGTAGGAGATGTTAAAATCTTCGGCTATCGCCAAGGCTGGCAGTTTAGGAAGTATGCCAGTGACGTTGGGTTTAAGACGCAAGATCTGCAATCAAAATGGCAGGTCTGAATGGAGCTTGAAAGGAGTTCAAGATGCTGATGGAGCTGAGAGTTATCAGCGAACAGCAATCGCAGCTGAAAGACAGATGTTCAATCCAGTTAGAAGGTGAATTGCTTTCGATTGGCAGGGGCGCTGACAACCACTGGGTTCTCCCTGATGAGAATCTGCATTTGTCTGGCAAGCATTGTATTGTCAGTCGAAAAAATGACAGCTTTATTATTACGGATCTGAGCACCAATGGCGTGTTTATGGACAGTCAAGAGACCCCGCTTGGGCGAGGTCGCAGCGCTGTGCTTAAACATGGCTCTCTGATTCGTATTGGTGACTATCGCATCAGCGTATCGATTGATCAGCACACAGGTGCTCCTGCATATGCCGGTGATGCTTTGCAAGTTGATGCGGTGGCTGCCGGTGGGCTGGCCGCAGCGCTGGCGGATACCTCTTCACCTGCTGTTCCGGTCTATTCAAAAACTACCGATGACCATTTAAGCCCTGAACGCGCCAGTCTGTCAGCGCCATTGCCCAAACCTCTGCCTGATACTCAGCAACCGGTATTGCCTGATGACTGGTTTTTGACCATGGATGCAGTAACAGCTGAGGCTGCTTTTGATCCTCTTGCTGAGACTGTCCCTGAGCCTGATTTTATTTCTGAGTCTGTTCCTGAGCCCGATCCTGTTCCTGAGTTTGACCCCGCACCCGTGCGTATGGAACGTCATCTTGATGTTACTGAGGAGCTGGTTCGTAGCGCCGAACCAGCACCAGAGCCGGGTCAGGTTGAAGAAGCGGTTGTTATTTGTCAGCCTGTAGCCCGCTCCATGCCAGATGTTCCTGTTTCTGAGACTGTGAAAGCGGGCTCCGGTACAGGTGGGTCAGTCTTGTCAGATACAGAATTGCTGCACCGCATTTTACAGGCTGCAGATCTGGACCCTGCCCGAGTGAGGGAGGCGCCGTTTCTGGCAGACCGCCTGGGTGTGCTGTTGAAAACCTTTGCAAATGGCATGATCCAGACACTGGCTACCCGTTCGTTGGTAAAAGGTGAGTTTCGTCTGCAGCAGACCATGATCCAGCCGACTGACAATAATCCGTTCAAGTTTTCGCCAACAGGCCGTGAAGCGCTGAATATAGTGTTGTTTTCCGAAAGCCAGGCATATCAATCGGGTGAGAAAGCAATAGAGGAAAGTTTTGCCGATATCCAGGCACATCAGCTGGCGATGATGTCCGGTGTTCAGGAAGCCTTGTTTAAACTGTTAAATCGCCTGGATCCTGAAACCCTTGAACAGCAGTTCCAGCGTAAGCCGCGACATCTGAGTGGCATGCCCGGAATGAAAAAAGTGAACTGCTGGGAGGAGTATAAGGATTTCTATGAGGCTCTGAAGGCAAGTATGTCAGATGACCTGCAAGGATTTTTTATCAAGGAATTTGGTATGGCATATGAAGATCAGCTTAAAAAACTCAAGCATGATGCTTAAGCATCGCTGCGCTGTTCTGTTACTGCTCCTGATGCTATCTGGCTGTAGTGCGCTTGATGCAATGCGCATTATTGGTAGCCAGGAGGGCAAGTTTTTTGTCAGCGTTGAGTTGGTCGCCGATGAGCACCTTAATCCAAACCAGCTGAACCAGTCATTGCCGGTTGAAGTGCAGGTGTTTTTGATGGAGAGGGAGTCTGCTTTTGTACGAGCAGACTACTTTGAATTCCACAATCAGCGGGCTGCAAGTATCACGGATTTGGCTAAATCCGTAGTGATACGCCCTGGCACTCAGGAGCGCATACAGTTCGAAATTGACGAGTATGTCCGTTTTGTAGGTGTCGTTGCGGCGTTTCAGGACATAGATCGAGCGGTTTGGCGTGATGTGATTCAGGTCGGTGATAACCGTGGCTTTATAGGCAAATACCTGAGTTTGAATAATCATGTGCAATTACGTGTGAACCTGGAAGGTAAAGTAGTTTCATTCGAGAAATAAAGGGAAGTATTCCGATGAGTTGGCAAAAAAAGGTCGCATGGACTGAAGGGATGTTTATTCGTCCTCAGCATTTTCAACAGCAGGATCGCTATTTCGAAAAACTGATTAATCTGAAAACTACCGCCTTGAATGGTAATGCATGGGGTATTACCCGGTTGCTGCTTGATGAAGGGGCTTTGAAGATTGGCAAGGTACTGCTTCGAGAGTGCAGTGGTATTTTTGAAGATGGTACGCCCTTTGATATGCCTGGCACGGATACCTTACCTGATGCGCTGGATATCAGTGAACTGCAGGAAGGTGACCTGATCAATTTATGTTTGCCGCTCTGGAAACAAGGCAGTATAGAGATTGATCGCCCTCAGCGAACTGCCAGTAATGCCCGGTTCCGTATAGAAACACAACCTTTCACCGATGTTGTGGCAGATACGAACAGTGTAGCTGACATCGAAGTTGCACATAAAAAAATCCGGTTGCAGTCCGCGCGTCTGACACATCAGCAAAATACAGTAATTCCGATTGCCAAAGTGCATTCTTTGGCCGGTGATGAAATCCGTCTGGATAAACGTTTCATTCCACCTTCCTTGTTTGTCACCGCAGATCCCAATTTGCAGGGTTATGTCCGGGAAATTACCGGATTGCTGACACTGCGCAGCCAACTGTACTCGCAACGTATATTGAATGCCGGTACCGAGGCTGCTGCCGATATCTCCGATTTGATGTTGCTGCAGATTACGAACCGTTATAAGGCGTTGTTTGAGCACTATTGTCGGTTAAGCGGACTGCACCCGCTTGACCTGTATGAGCAAGGGTTGGTGCTGGCGGCTGAGCTGGCAACGTTTACATCAGAAACCCGCGTGTTGAAAGAGATGCCGGATTATCAACATCGGGATCTGCAAAGCTGCTTTGATGAGTTGATGCTGGAACTGAACCGTTCATTGAATACGTTGCTGGAACAAAATGCGTATCGTATCGAGCTGGAGATAAAAAGCTATGGCGTACGTATCGGTATGATCCCCAGCGAAGAACTCAGCGAGCGTTCTTATGTCCTGGTGGTGTCTTCAGAGCTGCCCAAGGAAACCCTGCGCAGCAAATTCCCGACACATCTGAAAATTGGGCCTGTAGAACATATTACGCAACTGGTTAACCGTCAGCTACCGGGTATTCGTATTGAGCCGATGCCAGTCGCACCCAGGCAGATTCCGTATCAAGGTGGTGCGGTTTATTTTGAATTGCAGGCTCAAGGGCGCTTGTGGGAAGCCATTCGCGCGAATCGTGCCATTGCACTGCACATAGGTGAACAATTCCCTGAATTGAAAATGGATCTCTGGGCAATCAAACAGTAACACAGGAATGGTGTATGGGTTTTAGTGGTGATAGAACGGTCATAATACCGACTCCAGGCGGACGCGGTCAGATCGACTATGGGCAGGATCGTCCGGCGCGTACTGTTGAGTCAGTAATGGCGATCGAGGAAATCTCATCCTTAAGTAGTGGCCTGAACCTGATCGAAAATGCAGCGTTTGAAATTTTGGCCATGCTGCCGTCAATTCGTAATTATGAGACTCAGCTGAGCGCCGAAAACCTCAAGCTCAAGCTGATTGAGCTTATCAAGTCATTTGAGAAGAAAGCCTACGAAGCCAATGTCGACTCTAAAGAGGTCGAGGTCGCGGGTTACTTACTCTGTGCCACAGCCGATGAGTTTGTTCTGAATACACCTCTTGGCGCTAAAAATAACTGGAGTCGCCACAGTCTGCTCAGCTACTTCCATGCAGAAACCTGGGGAGGCGAGAACTTCTTTGTTATTTTGGGAAATCTGGAAAAAAATCCAAGAAAAAACATTGATCTGCTTGAGCTGATTTATATCTGTCTGGCGCTGGGGTTTGAAGGAAAGTATGCCATAGAGCCGGATCGAGCCAGCAAGCTGCTGGAACTGAAAAATGGCCTTTATCGGACCATTACACAGATTCGTGGTGCAATTCCCAAGCCTGTATCTATTCACTGGAAAGGTGAAGAAGTGGTTGCGGAAAAAATCCGCAACACACTGCCACTTTGGGTGCTGGCAATTTTTCTACTCGCACTGTTGTGTGTGGTGTATTTCTACTTGTTGATTCGGGTCAATGATCAGTCCAGCTATTCATTACTGAATGCATCACGCACCCTGACAGAGCAGCATGGCAATTTTCAGGTGCAGGTGTCGGAAGTAAATGAGTCTGTACTGGTACGCGTTAATCGTTTGTTGGAGCAGGAGGTTGAACGCCGACTGGTCAGTCTTAATGACCGACAGAATCAGATTCGTATCGTTATTAATACAGATCAGCTGTTTCGCTCCGGCAGTGCCGATGTCGAACCGGATTACGCGGCACTACTGAATCATATTGGTATTGCGCTGATGGATGTTGAAGGGCGGATTATTGTAGAGGGACATACCGACAGTATTCCGATCAATACACTGCGCTTCCCGTCCAACTGGCATTTGTCTCAGGCTCGTGCTGAGCAGGTGAAAAGCCTGTTGGAGCGAGCCGGTAATGAACAGGGACGCTATAGCATCGATGCGAAGGCTGATACTCAACCTGTGGCGGGTAATGATACAGCCGAAGGTCGTGCACAGAACCGCCGGGTAGAGCTGGTTCTGTTGCCGAATTCAGAATGGCGTTAAGGATAGGGATGTCTGCATGAGGATGTTTCTGGGTGTTTTTAAAAATATAGGTGGTGTGCTGGGACTGGTTGCGTTACTGGTTCTGGCTGCCATTATTTGGTTTGTGTTGCCTGCATTGTCCGTGGGGAATAGCAATCCATTTCAGTCCGCGTTATCACGCGGCAGCATGATTTTTACACTGTTTGCAGTTGCGCTGGTGTACAAGGCCAGAACCTGGATATTGGCGAGAAAACGCCATGATCAGCTTGGAAAAGGTATGGTTCAGCAGTCAGATACATCCGACGGGCAGCAGAGTGACAAAGCGAATGAAGCCGAGTTCAAGGGCAAGTTTGAAGAAGCTATTCGCTTGCTGAAACGGCAAAAGAGTCTCGGAGCCGGGGGGAATTACCTCTATAGCCTGCCCTGGTACATGTTAATTGGCCCTCCTGGATCGGGAAAAACCACTGCGTTGATCAATTCAGGTTTGCACTTTCCGTTGATGGATCAGTTCGGTGCATCAATCCGGGGTGTGGGTGGTACAAAAAACTGTGATTGGTGGTTTACGGACCAGGCTATTCTGGTGGATACCGCAGGACGTTTCACGACACAGGACAATCAACAGGCGCGAGATAAAAAGGATTGGAATACCTTTCTGTCGTTATTAGCCAAGTATCGTAAACGCAAGCCGATTAACGGCATCGTGGTGGCATACAGCGTTGAAGATCTGGTGCGTAAAGATGAAGCAGATATCGTTTCCGATGCGATCTTGATCAAAAAGAGGATCTATGAACTCTACGATAAATTGAAAATAGAGTTCCCCGTGTATCTGGTGTTTACCAAACTGGATCTGTTGCCGGGCTTTGAGGAGTTTTTTGGTCATCTGGACAGTGAAGGACGAGAGCAAGTCTGGGGAAGTACATTCAAAATTTCAGACCGACAGGAAGATCCTGTCAGCCGTTATCTGGTTGAGCACAAGTTATTAACTGAACGTCTGCAGCTGAAGGTACTGGATGGTCTCAGAAATGAGTCCGATCTGAATAAACGTGATGCGATCTACCTGTTTCCACGTATCGTCGCCTCATTACAAGACCGTATCAGTCTGTTGCTGGATACCAGTTTCAAGCCGACCCGTTTTGAAACTGACCTGATGCTGCGTGGTGTGTATTTTACCAGCGGCATTCAGGATGGAACGGTACTGGATAAAGTCATCAGTGGTCTGTCTGCACACTTGGGACGCAGTCGTCATGGAGATGGACGCAAGGGCAAAAGCTATTTTATAAAAAATCTGTTGAACGAAGTGGTATTCAAAGAAGCCGGTTTGGCAGGACACAATGCCCGTTTTGAAAAAGTGCGTTCCATGCTCTATCTGAGTGGGTATGCGCTGGTGATTGCGGCATGTTTAGGCATGAGCGCTTTATGGTATTACAGCTTTACACAGAATACGAAGCAATTGAGTCAGTTCAATGAGGCAATTGCGGATGTGGAGGCGCAACGTCAGACGCTTCAGGAATCGGATCATAGTATTGAGCACATACTGCCAATACTGAACACCTCACGTGATATTCCGTTTGGGTACAGTCATCAGTCTGCTGGCCGTTTTGCCATTGCCGGGTTTGGTTTGAATCAAACGGGCAAAATGCATTCAGAGTCAGTCCGGTTATACGATCGGGCGTTGATTAATCTGTTATTACCCCGGCTGGTGTTCTATCTGGAAGAGCGCTTAGTTCGCCAGGAAGATGGGGTGTTTGATGATCTTAAGCTTTACCAGATGCTGGGTGGGTATCTGGAACCCGACTCTGTCTTTATCAGCCGTTATTTTGGCAGTCGCTTTCGCCAGTATGATGCAGTCAGTCGACAGGCCCTGGAAGCCCATATCCAGCAACTGGTTGGCTTGTTGCCACAGCATTACTACCCGTCACTGAATGATGAACTGATTGTGCGGACCCAACGCAGTCTGTTGCAGCAACCCGTTGCTGCGCGCCTGTTGACTCAGATTGAGTTACATGCCGCTGCAGACGCTGTGAGTCAGGGGTATCGGTTACTCGATCTGATGGGTACTAATGGTGTGCTGATTTTCTCTGTAGAAGGCAAAAGCATGCAGGAAGTGTTGATCGACGGGCTTTACACCCGGATCGGTGCCCAGCGATATTTTGCACAACAGTCGGGTTTTCTGGAAAAAATGCTGGCTGAAGATGCCAGTATTCTGGGCTATGACGAGGCACTGGCGGAGCGTTATAAGGCTGAGCTTTTCAGACAGTACATACAGACCTATCAAAAGGTCTGGCTGGATACCTTACAGTCAATCCAGCTGGTTAATATTGAGGATGTACAGGCTAAAGCTCAGGCAATAGACCTGTTGACCAGTGATGCCTCACCGTTACGGCAGTTGTTAAGTGTGGTACGGGACAACACTGAATTCTCGACTTTTTTCAAATCCGCTGGTGGTGATGTCAGTCGCCTGGCTAACCCGTCTTCAGGGGCAATTGTTCCGGTTACCCTCAGTGATGACCTTATGTCGCTTTTGTCGCTGGAAGTATTGCCGGTCTTCAGTCAGATCAATCGTTTTGCTGGATCAGCAGAGGCAGATGACTCCGAGCTGCTGTCGGCTTTGCTGGAGCGTTTGGAGGCATTGAAAATTTACCTGCAAGGCTTGCAGCATTCAGTGAATGCAGAACGCTCTGCCTGGATGCGGGCCAGTAGCCATCAGGGAATGGGCGAGGTGGTTGCTCAGCTGGAAATGGATGTTGCCAATTTACCTCAGCCGTTATCCACCTGGCTGGCGCAGCTACTGGACTCTGCTAAAGCAGAAACAGGCTCCCAGGCGCGCAGCTACATCCAGAACCAGTGGGCCAGTAATGTGGTGCCTGCCTGTCGTGACATGATAGAAGGGCGCTATCCTTTTGCCGCAGGAGCAACACGTGAAATTACGCTGAGAGATCTGGCGAGTTATTTTGCGGCTGGTGGCATAGTCGATGACTATTTTCAAACCTATCTGTCTCCTTATGTGGATCGGTCCCGTTCCCCATGGCGTTGGCAACAGGTCACAGGCTTTGAATCCGCCAGTGTTAATACCCTGTTGAGGCAGGTTGAGCTGAGCAATCGCATCCAGAATATGTTTTTTGGCCCCCGGGGAGATACTCCAGCTCTCAGCTTTGAAGTTGTTCCCCGGGATGTTGATCCTGAAATACTGAAAGTCACACTGGTGATCGATAACGAGGAGTTAAGTTATGCCCATGGTCCACAGCTGGGGCGTCGCTTTGACTGGCCATCAGCTCAGTTGACCACCCAGTCTTTTTCCCGTCTGGTCATTGAAACAGCTCAGGATACTGAAGCCATCACCGAACGTGGTGACTGGTCTCTGTTCCGACTGTTTGATCATGGGCGCATGACACGGATTGATAGCGAACGTTTTCTGATTGAGTTTTCCACGCGTTCTGGGCGTCGTTTAAGTTTCGAGCTGGTTGCGGGCAGTGTTTATAACCCTTTTGACACGAACTTATTTAAATCAATCAGGTGCAACTAATGGATATGAGAATGGCTATCTATGGAAAGTTGCCTGCGCATTCAGATTATGTGTTGTTGCATATGCCAGCTGTCATGGAAACAACCTTGCATCAATGGTCTGTTGAAATGCTGGCAAAAACAGAGCAGGTGTTGGGGCATGATCAATGGCTGGACGCTTTTCTGCAAGCCGAGCCTTGTGTCTGTGTTTTGCAGGCCGGATGTCCTGATTCAGCCTCTTTCTATGGAGTCATGATCCCGAGTGTTGACCGGGTTGGGCGTTATTTCCCGTTATTCAGCGGTGTATTTATTTCAAAGTCTGTTTCTCCTGAGCATCTGGATAAACAGACAATGACGTCTGCCATGGCCGCTATTCTGGAAGAACAGGTGAGTGCTTTGCATGGTCGCAAGCAGGTGGAAACCTTGTGTAATGCCTTGAGTGAGCGGGCAGAAGTCACCGCGTTGGCGAACATGATGGATGCAAACTCGGTCACTCATGATAGTGATTCCAGCTTGCGATCCTGGTGGTATGAGCTGGATCATCCGGAACGCTTATGCCGTGTCGAGGGTATGCCGCCAGTAGAATACTATCAGTCGATTTTAACCAAGGGACCGGTAAGCGATGCGTGATGAGACGTTAGATTCAATAGCTCAGCCTGAAGAACGTAAGGCCGGTGGATGCTGGATCAGCGTAGGGGAGAGTATTACAGGGCCGGTGAGGCAAAACAATGAGGATCGAATCTATACCGATGATCTGCTGGGGCTTTGGTGTGTTGCTGATGGTATGGGAGGACATCTTGAAGGGGGCGTTGCCAGCAGTCTGATCACCCAGTCGCTTGAAGATTTGCAGGCTGAAGAGATTGGCTCCATAGATGTATTTATCAACAAACTGATCGATTTGTTGAAGAACACGAATCAGATCATCTATTCGATCTCCAATGAGATGTTTGAGTCGAAGCAAATTATCGGCTCGACCTTCGTTATCTTGGTGCTGTATCGCGATAGGGGCTATGTGCTCTGGGCTGGTGACAGCCGCCTGTACCGCATGAGAGATGTGTATTTTGAGCAGGTAACGGTTGATCACACGCAATATGAAGTGTTGAAAAGTCAGCATTTACTCGATGAGCAAGCGACTGAAAATGCGCAATCTCATCCTGCTAATCACATCCTGACACGGGCGATGGGTGTTCGAGAGGAGTTGGAGTTTGAAATGCTGGAAATCGATGTCCAGGACAAGGACGTTTTTCTGTTGTGCTCGGATGGACTTTATAACGTGATGGACCAGATAGAACTGGGTAAGTCGCTTTACTATGCCGATGACTATACGTCAGCGTTGAAGGCACTGATTAATGCGGCCGTACTCAGAGGTTCAACAGACAATGTCAGTGCTGTGATCGTGGGGAACACAGATGTTTAGAGTTGCCATGCTATTGATAAGTGGAGCTGTACTTTTGAGTGGCTGTACGGCAGGTAATCAGAAGCCGGAGACCTTATCGGCGCTGGAACGTGCGAGTGACGCTGAGCTGATGGATTTCTACAAAGGTCTTCATCAGGTGGGAGTGCGTGTACTGACTGAAAATGCGGGTGAAGGGGGGCGTGCGAATTTGCAGCGTTTCAATGCATTGTATTTCAGTGGTCATGAGTCCGAAGCCCAAAAACACCTGCGTATGTCCCTGTTTGCCGATCCGTTTAACGATGATAGCAAGGCGGTAGCCGCTCAGCTGGAGTCGGCTGACCTGTTTGGCTTGCTCAGCGGCGATGCCGGCGAGGATGAGGTACGGCGTATCAACCTGGGCGCCCAGGAAACACTCCCGGATCTGTCATTGCGAGTCTATGGTAATGAATATTACGCGGTGTTGTTAAAACGCTACAACGCACATTTTAATCCAGACTATCTTGCAACACGTCAGGTTTATGTACCTGATTTGAATCGTATAGCTGTACTGGAAAACTATCGCCAAAACAGCCCGTCCGGCCGTCCGCAAGCCTCGTCTCGTGCCGTCACTGCCAGCCAGCCGGTTCGGCAACAGCCAGTCTCTCCCCGGGTTGAACAGCCATCCCCGGACACTGTTGCAGTGGAAGAAAGTGATATCCAACCGCTAGTGGAGGAGGTCAGTCAGGAGGTGGAAGTCGTCAGTGAGCCTGATACTCCGCTGCAGCCTGTGCGTATTGCTCAGCCGACACCACGCCAGTTGCATCAGCGAGGTCAGTCTGCAGCTGCCTACCGGGCTTTGCGTGAGCAGCCTGCTTCTGAGCGTGATCAAGGCCTTTATGAGCAGTTGAAGGAATCACTGGTTGAGGCACCTTATCGTCAAGGGGTGAGTCATTTCCATGCTCAGGAGGTACGGCAGGCAATCGAAAAATTTCAGCGGGTGTTGAGCCTCGAACCAGAACATCCGCGTGCTCGACAGTATATGGAAAGGGCGGCGCGTCTGGATGCGCGTTTGAGTGACATTGAGTAATAGGTAGGATGAGATGAATACAGCCGAACTAATCGCCAGTCGCAGAACGACGCGGAAACTCTCCGGTCTGCTGCAGCAACGCCTGGAAGTCTATCTGTCCTGCCTGACGGGTTCCTTTTCGCCAGTCAGTGTTCTGGGGAAGTATATCAATGGGCAGGGCAAGGCCACGGTGGCCAATGATGACCTGGCGTTTAATCTGATACAGGAACGCTATATGGCGATCGCCTCTGAGGAGCCATTTAATCTCAAGAAGCCTTTGTCTGCGCCTGTGGATGTGTATTCACACACGCCAAGTCTGTACAAATTCAGCTATGAGCGTGCCATTGAAGATGACAATGCTGAGCTTCAGTCATTTGAGATACTGTCCCCAAATCGTTGGATTCTGGGATATAGCGGTTTTGACTTGCGTGATTTCAAGGATCAGGTACAGCAGCGCAAGGCGATCGAAGGTAATCGTCTGGAAGACTATCTGTTGCATTATGTCTTGATGCATCAAGTCATGGAATCCAATCCCAAACTGAAAATGCTGCTGAATGATCTGAATATGCGTGTCGAAGAAGTTCGCCTGGCAGGCCTTGGCAGTCTGCCATTCGTGATGTTAACCGCAGAAGTGGATAGCTTTCTGCCTGAAGATGACATCATCCTGGAAGTCAGCAGTGTGTCTGGTACGCATCAATTTGAAGAGCTGATTGATACCGGCTCTGTCAAGGATCAGCCCAGCACCCTGCGTGTACTGGTTGAGTCACTATCGTAAACAGCTGAAATCAGGACAGCAATATGAACATGGAACGATTGCAACAACCGATATCAGACGACATGCCTCACGGCGAAGACTTGCGTTATGGTGAATTAGCCGGTGAGTTTCAGACATTAAAAGACCTGCGAAATGCGCTTCGGAATGATGAGCGTCAGGCGTTGAGTATTGATGATATCTATGCGGGTTATCCGGGCTGGCGCACTCTGTATGAGCGAGCAATCATCCTGCTGGAAGGGGGGGGCAAGGACCTCGAAGTCGTTGCCTGGGTGATCGAAGCAGCGGTTCGTCTGGAAGGCTATGCTGGTTTGGCACAGAGCTTTGACCTGTTATACCAGTTGCTGGAACGCTATTGGCCGAACCTGTACCCGAAAGATGAAGATGGGTTTGAGTCCACTCTGTTTCCACTGACGGGCTTGAATGGGGTGTCATCGGAAGGTGCACTGATTATGCCATTGCGTATGGCACCCCTGTTTGCGCAAGGACAGAACATTTCACTGCTGGATTGTATCAAAGCGTTCGAAGTGTCCGAGACCAAAGACCCCCAGAAAAAGGAAGCCCTGAAACGCAAGGGGTTGATGGATTATGAACAGCTGCAGTCACAAGTGGCTCAGTTGGGTGATGATGTGCATCAGGCGGCTGTTCAGACGCTGCAGCGATGTGTTGATCGTTTTACCCAGATTGATGCTTTTCTGTATGCCCAGTGCGGGCATGAATCACCACCCTCTTCACAGATCAAAGGACTGCTTCAGGAAGCTCTGGACCGGGCGATCCATTTATCCGGTGTGACGGGTGGCGGGACCACCGCTGAAGTACCTGTGGCAGAGGATGTGGCGGCGCCCGACGTTGAGCCTCAGGACGCGCCCGCTTCGGTTACCACGCCAGTGTTCAATCTGGAACGCTACCGTCCAGCCAGCCGTGAAGAAGCCTTTATTCTGATTCGAAAACTGATTGTCTTTTTTAAAGAGACAGAACCGCATTCACCCATCGCCTACAATCTCGAACGCATCAACCGTTGGGGGGATTTAAGCTTGCCGGAATTGATCGGTGAGTTGATTACAGATGACAGCGCTCGCGCAAATTTCAACAAGATCACCGGTGTTGAAGTGATCAATAAGTAAGGGAATAGCACCATGAATGAAAGTATTCACAAAAAACTGGAAAGAGTCCGCAAGCCCAGGGTTCACATCAAATATGATGTGGAAACTGAAGGTGCAATGGTGGAAAAAGAGTTGCCGTTCGTCATGGGGGTTATGGGTGACTTTACCGGTAATCCGACAGCGCCGAAAAAGCCGCTTTCGGAACGCAAGTTTATCCAGATTGATCGGGATAATATCAATGATGTTATGCGCAAAATGGAGCCGGGCCTGAATCTGAAAGTGAAAAACACACTGGCAGATGATGGCAGTCTGATGTCCGTGAATCTGAGCTTTAAGTCGATGGAAGATTTTGAGCCGGGCAATCTTGTTGAGCAGGTCGAACCGCTGAAAAAGCTCCTGGATACACGGAATAAATTACGTGACCTGCTGACCAAGTCAGATCGGTCCGAAGAACTGGAGTCGTTATTGGAAGGTGTGCTGCAGAGTACCGATGAGGTCACTCGTCTGGCAGAGCGTCTGAAAGGTGAAGAGAAGGGTGGCCAGGATGAATGAATTCAAGACTCAGAACGCGACAGAGACCCAACTGCTGGATGAGGGAGATATCCTCGAGCGTGTTATTTCTGCCACCAAGCAAACCAGTGCAGATGATACCCGTGACTTGATCCGCAATCTGGTTGAAGAGGTGCAGGAAGGCACTGTGGTCTGGGACCGCAATATTGCCAAAACTATTAACCGTGCGATTGCACAGATCGATAGTAAAATTTCTTCGCAGCTGGCTGAGATAATGCACGCCGATGATTTCAAAAAGCTGGAAGGCTCCTGGCGAGGTTTGTCTTATCTGGTACATAACTCGGAAACCAATGCGAACCTGAAAATCCGGGTTCTGAACCTGACCAAGCGAGAGCTGTATAAAGACCTGGATCGGGCTGTTGAGTTTGACCAGAGTGAAACCTTCAAAAAAATCTACGAGAGCGAGTTCGGCACACCCGGTGGTGAGCCGTATGGTGCAGTGATTGGTGATTTCGAGTTTACCAATCATCCTGAAGACATTGAACTGCTGTCCAAGATGTCCAATGTGGCGGCTTCCGCCTTTTGTCCGTTTATTTCTGCGGCAGATCACAGCCTGTTTGGGTTGGAAAGCTGGAATGAGCTATCACGTCCCCGCGATCTGGAGAAGGTGTTTGATTCCAAGGAATATATCAAGTGGCGCAGCTTCCGTGATTCAGAGGATTCCCGTTTTGTCAGTCTGACATTACCACGTACGCTGGCGCGACTGCCTTATGGCTCGGACACCTTGTCTGTTGAAGCTTTCAACTATGAAGAGGCTCTGAAAACACCGGATGGTAAAGCACTTCCCCTGCCGCATGAAGATTACTGCTGGATGAATGCAGCGTATGTGATGGGCACACGTCTGACGCACTCTTTTTCAACAACAGGCTGGTGTACCTCGATTCGAGGTGCAGAAGGTGGCGGCAAGGTCGAAAATCTGCCAGCACATATTTTCACCAGCGATGATGGTGATCTGGATCTCAAGTGTCCTACTGAAATCGGTATTACTGATCGACGTGAGGCTGAGCTGTCAAAACTGGGCTTCTTGCCCCTGTGTCACTATAAAAATACCGATTATGCGGTGTTTTTCGGTGGTCAATCGACACAGAAACCGAAGAAGTATGATCGTCCAGAAGCCACCGCGAATGCCGCCATTTCGGCGCGTTTGCCTTACCTGATGGCAACGTCACGCTTTACCCATTACTTGAAAGTCATGGCGCGGGACAAGATTGGCAGCTTTATGGAAGCTGATGATGTTGAAGCCTGGTTAAACCGTTGGCTGATGAATTATGTCAACGATAACCCGAATTCAGGTCCTGAAATGAAGGCACGTTATCCACTGAAAGAAGCCAAAGTTATGGTGACGGAAGTTCCTGGTCAGCCAGGTTCCTATAACGTAGTGGCCTGGATGCGTCCCTGGTTGCAGTTGGAAGAGTTGACCGTTTCCATGCGGATGGTCGCGAAAATACCCCAACTGGGCAAGGACTAATCGTTGGTGATGTTTGGTATGGATACCACCCAATCCACTGAGCGACTTGACGCCATGGCCCAACGCCTGGCGGTAAGTCGCTGGATTGCCGAGATTGATGAACAGATTTGTGAGCTCTTGCACGAGATTACCGTGCATCCCGAGTTTCAGTCGCTGAAATCAGCCTGGTACGGTGTTCGTTATCTGGTTGAGGGTACATCTGATACCGCCGTGATAGTACGCTTGCTCGATATAGCCTACACCGAACTGATCAAGGACTTCGAATACTCAATAGAATTTGATCAAAGCAGTCTGTTTCATAAGATCTATAGTCAGGAGTTTGGCTCGGCGGGTGGCACACCCTATGGTGCTATTTTGTGCGACCACTCGGTGAGTTTTAATACACCGGCGGCGATGAATGCTTATATCAACTACCTGCAGCATTTGGCTCAGATAGGTGCGGCAGCATTCTGTCCCTTCATACTGGGTGCGCCACCTGCGCTAATGGATCTGGAGACCTACGATCAGCTGTCGGGTCGTATCAATCTGGACACGACCTATCGTCAGCTCAAGTTTATGAAGTGGAACCGCTTTCGCTCCCATCCGGACGCGCGATTTATTGGCTTGCTCTTGCCACGTGTATTGATTGATACACCGGTGTATTTGCGTTCTGACAGTGGCTTCATGGTCAGTGAATCTCTGGCAACCCGGAGTTCGGAGCATTTCACCTGGATGAGTCCTGTGTATGTGTTTGGGCGTACCCTGGCGCATTGTTATGAAACCACCGGTTGGTTGGCAGAGATCTGTGGTGTTAAAGGACATGGGGTAACGGTGGATGAAAACCATCGGGGGTTCGTGAATCTGGTGGATGATTATCCTTGTCCACAGGCGGAAAAGCTGGTGCATGATGAGCTGTCCCAGGCATTGGCGGATTATGGGTTTATGAGTCTGACCAGTACCACGAATAGCGCCAAAACCGTGGTTTATACTGCTCCCAGTTTACATAGCCCTGCACATTATGATGATGTGGCGGCGCAGCATAATGCACGTTATGCCGCGCAGCTTCAGTATGTCTTATGTGTCTCGCGTTTTTCGCATTACCTGAAAATACTCATGCGCAATAAGGTCGGTAGCTTTACCACCGTGGATGAGTGTCAGGCATATTTAAAAAACTGGCTGTTGCAATATGTCATGTCAACCAGCGATGCTTCCGAGCACTTGCTGGCTAAATATCCTTTGCGTGAGGCTCAAGTCAGTGTATTTGAGTTACCTGGCCAAGCGGGGGTATTCAAGTGTGTGGTCAGATTGACGCCTCACTATCAATTGGAGTGTGTTGAGACTGAACTGTTGTTCTCAACCGATGTTGTGCAGAGTCGCTGAAGGAGCGTGTGATGAAAGGAATGGGAAGCGTGTTGGCACTGTTTAATCAGGGATCATTGGAGCGTGCTTTGTCGGAAGCCCAGTTGGCGCTGAAGAACAAGGCTGACGATCAGGAGCTGCGTTTTTTACTGGTACAGCTTTATCTGCTGAATAATCAGTACGAAAAAGCATTGACGCATCTTAATCTGCTGGACATGGCTGTCGCTGCCGACATGCAGAAAGCCTTTGCTCTGCACTGCTATCGTCAGATAGCGATGGCGCTGTCTTCCAGGAAACTCTTCTTTAACCAGCGCAAACTGGTCGAGGTGGATGTTTCTGATGTTTCAGAAGCGGCTCTGCAGCGGTTGCTGCATCGCCTGACAGAAACCTCAGACGTTCCGGATGACGAGGAAGTGGACGTGCTCTCGACTCCTGCGCGCGTTACGCTGATTGATGGACGGGTATTGCAGGGGGAGTGGCTTGATCCTGATGATCTGTTGCGTGGTTTTTTTGAATGCATATCGCCCCAGGGGCGTTATCGTTTAATCCCGATGAACCTGCTGGAAAAACTGCTATTCGAATCGCCGGATAAGCCACTGGACTGTCTGTTACAACGTGTATCCGTCACCTGGAGAACAACCGGTGAAACGGAAACTCTGTTGCACCTGAATCATTATCCGTTTGTGTTTGAAGGCGTTGTGAACCTGAATGCGACGGATTGGGATGATCAAACGCTTGCATCTGGCATCGTGGGTATCGGGCAGAAAGTCTTTTGCCTGGATGATGAGATCATTCCTGTCAGCCAGATCATGTCTGTTGAGTTTGTGTGCTAAGTATGTCGGCGACCTTTTTAAACCGTTTTTTGGATGATCAGCCGGATGTTTCTGAAGATCAACCTGTCTCGCCGCGTATACAGACACGTCTTTATATGGAGTCGGTGCTGGCGGATCTGGAGAAGGTGCTGAACTCAAAAATGAACGTTGATTTTTATCAACAGGTTGCGTTCGATACGCTGTTGAGTTTTGGCGTAGTGGACTTTTCCTCGGTGAATGTGGCATCGAAGGAGAGTGTGGAGCAGTTGCGCTTGATCTTGCTGAAAACCCTGCGTGCCAATGAGCCTCGTTTCAGTGATGTCAAAGTATCGATTAAAGAGACGACACAAACTCGTGCACAAATAGCGTTTCAGGTCGATGCTGTGCTGAGTCTGCACGAGAGTGCCGAATTGGTGATGTTCAATGCGGCCTTTGTGCCGACTGTCAGACGTTTTCGGATCAGCGAGTGACTATGAAAGCAGCATTGATTGATCTTTATCAGAAAGAGCTTAATTATCTGGAGCGAGTGGGTGCAGATCTGGCTCAGAAGTATCCAAAAATAGCTCACCGTTTGCAGTTGAATGAGCCGGGTAGTCGTGATCCACATGTAGAACGTCTGATACAGGCTACAGCGCTATTAAATGCACGTATACGGGCCAAACTTGAAGATGATTACCCTGAACTCAGTCAGGCAATATTTGATTTGATTTACCCGCATTATTTGAAGCCGCTTCCAAGTCATAGTGTGGTGAGCTTTCAGCCATCGTCGGACTTGTCTTCAGTCGTGCAAATCCCCCGGGGCAGTCTGTTGGAGTCTTCTACCTCTACGGAACGCCATTGTCGCTTTACAACACTCTATGATGTCAATGTCATCCCGCTTTCTGTGCAGCAGGCGGTGTTACAGTCAGCTCCGTTTGATGCGCCTCAAATTGCGACAGTGAATCAGATGGCAGCCGTGCTTCAGCTTGGATTTGATTGCTCAGGTCTGGATGCTCAGGCAATGTCAGGTGAGGCCTTGCAGCGCGTTCGAATTTATCTGAATGCACCGAAATATATAGCCTACCAGCTTTATGAGTTGCTGTTCAGTCAAGTCAGTACACTGGCGCTTGCCCGCAGTGCGCTGGATACCCAGCCGATCTGCTTAAGCCCTGATGTCATTAAAGCAGTGGGATTTGCTCCTGAAGAGGCTGCCTGGCATTATTCTGAACAGTCCTTTCCCGGCTATCGTCTTTTATCCGAGTTTTTTGTCTTTCCGGAAAAGTTTCTGTTCGTCGAACTCGATCTTTCAGCATTGCAGCAGTTGATGCCTGAGGGCGACCATTTCAGTGTGTTTTTCTACCTTGATAAAGCCTATGACGATATTGCCCCGCATATTATGCCAGAGCACTTTCAGTTGAACGCGACACCGATTGTGAATCTGTATTCGCAGATGGCTGAGCCCATTCGAATCAGCCACACCCGATCAGTCTATCCTGTTGTTGCAGATGCGCGTAACCGTCAGGATGTTAAAGTGTATTCAATCGAGTCAGCCATGCTGTCAGATGGCAGTGATCGTACGACAGCACTGAGCCGTTTCTTCGACTTCGAAGGCTATGCAGACTACTCCGGACGGCCTTTCTGGCACTTCAGTCATGACCTGAATGAAACCGAGGCATCGGGACCTGAGGCCGGTATATCCTTGCATAACCTGCCGCAAGAGGTACTGAGTTCAAATCGTCATTTGTTGTTACTGGAATGCTGTGTAACCAACGGTGATCTTCCGCATGAACTCTGGAAACTGGGCAAGCTCGCGCATCTGTCGTTATTTGAAGCAAACCCGGGTGTGGCAGGGGCCAGGGTGTGTCTGCCTGTCAAGCCTCAGATTGTGGATTACGATCGTGACGGTCAACACTGGAAACTGGTTTCACACCTGAATCTGAACTATCTCAGTCTTGGCAATGTGTCTGATTCCAGCAGCATACTGAAAGAGATCCTGTCACTTTATGATTTCAAAAACAGCCCGGAGACTCGCAAAATAATCGAGTCGCTGGAGGTGACTGCAATTACGCCCGAAGCCAGACGGATTCTGTCGCCCTCAGGAATGGCTTTTTTCTGTCGTGGCAGTCGATTCAGTCTGCGTCTGGACCCGAATAACTTTCCGGGTAGCAGCCCCTTTCTGTTTTGCACCTTGCTGGAACGTTTTTTATCGATCTATACCAGTATTAATTCGTTTACACAGCTGGATGTTCATCTCAGTCATTCGGAAGAGTTATATCATGCCTGGCCACCCAGGACGGGGGAGCAATGTTTGATCTGAGCGTCTACTTGCGCTATCGCCCGGTTGAGTATGATTTCTACCAGCTGATACGTTTGGCAGAGTGCCTCTATGTGGCTACCCAGCAGCATGCTGCGGGATTATTACCTTCTGATCATCCTCTGGATACTGAGTTTATCCGTTTTACCCAGCAAGCAGATCTGAACTTCAGCACGCAGAGTGTTCTGGCTGTTAACAGTGATCCGGATATGCCCAATAAAAATATCCTCAGTGTAGCTATGTTCGGACTGTTTGGTAGCCAGGGAGTGTTGCCTCCTTTTTATACCGAGCTGATTCACCAGCGTGCCCGTCAGGGTGATGGAGCCTTCCGTGCTTATCTGGATGCCCTGAACAGTCGTACTCTGGCATTCTTGTTCACGGCATGGCATCGCAACCGCTATCCATTTATACATGAGCGGCGGCAGCGCCTCGAGGAAAAATCAGCATTTCGTGGCGAAGATCTGTTATCTGGCTTTTCCGGCACGCATCTTGACCTGTTTCAGCAGAAGCCTGTGCTGCAACAGATTGCCAGTTATTTTTGTGGTTACTTTTCCAACCAGCGTAAGACCTCTGCGGGTTTAAAGGCGATCCTGTCAAAAGTGATGGGTGTTGAAATCAAGATTGGCCAGTTTCACGCACGGCGTTACCAGTTGCCCGAGAGTGAGTGCAATCGACTTGGAAGCAGAGCATCGCGGTTGGGTGTTGATTTTGTTGCGGGACATGAAGTCATTGATGGCAATATGAGTCTGCGTATTACAACCCAACCCTTGAGTTATGCGGTATTTGCTTCGTTACAACCAGGCAGGCCGCTGTATCAACTGGTTGCTTCTGTAACTGAACAGTATCTGGGTATCGGGTTTGATGTTGAGCTGCAGCCCGTGCTGCGCAGCGATGAAGTTCCGGTCGCCACGCTGGGGCAGGATGATTTTACCAATGCAACTCGTTTAGGTTATAATGGATGGCTTGATGGCAGGATGCCGGCAATGGATGCAAACGATGTGTGTTTTACCTTGACCGGACAAACAACAGGATAAGGAAGGATGGAATCCTTAGGACGATATCAGCTTAAAAGGATGTTGGGTGAAGGGGCCATGTCACAGGTTTACCTGGCTTACGATCCCAAACTGCAACGAGAGCTCGCAATCAAACTTCTGAAACCGGAGTTTGCTCAAGATGCGCAGCGCGTAGAACTTTTCCTGAATGAAATTCAGCTCTCAGGCCGTCTTCATCATCCCAATATTGTATCGATATTCGATGTAGGCCAGGTGGATGAAGTCCACTTCATCCTGATGCAGCATTTTGAATCGCGCAATCTTGAATCCTGGCTGGAAGACAATCCTGATCTGAGTATTGAGCAGGCATTGCGAATTGTCGATCAGTTACTTCAGGCTATTGAACATGCCCATGCCAAGGGCATCTATCATCGTGACATCAAGCCCAGCAATATTCTGATCAACGATGAAGGTCTGGTTCAGTTAACGGATTTTGGTGTGGCCTACCTGAATGATTCAGGCGTCACTGATGATGCATTCGTTATTGGCACCCCTTTTTATATGGCACCTGAGCAGTTGCAAGGGCATCGCCCGACGGCGCAGAGTGATCTCTATTCGATAGGGGTTCTGCTGTATTATCTGGTGTTTGGCAAGCTGCCTTTTCAGGCCAGCACCTTGAAGGATCTGGATGATCTTATTCAACGCTCAGAAGTGGATTTGGAGTCGAAGCAGATTCCATCCAGTCTCAAGAAAGTTATCCGCAAACTGTTACATAAAAATCCGGCCTTTCGGTATCAGTCAGCTACTGAGTTGCTTAAGCAGTTGCATGCTTTGCGTACAGAGTTAAAAGATGACGGGCGTGCGTCACATATTCGCATCAGCACGACATGGCGAAATACCGGTCTGGTTGCCCTGTGTTTTGGTATGCTCTGTGCGACCTTGTTGTACCTGACGGTGAATCAGCTCTCATCCAGTTTGCGGAACACCCTGGTTTCCTATGGTGATATGTTCGTGGCACAGATGCATGATCATCTGGCAGAGCCGGTTCTGCTAGGCGACAACGCATCCATGACAGCGATTATTAACCGTTTTTCTGCTGCCGATGAAATTCTGTACGTTCATATCGTGGATAACGAAGGGCGCATCATGGTGTCTACTGATCCGGTTGAACCAGGCAGTTACTATCAGGCACCGCCTGGTTTGGCGCGTTTGCAGCTGGACTCACAATATGATGTTTTTCACTATCCTCTGGATACGTCCGGGTCAGAAATCTACCGTTTCTCCAGTCGAATCCAGTATGCCAACTCTACGTTGGGGCGTCTCTACGTTGGTGTAAAATCAGAAAATCTTGATGGCATCGTCAACAAAACCTTCCTGTATCTATTGAGCTTTATCCTGATGATTTGTGCTCTGGTTGTGGCGGTAGTGTATCTGATTTACCGCTATTTTTTCAGGCAGATAAAGCTCTTGAACGATGCGTTGCAGAGTCTGTATGCGGGGAATTTTTATACCCGTCTAAATGTCGAGAGAAAGGATGAGGTCGGTACATTAAAAGCACAGTTCAATGATTTGGCAGAGCAGTTGGAACACTTCTTTGATCAGCAGCGTGACGCGTTGCCTGTCGATGACCTGAATGCAGCAAGCTCAATTGCAGAGATGGCCGAAGTGCCTATTGAAGCGGATAAAACGGTGATATTGAATCGGAATAAAGGGACTGAAGGATGAATGCAAGGGCTCTGATCGGAAAACTCTCGGACACGTCTCGTCAAGGCGTCGAAGCGGCAGCTTCTGTTGCAGTTGCACATCGGCACTATGCCGTTGAGCTGGAGCATTTGGTGATTGGTTTATTGAGAACTGAATCCAACCAATTGGCCGGACTACTCGCTGCGTATAACCTGAATGCGGTCCGAGTGATTGAAGAGATGGAACGCAATATTGCGCATTTTGATCAGGGCAACAGTCAGTCTCCAGCCTTCTCTCCACGTGTGATCGAAGTCTTTAAAAAAGCCTGGATGCTATCCAGTCTGGAGTATGGTTTTCCAGCCATTGCATCGGCGGCTTGCCTTGTGGTGCTGTTTAAAGATGAGTCTTTGCGTTTATTGATGCTGTCGCGTTGTGCATCATTGCAGCAGGCAGATCTGGACAGGATTGTCCGGGAAGGTCAGCGCTTGGCCCGACATGAATTTACGGCCAAGGGCCATGCAGCTGAAGTGGATATGGCAGAAGCAGCTGGTGTCGAACCGGCTGGTGAAACGCCACCTGCCGCGATGGGCTTTGCAAAACCCTCGGCGCTGGATGCCTACACACTGGATCTTACAGCACGTGCCAGAGCCGGGCATATTGACCCCGTCGTGGGGCGTGAAGCAGAAGTTCGGCAGGTGATTGATATTCTCTGCCGCCGTCGTCAGAACAATCCTATTCTCACCGGCGAAGCGGGTGTTGGTAAAACCTCTATTGTTGAAGGGCTGGCGCAACGTGTTGTGGAAGGGCAGGTTCCTGAAGCATTACAGCAGGTTGTGATCCGCATTCTGGACCTGACGTTGCTGCAGGCGGGAGCGGGTGTTCGAGGTGAGTTTGAGCAGCGCCTCAAGTCGGTGATTGAGGAGGTGAAGCAGTCACCTGTACCGATTATTCTGTTTATCGATGAAGCGCATACGCTGGTGGGTGCCGGAGGGAATGGCGGACAAGGGGACGCAGCGAATATCCTGAAACCCGCATTGGCGCGTGGTGAACTGAGAACGATTGCAGCAACCACCTGGGCTGAATACAAAAAATACTTTGAGAAAGACGCGGCATTGACGCGCCGTTTTCAGGTGGTCAAGGTGGAGGAGCCTTCCATCGAGCAAGCGACTTCCATGCTGCGAGCTGTTGCCGATCGCTTCGAAGAGCATCATGGTGTCATGATTCTGGATGAGGCTATACAGGGGGCGGTCACACTGAGTAAGCGTTACATCAGTGGTCGCCAACTGCCGGATGTGTGTATTTCTTTACTGGATACCGCATGTTCTCGTGTCAGCATGCAATACCAGAGCACACCGTCCCGTCTAGAAGATATTCATGCTGCGATCCAGCAAGTAAGTTTGCAGATCAAAGGGCTTGAGCGGGAGCAGCAGGCATACGCTATAGCTCATCCACATCTGGATTCACTATTGGCTGAGCGGACTCAGCTGGAAACAGAGCGCCTGGAAATCGAGCAGCGCTGGCAGACCGAAAGTGAACTGGTCAATCAGATTGTTGGTGTGCGAGATCAATTGAGCGAAGCATCAGAGGATATTCAGAGCCGTCAGCAACAGCTGAATGACCTGCAGCAACAGCTCCAGTCAATGCAGGGTGAGCAGCCATTGATTCGTCCCCATGTGGACCTGCAGGTGGTGTCTGAAGTGGTGTCGGCCTGGACAGGCATTCCTGCGGGCAAAATGCTGTCTGGTGATGTGCAAAGAGTGATGTCGTTGCGGGATGAGCTGGGTAAGCGCATCGTGGGTCAGGATCATGCACTGGATCGGGTCAGTGAAAGTGTCAGGGTATCGAGTGCCCGTTTGTCTGATCCCCGCCAGCCACTGGCCGTCTTCATGTTTTGTGGCACCAGTGGTGTTGGGAAAACGGAAACAGCGCTGGCACTGGCTGATCTGATGTATGGTGGTGAGCAAAACCTCACCGTCATCAATATGTCTGAATATAAAGAAGAACATAAGGTTTCGCTGTTGATGGGATCGCCTCCAGGCTATGTCGGATATGGTGAAGGTGGCGTGCTGACCGAGGCTGTGCGGCGTAAGCCTTATAGCGTAGTGCTCCTGGATGAAATTGAAAAAGCACATCCGGGCATTCAGGATATTTTCTACCAGGTGTTTGATAAAGGAACATTAAAGGACGGTGAAGGCCGAGATATCGATTTCCGTAACACTCTGATTATCATGACCTCCAATGCAGGTACTGAAACCCTGGCGGGGCTGGCCGCTGATCCTGAGACATTACCGGATGGCGAACAGCTGGAATCCCTGATCAAGCCGGAATTGCTGCGCTACTTTAAACCGGCATTTTTGGGGCGTCTGCGAATTATTCCTTATCTGCCGCTTCAGGATGAAGCCATGACGGGCATTGTACGTTTGCAGTTGAACAAAATTGTGCAGCGTCTTGCACAGGAGCACGACATTCAGTTGAGCTTCGATGACCAACTGTTGCGGAATATTGTCTCGCGCTGCAAAGAGGTGGATACAGGCGCTCGTAACGCCATTCATATCATCAGCAAACAAATACTGCCCGCCTTGTCGTTGGTGTTGCTCAATGCCTTGACTGAAGAACAGTCATTGAATGCGCTGCATCTTTCTGTGGATGAGTCGGGGCAGTTTCTGGTGCAACGAGGTGAATCATCATGAGTTGGATCGGGTCCCAATATCTCCAGGCATGCTTGCTGTTTATGATCGCTACGCCGTTGTTTGCCGGGACAGATAACTTTCGCTTTGCACTGCCTGAAAGCTATCAACCTTTCAGCATGACGGCTCACGCAGTGCACCATGGAAATGCCCTGGTCATGATGCCTGAGCAGGTGAGTGCCCCCTGGCAGGCATCGGGCTTTCGTAATATTCGTGTACTGGTATTGACCGACTCACCAGAGGCTGCAGGTTTTTCGCTGAATGCTCAGGGTATTCGTGCGTATGCCAGCTCTATTCTGAACAATCTGTCATCTGATTGTGAGCAGGCAACCGTGAACGTGGGTTCTGCAGTGCAATTACCAGGGGGGCTGGGCATCGATTGGCGCCGTCATTGTCGTTCTCTGTCCGCCGATGGTATGTACCTGGCCGAGCAGGGGCGCTTGTTCTTCTCGAATACGGGCGTTTACGGTTTAAGCCAGTTTGGTTTCAGTCGTAACAGTCAAGCCAGCATGGCTGAAGCTGAACGCCATTGGTTTGCAAAATTTGTATTCAATTCAAATTTTTGCAGCAGTGGCATCAATTGTGGTGATGAGGGCTACTTCAAACATTGGGTTGAATATCAGCCAGTAGCACTCAGCACTTCTGAATAAATCTGTTTTTTTGTTGCGATTGCAACAGAAAGGTGGGTTTTGTATGGGTACATGTTGAGGAAGTCGTGTATCTGTGAGTCGTGTTATCTGACCGGAGTTAGCTTCTGTCGGATAACATTTTAAATGCAAACTAAAAGGATGTTTACATGGCTATATATCTTAAGATTGATGGCGTTGAAGGTGATGTAACTGAATCAACTCATACTAATTGGGTTGAATGTGACTCCATGGAATGGAGCGTCAGTCGCGCGCTCTCGACTAAACCTGGACAGGGTAAAGATCGTGAATCCACCTCTCCAAGCATTGGTGAGATTACGCTGACAACTAAGATGGATAAAACCTCTCCTATCTTCTTCTCTGAAGCTTGTGTAGGGCAGGGTAAAACAGCGCTGATTCATTTGGTTCAAACCAGTCCAAACGGTATTGAAACCTACATGGAATATACCTTGACCAATACTTTGGTCAGTGGATACAAGCTGACTGCGGATGAAAATAATCGTCCACAGGAAACTGTAACACTGAACTTCACCAAGGTAGAAATGAAGTATACCCCATGGGATGAGTCACATCGCCCAGAAGGCAGTGTCCCTGCAGGCTACGATATCGCACTGGGCGTTAAGCTCTGATCGATATGGAATGCCAGCCGTAGTACGTTGCCTAGCGGCAAGGTGCTACGGCGCTTATGCTAACCACAACGTTAACGATGTGCTTGATAAGGGATTACTATGGCTCTTTTTACCCAACAGGATAGGCTCCTGGCTATTAATACCCCACTGGGTCAGGATGTCTTGCTACTCACGCGATTAGAAGGTCAGGAGAATATTTCGGCTCTCTATTCCTTCGAAGTCGAACTCTATTCTGCCAGTACTCAGATCGCAGCTGAAAAAATTGTTGGGGAAAACGTTACCCTGAATATTATGCAGGCAGACACCCTGGGAGTGCGATCCGGAGGGTATCGACATATCAATGGATATATCCGGCGATTCCGTGGGGAAGGTGAGCAGTTACAGGGATTGCGTCGTTATACCGCAGAAGTGGTGCCCTGGTTATGGTTCTTGACACAAACCAGTGACTCGAAAATTTTTCAGAATAAAGATATTAAACAGATCGCCACAGAGATCTTTTCTGAAAATGGATTTACCGATTTTGAATTTCGCCTGATCGGACAGCATCCGGTCAGGGAATACTGTGTGCAATATCAGGAAAGTGACTTTACGTTTTTATCACGCCTGTTTGAAGAAGAAGGTATCTTCTATTATTTTCGTCATGAAAAGGACAAGCATACCCTGATCCTTGCAGATCATAATGGCGCGTATGAATCCTGTGACGAATCTTCAGTCAGCTATCGAGCAGGTTCGCTTTCAGCGCACACCATTCATGCCTGGACACATCAGTATGAGTTTCGCACTGGCCGTTACGCCAAACGAGACTATGACTTCACCAAACCATCCGACCGGTTACAGACAGGCATGGCGGCCGACATCCCATTACCGGGTGTCAAACGCTTCGAACATTTTATTTACCCTGGCCGCTATGAAGACAAAAGTTTTGGTGATCAGCTGACGCGTTTGCGCGTGGAGCAGGATGAAGCCAGTCATGATCAGGTCAAGGGTGAAAGTGGCTGCCGCAGTTTTACACCGGGACACAGCTTTACCCTGAATCGGCATGATGATGCGCCAGAAGAGATGGATGACTATGTTCTGCTGGGAGTGCATCACTTTGTCAGTGACTACAGCTACACCAGTCAGGATGAGGTCGAGCGTGAATATCGCAATGTATTTCGGGCCATGCCAGCATCACGGGTCTACCGTCCTGCGATGATTACCGGCTGGCCAAAAATGCAGGGGCCTCAGAATGCTGTTGTTGTCGGACCAGCGGGTGAAGAAATTTATACCGATAACTACGGCCGGGTAAAGATCCAGTTCCCCTGGGACCGCTATGGCCAGTACAACGAAAACAGTTCCTGCTGGGTACGCATGAGCAACAACTGGGCTGGCAAAAACTGGGGTGGCGTCTTTATTCCACGCATTGGCCAGGAAGTTATTGTCGACTTCTACGACGGCAATCCGGATCGACCCATCATTACGGGTCGTGTCTACAATGCCGAGCAGATGCCACCGAACACCTTACCTGCCCAAAAAACCCGCATGACCCTGCGCAGTGATACGCATAAAGGAGACGGGTTTAATGAGCTTACATTTGAGGATGAGGCGGGAGAGGAACAAATCTACCTGCATGCGCAAAAAGACCACAACACAGTCATTCTAAATGATGAAACCCATCAAATAGGGCGAGACCGTGCAAAATCAGTGGGTCAGAATCAGTCAGAACGCATTGGTAATGACAAGAAAATCACTGTCGGCAATGATCATACGGAAACGATTGGTAATGATGCGCGTCACTCCATCGGTCGTGATGTTCATTATGATGTGGGGCGTACACAGCAAGAAAATTATGGCAAGGATCATATTGAAAGTGTTGGCAATATTCTAAAACAGAATATACATGCAGATCATCTCTACCAGACAGGCCGCAATTACGAAGGACGGGTTAATGGCACTTACACACTGGATGTAGGCAGCAAAATAACCACGAATACAGGTGTTCATCACCTTCAGGCATTCGAAAAATTTATCATCTCGGGCCCATCAGGAAAAATTATTCTTGATGGTTCGGGAATTACCCTGGAAGCACCCAATATTCGCTTAAAAGGTGCAGTCTCAATGGGAGGCAGCGGTAGTTCTCAAGTGCCAACATTGAACCTGGCGGCTAACGAAATACTGCCAATATGCGAAGAGTGTGAAAAGAAAAAGAGGTAAACCATGTTGCCAATTGCGCGTGTTGGAGATGCTCATGTCTGCCCTAAAAAAGGTCATGGTAGAGGGACTATTGTCAGTGGAGGGAGCGGCATAGTAGAGGGCAAAGCTGTTGCCCGAGTTGGGGATAAAATATCCTGTGGATGCGTCATCGTTCAAGGAGCACCCAATTCATTGGACGATGGTCAACCCATTGCTTATTTAGGATGTAAAACCTCAGGTGGTGGCCAAATAGTCTCTGGTGCTACACACAGTAAGGTTCAGCCTTAATGAACCCTATTCTCTGACTGTAAAGGAATACCCGTGATGAACTATATCCCTTGGGTAGGGCAGTGTTTCTTGAGAGCGCTGAGTATTGATGACAGAAACAGTTATGTTGTTTTGGCAGCGGTCTGGGCTGCAGATCGGGAGAGCTTTCTGGAAGCAGCACGAGACGCCCTGGCGAGTCAGCATTATACCCTCTACTGGGCAGATAACGTCATGCCTGCAAATCAGTGGATTCGACAGCAGGGCCCAGACCCTGAAGCGATTTCACTCGCCAGACGGGTATCACCTGAGCATCCTGTTGAACTAGGCGAAGTACAGCGTCATCAAAAAGACACAACAGATATCAAAACTGAAGACTGGCTCAAACATCAAGTATTAGGCAAGGTTAAACCGCTGGATGCACAGCTCGGCACGTTAGATCCATTGAGTGTACCTCCGTCGCTCCATCCGTATTTATTTGAAGTTTCACCGCCATCACTAGCAGAGCAAGATCTGTATAAAAATCAGCCCCAGGTGCCACCACTACGAACGTATGCTGTTTTAGATACTTCCCGTGTTCCGTTGCTGTTAGAAAGGCTGGAAGAGGCTAATTTGCCTTTTCAATGTCTTTTTAAAGGGGATGCAGAAGAAAGTCTGAAGACGGCTGCCCCTTACCTTGTCGAACTGAAAGAAAATCATAAGTTTACCCGTCAACTTTTCAGTAAAACAGGCATGGCATCCGATCTATGGGATAGATATCCAGGCGTTTATTTCCGCTCTAGAGCACTTATTGATCAGTTGGCAACGCATTTCAGGCGTTTTACGAAGGTAAAAAATGAACAGGGTAAGTGGTTGTTCTACCGTTTTTGGGACAGTAACTTTTTTTTAGTGGTGTTAAAGCAATTATCCCCTGCAAAGGGGCTGGCTATTATGCCACCACATTTAATTCACTCAATGCTGTGTATTTCCATGGATGGTATCGATTTCTTTAAGACCCAGTCTTTGGAAAATATACCTAACGTGGGCTGTGAATTAATTCTGGATGACACCTTATATGCTGAATTACATAAACGCAGCCTGGAGTTGTTTGTTTATCGGTTGCGTCAGCAGTACGTCGATGAAAAGGGCATGAATGAAGATTTATTTTCAGATGTGATGAGTTCGGTAGAGCTTTATCAGTTTGGAGAGCGAGAAACTATCCGAAAAATATTCGACTATGCGTTAGCCCATGATGAAAACCTGTTGGGCAAAGAAGAGCTGACAGAGGAGCTGACTGAAAAACAGTCAATGCCTGATTCTATTCGCTTAGGCCGATTAATGATTAAAGTAAATCGGAGTGCTTCTCATGACGCGCCCTAGAGTGAATCAGTCAATAGCAAAATGTCCAGGCCCTTGCGATATCGCTATTCCCATTGTCTACCCCAATCAGCCGATCACGATTCCGGTGGCTGCTGTGCGCGAGCAAATACCTTTTGAGGGCATTGACGTAGAAGCCAGTATGCGAGCAACGTTTACTGACCCGGACTCATCACCGCCACTATCTATTCAGAGTGTAAGGGCTCAGGGGCCTGCGGTCATTGGGTTGGGTCATGCAGGAATAGCCATTATCAATGGAGTTTCAGGGGCCGTAGCATACTTTGAATATGGTAGATATGATGGCGCTAGAGGTTTTGGCCGAGTTAGAGAGGTGGCTTTGTCTCCATCAACTATCACCTTTGATGATAGTAATAAACCAGATTCAGCAAGTTTTGCATCTTTATTAAGGTCATTGGCGCAAACCAATAACCCGACAGCGGGTTATGACTTTGAGGCCGTTTACATTGAACTACCCAATGGTGCATTTGATATTATGAAGGCATTTGCAGAGCAAAGGCGGCAGCAGATAGAAGAAGGGCCTGAAGGTGGTGCTCAGCCCTATAATGTTGCTAATAATCATTGCTTTACCTTTGCGATGGAAGTGATATCGGAAGTGGGGGTAGGCTTTAATATACGACAAGCGAATCCCCTGAACCTAAAGCTTCAAGGTGGCAATTTTTTAACGCGAGGGGCCGTGTCTACCTTCGCACCAACTTTTGAAGTGCCGGCGCGGCAAATGCGGGCACTACAAACTCAGTACCCTGCTTTGAACGTGAGTAATGAAGGAAGGATTACCAATGGTTTTCAATTTCCGTAGCATCATACCTGTCAGGTATAGGCAGTGCCTTACCCTGATGTGTATAACAGTAACAATGAGTGGTTTATTGGGTTGTACCTTTACCCGTAATGATGCAGAGAAAGTAAAACCAAATTTAGAAGAGGCTCCTATGGCTGAACAGTGCTTTACAAACTATGTTAAACACCCCAATGAAATGGATTTTTATGAAGAGACGTTAGCAGAGACGCGTGCAGAGTTAGCATCCCAATGGCAACGTACTATTCCGGATAATTTGATGTTGATTGGTGGGCTGGATATGTTTGGCTTGGCACGTTTCTGCCAACTCTCTAATACAACCCCAGAACTTTTTGAAGGGGAGTATGTTGATCCCAGATTCTGGATTAAAGGTACCTTCCGTTATCAGCACCCTGAAGGGTTGCCCATGCCAGAAGATATTTTCAACCAGTACTATATGTCTGATTACACGGGTGAAAGCTTAATACTTTACTCACGGCCTGATCATAGAAAACGCTTTCATCTGGTACCGGTCGACATCATCAACTTTCCAATACCTGGACAAGATCAAGACTAACGCTATCTAAACAAGGAAGAATAGACGCTATGGCAAAAACAAACGACAGCATCGCATACTGCGATCCACGAAAAATAATTCCCATTATTCCCTGTCGTTATGTGGTGTCAGACGAGATATTGTTAACGAATCTGGATGATTTGCCCGAGGCTTTGCAAGCACCTACAGGGATCGGAAACGCGCCGCATCATCAAATTGCTTCTATACGACAAGGTTACATCTATATTCACGGCCACTTAAGCTTTAATAGTGAAGACTGCACCGATAAGAAGAGCCACTGGTTAATCTTTCGCTATCAAACCCGTGCGGATGACTGTAACTCGAATGACGAGCCAACTGCCTGCGCCAGTACCTTTCAGTATTACCAATATACCTGGAAAAATGGCACACCACGGAGTGAGTGGGTAGCTCATCCAATGACATCCGAACCCTATGCCTACGTCAACATGGCGGCGATGGACACCTATATTGCCTACAGTGAAGAGCGCTGGCCTGCGTATATGTTTGAGGAGATCGAGCGTAATCCTGGTTGGCGCGATAAGGTGATGCAACCCTTAACATTGCATGAGGAGGACGGTACGGATCCTCATGTCATGACGCTGGATAATTTGCAAACCCTGGTCGAAGACTATAAAGACATTGCCCCGGAAGAGCGCGAGGCTAATGTGCTTCGCCATACGGCGATCGGTCAACTGGATATCAGCCCCTTCGAACAAATGAAACACAGCGACAACGAACATATTCGAGAGCGCTATGAATATGCACGCATCGTGGCGATTCAAGACACCCTGGGTGAGGCAAAAGACCTGCTGCGTGTACTGGAAATTGAAGAGGCCAATATCCAATACTATGAAACAGAGCATCACTACGCTCTTACGACGGCTAAAGCTATTGCTGCCGTTGATAAATTAGAGCAGTCGATTCATAGACGATATGTCGATCCGGGAATACAGCTATGGAACAACATTACTTATGCTACCCGGAAAGTATTTAGCTCAGATCCATTTAACCGATCAGCTGATGAGCAACGACATCAATTCGCGGCCTACGGCATAGAGCAACGTCAAAAGTACCAACGGCTTGCGGATTACTGGAAAACCTTGGATCAACGCCCTAATGTACATGAACCCGCCAAACTGGCGCTGCAGGGTGCTGAGCAGAGACGTTGCGAAGATTGCCTTGGCTTTGTCGCCAGTCAGTTAAGTGCTTATGTCTCTGGTGTCAAACTAAATGCATTAACTCCATTGGCTGTATACGAAAAACTCAGTCTGGATGAGATAGAAGGAGAAAGCTCAGATGCTTCGGAATGGGCTACACTCTTCGCTGGCATGATCTCAGTGGCTTCCGAAATGGTGAATCAACTGGGCGATTCAACGGTCATCGAACGGGTGCAGCAAGTATTCTTTAATGTGTACACTGAAGTGGCTACAACGCTCTTTCATGGGAATAGTCGTATACAACTCTCACGCTTGGAAACACTCGCGGGTGTGGTAGAGCGAAGAGTTCGCATTCCCACCAGTGACTTAAATAGTCAAATACACCAACACTATGAAAAATTTCTAACAGGCCAGTCATCAAACCTGTTCGCCTCGTCAGATGGGCAGCCGCCTAATGGCAGAAACAGCGGTCTACATCAGCAGACACATCGTTTTGGCAGTATCAACGTAACCACCTATGACTATGTGACGGATACCGCAGCAGGTAGAGCGAGTGCCGGGCTATCGGGCATTGCCCTGGCCCTGGCCCTCTTCAGTGCCCAAAAAACCATTAAAGACTGGCACGACCATCACCGATTTGATGCACGATCCAAAGCCGGAGCAATCGCCAACCTGCCTGCAGTACAGCTCAGCGTCGCCTTCAGCTCCGTCGTTGCCAGTTACAGCAGCCTAAGAGCCGAAGCCACCTTCATCCGCGCCAGCCAAGGTGCAGCCCAACTCGCCACCCGCTTCGCCACCTATGCCATAGCTGGGTTACCGGGTAGAGGTTATGTACTTCCTCAACGACCCAATCTGGGGATCTCGAGTACTCAGATGGCATTGAGAGCACAGCAAGCCAGAATGTTAGGAGGAATAGGCCTGGTGGTTGGCTTACTCATTTCTGCCGGGCAAGCATGGGAGGGAAAAGTCCGTGAAGATTATGCCCTGATGACAGGACATGCGTTGCAAGGAGCGGGTGGCTTGATGCTATCAGCATCACTGCTAGGCTCTCTGGCGGGTAGTAAAATTACTGCGTTAGCTATTGTTGGCAAAGCTGTTGCTGCTGTTGCCTGGCCTTTAGTCATTATAGGGGGCGTGCTCCTTGCAATCGGACTGGTCTTCACTGCCTCTCGCCGAACGGACTTGGAACAATGGATCTCTGAAGGATTTTGGGGGAGTAGTAAGGAGTATTGGGGAAATGATAGATATGATGCCATTCAAGATCAGTTAGAGAAGTCGAAAGAGCTTTTTAACTCGTCGGAGCTAGAGGTTTTTTTTAATAATGAAATGCGCTCCTTCGAGAAGCTGGTCTGGCCGATTAACGCTTCACAAATAGATGAAGACGATCTGGTTGCAAAGGTTGAGTTTCAAGGCCTTACGGATGAAGCTGACTTAGCACATTTATCTATCAGCCTAGAAAACTATCAGCCCCGCGGAGCTCATGGCATGATGACAGGTGCATCAAGCTGGGCACGGATTCAAAGTCATCGAATACGTCGAGAATGGGTGGGACCTGGTATCGCGTGGTTAGATTTATCTGCTTATGCTGACGAGCAGAAACTTCGTATAACCGTTAGTTTTGATCGCTTGATGCCAGATGGTGAACCGCAGCGATTTACCATGATTGCACCACTGGAAATTACCCTTAACTGATACGAATGCTAATTAGGACTGTCCAATGTCGTTAACACCATCTGAACTGATACCCAATCCTACCGAAAATCCGGATGTGATTGAGGCATTAAATCTGTCCATTACAAAGGTCGATGATGATGTGATTGAAATCCCCCATATGACCGCAATGGGTGCTAATACGTTTTTTAAGATGGTTTTTATTGCGTTAATGTTGGGAAGTGCTGCGGCGTATAATCCTGGTTGGTTTTCTTCTAATGGAGAGCCAGGGGTGGCATATAAATCAATTCATCGAATGTTTACTTGGGAGGAATCTTTTAAAAGATCATTTAGCTCTGCTGAGGATCCAAATAATCCAGGATATACAAGATCTGGTCGTTCTTATGATGAATTTATGGCAGGAATGCTTGATCGCCATGGCAGAGGTATAGGTTCTGGTCTATTTGCCATAGGCTTTCTTCTGGCAACCTGGATTTTATTAAATATAGCGATTGCAAACCCCGTAAGAATTGATCGCAAGCGTCGTATTATGTATACCTGGATACACGGTCAGTTTGCATGCATCCAGTTTCCTTCTAATATTGATCAACCTATGCAGGTTGTTGAAGCTCATGTACCTATGCGAGATAAGGCAAACGATCTTTATAATATGACAGGGCCTTTAAATCTATGGTTGCCCTATCCCAAAAAAAATAAAAATGTAATCGTTAGCTTAGGTGCCAATCATGGATTGTTTAACGCAATGGTCTTAGGGCAACCTTATTACCTACAAGACTTTCTGAATGATTACCTGGCTAATCCCAATCCGAAATGGCTGGATCAGCTGGGTCCTAAGCGAAAGCCTAAATATGTACACCCACTCAATTACTTGTTATTTCATTTCTCGCGCTTACAGTTTTTGCCACAATTTCCGTTCAAGAAACGCAAAACGGAAAAAGCGATTGAAGCGTTTATGAAGAATCCACGTACGAAGCTATATGATGAATATGTGCCGTATCGTTAGTGTTTGTAGATGAAGCTAACTCTACCGAGGAGCATCCTTGCCTCATCCGTGACCGTCTGCCGTCAGGACGACGGCAGTCGAGCGTGTCAGGGATGACCTTGAAGCGGGTCACGGATGAGGGGAGGATGCTTCGTAGCATAAGTTTTTAGACGCTTCTTCAATCAAGAAATGCGAGCCTTCGAAAAACTAGTCTGGCCAATAATCGCCGTGCAAATCGAAGACAGTTTGGTTATCAAAGTGGAGTTTCAAGGCCTCATGGATGAGGCTGATTTAGCACAATTATCCATCAGCTTAGAAAACTACCAGCCCCGCGGAGCGCATGGCATGATGACAGGTGCATCAAGCTGGGCACGGATTCAAAGCCATCGGATACGTCGGGAATGGGTGGGGCCTGGTATCGCGTGGTTAGATTTATCTGCTTATGCTGACGAGCAGAAACTTCGCTTAACCGTGAGTTTTGATCGCTTGATGCCAGATGGTGAACCGCAGCGATTTACCATGATTGCACCACTGGAAATTCCCCTTAACTGATACAAATGCTAATTAGGACTGTCCAATGTCGTTAACACCATCTGAACTGATACCCAATCCTACTGAAAATCCAGATGTGATTGAGGCATTAAATCTATCCATTACAAAGATCGATGACGATGTGATTGAAATTCCCCATATGACCGCAATGGGTGCGAATACGTTTTTTAAGATGGTTTTTATAGCGTTAATGCTAGGCAGTGCAGCAGCATATAATCCTGGTTGGTTTTCTTCCGATGGAAAGCCTGGAGTGGCTTATGCTGCTATATATAAAATGTTTAATCGTGAAGAAAGTATATTATCCTCTTTTTCACGTTCTGAAGACAAAAATAATCCTGGATATACACGAACTGGCATGTCTTATGAAAATTTTAAGTTAGATATGCTCGAACGCCATGGCAGAGGCATAGGTTCTGGCCTCTTTGCCATAGGTTTTTTATTGGGAACCTGGATTTTATTAAATATAGCGATTGCAAACCCTGTCAGGATTGATCGCAAGCGTCGCATTATGTACACCTGGATCCACGGTCAATTTGCATGCATCCAGTTTCCTTCTAATATCGATCAACCTATGCAGGTTGTTGAAGCTCATGTACCTATGCGAGATAAGGCAAACGATCTTTATAATATGACAGGGCCTTTAAATCTATGGTTGCCCTATCCCAAAAAAAATAAAAATGTAATCGTTAGCTTAGGTGCCAATCATGGATTGTTTAATGCAATGGTCTTAGGGCAGCCTTATTACCTACAAGACTTTCTGAATGATTACCTAGCTAGCCCCAATCCGAAATGGCTGGATCAGCTGGGTCCTAAGCGAAAGCCTAAATATGTACACCCACTCAACTATTTTTTATTTCATTTCTCGCGCTTACAGTTTTTACCTCAGTTTCCGTTCAAAAAACGAAAAACGGAAAAAGCGATTGAAGCGTTTATGAAGAATCCACGTACGAAACTGTATGATGAGTATGTGCCGTATCGTTAGTATTTGTAGATGAAGCTAACTCTACCGAGGAGCATCCTTGCCTCATCCGTGACCGTCTGCCGTCAGGACGACGGCAGCCGAGCGTGTCATGGATGACCTTGAAGCGAGTCACGGATGTGGGGAGGGTGCTTCGAAGCATAAGTTTTTAGACGCTTCTTCAATCAAGAAATGTGAGTCTTCGAAAAACTGGTCTGGCCAATAATCGCCGTGCAAATCGAAGACAGTTTGGTTATCAAAGTGGAGTTTCAAGGCCTCATGGATGAGGCTGATTTAGCACAATTATCTATCAGCTTAGAAAACTACCAGCCCCGCGGAGCGCATGGCATGATGACAGGTGCATCAAGCTGGGCACGGATTCAAAGCCATCGGATACGTCGGGAATGGGTGGGGCCTGGTATCGCATCGTTAGACTTGTCTGCCTATGCTGGTGAAACACGGCTTCGATTAACGGTGAGTTTTGATCGTTTGATGCCAGATGGTGAACAACAACGATTTACAATGATCGCACCACTGGAAATTACCCTTAACTAATACGAATGCTAATTAGGACTGTCCAATGTCGTTAACACCATCTGAACTGATACCCAATCCCACTGAAAATCCAGATGTGATTGAGGCATTAAATCTGTCCATTACAAAGATCGATGATGATGTGATTGAAATTCCCCATATGACCGCAATGGGTGCGAATACGTTTTTTAAGATGGTTTTTATTGCATTGATGCTGGGGAGTGCCGCAGCGTATAATCCTGGTTGGTTTTCTTCCGATGGAAAGCCTGGAGTAGCTTATGCTGCTATCTATAAAATGTTTAATCGTGAAGAGAGCATAAAATCCGCTTTTTCACGATACGAAGATAAAAATAATCCAGGTTATCTTCGTGATGGAACCTCATATCAAGATTTCAAAAAAGATCAAATAGCTTATCATGGCAGAGGCATAGGGTCTGGCCTCTTTGCCATAGGTTTTTTATTGGGAACCTGGATTTTATTAAATATAGCGATTGCAAACCCCGTAAGGATCGATCGTAAGCGTCGTATTATGTATACCTGGATACACGGTCAGTTTGCATGCATCCAGTTTCCTTCTAATATTGATCAACCTATGCAGGTTGTTGAAGCTCATGTACCTATGCGAGATAAGGCAAACGATCTTTATAATATGACAGGGCCTTTGAATCTATGGTTGCCCTATCCCAAAAAAAATAAAAATGTAATCGTTAGCTTAGGTGCCAATCATGGATTGTTTAACGCAATGGTCTTAGGGCAACCTTATTATCTACAAGACTTTCTGAATGATTACCTGGCTAACCCCAATCCGAAATGGCTGGATCAGCTGGGCCCTAAGCGAAAACCTAAATATGTGCACCCACTTAACTACTTGTTATTTCATTTCTCTCGCTTACAGTTTTTACCTCAGTTTCCGTTCAAAAAACGCAAAACGGAAAAAGCGATCGAAGCGTTTATGAAGAATCCACGTACGAAACTGTATGATAAATATGTGCCGTATCGCTGACCGTATTTTTCGTGTATTTTTATATGGGATTTGATGTTTCCGGTTTCGTCTGGTTTATTCGATAATGTTAAATCGCTCTCTTGCTATATCTTTATGGATGCCATCAAAATGCCACCACTCATGGCTTAAAGGAATAAAGCCTGCTTGTAACATAATGTCTTGCAGGAGTTGACGGTTGTTTTTTTGAGTATCACTTAATCCAAATTTTTTATAATATGCATATCCAAAGTATACAGAAAATCGATTTTGGTAAAATGGTATGAAGCCCATGTCGATTCTATTGCCTAGGTTGTCCACCAGTGTTACATCAACTGCGACCCCGTAGTTATGCATGGAACCGCTGTCTGGGTGGGCAACATAGTGTTCAAAACGAGTTCCTTGCATTTTCTCAAACATTTTTCTGGATACGCTTCTGGGACGTGCTGCATCCATAATCAGGATAGAGTAGTCTGGGTGTATATTCTTCAGAATACTCTGTGCGAGTGATAACTGATGGGCTACTTCCTCTTGCAGGTAGGCTCTGGTAAGGCCATTGTAGAAGTTCTCTCTAAAGATGTTATTGCTGGCATTTGAATTGACCAGATCTACCTGAATAGTGGGATCTATTGAGTGAATATCGATTAAACCTGCTTGAATGAACTGCTTCTCAATGCTCATATCGTCAGAAACTGCTTTGGCGGAAAATGTCAGAAAAATGCAGACTAAAGATAATAAAATCTTGGATGGCATGTTTTAGCTCTCCATAGAATAATAGTGGCCAATTCCGATGGCTTAGTCAGCAGATTTTAGCAAATTTTGTAGAAGCGTGCTGTTTTCAGGTCGTATGGGTTGAAGTTTTATTTTTCTAAGGTAGTCTAATCCGCTTATTTCTTTGAAGGAAAAAGGAACTGTAAATGTCGGTATTAGGACGTTGTTACCGAATGGTGTTGTTGACTGGGGGAGTAGTGTGGCTGAGTCTCTCTACTGCCTTCGCTGCCAAAGTGGATACGTTTTATGTAGATGAGTTTTTACGCATTACGGAGTCTAGCCCGATATGGGAGTCTCCTCAGTTTTTTCAGTTGTTGAGCAATGAAGTTCAGTTGCTGGCGAATGACGGGTTGTTACCTCATCGTTATCCCTTGATTGAACAAGATGCGCTGTTGTACCAATTGAAACAGCATCAGGCCATTCCTGAGACTATCCGTTTTGATGTGATCCATCAGTATTTCAGGGCCTTGACGGATTTACACTACGGCCCAACGCTTATAGCTGGTGTCGAGCCGTATTTGAGCTATCCAGAAGCGACACGATCTATTTCGATTGATTTTAATAATATTCTGAATTTTGCCTTGTCGGGCATGGATGACCCGGCTGAAGCCTTTGCATTGGCAAGGCCGGACTACGGCCCCTATCAACAGTTGCGTGCCACATTTGAAGCCACCGAGAGATTTGGCGGGTTGACAGAGGCTCAGCGCTTGACTGTACAGATTAATCTGGAGCGTTTGCGCCGATTGGGCCACAAGGTTTCAGAGCAGATGTTGCTTGTTGACATTGCGGGTGCTGAGTTGATGTTGTTTGATGGGTCACCCGTGCCGGTTTTGCGTCAAGCTTCTCAGGTTGGGCGTACAGATCGGCAAACGCCCTTGATGTGGAGTGAGATTACCCATTTGACTGTCAATCCTTTCTGGACAGTGCCGCCTACCGTGTATCGTGAAGATATGCTGCCTCAAATACGTCAGGATCTGGGTTTTTTACAGGACAACCAGATCCAGGTATTGGATTTTGATGGGCGTCCTTTGAATCCGGCGAGCATTAACTGGCGTAATCCGGGTCGTATCTTGCTGCGCCAGTCCCCAGGGGATCTAAATGAGCTGGGGCGTCTGGTGGTGCGATTCCCCAATAATGAAGCAATTTTTCTGCATGATACGCCTAGTCAGGGTTACTTCAGTCAAAATATGCGAGCGCTGAGTTCAGGGTGTATTCGCTTGCAGGAGGCACCTGAACTGGCTCATCAGTTGCTTTCGGTTAGCCAGACTGACGCTGCTGATCAGCTCGATCATTTGCTCAGTACTGGCAGAACTCAGGAGTTATTCCTTGAACAGCGCATTCCGGTATTATTGGCCTATTGGACCGTTGAGCTGGATGCTGATAAGGGACTGAGTTTCCGTTCAGATATTTATGGTCTGGATGAGCCTATGAAGCAATTTTTCAGAGATCTGGCGGCGCTTGAGGGTAGCTGATGCCTGCCAGAATCGACCTGCCATAGAGTGTCCATAATTGTCCCGGTGGCAGATGGTGGTCATCGGGGCGCATTTCAAAGGTCACGATCGGGATCTGTCGTTCGACACCAGCATAACTTCCATGAGATCCGGGACGGGCACCGAGTCGGCAGATAGGAAGATCTGTGTACTGTGCCATCGCACGACTGATTTGGAGCGCCGGGCCATCATAATCAATACAGGCAAGTGGCTGATGAATTGACAGTATTCTGTCTGGTGGATAGATTTTTTTGATTTCCACCAGCGTTTGGGATTCCGGTTCAGAGAGGGGATGCATACCGAATTGTCGATTGTTGATGCGGTTACGAGTCGGGAAATTACGATTAGGGTCTACGCCCCGAGCGTTACCACGAGTGTTTGCAAGCAAGCCGTCAGGGTTGGCAACCGGAATTGCAATGACCTGGTGCTGATAGCGCCAGCTGTCTGGCAGTTGTTTCAGTGTTTCAATGAGTTGTCTGGTGAGTGTAGCACTGGCAGGCTCATTGCCATGAATGGCACCATACACCAAAGTCGTCTGAGGTCCACAGCCTATGCGGGTATATACGATAGGACGACCCTTATACGAGTATCCTGCAATACCTTGATCCAGACTGGGAATGTTTCCCGGGCAGCTGGGTTTTGATGGGGACAGGCTGCAACCAGAGATAAAGAATGCCGTCAGTATCAGCAGGGCTGATACTGTATATTTGTTTAAGTGCATAGGAATATCTCAGATAGCAGGCCCTGATCAATGAATAATATTTTCAGATATCAGGGCCTGGTCTATCCGTTTGGATCAATCAAAGATGATCAGTTCAACTCGACGATTGGCCGCACGGCCCTCAGCAGTTCGGTTATCCGCAATGGGTGCAGATGGCCCCATGCCGGTTACCTGAATGCGTGATCGTTGGATACCTTGCTGGTTCAGGAAGTCAGCAACCTGATGAGCACGGTTTTCAGACAGGGTCTGATTATAGTCTGGGTTACCAATGTTGTCGGTATGGCCCAATACCTCAACATTCAGCTGGGTGTGTTGTGACAGGACGCCTGCGACATCTGTCAGTGCAGTCCGAAGAGGCTGGCTTAAGCCAGCACCATCAAAACTGAATGCCTGGATGCCGGGGAATTCGATCAACAGGGTGTTGTCGTCCCGGTGCTGCATTTGCAGATGAGGCGAACTGATCAAGCTGTCCGCGACAGAGCGGATGCTTTCAATGGCTTGTGGGGTATGGGTGGTTTGTTCAACCTGAGCCTGATTTGCGGCGCAGCCGGCGAGCATGAAACATGTAAAGCCAACGAGCATGGCTTTTTTTGGATAAAAGTCCATTTGGTCCTCCCAAAAGATCAACAAAATGCGTTCCGAATCGCGATGTCCATTGGCTGCGATATTAAGCAGCTTTGTCGAAAAAATCTATATAAAAGCGCAAAACAAGGTAGAAAATTGATAAAACTCAAGCTGTGAAGGGTGTGTGGCATACAAGAAAAAGCCCGGCGTACCGGGCTTGATGGAAGGCCTTACTTGGACTTCTGATCCTTCAGTCGCTCTTCCCAGAAAGTGGCATTTTTGATGCCCAGTTTAACCGGGTCAAAGGTGATGGGACCGCCTGCTTTCTGTTGTTCTTCATAGTCGCGCAGCGCCTTCATGGTGGGCTTGGAGACAAAGAAGATCACCAGAATACCGACGATGTTGATCCAGGCCATCAGACCTACACCAATATCACCCAGGTCCCAGATATAACCCGCGGTGTTGACGGTGCCATAGGCGACCATGAACATGATCACCAGCTTGACCAGTGTCAGCGGAATATCCAGCTTCAGTGCACGACGCAGGTAAGCGACGTTGGTTTCAGCGATGTAGTAGTACGCCAGGATGGTGGTGAACGCAAAGAAGAACAGTGCGATACCGACGAAAATTGGACCAAACCCGCCAAACACACTCTGCAGCGCCATCTGTGTAAAGGCCGGAGAACCGATAACGGTTTCAGCTGCAACGTTCTGAACGATGAACTGACCTGCTTCCAGAGTGCCTTGTACGTTGTACTGCTGAGTGATCAGGATCATCAGTGCAGTCGCCGTACAGATAAACAGCGTATCTACATATACAGAGAATGCCTGTACCAGACCCTGTTGTGCAGGGTGCTGTACTTCAGCCGCTGCTGCTGCATGAGGACCTGTTCCCTGACCGGCTTCGTTGGAGTAGATACCGCGTTTTACACCCCAGCCGATGGCAGCGCCAAAACCTGCCTGAGCTGTAAAGGCATCGGACAGGATCAGACCGAATACGCCCGGTACTTTGTCCAGGTTCAGGAAGATGATGATCATTGCCATGACGATGTAACCCAGTGCCATGAAAGGAACGACGATCTGGGTAAAGTGAGCGATACGCTTGATACCACCGAAGATGATGAATGCCAGTACGATCAGGATAATCGCCAGTGCAATCAGTTTGGTGGTGCCCACTTCGCCATAGCTGCTGGAAACCAGCTGGCCTTCACCGAACACCTGAGTGACAGCATTACCGACAGCGTTAGCCTGGATGCCTGGCAGGAAGATACCGCAGGCAACGATAGCCGAGATGGCAAAGACGATACCCAGCCACTTCCAGCCCAGGCAGCGTTCGAAGTAGTACGCAGGACCACCACGATACTGGCCGTTATCATTGACCTTGTAGATCTGACCGAGAGTGGATTCTGCATAGGCCGTGCTGGCACCCAAAAACGCAACTACCCACATCCAGAAGATGGCGCCGGGACCACCAAAGCCGATCGCTGCGGCAACACCGGCAATATTACCAACCCCGACACGACCTGACAGTGACACTGCCAGTGCCTGGAAGGAGGAAATACCTTTATCGGATTCGTTGTTGTTGAACAGCAGACGCCACATCTCTTTGAAATGACGAACCTGCGCGAAACGGGTAAGAATTGAGTAAAACAGACCTGCACCAAGGCACAGGAATATCAGAGCATCGCTCCAGATAAAGCCGTTAATAGTATTAACTAATGCTTCCATTGTGATGTTGTTCCGTTCGTTATTGTTGTTGGTCTTGCCTGGAAACCTGAGGTTATAAGCCGTCTTTTGGCCCATAACTTCAAGGTTCTGACGTCAAGGTTGGCTATTCTGAAGGAACAAAAGACTTATATCTATTAACAGGCCATAGGATTTAACTTATTTTTATATAAGAAATATGATTTTTTTCTGAATTTTAAAGAAATATATTATTTTTAACGCGAATTTATTTAACTATTTGAAGTGAAAGGAAAAGTGAAGAAGGGTATTGCAGGCTGCCAGAGTGGCAGCCTGTGTTCAGGTCAGGCGTTGAGAGCGGCAGCTCCTGCCTTGGCGACCTGGGCATCCTGATCCGGCTTGACACCGGAGACGCCAATGGCGGCAACGACCTGTCCGTCATGCAGAACCGGGACACCACCTTCAAGCGTAGCGGTGATTACTGGCGCTGACAGGAAAGCATTGCGGCCACCATTGATCATATCTTCATAAATTTTGGTTTCACGACGTCCCAGTGCGGCTGTGCGTGCTTTTTCAACAGCAATGTAGGCGCCAACAGGGGCGCAGTCTTCCATGCGCTGCATCGCCAGTAGGTGGCCACCATCATCTACAACGGCAACGGCAACGGCCCAACCCTGCTGTCTGGCTTCGCTGAAAGCTGCCTCAATCAGTTGGTTGGCTTCGTTCAGCGTGAGTGCCTGCTTGGTATACATCAACGATCTCCTGTTCGGGTCTGTTATAAATTATTGTGTTAGTGCTTCTTCAACGATTTCGATCCAGTGTCGCACGTGTGTGCGACCAGCGCCATTCAGATGGGTCTGGCAGCCGATATTTGCGGTTGCAATGATATCGGGCTTGCCACTTTCCAGCGCGTCCAGTTTATTGTCTCTCAGTTGCATCGACAACTCAGGTTGTGTCACTGAGTAGGTGCCTGCAGAGCCGCAGCACAGGTGTGCATTGGGTACCTGGGTAAGGCTAAAGCCGAGTTTGCGCAGCACCTGTTCGACAGCGCCATTCAGTTTTAAGGCATGCTGCAAGGTGCAAGGGCAATGGAAAGCCAGTGTCTGGCTGGCGTTGAGTGTCAGTTGGCTGAGGTCTTCTCGTGCCAGAATCTCGACCAGATCCTGACTCAGACGGCTTATGACTTCAGCCTTATCGGCATAGTCAGGGTCGTCTTTGAGCAGGTCTGCATACTCTTTGACAAACGCGCCGCAGCCGCTGGCTGTTTGAATAATGGCTTCTGCGCCTGACTCAATCATGGACCACCAGGCGTCGATATTACGCCGGGCACGCTGCAGTCCAGTTTCATGTGCATTCAAATGGTAGTCAACTGCACCACAGCAGCCTGCCTCAGTGGCGCTGATGACCTGAATGCCCAGTTTGTCCAGAATTCTGGCCGTGGCGGCATTGGTGTTGGGTGACAGGCTTGGTTGTACACAACCCTCCAGAATCAGCATCTTACGTGCATGTGTCTGGCTGGGGCGTGGTTTGGCCTTGATACTGTCGGCCGGAATTTTCTGTTTCAGGCTTTTGGGCAGTACGGGGCGCAGTAACTGCCCGGTTTTCAGCAGTGGATCAAAAATCTGTGGCGTTGGCAGCACTTTGCGCAGTGTGTTGCGCACCAGTGTTTCGGAGAAAGGACGTCCGACCTTTTCTTCAATTGCAGCGCGGCCGATATCGAGAAGCGTATGGTATTGCACTCCGGAAGGGCAGGTTGTTTCACAGTTCCGGCAGGTCAGACAGCGGTCCAGATGTGCCTGGGTTTCCCGGGTAACCTCGCCACCTTCGAAGAAACTCTTCATCAGATAGATGCGCCCACGTGGGCCATCCAGCTCATCCCCGAGCAGTTGATAGGTTGGACAGGTGGCTGTGCAGAAACCACAGTGCACGCAGCTGCGCAGGATGGCAGCGGCTTCTTCAGCGCGTGGCAGCTTTTGTGCTTCATCAGACAGATTGGTTTGCATGGTGTTCTCGCTCTGCTCAATAGTCGCTGTACATGCGTCCGGGGTTAAAGATGCCTTTGGGGTCCAACTGTGCCTTCAGTTGCTGATGATAGCGCATCAGCAAGGGTGGCAAAGGCTGGAAAGGCTGTGCGGTGACACCTGCGGTAAAGCAGGTGGCATGGCCACCGAGCTGGCTGGCGATATCACGCAACTGCGTTTCGGGCAGATCTGTTTTCAGCCAGCGTTGCGCTCCGCCCCAGTCGATTAAACAATCGTCTGAAGGTTCCAGTTGACCCGCATGCGCGGGCAGTGAAAGTCGCCATAGAGGCTTGGGATTCTGGAAAAAGGGCAGTTGTTGCTCTTTCAACTGCTGCCAGAATACTGGATCAAGTGCCGTGCCGTTGAGGCTGTCGGCAAAATGCTGCACTGACGCTTCACCACCCTCAAGACGCAGGTAAAGTTGATCCTGGTAGTGGCAGGCTGCCGTGATGGGGAGCGGCAGTTGCGCCCATTCCGTTAAGCGCTGCAGAGCTGTGGATTGATCACAGGAAAGCACCAGATGCCGTTCATGACGGGGCTTGGGCAGTACTTTCATGGAGACTTCGGTCAGCAGGCCCAGGCAGCCAAAGCTGCCTGCCATTAAGCGGGACAGGTCATAGCCTGCAACGTTTTTCATCACTTCACCACCAAAACGCAGCAGCTTGCCATGTCCGGTGATGACCTTGGTGCCCAGTACAAAGTCGCGTACGGAGCCTGACCAGGGACGTCTGGGCCCTGACAGCCCGGTTGCTACCATGCCGCCAACGGTCGCATTGTCACCCAGATGTGGGGGTTCACATCCAAGTACTTGCCCTTGTTCGGCGAGGATGGCTTCAAGTTGCTTTAACGGGGTTCCAGCACGAACGGTAATGACCAGTTCAGTAGGGTCATAGTTGACGATACCCTGGTGGGAGCGGGTATCCAGCGGGTCTGCCTGTATTTGACGGCCCAGAAATGCTTTACTGTTGCCACCTTGAATCTGCAGTGGTCGTGCTTCGTGCAGTGCTTCACAGACCTGCTCCAGAAGAGCGGCTTCTGTGGCTGTACTGCAGCGCTCGCCGGGACGGTTTTGAGAGTGATCAGGTTGAGTCGACATCAGAAGCGCTCCAGTTCCGGGAAGGGCAGTTCGCCACGATGAATGTGCATGGCACCAAATTCAGCACAGCGGTTCAGAGTTGGGATGTTCTTGCCGGGGTTGAGCAGTCGTTTGGGGTCAAACGCGGCTTTCACGGCATGGAACAGTTCCAGTTCGTCATCATTGAACTGGGCGCACATCTGATTGATTTTTTCACGTCCAACGCCATGCTCACCGGTAATGGTGCCGCCAACGCGAACACAAAGTTCCAGAATTTCGCCTCCCAGTGCTTCTGCTGTTTCCAGGCCGTTTGGCTGGTCTGCATCAAACAGAATGAGGGGGTGCATGTTGCCATCTCCGGCATGGAAGACGTTGGCAACACGTAAACCATACTTCTCTGACAGCTGGGCGATGCCTTTCAATACTCCGGGTAGTTCGCGGCGCGGAATGGTACCATCCATGCAGTAGTAGTCGGGGGAAATGCGTCCGACGGCGGGGAAGGCGTTTTTACGGCCCGCCCAAAAGCGCTGACGTTCGGCTTCATCCTGAGCGATCTGAACGGCGATAGCGCCTGATTTTTCCAGCACTTCACGGACACGTGCCGTTTCTTCATCGACATCGGATTCGACTCCATCCAGCTCGCACAGCAGAATGGCTTCAGCGTCGACGGGATAGCCTGCATGAATAAAGTCTTCGGCCGCGCGAATGGCCAGGTTGTCCATCATTTCCAGTCCACCGGGGATAATGCCCGCGGCAATAATGCTGCCAACAGCCAGTCCGGCTTTCTCGACATCATCAAAGCTGGCCATCAGTACGCGTGCAACCTGGGGCTTGGGCAGTAACTTGACCTTGACTTCAACCACAATGCCGAGCATGCCTTCCGAGCCGGTAAACAGGGCCATCAGATCAAACCCGGGGGCATCGAGAGCGTCGTTGCCTAGCGTCATGCGCTCGCCTTCGACGGTGACAATTTCTATGCTGATCAGGTTGTGTACCGTCAGGCCGTATTTCAGACAGTGAACACCCCCGGCGTTTTCAGCCACATTACCACCGATGGAACAGGCTATCTGGGAGGACGGGTCCGGCGCGTAGTAAAGGCCGTGCGCGACAGATGCTTCTGATATTGCCAAGTTACGTACACCCGGCTGCACACGGGCGAAACGTCCTTGCGGGTTCACTTCAAGTATGCGGTTGAACTTGGCCATGACCAGCAGCACGCCCTGTTGTAGCGGAAGCGCTCCGCCTGACAGGCCGGTACCCGCGCCACGTGCAACGACCGGGACGTTGAGTTCATGGCAGGTTTGCATGATCCGTTGTACCTGCTCAATGGTCTCTGGAAGTACGACCAGTAGCGGCAGGGTACGGTAGGCAGCCAGGCCGTCGCACTCATAGGGTTTCAGTGCTTCTTCTGTGTGCAGTATTTGCAGATCAGGGACGCGAATGCTGAGCTTGTGCAGCAGAGCGGTTCTGTCCGGCGTGGGCAATGGGCCGTCCAGTCGCTCATCGTAGAGTATGTTCATTGATCCAGTCCTGTGTTCAGGTCTTGCAGGTTTATTATCGTTTTCAATGTCTGCATCTTGGTTGCTGATATTGATCAGGTCAACCTTTTGATTAACTGGTCATACCAGATATTCCGGGGCTTTATGGATATCAGTCTATAACTTGTTGCTGCTGCGCTATATTATTTTATACTTGACTCTATTGTGGTGATTTCAATCAACTGGTCATACCAGTTAGTCAGGTGTTGTTCATGACAGATGAAGTGCGGCAAATTGCCGATGTGGTTGCGGAACGTATTGAAACTCTGATTCTTGATGGTGTCTTGAAAGCGGGGCAGCGCTTGCCGTCTGAGCGCCGTTTGTCGGAAAAGCTGGGTTTTTCCCGCTCTGCTCTGCGAGAGGGACTTAAACTGCTGCGTGCACGCGGGATTATTGTGACCGAACATGGGCGGGGCTCATTTGTCGCCAGACTGATGCCGGAGCCAGCTGCACCCTTAATGCATCTGTTCAGCGAGCATCCCCGGACTATTTATGATTTGCTGGAAGTTCGTGCACTGCTGGAGGGGGAGTCTGCCCGTCTGGCGGCGATGCGGGGAACAGAGGCTGATTTTATTCTGATCCGGCGACGCTATGAGGCAATGGTGGCGTTAACCCAGTCTGAAGATCCGATTGAGTTACGTGAGCATGCCCGGCTGGATCATGCGTTTCATCTGGCTGTTTGTGAGGCGTCTCATAATCCGGTGCTGGTGCATACGCTGCAGTCGTTGACGGATTTGCTGATCAGTTCAGTGTTTGCATCCCTCAACAACCTGTACCACCGCCCGGTACAGAAACGCCAGATTGATCGCCAGCATGCGCGTCTGTTTCATGCGGTGATTGATCGCTTGCCTGAGCAGGCGCGTCGTGCAGCTGTAGAGCATATTCACAGTATTCGTGACAATCTGCAGGAAATCGAAGCGGAAGAGCAGCGCATACTGCGGGCGTCTATGCGTCTGAATGGCTGGTAATACAGCGAAGCTGAAAGAGGTGAATATGATCCAGGGGGTGTTGATTCTATTGCTCTGCCAGTTGGCCGGAGAGTTGCTGATGGTGTGGTTGGGTGTGCCGATTCCCGGACCTGTAGCGGGTATGCTGATCCTGTTGCTGGGGTTGATGATCTACGGCAAGGTGCCTGATGCCTTGAGGGTGCCTTCGGAGTGGTTAATTCGCCATCTTTCATTACTGTTTATCCCGGCTGGCGTGGGACTGATGGTATTTGCAGAGCTGCTGGCACAGCACTGGTTGCTGGTGATTCTGTCTATTTTGGTGAGTACTGTGCTGACACTGATCCTGACGGCCTGGATGATGCAGAAGCTTGAACAACGACAACTTGGCAGGAGCAAGGCACGTGGAGATCGCTAATTTCTGGGTGTATTTTGCGGCACGGCCGCTGTTCTGGATCGTCGTTACGCTGGTTTCTTTTATGGTCGCGACCTGGATCAATCGCAAGGCGGGCGGGACTGCACTACTGCACCCTGTGTTCGTGGCGATGTTGATGATCATCAGTGTGTTACTGCTGACTCAGACTGACTATAGCACCTACTTTGAAGGGGCTCAGTTTATTCATTTTATGCTGGGACCGGCGACAGTGGCCTTGGCAATTCCCCTGTACGACCATCTGGCGCGGATACGTCGGCTGTTACTACCCATACTCGTCACCTGTGTCACCGGTAGTATTTTTGCTGCGGCAACCACACTGGCAGTCGGTATCCTTATGGGTGGTGATGCACGGTTGCTGCTGTCACTGGCGCCCAAATCGGTGACCTCACCGATTGCGATCGGTATTTCCGAGCAGATTGGGGGATATCCGTCCCTGTCAGCCGGGTTGGCGTTGCTCACCGGTGTTATTGGCTGTTTGACGGCACCAGCCGTGTTCAGGTTGCTCAGGCTGAAATCGGATGCGGCAATGGGGTTTGCTTTGGGCCTGTCGGCACATGGCTTTGGTACGGCCTATGCTGTTCAGACCAGTGCGATAGCGGGTGCCTTTGCCGGCTTGGCGATGGGCTTGACCGGTGTGCTGAGTTCGTTGCTGATACCACCGCTGGTCAGGCTGTTTGGCTTATAGAAATCCATCTTTTTTGATATAACAAACTGTAATAATGCAGTTTTGAAATTCTTATTGGATTTCGCTTTGTGTATTTGCGACATTGCTGAAACAGGCGCATGCAAATATCTACAGGGTGGAGTGCCAGAATGACTATAACAACAAGAGCGCATGACATCGCCATGTCTATTGATTGCTACGATTATATTGTAATTGGCGCAGGTTCAGCGGGTTGCCTGCTGGCGAATCGATTGAGTCAGAATCCTGCCAACCGGGTGCTGCTTATCGAGGCAGGTCGAAAGGATAATTACCACTGGATTCACATTCCTGTCGGTTACCTCTATTGCATTGGTAACCCGCGTACTGACTGGTTATTTCAGACCGAACCGGATGCCGGACTGAATGGCAGACAATTGCGTTATCCCCGTGGTAAAACGCTGGGCGGTTGCTCTTCCATTAACGGCATGATTTACATGCGAGGTCAGGCGCGTGACTATGATGCCTGGGCTGCTTTGACAGGTGACGATGCCTGGCGTTGGCAAAACTGCCTGCCTTATTTCAAAAAGCATGAAAACCATTATCGGCTGGATCAGGGGCGAGATCCGCAGTTGGCTGATGGTCAGCGTTTTTCAGACTGGCACGGTCATGGTGGTGAGTGGCGGATTGAGAAGCAGCGATTACGCTGGGATATTCTCGAAAGCTTTGCCGATGCTGCGGTTCAGGCCGGTATTCCTAAAACAGATGATTTTAACCGTGGTGATAATGAAGGCGTCGGGTATTTTGAAGTCAACCAGCGCAAAGGCTGGCGCTGGAATACCTCAAAGGCATTTTTGAAGCCAGTGCAGCAGCGCCACAACCTGACGGTCTGGACAGAGTCGCAAGTTGAGCGGCTGGTGTTCGAAACATCGACAGGCGGTCCACCACGCTGTGCGGGTACCAGGGTGCGGCGAGCAGGCCAGTCTGTAGATGTGACTGCCGCCAAAGAGGTGATTCTGTCGGCGGGTGCCATAGGTTCTCCTCAGCTGTTACAGTTGTCGGGTATCGGCTCGGCAAGGCTGCTGGCCGAGCAGGGTATTGAAGTGCTGGTGGATCTGCCCGGAGTGGGTGAAAACCTTCAGGACCACCTGCAAATTCGTGCTGTATACAAAGTCAGTGGCGTGAAAACACTGAATACCATGGCGAATAGCTGGGTCGGCAAGGCGTCAATCGGGTTGGAGTATTTGCTGAAGCGTTCAGGGCCGATGAGTATGTCTCCCAGTCAGTTGGGTGCCTTTACCAAGTCTGATCCGGATCAGCCCTATGCCAATCTGGAGTATCATGTGCAACCGCTGAGTCTTGATGCTTTTGGTGAAGATTTGCATCCCTTTCCGGCGTTCACCGCCAGTGTGTGCAATCTGAATCCGACCAGTCGTGGTTATGTGCGCCTGCGCTCATCCAGGTTCGATGAGCCACCAATGATCGCGCCTAATTATCTCAGTACTGAGGAAGATCGCAGGATTGCGGCGCAGAGCCTGAGGCAGATTCGTCAGATTGTGTCTCAGCCTGCGCTGCAGCCTTACCAGCCGCAAGAGTGGCGTCCAGGCGCTCAGTATCAGACGGATGAAGAGCTGACCCAGTTAGCGGGTGATATCGCTACCACCATTTTTCATCCGGTTGGAACGGCTAAAATGGGACGCGAGAGTGATCCAATGGCTGTGGTGGACTCGCATCTGCGGGTACGTGGAGTCAAGGGCCTGCGAGTGGTTGATGCCAGTGTGATGCCGCTGATTACCAGTGGTAATACGAACTCACCCACACTGATGATTGCTGAAAAAGCCGCTGCATGGATTCTGAATGCCGAATAACGCAGAAGGATAGATGATTGGATTATGCGCTGATTAAAGCCTTTGTCACGATTGCACAGACCGGAAGCCTGACCCGTGCTGCAGAACGCTTGTGCATGACTCAGCCAGCGTTGAGTTTGCAGTTAAAAAAGCTGCAGGACTCACTGGGGTTGGTGCTGTTCAAGCGCACCCCGCGTGGTATGCAGTTGACTGATGAGGGGCGTCGATTGCTGGCGTCAGCTGAGCAGGCACTGGAGTCGGCAACGGCATTTCAGTCTGCAGCTGCCGGTTTGAAGGGGATGGTGCATGGCGAGCTGAAAATCGGGACCATTGTCGATCCTGAGTTTTTGCGTCTGGGGCCGTTTCTGCAAGCGATGGCCAGTCATCATCCAGGGCTGACCTATGAGCTTCGGCACGGCATTTCAGGGGCTGTCTTGAGGGAAGTTGAATCAGGCGCTCTGGATGTCGCGTTTACGCTGGGATTTCCGGGGTTAACCGACATGCAGGCGCGCTTCAGTGTGTTGGCGCTGACGGATTTTCACTATCGGGTCATCGCGCCGCCTGGCTGGAAGTCGCAGGTTAAGGGAAAAGACTGGCAGGCACTCTGTGCGCTGCCCTGGATTGCAACACCTGTTGAGTCTGTGCATCACCGTCTGTTGCAGCGTGTGTTCACCGAGTTGTCGCTGGAGCCGAATGTTGTGGCCAAGGTGGATGTAGAGTCTTCCATGATGGATTTGGTGCATTCCGGTGTGGCGCTGGCGCTGGCGCGCGACTCTCTGGCGTTGCAGGCGTCACACGAGCAGGGAATTGTGATTGCTGATCAGGTCAGTCTGGAGGCTTCGCTAGGGCTTGTCTGTCGAAAAGACCGTATTTCTGAACCACCGATTCAGGCAGCAATGGAAATTGTCAAAGCCGTGTGGAGCTAAAGTGATGGCGTTACGCCAATGGATCATTGCAAGCCGGTGGGCAGCACAGTAAAGTTTTGCGCTTGTCACGATAGAGACCGAGGTTTAAGCGTTTATGACACCCCTAGAGCGTTACCAGAAAGATTTGCTGCGGGACGATTTTTCCTATGATGCGACCCAGGAAATGGCTGTTCAGCATCTGCAGCGTTTGTACGATGAGCTGATTGCCTCGGTGAATGCACCGGTGCCCAGCATGATTCGTCGCTTGTCTGGCATGATCCGCAAAGAGCAGAAAGAGCCTCTGAAGGGCCTGTATTTCTGGGGCGGGGTCGGGCGTGGCAAAACCTACCTGATGGACACTTTTTACGACAGTCTGCCCTTTGAGCAGAAGATGCGTACCCACTTTCACCGTTTTATGCAGCGTGTGCACCAGGAGCTTAAACAGCTGGAGGGAACCAAAAATCCGCTGGTCGAAATTGGGAAAAAATATGCAGCGGAAACGCGCATTATTTGTTTCGACGAGTTTTTTGTGTCCGACATTACGGATGCCATGATTCTGGGTGGCCTGCTGGAACAGCTGTTCGCTAATGGCGTCAGTTTGGTGGCGACGTCCAATATTGTGCCTGATGGCTTGTATAAAGATGGTTTGCAGCGTGCGCGTTTTCTGCCAGCGATCGCCTTGTTGAACAAGTATACCGAGGTGGTCAATGTCGACGGCGGTATCGATTACCGTTTGCGTGTGCTGGAACAGGCAGAGTTATATCACTACCCGCTGGATGCAGCGGCAGATGTCAGCCTGAACAAGAGCTTTGAAAGTCTGGCGCCTGATGTAAATGAAGCGCGTGACGATCAGTTGATTGAGGTGAACAGCCGCCATATCCGTTGTCGTCGGGTCTGTGAAGATGTCGTCTGGTTTGATTTCCAGGAGCTGTGTGAGGGGCCGCGTTCACAGAATGATTATATTGAGCTGGCCAAGATCTATCATGAGGTGCTGGTGAGTAATGTGCCGCAGTTGGGGCGTCAGAATGATGATGCTGCACGTCGCTTTATCAATCTGGTTGACGAGTTTTACGACAGCGGCGTCAAACTGATCCTGTCGGCAGAAGTGGGTATTCACGATTTGTATACAGAAGGGCGCCTGTCTTTTGAGATTGAGCGTACCAAGAGTCGGTTGCTGGAAATGCAGTCGCATGAGTATCTGGCCAGGGAACATCGTGCCGGGTAGGGTTCAACCACCATAGAATTATAACACTGGAGGTCACATGTTTAGCGCCATCCTGATCGATAAGAACGACGAACAGGGGTATCACGCCCGATTAACTGAAATCGATGAAGCTCAGTTGCCCGCGGGAGATGTGTTGGTAGAAGTGATCTACAGTACGCTGAATTATAAAGATGGCCTGGCCATTACCGGTCAGGGACCTGTGGTGCGCAAGTTTCCGATGGTGCCGGGTGTGGATCTGGTCGGGCGTGTTTTGCAGAGCTCTGCAGGGCGTTTTCAGGTCGGTGATCTGGTCTTGCTGAATGGTTGGGGGGTAGGAGAGCAGCACTGGGGTGGTCTGGCGGAAAAGGCGCGACTGAGCAGTGACTGGCTGATTGCACTGCCAGCTGGCTTGACGCCAGCGCAAGCCATGGCAGCCGGAACAGCGGGCTATACGGCCATGCTGTGTGTGCAGGCGCTTGAGCAGCACGGGGTGCGGCCGGATTCAGGCGATGTGCTGGTGACGGGTGCCAATGGTGGTGTTGGCAGTTTTGCTGTCAGGCTGCTGAGTCGGTTGGGGTATCACGTAGTGGCTTCCACAGGCCGACCCGAAGAGCAGGACTACTTAACCCGACTGGGTGCGTCAGAAATACTGGATCGACAAAGTCTGAGCGAACCAGGCAAACCGTTACAGAAAGAGCGCTGGGCGGGCGTAATTGATTCGGTCGGCAGTCATACGCTGGCGAATGCCTGTGCGCAAACCCGTTACGGTGGTGTGGTGGCTGCCTGTGGGTTGGCTCAGGGAATGGAGTTTCCTGCAACCGTTGCACCGTTTATTCTGCGGGGCGTCACGCTGGCCGGTATTGACAGCGTGATGCGGCCTCTGAAGGATCGTGAGCAGGCCTGGCAGCGTTTGGCTGAGCTGCTTCAGGCATCGGATTTTGACATGATAGGTCATGAAATTGGGCTGGATCAGGTCGTTGAAACGGCGCAGCAATTGATGCAGGGACAAGTGCGAGGCCGTGTGCTGGTCAAGCTTGCTGACTGAACGGCATGCGGTATGAAATACTGCTAAAAAAATAGCGGGCAGACTCGTCTTTTTGAAAAAAGCCGCGTATAATTGCGCGCTCTCGCAATAGCGGGTATGTGAAGGTTTGTCAGTCTGACTGGCAACGAATAACTATAAGGTAAGTCGGAACCCCTTGTGAAAAGGTGGATCGAGACTTAACGAGTTAAGGTGAAACGACCAATGAAAACTACTGTTAGCGCCAAGCCAGCCGAAGTTAAACGCGACTGGTACGTTGTAGACGCAGAGGGTAAGACCCTGGGCCGTCTGGCAACTGAAATTGCACGTCGTCTGCGTGGCAAGCATAAGCCTGAATACACGCCGCACGTTGATACCGGTGATTACATCGTTGTTGTAAATGCAGAGAAAGTGCATGTAACCGGCAACAAGCGTAACGACAAAATGTACTACCGTCACACTGGATTCCCAGGTGGGCTGAAAGAAGCCAACTTCACCAAGATGATCCAGACCTTCCCTGAGCGTACCATTGAGCTGGCCGTTAAAGGCATGCTGCCGAAAGGACCGCTGGGTCGTTCAATGTACTCCAAGCTGAAAGTCTATGCGGGCAAAGAGCATCCGCACCAGGCTCAGCAACCTAAAGAACTGAATATCTAAGGGGAAGGCGAATATGTCTACAACTCAGTACTACGGCACTGGCCGTCGCAAAACTTCTACCGCTCGCGTCTTCCTGCGTCCTGGAACCGGTAAAGTCACCATCAATCAGCGCACTATGGAAAACTACTTCGGTCGTGAAACAGCGCGTATGATCGTTATGCAGCCTCTGGAACTGACCGGTACTACCGAGAAGTTCGATGTGTATGTCACGGTTGCCGGTGGCGGTGGTTTCGGTCAGGCGGGTGCGATCCGTCACGGTATCACACGTGCACTGATGGAGTACGATGAGACTCTGCGTCCTGCATTGCGTGAAGCTGGATTTGTTACGCGTGACTCGCGTATGGTTGAGCGTAAGAAAGTGGGTCTGCGTAAAGCACGTAAGCGTCCACAGTTCTCCAAGCGTTAATTTTTTCAGCAATCAATTCGGTTGCGTTACAGAAAACCCGGAAAGCTCACGCTTTCCGGGTTTTTTTATGTGGTTATTTATCCCTTGAAGCGCTGTCTATCAAGATGTTACGGGTGATTACTTAATGCAATAGGCATAAGGTAGGTAGGTTTTTACCTTGTATAAATTGGGTATTTTCTTTAATATTTGCGCCATTTGAAGAATTCGATTCTTGGGTTTAATGACTGGCGGCTGAATCAGGCAATTTCTGTCGGGTGAGGCTGAATGAGTGGAGATGAAATTAATGAGCAATGACGGCGTGAATAAAGGTCGGCGTCGGCTTCTCCTCGGTGCCACTTCTGCGCTGGGCGCAGTGGGTGCTGTAGGTGTGGCTGTGCCGTTCGTAGCGTCCTGGCATCCCAGTGCCAAGGCCAGAGCGGCAGGGGCACCTGCGCGTGCTGACGTGAGCAAGCTGGAGCCGGGTCAGCAGATGATTGTTGAATGGCGTGGGCGTCCTGTCTGGATTGTTCGTCGTACCGAAGAAGCGCTGGCCAATCTGGCAACCATGGATGATCGTGTTGCCGATCCGGAATCCAACCGTGCTGAACAGCCTGATTACATTCCCAAGACGCCTGAGCGCGCGCTGCGTCCGGAGTTTGCTGTACTGATCGGTATCTGTACGCATCTGGGTTGTTCACCTACCTATCGTCCGGAAATTGCACCGGCTGATCTGGGTGATAACTGGTTGGGTGGTTACTTCTGTCCGTGTCACGGTTCGCGTTTTGACCTTTCTGGACGTGTATTCCGCGCACAGCCTGCACCAACCAATCTGGTCATCCCGCCGCATGCGTATCTGGATGATAACACCCTGATAATTGGTATAGATCCGGAGGATGTATAATGGCTGGTCATCGTAATAAAGGTAATCCGGGTTTGATGGGGTGGATCGATGATCGCTTCCCCGCAACGGCTTTGTGGGAAGACCATCTTTCCAAATACTACGCTCCCAAAAATTTCAATTTCTGGTATTTCTTTGGTTCGCTGGCGCTGCTGGTGCTGGTAAATCAGATTGTTACCGGTATCTGGTTGACCATGAGTTATAACCCTTCAGCTGAAGGTGCTTTTGCGTCACTAGAATACATTATGCGTGATGTAGAGTATGGCTGGTTGCTGCGTTACCTGCATTCTACTGGCGCTTCAGCATTTTTCGTGGTTGTTTACCTGCATATGTTCCGTGGCATGATGTATGGTTCATACAAAAAGCCGCGTGAGCTGGTGTGGATCTTCGGTATGACCATCTATCTGGCATTGATGGCAGAAGCTTTCATGGGCTACCTGCTGCCTTGGGGTCAGATGTCTTACTGGGGTGCACAGGTTATTATTTCCCTGTTTGGTGCTATTCCGGTGATCGGTCCTGATCTGCAGCAGTGGATTCGTGGTGATTACCTGATCTCCGGCATTACCCTTAACCGTTTCTTTGCTTTGCATGTAGTGGCGCTGCCAATCGTGATTTTGGCGCTGGTTGTGCTGCACATTATTGCGTTGCATGAAGTGGGTTCGAACAATCCGGATGGTATCGAGATCAGCGAAAATCTGGATGAAAATGGCATCCCTAAAGATGGTATTCCATTCCACCCTTACTACTCTGTCAAAGATCTTGTCGGTGTAGGTGTGTTCCTGTTCGTGTTTTCAATCGTGGTATTTTGGTTCCCTGAAGGTGGGGGCTTCTTTATAGAAGCGCCAAACTTCGAGCCTGCTAACGCCTTGAAAACGCCAGATCATATTGCGCCTGTCTGGTACTTTACAGCTTTCTACGCCATGTTGCGTGCAGTGACCTTCAGCTTGTTTGGATTAGATGCCAAGTTCTGGGGTGTTGTTGTTATGGGTGCTGCGATTGCGATTCTGTTTGTGCTGCCGTGGCTGGATCGTAGCCCGGTTAAATCCATGCGCTACAAAGGCTGGATTAGCAGAATTTTCCTGGTGATCTTTGCAATCAGCTTCGTTATCCTCAGTATTCTGGGGGCTTTGCCTGCGACTGATGGCCGGACGACGGTTGCTCAGATCTGTACAGTGCTGTATTTCGCTTATTTCATTCTGATGCCGTTCTACACCAGAATGGAAAGCACTAAACCGGTTCCGCAGAGGGTGACAGGCTGATGAAAAAATATCTGATTGCATTATTGATGGTATGCTTGCCTGGGCTGGCCTCAGCCGCGGCATCCAACTATCCAATGGAAAGTTTCAAAGCGGATTTGCGTGACCAGGAGTCTCTGCAGCGTGGTATGGCGCTGTTTGTAAACCGCTGCATGGGATGTCATTCCATGGAGTATCAGCGTTTCGCGCGTACAGCAGAAGATCTTGGTATCCCGGAAGATCTGATGGAGGAGTACCTGATTCTGGGTGATCACGCCATCAATGATCTGATGACTATCTCCATGGATAAAGGTGATGCTGCTGGCTGGTTTGGTGCGCCGCCACCTGATCTGACGCTGGAAACACGTCTGCGTGGCAGTGCCTGGGTGTACAATTACATGCGTACCTTCTACCGTGATGATTCAGCTCGCTTTGGAGTGAATAACGGTGTGTTCGCAGACGTTGGTATGCCTAACGTACTGGAAGACTTGCAGGGTATCGTGATCAATCACTGTTCACGTGAAGAGCTGGAAGCGCGTGGTGGTTTCACGGGTACACTGGACCCGCTGACCGGTAATCGCAGTGGTCAGTGTCTGCAGGTACAGCCGGGTACGGGTAGCATGACTCCAGCTGAGTTTGATCAGGCGATCTATGACCTGACTAACTTCATGACCTATGTAGGTGAGCCTTCACGTCTGCAGGCTGAGCGAATTGGTACTTATGTACTGATCTTCCTGGCAATTTTCACCTTCTTTGCTTACCTGTTGAAGCGTGAGTACTGGAGAGATATACATTAAGCCTGAAATTTTTCAGGTATAGCCAGCTACGCGGCCTGTATGGGTCGCGTAGTTTTTTGTTTTATGATCCCCCTGTAATAAACGAGGTAACTCAATGGGAGTGGTAGCTAAACGTTCTTCCATGACCTTCTTCTCAGACGGTGATGATCATTACAGCCATCGTGTCCGTATCGTGTTGGCTGAGAAGGGTGTTGCAGTTGATATTGTTGACTGCAAAATTGATGATCTGCCAGAGGATGTGGCTGGTTTGAATCCTTATAACACTTTGCCGACTCTGCTTGATCGTGAGCTGGTCCTGTATGAGCCAGGTGTTATGATGGAATATCTGGACGAGCGCTTTCCGCATCCGCCGTTGTTGCCGGTATATCCGGTTGCACGTGCTGATAGCCGTTTGTTTATGTACCGTATCCAGCGTGACTGGTGTGGCTATGCAGATACGCTCCTGGCGGGTACAGCTGATCCGGATCATCTGGAGTTTTGTCGCAAGGAATTGCGAGACAGTCTGGTTTCGATAGCGCCGATATTTGCTGAAAAACCCTTCTTTATGAGTGATGAGTTTACTCTGGTAGATTGCTGTATCGCACCGTTGCTTTGGCGTCTGCCCATAATGGGTATTGAACTGCCAGCGGCACAGTGTAGTGCGTTGCTGTCTTATATGAAGCGTCTGTTTGAGCGTGAGTCATTCCAGGCCAGCTTGTCTGAAGCTGAAAAAGAAATGCGTGATTGATCACTCAGATTAACCTTCGGTAGAGATATTATGAGCCTCACTCCCAGTCGTTCCTATCTGCTTCAGGCACTGCATCAGTGGATGACGGATAACGATTTGACACCTCATCTGGCAGTCGATGCCCGACTCCAGGGTGTAATTGTTCCAGATCAGTTCAGTCGTGATGAGCAGTTGGTGCTGAATGTCAGTTATTCGGCTGTGCAGCATCTGGTTATCGATCAGGAAGGGGTTTCATTTAATGCCCGGTTTGGCGGCGTACCAATGAATGTTTTTATTCCGTTGGCTGCAGTGCTGGCTATTTATGCGCGTGAAAATGGTCAAGGCATGGGATTTGGTATGGAGCCGGGTGCTGAAGTGCTGATGCAACAGGCTGATCAGCCTGTTTCGGATGTGCCAACGCAATCTTCTGGGCCTTCAACCGGGCCTGTCTCGGTTAAGGGTGGCGCTTCGAAGGCAGCTAAAAAGTCGACGAAGTCAAAGCCCAGTCTGAAAGTGATCAAATAATAAAAAGAGCGGCCAGGCCGCTCTTTTTTTATGTGCGGAATCTGCTGTGTACCATCAGCTGTAGTCCATGCAGATCTGTCAGATATATTCAAACACCTTGACGATGCGGTTAATGCCGACGATGTTGCGCACGACTTCCACGGCGACTTCGCCTTCATGGCGGGTGACCAGCCCCATCAGATAGACTGTGCCGTTTTCGCTTACCACTTTGATGCGCATGCCATTGGTGCGGTTGTCTGCCAGCAGTTGTGCTTTGACACGTCCAGTCAGGTAGGTATCGTTGGCACGAATCATCATTGATGTAGGGCCTGCGATTTCGAGTTCATTATGAATCTTGCGAACTTCACGTAGCTGACTGACAACTTCAGTTGCTTCCTGCTTGGTGCGTTCATCCGGTACCTGTCCTGTCAGCAATACCTGACCGTTAAAGCTGTTAACGCTGATATTGGACTGCGACAAGGCCTGTGAGCCCTTGTTCAGATTGACCTTAGATTTGAACTCAATTGAATTGTCTTCAATATAATTACCCAGTGTGCGGCGGCCTTCATTCTCTTCAATCGGTGTCTCCCGGGTTGAACTGACCAATGTTGAACAGCCGCTCAGTGTAAAAACCGACAGTAGCAGTAACAGGGTAAGTTTTTTCATGGGGTTCAGGCTCCAAATAGTTGAAAATCAATCAAGTCAGCCAGGCTGTGTAATACCAGTAGCTGTGCATGATGAACCAGAATCTCATCATCACAGGGAATACAGAGCTCTGTTTCATCCGGGCGCAGCAGCGCCGTCATATTACCACCGTCTGCGCCTGTGAGTGCAATCACTGTCATTTCACGATCATGTGCTGCCTGAATAGCCTGCACCAGGCTGGCAGCACGACCATTGGCGGAAATGGCGAGCAGTATGTCGCCAGGCATACCAATTGCCCGGATTTGCTTGGAGTAAATGTCGGCAAAGCCACTGTCTTCGGCAATCGCACTCATTGCAGCACTGTCTGCATTCAGTGTGACCACAGGAAGTCCGGGTCGTTCATGGCGAAAGCGGTTAATCAGTAATGCGCCAAAGTGTTGTGCAAGTGCACCGGATGCGCCATTGCCGACACAGAGGATCTTATGCTCTGATATCAGGCAGTGCAGGATCTGCTCACTGGCCAGGGCGATAACAGGGGTAAACTGTTCTATCGTCTGGGCGTTAACCTCCATCGATTGATGAAACTGTTGAATGATGCGGTCTTCAAGCTCCATGGTGCGTATCTCGGTGGCCTGTGTCAGTTCTGAAAGGCGTTACGATACCATAAAGGAATGTCATTGCCTTCATACGCTATGACATCGAAACGGCAAGGGTGTTTTGACCAGGCAGGATTAGCTGCCAGGAAATAACGGGCTGCTCGCAATAGTTTGCGCTGCTTGCGCCAGTCTACGGAGGCTGCAGCGCCGCCAAATGCGCGCGTGTTGCGTTGCCGGACTTCGATAAAGATCAGGGATTCGCCGTCCGTCATGATGAGGTCGATTTCACCCAGCCTGCAGCGCATGTTGCGTTGTATTAGTTGCAGGCCCTGGGTTTCGAGCCAGTTTTCCGCATTACGTTCGGCGTCCTTGCCGAGGCTATGTCTGTCCATGAATTACTCCGTAATGAGTTGAGGTACTCCGTTAATGAATTGTGCCCAGCTCAGCTCTCTGATAAGCCGACGATTATTGCCAAGCTTCAGAATGCCGGTTTCTCCTTGAATGCCTTTCTGATGACGAAGCAATTGAGGAAGTTGCTGGCTGATCAGATAGGTATCTGCGCCCAGAGCATAGAGTTTGCCGATATCACTGTCAGTATCGCTGCGTTTTTCCAGTAGCGCCTGACGTGTAGGGCTGGGCTCTGCCAGGCGCCAGGGCAGGTCAACAAAGGTGATGCCATTCAGGTCAGCATCGCGTGCTGCGCTGGGGTTACCTTCAAAGAGCTGTGAATTGGCCATGACCGGGATTGAGCCGGCAAAGTGATACAGCAGCATTGGGCGAATCAGGCGGGCATCGCTGGCTTCAGTTGCCATGAAAATAACATCTGTTTCGTGTCGAACGTTGACACTCATGCCGCTGCGGGAACGGCTGGGCATTGTGCGTGCGATTTCGGGGTCCTGCATTAGCAGTTGGCGTATCTGTTCCGAGTTGCTTTCCGTGGGGCGAAAGTTGAGGGTGGCGCTGATAGAGCCTCCCTGCTGTTCGAAGGCTTCGCGAAGAAGCTGCTCGAAGCGCTCGCCACTGCGGTTGTTGCTGCGTATCAGCATGGCTGAGCGATAACCCAGCTCAATCGCGCGGCGAGCCATTGCAGTGGCTTCATGATCACTGGACAGGTCGAGCTGTAAGGGTGGGTTGTTGCCTTCCTGTGCAGGATTCAGAGCCAGTACGGTCACAGGGTGTTCCGGGAACTGTGCCAGCTGATTGACAAAACTCCGATCCAGTGGGCCGACAATAAAGTCGGCGCCTTGCACGCGCGCAGCATGAAAAAGCTGTTCAGGTGTGCGGATGTCATCACTGTCCAGCAGGACAACTTCAGATTGATGGCCGCCGGATGTCTGCAGAGCGGTAATGTAGCCTTCAATGATAATTCTGGAAATGTCAGCCAGGTCGCCTTGCAGTGGCAGGAAAAGTGCTGTGCGTTGTGTCATGCCCGGTAGAGGAATCGGGCCCAGGTCTGTAGCGATACGGCTGTCCGTGTCCTGCGGGGGAAGCTCCGCAGCAGGGTGCTGATCCCAGAGTAGTTGCCAGTCAAACAGCTGTTCTTGCTGCTCACCAAAGTCGTCAATGCCCGCCAGCATGGCTGCGCGCTCAAACCAGCCCTGCTCCAGGAAGTTATTGCCTGTATCCTGTGTGGCCTGGCGCAGCGTTGCTGCGCTGGCGCTGCGCAGTGTGGCCCAGATCTGGTTATGCAGGGTTTGCTTCAGTGAGTTGTCTTGAGTCATTTGGCTGGCTGAAATCAATTCACGCGCAGCACTGACAGAGTTGCCCAACTGATTAAACGCATCTGCACGCGCTTGATTCAACTGAATGACCTGCTCGTTGTTCAGATTGGCGGGCAGAGTGCGGAAATCGAGGGTCTGTAGTGCGCGATCTGGTTGTTCCAGTGCGAGTGCCAGTTCAGCCTGTTGCAAGGCAATATCCAGGCCCAGCTCGGCAGGAAGTCTGCGTTTGTCGATAGATTCCAGTATACTGAGCGCTTCTGTTGGTTGCTCCTGGTCTGTCAGACGTTGTGCTGCTTCAGCTCTCAGGCGGGCGGCTTGCTCAGGTGGTGCTGAATGGGCGGCGCTGAGAAGCTGGCGTACTTCGTTATCGTCGGTTGGTGGCGTCATAACCTGTGTAGAGGGCAGGCTGCCACAGGCAGAAAGCAGTAATGCCAGTAGAAGCAGTAGCGGCAAACGGAGTCGCATTGTCATAAACTCATGAATCCTTTAAAAGAGAATAACCTTCATGGCGGAACCGGTTTTGTATGTAATTGCCACCCCGATCGGTAACCTGGGCGATCTGTCAGCCCGTGCGGTATCACTGCTCGGAGAGGTGGATCTGATTGCAGCCGAGGATACCCGTCACACCGGCCGTCTACTAGCCTACTTTAACATTAAATCGACGTTGATTTCAGTCCATGATCATAATGAAGTTGCGCGTGCCGAGATGATTATTGATCAGCTTTCACAAGGCAAGCGCGTGGCCCTGGTTTCTGATGCCGGTACGCCGCTGATTTCAGATCCGGGTTATGCGCTGGTCAGGCGTGTGAGAGAGGCAGGTTATCAGGTTTCTCCGGTACCAGGTTGCTGTGCATTTGTTGCAGCCCTGAGTGCAGCGGGCTTGCCATCAGACCGCTTTATGTTTATCGGTTTCCTGCCTGCTCGACGTCAGGCACGGCTGAAAAGCCTGGAGGAGCTGGTGGGGCAGAGTTGCACGCTGGTGTTTTATGAGTCAACGCACCGTATTCTGGATAGCCTGCAGGATATGATTGAGGTGTTTGGTCCGGCGCGTGAGGCGGTGGTGGCGCGGGAGCTGACGAAAACCTTTGAAACCTTCAGGCAGGGTGCTCTTGCTGAGTTACTGGCGTGGATGCAGGCTGACAGTAATCAGCAAAAAGGTGAATTTGTGGTATTGGTGCGTGGCGCTGAGCCAGTAGTGCCGGATGATGAGTCGGTTGATCCGCGTAGTGAAGCGGTGCTGCGTTTGTTGGCAGATGAGTTGCCACCTAAAAAAGCGGCCGCACTGGCTGCGCAGATTACCGGTGTGCACAAGAAGCGACTCTATGAGCTGCTGTTGCAGCGCTCGTAAGTGATAAGGCTTGCACTTCGGCTTTTTCCTGTTATTCTGCGTCGCGGGAGTCTGCCGGACAATCGCTGTCCTGCATGCAGGAGAGAGGAAAGTCCGGGCTCTACAGGGCAGAGTGCCAGATAACGTCTGGGCGGCGTGAGCCGACGGAAAGTGCAACAGAAAGTATACCGCCTAAGGGCTCTTCGGAGTCACGGTAAGGTTGAAATGGTGCGGTAAGAGCGCACCGCGTGGGTGGTAACACTCCACGGCGATGGAAAACCCCACTCAGAGCAAGACCAAATAGGGATCCTTCAGGTGTGGCCCGCACTGGATCCGGGTAGGTTGCTTGAGGCCAGTGGTGACGCTGGTCCTAGATGAATGATTGTCCCCGACAAAACCCGGCTTACAGGCAGGCTCCCATCTTCCTTGTTTGCTTTTCTGCTTTTTTGATATCGATTAAAAAATCTTTCAGCTGTATGTATATACAGTTCATCTTGTTGTTTCTATTTAATTTATTGATTCGTGGATGCTTCTTGAGCGCCGATCTGTCGATAGGCTGATTTTGTTGCTTGTGCAGGCAGTATCAGACCGCCCGTACCGCCTTGCATTGCCTGGGGTTACTCACTATAGTGTGCAATGGTGGGTGAAAGTGGTTAAAAGTGGGTAATTTTGGGGAAAATCAGTGGGCATCATGTTCCGCGGTGTGAATCCAATCAATCTTGATGCAAAGGGGCGCATGGCGATCCCGGCCCGCTATCGCGAGATGATTGCCTCTCATTGCAGTAATCAGATGGTTGCCACGATCGACACTGAGTCCCGTTGCTTGTTGTTGTACCCGCTACCTGAGTGGGAAGAAATTCAGGCTCAGATAGAGGCCTTGCCAAGTTTTAATAAAGTTGCACGACGCATCCAGCGCCTGTTAATTGGTCATGCAACGGATTTGGAGCTGGATGGTAATGGCCGGTTGTTGTTGCCAGCGAGCCTGCGTGAGTATGCCGGGCTGGATAAGAAAATTGTTTTGTTAGGACAGGGACGCAAGTTTGAAATCTGGGATGAGGCTCAATGGAGTGCGACCCGGGATGAATACCTTGACGAGGTTGGCGAAGACACCCTGCCACCGGAAATGTTGGAGCTGTCGCTTTAAGCGGTAGGCTAAACGCAGGTTTACAGGATCTGAAATGAGTCAGGAATTCAGTCACATTACCGTCATGTTGCAGGAAGCTGTTGCCGCTCTGGTAACAGATCCGCATGGCTTTTACATCGACGGTACGTTTGGCCGTGGTGGTCACTCTGCCTTGATTCTGTCACAACTGAGTGAGCAGGGGCGTCTGTTGGCCATCGACAAGGATCCGGTCGCTGTGGCAGAAGCACAACGTCGTTTTGGCAATGATCCACGTTTTATGATTGAGCATGGCGCTTTCAGTGAGATGCAATCTTTCGTTGAAAAATGTGGTATGGCTGGGCAGGTGACTGGCATATTGCTGGATCTTGGCGTCAGCTCACCGCAGCTGGATGATCCTTCTCGCGGGTTCAGTTTTCAGCAGGATGGCCCGCTGGATATGCGTATGAATACCACTGTCGGTGAAAGCGCTGCAGACTGGATTAATCGTGCAGCAGAAACTGAAATTGCCGATGTGCTGTTTCATTATGGCGAAGAGCGCTTTTCACGACGTATGGCCAAAGCCATTGTTGAGGCGCGTGCGCAGGCTCCTATCACTACAACAGCTCGTCTTGCCAGTATTATATCCGCAGCCAATCCGCGCTGGGAAAAGGGTAAAAACCCGGCTACGCGTGCTTTTCAGGGTATTCGAATTCATATAAATCGAGAGCTGGAAGAGATCGAATCCTGTCTGGATCAGGCCCTGGAAATCCTGGCGCTATCTGGCCGTCTGGTAGTGATCAGTTTCCATTCACTCGAAGACCGAATCGTGAAGCGCTTTATCCGCCGGCATGTGAAAGGAGATGAGCACCTTCCAAGTGGTGTGCCTTTTACTCAGGCCATGCTGAATCAGCGTTTGAAAAATATTGGCAAGGCTGTCAAGGCCAGTGCGGCAGAGGTGGATGTCAATCCACGCTCGCGCAGCGCTGTGATGCGCGTGGCGGAGAAAAGCGCGTGACGCTCAAGGCAATGTTTGCCAAAGCCAGAGCTGCGAAAGCGGCTCAAGGGAAAAAAACTGTACCGGAGGATGTTGAAGCCTATATCGACCATGCAGAGCTCTATCGTCCGTTGATGATTTTGCTGGTGCTGATTCTGGCGATACTGGTTTCTGCGTTGACAGTTGTAAAGGCGGCCTATGACTATCGCCGCTTGTTTAACGATCATCAGGTGCTGGTGCATCAATGGGATGAACTGCAGGTTGAGTGGGGGCAGTTGTTGCTGGAGCAGAGTACCTGGGGTGGTCATGGTCGTATTGAAAGTGAAGCTGAAACCCGATTGCAGATGCGGGTACCTAAAGCGGATGAAACCGAGATAATCCGAAAATGAATGCCAAAACAGAACAGACACAGATAACAGCAGCTAAAAGCTGGCGCATGTGGGTTGTGTTTCTCCTGCTCGGCCTGGCTGTGGCTGGAATCTTGGCAAAACTCTTGTCTCTCTATTGGACTGATCAGGCATTTCTGCAGAATCAGGGGGATGCCCGTACTATCCGTACCATGCTGATTCCTGCGCACCGGGGGGTAATCACCGATCGTAATGGCGAGCCGCTGGCTGTGAGTGCACCGGTCGCCAGTATCTGGGCAGATCCCAAGTATATTGATTTGCAACATCCTTACCTGAGCCGTCTGGGACAACTGCTGGAAATTCCGCACGGCACATTACTGGATCGGGTGGGTAGTCATCCTGAACGACGCTTTATTTATCTGCGTCGTCAGGTAACGCCTGAAGTGGCAGAAGCGGTGCGTCTGCTCGGTATTCCAGGTATTAACGTTGATCGTGAGTACCGGCGTTTCTATCCTGCGGGGGAAGTGACTGCTCACTTGGTGGGGTTCACCAATGTTGATGGTGAGGGCCAGGAAGGCATGGAGCTGGCGTTTAACGAGTGGCTGAGTGGGGAGCATGGCAGCAAACTGGTGATGCGTGATCGAGTCGGACGTACGATCCGGCATATTCGGTCTATTCAGGATGCACGTCAGGGAAATGAGCTGCAGCTGAGTATCGATCTGCGTTTGCAATATATGGCCTATCGTGAGCTGAAAGCCGTTGTTGAGGCTCACCAGGCAGATGCAGGGTCTGTGGTGATTCTGGATACGCACACGGGTGAAGTGTTGGCGATGGTGAATCAGCCGTCTTATAACCCGAATGACCGTAGTCGTCTGGAACCTGCTGCGTTGCGTAACCGGGCCATGACTGACTTGTTTGAACCGGGTTCGACAGTGAAGCCTATGACGGTGGCTGCCGCCTTGATGACTGGCCGCTACACCCCGGACACAGTGGTCAAAACCTCACCCGGTACCATGCGTGTACGTTCAGCCACTATCCGCGACTTCCGTAATTATGGTGATCTCTCTTTGACCGGCATTATTACCAAATCCAGTAACGTGGGTACAGTGCGACTGGTGATGGATATGGAACATGACCGGTTGCCAAGGCTGTTGCAGAATCTGGGCTTTGGGCAACTCAGTCAGACAGGTTTTCCGGGTGAGCGTACAGGGCACTTGCCGGATCTGCGTGAACGTCAGGTGGTTGAGCGTGCCACCATGTCCTATGGTTATGGGCTGTCTGTGACACCCTTGCAGCTGGCACAAGCCTATATTCCGTTTGCGTCGGACGGGGTGCTGTACCCCGTTTCGCTGCTTAAAAATGAACAGGACAGTGCGGGTGTTCGGGTGATGCCGCCGGGGGTTGGTAATCAGGTACTGAATATGATGGAAACGGTGATCGGGCCAGAAGGGACCGCCCGTCGTGCTGCGGTTGAAGGTTATCGGGTCGCCGGTAAAACAGGTACGGTGCACCGTATTGGTGGTGGTGGTTACAACCGTGAAGAATATACAACTGTATTTGCAGGTGTTGCGCCGGTATCGGATCCGCGCCTGGCAATTGTAGTGATGGTCGATAACCCCAAGGGACGGGAGATTTATGGTGGCGAAGTGGCGGCTCCAGTGTTTGCCCGTGTTGCCGCTGGCGCCTTGCGTTTGCTGAACTTGGATCCTGACCGTTGGCCTGAACCCCGAAGACAGGTGGCTGGACGATGAATGCTGTACGTTCTGATTTGCCGAGTTTAAAAAGTCTGTTGCCGGATTATCCTGATGTGCCGGAGCAGTTGCTGATCCGTAATCTGGTGCTGGACCATCGAGATGTGCGCGCCGGTGATCTGTATATCGCGCGCTCAGGATCGCATCATAAGGGCGCGGATTTTGTTATTCCTGCAATTCAGGCCGGTGCGTCGGCGGTCTTGATGCATGCCCATGAATACCATGAGGGGCTGGATATCTACGCAGACTGGATTTTTCCGGTGCCGGACCTAAATCAACTGGCCGGTGAAGTGATCAGCCGTTACTACCATACGCCATCTGAGTCCATGCGTGTGATTGGTATCACCGGTACCAATGGCAAAACATCATGCAGTCATTTTATTGCACAGGCGTTGAATCTGTTAGGTGAAAAAACAGCTTTGGTTGGCACAATCGGGAACGGTTTTCCGGGTGCCCTGGATCGCTCCAGTCATACAACCCCTGATGTACTCACTGTTCACCAGTTGCTTGCTGGCTATCAGCAGGCCGGTGCCGAGGTGGTTGCGATGGAGGTATCCAGTCATGCGTTGGACCAACAGCGTACAGCAGGCGTACATTTCAGTCAGGTAGGCTTCACCAATTTGACGCGTGACCATCTGGATTATCATCAAAGCATGGCAGCCTATGCTGCGTCGAAGCGTCGTTTGTTTGAGCAGCCGGACGCCATACAACTGCTAAATCTGGATGATGAGTTTGGTCGTGAACTGGTGCTGCAAGGTCGTGCTCTGGGACGTGATGTGGTCAGCTATTCACTGCTGGATACCGCCGCTGATATTCATGTGAAGCATTCCGAGTTGCATGATGAAGGTATGAGTTTTGCTCTGGCGACCCCCTGGGGGGAGGTGAGTGCCACTTCTTCACTGATTGGTCGTTTTAACCTGAGTAACCTGTTATTGACGACGGCCTCATTGGGGCTGGCAGGCTATACGCCCGTGCAGATGAGCCGTGCTTTGTCACAGGTGAAAGCGGTGTGTGGTCGTATGGAAAAGGTATCGGAGTCTGGTGATCCTTTGGTACTGGTTGACTATGCACATACCCCGGATGCTCTGTTGCAAACTCTGTCTGCTTTGAATGAACACCGCAAATCCGGCAGCCGGATCATCTGTGTGTTTGGTTGTGGTGGTGATCGTGATCAGGGTAAACGGCCGATTATGGCTCAGGTTGCCAGTGGCCTGGCAGATCAGTTGGTGATTACCAGTGATAACCCGCGTAGCGAAAACCCTGAATTGATTATTCGTCAGATTCAGACAGGTGTCAGCAGTCAGCAGACACCACTGATTGAGGTGGATCGTGCCGCGGCGATTCGTGTCGCGATTGAAACAGCTGGTCCGCAGGATATCGTGCTGATTGCCGGAAAAGGACATGAGGATTATCAGGAAATTGCGGGCGAGCGCTTTTCGTTCAGTGATCAAGCGGTGGCCAGAGATGTGTTGCAGCAGAGGAGGTCAGTATGATCGGTGATTGGACGCTGGCCGTGGCAGCTCAGGCAATCGAAGCAGAAGTGCCCTCGCAGGTACAACCTGATCTGCACATTGTTCGCATCTGTACTGATACGCGTCAGGTGAAGCCGGGTGACCTGTTTGTCTGTCTGCGTGGCGAGCATTTTGATGCACATGACTTTTTGAATCAGGCGCGTGAAAAAGGCGCTGTTGCCGCTGTGACTGAGCGTCTGGTTGACGACCCGCTGCCACAATTGTGTGTCAATGACAGTCTGATTGCGCTGGGTCGTCTGGCAGCATTGAATCGTAACCGTTTTGCTGGTCGAGTCGTGGCGGTAACGGGCAGTAGCGGTAAAACCACTGTCAAAGAGTTGCTGGCGAGCATGCTCTCAACTCAGGGAGCGACGCTCTATACCCAGGGTAATCTGAACAATCATATAGGTGCGCCGCTGACACTTCTGCAGTTAGAGGCATCGCATCAGTTTGCCGTGATTGAACTGGGTGCCAGTGCCGAAGGTGAAATCGACTACACCGTTCATCTGACTCAGCCGCATGTGTCTGTGCTGAACAATGCCTGTGCAGCACATATCGAAGGCTTCGGCAGTTTGCAGGGTGTTGTCAGAGCCAAATCTGAAATATTCAATGCCTTGAGTGATGAAGGCGTAGGCATCGTAAATCTGGATGATCCACATGCAGATTTCTGGCGAGAGAAGCTGGATAATATGCGCCGCGCCTATCTGACTTTTTCCGCTCACAATCCCGATGCCGATGTTTGGGCCAGTCAGGCTCACGCGGATGCTGCCGGTGCCTGGGGATTCCGACTGAACTATCAGCAAGAGCAGGTGGCTGTGCAGCTGCGTTTACTGGGTCAGCATAATGTTGCGAATGCAGTAGCGGCGACGGCTGCCTGGTTAGCACTGGGGCTGCCTTTGCGTGAGGTGAAAGCCGGACTGGAGGCTTGTGAAGCAGTCAAGGGGCGGATGAAACCGATTGCATTGCCATCAGGCTGGTTGATCGACGACAGCTACAATGCCAATCCACAGGCAATGCAGGTTGCAATTGATTATCTGGCGGCGCGTCCCGGACAACGCTTGCTGGTGTTAGGGGATATGGCTGAATTGGGCGCAGAAGCTGAAGCCTTGCACCATCAGTTGGGCCACTATGCGGCTCAGGCGGAACTGGATGGTCTCTATGCGACCGGACCTTTGATGCGCCATGCAGTTGAGTCTGCCAGACAGTCAGGTCTGGCCGCCTGGCATTTTGAACAGCAGAGTGACCTGATCGAGGCACTCAAACAGAGGCTGAGCGAACCGATGACCTTGTTGGTTAAGGGTTCACGCAGTGCGTTAATGGATAGAGTGGTCAGCGCTCTTCAACAAGGGGATGCTCAGTAATGTTGTTACTGTTAACAGAATATCTGACACAGTACTTCTCGGCTTTTTCGGTGTTTCGATACATTACCCTGCGCGGTATTCTGGGCGTATTGACCGCTTTATCGATTTCGTTGCTGCTCGGACCTTATCTGATAAATCAGCTTCGCAGTCGTCAGATAGGCCAGGCTGTCAGAACCGATGGACCACAGTCACACCTGAGCAAATCCGGTACACCCACCATGGGTGGCGGATTGATTTTGCTGGCAATTGCCGTGAGTACGTTGCTCTGGGGGGATCTCAGTAATCGCTATGTCTGGATCACCTTGTATGTGCTGATTATTTTCGGTGCTGTGGGGTGGGTCGATGACTGGCGCAAAGTGATTGAGAAAAACCCCCGGGGTTTGCCCGCTCGCTGGAAGTATTTCTGGCAGTCCGTAGGCGGTTTTGGTGCGGCGATCCTGCTTTACATGACAGCCCAGAGCCCGGTTGAAACCCAGTTGATCGTGCCGTTCTTCAAAGACGTGATTATCGACATGGGCATTTTCTTTATTGTATTTACCTACTTCGTCATAGTCGGCAGCTCCAATGCGGTGAACCTTACGGATGGTCTGGATGGTCTGGCGATTATGCCGACGGTGATGGTGGCAGGTGCGCTGGCAGTGTTTGCCTATCTGAGCGGCCATGTGCAGTTTGCCAACTATCTGCATATTCCTTATGTCGCAGGCTCTGGTGAGCTGATTATCATCTGCGGTGCCATCGTGGGTGCGGGCCTGGGGTTCTTGTGGTTCAACACCTATCCCGCACAGGTCTTTATGGGTGATGTCGGAGCCCTGTCTTTAGGTGCTGTCTTGGGGGTGGTTGCCGTGATCGTGCGCCAGGAGCTGGTGCTGGTCATTATGGGAGGCATTTTTGTACTGGAAACCGTGTCGGTGATTCTGCAGGTTGCCTCCTATAAATTGACCGGGCGGCGTATTTTCCGCATGGCACCGATTCATCATCATTTTGAGTTAAAGGGTTGGCCAGAGCCGCGCGTCATTGTGCGTTTCTGGATTATCAGTGTTGTACTGGTCCTGATTGGACTGGCGACACTCAAGCTACGCTGACGGGAGCTGCTAGTGACGCTGATCGCAACGGATACACTTCGCATTATTATCGGTCTGGGACAGACCGGGTATGCCTGTGCCCGTTATTTGGCGGCACGTGGCTGGCCTTTTGCCGTTGTGGATACGCGTGAGCAACCGCCTATGGCAGCCCAGTTCTATCGTGAATTTCCGCAGATAGAACTGCGCTGCGGTGAACTGGATGCAGAGTACCTGACACAGGCCAGTGAATTGATTCTTAGCCCTGGTGTGGCGAAATCCTCACCGGCTATTCAATATGCATTGCAAAAAGGTTGTCGAGTCATTGGTGATATCGATCTCTTCTGTCGAGAAGTCGATGCGCCGATTGTCGCCATCACCGGCTCCAATGCAAAAAGTACTGTGACCACGCTGGTGGGTGAAATGGCAGAGTCTGCCGGAGTGCGTGTCGCTGTCGGTGGCAATATTGGAACACCTGTATTGGAACTGTTGCAACAGCCACAGGCTGAGCTCTATGTCTTGGAGCTGTCCAGCTTTCAGCTGGAAACCACCCATGAGTTAAGGGCACAGGCCGCGACAGTGCTGAATATCAGCGCCGATCATATGGATCGCTATGCCGACTTGCAGAGCTACTATCTGGCCAAACACCGGATTTATCGTGGTTGCCGCCATGCCATCATCAATCGTGACGATCCTCTGACAGCACCGTTGGTCTCGCAGGGAATGAAAACCCTGAGTTTTGGCCTGTCAGCACCAGACCTTGGCCAGTATGGCATCGCGCAGCAGGAGGGTGGCAATTGGCTCTACCGTGGACTGACTCCTCTGATGCCCGTCACTGATCTGCGTATCAGTGGCGCACACAATATTGCCAATGTGCTGGCTGCATTGGCCCTGGGTGAAGCCGCCGGATTGCCACAAGAGGCGATGTTGTCAGCTGTGCGCCAGTTTGCCGGTTTGAAGCATCGCTGTCAGTGGGTGGCAGAGAAGCAGGGTGTCAGCTTTATCAACGACTCCAAGGGCACCAATGTCGGTGCCACGCTGGCTGCCGTTGAAGGTTTGGGCAAAATGCTGCAACCGGAACAGAAACTGATAGTGATTCTGGGCGGGGTTGGCAAAGAACAGCGTTTTACCGAACTGCATCAGCCATTGAGCAACTATGCGCGCAGAGTGGTGTTGATAGGTCGCGATGCGGCGCTGATTGAAGCAGACCTGGCCGGATTGCCGATCCAGCATGCAGATTCACTGGAGCAAGCTGTTGACGTTGCGGTAGCTGCAGCTCAGCCGGGTGATCAGGTGCTGCTCTCGCCAGCCTGTGCCAGCTTCGATATGTTCCGCGGCTTTGAGGCACGGGGTGAGCGCTTTATCGAAATTGTGGAGGGTCTGGCATGAGCAGTGTTTCACTGAAATCAGCCTGGCCGGCCTTCCTGGATATGCCAGCGGGACGCTTGTCGTTTGATCCGTTCCTGTTGCTGAGCGTCCTGGCGTTGATGCTGACCGGTTTCGTGATGATCGCATCGGCATCCATGGATGTGGCCGCGCGCGACTTTGGATCGCCCTATTTTTTCATTATTCGCCACGGGATTTTCGTTGTTATGGCGATGATGACCCTGGCGATTGTATCTGCAATTCCCATGCGTCTGTGGCAGCAGTACAGTGTGCCTCTGCTAGTGATTGGTGGTGTATCTCTGTTACTGGTGCTGGTGCCAGGTATCGGACGAGAGGTCAATGGTGCGCGCCGCTGGATCAGTCTGGGCTTTTTTAACCTGCAGGTATCTGAGTTGGCGAAGATCTTTATGGTGATCTATATCGCCGGTTATCTGGTACGCCGTTTGTCCGAAGTGCGTTCGACCTGGTCTGGTGTCATGAAGCCGGTATTGCCTCTGTCGGTGTATGTTGGCCTGTTGATCAGCCAGCCAGACTTCGGGGTGACCGTGGTACTGATGTGTACCGTGATGGGCATGGTGTTTCTCAGCGGTATGCGACTGTTTCAGTTCATTATTGTGCTGCTGATCGGGGTCTTGATGGCAGGGTTGCTGGCGGTGACGCAGCCTTACCGTGTGCAGCGTCTGAAAACCTTCCTGGACCCCTGGGCCGACCCTTTCGGAGCCGGTTATCAGCTGTCTCAGGCGCAGATCGCCTTTGGACGGGGTGAATGGTTTGGTACCGGGTTGGGCAACAGTGTGCAAAAACTGTTTTATCTGCCAGAAGCCCATACCGACTTTATCTATTCAATTCTTGCCGAAGAGCTGGGATTGGTGGGGGCTCTGATCGTCATTCTGCTCTATTGCTTCCTGGTTTACCGAATTTTTGTAACCGGGCGGCGTGCTGAAAAACAGCAACAGTTTTTTATGGGTTATGTCTGCTATGGCTTTGCTTTTATTTTCGCCGGACAGGCATTGATCAATATCGGTGTGAACGTGGGTGCTTTGCCGACTAAAGGTCTGACATTGCCGCTGTTGAGTTATGGCGGCAGTAGTTTATTGGCATCAGCCATCATGATTGCGATCGTATTGCGCATAGATTATGAACTGAAACGTGCAACAGTCGAAGGGCAACGAGGGCCTCGACGCACCAGAAAATCAGCCGGGAGAGTAGAGGCATGACCATCAAGCATTCTAAAACTCTGTTGGTGATGGCCGGTGGCACAGGTGGTCACGTATTTCCTGCTCTGGCAACGGCTGATCTGCTGCGTCAGCAGGGAGTGCATGTTGAATGGCTGGGCACTGAACGCGGGATTGAAGCACGTGTCGTACCGGCAGCAGACATCAAACTGAACACCATTCCGGTAGCTGGACTGCGTGGTAAGGGGGTGTTGCGGATGCTGACTGCACCCTTCAATTTACTCAAAGCCACCCTGGCAGCACGTAAGGTGATTAAACAGGTCAAACCGGATGCCGTACTGGGAATGGGCGGATTCGCATCAGGTCCAGGAGGTTTGGCGGCCTGGTTGATGGGAATTCCAGTTGTCATTCATGAACAGAATGCGATTCCGGGGATGACCAATAAGGTGTTGGCACGCATTGCCACCCGTGTATTACAGGCTTTTCCGGGTGCGTTTGCGGAGTGTTCCCCTGAAGACACTCTAGGCAACCCGGTGCGTGGCCCCATTTTAGAGTTGCCTGCTCCCGCTGAGCGTATGGCTGAGCGCGAGGGGCCGATTCGGGTATTGGTTGTTGGCGGCAGCCTGGGTGCGCAAGCCATTAATGAGCGTTTGCCGGAAGCCTTGGCGCAATTGCCAGCGGAGCAGCGCCCCGTGGTATGGCATCAGACCGGACAGACCCACCATAAGGCTACGTTGGCAGCCTATCAGCGTTTGGGTGTGGACGCACAGGTGGTGCCATTTATTGAACAGATGGATGAGGCGTTTGGCTGGGCTGATCTGGTGATCTGTCGTTCAGGTGCATTAACAGTCAGTGAATTGGCAATTGCAGGGGTTGCAGCTGTGCTGGTGCCTTTCCCGTTTGCTGTCGATGATCACCAGACGGCCAATGCACAGTTTCTGGTGGATGCCGGTGCGGCTGAGCGTATTCAGCAGGAAGCCTTGACGGCCGAACGCCTGGTCCAGATGTTACAGCAATTCAATCAACGTGATCGCTTGCTGCAGATGGCACAGCTGGCGCGCAAGCAAGGTAAACCAGACGCTGGTAAACAACTGGCTGAGGTGTGTCTGGAGGTAATGGCATGATTAAAGATTGCAATGCAGGGGTCTATGAAGTGCCAGAGATGCGCCGTATCCGCCAGATACATTTTGTCGGTATTGGCGGTGTGGGCATGTGTGGTATCGCTGAAGTGCTGCTGAACCAGGGTTATCAGATCAGTGGTTCGGATATGCGTGATTCGGTCGTGACCGATCGCCTGGCATCGCTGGGTGCACGTATTACCATCGGACATCAGGAACAGAATGTCGCAGAGGCGGACGTGGTCGTCATTTCCACGGCTGTATCTGAAGAAAACCCCGAACTACGGGCTGCACGCGAACAGCGTATTCCAGTGGTACGGCGAGCCGAAATGCTGGCAGAGCTGATGCGTTACCGCCATGGCATTGCTGTTGCGGGTACTCATGGAAAGACCACGACGACCAGTCTGCTGGCATCAATGATGGCAGAAGGCGGGCTGGACCCGACCTTTGTGATCGGAGGGCGACTGAACAGTGCGGGTACCAATGCGCAGTTAGGGGGCAGTCGTTATCTGGTCGCTGAAGCGGATGAAAGTGATGCGTCTTTCCTGCATCTGCAGCCAATGGTTGCGATTGTCACCAATATTGATGCCGATCACATGGATACCTATGGTGGCGACTTTAACGTACTGAAGCAGACCTTTGTTAATTTCCTGCATAACCTGCCGTTTTATGGTTTGGCTGTGTTGTGTACCGATGATCCGGTCGTTGCCGAAATTCTGCCCCGCGTCAGCCGTCCTGTTTTGACCTATGGCTTTAATGAGGGCGCCGATTTCCGTGCAGTTGATCTGCAGATGGAAGGTTTGAAAACCCACTTCAGGGTTGAACGTCCTGCAGGGCATCAGCCTTTGCAGGTGACCCTGAACATGCCGGGACGACACAATGTGCTGAATGCGCTGGCCTGTATCGCAGTGGCGACGGATGAAGGGCTGTCGGATACAGCGATCTGCCGTGCTTTGGAACGTTTTCAGGGCGTTGGCCGACGTTTCCAGATTCTGGGCGAAGTGCCGGTGCAGGGCGGAGAGGCGACACTGGTGGATGACTATGGGCACCACCCACGAGAGGTGGAAGCCGTAATTCAGGCAGTGCGCGATGGCTGGCCGGAGCGACGTTTGGTTATGGTATATCAACCACACCGCTATACCCGCACTCGTGATCTGTATGAGGATTTTGTCAGGGTGCTGGCAGAGACTGACTTGCTGCTCATGCTGGAAGTTTATCCCGCAGGTGAACAACCTATCCCGGGAGCGGACACCCGGAGCCTGTGTCGTTCAATTCGTCAGCGAGGTGTTGAACCTGTATTTGTTGAATCAGCAGATGATCTGCCGGGTTTGCTGACTACCCTGTTGCGCCCAGGAGACTTACTGTTAACCCAGGGCGCAGGTGATATCACCGCCTTGGCCCACCGTTTGAGCCGGTTGGATCTGAGCGGATCTGAAGAGGGACGCGTATGAGCGATTACAAAATCACAGCAGCTGAGGCCCAGGAGTTTGGGCGTGTTGCCGTATTGCTGGGTGGTGATTCAGCAGAGCGCAGCATCTCGTTGCGCAGTGGTGCCGAAGTATTGAAGGGCCTGTGTAATGCCGGTGTTGATGCATTTGCCATAGATCTGTGTGCCGAGGGGGCTGATCCGGTTGCCCAGTTATTGGCGGCTGAGTTTGATCGCGCCTTTTTGATTCTGCATGGTCGTGGCGGTGAAGATGGCACTTTGCAGGGGTTACTGGAGATGCTGAAAAAACCCTATACCGGCAGTGGTGTAGCGGCTTCAGCACTTGGGATGGATAAGTTGCGTTGCAAACAGCTCTGGATGGGTGCCGGTTTTCCGACACCTGCCTTTGCTGAGCTTCGACCAGAAACTGACTTGGCGGAAGTCGCCAGGACGCTGGGTTTCCCATTAATGGTCAAACCGGTCCATGAGGGTTCCAGCATTGGAATGAGCCGGGTGCTGGATCTGGATCAGCTGAAAGCTGCCTATGCTGAAGCCGCACGTTATGATCATCAGGTGATTGCAGAGCAATGGATTCAGGGCGCCGAGTATACCCTGGCAATTCTGAATGATCAGGCGTTGCCGGTGATTCGCCTGGAAACCACCCATGACTTCTACGATTTCAATGCCAAGTATGAAGCCAATGACACACGTTACCTGTTTGATCATCAACTCAGTGAAGCACGCTATGATGCGCTGAAAACCCTGGCACTGCGGGCATTTCAGGCTGTGGGTTGCCGTGGCTGGGGGCGTGTAGATCTGATGATGGACAGTCAGGGAAATTTTCAGCTGCTTGAAGTGAACACCCTGCCGGGGATGACTGATCACAGCCTGGTTCCCATGGCGGCGCGTGAGGCCGGTATGAGTTTTGCCGAGCTGGTGGTATCCATACTGCGTACAGCTCGTCGGGATCGGGAGGCTTAAGATGAACTTGTCGCTGCCTTGGCTAAAACAGGACACTGCACCGGCTGCTCCGGTACGGGGTGCTGTGGCCGTTCAGCGGCAACCGGCTGCGGTAACGGAAACGCGTGTTGCTCAGCGGGCGGCAATCTGGTTAAGCCTGCTGGGTGTATTTGTGGCGGTGATGCTGCTACTGGCAGACAAAGCTTTGGCCTGGCTGGATCAGCCGGTCAGTGAGGTCAGTATCAGTGGCCAGATTCGCCATCTGGATGGTCAGGCATTGGCTACACAACTGGCACAGGAAATACGGGCTCCCTTGTTGTCGCTGGATGTGCGTCATTTACGCGATGAAGCTCTGGCAAATCCCTGGATTCATATGGCTGAAGTGCGTCGTCAATGGCCCGCGGCTGTGCATGTGGCCGTTGCTGAGCAGGTACCTGTCGCACGCTGGGGGGATCGGGGCTTGTTGAACCATCAGGGCGATATTTTTTGGCCGGATTTGAGTGCCGGATATGATTATCTGCCCAAACTCAACGGGCCTGCACATGAAACGCGAGCCATTATTGCGCAGTACCATGACTTGAGCGTGTTGTTTGCCCGTGCGGGTTTGCGCCTGACCGGATTGACTCTGGAAAGTCGCGGAGCCTGGAATCTGGAGCTGGATAACGGCATTCAGGTCGTCGTGGGCCGGGAGCAATTGATGCCCAGACTCAGGCGTTTCCTGAGTATCTACGAGGCAGAGCTCAGTCAGGTTGCCGCACAGATAGAGCAGGTTGATATTCGATATACCAATGGTGTTGCCGTTCGTTGGCGCACTGAAGAGAGGCAGGATGATGCAGGATAAACGCGCAGCGTCAGATCACAATATGATTGTTGCACTGGATATAGGTACATCCAAAGTGGTGTGTCTGGTGGGTGAGGTCTGTGCCGACGGGAGTATTGAAATCGTCGGTGTGGGTTCTCAGCCTTCACATGGAATGAAGCGGGGTGTGGTGGTCAACATTGAGTCAACCGTGAATGCCATTCAGCGTGCTGTTGAAGAAGCCGAGTTAATGGCTGGTTGTAAAATTCATTCCGTAACCGTCGGAATTGCAGGAAACCACATCAGCAGCCTGAACTCTCACGGTATTGTGGCTGTCCGAGACCGGGAGGTTTCCGAATATGATCTGGAGCGGGTCATCGATGCCGCTAGAGCGGTTGCTATTCCTGCGGATCAGCGCATTTTGCACATACTGCCGCAGGAATACCTGATAGATACGCAGGAGGGGATCAAAGAGCCCTTGGGCATGTCGGGTGTACGCCTGGAAGCCAAGGTCCACCTGGTGACGGGTGCCACGAATGCGATTCAGAATATCGACAAGTGTATTCGTCGCTGTGGTCTGGATGTTGATGCCATCGTACTGGAACAGTTGGCATCCAGCTATGCGGTACTGGCGGAAGATGAAAAGGATCTGGGTGTCTGTATCGTCGATATTGGCGGGGGTACCACGGATATTGCCGTGTTTACTGGTGGATCCATTCGTCATACAGCAGTGATTCCAATTGCTGGCGATCAGGTCACCAATGATATCGCCATGGCATTACGCACACCGACTCAGCATGCTGAGAAAATCAAGATTAAGTACGCTTGTGCATTGGCACAGTTGGCACGGCCTGATGAAACCATCAAGGTGCCAAGCGTTGGGGATCGTCCTGCGCGTGACTTGTCACGTCAGTCATTGGCTGAAGTGGTCGAACCCCGTTATGAAGAGTTGTTTACCCTGGTGCAGGCTGAACTGCGCCGTTCGGGTTTTGAAGACCTGATCGCCGCTGGCATCGTGCTGACAGGGGGTACATCAAAAATGGAAGGTGCCGTTGAACTGGCAGAAGAGATTTTTCATATGCCAGTCAGATTGGCCCTTCCACAGGGCGTCCGAGGTATGGAGTCGTTGCTGAAAAACCCGATCTATGCGACCGGGATCGGATTATTGCACTACGCGAAAGCAGAGCAGAAACCAACCGCAAAAGAGATAGTGCCGGAGATGCGTGAGAAGCGTCTGCAACGGCCCCAGGTCGGAGACCTGGTGAGCCGGGTCAAGGACTGGTTCAAGCGTCATTTCTGAATGAATTGTTTAGCAGGGCAGTGCCGGAAGGTAAAGGCAGGCCTGCCAGGGGAGGATAAAAAATGTTTGAATTGATCGATAATGTACCTCAGGAAGCCGTGATTAAAGTGATCGGTGTCGGTGGCGGTGGTGGTAATGCCGTGCAGCATATGGTGTCAGAGGATCTGGAGGGTGTTGAGTTTATCTGCGCCAATACCGATGCTCAGGCGCTGGAGCGTATGTCGACCCGTGCCTCTTTGCATATTGGCGGCAGTATGACTAAAGGACTGGGAGCGGGTGCTAATCCGGATGTCGGGCGCAAGGCCGCCCTGGAAGATCGGGAGCGTATTGCGGAAAGCCTGCGTGGTGCTGACATGGTATTTATCACCGCCGGAATGGGTGGTGGTACAGGTACCGGTGCGGCGCCTGTTGTTGCCCAGATTGCCAAGGAAATGGGGATTCTGACAGTTGCCGTTGTGACGCGTCCGTTCAAATTTGAAGGGCGCAAGCGTATGACCGTGGCGGAAGAGGGAATACGTGAACTGCGTGACAGCGTGGACTCTCTGATCATTATTCCGAATGAGAAACTGATCGATGTGCTGGGTAAAAACTGCAGTCTGATCAATGCATTCAATACGGTGAATGATGTACTCAAGGGCGCAGTGAAGGGTATTTCTGACCTGATCACCTGCACCGGTATGATCAACGTTGACTTTGCTGACGTGAAGACAGTGATGTCTGAAATGGGCATGGCGATGATGGGGACAGGTGTTGCCAAGGGTGACAAGCGTGCCCAGGAAGCAGCCCATGCGGCTATCAAGAGTCCGTTGCTGGAAGATATCGACCTGCGCGGTGCGCGGGGAATTCTGGTGAATATCACTGCAGGCCTAGATCTGAGCCTGGGCGAGTACAGTGAAATCGGTGAAATCGTGGAAAACTGTGCGGCAGATGATGCGACCGTTGTCGTCGGCACAGTGATTGATCCTGAACTGGATGGTGAGCTGCGTGTAACAGTCGTGGCAACCGGGCTTGATCGTCCTAAAGAAAAAGAGTTCAAGCTGGTGGCCTCTGAAGCCCCCAAAGCGGACGTGCGACAGGAAGAGATTGAACTGCCCTCTGTGCTGCGCCGTCAGAAGCAGGAAGCACTGCTGGATAAGCCAGAGACCCAGGATGGCCGCCGCAAGGACTATGGTGAACTGGATATTCCGACCTTTCTGCGTCGTCAGGCGGATTGAGGTATCAGGGTGGCAGATTGCCTGAAACCAGTAGAGTCTGTTATCATTCTCGTTTGATTTTGATGATAAGCAGTGAGCGGAAATGATCAAACAACGTACTCTGAAAACCAGTATCCGTGCGACCGGCATAGGCCTGCACAGCGGTAAGAAAGTTTACCTGACGTTGCGGCCTGCACCTGTAGACACCGGTATTTGCTTCAGACGTGTGGATCTGGATCCGGTTGCTGAAATACCTGGTTTTGCCATGCATGTGGTTGACACGGTGCTTTCGACCAATCTGTCCGTTGACGGTGTCCGGGTCGCTACAGTTGAGCATCTGATGTCAGCTTTGGCGGGTATGGGGATCGACAACCTGTATGTCGACCTCACAGCTGAAGAAGTGCCGATCATGGATGGCAGTGCCGCGCCCTTTGTGTTCCTGATCCAGTCTGCTGGCATTCAGGAGCAGGACGCGCCAAAGCAGTTTGTCAGGATTCTGAAAGAGGTGAAGGTTGAAGTAGACGGCAAAACCGCCAGCTTCAAACCCTATGAAGGCTACAAAGTCGGTTTCCGTATCGAGTTTGATCACCCTGCCTTTACGGATCGTCATCTTGAATCCAGCCTGGACTTCTCCAGCACATCATTTGTGCGTGAAGTGAGTCGGGCGCGTACGTTTGGCTTTATGCGTGACATCGAGTTCTTGCGTTCTCAGAATCTGGCACTGGGTGGCAGCTTTGATAATGCCATCGTGGTAGATGACTACCGGGTGTTGAACGAAGAAGGCTTGCGTTACGAAAATGAGTTTGTAAAACACAAGATTCTTGATGCTGTCGGTGACCTGTATTTGCTGGGCAAGAGCCTGATTGGTGAGTACTTTGGTTACAAATCCGGACATTATCTGAATAACTTGCTGTTAAGAAAGTTGCTGGAAACGGAAGATGCCTATGAAATCGTCACTTTTGAGGCGGTTGAACAGGCTTCCCCGATTACCTACTTGCGTCCGGCAGCTGCTGTCTGAGTGAACCGGATCAGGCCAACGGCCATCCGAATCAGGCAAATATCCGCAAAAGCCGGCACTGAGTCCGGCTTTTTGCATTTTTATCTGTGCACAGGACTTGAACTCGGGCACCCGGAACTCAACTATCTATAGGAATCACTGTAGAATAGTGCACTGTTTCCGCGTTGAGCGCAGAGCGAATAACATCCAATAGACGGTAAAAGTTGAATTATGCTCACATCACTGTTGAAAAAGGTCTTCGGAAGTAAAAACGATCGTGAACTCAAACGTATGGGTCGCATCGTCAAAGATATCAATGCGCTGGAAGCGCAGATGGAACAGCGCAGTGATGAGGAGTTGAAAGCACTCACAGCGTCCTACCGCGAACGTCATGCTGCTGGTGAAACGCTGACGCAACTCTTGCCGGAAGCCTTTGCTACGGTTCGTGAAGTTTCACGCCGTGTCATGGGGCTACGTCATTTCGATGTGCAGATGATCGGTGGTATCACCCTGCATGATGGCAAAGTGGCCGAGATGAAAACCGGTGAGGGTAAAACCCTGGTGGCCACCCTGCCTGCCTACCTGAATGCCATCAGCGGCAAGGGCGTGCATGTCGTGACCGTAAACGACTATCTGGCCAGTCGTGATGCCGAGTGGATGCGTCCTTTGTATGAAGCTCTGGGGCTGACTGTCGGTGTGATCGTTTCCGGACAGGATAATACCAGTAAGCGTGATGCCTACAGCTGTGATATCACCTACGGTACCAACAACGAATTCGGCTTTGACTATCTGCGCGACAATATGGCTTTCAGCGTGGAAGACAAGGTTCAGCGTGGCTTTAACTTTGCTATTGTCGATGAGGTTGACTCAATCCTGATCGATGAGGCGCGTACACCTCTGATCATTTCCGGTCCTGCGGAAGACAGTTCTGCCATGTATGCGCGGATCAATAAACTGATTCCGAAACTGACCCAGTTCTTTGGTGAAATTGATGTCAAAGATGACACTCAGATCATTGAAGAACACTTCGTCGTGGATGAAAAAAACCGTACTGTTGAGTTGACCGAAGCGGGCCATCAACTGGTTGAAGAGTTACTGCGTGAAGATGGCTTGCTGCAGGAAGACGACAGTCTTTATGCATCAGGTAACCTGAATTTGCTCCACCATGTTCTGGCCGGTTTGCGCGCGCATTACCTGTTTGAAAAGGACAAGGACTACATCGTTCAGAATCAGCAGGTGGTGATTGTCGATGAACACACAGGCCGTATCATGCCTGGTCGTCGCTGGTCTGAAGGTCTGCACCAGGCGGTTGAAGCCAAGGAGGGGGTGAAAATCCAGATGGAAAGCCAGACGCTGGCATCCACCACCTTCCAGAATTACTTCCGTTTGTATCAAAAGCTGGCCGGTATGACCGGTACTGCAGATACAGAGGCGTTCGAGCTGCGGCAGATCTACGGCCTGGATGTCGTGGTGATTCCGACCAACCGTTCAGTGCAGCGTCTTGATTATAACGATCTGGTGTATCTCACGATTGAAGAGAAGTTTAATGCGATCGTTAAAGAAATACGCCACTGCCAGGAAAAAGGGCAGCCCGTGCTGGTCGGTACAGCATCCGTTGGCTCCTCTGAAGTTCTGTCGAAGATGCTGGCGAAAGAAAAGATTGCCCACAATGTATTGAACGCCAAAAACCATGGCCGTGAAGCAAGCATCATTGCAGATGCCGGGCGTCCGGGTGCCATTACCATCGCGACCAATATGGCTGGTCGTGGTACGGATATTATGCTGGGTGGCAAGCTGGAAGCTGAACTGGCTGCACTGGAAGAGCCGACTCCTGAGCAGATTGAAGCAGTCAAGGCAGACTGGCAGCAGCGTCATAACCAGGTGGTTGAAGCAGGTGGTTTGCACATCATCGGTACAGAACGTCATGAATCACGCCGTATAGATAACCAGCTTCGTGGGCGTGCCGGTCGTCAGGGAGATCCTGGTTCATCACGCTTTTTCCTGTCGATGGAAGATGATTTGATGCGTATCTTTGCCTCGGATCGCATTCGTCAGTTTATGCAGGCGCTTGGGATGGACAAGGGTGAAGCCATTGAACATAAAATGGTCAGCAATGCGATCGAGAAAGCACAGCGTAAAGTGGAAGGTCGTAACTTTGATATTCGTAAAAACCTGCTGGAATACGATGACGTTGCCAATGATCAGCGCCGGGTAATCTATGAACAGCGTAATGAGTTGATGGCTACCAATGATATCTCTGAAACGATCAATGCGATTCGTGAGGAGGTGATTGAAAATACCATCAGCGAATTCATTGCACCGGAAAGTCTGGCTGAAACCTGGGATATCGAAGGCCTGGAAAAGGCACTGCAGACCGAGTTTGCCATTGAACTGCCTGTTCAGCAGTGGCTGGATGAAGACAACCTGCTGCATGAAGAACCTCTGCGCCGTCGTATTCAGGAGCAGATTATCGAGCGCTATGGCGAGAAAGAGGCGCTGGTGGGTGCTGAAACCATGCGTTTGTTTGAAAAGCAGGTGATGTTGCAGGTACTGGATACCCTCTGGAAAGAGCATCTGCAGACCATGGATTTGCTGCGTCAGGGTATTCATCTGCGTGGTTATGCGCAGAAAAACCCCAAGCAGGAGTATAAGCGTGAATCCTTCCAGTTGTTCCAGAACCTGCTGGAAAATATCAAGAAGGATGTCGTACGTATTATCAGCCATGTGAAAGTACGTGAACCAGAAGATGTAGAGGCGATTGAACGTCAGCGCCGTGAAGCTGCTGAACGCCAGAAAATGAATTTTGAACACTCACAGGCCAGTGCAATGCAGCCCAACGATTCAGAAGCAGCGGGTGCAGAGGGTGAAAAACAGGAACCGTTTGTACGTGATGTACCTAAGGTCGGGCGTAACGAACCCTGTCCTTGCGGTTCAGGTAAAAAATATAAACAATGCCACGGTAAAATTTAAGCGTACCGATAGGGGACACAGTCATGGCGGTAGGTGTTGAAAAAAAACTGGAACTGCTTCCGGTTAAAGGGTTTCGTTTGGGCATCGCATCAGCGGGTATAAAAAAGCCTGGCCGTCGAGATGTTGTGGTGATGGAAGTACCGGTGGATGCGACGCTCGCTGCCGTATTTACCCGTAACCAGTTTTGTGCAGCACCTGTTGTCCTCGCTAAAAAACACCTGGCCAGTGGCGCACTGCCACGCTATTTGCTGGTGAATACCGGTAATGCGAATGCCGGTACGGGTGCAGCGGGTTTAACCGCGGCGGCTGATTGCTGTGCTGCCTTGGCTGAAAAAACCCGTGTGGATACTGAATCCGTCTTGCCTTTCTCCACTGGTGTGATTGGTGAGCCTTTACCGGTCGCAAAAATTGTTGCCGCTCTGGATGCTGCGCTCGACAATCTGGATGAAAATCACTGGTTGGAAGCGGCGCATGGCATTATGACGACCGATACGCGTCCCAAAGGGCACAGTGTTGTGATTGAGCATCAGGGTAAACAGATTACCCTGACAGGTATTTCCAAAGGCTCGGGCATGATTATGCCGAACATGGCGACCATGCTGGGCTATGTGGCTACTGATGCGGTGGTGGATGCGAATTTACTGCAGCGTCTGCTGAGCCAGGTGAATGAACAGTCTTTCAATCGCATCACCGTGGATGGTGATACCTCTACCAATGATGCCTGTCTGCTGGTGGCGACAGGTCAAAGTGGTGTGGAGGTCAGCGATCTCGAACCTGCTCTGATGGACAAGTTTGTGGCTGGATTGCGTGAAGTGATGCTGGAGCTGGCACAGGCTATTGTGAAAGATGGCGAAGGGGCTACCAAATTTGTAGAAGTTCGTGTCGAACGTGCTGCCAATGTTGATGAAGCGTTGAAAGTCGCCTATACCATTGCCCATTCACCGCTGGTCAAAACAGCACTGTTTGCCAGCGATCCTAACTGGGGACGTATTCTGGCCTGTGTAGGTCGTGCCGGTGTGCAGGATCTGGATGTTGATGAAGTCAATATCTGGCTGGATGATGTGGCTATTGTCCGTAACGGTGGTCGTGCAGAGAGCTACACAGAAGCACAGGGTCAGGCCGTCATGAACCAGGAAAATATTCTGATTCGTGTCTCGCTCAATCGTGGTCAGGTACAGGAAAGTATCTGGACAACTGATCTGTCCCACGACTATGTGAAAATCAATGCTGAATACCGTTCCTGATCAGACGCCTCGACTGCATGTCGCCGCGGCGGTGATCTACAGCCCTGAAGGGGCTATTCTGCTTGCCAGACGTCCTGAGCATAAGCATCAGGGCGGTCTCTGGGAATTTCCCGGTGGTAAGGTAGAAGCCGGAGAGAGTGTCCTGGCGGCGCTTGCTCGCGAGCTGCAAGAGGAGTTGGGTATTAGTGCAATTGAAGCGCAGCCGCTGCTGCAATTGCAGCATGACTACCCGGACCGTTCGGTGTTACTGGATGTTTACAGCGTGACAGCCTTTCAAGGCGAGCCGCAAGGGTGTGAAGGCCAGCCATTGGCCTGGGTAACACGTGACCGGTTGCGTGAGTATGCTTTCCCTGCGGCCAATCAGCCTATTCTGGACTGCCTGCTCGACTCAGCTGCTGACTGATTAGCCTGCCGGGGTTTCAACCCCTGGCAGAGCGTTACCACTCAGACTTTTCATGATTTACCAGATTCGACTGTCTCACCAGAAGGTGCCATCTGCTGTGATGCGGGTTCCACCAGTGCTTGTCCACGCGTGCGTGAAATCATCTTGAGTTTCTGATGCAAAGCAGTTTTGGCCATCATATGTGCACTCACAGGTGCTGTGATAAACAGGAACAGTGTGATCAGCAGCTCATGCACACTAATATGGCCAGGCTCACGCAGTGTAAACAGAATCATGGAAGCGATTAACAGCCCCCCCATTCCCAGTGTCGTTGCCTTGGTTGGAGCATGCAGCCGCATGAAAAAGTCGGGCAGGCGCATTAGCCCGATGGACCCCACCAGAATAAAGATCCCGCCGACCAGTAAAAAAACAGAAACAACCAGTTCGAGTATAAAATTCATAGTCAGGCCTTATTCAATGATGTCGCCACGTAGCAGGTATTTACACAGGGCTGCCGTGCTGACAAAGCCAAGCATGGCGATCAACAGCGCGGCTTCAAAATACAGTGTAGAACCAAGCCAGATGCCCAACAGAATGATCAGGGCAATACTGTTGATGTACATGGTATCCAGGGCCAGCAGTCGATCTGCCAGATCAGGTCCGGCAAACAGTCGCCATAAATTCAGAATCAGGGCAATAACCACCATAATGCTGACCAAAATAACTGTCAGACTTAGCATGAGAAAATCTCCATCAAGGGTTTTTCATAGCGCTCTTTAATGGTGGCGATGAGTTCCGCTTCATCGGTCATCGATAACGCATGGATATAGAGAAACTTGCGGCACTGTGAAACTTCAGAGCTGACAGTACCCGGTGTCAGTGAAACGGTGCTGGCCAGCAGTGTGATAGGCAGGTCACCTTCGATATCCAGCGGCATGGCGATCAGCGCTGGATGTAATTGATCCAGAGGCCCCATCACCTGTCTGGCGACTTCCACATTGGCAGTGACAATATCACCGAGTACCATCAGTGCATAGCGGGCTGTCTTGACCGGCTTATGCAGAGCCGGCTGAGGGTGGCTCAGACCTGATGTCAGTAGCGGAATACCCAGTGCGAGAATTGTTCCCAGCACCAGGTGTCCGGGTGCCAGGGTGTTATTCAGCAGTAGCCAGGTGACCAGCAGCAAAATGCTGTGGTAAGGCATGGGGAGCCAGCGAAAGCGGGGCTTGGCAAGCATCTTAGTAGCCTCCTGCAGAAAGGTTCAGTGCGGGTAGCAAAGCGTCCACGGACAGGGCCGGGTCGTGTAACACAGCCGCGGCTGTGCTGGTTACTGCAGTGACCGGGCCTGCAAAAATCACCAGAAGCGGCGAGCAGATCAGCAACAGGGATACAGCCAGCAACTTGGCTACTGGCACCTGCTCACCCTCTTCATTCAGGCTGGTGACCCGCCAGAACAGTGTTGTACCTGCACGTGACAAGGCAATAATCGCAGCCAGTCCTGCCAGCAGGATAGCGCTCCAGGACCAGGCCATGCTGGCGCCTGAATCAGCGGCTTGCAACAGCAGGGCTTTGCCGATAAAGCCGGAAAGCGGTGGCATGCCAACCATGGCAATGGCAGCGACAAAGTAGAGACCTGCCAGCAGATCACGTTGTTTCATCTGTCGTGCCTGAACAAAGCGATCTTCAGCCTTGCCACGCTGACGGCTGATCATGTCGGCGATCAGAAACATGGCGGCAGATACCAGAGTTGTGTGCAGCAGGTAATAGAACGCAGCACCTGCCGACTGTTCACTTCCCAGTGCAGCACCGACTAACAGGGTGCCCACTGAAATCAGAATCATGTTTGCCGTCAGTAAACGCAGGTTGGAGCTGGCCAGTGTACCAACAGCTCCGGCAAAGAGTGTCAGAATCGCAATTGGCCAGAGCCAGAATTGGGCGATATGAGCCAGCTCGCCAGCCTGCTCACCAAAGATCACGGTATGTACCCGGAAAATGCTGTAGATACCCACCTTGGTCATAATCGCAAACATGGCAGCGACGGGGGCGCTGGCCGCTGCATAGGTGCGGGGCAGCCAGAAGTGCAGTGGCAGCATGGCTGATTTCAGACCGAATACTACCAGTAACAGCAGCCCGGCAACCTTGACCAGCAATTGATCATCATGGCTGAGGTGTTGCAGCTTAATCGCCATATCTGCGATATTCAGCGTACCCAGCATGCCATAGAGAATACCCAGTGCAATCAGGAAAATGCTTGAACCGACCAGGTTCAGAATCACATAGTGCAGGCTGGCCTGGGTTTTCTGCTTGCCGCCGCCGTGCACCAGCAAGGCATACGAGGCAATCAGCAGGATTTCAAAGCAGACAAACAGGTTAAACAGGTCGCCGGTTAAAAACGCACCATTCACACCTGCCATCAGCAGTAAAATCAGGGTGTGATAATACATCCCGGTTTCATCATCACCTGCGCAGGCAAACAGGATCGCAGCCAGTCCGAGTACAGATGTCAGCAGCATCAGCAAAGCCGCAAGAGGATCGGCAACCAGCACAATGCCAAAGGGAGGCTGCCAGTTACCCAACAGGTACAACTGTGTGCCCTGCGTATAACTGGTATGCAGCAGCGTGGCGGATACCAGAATCAGCAGCAGACTGGTGAAAATGGCAAAGATGCGCTGACGAATCAAGGCGTTCTGAATCGGTGGCAGCAACAGCAGCAGTCCACCCAGTATCGGCAGTAAAAATGGCAGAATAACCAGATGTGACATCAGTTCCGCTCCTTGTCAGACAAGGAAGAGTGATCGGGAATGCGTCCATCCACATGGTCATTGCCCAGATCGCCACGTCCGCGCATCGCCAGAATGACAACAAAGGCCGTCATGGCAAATCCTATGACAATCGCCGTCAGGACCAGGGCTTGCGGTAGAGGGTCACCGTATTGATCAGTGCTGCCAATGATCGCGGCAGAATTGATCGACAGGCGGCCACTGGAGAAAAGAAACAAGTTAACGGCATAGCCCAGCAGTGTTAATCCAACGACAACCGGGAAGGTTCTGCCACGCAGAATCAAAAAAACTCCACAGGTGGTTAACACACCGACACAGAGTGCAAACAGCGCTTCCATTAACGGTTCTCCTCCATTTTGGGACGGTGTGAGGTGGTGAGTTTACCCAGGTTTGCCAGAATCAGCAGTGTTGCTGCAACAACAGTAATGTAAACACCCAGGTCAAATGCAATGGCACTGGCCAATTCAAATTCTCCAATCCAGGGCAAGTGGAAATAATCAAACCAGCTGGTCAGGAATGGCTTGTCAAACAGCCAGCTGCCCATACCGGTCAGGGCAGCAATGAGCACGCCGATGGCAATTGACCACTGATAGTTGACCTTCAGTCTGGGTTTGACCCAATCCACACCATGCGCGATGTATTGCAAAATGATAGCCACAGCGGTAATCAATCCGGCAATAAAGCCTCCACCGGGCATGTTATGGCCACGCAGGAAGATATAGGCTGATACCAGCAACGCCAGAGGCAGCAGTGACTGAGATACTGTACGCAAAATCATCGGGTGGCTGTCTTTGGTCCAGTTGCGGCCCTTTATATCACCTGATGGCATGGAGACTTTCATGCGATTAATCAGTTTGAAGATGCCCAGTGCGGCAATTCCCAGCACCAGGATTTCACCGAAGGTATCAAAACCACGGAAATCGACCAGAATGACGTTGACGGCATTGGTGCCGCCACCGCCAGGCTTGCTGTTCTCCAGGAAAAAGTCAGAGATACTCAAGCCTGAACGCGTCATGATGGCATAGTTCAGGGTGGCAAAAATGCCACCAATCAGTGCAGCGATACCCAGGTCACGCGCCACCCGTCCGGGGCTGGACTCCTTCGGGGTCTGTTGCGGCAGGAAAAAAAGTGCCAGCATCAGCAGAATAATCGTGACAACCTCAACGGACAGCTGCGTGAGTGCCAGGTCTGGTGCGGAGAAGTAGGAAAAGCTTACCGATACAACCAGTCCAACCACGGAAAGTGTCAGCAGGGAAATGTAGCGCTGACGATGCCAGATCACTGTGGCCAGGGCTGAAAAGATCAGGATGACGGCCAGCGTCAGTGTCAGCCAGTTCAGCGGCAGCGGTTCACGATCACCTGCCGTATCGACCAGCTGTAGCAGTGGTTTTCCTGCAAAAACGGCGACCAGCAGGAATAACAGGAACAGATAGCGCTGCAGTGACCCGTTTTCGAAAAACTGCTGGATACGTACGCTGCTGCGTACCAGACACTGAATCAGACTTTCAAACACCAGTTTGGCATCGGTTTCCGGAAACTGACTCTGAAATTTGAACAGCTTGCGGCGGTTATGATAGATGATTACCCCCAGCAGCATAGCGACGATACTCATCACCAGAGCCAGGTTAAAGCCATGCCAGATGGACAGGGAGTAGTTCGGGACATCGCCCCCCAGAACGGCAACTGAGGCGCTGTAGAGCAGCCCGCCAACCATAAAGCCGGGGAACAGTCCTACCAGCAGACAGAGCGCAACCAGAATCTCCACCGGGACCTTCATATAGCGTGGTGGCTCATGTGGTGTTTTTGGCAGATCAACCGGTTCGCCATTAAAGAACACGTCATGAATAAAGCGCAGTGAATAGGCCACCGAGAAGACCGCCGCCAGCGTTGCCAGTACCGGGATCATCCAGGACAGTGAACCCAGCGTATGCTGCAGCAGGGTTTCTGCAAAGAACATCTCTTTGGACAGGAAACCATTCAGTAAGGGGACACCTGCCATGGATGCAGCCGCTACCATCGCCAGGGTGGCAGTATGCGGCATGTATTTCCACAGACCATTCAGTCGGCGCATATCCCGGGTACCTGCTTCATGGTCAATAATCCCGGCGGCCATGAATAGTGAGGCTTTAAAGGTGGCATGGTTGATAATATGGAAGATTGCAGCAATTGCAGCCAGTTCGGTTCCCATTCCCAGTAACAGTGTGATCAGACCCAGGTGGCTGATAGTGGAGTAGGCCAGCAAACCTTTCAGATCATGTTTGAACAGTGCGGTATAAGCGCCCAACAGCAGCGTAGCCATACCCGTCAGCGTCACCACGATAACCCAGAGCTCGGTGCCTGCCAGTGCCGGATAGAAACGGGCCATCAGGAAAATGCCGGCTTTTACCATGGTGGCTGAGTGCAGGTAAGCGCTGACGGGTGTCGGGGCCGCCATGGCATGCGGGAGCCAGAAATGGAAAGGAAATTGTGCTGATTTGGTAAAAGCACCCAGTAAAACCAGGCCAAGCACTACAGGGTAGAGGGCATGCTCACGGATCAGATCACCCTGTTGCAGCACCACCTGAAGATCATAACTGCCGACAATTTTACCCAGCAGAATCAGGCCTGCCAGTAATGCCAGTCCACCGGCTCCGGTGACGGTCAGGGCCATACGCGCACCTTTACGACCTTCTGTCTTGCCATGCCAGAAACTGATCAGCAGGAACGAACTGATACTGGTCAGCTCCCAGAACATCCATAACTGAATCAGGTTATTGGACAGGACGATGCCGAGCATGGCGGTCATGAACAGCATCAGATAGGCGTAGAACTTGCCCATTGAATCCTTTGAGGACAGGTAATAACGCGCATACAGGATAATCAGTAAGCCAATACCGAGAATCAGCAGTGCAAACAGGAAGGCCAGTCCGTCGAGGCGGAAAGACAATGCCATGCCAAGTGCAGGCACCCAGTCAACAGCAACAATGAGGGTGTCACCGCGAAAAACGGCAGGTGCCTTGAATAACAGAATGAGCAGTGCCAGTGCGGGCGCTGCGGCTGTTGCAAAGGCACAATTGGTTCGCCCAAACCGCTCGGAAAACATGGGAGCGAGCACCCCGAGTGCCGGTAACAAGGGGATCCAGAAAAGACTCATGTGGCAGTAAGCTCCTGCAATTTAACGTAACAGACGGGCATGAAAAACGCTCCATTCTAATCTAATTACAAAAGGCAATAAAAGCGGTTAAGGGGTTTTTGCTAATAAACGGCTTTGTTTGAATCAACAGCTCTGGAGTATTTTGACGACAGTATGAGTGTGGTATAAGACCTTGGTATAGATTTTATTTGGTCTGGCGGAGTGGTGGTATGAGTCTACAAAAAAAATTATTGCTGATTATATTGGCGCTGGCATTGATGGCTGCGGTAACGTCAAGTCTGCTGATCAGCTCGGCAAGCTTGCGTGCAGGAGAATCCTTGCTCAGAGAGCAGGCGGATCTGCGTGTTGCCATGATCAGTCAGGCACAGCAGCAGCGTCTGGATGAATACTTGCAGGGTGTGCAGCAGCAAGTCGCCAACCATGCCCGCAGTGTGCAGGCTCGTCGGGCGATCACCGGGATGGGTTCTGCCTATCGTGGTTATCGTCTGAATGCGGTTGTACGCAGTCTTGAAAACACCGATGAGGTGTCGGCCGCACTGCAACACTACTTGCAACAAGGGTTTGCGCAATCACTGTTGGCACTGAATCCGGGTCAATCCTTTGATGCTGCAGGTTATGTCGCGTCCTTGAGCAAACCTGAACTGGTTCTTCAATATTACTATCTGGTCGAATCGTCCGGTGACTGGGCACAGAAACAGTGGGTGGATGAAGCTGATGATCGTTCTCGCTACAGCATAGCCCATCGGGAGTTTAATCCAGAACTGCGTGAATTTTCTGAAGCCTATGGGTTTACGGACCTTTATTACATCGATACATCCGGCAATGTCGTCTACTCGCTGTTGAAGCATCCTGATTTTGGTATTTCGGTAGATCATCCGCTGTTGAGTGATACGGGTCTGGCCCAGGCGTATCGTCAGGCATTGCAGCTGCCTGTGGAGGCAGCGCCAGTCGTGACAGATTTTGCCAGCTATCGTCCGGCACTGGATTTGCCCAGCGCCTTTGTCGCTATGCCGGTCTATGAGGCGGGAGAAAGTGAGCCTGCCGGTGTGTTTGCAGTACGGTTAACCACTGAAGCTCTGCAAGCCACCCTTTCCAATCAGGGGAATCGTGCCGCGCTTGGACTCGGTGAAACAGGAGATACCTATCTGTTGAATCGGCAGGGCGTTCTGTTATCGGGCAAGCGCGAATTTGACAGTGCTCCTGATGTGTTTCTGCAGCAACTGTCGCAACTTGGCTCCCAGCAGCGTGAGCTGATGCAGAAACGTCAGAGTCCAGTGGGTATCCTGTCACTCGATAGTCATGCCATACAGCAGGCGCAGGCGGGGCAGTCAGGAGTCGAGGGATATCTCAATCCGATGCAGCAAGCCGTGATCGGTGCTTTCCAGCCGCTGACATTTGCCGGGTTGAACTGGTTATTGATCACAGAAGTGGACGCAGATGAGGCCCTGGCGGCGGTACGAGAGTTGCGTCGGGAAGTGGTGAGTTATGCTGTTGGCATTACATTAGCGGTACTGTTGTTGGCGGGTGTAGCTGCACTGCTGATTGCACGGTCATTGGGTAAACCCGTGGCGGTACTCAAAGGCAGTTTGGTAGGTATACAGCAGAGTCGTGATTTGACCCGAAAAAGCCCGTTACAGGGGCAGGATGAGTTTGGTCAGATCTCAACCGCATTGAATCGGCTGCTGGAGGATATTGCTCAGTCAGTCACTCAGGTAGGACAGGCAGCTGGAACGGTCAATACGGCGTCATCAGAATTGCTCCAGGGGTCAGAGCAGACGCTGAAACTGCTCAATCAGCAGCGTCAGCGTAACCAGTCTGCCGAAGCGCTGCTGGGTGATTTGGTATCCAGTGCGACTGAGGTGAGTGAGCAGGCACAGACTACGCACCGATTGACCCAAACAGCCGATCAGGAAATTGACGGCAGCAGTCGTATCATTCAGCAGGTCATCGCTGAGGTACAGCAGATGGCAGAGGGCGTTAGTGACTCTGCCTCGAGTATTACCCAGTTGGCAAAAGAGTTTGATCAAATTGGCCAGGTACTGGAAGTGATTTCCCAGTTGGCTGCTCAAACCAATTTACTGGCGTTGAATGCTGCGATTGAGGCTGCGCGGGCGGGTGAACATGGTCGAGGGTTTGCTGTGGTAGCCGAAGAGGTGCGCAAGCTGGCGCAGCGCTCTCATGATGCCACTGAACAGATTCAGGACATCATTAATGGCCTGTTGAAAAATACGCGTCTGGCGGAGCAGCGGATGAACAGTGAGCAGGAGCGCTCTGTTGCACTGGGAAAAACCGCCTTGACTGCGGAATCTGCTTTGCAAACAATCGGTAGTGCATTACAGGCCATTGTGGAGGCCAATCAGGATATCCTGACGATTTCCACTGAGCAGAAGCGTATGACGGATGAGCTGGCGAGTGTACTGCAAGGCAGCTTTGACAGTGCGCGTGCGACTCAGCAGCAGGCAGATGAAAATGCAGCGGCCAGTGAACGCTTGGGGCAGGTAGCTCATGAGCTGAACCAGACAGCCACACAGTGGAAAGTTTCACGCTGAGAATGACAGGTTGGAGAGTGCTTTGTGAACATAGCGATACTGGATGATTACCAGGATCAGGTGAGAAGCCTGTCCTGCTTTTCCTTACTGCAGGCACATGATGTGCGCATACTGAACACCACCTATGTCGATCCGGTTGAACTGGCTGATCAGTTAGCTGGTGTTGAAGCGCTGGTATTGATTCGGGAGCGTACGTTGATCACTGAAGCCTTGCTGTCGCGCTTGCCGACGTTAAAACTCATTAGCCAGACCGGCAAAATCAGTCAGCATCTGGATCCTCAGCTGTGTCAGCGTTTTGGTGTTGCGGTAGCCGAAGGTGTGGGGTCGCCTGTCGCACCCTCTGAGCTCTGCTGGGCCTTGATCATGAATGCTTCACGCCACCTGAGTGCTTATGTGCAGCAGTTGTCTGCCGGTCAGTGGCAGCAGTCAGGCAGCCTGGGGCTTGGACGCAGCTTGCAGGGGCGTCAGTTGGGTATCTGGGGGTATGGCAAAATAGGTCAGCGTGTGGCCCAGTATGCCCGTGCCTTTGGTATGCAAGTACTGGTATGGGGGAGTGAGGGCTCCAGAAAAAAAGCTGTTGAGGATGGCTTTTCGGCGGCTGAGAATAAAGCACAGTTTTTTGCCTCGGCCGATGTGATTTCACTGCATTTACGACTGAATCCTGTGACTCGTTATTGCGTGACGGCTGAGGACCTGGCCCTGATGAAAGCTGATGCCTTGCTGGTCAATATCAGTCGTGCCGAGCTGATTGAACCAAATGCGCTTTATGATGCGCTCGTTCAGGTGCCGACACGTCAGGCAGCGCTGGATGTGTTTGAACAGGAACCTGTGATCCCGGCGCAGGAGCCACTGCTGCGTCTGCCTAATGTGTTGGCATCACCACATCTGGGCTATGTTGAACGCAGCAGTTACGAACTCTATTTTCGTGTGGCATTTGAAAATGTGCTCGCGTTTGCTGAGGGCAGGCCACACAACCTGGTACAGGTGGCATCCTAGTCATCTGCTCAGGTTCGTCTGCTTGTGAGCTTGTAAATCAGTGGGATGGTGAAAAGTGTCAGCAGTGTCGAGACGCAAATACCCCAAACGATTGCGGTGGCAACCGGGCCAAAAATAAGCGACTTGCCACCCAGTCCCAGGGCTAGTCCCATGAGTCCTGCCATAGTGGTTGCGGCCGTGATCAGAATAGGGACCAGACGTCGTCTGGATGCATAAATGATGGCGTGCTGAATACTCATGCCTGCTTCCCGGCGGCTGTTGGCGGCGGCAATCAATACGATTGCCGAGTTGACTGCGATCCCTGATAACGCAACCAGTCCATAGAGGGTATAGAGACTGAGCGGATTATTGCTGAGCCACAGACCATATGCCACACCGGTAAATGCCATGGGAATGGTGAGCAGTATGATGAAGGGCTGGAAATAACTTCTGAATTGAGCACCCAGTATGAGATACATCAAACCTACACCCAGAATAAAGAGTGCTGTCAGGGCACTGAGTGACTCTTGAATGTCATCCAGTTCTCCCGAGAAATCCAGTGTAATTCCCGGGTGCTGCTGTGCGATTTCTTGCCAGGCATCCTGAATTTGCTGGTTAGCCTGTAGGGTGTCTATCTTGCTGCGGTCAATATTGGCTTCAAGGGTAATAGAGCGGCTGAAGTTATAGTGACGCAGGCTTTCAAAGCCTACTCTGATCTCAATATCCACCAGTTCGCTCAAGGGAATGAGAGTGCCGCTGGGTGTGGCAATCAGGGTATCCAGCCAGTGCCGTATATCCTCTGTCTCAGTGCCCTGGCTGCGTACGCGCAGATCCACCTGTTCACCCCGGTCTGTCATTTGTGCAACAATTTCACCGTCAGTCATGATGCGCAGGGTGCGGGTGACGGTCATGGAATCAAGCCCGGCACGACGTATTGCGGGCAAGTTCAGCTGAGTGACCAGCTGTTGTATGCCGGGAGATGCATCATTGGTGATATCGGTAATGCCGTCAATATCTTGCAGTATCAAAGTAAGGTCATCTATGGCCCGCTGAATCACCGGGTAGTCGTCACCACGTACTTTAATGCTGATCGGCATCGAACTTGGCGGGCCACCTGATAGTTTTAACAGATTGATTCTGGCAGGTGCGGGCGCCAGGTCAGGGAGCTGGTCACGCAATGTCTGGATAATGTCATCAGCACTGCGGCCATTATTGTGGCGTGACGTCAGACTGATAAACACCTGGCCATAGGCATCGCCTAACAGTGGCTCGGTTTCGGTAAACATTTGGCCGGCATAGGCGACCATGGAGCGAATTTCATCTGGTCGAATCAGCGTTCTGGCGATCTGTTCAACCTGTTGTGTAGCGAGCAGCGTACTCTCCAGCGTCGAGCCGGCCGGCATTTCAACGTTGACATAAAATACCTGTAGCGTATCGGCCGCAAAAAAGTTAGTTGCGATGCGTTCACTGGCAACCAGATAGACAGCCGATGAAAATGTACTGATCAAGACCACCAGTGTCACCCAGGGGTGACGAAAGCTTTTAACCAGTATGCGTCCATAGAAGTTTCTCAGACGCCGCATGAACTGTTCACGGCGGCTCAGGTGATGCTGCTGATAGGCTGGATCTGATTGCAGCAGTCTGGTTTGGGAAGGCAGCATCCAGAAGGCTTGTATCAGGCTGAATAACAGTGCAAATGTGACCACCAGAGGCACAATGCGCATAAAGTCACCAAGAATGCCAGGCATCAGCATCAGGGGGAGAAAGGCTGCAACGGTGGTCATGATGGCCGCTAACAGAGGCCAGCCGACTTCCTGCATTGCACCTATGGCGGCTTCAATGGAGTCCTGTCCGTGCTGGAGCCGTTGATGCATGGCTTCGACCATGACCACGGCAACGTCGACCAGCATGCCCAGTGCGATGATAACACCCAGTAATACCGTCAGGTTGAGTGTTTCTTGCTGGGCCTGTAAAAGAATAAAGACGCCAGTCAGGGAAAAAGGGATTGCCAACGCAACCAATACACCAATTCGCCAGCCGAGAAACAGCCAGCTGACAATAAAGACAAACAGCAGTCCCTGCAGGGCATTGGATTGCATGATATCAATAGCACGACGTGTGGTTTCGGTTTGATCATCGGCTAGTATGGCTGTCACGCCCTGGCCAGTATTCAGGTGGTTCCAGTCCTGTAAAAACTGATCCAGGGTGTTGACCAGTTCCAGGGTGTTGGCATTGGCATCTTTCATAACAGCCATCATCACAGCTGGCTTCTGCTCAAACCGGACGCTCTGCGTGGCATCCTGACGGGCACGCTGTATGGTGGCGACTTCTTCCAGTAATACTTCCCCGCTGAGCAAGGGGAGCTTGAGCCTGGCCAGCTGCTCTGGATCAGGCGATTGTCCTACATGACGTATCAGCCATTGCTGGTTTGAGACAGTCAGGCGCCCGGCCGCCAGGTCCTGCCATTGCAAGGCGATCATATCGGCAATCTGGGTCGGGCTGACACCGAGACTGGCCAAGCGGTCAAAATCCAGTTTTACCTGTACTTCCGGATCGTTCAGGCCAACTGTATCCACCCGATCAACACCGCGTATCTGTTCCAGGTCGCGCTCCAGCTGGTAGGACAGTCGTCTGAGTGTTTCGTCATCATCCATTCCATACACCACCACCGTGGCAGACGGAAAAGCATTGGCGCTGGTGATCTCAAGAATAATGGGTTCGACGATATCACTGGGCAGTTCGCTGCGTTTGCTCTGAATTTCCCGGCGCAGATCGTTCACCCGTTTGTCAAATGTACGTTCATCCAGATCCCGGAAACGCACCAGAATATTGGACAGGCCAACACGAGAGGTGCTGGATACAAAGTTGACATCGTTCAGTTTTCGCAGCGCATCTTCCATGGGCTGAGTCACACGCATCTCGATGTCTTCAGCACTGGCACCCGGCAGGGCTGTCACAATGACGATCCAGTTAAAGTTGATCGTAGGGTCCTGCTGTCTGGGCAGCATTTGGTAAGACAGTGTGCCCATCAAAAGCACTAATACGAAGACCAGATTGGCCAGCACAGTGTTACGCAGCAAAGCACGTATCATTCTGTAGTGCCTGCTTGCAGCCACTGGTGGCCTTGAACGACAAGCTCTGCCGAGTTGAGTTCGTCAGGAACCGGGTAGGGGCGTCCTTCTTCAGCACCTGCGAGGGGGTGAAATCTTACATCGGCACTCTCTGCGACAAAGACACCCAGCTGTCCCAGGCGGCTGACAATCAGCTGTGCCGGAATGAAGGCTTGACGTTCTGTCAGAATCAGGCTGCCACTGCTGCCAATCGGAACAGATTCCGGTGCACGAAACCAGGCAGTTTGACTTCTGTTCTGCGCATTGATGACCGCAGATACACGCAGGAATTCGACCCGATAGGTTGATTCTGCTAATTGGAATTCAGCCTGCATGGCGTTGCTGAAGTCGAAGCGGTTCACCGGCAGGGTGACTTCGATTTCAGCATCAGAGAGTTGCTGCAGTGCCAGTAAGGGCATGCCGGGAGCCGTGCGCTCACCGATGCTGGCCAGTTGGGCGGTGATCGCTGCATCATAGGGGGCTTTAACGACACAGCGTTCTATTTGCCGCTCTGCCATCTGAATTTCAGTCTGGGTGGCTGTCAGTCTCGCGTGTTGGCGCGCTGTTTCTGATTGTGCATCCTCAGCAGACAGGCTATCAGTCAGCTGTCGATCACGCAGTGTCCCGAGACGTGTTGCCAGGCGTTGAGACTGGGTCAGGCTGGCTTGGATCTCTGCCAGACGAGATTTAAGTAACCGTAACTGGTCTTCTGAGTCTCGGCAATCCAGTGTGACCAGGCGTTGGTCTTTGGTGACCTGATCGCCAGGACGTACATGAATATCAAGGATGTTTGCGGCTATCTCACTGGACAGCTGTGTCGTGTTTTTACTGATGACTGTCGCAGCAAAGCGGTGCTGTCGTGTTTGCTGGATAGCCTGTATCGGCGCAGTGATGTAAGCTGATGTTGAGTCCGTTGCCCAGGATGGGCTGATCCATGAAAGGCTGATAAAGCTCAATACACAACCAGCAAGAACCGCCCTGATAAAACCACAGCGCATAAAATCCCTTGAACCCTTGTTGATAAACAGTTGACTTCCGTAACTTGAATACCATTTGTACCATAATTCTCAATACAGTGCGTTAAATTTTATCGACTTGGCAGGGGTGGAGATGTGGATAATTTTTGAGGAATAGCAGAAATGAAAAAGGCAGATCGGTAATTACCTGATCTGCCTTCTAAAATTTGGTAGCGGGGGCTGGATTTGAACCAACGACCTTCGGGTTATGAGCCCGACGAGCTACCAAGCTGCTCCACCCCGCATCAACGTGGGGCGTATATTATAGATGCATTTGATGCTTGTCAAGCCTTTATTACGCAATTGCAGTATAATCAGGCATCGGGTGCCGCGGGGAGTTCCCGGCTGCGAATAATGGCATTTTTTTGGCATTCCAGAATAAAGCGCGATAGCAGGCGCTCATCCAGGCTGCTCAGGCCTTGCAGCTCACCGGCATAGGTGCCAGTTTTGGTACGGATCAGCTTAAGCTGACAGAAAATTGAGTAGTCACGTTCACTCAGGGTGAAGTTGATCTGGGCGTCGTAGATTCCGGCAGCCAGTTCATGTTCACTTAGAAATGCCACACCATTGGCAGATAAGTCCTCCAGATCGACCAGATCCCCTTTGACTCTCAGACTGACTGGATCATCCTGTACTGGAGTCATGCGATAGGCTCGACGGCCTCGATCTTTGAGTCCCGGTAGTGAAATCTGTGGTTTCATCTTGGCAACTCCACTCGTTCCAGAACAAATTCAATACGCCGGTTCGCTGCACGGTTTTCATCTGAAATATTCGGCAGTAACGGCATTGAGTCACCATAACCGCTGGCGACGACACGTTGGGGGGTTAATCCACCCTCAACCAGAAAGCGTAATACGGCTGTTGCCCGAAAAGCAGACAGTTCCCAGTTAGACGGAAAGCGTTCAGGGTCAACGGGTTGATCATCAGTGTGCCCATGAATTTCCAGTTTAAAAGACGGATTTTCCAGTACTACTTCCAGAATGCTGTCGAGTAACGGCATCATTGAGCGGCGTATTTCCACTGAACCCTGATCAAACATCACTGCGGCATTGACCTTAAGATTTAGCTTGCCATCGCGGGGAGTACCAATTTCGACCCAACTGCCCATATCTTTTTCTGCCAGCGAGCCCTCAAGCTCCTGCACTATCTCTTGGAGTTCGACATTGATTGAGTCAACAAGTGCCTGTTGGAAGCGCATTTGATCGGCCAGCTCAGCATCACGATTGATCAGTACTGGTTCATTGGGATCGGGCACTCGAGTGGTTTCCGCTGCGGGTTCCAGTAACGGGATCAGACTGGAAGGCGCCGCATCACGGGAGAGGGCGATATTTAATGAGCGGGCAGCCTCCTCAAAGGCTTCCCGTTCAATACTGGAAATCGAAAACAGCAACACAAAAAATACCAGCAATAATGTCATCAGGTCGGCAAAGGTGGTGATCCAGCCTGGACCATCATTCTCTTCCAGTAACTGGGTTTTGCGGTTCATGCCTTGTTACCCTGGGGCTTGGGCTTGCTGCTGTCGCCAGTTTCGGTTTTCTGCTTGCTCCCCATTCTCAGCGGCTTGCGATTGGCTTCAGGTAAATACGAGGAAAGCTGCTCATACACGTGTGCGTAATGATCATTGGTGAGGATGCTGATACAGCCTTCACGAATGATCTCAAGATTCGTGACTTCTGACAGGGTTCTGGCTCTGAGTTTCCCGGCAATGGGCAGAAATACCACTGTAGCCAGCAGTGAGCCATAGAAGGTTGTCAGTAGTGCAATTGCCATGGCTGGGCCGATGGTTTCCGGATCCTGCAGGGCGCTGAGCATCTGTATCAAACCGATCAGGGTTCCGAGCATACCAAAAGCAGGTGCATACATGGCCATTTTACGAAACACATCCTGAACTGTGTGGTGTCGTGCGATCAGGGAGTCAATTTCGTTTTGCAGGGTATTGCGGATCACCTGTTCAGAGGCTGCTTCGGCCAGCAGGTTGGCTGCACGTTGCAGTACACGGGAATCGGTTTCAATATCGCCCAGCATCAGCAGACCGTGGCGATGACTGATACGGCTGAGTTCCAGCATGGTATCGATCATTTCCTGGGCGTTGGTTTTGTCCCGGGTAAAGACAATCCATGCTGCGCGAAATGCGTTCAGTACATCCCTGAACTGCACGGTTAACAGGGTTGCGGCAATGGTTCCCCCGGCCACAATCATCAAGCCGGGTACATTGATGAATACATCCGGGTTTCCACCCAGAAAGATGGCGACGACAATCAGGGCAATTCCGGAAATAATGCCCAGCAGTGATGCAAAATCCATGGCCGGTCTCTGTGTCAGTAAGATCAGTCACCGAGTATACCAATACCCGGTGAGTTTTACATACGCAGCATACTACTTGCTGAGTAGCTGAATTGTCAGGGTGATGAGATCGGGCCTGCCCGACACGCCGTGAGCTCGTCCCTGAGGGCTCGCTGCCGCCGTCCTGGCGGCAGACGGTCAGTCAGACCCGATCTCATCCCCCCCCCCTTTGGAGGGCCCTCTGCTGGCTGGCACTGTATTGATGGGGGCCGGGGGTGCCGCTACCGTGGGACCGTCTGCCGCCATGGACGGCGGCAGTCGAGCGGTCAAGGATGACGGAAAGCGTGTCACGCGGTAGCGGTACCACTGTGCCAAGCCGGCATCCAGAGTGACCAGAAAGTGTGAACGCTCTGAATTAAAGCCTTAATGCAGGGCGTTGGGTAGTGCGAGTGTGAACGGGGGAATGGGGGCGATGAATTCACCCAGTGCTTCGCTGACCATGGCGTAATGGCCCTGCATGCTGCCGACTTCGGTTGGCAGAACAGTGCCGCTGGTATAGCTGTAGCTTTCGCCGGGTTGAATCACGGGTTGTTCACCGACGACGCCTTCGCCCATGACTTCCTGAATCTGCTCATTTCCATCGGTAATCACCCAGCGGCGGCTGATCAGCTGTACCGGAAAGCTGTTATGGTTGGTAATGGTAATGTGATAGGAGAAGACGTAGCGATGCGCCTCAGGGTCAGACTGTTCATTCAGATACGCAGTCTCGATGTGAATCTGGATGTTATCACCCAGTGATGAAGTATTCATAAACGCGGATTATTCCTTTTCGGCTGGCTGCTCAAGGTGAGTCAGAAAGTCACTGATACGGATGAATTCCTGCAGTGTTAAACGTTCCGGGCGCTCACCAGGGTTGATATTCAGTGCTTCCAGGTCTTCAGCACTGATCAGTTCCTTCAGGTTGTTTCGCAGCGTTTTACGACGCTGATTAAAGGCGATGCGCACTACCTGTTGAAGCCGTTCTACATCCTGAGCTTCATAAGGCAGGGTTTCATAGGGCGTCAGCCGCACTATAGCGGAATCGACTTTGGGTACCGGATCGAAAGCTTCTGGCGGAACCAGAAACAGGTTGTCGACGCGGCAGTAGTACTGCGCCATGATGCCCAGGCGACCATAATGCTTTTCACCCGGAGCAGCGGCCAGGCGTTCGACTACTTCCTTTTGCAGCATGAAATGCATGTCAGCCACATGACGATGGTGGCTCAGCAGGTGGAAAATCAACTGCGTTGAAATATTGTAGGGCAGGTTGCCGACAATGCGTAAACGCTGCGAGCCGTGACACAGGCTGGTGTAATCAAACTTCATGGCATCAGCTTCATGGATACGGAAGTGGTCACCATAGCGGAAAAACTTGGTTCTCAGGATAGGTACCAGATCGCGATCCAGCTCAATTGCGTCCAGATGTCCGGCTGCACTGAGCAGTTCTTCTGTGAGTGCACCAAGCCCCGGACCTATTTCGACCAGGGCATCTTCGGGACGTGGACTGATTGAGCGGATAATGCGCTGAATCACCCCTTGATCCTGTAGGAAGTTTTGTCCAAAGCGTTTGCGGGCTTTATGGCCCACGGGTTTTTTACTCATGAGTTTCCAACGATAAATGTTGTGCTGTGGCCATCTGCACAGCAGTGTGAATGGCGGTGATCAGGCTGCCGGCATCGGCTTTACCTGTACCGGCAAGATCAAAGGCCGTGCCATGATCGACAGAGGTGCGGATGATAGGTAAGCCGAGGGTGATGTTCACGGCTTTACCAAATCCTTTGTATTTTAGTACCGGAAGACCCTGGTCATGGTACATGGCCAGTACGGCATCTGCTTGAGCCAGGTACTTCTCGTTAAACAGGGTGTCGGCAGGCAATGGGCCTTCAAGCTGTTCACCACGCTGACGGAAACCTTCCAGGACCGGTGAGATCAGTGTCAGTTCTTCATCACCCAGGTGACCGCCTTCTCCTGCGTGAGGGTTGAGGCCGGCGACCAGTATGCGAGGTTGTGTAATACCGAATTTTTGCCGCAGATCTTGCAGCAGTATTTCGATGACCTCTTCCAGCAGAGGTGCCGTGATTGCATCGGCAACGGCTCGCAATGGCAGGTGTGTCGTCACCAGGGCAACACGCAGTCCTTCAGTCGCCAGCATCATCACGACCTTGGAAACGCCGGTCAGTTGTTCCAGAAATTCCGTGTGACCGGTAAATGGAATGCCTGCATCATTGATAATGCCCTTGTGTACCGGCGCTGTGATCAGGGCATGCAGTTGACCTTGCTGACAAGCAAGTGTCGCTGCGGTCAGCGTATCCAGCACATACTGAGCATTGCGAATATCAGCGTGTCCAGGCTTGGCCTCTGTGGCCATGGGAACAGGATGGATCAGCAGTTCACCGGCCTGGCAGAGGCGACTATCTTCGGGGCCTTGCCAGGTATGTAGCGTGAGCGGCAAATTCAGTAAAGTTGCACGGGACTGCATCAACTGGGGATCGGCGAAAACCACCAGCTGATGAGGCCAGTACTGTTGAGCCAGCATGACGCACAGGTCGGGGCCGATACCGGCAGGCTCTCCTGGTGTCAGTGCAAAACGTAATATGGGCACTGCTAACTTATCCCGGATTACGGATTTCAACATAAGCCTGTGAGCGCAGTTCGCGCAGCCAGTTGTCCAGCTCTTCGTTGAACTTGCGTTGGCTGATGGTATTACGGGCCATGTTTTCCATCATCTCATTGGACATATCCTGGGTGCGACGGTCACGTACCCAGAGAATATGCCAGCCAAAGCGTGACTCGAAGGGTTCTGAATATTCACCAACAGGCGTATTAATCATCACCTGCTCAAATTCGGGAACCATCTGACCTTCCTGAGCCCAGTCCAGGTTGCCCCCCTGGGAGCCGCTGCCGGGGTCATCACTGTAACGACGAGCGAGGTTTTCGAAAGGTTGACCGTCGCGAATGCGCTGTAACAGGTCGTATGCCAGATTGCGGGTTTGCTGCGCAGAGCGAATTTCGTTCGGCGTCAGAAGAATATGGCTGACCAGTGTTTGTTCAACCAGAGTCACATCACCGCCACGGCGATCTCTGACGTACAGCAGGTGGAATCCACCCGGTGTACGGATTGGACGACTGAACTCACCAGGCTGTAATGTGGCAATGGCGGCTGCCAGATTTTCAGGCAACTCATTCTGCTTGCGCCAGCCCAGATTTCCGCCCTCCAGCGCGTTAGGTGCATTGGAGGCTGAAACGGCCAGGTCTGCAAACTCTGCACCGCCCACGAGCAGCTCAAAGACTTCCTGAGCGCGGCGTTCAGCTGCCTGAATTGCTTCGGGTGAGGCTTGAGAGGGCAGTGCAATGAGGATATTGCTCAGCAGGAACTCGGCCTGGGCCTGCTGGCGAGCTGCGTCTGAACCCAGAAAATTGCGGATTTCCTGCTCGGAAACCTGAATACGACGGTAAACATTGTTCTGCTGTACCTGATTCACCAGGAGCTCGCGACGAATCTGCTCGCGTGCCTGTGCATAGTCCTGGCCTTCTGCAATCAGGGCTTCACGGAACTGCGCCAGAGACATGCCATTTTGTGCAGCAATGGCTTCCAGCGTTTCATTGAGCTGGCGATCCGAAATGCGCAACCCCTGATTTTCGGCAACCTGCAACTGCAAACTATCAATGATCAGGCGATCCAATACCTGTTGGCGCAGAATATCGGATGGTGGCAGTTGCACACCCTGACCCTGAATCTGTTCTGTGATCAGTTGGGTCCGCAAGTCCAGTTCGCTTTTCATGATGATGTCTTCATTCACGACCGCCACGATACGATCCAGCTGCTGTGCCTGTAACTGAAACGGCAGCAGGGCGGTCAATAGCAGGGGCAACAGAGACCGGGTCAGCCATTTGTTAGAAATTATCATGATCTTTCTCTCTAAAACCGGTTATTTCTTCGATCAGGCTGCGTCCGCCGTCACCCCCGAAGGAGCCCAGGCCGCGCAGGACAAATTGCACGAATACACCACGATCATATTCGGCTTCGGAGCCTCGGACATTCGACGAACTCAGCCACTCTCTGGCAGTCAGACGCATTTTCCAGCAGCAGGTTCCGTATTCCAGTCCGAGCAGGGTGTCCAGTCGTTGGCGATTGGCAATATCATGCTGCCAGCGTCCGATCCAGCCCCATTGAGGGTTGATCTGGTTGCGGAATACTATGTCAGACTGTCGGGTACGATCCCGGCTTGGAATAGCGGAGTTGACCCGGTCACGATAACTGAAGTAAAACAGGTTTTCATCATCGGGGCGCCAGGCCAGCTGATAATTCTGCTCTTCCATGTTGAAACTGTCGCGGTCAATCTCGGAATCATGACGCAGTCGCAGATTCGGCGTGATATTCCATTGCGCCAGCAGTGCCAGGTTGGAGCTGGATTCGGTGCCACTGATATCGCCTGGGCGCAGGTCGTTACCATCACGGTCCTGAAGATAGTGCGCCTGAGCGACCGCGATACGCGCTTTCTCCATGCCGCGATCATCATACAGTGCCGAGGACACACCTATTGTGGCCTGTGAGGTCGCCGATACGCGGTCATTACCACTCCAGCCATAGCGATCAAACAGGTTGTTATAGCTGAAGCTCAGCTGTGAAGAGTCAAAGTAGCGGAACTGGCTCAGCGTCGGCTGCTCATTGTCTTTCTCAACATGCAACAGCATCAATCGTGGCTCGAGAGACTGAGAGTAAGACTGTCCGGAAAAGCTGAAATCCCGGTCAAAATACAGTCCTGAGTCCAGGCTGGCGATACCGGCTGTGACCGATGAGGGAATGTCGCTGCTATCGGCGCCTTCAGGGAAATCAAAATCATAACTGCTGTGCCACAATGTCAGCGCACCATTCATATAGCCCCAGGGGCGGCTGTTGCGATGACTGAAAGTGGGACGCAGATGCACACGCTGGGCATCGGTACGGCGGATATCCGACGTATTGGCAAAGAAGTCCTTGCGATCACGCTCAAAGCGCACGTATTCCGCCTGATAATCGACTGAGGCACGTCGGTTCAGACGCTCATTGCCGGTCAGCAACAATTGCGGTGTGCGCTGGTAGGGAGAAGACAGGTTGTCATTAATGGTCTGGTATTGATGCAGGTTCGCCAGGAAGTTCCAGCCATCTCCCTGATACCGCAGCTGGCCACGTTGATCCAGATGATCCGTTCTTTGCACTTCCAGGGAAGTGCCCAGATCAGCAAAATAATCATTGTCGCTGACACGCGTGTAGTCGATTCGGCTGGTCCAGCGATCTGCCGGACTGCCGGAATGCTTGAAGCCGGTCAGCCATCGATTTTCATCATCTTTACGGTCATCGCCAGATAGGTACGCCAGACTCAGTTCGTTGTGAGACCAGCTGTTCATATAGCGAAGCTCATTCTCCAGCAACAGGCCACGCTTTTCGATATAGCGTACTGTGAGCGTATCATCCAGATTGGGAGCGATGTTGAAATAGTAGGGGATACTGAAATCAAAACCATCACTCTTGGATGCCCCTACACTGGGGTAGAGAAAGCCGGATTGGCGGCGATCATCGATCGGAAAACGGAACCAGGGCATGTAGAATACCGGTACGTCAGCGATCCGGAAGGTTGCATGTTTTGCAACACCGTACCCCTTGTCCGGATGCAGGGTAATTTCACCGGATGCAATCGACCAGTCATTATTACCCGGCTCGCAATAGGTAATAGCACCTGATTCGAGGCGTACCCGTTGATCATCATAGCGGGTGATCGTGGCAGCAGAGCCGCGCAAATGCTCATAATGCATCACGTATTCAGCGGAATAAAAGCTGGAAACGCCGGCATTGAAGTCTGTTTCGGCACGCTGTCCTACCAGCAATACCCCGGGCTCTCTGAAGGTTACATCACCTTCCAGAAAGGCTGTGCGGGCGCTGTTATCCACTTCACCGTAGCGACTGGTAAACAGACGGCTGCCCTGTTGGATCTTGACACCTCCGGTTAACCTTGCCAGACCACTTTGCAAGTCCGCTGAGGACAGATCTGCTTCAGCGTAGATCGGCTGTTCGCCGTCTGCAAACTCGCTTTGCAAATAGGCTATCTCTGGTTCTACATAACGGCCCTTGCAGAGCATCGGTTCAGTACCAGTATGTGGATACCAGTCCAGATAGGCATAAGGATTATTCAGCAGCACCCCGGAGGCACCAGCTGTCGGCGTGTTAAACCGGCCCAGTTGCGCAACACTGACAGCCTGGGCATTACCAGGCGCACAGGACCAGTTGCCATCAAAGCCGGCGGTACATTCCCAGGCGTCCGCTGTGCGGGCTCGCGTACTGGAAACAGCCGTATGTGGCTGAGTATCCGTGCTGACTTGCGGTGTGTCTGCCGCAGGTGTTGCAGGCACGCCACTGAAGTCAGCCGGAGGCTCTATGGCAAAGGTTTGCACCTCTGCTGCTGGCTCACTGCTGACAGGTACTGCCGGAGTGTCAGCTGTCACAGGTTCTGGTGCAGTGGTCACTGGCGCAGCCGCAGCTGGAGTCGCAGGACGAGTGGTTGCACTGGGTGAAGGCGAGGTCAACGCTGGCTGAGGTGTGCCTTGGGCATCCATCAGCAGTTCATTCACTTCACAATCCCACTCACCGTTTGGCAGCAGGTTGCAGACCCAGAGGCGTTCATCCGTTTGGGCCGCTACCATCGGTGCGCAAAGGATGGCTGCCACCGCCAGGGAAAGTCGATAAGCACTGTGTTTTTTAAAGGGCATCAGGTCGCGGTCCGGTAGCGAGTCAGGCAGAGTTTCTTGCTGCCTGTGAGTCTAGTACTATTAAGATCTGCATAATAAAGCATTCACAGGGCCAAGTGCTAGAGGACAACGAATGGGAAGACGTCAACAGGCGTTGAAAAAATGGGTATTGGCTCAGTTGATAGTATCGGATCCTCAAATGGCCGATGCGCTTTCGCTGGTGCCCGTCGCGGGTGATGCCAGCTTTCGCCGTTATTTTCGTGTGACATATCAGCAACAGTCCTATGTTTTGATGGATGCGCCACCTGAGCATGAAGACTGTCAGCCATTTATACAGATTGCACGACAATGGCATGCCGCAGGTATTCGTGTACCACGTATTCTGGCGGAGGATCTGACGCAGGGTTTTTTAATGCTGGAAGACTTTGGTGATGTGCTGCTCAGGTCTGTGCTTCAGGAGAAGACTGCCGACGACCTCTATTGTCAGGCATTTGATCAGCTGCATCGTATTCAGACACTCCCGGCGGGCGTTTTGCCAAAATACGATGCCGTATTACTGCAGCGTGAGATGTGCTTGTTTCGTGACTGGTTCTTGTCCAGCTGGCTGGCACTGGAATTGACCGATGCTGAATCTGCTTGCCTGGCGGCGGTTGAGCAGCGACTGATCGAGTCTGCTCTTGAACAGCCTCAGGTTGCTGTCCATCGTGACTATCACTCGCGTAACCTGATGCTCCTGCCAGAGGGTGGAATTGGCGTGATCGATTTTCAGGATGCGGTAGAAGGTGCTGCGACCTATGATCTGGTTTCGCTGCTGCGTGACAGCTATATCCATTGGCCGGAGGCACAGGTGATGCAGTGGGTGGACAGGTTTCATCAACAGTCACCCTGGGCTGCCAGGCTGACTGCACAGGAATTCCGGCAGGCATTTGACTGGATGGGGATGCAGCGTCAATTAAAAGTCTGCGGCATTTTTGTACGCTTGTGTCTGCGTGATGGTAAAGCGGGCTACCTGCAGGATATTCCCCTGACGTTACGGAATTTGTGGCAGTCAGCCAGACGTTACCCGGAGTTTGCAGAGTTCGCCTGCTTTTTGGAATCACGGGTTATTCCCCGGCTCAATCAGCGTCCTGAGCTGCAAGCACTGAATTTGCAGGATTGGTGGAAAGCATGAAGGCAATGATTCTTGCTGCAGGTTTGGGAACACGTATGCGTCCCTTGACCTTGACGACGCCCAAGCCTCTGCTGCAGGTGCAGGGTAAACCTCTGATTGTCTGGCATATCGAGCGTTTGGTAGCCGCAGGAGTGACTGAACTGGTCATTAATCACGCCTGGCTGGGTGAGCAGATAGAAATGTTCCTGGGAGATGGCAGTCGCTGGGGCTGTCAGATTGCTTACTCTCCAGAGGGTGAGCCACTGGAGACAGGGGGTGGAATTCTGCGTGCGCTGCCCGCATTAATTGAGCATCCGGATGAGTTGTTTCTGGTGGTGAATGCCGATGTGTTCTGTGATCTGGATGTCACCGGGCTGATTCAGCAGCCATTGGCGGATACAGACCTGGGGGTTTTGCTGATGGTGGATAACCCATCCTGGCATGCTGAAGGTGATTTCAGATGGCAATCTGAAACAGGTTATCTGCATCCTGTTGAGGGAGAGTCCCTGACCTACAGTGGTATCAGTATCTTGCGCGGTCGTTTACTGGAAAACTGCGCGCCTGGAGCTTTTGGTCTGGCTCCTTTGCTGCGCCAGGCTATTGCTGCAGGTGTATTGAGAGGCGTACGACATGCCGGGTATTGGTCCGATGTTGGTACACCTGAGCGCCTGGCCTTACTGAACGCAAGTGAGCAAAAAGAGGTTGTTGAATGAGTGCCGAACATTGGGGACAGCAGGCCGGGCAGGGGTTTTTACGCTATAAAACCGGTCTGGTGTTGGGTGGTTTGATCGGACTGGTGTTTGGCGGGTTGTTTGGTCTGGTGTTCGGTGGAACCCTGGGCTATTTTGCAGAGCGGGCATTGCGAAAGGTTAAAGCCCTGGCTCCGCAACAGTTGTTTTTCAGAGCAACCTTCACCGTCATGGGTAAAATCGCCAAGGCTGATGGTCGGGTAACCGAATCCGAGATAGATTTTGCCCGTGCTGTCATGACGCAAATGCGACTGAGCGACGCAGCCCGGTCACTGGCGATTCGTTATTTCACTGAAGGTAAGCAGCCTGAAGTGGATATTGAAACAGTACTGCGCCCTCTGGCGATTGTGCTGAAGCATCGCTTCCCGGTAAAACTCATGTTTCTGGAGTTGCAATTGCAGGCGGCTATGGTCGATGGCGAACTGTCTGCCGAGGAATTGAGTGTTATCGAGACAATCTGTCATCACCTGGCGTTTACCCCGATGGAAATGCGTGCGGTAGTGGAGCGGATACGCGCGGCCCAGGCATTTAACCAGCATGCAGGCGACTGGGATGCAAGCAGTGGTCGTTCGCAGACCAGTTTGCTTGCCGAAGCTTATGGTGTGCTGGGTGTGAGTGCGTCAGCCAGTGATTCGGAGGTGAAAAAAGCCTGGCGCAAGCTGATGAGTCAACACCATCCGGACAAACTGGTTTCCAAGGGTTTGCCTGAAGAGATGTTGCAGCTGGCCAAAGAGAAAACCCAGGAGATCCAGAGTGCCTATGACCGGATTCGCAAGGCGCGTGGGCTTTGAGGGCTAATCACGGCGAATGCCGGGTGGGCGCTGATCTGTTTCAGGCGTATTGATCCGTTGTTGCTGGCGCTGCTCATCCGGGTTCAGTATGTGGGTCTGTATGAGTCCACGCACCTGGCGCTTTAGCCAGGTCATATCGGAATTCCAGTCACTCCAGGGGTCCTTGATGCGCTGTTGGTGATAGTCAGTTTGGCCTGCCTGGCGCATTGCATTGCGGCGCATGCGGGCATCTGGAAGGGCTCTCTGTCCGGTGACATAGGGCTCACGGTAGAGATCAATCACGGTCATGTCCAATGCGGTCAGCCGCTCCAGCAGGCGTGCATGCTCTGTATCCTCTGCCGGGCGCGGGTTGATCAAGATCAGTCGGATCTGGGGTTCAGCCGGATTCTGTTGCAGATACAGGCTGGCCCACTCGGCGCTGCGACCCATGGCGATTACCAGAACACGTTCCAGATCCTGCTGTTCCAGCAAACGCAGACCTTCCTGTATACGAGATAGGGTTTGTGTCTGGTGGGCTGCTTGCAGTTCTGCAAAGCTTTCTGTTGCCTGGGTGTTCAGGTGTTGAGGTGTTAACGGAAGCGGGAGAGTCAGTGTCAACCAGCCCTGTTCTGCCAGATACAGTCGTAATGCGTGGGTTTGTTGTAACCACTGCTGCTGACTGTCTGTGTCACTGAGTAACAGTATGCCGCCCAGTGCTTCAAAGCGTTCAGCTGCTTGCAACAAGGCTGGATAGCGCTCGTTGTCGGTTTCCAAAAACGTTATCCGGGTATCGGCGGGTACGGCTGCTTTCAATGTCGCCATGAATGCGTCTTCTGCTGCATGGCTGCTTGTCAGGAACAGGCAGAGCAACAGTGCCTGCAGTCTGGCCAGGATGCGTTTTGTCGCCAAGTTCGAGGTTCCAATGCTGTCAGTGTGGCTGTTGTGTGATGCGTTGTAGGCTACAATAGCGGAAATTTGATCGATTGACGACCAGGAAACCTGTATGACTGATTATCTGATTGCCCCCTCAATACTCTCTGCGGATTTTGCCCGTCTTGGGGAAGAAGTCGATAGTGTGTTAGCTGCCGGGGCGGATGTGGTGCATTTTGATGTCATGGATAACCATTATGTCCCTAATCTGACTGTGGGACCGATGGTCTGCAAGGCGCTACGCAAACATGGCGTGACAGCGCCCATTGATGTGCATCTGATGGTCAAGCCGGTAGACCGTCTGATCGGGGACTTTATTGAAGCAGGTGCCAGCTGGATTACCTTTCATCCTGAAGCATCTGAGCATATTGATCGTTCATTGCAGATGATTCGTGATGGTGGCTGTAAGGCTGGCTTGGTGTTTAATCCGGCAACGCCACTGCATTATCTGGATTATGTGATGGATAAGCTGGATGTAATCCTGTTGATGTCGGTTAACCCTGGTTTTGGAGGGCAGCGTTTTATTCCGGGTACGCTGGATAAGCTGCGCGAGGCGCGTCAACGCATTGATGCCAGTGGTTATGCCATACGTCTGGAAATTGATGGCGGGGTGACGGTTGATAATATTGCTGAAATTGCAGCAGCTGGAGCGGATACCTTTGTGGCCGGGTCAGCGATCTTTAATACGAACGATTATCAGGCCACTATCGAGAAAATGAGATCAAATCTCAAGCACTTATAGGAAAAACACTTACCGGAAGTTTTCTTGATCCAGGTCAATTAATACGAGGAACTTTCGGGCGTTTGTCGATTTGCCCCTTCATGTAACCTTGCTAGACTAAACCTAGTTTAATACCCGCTAGACGGGTTAAAGGGGGCAAAATGAAACGTAAAATCAGTCTACTGACATCTGCAGTCTGTTTGTCTTTGGCTTCTTCTGTAGCCATGGCTGACGCTCTTCGGGATCGCGCTTCAGCACTGTTTGAAGCCATTCCACAAGAGCCGCCGGTGATTGAAGGCAATGAGTTGACGCCTGAAAAGGTGGAGCTGGGCAAAATGCTGTTCTTTGAACCGCGCTTGTCTGCCAGTCATCTGATCAGCTGTAATACCTGTCATAACGTTGGCTTCGGTGGTGATGACTACCTGCCTGTGTCTATTGGGCACGGCTGGCAGAAAGGACCACGTAACGCACCAACAGTCTTCAATGCGGTTTTCAACGCAGCCCAGTTCTGGGATGGTCGTGCAGCTGACCTGGCTGAGCAGGCCAAGGGCCCGGTCCAGGCAGGTGTTGAAATGAGCAGCACGCCTGAGCGTGTTGTCGATACACTGAACAGTATGCCGGATTATATTGAGCGCTTTAAAGCCTCTTTCCCGGGTGAAGCTGATCCTGTGACTTTCGATAACATGGCGATTGCCATCGAGGCTTTTGAAGCCACATTGATCACGCCGAACTCACCATTTGACCTGTGGTTGAACGGTGATGATGCTGCGCTGAATGATGAGCAGAAAGAAGGTTTGGCCTTGTTTATGGATAAAGGCTGTGCCGCTTGCCATGCGGGTGTGAACTTTGGTGGCCAGAACTACTTCCCATTCGGTCTGGTGAAACGTCCTGGTGCTGATATTCTGCCAGAAGGCGACCGTGGTCGTTTTGAGGTGACTCAGACAGCGACCGATGATTATGTCTTCCGCGCCGCGCCACTACGTAATATCGAGCTGACTGCGCCTTACTTCCACTCCGGTGCTGTATGGGATCTGGAAGAAGCAGTGTCAGTGATGGGTGTTGCCCAGTTGGGTGCTGAGCTGAATGATGATCAGGTACACAAAATTGCCGAGTTCTTGCGTACGCTGACTGGCGATGTGCCGACTGTCGTGTATCCACACTTGCCGCCGAGCACTCGGACCACTCCACGTCCTGTGAGTATGATGAATCCAGACTACTGAGTTAGGCAGGATATCCTACTGACAAAAAAACCGGATCTTATGATCCGGTTTTTGTTTGAGGAAGGTGTTGTGCGTTCAGGTGGTTCTGGCTGACCTGAACTTGTCGTACACTTAGTTCAGCATTTCAGCAACCTGATCACGCAGCTCTGGATCGCTCTGCAGTGCCAGTGCAATTGTGTTATAGGTTTCAACATCCATGCCTGCCGCTTCAACAGCTTCAATCATCATCTGGCTGGCTTCCTGCTGCAGTTCAGCTGCTTGCTCCTGATCTGAAGTGCTCTCCAGACGAGCAGAATAATCCGCCCGAATGTTATCCAGATCACCCTGTACAGCAGCAAAGGTTTGCAGATCAGATTCAGCAAATTCGACCTGGCCTTGTTGAGGTGCTGCCATGCCTGATTGTGTTTCATAAGCGAGCGTATGGGAGGCAAAGCCCAAAGTCATGAGGCTGGCGAAGGCGGTGGCAAGTAGTGTCTTTTTCATCACATTAACTCCTTGTTTTGAATTCACATAGATTATTGCCAGATGTGTGCCAACTTTTTATAAAATCATTCAATTAATTGATTTATATATAATTATTTTTATTATTTGAATTATTTCAGGGTGTTTTTATTTGTTGAGCACGGATCATTTGTGTCATAGTGTGTGTCAAATTGGCTCATGTGTCATAAAGGCTAAGGGAGAAGGGCGTGAAGGGGCGTATATTGTCAGGCAACCTGCGGCGCGTATTGCTGGTCAGGGTTGCGTTACCTGTTTTGCTGATTCTGGCGCTGATTTTGTCAGCTGGGCAAACCTTGATCAGTAACTTTATTGAAGAGCGCATGCAGCGTGATTTGCAGCTGGTAGCCAGGGCTGTGTATTTACCAGTCAGTCATGCCATGGCGCGTAATGATCTTGAGCAGATGCAAAGCAGTATGGCATCTCTGTTTGGTATGACTGAAGTGTATGGAGCGTATCTGTTTGATGCCGAGGGGCAGCCGCTGATCAGTTTTGGCGTAGTGAATCCGACTCAGAAGCAAGCGGAAGATGCATTGCAGAAAACCCTGGCTGGTGAGTTTGATCAGTATGAGCGTATTCGTGGTCGGGATGTGTATTCCTTTTTTATGCCGATGTTCGATGCAGCGGGTCAACCCAATGGGCTCTTGCAGGTTACTCGACGGCACAGTGATATAGGTGAGCAGCTCAAGCGTCTGGCCTATGGCTCCTGGGCTGGGTTTGGATTTATTTCGTTATTGATCCTTGGCATTCTGGTATTGACCCATCAGGGAGCGATAGGTCGTCCTCTGGAGCGTATTCTGCGCAGTATTCAGCGTGTTGAGGCCGGTGATCACGGTCATCGGGCCGCGGTAGATGGCCCGAGTGAAATACGTCAGTTAGCGGCGGGGCTAAACGGTATGCTGGATGCGATTCAGCAGGCCGAGGCACGAGAACAGGAGCAGCGTCTGGCACGGGAGGTGATTGCTGAACGTTTGCGCCAAACGGAGACATTGGCGGCCCTGGGGCAGTTGTCGGCAGGGGTTGCACATGAGCTGGGTGCGCCTCTGAGTGTTGTGGATGGTCGGGCCAGTCGCCTGCAACGACGCCTGCAGGATGATCGGGATATCCATGAGCTGGATGATATCCGCCAGCAAATTGCACGCATGGCATCAATTATTCAGCAGCTGTTGTCTTATGGTCGCTCGTCACGCGCCAAGCCTCGGCCACTGGATCTGGCTGCATTATTACGACGGTCACAGTCGTTAATTGCCGGTGAAGGGTTTGATGTTGAGGTGGAGTCGGGCCCGGAAGCGATGCTGATGGGCGATTCCCTGAGCCTTGAGCAGGCCCTGATCAATCTGTTGCGCAACGCCTGTCAGGCATGCCCTGAGGGGCCTGTACGTATGCACTGGAAACTGGATCAAAAAATTCATGTATATATTGAGGATGCAGGTCCAGGTGTAGATCCTGGTCTGGGAGAACAGATATTTGAGCCTTTTGTCACCACCAAAACACCGGGGCAGGGCAGTGGGCTGGGGTTGGCGATCGTCAAGCGTATTGTTGAAGAACATGGTGGTCAGATCCTGGTGCGCCGCAGTGAGTTGGGAGGCGCTTGCTTCGAACTTGTTCTGCCGCTGGAAACACCTGAACAGGAGGTGTATGCATGAGTCGAGTGAGTACCCGGCAGTCATTGTTACTGGTTGAAGATGATCAGGCGCTTGCGGCGCTGATACTGGAAGAGCTGGAGGCGGCTGGTTTTGATGTGCGCACGGCAGATACGCTCGCTCAGGCAAAAGTGGAGCTGGATAGCTTGCAGCCGGCATTGGTGATTACCGATCTGCGATTGCCTGATGGGCATGGAATGCAGCTGGTGGAGCGGGTGATGCAGCTGGATGAGGCAGGACGCCCCGGATTGATAGTGATTACTGCTTTTGGCAGCGTGCGGCAGGCTGTAGAAGCGCTACAGGCGGGTGCGGATGATTTTCTGACCAAGCCGCTGGATCTGGAACACTTCCTCTTGAGTGTTCACAAAGTGCTGGAGAATCATCGAGTCCGGGATGAGCTTAGGGTTTTCCGTCAGCTTTCGCGTCAGCAAACGGCGTTTCATGGTATCTGGGGAAAAAGCCAGGCGATTCGTACCCTGTTTGATCAGATCCGTGTCGTGGCCCGGGCACAAGGGCCGGTGTTGATTAATGGTGAGAGTGGTACAGGTAAGGAGCTGGTTGCCAAAGCGCTACATGCCGAAAGTGAGCGTGCCGATGGTCCGTTCCTGGCCGTTAACTGTGCCGGTATTCCACAAGAACTGCTGGAAAGTGAGTTCTTTGGGCATGCTGCCGGTGCGTTTACTGGCGCACGCAAGGCACGTAAGGGGTTATTACAGGAAGCGCAGGGTGGCACCTTGCTGCTGGATGAAATCGGTGAGATGCCTTTGACGTTACAGGCAAAGCTCTTGCGCGCCTTGCAGGATGGTTCAGTCAGGCCGGTAGGACAGGATACCGAGGTGCAGGTAGATGTGCGGATTATTGCCGCTACTCATCGGGATTTAAAGCAGAAGGTTACGGAAGGCAGTTTTCGCGAGGATCTTTATTATCGACTGGAAACCTTTGCAATTCAGATTCCACCTTTACGCCAGCGTGAAGACGACCTGGAACTGCTGGCGCAGCAATTTGTGCGACAGAATGCGGTAGCCCAGGGTAAGGCGATTCAAGGGTTTTCCGATCAGGCGCTGGCTTTGGTTCGGGTTTACCCCTTTCCCGGTAATGTGCGTGAATTGCAGAATGTTGTTGAGCGTGCAGTGGCTTTTTGTGACGGTGAGTGGATTGAACCACGCCACCTGCCAGGGCGCTTGCTGGAGACACTGAATGATGAGGGTCCTGGTATCACGATCGTGCCAGACAGCTTCAGCGAACAAGAGCGACGATTACTGGAGGGCAAGGTGCTGCCAACCCTTGACGAGCTGCAAAAGCGTTATGTTCAGCTGGTGCTGGACGAGGTGCAGGGCAATAAGCGCCGGGCCGCCGCATTACTGGGGATCGGGCGTCGAACCCTGTATCGTTGGCTGGATCAGCCTTAAATAGAGTATCTAATAGCCTCTGCATGCCGTTAGTGCTTGCAGAGGCTTCAACTCTCACGCGTTGCGCTTGTCGACCATAAATGTCGCTTCGCCCGTGGCAACCAGTGTTTCACCCACCGTTACATCCGTACGCATTTTGACGCGGCGACGTTTTTCATCTATCTCGGTGATCGTCAGGGTCGCCTTGGCCGTGTCGCCAATATATACAGGGGCCTTGAACTTGATCTGCTGATCGATATAGATACAGCCAGGTCCTGGCAGACGGGTGCCGGCAACGGTAGAGATCAGTGCAGCACTGAACATGCCATGGACAATACGCTTCTTGAACAGTGTGGTTTGGGCATATTCTTCATTAATATGCACCGGGTTGTTGTCTCCGGAAATGCCGGCAAACAAATACACATCTGATTCAGAAATCGTTTTGGCATAGGATTCGCTCATGCCGACTTGCAGATCTTCCAGGTAATAGCCGTGTATATCCTGCATTTTTCAGTTCCTGTCTGTCATGTGTTGTAAAAATCGTTCAGTATAAAGATAAGCGTAACCGATTTTGTGCTTATCAGATACGTCTGGCATGCTAGAATAAGTATAAACCCTTATGTATGGCAAGCGGCTCGAAAGGTTGTCATGCAAGGAATGGATCTGAACCTGTAACGAGAAGGTAGTGTATGGCTGACTATAACGCTCCGGTAAAAGACATGAAACTCGCGCTGAATCAGATAGCGCGTATGACAGAACTTTCCTCTATGCCTGTTTACGAGGATGCCTCTGCTGATATGGTAGACGCTATTCTGGATGAGGCAGCGCGGGTTGCTCGTGACGTGGTTGCACCGACCAATTGGGATGGTGACCAAAAAGGCGTGCAGCTGAAAGACGGTGGTGTGGTGTGCCCGGAAAGCTTCCATGAAGCCTATCAGCAATATGCCGAAGGTGGCTGGGGATCGCTGCAGTTTGACCCGGAATATGGCGGTCAGGGTATGCCGTATCTGCTGTCGATCCCGGTGATGGAAATGTGGCAGTCTGCAAACATGGCCTGGGGGCTATGCCCGCTCCTGTCGCAGGGTGCGGTTGAATGCCTGTCGCTGAATGCCAGTGATGAAATCAAATCCATCTATCTGCCCAAGCTGATCAGTGGCGAGTGGGCCGGTACCATGAACCTGACTGAAGGTGGTGCTGGATCAGATCTGTCCCAGGTGCGTTGCAAAGCAGAAAAAGATGGTGACAGCTACCGTATTACCGGTGAAAAAATCTTTATTACCTGGGGTGATCACAGCCTGACAGACAACATTGTGCATCTGGTGCTGGCGCGTTTGCCTGATGCACCGGCGGGTGTTCGCGGCATTTCACTGTTTGTGGTGCCGAAGTATCTGGTCAATGCCGATGGCTCTCTGGGGGATTACAACAACACCAAGCCGCTGTCGCTGGAACATAAAATGGGTATCCACGCCAGTCCGACAGCGGTGATGGGGTTTGAAAACTCTATTGGCTATCTGGTGGGTGAAGAAAACCGTGGTTTGGCCTGTATGTTTACTATGATGAACAACGCCCGTCTGGGGGTTGGCTTGCAGGGTGTGGCAATTTCAGAACGTGCCTATCAGCATGCACTGAATTTCGCACATGAGCGCATTCAAAGTCCTGCCGTGGGTTATAAAGAGGCGGGTCCGATCATCCGTCACGGTGATGTACGTCGCATGTTGCTGACAATGAAAGCCTTTACCGAAGCTGGACGAGCGTTGACCTATGATGCCTGTGGCAGTATTGATTTTGCCCACCATGCCGAAGATGAGACTCGCCGTGCGCGTGAAAAGGCTCGTGCTGCGCTGCTGACGCCGGTGGTTAAAGGCTGGTGTACTGAGTTTGCCCAGGAAGTGACCTCGATTGGCGTACAGATTCATGGTGGTATGGGCTTTGTTGAAGAAACCGGTGCCGCCCAGTACTACCGCGATGCCCGTATCCTGCCTATTTACGAAGGTACCAATGGTATTCAGGCGCTGGATCTGGTCGGACGTAAGATTCTGATGGATAAGGGCGAAGCGCTGACATTGTTGCTGGCTGAAATGCGTGAGACTGTTGCAGCGGGTGGCGAGTTTGCCGAGCTGGCAGCCGAGCTGGGTGAAGCAATTCTGGTTGTTGAGCAGGCGCGTGATGACCTGCTGGCCGGTGCGGCTGACGATCCTCAGTTAGCCGGTGCTGTTGCACATAATTTCATGATGCTGCTCGGTACGGTTGCCGGAGCATGGGAACTGCTGCGTCAGGCTGAAGCTGCGAAAGGATTGCAGGCTGAGGGTGAAGATGATGCCTTCCTGGAAACCAAGCAGGTTACAGCGCGCTTCTATTTTGAGCAGATCCTGCCTCGTTACCTGGGCTATGCACGCATGGTCAAAGCGGGCAGCGCGACCATCACTGAAATGTCTGACGAGCAATTCGCAACAGCCTGGTGATCTGCTCACGCTGAGTGCGGGTTTGGCATGGTGGTACCGCTACCGAGGGACTCGCTTTTCGTCATCCATGACCGCTCGACTGCCGCCATCCCTGGCGGCAGACGGTCCCTCGGCAGCGGTACCACCATGCCTCTGCAATATCCTGCTGACCGATAGGTGTGCCGAACTGCCTCGCTACCATCACCCCGTCTCCGTATCATCGGACAGATTAACCCACTGGCGCTTTTGTGATACAGTGGCCGAATCGTCAATCCATAGCTGAAAGATAGCGAATCCTATGATTATCAAGCCTAAAATTCGTGGTTTTATCTGTACGACCACCCATCCTGTTGGCTGCGAAGCCAATGTGCGTGAGCAAATCGAATTTACCCGGTCACAGCCCAAAGTTGATGGCCCCAAGCGGGTGCTGGTCATAGGCTCCTCCAGTGGCTATGGCTTGTCATCTCGCATCGCTGCGGCGTTTGGCAGCGATGCAGCAACGATCGGTGTGTTCTTTGAAAAGCCGGGTACTGAGAAAAAAACCGGAACAGCCGGCTGGTATAATGCTGCCGCTTTTGATCGTCTGGCCCATGAAGCGGGCTTGTATGCAAAAAGCATCAACGGTGATGCTTTCTCGCACGCCGCCAAACAGAAAGTCATTGAGCTGATCCAGGCAGATCTGGGACAGATTGATCTGGTGGTCTACTCTCTGGCATCGCCGGTGCGCAAGCTGCCGGATTCCGGTGAAGTGATTCGTTCAGTGTTGAAGCCGATCGGTGAGCCCTACCGTTCGACGGCGATCGACACCAACAAAGACTGCATTATCGAAGCTGAGATTGAACCGGCTACGGAAGAAGAAGTGGCCGCCACAGTGCAGGTTATGGGTGGTGAAGACTGGCAGCTCTGGATCGATGCCCTGGCTGACGCCGGTGTACTGGCTCAGGGTTGCAAAACCGTTGCCTACAGCTATATAGGTACAGATATCACCTGGCCTATCTATTGGCACGGTGCGCTGGGTAAAGCCAAGCAGCATCTGGATGAGACAGCAGCCAGTTTGAATACCAAACTGTCTGCACTCGAAGGACAAGCCAATGTGGCTGTACTCAAATCCGTCGTGACCCAGGCCAGCTCAGCAATTCCGGTGATGCCGCTCTATCTGTCCATGGTCTTCAAAGTGATGAAGGCTCAGGGTCTGCATGAAGGGTGTATGGATCAGGTCTGGCGCCTGTTCAGTACCGGCCTCTATGGCTCAGGTGCACAGATGGATGATGACAATCGTTACCGTCTGGATGATTGGGAATTGCGTGATGAGGTGCAAAATGCCTGTCGTGATCTTTGGCCCCAGGTGACTACCGAAAACCTGTTTGAGTTAACCGATTACGCTGCGTATAAAGCAGAGTTTCTAAAGCTTTTCGGCTTTGGTATCGAATCGATTGATTATGAGCAGGATGTTAATCCGGATGTAGCCTTTGAGGTCATTGAGCTGGAGGGTTAAAACGATGCGTTTTAATGGCGTGAAGGATTTCAGTCATGCTCAGGCGGATCGTATTGGTGTGCTGATCACCAATCTGGGTACGCCGGATGAGCCGACAACACCGGCGTTGCGTCGCTACCTGAAAGAGTTTTTGTCTGATCCTCGCGTTGTTGAAGTGCCCCGGCCGATCTGGTGGTTCATTTTGAATGGTATCATTCTGAATGTCCGCCCGGCCAAGTCAGCGGCGGCTTATCGTGAGGTGTGGACTGATGAAGGTTCACCGTTGCTGATCCATACGCGGAATCAGTGCAAGGCGTTAAAAGCCTATTTTGCGGACCGTTATGGTGACCGGGTACAGGTTGAATTTGCCATGCGCTATGGTAACCCGTCCATGCACAGCGTACTGGAAAAGCTTCAGCAGGGCGGGGTGCGCAAGCTGGTGGTGCTGCCTTTGTATCCGCAGTACTCCGGTGCCACGTCAGCCTCAACATTTGATGCGCTGGCGGCAGACTTTACCCGTCGCCGCTGGTTGCCGGATCTTAACTTCATCAGCCATTATCATGATTTTGATCCCTATATCGATGCGCTGGCCAATAAGATACGAGCATTTCAGCAGGATGCTGGTGTCCCAGACAAGCTGATTTTTTCCTATCACGGTGTGCCCAAGCGCTATCTGCTGGAAGGTGATCCTTACTTCTGTGAGTGTCACAAAACCTCTCGTCTACTGGCAGAGAAGCTGGGCCTGTCTGCAGATCAATATCTGACAACTTTTCAGTCCCGTTTCGGGCGTGAGGAATGGTTGCAGCCCTACACCGATGAAACCCTGAAGGCCTTGCCTGCCAAAGGTGTCAAATCGATCCAGGTGGTCTGCCCTGGTTTCTCCTCCGACTGTCTCGAAACCATTGAAGAGATAGGTCAGGAAAACCGTGAGTACTTCATGGAAAACGGTGGCGAATCCTATGCCTATATTCCGGCGCTCAATGCCGATCCGGATCATATCGACATGATGATTCAGTTGCTTGAACCTCATCTGCAAAATTGGCTGGTGGGTTCAGAACGACAGGGTGAAGAGACTCAGTCTCTGGCGCGGCAACAGGGCGCAGTGCGTTAATTCTCAGGAGTTGTTATGACCTCAGTGATCTTCCAGGAACATGAAACACTGGACGGGCATCTTATCGGTGAAATCTGTCTTAATGCCCCGCGAACCCTGAATGCGCTGTCGCATGAGATGATTCAGCTGATTAATCCACAACTCGATCAATGGCAGGAAAACCCCAGAGTGGTGGCGCTGTTGTTGAGTGGTGCCGGTGACAAGGCTTTTTGTGCCGGAGGGGATGTGGTTGCGGCCTGGCGCATGATCGATGCCGGAGATTTCGATGCGACAGACCGCTACTTTGCGCAGGAATATCGACTGGATTATCGCCTTCAGACCTATCCCAAGCCGATTGTCTGCTGGGCCAGTGGCTATGTGATGGGCGGTGGTTTGGGGCTGATGAATGGCTGCAGTCATCGCGTGGTGACCGAGACCTCTCGCCTTGCCATGCCGGAAGTCACCATCGGGTTATTCCCGGATGTCGGTGCCAGTTACTTTCTGAACCGTTTACCGGGCCAAACCGGCCTGTTTATGGGGTTAACCGCTAGTCAGGTCAGTGCGCGGGATGCTTGCTGGCTGGGGTTGGCAGACTATGCATTGACGCTTGATCAGCGTCCTGAACTCCTGTCCGGACTCCTGTCCGGTCTGTGGAATCAGGGTGATAATGCTGCCGTGATCACCCAGGTACTGGAGGGGCTTGCGCAGAGCGCTCAGCCTGCCTTTGCCGATATGCTGACTCCGATACAGACCTATCAAGATCTGTTTGAGACTCTGCTGTCAGGTGATCAGATTGCTGACTTTGTCGAGCGTTTGGTCGCACTGGAAACTGAAGACCCCTGGTTGCTAAAAGCACGTGAAACCCTGCTGGCCGGTAGCCCTTTATCTGTTTGTCTGATTGCTGAACAGCTTAAACGCACGCGTCAGCTGTCACTGAAAGCGGTATTTCAAGCGGAAATGCAGCTGGCATCGCAGTGTTGCCGTCAGGGTGAGTTTGTCGAAGGGGTGCGGGCATTGCTCATCGATAAAGATAAAACACCCAAGTGGCGTTTCAAGAAGGTCGAAACTGTCGATCCTGGCGTGCTAGAATCATTTTTCCAGCCACCCTGGACAGAGAATCCACTGGCAGCACTCTGAGGCTGCCACAAGACCCAAGGAGGTCCGCCATGAGTCAATCATCACCTCACCCCAAGTTCATGGAAGCGATGCGTAAACTGAAGCAGATGAGTGAAGAAGAGCGGCTCTCTGAAGAAAATGCGGCTTTGTTTGAGCAGGCGATGCGCTATGCGCCCCTGGATATTCAGCCCGCACTGGTTGCAATTCGCAAGAAATACGAACAGACATATCACTAAAGCATATAGCTGAGCGGTTTTGATAACGCTCTGTGAGGCAGATGGCTCACAGAGCGTTACAACAACTGCTTACTGAGGCGTACCCGCTTCAATTTCAGCGTCGGTAGCAGCACGTACTTCAACGATTTCGACATCAAATGTCAGTACCTGGCCAGCCAGCGGATGGTTACCATCCAGCGTGATGCTGTCACCTTCGACGCCGACAACAGTCACAGGCTGCTCACCCCAAGGCGTCTGAGCCATAAACTGCATGCCGATTTCGATTTCATCCACACCACTGAAATTGGCACGGTCAACGGACTGGATCATTTCATCACGTACTTCGCCATAGGCCTGCTCAGGCTCTACAGTTACCTGCAGTGTGTCGCCAACAGCTTTGCCAGTCAGTGCGTTTTCCAGGCCAGGAATGATATTGCTGGCACCATGCAGGTAGGCCAGCGGCTGCTGTCCAACAGAGCTGTCCATCACGTTTCCTTCCGTATTAGTCAGCGTGTAATGGATGGAAACGACGGTATTCTGATCGATCTGCATAGTGCTCTCCTGTTTAATTAAGGTGCTCATGCTAACTATCCACTGGCCACCTTGCAACCTTACAGCTTTAGGATCAGAATTTTTTATGGATGGGGAACCATTCATCGGATTTCTTCATCTATGCGTAACTCAGGTAGGGTTTTATGGAAGAACATCCTTATTTAACGGAGAAAGAGTGAATGTCGAATCAAATCAAATCCGGACCAACGCTTGCGGTCATTGGAGCAGGGCTGGCCGGATTGCGTTGTGCCGCGTTACTGGCTGAGGCCGGATACGCAGTCAGTGTGTTTGAGAAAAGTCGTGGTACCGGTGGACGTTTGGCTTCTTCACGCCTGGGCGATCTGACAACAGACCTGGGTGTGCCATTTATTGAAACCCGGCAGGCGTCGCTGCAGCAATGGTTAAGTCAGCATCCTGATTCAGCGCAGTGCTGGCAGCCGAGTCAGACTGATTTTACCCTGCAGGCACCACGGGTAGATCCAGCCAGAGAGCTTTGGGTGGGTGTGCCACGATCCAGCGTATTAACCCGTCTGTTAAGTGCTGGAGTGACGCTGCATACCGAGACGCGTGTCAGTGTTGTCTGGCCGGATCGCCAGGGTGTACTGCTGCGTGATGAACATGCCGAGGTACTGGGGCATTTTGATAAAGTGGTGATCGCCACACCGGCACCTCAGGCAGTGCCATTGCTGGATGCGCTGCAATCCTGTCAGGCGAGAGCCGCTGCGATATCACTCCGGCCAGCCTGGGTATTGGCGCTGGCATTGGAGCAGCGCCCCGAGTCCCTGGCGCAGATTGATCTGATCGAGGGACAGCACCCGGAGTTTAAGCGCATCTTGAGAGAAAGCAGCAAGCCCGGACGTGCCGGGGAGATCTGGACGCTGCAAGCCAGTCAGGAATGGAGCGAAGCTTATTTGAGTCTGAGCGGTGAAACAGTCATGCATGAACTGGTGGCCTCCTGGGTGGCTTTGACAGGAGATCCTGTCAAAGTGTTGGGTTATCGTGCCCACCGTTGGCTGTATTGCGATGTGAACAGTGTCGAAACGACACAGGCAGTCTGGGATGGGGATCGTGCCGTGGGTGTCTGCGGTGACTGGTTAGCAGGTGGCGGTGTTGATGGAGCCTGGCAAAGTGGCACTGCCTTGGCACAGATGATACTGTCTTCATAATCAAGCCGATAAGTATAGGAGACGGGATGGCTGATACGCTGGCAAAACAGGTACAGCAGGCCTGCGAACAACTCGATCAGGTCATACTGGGCAAGGCTCAGCAGGTGCGCCTGGCGGTGACCTGCCTGCTCTCCGGTGGTCACCTGCTAATTGAAGATCTGCCGGGCATGGGCAAAACAACGCTGGCACACGCGCTGGCATCGGTATTTGGCCTGGCAGACAGTCGTATACAGTTCACCAGTGATATGCTGCCCGCTGATATCCTCGGCGTGTCTGTCTTTGATGCGCCCAGTGGTGCTTTCGTATTTCATCCGGGACCGGTATTCACTCAATTGCTGTTGGCGGATGAAATCAACCGTACGACACCGAAAACACAGAGTGCCCTTCTGGAGGCGATGGAGGAGGGCCAGGTCACCCAGGATGGAGAAACCCGTCAGTTACCGGATCCTTTCTTTGTGATCGCGACACAAAACCCACTGACGCAATTCGGTACCTTTCCCCTGCCTGAATCCCAGTTGGACCGCTTTCTGATGCGTATCAATCTGGGCTATCCCAGCCCTGAGGCAGAGCGTACCTTGCTAATGCGTGGTGATACGCTTTCCCGTCGTCAGCGTCTGCCTGCGGTGTTATCGCCTGAAAAACTGCGGGAAGCGCAACAGGCGTGTCAGCAGGTGCATGCCTCAAGTGACCTGATTCACTACGTTCAGCGGCTAGTTCAGTATACCCGTGAAGGCGATGGCTTCAGTTATGGCGTGTCTCCCAGGGGCGCGCTGGCGTTGTTGCGCTGTGCACGCAGCTGGGCCTGGTTGCACGAGCGTCAGCATGTTGTGCCTGAAGATGTGCAGCGTGTTCTCGAACCGGTCGTGGGTCACCGGATACGGGCAGCTGAAGATATGGCTGGACACACCTCCGCGCGTCTGGTCAGTGAGCTGCTGTCCCGTGTTGATGTGATGGCCAGTGGATGATCAGCTGGCCAGCCGGGTTGTCATTGCAGCGCGAGGGCAAAATTTACATTTTGCCGACCGCTGCAGGCTGGGGGTTTGTACTGCTGCTGGTGTTGCTGCTGCTACTGTCGATCAACTTTGAAAACAACCTGACCTTTGCATTGACCTTTCTGCTGGCGGCCTTGATGGTCGTGGCGATTCTGTATACCTACAGTAATCTCGCCGGCGTCAGGCTGGTGCGCGCTACTGGCCAGCCCTGTTTTGCCGGTGAGGCAGCGGGGTTTACGCTGCAGCTTGGCAGTGACACAGGGCGGGAGCATCAGCAGATTCAGCTCAGCTGGCCAGGCAGCTTACCGATCACCGTGGATCTGGTGGAGCAAAACCCGGTTCAGGTGGAGCTGGCGCTGCCGACGCAGCGCCGGGGCTGGTGTACGCCGCCGAGAGTAAAGTTGCAGACTGTTTTCCCGCTGGGCTTATTCAGGAGCTGGTGCTATCAGCCGGTGATGGCGCGTGCCTTGGTATATCCTGCACCGCTAAACGGAGTTTCTTTACCCTCAACAGCGGGGAATACCGGGCAGGGCGGGCTGGTTGTGCAAAGTGGCAGCGATGACTTCAGTGATTTGAAGCGCTTTCAGCCGGGAATGTCACCGCAGCATATTGCCTGGAAAGTCTATGCCCGTGGGCAGGGTTTGCATGCCAAGCAATATGCCGCACGACAGGATCTGGATATCTGGCTGGATTTCAGTGCCTGGCCTGAGGCGGAGACTGAGTTGCGCCTGTCCTGGTTGTGTTATTGGGCGTTAAAGTTGAGTCGGGAAGATCGTTGCTACGGCTTGCGTTTACCTGACCAAACCTGGCCGCCGGCACGTGGCGACTATCACCGTCAGCAAGTGTTGCAAGCGCTGGCACTCTATGGTCAGGTGAACTCATGAAACAGGTATCGGTCAAGCCGGTCGATAAGTTGAGTCGCTCGGCGGTGTTGTGGCAGTTGATTGCCTGTGTGGCGGTTGTGCTGCCGAATGTGGTGTGGTTGCCTGCCTGGGTTTTGTTACTGGGTGCGGGCTGTATCGCTGCCCGCGTGATGATTCATACCGGACGCTGGTCTTTTCCGCACTGGAGTCTGAGGCTGTTGCTGGTGGTGGCAGCTGCCGCCGGTCTGTTAGTCAGCTTTAACCGGGACGCCAGTCTGAATGCCATGGTCGCACTGTTAACGGTCGGGCTGGCGCTGAAATTGCTGGAAATCTACCGTCGACGCGATGCACTGGTGTTGCTGTATGTCGCGCTGTTTGTAGCGGCAACAGTGTTCCTGTTTGAACAGAGCCTGTTGATGGCTGTGTATATGTGTGTCGCTGTGTTGGCGGTCATTGCCGCGCTGGTCAGTGTCTGGCAAGACCCGTTGCGTGAAGAGATGCTGCGTCCGCTGAAACTGGCTTCGCGCATGCTGTTACCCGCGCTGCCATTGATGCTGGTGCTGTTTTTCCTGTTTCCCCGAATCGGACCGCTATGGTCTGTTGAGCTGGATCGTTCAGCGGCACGTACCGGTTTGTCCGACAGTATGGCGCCTGGGGATATCAGTCGCCTGACCCGTTCAGATGAACTGGCTTTCCGGGCCGTGTTTGAAGGTGAACCACCGGCGCCGTCATTACGCTATTGGCGGGTACTGGTACTGTCGGCTTTTGATGGGCGCAGCTGGACGGTGGGATCATCATCTGCCCGAGGCGCTGAGGTGCTGGATGTTCAGGGTGAAACGCTGACCTATGAGATAGTTCAGGAGCCCAGTCGTCAGCGCTGGCTGTATGCACTGGATGTACCTCTTGCAGCTCCGCCTCAGGCGCAGCTGACCATGCCGCGTACCCTGGTGTCAGCCAATGAAGTGTCCCAGCGTATTCAGTATTCACTGACTTCCGCGCCTGCTTATCAGTTAGCCACGCAACTAAGCCAAGCCGAACGGCGTGCCTACACTCAGTTGCCTTCCCGTGGCAACCCGCGCAGTCGTGAGCTGGTGAGTACCTGGCTGAATGAGAGCCAGGGCGATGTTGTGACTTTGATCGATCAGATACTGGCATATTTCCATGCCAGTTTTGTCTATACCCTGGAGCCCATGGCGCTGGGAGAACACAGTGTTGATGAGTTTCTGTTTGATACCCGGCAAGGCTTTTGTGAACACTTTGCCAGTGCAACAGCCTTTATGCTGAGGGCGGCCGACATTCCTGCACGTGTCGTGACCGGTTATCAGGGTGGTGAGTGGAATACCACCCAACGTTATCTGACGCTACGTCAATATGATGCGCATGCCTGGGTAGAGGTCTGGATAGAAGGTCAGGGGTGGCAGCGTCTGGATCCAACTGCAGCGGTTGCACCTGAGCGGATCGAGATGAGTGCGGACCAGCTGTTCAGTGGCCAGGCAGGTTTTCTTGCCGACTCACCCTTGTCCGCAAGACGTCTGATCCGTCAGGGCTGGTTATTGCAGGCCCGTATGCGCTACGACGCACTGAATTTTGCCTGGCAGCGCTGGGTGTTGAATTACCATCATCAGCAACAGAATCTGTTACAGGATTGGCTGGGGGGCATTACGCCCTGGAAAATGGTGCTGGCGCTACTTGTGCCTGGCGCTCTGGTGCTGGGCTGGTTGGCCTGGCGGCTATTGCGGTGGCCTCAGCCTCAGGATCCGTTACAGCGTCACTTGCAACGTCTGTTGCAGCGCGTGGCACGGCAGGGCTTTCAGCGGCAGCCGGATGAAACCCTTAACCGGTTTGTGGCCCGTGTGGCTGCTCACTCTCCAGCGCTGGCGGAGATCCTGCAGCCGGTGGCCGAGGCGTATGAACAGCTCCATTATGCGCCCTCGACGGATGCTCAGGCCCGTCAGCGACTTCTGGCAGCCATGCGTCAGGCAGAAACACGCTTAAAATCATAACTCTGTTTGAATTTGTTGTTAGGGTCTTTCTGGCGAGGTGTTGGGCTAAGGTCGTAAGGTAGCCAGTGGTTGGCCGGGAGTTTCTGTTTTATAGTAGGGGCAACATTAGAATAACGATAAGAGATGACGATGAGCCTTTATACCACTATTGAAAAAACCTTTTTCAATTCATTGACCCGGAAAATTACCGGGAATGTGCTGTTTTTGCTGATCCCTCATGTCGTGCTGATCGGTGTCGGTGGTTATTATGCCGGTGACCTGAAGCAGATGATTTTGTCACTGGATCTGTCAGGCAGTACCGAGCAACAATTGTTATCCGGGTTAGATGCCTTGGTCTTTGCCGCCAGTGCCACGATTACGCTGGCGTTGCTGGCCGGTGTGTTTACCATCTTTTTCATGCGCCATCTGTTTCTGAGGCCGATCCGGGAAATTACCGAGGTGCTGCGCGCTATCCGCGAAAAAGAGGGCGATATTTCTGCTACCTTGCCAGCCTACACTTACGATGAAATTTCGGACATGGCCCGTAGCTATAATGATTTTACCGATCAGTTGCGTGCCATGATTGAAGAAACGCGACGTCATTCGGTCAGCGTATCCTTGAGTTCCACACGTCTGCAAAAAACTGTTATTGAATCCGGAGAAGCTTCCAGGCTGCAGGAAGAGCAGGCGCAGATGGTATTCCAGTCCAGCTCTCAGGCGTCTCAGGCGATTGATGAGATTGCGGGTAACACCCAGATGATCAGTAATCAGACGGGTGCCAATATGCAGGAAATACGCAGCTCCAGTGAAGAGCTGAACAAAGTATTGGCACAGGTGCGCTCGGTCCGTGAATTGGCTACCCGCTTTCAGGAAACAGTGCAGAAGCTGAGTGAAAACTCCGGCAATGTCATGAATATCCTGTCGATGGTCAAGGATTTCTCAGATCAGACCAATTTGCTGGCACTGAATGCTTCTATTGAGGCGGCCCGTGCAGGTGAGGCGGGCCGGGGCTTTGCCGTGGTGGCTGATGAGGTTCGCAATCTGTCGCAAAAAGTGAGTGTGGCGACCACCCAGATTGATACCAATATCAGTGAAATGTCCTCCCTGGTCAGTAATACCCACAGCAGTGCTGTGACGATTCTGGAGTATATTGAAAATACTGAAAGCTTTATCGATTCCACCAGTCATCAGTTTGTGAAGCTGGTTTCCGATTTTGAAGACATTAACCAGCAGTTGACCGGGATATCTGCCGCCATCGAGGAGCTGTCCTATACCAACCGCGAATCACATGATCATGTCTGTAAAATCACTGAGTTGTCTGTACAGATGAAGCAGGATATGGATCGCTCCAAAGAATATTCGGGCGATCTTGAAAAAGCGACTGAAACCACCCAGGAGCTCCTGTCACATTTCCAGATTGGTCGTGGCGGATTTGAAAATATGACCCGTACCGGTTTTGCCTGGTCCAAAGAGATCATGCAATGTATGCAGCAACTGGATGAGCAGGGAATTAACCTGTTCGATCAGAACTATCAGCGGACAAATCCGGGTCAGGAACCGGAGAAGTTTAATGTCAGCTATGTTGAGGCATTTGAGCGGTTGTTACGGCCCATGTTCGATCGCTTTATTACTGAACGTCCGGAGTTTATCTACGCGATTGCGGTGGACCGTAATGGTTATGCGCCTGCACACCACGCTAAAGTCAGTCAGGCTCTGACGGGGGACTTGTCAGTGGATCTGGTCAAGAGTCGCCATCGTCGCTTCTTCAAGTCCAATCGTCAGGAACGTCGACGTTGTTCGCACCAGAATGCTTTCCTGTTGCAAACCTACATTCGTGATACAGGTGAAATACTCAATGACCTGTCAATCCCGCTCTATATCAATGGCAAACATTGGGGTGCATTGATTATGGGCTTTGAGCCTCGTTGTTTGCTGGATGACAAGTCTGCCGGATGACAGTAAAAGCTGATTACTGAAGAAGAGGGCTGTCATGCAAGTGTGTGACAGCCCTCTTCTTTATTCAGTGCTGATCGCTGATCAGGTGGTGTAAGAGTTGTTTCAGTGAGTGGTAAGACAAGGGCTTGCGACAGATGGCTGTGACACCCTGTTTTTCAAATGCAGCCAAAGGCTGATCGTCCTGTTCGGAGGTGACAACCAATACTGGCACCGTCGGTTGATCACTGTACTGGCGTATATGTTGTACCAGCTCCAGCCCGTCAATGTTAGGCATATTGAAATCGGTAATCACCAGATCGAAACGCTGATTTTTCAAAATCTGCAGCGCTTCTGCGCCGTCTTTGGCTTCACGAAAGTTCATCACACCCAGAGATGTCAGGATTCGAGCCAGGTAGCGGCGTGACATTTTGCTGTCATCCACGATCAATACCCAGAGGTCTTCAAAGGTGGCATCGGGTTCATCGTCCTGATGATGACTGTCTTCCACATATTCCACGGCGCTGATCAGGGCTTTGTGGAGCTCTTCAGGGTCAAAGGGTTTGGGTAGAATCGTGGCGGCACCAGACTGGCGTATGGGTTCAAGATAACGGTACATTGTTTCTGAAGAGATCAGAAAAAACACCACTTCATCGAGGCCCGGTGATTTGCGCATCTCTCCGACCAGCTCCGAGCCTGTCATATCAGGCAGGTGCATTGCAGACATCACAATGTCGGGTGTGATGGTTTGCATGCGCTCAAGCGCTTCACCCGCCTCATTGAACTCTTCAATTTCCTGAATACCCAGAGAACGCAGATGACCGGTAATGATATTGCGCTGCATGCGCGATGGTTCGATCACCAGTATCAGAAGTTCTTGCAATTCCATCGTGTTAGACTCGAAACAATTGGTTAGTGTCAGTTATACCGGACCACCAGCAGATTGCAACACTCTTTCGGTGGGTTTTCGCCTGATTCAGTTTTGTTCAGCTCTCGTTCAGTTGAAACGCGTTTTACTGTTTACCCGAGCAGGAATATATCGGGTCTCTTCATCATTTCAACTCAGCTATACACTTTAAGGCTACCCTGAAAGGGTAGCCTTTTTTATCCCTGTTGATCATCGGCGTTTTCGGATTGTGTTGTTGCAGCCGGCTTGCTCAGTGCCTGTTCAACCAGGGGTTGAAACAGTGCGCGTATCTCTTCTTCATGGCTACAGGCCTGAGCCTGTTCAAGCAGGGGAAGTAGCGCTTGGCGCTCAACTGATCGAATCAGCAGTTTGATACGAGGTATATTATAAGCACTTAAGCTGATGCTGTTATACCCCAAAGCCATTAAAACCAGTACAGCAACCGGATCTGAAGCCATCTCTCCACATACTGAAACCGGCAGATTGAGAGTCTGGCATTGTTGTTGGATATTCATCAGAGCATGCAGGACGGCCGGATGAAGATGATCAAACAGAGCAGAGACGCGGGGGTTGTTGCGATCCACCGCCAACAGGTACTGTGTCAGGTCATTCGAGCCGATAGAGACGAAATCGACCCAGGGCGCCAGCTTGGGTAGCAGCAGCATTGCCGAGGGGACTTCGATCATCATGCCAATCTGCGGCATGCGGACCGGATGGCCTTCTTTGCGCAGATCGGCAACCGCTTTTTCCATATGACCACGGAAGCTGGAAACCTCATCCACACGGCTGACCATTGGAACCAGTACTTGCAGGTTGCCGTTGCCGATATCCGCACGCAGCATGGCGCGAATCTGAGTAACCAGCAGTTGCGTATTATCCAGTGTGAAACGTATGCCTCGCCAGCCCAGGTAAGGGTTCTGCTCACTCATTTCAAAATAGGGGAGTTGCTTGTCTCCGCCGATATCCAGCGTTCTCATGGAAACCGGGTGAGGTACATAGGCTGCAAGTACCTTCTGGTAGATACGCAGTTGCTCTTCTTCCGTCGGAAAGCTCTGATGGACCATAAACGGAATCTCAGAGCGATACAGCCCCACACCCTCGGCACCGCGCTCCAGGCCTGGAGTCGCATCAGCCAGCAGACCTGTATTGGTCAGCAGGCGTACACGAAAACCATCCAGACTTTCAGCCGGCTCATTGCGCAGGCGCTCCAGGCCCTGGATGAAGCGCTTTTCATCAGCAATCATGCGACGGTATTCGCGGCACAGTACCTCGGGCGGGTTGATGGTACATTCCCCCCGGTTACCATCGACGATAATACGTTGTCCACGATAGCGGTCCGGGTCCAGACCCTCTACACCCATGACCGCAGGTATCCCCAGCGCATTGGCCAGAATAGAAGTATGCGAGAGTGCTGAGCCAGAAGTACAGACAATGCCATGGATACGCTGTAACGGGAATTCCGCCAGATCAGTAATGTTGACCAGTTCGCCGGTTAACACCAGTGGTTCATCAGGTGTTTCAATGACCTGGCGCTCATGCTGTAACAGTTCATTGAGCAGACGTTGACCTATATTGGTGATATCTTCACTGCGTGCTTTCAGATAAGGGTCATCTGATTCAGCAAATATCTGTGCCATCTGTTCAATCACCTGGCGCAGCGCCCAGGGAGCACTATCGCCCTGGTCAATCCGTGCATCCACCCCGTTGACCAGTTCCGGGCTCTTCAGCATCATTTGGTAGACCCCGAACAATGCATTCAAATCACCCGGCAGATGATGGCCCATTTTACCTGAACGGCTTTCCAGGTCTTTAGCAAGCCATTCAATGGCTTCACGAAACTCGGCTTTTTCTTCAACAGGGTCACTGTTGATACCCGGGGTGACCTGATCCAGTGTCATATGTGGATCGATCACCCATAGCCGACCGATACCGATGCCACCAGCACTGCGGATACCGGAAAAACGTTTATACGGTAGTACCTCAGGTTGCATCCAGCTGCCACTGCGTTGCAGCAGATGCAGGGTACCTGCCAGCTGAGACGCGACGGTGATCAGGAAGGCCTCTTCTTCATCACTGTAGCGGTCCTGGTCACGATCCTGCACCACCAGTACCCCGACCAGCTTGCGCAGATAAATCAGCGGTACACCCATGAAGCTTCGATAGGATTGCTCATGTGTTTCCGGTATATAGACGAAACGATCATCGGAAGGAGCATCGGCAATATTCAGGGTGCTGAGGCTGGCAGCAATATGGCCAACCAGCCCTTCATTCAGGCTCAGACGGACCTGGCCGACAGCATTGCTGGCCAGGCCACGGGTGGCTGCCAGAATCAGCGTGTCCTGCTGCGGGTTGCACAGATAGAGGCTGCAGACATCTGCATCCATCAGTTCACTCAGCCGTTCCACGATGGTATCCATCATGGCTTCCGGGTCCTGTGTACGGGCTATTGTCTCGACCAGGGCGGTTAGATCGGTGAGTGAAGAGGGCATAGTGAACTTCCGTTAAACAGTTGTTTTCCGTTGAGCCGATCTTGTCATACTTGTTTGAATGCGGCAATCCGTGAATTGGGCGTGGTCGCAAACATTTACAGTGACGGCGTATGCTCGATGATTGTCGTATCAGGAGTCTTTGGGGTATTGGTGTGTTTTAATATTAACTGCTAAAATGTAACTGTCTTCCCGCTATATATTCGTAATTTCAGCATAAGGTCATCCGTATTGGTATCCATGAATAATCAGTTACAGCGTTCAGACGCGCTCAAGGTCATGGATATATGTCGCCAGGATGTGGTGACCTGTCAGCAGCATGAAACAGTGGCCAGTGCCATTCGTCTCATGGCGGACTATAACATAGGATCAGTCATCGTTTGTAATGATCAGCATCCGGTGGGTATTTTGACCCGTCGTGATGCCATGCGCGTTGTGCCCGGTCCTCAGGGTGAACCGTTACAGGTGAAGCAGGCCATGTCGGCGCCTCTGATCACCATTACACCTGATGCCAGTATTGATGAGCTGGGTATCGAACTGATGTCCGGGCGTATTCGTCACGCCGTGGTAGTGGATCAGCAAGGGCGCTTGATTGGCGTGGTGAGTGAGAGCGATATCGTCAACAGTCATGGTCTGGAGCATGATCTGTTCATGCGCTCCGTCTATGATGTCTGCAGCCATAATCCATTGCGCTTTCCTGAAGACTGCAGTTTGCGGCTGGCTGTAGAACGTATCCGTGCAGCGGGGCATACTGCTGCCATGATCGAAGGATTGAATGGCGAGCTCAAAATCATCACCGAAACCGATATCATCCGTTTGCTGGCCAGTGTGCCGGAGAGTCTGGATAAGCCTCTGTATGATTTTTCCTTCAAAAAACTGATCAGTGTACCGGGTACCATCAGTCTGTTTAATGCCCGTCGTCACTTTCGCAAGCATGGTTTCCGTCATCTGGGAGTATTGAATGATGCTCAGGAGGTTATCGGACTCGCTTCCTATTCCGATATTCTGCGAAACGTCGAACTGGATTACATCTTCCGCCTGCGTGAGCTGCTGAATGACCGCAGCTACCGTCTGAATGAAACCCGTAACCATCTGCGTATCATTGAAAAGGTGATTGATTCCTCAATGGAAGGAATCGTCATCTGTAATGCCGAGGGTAATATTCAGAGTGTTAACCCCGCATTCACCCAGATTACCGGCTATCAGGACTGGGAGGTGATCGGTTCCAATCCCAATATTCTCAGCTCTGGACGTCATGATAAGGCGTTCTACGACAAAATGTGGGATCAGCTGCGTCGTAAAGGGCGTTGGCAGGGGGAGATCTGGAATCGTAACAAAAGTGGCCGTGTGTACCCTGAGTGGCTCAGTATTACCGCAATCGAGAGTGAGCAGGGCGAGGTTATTCAGTATGCGGCCATTTTCCATGATCTGACGGAGATCAAGCGTTCCGAAGCACGTATCAATAAAATGTCCTATTTTGACGAGGTCACGCATCTCGCCAATCGTCGTTTGTTTATTGATCGACTTCATAATGCACTGGCGTATGCTGCAGATCATGACGATATCGTGGCACTGGTAAACCTTGATCTGGACTGGTTCAAGACAATTAATGACCGCTTTGGGCAAACTGAAGGTGATCTGGTTCTCAGAGAAATTGCCCGTCGCCTGGAAGAGGCGTTGGGCGATGCGGATACAGCGGCTCGTCCGGGTGGTGATGAATTCAGTATCATCATGACCGGACTAGGTAGTACGGATCAATTACCTGCTTTTCTGGACCGTTTGACCAAAGTGATTTCCGCGCCGGTACTGGTTAAAGATACTGAAGTACGCCTGACTGCCAGTATCGGCATTGCGCTTTTCCCCGTTGATGCTCACGAGGCAGAAGGCTTGCTGCGTTGTGCCGATGCAGCGATGCACGAAGCGAAAAAACTGGGGCGCAACAGCTATCATTTTTTCTCTTCCGAGCTGGATCAGCAAACACGCTCCCGTTTTCAGCTGACCAGCCTGCTGCAGGGTGCTTTGGAAAAACAGGAGTTTCAGCTCTTCTATCAGCCCAAGGTTTGCCTGAAAACAGGACAGGTCACCGGTGTTGAAGCGTTGTTGCGCTGGTTCAGCTCAGAGCTGGGCGAAGTCTCACCGTCAGATTTTATTCCTCTGGCTGAAGATATGGGCTTGATTGATACAATTGGTGACTGGGTGATGGAAGCTGCCATTCAGCAGGCTGTCGCCTGGAAGCAGGCAGGGTTGTCAATCAATGTCGGTGTAAATGTCTCCGCTCGACAGTTTCAGCGTGGTAACGTTGCCGGGCGTGTGATCGGGCTGCTGAATCGCTATGCTCTGGAACCGCAGTATTTCAGTATTGAGCTGACTGAGACCAGTTTTATGCATTCAGCCGAAAAAACCCGCTCAGCCATCAGTGAACTGTTGAGACTTGGAGTGTCGGTGGCGATTGATGACTTTGGGACGGGCTATTCCAGCCTGAACTATGTGCGTACTCTGGCGTTGAGTCAGCTGAAAATTGATCTCAGCTTTATCCGTAACATTGAAACATCTGAAAAAGATCGGCGGCTGGTCGAAGCCATGGTAGCCATGGCGCATGCCATGGATCTTGAAGTCATTGCTGAAGGTGTTGAAACGCCGCAACAGTTGGATCTGCTGCAGCGTATGGGATGTGATCAGGGGCAGGGTTATTATTTCAGCCGGCCTCAGCCAGAAGAAACCCTCACCCGCTGGTTACAAAACCGTCCTTTAAAGTGCTGATCAGAACCAGTCATCCCGACGCTTGCGCCGCTTCGGCATGTAAGGTACCAGTAAACCGAGCAATACGCCGCCCAAAGCAACCAGTCCGCCATGTGTCAGCCAACGGATCAGATTGCTCTGATCCATATTGGCAATCTCTGACTCCAGCTGGCGTATCTGTTGCTGCAGGCCTTCGACCTGATCAATGTACTCGGCATTATTACCGGAAACAGCTGCTAACTGATCATTCAGTCGGGCAATCTCCTGGTCCTGGCTGGCAATGCGCGTCTGACTGCTTTCCAGTGCCTCTTCCAGCTCCGGGAGCTGGCTGAGCTTGCTTTCTCCAGTGGCAACAAACTCAGCAGGTACCCAGCTGGTCCGGCCTGATTCGGTGCGTATCTGTATATACTGGTTCTGACGACTCAGCACTGTGACCGGCTCGCCACTGTTGACGCGTCCATTGATACGGTATTGATTGCCTGGGCCGCCGTGAGTAAAGACATAGACGTCATCAGCGATATGTGCAGTTTCCTGGGCCTGAAGCGGTACAGAGAGGGCCAGCAGAAGAGACAGACTGAGTAGCTTTTTCATGGTTAAACTCGCGTTTGCTTATCTGGAAACTGACTCATTGTACGGATTGAGCCGCCAATGACCACCCCAATGTTAAAATCGATGTGGATCCGCTACACTGGCGTGTTTTATATTCGGAGATGCTGATGTCCTGGTTACGTCGACAATTGGGTCGTGTGCTGATTTTGCTGGTGAAGTTTTATCAATACTTCATTAGCCCGATGTTGCCCCCGAGTTGTCGTTACGAGCCGACCTGTTCGGCGTACATGATTGAAGCCATCCAGGTTCACGGTCCGTTAAAGGGCTTGTACCTGGGCATTCGCCGTGTGCTCCGATGCCATCCCCTGCGTGAAGGTGGTTATGATCCAGTGCCGCCTAAATGTGGTTGTTCTGTACCCTGTGATCAGGAAAAAAAAGCTGAAAAATGATGTCATTGCCGCCTTCGGGTGGTTGTGAATCGAGAGCGGATCGGCTAGTTTGAAGGAAACGTCTCCGCAAAGGAAAAACGCAGATGAATGCCTCAAAAGCCTCACGCCTGTATATCCTCGACACTAACGTTCTGCTGCATGATCCCAAGTGCCTTTATGAGTTCAAAGAGCAGGACATCACCATTCCGATGACAGTCCTGGAAGAGCTGGATGATATCAAGGACCGCAAAAAACACGTGTCTCAGGAAGCCAGGCACGCGATTCGCTCTATTGATGATATCCTCAGTACAGCGACCAATCCCGAGCAGATTACTAAAGGGGTACGTATCCTGCTGCCAGGCAAGGATCGTGATGAAAAGCTGGGACGCCTGAGCATTTTTCCGGACCATGAGCTGACCACTCGTGCGGGCTTTTTGCCGGATGAGCGCAACAAAGACAACAAGATCATTAACTGTGCCTTGCATCTGCAGGCCACCTTTCCGCACCGTCAGGTAGTACTGGTCACCAAAGATATCAATATGCGCCTCAAGGCGATGGGTGCGGGCCTCAAGCGGGTTGAAGATTACCGTACAGACCAGTTGGTGTCGGATGTTGAGCTCTTGCCAACCGGCTACACCTGTCTTGAAACACCTTTCTGGGAGCAGGTGGAACATGTTGAGAGTTTTCAGCGTGACGGCAAAACCTATCACAAGGTCAGTCGTGCGCTGTTGCCCAATACCTGGATGAACGAGTACCTCTATGACTCAACCCAGGATTTTGCAGCACGTACCGTAGCCATTGATGAGACCAGTGTCACCTTGCTGGATCTGGGTTATCAGCATCTGATGGATCAGTGCTGCTGGGGTATTTCGCCGATCAATATTCAGCAGGCGTTTGCCATGCAGTCGATGCTTGATCAGGATCTGGATCTGAGTATTTTCCTGGGTTCTGCCGGTTCCGGTAAAACGCTGATCGCCCTTGCCTGTGCACTGGAAATGGTGATCGAACAAGGGCAGTACAACAAAATCATTGTCACACGTTCAACGCCACCGGTAGCTGAAGATATCGGCTTCCTGCCTGGCACCGAAGAAGAAAAGATGACGCCCTGGATGAGTGCCATCAGTGACAACCTGGAAGCGATGCATGAGCAGGATGAACGTCCACAGAGCAGCGTCAAGTATGCACTGGAAAAAGCCAATCTGCAGTTCAAGTCGCTGAACTTTATCCGCGGACGCAGTATCCAGAAAGCTGTTGTGTTAATTGATGAGTCACAAAACCTGACACCACAGCAACTTAAAACTATAATCACGCGCTGCGGTAAGGGCACTAAAATTATATGTATGGGTAACCTGGCTCAGATCGACTCCAATTATCTGACGCCACTGACATCCGGTTTAACCTATATAGTTGAGCGCTTCCGCGATTTTGAGGGCTCTGCCAGCGTTCACTTCGAAGGTGTGTTCCGTTCACGCCTGGCGGAATATGCTGAAGAGCATCTATAACTAACGAGTCAATGCAGAGGGCAGCGAGCTGTCCTCTGTCATGCCGAGGAAAGCGGGATGTTTGCGGCCCACAGCGTTATCCTGATCATACTGGTTTATGTGCTGCTATTGTTTGGTCTGGCGCTTTGGGTGGAACGGCGAACCCGTTATCGCAGCAGCAGTGTCATGCCCGGTTGGGTGTATGCGCTTTCCCTGGCAGTGTTTTTTACCTCCTGGACCTTCTATGGCAGCGTCGGTTTTGCGGTGCATTCCGGTATGCTGTTCCTGGGGATCTATATCGGTGCCCTGCTCAGTGTGATTTTCTGGTGGGTAACGCTGCGGCGCATGGTCGCGGTCAAGGAAGTCTTCCGTATCACCAGTATTGCTGACTTTATCTCCACCCGATATCGACGCTCCCAGCGTATTGCTGCGCTGGTGACACTGCTCGCTCTGAGTGGTATCGCACCTTATATCTCGCTGCAACTGACGGCTGTCGTCAGCAGTTTCAGCATTATTACGGGCAGCCACGAAAGCGAAGCCTGGGATATGACCGGCATGCTGGTGATGCTGATGATGCTGGTGTTTACCATCATGTTTGGTATTCGCCGACTTGATCCGACCGAGCGCCACAGTGGCATGATTGCCGTGCTGGTAGCTGAGTGCCTGGTAAAGCTGGTGGCATTGGTGGTCGTAGGCATCTTTATTCTGCGTGCTGTGTTTGGCGATATGAGTAGTCTGATGGAAACGCTCAGTCATGAAGAGATGCTCTACCTGACCGAATTTCGTCAGCCGTCTCATTCAGGCCTGATGTGGACTACCTTGATCGTACTGGGCTTTGCTGCTGTTCAGTTCCTGCCGCGTCAGTTTCATGTCAGTGTGGTTGAAAGCAGTGATCAGCGCCATATCAAGACCGCCATGTGGATGTTCCCGCTCTATCTGGTGGTGATTAACCTCTTCGTGATTCCGATCGCCGCAGCGGGCCTGAAGCTCGGGTTGCCGTTGGCATCAGCCGATTTCTTTGTACTCAAGGTGCCGCAATATCTGGGTCATGACATGATGACGCTGCTGGCATTTATCGGCGGTTTTGCTGCGGCAACCGGCATGATCATCATTTCCACCATGACACTGGCAACCATGACCTCCAACCATCTGGTATTGCCCGTGTGCGAGAAGGTCGGTTTCCTTGAACCGCTGCAGGGCTACCTGTTGCAAGTCCGCTGGGTTATTGCCGCACTGATACTGACATCCAGCTATGTCCTGGCAATGGTGTTGAGTAACTCCTACATTCTTGCGGCCATGGGGCTGATCTCCTTTGTGGCGATTCTGCAGCTGGCGCCACCGGTGTTGATCGGTATGTTCTGGCGCCATGGTAACAGCATGGGAGCCATGACCGGTTTGTTGGCCGGATATCTGCTGTGGGGCTGGACACTGATCATCCCCTCGATGATTGCAGAGGGCTGGTTGCCTGAATCCATCATGGTTACCGGGCCTTTTGGTATCGCCTGGTTACGTCCGGAAGCTTTTCTTGGAATCGACTTCCTGCCGCCACTGGTACACAGCGTCTTCTGGTCCATGCTGTTTAATGTGCTTTTCTACTTGCTGGGTTCCTGGTTCTATCACCCTCAAAAACATGAGCGGGCGCTGACGCGTGAGTTTATGGCGGCCATGTTGTCGCGGGGCAAGATTGCCGGCAAGGCCCGGCCTACAGGTCTGGATGCCTATATTGCGCTGGAGCCCAAGCTCGTTGAAGCGAATGATCTGCTGGTGCGTTACCTGGGTGCCGATAAAGCCGAAGAAGCGGTATTGCGTATCACCGATGATCTTCAGGTCAGTGGTAAACCTTACCTGACCATTATTGAACTGATGGAGTTTCATCGCATGCTGGAGCATGTGCTGGCAGGCTCGATTGGTTCGGCCAGTGCGCATACGGCAATGGAAGAGCGTATTACCTATACCGAACGTGAAGCCGCTGATCTCAAGGCGCTCTACAGTCACATCGTGAATGAGCTGCAGGGGCAGGTCAGGGCGGATCAGGCAGAAGAGGGTACTTTGGGTGGTTACCAGTTCCTGGATCAGATGCAGAGCCAGCTGGATGAGATGGAAGCCACCATCAGCGAGCAAAAGACGCGTATATCAGAGTTGGAGTCTCGGCTTGAAGCCCGTTATGAAGAGATCTTCAAGCACCGTATGGAAGCCCAGAAACTGCGGGTTGAAAATGAAAGCCTGCGCCGCCGTCTGGTGGACGAAACAGATTAATCAGGAGTAGCGATGACGGACTGGAATGCCCAGGACAGCCTGGCCCTTTACAATGTCTCCCGTTGGGGAGCTGGTTATTTCGGCATCTCGGATGCGGGTGATGCCACTGTGCGTGATACGGTTTCTGGCGCTGAGGTCAGTTTTGCTGAAATTCTGCAAATGGTTCAGGCAAGAGGTCTGGAACTGCCGGTACTGATTCGTTTTCCTCACATCCTGCGTCACCGAGTCGCCAGTCTGGTCGACAGTTTTGCCCGTGCGATTGAGCATGAGGAGTATCAGGGCCGTTTCACCAGCGTCTATCCCATCAAGGTCAACCAGCAACGAGAGGTGGTTGAAGCAATTGTATCCGGCCAGCGTCAGGTCTTAAACGGACACACCGGCCTGGAGGCGGGTAGCAAGCCGGAACTTCTGGCGGTTCTGGCACTGTCAGAGCCAGGCAAGTCGACCATTATCTGTAATGGCTATAAAGATGAAGACTATATTCGTCTGGCACTAACCGGTGAGCGTCTGGGGCACAAAGTCTACATCGTGCTGGAAAAATCCAGCGAACTGAACGATGTATTGCGTGTCGCCGCTGAGCTGAAGGTGCAGCCTCGAATTGGTGTGCGTGCGCGTTTATCGACTGTCGGTAAAGGCAACTGGCAAGACAGTGGTGGCCTGAAATCCAAATTTGGTCTGTCGGCCAGCGAAATCCTGAAAACCATCGAGATCCTGCGCAGTCATGACCAGATACAGGCTTTCCAGCTGTTGCACTTTCATCTGGGCAGTCAGATTGCCAATATTCAGGATATCCGGGTCGGGTTGCGTGAAGCAGCCTGCTTTTATGCACAGCTGCGTCTGATGGGGATGCCCGTTGATGTGGCAGATGTTGGCGGTGGCTTAGGGATAGATTACGAAGGCACGGCCTCGCGCAGTGTCTGCTCGATGAACTATACCCTGGATGAGTATGCCAAGCGGGTGGTGCAGGCCTTCAAGGAAGTCGCACTGGAGCATGATCTGCCGCAGCCCCAACTGATCAGTGAGTCCGGTCGTGCAGTGACTGCTCATCATGCGGTGCTGGTCACTAACATTATCGGTATTGAACAACAGGTCGTACACAGCCTGTCAGCACCTGATGAGGATGCCCACCTGCTGTTACAGCGCATCTGGCAGAACTACCAGGATGCGCTGGGTCGTGAGCGCAGTTTGAGTGAGGTCTATCATGACCTGATTACCCATAATCAGGACCTCAACCATGCCTTTACCCATGGTGATCTGACCCTGCTGGATCGTGCGTCAGGTGAGCAGATGATGCGGGCCACGGCACTTTATCTGATGCAGCGCCTGAATCCGGCCAAGCGTCATCACAGTGCCATACTGGATGAGCTGAATGAGCAGATGGCGGATAAACTGTTTGCCAATTTCTCGCTGTTCCAGTCCCTGCCGGATGTCTGGGGTATTGATCAGATCTTCCCGATCCTGCCACTGCGTGATCTCGACAAGTACCCGTCACGCCGTGGCGTGATCCGTGATATCACCTGTGACTCGGATGGTCGTATAGATCAGTATGTGGATGGCGAAGGTCTGGAAACCACCTTGCCCTACCCGCCAATGGAAGCCACCCAGGGGCTGCTGGGGTTTTTCCTGGTGGGCGCCTATCAGGAAATTCTCGGTGATCTGCACAACCTGTTTGGTGATACCGACGCGGCGAATGTTGAGTTCAATGAGGCCGGACAGGTCGAAATTAGCTACCTGCAACGTGGCGATACCGTCGCCCGGGTGCTGCAGTACGTCAACTTCAACCCGGACAAGCTGCTGGAGTCTTTGAACCGTCAGGTCGCTGCCGCCAACTGGAGTGCTGCGGAGAAAAAGCAAACCATTCGGGAGTTGCGTATGGGTATGGATGACACGACCTATCTGGAACAGCCGAGCCTTTAACTGCGGATTTATTGTCAAGAGCGTTATTATACCGTGTCTGGATGGTAACGTTTGACGTTATTAGTGTGTTGCGTTAATATTTTATTATGATCATATCGTTTAAATGTAAGGATACTCAAAAGCTTGCGGAAGGATATCGCGTTAAGCGATTTATCAACATTGAACGTGCAGCAGTGAGAAAAATTCGACAACTTCAGGTAGCTGTTCAGCTGAGTGACCTTAAAATACCGCCGGGTAATATGTTGGAGTCGCTATCTGGTGATCGTCAGGGGCAGCACAGTATTAGAATCAATAAACAATTTCGAGTGTGTTTTCGCTGGAGCAAAATGGGAGCGGAAGATGTTGAAATTGTTGATTATCATTAGGAGTTAAAGCATGCGAGAAGTTGATGCTGTAACACCAGGAGAGTTGCTCAAAGAAGAGTTTCTTGAACCCATGGGGATATCTCAATATCGTTTGGCTAAAGAGATAGGGGTGCCTGCTCAGCGAATTGGTCAGATTATCGCTGGAAAACGTTCAATAACCGCTGATACAGATCTGCGGTTGTGCCGTTTCTTCGGTTTATCCAATGGCTATTGGCTTCGAGCTCAGGCCGCCTATGACACAGAAGTTACAAAGGACGCTTTAGCAAACCAGTTGGAAAATATTCGCCCTTGGAATGCAAATTCTGACGCAGGATATAGAGCGTAATGGGAGCACATCTGCGTTGACCCCCCCGATTATTTACCCCGATCTACCCGTATCCGCGCGTCGTGAAGAAATTCAGGCCGCTATTCGTGACCATCAGGTGGTCGTCATTGCCGGGGAAACCGGGTCGGGTAAAACCACTCAGATTCCCAAAATGTGTCTGGAGCTGGGGCTGGGGGAAGCCGGACTGATAGGGCATACCCAGCCTCGACGCCTCGCGGCACGTGCAGTCGCGTCACGTATTGCAGAAGAGCTGAAAACCACCCTGGGTGAACGAGTGGGCTTCCAGGTGCGCTTTCACGATCAGGTGAGCGAGCAGACGCAAATCAAGGTGATGACCGACGGTATCCTGCTGGCAGAAACACAGCATGACCGGCTGCTGAAAAAATATCAGGTCATCATTATTGATGAAGCGCACGAACGCAGTCTGAATATTGACTTTCTGTTGGGCTATTTAAAGAACCTGCTGCCTAAACGCCCTGACCTGAAAGTGATCATCACCTCGGCAACCATCGATCTGGAGCGCTTTTCCAGACACTTTAATAATGCCCCCGTGATTGAAGTCTCCGGGCGCACCTACCCGGTTGAGGTGTTGTACCGTCCTCTGCATGAACTGGAAGTGGAAGATGACAAGGCTCAGGACCTTCAACAGGGTATCCTGCAGGCGGTTGAAGAACTGAATGCCCTGGATCGATCACGCCGTGATGGCGGACCGGGTGATATTCTGATCTTTCTGCCCGGTGAACGTGAAATCCGGGAGACTGCCGATACACTGCGTAAAGCCGAACTGCGCGATTGTGAAGTGATTCCACTCTATGCGCGCTTATCTCTGGCAGAGCAGAGCCGCGTCTTCAATGAACAGCGGCGTGCCGGACGCAGAATTGTACTCTCCACCAATGTTGCCGAAACCTCCTTGACGGTTCCCGGTATTCGCTATGTTATTGATCCGGGGCTGGCGCGTATTTCGCGCTACAGCTACCGCTCCAAGGTGCAGCGCTTGCCGGTCGAGGCGATTTCACAGGCCAGTGCCAATCAGCGAGCCGGTCGCTGTGGACGTGTTGCATCCGGCGTGTGTATCCGGCTGTATAGCGAAGAAGATTTTGTCAGTCGACCTGAGTTTACCGATGCTGAAATACGCCGCACCAATCTGGCAGCGGTCATTCTCAGCATGCTGCAGCTCAAGCTGGGCGATATCGCTGCCTTTCCGTTTGTTGACTCGCCTGACTCCCGTTTTATCAGCGATGGTTTCAAGCTACTTGAGGAGTTGGGCGCAGTCACCCGAGGGCGCAAGCTCACCACGGTCGGTCGTGATCTGGCACGTTTGCCGGTAGACCCGCGTATAGGGCGTATGCTGGTAGAAGCCAATCGCCTGAGCGCATTGACCGAAGTGTTGGTGATCGCCAGTGCGCTGAGTGTGCAGGACCCGCGTGAGCGTCCTATGGAAAAACGCCAGGCGGCGGATGAAAAGCACAAAGCCTATGCCGATGAAGATTCCGATTTTGTAACGCTATTGAATCTCTGGCATCTCTATGAAGAGCAACGTCAGACCCTGAGTCAGAGTCAGTTGCGCAAATGGTGTCAGAAACATTTCATCTCTTGGGTACGCATGCGTGAGTGGCGTGATCTGCATCGACAGCTGCACCTGAGTGTGCGGGACCTGAAGATGACCGAGAACAAAACTCCTGCAGACTATGCGGCCATCCATCAATCATTGTTGGCCGGGCTGCTGAGTCATATCGGTATAAAGCAGGAAAAGGGCGAGTACCTCGGCGCACGTAATCGCCGTTTCTATATTTTCCCCGGCTCAGGACTGTTCAAGAAAAATCCCAAATGGATTATGGCGGCTGAAATGCTGGAAACCAGCAAGCTGTTTGCGCATCAGGTTGCCAAAATTGAACCGGAATGGATCGAAGCACCGGCAGCGCATCTGGTCAAGAAAACCTGGATGGAGCCTCACTGGGAGAAAAAGCGTGCTCAAGTAGTAGCGACAGAACAGGTGACGCTCTATGGTTTGATTATCGTACCCAAACGCAAGGTGCACTATGGTCGTATCGATCCGCAATTGAGTCACCAGATCTTTATTCGCAGTGCGTTGGTGGAAGGGGAGTATCAGACTCATGCTGCCTTCTTCAAACATAATCGGGATCTGCTCGCCAGTGTCGAAACGCTGGAAGCAAAAACACGCCGCCGGGATCTGCTGGTTGATGAGGAAGCATTAGCCGACTTTTATCTGCGTCGCTTTGCCGAGTTGGGTGGTGAAGATATCGTCAACGGTCAGGGCTTCGAGCATTGGCGTAAAACGCTGGAAAAAGAGCAGCCCAAAGCGCTGTTTATGCAGGAAGACGATATCCTGCAGCGTTCCGCTGAGCATGTGACCCAGCAGCAATATCCGGATCATCTGGTACATGAAGGTGTCAAACTGGCACTGCGTTATCACTTTGATCCCGGTGCCGAGGATGACGGTGTCACCCTGGAGTTGCCCTTGCCGCTGCTCAATGCTCTGCCGCTAAAGCGGCTGGAATGGCTGGTGCCGGGAATGCTGGCCGACAAGTGTACGGCGATTCTGCGGGGGCTGCCCAAAGCACAGCGCAAACACTATGTGCCGGTGCCCAATTACGTCGAAGCCTTTTGTCAGGCGGTAACCTTTGCTGAGGGTGATCTGTATGAGGCGCTGGCATTGCATCTGCAGCGTATGACCGGCTTGCGTGTTGATGCTGATGTGTTTCGCGGTGTGGTGCTGGATGATCATCACCGTATGAACCTGCGCCTGCTGGATGGGCAGAAGCAGGTGATGGCGACAGGACGTGATTGGACAGCACTGAATCGACGCTTTTCCAAACAGGCGGAACAGTTGTTGCAGCAGGCATCACCCAATCAAAGCTGGGGCCGTCAGGGATTAACTGCCTGGGATTTCGAGCAGTTGCCCGTCTCGGTCAAGTTGCGTCAGGCCGGTGGTCTGGAAGTCGATGCCTTTCCGGTATTACAGGATCGCGGCACCCAGGTCGATCTGCAGGTTGTCAGTCGTCGCTGTGAAGCGCAACGGCTTAACCCTCGGGGTGTTGCCCGATTGCTTATGCTGATGCTGCCAGAGCCTGTTCGCTTTGCACGTAAACAGCTGAAACAGCTGGCGCAGTCGGTGTTGTTGTCGGGCAAGCGTTTTGAGGTCAAGCGGCTGGAAGATGAGATACTCCTGTCAGCCACCTTGCGCGCTGCTGAACTGTTTCAGGACGTCAGTGGAGCGCCTTTGCCGCGTGACCGGGCAGCTGTAGATGCATTACTCCCGCGAGTGCGTGCTGAACTGCATGATCAGGTCGTTGCGCTGGATAAATGGGTTTTTGACCTGCACAGCCGTTTGCATCGCATTCAGAAACAGCTGAATGGCAAGGTGAACCTGCAGGCGGTACCGGTACTGAATGATATCAAGCAGCAACTGGATCACTTGTTTGTGTCGGACTACCTCAGTGTGGCACCGGCAGAATGGCTGAATAGCTACCCGCGCTATCTGCAGGCTATTGAAGTGCGTCTGGAAAAATATCCGCGTGAGTTGCGTCAGCAGTGTCTGGCATCTGAGCAGTTGCAGCAGTTGTGGCAGTCCTGGCAGAAGAAACTGACTGAAGCGCAGCAGCGCGATCAGGTGACACCCGAGCTGCTGAGTTTCCGCTGGCTACTGGAAGAGTATCGGGTGTCGCTGTTTGCCCAGCAGCTCGGTACACGCCAGACAGTATCGGAAAAGCGGCTGAAGCAGTTATTGGCAGGGTTGTAAGCATATTGGACTGATGGGATGCGATCTGGCTGACACGCCGTGAAATCATCCCTGATGGCTCCGGTACGCCATCCATGGCGTACAGGGTCAGCCAGATCGCATCCCGTCAGTGTCAGCTGCCTCTTGAGTGTTGGAGGTAGGGGGGGCGAAAAAACTTGTCATATCAGCCTGCTGTGTTATCCTACCCACAATTTATACGGGTACAGCCAATTGTGTGTTTTTTGATTGAAAAAACTTGCAAAAAGCTGAATTCCTGTGCTGTAATTGTACAAGTTAAGGTGTTAGATTCAGATGTTGGTGATAAGTTGTTGATTTGGTTAGAAGCCAGTTTTAACAACCTTAAAAACCCGCTGAGTTGTCATCTGGCAGATGCTGACCGTAGCAAAAAAGTTAATTTTTCGGCTTCACAGGTTTGCAATTATCTGCTTTTATAGTATTTTTGGGGCTGCATCATAGAAGATGCTCCTTGAAAAAATAAAGCAACTACTAGTATGTTGAACGTTGAAGGGGAAAACTAAATGAAAAAGTCAATTATCGCTCTGGCTGTAGCTGGTGCAATGACTGTTCCTGCTATCGCATCTGCTGATGCTACGCTGTACGGCCACATCATGATGGGCGTTGACAAAGAGAAAGGCGAGAAGCTGCACATCGGTTCTTCTGCCAACTCTGAGTCACGTATCGGTCTGCGCGGTACTGCTGACACTGGCGTTGATGGTCTGACTGCTCTGTACCACTATGAGTTCGGTGTTCGCACCAACCAGACTGGTTATGGCGCTGGTGCTGAGAATGCTCTGCGTACTCGTTTGGCTAACGTAGGTCTGACTGGCGACTGGGGTACTGCAGTACTGGGTACTCAGTGGGCTCCTCACTACAGCTGGGTTACTTCTACTACTGACGTAATGCTGTCCAGCGTTGTGAATCCAACTCACTCTACTGACACTGTTTACCGTGTTAACAACACTGCTGCTTATGTTTCTCCAAACCTGAACGGCCTGCAGTTGGCTGCAGCAGTATCTGCCAGCTCTGCTAACGATGATACTACTGGTGATTTCTACCATGTTGCTGCTAAATACAGCATTGGTGATTTCTACGTAGCTGCTTCTCATATCGACTTCAAAGCAGATGCTTTTGAAGCTGCGATCGGTGATAAAGTAACTGCTGTTGCAGCATCTTATAGCTTTGGTCCTCTGACAGTTGCAGGTGTTTACTCTTACCTGAAACTTGACGGTGAAGATAACTACAAGCCTTGGGATCTGGCAGCTACTTACGCTGTAACTGATGCCACTACTCTGAAAGTTGCTTACGCTGACTTCAAAAACAGCCAGAAAGGTTACGGTTTCGAAGTACAGCACGACCTGAGCAACATGGTTAACACTTTCGTAGGCTACGGACGTGCTAACAGCAACCTGCGTGACACTTATGCTGCTACCGATGGTGATGAAGGCGCTAATAGCGTATTCAGCACCGGTATCCGCGTACGTTTCTAATCCTCTGATTAGAACGTAATCGAAAAAAGGCTCCTTCGGGAGCCTTTTTGCTTTTGGTTCGCACTGATGTTTTCGGAGTGGGTATCCCTAAATATATCTGAGCGCCTGGTTTTTTTTGATCGGGTAATTCGGTGCCAGTGTAACAATCGGGGATTTGACGGCGCTTAATGTTGTTCTTAGGTTCAGCGTTTAGCTTTATCAAGCGCCGGAAGAATAACTGTTACCGGTTGATTATTGCTTCTCTGCTACTTTGCGAATGTTGTCGTTAATTTTAAATAAGACAATCAAGAGCTCACACCAAATGCGAACACCTATTGAGCCAAATATAATTGTGGCAAGACCACCGAGAAACATCATTCCTCCGCCGTAGTATGCATTGAAGCTACCAAAAATCATTCCAAGACCTGTAATCACTACACCCGCCAATAGCAACCAATACACGATGGTTATGATTTTTGGAGTGAGCATCGCATCGAAGAAAAATATATTTTTCATGAGTCCCTTAACCTTTTCATGGATGTAAATTGAGTTTGCTTGCGAAAAAAAAAACGCATGGACACGATAATCTTGGAAGTGATAACCAATTGAATAGATATGGATAATCTAAACAGGATGGATGCTAACCTGAGAATGCAAAGAGCCAATGCTTCCTTGAAATTGACTGGTTTCCGTTTCCTTATCAATAGCTAAAGGGCTTCCTACCGCATACAGCATAAATGTTAACAAAAACTAGTTGTATAGCAATACTTATAGGACGCTAATTAAGGGAATAAGGGAATAAAGAGGAATTAGGGGGTATTCACGAATGTTTTTTGATCTACATCAAGTTTTGATTTGATCTAGTCTGTTTTAGGAAAAACTCCTATGTTTTTCCTAAAGGCAGATGGATATTCTGTAGCCAATCAGATGAGCCAAGGAGTGGCTACAGCTTCAAGGATGAGGCTATCTGATATAAGCCCACTTAACTGGTCCTTGAGTGGCGGCTGGACAGGGAGCGTCCAGTGACGAGAGGGGAGTATGCAGGGATGCACTATGAACCTCTCATTTCCTGACCTCCTCTTCCTGAATATTTTCTAATGCTGAATTTCTGGCAGGATGCCTGTTTTGTTCACATGAAAAGGACTTCATATGACATACCACGATAAAAGCTACAAGCGCTTCTTTTCGGATCCATTCATGGTCCAAGAATTATTGACCGGATTTATCCATGAGGAGTGGGTGAATACCCTGGATTTTTCTACACTGGAAACGGTCAAAAATCAGTTCATAACAGATGATTTTCGTCAGAGAGAAGATGATATTATCTGGAGAGTTCGAAGCATGGATGGCTGGGTATATGTGTATCTTCTCATCGAGTTTCAGAGTCGTATTGATCGGTTTATGGCAGTGCGTATGCTCACGTACGTATCTTTATTGTATCAGGAGCTGATTGTAGTGGCATAGTTA
>NZ_JMSZ01000016.1 GCF_000691225.1 Nitrincola lacisaponensis
AAACGCTTCTCGGTGGTAGCCGGTGAGATTCGTCGTCTGGCTGACAGTGTGACCGACTCCACGCTGGAGATTGAGGACCGTATTCAGGAGATACAGGACTCGATCAGCCGTCTGGTGATTAACTCGGAGAAGGGCGCCAGTTCGATTCAGAGTGGCATGGACGTGAGTGCGGTGACGGCCGTTGATCTGAATGAACTGGTGCAGGCCGCGACCAAGACCAGTAATGCGGCACAGCAGATTTCGCTATCGACACGGCAGCAGAAGACGGCCAGCAGTCAGGTGGTGATTGCCTTGCGGGATATCGCCAATGCCAGTACCCATAATGCACAGTCGGTGCGTGATATTACCGAAATCAGTGAGGTGATGCTGAGCATGTCAGCCGAGCTGGACTCACTGGTACGGGCCTTTCAATTAAGTCAGTCGTCTGATGTGAATTCTTGACACTTAAGGAGCTTTCAATGCAGAACCTGTCATTCCAGAAAAAGCTGCTCTTTTCGATGGCGGGGCTTTTGCTGGTCGCACTGTTGCTGCTGAGTCTTCTGGCCGGAAACCTGATGCAACGGGAAGTCAGCCAGGCACTGGCCAGTGAAATGCGCAGCAGTCTGGCGCAGACACATACCACCGCCTCCCAATGGGTAGATGCCAAAATTAATGTAATGCAGGCGCTGGCCGCCCAGTTGCCAGGCTATCCGGAGAGCTGGGAGCCCTGGGAAGAGCGTTTGACGCTGGGGCTTCAGGCCGGAGATTTCGATCTGGTGTATGTGGGTACAGCGCGTGGTGACATGATTCAGTCCCAGCCACCAGGCGACCTGCCTGCCGGTTATGATCCACGGACCCGCCCCTGGTTCCAGGGTGCCCAAACGGCACAGCAACTGATTATCACCGCGCCCTATGTCGATGCAGTGACCGGTGATCTGGTGATTACGCTGGCGCTGCCGCTGGAGCAGGCCCGCAGTCATATTCTGGGAGCTGACCTGCTGATTTCCGGAATCGTCAAGCAACTGCTGCAAACCGATCTGCGTTGGCCTGCGGAAACCTGGATGCTGGACGACAAGGGTCAGATACTCGCACATCCCAATGCCGATCTGCTGCAGCGTAATCTGAATGAGGTGTTGCCTGGCGTGAGTCTGCAGTCAGATATTCAGACTATCTCCTATGAGGGACGGGACTGGTTACTGTCGAGTGTCGAGGTTCCTCAGGCAGGCTGGACCTTTCTGCTGTTGATTGATGCCTCGGAGGTGAATGCCGGACTCGTCAGTCTGAGCTGGCAGCTGTCGGCACTGTCTTTGCTGGTGATCCTGATAAGTTGCCTGGTGCTCTATCAGTTAACACGTTCACTCAGTCAGCCGCTGGTCAGCTTTCAGCAACAGCTACAGCAGATTACTCAGACACTGGATCTGTCTCAGCGTATTCAGGTACGTGACCGATCCGAAGTGGGTGATCTGGCAAATCAGACCAATCATTTGCTGGAGCGGCTTGCCAATATTATCCAGGCTATTTTCCGCAATGCAGACAGCTTAACCCGCTCGGCAGACCGTCTGGCACATACGGCCGGGCTGGTGAACCAGAACACTAACCTGCAGCAGCAGGTCAGTCAGTCGATGGCGGCGGCGGTAGAACAGATGTCCTCCTCTGTGGCAGAGATTACCTCGACGATGGAAGAGCTGTCGGCCTCTTCCACCCAGATAGCAGACCACTCCCAGTCGGTGGTGGATGTGGCAAACCTGACGCTGGATAACAGCAAGAAAGGTGCCCAGGCGATGCAACAGCTGGTGCAGCGAATGACCGAAATTCAGCAGGATAATGCCCGCAGCCTGCAGGAAATCATGGAACTGGGTGCCAAGTCGAAGCAGATCAGCAAGGTCATGGATCTGATCAACACGCTGGCAGACCAGACCAAGCTGATCGCCTTTAACGCGGCACTGGAGGCGTCCAGTGCAGGCGAATCTGGCAAACGCTTCTCGGTGGTAGCTGGTGAGATCCGTCGTCTGGCTGACAGTGTGACTGACTCCACGCTGGAGATTGAGGACCGTATTCAGGAGATACAGGACTCGATCAGCCGTCTGGTGATTAACTCGGAGAAGGGCGCGAGCTCGATTCAGAGTGGTATGGAGGTGAGTGCGGTCACGGCAGATGACTTGAATGCTCTGGTGCAGGCTGCGACCAAGACCAGCAATGCCGCCCAGCAGATTTCGTTGTCGACACGGCAGCAGAAGACCGCCAGCAGTCAGGTGGTGATTGCCCTGCGTGATATCGCCAATGCCAGTAGCCATAATGCGCAGTCGGTGCGCAATATCACTGAGATCAGTGAAGAGATGATTCATATGTCCACTGAACTGAATCAGCTGGTACAGGAATTTCATTTGGCTGAAGCGGAGTCTGCCAAAGAATGAACCCGAGCAACCGCGTGATTCGTGTACTGGTGGCGGATGACAGCAGTCTTGCGCGAGGGCTGCTGCGCGCGATTCTGGAGGATGAAGCGGGAATCGAGGTGATCGCTGAGGCACGCCATGGGCGAGAGGCCGTAGAGATGGCCCGTGACCTGAAGCCGGATATTATCACCATGGATCTGAATATGCCGGTCATGGATGGTATGCAGGCTATTTCTGAAATCATGCATCAGAAAGCGATTCCCATTCTGGTAGTCAGTAATGAATCAGATGCGGAAAAAGCCTATGAAGCATTGCGCCTCGGGGCACTGGAAGTGATCTCCAAGCCTGATTACACCCCGGAGCAGGCGGCAGAGTTTATTGCCAAAATACGCTTGTTGGCGGGTGTTCCGGTGATTACGCACCTGCGCCGGCGCTGGGGACCGGACAGTGTGCCGTTTGTAGCAGAACCGCCTCTGTCTGGTCAGTATGGAGCTGCTCCCAGAGGCTATAACCGGGTCCTGGTCATTGCTTCTTCTACCGGGGGGCCGCAGGCTCTGGCTTGTCTGTTACCCAAGTTGTCAGTCAACTTCCCGGCCCCCATACTGATCGCCCAGCATATCAGTGATGGCTTCGTTGAGGGTATGGTGCATTGGCTGGGCAGTCTGTGTCAGTTGCCGGTCAAAGTAGCTCAGCAAGGTGAAGTACTGCGGCCTGGCCAGGTTTATGTATCCCCGTCAGAGCAGCATCTGACTCTGGCGGCCAATCATAGTGTTACCCTGATAGAGCGTCAGATGAGTGATATCTATCGTCCTAGCTGTGACCTGTTACTCAACTCGGTTGCCCGTCATTGTGGCGCTGATGCAATTGGCTTGATTCTCACAGGTATGGGGCGTGATGGTGCAGCGGGAATGTTGGCGATGTATCAAGCCGGAGGTATTACGCTGGCACAGGATGAAGCCAGCTCTGTGATCTATGGCATGAATCAGGAAGCGGTCAATCGGGGTGGTGTGCTCCGGGTCTTGCCATTGGATGCCCTGGCGGACGAGTTGCAACGGGTGGTGAGTCTGCCTGCTTCAGTTTATCGTGAACACCTGACACGAGGTGAGTCATGAACGATACCTTAGCACCCTTTAAAACCCTGATTTATGAGCACTGTGGACTGGTGTTAGAGGGAATTGCTGAAGCACGCCTGCACAAGGCATTGCATCAGGGTGCTGAACGTATGGCGGTGACACGGCTGAGTGAGTATTTTCAGCTTCTGCAACGTACCCCGGAAGAGTTTGAAAAACTGATCAGTGCATTGACGGTGAATGAAACCTATTTCTTTCGTGAACCGGATCAGATTGCACTGTTTACCAATCAACTGGTGCCTCGCCTGCTGTCACGTCAGAGTCGTCGGCCATTGAAAATCCTCAGTGCGGGCTGTTCTTCCGGAGAGGAGCCCTACAGCCTGGCGATGGCACTGGATACCGTGTATGGCGAGCAACGGCGGCATCTGTTTCAGATCGATGCCGGTGATCTTGATCGCCAGATTCTGGCCAAGGCCGAACAGGGTATTTATTCTCCATTTTCTTTTCGCAGCCTGGATGCCGCCTTGCAGCAGCGCTATTTTCAGCCACTGGATCGCAGCTTCCAATTGATCGAGTCGATCCGTAACAGCGTGAATTTCTACCCGCTGAACCTGATGGCTGAGCTGGGACCTCAGGGACTGGATCAATATGATTTGATTTTCTGTCGTAATGTGTCCATCTATTTTGATCCGCCAACACGTTTGCAGTTACACCAGCGTTTTTATAATGCATTGAATGAAAATGGTATTTTGCTACTCGGTGGGTCTGAAACACTCGGTAATGACATGGGTGTATTCGAGCTGGTTGAAGAGCACGGACACTATTATTTCATTAAGGGTGAGTCGTATCGTCCAGCCAGCAGTCAGGCTGTGAGCTGGTCTCAATCACGCCGTGCTCCTCAGGCGGTGGAGCACCCTGCCAGTGTGTCTCAGGACAGTGTCTTGAGTCCCGTCGCGGCGACTCCCACTGGGGCCCTGAACCTGCCGCCACTGGACTGGATACGCCAGTTGGTACAGGAGGGCCAGACGGAACAGGCGACACGCTTACTGGACCGCCATTTAAGCGAACAGGGGCAGCCCGTCTCGGTCGGTGTGAGTCTGCTGAAAAGCTGGTTGTTGTTGAACAGTCGCGTTTTTGCCGAAGCGGATCAGTTGTTGGATCGGGTGCTTCAGGAAGACCCCTGGTCTGTTGATGCATTGCTGCTCAAGGGACTGAATGCCAAATGGCAGCAGCGCCATGAGCAGGCTGTTGAGTGGTTTCGCAAGGTGATCTATGTCTGTCCGGAAAGCTGGCCTGCACATTATTACCTGGCAGAAGTGCATCGTCTGGACGGGCGTGATGAGCAGGCGATCAAAGCCTATCAGGCTGTTCGCCGAATTCTGTCGGATGATCGACATGCGCCTGATGGCCTGCTGTGGGTGCCTTTACCGCTGCCACGTGGCGATATTCTGTTTCTGAGTGAGCGTCATGTGCTGAAGCTACGGCAGCGGCTATCGGAAACCGGCGAGGGTGAAGGTTAAGTCATGGCACTGGATATCAAAAAGTTTCTGCAGCGATTTATCGAAGAAGCCCGTGATCATCTCAGCCGTCTGGCTGAGGGCGTTGCGGCGCTGGAACAGGGCCAGAGAGATCCAGAGCAGATCCATAGTCTGTTTCGTTCAGCACATACCCTCAAAGGCTCTTCACGGATGCTGAAGCTGGAGCCGATCACCGCCCTGTCACACAGCCTGGAAGATCTATTGAGCACATTACGTGAGGGACAGCTGCAGTTGACACCCGGGGTTACCGGACTGATGTATCAGGCTCTGGACCAGCTCTCGGATCAGTTGGAACGCCTAGCCGGGACACTTGATGCAGCCAGCCTTGCCGAGGTTGATGCTGCGTTATGCAAGGCGCTCAGTGAAGCCGCCAATCCACCAACATCGGCAACGAATCAGGCAGAAGAGGTCGCTGAGACACCGACGCAAGTTCCTGCTGCCCAGATTACATCCCGTCTGCAAACCCAGGATACTGTGCGTATTCGGCTACACAAGCTGGATGAACTGATCAAACTGATGGGTGAGGTTGTGTCCAGTCATGCCGGCCTTAGGGCTCTGGTCGGCGAAGCCCAGCAAATGCAGTCGAGTGATGCTTCAGCATCCACCCTGCCTGTTTTTGTCAGGACGCTTAAAGACCGGGTGCAATCCCAGGAACTGCTGATGCAGGAACTGCATGATACCGCCTTGCAAATGCGCATGCTGCCGCTATCCATCGTGTTTGAACCAGCTACACGTCTGGTGCGTGATCTGGCGCGTTCATTAGGAAAGCAGGTGGAGTGCCGGGTTCAGGGGGCTGATATTGAGCTCGACCGGCAGATGATCGATCAGTTGGCTGATCCGGTCATACACCTGTTGCGCAACGCACTGGATCATGGCATCGAATCACCTGATCAGCGCGAGGCAGCATCCAAGCCGGCACAAGGGCTACTGACACTGAAAGCTGCTCAGGATGGTGGCTGGGTTGAGATTGAAATAGCTGATGATGGCCAGGGTTTGAATCTGCAAGCGATACGTCAGAAAGCCCTGTCCAGGCAGTTGTTTACACCTGAGACTTTGGAAGGAATGACAGATCAGGAAGTGATGGACCTGATATTTTTGCCGGGATTCTCGACCAGTCATTTGATCACAGATCTGTCCGGACGCGGGGTGGGCATGGATGTAGTAAAGCGTTCGGTTGTCGATGGTCTGCAAGGTGTTATTTCACTCGATAGCCGGGTGGGTCAAGGGACTCGATTTACACTGCGCTTACCTTTATCCTTAGCAATGATGCGGGTGTTATTGGTGCGCGTTTCCGGTCATCTTCTCGGTTTTACAGCACAATATGTTGCCGAGCTGATTCAACTGCCACGCAGTGCCATGATTGATGTGGCAGAGCGTAATGCAGTGATTATTCGTAATGAATTCGTCCCGGTGATGAAACTGTCAGATCTGATAGATTTGCCGCATACAGAGCCTTCTCCTCGGCATTCTGAGCGCCAGGAAACGCATGCGCTGTTGCTGGTGACCCGGCTGCATCATGAAAAACTGGCACTGGAAATTGATGAGCTGATTGATGAGCGTGATCTGGTGATCAAGCAATTGCCGTCACATCTTGGGCAGTTCAGCCTGATTGCCGGGATGGTCACCACAGGACATAACCAGTTGGTCAGCCTGCTGCATGTGCCTCATCTGATGGAGCTGACCCGTCGTACACGCAGTCGGACAGCCAGTCAGACGGTTGCTGTCTCCGAAAAGCCCAAACCGCGTTTACTGGTTGTTGATGACTCACTCAACACCCGGGAGATCGAGCGCGATGTGCTGGAAGCCTGGGGTTATCAGGTGACGCTGGCTGAAGATGGGCAGGATGGTCTGAACAAGGCATTGGCTGAACGTTTTGACGCCGTGTTGACCGATGTTGAAATGCCGGTGATGGATGGTTTTACCCTGACCGCACGGCTGCGTCAGGAGCCTGATTATCAGAATACGCCGATTATTATCATTACGTCACGGGAAAAAGAGAGTGACCGGCGTCGCGGAATCGAGGTCGGAGCAGATGCCTATATTGTTAAAGGCAGCTTCGATCAGAACAGTCTTGTGGATACACTGAAGGTTTTGCTGGACTAGGATATAAATATAGGATCGACAGGATGCAGATACTCGTTGTTGATGATGATTTACTGGCTGGTGAGATGACTGCGGCTGTACTTGAGGATCAGGGCTATGAGGTTATTCAGGCTGCAGATGCGGTAGAAGCGATTAATCAGTTGAATCGTTATCCGGATATTGCCCTGATTGTCAGTGATATGAATATGCCATTGATCAGCGGTATTGATCTGTTTCGTGACCTGCGGGAACAGGGCAAACACCTGCCCTTTATTCTGCTCACCGGAGATGATCCGGTACAGTTGCAGCAACAGGAACCGAGTCTGAATGCCTGTGTGCAAAAAGACTTTAACCTGGAGTACACCTTGCCTGCCATGATCGTTCAGGTCATGGCAGGCTCCATATAAACAAACAGGCTGACGGAGAAATCCTGATGGATGTCAACAAGCCAACGCTGCAGGAAAAATTGACCCGGCTGAGAATGAGTTTTCTCAGTCAGATGCCTGCTCGTCTGGATAAAGCACAGCAGCAGTTCAGCGCCTTGTCTGATGATTGGGACAGTCATGCGTCTCAGGCGGTTGATCTGCACCGTTTCTTTCACAGCATCAAGGGAACGGCGAGTTCTTTTGGTTTTACTGATCTGGCTCATTTGGCTGGTGAAGGTGAAACCATCATGCTGGCATTGATTGAAACTCAGGATTCGACAGAGGCAGCCACACAGATCGCTCCTTTAGGCAGTCTGCTCAGTGCCATGAAGCAGCAGCTTAAGCAGTTGCAAAGCCATACCTCTAGCGATAACGGTACACAGTCTGCACCCTCTTTTGAGATGGAGCAGTTTGAATCCAATCTGATAGCAGGGAAACGCAAGGCGCTGATCTATATCTGTGATGATGAGCCTGAACAGGTGAGTCAGCTGGGTTACCAGTTACACTGCTTCGGTTACTCCATCGAGTTTTTTACGGATACGTTGAGCTTTCGCGAAGCCGTGATGAAGCGCCGTCCGGATGCCGTCATCATGGATGTGTATTTTCCCAATGGCAGCACAGCGGGTACGGATGAGCTGGCCCGGCTTTCTCAGGTCATCGGTGAGGCTCTTCCGGCCATTGTGTTGTCAGGTTATGGTGATTTTGAGGCCCGTTTGGGAGCCGTCAGAGCCGGGTGTATGGCCTATTTCACCAAGCCCGCCCGTGCGCTGGATCTGGCTGCCAAGCTGGATGAGCTACTGGAAGGCGACAGCCGTGAAGAGCAGCTGCGTATTCTGGTCGTGGATGATGAACCGGAAGTGGCGGCCTATCACAGTCTGATTCTGCAGGAAGCAGGTATGAGTGTGCGCCAGTTGCATGACCCCTCCGGTATTCTGGATGCCCTGCAGCAGTTTAATCCTGATCTGGTGCTGGCAGACATGTATATGCCCCGTTGCACTGGCGTTGAGCTGGCGGCTATCGTGCGCCAGTTGCCCGAGTACGTCAGTCTGCCGATCGTGTATTTGTCCAGTGAGACCAATCGTCAGAAGCAGTTCTCGGCCATGCAGGTCGGGGTTGAAGGCTTTATCACCAAGCCGGTTGTGCCGGAAGAGCTGGTTGCCGCCGTAGTGCTGCGAGCCGAACGGATGCGAACGCTGCGTGCCTTGATGTCACGAGACAGCCTGACCGGCTTGTATAACCATACCAGCACTACCGAAATGCTGCATACCAGTCTGGCACAGGCGATGCGGCTGGAAGAGAATCTGGTCGTGGTGATGCTGGATCTGGATAACTTCAAAGCCATTAATGACCTGCATGGTCATATGGCTGGGGATCAGGTGCTGATTGCGTTATCCCGTATTCTTCGACATCGGCTGCGCAGCTCCGATATTATTGGCCGTTATGGTGGTGAAGAGTTTGCTTTGCTGCTCAAAGGCGTGACCCCTGGCTATGCCGAAAAACTGGTGAACCAGCTGCGCGAGGACTTTTCCAATATCGCATTTACGGCGGGCAAGGCACGCTTTAACTGTACCTTCAGTGCCGGTATCAGTTGTTATCCGGATTATACCCATGCGGACAGTCTGCGGCTGGCCGCTGACCGGGCGCTGTATCAGGCCAAAAATCAGGGTCGTAATCAGGTGGTTGTCAGCAGGCCAAAACATGACTGAAACACTCGATAGCTTACTCGCATCAAGGGAATCTCAACGACGCGAGGTCGTCAATGTCGATGAGCCCATGATCAAACTGGTGATCTTTCGTCTGGGAGAGCGTTGTTTTGCCTTTCCCGGTGAGGTGATCCGCGAAGTCTTGCCAGGGGATGAGCCTGTCTACTTTGTACCGGGTATGCCATCCACGATAGAGGGGGTCATCAATGTCCGCGGTGATATTGAGTCGGTGATCCTGCTGCAGCGGGTATTACAGCTTTCGGCTGCAACAGAGCCTGCCAGTGGTCCCCGGGCATCGATTCTGCTTGGACAGGGGCAGCAGATGCACAGTGGTCTGCGTGTCGATCGACTGCTGGATGTGGTTGATGTACCACAAAGTCTGGTGCAGCCGCCACCAGACAGCCTGCCAGAGCATTTGCGTGAATGTGTGACGGGGTTGTTGTCGTATCAGCAGCTGGCCATTACCCTGCTGGACCTGGACCAGGTCTTTGCAATTTGGGAAAGAGGCACCTCCTGACGATGGCCTTGCCGCTGGTCATTTTTACCCATGGACCGTCCTGGTTTGGATTGGAAGCCCGTCATATTGCAGGGCGAGGCCATCTCTCTGCTGAGGATCAGGATGTGATTGCCTTTTCCCGACTGTTTTGCATGCACAGTGAGCCTTCCGGTCGTCTTGAATACCTGCGTTTACGGACATCAACAGCAGAATGGCGACTGGGCATCCAGGGTAAGATTGAGCTGATTGAACTCAACGCAGATGTGATCTTCCCGTTACCGGATCCCTTGTATAAGCAGCGCAGATTTTTGCCACTCAAGGCGCTGGGCTTTCATCATCAACAGCAGCATCAACAGCAATTGATTGCATTGCTGGATGCAGAGCAGCTGACTCAACTGGCGCTGGATCAGCGCCAGATTTCCCGCTGATAGATAATCGCCGGATTGCCGCGATACAGTCCCCAAACAGCGCGACCGACCGGATCATCGGTATGCCAGCCATTACCCTGCCAGTCATATCTGAGCCAGGGTTGATCACTGAGCAGAGGTGTCACATCGGTAAAGCCGCTATTGCCTTCACCCGGCGCGCTGAACCTGAGTAAGTATTCACCGGCTGACAGGTTGAACGGCCCTGCTGCATGCTCGGTGCTGCCTGTGGCAATGGCAATACTGCCAGTCTGGTTTTGGGCTTGATCATTGTCGAGTCGGAACAGTTGCAGCGGGCTGCAGCTGTTGGCGGTATGTCTGGCCCAGCGCTGTCCGTCAAAATATTCGGCAACCAGAGGCAGATTGATTGGCGCAGTTTCCAGATAGGCATGCCGTGAACCAACAGTTAACCGGCCACTGAGGAAGGTCTGCGCGGCGTTCATATCAGCTGATGAGCCCTGAACACTGTCACTGTCTGCCGCACTGAGCTGTGGATATATCTGCACAGGTGCGTGAGGGCGGCTGGCCATGCGCAGGTCGGTATCGAGACTGAAGTCAGCACGTCCTTGGGTAAAGGCTTGCAGGCTGAGATTCCAGTGACCGAATTGACCGCTGCTTTGTCCATCCGGTGTCCGTAATGGAATGCCGGATAGATCTTCAGCTGTTAGTTTGGCGAATCCGTCACGGTAGTTATGTGTCGGCTGGTTTTGCAGGTTGAGTGCCTGCACATGACCTTGTACCCGGAACGGTTGCCCTGCACTTTGATTGGCTGAACTGGTCTGCAGCCCTGTATAGCTGAACGCATCGGGGCTGCCTGGCAGGCAGGCTGAATCAACTTGATAATGCAGATCAAAATGGCTGGGGATAAAGCGCCCGATGGGTGCTGATGTGCCTGGGCTGACACTGCGCCCAAAATAGTTGCCCGCCATAGGCACCGCATGGAACCGGAACACTCCTACTTCGGATAACGTCAGGTCTTCTGTTGTGCTGCCTCCGGATGTGATCGGCATCTGGCTGACAGACAGTTCGGCACTCCGGCCTCCGGCAGGTGCAACCAGTTCTGCAGACACTGTAATGGCCTGCTGCTGGTAGTTTTCAGTTGTCGGATTATCACACAGCTGAGGGTCGTCATCTGCTGTCCAGCGTACCCCTCGCAGCTGCATGGCAAAGGTTTCGCCTGCAATCTTGAATACGGAACAATCGGCTAGGTCACCTTCGCAGGCTGCGTTTGCTTCCGGTGTTTCCAGACAGAGGCCGGCGGGCTTGCTGCTGAACTCACCGGAACCGGAGAGCACCAGACCCTGCTCAATAGTATTTTGAGCGCCACTATAGCGTGCTTCCAGCTGCTTCAGTCCGGCGTCATCATAACGTATGGGTACCTGGGCGTTGGCCTGCTCGTCAAAGGTCAGTTCCAGCTGCGTCCAGCCAGTGGTATTGCTAATGCTCTGATTGTTCAGCCTGAGCGGCAGACTGCCGGTTGCCGGATTACTGTATTGGCTGCGAAAGGCGACGGTACGTGTACCGGTAAAGGCAGGCGCACAGGATTCTGGATTGCTGCTGGAGGCGCGTCTGGCGCTGAGGGTAAAACTGTCGGGTTTTCCGGCTATCAGATCGGGCAATTCCATCAAAAAACCACTTTCAGCAAAGCTGAGCACGCAGGAGCCCTCAACACCCTGACGGAAACAGCGTGTAACATTTGCGGCTGACGGATAATTGGCAGACAGGCCGAGCGTCACATTACCGGAGGTATTGCGGCGTAATAAAAACTGCCCTTCACCCGCATCCAGCGTACCACTTGGGCCCTGTTCCCAGCGAATTGCACCACTGCTGGCAGGAGACAGCGTCACTGATGCCGGTCCGGAGAAACGGCTGCTGCAACTGTCGTTGGCACAGGCGATGACCTGAATCGGCTCGGCTGCACAAGTGAGACCACTGCCACGGTGCAAAATACGGTAATGATGTACATCGGCGATCAGTGGCTCCATTTTGAGTCCACAGACTTCCAGGTTATCGATTTCGTGATTGTCATTAGACCCCCCGGTGGAGCCGGTGAGCGTGAGTAACAAATTTTCCGGTACCTGAGCCTGGCCTGCGCTGCTGAGGATATCTACCGGACCGATCAACGGCGCGAATCCGCTGCCTAGATCTCGCTCTACGGTGACCCAGGATTGACCAGCAGCTCGGCTATCGATGGTGATGCGGTAGCGCTGTCCAGCGGTGCTGCGCAATGCTGGCGACAGGGTCTGGGTTCCTTGCAGGTAAGCGTAACCACTGGTTCCAGCACCTGAACCACGCATGGCAACACTGTGCTGGCGCCTGCCAGGCCCGCCCTGACGTCCTTCGGTAGGGTTGGAGTAATTACCAAAAGTATCCAGCGCAATGCCTAACCAGCCTCCGGCAAAGCCCTGAATACCGCTGCTGCGCTGGGCATAGCCGAGCGACCCTCCGTAGCCACCGGGTGCTGGCGTGGTAGCTGCGTCGGAGAAGACGACTGCGATACCATCCGCACCGCTGCCGCCATAAGCGAAGAAGTCAAATTCAATGGTGACCAGGTTATCGGCTGACGGAAACAGCCGCTGTAGTGTTGCCGCAGTGGCTACATTTGCTGAGGCGTCCGTCATTCGTAACCGCTGGTTGACAATACGCGGATTGCCAAAGCTGCCGCTTAGATGGGTGACAGACCAGTCGTTACCCAGCTGCTCCCGTGCAAAGGTGTCATTGAAACACTGCAAGACAGGCCCACCACAGTCACGCTGGGTGTTTTTCAGTGTGATTCGTTCGGCTTCAGTCAGTACCCGGTCATGCAGGCGCAGTTCATCGATCAAGCCGTTGAAGTAGTGGGTGGGTTGACTACCTGACCAGAGAAAGGCACCGATACGCAGATCACCACTGGAGACTTTGTTGGCTAGCGGGATGGACTGGTTGCCGGAATTCAGTGTTGCCAGTGGTGTATCCGATTGCTCGCTGTAGAGCTGACCGGTGAGCCGGACATTGTTGCTGTTGCCCTGGCGCTCAGCTGCAAAAGAGAAGAAATACCATTGTCCGGCACTCAGGTTGTAGTTGATGCTGCCGGTGTAGGAGCCACCCCAATGGTTCCAGAGTGTAAACTTGAGCTGTCCATTCTCGATAAACACATGATATTCATGTGAGCTGCTGTCATTACCTTTCATCAAGACAGTCATGGTACCGCTGACACTGTCCGGACGTATCCAGCCGGACAGATGCATCTCAGCGTTGGCACCCTGAGTCATTGGTGACAGTTCTGTCGTATGGGGTACCTGAATGTAATAACGGGCGGTATACCAGGTATTATTGGGGGCCGCATTAAACCCTTCGCCACGGAACCAGCCTGCCTGACAGACTTTACCGGCAACACTGGTCAGTCCATTCATGGCACGTCCATGGTGCGCATTACCGCTGCTGTCCTGTACCTCATTGGGCGTTGAGTTCCACTCTGTTTCATCCAGACGCCACTCAGCGAGCAAGTTGGCCTGTGCTGTAACTGAAAACACGCTGAGGCAGAGGCTCAGCAGACCGATGTACAGCCAGGGGGTTCGACGAGATGCATCGCAACGGTTCATGGGATAATACTCCAGATGGTTGCTTCCGTTTCACGCTGGACCACCCCAAAGGGTGTTTCTTGACTGACCTGGGCCTGCAGATGGTAAATACGTAGCAGATTCAGACCTTCATAAATATCGGTAGACTGGCAACTGAGCTGCAGCTGAAAGCCTGCCATTTCGGCCTGGCTGTCGGGGTAGCACGCCTGCTGTTCCAGTACCTGATAGCGTCCCCACTCCAGACCACTGCGAGCCACATAAAAGGCCTGTTTGCCTTGCTGTGATAACAGCATGCCGACATGCTGGGTTGCGCCCATTTGTGCCATAACACCGGCCAGTCCTCCCAGTACAATCAGGATAAACAGGACGGCAATCAAAGAGATGCCTTGCATTCTGTGCTGGGCGTAAGGGCGTATCATCATGGGGTATTCATCACCTGTGCCTGATACAGTAGTTCCACCGTTTCATCGGCTTCCGAGATGCTCAATCGCAAGGTGACCAGGCCATTGCGGATATGGTCACCGGGCAGATAACTGAATTCACAGCGCTGCAGGCGACTGGCCATCAGTTGTCCGTTATTCAGGCCGGTGGGTTGCTGGACCTGAAAGCCATAACCTGTGTAGCGTATCAGCTGATTATTGCGGCAGGCATAGGTGACGGGGCCCGTGGCCGGAATCAGATCAAAGCGCTGCGCATTCAGCGAAGGAAAGGGAAATTCTATTGCCTCGAAGATCAGTTGGCTCTGCGATGAGCCAGTCTGCAGGCGGGTTCGGTTGTCTCCCCGGTAAGCATTGGCACTGGAGTCAGGATCGACATTGGCGTTAAAAATTACCAGGTAATCACCGGGATTTATGTGTCCCAGCACACCTCCCAGAACATCAAAGCGCGTGACACTGCTGGTGAAGTTGAGCGACTCTCCAACCGGATTGTTGATATCACTCAGGTCTGCCTGAGCCCGATAGCGTCCACCACCCTGAGTGGGTATAAATTCCAGGAACTGATCACTCCCGGACGTGGTGATACGAACACTGTTGGGTAATGCCATGCGTACTTCCCGGGTCATACGCGTCAGGATTCTGTCGGCTTCAGCCACCAGACTTGCCCGCCGGGACTGGTCCTGAAAGGCCTGAATCGGTTGCAGCAGGATACCGATGGTGACGGTACCCAGGATACCCAGGAGTACAATCACCAGAATCAGTTCAATCAGTGTGAAGCCATGTTGATTATGATGGCAGCCAGTCATGGTCCCTCCTCAATCCAGGGGGCCATGAATGCACTGAATTCAGCTTCTACTGATGCAATGCGTTGATGATTTACCCGGATATGCACCCAGCAGCCATTGACCTGTTGTCCAGCGGGACCAAAAGCGGATTCAGTCACTTCAATACGGACCTGATAATCGGCCAGCTCGGCCAGGGCAGTGCCATCGATCTGTCTGGGGGATTCCTGGAGTTGATCGTAGTCATCTACATATTGCCAGTGTCCCCGTTGACCACCGGACGTGTTGCCGGGGTTGCAGCGTTTGGCCTGAATTTCTTCCATATAGCCTTCTGCAACAGCAACCGCCTGTTGCTGCAGTACCGGGTCGGCACTGCGCAGGATCGTATTCGTATAGACCAGCAGGATGCCGGCCAGACCGGCCGCCAGAACCACCAGCGTAATCACCAGCTCGATCAGGGTGAACCCCTGTTGTGATGACTTAGTGCACATGGCCAGTACCTGCTTCGATGCGAAGGCTATAGTCATCAATCTGAAGAAGTAAACCTTGTGAAGGCACGCCAAGTCCATCAAAAGTCAGGTTTGCAGCAGGTGACAGGGTGACCCCTGCTGGAATCTGCCCCCGACCTGAACGGCTGCCATCCCAGGGTTGGCCTGAGCCGGGGTTAATCAGAAAGTCGCCATCCGAAGGGCAGAGGCTGCCACGACAGATACGATACCCCCCTGTGGTAAATACCAGGGTGATGGGCTGGTTGGCGGCCACTGCACTTTGCTGGGCAAAGCGAATGGCCGATGCCAGCTCTTCTGTATAGCCATAGGCGGCAAAACCAGTCTGGGTAAATCGCGGTAATACGATGGCCGTCAACACACCCAGCAAGACCAGCACCAGTATCAGTTCCACCAGTGTGAAGCCTTGCTGTCTCGGGTGATGTCTCAGGCACAGCGTATCATTCATGGTTTCCCGCCAGGATGACTGTATAACGTGCGACGATGCCATATGGAGGTTTGTGTGGCCGGATGATCGCACAGTTCAGTGTGGTGCCGTCAGGTCGGCTGGATGGAAAGGTCGGCGCCGACTCCACACCGATCATATAGCCATCTGGCAAGGCCAGCTCATTAGCCAGAACCCGATTAGCCATTGTCAGGCTGCAGGCATCCAGATAACTGGTTGGATTGATGCGTACACACCGATCCGTGGACGCATCCTGTCCATCCAGTGCACAGGCGGCATAGTTAACCGACATGGCCGAGCTGATTCGACTTGCCGCGGCTTCCAGAGTGGCATTCTCAGCATCTGTACTGAAGTCAATAAAGCGCGGCAAGGCAACCGCGCTCAGCACGCCAAGAATGATGATCACAATAATCAACTCGATCAGGGTAAATCCTTGTTCCCTTGTCATTGGTGTCACCTTCAATGAGTATTATGGGGTAGTCGGTGGAGTAACCCAGCGTATTAGAGTGAAATCAGCGTTATCCGCTACTCCTGTAGCGCTTAAAGTACAGGTGGCTGACTGTCCATTGGCATTTGGTGCTGTTTCACCAGTTTTCAGTGCACCAGTGTATTTTGAGGTATCTAGGTTTTGGACTAGTACATTATTTACTTGAGCGATAGAACAATCAGTTACATCTTCACATTCATCTTTTCCAATAACACAGGCCGCATAGTTAATTGACATGGCTGAGCTGATAGCTGCTGCATTCGATGTCAGTGCTGCGGCTTCCGCATCGCTGGAAAAGTCGATAAAACGCGGCAGGGCCACGGCGCTCAGAATGCCAAGAATGACGATCACAATGATCAGTTCTACAAGGGTGAAGCCGGATTGGCTTTTCATGGTCTATCTCCTAACGGGTCGATTTAAGCAAATATGAATTAACAGTCATCAGTGACTTTGTTGATAGTGGGACGTCCACCTGCCGATGAGGGCGATGAGTAGTCAATACGGCAGCCTGGAATGCCATCCAGTTGAATCTGTACGGTGGCACTGGCACCTGTTCCGCCGCCAATAAAGGCAAAGCGGGGAGAAAAGTCATCAAACAGGGGCGTGATTTCAGAACCCTGCGCACGCGGATAGCCCCAACGGGTCAGGATAATGTCATCACCAGTACAGCCGCCCACGCTGGTGGCAGTGTCTCCGGACTCCAGTCCGACACAGCCTGCGGTAGCCGTATGGGCACCACCTGCTGCCGACTTGGCAAAGACGATATTGGCACCGGAGCGCAGTGAGCTGGTGGTGCCGTCAATGACGGCTACGCGTGCTTCACGCTGCAGTGAAATAAATTTGGGAATGGCAAAGGCGGCCAGTATGCCCAGAATCAGGATAACGATCACCAGCTCGATCAGGGTAAAACCCTGTTGGCGTGAGCGCTGTTGTGTTCCATATTGCATGGTATAACTCCTTAATGCTCTTCGTTATTAAGCTGCCGGGCAGAGATTGCCTGTGTCAGCTGAATTCATTGGCTGTCTTTAACAACCTTCCAAGCGCTGTTCCAGCCTGGGCTGCCCACCGGGCTGCTCCGGGGGTTGGTAGCGCACTAAACAGTCTGGCCGACTGTCGACGCAGGCTTGCAGCCATTCGCCATCGATATTCAGATGCCAGCGCCCGGATAAATCATCAAACAGGCGCAGGATGTTGTCGGTCGAGGTAATGGCCGGGTAGCCATACTGCACCTCGATCTCACTGCCTTCTCCCAAACCATAGGCTGTCAGGCGATAGCGCCGTTCCCCCAACTTGCCGACGGCACTGCTCTGTAAATACACCATCCGGCCCGCGAGCTTCAGGGATTGAGCAAAATTCTCAACCATCAACACCCGTGCTTCCCGTTGCAACAGCATGATGCGCTGTATCCCGGCTGTTGCCAGTAGCCCTGCCAGTATTACCACCACTGCCAACTCCAGCAGGCGTATCCCCTGGCTGTAGCCGCCGCGCCCGGGCATGGGTCAGCGTCCTGCCAGCTGTGTCAGATCCCACATCGGCAGGAAGATACCCAGCGCCAGTATCAGTACAATGACACCCACGGCCACGGTCAGAATGGGCTCGATAATGCTGGAGAGGTTGTCGATGTCATAGGCGACTTCACGGTCATAGAAATCGGCAACTTCGAGCATCATGGTATCCAGTTGGCCGGTCTCTTCACCGACCGCAATCATCTGCAGTACCACAGGTGTAAAAATCTGTGCAGCGGCAGCGGTGCGCAGGGTTGAATCGCCGCGTTCGATACCGCTTTGCATCGACAGTACTTTTTCTGTTACGTATGCATTACCCGTGGTGTAAGCCACACCTGCCAGCGCCTGTGTGATAGGGACGCCGGATTGCAGGGCGACGCCAAAGGCGCGCACAAAGCGTGCAATCGTTGCACGCAGCAGGATATTGCCGATTTTGGGAAAGCGCAGCTTGGTTTTATCCCACAGGTAACGTCCCTGATCGGTATTGCTCCAGTGGCGGAAGGCGAAGATACCCAGCATGATGCCGATGAGTATTTCCAGCCACCACTGAGTGGCAAAACCAGAAACCGCGAGAATGATGATCGTCGGCAGCGGCAGCTCCATTTTGACACTGTCAAATACCTGGGCAAATGCCGGAATTACCACGGTGGTCAGCACGGCAATAGCAATGGCAATAGCGATAATGACAAACATTGGATAGCGTGTGGCGGATTTGATTTTATTGGCGGTATCCCGATCGCGAGACAGATAGTCATGCATGGTCAGGAACACCCGGTCCATCTGACCGGTCATCTCTCCCACCTGTAACAGGCTGATATAGAGGGTGCCGAAGACCTTGCGATGACGACCAAAACTGCCAGCAACATCACGGCCTCCCTCAAGGTCACGGCTGATATCGCGCAGAATTTCTGCCAGGCGAGGGTTGGAAGTCGATTCTGACAGCCGACTCAGTCCCTGAATCAGTGGTACACCGGCTTTGGTGATGCTGTACATCTGGCGGCTGAAGAGTATCAGCTCATCCAGAGTGATTTTACGTGGCGGCAGCAGTTTGTTGATCTGCTCGGTAATCGATTCCTGTGAAGCTGATGCAGGCTGAATATCCAGTGGAATCAAACCATTGGTCAGTAGCTGGCTGGCGGCAGCATCGATGGAGTCAGCGGTCAGCCGACCTTCGGTAATCCGGTTTTGTCCCTGTCGGGCACGATACTGAAACTCTGCCATACTGCGTCCTTACTCCGTCTGCCGCTGAGGTTCAAGCATGACGGACTCCCCAGCCACCCGGATAACTTCTTCCAGCGTGCTGATGCCGTCTGCAGCCAGATCCAGGGCACTCTGCCCCAGTGTTTTAAAGCCGGGGCGGGTGTTGGCCAGGCGATGAAACTCACTGGTATCACTGCGTCGCAGGGCGTCGGCCAGTTCGGTATCTATCTCCAGAAACTCAAAGATACCCACACGGCCCTTGTAGCCGGTGTTGTTGCATTGCATGCAGCCCTGGCCTTTGACAAAACCCTGTCCCTTGAAGCGCAGCTGTGGATTGCTGCTCAGCCAGGCTTGCTCGTTGGCGTCAGGTGTGTGAGGGTGCGCACAGTTATCGCACACCTTGCGGATCAGCCGCTGTGCCAGCACCGCCTGCAGAGAGGTGGCGACCAGGTACCCGGCTGCGCCCATGTCGATCAGTCGGTTGGCGGTGCTGACCGCATCATTGGTATGCAGGGTCGACAGTACCAGGTGACCGGTCATGGCGGCACGCAGGCCGATTTCAGCTGTTTCCTGATCGCGCATCTCCCCAATCAGGATGACATCCGGGTCCTGACGCAGCGCTGTTCGAAGGACGCCTGCGAAAGTCAGGCCGATCTTGAAGTTGACCTGTACCTGATTGATCCGCGGCATGCGGTATTCAACCGGATCTTCAATGGTGATGATTTTGCGCTCTGCCCGGTTCAGTTCAGTCAGGGCAGCATAGAGTGTGGTGGTTTTGCCGCTGCCGGTGGGGCCCGTGACCAGAACCATACCGTGTGGCTTATGGATCACCCGCTTGAAGCGACTGACCAGCTCAGCAGGCATGCCGGTATGATCCAGACTGACCACACCCTGTGATTGATCCAGCAAACGCATGACGACTGATTCACCATAAATCGTTGGCATGGTCGACAGACGTACATCGATCGCGCGGTCTTTGACGCGGATATTGAAACGACCATCCTGTGGCATGCGTTTTTCAGAGATGTTCAGACCGCCCATCAGCTTGAGACGTGATACCAGCGCGGGGGCGATCCGTTTTTCTTTCATGATCTGTTCTTGCAGCACACCATCGATACGTTGCCGTAACCGCAGCACCTGCTCGTCCGGTTCGATATGGATATCCGAAGCCTTGACCTGAACAGCGTCTTCAAACAGCGATTGCAGCAGACGGACAACCGGCGCATCGGTGACATCGGCGCCACGGGCCAGCTGCGCCAGGTCAAAGTCACTTTCAGCCAGCTCTTCACCCAGCTCTTCAGCAATAGAGCTGATTTCGTCGGTGCGCCGGTAGAGCGTATCGAATGCATTCAGGACATCACTTTCACGCACAATCGCCGGGCTGACCGGGCGTTTCAGCAGTCGGCTGATCTCATCCTGAATGAAGATGTCGGTCGGATCCGCCAGGCCTACCAATAATCCATCGGGACGCTCTTCCAGAACGATGGCACGAAAGCGCCGTGCGAGTGTTTCAGGCAAAAGCTTGACGCTGGCCGGGCGTAACTGGAAATGGCGCAGATCGACATAGGGAATCTTCAGCTGCTCAGCGAGAAAGTCCAGCAGTCCCTGTTCATTGATAAAGCCCAGGGAGATCAGCATGCGTCCCAGGCGTGTGCCGGTTTTTTTCTGCTCAGAGAGCGCCTTGTCGAGCTGTTCGGGGGTGATGACCTGTTTTTCAACCAGCAGATCACCCAGACGAATTTTCTGACGTAGAGGGGCGCTCTGGGGGCTGGCTTGAGGCGTCTGGGTCATGGCTCACTCCGGTTCAGTTCGCTGTCAAAGGTCAGGCTGTGAGGCTGAATGATGACCGGCTGGCCATCAGTGTTGCGGCCCAGTAATACATTGTCGGTATGAATCTGCAGAATACGATAGCCATCAACTTCATCCCCGACACCGACGGGCTGGCTGTTGATAACGGCATAGGCGCCACGGCTGCCTGTCATGACAATGGCCTGTAAATGCAGGCGCTCACGGGCCTCTTCGGCGGGCGTCAGGGGTGACGGTGCGTTAAAGGGCCGTAAGGGGTCAGGGAAGTTGAAGTCCCTGGATTCTTCGGCCAGTAACGGCGTCAGGCAGAACAGACTGAGGCTGAGAAGCAGAGCTTGTCTATACACGTAACCAGCCCTCATCCAGCGTCAGCGTATACAGACGCAAGCGGAAGTGCACCTGCGGGTAGTCTTCGCTGATAACCTGAATCTGATCCCAACTGATCACCCAGGGTAACTCACTGAGCATGTCCAGATAGCGTACCAGCCCATGGTAGTTACCCAGCAGCTCCAGCTCGACACCTCGGCGGTAGATACCTGAACTGGCTTCAGATGCTGTCTGGACGGAATCGCTGTCATCTTCCACTGCGTCAGGTGCCGAGAAAATGATTTCAGTGGGTAAGCTGCGCAGTGAGTGAAGGCTGACCCCTTCGGTGACATTGACCAGCGCACGCAAGGCTGTATTCATCTGCTCGGGAGAGATAAAGCGGGCAAATTCCTGATCCAGTGCCTCGCGGGCCAGAGTGGCTTCCTGTTCCAACCGTTGAACGCGTTCGCGCAGTGCAATGTTGGGGTCGGCAGAGAGGCTTTGCAGCAGTTCCTGCTCCTGATTTTTCAGTGTGTCCAGCTCAAGCTGCTGACGCTCAAGTTGCTGCGTTAATTGCTGGTGCTGACGACGGTCCGGCTCCGTGAGCAGGGTGTCGATCAGCAGCACGACAACCAGTAATGCAATGAACAAAATGATGATCCGCTCGCGTAACGAGCGTTTTTCCAGCTGGGTTTCCAGACGTTGCCAGTAGTGCTTCATCATGGTGTTACCCCGTTCACATCCAGTGTACACCCCTGGGCTTTACAGCCCGCCATCAGGCGAAAAGACAGCACATCAGGCATACCTGTATGGCCAGTATCGGGTGGCAGTATTTCCAGAGTGTGAAAAACACGGCCAATAAACGCAGTTTCCATACCCAGCAGATCGATATAGACCGGCAGCAGTTCCGCTTCGGTGACATAGCCCTGCAGCAAAATATCCTGCCCGAGCCCTGCCAGATGAATACCGGTCAGCCAGAGCCCATCCGGTTTCTGACGGGCAAGTCCACGCAGGAAAAATTCCGGTTCGATGGCATCCAGCGGGATTAATGCTGTTTCACGCAGTGCGCGCAGATGGCGGATTTCGTTCTCCAGTCGGCGTGTCTGCTGAACCAGCACCGGGTCGGCTTCTGGGCGAGTCAGTGCTGCCAATTCGGTTACTGTATGGCGTTGCAGGTTGAGTTGCTGTGCCAGTTGCTGACTGTCGCGTTTCAGGTTGCTCAGACTGTAAGCACTCCAGCCGCTGTAGAGCAGCATTACCAGCGCAGCGATACCCAGCAGTTGTAGCAGTTGTCTGGCGCTCAGCTGTTCACGACGCTCATGCAGTGCAGCCTGATACAGATTGATCTGTTGGCGTTGCATCATGGTGCCAGCCTCCCGATCAACCCACCCCAGGCCAGGGGCGCCAGATCAATCTGAGCAGTTGGTTGGACCTGTGCAGGCATGTCAACCAGCGCTGTCTGGATACCCAGCAGGTTGGTTACTGCGGTTGGTAACCAGTCAATCTGGCCGCTACGATCCAGAAAGTGTAACTGGCGCACCGGTGACTGGCCAAAGTGGCTGTCGTAGTAATCCATAGTGCGCTGTACTTCCAGAGCAAACTGATCAACCAGTTGCAGTTGGGTCATTTCATCCTCTGTATTGAGGCGTTCAAGTCCCAGGTTAATGACACGTGTAATATAGAAGGTATCACCCCGACAGATATACAAACGGCTGTCATGCGCATGGCAGTGCACCAATCCGAGCGTATCGCCGGACTCTATACGTCGTTCAGCCAGGTTGCGCATGGCGAGTTGGGCGATGTCGATCACAGCCGGTTGCAGGCCTGCATCACGCACCAGCTTGGTCAGGGTTAGCAGGCGCTGGCGACGGGCGACTGCTGCAAACAGCTGATTGGAATGGCCATGACGTCCTTGAGGAACTTCAAAAATATCACTGATAGCTTCGGTGACTGGATATTCAAGGTACTCCTGAAGTTTCCAGTGCGTTGCGGCCTGTAGCTCTGTCTCAGGTACATCCGGCTTGTCCATCTGGATGAGTTCAAAATCACCTTGCTCCAGTGTCAGCACGACACGCGCACCTTGAAGCCCCAGCTCGGCCACCCAGCCCTTGAGTAATTCAGTTGCCTGATCCAGTGTTTTAAAATCAGACTGACGTGAATGCTTCAGGCTCAAAGGGTCTGCTTGATCGGTGTTAGCCGCTTGCACCAGACAAATGCTGTTACGGGTAACGCACAGGCCAATAAAGTCTGCTGACTGTTTGCGGGGTATGAGCCTGTGTAGCCTGTTTAACACATTCGACTCCGTCGGAGTATGCTGAGCGGTCCTTTCCTCAGTGCAGATAGGTACAGAGTCCTGTTATACCTGTAAAATTTGCAAGGCATGTTTACATTTGCTGCCAGTAAAACAGCCGAGCGCGCTAGAATAGCCTAGGAATTTCGCTTTAAACATGATCTTTGTCAAGCAGATAGCGCATTAATAAAGCATGATGGATGTTTCAGAAGTGGTTGCGATAGTGTTTTAAATCTTCGGAGGTGAGTAAAAACACACCATTCCCGCCTTTTTCAAATTCGGCCCAGATAAATGGAATATCCGGATAGGCTTCAATCAGGTGTGCTTCACTATTACCCACTTCAACAACGAGGAGCCCATCTTCAGCCAGATAGTCACTGGCTTCACGGAGAATTCGGCGGGTAATATCCAGTCCATCCGGTCCGGAAGTCAGCGCCAGTCTTGGCTCATGTTGATATTCCCTGGGCATGGTATCGAAGTCTGGTGCATCCACATAAGGCGGGTTGCTGACAATCAGATCGTAACGCTGTCCACGCAGGGCATTGAACAGATCGCTGTGCACAGCTGTCACACGATGTTGTAATTCATGGCGTGCAATGTTTTTGCCAGCTACGTCCAGAGCATCGGTGGAAATATCCACCAGGTCCACTTGCGCTTCAGGAAACTGATAGGCACAGGCGATCCCTATGCAGCCACTGCCCGTGCAAAGATCCAGTATTCGTTCTACCGGACCTGGTCTGAGCCAGGGTGAAAACTGATGTTCAGTCAGTTCGGCAATGGGTGAACGCGGGATCAGCACCCGTTCATCAACATGGAAGGGCATGCCCATATACCATGCCTCACCGGTGATATAGGGCAGGGGTATACGCTCTTCAGTACGCCGGCGAATGTAGGTCAGAATCCGCTGCTTTTCCTGGCTGGTCAGACGTGCATCCAGTACTTCCGGACTGGCATCCCAGGGTAGATGGACGGCATTCAGTACCAGTTGGACGGCTTCATCCCAGGGGTTGTCCGTACCGTGTCCATAGAACAGACTGGCTTGCTGAAAGCAGGTCATGGCCCAGCGAATATAGTCGCGCAGGGTGTGAAGTTCGGTGGCAGGATTGTCGGTCTGAAAGGTCATGCGTTGCGCTACTCTGGCTGTTATAGTGGCTGGCAGCAGTTTAACCCAAGAGCTGCTACGAGGGTAGCAGCCGGAATTGGGCAAGATATCTGGCTGGAAACGAGGAAAGGATATGTGGGTAGAGGCGGTCACGCAGTGGCTGGGGAAACTGTCAATTGAGCCAACAGCTCTGACGCAGCTGGTGGTTGCGTTGGGCTTGATTGTACTGATTGCGATTTTGACACACCTGGTTTTACACCGTTTGGTACGCCGGGTTATGGAATGGCTGGCAGGTAGCGGCGGAGCGGAGCAGGTCTGGAAACGCGCGTTGTTTGAGCAGCAGTTGTTCAAGCGTGTGTCATTTATTGTACAGGCACTGATTATCCAGATACAGGCTCAGCATTGGCTGGAGCCAGGCTCGATGACGCTGCTATTGATCAGTAGTCTGACCCAGCTCTGGATTCTGCTGTTCAGTGTGTTGGTGCTGTTCGCTTTGCTGGATGTGCTGCTGGAACTGTCGCAGTACAGTCGGGCTACCCGGGATCTGCCGTTGCGGGGGATTTTTCAGGGAGTGAAGCTGACCTCTGTGGTCTTGGCAGCAGTGATCGCCGTATCGATCCTGATTGGTAAGTCGCCGGTCATTCTGTTCAGCGGTTTAGGTGCCATGACGGCAGTGTTGTTGCTGGTCTTTAAGGATCCGTTGATGGGGCTGGTGGCGGGTATTCAGTTGTCTGCCAACAAAATGCTGTCGGTTGGTGACTGGTTGGAGATGAGTCGTTATGGTGCTGATGGCGCTGTGGTGGATGTCAACCTGACTACGGTCAAGGTGCAGAACTGGGATAATACCATCACCACAATTCCTACCTATGCACTGATTTCCGACTCCTTCAAAAACTGGCGGGGGATGCAGGAATCCGGTGGTCGGCGGATCATGCGCAGTGTTCACATTGATGTCAGCAGTGTTGCCTTTCTGACGGAGGATGACATTGCTCGCTTGCGTAAATCCAGTGTCCTGAGCCCCTATATTGAACAGCGACTCACTGAAGTGGCTCAGTATAATGAGGCGCATGGCATTGACCTCAGTTCGCCGTTAAATGGGCGTCGCTTGACCAATCTGGGCACCTTTCGTGCCTATCTGAACACCTATTTGAAAACACATCCACGTATTCATCCACAAATGATTATGATGGTGCGTCAGTTGGAAGCGACCAGTCAGGGGGTGCCTATCCAGATCTATGCGTTCACCAACACCACTGCCTGGGTGGAGTACGAAAATATTCAGGCGGATATTTTTGATCATGTGTTGGCGGTGATCCCGGTTTTTGGGCTGCGTCTGCATCAGTCCCCAACCGGCTATGATATTCGCCAGCTCAAGTTGCCGGATACGCGTACAGACTGATGCTTTAGTGACACAGGTGGTCTATTTTGTATATGCTACGGTTGTTTGAATTAACTGCCTGGATCACTATGGAGTGAACCCCGTGAGCATGATGCCGTTAATGGATGAGGATCAGGGTCTGCCGGTGCTGATGGCGCGCCAGGCCATCTATACCAAGAGTCAGGATGTTGCTGCCTACGAATTGTTGTTTCGCGATGAGCAGGGTAACTTTGTCATGGGCCTCAAGGATGATGATGCGACCCTGGCTGTATTGGTCAATTCGTATGCATCGTTTAGTAAAGCGACCAAAGCACAGGTGCCTTTTTTTCTGAAAGTGACTGACAAAGTCCTGCTCAATGATGAGTTACCGGATTTTCCTCGTCACCTGTTTGTACTTGAACTCCTGCCTCATACGCAGGTGACTTCACGCTTGATTGCGCGTCTTGAAACGCTGGCCAGTCAAGGCTACCGTTTGGCGCTGTCTGGTTTTGACCCTTCCGATACCAAGCTTCATCCATTATTGAAGGTCGTGCATGTTCTCAAACTGGATATTCAGCTGATCGGGCTGAGCCGGATTCCGTCGTTGGTGCAGAAACTGAAGCCTTTCAATCTGGAGTTGCTGGCTGACAAGGTCGAGACCCAGGAGGAGTTCAGGCAGTGTCTGGAAATGGGCTTTGCGCTCTATATGGGGTACTTTCTGAGTAAACCGGATCTGGTGCGCGGAAAAAAGCTGTCAGGCAGTAAAGTGTTGCTGATGCAGATCTTGCAGGAATTGCAGAACAAGCATGCCACCGCTCAGTCGGTTGAAGAGATTGCCCTGAAAGATCCTGAACTGACCTATAAAATACTCCGTGTGGTGAACTCGGCGGCAGTCAATCTGCGTCGCGAGGTCACCTCTTTATCGCATGCCATTGCGCTACTGGGCATGGATCAGGTGCGCCGCTGGGTAATGCTGTTCCTGGCCAAAAGTGACAATGGTAAACCAACGGAGTTAACACGGACCATGTTGGTGCGTGGACGAATGTGTGAGCTGTTGGCTGAAATGCTTGAATACCAGGACCCCATGGAGTGTTTTATTGTCGGGTTATTGTCGCAGCTGGATGTCATGATGGACATGGAAATGGAGGTGCTGCTCAATGAGGTGCCTTTGCAGCAGTCGGTCAGAGATGCGCTGTTGAATCGAGAAGGGCAATCTGGTGCTTTGCTGAGCGAAGTCGAGGTCTACGAGCGTGGTGAGTTTGAACGCCTGAAAAAACTCCTGCCTTCTCAGTTCTATGAGGTAGCCTATCGTCATAGCCTGAAATGGTCTGAACAGGTGCTGGAGGCTATGCAGGGATAACGCATCGGACCGGGATAAACTTCAGGTGGCGTGAAGCCACCTGAAACTTGATCCCAGATCTTAGTCCAGCAGTGTCAGATCGCGTACTGCGCCTTTATCCGCAGAAGTGACCAGTTTGGCATAGGCTTTCAGTGCAGCCGTCACTTTTCTGGGCCTTTCCATCGCCGGTTTCCATCCCAGAGCATCCTGTTCAGCTCGACGCTTGGCCAGTTCTTCATCAGACAAAAGGACATTAATGCTGCGGTTGGGAATGTCGATGCAGATTGGGTCGCCGTTGCGTACCAGTCCTATCGCACCACCGGAAGCAGCTTCCGGAGAAACATGGCCAATCGACAGTCCGGAGGTGCCGCCTGAAAAACGGCCATCTGTTAACAATGCACAGTCTTTTCCCAGTCCTTTAGACTTGAGGTAAGAAGTCGGATAGAGCATCTCCTGCATACCGGGCCCGCCTTTGGGACCCTCATAGCGGACGATCACGACATCACCCGCTTTAACCTGGTCCTTCAGAATGTGCTCGACAGCCTGATCCTGTGACTCGGTAATATGCGCGGGGCCTTCAAAGCGCAGAATAGAATCATCCACACCGGCTGTTTTGACGACACAGCCATCTTCGGCGATATTGCCGAACAGCACCGCCAGACCCCCTTCTTTGGAGAACGCATGTTCCAGGTTGCGGATGCAGCCATTTTCACGATCACCATCCAGTGTCGGCCAGCGAGTGGACTGGCTGAAAGCCGTTTGTGTCGGAATGCCAGCCGGACCCGCTTTATAAAACTCCAGTACCTCAGACGTCGGGTTGCGCATGATGTCCCAGTGTTCCAGAGCCTCTGCCAGTGTGTTGCTGTGAACCGTAGGAATGTCGGTGTGCAGTTTCCCGGCACGATCCAACTCGCCTAAAATGGCAAAAATCCCTCCGGCACGATGGACATCCTCAATATGGTATTTCGGCGTATTCGGAGCGACTTTGCACAGCTGCGGTACTGTTCGCGACAGGCGATCAATATCACGCAGGGTGAAGTCCAGTTCACCTTCCAGCGCGATGGCCAGCAAATGCAGGATGGTATTGGTCGAGCCACCCATCGCGATATCCAGTGACATGGCATTTTCGAACGCTTTGAAATTGGCAATATTGCGCGGTAATACCGAGACATCGTCTTGCTCATAATAGCGCTTGGCCAGGGTAACGATGCGGTGTCCGGCTTCTTCAAACAGGCGGCGACGATCACTGTGCGTTGCCAAGGTGGTGCCATTCCCTGGCAGTGACAGACCCAGAGCTTCAGTGAGACAGTTCATTGAGTTGGCGGTGAACATGCCGGAGCAGGAACCACAGGTTGGGCAGGCTGAGCGCTCATACTCGGCTACCATCTCGTCAGATGCATTACTGTCTGCAGCGATTACCATGGCATCGACCAGATCCAGCTTGTGTTCGGAAAGCTTGGTTTTACCTGCCTCCATTGGGCCACCGGAGACAAAAATAACCGGAATATTCAGGCGCATGGCTGCCATCAACATTCCCGGTGTAATTTTGTCGCAGTTGGAAATACAGATCAGGGCATCGGCACAGTGTGCATTGACCATGTATTCAACCGAGTCCGCAATAATATCTCGGGAGGGTAGTGAATAGAGCATGCCATCGTGACCCATGGCGATGCCATCATCCACGGCGATGGTGTTGAACTCTTTGGCAACGCCGCCAGCCTTCTCCACTTCCCGGGCTACCAGTTGGCCCATGTCTTTCAGATGGACATGTCCCGGCACAAACTGGGTGAAGGAGTTGGCAATCGCAACGATAGGTTTGTGGAAGTCGTCATCTTTCATGCCGGTGGCACGCCACAGGGCGCGGGCACCCGCCATATTACGACCGGCGGTCGACGTTCTGGAACGATACTCAGGCATCGGTTAGTCCTTGGGTAACAGGTGTGTTGTCGGTTTATCCCGAGTATATCAGATTCTGTCTGGCTGTCAGGCGTACAGTAAGGGTGCTTGAACAAAAGTCAGGTGCGTTCTATGCTCCCCGGTCATGAAAAGACAGCAGGGCAGATAAACGATGACCATCAAGATTGATAAAAAAGCGATTCGCCAGGACCGGATACTGCGTATCTGTATGAAGACCGGTATCCCTCTGAGTGTGTTGGCATTGATCAGCCTTTGGGTGGGCCAGTACGCCGGTTCGCCGGCACTGGGCAAAGTCTTTGTGGTCTCTGTGTTTTTTGCTATCCCTATCGGGCTGTTGTACAACGTCCGTTTCATGATGCTGTCGATTCGAGAGGTCAGACGTCAGCAGGCTGAACAGCGGCAATCAGACTGATTCGTTAATCAGGAGTTCATTTGAGACCAGATAGACTCGCTGTATTGAATAACCTGCCGGAGGAACCCTAATGTTCAGGGGGCGAAAAACTAACCTAAGCCGGATGCGGCGTACCCTCGTATCGGGTTTGATACTGAGCGCTTTGGGTGTATCCGGATGGCTGATGGCTGAACCTGTGACCAGCCTGAAGCGTGCTTCCGAGATTGCTCAGCAGGCGTTTGGCGGGCAAGTCGTAAAGGCTGAAGAGGTTGAGGTTGATCAGAAAAAGGTCTTTGTGATCCGTATCGTCAATGACGGACGCGTACGGGATGTGATGATTGACCCAGCCAATGGTGCGATACTCAATCCCTGATAGGCAGATATAACCGGAAGGAAAACGGCATGAAAGCATTGATCGTTGAAGATGACCTGGATTTGCGCCGACAGCTCAGCCTGCAATTGACGGATAAGGGTTACACCGTCGAGGAGTGCGAAACAGGCAAGGATGCGCTGTTTATGGGGCGGGAATATGAGTTTGATGTTGCCATTGTTGACCTGGGTTTGCCGGGATTGTCAGGTCTGGAGGTGATTCGTGGCTGGCGCGAAGCGCAGCGTGATTTTCCGGTATTGATCTTGACTGCACGTGGACACTGGCAGGACAAGGTCGAAGGGCTGGAGTCGGGTGCGGATGACTATCTGGTAAAACCCTTTCAGCCGGAGGAGCTTACAGCCCGACTGAATGCGCTGGTTCGTCGCGCAGCCGGACATGCCAAGCCCAAGCTGACCTTTGGCCCCTTGACATTGGATACTGTCAGTCGAGTGGTGCGACTCCAGGACGAAGAGGTCCGGTTGACCAGCTACGAGTACCGTACGGTTGAATATCTGATGCTCAATGCGGGTAAAACCATCTCCAAGGCAGAGCTGACAGAGCATCTGTATCATCAGGATTTTGATCGTGACAGTAATGTACTGGAAGTCTTTATCCGCCGCTTGCGCCAGAAGCTTGATCCGGATCAGACATTGCAGCCGATTCTTACCGTCAGAGGGTTGGGCTACCGCTTTAATCCAGAGCTTAAGCCGCATTGATGCGTCGGCTACTGCCCCGTTCACTCAAGTCTCGCCTGTTTCTGGCATCCTTGATTGTCTTGCCACTGATTATGGTGGTAGCCGTCGTGATTTTGCAAAGAGCCCACTATGACAGTCTGGTGGCATCCGAGCGTTCCCAGGCACAGTTACAGGTCTATCTGTTGCTGGGATTGGCAGAGTTTGATGGTCATGGACTGAATTTGCCGGACATGTTGCCTGAGCCGGGGCTTTCCCAGCCGGGTTCAGGTGTGTATGCGTTTATCAGTAATGATCGCCGAGAGCTGCTGTGGCAATCGGATTCTGCTGCACTGCTTCCGGCTGAACTGATTACCTCGACACTGCAAAGCTTCCCTCAGCCGGGCCAGGTCATTTTTCGCTATCTTGAAACAGAACCTTTCTATTTGCTGCAATATCCGGTGATCTGGGTGGGTAGCAATGAAGAACGGCTGTTCAAAATATCGGTGTTGCGCAGTGATGAGCGTCTGCGTGAGCAGATGCGGGCGTTCAGTACTCGTTTGTGGGGCTCCTTGCTTGGTGTGCTAGTGCTGGCGCTGAGTATGCAGTATCTGATTTTGCGATGGGGGTTACGACCGCTAGGGCGCCTGGCTGCCGATTTGCGCCGGATTGAAAAAGGGGAAGCTGACAGCCTGTCGGGTCATTACCCGCGTGAAGTTCAGCCGGTCACCGACAACCTCAACCAGTTGCTGTTGACTGAACGCCAGCAACGTGAGCGGTACCGCAATACTCTGGCAGATCTGGCACATAGTCTGAAAACGCCCTTGGCGGTCATTCATGGTGCCAGTGGTGAGAAGCTCTCTGCCGAAGCCTACCGTAGCCTGGTAGAAGAGCAGAGTCAGCGTATGAACCAGATCGTTCAGTATCAGCTGTCACGTGCGGTGAAAACTCGTGGTGGTCTGGCAGCCCGGCCTGTTGATGTGCGTCCCTTGGTACAGCGTATCGCGGATGTGCTGACCAAGGTCTATGCTGAAAAAGGGCTGCGTATCGATAATGATGTTGCACAGGATGCCCAGTTTCAGGGGGATGAGCGAGACCTGATGGAGTTGATGGGTAATCTGATGGAGAATGCCTGTAAATATGGTCATCAGTGGGTGCGCATCAGCTCCTGTCCGGCCCGTAATGGGCTGTTACTGTTTGTTGAGGATGATGGCCCCGGTGTGTTACCAACACAGGCCAAGGTGATTCTGGAAAGAGGGCAGCGTATCGATACCTCTACCTCTGGGCAGGGGATTGGGTTGGCTGTCGTGGTTGATATTCTCAGCAGCTATGGCGGGGCCCTGGAAGTCGACAGCTCTCCAGAACTTCAGGGTGCCCGCTTTCGTATGATGCTGCCTACGCTTACCTGATTGGCAGAGGTTTGAAAAAAACCTTGGAGTTGCGCTGAAAGTTATACAGTGCTTTCTTTTCACCCGGCAGCTCATCCAGCGATGCGGCCTGAAATCCCCGTTCAATAAACCAGTGCGCTGTGCGTGTGGTCAGCACAAACAGCTGCGTCAGGCCCAGCGTCCGGGCACGTGCTTCCAGTGCCTGCAATAAACGGTCACCTCGTTCACCACCGCGATAGTGATGATCAATGGCAACACAGGCCAGCTCACCAACCTGTTCTTCCTGGAAAGGATAGAGCGCGGCACAGCCGATGATGGCGCCATCACGCTCGATGACGGTAAAGCGGTCTATTTCCATTTCCAGACGTTCACGTGAGCGGCGGACCAGAATGCCTTTGGCTTCCAGCGGTGCTATCAGCTCAAGGATACCGCCCACATCGTCGATCACGGCGGTTCGGATCTGTTCATAAGACTCCCGCACCACCATGGTACCAGAGCCATCCCGTGTCAGCAGTTCGGAAATCAGTGCGCCATCACGCTGAAAACTGATCAGATGGCAGCGAGGGACACCCTCGTCACAGGCATCGGCAGCCGCCTGTAACAGTCGGGCTGTTTCGCTGTGAGCTTGAGTCGCATCTTCGATTCCGGCCAGATACTGGTTGACCCAGCGCCGGGCCGTTGCTGCCAGTAACTCGCTGCGCAGATCACCATGGCTGTCGGTGATACCGGCTTCACTGCCAAACAGGATCAGCTTGTCCGCATTCAACGCGATGGCCGTGCGTGTAGCAACCTCTTCCACGGACAGGTTGAATACTTCGCCAGTCGGTGAAAAGCCCAGGTTGGAAATCAGCAGTATATTGCCCAGATCCAGCTGGCGGCGTATGGCCTGGTGATCGACACGGCGCAGTTCGCCGGTATGGCCCAGATCAACGCCATCGACGACGCCAGCAGGGCGGGCGGTGACAAAATTGCCACTGCACACCCGGATTCTGGCACCATGCATCGGCGTATTGGACAGTCCCATAGAGAACTGCGATTCCAGCAGTGTTCTCAAGACGCCCGCCGCTTCAATAGCACATTCCAGTGTGGCAGCATCGGTAATGCGCTGGTGGTGATGCAGGCGGGTTGGAATGCCGCGGACTTGTAAACGTTCTTCTATTTGAGGGCGAGAACCAAACACCAGTACCAGACGAACCCCCAGACTGTTGAGCAGGGCAACATCATGCACAATATGCGTCAGATTGGGGTCAGCCAGTGCCTCGCCACCCAGCATCAGTACAAAGGTTTTGCCACGGTGTGCATTGATGTAGGGGGAGGAGTGTCTGAACCAGTCAATATAGGGGTCGTTGTCTTGCTTGCTCACGGTAGGAACCTGATCCTTTATTCAGTCGTACGTCACGGAAACCTGCACTCATAATGCAGGCTTCCGTGTCTCAGGTCCATTACTCTGAATGAAATTCCTGTATTACAGGAAGATGGCGCTGAGGGTAAAGAAGATGGCAATGGACAGTAAGGCACCAGCAGGTAGTGTTACAATCCAGGAAATAAAAATGGTACCGATAATGCGCAGGTTCAAGGCTGCCATTCCGCGTGCCAGTCCTACCCCCAGAACTGCACCGACCAGCGTATGTGTCGTGGAGATGGGCAGGCCGGTACCTGACGCGACAACGACGGTTGCCGCTGCCGCCAGTGTGGCAGCAAAGCCCCTGCTGGGTGTTAGTTCGGTGATGTTTTGGCCCACGGTGGCAATCACCTTGTGACCATACATGACCAGACCCGCCACTATGCCGATACCGCCCAGCAACAGAATCCAGGCGGGCATGACCGAGCGTGCTGCGACTTCACCGCCAGACTGTACAACGCTGACTACCGCGGCCAGAGGGCCAACTGCATTGGCAACATCATTGGAGCCGTGAGCAAACGCCATGGCACAGGCCGTAAACAACATCAGGATGCCAAAAATTTTCTCCACATTGGTAAAGTGAAAATCCTTGTCGTCTGCCGCGGAGTATTTGATTTTGCGAATCATTGAAATGCCGACTAGCATTGCAATAATGCCGACGCCAACGGATGCGGCACTGCTTTGTGCAAATGTCATATTCAGGCCGACATGCGTCAGTCCCTTGGTGAAAGTCACCATGGCGATAATAAAACCGACCAGGAAAATGTAGAAAGGTACTACCCGTTTGGCATTGGCAAACGGATCATCGGTACTCAGAATCAGGTGCTGTACGCTGCGGAACAGCCAAAAGGAGATAAAGCCTGCGGTAACGGGTGAAATCACCCAACTGGCAACAATGGTCCAGATTTTTCCCCACTGTACTGCGTCTACTGAGATGCCGACAGCGGCAAAGCCGACGATTGCACCAATGATGGAGTGGGTGGTAGAGACTGGCCAGCCAAAGTGCGTGGCGATCAACAGCCATAGCCCGGCAGCCAGTAGTGCTGACATCATGCCGAATACCAGCAAGTCAGGCGAATCTGCCAGCAGTTCGGCATCAGTAATACCGCTACGGATCGTCGAGGTGACGGCTCCGCCAGCCAGGTAGGCGCCGGCAAATTCAAAGATGATGGCAATAATGATGGCCTGTTTCAGGGTGATAGCCTTGGAACCGACAGAGGTTCCCATGGCATTGGCGACGTCGTTGGCACCAACCCCCCAGGCCATGAAGAAGGCAAACAGACAGGCCAGCAGAATCAGGATAGTGCCGTGTTGAGCTAATACGTCCATAACTTCTCGCGTACTTGTGGATTAACGGGCCAGTAGCAGCTGTAAACGGCTGCCGACATGCTGGGCGTAATTGGCCAGATCACCGATATCATCGATAATGCGGTACAGGAAAATGACATCTACTGCATAGACATCCCGTTCAATGTTGAACAGTGAGTTACGCAGCTTGCGCTCTTGCTCGTCATTTTCATGCTCCAGACGGTCCAGCTCATCAATCAGCTTTTCTACAACCTTGACTTCGTGTCCACGAAAACCTGCAGCCAGTAATTCATCCAGTTCGTTCAGTGCAATTACGGCCTGCTCAGTGGTCTGGATAGCCGTTTCCAGGAAACGACCCAGTTCATCCTGGATCTGTTCAGGAATCTGCATCTTGCGACCCAACATCATTCCGGCAATATCCTTGGCACGATTGGCAACCTTGTCCTGCATGCGCAGCAGATCCAGCAGGTCACTGCGTGGCACCGGCAGAAACAGGTTGCCGGGCAGGTTTTGGCGGATGGCACGTTTCATGTCATCGGCTTCACCTTCGATGACTGCGATACGATGCTGTATCTGCTGGGCTGTTTCCCAGTCATTGTTCAATACAGCCTGTAGAAAAGGTTTCAGTTCAGCGGCGGCTTCCTGCGCCTTGGCGATATGTTCCTGCATCGGTTTGAAGGGTGATCGGGCAAACATTTGCAGGATCGGGTTATTAGTCACCATGGGAGACAAACCTGTATTGGTAGAAAGACAGGCGAATTATAAGGGTCATAGTCACAATAATGTAGTTAAACCGTCATAAAAATGACAACAAACCGTCATTATTGTGTTGTAGAGATCAATCAGATGGCTTTAAAAAGCTTGGCGCAAACCCGGGATATCTTCACAAACCTGGCTGCTGAACCACAATCAGGTCTGCTATGCTAGTCGCTGCCCCGCCTGAATTGTGAGAGAGGAAACATGTCCGAATTACGCCCACTGGATCAGCTGCCATCTCTGTTACAGCCTGTTGTGGAAAAGTCCTGGCAAAGTCTGCAACCTGCCTGTGCTCAGGTACGGCCGCTGTATGCCGCACTGGAAACCGAACTCTGTCAGGTCCTGGCGATCAGTGATTTTGTCGCCGACCAACTGACGCGTCGTCCAGAGTGGTTGGTACAGCTACTGGAGCGGGGGGATCTGCTGCAGAGCTATACCCTGACAACCTATGCTGACCGTTTAACGGCATTGCTGGCGAACATTGATGATGAGCTGCAGATGCAGCAGCAGCTCAGGCGTTTTCGTCAGTATGAAATGGTGCGGTTGATCTGGCGTGATTTGATGCGTCATGCGGATATGCGTGAAACCACCCGTGATCTGTCGCGTCTGGCAGATGCCTGTATTGATCGTGCACTGGACTGGTTATATCAGCGTGCCTGCAAGCGTTGGGGCGTCCCTATGTCACCGGAAGATGCTCAGGGGCAGCGTCACCCGGTACACCTGGTCGTTCTGGGAATGGGCAAGCTCGGAGCGGATGAGCTGAATCTTTCTTCAGATATTGATCTGATGTTTTGTTTTTCGGCAAAGGGTGAAACCGATCACCCCAATAATCCACTGGAAAATCAGGATTTTTTTATCCGTCTGGGGCAGAAGCTGATTCAGGCGCTGGATAACCAGACTGTTGAAGGTTTTGTGTTTCGTGTCGATATGCGGCTGCGCCCTTTCGGTTCTGCCGGACCGCTGGCTATCAGTTTTAGTGCCATGGAACATTATTATCAGGAACAGGGGCGTGACTGGGAACGTTATGCCATGATCAAGGCGCGTCCAGTCGCCGGTGATCTGCAGGCAGGAGAGCAGTTGCTGCAACAGCTGCGCCCGTTCGTATATCGCAAATATATCGATTTCAGTGCGTTTGAGTCCTTGCGTGAAATGAAGCGCATGATCAATCACGAGGTGCGTCGCAAGGGGTTGGAGCAGAATGTCAAACTGGGCTCAGGTGGTATTCGTGAAGTCGAGTTTATTGCCCAGGCGTTTCAGTTGATCCGTGGTGGTCGTGACCGGGTGCTGCAGCAGCGCGAACTGCTCAATATTCTGCCGCTGTTACCAGAGCATGTCGGTATGCCCGATACCGCCGTAGCCGAACTGACTGATGCCTATGTCTTTCTGCGCAATACCGAACATGCGATCCAGGCGATTGCCGATGAGCAGACGCAAGAGTTGCCTTCAGATCCTGTAGGTCAGGCCCGAATCGCTCTGGCGATGGGCTATGCTGACTGGTCGACTTTCCAGCAGCAGCTGACAGAGCACCGTCAGGCTGTATCGCGTCATTTTGCGGATGTGATTGCTCCGGCTGATGCCGATGCGGATACCGTGGAAGTCACCGATGAGGCAGAGTGGCACAGTTTGTTGACACAGGAGCTGGATGACGATCAGGCGTTGACCCTGTTGCGTCGTAAAGGCTTCAGTCAGGCGGAATATGCATTAAAACTGTTGCAGGATTTGCAGCAGTCACGTGCGATGCAGATGCTGCAACAGGTCGCCAAAACCCGTTTGCTGCAGGTATTGCCCGCTCTGCTGGAAACGGTTGCTGGCTGTGACAATCCTGAAGTGACGCTGGAACGTGTGCTGCAATTGATACAGGCAGTGTTGCGTCGTTCCGCTTATCTGGTATTGCTGGCTGAAAATCCGGCAGCGTTGCGACAGTTGGTTCAGCTGTGTTCAGCCAGCGCCTGGTTCGCCACTTTGTTAGCCAAACAGCCGGTGCTGCTGGATGAGCTGATTGACCCGCGTACCCTGTTCACACCGCCGGATAAATCGCGGTTGCAGGCTGAACTACAGCAGCAGTTGCTCAGAGTGCCGGAAGAGGATGTCGAGCAGTTGATGGAAACACTACGTTATTTCCGACATGCCCATGTCCTGCGAGTGGCGGCATCCGATATCACGGGCGCCTTGCCATTGATGAAAGTCAGTGATTACCTGACCTGGCTGGCTGAAACGCTGCTGGAAGCCGTGTTGCAAAGTGCCTGGAAAACCCTGACAGCCAGGCATGGCGTGCCAATGCGAGCCCCTGGAGAGCCCTGTGATCCTGACTTTATTGTAGTGGGGTATGGCAAGCTCGGCGGGATTGAGCTCTCGTATGGCTCTGATCTGGATCTGGTGTTTATCCATGATGCTGATCCGGACCTGAATACGGATGGTGAGAAATCAGTACCCAATCCGGTGTTTTTCAACCGTTTGGGGCAAAAGATGATTCACTTGCTGAATACCTTTACCCCATCGGGTCAGTTGTATGAAATCGATATGCGGCTGCGCCCTTCCGGTAACTCCGGTCTGCTGGTCTCCAGTCTGTCTGCTTTTGAAAAGTATCAGCAACAGGAAGCCTGGACCTGGGAACACCAGGCATTGGTCCGTGCCCGCGTCGTGGCAGGCAGTCCGGCGTTGACCCGGCGCTTTGAGGAGGCACGTGCCAAGGTGTTGATGCGCCAGCGTGACAGCACAGCACTGCTCGAAGAGGTGCGCAGTATGCGTGAGAAAATGCGGACACACCTGGCAAGCCCTGCTTCAGCAGAAGATCAGTTTGACCTGAAGCAGGATCGTGGCGGTATCGTGGATATCGAGTTTATGGTGCAGTACTGGGTCTTGAACCATGCCTGGGAATATCCGGACCTGGTGACCTATACTGACAATATTCGCATTCTGGATGTGATTGAAGCACGGCAGTTGCTCAGTGCTGAGGATGCAGAAACCCTGCGTGAAGCCTATCGTGTGCTGCGTTCGGTGGGACATCGTCAGGCGTTACAGGAGCAATCCAACAGTGTGGTTGCTGATGCACAACTGAATGCCTACCGACAGCGGGTGATGGCGATCTGGCAGCAGGTGATGGAGTAAGAGAGATGGCCGCACCAGCGTCTTGTGCGGCCACCTGAAACGGGCTGGTTATCAGATGCGGGTGAGCCAGCCGTGGGTGTCGTCAGCCTGGCCCCACTGAATCGCATTCAGTGCCTGGCGCAGTTTACGAGTGGTTTCGCCTACGCCACCCTGACCAACAGCATGTTCTTTACCCTGGTAAATCAGCGTACCCACGGGTGTCAGCACAGCTGCCGTGCCTGAGAGTGCTGCCTCACAACCCGGTTTGGCGGCGCGTTCCAGCAGTTCATCAACGGTCAGTTCCCGCTCAGACACCTGCATGCCCATATCCCGCGCCAGGGTCAGGATGGAGTCACGGGTAACACCGTGCAGGAAGCTTTGATCCAGTGCCTTGGTGATGATTTCATTGCCATCGATCAACAGGAAGTTGGCTGCGCCGGTTTCCTGAACATCACCGCCCGGGCAGAAAAGTACCTGGTCGGCCTGAACTGTTTCACGCGCGCGCATGATAGGCTGCAATGCGCTGGCATAGTTGCCGCCGCTCTTGATCATGCCCATGTGCGGTGCACAGCGCATGCCCTGATCTTCCAGCAGCAGGCGCAGTGCCTTGTCACCACCTGCGAAGTAGTCGCCAACAGGTGATACCAGAACAAAAAAACAGGAGGTTACGGAAGGCACGGCCGCTTTACCAATAGCCGGTTCAGTACCAAAGTGAGTTGGTCGAATGTATAGCGAGCCCGGCGGTGCCGGCACTTCGTCCGCAAAACGTGCCACGGTGTCCTTGATCATCTGCGCAACGGTCGCTTCATCCAGTGCAGGCAGGCCGAGCAGGCGTGAACTTTGCGACAGACGGGCAATGTTACGGTCCATGCGGAAGATGTTCACCGAGCCATCTTCATGGCGAAAGGCTTTCAAACCTTCAAAGCAGGTGCTGGAATAATGCAGTACATGAGCACCCGGGTGCAGTGTAATGCTATTACTGCTGACCATCTCCGGCACGCTCCAGTTTGAACCGTCAAACCAGGTGATCGCCATTTCAGGCATGAAAACAGTACCGAATGCAGCAGCCATGAATCAATCCTCAACAAACCTATAAAGAGCCCTCGATTGTAATCATACCCTGGGCTAAAGGGAATTGTCTGAATGTCCTGATGACTAATTTTACCTGGAAGCTGGGGCTTTTCCGGTGTGACTGCTATCATGCGGAAAAACATTAGGAAAAGAGTGGGAAGCGCACGTGAGTGCAATCTGGATCATCACTGATGGTAAACCCGGACACTATAACCAGTCCCTGGGATTGGCGAATGCACTGAAAGCCTTGCAGCCGCCGTTGCAGGTGGAGACCTTGCCTGCCTTGCCAAAGCGTCAATTGCTCCGGATCCTTGCCGGAGGTGCTTTGCCAGAACCTTTGCGGACAAGTGCGCAGCGTAACCCGCCACAATTGCTGATTGCTGCCGGACATGCAACCCATTTGAGCCTGTTGCTGCTGAGTCGCCATTTAAAAGCGCGCAGCGTGGTATTAATGCAGCCCAGCCTGCCGTGTCGATGGTTTGATCTGTGTCTGATTCCCCGACATGACCACCCGCGTCCGGCAGCAAATATTGTTGAAACTCAGGGGGCTCTGAATCCCATGAGCCCCGGTGTCAAACACGCGAATACCGGTCTGATTCTGATTGGTGGCCCTTCGAAACACCATGGATGGAATGATGATCAGCTGTTGTCACAGTTGCGGCCACTGCTTGCCTCATCAACCTGCCAGTGGCTTATGACCTCATCACGTCGTACGCCAGAAGAAACACTGCTACGGCTGAAATCGCTGGAAGGTATAACGTTTGTGCCGTTCAGTGAGACGCCGCCTGGCTGGGTAGCGGCTCAATTGAGTACAGCCGAGCAAGCCTGGATAACAGCAGACAGTGTATCGATGGTGTATGAAGCCCTGACAGCGGGGTGTGCGGTGGGGGTTCTGGATGTGCCATTACGTCAGGCGGAGCGCCCCAGTCGGTTGGTTAAGGGGCTGGAGCAACTGGTCCGGCAGGGATGGGTGCATCAGGGTGTTGATCACTCTGAGGCGTTACAGGCGGTCACTCCGACGCTGAATGAAGCCCAGCGATGTGCGCGATTGATTCATGATAGAGGTTGGTTATGAAAGTGGTGCAAGTATTGCCCGCGCTAGAGCTTGGCGGTGTCGAACGCGGCACGCTCGAAGTGGCGGAAGGCCTGGTAAAAGCGGGGCATGAATCGATAGTCGTGTCAGCTGGCGGGCGTCTGGTCAACGCGCTGGAGGCCGCTGGTAGTCAGCATGTCCAATGGGATCTGGGACGTAAATCCCTGCGCACTTTTTTACAGGTCCGTCCATTTCGTCGCTGGCTGGAGCAGCAGCAGCCGGATATTGTCCATGTCCGCTCCCGAATGCCTGCCTGGATTGTCTGGCTTGCCTGGCGGGGTATGAACCCTGAAACGCGGCCGCGCTTTATTACCACCCTGCATGGCATGCATTCGGTGAATCGTTACAGTGCCATTATGGGCAAGGGCGAGCGAGTGATTGCGGTTTCCGAAACGGCTAAACGTTATCTGCTGGATAACTTTCCGGAAGTGGATCCTGCTAAAGTCACCGTGATTCACCGCGGTATTGATCCTGATGAGTTTCCACGGGGTTATCGCCCACCAGATAGTTGGCTGGAGACGTTTTATACTGATAACCCACAGGCGCGGGATAAGTTCCTGATCTGCTTCCCTGGGCGTATTACCCGCTGGAAAGGGCATCTGGATCTGGTTGAGGTGATAGGCCGGCTTAAGGCACAGTTGCCCAATGTGCATGTGTTGGTTATAGGCAGTGATCCCAAGGGAAAGTTTCTGGCAGAAGTGAAGGCTGCTATAGAAGCGCAATCACTGGTTGAACACTTTACCTTTCTCGGTACCCGCTCCGATATGAAAGAGCTCTATGCCATCAGTGATGTAATGTTATCGCTGACCAGCACCACTGCCGAAGCCTTTGGGCGAACTGTTGTTGAGTGTCTGTCAATAGGGACGCCAGTGGTGGGGTATGCTTATGGTGCAGTTGAAGAAACCTTGTCAGCTCTTTATGCCGATGGACTGGTGGACACAGGAAATGTTGAGGGTGTTGTAGAGAAGATTGTCACTCTGGCATCTTCAACAGAGCAGAGAAAGCCAGATGAGAATAATTTTCTACTCAATAATATGATTAGAAAAACGTTAGCAGTATATGAGAGGTTTAGTTCATGAGATCACAGGTGTTGCCTTGGGGCTTAAAAGGTTCTGGGTTTTTTTTGATGGTGTTTTTACTGTCGTTCTCTATTTTCTTTGCTGTTGAAAAAGCGTATAAAATACTGCCAGTGATATACTTTATTGCTGCGGTTTTTTATGTTTTAAAAGAAAAACCTTTTTTGTATTTAAAAATAATTTTGTTTTATTTTTTTGCTGTTTCTTTTGTTATTTTTGGTGATATTTTTAATATTTTCTTTGGTAATTCTGATTTTAGTGGGATTGAACAGGTCGCTAGAAACCTTATACTGGTTTTTCCGCTTGTTTTTCTTTTAAATAATGAAAAAATCTCTGAAAGATCCATAGTGTTTTCTGTTTTTTTGATGTTGTGTGTTACAGCTATAGCTTCTATTCTTCAGTTTTATTCGGTCTATGCGCAAGAGTCATCACACTTTAATGGACAGCGTATTGGCTTATGGTGGAATCCAGTTCCTTTTGCAAACTCTATTGTAATTTTTCTTGGGCTACTCTTAGGGGCTGCTTTAATAGCTCCAAAAAGCTATTGGAATAATATTATTGTTGGGTTAGCCTGTTTGATAATGTTCGTTGTTATTTATCTTAGCGGTACGCGCAGTGCGCTTCTCTCATATTTTGTCGTAGTTTTTATTTATTTACTGGCAATAGCTTTAGATGACAAGCGTGTTTTGTTCAGGTCTTGGATGGCTGTTGCACTTTTTGCTTTGGTTATTGCTACAGCTTTTTTATTTGGTGACAGGGTCGCCTTGGCAGTCGAGCAGCTTTATAGACATTTTGATGAAGGCCCTGAGTATACTTCGGTAAGCATTAGATTGAGTAGCTGGTATTATTCGTGGTTAATATTTCTTGATAACCCTTTGTTTGGCTATGGAACAAGGGGGGCTAGTGCAGTTGGGAAAAGCTTTGTTGATGCCGGCGTTGTTCCTGAGTATGTGGTCAATTATCATGCTCATTCAGATATATTTGACGCTATGAAGCGTAACGGGTTATTAGGAATTTTCGGACTGTTATGGGTTTATTTATCACCTTTTATTATGATGTGGTATTTTAAGATTTCATTAAGAGATATGGCACCAGTGCTCTTGGTTATTGTTGCTTTTTTTATAAGTGGTCTGACTGAGATTAATATAAGACATAATGTGTCTGCAAACTCTTTTTATATGGCATATATGCTTGCTTTGGCTGTTGTGTTTAGACCAAAAGTTCAAGGAGGTAAGGTGTTATGAATGATGGTTCTGGGCTGGTAAGAATCGGACTGGTATTGTGCTCAGACAGGAAAGGGGGGTTGGAAAATGCATTTGTTGATATGGCTTATGCGCTAACAGCGCTTGGCTATAAGGTTGTCGTTTTTACGCCAGGTAATGCTCCCTTTAGATTGATGATGCCTGATTCGGTTGAGTTTCATGATTACAATCCTAAAGGGTATTGGGATATTTTTAGTGGTTACAAAACAAGGCGTTATATTAAGAATAATAATCTCGAATTGATGGTTACCATCAATTCGAGAGCGACCTATACCATTGCGAAGTCAGTTGCTGGTCTGAACCTGCCCGTATTGGGCATTTCTTATAGCTACAAGCATAAAAGAATGCAGGCAGCTGATCGTCTTGTTGTTGTTACAGAGCACATGAAGGCCCATTATCTTCAACATGGCTGGTCTGCTGATAATGTAGATGTATTGCCCTGTGTGTTAAGAGACTTTCCTGTAGAAAAAATACCCTCAAAGCCAGTCGAAAGTGTTGTAAAGCTGGGTTTCGTGGGCAGGCTTTCACCCGAAAAAGGTCTTGAAGAGCTAGTAGAAGCCATGTCTTTGTTGATAGGAAAAGGGCGCACTCTTTCGCTGACAATTGCCGGTAGTGGCGATGATGAGCATAAAATACACGCACTGTTAGAGCAAAAAAAACTGCAGCAGAGCGTGGTTTTTAGCGGTTGGATCACGGATATTCGTAAGTGGCTAAAAACTATTGATCTACTTGTTGTCCCTTCTAAAGAGGAAACCTTCGGCATCGTTGTTCTTGAAAGTATGGCGCATGGATGTCCGGTGGTATCAACCTGTGCGCCAGGGCCTGCTAGTCAGATAGAACATGGTGTGACTGGCTGGTTAGCTGAGACTGGTAATGCCGAGTCTTTAGCGAAGGTTATAGATGTTGCATTGAGCCAGGCTGACTCCTGGGAACATATTATCGACAGAGCGAGAGCCAGCGCTTCAAAGTACTCCATTGAAGCGCAGTTACCAAAGCTGAAAAATATTATTCAGCAGGTACTGAAAAAATGATGCAGGCTGTTATCTTGGGTAGCCGCCTTGCTTACTCTTTCGCTTATAGTGCTTATAAAGTTTTATCTGCCTTAGAAAACGGCTATAAGCATAATTCACTGCATAGATGTAGCCTATCAGGCCTCTGTGCAAATAGCGCTTAATAAATGACAACCAGAACTCCAGCAGAATTCGCGCTACGGATGGCTTAAGTCCTTTGGCGACCATATCCTGAACCTGAGCGTCAGAGTAGGTATTCATTTTTCGATACGGTGAGAAAAACTGCGTATGGATTCATGGGCTATTTTGATGCGAAGTTTTTCTATCTGAGTGTCTGGCTATTATGATTAGCGTGTATTGTTCAGGCTGCGCAGAATGCTCAAGACGTTATCACCTGATCTGATTGTGAGCCATAACTCACGTGCTGCTTTTGCTTTGTCTCAAGCCATCAAAGGGCTGTGGCGCTGCTAAAGGATCGCTGTGCACTGGAGTTGCATATTGCTGGTAGTGGACCGGATCAGGCAGTGATAGAAGCGTTGGCGCAGCAACTCGGTGTTGCATCTGCTCTGCATTTGTCCGGCGAGTGACTGCCTAGTCAGGTGCTAGCTAGGTGTTAGTCAGATGTTATGGTCAGATATTATGGTAAGTGCGGTACCAGTCAACGAATGCCTGGATACCGGCCTCTATAGTGGTGGTCGGCTTGTAGTTGACCAGTTGTTCCAGCTGTGTGGTATCAGCATAGGTTACAGGAACGTCGCCGGGCTGCATCGGCAGATAGATTTTTTCTGCTTCCCGGCCACAGGCGGTTTCAATCGCCTGAATAAATCGACTTAGCTCAATCGGTTGGTTATTACCTATATTGCAAATGCGGTAGGGTGCCGGGTCGCTTTTTTCTGCCTGGGGCGGTCGAGCCTGAATGCGCAGAATGCCTTCGACGATATCGTCGATATAGGTAAAGTCGCGTTGCATTTTTCCATGGTTGAAAACTTTGATCGGGCGGTTGTGCAGCAGTGCTTCGGTGAACAGCCAGGGTGCCATATCGGGTCGTCCGGCCGGTCCATAGACAGTAAAAAAACGCAATCCTGTGACCGGGAGTCGGTACAGATGTGCATAGGCATGGGCCATCAGCTCGTTGGATTTTTTGGTGGCGGCATAGAGTGAAACCGGATGGTCAACCGGGTCCTCTTCACTGAAGGGTACCTTGCTGTTCATCCCGTATACCGAGCTGGATGACGCAAACACCAGATGCTCGACCTGATGGTGTCGGCAGCCTTCCAGAATACTCAGCGTTCCGGTCAGGTTGCTGTCGGCATAGGCAAAAGGCGCGTTCAGTGAGTGGCGAACGCCTGCCTGTGCGCCCAGATGGATGACGCGTTGGAACCCGTGCGTCTGAAACAGGCTGTCCATGGCTTCACGGTCAGCCAGATCAGCCTTGATAAACTGAAACTGTGGATATTCCTGTAGTTGGCCGAGACGGTAGGACTTCAGGGCTGGATCATAATACTCATTCAGGTTGTCGAGTCCGATGACCTGCTCACCCTGCTGGAGTAGTCTCAAGGCGGTGTGCATTCCGATAAAACCGGCTACACCTGTCACCAGATACTTCATGATTTGTCTGCCCGTTCGTTTTGTGCTTGCTGATGCAGCTCATACAGCTTGATCTGACGCAAGAAGCGGCTGTAGGCAAAGTTCATGGCATAGATGTAGCCCATCAGGCCGCCACGCCAGTATCCCCTGAAGCAGTAGCCACTGATAAAGGATATCCAGAAGTCGATGACCATGCGAATGCGGGAAGGTTTTCGCCCTTTGTTCAGCATGTCACGTGCCTGAGCATCGGTATAGGCATTCATCTTGTCCAGGCGATGACTGAAGCTGCGCAGCGAGTCGTGCGCAATACGTCCCTTCAATTGCCCGGTTGAGGCACCATCCTGCATGATCACGCGGTCATGGACCGGACTGTCGCTATAACGGCCACAGCTTTTACGATATAGACGTACCGGGTTATAGGGGGTGTAACTACTTAAACGATCTGTCAGATACAGGCGGTCGTGTATCGCTACATGGTAGCCCTCTGCCAGGCGGTCAGGTTGTTGAAACAGTTGCTGCAGCTCTTGCTGCAACTCTGGCAGGATGCGTTCATCGGCATCGATATTGAGTATCCAGTCTTCCGTTGCCTGGTCTTCAGCAAAACGTTTTTGCTGTCCATAACCAGGCCAGGGATTGTAGAGGACCCGTGCGCCCAGTGCTTCAGCGACCTGAACAGTATCATCGGTACTACCTGAGTCAATCACAACCACCTCACTGACCCAGTCTCGAACACTCAGGATGGCGTCCGCAATACGGTCTGCTTCATTCAGGGTGATCAGGGTGACACTGACAGGCAGTTGTGTTGAGGTCATAGAGGGTCCGGATTTATATGGGATCTGAAATGGGGTTTGCTATAATCGCTATGCATTTTCAGATGATTGTCGGTAGATAGCAACCCCGACATGGCAGTGGAGGGGTAATGCCCAGGATTAGTACACTTCAGATAATCGGCAGCAAGAAGCTCGGCGGTGCGGAAAGTTTTTTTATCCGGCTGCATGAGGCGTTTGTGCGTTCTGAACATTTGTCTTCTGTAGCGATTACACCGCCGTCGAGTGCGTTAAATGCGGCGCTGGTTCCGCCCATGGAAACGACCGCCATGCGCAGTGTATTTGATCCGTTTTCCCGCTTTGGTTTGTCTCGTCTGATTCGCCGCCATCAACCGCAGATCGTACAGACCTGGATGGGTCGCGCGACCCGGCTGGTGCATTTGAATCCGGCGAAAGGGCCAATACATGTGGCTCGCTTAGGTGGCTTTTATGATCCGGCCCAGTATCAGCATGCGCATGCCCTGGTCGGTAATACCCGGGCGATTTGTGACTATCTGGTGCAATCCGGAGTGCCTGCTTCGCGGGTATCACATATCAGTAATTTCGTGCCGTTACCAGCGCCTCTTCATGCATCTGAGCTGCAGGCTGTTCGTCAGCAGACTGGTGTGCCTGAGGACGCGCTAGTTGTGTTTGCGTTGGGACGACTGCATGAAAATAAAGGCTTTGATACCTTGATTCGCGCCCTGGAGTGCTTGCCTGAATCTCTGGGTGGTCGCCCAATCCATCTGTTATTGGCTGGTGATGGGCCATTAAAGGATGCCCTGACTGCCCAGGCGGCGGCCTCTCCAGCGGCATCACGTATCCACTGGCTGGGCTGGCAGCGTAATCCCAGTCCCTACTTTTATCTGGCAGATCTGTTTGTCTGCCCGTCGAGACATGAACCCTTAGGGAATGTGTTGCTGGAAGCCTGGGCGCATCGTTGTCCGCTGGTGTCGACACGCAGTCATGGCGCACTGGAGCTGATTGAGGATGGTGTTTCCGGTTTGCTGTGTGATATTGATGATCCGCAGCAGATGGCCGCACAGATGCAGTCACTGTTACAGGCTTCGCCTGACCAGCGTCAGAGTTTGATCGAGCAGGGTATGCAGGCGCTGGATGCCGGCTTCAGTGAGCGGGTGATTCTGGATGCGTATCAGGATTTGTATCAACAGCTCTTGCAGGGGACTCGCTGAATGTGTGGGATTGCCGGTTTATATACACCCGGTCGGGAGGTTTCTCTGGCCGCAACGCTGCCGATGCTTGATGCTCTGGCACACCGCGGGCCTGATGGACAGGGGCAGTTTCTGGATCAGGATCTGGTGCTGTTGCATGCACGTTTGTCGATTATTGATCTGCAACAGGGGCAGCAGCCTTTGTACAGTCAGAGTGGTGAACAGGTTCTGGTCGCGAATGGTGAAATTTATAATCATGTGGAGTTGCGGGCTTCGCTGTCTGCACAGGGTAACCGTTTTTCAACCCATTCCGATTGTGAAGTGATTCTGCCATTGGCTGAGCGTGATCCAACGGGGTTTGCTGCGCAGCTCAAGGGGATGTTTGCGCTGGCCTTGTTTGATAAAACAGACCGTTCCCTGACGCTGGTGCGGGACCGATTTGGTATCAAACCACTGTATTACATGGAGGTGCCTGGCGGTATCGCCTTCGCCTCTGAAACCAAAGCACTGCTGCCATTGCTGCCATCGATTGCCGGTATTGAAGCCTCAGCGGTGGGGCGGTTTTTGCAGATCAATTTTGCCAGTGGCGAGCAGACCGCTTTTAAATCAATCCGGCGATTACCACCCGGGGGGCGTCTGAGAATCGATGCCAATGGACAGATCACACTGTCTCAGTGGTGGTCGCTGGCGGATGAGTTGGCGCGTCAGCCGGTCTTTAGCGGTCAACTGCCGGAGGCGGTAGCGTGTTTTGATCAGCTGTTGAATCGAGCGCTGACTGAGCATTTGCGCGCGGATGTACCTGTCGGTTTGTTTCTGTCGGGTGGTGTGGACTCCAGTATTCTGGCAACACAGCTGGCGCGATTGCCTGCCCAGTCAGGGACTCCCAAGGCCTGGAGCCTTGGTTTTGACAGCCAGTCGGTACAGGATGAGGCAACTGCCGCAGCCGAAATGGCCAAGACCTGTGGTATCGAGCTGGATGTTATTCGGGTGAATCCTATCACCCTGTTTGATCATCTGGTGTACGCCATTTGGGCAACAGATGAGCTGATGGGCGATTTTGCTGCCTTACCGACCCTGTTGCTGGCAGAGGCCGCTTCTGTGTCACATAAAGTGGTACTGACCGGTGAGGGTGGTGATGAGGTGTTCGCCGGGTATGGGCGTTATCGCATGCCGCGTCTGCAGCGCTGGTTATATGCCTTGCGATCACCGGGAACTGGTGGTTTTCGTACCCGGGGACGCTTCGATAAAGCCTTGCCTGCAGCCTGGCTGAAATCACACTGGCGGCGTCAGATGCAGCAGGACTGGCGGCAGCCGTTTCAGCAGTCCTGGCAGGAGGCTGCTGCGCTGGAAGATTTGCAAAAGCAGCAGTATACCGACATGCAGACCTGGCTGGCGGATGATTTGCTCACCAAGGCTGATCGCATGTTGATGGTTCAGGGTGTCGAGGGACGGGTGCCGTTTCTGGATCATGAGCTGGTGTTGTTTGGTTTGTCTTTGCCTGCTTCCCTGAAAATACAGGGGCGTATCGGTAAACAGGTCCCCCGTGCCTGGCTCCAGCAGCAGTCTGGAGTGAATTCAATGGGACGCAAGCGCGGGTTTTCGGTGCCGGTCGTGGATTGGGTGCAGTCCCTGGATCGTACACAGCTGGCGTTGGCACTGACGCAGTCGGCAGCGCTTCAGGAAATACTGGAACCAGCCGCCCTGAGGGCAAGTCTGAAACAGCCGGGTCCTTTGGATAAGTCGCTGGTGGAGCCTCTGGCCGCTCTGCTGCAGTTTGCCATCTGGTCAAAGCTGTTTATTGAATCGCCAGGTCAGGTGCCTCCTCGGCGTGTAGAACCCTTGTCCTGGTTGCTGTCCTGAAGGTTCTGCTATTTTGATCGGCGATAGAGAAAGTTTTTGCCCTGCGGGTGACTCTTGAATCGCCGGTGTACCCACATGTACTGGGCGGGATCCTTGCGAATGGCTCGCTCAATTTCAGCATTGATGCGTGTTGCATCCTGCACATCATCCCCGGTTGGAAAGGGGTCAATGATAGGAAACAGCTCCAGTTCATACTGGCCGTCTTCACGTCGATGTTGTGCCAGCATCAGGATCGGTGATTGATTTAAGCTGACCATGCGCGAGGTTGCTGTGATGGTGGCAGCAGGAATACCGAAGAAGGGGGCCATGACTGATTGGTGCAGGCCAAAATCCTGATCCGGTGCATACCAGATGATGTGATTTTTTTTCAGGTTACGGATCACACTGCGGATATCCGAGCGTTCGATCACCTGACCGAAAAAGCGTTTGCGCCCTTGCGTGATGACCTGCTCCAGCAGTGGGTTGTTGTTACGACGGTACATTGCATCCACTGGATAGTGAAAATTGAACAGTAGTCCACCCAGATCCAGAGTTGAAAAGTGCGCACCTAGCAAAATCACGCCGCGACCTTTGGCAAGCGCTGCATCGATATGCTCTTTCCCCTTCAGCGTTACACGGTCACGAAACCAGGTGTCCGGTGCCCACCAGGCCATGGCTGCTTCCATCAGGCCGATACCATTGTGGTGAAATACGTCACGTACCATCTGCTGTTGTTCAGCGCGGGAAAGTTCGGGAAAGCACAGACGAATATTGGTCTCAGTGACATGGCGACGATCGCGTGCCAGCAGGTAAAGTAACTGGCCAAAGAAACTACCAATGTGCATTTGCCAGCGATAAGGGAGGCGCACGAGTAAACGCAGCAAACTGACCCATAACCAGGTGGGCCATAGGCGGAGCTGTTTCAGGGGCGAGAGAGGTTGCTGAGGTGTCTTCACGGGCGTATTTTCACTGATTCAGAACAAGCTGTACCACATTCTAACCTGTTATCTCCGCTCTGTGCAGTTATACTACGCCTTTTGTATGAGTGATCGGTAAGAGAAATATATGCGGAAAAGTGCGGAAAATGAGGTGGTCAGTGGCTGGGATGTATACTGGCGGCTGCTGAGTTATGTGCGCGGGCATTGGCCGATGTTTATATTGGCGTTCATCGGTTTTGCCCTCTACGCCGCCTCTCAGACAGCAGCCGCCAAGTGGCTGGAAGGCTTTATTGATGCGGTTGAAAGCGGCAACCTGGATCAGCGTGTCTGGTTGGCGCTGGCGATTATTCTGATTTTTCTGGTGCGGGGCCTAGGGACCTTATTGGGTAACTATGGTTTCTCTTACGTGGCGCGTGCGGTTGTCAGTCGCTTGCGCTGTCAGATGTTTGATCACCTGCTGGTATTACCCTGTGCATTCTATCAACGGCATACCTCCGCTGAGTTGTTGTCGCGCTTGACTTATAACGTCGAACAGGTCACAGGTGCGGCGACTGATGCATTGAAAACAGCCGTTCGTGAAGGGCTGACAGTGATCGGGCTGTTTGGATATATGCTCTATCTGAACTGGAAGCTGACCCTGTTGTTCGTCGCGATCGCACCCTTGGTCGGCGCAGTCGTCGCGCTGGCGTCCAAGCGTCTGCGGCGCCTCAGTCATGGTATACAGGACTCTGTGGGCGATATTTCTTCGGCTGCCTCGGAAGCGATCAAGGGATACCAGGTGGTGCGAGTGTTTGGTGGAGCTGAAGCGGAGCGTGCACGTTTCAATCGTGTGTCGGAGCGCAACCGCAGGCAGTTTATGAAGATGGTGGTGACTCAGTCGATTACTACACCCGTTATACAAATGCTGGTGGCCGCGGTGGTTGCGCTGCTCACCTATATTGCCATGTCGCCTGCGCTCCTGGCGTCGATGACCACCGGCCAGTTTATAGCCTTTATTTCGGCTGCCTCCCTGATGGCCAAACCCATTCGTCAGTTGACTGAAATTAACAGTACGGTGCAAAAAGGTGTCGCAGCAGCTGAAAGCTTTTTCAAGCTGTTTGATGAGCAGCCTGAGCGCAATACCGGTGCGGTAACACTGACCTCAGCGCAGGGTCGGGTCGAGTTTCGTGAAGTGTCTTTCAGTTACCCTGATAGTGAGGGGCCTGCTTTGAAACAGGTCAGTTTTCGCATCGAACCGGGTGAAACGGTTGCGCTGGTTGGGCGTTCCGGCAGTGGCAAGTCGACACTGGCTGGATTGTTGCCGCGCTTTTATGATGTGAAAGAAGGCGAAATTCTGCTGGATGACCGTCCACTGTCGGAATATACCCTGGAGAGTCTGCGCAGTCAGATCGCGCTGGTGAATCAGCATGTGGTGCTGTTTGAAGGCACTATTGCGGAAAACATTGCCTATGGTGCGTTGGCCGGGGCCTCAGATGCGGCGATTCGTGCAGCGGCCGATGCCGCTATGGTCACCGAGTTTACCGAGCGCTTGCCTCAGGGGTTGAATACGCTGATTGGTGAAAATGGCCTGTTACTCTCCGGTGGCCAGCGCCAGCGCATTGCCATTGCACGTGCCTTGCTTAAGGATGCCCCGTTGTTGATTCTGGATGAAGCGACTTCGGCGCTGGATACGGAATCTGAGCGCTTTATCCAGACCGCGCTGGAACATGTGATACAGGATCGTAGTACGTTGGTGATCGCACATCGTCTCTCGACGATCGAGCGTGCCGACCGCATTCTGGTGATGGAGCAGGGCGTGGTGATTGAACAAGGTAGCCATGAAGAGCTGCTGGCACAGGGCGGCAGTTATGCACGCCTCTATAAGATGCAGTTTAATCAGGACTGAGAGCAAGGTGACTGAATGAAGCACTGGCGTGCATTGGGCGATACTACGCATCAGGTCTGGTTGCTGCTCCTGCTGAATGCGTTGCTCTGGACATTGCTGCCCTGGCTCAGTGTTTACAGTTTGCCACTGGATGTCGTAGAGGGTTTGTTCTGGGGGCAAGAGTGGCAGTGGGGCTACTATAAGCATCCACCTTTACCTGCCTGGCTGGTGAATCTGTCCTGGATGGGACTGGGTGATCTGGGGCCTTTTGTGTTAAGTCAGCTGAGCCTGCTGATTACCTTTGTCTATGTCTGGCGTCTGGGGCTGCGTTTGCTCGGGCGGGAACAGGCCGCTCTGGGTACGCTGCTGCTACTGGGCGTGTATTACTTCACCTGGCCCAGTCCTGAGTACAACCACAACATCGCGCAGATGCCGATCTGGGCGGCGGCAGTATTCTATTATCACCGGGCACTGCACAGTGAGCATTACCGTGACTGGTTGTTATTAGGCTTCTGTGCGGCACTGGGACTGTTAACCAAATATGTCACACTGGTGCTGCTGGCGGTTTTGTTTTTGCATCTGTTGACCCGGTCTTCCGGGCGCAAGCAGTTACTGCGATGGCCGTTGTGGAGCGCAGTGGCATTGATGCTGCTATTGTGTCTGCCGCATCTGATATGGCTGGTGCAACATGAGTTTCTGCCGTTGCAATATGCGCAGCAACGCTCTAACGGCAGCAATGGTTTACAGGCACACCTGTTTGGTCCGCTGAAATTCCTGCTGGTACAGCTGCTGGATCATCTGCCGTTGCTGTTATTACTGGCGGCCACTGGCTTGTTGCGCTCTGGTATCTGGTCACGTGATCAGGCCGATGCGGATGCGCGCTGGTTTTTAATCTGTATCGGGCTTGGGCCAGCACTTCTGACCGCTCTGGTTGCAGGTGTGACCGGGACAGGTTTGCGAGACATGTGGGGCACGCCGATGTGGAATCTGTCAGGACTGTTGCTGGTTTCCTGGTGGATCACGCCGCTCTCGGTGATCGCTCAGCGTCGTTTATTGCGCGGTACCTGGGTGATGGTGCTGCTGCTGATTGCACTGCGTCTGGTGGATATGAGTCTGCTGCCGTACCTGAAAGACAAACCATCCCGGACCGGCTGGCCGGACAAGGCCATGGCAACCCAACTGGAGCGGGAGTGGCAAGCGGATACCCTGTGTCCGTTACGTGTCGTTGCTGCTGAATATTGGCTCGGCGGGCTGGTGTCGTTGCGAGCAGCAGAGCGGCCTTCTGTACTGGTCGAGGGCCGGTTTGATTACAGTCCCTGGATTGAACCGCAGCAGTTGGCCCACACAGGTGCCCTATTGGTCTGGCAGGAATCTGCTATGCCAGCAGCGCTTGCTGCGCTGGGCGAACCCTCGCGTCAGGGTGAGTTGCAGCTGGATTGGCCTGTTTCGAATGCCGAACCCTTAACGCTCTATTGGGCGATCCTGCCACCAGCAATGGCCTGCGAATAATTACAGCAGTGTATCCAGTTGATGCTCCAGTCGTGCCAGGGCACCGGCATGACTGGCAACGTAACGGCTGGCGGCCGCTCCTGCGGCGTCTCTCGCCGAGTCTGCTTTCAACCACAGGTTGACCTGTTCCGCCAGTTGTTGGGCTGTCTCGACCTGTACCAGTGCACCCGCGTCTTTCAGACCCGCAGTAATGGCGGCAAAATTAAAGGTATGTTGACCGCAGATCACCGGTTTTCCCAGTAATGCCGGTTCTAGCGGGTTATGGCCACCACGCTCGATCAGGGAGCCGCCGACAAACACCACATCCGCGGCACTGCAGAAAATCATCAGCTCACCCATGGTGTCGGCCAGATAAATCCGGGTTGCAGGAGATGGCTGCTCACTCTGGCTACGCCGCAGGGTTTCCAGACCCGTGGTGTTGCAGAGTGCTGCGACCTCGTCAAAGCGCTCCGGGTGGCGAGGTGCCAGTACCAGCAACAGAGATGGGTGTTGCTCGAGCAGGGCAGGGAGAACGCTGAGTAACTGTGCTTCTTCGTCATCGTGGGTGCTGGCAGCCAGCACCACAGGGCGTTCCGTACCCCAGAGCTGACGCAGTTGTTGGGCCTGGGTTGCCCATTCAGGTTGAATGGCAACGTCAAACTTGATACTGCCGGTGACGCTGAGTCGTGACGAATCCATGCCGAGTGCCTGAAAACGCTGTGCATCCGCTTCGCCCTGAGCCGCCAGATGTGAGAGCTGGGAGAGCATTTGGTGTGTCAGTCCGGGAAAGCGGGCGTAGCCGCGAGCTGAACGCTCAGACAGGCGCGCATTGGCCAGCAGTACGGGGATTTTCAGCTGCTTGCACTGACGCAGAAAGTTGGGCCAGAGCTCAGTTTCCACAATCAGGCAGGCGCGTGGTCGGGCGATCTTCAGAAAGTTTCGCATGGCCCAGGGCAGGTCGTAGGGGCAATAGCGGTGTTCAACCTCATTACCGAACAGTTGCACGACCCTGTCAGCACCCGTCGGGGTCATGGTGGTAATCAGGATCGGCAGATCCGGAAAGCGTTGCTGCAGGCGTTTGACCAGTGTTGCAATGGCTTGTACTTCACCTACCGAAACGGCGTGTATCCACAGCGGTGCTGCGTTGGTTTGCAATGCTGGCGTCAGCCCCAGACGCTCTTGCCAGCGTTGCCGATAGGCGGGTGCCTGACGCCCCCGCCACCAGAGCCTGACCAAAATGGAAGGCAGCAGCAAATGTAAAAGGCAGGTATAAAGTATGCGACTGATCATGGGATTTATGGCGTATCCGGTGCGAAAATTTAACAGATAGTTTACCATTATCCCCCGCAGTCTCTAGGACTTGATACTGGATAGAAGCATGGCCGACAAAATAACACAACACACTTCGGAATCAGATGCCTCCCTGACCCCTCGTCAATTAAAGGGAGCTCCGGCAATTACCTGTATTTTGCCAGCATACAATGAGGCCGAAAATCTCAAAGTGATGATTCCGCTGCTGTGCGAGTATTTACCGCGTCTCTCAGAGCGTTTTGAGTTGCTGGTCGTGGATGATGGCAGCCGTGACGCCACGTCGGCGGTTGCGATTGCGCTGGCAGAAAGCTACCCGGTGTCGTTGATACGACTGTCGCGTAATTTTGGTAAAGAAGCGGCCATGAGCGCCGGACTGGATCATGCCGATGGTGATCTGGTGATTCTGATGGATTCAGATATGCAGCATCCGGTAGAAGTGCTGGAAGAGTTCTACCAGCATTGGCTGGAAGGCTACGACATGATTTACGGCATACGTTCGGATCGCTCCGATGAGCATCCGATCAAGCGCCGTTTGACACGTTACTTTTACCATATGCTCAGCCAGAGCGCTGATGTTGAGATTCAGGCGGATGCCGGTGATTTTCGCATGCTGGACGCCAAGGTTGTCCGGGCTTTGCGGGCCTTGCCGGAACGCAAACGCATGATGAAAGGACTGTTCGCCTGGGTCGGATTTCGCAGCATCGGTGTACCTTTTCAGGTTAACCCCCGCTTCAGTGGGCAGACCTCTTTCGGTATCAGGCGTTTGTCATCTCTGGCACTGACCGGTATTACGGCTTTCAGCAGTACGCCACTGCGCATGTGGATGTTTATTGGTGCCGGCATTTCGCTGTTGTCGATTACCTATGCGGTGGTGATCGTCTTGCGCACCCTGATCTGGGGTGTCGATGTACCTGGCTGGCCGACGCTGGTTGCCGGTATCGGTTTTCTGGGTGGCGTGCAGTTATTGTCGGTGGGCGTGCTGGGCGAATATGTGGCACGCATTTTTTCCGAGGTCAAAGCACGTCCTGTGTACCTGATTTCCGATCACCATCCGCTACGTCCGGAGATGAAACGTGATGCAGAGGAGCCTGAGTCCTGATGTTGGCTCAGGTGTCACGTTTTGCACTGGTGGGTATCAGCGCGCTGATCGTGCACTGGCTGGTTGTTCGCTTGCTGGTGCCATTGGGTATGCCCCCTTTGATTGCCAATGTGTTCGGCTTTGCTGTCGCGTTTAATGTCAGCTATTTTGGTCACCGCAAGCTGACCTTCAAGGCCGATGCGCTGAATCATTCGCGCACTCTGCCGCGTTTTGCCAGCGTTGCCCTGGGCAGTTTTGCCGTTAATGAGGCGCTGTATGCATTGCTGCTGATGCTGACCCCTCTGCGCTATGATGTGGCGCTGTTGCTGGTGTTGGGTATCGTGGCTGTATTGACCTATCTGTTCAGTCGTTTCTGGGCCTTTGCCGCATGAAATCGCTGGTGTTATGCGCGGATGACTTTGGCCTGTCTGCCGGAATCAATGAAGGTATTCTTCAGTTGTTGGCGCAGCAGCGCTTGTCTGCTGTCAGTTGTATGACCTGTTTGCCGGGTTGGCATCAATATGCCACTGCACTGAAACCCTATCATCAGCAGGTTGCTATCGGACTGCATTTTAACTTGACCGAGTCGTCCCGGGCGCTGCCCTTGGGCCAGTTGATGCAGCAGGCATTAACGCGTCGCCTTGATCGTGACTGGGTCAGGGATGAACTGCAACGGCAACTGGATGATTTTGAAACTGCACTGGGTGTCGTGCCGGATTTTGTTGATGGGCATCAGCATGTACAGATCTTTCCGGGTGTGCGGCAGGTGTTGGCAGAGGTATTGCAGCAGCGTTATCCACAGTCGTTGCCCTGGGTAAGGCGGGTCAACCCGCCTTTCAGTGGTCATGATTCACGGCTGAAAGCCGGCGTGTTACGCGTGATGGCGGCAGGGTTTACCAGCCAGCTACAACGTCAGCATATCCCGTTGACGCAGGCCTTTGCCGGACTCTATTCACTGCAGCCGGAAGCTGATTTTCCTGAGCTGCTGCATGGTTGGATGCAGCAATTACCCGAAGGTGGTTTGATTATGTGCCATCCAGGTGCCACAGGTACTGCGGTAACCGGATTGGCACGAACCCGGCAGCTGGAGCTGGACTATCTGTCCAGCGATGTCTTCGGCAGGCGTATGCAGCAGCAAGGTGTCTGTCTGACAGCTCACCCGGCATTGCTGCAGGTCTGATTAGACCTTGAAGCGTCCTACCCGAGTCTGTAGCTGATTTGCCAGCTGTGCGATTTCATCGCTGGCGGCAGCAATATGATTCGCACCTGTGGATAACTGCTCGACACTGCTGCTGATGCGCACCAGTGTATGGCTGACATCATCGGCCACCGCCGCCTGTTCTTCCGTTGCGCTGGCGATCTGGGTATTCATATCATTGATGGTAGCAATGACTCCGGTAATATCCTGCAGCTTTTCCGATGCCTGCCCGGCACATTCGACGGCGACATGGGCTTTGGTATAACTGTTATTCATGACGTCTGCTGCCTGATGTGAGGCATTTTGCAGTTTTTCGATAATGCCACGGATTTCTTCTGTCGAGCTTTGTGTCCGTGTTGCCAGCGTTCTGACTTCGTCAGCGACGACAGCAAATCCACGCCCATGCTCACCTGCGCGCGCGGCCTCAATGGCTGCGTTCAGTGCCAGCAGATTGGTTTGCTCTGCAATGCCGCGAATTACTGCCAGCACCGTACCTATCGATTCAGTGTCTTCCTGCAGCTTCTGCATCACTGTGACAGCATGCTGAACCTCCTGAGATAGAGCGCCCACTTCGCTGGCATTTTTCTGTACTACAGCATCGCCTTCGCGCACATTCTGGTTACAACGTTCTGCTGACTGCGCCGCATGTGCAGCGTTGCTGGCGACCTGAGTGATGGATGCGGCCATTTCTGTCATTGAAGACGCTGCCAGCGTGGTTTCGTGGCTCTGTTGCTGAACCTGCTGATTGGTCACCTGACTGGAAGCTGCCAGTTGCTCTGCCGCTGAGCCCAGCTGGATGGCTGCTTCAGAGACCTGTTTTATAATGGATTGCACACCGCTGACGAAGCGGTTGAAGCTTCGGGCCAGGTCACCCAGTTCATCCTGACGCTCTTCGCTAAGTCGTTGGGTCAGGTCACCATCACCTGCAGCAATCTGGTCCAGTGCAGAGCGGGTCTCGTTGATGGGTTTTACAATCATGCGTGATACCAGCACGATAATCACGATCAGTACCAACAGGGTGATACTGAATGCGGCGATCAATGACAGGCGCAGATTCAAGGCAGCAGCCATGACATGATCGTAGGGGAGCGCAACAGCCATGGACCATCCCTGGGTGCCAGAGACGGGCTGGTAGGCAATGACTGAGCGCTGCTGCTTATCCAGTTTTAACTCGGCAATGCCGGTCTCGCCAGCAATCATGCGACGCCCGAGCGCGGCATATTCTGGCTGGCCTGATTCAACTGCGTTGTCTTGCATCCTGCGTTGAGCTTCAGGGTGGGCTATATAGATACCACGTGAGTCGATTAGCCAGGCGCGGGCTTGCTCGCTGGAAGCTGCATCGACCTGTTGCGTCAGAGTGTCCAGCGTTACCGTAGCTGCCAATAAGCCAATCAGTCGCCCTGACCGATCAAAGACAGATTGTGCCAGGACCACGATGGCATTACCGGTGGTGCCTGAGTAGAGCGGGTCACTGACCAGTGACGTATGATTTCGTTGGACAATGAGCTGCTGAAAGTAACCGCGATCAGCCCGGCTGGCGATATTGCCATTGTGATGATAGGCGTTGCCTTCGAGGTCAACAAAGAACATGACCTCAAAGTCGCCCCCCATGCGCTGCCCATAGTCTTTTACAAATTCGAAAATTTCATCGGTATCGCCCCGGGTAAAGGGTGCCGTGCGTGCCAGTGTCTGAATCACAGTCAGGCGTGATTGAACCCAGGCACTGACATCGTTAGCGCTTCTGGAGGCAACCATCCTTGCCGCTTCTTCACCCTGAGCTGCCACCGTCCGGCTGGTATGCGAAATGACAGCATAGGCAGCCAGCAACAGGCAGAGTGCCAGGGGAATACTGGTGATCAGAATCAATCGGGGCGTCATTCGTAGTTGGGTCAGCATGGCTGTTTCCTCTCAGGAAGAACTAAACGCTTGTACTATAGATCAGCAGAGGTTGTTTTACATAGCACTATCAAATCCTTGCCGTTCTGATCTGCAGCTCTGCCCATCACAGGCTACATCAGGTTATAATCCCGGGTTTAATCCGATGATCAGCCCTGAAGGTGGTTCAGTATGAGACTTGTGTGGTCGGTGGTGTTTGCCAGTCTGCTGCTGTTGAGTGGCTGTGGCCAAAAAGGGCCGCTGTATTTGCCGGATCAACCCGATGTCGCGACCCAGCAGGGCGAATGAGAGAGTGAATGGACAGTTTTGAATACCGTGATGGTGTGCTTTTTTGTGAAGAGGTGTCTCTCGCTCAGGTAGCGGAAACACAGGGTACACCCGCTTATGTATATTCGCGTGAGGCGATTGAACGTGCCTATATGGCTTATGCCAATGCCTTGAATGGACGCGATGCGCTGATTTGCTATGCAGTCAAGGCAAACTCCAATATTGCCTTGCTGAACCTGCTGGCACGTTTGGGGGCCGGATTCGATATCGTTTCGCTGGGTGAGCTGGAGCGTGTTCTGCGTGCCGGTGGTGATCCGGCGAAGGTGGTGTTTTCCGGTGTTGGCAAGCAGCCTGCCGAGATTCGCCGGGCGCTGGAGCTGGGTATTTTCTGTTTCAACATCGAATCAGATGCCGAACTGGATCGCGTCAATGATGTTGCTCTGGAGGCTGGCCAGGTGGCACGGGTATCTTTCCGTGTGAATCCTGATGTGGATGCCGGTACGCATCCGTATATATCAACTGGCCTGAAAGAAAACAAGTTTGGTATAGATATTGACCAGGCTGAGGCCGTTTACCGACGTGCAGCTGCACTGCCGGGTGTCGAAGTTGTGGGTATGGATTGCCATATTGGCAGCCAGCTGACGGAAATCAGTCCTTTCCTGGATGCGTTGGACCGGTTGCTGGCGCTGATCGATCGTCTGGCAGCACAGGGTATCGTCATTCATCATCTTGATCTGGGTGGTGGTCTCGGTGTCTGCTATACCGATGAGACACCGCCTTCAGCAGAAGCCTTTGTCGAAGCGATGCTGGAGCGTATCGGTGATCGCCCGCTGACTCTGATTTTTGAACCTGGGCGCTCGATTGTTGCCAATGCAGGCGTGTTGCTTACCCGCGTCGAGTTCCTGAAGCAGACAGGTGAAAAACACTTCGCCATTATTGATGCAGCGATGAATGATCTGATTCGCCCGTCACTCTACAGTGCCTATCAGGAAATCATCCCGGTTCAGCTCAATGACGATGTACCATCACGTCGCTGGGATCTGGTTGGACCTGTGTGTGAAACCGGTGACTTCCTGGGTAAAGACCGCGAGTTGCGTCTGCAGGCTGGTGATTTGCTGGCCGTGTGCTCGGCAGGTGCCTATGGCTTTGTCATGGCATCCAACTACAACAGCCGTCCACGTCCTGTTGAGCTGATGGTGGATGATGAGCAGGTCTATGTCATTCGTGAGCGCGAGAAAATCAGTGATCTGATGCAGGGTGAACAGCTGCTGCCATCGGATGACTGAGCGGAGAACAACATGCTGGTACGTTTCAGTAAAATGCATGGTCTGGGCAATGACTTTATGGTTATCGATGCGGTCGCGCAGCGCGTCCGTCTGACGCCGGAGACAGTCAAGCGCCTGGCCGACCGCCATACCGGGGTGGGGTTTGACCAGTTGCTTCTGGTTGAGCCGCCAAGTCGTCCGGATATGGACTTCCGTTATCGTATTTTCAATGCGGATGGCTCGGAAGTGGAGCACTGTGGCAATGGCGCACGTTGCTTTGCCCGATTTGTACGTGAGCGCCGTTTAACTGTAAAACAGGAAATTCAGGTCGAGACTGCCAAGGGTAGTGCGGTGTTGAAAGTGCTGCAGGACCGTCAGATACAGGTTGATATGGGGGTTCCCATTCTGCAGCCGGTTGAGATTCCGTTTGCGGCTGAGCGTCAGGCTGAGGTTTACAGTCTTGAGGTAGAGGGAACATCATATGATGTATCGGCTGTTTCCATGGGTAATCCTCACTGTGTGCTGCTGGTTGACGATGTCGCGCAGGCGCCCGTCAAACAGTTGGGTCGGGTGATTGAGTGTCATCCACGCTTTCCGCAGCGGGTGAATGTCGGTTTTATGCAGATTCTGTCACCCGATCGGGTTAAATTACGTGTATTCGAGCGCGGTGTCGGCGAAACTCGTGCCTGTGGTACCGGTGCATGTGCGGCTGTTGTTGCTGGACGCTTGCGTGGGTTGCTTGATGAAACGGTCTGTGTTGAGTTGCCAGGTGGCGAGTTGCAGATCAGCTGGAAAGGACAGGGGCAGCCTGTATTGATGACAGGGCCAGCCACCACCGTGTATGAGGGGCAGATTTACCTATGACACAGCAAGCAATAGATACACCGGATACTACTGCAGAGACAATCACGGCTGCCCAGGTAGCTGAGTATCTGGCAGGGCATCCAGAGTTTTTTGATGCGCATGCCTGGCTTTTGGAAAAGCTCTATGTACCCCATCAGCGTGGTACAGCGGTGTCTCTGGTGGAGCGTCAGACATCCTTGTTGCGTGAACGCAATCAGAAACTGCATGGTCATCTGTCTGAGCTGATCGAGATTGCCCGTCACAATGACGTGCAGTTCGACAAGACCAAGCGTATGGTGCTGTCGCTGCTGGAGGCTCAGACGCTGGATGATGTGGCAATTGCCGTCGAAGAAAGCCTGTGCCAGGACTTCTATGGCGATGATGCACGACTGATATTGTTCAGCGATACACCCTTCGATGTAAACAGTCTACGTATTCTCAGCCGTGCTGACTGCAGCCTGGTGCAGCCCTTGATTGAAACCAGTCTGCCCAGTTGTGGACAGCTGTCGGAAGCGATGAACCGCTTTCTGTTTCAGGAGAATGCCGCGCGGATTCAGTCTGCGGCGGTGGTACCGCTGGTGAAGGGGGAGACGCTTGGATTGCTGGCGATCGGCAGCTTTGATCCGGATTATTTTCAGAGCAGTCAGGGTACGCTGTTTCTCAGCTATGTAGGTGAAGTGCTCAGTCGTATCGTCATGCATATTCTCGAATCACCGCGGCGCTGATATGGCCTCCTGCCCGGATGAGTCTTTCTGGGTGGATGCATTTTTGCGCCACCTGAAAACAGAGCGACAGCTGTCATACCATACGCTGCAGCATTATGGGCGGGATCTGCAAAAACTGACTGAACAGCTGCAACAGCTTGAGTTGCCGGGCTGGGCTGGGCTGAACGAAAAACGTCTGCGTCAGGCGGTGGCCATGTTGCACGGCAATGGCTTGTCGGGACGCAGTTTGCATCGCCTGCTGTCGGCCACTCGAACCTTTTATCATTTTCTGAATCGGGAAGGCTGGGTTGAGCATAACCCGGCTGTTGCGGTGCAGGCTCCGAAATCGGGACGCCGCCTGCCATCGACACTGAACCCGGATCAGTTGAACCAGCTGCTGACACCCCCGGATGAAGAACCGATCACACTGCGTGATTTTGCCATGATGGAGCTGGTTTACTCATCCGGTTTGCGGGTCTCGGAGCTGGTATCTCTGGAAATGAGTGCGATTGATTTGGGTGATGCATCCCTTCGGGTCACAGGTAAAGGGCGTAAAACACGCGACTTGCCGATGGGACGCCAGGCTGTTCAGGCGCTAAAACGCTGGTTACAGGCTCGGCCTCTGTGGAACCGTCATGCCAGCAGTGCTGTGTTTCTCAGTCAGCGAGGTACAGCACTGACAACGCGTAGCGTTGAGCAGCGCATGGCCCATTGGGGTGAGTATCTGGGTGCACAGGGACGTGTTTATCCGCACCGGTTACGCCACAGTTTTGCCAGTCATCTACTGGAATCGAGTCAGGATTTGCGTGCCGTGCAGGAGCTGCTGGGCCACAGTGATATCAGTACCACCCAAATTTATACACATCTGGACTTTCAGCATCTGATGCAGGTGTATGAGCAGGCACATCCACGAGCCAGGAGAAAACCCCGTGATTAAAGCCATAACCTTCGATCTGGACGATACACTCTGGGCGGTTGATCCCGTAATTCAGCATGCCAACCGTACGCTTTGGGAGTGGCTGCATGCTCATGCACCCGCCATGACGGCACAGTTTGTACTGGAAGATTTGAATGAGGGGTCTCGTTTGCGCGCGGGGATTCTGCAGCGCCATCCGCAGATCGCGCACAGTATGACGCAGATACGTTTGCGTCTGTTGCATGAGTGTCTGCTGCAGTCTGGCTATAGTGATGCTGACGCTGAAGTACTTGCCAACAATGCCTTTGATGCGTTTATTGAGGCCCGTCATGAAGTTGAGCTGTTTGCGCATGCTCGCAGCATGCTGGAAAAGCTGAAACAGCAGGGCATGATACTGGGGGCTTTGAGCAATGGTAATGCAGAGGTCAGTCGTACCGGGTTGGCCGATTTGTTTGATTTTCAGTTCAATGCGGATCAGGTAGGGGCGGCCAAACCTCACCCTCTGATGTTTCAGAAAGCGCTGGAATATCTGAATATCCAGCCTGAAGAGGTGGTTCATGTCGGTGATCATCCGGTGAATGATATCCAGGCGGCTGCCCAGCTAGGGTTCTGGACCATCTGGGTCAATCTGGATGCAGGACCCTGGCCGGGAGGGCGACCCGCAGATGCTGAGGTCACCAGTCTGGAACATTTACCTGCCGCTGTGACAGCCATTCAGGCGATGAAAGCCACAAACTCACAGGAAGCCTGTGTCTGATTGCTGGATCAGACAGACTCGATAAAATACTCCAGCAAGTCATTCAGGAACAGCCGTCCCTGATGGGTTGGCTGTAAACGATCCTGCTGATCTGAAAGTAGACCTTTGTCTCGTGCCTGTTGCAATGCCCTATTCAGAGTGCTGAGTGCCAGTCCCGTACGTGCCTGAAACAGTGCTGCAGGTACACCCTCATAGAGGCGCAGGGCGTTCAACATAAACTCAAACGGCAGCTCTTCATCGCTGACCCAATGGCGTTGGCTGTTATGGGTCAGCGCCTGCATATAGGCTTTTGGCTGACGCAGCTTTTGATGGCGCTCAATGCGTAAACCTGCCGCATCCGCATGTGTGACCTTGCCATGTGCTCCGGCACCGATGCCGAGATAATCACCGAAGGTCCAGTAGTTCAGGTTGTGCTGGCTGTGTTGCCGCTGACGGGCATAGGCCGAAATTTCATATTGTTGATAACCGGCACGTTGCAGCAGTGCCTGACCTTGCTCCTGAATATCCCAGAGTGCTTCATCCACGGGCAGTTGTGGTGGTCGGGCATGGAACTCGGTGTTGGGTTCCAGGGTTAACTGATACCAGGACAGGTGTTCAGGGCCGAGATCTATGGCCTGTTGCAGGTCGGCCAGTGCATCGGCCGTTTGTTGCTCTGGCAAACCATGCATCAAGTCCAGATTGACGCGGGGAAAGAGCTGGAGTGCAGCCTCTGCTGCTCGTCGTGCATTATCAGCCGTATGTACTCGCCCCAGTGCCTGCAGCTGACGGTCATGGAAGCTTTGAATACCCAATGACAGGCGGTTGACTCCGGCAGCACGAAAACCACTGAAACGCTGTTGCTCAAATGTACCCGGGTTGGCCTCCAGGGTAATTTCAGTGTTGCTGGCAATTCCCATCAGTTGATCAATCTGCTGCAGCAGTTCAGCGATAGCCTCGGCGGAAAACAGGCTGGGTGTGCCGCCGCCGATAAAGATTGAATGCAGTGGGCGAGGGTCAGGCAGGCGCCTGAGTTCCTGTGTCAGATCGGCTGTCAGCGCATGGATATAGGCTTGTTCGGGTAATGCTGCATCCCGCTGGGCATGAGAATTGAAGTCACAATAGGGGCATTTACGAATGCACCAGGGGATATGCACATAGAGTGATAGCGGAGGTGTGGCCGGCAGTGTCATGCCGGCAGTAACAGGTGCAGTTGCTCAAAAAATGCACGCATCGCCTTACCGCGATGGCCATGCAGATGCTTCTGCTCAGCACTGAGTTCAGCGACAGAGGCCTGCAGAGCCGGAATATAAAATATCGGATCATATCCGAAACCGCCTTGCCCGCGGCGCTCTGTCAGGACAACACCTTCCCAGCTGGCCTGACAGATCAGGGGGGTCGGGTCCAGCGCATGACGCATGTACACCAGGACACACTGATAGCGGCCAGTCCGTTCGGCTTCAGGTATGCCGTCGAGAGCGGTCAGCAGCTTGTCAATATTGGCTTCATCACCTGCGCCCTGACCGGCGTAACGTGCGGAGTAGATCCCCGGTGCGCCTTTGAGTGCATCCACTTCCAGGCCAGAGTCGTCGGCCAGTGCAGGTAATCCGGTTGCCTGGCTGGCGTGGCGGGCCTTGAGTATGGCATTTTCGACAAACGTCAGCCCGGTTTCTTCTGCTTCCGAGACCTGGAAGGCTGACTGTGGCAGAAGTTTAATGCCCTGGCTGGAGAGCATCTGACCAAACTCACGCAGTTTTCCAGCATTGCCGCTGGCGAGTACAAATTGCTTGCTCACACATCAATCCACATAGAAAGTTTGCTGTAATTCAATGGTATAAGTTTGTTCACTGTTTTCAGGTGTGACATCCAGCCGTATTGTCAGCAGGTCTTCATTGGTAAACTGGAAGCTGCTGATGGAATAGATAGCATCCGCTTCAGTGATTTCCCGGAAGCTTAACGACTGGCGTTGTTGCACGATATTGCGTGTCTCTCCCTGTACCTGTGCGCTGACAGGGCGGGTGCTGCCATCGGTCTGCTTTTCCAGAACCGCCAGGTTAATCAGCCCCCGGTTACCGCTACGGGTGAGGCCATGGCGTGATGCCACCTCGGCAGGGATCAGTGTGGAGTTGAATGCATTGTAGTGAATTTCGTAACGCTCGTCGCTGAACAGTTGTTCGGCATGCAGGGCGCCACTTGTCAGCAGGGCTGTAAATAACAGGGGAAGCAAACGATACATGATCTTTCTCCGGTCGGTCTTGGGATCAGCGGGTAATGCGGTAGATGGCAATCTCGCCGAGCATGTTTGGCCACAGGCGTATCCACCAGCGATGCTTGTGCTCATGGTCTATCACCGTTCGGTCCACTATGTAGATGTTGCGTTCGACGCAGAGTTCCTCAAAGTCCTTGAAGGTAAAAAAGTGGATGTTCGGTGTGTTATACCAAGTATAGGACAGGAACTTGGAGACCGGCATACGGCCACGTATTGCCAGATAACCGCGTGCACGCCAGTGTGCGAAGTTGGGGAAGGTCACGATGCATTCCTTTCCAATCCGCAGCATCTCTTCAACTATCTGGTCCGGGCGATGCATGGTTTGCAGCGCGTGACTCATGACAACGGTATCGAAGCTGTTGCTGCGAATGCTGCAAAGGCCCTGATCAATATCCTTTTCAATAACATTGACTCCCTTCTCGATACAGGCGGTGATATTGTCCGCATTGATCTCGATGCCATAGCCTTGTACCTGTTTCTCTTTGACAAGATACTCCAGCAATTCTCCTTCACCGCAGCCCAGGTCAATCACTCGTGAACCCGGACGAATCCAGTCGCGGATAATTTCCAGATCAGCGCGCATCAGCAGTCTCCAGTTCATTAGCGATACGATTCATATAGGCACCAAAAACCTCCATGTAGCGAGGTATCGGAATCAGAAAGGCATCATGGCCATGGGCTGCCTGGATCTCGGTGTAGGTCACTTTTTTACCTGCCTCGATCAGTGCATCGACAATCTCGCGGGAACGTTCCGGAGAAAAACGCCAGTCGGTGGTAAACGACGCAATAAAGTAGTCGCATTTCACCTGCCGCAGCGCTTCTGCCAGCTCATTGTTGTAGTCGGCCGCAGGGTCAAAGTAGTCGAGTGCTTTGGTCATCAAGAGATAGGTGTTGGCATCGAAAGCTTCAGAGAAGCGTTCCCCCTGATACTGCAGATAGGACTCGATTTCGAACTGCGGGTTGAAATCGAAACTGAGTTTGCCTGAGCGCAGTTCACGACCAAACTTTTCGCGCATGCCATCTTCAGACAGATAGGTGATATGACCCACCATTCGTGCCAGCATCAATCCGGTTTTGGGCACCACCTGTTGTTCGTAATAGTGGCCCTGATAGAACTGGGGATCTTTACTGATCGCCTGGCGGGCAACCTCGTTGAAGGCGATATTCTGAGTGCTGAGTTTGGGCGCGGCAGCAATGATGACACAATGGCGCAAGCGTTCAGGATAGTCGATAGACCACTGGAGCGCCTGCATGCCGCCGAGACTGCCGCCCACTACGGCAGCCCATTGATGAATGCCCAGATGATCGGCAAGACGTGCCTGGCTTTCGACCCAGTCGGGCACAGTGACGATTGGAAAGTCCGGGCCATAGGGTTTGCCGGTTTCCGGATTCAGCGTGTTGGGTCCGGTGCTGCCATGGCATCCGCCGAGGTTATTCAGCGCCACCACAAAAAATCGGCGGGTATCTATCACCTTGCCCGGTCCGATAGCTGAATCCCACCAGCCCGGCTTGCGTTCTTCAGGGCTGTGATAGCCTGCTGCATGATGATGCCCGGAAAGTGCATGACAGATCAGTACCGCGTTACTGGCGTCGGCATTCAGCTCGCCATAGGTTTCAATCATCAGATCATATTCAGGCAATACCCGCCCACTGGCCAATGTCAGTGGTGTGTCAAAATGGATGCTGGTTGGCGTTACCAGACCGACTGAATCTTCGGGAAAATCCTTCACCTTGTTACCCCTTTGTTGATCACACTGAAAATCGATAAGCGGATGGTCGAAATTCAGGTCACATCAAGCGGGGCAGTTGTGACTGGATGATCTGGATGACCAGGAAAATAGCAATCGGCGACAGGTCCAGGCCGCCAATAGGCGGAATGACCCGACGTACCTGGGCAAACAGCGGCTCCACCAGTTGTTGCAGCAGCTGTGGAGCTGGATGCGGTGAGTTGGGTGCAACCCAGCTGATAATCACTGAGCCGATGGTGGACCAGAACAGGATAGTGAGCAGCGTATCCAGTACACCTACCACAGACAGCATGATTATCGCCGCCGTATCCAGACGGCTGCTGGTCATGGAAACCAGCAGAAACAGTGTGCCCAGCTTGACCAGAAAGGCCAGTAACAGCGGTGACAGATCCAGTCGTCCGACACGTGGTACTATGCGCTGCATCGGTATCAGTGGTGGCTGGGTGATCTTGACCACGGCCTGAGAAATGGGGTTGTAGTAGTCAACATTCATCGCCTGCAGCAGAAAGCGCAAAATGACAATGAAGGCGAACATTTCGCCAATAGTGCGAATAATCAGTAATAGCGGATCCATGATCTACCCTTAAACTTGATGCAGCTGAACGGCCAGTATAGAGATTTTCTACCAGTGAATGAACCTTTTCGCTGGGGGAATTCGGTTCACTCAGTGGTTTTGGCCGGACGGGGCCCAAACAGTGCTGTACCGACACGTACCAGCGTGCTGCCTTCCTCAATCGCCGCCTGAAGATCGGATGACATACCCATCGACAGCGTATCCAGATGTAAACCCTGCTGGTTCAGTTCGTCGGCCAGTCGGGCGATGGCGGCAAAGCTCCGGCGCTGTTGTGCAGTGTCATCAGTAGGTGCCGGAATTGCCATCAGACCACGCAATTTAAGATTAGGCAGGGCATCGATCTGTTGTGCCAGAGCCAGGGCTTCAGTCATGCTGCAGCCGGATTTGCTCTGTTCATCATCAATGTTGACCTGCAGGCAGACATTCAGTGGTGGCAGATGCTCAGGGCGCTGCTCGGAAAGGCGCTGGGCTATTTTCAGTCGGTCCACACTGTGCACCCAGCTGAATGTCTGTGCAATCAGGCGGGTTTTGTTTGATTGTATCGGGCCGATAAAATGCCATTCGATATCCAGATCTGTCAGGTCAGCCATCTTCTCCAGCGCCTCCTGCAGATAGTTTTCGCCAAAGCATCTCAGGCCCAACTGAAAGGCTTCACGCACTTCGTCCGCACTGCGGGTTTTGCTGACGGCGAGGAGTGTCACTGTATCTGGCTGGCGCCCGGCTGCTGCACAGAACTCATTGATCTCGCGCACTACCTGTGTGGTTTTCTCTGCTATGATAGACATAAGGAATATTCTGGTTGTTGTCTGTTCAGGGATCAGGTTATTCTGCGATAACAGAACCTCCGATTGGAAGAAGCTGCGAGCATTAATTCTATGGATATTACTGAACTCTTGTCCTTTGCCGTTCAGCAGGGTGCATCCGACTTGCACCTGACCTCAGGTATGCCACCGATGATTCGTGTCGATGGCGATGTCCGGCGTATCAAGTTGCCTGCACTGGATCACAAGCAGGTGCACACGCTGGTGTACGATATTATGAACGACCGCCAGCGTAAGGAGTACGAAGAAAATATGGAGGTGGACTTCTCCTTTGAGGTGCCCAAGCTTTCCCGTTTCCGTGTCAATGCCTTCAATCAGCATCGCGGTGCTGCAGCTGTATTCCGAACCGTTCCCAGCAAGGTGCTGACCCTGGATGATCTGGGCATGGGCAAGGTGTTTCAGGATCTGTCGGAAAAACCGCGAGGACTGGTGCTGGTCACCGGGCCGACCGGCTCCGGTAAAAGTACCACGCTGGCGGCGATGATCGACTATATCAATGACACGCGTTCAGAGCATATCCTGACCATTGAAGATCCAATCGAGTTTGTTCATGAAAGCAAAAAATGTCTGGTAAACCAGCGTGAGGTCCATCGGGATACGCACAGCTTCGCCAATGCCTTGCGCTCCGCTTTGCGTGAGGACCCGGATATCATCCTGGTAGGTGAGATGCGTGACCTGGAAACAATTCGTCTGGCGCTGACCGCCGCGGAAACAGGGCATCTGGTCTTTGGTACATTGCATACCACCTCGGCAGCCAAGACCATTGACCGTATTATCGATGTATTCCCTGCGGCAGAGAAAGACATGGTACGTTCCATGCTGTCAGAATCACTGCAGGGCGTTATTTCCCAGACCCTGATGAAGAAACTCAAGGGGGGGCGAGTGGCGGCACATGAAATCATGATTGGCACACCCGCAATTCGCAACCTGATTCGTGAAGACAAGGTGGCGCAGATGTACTCTGCGATACAGACAGGTGCGTCTTTTGGTATGAAAACCTTGGATCAGTCACTGAGCGAGCTGGTATCCAAGGGGATGATATCCCGTGAGGCTGCACGCGAAAAATCGAAGAATCCGTCATCCTTCTGATGGCTAAGTAAAGGACCGGGCTATGGATTTCACACAACTGCTGAAGGTGATGTCAGACCGCGGGGCGTCTGACCTGTTTGTCACAGCTGGCGCTGCGCCAGCTATCAAGGTTGATGGTACGATCAAGCCCCTGACCAAAGAGGTGCTGAAGCCTGAGCAGGCCAGAAAGCTGGTGTACAGTACCATGAATGACAAGCAGCTGGCAGAGTTTGAAGGCACGCATGAATGTAACTTTGCCATCAGTGCGCAGGGGATTGGCCGTTTTCGTGTCAGTGCCTTTGTGCAGCGCAATACCCCGGGGATGGTGATGCGACGCATCAACACCTATATTCCGACGATGGAAGAGCTGCATCTGCCTGCTGTGTTGAAAGACCTGTCCATGACCAAGCGCGGTCTGATTCTGTTTGTCGGTGGAACCTCAACCGGTAAGTCGACCTCGCTGGCATCCATGATTGATTATCGTAACCGGAATCATGCTGGGCATATCATTACCATTGAGGACCCGATTGAGTATATCCATAACCATCAGAAGAGCATCGTGACTCAGCGAGAGGTCGGGCTGGATACGGATTCTTACGAGATCGCATTGAAAAACACCCTGCGTCAGGCACCGGATGTGATTCTGATGGGTGAGATTCGTGACTCCAATACCATGAAGTACGGTTTGAGTTTTGCCGAGACCGGACACTTGTGTATGGCGACCCTGCATGCCAACAACGCCAACCAGGCGCTGGATCGTATCATCTCCTTCTTCGGGCCGGATCACCATGCCCAGGTGTGGATGGATATGTCTCTGAACCTCAAGGCCATTGTTGCACAGCAGCTATTGCCGACAGTGGATGGACAAGGGCGTCGTGCAGCCATCGAAGTGATGATCAATACGCCTCTGATACAGGATATGATTCGCAAGGGTGCGGTGCATGAGATCAAGGATGTGATCAAGAAATCCACTAACCTGGGTATGCAGACCTTTGATCAGGCGCTGTTTAACCTCTACAAGGAGGGAGTGATCAGTTACGATGTGGCACTGAGCCATGCCGATTCAGCCAACGATCTGCGTTTGATGATCAAGCTGAATGCAGAAACCAAAGACAAGTCCAGAGCCCCTGTCAGCGATGATTCCATGCCCTCCTTTACCCTGCAGGAAGAGGATGACAATATGAACCTGACCGGTGTTGCCGAGGTGAAAAGCATGTAATACGCCGGTGTCTGAACTGTCCGTTGAGCGGATGGTTCAGACACCGATCGTTTTGCTGCATCAGTGCTTGCGGTATACCACACGTCCACCGAGCAGCGTGGTCGTCACTCGCCCCTTGAGTGTTTTTCCACTGAAAGGCGAGTTTTTCCCTGCTGAACGCAGTGTCTCTGCATTCACAACCCAGCTTTCTTCCGGATCAAAAATACAGATATCCGCCTGCTTGCCAGGCATCAGACTGCCACTGTCGAGGCCCAGGATCCGGGCGGGTGCAAGGGTCAGCTTTTCAATCAGTTGCGGTAATTCGATCAGCTTGCGTTCCACCAGTGTCAGGCTGAGTGGTAGGAGTGTTTCCAGACCGCTCAAACCGGCAGCTGTTTCGGCAAAGGGGGCCTGTTTGGAAATCAGGTCCTGGGGTTGATGGTCTGAACAGATGGCCGTGATGCTGTGACTCAGCAGCCCCTGCAGCAGACCTGCGCGGTCCAGCGCACTGCGCAGGGGTGGTTGCAGGTGCAACGAGGCATCAAACTCATTGACCTGTTCATCGCTGAGGATCAGGTGGTGCACGGCTACATCAGCAGTCACTTTCAGGCCGCGTTGTTGTGCGGCGCTGATTAGTTGTACGGAGCGTTCGCAGGACAGCTGGCCAAAATGTGCACGCACACCGGTTTGTTCGACGAGCAGCAGGCAGCGTGCCACTTCAATGGTTTCGGCTGCTTCAGGAATGCCGCTGAGTCCCATGCGTGTGGCGTTGGCACCTTCGTGCATACAACCACTGACGGCCAGGCTGGCATCCTGTGCCTGAAATATCACCAGCAGATCAAAGGTGGCCGCATATTCCAGGCAGCGGAGCAGGTTCAGTGAACTTTTGATCGGGAGGCGGGCATTGCTGAAGGCAATACAGCCCGATCCGGCTAGTGCATGCAGTGGTGCCAGCTGTTCACCCTGCAGGCCCTGAGTCAGTGCCCCCATTGGTAGCACACGGGTGAAACCGGCATCGGCAGCACGGTCCTGAATCAGCTCGGCTACAGCGGGTGTATCCACGATAGGCCGGGTGGTCGGTGGTGTGATCAGTGTGGTAATGCCGCCAGCCGCAGCGGCAGCGGTTTCGCTGGCAATGGTGCCCTTGTGTGTTTCCCCGGGCTCGCGCAGATGGGCGCAGAGATCGATGAGGCCGGGGCATACGATCTGGCCGTCAGCCTGAATCAATTCATCACAGTGAAAGTCTTCCGGTGCATCGCCAATCGCCAGTATTTCGCCATCACCAATATAGAGATCTGTGATTTGATCCAGTCCACTGGCTGGATCGATAACACGCCCACCGGTAATTTTGATATTCATGCTCATACGCTCCCTTACACCTCAGTACTCTGCTGGTTGAGTTTCAGTTGGCCGCTCATCGCCATGGACATGACCGCCATGCGTACGGCAATACCGTTGGTGACCTGGTTGAGGATCACAGAGCGAGGGCCATCAGCTACACCTGACTCGATTTCCACACCCCGGTTGATTGGTCCCGGGTGCATGATAATGGCGTCCGGACGGGCATAAGCCAGTTTCGCTTCAGTCAGACCATAGAGCTTGTAAAATTCCGATTCACTTGGCAGCAGCGCTGTTTGCATCCGTTCTTTCTGCAGTCGCAGCATGATGATCACATCCACATCTCTCAGACCGCGTGACATTTCTGTGTACACCTTAACGCCCATGGCTTCAATATGACGTGGCAGCAGGGTCAGCGGGGCGATCACCCGTATTTCGGCAGTTCCGAGAGTGCGCAATGCATGAATCTGGGACCGGGCGACGCGGGAGTGCAGAATGTCACCGACAATTGCCACCTTGAGTTGAGCAAAGTCACCTTTGTGCTGACGAATGGTCAGCATATCCAGCATGGCCTGGGTGGGGTGAGCATGCCGACCATCTCCGGCGTTGATGACAGCGACATCCGGTGTGACGTGTTCGGCGATAAAGTGAGCGGCACCACTGGCCGAGTGGCGGACAACAAACATGTCGCAGTGCATGGCGCGCAGTGTCATCAGGGTATCTTTCAGGGTTTCTCCCTTGGAGGTGGATGAGGTGCTGATATTCAGGTTCAGCACATCCGCCGACAGGCGTTTGGCGGCCAGCTCAAAGGTGGACAGTGTGCGTGTGCTGGCCTCGAAGAACAGGTTGGCAACCGTTTTGCCGCGTAATAACGGGATTTTTTTGACCTGCTGTTCGCTCATGTCAACAAAGGAGTCGGCAGTGTCGAGAATTTCAGTCAGCAGCCCGGCATGCAGACCTTCGATGGTGAGAAAGTGCTTCAACTGGCCTTCGGGTGTCAGCTGAATGCTGTCGTAGTGGTTCTGGCTCGGCATGGTTGTACTCTCTAAATTGGCGACAAATGAAGTGGGCGTTTAGCGTGTGCGTTGTCGGATTTCCAGCAATAAGGGCTCAGGTCCTGAGAGTTTGATTTGCTGATCCGGTCCCAGGGTCATGGTGTCACCGCAGACATCCGGCTGAATCGGCAGTTCACGATTTTGCAGGTCGATCAGGGTGACCAGTGTGATGGATGCCGGGCGACCATAGTCAAACAGTTCGTTCATTGCGGCGCGGATCGTCCGGCCGGACATAATGACATCATCCACCAGTATCAGGTGTCGGTCTTCGGTTGCACAGGGAAGCTTGGATGGCAATACCTTGGGGTTCAGTCCGTTACGGGTAAAGTCATCTCGGTAAAAGGAGATATCCAGCATGCCAAGCGGGCTGCTCAGTTCCAGTTGCTGGTGCAGGCGTTCGGCAACCCAGACGCCTCCCGTGCGGATACCGATGATCAGCGGATCTTCCAGGTTACGGTAGGTCATCAGTGCTTTGAGGTTCTGGGTGATGCTGTCCAGCAGACGTTCAACATTCAGGTTACCCGATACCATAGAGGCTCTCCAGAGGTGTGTGGCTGGGAATAAGGGGGGCGTCGGCAAACCAGTCTTCCAGAATCAGGCGGGCAGCGATACTGTCGACAGGGTCTTTTCGGTAGTTTTGTCCGCCCCCGGCGGCGCGGTGCAATTGTTTGGCTTCGCGGGTGGTGAGGCGTTCATCCATCAGAAAGCAGGGACGTTGGCAGCGTTCATGCAGACGATTGGCAAATTTGCGTGCCCGGCGTGCCATGTCGCTGATCGTGCCGTCCATATTCAATGGAATGCCGATCACCAGGCAGTCTGGTTGCCAGGTCTGAATCAGTTTTTCCAGCTGTACCCAGTCAGGGATGCCATCGCGGGCATTCAGCGGCTCCAGGGGGGAGGCTGTTCCGGTCAGTCGCTGGCCAAAGGCCACACCGATTCGGCGAGTGCCAAAATCAAATCCCAGTGCCGTGTCAAAAGATGGCTGCATGCAGTTATTCGGTCAGGCATGTCCGGCATGAGCTGTCATGAGTTGCAGGTTGACGCCCAGTGATGCCGCAGCTGCCTGAAGTCGCTCCTCAGCTGGTAACCGGAACATTATATCTGAATTTGCCGGACAGCTTAACCAGGTGTTGTCACAGATCTCCTGTTCCAGTTGTCCCGGGCTCCAACCTGCGTAACCGAGGGCGACAAGGCAGTCTTTGGGACCCTTGCCCAATGCCATGGCTTCGAGGATATCCATGGAGGTAGTCAAGCGGATTTCCTGGCTGATGGCATGGCTGGAGAGCCAGCGGCGACCGTCATCACGATGCAGTACGAAGCCGCGATCAGGGTGAATGGGGCCACCCTTGAAGACAGGCATCGGGTCAATGGCAATGCGGCTGTAGTCGAGTTCGATATGGGCGAACAGGTCATGTACCAGCATGCCTGCAGGACGATTGATGATAATGCCCATGGCACCGTATTCACTATGATCACAGATATAGGTCAGGCTGCGTGAAAAATGGCGATCATCGAGATGGGGCATCGAGATGAGAAATTGATCGCGCAGAGAAGTCGATTCGGACATGCGAGTCACCCTGGATATTGAGTTACCGACGGACTCATGAAATAAAGCCTTACCTTAGGCTTAGTACACACTGGCACGTTTCTCAAACTTCCAGGTACGAATTATTTCAAGTCGATCGGTGGTTCGACGCATTTCATTAGTGAAGGGCTGGAAGGGTGAAGCCATTTGCACAATGCGTACGGCGGCATTATCCAGTACAGCATGACCGGAAGATTGCAGTACTTCAATTTCAGCGACACTGCCATCTGGCAAAATGGCTACCAGCAGTCTTAGGCTGCCGTTAATATCATTGCGGCGCGCTTCTTCGGGGTAATTCATATTACCGACAGACTCGATTCTGCGGCGCCAGTTATCCAGGTAGATGGCATCATCATGTGCCATGGTGGAGGGGGCAGATGTCAGGCGGCGAACTCTGGGGCGACGCGCCTGATCTTGCTGCTGGGCTGACAGTTGTGCCTGAATACTGGCAATTTCCATGCTGCGTGCCAGCAGCGATCCTGATGGACCGGTGGTGCTGGGGGGTGGCGTGGTCGCAGGTTGTTGTTGCTGTTGCACGGGTGCCTGTTCAGGTGCCGGTGCAGCAGTCACGACCGGGGTGCTGGGTTCACCGGTTTTTGGCGGGGCCGGAGGCTCCGGTTCGGGCGCAGGTTCTGGCTCGGGAGGGGTGGGTTCCACCGGAGGCTCGGGTTCAGGCTCAGGTTCGGGCTCTGCCAGGGGTTGAGGAATGGGGGCCTGCTCATGAATATGAGGGTCTTCCAGCAGGGACTCTTCGATCACGCTCGGGTCAAGAATTTCCTCACTTTCACCGCTACCCAACTGATCGGCCTGGGCAAAAAAATCGGCTTCCTCCGGGGGTATTTCAGTGGCATGGCGTGCCAGGGTGATATCGAGTGTGTGTTGCGGACGGACCGCCTCCGGTAGCTTGAAACCGATGGCCAGAATCAGGAAACCATGCAATGCCAGGGCTAGAAACAGGTTTAGACCGAAGCGGTCGGTCGCTGTTTTATACCAGGCAAGTTGGCGGTCCGGGGTCAGGTTCATCGGTTTGCAAGGCTGCGCTCAAGGGTGTCCATCAGCTGCATGCCGATGTCCAGGCCAAATTGTGTATCCAGTTCCCGGATGCAGGTTGGGCTGGTGACATTGATTTCAGTCAGGTAATCACCGATCACATCCAGCCCGACGAACAGCAGTCCCTGAGCCTTCAGGGTCGGACCAACCTGTTCGCAGATCCAGCGGTCACGATCGGTTAACGGGCGGCCTTCACCCCGTCCGCCGGCTGCCAGGTTGCCACGCGTTTCGCCGGCAGAGGGAATGCGTGCCAAAGCGTAGGGTACAGGCTCTCCGTTAATCATCAGAATGCGTTTATCTCCGGCACTGATTTCCGGCAGGTATTTCTGCACCATGCACATCTGCTGGCCGTGTTGGGTCAGCGTCTCAATGATCACTCCGAGGTTCAGGCCATCTGCCTGTACTCTGAAAATTGAAGCACCACCCATACCATCCAGTGGTTTGAAAATGACATCCTGGTGCTCGGCATGAAAGGCCCGCAACTGTTCACTTCGGCGTGATACCAGTACTGGCGGGCAGCAGTGCGGGAAGTGTGTTGCAAACAGCTTTTCATTGTAATCACGCAGTCCCTGTGTGCGGTTTACAATCAGGGTGCCCTGCTGTTCAGCCAGTGCCAGCAGTTGAGTGGAATAGAGAAATTCGTTATCGAACGGTGGGTCCTTGCGCATCAGAATAATATCCAGATCCGCCAGGGGGCGTACTTGATATTCTCCACGTTCAAACCATTGCTCCGGGTTCATGGCAACCTGCAGGGGCGCCATGCGCCCCATTGCCTGTCCCTGTACCAGACTCAGGTCGGACTGTTCCATATACCAAAGCTCCCAGCCTTTGCGCTGAGCGGCCCAGAGCATGGCCAGGCTGGAGTCTTTCTTGTAGTGGATAGCGTCGATGGGGTCCATCACTATGCCGATTCGTATACTCATCTGTGCATCCTGTGGTTGTGTGGGCTGAGTCAGTTTAGTTCAGATCACCCCAGAGATAGTGTAATACCGCGCAGGCGGCAACAGGGGCTGTTTCAGTACGCATGACCCTGGGACCCAGTGACAGGGGGTGGAACCCTTTGGTTTTGGCCAGTGTCACTTCATCGTCTGTCAGTCCGCCCTCGGGGCCAATCAGCAGTGCTACGGAACGGGGGGGCTGATAACCGCTCAAGGCGGCTGCCTGATGTGGGTGCAGGACCAGTTTGAGGTCTGCCTTGCAGCTGTTCAACCAGTCTTCCAGCGTCTGTGGCAGCAAAATTTCTGGCAGGCAATTGCGCAGAGATTGTTCACAGGCGCTGGTGGCTACCTGCTGCCAGTGGCGCTGGCGCTTGTCCTGGCGTTCGGATGACAGGCGTACTTCACAACGTTCGGTAAACAGTGGAGCGATACGGTGACAACCCATCTCGGTGGCTTTCTGTACAGCGTAGTCCATGCGTTCGCCGCGGGACAAGGCTTGGCCTATTTCGATTTGCAGCGGTGATTCCCGTACTGTCTGCTCTGTTTCCAGCAACTGAACCTGAATCTGACGTTTATCCAGCTGAGTGATTTCAGCCAGATAATCGCAGCCATCGCCATTGAACAGGCGCAACCTGTCACCTACGCGCATTCGCAGAACCTTGCCTGCATGCTGAGCGACATTGTCGCTCAGGGTCAGTTGCTGCAAGCCAGTCAGTGGCTGATCTTCAAAAAAACGCGGGACTCTCATAGGTTCCAGCCGCTAGCGTTACAGGCCCGCGGCCTGGCGCAGGCGTTCAGCCCGGTCAGTTTTTTCCCAGGGGAAGGCCGTAAAGGTTTCACGCTGGGTTTTGCCATCCTGATCGATCCATTCATAGGTGGTTTCAAAAGGTTCACGTCCAAAGTGACCATAGGCGGCAGTGAGTTGATACATGGGGTGTAGCAGATCAAGCATCCGGGTAATCGCATAAGGGCGCAGATCAAACTCGCGACGTACCAGCTCAATGATCTCGGCGTCACTGATTTTTCCAGTACCAAAGGTATTTACTGATACCGAGGTCGGTTCGGCGACGCCAATCGCGTAGGAGACCTGGATTTCACAGCGGTCAGCGAGACCCGCTGCAACAATGTTCTTGGCAACATAACGTCCGGCATAGGCTGCTGAGCGATCAACTTTGGATGGATCTTTGCCGGAGAAGGCGCCACCGCCATGACGAGCCATGCCGCCATAAGTGTCTACGATGATCTTGCGGCCGGTCAGGCCGCAGTCGCCAACCGGTCCTCCGATAACAAACTTACCGGTAGGGTTGATGTGGTAGCGGGTGTGTTCGCTCAGCCACTCTTTCGGAATAACAGCTTCGATAATTTCGCGCTGTACCATGCGGCGCAGATCTTCCTGGCGAATTTCCGGGTCATGCTGCGTGGAGAGTACTACAGCCTCGACACCACATGGCTTGCCTGCATCATCATAGCGGAACGTCACCTGGCTTTTTGCATCCGGGCGCAACCAGGGCAGCATGCCGCTCTTGCGCAGCTCGGCCTGACGTTCAACCAGGCGATGTGCGTAGTGTATTGGTGCAGGCATCAGCGATTCGGTTTCATTGGTAGCATATCCGAACATCAGGCCCTGGTCGCCAGCGCCCTGATCTTCCGGTTTGCTGCGATCTACGCCCTGGGCGATATCGACACTTTGTTTGCCAATCAGATTGATGACACCGCAGGTGGCACCATCGTAGCCCACGTGTGAGGAGGTGTAGCCGATAGCATTGATCACGTTGCGTACCAGATCTTCCAGATCGACCCAGGCCGAGGTGGAAATTTCACCCGCAACAATGGCAACACCCGTCTTGACCAGTGTTTCACAGGCCACGCGCGCATGTTTGTCACGCGCAATGATGGCATCGAGTACCGCATCGGAGATCTGGTCCGCAATTTTGTCGGGATGACCTTCAGAAACGGATTCGGAGGTGAACAGGGAGTATTCGCTCATGTCAGGAAATATCCTATCGCTTTAATATTTATCATCAGTCTGTGAACCGGTTGACGCCATTTTAGCGGTTTGGGCAGTTTTTTTCACAACTGAATTTGGGGTTAAGGGTTAAAATTAAGGGTTTTTGCATGATTTTTACGCTTTATGCGGATTTGCATTTGAAGCGCGTGGCTATCTGCGAGAAAATCAGCAGCTGAAAATTTTACGAACCCAACATCAGAATCGGGCCACCCCCAGGAGTTGATTAAATGTCCTCTCGTCGTGAACTTGCCAATGCCATTCGTGCATTGAGCATGGATGCCGTCCAGAAAGCCAAATCCGGACACCCCGGAGCGCCAATGGGAATGGCGGATATTGCAGAAGTCTTGTGGAATGACTTCATGAAGCATAACCCCGCTAATCCCTACTGGTTTGACCGGGATCGATTCGTGCTTTCCAACGGCCACGGTTCGATGTTGATCTATTCTCTGCTGCACCTGACCGGCTATGACGTCAGCATTGATGATCTGAAAAACTTCCGTCAGTTGCACAGTAAAACAGCCGGTCACCCGGAATACGGTTACTGCCCGGGTGTTGAAACCACTACCGGTCCGCTGGGTCAGGGCATTACCAATGCGGTTGGTATGGCGCTGGCTGAGAAGGTGCTGGCTGCGCAGTTCAATCGTGAAGGGCATGAGATTGTCGATCATTACACCTATGCCTTCCTGGGGGATGGCTGTTTGATGGAAGGGATCTCACATGAAGCCTGTTCGCTGGCGGGTACGCTGGGGCTGGGCAAGCTGATTGCTTTCTGGGATGACAATGGCATTTCAATTGACGGTGAGGTGGACGGCTGGTTTACCGATAACACCCCCGCACGTTTTGAATCCTATGGCTGGCAGGTGATTGCCGGTGTGGATGGTCATGATGCTGACCAGATCCGTGAGGCCATTGAGCAGGCACGTGAAAATACCGATCAACCTACGCTGATCTGCTGCAAAACCATCATCGGTTTTGGCTCACCCAACAAGCAGGGTAAAGAAGACTGCCATGGTGCGCCGCTGGGTGATGATGAAATTTTGCTGGCACGTGAGCAGTTGCAGTGGCCACACCTGCCATTTGATATACCGGGTGAACTCTACGACGACTGGAATGCTCTTGAGGCAGGCCAGTATGCAGAAAATGAGTGGAATGACCGATTGGCTGCCTACAAACAGGCCCACCCTGAGCTGGCTGATGAGCTGCTGCGCCGCTTGAGTGGCGAGCTGCCTGCTGACTTTGAAACCCAGGTGGATCGCTGGATCGCGGATGTAGCAGCGAAGGGTGAAACAGTTGCAACGCGCAAGGCGTCGCAGAATGCATTGAATGCACTGGGGCCGGTATTGCCGGAGTTTCTGGGCGGTTCGGCAGACCTTGCCGGTTCGAACCTGACACTCTGGTCTGGCGCGAAAGGTGTCAGCCGTGAAGATGCCAGTGGAAATTATGTTTACTACGGTGTCCGTGAGTTCGGCATGAGTGCGATCATGAATGGTATTGCACTGCACGGTGGCTTTATTCCGTATGGTGCGACCTTCCTGGTGTTTATGGAATATGCCCGCAATGCGGTGCGTATGGCTGCCCTGATGAAACAGCGGGTCATTTTTGTCTATACCCATGATTCCATAGGGCTGGGTGAAGACGGGCCAACACATCAGCCAATTGAGCAGATTGCCAACCTGCGTCATACCCCGAATATGGAAACCTGGCGTCCTTGTGATGCGGTAGAGTCTGCCGTGAGCTGGAAGTCTGCCGTGATGCGTACCGATGGCCCCAGTGCGTTGATTTTCTCTCGTCAGAACCTGGCACATCAGCCACGCTCTGCGGCGCAGCAAGCCGATATCGCACGCGGCGGTTATGTGCTGAAAGCCTGTGAAGGCCAGCCGGACCTGATTTTGATTGCCACAGGCTCGGAAGTGGCGCTTGCGATGGAAGCCGCTGATCAGCTGGCTGCAGAGGGACGTCGTGTACAGGTGGTCTCCATGCCTTGTACAGAGCGTTTTGACAAGCAGGATGCAGCCTACCGTGAGTCCGTATTGCCGAAGGCGGTTACCGCGCGTATTGCGATTGAGGCCGCGCAGGCTGACTTCTGGTACAAGTATGTCGGCCTCGACGGTGCCATTATCGGTATGCGCAGCTTTGGTGAGTCCGCACCTGCAGGCGAACTGTTCAAGCACTTTGGCTTCACTGTGGATAACCTTGTCCAGACAGCTCGCACATTGCGTTGATCGCGGTCGTCAGGAACGGATGCACAGGGTACTATGAGCTATCGGATTGCGATTAACGGCTACGGTCGTATTGGACAGAGTGTGCTGCGCGCACTCTACGAACGCGGCTTGCAAAAGCGTTTGCAGGTCGTGGCACTGAATGAGCTGTCTGATATCGAGACCCTGACCTATCTGACCCGCTATGACACCACACACGGGCGTTTCCCGCTGCCGGTCAGTCATGATGGTGAGCAATTGCTGATCGACGGAGATGCGATCCGGGTTCTCAGTGTTGAGGACCCGGAGTTTCTGCCCTGGACAGCGCTGGATGTTGATCTGGTGCTCGACTGTTCCGGGAGCTTCTCGGATCGTGCCCAGGCACACAAGCATTTGAACAGTGGCGCCAAACGTTTGCTGTTCTCTAATCCGGCTTCGGCAGATATTGATGCCACTATTATCTATGGCATCAACCATAGCCAGCTCAATGCCACTCAACGAATCGTTTCGGCGGCATCCTGTACTACCAACTGTCTGGTTCCGGTGCTGGAGTTGCTGGATCGTCATTTTGGTATTGTGAATGGCGTGACAACCACCGTGCATTCGGCGATGAATGATCAGCCGGTGATTGACAGTTACCATCGGACAGATCTGCGTCTGACACGCAGTGCATTGCAGTCAATCATTCCGGTGGATACCGGTCTCAGCAAGGGTATTGATCGCTTGCTGCCGCATCTGGCGGGCCGTTTTCAGTGTTTGCATCTGCGTGTACCCACCATCAATGTGTCGTTAATGGATTTATCGGTCAATCTGGCGGTTGATGTCAGTGTGGAAGAGGTGAATACCTTGATGCGCCAGTCAGCCGTTGAAGGGGCGCTGGTCAATCTGTTGGGGTATACCGAGGAGCCACATGCCTCGGTTGATTTCAATCGGGATGGCCGCTCTGTGATTGTCGATGGGACTCAGACACGAGTATCGGGAGGGCGTCTGCTGAAACTGATCTGCTGGTTTGACAATGAGTGGGGCTACGCGAATCGGATGCTGGATGTTGCCGAACACTGGCTTGAGCAGACGTGACGTTTTTGATTAATCAATGAAACAGGGACTCAGCGTATGAGTATTCAGAAAATGACAGACCTGGATCTGGCCGGCAAGCGCGTGCTGATCCGGGAAGATCTTAATGTACCCGTAAAAGATGGAAAGGTGACTTCCGATGCACGTATTCGTGCTGCCTTGCCAACCCTTGAACGTGCGCTCAAATCCGGTGCCAGGGTGATGGTGATGTCTCACCTGGGGCGGCCTGCCGAGGGTGAGTTTGATGAAAAGTACTCACTGGCCCCGGTGGCTGAACACCTGTCTGCGTTATTGCAGCGTCCGGTGCCCCTGATCCGTAACTGGCTGCACACCCCGTTTGAAGTGGCTGAAGGCGATCTGGTGGTGCTGGAGAATGTGCGTTTCAACAGCGGTGAGAAGAAGGATGATGAAGCCCTGGCAAAAACCATGGCAGCCTTGTGCGACGTGTTTGTCATGGACGCCTTTGGTACCGCGCATCGTGCTCAGGCATCTACGCATGGTGTTGCCAGGTTTGCTCCCATCGCCTGCGCTGGGCCTTTGCTGGCCAATGAGCTGGATGCCCTGGCAACAGCACTGGATGCGCCTGCGCGTCCGATGATGGCGATCGTCGGTGGTTCCAAGGTATCGACCAAGCTGGAAGTTCTCAACGCCTTGTCGGAAAAATGTGACCAGCTGATTGTGGGTGGCGGTATTGCGAATACTTTCCTGGCCGCAGCCGGCAAGCCGGTCGGTAAATCCTTGTGCGAGCATGATCTGATTCCGGTTGCCAAAGCATTGATGGAAAAGGTTTCCATCCCGCTGCCGGTGGATGTTGTGGTTGCCAAAACCTTTGCTGAAGATGCCGAAGCGATCCTCAAGTCGGTAGACGATGTTGAAGAAGACGATATGATACTGGATATCGGGCCGGTTTCTGCACAGCAGTTGGCAGAGCAGCTGAAAAAAGCAGGTACGGTGATCTGGAACGGGCCTGTGGGTGTGTTCGAGTTTGATCAGTTTGGTGAAGGAACCCGTGCGCTGTCTCTGGCGATTGCCGAAAGTCAGGGGTTCTCAATTGCGGGTGGTGGCGATACGCTGGCAGCTGTGGACAAATACGGTATTGCTGATCAGGTGTCTTACATCTCTACTGGAGGTGGTGCTTTCCTGGAGTTTGTTGAAGGCAAGGTGTTACCCGCTGTCGCAATTCTGGAACAGCGCGCTGCCCAGTCCTGATTATTATAAAATTTAAGAGGTTTTCTCATGGCACTTATTTCTATGCGACAGTTGCTGGATCATGCCGCCGAACAGGGTTACGGCATTCCGGCGTTTAATGTAAACAACCTTGAGCAGATGCGCGCTATTATGGAAGCGGCAGCGAAAACTGACTCTCCTGTTATCGTGCAGGCATCCGCCGGTGCGCGCAAATACGCAGGTTCCAACTTCCTGCGTCATATGATTCTGGCGGCGATTGAGGAGTTTCCCCAGATCCCGGTATGTATGCATCAAGATCATGGTACCAGTCCCGCTGTCTGTCAGCGTTCCATCGCCATGGGCTTTTCGTCGGTGATGATGGATGGTTCCCTGGGTACGGATGGCAAAACACCGACCAGCTATGAGTACAATGTTGATGTGACGCGTCGTACTGTTGAAATGGCACATGCCTGCGGGGTCTCAGTTGAAGGTGAACTGGGTTGCCTGGGATCACTGGAGACAGGTATGGCTGGTGAAGAAGATGGTATTGGTGCTGAAGGCATTCTGTCACATGACCAGATGCTGACCGATCCTGAAGAAGCAGCAGATTTTGTGCGCAAAACAGGTGTGGATGCACTGGCTATCGCCATCGGTACCAGTCATGGTGCCTACAAGTTCACCCGTCCACCTACCGGTGATACCCTGGCTATTCAGCGTATCAAGGAGATTCATGCACGTATTCCGGATACCCATCTGGTCATGCATGGTTCATCCTCTGTCCCCCAGGACTGGCTGGCCATTATCAATGAGTATGGTGGCGAGATACCTGAAACCTATGGCGTGCCGGTTGAAGAAATCGTGCAGGGCATCAAGTACGGTGTGCGCAAGGTGAATATCGATACCGATCTGCGCCTGGCCTCAACTGGTGCAATACGCCGTTTCCTGGCGCATAACACCGCTGAGTTCGATCCACGCAAGTATTTGAAAGAAACAATCAATGCCATGCGTGATATCTGCATCGATCGTTATGAAGCTTTCGGTTCGGCTGGCAATGCCAGTCGTATTACGCCCATCTCCCTGGAAAAAATGGCTGAACGTTATGAAGCGGGTGAGTTGAACGTCAAAATCAACTGATCCGCCGCTTGCTCAGGACGGGTGCGCTTTGGGGTGCACCTGTCCCTCTCCGCTCTGTATTTCTTCTTGGTTCCATAATTGTCCTTAGTACATTCAACTTATCTAACCTATTGAGTTTTATAGTAATTAAACGACTGTTTGGTTTTTGGTCTTATCAAGGGCTGCTTTGCACTAAAGTTGCGCAGGGGTTATTTTTTTGTGTATTTTTGGGGCGTTATAGGCTAACGTTGAATTGAGCTTATGGCTCATTAATAAGTAGAAGCGCGTCAAACGCTCGGTTTTTTCTTTGTCAGCCAGCAAAAATGAATTGCTGGCTCGGAAATTGCAATGACTCCCGTGCGTTGATGCGCAGCTGCTTTTCCTGGGTTGCGTAAAACAAAAAACAACATTCATGGGAGAAACTACATGAAGAAGATTGCAACACTCGTTGGCGCGGCAGTGGCTGTTACAGCTGCAGCAGGCGTTAATGCAAGTACCCTGGACACTGTAAAAAACCGTGGCGCTGTTCAGTGTGGCGTCAGTGATGGCTTACCTGGCTTCTCCGCTACCGATAGCGCGGGTCGCTGGCAGGGTATCGATGCCGATTTCTGCCGTGCAGTTGCTGCTGCCGTGCTGGGTGATGCCGAAAAAGTCAATTTTGTGTCCTTGACGGCTACTGAGCGTTTTACTGCGCTGCAGTCAGGTGAAATTGATGTCCTCCCACGTAATACGACCTGGACGCTGACGCGTGACGCTTCTCTGGGTCTGAATTTTACCGGTGTCAACTACTATGATGGTCAGGGCTTCCTGGTCAGCAAAGAGTTGGGTGTTTCCAGTGCTCTGGAGCTGGACGGTGCGTCTGTGTGTATCTCTTCCGGTACCACAACTGAGCTGAACCTGGCAGATTACTTCCGTATGAACGGCATGAGCTATGAGCCGGTTCTGTACGATACGTCTGATCAGACAGCTGCAGGTTTTGAAGCCGGTCGTTGCGACATTCTGACCTCTGACCAGTCTCAGCTTTATGCATTGCGCCTGCAGCTGTCTGATCCAGACAGTGCGGTAGTACTGCCTGAAGTCATCTCCAAGGAGCCACTGGGTCCTGTCGTTCGTCAGGGTGATGATGTGTGGTTCAACATCGTCAAGTGGACGCTGTTTGCCAAGGTCAACGCTGAAGAGCTGGGTATCACCAGTGCGAACGTTGATGAGATGACTTCCTCCAATGATCCGTCCGTTCAGCGCTTCCTGGGCACCTCTGGTAACATGGGTGAGCTGCTGCGTCTGGATAATCAGTGGGCGTACAACATCGTCAAGCAGGTGGGTAACTACGGTGAAGTATTTGAGCGTACCGTTGGTACCGGTTCTCCGTTGAACATTGAGCGTGGCCTGAATGCGCTCTGGACAGACGGTGGTTTGCAGTACGCGCCGCCCATCCGTTAATTGTCCATTTCTGTGTAAACAGTCCGGGTCATGAGGTGTTCATCTCATGGCCCATTTTAGAGTCTTTTGGCTGTGACAGAGGCGCATATACTCGATGAAACCAACTAACCGCAACGGTCTTACCCGTCTGTTTTATAACCCGACCGCACGCAGTCTGTTTTTTCAGGCACTGGTGCTTGGCGGGTTGCTCTGGTTTGTACTCACGATTGTGGGTAATGTGACCACCAACCTGAATGCACGGGGTATCTCTTCTGGATTCGGATTCCTTAGTCAGCCTGCAGGCTTTGGTATCTCTCAATCCCTGATTGAATACAACGAGACCTTCACTTTTGGACGTACCTTTTTCGTTGGCTTGCTGAATACACTCCTGGTCTCCGCCATGGGGGTTGTTGCAGCAACGATACTGGGGGTGTTTGTCGGCATCAGCCGCATTTCGCCTAACTGGTTGCTACGAAAAATCTCGATGGTGTATATCGAAATTCTTCGTAACATCCCGTTATTGCTGCAGATCTTTTTCTGGTATTACGTGGTATTGCAAACCTTGCCACGACCCCGAGACAGTCTCAGTTTCGGTGAAACCATTTTTATTAATATCCGTGGTGTGTTTATGCCCAAGCCGATGGCTGAAACAGGGTTTGCCCTGTATGTCGGTCTATTGGTGGCAGCTGTCGTCGGGGTGATCTTCCTGGGGCAGTGGGCGAAGCGGCGCATGCGGGACACAGGACAGCAGTTTCCGGTGTTCTGGACCTCAGTGGCTATTTTGCTGGGAACTCTGGTATTGGGTTTCTTCATTACCGGTCGTCCCATTGCGCTGGATTACCCTGAACTGCGCGGCCTTAACTTCCGTGGTGGCATGTCGCTGATTCCTGAGTTGATTGCACTCTGGTTTGCCTTGACCATCTACACCAGTACTTATATTGGTGAGATTGTCCGTTCCGGTATCCAGTCGGTCTCTCATGGCCAGACAGAGGCCTGCCGTGCACTGGGCCTGAATGAAAAACAGCGTATGAATCTGGTGGTGTTGCCACAGGCCATGCGGGTGATGATTCCCCCCATGACCAGTCAATACCTTAACCTGACGAAAAACTCCTCGCTGGCGACGGCGATCGGTTATCCCGATCTGGTGTCCGTATTTGCCGGTACAACACTGAACCAGACAGGTCAGGCGATTGAAATTATCACCATGACCATGCTGGTGTATCTGACAATCAGTTTGCTGGTGTCCGCCTTTATGAACTGGTTCAACAAACGTGTTGCCCTGGTGGAGCGCTAAGATGGAAAAATTTATACCTATTCCCAGTCGTCCGGCACCGGTGGTTGAAGTCGGTCTGATCGGCTGGATGCGAAAAAATCTGTTCTCCAGCATCCCGAATACGCTGGTGACACTGTTCACTGTCTACATGATGTGGATTGTGTTGGTGCCTTTCCTGAACTGGGCGTTTATCAGTGCTGACTGGATCGGTGATTCCCGGCAGGATTGCGACAGTGGCGGAGCTTGCTGGGTGTTTGTGACGGTTCGCTGGAACCTGTTCATGTATGGATTCTATCCGGAAGATAGCTACTGGCGACCGAATCTGGCCTTTATTCTGCTGTTGGGAATTCTGGTCTGGCTGTCGGTACCGCGACTGCCATTCAAGAAGTGGGTGGCTATTGCTGCATTAACGGTTTACCCCGTGGCTGCATATACACTGCTGTACGGTGGTTTTGGACTGGATGTGATCCCGACCCACCGTTGGGGTGGCCTGATGCTGACGCTGGTGCTGGCGCTGATCGGTATCGTGGTCGCGATTCCGATTGGTATCCTGCTGGCGCTGGGGCGCCGCAGTGAAATGCCGGTTATTCGTATGGTCTGTGTGATCTTTATCGAATTTTGGCGTGGCGTTCCGCTGATCACTATTCTGTTCATGGCATCAGTGATGTTGCCACTGTTCTTTGCCGGTGGTACCGATGCTGACAAACTGATGCGTGCCTTGATCGGTATTGTCATGTTCCAGTCTGCCTATATGGCGGAAGTGGTGCGTGGTGGTTTGCAGGCGTTGAGCAAGGGGCAGTTTGAGGGGGCGGATGCTCTGGGTCTGAGCTACTGGCAGAAAATGAATCTGGTGGTGCTGCCTCAGGCACTGAAGATCATGATCCCCGGTATAGTGAATACCCTGATTTCGTTGTTCAAAGATACCAGTCTGATCGTCATCATCGGTCTGCTGGATGTGTTGGGTATGGTGCGTCAGGCGCTGGCAGATCCGGCCTGGTTAGGCTATCCGGCAGAAGGCTATCTGTTTGCTGCCTTCATGTTCTGGATCTTCTGCTTCAGCATGTCCCGTTACAGTATTTATCTTGAAGATCGCCTGAATACCGGCCATCGCAAATAATTGGAGTTCTGGTCAATGACGAACCAACAAGACTTTATCATTACCTTGAAAAATGTGAATAAATGGTACGGTGAGTTTCACGTGTTGAAAGATATCAACCTGAACGTGAAAATGGGTGAACGTATCGTAATCTGTGGACCGTCAGGCTCCGGCAAATCGACAATGATTCGCTGCATCAACCATCTGGAAGAGCACCAGGAAGGCGATATCGTGGTCGATGGTGTGTTGCTGAATAATGATCTGAAAAATATCGGCCAGATTCGTAAAGAAGTGGGCATGGTATTCCAGCACTTTAATCTTTTTCCGCATCTGACAGTGTTGCAGAACTGCACACTGGCGCCTATCTGGGTGCGCAAGATGCCGCAAAAAGAAGCGGAAGCGATTGCGATGAAATATCTGGAGCGCGTTAAAATACCGGATCAGGCAAACAAGTATCCGGGACAGTTGTCTGGTGGTCAGCAGCAGCGTGTAGCGATTGCGCGCAGCCTGTGCATGAATCCACGCGTGATGCTGTTTGATGAACCGACTTCGGCACTGGATCCGGAAATGATCAAGGAAGTACTGGATGTTATGGTTGAACTGGCTCAGGAAGGCATGACCATGCTGTGCGTTACGCATGAAATGGGCTTCGCCAAGAAAGTGGCAGACAGGGTCATTTTCATGGATGCCGGACAGATTATTGAAGAAAATGAACCTGAGTCCTTCTTCAATAATCCACAGTCAGACCGTACCAAGCTCTTCCTCAGTCAGGTACTGGGACACTAAGCTCCATTTTTTCGGACGGCGACCGATCGCCGTCCGGTTTTGACTTCTTTTACCTTTCTTTACATCCTGTGTCATCTGGACGCCATCCTGTTCAGTTACAATTCTGGTGCCATTTGAACCTATCCCGGCCCCTATCGGTCTATACTGGCAACTGCCTGTTGTGTCGAACTCCAAGGAGATATCCATTCGTGCGCCTCTTTTTTCCAGCCTTGTGTGTGTTAGCGCTTGCGATGTTATCTGGCTGTGATCAGCCGTCAGCACAAAGTGGCCCACCCATGGCCATAGAGCGCCCGCATCTGGTTGAGCTGCATCAGGTGACTCAGGAGAGTGTACGTCTGGACCGGGTGAGGACAGGAACTCTGCGAGCGATCACTCGCTATCGCCTGTTTGCCCAGGAGGAGGGGCAGATAGCTCAGTTACCCTGGTATCCGGGAGACTGGATTGATCAGGGTGAATTGCTGATGGCACTGGATGACAGTCTGTTGCGTTCGCAGATCACCCGCAGTCGTGCCGAACTCAATCGTGCTGAGCGTGATCTTGAGCGTGTGCGTGCGTTATCCCAGCGTAACCTGGTCTCTGTGGAAGAGTTGCAACGGCGTGAGACTGAACTGGAAATTGCGCGTGCAGAACTGGCGATTTTAACCACCCGTCTGAGTTACACCCGTATGGCGGCACCCTTTTCCGGGGTTGTAACGGAGCGGCTGTCTGAACCGGGAAACTTTGCGTCCAAAAACACCCATCTGTTGACGCTGATAGATCCTCAGTCAGTTGTCGTGGATTTGCAGTTGTCGGAGCAGGTGATTACCCACCTGCGAGTGGGTGATGAGGTGGAGATTCAGCTGGATGCTTTGGGTGCCCGTCAGTTCCCGGGCAAGATTACCCGGATTTATCCAGAAGTCGATCCACTGACACGTCGTGGGCAGATCGAGATACGTCCTGATCCTGTGCCTGACGGTGCGCTGCCGGGACAGCTGGCCAGGGTCAGTTTGTCGGCTAATCTGCAGCAGCGCATGATGATTCCCTTTGCGGCGTTACGCTATGAGCAAGGTGAGTATGTATATGTGATGAATGAAGACCGCAAGATTGAAAAGCGTGAGGTAATCACCGGATTACGCGTAGCGGATCGTGTCGAAGTACTCAGTGGCTTGGAGTCAGGAGATCGTATCGTTATCCGTGGCTTCATGGGGTTGACTGAAGGTCGTGAAGTGCTGCCGGTGATACCCCTGGCGGAGCGGGAGGCCTGATATGTCAGTACAGGTGCAGCGCCATGGTGCCGGGTTAGCCGGTTGGTCGATCAAACATCCGGTCGGTGTGTCGATGATTGCCCTGGCCGTGATTGTCCTGGGAGTATTTACCCTCAGTCGCCTGTCTGTGGATCTTTTGCCACGACTGATTTATCCGGAAATCCGGGTAAATATCAGTGATCCCGGGGTGCCTGCACTGGTGATGGAGGATCGGGTCACGCGGTTTCTGGAAGAACAGCTGGCCGTGACCGAGGACATGGTCAGCATACAGTCCAGTACCGGTCAGGGACGAGCTGCAGTCGACCTGATTTTTCCCTATGGCAAGGATATTGATGTAGCGCTGCGTGATGCCAGTACCCGCCTGGATCGTGCGCGTCGCTTGTTGCCGGATACCATCGATCAGCCCACCATCTTTAAACGGGATCCATCACAAATACCGGTGATGCAATTTGCTATCAGCTCGGCTTTACGTGATCCGGTTGAATTGCGCAGCTGGGTCGATGATGTGTTTGCCAACTGGTTTATCAATTTGCCCGGTGTGGCCGCTGCCGAAGTGGGCGGTGGACTGGAGCGCGAGATCCAGATCTTACCGGATCCCATGCGTTTGGCAGGTCTCGGATTAGAGCTGGATGACCTGGTCGATGCCCTGACACGCAATCATCGGGAGGACCCGGCCGGGCGTCTGCGAACAGACCGGCAGGAAATCAGTGGCCGGATTAGTGGGCGTTTTGAGAGTGTCGAGGCCTTGTCCGGTCTGGCGATTCCACTGGCTGATGGTAGCAGTGTGTCGCTGGATGAGGTCGCATTGATTCTGGATACTCACAAGGATGAGCGCTTGCGCATCCGCGCCAATGGCATACCGGCGTTGCAGTTGTCCATTCAGAATCAGCCGGATGCCAACACCATTGCTGTGGCCGATCATGTGCAGGCGCGCATGCAGTGGTTGCGTGAACAGGGCCTGATCCCGGCCGATATTGCCATTTATCCGATTATGGATCAGTCCATCTATGTGCGTCAGGCTCTGAATAACTCGGTGTTGGCGGTGATCAGCGGTGCGCTGTTGGCAATGTCTGTTGTGTATGTGTTCCTGGGCAATTTGCGACGAACCCTGATTATTGGCAGTGCCATACCGATTGCCGTCATGGTGACTTTCGTATTGATGGGATTGGGTAATCTGACGTTGAATATCATGACACTGGGTGGCCTGGCGCTGGGTGTCGGGATGCTGGTAGACAATACCATTGTGATGCTGGAAAACATCTACCGGCATCAGCGAGAAGGTGAGTCGAGCCAGGAGGATGCAGCTAACGCGGCGGCTGAAGTCAACAGCGCCATTCTGGCATCCACCTCTACTAATCTTGCGGCGATTTTACCCTTCCTGTTTGTGGGCGGTCTGGTTGGGCTGTTGTTCCGTGAGCTGATAATTACCATATCGGCTGCTGTAGTGGCTTCCATGGTGATTGCCCTGACCCTGGTGCCCGCGCTTTCATCTCGCGTATTGACCCATAAAACCAGCCGATTCCGCCGTTGGGTGGACCGCAGCATTGAAGCCTTGCAGTCGCTCTATGGTCGTTTGATTGCGGGGGTGCTCAAGTATCGCTGGCCAGTACCCCTGGTGTTTATCGGTTTGCTGGTGTTCAGTGCACCGACTTTTTTCAGTGGCGCCCAAACCTTCCTGCCAACTCTGGATGATGGTCAGGTGGATATTCGCCTGATTGGCGACCCGGACATTACACTGGATGAAATGGACCAGCGAGTACTGAAGGTTGAAGCACTGATCCACCAGGATGAAGACGTCGCCAGTGTGTTTGTAGTGTCCGGTGGTTTTGTCTGGGGACGATCTTCACGGGAGGCGGCCAATCAGGCCAGTCTGTCAGTTCAGCTGGTGGCTTTGTCAGAGCGTGATATCACCGCGCAGGAGTGGATTAACCGGATGAACCGCAAGGTGGCCGAAGAGCAGTTGGCAGGTGTGCAGGTGCGCATGCGTCAGCGAGGTATCCGAGGCATCCGTACCAGTACCAGTGATGATGATATCAGTGTACGCATACAGGGACCGGATCTGGATGTCCTCGATCAGCTGGCACGTGACTCGGTTGAACGTATGAACGCTGTGGAGGGAATTCAGAACCTGGCATTTTCCTCTGAAGAGCAGGTGCTTGAACTGGATTTTCGGGTCGATCGCGAAAGGGCGGTGGCGCTGGGCATCGATGTACAGGATATCAACGCTGCATTGATGATGGCGCTGGAAGGACGTGTCGTGACCGATTTTTATGAGGGTGGACGTGGTTTTGATATCCGCGTTCGTTTGCCGGATCACCTGGCTCAGGATGTTCAGGATCTGGAGTCTGTGATGCTGTTCCCTTCCTCAAATGGCCGTCAGCCCGTGTATCTGGGTGATATTGTACGGGTTGAGCTAACCAAGTCGCCAGGCACTATCCGGCGTGACAGTCAGATGCGTATCGTTGAAGTGACCGCATCTTTGGTTGCCGGGTATCCTCTGGGTGAGGTGTTGCAGCAGATTGATCAGGTGCTGGCGGATCAACGTTTGCCGGAGGGCTATAGTCGCTTTGATGGTGGCGCGGGGCAGACTTTGCAGGAAGGTCAGCGTTTGACCGGCATTTTGCTGTTACTGGCACTGTTTCTGGTATTTGTGGTGATGGCGGTGCAGTATGAGTCCTTGCGTAACCCGCTGGTGATTATTCTCAGTGTACCCTTCAGTGCCATAGGTGTCGCCGCTGGCCTGAATCTGTTGGGCATGCCGATCTCCATGCCGGTCTGGCTGGGAATGATTATGCTGGCGGGAATTGTGGTGAATAATGCGATTGTACTGGTTGAGTATATCGAATTGCAGCAGGATCGCGGAATGCGTCGGGACGAGGCGATTATTGCGGCAGCCCGGTTGCGTCTGAGACCGATCCTGATGACCACCATGACGACGGTGGCGGGGATGTTACCCCTGGCTATTGGTATAGGTGAAGGTTCAGAAATGCTGCAACCTCTGGCGGTTGCGATCGTGTTTGGTTTGAGCTTTTCAATGCTGGTTGGTTTGCTGCTGGTACCGGTGATCTATTCTTATCTGCAACCGTCCGAGCGCAGGACCAGTGCCCTGGCCCAGACTGTTAGCACTGCTTGAGTAACGATCTCAGAAATAAAAAATATACCCGACACTGCCGACGGACAGAACCAGGGCGATTGCAAAACGTACCCAGGGAAAACTGGCTTCTGCTTGCAGGGCGCGCTTGTCTGGCGCTGTCTCGTCCAGTGGTTTTCGCCCGGTGATCATGGCTTTGACCAGTGCTTCACCCAGCAGTTTGTACACAGCGATGGCGACCAGATGCAAAGCGACCAGAATCAGAATCCAGTCAAAGAAGCGACGGTGCCAGCCGCTCATCCAGCGAACTGTATCACGATCAGCCGAGTTCACCAGTGGACCCGAAAACAGAATATCATCGGTGGTGAACAGGCCGGTCAGCAGCTGAAATCCCAAGGCACTCAGTAATACAACCACCATCAATCCGCCCAGTGGATTGTGACCCAGGTAATGCAGGGGCTGGCGCTTCAACAGTGCGCTGGCGTATCGCCACCAGGCAGCAGGGCCGGTAATAAATCGACTGAAACGGGCGGCCGGGGTGCCAATAAAGCCCCAGATGATACGGTATACCAGCATTCCCATGAGGATCTGTGCCAGCAGCATATGATGTTCCAGCGCATCAAAGTTTTCACTTTGCGTGGCAGAGAACCAGAGCAAAAACAGCAGCACCGGCAAACTCCAGTGAAACACCCGTATACTCCAGTCCCAGACTTTAATCTCCGTGTTCATGACAGGATCCTTTGTTCAAATTAGAAAAAAACCATATACACAGACAGCATAACATACCGAAAAGTTTAACTGGCAGCATTTGAGCTGATGCAAGTTAGCGCTTATGATGAAAACTGTTATTCACAAAGATTGATAATACCGCCTATGTCTGGCACTTTGCCTGCGCTTCCCCGAACAACTGCCGTGAATCTGGCCCTGGTGTTGCTGGGCATGCTGATTTTGTTATCTCTGTATCTGCTGCACCGTTCATCTACTCAGGATTATCAACAGCAGCGACTGTTGCAGGTAGAGCAGTCTGTGCGCTCTTTGTCCTTGACACAACGAGAGCTGGTGAATGCCCGTTTGCATGAAGTGGACCGCAGTCTGCTCACGTTGCGACGCTTATCAGAGCATTCAGGCGCCAAGGGTGACGAGTTGCGGGAATATATGCTGTCACGCCAGCTCTCCAGCCCGGAATTACTGGATTACTTCTGGCTGGATCGACAGGGGGAGATGCGAGTACGTACTTTTGATCAACCCGCTCCTGTTGTTGCTGACCGTGACTATTTTCGTGTTCACCAGCATCGGACTATTGATCAGCCTTACCTCTCTTCACCCGCCTGGTCCAGAATGCACGATCCACATCTGTTTATTGCCCTGAGTCGACCGGTATTCAATAGTGATGGCGTGTTCGATGGTGTGTTGGTAGCGGCCATAGATGTCAATGTGCTGGCTGAAGAACTGGGACAGATTACGGAACAGGCTGACTTGACGACAGCACTGCTGACGCTGGAAGGCGAGTTGATTTATCGTATGCCAAAAATAAATCTGCAACCCGGCCTGATGGTGGCGCAGGTCATGCAATGGCAGGGTGAACCGCCGGATAACTATACCTATCGTGGTGCTGCACCGGTGGATGGCAAATGGCGGCAGACCGCCTATCAACGTCTGGATGACTGGGGTCTGCTGGTTGTCGTGACCCAGGATCTGGAAGCTGTATTGCAGGATATTGAGCGATTTTATCAGCGTGAAAGTTATAAGTTTGCGCTGATGGCTTTATTTGCTGTTTTGGCTTTGGTGTTCTGTGGCTGGATGGTACAGCGTCAACGGCGTCTGGATCAGTATATGAACGCCCAGTTGCGCGAAAGCCATGAGCGTTTGATGGAAGCGCAACAGCAGGCACATCTGGGGCATTGGGAGGCCGATCTGAGTCAAGGGACATTATGGTGGTCTGATGTTATTTTCGATATCTATGGTCAGGACTCTCAGAGCTGTCAGCCTACCCTGGATAGTTTTGTCCAGGCCATTCATCCCGATGATCGTGACGCAGTTTTAAGCCTGTCAGTTGCGCCCGGTCCACAGGGTGTAGTGGATGTTCAGCATCGTATTGTCCATTCTGATGGGGCTGTGCGTTGGGTACATCAGCGCGTGCGGGAAGTTGTGGATGAACAGGGCAGGCGGCTGTTAGGGTCAACACAGGATATTACCGAACAGAAGCTGCATGAAGAGGCGATCCGGCGTCAGGCTGAAGCCCTGCAGGCATCGAATGATGAACTGGAACAGTTTGCCTATGTGGTGTCGCATGATCTGCGGCAGCCGTTGCGCATGATTATCAGCTTTTCCAAGGCGCTGGAACCGCCGCTGTCGCAACTTCAGGATGCCTCTGTGCATGAATATCTGGGCTATATTCATGAGGGAGGGCAGCGTCTGGATGAGATGCTGGTGTCACTGCTGGAGTATTCCCGGGTTGGACGTGGTGGTGAGCCTGTCAGTGCCTGTTCTGTTGCTCAACTCAGAGATGAGGCGTTGATCTATCTGGGTCCGGAAATTCGATCATCGGGTGCTGAAATTGAAATCGATGGGGAATGGCCGGTTTTGCCGGTGAGCCGCAATGAAGGTGTACGCCTGTTCCAGAATTTGATTGGTAATGCCCTGAAATTTCATGCCCCGGAGGCGGTACCACGTATCCGCCTGACAGGAGAGTGTCGATCTGATCTCTGGCTGTGTCGTATCACTGATCAGGGAATCGGTATTGATCCGGCGCAGCTGGAGCGGATATTCAAGGTGTTCCAGCGACTGAATCCCCGCTCCGCCTATCGTGGGGAGGGTATCGGGTTGGCTGTGTGTCGAAAAATTGTACAGCGTCATGGCGGTGAAATTCATGCAGAGTCCAGAGGTTCTGGGCAGGGTGCCTGTATTCATTTTACCCTGCCCTTGATGACGTCAGAGGAGAGTTCGGGTGCTTGATAGAGAAATTCAGTTGGTATCGAACCGCCATCGGGTGTTGTTGATCGAAGATGAGCCTGGTGATGTTGCTCTGATTCAACTGCATTTGCAGGAAAAAGATGCGGATGCGTTTTCACTCAGCGTGGCCGCGACGCTGGCGGAAGCCATGACATGGCTGGAGCAGAGTGACGAGCTGCCGGATGTCATTCTGCTGGATCTGAACTTGCCGGATAGCGCCGGTCTGGTGACACTGCTGAATCTTAAAGAGAAGAGTCGTGATATTCCGATCGTGGTATTGACCGGTGTTGATGATACCCGGCTGATTCGTGAAGCCCTGAAATCCGGTGCTCAGGACTATCTGGTTAAAGGAACAGATGGGCAGGCGCTACGTAAAGCGCTGCGTTATGCCATAGTGCGGCATGAACGGGACCAGACTGCACGGCTGTCGGAAGCGGTTTTTAATATTACCGATACCGGCATCATGATGCTGGATCGTCACTTTCTGATACGTCAGTACAATCCGGCTTTCCTGCGCCTGACCGGTTTGACCGCACCTCTCAAGTCAGGCCTGACGCCACATATGCTGCCTTGCCAGTTTCAGGCGACCCGCAGTTGGGAGGTGCTGTTGGATGAGTTGCAGGAAAAGGGTGCCTGTGCCGATGAGCTGGCCTGTCGTTTGCCGGGTTGTGTTGAGCGTGTACTGTCGATGCGTGCCCATGCTGTCTATACCTCGGACGGCTATGTTTCCGGCTATGTGATGGTATTTGATGATATTACCGAACGTAAACGGGTACAGGAAAAGCTGGCATATCAGGCCACCCATGACAGCCTGACCGGTTTGCCGAATCGTACCCTGTTTCATGATCGTCTGCAGCAGTCAGTCACCGAGGCCAATCGTTATGGCACTGCTTTCGCGCTGATGTATATCGATCTGGATGGCTTCAAACCTGTTAATGACACTCTGGGGCACAGTGCAGGAGACCAAGTGTTAATTGAGGTCGCCCGGCGTATTGAGTCGGTGGTGCGTCAGTCAGATACCGTAGCGCGCTTGTCGGGTGACGAGTTCGCCGTGATACTGGGGCATTGTGATGACCTGGCCAAGGCGGAAACCGTCGCAGAGAAGCTGTTGGCAACGTTTGCTGTACCGATGCATTTACCGCAGGGGCGGGTCAATATTGGCGCCAGCATCGGTATTGCGGGTTGCCCGGCTGATGCGCGTGACGCACACTATTTGCTGAAAGCAGCGGATGAAGCCATGTATCAGGCCAAACGTCAGGGAAAGCATCAGGTCTGTCGTTATACTGCGCACAGTCCAGGTGCGCCTGAGTAAATCCGCCTTATTTTGGTGCGCGCTAAGCGCCTTACCTTCTGGTTAGCTCCCTGAGTGCAGGATCTGTGGTCTGGCATAAGTATTGCTATAAAACTGACTAACCGGTCAGTTTTGTGGTGCCCGCCAACCGTCTGTGGGTGTTCTGGTCTGCAAAACGGATACCGAAACAACGTCCGATTCAGACAAAAGGAATACGCTATGAATACTGCAAAACGTACCACGTTGAAACGGCTGGCGGCCATTTGTGGTATGGCTGCCTGTGTCAGTTTGCAGCCGCTGCTTGCTTCGCCTGTTCACGCATCAACATCGATCAATTTTACCCTGGACTGGCGCTTTGAAGGCCCTTCTGCACCGTTTTTGCTGGCGCTGGACAAAGGCTATTTCGCTGAAGAGGGGCTGAGTGTCAATATTGATTCAGGTAATGGCTCTGCAGGCGCGGTGACACGCGTGGCGACAGGGGCTTACGATATGGGACTGGCTGACTTTAATGCGCTGATTGAACATGCTGCCGCCAATCCCGATGCAGGTATGCAGGCTGTGTACATGCTCTACAACAATACGCCTGCTGCCGTTTTTACCCTGAAAGATTCCGGTATCGATACGCCTGCAGATCTGGCAGGCAAAACGCTGGCAGCCCCGGTATTTGATGCCGGTCGCAAGGCCTGGCCTGCGTTTGCATCTCACAATGATCTGGCTGTAGACAGTGTGACCTGGCAGAGTGTCGATCCTGCTATCCGTGAAACCTTACTTGCGCGCCGTCAGGTAGATGGCATCACCGGTTTCTATTTCACCAGCCTGCTGAATCTGGAAGCTCGCGGTATTGCACCTGAGATGATTACCGTAATGCCCTATGCGGATTTTGGCGTGGCCTTGTATGGCAATGCCATTATTGCCAGTGACAAGTTGCTGGCCGAGAACCCGGAGGCTGTAGCCGGGTTTGTCCGGGCGTTCAACCGCGCGTTACTGGAAACACTGGAAGATCCTGCGGCGGCGGTGAAGCATGTGAAGCGTCGTGATGCGCTGGTCGATGAGGCGCTGGAACTGAGACGCCTGAAGTTGGCTCTGGACGCTCAGGTGGTGACTGACGAAACCCTGGTCGAGGGGCTGGGTGCTGTCACACAGGCGCGTCTGGAGCAGTCTATCGCCGAAGCGGTCAGTGCGTTTGGTCTTGAGAGCACTCCGGAGGCAGCACGCCTGTTCAATGCCGAGTTTCTGCCAGAACTGAGCAGTCGTAGCGTTTCCCGTTAATTTGTCCTTGCCCTGTCTGGCAGTTTTGGCAGGGCAAGGCGTCACAGCTCGAGAACTCGATATGGCATTTGTAACCTTTGAACAGGTCAGCCTTGCGTATGAAGAAGGCGGTCCCTTGGCGATACGTGACATCTCACTGTCGGTTAAAAAAAATGAATTCATTGCGGTGGTGGGACCTTCCGGTTGCGGCAAGTCTACTTTGATGAAGCTGGTGTCAGGTCTGTCTGAACCCACTTCCGGTTATGTGTATCTGGACGGGCGTCAGGTGTCCGGGCCACAGAAGTGTATCGGTATGGCGTTCCAGGCTTCCAATCTGTTGCCATGGCGGACTACATTGCAGAATGTCATGTTGCCACTGGAAATTGTGCAGCCTTACCGTTCACAGATGCGCCGACAGCGTAAAGTCTTTGAAGAGATGGCCAGGGCTCTGCTTGCCCGGGTGGGACTGGCTGGCTGGGAGGACAAATACCCCTGGGAGTTGTCCGGTGGTATGCAGCAGCGCGCATCCATCTGTCGCGCTCTGATCCATAAACCGGAACTGCTGATGCTGGATGAACCCTTCGGTGCGCTGGATGCGTTTACCCGTGAAGAGCTGTGGTGCATGTTGCAGGATCTCTGGCAGGAACAGCCCTTTACGGTTGTACTGGTCACGCATGATCTGCGTGAAGCGGTTTTCCTGGCCGATACGGTCTATGTGATGAGTAAAGGCCCGGGTGAAATTCTGGTGCGCCGGGAGGTGGATTTGCCACGCCCGAGGACCCTGGAAGACACCTATACCGAGAGCTTTGCATCCCAGGTGCATGTGCTGCGTGACCATATTGGTGCCATTCGGCAGCACTGAAGCGAGGAAGGACAGGATGGCGTTTAATCGACGAAAATTTATGATCCGTAATGCCAGCTGGATGTTGATGCTGGTATTGCTGTTGTTGTGGGAAGCCTTGTGTGTCGGCCTGCAGGTGCCTGAGTATCTGTTCCCGGCACCCTCTGCTGTCTGGAGTGCGGGTGTGGCACGCTGGGAGCCCATTCTGATGCATGCCTGGCAGACATTCTTTACCACCCTGGTCGGATTTGGTATCGCGGTGGTGGTCGGGGTTGTGCTGGGGGTTGCTGTGGGTACCTATCCGCTGGTCTACAAAGCACTCTACCCTCTGTTGGTAGGCTTCAACAGTATTCCTAAAGTTGCCTTTGTTCCGGTATTGGTGGTGTGGTTTGGTATTGGCACGGTTCCGGCGATTCTGACGGCCTTTCTGATTTCGTTTTTCCCGGTGCTGGTGAATGTCGCGACCGGATTGGCAACACTGGAACCTGAGCTGGAGGATGTGATGCGCTCATTAGGTGCATCTAAACTGGATATCCTGCGTAAAGTGGGCTTGCCGCGAGCATTACCCTATTTCTTTGCATCCCTGAAGGTGGCGATTACGCTGGCCTTTGTCGGTTCGGTTATTTCAGAAACGGTAGCCTCCAATATGGGTATCGGCTATCTGATGATGGCTGCCAGCTCCTCGATGGATATGGCACTGGTCTTTGCCGGATTGATCGTGATCGGTGTGATGGGCGTGGTGATGTATGAGCTGTTTGCCTGGATGGAAAAACGCTTTACCCGCTGGGCAAATCGCGGTAGTAATAGTGCAGCAATTTAAGTCTGTACGGGGTGAGCTGTACACCCCGCCTGGAGTGAAGTTTGTCAGATAGCAACGCTGCCCGATCCAGTAAACCTGCTGGTCGTATCCGTAAACAGAACCAGACCCTGATCATCCGTGCGGCCGAAGTGGAGTTTGCCGAAAAGGGTTTCAGTGGTGCCAGCATTCAGGCAATAGCCAGTCGGGCAGGGCTGCCGAAAGCCAACATTCATTACTACTTCAAACACAAGGAAGGCCTTTATCTGGCGGTCCTGAATCATATTATTGAGAAGTGGGATGAGACGCTGGATCAGCTGACACCAGCAGATGATCCAGCGGTAGTTCTGCCCGCCTATATACGGCGTAAGTTGTCATTTTCCCGCGAAGATGGATTGGCTTCGCGAATCTTTGCTGCGGAAATCATTGGCGGTGCCCAGTATCTGAAAAACTATTTTAGTGACGAGTATGCTGCCTGGTTTTCCGGTCGGGTTGCCGTGTTCCGTGCCTGGATAGAGCAAGGCAAGATGGACAGTGTGCTGGCACCGGAGCATCTGTTATTCATGATCTGGTCCACGACTCAGCATTATGCTGATTTTGCCGTGCAGATAGCGGCGGCTCTGGACAAGGCTGAACCGGATGAAGCGGATTTCAAGGCAGCCGAGCAGACGCTGGTGCATGTCATTCTGAAAGGCTGTGGCATTACTCCGTCGTAATGCCACACCGGTCTCATCTTTGGCGCTGCTGTTGAATCCACTGACCCAGCAGGGCACGTTCCTCCAGGGTCATCTGGGTTTTATTCATGAAAGGCATGTCATGCGTCAGCAGTGTTCGAGCCTCAATCCGGTCGATCTGGCGTTGTATGTCAGATGCCGTTTCCAGATATACCCCACCCGGTGAAACCCGGAAAATATCATCGCTTGGCTGACGGCTGTGACAGGTTGCACAGCGCTCCATGACAATACTGAAGGCTTGCTGATCACTGACTGGTTGCTCACTGGCGTCGAAGGTCGGCAAGGGTTGCGGCCTTGCCAGTACAATCAATAGCAGAAAAGCGATCAATGCACTGACCAGAATCGACGGTTTCACGATGCCCTGATGACGCAGGTTGAAAAAGTGTCTTGCCCAGGCTCCGATCAGCATCAGTGCGCCCAGAATGGCCCAGCCATACTCGTGACTGTAAGTCATCGGCGAATGATTGCTGAGCATGATAAACAGGACCGGAAGGGTTGCGTAGTTGTTGTGGGTGGAGCGCCGTTTGGCATTCAGGCCATACTTGGGATCAGGTGACTGGCCCTGTTCAACAGCCCGGACCAGCGCACGCTGTGATGGCATGATGGTGGTGAATACGTTGGCGGCCATGCAGGTTCCAATCAAGGCGCCGATGTGGATATAGGCCGCCCGGTTGCCAATGTACTGGCTCAATAGCCAGGCCAGGAAGGTCAGGAGTCCCAGCAGCACCAGTCCGAGTAACACTGGCTTGTCAATCAGCGGGGTGCGGCAGAGTCCTTCATACGCCAGGAAACCGACCAGCAGCGTCGCCAGCCCAAGCCCTATCGCTTGCCACTGATTCAGATCCGCTTTGGCCGGGTCAATCATGTAGCTGGATGCACCGACATAATAAATCAGGATCAGCAGGAACATACCGGTGATCCAGGTGGAATAGGCTTCCCATTTAAACCAGTGCAAGCGGGCCGGCATTTTTTCCGGGCCCAGCTGGTACTTGGCTATTTCATAGAAACCGCCTCCATGAATGGACCAGAGATCACCCTTGATACCCTTGTCTTTCTTCCATTGAGGTGGCGTTTCCAGTGAGTTGTCCAGCCAGACAAAGTAGAAGGATGCGCCTATCCAGGCGATAGCTGTGACCACATGCAACAGGCGAATCAGCAGGTGCAGCCAGTCATAAAAATAGGGATCCATGGCTTAAGCCTCCTGAGAATAGGCCAGTTGGCCAAGAATGTAGGTGGCAGCAATCAATCGGTCATCTCCCAGTGTGGCCAGTACAAAGAGTTTTTCCGACAAGGTTTTGCAGTGCTGTATACGGAAACTGAGCAGAGGCGTCGACTCAGGGTCTATGACGATAAAGTCAGCTTCCTTGCCAGGCAGGAAGTTACCGATGTGCTGATCCAGAGACAGCGCCCTGGCCCCACCTAGCGTGGCGAGATAAAACGCCCGGTCCGGGTGCAATGAGTGTTGCAGCAACTGCTGTACCTTGTAGGCTTCACCAAGTGTCCGGAATAACGAGAAACTGGTGCCGCCACCGACATCTGTACCCAGTGCAAAGCGTACACCCTGATCGGTCAGGCGCGACATGTCGAACAGTCCTGAACCGAGAAACAGATTTGATGTCGGGCAATGTGCCAGTACTGTGCCCGAATCTGCCAGTCGCTGACAGGCGGAGTCGCTGAGATGAATGCCATGCGCATAGACACAGTGGGGCCCCAGTAAGCCTGCCTGTTCATAGGCATCGAGATAGTCGCGGGCTTGAGGGAAAAGCTCGGCTACCCAGGCCAGCTCATCGCGATTTTCCGCGAGATGGCTTTGTAAATACAGACCGGGATACTCCTGCATCAGCCGTCCGGCAGCCTGCAGCTGTTCAGGGGTGCTGGTAGGTGCAAACCGTGGGGTGACGGCGTAAGATAGACGCGCCTTGCCATGCCAGCGTTCAATCAATGCTTTGGAGTCGGTATAACTGCTTTCAGCGGTATCACATAAACCGGCAGGAGCGTGGCGATCCATCATCACCTTGCCGGCAATCATGCGCAGTTGATGCTGTTCAGCGACCTCAAAAAACGCCTCCGTAGACTGCGGGTGGACCGTGGTAAACACCATCGCCGTGGTGGTGCCATTACGCAGCAGTTCCTGCACAAAACGTTCGGCAATTGCCGAGGCATAGGCTTTATCGGAGAACTTCATTTCCGTCGGAAAAGTATAGTTGTTCAGCCAGTCCAGCAGTTGCCGGCCATACGATGCGATGACTTCCGTTTGCGGGTAATGGGTGTGCAGATCGATCATGCCGGGCATCAGCAGCTTGCCTGAATAATCTTCCAGCGGCGTGCCCGTGGGTAGCGATGGCATCATCGAGGCATAAGGACCGACTGCACGTATACGACCGGATTCAACCAGCAGCAGGCCGTCCTCAATATATTCTCTGGCCTGGTCCGGATGGCTGTGAGGATCTTCCAGATAGTGCAGGATGGAACCACGAAAAGCGCGCATAGTCATGAATCATGAACCTCGGTAAGTAGAGTAGCCAAACGGGCTGACCAGCAGGGGGATGTGATAATGAGCGGCTTCAGCATCCAGTTGGCACTCGATCTCGACCTGTGGATAAAAGCAGGGTTGCTGCTGTTGGACAAAGTAGTCTTGCAGATGAAACCGTAACCGATAACGGGTGTTTTCCAGCGGTTGTGTGTCTTTCAGCAGGTTGGCGATCCGCCCGTCGGTGTTGGTGGTCTCTTCATTCAGCATAATCCAGCTTTGATCCGGTTGGCATTTGAATAACTGAACCCGAATACCGGCGGCGGGCTTGCCCAGCGTGGTATCCAGTATATGTGAGGAGATTCGTGGCATGACGGTATCCTGTAGAAGCTTGGCTAAACGAATTTGGGTGATTTTTTGTTGCTCTGCGGCAGCCAGCTGAATTTCGGTGTTGCGATCATTCTCCAGGCGAGCCTGAAGCAATGCCAGCATTTCAGCAGCAGATTTGCCGGTAGCGCAGACGATAAAAATAAAACCGAAGCGCTCTTCATAGGCCTGGTTACCTGCCGCCAGGGCTTGAAGTGTGGCTTCATCTGCGTGATTGACCGACGCTTGCTCTCCGGCAGCCAGGGCTTTGCTGTCCGCATACTTGGCGCGTAATGAGCCGACATCCCCAATTTTGGGGTGGCCTTCAAATGCCTGCAGATAATCCTGTTGCGTCAGTGCTGCCCAGATGTGTTCCGCTGTCGAGAACAGCTGTGCTGCAGTAGTAAAGGGACGTGCTGCCAGCATGGCCTCAATCCATGCATCGCTGACGCAACATTGGCGCAACTGATAACGGGCGGAGGGAGTGTCCAGCTGATTAAACTCATTCAGTGTCATGAGGGTTTCCAGTCAGAGTCGCTTGAATAGTATTCAGCTCAGACAGGCTGAGCTGAGTGGATGGTAGCTGTGTGTCTGTCAGGGTCTGATACTGCTGAATTACCCGGGCAGCAATGGAAACGGCAACCTCCATGGGGCGTTTGCCGCCTATCTGTGGCAGGCCAACCGGGCTTTCAATCTGTGCGATGGCATTCTGATCAAATCCGGCATGTTGCAGTCGGTGACGAAAACGGGCTGCTTTGGTTTTGGAGCCGATCAATCCGATCAGTCCTTGATGCTGCTGCATCAGTGCCTGATGGCACAGACGGTAATCCTGATCATGGCAATGCGTCATGATCAGCACACTGGCTGATGCTGGGACCTGAGCCATCACGTCAACAGGGTCGGCAGGACTGAAGTAGTGTATATCTGCCATTCTGGGTGTCGGAAACTGCTCAGTGCGGCTATCGACCCAGTTGAGCGTCAGAGGCAGTCCCTGCAGAATCTGTATCAGTGCCTGACCCACATGCCCGGCACCAAACAGCCAGAGGCTCTGGCTGGCGTGGCAGAAGCTTTCAAACAGCAGTGTCGCGTGTCCACCGCAACACTGGCCCAACGCCGCTGCCAGTGGGTATTTGACCAGTCGCTGACCGCGGGTGCCTTCCTGCAGCAGCAGTCGTGCCTGTTCAATCGCATGCAGCTCCAGGTTACCGCCGCCGATAGTGTCATAAAGCTGTGTAGCGGTGACCAGCATTTTACTGCCGGTATTGCGGGGCACAGAACCGGCGGTGCCGATCACACTCACCAGCACATGTGCCTCGTCACTGCGTTGCAGGCGCGCCAGCGCATCACTCCAGCGTATCATCGCCTGTCTCCGTTCAGTTTTTGCCGGAGTGCTTCAACTGCCATCAGCACCCGTTCGGGGGTTGCGGGAGTGTCCAGGTCCGGACTGATACGGTAGTCGCTGAGGCTGCTGATCGCATCACGCAAGGCGGACCAGACGGAAATTGCCAACATCAGTGGGGGTTCACCCACCGCTTTGGAATGATAAATGGTGTCTTCAGTATTGGCGTGATCAAACAGTTTGACATTGAAGACCGGTGGCGTATCACTGATGGCCGGAATCTTGTATGTGGCAGGCGAGTGACTGAGCAATTGTCCGTCAGGGTTCCATACCAGCTCTTCGGTGGTCAACCACCCCATACCCTGAATAAAACCGCCCTCAATCTGACCGATATCAATGGCCGGATTCAGGCTGTGACCGACATCATGCAGTATATCTGCCTGTAACAAGCGATACTCGCCGGTCAGTGTGTCGACCAGCACTTCAGACACCGCTGCGCCAGTGGCAAAGTAAAAGAATGGACGACCCTGAGCCGTTTCCCGGTCATACCAGATTTTCGGTGTACGATAGTAACCGGTTGCCGACAAGGAGATTCTGGCGACATAGGCCTGTTGTACCAGTTCGGCAAAGGGCATGGACTGTGATGTCCCCCAGCAGACCTGATTATCGGAAAAACGTATCTCTGAGGCGGCGATGCCCTGTTGCTCAGCAAGAAAATCACTCAGACGCTGCCTGAGCGTCAGCGCTGCCTGTTCAGCGGCTTTACCATTCAGATCGGCACCACTGGATGCCGCTGTCGGTGAGGTGTTGGGCACCTTGTCTGTGCGTGTTGCCGTAATGCGTATCTGCGACAGGTCAACTCCCAAGGTCCGGGCAACGACCTGAGCCACCTTGGTATGCAGCCCTTGGCCCATTTCGGTGCCGCCATGATTGAGTTGCAGGCTGCCATCGGTATAGATATGCAGCAGGGCACCGGCCTGATTCAGGTGCTGCAGGGTAAAGGAAATGCCGAATTTAACCGGTGTCAGTGCCAGGCCGCGTTTCAGAACAGTGTTGAGTTGATTCCAGTGGCTGATGGCGGTGCGCCGGGCACGATAGTGACTGCTGGACTCCAGCTCATCAATCAGACGCTGCAGGGTGTCAAACTCGACCTGTTGATGATAGGGCGTCAGATCGCGCGCTTCTGCGTAGAGGTTGCGCTTGCGAATATCCAGCGGGTCACAACCGAGGTGTCGGGCAATATCATCCATGGCCCGTTCAATAATCAGCATGCCCTGAGGACCACCAAAGCCGCGGAAGGCCGTATGCGAGACGGTATCTGTGGCGACCCGGTGGCCACGTATGTCAGCGTTGGGCAGGAAATAGGCATTGTCGGCATGAAACATGGCGCGGTCGACAATGGCATCAGTCAGGTCTGGTGAGTGTCCGCCATTACCTATGACCTCTATGTCAGCAGCCAGGATTCGGCCCTCATGATCGCAGCCCAGATGATAGCGATTGACAAACGGGTGACGCTTGCCGGTCATCTGCATATCGTCTTTGCGCGGTAAACGCAGTTTCACCGGACGACCGGTTTTCGCCGCCATCAGTGCGGCCAGACATGCCCAGGGGGCCGCCTGGGTTTCCTTGCCGCCAAAACCACCACCCATGCGACGCATATCCACAGTGACCTGATGAAAAGACAGATTCAGTACTTCGGCGACCAGTTTTTGTACTTCACTGGGGTGTTGGCTGGAGGTGTAGATCAGCATGTCACCGTCTTCGCCGGGGATGGCGAGGCTGACCTGACCTTCCAGGTACAGGTGTTCTTGTCCGCCAATGTGCATTTTCGCCTGCAGTTGAATCGGTGATGCCTGCAAGGCTTTGGCACAATCACCCAGCTGCATGCGATGGCTGGGCCGTAACAGTTGTTGCTGTGCCAGAGCTACTTCGGCATCCAGTTGGGGTGCTTGGATTTCATAGTCAATTTCAGCCAGCAGAGCCGCCTGACGAGCCGCTTTTTCACTGCTGGCAGCCACCAGTGCAATCGGCTGTCCGGCATAGCGGATTGCGTCCCGGGTCAGAACCGGGTCGCCAGGAAAAACCGGCCCTATATCCGTATGCCCGGGTACATCGTCAAGCGTTAGCACGTCTATGACGCCGGGTGCCCGTCTGACAGCCTGCAGGTCTAAATGGCGAATCCGGCCCTTGGCGATGCGACTGCCAATGACGGCGGCGAACAAGGTGCCCTGTGGCTCGATGATGTCATCCACATAGCGTGCCGAACCGCTGACATGTAAGCGGGCACTGTCGTGTGCGACAGACTCACCTGCTGCTCCTTGTGGTTTGCTGGCAGGATGAATCTCAGTCAGTGTGCGCATAGTGGCTGACCTCCAGTGAATGCTGTTGTTGGTCTTCCAGAACCGCTCTTAACAGCAGGTTGGCGGCACTACGCAGGCGATATTCAGCTGATGCCCTGACATCCGTGAGTGGACTGAAGTCCTGTGTCAGTGCCTGTTGCGCTGCCTGAATACCGTCGGCAGTGAAAGTCTGGCCCTGCAGGGCGGCTTCTGCCTGATAGGCGCGTGCAGGTGTTGCAGCCATACCCCCAAAGCCCAGACGAGCCTCAAGGATTCGTCCCTGATGCCGTTTCAGATGTATCGCCAGGCACACAGCAGAAATATCGTCATCGAGTCGCTTTGAGAGCTTATAGATACGTAACAAACTGTCTGGCTGTAAACGCGGCAGAATTAATGCTTCGATAAATCCGCCTGCGGGCAGTCGGGTTTGCCGATAACCGGTAAAAAAGTCATCAATCGCTATTTCCGTGACGCCCTGTGGATCACGAATACGCAGTCGGGCGTTCAGTGCCAGCAGCACGGGCGGCATGTCGCCAATAGGGGATGCATTAGCGATATTGCCGCCCAGGGTGCCCTGATTGCGGACCTGCAGTGATCCGAGTCGATGCAGCAATCCAGCCAGCGGGGGAAAGGCTGCGGTCAGGGCCGCTTCGGCTTCACTGTAAGTGACGGCTGCACCGATCACCAGAGCCTCATCCTGTTCCTCTATGCGCCGCATTTCCGCCACTCGACGGGTGGAGATCAATCTGGGCAGGGGGCGTAGCTGCTGAGTGGTTTCCAGTGCCAGATCGGTTGCACCGGCTACCAGGCGAGCATCCGGATACCGGGCCATCAGTTTGAGCAAGGATTGGCTGTCACGGGGCTGGGCAAAAAATGCCTCATTACCTTGCTGCAGTGTGATGTCACCCGTGTCGCTGGCCTGAGCGGCAGTGAGCTGCTGACGGATGCTGCCGGTCTGGGCATCAAACTGATCCGGCTGCGGATTTTTTAGCAGGGATCTGGCCGCATCTATAATAGGACGGTATCCGGTACAGCGGCACAGATTGCCCCCCAGTGCCTGATGTATCTGCAGCAGGGGGTTATCGGAGGAGCTGGCATCGGGCTGGTGAGTCAGTGCAAACAGTGACATCACAAAGCCCGGCGTACAAAAGCCACACTGGGAAGCATGCTGGTCAACCAGTGCCTGCTGGACCGGATGGAGTTGATCGGTGGACTGGCTCAGTCCTTCGACAGTAATGACCTGACAAGCGTCCACGGCCCCGAGAAAGGTGATGCAACTGTTAATCGCACGATAGCGCAGGCCATTTGCATCCGGTTCGGCGAGCACGACGGTACAGACACCACAATCCCCGGATGCGCAACCCTCTTTGGTACCACGCTGCACCAAGTGAGTGCGAAGATACTCCAAAAGAGTCGTATCTGGTGCACACTCATCCACCTGGATGAGGGTCTGATTGAGCATAAATTGCATGCGATGCTTCCTGATGACGAGTGATTGAGGATTTTACTCAACTATAGATCAAATAAAACCTGACTGCTTGGCCAGGAAATTGCAGGAAGCTTGCCAACTTTTAAAAAAATGGAGTTTGCCTGCAAAAGGTGTTTATATTTCAGGGTTTCTGCAGGCAGGTGTTTTAAGCAAGGGGTAGGGTATGCGTAAGCCGTTGTTGTGTCTGGAGGGGCTGACTAAAGCCTATCCGGGTGTGCTGGCTAATGATGATGTGTCATTTGAGATCGGTGAGGGCCAGGTACATGCACTTTTAGGTGAGAACGGTGCTGGCAAATCCACACTGGTGAAGATGATCTATGGCTTGGTCAAGCCCGATAAAGGGCAGATGACATTGCGTGGGCAGTCCTATGCACCGGGCCAGCCATCCGAAGCCCGACTCAAGGGTGTGGCGATGGTGTTTCAGCATTTCAGCCTCTTCGATGCGCTGGATGTTGCTGAGAATGTTGCGCTGGGGATGGAAAATCCTCCGGCGATGCGCGATCTGGCGCGACGTATTCGTGAAGTCTCTGAAGAGTATGGCCTGCCACTGGACCCCTCTCGCCTGGTGGGTGATCTGTCGGCAGGTGAACGCCAGCGGGTCGAGATCGTCCGTTGTTTGCTGCAGGACCCGAAACTCCTGATCATGGATGAGCCGACCTCGGTGCTGACACCTCAGGAAGTCGAAGTACTGTTCAAGACTCTGCGGCAACTTTCTGCTGAAGGCACCGCCATTCTGTATATCTCGCATAAACTGGATGAGATACGTGCACTCTGTGATGAGGCCACGATTCTGCGCGGTGGGCGCAAAGTGGCGACCTGTGATCCACGGGAAAAAACGGCACGAGAACTGGCGGAGTTGATGGTCGGACAGGTACTGACGCCACCCGAGCGTGAAGAGCGTCCCATGGGCGATGTGGTGTTGCAGGTGGAGAATCTGTCATTGGCATCCAATAATCCATTTGGCACTTCACTGAAAGACATCTCCTTCTCACTGCGTGCCGGAGAAGTGCTGGGTATCGCTGGTGTGGCCGGGAATGGCCAGGATGAACTGTTATTGATGCTCTCGGGGGAGTTGTTGGCGCCCTCTGCACAGGTGCAGCTGAAAGGGCAGTCCATCGGTCATCTGGGGCCGAATGCGCGCCGTACCCTGGGATTGGTAGCTGCTCCGGAAGAACGCCTGGGACATGCGGCTGCACCGGATATGAGCCTGACAGAAAATGCACTGCTATCGGGTGCTGAACGTAAGGGGTTGACCCGTTTCGGTTTTATCGACTGGCGAGCAACCGGTGAGTTCGCGCGTGATATTATTGCCCGTTTTGATGTGCGCACTCCGGGACCGCATGTGCTGGCGCGGGCATTATCAGGAGGCAACTTGCAGAAGTTTGTCATCGGTCGCGAAATTGAGCTGAACCCGGATGTCATCATCGTCAATCAGCCTACCTGGGGGGTCGATGCAGCTGCTGCCGCGTTTATCCGTCAGGCATTGCTGGATCTGGCGAACAAGGGGGCGGCGGTATTGGTCATTAGTCAGGACCTGGATGAGTTACTGGAAGTGGCTGACAGTTTTGCTGCATTGAATGAAGGGCGTTTGACGCCGGTTCGGTCTGCCAAAGGGCTGAGCGTAGATGAAATCGGTTTGATGATGGGCGGTGCACATGATATGCATCCGGCTCATGAGGGTGCTGCATGATCCGGCTTGAAAAACGTAAAGAGCCTTCCAAGTTTTGGCGTATTGCCAATCCATTTCTGGCAGTCGCCCTCACCATGCTGGCGGGTGGCATCATGTTTGCGATGCTGGGCAAAGACCCGTTGGTTGCCATACGGTTGATCTTCTTCGATCCGATTTTCTCTGAAACCTTTGGCAGTTACTCGCGACCTCAACTGCTGATCAAGTCTGCACCGCTGATCCTGATCGCGGTGGGGCTGGCAATCGGCTTCAAAGCCAACATCTGGAATATTGGTGCAGAAGGGCAATACATTATCGGCGCCCTGTTTGGTGCAGGGGTGGCGCTGGCATTCTTCCCGCAGCCGGGCTGGTACATTTTCCCGCTGATGGTGCTGGCAGGTGCCTTTGGTGGTTTCCTCTGGGCGATGATCCCGGCAATCCTGAAGACCCGCTTCAATACCAATGAAATTCTGGTATCGCTGCTGCTGGTGTATGTGGCCGAGAAAATCCTTGCGGCCATGGCGCTGGGACTGATGCGTAACCCTGATATACCCGGATTTCCCGGCTCGCGTGACTTGCGTCGCTATGAAGCCGCACACAATGCCGAGCTGTTTGCCGGAACCGGTATTCACTGGGGGGTCGTGGCGGCCCTTATTGCGGTGATCTTTGCCTACGCGATGATGAAGCGGCATATGCTCGGTTACCATGTTCAACTGGCTGGACAGGCACCGCGTGCCGCCCGGTTCGGTGGCATTTCACCTACCCGGCTGGTGGTGATCTGTCTGGGTATTTCCGGTGCCCTGGCGGGCCTGGCGGGAATGTTTGAAGTCTCGGGTCCAGGTGGACAGGTACGTATAGAGTTCGCTTCAGGCTATGGTTTTACGGCAATTATCGTAGCCTTCCTGGGCCGTTTGAATCCTGTCGGGATCGTATTGGCCGGATTGTTGCTTGGGTTGACCTATATCGGTGGTGAACTCAGTCAAATGATGTTGCAGCTGCCCAGCTCTGCTATTCAGGTCTTCCAGGGAATGCTGCTGTTCTTTTTGTTGGCGCTGGACTTCCAGACCCATTACCGACTGCGATTGACAAGGGGTGTTCGCACATGATGATTGGCTCGATCAATATTGCTGTGTTGCTGGCGGCGCTGATGGTTGCCGCAACCCCCATACTGCTCGCTGCGATTGGTGAACTGGTGGTGGAAAAGGCCGGTGTGCTGAACCTGGGTGTAGAAGGCATGATGATTATGGGTGCCTGTGTGGGGTTTATCGTCGCGGTCAATACCGGCAGTCCGTTGATGGGATTTATAGGCGCAGCTCTGGGTGGGATCGCACTTTCGCTGTTGTTTGCTTTGCTGACGCAGGCGCTGATGACCAATCAGGTAGCCTCTGGTCTGGCGTTGACACTGTTTGGTCTGGGGCTGTCTGCTCTGCTGGGGCAGAAGTATGTCGGGATCACTCCGCCGCGTACGCCGAAACTGGATCTGGGTCCCTTGTCAGAGATCCCATTTTTCGGGCGGGCACTGTTTTCGCATGACATTATGGTCTATCTGACACTGGCACTGGTGGCCGCTGTCTGGTGGTTTCTGAAGTATGCCCGGGCTGGCATGATCCTGCGTGCAGTGGGTGAGAACCATGATGCGGCGCATGCACTGGGCTATCATGTGAAACGTGTCCGCGTACTGGCCATTATGTTTGGTGGTGCCTGTGCTGGATTGGGTGGCGCTTACCTGTCGTTGATTCGTGTTCCGCAGTGGACTGAAGGCATGACGGTGGGTATCGGCTGGATCGCTCTAGCGCTGGTGGTGTTTGCCAGCTGGAGACCCTGGCGTGCCATGGCAGGTGCTTATCTGTTTGGCGGGATTGTGGTGTTGCAGCTGAATCTGCAGGCCGCCGGTGTGAAAATACCGGTTGAGTATCTGTCCATGTCCCCCTATCTGATTACGATTGCTGTACTGGTGTTTATTTCGTCGGGCAAGGCGCGAGGAGCACTGAATGCTCCCGGATCGCTGAACCGGCCTTTTCACGCCTCGAATTGAGGCATTACGCTGTCATATAGGGAGACCTAGACTCATGAAAAAACTGCTAACTGTCGGTGCACTTTGCGCTGCACTTGCTGCGCCTGTGCTGGCTGACACAACCAAGGTCGGATTCGTCTATATCGGCCCGGTGGGTGACCATGGCTGGACCTACACCCATGATTTGGCTCGCCGGGCGGTTGAAGCTGAATTCGGTGATGGCGTTCAGACCAGCTATGTCGAGAGTGTGGGCTATGGTGCCGATGCCGAACGTGTCATGACACAAATGGCGCTGTCCGGAACCGATATCATTTTTGCCACCTCATTTGGCTACGGTCCGGATGTGAATACGGTGGCGGCGCGCTTCCCGAATGTCGCCTTCGAACATGCGACCGGTTACATTCAGGAATCCAGCAATGTCGGTCTTTACAATGCACGCTTCTATGAAGGTCGTGCAGTGATCGGTCACATTGCTGGTAAAATGACTGAAACCAACAAAGTAGGCTACATTGCTTCCTTCCCGATCCCAGAAGTGATCATGGGTATCAACTCAGCCTATCTGCATGCCAAAGCGGTGAATCCGGATGTTGAGTTCAATGTGGTCTGGGTATACAGCTGGTACAACCCTGCGCAGGAAGCTGCGGCGGCGGAAGCACTGATCGAGCAGGGTGCGGATATCATCATGCAGCACACTGACTCAACAGCACCTCTGACCGTTGCTCAGGACGCTGGCATTATGGCGTTTGGACAGGCATCTGATATGTCTGCTTTCGCGCCTGAATCTCACCTGACCGGTATTCTGGATGTCTGGGCACCTTACTACATCGACCGTGTACGTGCGGTGAAAGAAGGTACCTGGGAAGCCGGGAATGTCTGGCACGGTATTGTCGATGGCATGGTTGGCTTTGCGCCGATGAGTGAGCGCATTCCTGCGGATGTGCGTGCAGAAGCAGAAGCCATGATTGAGGCGATTGCGGCAGGTGAATATCATCCGTTCACCGGACCTATCAACAAGCAGGACGGTACGCCCTGGCTGGCTGAAGGCGAAGTGGCACCTGACAGTGATCTGCTGACCATCGACTTCTATGTTGAAGGTATCACCTCGGATATTCCAAAATAAGCCAGCACTTACTGATAAAAACCCTGGTGTTGTTCCAGGGTTTTTTGTTTCAGGCGACCGAAAAATTGATCAAACAGTCAACTTAAGGCTTTATGCGTGGTGAGTATCCGATAAAATAGCAACCCTCAACGCCTTATCAAGGTGATTATTCGCTTTTTCTGGAGAAAAATGATGACTGAACATCACTATCGCATGGACTTCCCGGTGGGTTGGGAAGAGTTGCATCGCAATGCACGTGCTCTGGCCTGGCGTCTGCTGGATAAGGGCGAGTGGAAGGGTATAATTGCGATCACCCGGGGTGGGCTGGTTCCGGCTGCCATTCTGGCGCGAGAGATGGATATCCGTCTGATCGATACCATTTGCGTTATCAGCTACCAGAAGAGTGATGCTTCCGGAACCGCCGCTGCACAGGGTGAACTGTCTGTTCTGAAAGGTGTTGCCGGTGACGGTGAAGGGATGATCCTGATTGATGATCTGGTCGATACCGGCAAAACAGCCCGTCATGTGCGTGAGATGCTGCCGAAAGCACACTTCGCGACCATCTACGCCAAACCTGCGGGCAAGCCGCTGGTAGATACCTTTATCACGGAAGTGAGTCAGGATACCTGGATACGTTTTCCATGGGATATGGAGCATATATTTTCCACCCCTCTGGCCGAGCGCCCGAAAAAGCCCGAGTAAGTCATGGCTGATATTTTTGAACTGGAAGCCCGCGATCCAGATACCTATCGGCAGCAAACGCGTAAAAGTACGCTGGTTCTGATTGTGATTTTTGTCGTGCTGGCGATGGGGTTGTCAACCTTGAGCGTGTCCTGGTTTGGCCATCCTGAAGGCAATAATTTTGTCTGGAATGTGGCCGGAGTCTTTGCCGGTTTTGTGTTGACCACAATTATCTTCAAACAGCTGCTCTGGCATCATCCACTGATGAATGCATCTGTCTATGGCTGGAAACTCAAGCGTAGTTTGATGAGTATTACCAATAATATGCATCATATTGAAGCGGGCGTGGCGCAGGACAATATAACGGCGATCCAATTGCTGCGCTTCTACCATCTGGCGCTGTCGCAGATGCACAAGCTGGAAGGCAATGATACGGGGATCAGTGAACTTCAGAAACCGATTCAGGCGCTGTTGCTGAAAATTGAGGCGCAGGGGCTGGACCCGCAACAGAACCGCTTTGATCCGGAATGGATAGATGCAGTCAAGCAGCAGGTCAGTTAGACTCAGGGATCTGAGTATTTAACCTGCCTATGACTGCACGGAGTGACCAGTGACCTCTACCCCTCATCCATTTGAAGCCCTGACGCCGGATTTTATTCTGGACGCCATTGAGGCCCAGGGCTTTCTGTCGGATGGTCGCATCCTGGCGCTGAATAGCTATGAAAACCGAGTCTATCAGGTTGGCATTGAGGACAGTGTGCCTCTGATCGCCAAGTTTTATCGACCTGGTCGCTGGTCTGATGCCCAGATTCTGGAAGAGCACCAGTTCTGCTATGAACTGGAAGCCCAGGAGCTGTCAGTCGTGACCCCCCTGCGTAATACGGAGGGGGAGAGCCTGCTGCATTATCAGGATTTCCGGTTGGCCTTGTTCCCACGGCGTGGTGGGCGTGCGCCTGACCTGGATAACCCCGACCATCTGTATCAGTTGGGCTATACCCTGGGGCGCATGCATCTGGTGGGGGCGGCGCATCCCTTTGTCGAGCGCCCTGTGCTGGATCTGGCGTCGTTTGGTTACAACAGTATCGAACTGATCGCGCGTGATTTTATACCTGCGTCATTGCGTGAAGCCTATCTCTCCCTGACCCGTGATCTGATGCTGAAAGTTGAAGCCGCTTTCTCTCTGTTTGATGACTTGCGTTACATCCGTGTACATGGTGATTGTCATGGCGGGAATCTGTTGTGGCGTGATGATGTCGCACATTTTGTCGATTTTGATGATTCGCGTATGGCTCCCGCCGTACAGGACCTGTGGATGTTGCTCAGTGAAAGTGAGCGCTCACAAAGGGAGTTGCAGCTGGCCGAGGTGCTGGCGGGTTATCAGGAGTTTGCTGATTTTGATCCCCGTGAGCTGCATTTAGTCGAGCCGCTGCGGACGTTGCGCATGTTGCATTACAGCGCCTGGTTGGCACGGCGTTGGCAAGACCCGGCCTTCCCGCTGAGCTTTCCCTGGTTCAATACCGAGCGCTACTGGGGGGAGCATATTCTTCAATTGCGTGAACAGTTGTCCGCACTGGATGAACCCGTGTTGCGGATGTTGTAAGGATGAAAACGCTGCAGTATCCGGTCGAGTCGGATTTCGAGATTAAAAAATCCCGCTTTATTGGGCGGGTAGAAACGATCCACAGTCATGCCGAGGGGCTTGCCCGCATTGCAGCACTGTGGCAGCAGCACCCGGAGGCCCGGCATGTCTGTTATGTCATGCTGGTAAGGGGCCAGGTACGTCAATCCGATGATGGTGAGCCGTCCGGGACCGCAGCGCGCCCTATGCTGAATGTATTGCAGCACAAAGGTCTGGATAATGTCCTGGCCAGCGTGGTGCGTTATTTTGGGGGTATAAAGCTGGGTGCCGGTGGACTGGTCAGGGCGTACTCTCAGGCGATCAGCGATCCATTAAATACCGCCGAGTTGATTGAGGTGCGTCCTCAATCAACGGTGGTTATCCATTTTCAGTATGAACATGAATCGCTGGTCAGGCATTTAGCTGATCAGTATGGTCTGAACCTGGATGTTCAGTACGCTGAAAGAGTTACCGCACAGGTCTCTGGTGAGATACAGGCACTTGAGCCATTCCTGGAGATGGCCAACAGCCAGCTGCGCGGTGAACTGATTCATGACGGGGCTTGTCTTAACGCCCCCTGATCCGCTCCAGCACAGTCTGGGTGGCAAAACCGTCAGGTACTAACCCCTGGTCTCTCTGGTAGGCACTCAAGCCTCTGCGTGTATTTGGTCCCAGAATACCATCTGCCTCACCGACGTTATAACCCAGCGCATTGAGTGCCTGCTGAAGTTCACGTACCTGGGCGCGGGTCAGTGGCAACTGATCACGAGGCCAGGGTTGCTGAATGCCTGGGCGTCCGGCAATTGCATCACTCAAGGTGGCTACCGCCAGTGCGTAACTGGTGGCGTTGTTGTAGCGCAGAATAGCGTGGAAATTGGGTCCGACCATAAATGCAGGCCCTTGAGCACCCGCTGGAACGATCACTGTCGCGCTGGAGAAATCCGGCAGAGTGCCGTTCAAAGCCTGTACCCCTTGAGCGGCCCATTCAGCACTGCTGCGGCGCTCGGTCTGGCTATAGTCAAAACCGGGTGGCAACTGGACCTCTACGCCCCAGGGCTCCCCTGTCTGCCACCCTGATCTGGCCAGGTAATTGGCAGTTGATGCCATGACGTCGGGAATGCTGCCCCAGATATCGCGGCGGCCATCACCATCGCCATCTTTGGCAAAGGTTTCAAAACTTGAAGGAATAAACTGGGTGTGTCCCATGGCGCCTGCCCAGGAGCCAATCATTTCTTCTGCTGCAATTTCACCACTATCAATAATCCGTAACGCGGCCAGTAGCTCGCCACGGGCAAAGGCAGCACGCCGACCATCATAGGCGAGTGTGGCAAAGGCGCTCAGTGCCGAAAAACTGCCAAAGTTGCTGCCATAATTGCTTTCAATTCCCCAGATAGCGACGATGATTTCAGCAGGTACGCCATAACGCTGCTCCATCATCATCGCTGTCTGGCGATGTTCGGCCAGCTTGGCCTGGCCGTTGTTGATGCGCGCTTGCGATACGGCGCTATCCAGGTACTCCCAGATAGGACGCACAAATTCCGGTTGGAAACGGTCGAGCTCGATCACACGTTCCAGATAGCGCACCGTGTCCAGTGCCGAGAGCGCTCGTGGGCTGATGCCTTGAGCTGCAGCGTCGCGACGGAAGTCCATCAGCCAGGTATTAAAGTCCGTATGTTTTGATTGTTGCTGAACTTGCTGCTGGCGGCTTTGTTCCGCCACCAGAGGTGCTTCCTGGTGGGTGTCGGTTGCCGCAAGGGTTGCCTGCGCAGAGGGTGTCGAGGCGCAGGCCGGGAGCAAAGCAAGTGGTAGTAACAAACTTGTGCCCAGTAAGAATGACTGGCAGGAGCGCAGAGTGTGAGTATAACGTGTCATGCTGAAGTCCTTTGATAAGTCGGTACCATTCTACTCTCCTGAGCGCAGGGTTTGTATGCTGTTATTTAGGCGCACCATGCCGTCTTTTGGTGCATAAATCTACTGCTTGTATCCAGAATTCGGGCTCAGATTACCGAATAGTCCAAATTTATTTTTTCACTTCATTGATCTTAAAGATGTTTTTGTTATTTATCTTTCCGGTTGGTTTTTTGGCACTTTTGTTGCAGAAAAGATCACGTGTGAATCAAAAGTTGCAATAACGACCAACCTGACTGAGGATAGATAGATGAAAACAACCTTTAACACCTTAAAACGTGGATTGCTGGCCAGCATCGCGGCGGTAGGGGTCACCCTGTCATTGAGTGCTCAAGCGAATCTGCTGAGCGAAATAGAGGATCGTGGTGTGATTCGTGTGGCAGTACCACAGGACTTTCCTCCATTTGGCTCAGTGGGTACGGATCTGCAGCCACGTGGTTATGATATCGATATGGCTAATTATATCGGTGAACAGTTGGGTGTGTCTGTTGAGTTGATTACCGTGACCAGTGCCAACCGTATTCCTTATCTACAGACGGGGCGTGCCGATCTGGTGATCTCCAGTCTGGGCAAGAATGAGGAGCGTGAGCGTGCCATCGACTTCAGTAATGCCTATGCGCCATTCTTTCTGGGCGTGTTTGGCAATTCGGACATAGAAGTATCTTCCCCTGAAGATCTGAGTGGCCACACGGTGGGTGTAACACGTGGTGCTGTCGAAGATATGGAGCTGGAAAAGGTTCTGCCAGCAGATGCAATGCTGCAGCGGTTCGAGGATAACAACACCACGCTGTCGGCTTATCTGTCTGGACAGGTCCAGCTGATTGCAACCGGGAATCTGGTTGCTACTGAAATCGCCGAGCGTCGTCCGAATCAGGCTCCGGTGACCAAGTTCATGCTGCGCGACTCTCCTTGCTACATCGGTTTGAAAAAAGGTGAGGCCGAGCTGCAGGCGCGAGTGAATGAGATTATCGCTCAGGCACTGGAAGACGGTACGCTGAACCGTATTTCAGAAACCTGGCTGCGTGCGCCTTTACCTGAAGGTTTTGGTAGCTGAGGTCACCCGGATGTTGAATTTCAGTGACCTGTTGCCTTATAGCCACCTGTTGTTGCAGGGGTTGTGGGTCACCGTGGTACTGACCTTGTATGCCACACTTGGCGGTGTGGCAATAGGTACGGCCTGCGCAGCAGGTCGTCACTACGGTGGCAAAGCGTTACGGGGTGTGATTGGTGGCTACGTGGAGCTGATTCGCAACACACCTTTTATTGTGCAGTTGTTTTTTATCTTTTTTGGACTTCCGGCTATCGGCATCAAGCTGACCGCCTGGGAAGCAGGATTGTTAGCCATGCTGATTAACCTGGGCGCCTACAGTACGGAAATTATCCGTGCCGGTCTGGCTGCTACACCTAAAGCTCAGGTGGAGGCCGCTCGGGTGCTGGGACTGAACCCACGCCAGGTATTTTTTCGGGTGGTGCTCATCCCTGCTTTTGAAAAGATTTATCCGGCACTGACCAGTCAGTGCATTATCGTGATGTTGGGGTCTGCTGTGGTTTCGCAAATATCTGTGATGGATTTGACCTATGCGGCGAATCTGATTCAGTCACGTAACTTCAGAAGCTTTGAGGCCTATCTGGTGGTAGCAGCGATCTATCTGCTGTTTGCTATCCTGATGCGCCAGGTGTTTGAGTGGATCGGACGGCGAGTATTTCGTCATCGGAGGAAGGCCTCATGATTGAGTTCACTAACTGGGACCTGCTGCGCAACTTGTTGCTTGCCACGCGCTGGACGATTGCACTGTCTTTGACCGCCTTTATCGGAGGGGCATTGGTGGGGTTGTTGCTGACTGCGATGCGTTTGAGTGGGCGACGGCCGTTACAGTGGCTGGTACGCGGTTATGTCGAGGTATTTCAAGGTACACCGTTATTGATGCAGCTGTTTCTGGTCTTTTTCGGTCTGTCATTACTTGGGCTTGATATATCAGCCTGGAGTGCTGCTGCATTTGCACTGACCTTTTTTACCAGTGCGTTTCTGACGGAAATCTGGCGTGGCTGTATCGATACCCTGCCGAAAGGGCAGTGGGAAGCGTCACGTTGTTTGGGGCTGAGTTTTCAGCAAACCCTGGGTCGGGTGATTCTGCCGCAAGCCATACGGGTAGCCCTGGCACCGACAGTCGGCTTTTCTGTACAGGTGATCAAGGGTACGGCGCTGGCATCCATTATTGGATTTGTCGAGCTGACCAAGGCTGGCACCATGCTTAACAATGCCACTTTCGAACCGTTTAAAATATTTGCCATGGTAGCGTTGATCTATTTTGCCCTCTGCTATCCGCTGTCCCTGGCCAGCCAACGTTTGGAGAAAAAATTCAATGGCGCTCGTTAATATTGACCAGGTCCATAAGTATTATGGTGATCTGCATGTGCTGAAAGGTGTTGACCTGAAAATTAATGCCGGAGAAGTCGTGTCGATCATCGGACGCAGTGGCTCCGGTAAAAGTACACTGTTGCGGTGTATGAATGGTCTGGAGGCCTATCAGGAAGGCGCAATTATTGTGGATAACAAGGAAGTCAGCAGTGATGAAAAACAGGTGCGCCTGCTGGCCCGGAGCGTTGGCATGGTGTTTCAGAGCTTTAATCTGTTCCCTCACCTGACGGTGGGCGAAAACATTATGCTGGCACCCAAGCTGGTATTGAAACTGTCCTCCAAAGAGGCGCGTGAGTTGGCGCTGGATAAGCTGACAAAAGTCGGATTAGCCGAAAAAATAGATGAGTATCCAGATTGTCTGTCAGGTGGTCAGCAGCAGCGTGTAGCTATTGCGCGGGCGCTGGCAATGTCGCCCAAAGTGTTGCTCTGTGATGAAATTACATCAGCGCTTGATCCTGAACTGGTCGGCGAAGTGCTACGTGTTCTGGAGCAGCTGGCCGCAGATGGCATGACCTTGATTCTGGTGACGCATGAAATGAATTTTGCCCGGGATGTCGGGGACCGCGTAGTGTTCATGCATCAGGGAAAAGTCTGGGAAAGTGGGCCTGCTAAGGCTGTGTTTGCCCAACCGTCCACACCGGAACTACAAAGCTTTATCAGCGCCGTGTTATAAGGAAACGCCATGCGTCGGATCACCGAGGTCATACGTCAGCATTATGAACACCTCTCGCCCAGCGAGCGCCGGGTTGCCGGGTTTATTATCGATCACCTGGATGATCTGGCGACCTACAATTCAGTAGAGCTGAGCCGTCAGTGTGATACCTCCAAGGCGACGATCAGCCGGCTGTTCCGGCGTCTGGGTTACAGCAGTTTCAAGGAAGCGCGTGAAGAGTTGCGGCGTCTCCGGCAATCCGGTGTCCCCATGCCCGGACCCGGTCTGCAGGCTGGTGGCAGCCTGATTGAACGGCACTTTGCCAGTGAGTCGCAACATCTACAGCGTGTGATGCAGCTGGCACAAACACCCTTGCTCGCCCAGGTGACCGAGCGCCTTGCTGATGCGCAGCGGGTGGCCGTGATCGGTTTTCGTAACAGCTATCCGGTGGCGCTGCATTTGCGGCAGCAACTGATGCAGATACGTCCTGCCGTACAACTGCTACCGCAGCCCGGGCAAACCCTGGCCGAAGAGCTGGCGGACCTGACTGACCGTGATCTGGTGGTCCTCATGGCATTCCATCGACGACCGGCAGGTTTCAAAACGCTGCTGAAGACCTTGCTGGATCGCAATATCCCGGTGTTGCTGCTCTGTGAACAGGATAGTGGCCTGGTAACACTCAAACCGACCTGGATGCTTGAATTGCCCTTGAACAGTGTCTCGGCCTTTGACAGTTATGCGTTGCCGATGAGCCTGGTCAGCCTGATCAGTAATCTGTTACTACACTACCAGTTGGATCACGGACGTGCGCGGATTGAGCAGATCAATCAGCTGTATGAGCAGACCGGAGAACTGGATCTGAACCTTAATGTTTTGTAACCCATAATGAGAGATGATGATGCAAGCCGCCGATAACCCCTATAAGCGCAGTATTAACCTGGCCGATGCCCGTTTGGGAACGCGTGCCATTTTTGTCACCGATGACTGGTTTGCCGAGGTGAACCGAATGCTGCAACCTGAACCTCCGGTATGGAAAGAAGGGGTGTTTGACGATAACGGCAAATGGATGGATGGCTGGGAAAGTCGTCGCAAACGTTTTGAGGGCTATGACTATACGGTGATTCGACTGGGTGTGCCGGGATATGTTCAGGGTGTCGACATAGATACTGCGTACTTTACCGGCAACTATCCCCCCTCGGCATCGCTGGAGGCCTGCTTCTGCGACAGCGGCGATCCGGATGAACGCACGCGCTGGACACAAATACTACCCTCGGTTGATCTGCAGGGTAACAGTCATCATCTGCATGCAACCTTGCACAGTGATCAGCCCTGGACGCATTTGCGCTTTAATATCTACCCCGATGGTGGTGTTGCCCGGCTGCGTGTTTATGGTGTGCCTTACCGGGACTGGTCTGCTGTGAGTGATACCGAGCAGCTGGATCTGGCATCTGTTCTGAATGGTGGCCGCGCACTGGCGTGTTCCGATGAGCACTATGGCAGTATCAGTAATCTGATTAATCCGGGGCGTGGTATCAATATGGGTGATGGCTGGGAAACTGCACGCCGCCGGACCCCCGGGTATGACTGGGTGATACTGTCGCTGGGGCATCCAGGCGTGGTGGAAAAAATTGTTGTGGATACGCTGCATTTCAAAGGAAACTATCCTGACAGTTGCTCAATTCAGGCTGCCTATGTTCAGGGAGGCACTGAAAGCCAGATTGAAACCCAGAGCCTGTACTGGAAAGAGTTACTGCCTTCACAGAAGTTGCAGATGCATCAGGAGCATCACTTCGCCGCAGAGCTGCAGGATTTGGGCCCCATTACCCATGTACGTTTGAACATTTTCCCGGATGGTGGTGTCAGCCGCTTACGCCTGCTGGGGCATATCGTGAGGCGTTGATCATGTCCAGACAACTCAAGGCAACCCCTTTAACTGCTGAGCAGTTTGCGCCCTTTGGCCAGGTCATTGATCGCTCCCAGCACAGTCATTTCCTGATTAATTCAGGCACGACTGAGCGCTATCACCGGATGGCCCAGGTCGATACCGGTCCTGACGATGGGCAGGCGATTATCAGTATTTTTCGCAAACCCAAGGCAGATCAGTTTCCACTGTCGATTGCGATGCTGGAGCGTCATCCGCACGGCTCTCAGGCGTTTATCCCTTTGCGGGGAAAACCGTTTTTGATCGTGGTGGCTCCGGCCGGTGATCGGCCTGACCCGCAACAGATGCGCTTGTTCATCAGCAATGGTCAGCAGGGGGTCAATTATGCGCCAGGGGTGTGGCATCACCCGCTGATTGTGACCTGTGATGAAGATGAGCTGCTGGTGGTAGACCGTGCGGGTCAACTTGCCAATTGTGATGAATATGCCTTTGACGCTGATCAGATCCATTGGATCGATTGGCCGTAAGCAGGAGACGCTATGCGAAATACTCAGCCTTACCCCCGTGACCTGATAGGCTATGGTGCACAGCCACCACACCCACGCTGGCCCAATCAGGCACGTCTGGCATTAAACTTCGTGCTCAATTATGAAGAAGGCGCCGAAATGTCGGTGCTGCATGGCGATGCGCATGCCGAGACGTTCCTGTCTGAAATTGCGGGAGCTTCACCCTATTCGGATCGCCATCTGAGCATGGAGTCGATCTACGAATATGGATCGCGTGCCGGTGTCTGGCGTATTTTGCGCGAGTTCGAACGTCGCGGATTACCGATGACCATTTTTGGGGTGGCCATGGCAATGGCGCGTCATCCCGAGGTCACGGCAGAATTTCAGCGGCTGGGATATGATATCTGTTGTCATGGATTGCGCTGGATTCACTATCAGGAGATGCCTGAAGCCAAAGAACGTGCTCACCTTCAGGAAGCGATCCAGATTTTTGAATCCTTGACCGGGCAGTCACCGCTGGGCTGGTATACCGGCCGCGACTCCCCCAATACCCGTCGCCTGGTGGTGGAGCAGGGTGGTTTTCTCTATGACTCTGACTATTACGGAGACGACCTGCCGTTCTGGACACAGGTGGAAACAGCGGCAGGTGAGCGCAAGTCACATCTGGTGATTCCGTACACGCTGGACTGCAACGACATGCGTTTCTCTTCACCCACCGGGTTTGCTGAAGGTGAAGATTTCTTCAACTATCTGCGCGACAGCTTTGATGTGCTTTATGCAGAAGGGGCAGAGGCTCCGAAAATGATGTCTGTTGGGTTGCATTGTCGCCTGGTCGGCAGACCTGGGCGCTTTCGCGCGCTGCAACGTTTTCTCGACTATGTGCAGCAGCACGAAGGGGTGTGGATTACCCGTCGAGAAGATATTGCACGCCACTGGATCACAGAGCACCCAGCATCCTGACCGGCTTACGCATTTGCTGGCTTGCGCATCCAGTGCCAGGCCAGCATGCCCGCCAATAATCCCCAAAAGGCACTGCCAATACCGAACAGGGTCATCCCGGATGCCGTTGCCAGAAAGGTAATGAGTGCTGCTTCACGGGTATCCGCATTGCCAACAGCAACGGATAGGCTGTTGCCGATAGTGGATAGCAGCGCCAGACCTGCCAGCGTCAGTACCAGCGCCTGAGGGAAAGCAAAGAGCAGTGTGGCGACCGTGGCGGCAAGCAAACCGCTGATGATATAAAAGATACTCGCTGCAATGGCGGCCGTGTAACGTCGTTGCTTATCCGGATGGGCTTCTTCGCTCATACAAATAGCGGCTGTGATCGCGGCCAGGTTGAGCGCAAATGCGCCCAGTGGGGCCAGAACTAATGTCGTGACACCGGTCCAGCTGATCAGAGGTGACAGCGGGGTTGAGTAGCCGGATGCCCGGATGACAGCAATGCCGGGCATATTTTGAGACGCCATGGTGACAATAAACAGCGGAATGCCGATGCCGATCAATGCGGTCAGTGAAAAACTGGGCAGCGTGAACACAGGAGTGGCCAACTGCCAGCGCACATTCTCCAGTTGCAGCAGGCCGCTGAGTGCAGCGATCAGTGTGCCGCCTGCCAGTACCAGCAAAATGGCATAGCGGGGTAGCCAGCGCTTAGCCAGCAGGTACAGCACAAACATGCCCAGAACCAGTAGCAGCTGTTCTTCGGCTGAGCTGAAGGCTGCCAGGCCGAACTGCAACAGGACGCCTGCCAGCATTGCTGTCGCCAGCTCCTGAGGCAGGTATTTCATTATCCGCTCAAACAGCCCGGTGATGCCAAAGATGATCATCAGTAATGCACTGAACATGAAAGCACCAATGGCTTCAGCCATACTGAAACCCGGCAGGCTGGTGACCAGCAGAGCGGCACCGGGGGTCGACCAGGCAGTCAGAATGGGGGCCCGATAGCACAGCGTCAGTCCCAGCGTTGACAGACCCATGCCAATACCGAGCGCAAAAAACCAGGATGTCACCTCTGCCTGAGAGGCACCTGCTGCTGCGGCTGCCTGGAAGATAATTACGGCGGAGCTGGTGAAACCGACCAGAACAGCCACAAATCCAGCGGTGATGGATGACAGGGAAAAATCTTTGATCAGGTGCATCAAGCCGCTCCAGCGTGAAGGTACAGGTATCAAATGCGATGTGACAACGTGCGTTAAAACGCACAAATGGCAAGCATAGCACTCACTGGTTATACTGTATAGCGTCAATAAACAGCTGGGTGATAGCGAATGGTGACAGTCACGCAACAACTGGGAAATCGACTTCGAGAGCTGCGTCAAGGGCGTGGCTGGAGTCTGGATCAGGCGGCTGAGGCCACTCAGGTGAGTAAGGCCATGCTGGGGCAGATTGAGCGTGGCGAGTCGAGTCCAACACTCGCTACCCTGTGGAAAATTGCTACTGGATTTCGGGTGTCGTTTACCTGGCTGGTCAGTGGATTGTCCTTTAATCCGGGGTTGCTGGAGAAAGGGGAGCGCTTGCAGCACCTGTCAACGACCCAGGATCTTGAGCTGGTGGTACGCTTTCCGTTTGATCCTGCGGTTGGTTTTGAATGGGTCGAGTTAACCTTGGCACCGGGTGCGCAATCCATGTCTGATGCACATGAACCTGGCGTTACTGAGCATTTGCTGGTTATTCAGGGTGTACTGGAGTTACAGCTGGATGGTCAGTGGCACCGGTATGAAACAGGTGATACCGTCCGTTTTGATGCCAATCAGCCACACGGTTACCGAAATCCCGGTCCGGATCTGCTGGTGTTTGAGGATGTGATCCATTATCGGGGTGTTTAGTCAGTTATCCTGTGGGCGATGTTTTATCTGAGCTTGACGCAGGTGTGATGGTGGAAACCCGCGGAACTGACGAAAGCGGTTTGAAAAATGACTGGATGAGCTGAATCCGCATTGTTGGGCAATGTCAGTCAAAGACTTGTCTGTCTGTTGCAGTAACCTTTCTGCATTGAGTAAGCGCCGCTGCAAAACGTATTGATGTGGCGAAATCCCCAGACTCTGGCTGAACATTCTGGAAAAATGGTATTCGCTCAGGCATGCCTGCTCGGCCAGGTCGCGCAACAGTAGAGGTTGATCCAGACAGGCTTCGATATGCTCCTGAACACGCCGCAGTTGGCTGGGTGACAGTCCGCCGGTGACGCGTGGCAACTGCCATTGGCATTGTGTATAGGTTCTGAGCAGGTGTATCAACAAAAGGTTGCTGGCACTGCTGAGCGCCAGCTGATGGCTGGATTCCTGCCAGTCAAGTGTCAGTAGAAACTGCTGGTAGAGTGCTGTAATACTGGTATCTTCAGCAAAGTAGTGTTCATTCAGCTGCAGGGTGGAGGGTACTTTGTCCCATATTTGCTCTGCCAAATTGAGCAGGTGCTGGTCGGTGAAGTACAGGTGAACAAATTCCAGCGGTCCCCGTACATCCCAGGCGCTTTCGAGTCCCTTGGGCATCAGGCAGAAACGTCCCGGTGCTCCACCATTCCGCCAGCCGCCGGGTGTACGTCTGTAGCACTCCAGGCCATCGGCAACATACAGGCTTAACGTATGATGGCTGGGACACTCCAGCTCGATCAGATCATGATTGTTGTGCCAGTGTGCCAATCCCAGGTCATTACTGAGCTTGGCATCGGCCTTGAGAACGGGCTTGTGCCTGAGCATTTGCTCAATGACTTGGTAATGGGCTGACATATTTCCTCCTGATCGTCATCTTTGGATAGTAATCAGCCGCGTACGTCTTGCCAAGTCAGCAAAATGGAGCTGCCGTAAAAATGCGCAAGAATGTGCAAGTACCTGCTGAGAAACTGCAAGCGGTTAAGCGTTTCTCCGGGCAAAATGCTGAGCTGCAACAGATAACTGGCAGTTCGGGGAAGACGAATGAATGCATTACTGTACATCACCACGGTACTGATTTGGGGAACCACCTGGATAGCCATAGCTTTTCAGTTGGGTGAAGTGCCTGTGACCTTGTCGGTTTTTTATCGCTTCGCACTGGCTGGTGCGATACTGCTGGCGTGCCTTGCCCTGCTGGGCAGGCTTCGGCGGATAGCTGGTAAGGACCATCTTTTTTGCGTGCTTCAGGGAATGTGTGTCTTTTGTTTTAACTTTTTGTTGTTTTATACCGCGACCCACTACGTCACCTCGGGATTGATCTCAGTGGTGTTTTCGATGGCAGTACTGTTTAACGCAATCAATAGTGCACTGTTTTTTCGAATCGCGATTACACCACGTATCTATCTTGCAAACGGGATAGGTTTGTCGGGCATGCTGTTATTGTTCTGGCCAGATTTGATTAGTGACGGGTTTAATCCTGAGGTGCTGTTTGGGATGGCGTGCGCCTTCCTCGGCACCTACGGTTTCTCTCTCGGTAATATGATCAGTTTGCGTCATCAGCGTAAGGGCCTGGATCTTTTGTCCACCAATGCTTATGCCATGAGTTATGGGGCCTTGACCCTGCTGTGTATTGTATTGGTCAGTGGAACTCCCTTCGTGCTGGATACCCGGATGAGCTATTTGGGCGCATTATTCTATCTGGCCGTGTTTGGTTCTGTTATAGGGTTTGGGGCTTACTTTGCGCTGGTTGGACGCATAGGTGCAGGTCCTGCCGCTTATGCGACATTGCTGTTTCCATTGGTTGCACTGAGTATTTCGACTGTGTACGAAGGCTATGTCTGGAGCTTTTCTGCACTGACTGGTCTGGTCATGATCTTGCTTGGCAATGCAGTGATGTTTGTTAAGTGGCCTGTGCCAGTAAACGTCGCGAAGTGATCGCGTAGAAGTACACATAGCGAACAATGACGTATCCGACCACGAACGTGGCAATTGTCAACTGAGTACTGGCCAGAATTCCGGACAGCTGTATGACGGTTGAATCCAGTCCCCACGCGATACACTGGGCCTGTAGCTTGAACATGGCAGTGGCACCTATGACCAGCGGGAAGGTAAACGCAGCATAGCCCGGGCTGAATGGCAAGCGTAACAGGCGTCGTCCCAGGCGATAAATGGTGGCCGTTTTCAGCAGTGACAGGGCTGTCAGCAGTGCGACGAATCCCGGAGCGGGAGTGTCTGTCACCGTCAGGTATCCGGCTAGACAGACACTGGCAGGTGCGGCGAGGATCGCCAGAGTTGGCTTGGCGTTGTCTGGCAGTTCACTGCAGCCTAGCAAGCGATAGAGCATCCAGGGCAACAGCGCCGCATAGCACACAAGTCCGAACCAGAAAATGGCGTGTGCCAGTGGCTGAAACGCGGCTGTTGGATAACAGATGGCGGCAACGATGATACCGACAGGTGGTACAAACCAGCTGGGAACCATATCCGTCAGTGAGAAGGATTGGCATCGGTGGTATATAAAAATCACCAGAAAGGTCAGATGTATCGCTATGGCCAGCAGCCAGAGTGTCATGGCAAATCGGGGCAGAGCCGTCTGCAGCGACAGGGTGATCACCATCAGGGTCATGGCAAAGGTTGGTGTCACACTGCCGACCACAGGGTGCTGCAATTCCTGCAGCAGTCGTTTGGGGTACAGCGCAAACTTTCCGCTCAGAAGCAGTAGTAACGCCGTGGCCAGTATGGCTGCCGCTGCAGGTATCAGAGCCTTGTCCGGAACAACAAAGTGCCAGCTATACCCCAGGCTGGCGATGCCCAGGGCGAGTCCTGCCAGAGGTGTCGGTACGGCGGCCAAACCCTGGCGCAGTCTGTTTCGCATAGCCTGACTCCAGATTGCCGGTTAACAGTCAGACTATGGTAAAAACAATGGTGTGATTATAAAATCTAAATGTTTTTTACATATTGTTTAGTTTTTATAAACACCTTCTCATCAGCAGCGATAGCGCCACTTAACGTATTGCTGCCAGCAGGGTTTACAGCGTGCGAATTACATTACAGCAGATTCGGGTGTTTGCGGCGGTTGCCCGCCATGGCAACTTAACGGCCGCGGCGGCAGCGTTGTACCTGACCAAGGGCGCAGTGTCCCAGTCACTGCAGCAGCTTGAAAGCCATCTGGATACCCCGCTGTTTGATCGTGTACACCCCCGGTTGCAGCTAAATCAACAGGGCAGGCGTCTCTTGCCGATGGCCGATGAGTTAATTGAGCGGGTGGGTGATATTGAGCATCTGTTTGGTCAGCGGGCGGATAATTTGGGTGCGCTGCATATTGGTGCCAGTCAGACTATCGGTAATTACCTGCTGCCGCACCTATTGGCTGAGCAGGGTGTCAATCAGCATCAGTCCACCCAGGTTACCGTGACCAATACACAAAACTTGTGTCAGATGCTGATGAATTTTGAGCTGGATATGGCACTGATTGAAGGGCAACACACCTATCAGGAACTGGTCACGACCCCCTGGATTCAGGATACCATGATCATGATTGCCGCGGTTGACCATCCGTTGGCCCAGCGCCAGTCGCTGAGTCTGGATGATCTGAATCATCAGGCCTGGGTCTTGAGAGAAGCGGCATCGGGCAGTCGTCAGCAATTCGAGCGACGTGTGCGACCAGAGCTGCAACAGATTGACTCGGTACTGGAACTGAGCAGTCTGGAGTCGGTGTTACTGGCGGTGGAGCGCGGACTGGGGATCAGCTTTATTTCCAATCTGGCCGCTCAGGACAAGTTATCGATGGGGCGTATTCGTGCCTTGAACATCACTCAGCGCTTTCCGCGGCAGTTGCACCTGGTCTGGCACAAACAAAAATACCTGACTGGGCGATTGCAGTTTTTTTGTGAGTTTCTTCAGCAGTGGGGTGCCAGTCAGGGTCAGGGTTCATCGCCTGAGTGAACGGGCCCAGCCGCTGTAGACTTTGGTGAGTGGCGGCGCATAGCTTCCCTGTTTCCCGGTTGAAAGTCCGCAGCGTATCAGCATTTCGGCCAGGCCCAGAGCGCTGGCGACGCCATCAATAACTGGAATGCCCAGTGCATGAGTCAGGTTTTTCTGTAGATCTGCCATCCCGGCACAGCCTAGCACAATAGCGTCGGCCTTATCTTGCTGCACTGCTTTATGGCAGGCTTCCAGAATACGGCGATAGGCATCGGATTCCGGGTTGTGCAGATCAAGAACAGCGATATCAACCGCGCGTACGCTGCTGCACTGGTGTTCCATGCCATATTTGACCAACAAGTGTTCGGTCATTGCCACTGTGCGACAGAGGCTGGTGACAACGCTGAATCGGTGGCCCAGCAGAGTGGCAGTATGCATGGCCGCTTCCGCGATACCGATGACCGGGGCCTGTGCGACTTCACGTGCAGCGTCCAGGCCAGGATCACCGAAACAGGCAATGATGTGGGCCTGGCATCCTGCTGCTTCTCCCTGACAGACCTGTTCAACCACACCGGTCGCCGCGACCAGTTCATCCAGATAACCTTCAATTGAGGCAACACCTGTTTCCGGGTGTACACAACGTAGTTGTGTGTCCGGTGCTGCGACTGCCTGAGCGGCATTACCAATGCAGTGTGTCATGGAACTGGATGTGTTTGGGTTGATGAGATTGATCAGCATTGTTTCTGCCTTTTGTATACATTAATTAAATTTAAGATATACAAAAAAAATAAAAGTTCCTAGTGTCTGGGTTAAAAATCTCTTGGGGATAGCTAGTCTGATAGTGCTTCAATCAGCGAGTTTATGCACGGTTTTTGTGCGTTTCAGCCAGATTGGAGTCTGAAGTGGTGCAATGTTTTGAGATTTTTGCCTGGGTTTTAATGTATTTTTTTGTATTCTGTTTTGTATACAGCATGAGTAAATCAATGTTTTTATTGTGTACAGATGAAAATACAAAATTGATTACGGTTTTTGGCACGTAGTATGCAAAAGATTCTGTAACTCACACACAGGAGCGTCGTTATGAAATTCAGTTCAACTTTTGCACACAACTCCAGAAAATCGTCTTTCCCACTAAAATCGCTTGCTGTTGCAACGCTGGCAGCACTGATCCCGATTACGGCGATGGCACAGGGTGGCACGGTACGAATCGGCATGACAGCTTCAGATATTCCACTCACCTCCGGAGCGCCCAACTCAGGTTTTGAGGGTGTGCGTTTTACCGGTATGACACTCTATGATGCATTGGTCAGCTGGGATCTGTCTGTCGAGGATCGAGTCGCACCGCTGGTACCACAGCTGGCGTCATCCTGGCATGTTGATGAAAGCGATCCGCGCAAGTGGATCTTTCAGTTGCGTGAAGGAGTGAAATTCCACGATGGCTCCGAGTTTAATGCCGATGCGGTGGTGTTTAACTTTGACAAGGTATTCAACGACCAGTCACCCCAGTACGATGCGCGCCAGGCGGCACAGGTGGTTGCACGATTACCTGCCTATGAAAGCATTCGCAAACTGGATGACTATACGGTAGAGATTACCACCAAAACGCCGAATGCCATGTTTATCAATCAGCTGCCCTTTATGTTCATGTCCAGTCCCGCACACTGGGAAGCCTTGAATGGTGACTGGGAAGCGTTCGAGAAGAACCCGTCCGGTACCGGTCCATTCAAGCTGGATGTGCTGGTGCCGCGAGAGCGTGCTGAACTGGTGCCGTTTGCTGAATACTGGGATGAATCCCGTCGAGCCAAGGCGGATCGTTTGGTGCTGATTCCGATTCCGGAAGCCAATACCCGAGCCAATGCACTCTTGTCCCGACAGGTTGACTGGATTGAAAACCCGCCTGCGGACACCCTGCCGATGCTGCAAAGCCGTGGCTATCAGATCACCAGCAACGGTTACCCGCATATCTGGCCTTGGCAGTTCAGTTTCCTGGACGGCTCACCCTGGCTGGATCAGCGCGTACGTCAGGCAGCCAACCTGGCAGTAGATCGTGAATCCATTCAGCAACTTCTGGGTGGCTATATGGTGCCAGCACAGGGTCTGTTGTTGCCGGATGACAGCGCCTTTGGTGAGCCTGCATTCACCATTGGCTATGACCCGGATGCTGCCAGAGCCCTGCTTGCCGAAGCTGGCTATGGGCCCGGTAATCCGCTGAAGGCCAAGGTACTGATCTCGGCTTCCGGCTCTGGCCAGATGCAACCCCTGCAGATGAATGAATTGATTCAGCAGCAACTCAAAGAGGTGGGTATCGAGATTGAGTTTGAAGTACTGGTTTGGGAAACCCTGTTCAATAACTGGCGTCAGGGTGCTGCTGATCCGGCTTCACTGGGGGCACATGCCACTAATATCACCTTTGCCACGCATGATCCGTTTGCAGCGATGATCCGTTTCATCGACTCTAAAAATGTCGCACCTGTCTCGCTGAACTGGGGGCATTACAGCAATGTTGAAGTCGATGGCTTGATCACTGAGCTGCAGACCGCCTTCGATCCGGAAGAGAATCTGCGTATTTACCGTCAGTTGCATGAAACACTGGTGGAGGATGCACCCTTCCTGTTTGTTGGCCACGATACAGGCCCCCGTGCCATGGGACCGAAGGTGGCAGGTTTTGTGCAGGCTAAAAGCTGGTTCCAGGATCTGACACCTGTCTACATGGCGGATTGATCCCGCTTGAATGAAGGCGGTCAGTGGCTGTTTGGCTGACCGCCTCGATAACTGCAGGTAACAACTATGTTTGTATTCATCATCCGGCGTTTTCTCTACGCCATCCCTATCGCGCTGGCGGTTGCAGCGGTTTGCTTCTCTCTGGTGCATCTGGCACCAGGTGATCCGCTCACGGCGATTATTCCGGCAGATGCTCCTGCGGAGGTTGTGATTGCGATTCAACAGGCCTATGGCATGGATCGACCCCTGATTGTGCAGTTTGGCAGCTGGATTCAGCGTGCGTTGCAGGGAGACCTGGGGGTTTCAGTGGCGACTGGGCGTCCGGTTATGGGTGATATTGCCCTGGCGCTGAGTAATACGCTGTTACTGGCCTTTGCTGCTGCATTACTGGGATTTTTCGGTGGTATTCTGCTGGGAGGTCTGGCTGCCATCTACAACGGCACCTGGATCGACAAGCTGGCAACAGCACTGGCGATTACCGGTGTGTCGATTCCACACTACTGGCTGGGTCTGCTGTTGGTGATCATTTTCTCGGTACAGCTCGACTGGCTGCCTTCCATGGGGGCTGGTCCGGGTGGATCGTCAGATTGGCGTCTTGACTGGGCCCACCTGCGTCACCTGGTATTGCCTGCTGTTACCATGTGCTTTATCCCCATGGGTATTGTCACCCGTACTGTCCGTGCCACCGTGTCTGAAATTCTCAATTCCGAATTTGTGACTGCACTCTACGCCCGTGGCTTGCGCGGTCGCCGTATTGCCCTGCATGTCGCCAAGAACGCCGCGCCGACTGTGCTGTCCGTGATGGGGTTGCAGTTTGGTTACCTGTTGGGTGGCTCCATTCTGGTGGAAACCGTGTTTTCCTGGCCCGGTACCGGTTACTTGTTGAACACCGCTATTTTCCAGCGTGATATTCCCTTGTTGCAGGGCATTATTCTGGTGCTGGCGATGTTTTTTGTTGGCCTGAATCTATTGGTGGATGTACTCCAGACACTGATGGATCCACGCATCAAGCGAGGATAAGCGGATGACTTCCATGACATCTCCGGGCGCAAAGGAAAACTTTGCCCTGGCGGCTGAAACCGCCGCTGTTTCCAGAGGCTACTGGACAACTGTCTGGACACGCCTGGTCCGTGATCCGGTATCGGTTGGCTGTGCGCTGGTATTGCTGTTGATGGTGTTGATCGCCGTCTTCGCGCCCTGGCTGGCACCCTATGATCCGAGTCAGGGCACCATGCTGAAACGTTTATCCCCAATTGGCACTGAAGGCCATTGGCTGGGGACTGATGAGCTGGGACGTGACATGCTTTCACGCCTGATGCATGGTGGCCAGATGAGCCTGCTGATGGGGCTGATGCCGGTATTTATCGCGTTTCTGGTGGGCACGTCACTGGGGTTGATTGCCGGCTTCTTTGGTGGCTGGATCAATTCGTTGATCATGCGCACCACCGATGTGTTTTTTGCATTTCCGGCGGTACTGCTGGCGATTGCGATCTCTGGCGCGCTGGGTGCAGGTTTCGTCAACGCCATTATTTCGCTCACCCTGGTGTTTATTCCGCCGATTGCCCGTGTGGCAGAAAGCGTTACCACCTCTGTACGTAACCTGGACTTTGTTGAAGCAGCGCGTGCATCCGGTGCCGGTAACTTCACGATTATCCGGGTGCATGTATTGGGTAATGTGCTGGGGCCAGTGTTTATCTATGCCACCAGTCTGGTCTCGGTCTGCATGATCCTGGCGGCAGGTCTGAGCTTTCTCGGACTGGGTGTCCGTCCACCGGTACCGGAGTGGGGGCTCATGCTGAATACCCTGCGGCAATCCATTTATATCCAGCCCTGGATTTCGGTACTGCCGGGTCTGATGATCTTTATCACCTCTCTGTGTTTTAACCTGCTGTCTGACGGGTTGCGCAGTGCCATGGATATCAAGAGGTAGTCACCATGAGTGCATTATTACGTGTCCAGGATCTGAAAAAGTACTTTCCCGTTGGTAAAGACCTGCTTGGACGTCCGACCCAGGTGGTACAGGCTGTGGATGGTGTCAGTTTCAGTGTTGAAAAGGGGCGGACTCTGGGAATTGTCGGTGAGTCAGGTTGTGGCAAGTCCACTACGGCACGTTTGCTGATGCACCTGATTGAGCCGGATGAAGGACGTATCAGTATTCGAGGCAAGGAGTTTGGCCGTATCGGCGGACGTCATCCGGTTGCCGAGCTGCGTCGACAAATGCAGATGGTGTTCCAGGATTCCTATGCGTCACTTAACCCGCGCCTGACCATTGAAGACAGTATCGCTTTTGGACCACAGATTCATGGCGTCAGCGAGCGTGAAGCACGTCAGCAGGCGCGGGATTTGCTGGATAAGGTTGGCCTGAATCCGAATATTTTTATCCGCCGCTATCCTCATGAACTCTCAGGTGGTCAGCGTCAGCGGGTCAATATTGCCCGGGCGCTGGCGATCAAGCCGGAGATAGTGATTCTGGATGAGGCGGTGTCCGCACTGGATAAGTCGGTGCAGGCACAGGTATTGAACCTGTTGGCAGACCTGAAGAAAGAGTTCGGTTTGACCTACCTGTTTATCTCCCATGACTTGAACGTGGTGCAATATATCAGTGACGACGTCATGGTGATGTATCTGGGGCAGGTGGTTGAATCAGGTCCGGTGGAGCAGCTGTACCAGAATCCTTCTCACCCCTACACCCGCGCGTTACTGAGTTCAGTGCCGTCGCAGACACCGCATCAGCGCAAGCAGCATAAAGTACTGGAAGGTGATCCGCCAAATCCCATAGCACCACCGTCAGGCTGTCGTTTCCATCCGCGTTGCGAGCTGGCGCGTCCCATTTGTGCAGCCAGACAGCCGGATAATGTGCGGGTCTCCGGTGCGCATCAGGCGGCCTGTTTTGCGCTGCCTGACAGCAGTGGCTACAGCGAATATATCCAGTTGCAGGAGGTGTGCGCATGAGTGCTGAAAAACTGGTGGAAGTCCGCAATCTGAATGTCACCTTCAAGGCAGAAGAAGGGCCTGTATATGCTGTCTCTGATGTCAGCTTTGATCTGGCTGCCGGTGAAACCCTGGCATTGCTGGGTGAGTCCGGGTGTGGCAAAAGCGTTACCATGAAATCGCTGATGCGCCTGCATCCTGCACATAAGACCCGTATAGAAGGCCAAGTCAAAATTGATGGTGTTGACCTGTTGGCGATGCGTCCGGCAGCCTTGTCTGCCCTGCGTGGTAAAACAGTCTCGATGGTGTTTCAGGAACCAATGCTGGCGTTTGACCCGGTGTTTACCATCGGTGATCAGATTGCTGAATCGGTGCGTCGCCATGAGGGGTGTAGCTATGCGGAAGGACGCAAGCGGGCACTGGAAATGCTGGAGCGGGTGCGTATTCCCTCTGCTGCCAAGCGCCTGGACGCTTATCCGCATGAAATGTCAGGCGGCATGCGTCAGCGTGCCATGATTGCACTGGCGTTGGCGTGCAAGCCGAAAATTCTGCTGGCCGATGAGCCCACGACGGCACTGGATGCCACGGTGCAGATTCAGGTACTGCTGTTACTGAAAGAGTTGCAGCGTGAACTGGGCATGAGCATGATTTTTGTGACCCACGATGTCGGCGTGGCGATAGAGGTCGCGGATCGAACAGCGGTGATGTATGCCGGTCGTATTATAGAGGAAGGACCTGTGGATCAGGTGTTGTCTCAGCCCTGGCATCCTTATACACAAGGGCTGCTGGCCGCCACAGTACATCCCGGCATGAATCGCAGCGAAGCCTTGCCCGCCATTCCGGGATCACCACCACAGCTGACCCGGCAGATACAGGAGTGTGCCTTTGCGCCACGCTGTCGCTACCGCAGTGACGCCTGTCTGGAGCCAATGCCAGCAGCCTATCAGGCTGATAACCGTGCGGTGCGCTGTATCCATGCATTAACGGCAGAAGCCGTGTAAAAGCTATTAAGACCTGGCCCGTCTTGGTGTATTCTGAACGGGTCGTCTGAAGAAGGAAATCATGTGTGGCCAAGGTAAAAAGCGTCAGTGATAACCAGAGTATTTATGATCTGATGTTTGCTGCGATTGCCAATCGTAAATTGCCGCCTGGACTGAAGCTGTCTGAAGAGCGGCTCTGTCGGGTATTCGGGGTCAGCCGCACCCGTTTGCGTGAGGTGTTTTTCCGTTTGGCCCAGGACCGGATTATCACGCTGAAGCATAACCGGGGAGCCTATGTTACCCGGCCTACTGCACGTGATGCTGTTGAAGTCTTTGCAGCCCGGCGTGCGATTGAAGTGTCGGTGGTTGAGCAACTGGCCAGCACAGCGGGTACTCAGGTGCTGGCGCGTTTGCAGCAGCATCTGGCTGAAGAGGCTGCTGCCCGGGCAGATAAGGATCATGCCCGTCTGACCCAGCTAACCGGGGATTTTCACCTGCTGCTTGCCCAATTGACGGGTAACACTCTTTTTTGTGACATTGTGCGCCGCCTGACCGCCTTGTCCAGCCTGATTATCTGTCTGTATGACTCACCTTCAGCCTCGGCCTGCAAGGATGATGAGCATGCGGCCATTGTGGATGCAATTACCTCAGGTGATGCGGCGAAAGCACGAGCGTTGATGCTGGAACATCTTGAGCATGTGGAAAAGTCCCTCAAAATCGATGATGAAGAACAGGACGATTTTGATATCGAGTCAGTGTTCAAAGAGATGATTGGTTAGCATTTTCCTCAATGGGTCAGGCAGTTTTTCATGGTGTCCAGCACCCATTGGCAGCGTCGTGGCAGCGGCCATTCGGCACGGTGGATGACCCAGAGTGTATCTACGACAGGGCGTTGGCATTGGCAAACAGCTATTTCATCCTGACGCAAAAAGGCTTGCCGGGCATAGCGTGGCAAAATGGTAAAGCCCAGACCTCGCGCGACCGGTTCCAGTAACAGGCTGACCTGGTTACTGTAGCCTTTGCTGGGCAAGGTGGCAGCCCCGGGTTGGCCTGGAAAATGTCGACTGAGAAGCTTGTCTGCCATGGCACGTCCATCCGGGTGATCAATAAAACCCAACTCTACCAGGTCCTGCCATTCCTTGACGCGTGTACCGCGTGGGTGAACCAGCTCCAGGGGTTCCTCGGCAATTGCCTGAGCCTTCAAACGTTTATCCTGTGGAGCAAACGTCAAGAGTCCCAGCTCGTACTGATTATTCAGAACAGCTTGCAGCACCTCCTGATCCGGTGCAAAACGGTGACGTATTACCAGACCGGGATGCTGTTGTTGCAGTGCCAGCAGAGCGGGGTAGATCAGCAAGCCGCTACTGCCGGGGGTGATCAGGCTGACCTCTCCTTCAAGGCTGTCAGACAGGTTCAGACGATGCTGAAACCGGGCATCGGCTTCGGACAGTTCCAGCGCATAGCAGAGCAGTTCCTGACCGATCGGTGTCAGTTCCAGGGGGCGTGATTTCCTCACAACCAGCAGGCCATATTGATCTTCCAGAAAACGTACGTGCTGACTGACGGCTGCCTGCGTGAGTCCCAATGCATCGGCTGCCCGGGTAAAGCTGCCTTGTTCGGCCAATGCACGGAAGCTTTGAAGCCAGTGAGGATTGATCATAATGATATATTATAAAGCCTATAATGATTTTGCTGTGTTTATTATGATTCATTGCACCTAAACTGCCAAGCTATCAATCACCCGATCATCGGAGATGTCATGAATCACCTGTTTACCCCTTTTACATTAAAGTCGATTACCCTGCGTAACCGTATCGCCGTGCCACCCATGTGTCAGTACAGTGCTGAAGATGGCTTTACCAATGACTGGCATCGTTCTCATTATGCTGGTTTGGCGCGTGGTGGTGCGGGTCTGGTCATTGTAGAGGCTACCGCTGTATCGCCCGAAGGACGTATCTCACCGGCCTGTACCGGACTCTGGAAAGATGAACAACAGGCGGGTATGGCTGACATAGCCCGCGAGATCAAGGCAGCGGGTGCGGTGCCCGGTATTCAGCTGGCGCATGCGGGCCGCAAGGCCAGTGCCAATCGTCCCTGGGATGGCGATGATCATATTGCCAGTGATGATCCCCGTGGCTGGTCAACCCTGTCGCCTTCAGCCATCGCGTTTGGTGGCGGCCTCTGGAAGGAACCCGAAGCCATGACATTGGCTGATATTCAGCGAGTGCAGGCAGACTTTGTAGCGGCAGCCCGTCGTGCCAGAGAGGCTGGCTTTGAATGGCTGGAACTGCATTTTGCTCATGGGTATCTGGCGCAGAGCTTCTTTTCAGTGCATGCCAATCAGCGAACCGATGCCTATGGCGGTGACTTCGACGGACGCAGTCGCTTCCTGCTGGAAACCCTGCGTGCCGTGCGTCAGGAATGGCCTGAGCATTTGCCACTGACAGCCCGTTTTGGTGTCATCGAATTCGATGGTCGTGATGAACAAACCCTGCAGGATGCCATCCGTCTGGTACAGTTAATGAAAGCCGAAGGATTGGACTTCCTGAGTGTCAGCATCGGATTCTCGACCCCTCAGGCCAAGATCCCTTGGGGACCTGCATTTCTGGCACCCTTTGCTGAGCGGGTCAAACAGGAAGCCCAGCTACCGGTAGCATCTTCCTGGTATATCGATACCCCGGAACTGGCAGAGCAGGTGCTGGCTGCAGGGCAGATGGATCTGGTCATGGTGGGGCGGGCGCATCTGGTTAACCCCCGATGGACCTATGAGGCGGCCAAAGCACTAGGGCAGCCTGATGCTGCGTGGGTGTTGCCAGCTCCTTATGCACATTGGCTGGCACGTTATACGCCCAGCCAATGATGCGTTTTCAGGTCGCCCAGATCCTCGGCAGACAGGCGCTCCGCCCCATTACTTGAGGCCTGACCGCCTGCCAGATGGCGGTCATGAGCTGCAGTAAAGGCTCGGTCTGGGGGCCCAGCAGCCGGACAACAATCAGCTGCTCAAGGCGAGTGGCGCCACTGAGGATATCCATGTGCCCCGGTTGTTGCAGGATGTCTCTGATCTGCTCAAGCAGTGCGTCATCTGCCGGAGTGATCAGCAGTGTGGCCTGCATCGGATAATTGCGTAACCCGGCACGGGCACGTTGTAAGTGGTCTGCATCTGTATTGAAATGCTCGATCAGGAGTGGCTTGCCATCCAGATTCAGTTGCAGTGATGCACGAATCTGGCCCTGATCGAAATGTTCCTGAATCACCGGGCGTCCCAGACATTGCATTTCCCAGCCGATAAAGCGCGCGCCCTGGCTGAGGTGGATGTGGGTTTGCATGCGTAGTTGGCTGTCAGGGAAAAAAATATTCTCCTGTGGCAGCCATTCCAGTGCGCCCTGAGCATCGACATTGAGAATTTGCTGATACGTCGCCAGGCGCCCACCGGAACGGTAGAACTTGGTTGCACCCGGTGTGGTGATCAGCGCATGGGCATGGGCTTCGACATCGACCTTTACCTCCAGACGATCACCACCGACCACACCGCCCGGCGGGTGCAGCAAGTAACTGTGACAGACAGGTCCTTCAGGGTAAAAGGCTCGCTGCACCGACAGCGGGCCGAGGCGTTGTGAAGCGATGACCCGGGTTTTTTCCCGACGCACGCCAAAGCTTAGTGCAATACGCGCACGCCAGCCCTCTGCTTGCTCAGTGTCCTTTGGGGTGATGCCGGAAAGGTGCATGTCGGTCATTCTAAAGTCCCGGTATCAGGCGGCATCCAGCATGCCTTGTTTCACCACGAAATCGATGATGACATCCAGGCCGATCCCTTCCTTGAGATTGGTAAACACATAGGGACGATTGGGTCGCATGCGCTGGGTATCGGATTCCATGACTTCCAGGCTGGCGCCTACATAGGGAGCCAGATCTATTTTGTTAATCACCAGCAGGTCGGATTTGGTAATTCCCGGACCACCTTTGCGCGGAATTTTTTCACCTTCGGCCACATCGATCACGTAAATGGTCAGGTCAGCCAGCTCCGGGCTGAAGGTCGCACTGAGGTTATCGCCACCGCTTTCGACAAACACCACATCCAGATCCTTGTGCAGCTTGGCCAGTTCTTCGACAGCCGCCAGGTTCATGGAGGCATCTTCACGAATAGCCGTATGTGGACAGCCGCCGGTTTCCACACCGACGATGCGATCGGCGGGCAAGGCTTCTGCACGGGTCAGAATCTTGGCATCTTCCTGGGTATAAATATCGTTAGTGACCACGGCAATGCTGTAGCGGTCGCGAATGGCCTTGCATAATACTTCCAGCAAGGCTGTTTTGCCGGAGCCGACCGGGCCGCCGACACCGATACGTAAAGGAGATTTATAGTCACTCATGAGGCAGATCCTGTTATCAGATTAAGAGCGGAATAATCGCGTATATTGGGTTTCATGTTGTGCACTGGCGATGGCCAGAGCCGGGGTGCAGCCAGCAACATCGGCGTTGGGTGTCTGCAGGGCTTGCTGTTGTAAGGCAGGCAGAATCTCTGACAGGGACAGCAACAACTGTTGTCCCTGGGTTTGTCCCAAGGGCACCAGTTTTACCCCCGCCATGACGCTGTTTTCCAGCCAGCTCCAGAGGTAGCCGCTGCAGAGTGCATCCAGCGGGATCTGCCAGCGATGGGCCGCCAGTGCCATACCGGCCAGCTGGGTACGCTGCAGTGCGGCAGCATAACTGGCGGGGATGTCGACTTGCAGTGCTGGCAACAACACCGCCAGCGCCTTGCCTCGTTGACGTTCTTCTGCACGCAGCTCGGCGGTTTCACGACTGGCATACAGGTAGGTGGACCAATAATCCAGTTGTTCTGCATCGGCTGACGCACAGGCATGATAGAGCCTTGCCAGTACTGGAAGCTCCAGCGTGGCGACGCTGTGTTGCAGTACATCCCGTAGCCACTCCTGCAGTTCGGCTGCCGTGTTGACCCAGCCAGCCTCAATCGCCCATTCCAGCCCTTGCGAGTAGGTGAATGCGCCTACCGGCAGGGATGGACTGATCAGCTGAAATAGACGCAGGCTGGGTAACATGCGATTAACCCAGCAGTGTAATCAGTAGGGCAGCCGCACCACTGCCAGCACCCAGCCACTTGGGCTGGAAGGTTTTACCCAGTGCATAGCCTGCCGTCATGATCACGGAGGCCATGATCAGCATGCCGGGCATAAAGGTGAACACGCCACCCCCTGGCATTTCCAGGCCATGAGCCCAGCCGTGGAACATCACCAGTGCCAGTGCTGCGAGCATGGGCAACAGGCCACGTGCAGAGAAAAACAGTGCCACGGCGATCAGGAACATCGAGGCCAGAATCATAACTTCAATACCGCTTTCAAAACCGGTCAGCAGCCCCAGAATTGCACCAGCGAACAGGATGCCCAGCGTACCAGTATAGAGTTGAGAGCGTTGTTTGGCCGTTTGCCAGGCTCCCAGTGCGCCAATACCCAGCAGCATCGCCAGATGATCCAGGCCTGTCAGAGGGTGCAGCAAACCCGAGATAAAGTTGCTCTGGATAGGATCATGGCCGGGATGTGCCAGTAGCAGGGGAGAACAAAACAGCAGTGCCAAACCGGTCAAGTAAACATTACGAGTCTTCATGGTCAGTTCCTTATCATGTCTTTAAAATCAATGCGCGTGTGGGTGGTCATGATCATGGTCGTGGTCATGACTGTGGTGATGACCGCCGCCTTCACTGCTGTAAGCGCCGGCTTCCGGTTCAAAGGGTTGCTGCTCGCATACCACCTGAGCACCCAGTCCCTTAACCATGGCGTCGAGTACATGGTCGTGCTGGTAACGGACAAAGCCCGGCGCAATTTGCAGCGGTACATGCCGATTACCAAGATGGTAGCTGACCCGTGCTAACAGCAGGGTGTCTTCACAGTGCACCGTTGAAACGGTTTCGGCAGAGGCCTTGATTTCAACAATCAGGCCGCAGTCACTGCGTAAACAGTCGCCACCACGCAGAATCAGGCCGCGTGGCAGAAATACACCGGCATCACGACCATCATCCAACGTCACTTTCAGACGGCTGCGAATGCGTTGGTCGATGGTCAGGCTCAGGCTGGCATCAGCGACCTGGGGAGTGTCCAGTTTTTCGGTTAAGCGAATCATGGGGCATTTCCAGTTATAGTGGTTATGACAAACAGTTAGAACAGATAGTAACGCTGCGCCAGCGGCAGTTCGGTAGCTGGCTCGCAGGTTAACAGCTGCCCATCAGCCAGAACTTCGTACGTTTGCGGATCAACACTGATCTCGGGCTGATAGCTGTTATGGATCATTTTGTCCTTGGTGGCTGTGCGACAGTCGCGGACTTCGCCTATCAGACTCTGCAATCCGAGCTGCTCCGGTACGCCTGCTGCAATGGCCGCTTTGGACAGAAACAGCATGGATGTTCTCTGACACGCCTTGCCATAGCTGCCAAACATGGGTCGGTAATGTACCGGCTGAGGGGTCGGAATCGAAGCGTTCGGATCACCCATCGGGGCCATCGCAATAAAACCGCCCTTCAGAATCAGGCTGGGCTTGGTACCAAAAAATGCCGGTTTCCAGAGCACCAGATCGGCCAGCTTGCCCGCCTCAATCGAACCCACTTCATGGCTGATGCCCTGTGCAATGGCAGGATTGATGGTGTACTTGGCGATATAGCGCTTGATACGGAAATTATCATGTTCTGCGGAGTCTTCCGGCAGCGGACCACGCTGGCATTTCATCTTGTGAGCCGTTTGCCAGGTGCGCGTGACCACTTCACCGACACGCCCCATCGCCTGAGAATCCGAAGAGATCATGGAGAAGGCCCCGAGGTCATGCAGAATATCTTCCGAGGCAATGGTTTCACGACGAATCCGGGATTCAGCAAAAGCGACATCTTCTGCAATCGACGGGTCCAGGTGGTGACACACCATCAGCATGTCCAGATGCTCATCAACCGTATTCACGGTATAAGGACGAGTCGGATTGGTTGAAGAGGGCAGCACATTGTTCTCACCACAGGCCTTGATGATATCCGGGGCATGACCGCCGCCAGCACCTTCAGTATGGTAAGTGTGAATCACCCGGCCATTGATCGCTGCCAGTGTCGATTCGACAAAACCGGATTCATTCAGCGTATCGGTATGGATGGCGACCTGCACATCCATCTCGTCGGCCACCGTCAGACAGCAATCAATCGCTGCTGGCGTGGTACCCCAGTCTTCATGCAGTTTCAGCCCCATGGCACCGGCGGCAATCTGCTCACGCAGTCCTTCCGGCAAACTGGCATTACCCTTGCCAAGAAACCCAAGATTCATCGGCAGTTGATCACCCGCCTCGAGCATCCTGTGGATATTCCAGGGGCCGGGCGTACAGGTGGTGGCATTGGTGCCGGTGGCCGGTCCGGTGCCGCCACCAATCATTGTGGTTACCCCGGAACAGAGTGCCTCCTCAACCTGCTGCGGGCAGATGAAATGGATATGCGCATCGATACCGCCTGCGGTGAGTATCTGGCCTTCACCGGCAATTACTTCAGTGCCGGGGCCGATGACAATATCGACGCCGGGCTGGGTATCCGGGTTACCGGCCTTGCCGATATGCAGAATACGCCCATCCTTGACGCCAACATCGGCTTTGATAATGCCCCAGTGATCGATAATCAGTGCATTGGTGATCACCAGATCCGCTGTTTTGGCGCTGGGACACTGTGCCTGCCCCATGCCGTCGCGAATGACCTTACCGCCACCGAACTTGACCTCATCACCGTAAACGGTCAGATCATCTTCTACCATTAGCCACAGATCGGTATCGGCCAGTCGTAGCCGGTCACCTGTGGTCGGGCCGAACATTTCGGCATAGGCTTGTCGTGAAATCGTTGCCATGAGTTGCTCCTGCCTGCTTAAAGGTCGCCCTGAACCTTGCCCTGAAATCCGAATACCCGTCGTGAGCCCGCATAGGCCACCAGCTCTACCGTGCGACTCTGACCGGGTTCAAAACGCACCGCAGTCCCTGCAGCAATATTCAGACGAAACCCGCGCGTTGCCTCACGATCAAAGATCAACGCCTGATTGGCTTCATAGAAGTGATAGTGAGAACCTATCTGGATGGGTCGATCGCCTGTATTGGCAACACTGACCTGACAGGTTTCACGCCCGGCGTTCAGCTCAATTTCGCCAGGTGCTACCTTCATTTCTCCGGGAATCATGGTGGGCTCCTTCAAACGATAGGGTCGTGAATGGTGACCAGCTTGGTGCCGTCTGGAAAGGTGGCTTCAATCTGCACTTCTGGCAGCATATCGGGAATACCATCCATCACATCATCACTGCTGAGCAGCGTCCGGCCATAGTCCATCAGCTCGGCAACAGTACGTCCATCACGAGCACCTTCCATAATCGCCGCACTGATATAGGCAACAGCCTCCGGATAGTTCAGCTTGACGCCACGCGCCTTGCGCCGCTCAGCCACCAGTGCAGCGGTAAACAATAACAGCTTGTCTTTTTCGCGGGGTGATAATTCCATCGTAGCGATTCTCTTGAACGTATGGCGCTCTGCAGGTGTTTGCATCACGCGAGGTAACTGTTCCGCTGAATTTTGCAAGGAGTGTGCCAGCTATCCTGTCCGTACAAACAGGGCGGTCACGCTCGGAAGAGGTGCAGAGTGTGCACCTTGTTGGTTCCATCTGGGTGTTATTGCACCGTAATGGTGCTTTTGGCATTCAGAGACGCTTGAGAACTTGCACAGTGATGCGTGTTATCGCACTTTATCTGGCGTAACAGGTAACATGCTTTGGTTTATGATGAAATCATTCCATCCCAAAGTGCGGTGGTTGATTTGGGTGGATGTATATGAGAGACCTGATTCCAGGTAGTGATGGGTGCGGTTTGTCAGTTACTGCACGGTGTATTAAATACAGGAAGGTGTATTGATGAAAATTTACGGCGATCTACAGTCCGGGAACTGCTATAAAATCAAGCTGCTGTGTTCGCTGCTGGATATAAAGCATGAGTGGATTCATGTGGATATCCTGGCAGGAGATACATCGAGCGCTGCATTTTTACAGAAGAATCCTGTTGGAAAAATCCCACTTCTTGAACTGGCAGATGGCCGGTACCTGTCCGAGTCCAATGCGATACTTAACTTTTTGGCTGCTGGCAGTGAGCTGTTACCGGCAGATAGTTTCGACCTTGCCAAGGTACAGCAGTGGCAGTTTTTCGAGCAGTACAGTCACGAGCCATACATTGCGGTTGCACGCTTTATTGCCAAGTATCTTGGTTTGCCTGAAGAGCGTAGGGCTGAGTATCAAGCCAAGCAGTCTGGCGGGCATAAGGCACTGGCGGTGATGGAGAAACAGCTGTCCGTGACCCCTTACTTAACCGGAAACACTCTCACCACCGCAGATATCAGTCTGTATGGCTACACCCATGTTGCGCATGAAGGAGGCTTTGATCTGCGGGATTACCCTTCAGTGATGGCGTGGCTGGACAGGGTGCAGGCGCATAAAAAGTACATAGGTATGGCATAGACGAGTACTTAAGAGTTTTCTGCAAGCATCAAATATAACGGATCGCTTTATCAATAAACGCTTGATACTCCTCCCTCGGGACAAAAGACCCGCCGGTTGTCCAAATCAGATGTGTACTCTTGTCCATTACTTCATCCAATTGATGATCCCGAATCCATGCCCTAGCCTCGGGTGTATTCAGCATCTGAGGCCCTAAGCACCCAATCGCCGCTGACGGCTCCACCTCGATATTTTCAAGCCTCTTCAATTGCAGTAAATGTTGGTACAAAGCGGCATCCTCCGCCGTATAGACACCTGCCAATTGGTCTCGAATCGCATCACAAACCCATTGAGACGCCTGCCCTACGGCCAAGCCATCGGCTTCGGTATCAATCGTTAAGTCGAACTCGTACACACTGACGGGCTCCGCGCTTGGTCTGCCCGCCATACCCAGCAACATACAAGGAGCCTGAACGGGCTCAGCAAAAAAGCAATGCACATGCTCACCAAACATTGCTTTCAAACCAAAGGTTATTCCTCCTGGTGCTCCACCCACACCCGCGGGGAGATAGACAAACAAAGGATGATCCGAGTCAACCGAAATCTGCTGCTCCTCCAACTGTGCCTTTAAGCGCAATGCGGCAACAGCATATCCCATAAATAATCGTGGTGAGTTCTCATCATCCACAAAATAACTGCGAGGGTTTGCGTCTGCCTCTGCCCGTCCGGCGGCAACTGCAGCTCCGTAGTCTGCATTGTGCTCTATTACTTTCACCCCCCGCTTGCGCAGGCGTTCTTTTTTCCACTCTTTTGCATCTATCGACATATGCACGGTTGCCTGAAAACCGAGGGCAGCACCAATAATGCCAATGCTAAGTCCAAGATTTCCCGTGCTACCCACCGCAATTTCATACTGACCGAAAAGCGACCGAACCTCTGGCTGCAGTAATTTTTGATAATCGTCATGGATGTCTTTTAGGGCTTGATGATCTAGCGCCAACTGTTCAGCAAAACACAGCACCTCATGAATACCGCCTCGCGCTTTTATCGAGCCTGCAACGGGCAAACTATGATCGGCTTTAATCAGGGTGCGTGCCCCCATGGGCGTTATTGCCTGATGTAAATGAGGCGCAGGCATCAATGGCGACTCGATAATCCCGTCGCTAACGGCAAGCTCAGGAAACAACTGGGATAATAAAGGTGCAAAACGCGCTAAACGTGCTTCTGCTTCATAAATTGATAGAACATCTGGTTTTGCAGGTGCAGACGAAGAATCTTGATACTGTCGGTTTAGCCAGAGTAATGGCTTACCCTGTCTGATCAGGCTTTGCTGTTCTTGGGTTATCGAGAGGTGAAACATGAATACTGGCCTACATTTAGAGAGTTAATACACCTAGTATTGCTTGATTTAACGTGATCATCAAACGATAGTTATTAAACCAACTTTTAGTTTTTCTAAATCGAATAGTGGCCTAAAAAGGCTTTACTCACACGGATGGCCTACGAATTATTGGAGCCAATTGAATGTTAAACGCCAGAACCCTAACCGCATTAAGAATTTTTGAGGTAGTGGGGCGTGTAATGAGTTTTTCTCGCGCGGCTGACGAGCTTTTTGTGACCACAGGGGCTGTCAGCCAACAAATTCGTAAGCTGGAGGAAGAATTGGGTTCGCCTTTATTTGTTCGTGGTGCTCGTTCGCTCAGGATGACAGCAACCGGAGAAACCCTATTCGCAAACATTGTGCAACCGCTTAACAAACTCTCTCTTGCGGTCGAGTCTGTTAAAAGCCAGGACACCGAACGTATCCTTCGCCTTAAAGCTACGCCCTCCTTTGCGTTTCATTGGCTGATTCCTCGTTTAACCGAGTTTCATCGGACTCATCCCTTAATCAGGGTAGAAGTACTCGCTGCTCTCAGTGTTTTAGACGATGCACCCTTAGACTACGATATCGCGATTGACTACAGCCCAACCTATCGAGGGGCTGAACATAACGTACGGTTTATGATGAATGAATATTTACTTCCCGTTATGTCACCCCATTATCGCGGCAACCGGGATTGGGCTGCATCAGAGTCTTGGCAAGATATTGCCTTCCTCCACGACACCGAAGCATGGGCGAATGCTGATCGACATAGCGAATGGAACGTCTGGCTTACACAAATGCAAATCCAGCCACTTCAGAATGCAGATCATTACTACTTTAACCGTGTCGATATGGCTATTGAAGCCGCTGCTGCAGGCCTTGGCGTTGCAATGGCTCGCTTCTCTCTTGTACAAGATAACTTGAAGTCGGGTCGACTAATCGCACCCTGCGAAAGCGTAATATCACCCGCCAGTTATTGGCTAAGAATTTCTGAAACTCGAATGGAAGATCCTCATATACTTGCCTTGGTTCAATGGATTAAGTTGCAATGTGAGATGTAGAAGCTGCTCGATTGCAACAGAGCAACGAGTCCATCATGAAGCGATACATCACCCCGCATGGCACCCTTATACCGTCAAATACTGCTTAATCAGGGTATCGTCCAGGCCCGCCATGTCGCCCTCAGCCACCTTACGCCCCCGGTCGAGGATACAGAAGCGATCTCCGACTTTGCGGGCAAAGGGCAGTTTTTGTTCGACCAGCAATACCGTGAGTCCCATCTCCCGATTGAGTTTGCGAATGATGTCGCCGATCTCCTGCACCACATTGGGCTGAATCCCTTCGGTGGGTTCATCGAGGATCAGCAGCTTGGGGTCAACGACCAGTGCGCGACCGATGGCCAGCTGCTGTTGCTGGCCACCGGACAGATCGCCGCCACGGCGGTGCATCATGTCTGCCAGCACCGGAAAGAGTTCGAAAATATAGTCTGGAATCCTGCGCTGGCCTCGCGGCAGAACCGGCAGGCCGATTTGCAGGTTTTCTTCGACTGTCAGCAGGGGGAAGATCTGTCGCCCCTGAGGTACGTAGCCGATCCCCAGTCGTGGCCGCTGTTCCACCGAGGTTTTGACCAGGTCCTTGTCTGCGGGGTTCAGCTGAATGCTGCCGGAGGCCACTTTCTGGTGACCCATAATGCATTGCAGCAGGGTGGTTTTGCCGACGCCATTACGCCCCATGAGAACGGTGCATTGTCCTTCAGGTATCTGCATATCAATATCCCAGAGGGTGTGGCTTTCACCATAGAATTGATTGAGGCCCTGAATACTGATCATTGTGACTCTCCCAGATAGACTTCAATCACTTTTTGGTTGTTTTGTACCTGATCCATACTGCCTTCTGCCAGTACACTGCCCTGATGCAGGACGGTGACCGTACGCTCTTTGCCAGCCAGCTGACGCACGAAGTCCATGTCGTGCTCGACCACCACCACCGAATGGCTTCCTGACAGAGACACCAGCAGTTCTGCGGTGCGGTCCATCTCCTGATGTGTCATGCCGGCGACGGGTTCATCGACCAGTAGCAGGCGGGGTTTCTGCATCAGCAGCATGCCGATCTCCAGCCATTGCTTCTGCCCGTGTGACAGGCTGCCTGCACGCATAGCCGAATGATCTTGCAGTCCGATCAGTGTCATTACTTCATCGATGCGATCCCGCTGTTCACCCTTGAGCCTTGCAAACAGCAGGCTGAATACCAGGCGTTCATCCGGCATGGCCAGCACCAGGTTGTCGTACACACTCAGCGACTCGAATACCGTCGGTTTCTGGAACTTGCGGCCAATACCTGCCTGGGCAATGGCCGGTTCGTCCAGCTCCAGCAGATTGATGGTTTGTCCAAACCAGGCTGAACCTGTGTCCGGTTTGGTTTTGCCGGTGATGATATCCATCATGGTGGTTTTACCGGCCCCGTTCGGGCCGATAATGCAGCGCAGTTCACCATCACGGATATACAGGTTGAGATCATTGATGGCCTTGAAGCCATCGAAGCTGACCGACAGACCCTCGAGGTAGAGCAGTATCTGTTTATCCACATTCAGCACGGGTGACGCTTGCGACTGCATGAAGGAGAACACATGGTGCTTGTCTTTGATTTCAGACAGCAGGGATGGCTGGCTCATGCGTTACCCTCCTTGCGACGTAGCAGTCCGACAATACCTTTGGGCATGAGTACTGTGACCAGTATAAAGATGGCACCCAGAGCGAACAGCCAGACATCCGGCAGTTCGGTGGTAAACCAGGTTTTTGCGTAGTTGATAAAGATGGCGCCTGCCACAGCACCATAAAGTGTTGCACGGCCACCGACAGCGACCCAGACAACAATTTCGATGGAGTTCAGCGGCGAGAACTCGTTCGGGTTGATGATGCCGACCTGAGGTACATAAAGTGCACCGGCGACACCGGCAATCATGGCCGAGAGGGTAAACACCCATAGTTTGACGTTTTCAACCCGGTAACCCATAAAACGGGAGCGGGATTCGGCATCACGTACTGCGACACAGACCTTGCCGAGACGGCTTTGGGTGACAGAGCGGCAGAGCAGATAGCCCAGCGCCAGTGCGATAGCCGAGGCGATGAACAGGCCAACACGGGTTTCACGGGCTTGCAGATTAAAGCCGAGCAGGTCTTTAAAGTCAGTCAGGCCGTTGTTACCGCCAAAGCCCATCTCGTTGCGGAAAAATGCCAGCATCAAGGCAAAGGTGAGTGCCTGGGTGATAATCGACAGATACACGCCGGATACACGGGAACGAAAGGCCAGTGCGCCAAAAATGAAGGCCAGCAGGCCCGGCACCAGGACGATCAGAATGGCAGCAAACCAGAACTGGTCCAGTCCCTGCCAGTACCAGGGCAGGCTGTCCCAGTTCAGAAACACCATGAAGTCTGGCAACTCCGGATGCCCGTATACACCCCGGTCACCGATCTGACGCATCAGGTACATTCCCATCACATAGCCACCTAGTGCGAAGAAGGCACCGTGACCCAGCGTGAGGATACCGAGATAGCCCCAGACCAGGTCAACCGACAGTGCCAGCAGGGCCAGTGTCAGGTATTTGCCCATGACTGCCACCATATAGGTGGGGATATGCAGAGGGTGATCGGATGGCAGACCGTTCAGGATCGGCACGATGATAATGGCCAGTGCCAGCAGTGCCAGTAATATCTGTCCGCCACGGTCTTGCTTGATAAGATTCCATAACAACATGTCTTAATCCTCGGCGGCACGGCCACGTTGCGGGAAGAGCCCGCGTGGCTTTTTCTGAATGAAAAAGATGATAAATACCAGTACCAGAATCTTGGCCAGTACCGCGCCAGTCCAGGGTTCGACCAGCTTGGTGGCAATGCCCAGTGTCATCCCCGCGACCAGGGTGCCCCAGAGGTTACCGACACCACCAAATACCACCACCATAAAGGAGTCGATGATGTAGGACTGACCCAGATTGGGGCCAACGTTGGTGATTTGTGACAGTGCTACCCCGGCGATTCCGGCAACCCCGGAGCCCAGACCAAAGGTCAGCATATCCACACGCTCGGAGCGTACCCCCATGGCACGCGCCATGGCACGGTTCTGGGATACGGCACGTACCTGCAGACCCAGCGCGGTGCGTTTCAGAATCAACAGCAGGGCGAAAAACACCAGGAAACAGAACAGGATGATATACAGCCGGTTCAGGGTGATGGCGAATACCGGGTTGAACTCCAGCATGCCGCTCATCCAGCCGGGTGTTTCCACGGTGCGGTTCAGTGGTGAGAAAATGGAGCGTACGGCCTGTTGCAGTACCAGACTGATACCGAAGGTGGCCAGCAGGGTTTCCAGCGGTCGGCCATAGAGAAAACGAATGACGCCGCGTTCGATGGCAATGCCCACCAGGCCCGAGACGACAAAGGCTGCGGGGATGGCAACAAAGATCGACAGACCAATGTGATCGGGCATCAGCTGTTGAATTACAAAGGTGGTATAGGCGCCGATCATGATCAGCTCACCATGCGCCATGTTGATCACCCCCATCACACCAAACGTGATGGTCAGGCCGATGGCTGCCAGTACCAGTACAGAACCCAGACTGATACCAAAATAGAGCGTTTCCAGTCCTTTATAGAACTGTACCTTGTGGTCGATCTGAGTCAGTGCACGCTGGCTGAGTTCCTGTAAGGCCGGGTTCTCGGTGGATTGGGCAAACTGTGCCAGGCTGTTGCGTGCGCGAGGTTCCAGCGATTCAGACAGGGTGTCGATGGCATCACGTTGCAGCACTTCGTTATCACTGTCGGCCAGGGTGTGAATCGCCAGGGCGACCGCCATCAGTTCACGTACCCGGTTATTCTCTTCGGTGGGGTAAGCGTCCTGTATCAGGGCGATGGTGGCGCTGTCGGCATCTCGCATCAGTTGCCGCACCGCCTGAAGTCGGATGGCCGAGGACTCGGCATTGAGGCCGGTCAGAGCCATCACACGTCGTATCTGGGTGCGCTGGGCATTGTTGACAGCAACCCGGCGGAAGTCGCGGACACGTTCAATGGTCAGTGTTTCGCCATCCAGCAGACGTTCGGCAGCACGCCCTTCTTCATGTCGTGGTACACGATAGAGGTGGCTGTCACCACGGAAGGTATAGAGCTGTCCCTCCAGCAGTTCAGCGAGTAATGACAGGGTGTCAGGGTGCATCGAATCGGCGAGAAGACTGATGGCTCGCGCTCTATCCGGTGCAGCGGAAGAGGATAACAGCGCTTCAAACTCTGCCAGGACGGGGTCACTGTCAGCGGCCTGTAAACTGGTCAGGCTGCTCAGCAGAATCAGGGTCAAGAGTCCCAGGCTGCGCAGTTGGCGCATGATTCGGCATATCATAATGGTGTTTCCTGAAGCTGGACTGGAAGTGACCGGCCTGGCTGAATCCAGGCCGGTATTTCAAGCGATGTACTTACTCGTAGCTCTGCCCGGAACAGGTCTTGGTGACGACGTTGTAGTTACCGCAGAGCAGCGGTTTGCGCCAGTCAGAGATGATGTCCTTGGAGCCTTCCAGGTAGTCAGACCAGGCATCACCGACCACGGTGCTGGGGGTTTGCCAGACTACTTCGAACTGACCATCTGCCTGAATTTCACCAATCAGCACCGGCTTGGTGATGTGGTGGTTTGGCATCAACGCAGCATAGCTGCCAGTCAGGTTGGGTACGGTGACGCCAATAATCGCTTCCTGTACCGCTTCGGTGTCGGTGGTACCGGCTTTGTTCACTGCCTCAACCCAGAGGTTGAAACCGATGTAGTGTGCTTCCATCGGGTCATTAGTGACGCGATTGGTGTCGCCGATGAAGTCATGCCATTTTTCGATAAAGGCATCATTTTCTTCGGTGTCGACGCTCATGAAGTAGTTCCAGGCTGCCAGGTGCCCGACCAGCGGAGCCGTATCGATACCGGAAAGCTCTTCTTCACCTACGGAGAAGGCGATGACCGGAATATCTTCAGCAGAGACACCCTGAGCACCGAGTTCACGGTAAAAAGGTACGTTGGCATCACCGTTGATGGTGGATACAACGGCTGTTTTCTTGCCTGCAGAGCCGAAGCGACGGATATCGGAGACAATAGTCTGCCAGTCAGAATGACCGAAAGGCGTGTAGTTGATCATGATGTCATCTTCAGCCACACCCATCTGCTTCAGATAGGCTTCCAGAATACGGTTGGTGGTACGCGGGTAAACATAGTCAGTACCCGCCAGCACCCAGCGCTCGATACCGAGTTCGTTCATCAGGTAATCCACTGCCGGGATCGCCTGCTGGTTAGGTGCTGCACCGGTATAGATGACGTTGCGTGAGGATTCTTCACCCTCATACTGGACAGGGTAGAACAGCAGACCGTTCAGCTCTTCCACAACCGGCAGTACGGATTTGCGTGAAACCGATGTCCAGGTACCGAAAATCGCAGCAACCTGATCACGCTCCAGCAACTCACGTGCACGCTCTGCAAATAACGGCCAGTCGGATGCCGGGTCAACCACAACGGCTTCCAACTGTTTGCCCAGCAGGCCGCCTTTGGCGTTCTGTTCTTCAATCAGCATCAGCATGGTGTCTTTGAGCGTGGTTTCACTAATCGCCATGGTGCCCGACAGCGAGTGCAGTACACCCACTTTGATCGTATCCGCCTGAGCGGTGATGGCAGCAATGGACAGTGCAAGTGCGCAGGAAGCGGTTGCCAGTTTGGTCTTGATCTGTTTCATCGGTCTGATCCTATTTGATTGATACGTCGAATCAGATCAGAGCAGAATCTGTGCCAACTCCTGAAACGCCAGTTTTATCAGGGTGTCGTGGATGTCGCTCAGACTTTGGCAAGGGTCGTTTTCAGTGAAGGGGCGGGGTGTGCTGTGCAAAAATGGTGCGGCGCAGCAGCGTTAAGCGCACCGTCAGGCATCATGCTGGTGCATTAAGGCAGGCTGGCTTCCAGGTAGCTGCCGATCTGGATGTCGCGTTGGCTGAACCAGCCCTGATGCGTTTCCAGGGCGAAGCTGGCTGTTTGTTCGGCACAGTGCAGTTCGTCCGACAAGGGGGTCATGTCATTGAATTGCAGAATACGAAAATCCTGATCGAGGAACGCCAGTGTCAACGGAATATAGGTATTGCGCATCCAGAAACACTGGCGAGGTTGTGGGTCGAGAATAAACAGCATACCGCCGTTTTCCGGCATTTCGGTACGCCACATCAGCCCTTGTGAGCGTTGGCTGGGTGTCAGGGCGACTTCGGCAAGCAGTTGATGTTCGCCCTGTTTGAACACAATGAATTCGTTGGCCAGCAGGGTTGCAGGTAACAGCCAGAGCCATAACCAGAGCAGTCGTTTCATTCTGTTTTCCGTTTCGCTGCAGCTTTACGTGCCAGTTTTTCTGCCCGGTGGCGTGCTGCGGCAGCAACCGCTTCGGCACCCAGATGGGCTTCTCCGCGCGCCTTGGCCAGCTGTATCTGCTGCTGACGAGCGGCATGGCGCTGACGTTGCGCTTCACTTTGCTGATCATGACAGTGATGACAGCTGACACCTTCCTGATAATGCGGATGCTGACGGTCCGCTTCGGACAGCGGCATGCGGCAGCCAGCGCAGAGTGCATAGTGACCCGGTTGCAGCTGGTGGTCAACGCTGACACGGTTATCGAATACAAAACATTCACCTTGCCACAGGGATTCGCTTTCCGGTACTTCCTCCAGGTATTTCAGGATGCCACCCTGCAGATGGTAGACCTCTTCAAAACCCTGCTGTTTCAGGTAGGCGGTACTTTTTTCGCAACGGATACCACCGGTACAGAACATGGCTACTTTTTTATGCTGTGCCGGGTTGAGCTGTTGCGCGACGTATTCGGGGAACTCACGAAAGCTGTCTGTCTGCGGGTCGACAGCGCCTTTAAAAGTACCCAGGGCAATTTCATACTGATTACGGGTATCTACCAGTACTACATCCGGGTCCGAGATCAGCGCATTCCAGTCAGCCGGTTTTACATAGGTGCCTACGACCTGACGCGGATCGATACCTTCAACCCCCAGTGTCACGATCTCTTTCTTCAGCTTCACTTTGGTGCGATAGAAGGGCTGGTTGTCACTGACGGATTCCTTGTAATCGATTCCGTCAAAGCGTGTGTCTGCTGCAAACCAGTCTTTCAAGGCTGCAATCGCCGATGCGGAGCCTGCTACTGTGCCGTTGACGCCCTCTTGAGCCAGCAGCAAAGTGCCGCGGATCTGTTGCTGTTCCAACAAATTCAGCAGCCTTGGACGCAGCGTCTGGTAGTCATCCAGACGGACAAATTTATACAGTGCACAGACAAGAATTTCGGACATGGAGCTACTCGTGGTTGATGATACCGGCAGGATCCTGGGCCGGATCAAATAGTTGATCATTTCTGTCTGCTATTATATCACGCTGTCAGCCAATTGTGCGGTTTGTGCCTGGTGCCAGAGCTGGTCCAGTTGTGTCAGCCAGATGCTGACCTGCATCCAGGGATCGGCATGCGCCAGCCTCGGGAGCTGGCCTTGCAGTAGCCGCTTTTCTGCCGGACTGAGTGACAGCATGCGGTCCAGTGCCACGGCATCAATCCAGGGGTTGCCGCAGACGGCATATTCCCAGTCGATCAGTTGTATCCCCTGGTCGGTCAACAACAGGTTACCTGGATGAATATCCTGATGAATCAGACAGAAATGCTGAGGGTTCCAGTGTTGAGCAACATCAAGGAGTGCTGCTGTCACCGGGCAGGCGAGGCGATCTGCCAGGCTGGCATAGTGCTGGATCAGTGCCGGGTAATCCTGTGCCGGAGCCTCAATGGGCTGTTGCCAGAGGGTCAACACGGCGCTTAAAAGCTGGCTGCGCTGTGTGCCGGAAAGCGGTATTTGCAGTGGCTGTGCGCCGGGTGAGGCACGGAACAGTAAACCCTCCGGCAGGTCGAGCAACAGCTCCGGTACCCAGGTATGGCCCTGGAGTTGCGCCAGCACACGACGTTCCAGATTCCGGTTGGCACCGGGAGGTGTTGGGCCAAACTCTCGCCAGATACAGGTCATGTCGGCTGTGCTCAGGCGCCAGTGTCGGTTACGGCTGCCTTGACCCAGATACTCAATGGTTATCGGTGCCGACAGATAGTGGTGCAGGGCATTGGGCAGTACTGCAGCAGGGGTCGTGGAGGAAAGATGGTGACTCAGTTGGGTCATGCTATACTCTGCCAATCTCATCGGGGTGCCGTCAGGCTGAGAGTTTACCCGTTGAACCTGATCCAGTTAATACTGGCGTAGGAAATGAGGCGGCTGTCATTGGACAGCTCATCCTGTGCCAGTATCTGATGATACCGGAGTCCTGAGTGAATTACCTGACCTCTGCTGTTTCTGTTGTGAGCCTGATGGCTCTGCTGTTGTTTAGCGGCACTTTGTCTGCAGGTACCCTGAATGTGTATACCTACAGCAGCTTTACCAGTAGTTGGGGACCTGGTCCTGAATTGAAAACGCGCTTTGAAGCCGTCTGTGACTGTGAGCTGCGCTTTACCAGCAGTGATGATGGTGTTTCCCTGCTAAACCGTTTGCAGCTGGAAGGGGACCGTACCCGTGCAGATGTGGTACTGGGGCTGGATACCATGCTGATGCCTCAGGCACGTCGGCTGGGTCTGGTGCAGTCACATGGTTTAATACTTGAGGACTGGCCACTCAAAGCATCGCTGGATTGGCAGGATGCCCAGTTTATTCCGTTTGACTATGGTTACTTTGCATTTATCTACAACCGTCATCAGGTGGATGATCCGGTCGACTCACTGGAGGCGTTATTGTCCAGTGATGCCAGTGTGTTGTATCAGGACCCGCGTACCAGTACACCGGGACAGGGGCTGATGCACTGGATACAGGCTGTCTATGGCGATCGTTCTGCCGATGCCTGGCAGCGTTTGGCGCGGAACACTGTGACGGTGACCAAAGGCTGGTCTGAGGCCTATGGCATGTTCCTGCAGGGTGAAGCAGATTATGTGCTCAGCTATACCACCTCTCCGGCGTATCATCAGCTGGTTGAATCCAGTGATGTCTATGTTGCCACCCGCTTTGCTGAAGGCCATATTGCCCAGGTTGAAGTGGCTGCGATTTCTGCTTATAGCCAGAATGTAGCGCTGGCACAGGCTTTTCTGGCATTTTTGCTGGAGGCCGAGGTGCAGGCTGTTATTGCCCAGCATAACTGGATGTTGCCGGTGCGTGATGATGTGACGTTACCGGAGGTTTTTCAGCAAGCGGAACGTGACGTGATTCAGGTGTCTGCAGATCTGGCTGACCGTCAGCGACGGGAATGGTTACAGGTTTGGCGCAGTGCTGTCAGCCGTTAATGTGACGACTGCCCGACGTCTGGGGCAGCAATGGCCCGGTTTGCTGAGCCTTGGACTGATTCTGTTGATCAGCCTGCTGGCTTTTGGTGCCCTGGCAGGCTGGGGGCGCAGTGATGTTGCCACCGAGCTGTGGCAAGAGCCCTGGTTTTGGCAACTGTTGCGCTTTTCGCTCTGGCAGGCACTGCTCAGTGCGCTGTTCTCAGTGGTGCTGGCTTTACCTCTGTCCCGTGCCTTGGCGCTGGATAGTGCACTGCCGGGCACCGAGCGTTTTCTGAGCTGGTGTCTGCTCTGCTTCGTCATGCCTTCCTTGATTTTGATAACCGGTCTGGTGGCGCTGTTTGGTCGTTCAGGTCTGCTGACTCCCTGGTTGGGAGACAGTTGGCGCTTGTATGGGTTAAACGGTATTTTGCTGGCGCATGTGTTTCTCAATCTGCCGTTCGCCGTGCGGGTACTGACTTTCCAGTGGCGCTCGATCCCCCCCTCAGCCTGGAAGCTGGCGTCACAGTTGGGCATTACCGGCTGGCAACGCTTTCGGCTGGTGGAGTGGCCTGTGTTGCAGGGGGTGTTGCCTGCGGTGGCCGGATTTATTTTCCTGCTCTGTTTCAACAGCTTTGCGGTGGTGTTGGCACTGGGGGGTGGGCCTGCTGCCAGTACTCTGGAAGTGGCCATCTATCAGGCACTCAAGTATGACTTTAACCCATCTGAGGCGCTGTTTCTGGCCTGGGTTCAGCTACTCCTGGCTGGCAGTATCTACCTGTTGTTCAGTCGTTTGGGGCGGTTTCAATGGCTGGCCCCGGTTGAAGCGCCACAACAACACTGGTTGCCACGTCAGCCCATCTGGTTGATCTGGGGTGGTCGCTGCAGTTATCTGTTGATCGGATTGTTTCTGATGCTACCGGTCTGGGTGCTGGTACCGCTTGCGTTCCGGGCAGATATTGGCTTTTTGCTGCAGACCGGGTTGCCTGGCATTATAGGGCGTTCTTTATTATTGGCGTGTGGTGCCGCGCTGTTGTCGCTGCTGCTGTCCTTGTCGTTGCTGTCGCTCTGGCGTGCATTGCCGCAGGGTTTTTGGCGACAGGGGGTGGCGGCTGCGGCCTTGTATCCATTGATTGTTCCGGCGATGGTACTGTCGGTGGGGCTTTATATTCTGTTGATGCCACATCTGGACTGGCAGGTTTGGGGCTGGCTGGCCATTATGCTGATCAACGCACTGATAGCACTGCCTTTCGCGTTTCAGCAGTTGCGCCCGGCTGTATCCAATTATCAAGCCAGCTATGCCCGACTGCTGGCAGACCTGCATCCTGGACGGTTGACTGAGTGGCGGTTGATCTATCTGCCCTATCTGCGTCCGGTCTTGCAGCGTGTGCTGGCTATCTGCTTTGTACTGGCTCTGGGGGATATGTCTGTCTTTGCAATTTTTGGCAGTGATACCTGGCGCACTTTGCCCTGGTTGATCTACAGTCTGGCGGGCAGTTATCGCGTGGCGGAAGCAGCGCTGGCCTCTCTGATGTTATTATTCCTGGCATTTGCCGTATTACGATGGCTGGAGACACGTCATGCCTGATTGGCAGGTTGAACTCAGGGTCAGGCAGTTGGCTGTGCGCCGTGGTGAGCTACAACGGCAGTATGATTTTACGGTGGCATCGGGAGAGCTGCTGGTGTTGATGGGGCCGAGCGGGTCGGGCAAAAGCAGTTTGCTGGAGTGTCTCGGTGGTTTTCTTCCGGCAGATCAAGGCAGTATCTGGCTATCGGAACAGCGCCTGGACAGCCTGACACCTGAGCAACGCCCGGTATCGTCACTGTTTCAGCAATATAACCTGTTTGAACATGTGGACGTGGCGACAAATCTGCGTTTGGGATTTACGCGCGGCTCGCCGACGCCGCTGCAGTGGCAGAAGGTCGAAGCCGCCTGTGAACAACTGGGTGTCGCGGGCCTGGAGCAGCGTTTGCCTGCAGAACTGTCGGGTGGGCAGCGTCAGCGTATTGCGCTGATTCGGACAGTGTTACGGGAGCAGCCGATACTCTTGCTGGATGAGCCCTTCAGCGCACTGGATGAGCACTCTCGGTATCTGGCCGGTGACTGGATAGGTGAATGTCTGAAGCAGACAGGACAGTTGGCACTGTTGGTAACACATCAGCCGCTGGATGCTGAGCGTTGGGCCGATCAGACCTTGAAGATCTGACCGGCCGGAGGATTACTTCAGTTCTACACCAACGCCGAATTCAATACCGGCACCGTCAATACCGATCCAGAACTCGGTTTTTTCGTAGAGTTCAGCCATGTACAACAGTTCTGCTGTATCCAGGCCATCGGTATTCGGCAGCTGAGTGCTTAACTCTGCCAGAATGGCAAAAATTTCACTGCCCAGGTGTCCATAGGTCAGCAGGCCGGAACGACCATTGGTGTTCTTCAGCTCAGACTTCAGTTGCTCAGGTGTGTCCAGGCCAACACCCAGGATAATGGATTTATCCGACATCGCGGCATGCACGCTGGGAACCTCTGGTGGAAGCAGCTGAGGATCAACCTGCTTCACATCACCATTGCTCTGCAGATTCAGAGTGGCAATTTGCGGAACGAACATGCTGACCGCAGAAATCAGGCCCTGTGCGTTTGGTGAAGCAAAGGTCATGACGCCACTGCCACCCGGTTGCATGGGATCAGCCTGAAGACTGTCGATACGAATATTCATACCGCTCAGCGCCGGGCCGAGCATCATGGTCATGGGATGGTTGGTCAGCAGACCCAGTTCATTCCAGGCTTCATTGATACCCTGCAGTTCCGGACAGGTAAAGGGTGTGGTGCGAACCTGGCCTGCGTATTTTTGCAAAGCACGGGTGACCGCCTGTACATCCAGAGCGATACCCAGGCTGGCAATCCCCTGACCGCTGCCCAGTCCAGGAACGGCTGTGGTGAAGGTAGTCAGATCATCGGCCAGCTCGGCACCGGTGGCCAGGCGCATGCTGCCGGTAATACGATCCGTCGACAGTTCATGAACGCCCATGACCAGTGCCGGGAACAGAGCAGTCAAACGGTCAATATCGGTACGGCACGCTTCAATGTCCAGAGTTTCCGGGCCGCCCAGCGCCATTAATGCACGGCTGGCCGGGTGTTCCGGTGCGATCACTTCACGCACTATGGCTTTGGTAGAGAAACGACCACTGCCGTAGGGGCTGTAATTGTAACGCTGCTCCAGTTGTTGCATCTCGCCACTTTGCAGCAGGCTCATGGTGGGTGGCGTGATACCGAACAGCTGTTCCAACAGTGCCTGCTCGGCGGTGCTGGGCAGCATCCCCATAATCACTTGCTCATCGCGAATGGTGATCAGGGTTTGCATCGGTGATTCAACAGAGGTGTACCAGTATTCCGTATCACCCAGTTGCGCGCGCTGCATCTCGACTGGCAGCTCTGTCAGCAGGTTTTCGAAGAAGGCCTTGAACAGCGCTTCATCATGCAGTTCCATACGCGCGGCAGGTAGCAGACCTAAACCATATATAGCGGAACGTGCATTGGGCAGCATGCCCAGTCGGTGGTAGTCCTCGACAGTGCGTACTTCATCCAGCGTTTTCAGCAGGGTGGTCATAATGTCGAGGAACTGATGCATGGCCTCGTCATCGGTCGTCTGGCGCAGCTGTTCCAGATCAGCCAGTTGGGTCTCAATGGAATCCAGGGTACCGAGCTTTTCAATCAGCAGCATCGCATCGTCTTCAGACAGACGCTCACGACTGGCGAAAAAGTAGGGTGTATCTGCCGGAATCAGGCTCAGCAGACGATCTTCGACAACCGCCGGTGGGCTGCTGGGAGTACTGGCTTGTTCTGGTTCATCATTACTGCAACCCGTCAGCAGCAGTGTTGCGCTGAGCAAGGAGGTTGCGGCGTAGGTCGAAAATTTGAGGGCTGAGCGTTTGCTAGGCATGAGAGGTCTTCCTGTGATCCCTGTCCGTGGTTCAATGTAAGGCGGATAGTAAACCACCTCAGCATAAATCTGGCAATCCGATTGGCGCAGTTAAGCCGAATTTAGTTGACTTTAATGCAATATCTGACTCTGTTTTTGAGTCACTCCGTGGCTGGACAATGCATCTCTATTCAAGGATTATGCAGGCTGTTTTCCTTCAGTTAATGGCGTGGCGTCATGGCAATCCTGCTTTCAATCAGTTTCAAGTTTGTGTTTCTGTTTGCACCCTTCTTTGTGGTATCGATGTTCCTGTCGCTGACCCGCAGTGACAGCCGTCGTACGCGACAGTCGATAGCCAACCGTGCGGTGTTTGCTGCACTGTGTATCAGTCTGATCCTGTTCTTCTTTGGGGCGCAGCTGTTTGAGGTGCTGGGCATTACACTGGATTCTTTTCGTATCGGTGCAGGCATTCTGCTGTTTCTCTCCGGGGTCAGCCTGGTTCGGGATGGTGTGAGAGCCAATGCCGAAGTCCCTCAGGAGCAGCGTGATGATATTTCAGTCGTGCCTTTGGCCATTCCGACCATCATAGGGCCCGCTTCAATTGGTGCGATACTGGTATATGGTGCCGAGCTGGAAGGTATGGATCTGTTGTTTGGGGTCATCGGTCTGGTGCTGGCGCTGCTGTTTTTACTGGCCTGTTTGCACCTGGCCTCCTGGCTGGAAAAAATCCTGGGTCGTACCGGGCTGAATGTGCTGAGTAAGGTGACAGGTCTGGTATTGGCGGCGATGGCGTCACAAATTATCCTGACCGGTATCCATGGCTTTATGGCGAGTATGAACTGATGAAAATCGGTGTATTGGGCGTTGGCGCACTGACGGAGGCATTGATACGCGGTGTGCAACAGTCTGCAGCACCCTTCGAATGGGTATTGTCGCCCCGTTCAGCGGAACGTGTTGCCGGATTGCGGCAGTTGCCGGGTGTACGTGTGGCGCCGGACAACACCTCAGTCGTGGCCGAGTGTCAGACGCTGATTATTGGCGTGCGCCCGGAGCAGCTGGGCACATTGCTGGCCACAGTGCAGTTGAGAGCTGAGCATCATCTGATCAGCCTGGTTGCCGGTGTGAAGCAGTCGGAACTGGCTGATCGCTGTTATCCTGCTCAGGTGACACGCATGATGGCAAGTATTGCGGTGGCGTACCCTGGCGCCAGTGTGTTTTTTTATCCACAGCAATCAGCGCTGTCGATTCCGTTTCAGCAAGCCGGGTATGGTGTACAAAGCTTTGCAACGGAACAGGCTTTTGAGGCATCCATGTTGAGCGTCTGCGTGAATGCCTGGTGGCTGGAACAGATTCAGGCGCTTGCGGATACACTGGTTGCGCAAACCGGCATGCAGCTGCAGGAGGCGGTGTCGTTGCTGGCAGCTGCGCAGCAGGAATCCGCTGTGTTGTTGCAGCAGCATCCCGATCGAACTCCTGCTGCATTGGCTCGTGAGATAGGCACACCGGGTACCTATACGGCGCGTGGTCTGGATTATCTCAAAGCGCAGCAGGCTGAGCAGCCCTGGGTGGAGATACTCAACCAGTTACTGGGCGAACTCAAGCCGCGCCCTTGATGCCTGCTACTGAAACAGGAAGTTACTGATCAGCTCTTTGCCACCTTCGGTGGCAAAGGATTCCGGATGAAACTGGATCCCCTGAATGGGATGCGTTTTATGCCGGACCCCCATAATCTCGAACTCTCCACCCTGACGAATAACACTGTGGTTGGTGAAGGCGCTGCTGGGCAGGTCGCCAACACTGGCTGTGACTTCCAGACAGTCAGGCAGGCTCTGTGGCTCGGCAATCAGTGAGTGATAACGCATAATTTCCAGCTGATCAGGAATGTCTTTGAACATGTCCTGGCTGTTATGCTGAATCGGGCTGATCTTGCCGTGCATTGGCAGGGCTGCCTTGACGACCCTGCCACCAAACACATGCACAATACCCTGCATGCCGAGGCAGACGCCCAATAGCGGAATCTGCGGGCCCAGCTCACGAATGACCTCAGCACAGATGCCGAAATACTGCTCATCGTCGGGTGAGCCAGGTCCGGGCGAGATAATAATCCGGTCCGGGTTCAGCGCCTGGACCTGTTCCAGCGTTATCTGGTCGTTGCGTTTTACCGTGATATCAAAGTGTTGCAGCTGTCCGTGACTCTGTGCTGTCGACAGAATCTCGCCGATGTACTGATACAGGTTGTAGGTGAACGAGTCGTAGTTATCAATAATCAGGATGTTCATGCCTGTGACTCCTCGTCTGCCACCAGAAATGGCTCCAGCGCCTTGCGTGTTCCGGCAAACTTGCGCCGTATCTCTTCGTATTCATCTTCCGGATTGGAGTCGTAGACATTGCCACCACAGGTTTGCACATAGGCCTGATCGCCCTTGGCAAACACCGTACGAATCGGAATGGCAAAGGTACAGTCACCGTTAAAGGAAAAGTTGCCGACAGCGCCACCATAGGGGCCGCGACCGTCTGTTTCCAGCGCGTCAATAATCTTCATGGCCTCAATCTTGGGTGCTCCGGTCAGGGTGCCAGCCGGGAAGTTGCTCGCCAATGCAGAGAACATGTCTTCTTTTTCAGAGATAATGCCGACAATTTCGCTGGAGATATGCTGTACATGGCTAAACCGCTTGATATCCATCAGACTCCGTACCTTAACGGTTCCGAAGCGTGCGACACGGCCAATATCGTTACGATGCAAGTCAACAATCATATTGTGTTCAGCAATCTCTTTGGGATCATTCAGCAGTGCACGGGCAAGCTGAGTATCTTCCTGGGCATCTTTGCCGCGGCGTGTAGTCCCTGCCAGCGGGAAGGTTTCCATTTCTCCCTGGCGCAGACGGAACAGCAGCTCCGGACTGGCACCAATCAGCTTTTGGTCAGCAAACTTCAGGTAATACATCTGCGGGGACGGGTTGACCTCTCGCAACTGCTGATAGATGTTCAGCGTGTCACCCTTCAGGTTGAGGTACTTCTTGAAGCCCACTTCACACTGAAAAATCTTTCCTTCAATAATGTCCTGCTTCACTTTCATTACTGCTGAGGCGTGTTCTTCACGGCTCATGGTTTCACCGGTAAAGCGAATCTGCAGCGGGTCATTCTTCGGGCTGGGTGCCTGGATCAGTTCTGTGACCAGATCCATACGGTTTTCAGCATAGTGGAAGTAGATGATCTCGCCGGTCATTTTGTCGAGAATCAGACCGTCCTTGTACAGACCAAAGCGGAAGGCATCGAACCAGTCACTGGTTTTCAGTTTCAGGCTGGGTTCAAAATAGCTCATGGCATCGTAGCCAATATAGCCTGTCAGTCCCCCGGCATATTTTCGTGAAATAATATTCTGCGGCATGATTTCACGCAGCAGATAGTAGGGATTCTCACTGGTGTAATGCTCACATTCACCAGCGCGGGATTCGATGGTGAGCTGTTGGCCGTTGGCGTAGATCAGTTGCTCAGGATCAAAGCCGATAATGGAGTAGCGCGAGATATGGCTGTCTTCGCCCAGAGACTCCAGCATGAAGCAGACATCGAAACGTTTCTCGATTTTGCGGAATAGCTCAAAGAAATCGCAGTCCGCCGTCAGGGTCACGTAACGGGGTTTGCGCGGTAACGTAATTTTTTCGGGTCGACGGGTCATAGTGGGCTCTTAAAGGTCACGCTTCAGCGCACGTGCGCCGCGTGAGACAGTCGCGATTCCCACACCCAGCTCTTCAGCAATTTTGCGTTGAGGTTCGCCTGCTTGCAGCCGTTTCAGAATTTGCAGGCGCTTGGGAATCTCATGCAGTTCTGCCGGCGTCAGCAGGCTTTGCAGCAGTTGCAACAGAGCCTGACGATCCTGGGCCGCCAACAGTGTATCGAGCAATTCTTGAGTGTGAGGGTCTAATGTATTCATGTACTAGTACACTATCACACGCAAGGATAAAGTCAATTGCTGTCGATCATTTGGCGAATAATTGGCCGATATCCTTGAATGCCTTGAATTCCAGGGCATTACCGCAAGGATCATAAAGAAACATGGTGGCTTGTTCGCCCACCTGACCCTGAAAACGAATATAGGGTTCGATGACAAACTGAATGCCGTGCTCTTTCAGACGCTCTGCCAGCGTTTCCCATTGAGACCATTCCAGCACGATACCAAAGTGAGGCACCGGGACATCATGGCCATCCACCGCATTGGTATGCGCCTGGGTTTGCGTGTCAGTCTTGGGATGTTCATGGATCACCAGTTGATGGCCAAAAAAGTTGAAATCGACCCAGTGTTCACTGGAGCGTCCCTCTTCCAGACCAAAAATATCAGCGTAAAAATGGCGTGCAGCCGCTAAATCATACACGGGAATCGCTAAGTGGAAAGGTGACAGACTCATGCATAGGCTCCGATCAGGTTGTGATTCAATCGGCTTCAGTATAACTGACGATAGCGCTGATGGAGTATGGCAACGCGTTCGGTATAGGCCTGGGTTTCTGCAAAGGGTGGTATGCCTCCGTAACGCTGTACGGCACCGGGTCCGGCATTATAGGCCGCTGTGGCAAGGCGTGTATCGCCATTGAAACGGTCGAGCATCCAGGACAGGTACTTCACCCCGCCATAGATGTTCTGGCTGACATCCATGGCATTGGTGACGCCCAGATCCTCGGCCGTCGGGGGCATGAGTTGCATCAGTCCTTGCGCGCCTTTGGGTGAAATAGCCCGGGGATTGAAGGCGGATTCGGCATGAATGACAGCGCGGACCAGGGCCGGATCTACATTGAACCGACGTGCTTCACGCTCAATTTCAGCGGCGTACTGGCTGGTAAACAAACGGGTATTGTGCCAGTCAACCGAGGAGCCCGGACGACAGGCATAACAGTCAAAGCGCATGATGTCATAGCGAATGCCGGCTTCTGGCCGTTGATCGGAAAAGCTCAGGGTGCCGTTGGGAGAACGGTAACTGTAAATGGTCTGGCTGCGTGTTGCCGGGCGTGTTGGCGCGGCGGCTGTACCGACATTGGTAAACTCCACCCGCCCATCGGGATGGACAATACGACGGATACCCGAGTCAGCCAGGCTCAGGGTCGGCAAGATCAGGCTCGCTGTCAGCGTCAAGGCCACAAGCAGGGATGATACACGGTGCATGGCGTATCCGGTTTACAGGTGAGTTAGAGACATTATGGCACAGGCCGTGGTCAGCGTTAAGACCCTGTGATCAGCGCGGCATTACGCGTACGCTGTGCAGGGATTCGAGTGGCTCCGGGCGGCCAATATAGTAACCCTGTACATAATCCACGCCGATTTGACGTAGCAGATCCAGCGTGGTGGCATCTTCAACAAATTCGGCGATGGTTTTCAGTCCCATGATATGGCCGATATTGTTGATGGACGCAACCATAGCCTGGTCAATACGGTTGCTGGCCAGTTCCTGAATAAAAATGCCGTCAATCTTGAGGTAATCAACCGGTAGCTGTTTCAGGTAGCCAAAGGAGGACAGGCCGCTGCCAAAATCATCCAGTGCAAACTGACATCCCAGTTGTTTCAGTTCACGAATAAAGCGCCCGGCATTGGCCGGGTCTGCTATGGCAGCCGTTTCGGTCACTTCGAAGCAGATATTTTGGGCAGGTACACGGTGTTTTTCCAGTTGTTCACGAATCAGGACCAGGCAGTCTTCCCGGCCAATCGACGCGCCTGAGAGATTGATGGCGCAGAACACCGGTTGTTTGTTCTGTCGTAACTGATCACCCATCCAGGCCAGGGTGTTACAGATGACCCATTTATCAATCTTGGACATCAGCCCAAACCGTTCCGCTGCCGGGATAAAAGCACCGGGAGGAATCAACTCGCCCTTGTCATCAATCATGCGGGTCAGAATCTCATAGTGGGGCATCTGTTCAGTATCGGTTTCCAACGGTTGTATCGGCTGGAAAAACAGTCGGAACAGGTCGCGGTCCAGCGCTTCCTGTAGTCGGCTGGCCCATTGAATCTGCCCCTGACGCGCCAGTGTGTCCTGGTCGTCTGGCTGAAATAGCTGAACCCGATTACGCCCCAGGTCCTTGGCAGCATAGCAGGCGGCATCTGCATGGCTGAGCACTTCGTCCAGTGTGCCGCAGGCCTCGGTGATGCTGACCAGACCTATACTGACCCCTACCGAGAAAATCTGTCCTTCCCAGGAGAAACGGAAAGCCGTGATGGTTTTGCGCAGAGCCTCGGCTATCTCCAGTCCTTTCTCAACCGGGCAGTGGCTCAGCAGTACCCCAAATTCATCACCACCCAGGCGCGCGAGGGTGTCACTTTGGCGCAACACTGGCTTCAGCAGCCCGGACAGTTGTTTCAACAGTGCATCTCCTGCACGGTGGCCGCAGGTATCATTGACTAGCTTGAACTGATCAAGATCCAGATAGCAGAGCAGATGTGTGACCTGTTCCTGATGTGCTTCATAAATGAGTTGTTCCAGGCGCTTTTCAAATTCACGACGGTTGATCAGGCCCGTCAGTGTGTCGTGGACAGCCTGAAAGGTGAGCAACTCCTGTAATCGGTTGTTTTGGGTGATGTCCTGGAGGGCGATGACCCAGCCCATGCTCTGTCGGTTGGTGTCCAGCAAAGGGGCGCAGTTGAGCTGCACCTCAAACAGTTCACCGCGATGATTGATGAGGGTAAACATCTGTTTTTGCGGAATACGCGGGATTGTGTTGGTGGGGGCTGACAGGCATAAGGATGCCACGCTCACGATTGTATTGTCCGCCCCCTCGATACGAATCAACTGGTCAATTGGCAGACCAAAAGCCTGTTCCGCTGTCATCCCCAGCAGTTCACAGGCCATGGGGTTGAGGTACACGGTATTGTGTGCGGCATCACACGTGATGACGGCTTCGGTGATCGCCTCAAGGGTAACCTGAGCCAGTTCTGAATGGCGGTGCAGGCGTGCTTCCATGCGTTTGCGTTCACTGATGTCGCGCAGTATGGCGCTGTACTGCACACCCTCGTCCGTCGGGCTGGCGGTGGTGGTTACTTCCAGCGTTAAAGGTTCACCAAGGCTGTCGCGAGCCACTATTTCATAGGGTTCTGATTGCAGACTGCTGGCCAGTGTCACAAACAAGCGCTCAGGTGGGGTGGCTGAATAGGTTTGCTGGTTGCTGTCATGCAGCAGTAGCCTAGTCGGCTGACCGACCAGTTGGTGTACAGGTGTTTTGAACAGGATTTCGGTGCCTGGGTTGGCGCTGGTAATAATACCCTGATCGGAGAAGGTGATAATGCCATCACGCATATCACGCACAATGAGTCGTGTGCGGGTGACCATGCGATTCAGGTTGGCCATGACCCGGTTGTATTGTGATGCAATCTGACCGACTTCTGTAAACGGCTCGACCGGTACCCGTTGGCTGAGATCGCCACTGCGTTCCTGTGTCTGCATGGCCGAAAGCAGATCCGTCAGTTCGGTTTTGGCACCGTGCTCTGATACATTCAGGCCTTGTTGTTCCGCTTCCAGGCTGACACGCAACGGTAAGATTCGGTTGAGTAGCATCAGCAGGGTTAAGGCCAGTGGAAACACAAACAGGGCGCAGGCGACAATGCCGAGTGTTTGTATCCCCAGTTGTTGCAAGCGTGACAGGCCGGTATCAATCAGGTTCAGGTCGCCGAACAGTGCGACGGCCAGAGTCCCCCAGATGCCAGCAGCCAGATGCACAGGGACAGCTGAAATCGCATCATCCAGTTGCAGTCGATGCATCTGCTGTTCAGCCAGGTACATGCACAGCGCACCTATCGCACCAATCAGTGCGGCGGTAGGGGTGCTGACGACATGGCAGCCAGCTGTGATGGCGACCAGTCCGGCGAGGGTGCCATTGATTGTCAGCGCGGTGGTCTGGCTTTTGTCGGTATTCAGTAAAGACAGCAGGATGGCGGTAATGCCTCCTGCTGATCCGGCAATGATGGTGTTGACGATAATGCCAGCAATGGCGGTGGAAAACTCCAGAGTGCTGCCGCCATTAAAGCCGATCCAGCCGATCATGAAAAACAGCATGCCTAGAATCGCCAAAGGCAGGTTGCTGCCGGGAATCGATTGCACGCGACCCTCGACGAAGCGTCCGGTGCGCGGGCCGATCACCAGAATGGCAGCCAGTGCCACCCAGCCGCCGAGGCTGTGAACCACAGTGCTGCCAGCGAAATCAATAAACCCCAGTGCCTCCAGCCAGCCAGATTGAAGGTTGACGGCACCACTCCAGGACCAGTGCCCGAACACAGGGTAAAACACCAGGCTGATCATGGCGGTGATGATCAAGTACACGATAAACCGGCTACGTTCAGCAATGGCACCGGAGACGATGGTTGCGGCGGTGGCACAGAAGGTCAGTTGAAAAAAGAAAAAACTGGCGTGCCAGAACTCATCCTGAGTGAAGTCAGCAACAAACCAGCGGCTGTCCAGTTGCATGCCCTGATGCGCGCCAAACATGATACCAAAGCCGATGAGCCAGAAAAGCAGTGCCGCAACAATCAGGTCAAAGGCATTTTTCAGGGCGACGTTGATGGCGTTCTTGCTGCGGGTCAGTCCGGACTCCAGACAAAGAAAACCACCCTGCATGATCAGGACGAGTACCGCACCCATGAGTATCCATAGGGCATCCAGTGCACTTTTATCGAGCATCAGCAGTCTCCATGATTGAAAACTGCACTCCGGTGGTGCAATCAAACAGGTTGCGATAGTAGGCATCCTGTTTGAGAGCTGGAGTACAACCTACTATTCCTATGGTTACAGCAGGTTTTGTGCCAGCCCGTGCATTGAAATTAAAACAGAAGGCTACAGGCGTCTGACGCGGAAGGCGCGACCTTTGATTTTACCCTGGCGCAGTTGCTCCAGTGCATCAGCGGCAATACGCTTGTGCACCGCGACGTAGCAGGCATGATCGCCAATATCGATCTTGCCGATCAGCGATGCATCGATACCGCCCGCCCGGGTGAGTGCACCGAGTAAATCACCAGCCCGCAGTTTCTCTTTGCGGCCACCGGCAATACAGAGGGTCACCATCTCGGCTGCAGGCGGTTGCTGTTCTGGAGAAGGTGCAGGCAGAGCCGGTTGGGATTCAATGGCGTGTGCCTGCAGTGCTTCAATGCGAGACAGGCGATGCTGGTCCCGATCACCGCAGAGACTGATGGCCAGTCCGCTGCGACCGGCACGTCCGGTGCGGCCGATCCGATGAATATACACGGCAGGATCCTGGGGAAGGTCTGCATTAATGACCAGATCAACACTGTCGATATCCAGACCCCGTGCCGCAACATCGGTTGCCAGCAGGTAACGGCAACTGCCGTTGCTGAAACGGATCAAGACCTGATCCCGGTCACGTTGGTCCAGATCACCATGCAAGGCCAGGGCTTTCAACCCATAGGCGCGCAGCCCCTCGGCCATTTCCTGGCAGGCCTGACGGGTGTTGCAGAAAATAATACAGGCCTCCGGGGCCTGGGCCTGTAACAGCGCCGCAACGGCTTCGGCTTTCGGTTGGCGACCAGTATGCCAGACCCGCTGTGCTATGCGGCTGGCATCATGATGCAGCTCAACACTGACCCGGACCGGGTCACATTGGTACGCTGCACTGATAGCTTCGATTTCATCCGGATAGGTGGCCGAGAACAGCAGTGTCTGACGCGCATCGGGTGTGGCGGCCAGCAGGGTGCGCAGATCCTCTTCAAATCCCATGTCCAGCATGCGGTCCGCTTCATCCAGAACCACAACCTTGACGTTATCCAGTTGCAGGGTTTGCTTGCGCAAATGGTCTTTCAGGCGTCCGGGGGTGCCGACAACAATATGTGCGCCATGCTCTAGTGAGCCGATTTGAGGCCCGATGGGTTGGCCGCCGCAGAGTGTCACGATCTTGATATTCTCCAGATAGCGCGCCAGTTTTCGTAACTCTCCTGCCACCTGTGTTGCCAGTTCTCGGGTGGGGCAGAGCACCAGCCCCTGAACCGCAAACCAGCGTGGATTGAGTGCTTCCATCAGACCGATGCCGAAGGCTGCTGTTTTTCCGCTACCGGTTTGAGCCTGGGCAATCAGATCCCGGCCCTGCAGGATTTCAGGCAGGCTTTGCTGCTGAATGGGCGTCATTTGGAGATAACCCATATGCTCAAGATTGGCTAAGGCTGAGTCGGGCAGTGGTAACGAGTTAAAGAGAGCGGTGGTCACGATCTATCCAGAAATGATTAAAAAAACAGTATATCACATCCAGCCTTTGCGTTTGACAATCCGGGGGTTCAGGGTTAATCTGCGCCCACTCTTGGGGGAGTAATCGACCGGAACTGTCCGGGGTATCAGCCAACACACTTGAGCCACATGCTCATGGTTGATACATCTTTTTGCAGCAGGCAAAGAGACTGATGAGACCTGAGGTATGATTGCACAAACCGGGGCGGGGTGTGCATTTGTGCCTTTGGTTGTCTATACCCTGCCCCTGGACCTGTCTCAATGGATGCCTTTCTGTTCTCTGCACTGGCTGTTGCGATTGCTGAAGTGGGCGATAAGACCCAGTTGCTGTCGTTACTCCTGATTGCCAAATTCCGCAAACCCTGGCCGATTATTTTCGGGGTAACACTGGCTACCCTGTTGAATCATGCCGTGACTGCCTATCTGGGTGGCTGGCTTTCGACCTTCTTGTCCGGTCCCTGGTTTCAGGGGGTGATTGCACTCAGTTTTCTGGCCATGGCACTGTGGGTTCTGATCCCTGATACGCAGGACGATTCAGATGGGCGCCTGGTCAAATACGGCGCTTTTCTGACCACGCTGGTGCTGTTTTCACTGGCAGAAATCGGAGACAAGACCCAGGTCGCTACACTGATGCTGGCAGTACGTTTTGAGTCAGTGGTTGCGGTTACGCTGGGAACGACATTGGGTATGTTACTGGCGAATGTGCCGGTCATTTTTGCTGGTGACTGGGCGCTTAAACGTTTGCGACTGGAGTGGTTTCGTTGGGCAGCAGCCTTCCTGTTTGCCTCCATGGGTGTCTGGATGCTGTTGCATTTACTGTGGAGTTGATCCGCGTCAATAATTCAGGCTTGCAGTTTTTATTCTGTAATGATAGTTTTGCTAATACAAATCGTTATCATTTAAGTTAACTGTAATTCAGGATGAACACATGAAGAAACTGATGGCTCCATTGGCATTGGCGGGTCTGCTGGGTTTTGCTGTATCGGCTCAGGCTACGGGTGTGGAACATTTCAAGGGTTTGCCAGCTGAGACGCTGGAGCAGGCAGTGGCCAACTTTGCCGAGTACAATCAGAAACTGGCGACTGTGTTGTCAGGTGAGATTGATAACCAGGCTATGGTTGAAGTGCATGAGCTGACTTATACACTTGAAAATGCGCTGGAAAAAATTCATGCAGAGGTTGCGGAGCTGGTTGATACACTGGAAGAACTACACTTGGCGTCTGAAGCGTTTGACGCTGAAGCGGTTAAAGCGCAAGGTGATGCTTACCTGTCGGTAGCGACACAGATCGTCAAGTAATCTGCGTGTAACGTGTTTGGCAAAAATCTGTCTGGCAGGGAATAGCCCTCCCTTGTCAGACAGATCCCCCTCAATTCCGGTATATGACCTTCTAGTTCGCCGGATCTATCTGAGTATTCAATGAGTTATTCACTCTGAACCAGCCGGCAATACTGTAACGGTCCCGGTGTGTCTCGAGTACCTCGTGAGGAAAACGATCACTCAGAAATACCAGCAGGGTGCCTGTTTCCGGTAATACCTGCTCCAGTACTCTGTCACTGTCATTAGCGTAGAGCAGCAGTTCGCCCCCCTGATCTGTTTGCCATTGGTCATTCAGATAATAGACGGTGGTCAGTACCCGATTGGTACGCCCCTGAAAGGCATCCAGGTGGCGCTGATAAAAAGCTCCTGGCGGGTAGTGGGCAAAGTGACATTCATAGTCAAACAACCCCATGAACAGACGTTCATTGATTCCGCTGCGCAGCCCGTCCATCCACTCAAGATATTCGCGCTCAGCTGTGTGCTCGCTGCTTAGCCAGCGAATACTGTCTCGTCTGACGCTGTTATTGATCTGATGATCCTGGTGTCGTCCGATTCCTGCTCGCTGCAGCGCGGCTTCGGCATCCAGCTGGGCGATGCGTTGCTGTAATGTGGTGGTAGGCAGTCCGGGTAGCGGACGGGAAGTGTAGTAATAGCCCTGGTCGACCAGTGCATCCGCGATGGTGTCATAAAGTTCAGCACAGGCAGGGGACATACATGGCTCCGAAGTCATCAGAAAACTGTTCGCTTTATACACCTAACGGTGGTTCAGGTCACCTGTTTATGAGGGGCGCAGGCCATTCTCTATTGCCTGTTGGACCAGCCAGTGTCTTAGTCGTTGAATGCTGCTTTCATGACGCCGTGTCAGCTTCCAGGCAAAGTAAAAGGTGTCTCCGGTAATCAGTGAGTGGCAGGGCAAGCGCACAAAGTCCTCTGCATCATGTTCCGGGTTGAGCATGTAATCATTTGTCAGTGCAATACCCTGATCAAAACGGGCTGCTTCCAGTGCCAACAGCATATGACTGAAATGCTGCACCGGCTGTTCAGCAGGCAAAGCGCGGTCTGCGACGGCATACCAGGCCTCCCAGTCACCGGCACTGCGATCATAAATACTGTAAGTGGACAGCAGGGGGTATGAAGCCAGCTGCTCCAGTGACAGAGCGTCTACAGCCGGGTCGAGCTGCTGTTCTCGACAGATGCGTTGCCAAAATGCCTGGCTGCATACCGGAAACAGGCGTTCCGTATAGAGCAGGTCATAGGCGAAAGCCGGGGAGCTTTGTTTGATGGTGATAAAGCAGTCGGCGACTCTGTCTGAAAGACGCGGATTCTCGCCGGTCATTTCCAGTGACAGCTCCAGTTGCGGGTATTGACGGCGTAGTTCGGGCAGACGGGGCACCAGCCAGCGGACCGCAAAGGAGCTGAATACTGACAAGCGCAGTCGAGAGGTTTCGTGTCCCAGCAAGCGTTCGCTGGCACGCTCAATCTGCATCAGTGCAGAACTGATGGCTTCCTGATATTGCTGCCCTTCTTCTGTGAGAGACAGATAGCGTCCAGTACGTATAAACAAGGATTCACCAAGATAGCTTTCCAGCTGTTTGATCTGATGGCTGACAGCGCTCTGGCTAATGGACAGTTCATCCGCTGCTTTGGAGAAGCTGTTCAGCCGGGCAACAGCTTCAAACACTGGCAGGGCTTTCAGGGGTGGTAATTTCATTATCTAAAAATCTAATAAATTCATTATAAATATCATTTTATCAGATAAAAAGAGCTAGGTAGAGTGTGACTGTTCAGATTGAGTATGACGGTGTTAAGGAACAGTGTATGTCAGGTAAAACAGTTAATAGTGCCATTTTTCTGCTGGTGATCGGTAATGCCCTGGCGCTGGTATCGGATATCTTTATTAAACTGCTGCATCCGGATACGCCGGTCTTTCAGTTTGCCTTTTTGCGCTCGCTGATGACACTGGTGTTACTGTTGCCTTTTTGCCGTGTCTTGGCAGGACAGTCTTTCTTTCAGGGTGCCCGGGTGCACTTTATCCGTGCGCATATCCATCTTGCCGGGATGGTGTGCATGGTGATTGCATTGACCCATCTGCCGCTGGCAACCGCCAACGCACTGTTTTATGCAGCGCCGATTCTGGTGCTGCTGCTGTCGGCAATATTTTTTGCTGAGCGCCTGACACCTTTGAGTCTGATGGCTGTGTTCAGCGGCTTTGCCGGTATTCTGGTCATACTGCGTCCGGTGGAGTTTAACTGGGCAGCCTGGGCGGCTCTGGTGTCAGCGCTGGCATTGGCGTTGGGGGCTCTGTTGGTACGTAAACTGCCCAAACAGCAAACCACCGGGCATAAGCTATTGCTCAACTATCTGTTGCTGTTGCCGACCGCCGGGGTGTTAGCCTGGTGGGAGGGAGCGGCGTGGCAGCCGGAGTTGCTGTTTAATGCGTTTGGCTCTGCCGTGTTTATTCTGGGATACAACGTCACAGTGTTGCTGGCATATCGTCAGGTCGATGCCAGTCAGGTGACCAGTGCAGAGTATACGGGATTGATCTGGGCAGTCCTGATCGGCTGGATTGCTTTTGCCGAGCGCCCGGATATCTGGTTTCTGGTGGGTAGCCTGATGATTGTGATACCGCTGGTGTTGATCGGCATCCAGCAAGGACGCCGTAACCGTCAGCGTATCCATCGGCCAACTACTTCCTAGGCTGCTCTCGAATCAGCGATAACGGAAAGTGTTGGCCACTCAGGTCATCTTCGATCAGTTGCATGACCAGATCACTGCGCAAGCGCTGTTGCTGGTTGAGTTGCTGTATTTCAGCCAGCGTCAGCCAGTGACAGGCAATAATATCAGGGTCCAGCTGGTCACTGACCTGCTCCAGAGCCTCGGCCCGAAAACCAAAACGATAATAGGTTTTGTTCTGGTCCGGTAACTCCAGCAGATAGATGCCGATCAGATGGCTGGGTCTGGCCTGCCAGCCGGTTTCTTCCAATACTTCGCGGATACAGGCTTGAACCGGTGTTTCCCCGGCTTCAATGTGTCCGGCCGGTTGATTGAACACTGATGCATCGGGATCACCTTCTTCAACCAGCAGGTAGCGATCATCGCGTTTGATCAGTGCAGCAACGGTGACGTGCGGAGAGAATGCCATAATTACCTTCCAAAAAAGAAAGCCCGCTGAGGCGCGGGCTTTATGGATTGTTCAGGCGCTGTTCGAATTAAGCGCCAAATTTAGCCTTGGCTTCGATACGACGACGGTGCAGAACCGGTTCAGTATATCCGCTGGGCTGTTTACGCCCTTCAAATACCAGCTCGCAGGCAGCCTGGAACGCCACGCTGCCGTCAAAGTCTGCAGCCATCGGGCGATACAGTGCATCATCAGCATTCTGCTTATCCACAACGGCGGCCATGCGCTTCAGTGTTTCCATAACCTGCTCTTCGGAGCAGATGCCATGGTGTAACCAGTTGGCAATATGCTGGCTGGAGATACGCAGAGTCGCACGGTCTTCCATCAAGCCGACGTTATTGATATCCGGCACCTTGGAGCAGCCGACACCCTGATCTACCCAGCGGACCATATAGCCGAGGATACCCTGGGCGTTATTGTCCAGCTCCTGCTGAATTTCTTCAGCACTCCAGTTCGGGTTACTGGCAACAGGGATGGTCAGAATGTCATCAAGACTGGCGCGAGGGCGTGATTTGATCTCATTCTGGCGCGCAAACACATCAACCTTGTGGTAGTGCAGTGCGTGCAGGGTGGCTGCGGTGGGTGAAGGCACCCATGCGGTGTTGGCACCTGACATGGGGTGAGCAATTTTCTGCTCCAGCATGGCTGCCATGAGTTCTGGCATTGCCCACATACCTTTGCCGATCTGCGCCTTGCCCTGCAGGCCGCACATCAGTCCGGTATCGACGTTCCAGTCTTCATAGGCCTTGATCCAGGCCGTGGCTTTCATATCGCCCTTGCGCAGCATCGGGCCTGCTTCCATCGAGGTGTGCATCTCATCGCCGGTACGGTCCAGGAAGCCGGTGTTGATAAATACCACACGCTCTTTGGCGGCACGGATACATTCTTTCAGGTTGACAGTGGTACGACGCTCTTCGTCCATGATGCCCATTTTCAGGGTGTAGCGCTCAAGTCCCAAGGCATCTTCGATACGTGCAAACAGTTCGTTCGCAAACGCAACTTCTTCAGGACCATGCATTTTCGGTTTGACGATATACATGGAGCCGGTGACGCTGTTACGGAATTCACTGTTACCTTTCAGATCGTGGATAGAGATCAGAGAGGTGATCAGGCCGTCCATGATGCCTTCAGGGATTTCGTTGCCGTCTTTGTCCAGTACGGCATTGATGGTCATCAGGTGACCAACGTTGCGCACGAACATCAGGCTGCGGCCTTTCAGTGTCAGGGTTGAACCATCGACCGCTGTATATTGACGGTCTGCGTTCATTTTTCGCGTAAATGAACGGCCACCCTTGGTGATTTCTTCCGTCAGAGTGCCTTTCATCAGGCCCAGCCAGTTGCGGTAGACCACAACCTTGTCGTCGGCATCGACGGCAGCGATAGAGTCTTCACAGTCCATGATAGTGGACAGCGCGGCTTCCATCAGTACATCTTTAATGCCAGCTGCATCAGTTTTGCCAATGACGCTGTCGCGGTCGAACTGGATTTCGAAATGCAGACCATTGTGTGTCAGGCACACTGCGGCTGGGGTCTCGGCCTTGCCAACATAGCCAACCAGCTGTGCAGCATCGGCCAGGCCTGTCTGGCTGCCGTTTTCGAGTGTGACCTGCAGAGCGCCATTCACAACCTGGTAAGCGGTGGCATCTTTGTGAGAGCCTGACGCCAGGGGTGCGGCTTCATCCAGGAAGTTGCGGGCAAAGGCGATAACCTTCGCGCCACGAACAGGGTTGTAGCTGTTACCTGCTTCTGCACCACCCTCATCAGAAATGGCGTCGGTGCCATAAAGGGCGTCATACAGGCTACCCCAGCGCGCATTAGCGGCATTCAGGGCATAGCGTGCATTCATGACTGGAACAACCAGCTGAGGTCCGGCCAGTTGGGCCATTTCAGGATCTACGTTGCTGGTGGTTGCGCTGAAATCTTCACCTTCAGGTAGGAGGTATCCTATTTCCTGCAAAAACGCCTTGTAAGCGTTCATGTCCAGTGGCTGACCTTTGTGTTCCAGGTGCCACGCATCGATCTGAGCCTGAATCTGCTCACGCTTTTTCAGCAGTGCACGGTTACGTGGTGCAAGATCGTGGACGATAGCGTCAAAATGTTGCCAAAATTGCTTCTGATCGACACCGGTGCCGGGCAGAGCTTCTTGGTTGATAAAGTTGTACAGGTTTTCTGCGACCTGCAGGCCGCCAATCTGAACCCTCTGGCTCATGGTTATGCCTCAAGATTTTTATTGTCCCGGGCTGACACAAGGCAGCGCCCCTCGGGTAATGGTTAATAACAAAAAAACATCCGTACCATACCGTAAAAATCAGGTATTGTCCCTAGTAGAAGGGTCTAACATGACTTGTCGTCAAACTGTCATGTTTGAGTGCAATCATCAATCGGGCCGCCTAGAATAGGTCTTCGCCAGATGCAGAGTTCAGTGATAAGAAAGATGGATATGCCCTCAGCCCCGATACACCTGCCAGATGAATCCTGGGTGCAAGCCTTGCAGGATGAGCTGGAAGTATTTGATCCGACACAAGCCACCCTGTGTGATGTCCACCTGCGCGAGTATTATGCGCTATACGGGTTTAACCGCTTGCCTGATGATATTGAGTACTCAGCTGGCAGTCACTGGATTGGTGATACCCAGTTATTCTTGCAGTATTTCAAACGTCGCTTTGCCCGGGGTACTGTGGTGCTGCTGCATGGCTATACTGATCATTCCGGTTTATACCTTCCTTTGATTGAACATCTGTTGAGCACTGGCTGGAATGTGTTTACTTATGACCTGCCTGGTCATGGAGTGTCTTCAGGGGAGCCTTTGGGTGTTATCAGCTTCCAGTCCTATGTCAGACAGCTTCAGTCACTTCTGGACCATTATGTGCAAAGCTTTCAGGGGCAGGTGGTGTTGGCTGGGCAGAGTACTGGAGCAGCCATCCTGTTAACCCTGTTGTGTCAGTCGACATCAAAGCAGAAAGCAGGCTGGCGTATTCGTGGTGGAGTGCTTCTGGCCCCCTTGATTCGCCCGACTGACTATTATTCGGTTCGTAGCCTTTACCGGATTTCACACTGGTGGCTGCATCGGGTACGTCGACGTTTTAATGAAACGTCACATGATCAGCAGTTTCTGGCTTTTCGTAATGAAAGGGATCCGCTGCAGCATCGTTATATGGCGATGAGCTGGATCGGTGCAATGCTGCAGTGGATCGACGAAATTGAGCACTCTGAGCCTTGTGAAGACCCCTTGTTGATACTGCAGGGGACGGATGATCAAACGGTCAACTGGCGTTATAACATTCAAGTACTGGAGCGGCTTTGTCCTGCGGCGGAATTGCAGTTGATTCGGGATGCCCGCCACCATCTGGTGAATGAGTCGGGTCCATATCAGGAAAAAGTGTTTGCTGGAATAGACCGGTTTCTGGGGAAGCTGTCTCGTCAGAAACCGGTCGCGTCTTGAATACTCAGAACAGGCGGCGGCAGCGGATGGTGCCGTCAATACTGGACAGCTTGTCCAGTGCCAGTGCGGAGTAGTCGGCATTCACGTCGATAACAACATAACCAACGCTTTCGTTGGTCTGCAGGTACTGACCGAGAATGTTGATGTTGTTTTCTGAGAAAATGCTGTTGATGCGTGACAGTACCCCTGGGATGTTCTGGTGAACGTGCAGCAGGCGGTGGCTGTCTGGATGACCTGGCAGGGCCACTTCAGGGAAGTTGACAGAGGTGATTGAAGAACCATTGTCACTATAGGTGATCAGTTTTTCTGACACTTCGTAGCCGATATTTTCCTGCGCTTCCATAGTGGAGCCACCAACATGCGGAGTCAGGATAACATTGTCAAAACGACGCAGCGGGCTGATGAATTCATCATTGTTGCTGCGTGGTTCAACCGGGAATACATCCACTGCTGCGCCCAGTAGCTTGCCTGACTCCAGTGCATCACACAGTGCTTCGATATCCACCACATTGCCGCGTGAAGCGTTCAGAAACACGCTGCCCTGCTTCATTTGGGCAAATTGAGCTGTACCCATCATATTCCGTGTAGAGGGTAGTTCAGGGACATGCAGGGTGACGATGTCGCTGATTGACAGCAATTCGTAGAGTGACCCTACCGGTTTGGCGTTGCCCAGCGGCAACTTGGTGACGACGTCGTAGAAGTAGACATCCATACCCAGGCCTTCGGCCAGGATGCTGAGCTGTGTGCCAATGCTGCCGTAGCCGACAATGCCCAGCTTTTTACCACGAATTTCGTAGGAATTCTTCGCCGTTTTCTGCCATTCGCCGCGGTGCGCGCAGGCATTTTTTTCGGGGATGCCACGCATCAGCAGAATTGCTTCAGCCAGAACCAGTTCAGCTACCGAGCGGGTGTTGGAATAAGGGGCGTTAAAGACCGCGATACCCGATTGGGTGGCAGCCGTCAGGTCAACCTGGTTGGTACCGATACAGAAGCAGCCCACGGCAACCAGCTTGTCGGCGGCTTCAAAGACACGTGCAGTTAATTGAGTACGCGAGCGAATACCGACAAAGTGGACATCGCGAATTCGTTCAATCAGCTCATCTTCAGAAAGTGAACCGCTATGTGTTTCAATATTGGTATAGCCACTGGCGTGGAAGGTATCGATGGCAGACTGGTGCACACCTTCCAGCAGCAGAATCTTGATTTTGCTCTTGTCCAGAGACGTCATCTTAGTCATTGTGGGCAACTCACCGAATTGTGCGAAGAATATCGCCATTTAATGTCAGGCGACGCATAGTATCACATCAGCGACAAAGAGTGATGCCTGGACTCTTTGGATAAACGTCTAATTATTCATTCAGACGTGAAAAAATCTGATTTGCCCAGAGTGCAGTTTTTTTCTGTTGCAGCGGCATGATTTAGCTTTTTTTTCGGTAATGCAGTAATCTCAATTTACAGCCGCCTGTTTGAATGGATCATAGAGTCCGGGTTCGGTGCTGCAAGGAGAGGGTGATGTCAACGATTCCGTTTCATATTGGTCGTAATTGTCTGTATGGCTTGCTGGGATTGCTGCTCTGGTTGCCTGTAACGCTTTGGGCGCAAGGTCCTTCTATCCGTCTAGTCTATGTTAGTGAGATGACTGAGATGGACAGCGTAGAAAAAGGCAGTTATCCGAAGCTGGCAGGGTTGCTGCAACACTACCGTGCAGATAGTGTTCCTCTATTGTTCATTTCGGGTGGAGGAGGCTTGGCCCCCAGCGCTATGTCATCACTGGATATGGGCGCACATATTATTGATCTGCTGAACTCGCTGGAGCCTGCTCTGATGGTTGCGGGAAAGCGCGAGTTCAGTTTTGGTGAGGATGTATTGTCCTTGCGCGCTTACGAAGCGGCTTTTCCAGTCATTGCATCCAATCTGCACGACCCTCTGACATCCAATAACCTCGATGGTATCAGCAGTTCTGTGATGATTCGCCAGGGCAATGTGCGTCTGGGGTTTGTCGCGGTCGTACCCCCGATCACACATGAAGAGTACAACCTTCAGCGCGTTGAACTGCTGGATCCGGTTGACAGCATTACTCGTCGAGCAGCGGCTCTCAGAGCTGCCGGTGCAGACCGGGTGATACTCACCTATTCCTGCTGTTATCGGGATTACCTGGCCTATTTTGACGCACTGGATCAACTGCTGCATCAGGGGGTGATTGATCTGGCATTGGGCAAGGATGAGCATCTGCTGCTTGCGGAACATGCACTTGAGCAAATGCATCCCGCGCATATCTGGGTGACAGAAGGTGATCAGGTTGCCGTCATTGAGCTAGACCTGGCAAAAGCAAGTGACAGGTTTGTGTTGCACTGGCAAACAGACAGTATGAATAACTATGCAGCCGATGCCATGCTGCAGCAGCAGGTGGACGAGTATCTGCAGCGCTTGGAAGTACTACTGAACGAAGATATCGGCCAGGTAAACAGTGCATTTGCAACCTATCAGGCGGATGTGCGTACCATGGAGAATGCTCTCGGTAATCTGCTGGCTGATGTTGTACGTGTGCATGCCGGAGCAGATATCGCCCTGATCAATGGCGGTTATATTCGCGGCGAACGGGAGTATGCTCCGGGTGATCGACTGACTCGCCGGGACATCATGCGTGAGCTGCCATTTCGTGACCAGATCGTGTTACTTCATGTGAGCGGTGAAGCCTTGTGGGCGGCCCTGGAAAATGGCTTTAGCCAAATAGAGGAGATCAAGGGACGTTTTCCTCATGTCTCGGGAATGCGGGTGCAGTATGACAGTCGTCGCCCTGTAGGACAGCGAGTGGTGTCGGTGGAAATTGCCGGAAAGCCTCTGGAGCTCTCACGTCAGTATCGCCTGGCCACGCGGCAGTTTATTGCGACTGGTGGTGACGGGTTTGATATGTTTGGCGACTATGTACCGCAGCGCTATGCCGGACAAATGACGCGTTTGGTTGCCGATATTCTGATGGATCATGTACAGCAAGCCGGTGTGATTGCACCGGTCCTTGATGGCCGGCTTGTCGATCAGGCACCTTGATGGGGACATGATGATAAACCGACGCCCGATCGCTACCCGTCTGAGTCTTGCGTTATTCAGCTTCCTGCTACTGTTTATGCTGATGGCAGCCATTGCCTATTACCGTTCTGCTACTTTTGAGAAGCTGCTGGTAGATATCGTTGAAGACGCCTTGCCGGATATACGTCAGTCGGCACAGCTAACCACCCAGGTGAAAGAGTTTCCATTTCTGACCGAGCAGCTGTCTCAGGCTGAGAGTCAGGCCATGCGTCGTCTGGCCCGTCGTGATATTGATTTGAAAAGTCAGGCACTGCAGACACTATTGAGCGAACAGCCGAATGTGCAGCTCAGTCTCAAATTTGATGTGATACAGCGTGAGCTGGAGTATTTGGATCAACTGGTTGAGCAAAAGCTGCTTTATCAGCAGCAGATTCATCAGCGTCTGGATCAGATCCACCATTTTTATGACCAGATTGAGGCATTGGCGCTGGAATCCACAGCAATACCCGACTGGGCACTGAATTTCTCAGGTATTTTGATTCGCGCCGGACGGGTGCCGGTGATGAGCCGCTTGAGTGATGTGCGTCAGTTGGCGGCTCAGATAGAGCAGGAGTTGCAATGGCAGCGTGATTTATTAACTGATCTGGATCCGGTTTTGCAGGTCAGTGCCTCGACGCTGCAAGACAGTCTGGCCCAACTGCTCCTGGATCAAGACGGCTTGATCGCCATGCGCACTGAGCAGTTAAGAATACAGGGGCGAGTGACCGGACGGCATCACTTTATTCGTTCCATGGTGCTGGATTTTGGTCATGAGGTCGAATACCTGGGGGTGCAGCAGCAGAATCGACTGGTTGCCGAGGTCGGTGAGCTCAAGCAAACGCTCAGCCGCCAGACCTACTGGATTGGCATGCTGTCACTGCTGGCACTGCTGTTTCTGGTCAGTATGATCTGGTTTATCAAGGTACAGGTGATTAATCGTCTGGTTAATCTTAAATCCAGTGTGATGGATCAGGTCGGCAAGCAGGCTGAACTGATTGAGGTGACAGGTCGGGATGAAATTACAGAGCTGGCTCAGGCCTTTAATTTCTATGCGGCTCGTGCCAGTGAGCAAAGCACCCGTGTAGAAGCGCTGTCGCGTACGGATGCCTTGACCGGTATCAGTAATCGTCGAGGTTTTGATCATCAGCTCCAGCGACTGGTGGATTTGTGTCGTGAGCGACAGTTACCCTTGTGTCTGTTAATGATTGATGTTGATTTTTTCAAGAATTACAATGATCTATACGGGCATTTGGCAGGTGATGAATGTCTGCGCCAGGTGGCGTCGATTTTGCGCCGAGTGGTTGGGCGTAGTCAGGATTTTGTTGCACGCTATGGCGGTGAAGAGTTTGTCTGTATTCTGCCGGAAACCGACATCACCGCAGCACGTTTGTTGTCGTCTGAACTGCTGGAAGCAATTCGGGTGTTGAATATTGAGCATAAAGGCAGTGCCGTAGCCAACTATCTGACCTTAAGTATTGGTATTACGGGCTGTGATGGTGACTGTTTGCCGGACGCTGAAGTTTTGATAGGGTTGGCAGATGAGGCACTGTATGAAGCCAAGGCCAAGGGGCGCAACTGTATGGTGGAAAAGCGATGTGGTACCGACACCTGATGCGCCGAGGCCTGAGGCTTTTGATGCTGCTACTGCTCAGTTGTCTGAGTATGTCAGTTCAGGCGCGAGAACGGCTTTTTCAGATAGGTTTTCCCCTGGTCTATGACCTGCAACAGACCCAACAGCAATGGCAGCCCTTGATTGAACACTTGAACCAGCAGCTTGGGCCATCCTACCGCTTTGAACTGCAGATCCTTGATCTGGATGCCCTGGAGGATGCGGTTGCTGCGTCTGAACTTGATTTCCTGTTCGTCAATCCTTCTCTCTATGTGTATTACAGCTATCGTTATGGTTTGTCCTCGCCGCTGGCGACCCTGTTGAACTATGAGCAAGGCCAGACTATCAGCCAGTTTGCCGGAGTGGTCTTTACCCGTCCAGAACGCACAGAAATACGTCAGTTAAGTGATCTGAAAGGATTAACCATCGCAACGCCATCACAGCAATCGCTGGCGGCTTATCAGATGCAGGCTGTGGAGCTGAAACAGCAGGGTCTGGATCTTGATACAGATATTGTCTGGCTGGAAACAGGATTGCCACTGACCAGTGTGATGGATGCGGTGATGTCCGGAGCGGCAGATGCCGGGTTTATGCGGGCGGGTGTACTGGAGAAGTTGCAACAGCAGGGACAGATCTCGCCCGGAGTTTTCCGTGTAGTGGCGCCAAGGCAAGTGGCCGGGTTTCCCTGGATTACCAGTACCCGGCTTTATCCCGAATGGCCCTTTGCGGCCCTTGCACATACGGATACGGATGTGGTTCGTCAGGTCACGGCCGCATTGCTGAACCTGCCAGTGAATAGCCCTGTTACGCAGCAGATCGGCATTGCTGGTTTTACCATCCCCGGAGACTATCGTGGTATAGATCGTTTGCTGCAGGATTTGCGGTTACCACCCTTTGATCAGTCTCCGCCCATTTCATTGCAACAGATCTGGCTGCAATGGCAACTTTACTGGCTGCTGCTGATTCTCTGTGCAGCGGCGTTACTGGCCTTTGCTGTAATCATATTGAAACGTAAAAACCGTCACCTGGCGATTACCCAGCAGACTAATCAGCAGATTACGGCACAGTTGCGAGAGAATGAGGCACTGTTAAACCATGCGCAGCAGGTCGCCCGTATTGGCAGTTGGGATTACGATCTGCAGACCGAACTGTTTAACTGCACAGATCAGATGCGTCTGATGTTTGGTTTGACGGCTGATCAGCCGATACGGATTGATGATTTTATTGCACGTATTGCTGAAGAGGATCGTGCCTACGCACTTAAAGCCTGGGACACCGCTCTGAAAAAGGGCCGTGATTACGAAATGGACTACCGTGTACAGGTTGGACACGAGCTGCGCTGGTTTCATGAACGCCTGCATGTCATTCGTAATACCCGGGGCGACATGGTACGTCTGTTGGGTACTGTTCAGGATGTAACAGATAAGGTTGAGTATGAACAACACATTGAGTCCTTGGCATTTAACGATGCTCTGACCAAAATCCCCAATCGAGCCTGGTTGCATGAAGCATTGGATAAGTTACTGCGTCAACGTAATGTGCGGCCTCATTCTGCAGTGTTGGTACTTTTAAATATTGATCGCTTCAAAACCATCAATAATGCCAGGGGCAGTCGTTTTGGTGACGGACTGCTATGTGCTATTGGTGAGCGCCTGCAAGGCTGTGAGTTGCTTGATGTATCGGTCAAGGTGGCACGTATAGCCGGTGATGAGTTTGCGGTTTTGTTGCAGTCGGATCGTTTGGTTGAGTTGTCAGTGAACAGGCTGGAAGCGCTGCTGGCAGAACATTGTCAAGCGTTGTTTGCACAACCTTTCATGGTTGACGAAGAGCCTGTCAGTGTGACGGCAAGTGCCGGAGTGACTCGCTTTCCGGAGCTGGATGATCCCCTGAGTGCTGAACAGGTTTTTCAACGGGCCAGCATGGCGTTGACGCATTCCCGTCTGGAAGGTGGTGGTCAACTGAGCTTTTATGAGTCGCCGATGAGTGAGGCAGCAGGTTATCGCTTCCGTCTGGAACGTGATTTGAGTCGTGCTGTGCAGCAAAACCAGCTGCGTCTGTTTATGCAGCCTCAGTTTGATGTGCAGGGTCGTAAGCGCGCGGCTGAATTGCTGTTACGCTGGGAACATCCGGAGCTGGGTATGATATCCCCGGCAGACTTTATCCCGATTGCCGAGTCGTCCAATTTGATTGTTGATCTGGATGTCTGGGTTCTGGATCAGGCGTGCCAACTTATCCGTCAGGCAGCTATTCAGGGCGTTGAGTTGTGCCTGGCCGTGAATATCAGTCCACGGCATTTCTGCAAACAGTCTTTTGTGCCCTGGATGCAGTCTGTACTGGAACAGCAGCAGATCAATCCCCGGCAGTTAATGCTGGAAGTGACGGAAGGGCTGTTTCTGAATAACATCGAGGATGTGTGCGCCAAAATGCAGGCTTTGCGCCGTCTGGGTGTTTCCTTCTCAATCGACGATTTTGGTACGGGGTACTCCTCTTTGGCGTATCTCAAGCGTTTACCGGTCAATGAAATCAAAATTGATCGCAGTTTTGTTCAGGATGCGCCGCGTGATACCGAAGATGCCGCGTTGATTGAAGCCATCCTGGCAGTGGCCGATAAAATGCAGTTACAGGTGGTGGCAGAAGGGGTGGAAACCCTGGAACAGGCAGAATTCCTGAAAGCCCGCAGTCAGTCTATTCTGTTTCAGGGGTATTTCTATGGTCGGCCTGCTCCGGTACAGGAATGGCTGATGCGCTGGCAAAACAGCGAACAGGCCGAGTCTGTCTGAGGTTATTGGCGAATCTGATCTGCCAGAAACTCGATAAAGGTCCGGTTGGCACGTGACAGGTATCCCCCTTTGCGCCAGGCCAGTGACAAGTCCAGCAATACGGGCTGCTCAAAAGGACGAGCCACCAGTGCCGGTTCGTCACGTATCACCATTTGCAACAGTGTTGAAATGCCAAAACCCTGCTTGACGATCTGTTTGATCAGTGGGATCAGATTGGTTTCAAAGCCAATATGAGGCTGCAGTCCGGTTTCCTTGAGCAGGCGATTGATCACTTCGCGGTGAAAATAGCCCTCTTTGAACAGTACCAGCTCCTGAGCAAAAAAGTCCTGGGGCGAGATGCGTTCACAGCTGGCCAGAGGGTGATCGTCGGCCATCACCACCATCATCTCTTCACGTAAAAACGGGCAGACCTCCAGCTCTGATGCGGCTGAGTCCTCGACGATGACGCCAATATCTATCTCACCGCTAAGCAACATCTGCTGCAGCTTGCGGGTGCCCGCTTCAATCACCGAGATCTGTAAATCCGGATAACGGTGACGAAATGCCATCAAAATAGGGGGGAAGTAGTAAGAACCCAGCATGCCTGGAATGCCGATGCGAACCTCGCCACGTTTCAGTCCACTCAACTCCTGCATGGCCAGTTCGGCTTCCTCTGCAGCCATCAGAACGCGTCGGGCATGCATCAGTAACTCACGGCCTTCATCGGTCAGACTGATTTGGCGGTCATGGCGGTGAAAAAGGGAAATTTCCAGCGTTTGCTCCAGCTTCTGAATGGCCATGCTGACCGCCGGTTGTGCCAGATGGAGCTGCTCAGCAGCAGCCGTAAAGCTGCCCAGCTCAGCCACTTTGACGAAATAGCGCAGATGTTTAAGGTTCATATCACTTTCTCTTATCGTATCTATCATTAGTATATATTTTTATGATGATGATGTCAGCGCTAAACTCATGTCATTCCGATAGTGAGGTGTGCCGTATGATTGACAGCAGCAGTCCACAGTTTTGGCGTGCCACGCTGGCGCTTTGTCTGGCATCTTTCATCATATTTGCCAATCTGCACGGTATGCAGCCTCTGCTGCCGATGATGGCTGAAAGCTTTGGACGTACGGAGCTGGAAATCAGTCATGCGTATACCATTGCCACACTTGTGTTGGGGTTGGCGCTGTTACTCTATGGTCCGCTATCAGATGCCCTGGGGCGTCGTGGCATACTGTTGCTGACACTGGCAGGCGTGGCATTGACTACCTTGGGGCTGGCCTGGGTGCAGGACTATAACCAGCTTTTCTGGATGCGTGCCCTGCAGGGATTTTTCCTGGCAGGTGTGCCGGCGGTGGCTATTGCCTATATGGGAGATGAATTCAGCCGTCCGGCGATGGTTACGGCAGTAGGCTTGTATATTGCGGGTAACTCTCTTGGCGGTGTAACTGGCCGTTTGTTGGCTGGTGCGATAGGTGATTGGCTCGATTGGCCGGATGTTTTTCTGCTGCTGGGTGTTGCCAGTATCGCCGGTTTGCTTCTGGTGGTGTGGCTGTTGCCTGCGTCTCAGCACTTCAAGGCGGTTGCATTTCGTCCCACACGTATGTCACGTGATCTGCTCAGTCATTTGCGTAACCCGTTGCTGTTGATTGCCTATCTGATTGGAGGCCTTAATTTTCTGGTCTTTCTGAATCAATACACTTACATCACCTTTGTGTTGGCAGCTGAACCCTATCAGCTTTCAGCAACCTGGATCGGACTGTTGTTTATGACCTATCTGACCGGTACAGTCGGATCCTTGTTATCGGGGCGTTTGAGTCGGCGCTTTTCAGCTCCTTTGTGTATGGCGACAGGCATTATGATCCTGATGCTGGGCAGTTTGCTGACGCTGATGGATACCCTGCCAGCCATCATTGCCGGTTTCTTTATTAACAGCTTCGGTTTTTTTCTCACCCATTCAGTGGCCAGCAGTTGGGTCAGCCAGCATGCGCGACATGCACGGGCCAGTGCTTCGGCCCTCTATCTGGTGTTCTATTACGTGGGAGCCAGTGTCGGCGGTTTTTACCTGCACCCTTTCTGGTCGCTGGCTGGCTGGACAGGCGTGGTGGCGGGTTCCTTGTTGATCTTTGCCGTCACCCTGGGGTGTGCGATGATACTCTTCTACTGGCAGCGCTCAGAGAAGGCATGGGTTGTGTCCAATTCATAATATAAAACAGGAGAAGTCGATGGGATATCAGCATCAGTTGACGGCAGGAAGTTGCGATCTGCCAGTGGGTAAAGTGGTCTGTGTGGGCCGTAACTATGCCGAACATGCGCGTGAATTGAATAATCCGCTACCAGATGAGCCGTTGTTGTTTATCAAACCATCCACGGCTATTCAGCCGATGCAGCAGGCTATCGTGATACCTGAGGGGCGTGGCGGACTGCATTATGAAACCGAAGTGGCAGTACTGATCGGAGCCCCTCTGACCCGAGCGACCCAGGCTGAAGCGTCTGCGGCGATTACGGGTGTTGGACTGGCGCTGGATCTGACACTGAGGGATTTGCAAACCAGTCTGAAGAACAAGGGGTTGCCCTGGGAAAAGGCCAAGGCCTTTGATGGCAGCTGCTGTTTATCGCCTTTTGTCGCGGCAAACACGGTCAATTTGCAGTCTTTGCCTGTGAAACTGTGGATCAATGATGTCCTGCGTCAGGACGGCAACACGGATCAGATGCTGCGTTCGGTTACAGCGCTGGTGGCACATATCAGTGAATGGTTTACCCTGTTGCCAGGTGATGTGGTACTGACGGGTACTCCCGCTGGAGTTGGAGAGTTACAGGCTGGCGACCAGTTAAACCTGCAACTCGGTGATATGCTGAGCGCTGCTACCCGGGTAGAAAACTGACCCATCGGCAGATGTTTCTGACGTATTGCTGACAAGTTTGTAACTGTCTTTATTATCAAACGCTAAATCAATACTAATGGTATAGGATTAAGTGATTAACACCTGACATTAAAACTGCTAAGGTGCCCTAAATACTCATGGGGAGCAGGCGTTGGGTCATCTACAAGCAGAGCAGTTGCGACAGAAAATCCTGCGCTTCGTGGCAGTCGCTATTCTACTGACCGGGATACTGGTCAGTGGTATGGCGGTGACGCAGCTTTATTCTGAAACCCGGCGCCATACCGAATTGCTGACATCCGTCAACCTGCTACATCAGGCACAACGTGTTGATCAGCGCTTGCAGCGTCTGGGGGAAGCCAGAAGTGGTGATACGCGCCTGGATACTGCGATGCAACGTGGTCTGCGTACAGAGTTGCAGTCTGCAGCATTTGTGATCCCGGATGCGCATCAGTACTTGCTCCATCTCCCGAGCGGTGATCATCTTGAACTGAGTGTTGAAACATCATCCAGCTTGCCGCTGACCTCATTGTTAGCGCGCTTTTCAACAGAGCAGCCAGCCCATCAGTTTACCGAACAGGGACAGTGGGTATTTTTCCAGCCTCTGCCTTTGCATCATAGCTGGGCGTTAATCACTCTGATTCCAGCCCGCCAGGTTGCTTTGCCTGCGTATCGTGTTTTAGCCAGTGCACTGCTTGTCATACTGTTTGTTTTGATGGCAGGAATGCTGTTGGCGACGCGTGCAATACGTCCGTTATTGCAACAAATGGATCTCTCGGAAAAGCGCCTGCGCCACTTGACGGAGTATGATCAGTTGACCGGGTTGCCGAACTGGTCGCAACTGCACAGTCGGTTAGGTGAGCGTCTGGCTCAGGCGGCGCAGGATCCGACACAGCAGCTGGCCGTCTTGTTTATTAACCTTAACCGCTTCAAAGTCATTAATGAGAGTCTCGGGCATGAGGCCGGAAATCAGGCCCTGCGTCAGGTAGCCGAGCGTTTGCAGCAACTGTTGCCTGCAGGTGATCTGTTGGCGCGCGCCACAGGTGATGAATTCCTGATGTGTGTCCAGATTTGTGAGGGGCAACCCGAGATCGAGCCTCTGGTACAGCGAATACTGATCAGCTTGAAACAGCCTTTGGTGATCCAGCAAAAGACAGTCTATCTGGATGCAACGATTGGTATCAGCTTGTTTCCGGACCATGCACCCGAAGCAGAAACCCTGCTACAGCATGCTGATGCGGCGCAGATGCGAGCCCGTCAGTCTGGGCAGGGGCGTTATCAGTTTTATGAAGCTGACATGAGTGCACGCAGTCTGGACAGGTTTGAACTGGAAACGGATTTGCGTGCCGCCATGCAGCGTCAGGAGTTTGAGCTTTTCTATCAGCCCCAGATTGACTTGCAAACGGGTGAGGTATCCGGTGCGGAAGCCCTGATTCGCTGGAATCACCCGACCCGGGGCCGGGTGCCACCGGATCAGTTTATCCCGATTGCTGAAGAAACCGGCCTGATTCATCCCATTGGTCAGTGGGTTCTGGAAGAGGCCTGTCGACAGGCATGTCTATGGCAGGAAGAAGGGCATGAGTTGAAAGTGTCGGTGAATCTGTCGGCGCTACAGTTAAATAATGGTGATATTGTCGATGTTGTTCGCCAGGTGTTGCAACAGACGGGTCTGTCTTCACGCTGGCTGGAGCTGGAACTAACCGAAAGCTACCTGTTCGAGAATTTCAGTCGCAGTGCCAGAGTCCTCAAACGCTTGCGCTTGCTGGGTGTCTCTTTGGCGCTGGATGATTTTGGTACCGGCTATTCTTCGCTGAGTTATCTGCGTCGACTGACATTGCATCGTCTCAAGATCGACCGCAGTTTTGTCAAGGGGCTGCCCGATGATCCGGGTGATCTGGCGATCGTGAACACCATTATTGCCATGGCGAAAAGCCTGTCACTGGAAGTGGTTGCCGAGGGTGTGGAAACAGCCCAGCAGCATCAGTCCCTGCTGGCATTGGGTTGCCATACCAGCCAGGGCTATTATTATGCCGCACCTGAATCCGCACAGGCGTTCCGGCATCGATTGGCCACTTTTCGACGGGCGGAGCAGTACTAAAGTACTGGTTTTTTCAGTGCTGATGCAGGATGGTCAGGCGTATCTTTCAATCGTTACTATCAGGGTCTCTCAAGTGATTGCTTCGGTCACAACCTATAACAACAAGAGGCTCTATCATGATATATGCACAACCTGGGCAGCAAGGTGCCCTTATCTCCCCAAAATCCCGTTATGAAAACTTCATTGGTGGCCAGTGGGTCGCACCAGTGAAAGGACAGTATTTTAAAAATATCTCTCCGGTGACAGGTGAGTCTTTCTGTGAAATCCCTCGTTCCACAGCCGAAGATATCGAACTGGCACTGGATGCTGCCCATGCTGCGAAGGCCGCCTGGGGGGCTACCTCCGTTACTCAGCGCTCCAATCTGTTGCTGAAAATTGCTGATCGTCTGGAGCAGAATCTGGAAATCATGGCCGTTGCAGAAACCTGGGATAACGGCAAAGCGGTACGTGAAACGCTGAATGCCGATGTGCCACTGGCAGTGGACCACTTCCGTTATTTTGCCGGTGCCATTCGGGCGCAGGAAGGTTCAATCGGAGAGATTGACCACAATACCGTGGCCTATCATTTCCATGAGCCACTGGGTGTTGTTGGACAGATTATTCCATGGAATTTCCCGCTGCTGATGGCTGCGTGGAAGCTGGCTCCTGCTCTGGCGACAGGTAATTGTATTGTCCTGAAACCGGCTGAGCAGACGCCCTGGTCAATCCTGGTCTTTATGGAACTGGTTGCTGATCTGCTGCCACCGGGTGTATTGAATGTGGTCAACGGTTACGGCGCAGAGGCCGGTCAGGCGCTGGCGACCAGCAAACGTATCGCCAAAATAGCCTTCACCGGTTCTACTCCGGTGGGAGCGCATATCCTGAAGTGTGCGGCAGAAAACATTATTCCGTCGACGGTTGAGTTGGGTGGCAAGTCTCCCAACATCTTCTTCAAGGATGTGATGGACTTTGAAGATAACTACCTGAGCAAATGTATTGAAGGTGTGGTGCTGGCGTTCTTTAACCAGGGCGAAGTGTGTACCTGTCCGTCTCGCCTGCTGGTGCAGGAAGATATCTACGATGAGTTTATTGCCAAGGTCATCGAACGCACCAAGCTGATCAAGCGTGGTAATCCGCTGGATACCGAGGTCATGGTAGGTGCGCAGGCGTCTGAAGAACAGTTCAAGAAAATTCTGGGCTACTTCGATATTGGCCGTGATGAGGGCGCAGAAATCCTTATCGGTGGTGGCAAGGAGCAGCTGGATACCAGTCTCAATCAGGGCTTCTATATCCAGCCGACGCTGATCAAAGGCCACAATAAAATGCGTGTGTTCCAGGAAGAGATTTTTGGTCCGGTGGTCTCTGTGACTACCTTCAAAGATGAAGCTGAAGCCCTGGCGATTGCCAACGATTCCGAGTTTGGTCTGGGTGCCGGTTTGTGGACCCGTGACATGAACCGTGCCTATCGTATGGGACGTGGTATTGAAGCGGGTCGCGTGTGGACCAACTGTTATCACCATTATCCGGCTCATGCAGCCTTTGGTGGTTACAAAAAATCCGGTGTCGGGCGTGAAAACCACAAGATGATGCTGAACCACTATCAGCAGACCAAAAACCTGCTGGTCAGCTACGATGTCAATCCGATGGGATTCTTCTGATCTGAATTCCGTGACATAACCGCTATACTGAAAACGCCTGTCCAATGACAGGCGTTTTACTTTCAAGACTGAGTTTGAGCCATGCAGCAGTTTTCTCATGCCTATCCACCCGTTATGACAGCGATGTCTGACTCACCCGATCCTGAAGTGGCTGCCCGGCAACTGGCAGAGGCGCTGTATCACCCGGAACTGGCGGGGGTGATGTTTTTCTGCTCTGCCGAGTATGCCTTGCCTGAATTGGCAGCAGCCCTCAATCGTGCATTTGCCGGTGTACCGCTGGTGGGCTGCACGACGGCAGGTGAAATCACCCCGCGAGGCTATGATCGTGGCACGCTGGTCGGATTAGGCTTTCATCGTCGCTGGTTCAGTCTGGAGTCAGCATTGATTGCCGAGCTGGAAGACTTCAGTCTGCCTCAAGCCCAGCAACAGGTGGATAGTCTGATCAGTCGTATACGTCAGCGTGAGGATCAGTCAACGTCCGGGCGTTTCTTTGCCATGACGCTGCTGGATGGCTTGTCCAGCCAGGAAGAACTGGTGCTGGTTGCTCTGGACTCGGCGTTGGGCAGTATTCCGCATTTTGGTGGTTCCGCTGGTGATGATGTGCAACTGGCGGGCACTCATGTGTTTTCACAGGGGGCTTTTCATACCCGGGCAGCGGTGTTGACGCTGGTGCGAACCTCACTCGATTTTGAGGTCTTTACCACTCACCATATGCAGAGTCTGGCAACCAAACTGGTGGTCACTCAGGCTGATCCGGCCAGTCGACGGGTTACAGAGCTGAATGCTGAACCCGCTGCAGAGGTGTATGCCCGTATGCTGGGATTGCAGCCGCAACAGCTGAATCCAAAGGTCTTTGCACTGCACCCCCTGGCCGTCAAACTGGGGCAGGAGTATTACGTGCGCTCCATTCAAAAGGTGAATGAGGATTTGAGCCTGACTTTCTATTGTGCGGTCGGAAATGGCATGGTGCTGACTGCCATGCAGCCACAGCCGATTCTGCCGGATCTGGAGCGGCGCTTCGCTGAAATTGAAGCACGTATTGGCGCACCGATGATCACCTTGGGCTGTGACTGTTTTCTGCGTCGTCTGGAAACTGAACACCTCGACAGCCTGGATGAAGCATCCGCGTTTTTTCGTCATCATCGTGTGGTGGGGTTTAACACCTATGGCGAACATTTTGATGGCGTACACATCAATCAGACCTTTACCGGTGTCGTGATTGGTGGAGTGGATAACCGATGAGCGTGATTGATCAGAAGCGCCAGGATGCCCTGCAGGCGTTGCAGGAAGAAAATCAACGCCTAAAAAAGATTAATGTCGCCTTGATAGAGCGCGTGGAGGCGGGCAGTGCGGTGAACGCAGCTCCCTATGCTGCATTTGAGCACTCGGCAGCGTTGGCTGAGCAGGTGCGAGAACGCACCGAAGCCCTGTCTGTGGCCATGGCGGAGCTGCGTCAGACCAATCAGGCGTTGAAGCAGGCTAACCTGTCGCGTAGCAAGTTTCTGGCAGCCGTCAGCCATGATTTGTTGCAGCCACTGAATGCGGCGCGGCTCTTTACCGGTGCGCTGCTGGATCAGGTTACAGAAGGCGATCTGGAGTTGCTGGCACATTCGATTCATCGTTCTCTGCAGGATGTAGACAGCCTGTTGGGAACGTTGGTGGATATGTCACGCCTGGATGCCGGTGTCATCAAACCGGATATCAGTGTATTTCGACTTTCAGACCTGCTGGATAACCTGGCAACCGAGTTTCATCAGATCAGTGAAGCCGAACAAAGACAGTTCAGCTATTGCAGCAGTTCGGTGGTGGTCTCAACAGATCTGGTATTGCTGGCACGTATTCTGCGTAACTTTCTTACCAATGCGGTACGTTACACACCGGTAGGTGGGCGTATTCTGCTGGGTTCACGGCGGCGTGGGGCGAGTGTCGAGATACAGGTGCTGGATACCGGGGTCGGTATAGCCGAAGATCAGCTCGAACGTATTTTTGAGGAGTTTCAGCGGATCAAGCCGGAACCGGGGCTACAGGACCGGGGTCTGGGACTTGGGCTGGCGATTGTGGACAAAATAGCCGGGATGTTGGCACACCCTGTCCGTGTGAACTCAATTGCGGGTCGGGGCTCTTTATTCAGCGTGTGTTTGCCCCTGGCCGAGCCAGATGCATTGCCATCTTTACCCTCACATCAGCAGGGCACAGATCAGCAGGTTATTCAGGGCAGTCGTGTCTGGGTGCTGGATAATGATCCGGCCATCTGTACGGCTATGTATTCACTCTTGACGGGCTGGGGTTGTGAAGTCCGAACAGCCTTGCGGGTGACAGAGTTGCAGCATTGTTTTGCCAGTGAGCCTGAAGGACCGGCACTGCTGATCGCAGATTATCATCTTGATGGTGAAGAGTCGGGCCTGGAAGCAGTTAAACGCCTGCAGTCCCAGTATGGCAGTCAGGCAGCGGTCTTGATGATCACAGCCAATCATACCAATGTACTGCGTCAGCATGTGCGTGGGCTGGGGTACCGGATGCTGAACAAGCCGGTGAAGCCGTTGAAGCTCAAAGTGACACTTGCGCACCTGCTGCGACAGGCATTAACGCCGGGTCAGGGTTGAGAAATCCAGCTCACTGGCTGCCAGGATTGCCTGAACACGGTTGTGTACGCCAAGCTTTGACAGGATGGCTGAAACATGTGCCTTGACGGTGGTTTCAGCGATATTCAGATGGGCGGCAATCTGCTTGTTGGAGTCTCCCTGTACCATGCGCTCCAGTACCAGAAGTTGCTTCCGGGTCAGACTGAACAGCAGGTCCGGAGAAAGTTGAGGTTTCGGTTTACTGTGTACCAGAGCCGGACTTTGTCGCATGATACTGGCTGGCAGATAGACCTCTCCTTCCAGTATTTGTTGCAGCGCGGATGTCATTTCTTCACGTGCGGATGACTTGGCAATAAAACCCGCGGCACCCTGATCCAGTGCGCGCAAGACAGTCTGTTTATCCTCTTCAGCGGAAATGATTACGACCGGAATGGTAGGGGCCTGTTGTCTCAGACGTGACAGTCCTTCAAGACCATGCATGCCGGGCATATTGATATCCAGCAAAATCAGATCGATCTCTTCGTGCGCTGTTGCCAGTGTCAGGGTGTCATCCAGCGTGCCGGCTTCCAGTATTTCGGGGGCTGTCAGGGCCGTATCGATGACATGCATCAGCGCCTCTCTGAACAGCGGATGATCATCTGCAATCAGTAGTGTATGCACGGGCAGCATCCTTTATTTTTTGAGCATTACTCTACACCAGATTGGCGTGAGAGGGCTAAAAAAACATCAGGATACTAAAGAAAAAGCCTGTCGCCAGGGACAGTGAACGGGCGACAGGCTAAAACGGGTTAAATGCGGCTCATGAGGTGGCGCAAAAACTGGGGATAAACTCCGGGCGGTCATTTTCCAGCTGTTCTGCCAGAGCAACTCCGGCTGGGCTGATAAAGATTCCACGTGACTTTCCGGCGGCAATTTTCAGATAGCCCTGTTCTTGCAGTACCATTAAGTGCTTGAAAAATGTGTTGTAGTCCAATTCGGCAAACTGATCCTTGAGTGTCATCATCACCGGTGGAAAAATACCGTTGCGTTTGCCCAGCCGCTTTAGCGCGAGAAGAATATTCATTTCAACTGTGCTGATCATGGCAAATACCTGTAGCTGGTTACTCATATAGACAAAAGTATATAGTATTTTTGCTGCGCCGCAACATATTTTCATCAATTCCGACTTTTTTTATCAAGAATAAGCCGGGAATATCCACAGGTGCTGAAAGGGGCAGGTTCAGGGTAGAATGCCGATAAATTGACTGGAGGACGACAGGGCATGACTTTTCTGTGGATCAAACTGTTGCATATCCTGGCCATGACCAGCTGGATGGCCGGTATTTTCTATCTGCCACGTATCTTTGTGCATTACGTTGAAGGGCGTGAAGCCGGTCAGGATGTCGCCCGTCTGGAAATCATGGCACGCAAGTTGTTTGGCTTTATGAGCCTGATGGCGGTGTTCACGCTGGTGTTTGGCGTGTGGTTATGGCTTGGGTTTGGTTTTCGTGGTGGCTGGCTGCATGCCAAGCTGCTCTTTGTTACACTGTTGCTGGGCTATCATGGCTGGTGTTTTGCCTACCTGAAACGATTGCAGCGGGGGGTGCTGGATCGCAGTGGACGCTACTTCCGGTTGTTTAATGAACTGCCGCTGCTAATTTTTATACCCATTCTTTATCTGGTGCTGATGAAGCCTTTTTAGAGAGAGCAGGCGTATGTTTGTCGCTGCTTACAATACAGTTGCGCCCGCTGGCTTTCGCCTGATAAAGACGGGTGTCTGCCAGTCGCAATAACCGTTCCGGTGATACTTCGTCTGCATCCGGCAACGCCGAGGCGACGCCGATACTGATCGTTACCTGCTCACTGCAGTCAGAGAACGCATGCGGCAGTTGCAGGGCTGCAATGCAGTTTTGCAGCCGCTCTGCCAGACGTCTGGCGCCCTGCAGATCGGTATCCGGCAGAATGCAGACAAATTCCTCGCCACCGTAACGGGCGACCAGATCATCTGGGCGGGTAACGGTTGCTCTGAGCGCTTGAGCCACTTGTTGCAGACATTCATCACCCGCTGCATGGCCATAGTTGTCATTGAAGGGTTTGAAAAAATCGATATCCATGAAGATCAGGGATACGGGTTTGTGCTGCTGTCGTGCTGTCTCCCAGGAATGTTGTAGATGGTCATCAAAATGCCGTCGATTGGCGATGCCGGTCAGTCCATCAATGCTGGAAAGGGTATGCAGGTGATCACGCTGGTCGAGTCCCTGCTGGAAAGCCTTGAGCAGTCGATCCAGTCCTTTGACCAGATGGTCCAGCTCATCGCCCTTATTGTATTTCAGGTGTGGTCTGTGCCAGTGGCCGGGCTGTTCAGGGTTGACCTGGTGCAGTGCGTTATAGACTCGCAGTAACGGGCCGGTGATCAGTATGGAAAAGACCCAGACGACCAGCAGAACGATACCCAGAGTTTTCAGCAGGCTCAGGGAAAAAATCAGCAAGCCTCTTTGGGCAAAGGTATTTCCCAGTACTGGGAGTGCAAGCGAAAGCTCCAGTTCACCCACAACACGTCCGGTATCCTTCTGATGTACACGGTATTCCAGCAGCTTGTGATACTCCAGAATGTCACCAAACAACCAGTGGTACAGCGGATTGCTGCTGTGTGCCCGTTCACCTTGTCTGAACATGACACGGTCAAAATCGTCGCGCAGTTCAACCTGTGCAACGTTGTCACTGGACTGCAGGCTGATCACCAGTTGTTCAGCCAGTTCAGTATTAAGCTGAAAGGCCGCTTCCGCTGCGGTGGCTTCGATCAGCGTCAACATCTGTTCTGTCTGGCTGCGTACTTCACTGCGCATATTACGTACATCAGCTACCAGTTCGACAACACCCGCTACAAAACTCAGAATCAGCCCGGCCAGCAGTGTTGCCAGCGCTTGCTTGGTGGTGAGGCTGCGGTAGCGTGCTACCTTGGCATCCTGAGGCTCTTCCTTGACGGTCACGATTCTTGAGCTCCTGATGAATACGGGTGCTGCAGACTGGCGTCTTGTTGTTCCAGGCTGTGCTGCATGCGTTGAATCAGTCCGGGCGATATATCCCGATGACATGCCAGGTAGAGAGGCACTTCATTAAAGGTAAACAGGTGGGTGAGCGATACCTGTTCATCGGCGGCAATACGCTGGGCATGGGTAACCCCCGTGACCCAGACATCGATCAGGCCGTTACGCAGACGTGTCAGATTTTCACGGTCAGTGGTTGCCAGAATCAGTTGATGCCCCAGTCCGGCGACATATTGTCCGACCGCATCTTCACGGAAACTGCCAATCCGCAGACCATCCAGCTGATCCAGTTGTGTGACTTGCAGGCCGGCTTCCGGTAATGAAAAAGCGCCCCACTGTGAAATATGCAGCGGGCCCAGCCAGTGAAATTCGGCTTCACGCTCAGGGGTACGTGTGGTGGAGTAGACACAGGTATTTTCATTCAGGCGTGCCTCAGTATAGGCACGTGCCCAGGGCAGCAACTGAAACTCTGCCTGCAGGCCGGTATCTTTCAGCATGGTACGCAGGCGTGTTGTGGCAATGCCTGCGACCTGTTGCTGTTCATCCAGATAGTTGAAGGGTGGATACTCTTCGGTCAAGAAGCGTAGCTGTGTGGCTAAATCGCGGCTACGATCGATCGCCTGTTGCAGCTGTTCGGTCAATCGAGGGTCTGTGTCGGCATTCAAGGCGAAGTAGAGGTATGTCTCACTCAGGGTGTAGACCGCTTCAAAGGCGGAGGGGTCGACGCCTTGAGAGCGCATCAACCAGTAGGCGACATCCTCTCCGTATGCCCAGAGATCCACTCTGCCCGCTTCCAGCATCGCCAGCGCACTGGTATTGTTGCTGGCCAGTGTAATGCGATCCGGGTCAACGCCCAGTTCTTGCAGGCGTTGTGCACCCACATCCTCACGTATGGCGACGATCTGCAGCTCGGAGGCGTTCAGTTCTGTAATACTGTCGATTTGCAAGGTGCGGGATGCTCGGCCCATGAGGACGACGCGATCTGCCGAGATCGGACCTGCCCATTGGAACAGTGTTTCACGTGCAGCTGTGCGATTGGTGGAGAAAAGTACTGTGTTAGCCGTACTCAAAGCCGTGTCGTAGCCTCTGGCCCAGGGCAGAAGCTCGATTTGTTGTGGTTGCAGTTGCAGCCCTTCAGCAGCAAATGCCTGCTCCAGCAGCTCTATTGCAATGCCCTTTAACTGCCCGTTTTCAGAGTAGTTATAGGGCGGGTATTCTTCAGTGATAAATCGCAGCTGTTGCAGTCCGGCCGAGACGGGCAGGGCCAGTAACAACAGAATCACAAGCATGCCAATACGCATAGGGTATCCTTTCCTTTCAGCTAACACTGATGTGCTTTTTGGGCTGAGCCCAGTGTTTAGAAAATACACAAGCGCATCAGCTTATACAAGCAATAGCTGGTCTGGATAAGGAGATAATTTGTTTGAATTATGAAGGATGGTTCAGCGCATTGATGCGTGCTTCCAGGCGTGCAACGTCATCTCTGAGTTGTTCGATATCTTCGATAAACTGTTCGATTTCAGCACGAGGGGGCAGCAGGCGCAATTCCTCCTGCAGGTACTCACTGGTATTCTGGGTCAGGCTCTGGCCAGCCTGCTGCCAGTATTGGCCTTGCTGATGTAAAAAGTGTGCGAGGGGATGAGCCGCCGTATCGCCGATCAGGTCTGCCAGCCAGGCTTCCCAGTCAAGTTTGAAGCCCTTGATCGCTTGACTGAATTGGGTTGCCAGTCCGGTATCACCCTGCAGGTCGATGCCTTTGCCAAACAGCTTGTCTTCAGCGTGTTGCTGTTGCAGCATCAGCATGAAGTCACTGGCCTTGCCGCTGAGTGTCAGGTCAGCCACAGCTTCACTGTTGAGCAGCAGATCGAGCCCTGCCTGGCCTGGCAGCAGCGTCAGGTTGAGGCGTGGCTGTTCCATTTCCAGCCGGATCACTTTGCCTGACAGGGCTGCAAGTCGTTGGCGGGTTGCCGGATCTTTTTTCAGCAGCAGGTTCAGGCTGGCTTCAGCGGTGCCGATCAGGGTGGCACTGAGCAATTCAACAGGCATGCAATATCCCTCGCTCAGGGTTTGATTCCAGTATGCAGTGCTACCACACCGCCGGTCATGTTCTCAAAGCGGCAATTCACCAGCCCGGCAGCTTCCATCATCTCCTTCAGGGTTTCCTGGTCCGGGTGCATGCGGATGGACTCGGCCAGGTAACGGTAGCTTTCGGCATCATTGGCAATCAGCTTGCCCATCTGTGGCAGGATATTGAAGGAGTAGAAGTCGTACAGCTTGGTCAACGCCAGGTTCTGGGTTTTGGAGAACTCCAGCACCATCAGTTTTCCACCCGGCTTGAGTACGCGCTGCATGGAGCGCAGAGCAGCATCCTTGTCGGTGACGTTACGCAGTCCAAAGGCGATGGTGATAATGTCAAAGGTATTGTCGGCAAACGGCAGGGCTTCCGCATTGGCCTGAACATATTCAACATTACCGGCAGTGCCGCCATTGATCAGCTTGTCACGACCCACTTTCAGCATGGAGTCATTGATATCAGCCAGTATGACTTTGCCTGCAGGGCCGACCAATCGTGCAAATTTGCGGGTCAGGTCGCCTGTACCACCCGCGATGTCAAGAATGCACTGACCGGGGCGGGCACCACTGCGCTCAATAGTGATACGCTTCCACAGCCGGTGAACACCACCTGACATCAGGTCATTCATCAGGTCGTATTTGCCGGCAACAGAGTGAAAAACATCGGCGACATGGCGCACTTTTTCGTCCACCGGGATCTGTCGAAAACCAAAATGCGTGGTGTTGTCCTGCTCTTTCTCGCTCATGCTGTCTCTGCCTGTTGGAGTGAAAGGGGCATTGTAGCGCTGCTGAAGGCGTTTGTCCTGTCTCAGCCCCGAGCAATCAGTCCGCCATCACGTGAGCCGCCTTCGGCAGCCAGTTTGTCCAGATAGGCTTGCCAGTATTCAGTCTGATTGTGCGCCAGGTCATGCAGATATTCCCAGGTGTAGAGTCCTGAGTCATGGCCATCATCAAAGACAATTTTTAACGCATAATTACCGCTGGGCTGAATCTCGCGGATGCCGACCAGGCGCTTGCCGGTCTGCAGTTTTTCCTGACCGATGCCATGGCCACGCACTTCAGCAGAGGGGGAGTGTACCCGCAAAAACTCGGCAGTCAGCTCAAATGCACCATCTGCATAGATGAGTTCCAATGTCCGGGATTTGAGATGCAGGCGTACATCGGTAGGCAGGGGGATTTGTGTCATGATGGCAGCTCCGGAAGACACAGGGCGACACCTGCCGCCCTGTCTGATACCTGATCAGAGAATGTAGTGGCTGAGATCTTCGTTGTGGCTCAGTTCAGCCAGTTGTGTATCGACATACGCGGCATCGATCACTACGGATTCTCCGGCACGATCTGAGGCAACAAAGGACAGTTCATCGAGCAGTCGCTCCATCATGGTATGCAGTCGACGTGCACCGATATTTTCGGTTTTCTCGTTCACCTCAAAGGCCAGCTCGGCAATACGGCGGATGCCGCCTTCAGCAAACTCGACCTGAACTCCTTCGGTGGCCAGCAGGGCTTTGTACTGCTCTGTCAGGGATGCAGTCGGTTCGGTCAGGATGCGGCGGAAGTCTTCCGGCGTCAGTGCCTGAAGCTCAACACGGATCGGCAGACGGCCCTGCAGCTCCGGAATCAGATCCGAGGGCTTGGCCAGATGGAAGGCACCAGAGGCGATAAACAGAATATGATCGGTTTTCACCATGCCGTATTTGGTGGTTACGGTGCAGCCTTCGATGAGTGGCAGCAGGTCACGTTGCACGCCTTCACGAGAGACGTCGGCACCACCGGTTTCGCCGCGCTTGCAGACTTTATCGATCTCATCCAGAAACACGATACCGTTCTGTTCCACCTTGTAAACAGCCTGTTGCTTGATATCGTCTTCTTTGATCAGGCTGCCTGCTTCTTCATCGGTGAGCAGTTTCAAGGCTTCCTTGACCTTCAGGCGGCGGGTCTGCTTGCGCTGCTGGCCCAGGTTGGAGAACATGCTTTGCAGCTGGCTGGTCATCTCCTCCATGCCCGGCGGTGCCATGATTTCCACACCAACCTTGGGCTGTGCCACTTCGATCTCGATTTCCTTGTCATCCAGCTGACCTTCACGCAGTTTCTTGCGGAAAATCTGACGGGTGGCGCTGTCGGTGCGTTCACTGTCCTGGGAATAGCTGTCACGTGCAGCTGGCAGCAGAGCATCCAGAATGCGCTCTTCAGCCAGATCTTCTGCCTTGACGCGCACTTTGGTCATGGCCTCTTCGCGGACCATTTTTACCGCCATTTCCACCAGATCGCGGACGATGGTCTCTACATCACGGCCAACGTACCCGACTTCAGTGAACTTGGTGGCTTCCACCTTGATAAACGGGGCGTTAGCCAGGCGTGCCAGACGGCGCGCAATTTCGGTTTTACCCACACCGGTCGGACCGATCATCAAGATGTTTTTCGGTGTTACTTCGGGACGCAGTGTGTCGTTCAGTTGCATGCGGCGCCAGCGGTTACGCAGGGCGATGGCGACAGAGCGTTTGGCCTGTTCCTGTCCAACAATATGACGGTTCAGTTCATGTACGATTTCACGAGGGGTCATGTCAGACATCAGGCGTTTCCTCCGCTGACGGATTCCAGTTGTTCAATAGTGAGATTGTTATTGGTGAAGACACAGATATCAGCCGCAATATGCAGACTTTTTTCGACAATCTCTCGAGCACTGAGGTCGGTGTTGTCGATCAGCGCTCGTGCTGCTGCCAGGGCATAGTTGCCACCTGAACCGATGGCGACGACACCGTCTTCGGGCTCAATTACGTCACCGTTACCGGAGATCAGAAAGGTTTTTTCTTTGTTGGCGACCAGCATCAGCGCTTCCAGTCGTCGCAATACCCGATCACTGCGCCACTCCCGCGCCAGATAGATCACTGCGTTGACAATATTGCCCTGGTGTTTGTCGAGCTGTTGCTCAAACAGGTCACGCAGCGTGATCGCATCCGCTGTACCGCCGGCAAAGCCGGTGATCACCTTGTGCTTGTTCAGCAGACTGACTTTGCGAGCCGTGCCTTTCATGACTGTGTTGCCCAGCGAAACCTGGCCATCACCCCCTACAACCACCTGGTCACCCCGGCGGACAGATACAATCGTTGTCATAGTCAATATATTCCATAGCGCATTAATGCTGATGATATGGATGCAAGATGACGTATTTCAAGTCAGCAGGATGCCGGAAGACAGATTTTTCTGTCTTCCGGAGGCGGTTCAGTCCAGTGGAATCGGCAAGGGGGTGATGCCCAGACTGGTCAGCTGGTTACGTGCCCGGTTTAATTCCGTGCGGTTATTGAACGGGCCGGTGCGTACGCGATACCAGATGCCATTGTCACCCTCGACTTTGGAGGTGTGTACATTAGGCAGGCCGCTTAGCAACAGCTCAATCCGCATACGTTCGGCATCTGCTTCAGCACGGAACGAACCGGTTTGCAGCAGAAAGCGTGATTGCGCCTCGGGCGCATCGCGCGGAGTAGAGTGATAAACGTTCCGTGGTGCCTGTACTTCTGAGCGCGGCAGAATGTCGTAAAAATCAAACCGTGATTCAGGTGCTTCAGGTGGCGGTGGCATCTCGGGCTGGGCGCTTACCGGTGCCTCGGGCTCAGGCGCGGGTGTCACCACAACCGGAGCGGGCGTCGGAGCTGCCGGGGCTGGTGCTGGCGCCACAGGCTGAGGTCTGGGTGCTGGCCGTGTCTCAGTCGTGGGTGCTGAGGGTTGTGATGGTCCTGTGGCAATCAGCAGCTTTAACAGGTACACCAGCCCAAAAAGGGCGGCGCCAGCCAGCAGTGCTCGCGGCCACCAGGCTTTTTTGCGCGGTGGCGGTGCACTCTGGCGTTTCGGCGCACGGCTGGCAGAGCTGCTGCGACGCCGCTTTTGGGCATAGTCCTGTCGAGCCATGAATTACATCTGCTCAGGCGCGGATGCACCCAACAGCTCCAGGCCGTTGGCTATCACCTGACGAACAGCGACGCTGAGCGTCAAACGGGCATTGCGCAGATCTGCTTCTTCAATCAGCATTTTATGGCCGTTGTACCAGGTGTGGTAGTCGCCTGCCAGTTCGCGCAAATAGTTGGCCAGCAGGTGCGGCTCGTAATTGAATGCGGCGTTACGCAGGACATCCGGGTAGCGTGACAGCTTGGTGATCAAATCCTTTTCGGCATCGCTGTCGAGCAGCTTCAGTGCGGCCAGACCGGCTTGCTGATCCCAGGAGAGTCCGTCAGCTTCCAGCTTGCGCAATACCGAGCAGACGCGCGCATGGGCATACTGAATATAGTAGATCGGGTTGTCTTTGGATTCGGACTTGGCCAGCTCCAGGTCAAAGTCCATGTGTTGCTCTGCCTTGCGCGTGACATAGAAGAAGCGGCAGGCATCCTTGCCTACTTCATCCCGCAGCTCACGCAGGGTGACAAACGAGCCGGAGCGTGTCGACATCTGCACCCGTTCGCTGCCGCGATAGAGAATGGCAAACTGTACCAGTTTGACAATCAGGCGCTCCGGGTCATAGCCCAGTGCAGAAATCGCAGCTTTGACACGGGTGATGTAGCCATGATGGTCTGCACCCCAGACATTCACAACCTGATCAAAGCCGCGGTCAAACTTGTTCATGTGATAGGCGATATCCGAGGCGAAATAGGTGGTCTGGCCGTTGGCTCGTTTGACCACGCGGTCCTTGTCATCACCAAACGCGGTGGAGCGGAACCACAGATTACCGTCCTGCTCGTAGAGGTGTCCCTTGTCCTGCAGGATGTTCAGTGCGGTGTCTACGTCGCCACTGCTGGTCAGCGAGCGCTCCGAGAACCACACCTGATAGTCGACACCAAATTCGCTGAGGTCTTCGCGGATATCCCCGAGGATGGCATCCAGGCCTGCATTGAAGACCAGTTCATAGTCGTTGCCGAGCAGCTGCTGGGCACGTTCAATAACGGCATCAATATAGAGGTCCTTGTCGCCGCCCTGGGGTTCGTCATCAGGCAGTCCTTCCAGTACAGCAGACAGGGGATGTTCAAAGCGTGTGCTGTGATCCTGAGCCAGTCGGTGTGCGATATCACGCACATAATGTCCCTGGTAGCCATTGCTGGGGAAGTCCAGCTCAGCACCCAGTTCTTCCAGATAACGCAGCCAGACGCTGGCTGCCAGAATGTTCATCTGGCGGCCAGCATCATTGACATAGTATTCACGTTCAATTTCCAGACCCGCCGCTTCCAGCAGGTCGGCCACTGTTGCACCATACGCCGCACCACGTCCATGACCTACATGCAAAGGACCGGTGGGGTTGGCAGAAACAAATTCTACCTGGACGCGAGGACCTGAATTGGGTGCTGCGCGGCCAAAGGTTTTGCCTTGTGCCAGAACATCGCCAACCACTGTGTAAATAGCATCCGGGTTCAGAAAGAAATTGATGAATCCGGGGCCTGCAATCTCGGCCTTGATGACCTGTTCGGAGGCAGGCAGTGCGGCACAGATTTTCTCGGCCAGCTGTCGCGGGTTGCTGCGAGCTGCCTTGGCCAGTGTCATGGCAAGGTTGGTGGCCAGATCACCGTGAGCCTTGTCACGGGTATTTTCAAGATGGATGTCGGCCTGAGTGTCGGCAGGCAGGGTGCCTGCATCAATCAATGACTGAATGGCCTGAGTCAGCAGGTCGGCTAAGTGTTCTTTCATGCGTCTTCCGTTAGGTGACTGGTTCCAGACCGGGAAGCGGTCGGATAAGGACTGATCGAATAGTATAATTCGTCCGGTGCCCTGAATGCCAATCCCCGATATCAATAACTGTCCAGTGGGTCCACATCAATTGACCAGCGTACCTGGTTACGGCCTTTATGCTGGGTAAGAAAATGCAGAATGTGTCGCAGCAACTGGTGCAGTTCTGAGCGCTGGCGGCTTTGTATCAGCAGTTGAGCACGGTAGAGGCCCGCGCGTTTTTCCATCGGTGAGGGGAAGGGGCCAGACCAGTGGCTGCCGGGGGGTGGATTCAGTTGTGCTTCCATGGTTTCGCGAATATCTCTGAGAAAGGCTTCGGCACGTCCTTGATGGGTAGCTTCAGCGCGGATCAGGGCATGGGATGTGAAAGGCGGAAGCCCGGCTGCGTGACGCAGTTGCAGCTCGGAGTTGGCAAAAGCGCTGTAACTTTCCCGGATCAGGGCGTTGAGCATGGGGTGGTCCGGGTGCCGGGTTTGCATGACCACTTCACCCGGATGGTCCGCACGTCCGGCGCGTCCGGCAACCTGAAGGATCAACTGGGCGGTTTTTTCCATGCCACGAAAATCGGCACTGAACAGGCCGCTGTCGGCATCCAGTACTGCCACCAGCGTGACTTTGGGAAAGTGGTGACCTTTGGCCAGCATTTGAGTACCGATCATGATGCAGGGCTTGCCTGTATGGATTTGTTCCATCAGGTGCTTCATGGCATCTTTGCGTGCTGTGCTGTCACGGTCGATACGCAATACCGGCGTATCAGGAAAATGGTCCTGAAGAAAGTCTTCAGTACGTTCGGTCCCCGCGCCAGAAGGTCGCAAGTCATCACTGCCGCACTGGTGGCAGCGTTTGGGGATGGGCGTTTGTCGGTCACAGTGATGGCAGTGCATGTGCGGCGGAGAACGGTGCAATGTCATGCGGGCATCGCAGCGGGTGCATTCGTTTACCGCACCGCACTGGTGACAGATCAGCGAGGGTGAAAAACCGCGCCGATTGAGGAATACCAGTACCTGAGTGCCCTGTCGCAAGTGCTGCTGCATGCGCGTGAGCAGGCTGGCTGACAGTCCGCAGCTCAGCGTTTCACCTCGTATGTCCAGCAGTTCAAAGGCAGGTGGTCGGGCACCTCCGGCTCGCTGTGTCAGGCGCAGGTGTCGGTAGCGCCCGGCCTGGGCGTTGTGCAGACTTTCCAGTGATGGCGTAGCACTGCCCAGCAGCAAGGGTATCGCTTCCTGTCGGGCCCGCAGCACTGCCAGATCGCGTGCGGAATAGCGAAAGCCATCCTGCTGCTTAAAAGACAGGTCATGCTCTTCATCAACAATGATCAAGCCGGGATGACGCATCGGGGTGAAAATTGCCGAACGGGTGCCGATCAGAATACGTGCGCTGCCCTGGCGGGCCAGCAGCCAGGCATCCAGTCGCTGACGATCATTCAGGCCTGAGTGTAATGCCACCACAGGTACCTGGAAGCGGCTTTTGAAGCGAGCCAGTGTCTGGGGTGTCAGTCCGATCTCGGGTACCAGAACCAGTGCCTGACGACCCTGGGTCAGGGTTTGCTGAATCGCCTGCAGGTACACTTCGGTTTTGCCTGATCCGGTCACGCCTTCAAGCAGCCAGGTACAAAAGCCAGGCTGACTGTTGATCTGTTGCAGTGCAGCCTGTTGCTCAGTGTTCAGCGTCAAGGGTGCTTCACGCAACAGGTCACTGCTTTCGCGATCCTCTGCATGAACCGGTGAGGGGCGGTGGATAAAGGATTCAGCCAGCCCCTTGTCCTGAAGCGTTTTCAGCAGGTTGACGGGAATGGATTCGACACGCAACAGGTCGGTACTGACTCCTTCGGGATTGCGCAGCAGCAGGTCGAGTAGTTCACGCTGGCGCACCGCGGTGCCGGAAAGCTGCTCCAGTGCGGCATTGGCAGTGGCGCGCCACAGGGTTGCGTGGGCAAAGTCCGCCTCCTCTCCCTTGCGCAGCAGTGCCGGCAGAGCCTGGCTGAGTGCCTCGCCTTCCGGAAATGCATAGTAACTGGCAGCCCAGCGTGCCAGATAAAGCTGTGGCGTATCCAGTACAGGCGTGTCATCCAGAATTGCCAGGGCTGATTTCAACTGTTTTGGCGGCAGATCGGAGTGTTCAGCACATTCGACAATAATACCGATCATCTCGCGCCTGCCAAACGGAACGCGAACCCGGCAGCCCACTGCTGGCGGGTGATGCAGGGGTTGCGGTGGCCGATAGTCAAATAGCCGGTGCAAGGGGGTCGGCAGGGCAACTCTGAGGATCACAGGCAGTTTCGTTCCGTATAATGTCCGGGTATCAGGATATCTGAGCGAAGCCTACAGTCTAGAGGCTTTTATCTGGCGATAAAATAGCCTTTTTAAGTTGCGGGGAGCGGTCACTCGCCGTATAATTCCGGCCCTTGTAAATTGTACGGGTGGGTGATACCTCGATTCGGGGCGTAAACCTGTCCATCCTTGTTAGTGCGGTGCCTGACAACAATGAATTTGATCAGGTGGCGGCACACGCATAACTCCCATGAGGTTTAAAATGAAAGCTGGTATCCATCCCGAATACACAGACATCACGATCACCTGCTCTTGCGGTAACGTGATGCAGACCAAGTCGACTCTGGGTCAGAGCGCAATGCTGGTTGACGTATGCAGCAGCTGCCACCCGTTCTACACCGGTAAGCAGAAAGAAGCGACTACTGGTGGTCGTGTTGACCGTTTCAACAAGCGTTTTGGTGCGCGTTCGCTCAAGAAATAAGCGCCTGTACCGAAAGCGTCAGATTCTGCAAAAAGCATCCACGGGATGCTTTTTGTTTTTTTGCTCCGACGTTCCCTGATTTTACCGCGCTATGGCGGTGCGCTCAGGGTGCGTTGGTGCACTCTAAAAGGGCGGTTGTTGTCAACATGACTTTTGGTTATGATGCAAAACCGTTTAACTACAACCTTAGTTGGAATCTGCAACCATGTCTCAAGATTTTAAGCAAGCGGCTCTTGATTACCACGAGTTCCCTCGTCCGGGTAAAATCAGTGTAGAGCTCTCGACGTCTGCAGAGACGGCCCGAGACCTCGCGCTGGCCTATTCTCCGGGTGTGGCGGAGCCGGTACGCGAGATCGCCAAAGATCCTGAAGCGGCCTATCGTTATACTTCGAAGGGTAACCTGGTTGCCGTTATTTCCAATGGGACCGCCATTCTGGGACTGGGTGATCTGGGGCCTCTGGCCTCCAAGCCCGTCATGGAAGGCAAGGCACTGTTGTTCAAGCGTTTTGCCAATATCGATTCAATTGATATTGAAGTAGACGCTGAAAGCCCACAGGCGTTCATCGATACGGTTGCACGTATTGCTGAAACCTTCGGCGGCATCAACCTGGAAGACATCAAGGCGCCGGAATGCTTTGAGATAGAGCGTACGCTGATCGAGCGTTGCAATATCCCGGTATTCCACGACGATCAGCACGGTACGGCGATTGTGACCGCTGCCGGTATGATCAATGCGCTGGAGCTGGCCGGCAAAAAGCTGGAAGAGGCTTCGATTGTCTGTCTGGGTGCCGGTGCAGCCGCCAGTGCCTGCATGAAGCTGCTCATTAACATGGGCGCGAAAGTCGAGAATGTCTACATGATCGACCGTAAGGGTGTGATCCACTCCGGTCGTGATGACCTGACCGCCGAAAAAGCGGCGTTCGCTACTGAAACTGACAAGCGTACTCTGGATGATGCCATCGAGGGTGCTGATGTGTTCCTGGGTCTGTCTGGTCCAGACCTGCTGTCACCTGAACAGCTCAAGAAAATGGCAGTCAACCCTGTCGTTTTCGCCTGTGCAAACCCTGATCCTGAAATCCGGCCGGAAGTTGCCAATGCAGCCCGTCCAGATGTGATCATGGCCACAGGTCGTTCTGACTTCCCCAACCAGGTTAACAACGTACTGGGCTTCCCCTTCATTTTCCGTGGTGCACTGGATGTACGTGCTTCTGCGATCAATGAAGAGATGAAAGCTGCTGCGGTGAAGGCGCTGGCCGAGTTGGCCCGTGAACCCGTCACTCAGGAAGTACTGACAGCCTATGGTTTGCAGTCCCTGGAATTCGGCCGTGATTACATTCTGCCAAAAGCTACCGATTCACGTCTGCTGGGCCGCATTTCCTATGCGGTTGCTCAGGCAGCAATCGACAGTGGTGTGGCACGTTTACCGATGCCTGAACACTATCCGATCCGCAGCGAAGCTGAGCTGGTCTGATCTGATAGAGTCATGAAACAGCGTTGATCTGAATGCAAAAAACCGCTGGAGGTGTGATTCATCTTCAGCGGTTTTTTTATGGGCGGGCGTTGCGCTTTAACGAGCCATCGCATCAGTTTTTCTGAACAATTGCGACCACGCGCTGCTGAACAGGTGTGTCAACCTTGGGTAGCGCTCGAATGGTCAGGTTGTTGGGTGTGTCGCTTTCCTGGGGCAGGCACTGACGGCCATCGGGTGTCAGCCCGACATCTTTTAACAGACGGGCATCCAGGTGGGCAACACTCTGCCGGGTAACGGCACGGGTAAAATAACCTTGCAAGTGGTGTAACAGATCCAGCAGTAACATCTCAATCTCCTTTTAAAAAGGGCCGGAGATATCTTCTGGGTCTGTGGGTGGTGGGGGAACATTCACCGAAGGCCGCGAAGATATCGCGGCCGGAAAAAATCAGATCACAGCGCGCGAATACGACAAATCGCCATCAGCCAGCGATTGGCGACGGAAATTCGGTGTGTCGGGCGTTTGTTCATCTGTTTCATAATCAAGGTTTCATCTCAAAATAAAAAAGCCTGAACCAGGTTCAGGCTTTCTTTTTCCTCCTTTTTGCGGCTAAGGTCAACCGCTATATTGTCAGGAGTACATTCAGCGTTGCAGCAGCGGCTTCAGGAAACGTCCGGTATGTGAGCGCGGTTCCTCGGCTACCGTCTCTGGTGTACCGGTGGCGATGATCTCACCACCGCCGGTACCTCCTTCGGGTCCCAGGTCGACAATCCAGTCAGCCGTCTTGATCACATCCAGATTGTGTTCAATGACTACAATTGTATTGCCATGATCCCGCAAGCGGTTGAGTACATTCAGTAATTGCTGGATATCGTAGAAGTGCAGACCGGTTGTGGGCTCATCCAGGATATACAGTGTCTTGCCGGTATCGCGTTTGGACAGCTCACGTGACAGCTTGACGCGCTGGGCTTCACCGCCGGACAGTGTGGTCGCGCTTTGACCCAGACGGATATAGCTCAGACCAACATCGATCAGGGTCTGCAGCTTGCGGGCCAGTGCCGGAATGGCATCAAAAAACACCCGTGCATCTTCCACCGTCATGTTCAGCACTTCATCAATGCTTTTGCCTTTGTAACGTACTTCCAGTGTTTCACGGTTGTAGCGTTTGCCATGACAGACATCACAGGGGACAAAAATATCGGGCAGGAAATGCATCTCGACCTTGATCACACCATCGCCCTGGCAGGCTTCACAGCGCCCTCCCTTGACGTTAAAGCTGAAGCGGCCAGGTTTATAGCCACGCGAGCGTGCTTCCTGGGTACCGGCAAACAGCTCCCGGATCGGTGTAAAGATACCGGTATAGGTTGCCGGGTTAGAACGTGGAGTACGACCAATCGGGCTCTGGTCGATATCGATCACCTTGTCGAAGTGTTCCAGCCCCTCAATGCTGTCGTGTTCGGCAGCTTCAAGGGTGGTGGCATGATTCAGCGCGGTGGCGGTAATCGGGTAGAGGGTTGAGTTGATCAGTGTCGATTTGCCGGAGCCTGATACCCCCGTGACACAGGTCATCAGGCCAACCGGAATCTCCAGGGTGACATCCTTCAGGTTGTTACCACGGGCACCGCTGAGGCGCAGCTGTTTGCTGGTGTCGACCGGACGGCGCTGGCGGGGTACTTCAATACAGCGGACTCCGGACAGATACTGGCCGGTCATGGAAGCGGGGTGGTCCATCACCTGCTGAGGTGTACCGGCCGCAATAACTTTACCCCCATGAACGCCGGCACCGGGGCCGATATCGATCACATGGTCGGCCATGCGGATAGCATCCTCGTCATGCTCAACCACGATGACGGTATTACCCAGATCGCGCAAATGACGCAGGGTATCCAGCAGGCGATCATTGTCACGCTGATGCAGACCGATAGACGGTTCATCCAGAATATACATGACACCTACCAGACCTGCGCCTATCTGGCTGGCCAGACGAATACGTTGCGCTTCGCCACCTGACAGGGTTTCTGCGCTGCGTTCCAGTGACAGGTAATCCAGTCCAACGTTGACCAGAAACGACAGGCGCTGACGTATTTCCTTGAGGATTTTCTCGGCGATTTCACCCTGTTTGCCTGTCAGTGTCAGTTGATCAAAGTAGGCTTTGGCTTCACCGATCGGCAGACGTACTATCTCCGGCAGGGTACGGCCATCAATATAAACATGGCGGGCCTCGCGGCGTAAGCGGGTGCCGTGACAGGAGGGGCATGGCTGCATATTCAGATATTTGGCCAGGTCCTCACGCACCATATCGGATTCGGTTTCTTTATAGCGGCGTTCCAGATTGTTGAGCACACCTTCAAACGGGTGGTGCTTGCTAACGCGGGTACCCCGGTCATTGGTGTAGCTGAATTCGATATTTTCCTGACCACTGCCATGCAGAATCGCTTTCTGATGTGCCAGCTGCAACTCCTTGAAGGGAGTGTCCATATCAAAACCATAGTGATCGGCAACGGCCTTCAACTGCTGGAAATAATACAGGCTGCGACGATCCCAGCCACGAATCGCACCTTCTGACAGGGTCAGTGACGGATCATGTACCACCTTGACCGGATCAAAGTACTGCTTGACGCCGAGGCCGTCACAGGAAGGGCAGGCACCGTGCGGATTGTTGAACGAGAACATCCGGGGTTCCAGTTCCTGAATACTGTGACCACAGACCGGACAGGCGAAACGGGCCGAGAAAATCAGATCTTCCTGTGCGTCTCCTTCCATCCAGGCAACCCGGGCGATGCCATCGGTGAGTTGCAGGGCGGTTTCAAACGATTCTGCCAGTCGTAGCTGCAGATCCTCGCGCACCTTGAAGCGGTCAATCACAACTTCGATATTGTGCTTTTTGTTCTTGTCCAGTGCCGGAGCACTGTCCAGGTCGACAATGATGCCGTTGATGCGGGCGCGCACAAAACCCTGGGCGCGCAGTTCACTGATAGTGTGTAAGTGCTCACCTTTACGCCCCTGAACCACAGGAGCCAGCAGCATCATCTTGCTGCCTTCCGGCAGGGCCAGTACCTGATCGACCATCTGGGATACGGTTTGTGCCGCCAGTGGCAGATCATGATCGGGACAGCGAGGTTCACCGGCACGTGCAAACAACAGGCGCAGATAGTCATAGATCTCGGTGATGGTGCCGACAGTCGAGCGCGGATTGTGCGAGGTGGATTTCTGCTCAATTGAAATAGCAGGAGAGAGACCCTCAATATGGTCGACATCCGGCTTTTCCATCATCGACAGGAACTGGCGGGCATAGGTCGACAGGGATTCGACATAGCGTCGCTGCCCCTCTGCATAGAGGGTGTCAAATGCCAGAGACGACTTGCCGGAGCCTGACAACCCGGTGATCACAATGAGTTTGTCCCGGGGTATCTCCAGGTCGATATTCTTCAGGTTGTGGGTGCGGGCACCCCGTACCAGTATTTTATCCATTACCGCTCCGGCTGCAGTGCAAAAACGAGTATTATAGGCCTTTAGCTGTTCAGCCTAAACCTAAGCTTGTGTTATTCTCATCCTTCTACGCACGGTTGGATGCAGGGAGCACCTGCCGGCTGAAATTAAGAAGATTTGGAGAACATCATGGCACGCGGCATTAACAAAGTAATCCTGGTAGGCAACCTGGGTCAGGACCCTGAAGTAAAATACATGCCATCAGGAAATGCAGTCACAAACGTGACGCTGGCAACCAGCGATACATGGAAGGATAAGCAGACCGGCCAGCCTCAGGAACGCACTGAGTGGCACCGTGTCGTATTCTTTAACCGCCTGGCTGAAATTGCTGGCGAGTACCTGCGCAAAGGTTCCAAAATCTATGTTGAAGGTTCATTGCGCACCCGCAAGTGGCAGGATCAGAGTGGCCAGGACCGTTACACGACTGAAATAGTGGCCAGTGAAATGCAGATGCTGGATGGTCGTGGTGGCGACAGCAACATGGGTGGACAGCAGGGCGGTTATGCCAATCAGGACCCCATGGGATATGGTCAGCCCGCACAGCAGGCTTCACGCCCTGCACCCCAGCAGTCACGTCCGCAGAATCAGGCACCTGCGCAGCAGCAACCCCAGCCAGCTGCCGGGTTTGATGACTTTGATGATGATATTCCGTTCTAAGCACTGTCTCATACGGTGAACACCAATAAAAAAGCCCTGACGATTCAGGGCTTTTTTGTATCACGCCATCATCCATACCACCAGAGCCAGTGTCAGCAGGGCGATGCCGGTAGGGCCAGCTTCAGTCCCGGAATCCGTCCTGCTGCCATCCCCAGGCAGGTGAGGATAAAGGTGATCAGCAGGAGCAGATCCTGGCTCATCGATCTTACTCCGCATCTTCCGCAAGGAACCCGCCGGACTGACGAGCCCAGAGTGCTGCGTAGATACCACCCAGCTGCAGCAGCTCGGCATGTGTGCCTGACTCAACGATACGTCCCTTGTCCATCACCACCAGCCGGTCCATGGCGGCAATAGTGGATAATCGGTGTGCGATGGCAATCACGGTTTTACCTTCCATCAGCCGGTAGAGGTTTTCCTGAATGGCAGACTCGACTTCAGAGTCCAGCGCCGAGGTGGCTTCATCCAGAATCAGAATCGGCGCATCCTTGAGCATTACCCGTGCGATCGCAATACGCTGGCGCTGGCCGCCCGACAGCTTAACACCGCGCTCGCCCACCTGAGCATCGTAGCCGGTGCGTCCTTTGGCATCTCGCAGACCGAGAATAAAATCATGGGCCTTGGCGCGTTTGGCGGCCTGAATGATCTGCTCTTCTGTGGCATCGGGGCGGCCATAGGCGATATTCTCGCGCACAGAACGGTGCAGCAGCGAGGTATCCTGGCTGACCATGCCGATAGCCGCCCGCAGGGATTCCTGCTGGACCTCGGCAATTGACTGGTCGTCGATGCGAATCTGGCCGCGCTCCAGATCATAGAAACGCAGCAGCAGGTTCACCAGTGTGGACTTGCCTGCCCCGGAGCGGCCCACCAGCCCTACCTTCTCTCCTGCCTGGATCTGCAGTGACAGGGATTCGATCACGCCGGACTCTTGTCCATAGTGAAAGCTGATCTGATCGAAGTGGATCTTGCCCCGATCTGCGGACAAGGCGGGTGCGTCGGGAAGATCCTGTACCTGACGGGGAACCGAGATTGAGCCAATCCCGTCACGTACAGTACCTATGTTTTCAAACAGCGAAGAGACTTCCCACATGATCCATTGCGACATGCCGGACAGTCGCAGGACCAGCCCCAGCGCGACGGCCAGCGCGCCGATATTGATCAGGGATTCCAGCCAGAGCCAGATACTCAGTGCCGCCACCGTGAGCAGCAGCAGAGAGTTGAGCAGGTAAAGGCAGGTATTGAACAGTGTTACCAGGCGCATTTGCTGGTGAACGGTATCAAGGAAGCCATCCATGCCATCACGTGCATAATCAGATTCACGTTTGGCATGAGAGAACAGCTTCACGGTCTGAATATTGGTGTAGGCATCGACCACCCGGCCTGTCATGATCGAGCGTGCATTGGCCTGATGCTGTGACACCTTCCCCATCAACGGGACAAAATAGCGCAGCATCACAATGTAGCCTGCCAGCCACACCAGCAGTGGCAGCATCAGCCGCAGATCCGCGCTGCCCATGATTACCAGTGTGCCGATAAAATAGACACAGACATAGTTGAGCACATCAATCAGCTTGATCACGCACTCTCTGACAGACAGTGCTGTTTGCATCAGTTTGGTTGCAATACGTCCGGCAAACTCTTCCTGATAAAAATGCATCGATTGCTGTAACAGATAACGGTGAATCTGCCAGCGGATGCGCATCGGGTAGTTACCCATCAATACCTGAAAATTTAACAGTGAATGCAACAGCACCAGTAACGGCAGGCCCATAATCACCACGGCCATGCCGATCAGCTTCCAGGACTCTGTTTGCAGGAAGGTGTCGCGGTCTTGTTCGGCCAGCCAGTTCACCAGATTGCCCATGAAGCTGAACAACCACACTTCCACCAGTGCGACACAGGTCATCACCAGCGCGGATGCCAGTAACCAGGGCCAGATTCCGCGAGAAAAATGCAGGCAGAATGCAATAACCCCACTGGGGGGCTGGGTGGGCTCGGTTAACGGGAAGGGGTTAATACGCCGCTCGAACCATTGAAACAGTTTTGCTGACTTGATCATCTCTAACATATTTGATCGAAATTGTGTTTAAATTCGGTGACTATAAAAACGCTCACACTGATTGACGCATTTTCAGGAGTTCACCATGATTTCATTGCGTAATATGCTGGCGGCTGCCAGTGTTGCATCCTGTATGACTTTGCTTTCCCTGCCTGTGCTGGCACAGGATTTCCGTTTAGGTTTGATTACACCACCTTCGCATCACTGGACACAGGCTGCTCAGTCATTTGCGCAAACGTTGAATGAGCGTTCCGAAGGTCGCCATAGTGTATCAGTATTTCCGGCAGCACAGCTGGGTAATGAAGCGCAAATGGTACAACAATTACAGACCGGTGCGCTGGATATGGCGTTTCTGACGGTTGCTGAAGTGTCCAACCGGGTGCCTGAGTTTGGTGCCTGGTATGCGCCGTATCTGGTCGATGATATTGATGAAGCTGCCGCACTGCTGCGCTCTGATGCGGCGGAATCCATGTTCGAACTGCTGCCCCAGCAAGCGGGGCTGGTCGGTATTGGCTATGGTATGGCCGGTATGCGTCAGATGATGAGTCGTACCCCGGTCAACAGTCCGGCAGACTTGCAGGGTAAAAAACTGCGTATTACACCGTTTGATCCGATTCGTGACTTCTATGCTGCGCTGAATACGGCTCCCACACCACTGCCGTTGCCCGCCGTGTACGATGCTCTGGCGAACCGCCAGATAGACGCCATCGATATGGACTTCGACTCTATTCTGATCTTCCGTTTTTATGAGCGTGCAGAGCATTTACTGATATCCAATCACATGATGTTCCCGATGGTGGGAGTGGTGTCTGCCCGGGTATGGCGCAATCTGGATGCCGAAGATCAGGCGCTGATCACTGAGCTGATGAAAACTGAACTGGATCAGGTCATTGAAACCTTCCGTTTGCAGGAACGTGATCAGGAAGCCGAACTGCGAGCCTTGAATATCACCATCACGGAAGCTGATCGTGAGTCTTTTGCTGACAGCGTGGCTGCCTGGGAAGCGATCTGGTCTGAGAAAAGCCAGAGCCTGGGGGTTCTGCGTGATGCTGTTGAGCAGATACGTAATCCCTGATTTGCGGATGACTGGTTGAATGCAGCTGTTGCGTAAACTCTCCAGTGGTGTCGCCTGGCTGGAATGCTGGCTGGCGGCTCTGCTGGCCGGTGTGATTTCCGTATTGATTCTGCTCAACGTGATCAGTCGTGCCTTGGGCATGGCGATCTACTGGGTGGATGAGTTGGCAATCTATGCCATGGTCTGGATGACCTTTCTGGCTACCTCGGTGGTGATCAAGCGCCGACAAACCCTGTCGGTGACCTTGTTGCCTGACCTGTTGCCAGACAGTGCCCGGCGCTGGTTGGGGGTGTTCAGTGACCTGATGGTGTTGTTGTTTGCTGTGTTGCTGGTGTATTTCTGCATCATCTGGTTTGATCCTGTGACCCTGCTTCAGTCTGGCTGGGATGTCCAGGCGTTTCAGATGGATACCTTCAACTTTATTTATGCCGAATCCACCAACACACTGGGTGTGAAAAAATTCTGGATCTGGCTGGCAATGCCCTGGGTGGCGCTGACACTGGTGCTGCATGCCAGTATCAACCTGATGGATGCGTTGTTTGGTGAGCCGGTCGTTGCAGTGCAGGAGACGGCTTGATGGTGGTGGCGGTCTTTTTTGTCCTGCTGTTTGCGGCGGTGCCCATCGCACTGGTGCTGGCGTTGTCGGCTGCATTTTATATTGCCACTTCCGGCAACTCAGTGCTGTTTGAGTCCTACGCCCAGCAGCTGTTTGGTTCGATTGAGAACTATGGCTTGCTGGCCATTCCCTTGTTCATGTTGGCGGGTGAGCTGATGAATGAGGGCGGGCTGACACGCCGACTGATCAACATGGCGCGGATACTGGTTGGCGGCTTCCGTGGAGGGATGGCCTATATCAATCTGGTGGCCAACATGATGATGGCCGCGATTATGGGGTCTGCGGCGTCTCAGATCGCCATTATGTCACGGGCGATGGTGCCGGAAATGGAAAAGGAGGGCTATAGCCGTCCTTATGCAGCGGCGATTACCGCTGCGGGTGGTTTACTGTCACCAATTATCCCGCCCTCAATGTTGTTTGTATTGTTCGGTGTGCTGGCTCAGGTTCCGATTGCGGACATGTTTATTGCCGGTATTATCCCAGGGCTGATTCTGTCCGGACTGTTCTTTCTGATGATCACCCTGCTGGGCCTGGTACAGCAGTATCCTCCGGGTCGCTGGCTGTCCTTTGCCGAAGCACGCCAGGCATTGTTGTTTGGGCTGCCTGCACTGGGAATACCGGTGCTGATTATCGGTGGGATTCTGACCGGTACGGTGACACCTACGGAATCTGCAGCACTGGCATCGCTGGGGGCCCTGGTAGTCGGGCGTTTTGTGTACAAGGAACTGCGATTTTCGCAGCTGCCAGAGGTGCTGAAGCGTACTGCCTTGAATTCGGGTATGGTGATCGTGCTGATTTCTGCTGCCGGAGTATTCGGCTGGGTGCTGGTGTATGAGCATATACCGCAAAATGCCGCCGCCTGGATTGTGCAGCAGACATCTGATCCTTTTGTGTTTTTGCTGATGGTGGTGTTGGCGCTGTTATTGGTAGGGATGGTGCTGGATGGAATTGCCGCGTTGATTCTGGTGGTACCGATTCTGCTGCCGGTTGCCCAAGCTGACTTTGGTATCAGCCCCTATCAGTTTGGTGTGGTGGTATGTCTGACCCTGGTGATGGGCTTGCTGACGCCACCTGTGGGTGCTGGTTTGTTTATCAGCTCGGCCATGACCGGTGAATCACCTATGCGGGTATTCAGAGCACTCCTGCCATTTTTGCTGATGACTTTACTGACATTGGTGTTGCTGAGCTGGAAAGCAGAACTGGTACTGCTGTTGCTGCCATAAATACGTCTGTATCGCTTTACTTTTGGCCGCCAACATGGGATGAATAGTGTTGTGCAGCTGCACAAATATTGGTTCAATTGCAGATATAGGTGAACCTGAACAATGACTCAGCCAGACTTGCAAACCGCCGCAGATACTGTGCAGGTTTACGACAGTATCACCCGCCGAATGAACGGCTTTCTCTATCGTTGCCGTAATGATGAGCATTACACCATGCTGGTCATGTCCGGACGTGTAAAAGACGTCACCGGATACGCGCTGGAAGAGCTGTTGAACAACCGCAAGGCCTCGTATGTGTCGCTGATTCATCCAGATGATGTTGCGTCTGTGGATGCTGCCGTTGAAGCCGGGGTCCAGTCGCGTCAAAACTGGGATATAGATTACCGTATCCGTACAGCGACAGGGGCTTTGCAGTGGGTTAATGAGCACGGTGGCGCGGTATTCGATAAGACAGGTGAGCTGGCATTTCTTGAAGGCGTGGTGGTGGATATTGAGCAACGCAAGGAAGAGGAGCGGCAGCGAGATGCCAACCTGAAGCAGGTCGCAGGTGTCAGTGCAAATATTATCTCCGAAACACAGAAGATTCTGTATATGCTCAAATCGCTGCGACTTTTAAGCCTCAATGCCAGCATTGAAGCAGCACGAGCCGGTGAAGCGGGTCGGGGGTTTGCTGTGGTTGCTGAGCATGTCAAGGAGCTGGCTGAGAATACCGGTAAATCTGCAGAATATATCAACGAATTAATTGGTGAGCTGGAGCGCCAGCTGGGCTCGGGAAAACGCTGACAAGGTTTTCAAACCCGGTACTTTCCCTTACACTCCAAAGCATTGTTTAACTGACTTTTTACCTTCCGGAGATCCATGATTGCAGTTTGATCCGGTCAAAATCCTGATAACGGGAGCCGACGGCCAGTCGGGTTCCGCAATTGCCCGTCTGGCTGAAGCGGATGGCTTTTTCAGTGTCATTGCGTTGAATCGCAAGCAACTGGATGTCACCCAGCCGGAGCGTATAGTGGCAGCTTTGGACAGGTATTTACCTGATTATGTGATCAATTGTGCCGGTTTGAACTCAGCTGACCGTGCTGAGCGGGATCCGCAGCGTGCCATGCTGCTCAATGCCGAGGCACCGCGCCATTTGGCTGTAGCCTGTGGTGATCTGTCCATTCCCATGATTCAGCTGTCCACGGATTATGTCTTTGACGGGCATTATGCCAGTGGCTACACCGAAGAGGATGCCACTCAGCCGTTGGGCGCTTACGGTGACAGTAAACTACAGGGCGAACTGAATATTCGCCAGACCTTGCCCCGTCATATCATCCTGCGTACCAGTTGGCTGTTCAGCGATCGTGGTGACAATTTCATGCTGCGCTTGTTGTCCGAAGCGCGTGAAAGCAGTGTCATGTATGCGGTGGATGATCGTCGAGGTTGTCCCACCTCTGCATTTGATCTGGCACGAGTGGTGTTGGCAATTATCAAACAACTGAGTTGTGGCGCAGAGGCCTGGGGAACCTATCATTACTGTGGTGCTGAAGTGACCACGCGCTATGGTTTCAGTGAGGCGGTGATTGCAGCGGCACGCCAGTATGAAGACTTGAAAGTGGACCACATACAGCCGGTTGCTTCCAAAGACTTTGTCACGGAAGCGCAACGTCCTGCAACTTCAGTGCTGAAGTGCGGCAAAATCCTGAATGTTTTTGGTATTCGCCAACGCCCCTGGCGTAGTGAACTCCAGCGTCTGATACGGGAGTACTACGGCCAGGTGCGTCTCTGACAGTTTTCCGGGGCTCTGCTCAGAAGAGTCCCAGTGTCGGTGTTCTGCGTACGGCAACCATGGCTATATAGGCCAGTGCGGCACCCGCCAGCAGTACACCGATCAGTCGTGCCGGCAGGGTAGGCGCCAGTTTGAATGCATATACCGAAAAACCGATATAGGCAAACAGCGCGACTATTTTTGCCAGCACCCAACCCACATGCAGCGGATTCATCTGCATCACCAGCAGCAAGGCAATCGCTGACAGAATCAGCAGGCCATCCACGCTGTGAGCCAGCACTTTCATCCAGCGTTTGCGGATACCCGCTGGCCAGACCAGCACAAATCCGGCACGCACAATAAACAGCAGCACAGTCAGTGCGGCCAATGTCAGGTGTAGGTGTTTAAACGCCATATACATAGCAACAGTTTTCCATTGACAGGTTGAGTTGTGTTATTCATTGACAGGTTTACGGCGGAAAGACGCCAGGCGGGTCATATCCTCGTCATACCAGCTCCACTGCGTGCCTTCCAGGCTGCTGTAACTGGCCTGTTCCAGCAGTTGCAGGAAACGGAATTCAATTTCCGCGACTTCCTGGCAGAGCATCCGCGTACTGGCGACAGGGCCCAGGGTCAGACGTTCGCCTTCGAGCTGAATCGGGCCTGCCAGTACATTGCAGCCACTGTGGCCGGATAGCTGCTGACCGCTGAAACGCACAAACGGGCGTGTGTGCATCGCCTGCAGTGCATCAGGAGTGATACCGTCCAGTTCTACCAGATCCCACTCATAGTGTTCCAGATCGGCCAGCGGGCTGCCACAGGTAGTTGCAGGCAGGGTTTCCTTGAGCTGCTGAAAACGCAGCTGGTGACGTGCAGGACCTTCTTCGGGGGTTTCCCAGTTCAGTGTGACCTGGGCGCGGGTGTGCAGATAGCTGCCGCCAGCACTGCTGGAGGCCAGATAGGTACGCTCAATGTCGAGCCAGGGGTCGGTCATGACCACCGGAAAGCCCTGCCCGGTGCTGCACTCAACAACAAAGGCGGCATCTGCCATGTAGGTGAGCATGCCATCCAGTTCCAGCGAAACTTCAGCCGGCTGCCAGCCCAGTGGTGACAGTTCATAGTTCAGTTGGGAGACGATTGGACGTCCCTGGGTATCTGCCTGTAACCAGCCGCCGTTGTCAGTCGCAAAGTAGATCAGGGTATTGTCATGGCCATGGTGCAGTAACAGTCGCTCACCATCAATTTCCCAGCGTCCCAGACGACTGAACTGGCCCTCAGGGCGGTCCTGGTAGGTCTCGGTGAGGAAATAGGTACCGTCGCTGAGCAGGTCCAGATGTGTCTCTATGCCAGGACAGCTGGCACAGGGCAGCAGGCCGCTATAGCTCTGATTGACACGTTGGGCTGTAGTGGATTCTGCGACCTCTGACACATCCGTTGCAGGGGTACTGACGGAGCTGCAACCACCGATGAATAATGCAGCTGCGATGCAGGCGGATAAACTCAAACCGGACATATTGGACATGATCATTTCCCTGTATGAATAAGCGGGTTCCAAGCACGAAATTGCGTTGTGACTATAGCCTGATAGCCGGATTTTCTCCACCCCGTCAGCCGGATACTTCGGGCCAGCGTTGGCTTAACCAGGCGCCAGCCAGGCCTGCAACTCCCAGTAAAATCAGGGTCCCCTGGATAGATATCAGGGCTGTCAGAGCGCCCAGCAAGCCGGTGAGCAGCAGTATGGCGCCAATCACAGAGTTACTCACGGCGACATAGTCGGTACGTCGATTTCCTGAGGCCATGTCCACCAGATAGGTCTTGCGGCCCAGGCGCACCCCGGCATGTGCGACTCCCAGGCCAAAAAATGTCAGTAAATAGAGTGCCATCGTTGCTTCGGCGGGCATGCCCAGCCAGGAAATACCCGCCACAAATATTGACAGCACACCGGCCAGAGCACAGGCCAGAGCAAACACCTGACGGCTGGATTGGTCTGCCCAGCGCCCCCAGATAGGCGAGCTGATCAAGCCGGCCAGACCTTCCACTGCAATAAACAGTCCTAGCAGGCTAATGGCGCTGCCAAGATCTTCACGCGCCAGCGCAATATAGAATGGAGCGGCCAGGCCGGACCCCATCGCCAGTGCACGTGCGATGACAAACAAACGGAAGGGTTTGTCATCGCGCAGCAGCTGCAGGCGTCCCAGCGCATGAGCCAGGCCATTGGCTCCCTCTTCGACTGCACCGGGAAACTCGATAATGCGACTGAAACACCACACAGCAGCAAACCAGCAACCGGCAGCCAGGAACAGTAATGCGGTATAGAGCCACAGAGAAGTGTCTTGCTGAATCTGGCTGAGTGCTAGTCCGATACTCAGGGCGACCAGTCCAGAGGCCGCACTGATCCAGCCGGACAGACGTCCACGGCGTGTTTTGGGCAGGGTTTTTCCCAGTACATCCTTGTAAGCCACAGAGCAGGCTCCACGCGCCAGACTGAACAGGACCAGCAGTCCTATCAGGCTGCCTCCTGCCACCCAGCCCTGCAGTGTCAGCGCACAAAACCCCATTGCCATCAGGCATAACCCCTGCAGGGTGCCACCGATAACCCAGGTCCATTTACGAATCGGCTGGCGTCTGACCCAGGCGCCGATCAACATTTGCGGCAGCATGGAACCAGATTCACGAATCGGGACCAGCAGGCTCAGCATCCAGGCGGGTGCACCCAGATGCAGGAGCAGCCAGGGCAAGGTCGTTTTGGCACTGGCCAGCTTGTCGGCCAGATTGCTGAGCGTGTTGGCCAGTAGCAGTGCAAAGAAGTTGCCCGGAACGACTTTGCAGGCATCTTCAGGAATATCTTTGCATACCCGACCTTCATCATCTTCTGCCAGACGCTCGTAGAGTGAATCTATCCGCCCTTGATGTTGCGTTGTCATGTGTATCCTTAGTGTTTTAACGCTTCAGCAGCAGGGTTTGCTTGCGTTTATCATCCGCCTGTCCTGCGCAGAATTCCTGTTGTTGGCCGTTGGCATAACGTACTTTAACATTAAATCCCATTCCCGGTTCGTGGTTGAGATGCAATAGGCGAGCTTCTCCGGGTGGCAAGCGTAATGTCAGCAGGTCGGATTGTCCGATGGCATTACCAAAATTTAATTGAATGGACTCAATGGCAATTGTGTCAGTGTTCTTGAACGTGACATAGAGTCCGTTGTCAGGTTGAAGTATGACATACATCGCGGCAGCACCTGACAGCAGGCCCAGAAGCAGCGCAGGCAGTGAAAAGCGCAGTAGTATTCCATGATTCATTCGGCTCACCTCACACGGGCTGTTCAGTCCGTCCGTATTACTTGAACAGCGAATACTAATATAATAAAACTGATCGGTCTATAAAGGTTATTGAGCTGAATTTTATATCACTACAGGTTAAGCTCTGGTCCTTGCACAAGGAGAATTACATGCAGGGTCTGTTACTGGCGTTGTCTGCCTACATTATCTGGGGCTGCTTTCCGCTGTTTTTTAATCTACTGTCCCATGTTCCTTCACTTGAGGTATTGGCGAACCGGATTGTCTGGTCTGTTGTAGCCACTCTGTTACTGATTCTGCTATTAGGTAAGCGGAACCAGTTGCTGGAAGTGTTGAAAAATCGACAGCTGATGCCTTGGCTAGCACTGACTTCAGTCTTGATTTCGGCCAACTGGTTGCTGTTTATCTGGGCGGTGACACAGCATCGGGTGATGGAAGCGAGTCTGGGGTATTACATGACGCCGCTGATCAGTTTGCTGCTGGCGCGACTACTGCTGAAAGAAGCGCTGCATCCGCTTCAGGCTGTGGCTGGCGCACTGGCGACCGTGGCAGTGGTTTGGGAGCTCTACAGCCTTGGCAGTTTGCCATGGATTTCATTAACCCTGGCGTTGACCTTTGGATTTTACGGTCTGGTGCGCAAGCGTTATCCTGTTGACGGGTTGTGTGGCCTGACGGTTGAAGCTTCGCTGGTGTTGCCGATTGCACTGTTATGGTTGCTCTGGCAGTTCTGGAGCCCGACACAGAATCTGTTGTTTGGGGAGACAACTGACACCACTTTGCTGTTGATTGCTTCCGGTATTATGACGGCAATACCGTTACTGCTGTTTGCCGCAGCGGCAAAGCGCCTCGATTTATCGGTCGTTGGGTTTATTATGTATATTAATCCCACACTGCAGTTTCTGATTGCCGTGTTTATCTTCAAGGAAGACTTTCCGCCGCAGCGTGTGGTCACCTTCGTGCTAATCTGGACGGCGTTGGTATTGTTTATGTGGGGGATGTGGCAGGCCCGCAAGGCTCAGCAACAGGCTGTTGAATTGGGTTGAGTGCTGCATCAGTGACAAATGCAGTCATTCACTATATATTAGATTATAGTTATTTAACTACATTGTCAGGTATTGAAGATGATCTTTTCTGCCCGTTATCAGCGCTTGGTGTTCACATTATTGATGTCAGTTTATATGGTGTCGATCATGACATTTGTGATCACGCTGGTGAACACCGGCATGGTAGATGGCTTTTTGCTGCGCTGGCTGAAAGCCTTTGTGGTGGCCTGGCCGGTTGCATTTGTGCTGATTCTGGTTGGTGCGCCACGACTACAGAAACTGGCCAGCAAGCTGATACGTCAGACATGATCATGCCTGACGTATCCTGGATCAGAGTGAAAACTCTGTAGGTCCGTAGAGGGCATGAGCCGCGCCACTGTAGCTGGCCCAGAGCTGATCTCCGAAATCGTAGTGCCACCATTCACTGGGCAGGTTGGTGAAGCCCTGTTGAGACATGGCATTGAAGAGCAGGCGTCGACGATCACGGGCAATCTGCTCTGCGCTACCCTCTGCAAACTGTTCGAAGTAATCGGTATGCGAAGCCGGTGAAGCTTCATCGAAACGGGTACCCATATTCAGCATCAAGCCGTCGGCATCGCATAGGGTGACATCGACGGCCCCACCGGTCAGATGCGGACTGGGAGCCAGCGGGTCACGGCTGGCAATCGAAACAAACTCACGCGTCATCGCGATGAGCTCAGCTTCGCTGGCGCCCGGGTGTTGGTGGTGCATGGTTTCATACAGGCTGTCAAACAGATACTGCTGTACCCGCCAGGGGCGCCAGCCATCCAGAATCACCAGACTCAGGCCATCAGGTAGCGAGCGCGCCACTGCCAGCAGGCGGCGGTAGACACCCTCGCGGATAAAACAGTCAGCTACCGCGCCGGGTGTGCCCAGTCGATTATAGGCAGGGAACACCTTGATCGGTGCGGGTGCCAGAGATAAAGGCACCAGCGGTTCGGCACACTCCTGAATTGGAATCTGACTGACCTGGCTCCAGTCAGGTTCCGTCTGGTGGGGAATGGGTTTTAGCAAGCGTTCGTTGTGTAACGATTTCATAGTGTTCAACATCCGTTTATCCGAGCGTGTTAGGCAGCCAGAGCGTCAGTGCCGGGAAGAGTATCAGCAAGAGCAGAACCAGAATGGCGGTCAGTACAAAGGGCCAGATGGTCTTGAACAGCTCGACGATTTCGATGCGACTGACCGCTGCTGCGACAAAGACACAGGCTCCCATGGGCGGTGTAATCAGGGCAATGGTGATATTCAGCGTAATGATGATGCCCAGATGCACAGGGTCGATGCCGGCCATCATGGCAATGGGGGCAAAAATAGGCGTCAACAGCATCAATGCCGAAACTTCTTCCATGAACATACCCGTGATAAAGGTGATCAGGCTGAGTATCAGCAGAATCATGACCGGCTTATCCACATAGGGTGCCAGCAGCTCAACAAACTGAGCCGGTACCTGTGCGTAGGACAGTAGCCAGCTGATGGTGGCTGAGGCTGCCATGATCAGAAAAATAGCTGATGTCAGGCGAGCCGTGTCCTTGATCGCCTGCCACAGCGCGCGCAGGCTGAGTTGCCCCAGCAGCATGCCACACAGCGCCACATAGGCAGCGGTCAGAGCACCGGATTCTGTCGGTGTGACGATTCCCATGACGATACCCGCCACGATGATAAAGGGCGCGACCAGTGCGGGCATGGCACCGAGCGTTGCTACTGCCAGCAGCTTTAACGGTGGAAATCCGCCTTGCTTCTTGAGCTGGTGTTTCCATGCATACCAGGCGTTCAATCCCATGAAGGCGATACCCAGAATCAGGCCGGGAATGACACCTGCCAGGAACAGGCTGCCGACGGAGGTGTTTGTCAGCGAAGCATAGAGGATCATGAAAATACTGGGTGGAATAATCGGGCCGATCAATGAGCTGCCGGCAGTAAGTCCCGCCGCAAACGCGGTAGAGTAACCCTCTTTTTTCATCGCGGGTACCAGCAGTGAACCCAGCGCTGAGGTATCGGCTACTGCCGAGCCATTCACACCGGCAAAGAACACGCTGGAGACGACATTCACATGACCGACGCCACCGCGCAGATGGCCCACCAACAGTTTTGCCAGACGCATCAGGCGTTCGGTCAGGCCACTGGCATTCATCAGATTGCCTGCCAGAATAAACAGTGGAATTGCCATCAGTGAAAAGACGTTAATACCACCAAAAAACTGTTGTGGCATGATGCGCCCGATCATGCTGGGGTCAACAAACAGAAAGCCCACCACGGCGGTGGTCAGAAGGGCCAGAAACAGGGGTAGCCCGAGCAGTACATGGGCCAGGAAAACGAGCAGCATTACCAGAGTCATTCCGGATTCTCCGACATCACGGGCAGGCGTTTAGGGCCATGCAGTAATACCTGCACAGCCAGCAATCCGAAGCCGATGGGCATGGACAAGAGTGGCCAGGTTCGGCTGATCCCCAGTCCAGGGGTTTTGAACATGCCGACAGACAGCGCATAGCGGTAGCTGAATACCGCCGCACACACGGCGATCCCCAGTGTTAACAGCCACTGATAGGTGATCAAAAGTTGGGACAGGCGTTTAGGCAGCCGGGTCTCCAGCAAGGCAATACGCATATGTCCCCCTTCAACCCATACGGCTCCCGCAGCCAGCAGGGTGCAGCCGATGATCAGGAAACGGGCGGCCTCATCGGTCCAGATCGGAGCACCCCCGACGAGATAGCGCAGTGTCACGGCATAGAGAATAATCAGTATATTGGATAGCAGCAGCGCGCTAGCCAGCAGCAGTGTCGTGCGTTGCAGCCACGACAGTGTCTGTAATCGTAACCAGTTCATAGGATTTCCATCGTAAACAGGCCGGAGCAGCGCTGAGCACTGCTCCGGAGAGAGACGTCACTGACGAGAATCACTTCACTTGGCGAGTGCTTTGGCGTCTTCCAGAGCCATCTCGATCAGCTGTGGATCAATTCCTCGCTCATGCAGCCAGGTCAGGAATGCCGGTTGACCGATGCTGCGGAAGGCTTCCATGTCTTCGGTGCTGGGACGAATCACTTCCATGCCTTTTTCAGCCAGGAAGGCGATACGTGATTCTACCTGTGCTTCGTTGTGAGTACGTGCAGCAGCGGTGGCTTCTGCAACAGCTTCAAGGAAGGCTGCACGAGTCGTGTCATCCAGGCTTTCCATCAGCGCGCTGTTACCGACCAGGAACTGCATGGAGTACTTGATGTTCGCCAGCGTCAGGTACTGCTGTACTTCATACAGACTGCCCAGAATGATATACATCGGCGGGTTCATCTGACCATCCGCTACACCGGTGCGCAGTGACATATACACTTCAGTCCAGGGAATGGGCGTGCCGGATGCGCCAAAGGCTTCATACAGCGCGACCTGGCTGGGGTCCATGGCACGGAAACGCAGTCCCTCAAAGTCTGCAGGTGAGTGGATCGGACGCTTGTTGTTGGTAAACGCCAGGAATCCGCCTTCCTCAACGACTGCCAGCATATCGACACCGGCACGTTCTTTCAGTTTGGCCGAAATAGCCTGCCAGTACTGACCTTCATCAAAAAAAGCCCGGGCTGAATCGAAGTTCTCGAACAGGAACGGTGTCGCACTGACAAACACCTCGTCAACCAGAGGAGAGACACCCGCAAAAGAAGCAATATTCAGGCTGGGTGAGGTCATGGTTTGCTCCATGCGCTCTTCTTCGGTGCCCAGCATGCTGTTTGGATAGAGTACCAGCTCGATCTGCCCGTTGGTTTTCTCTTCTACCAGCGACTTCAGGTGAGTTGCAAAAACATGTACGGCGTTTTTATCCGGATCTGGCGCGCCGTTGTAACTCAGGTTAACGCTGGTGGCGGCGGTTGCATAGCTGCTCAGGGTAGCGGCGCACAGCAGACAGCTGGCAGCCAGTGCTTTCAGGGAAAACCCTTTGTGTCTCAACATAATGATCTCCATTGTTGTTATTCAGAGTGGCCGGTAGACCGGTTAGCTCGATCTTAGGAGTTGATATGTTGACTATGCAATAGAGAAGGTGTTGTTATTATAACAACACCTTCTGGCCGCTGAGACGCGGTGCATCTGCACGAAAAAAGTGCATACCCTGACGCAGGTGGGCGACACAGGCCTTGGCAGAAAGGGTCAGCTCATGACCGGCCAGGCTGACAATCTGGGCACGGGCACCGTTGAGAATACTGTGCGCCATTGGCAGCGCATGGATTTCACCGCGCTGCAGTTCAGCGGCTACAGTGAGTTCCGGCATAAAGGTCACGCCAATACCGGAACGGACAAAGTTTTTCAGCACTGTGACTGAATTGGTATGCAAGCGGGCATGCAGGTGTACGCGTTCCTGTTGTGCCACCATATTGACCATCTGGCGCATGCCAAAGGGGTTATCCATCAGCCCCAGGGGCAGACCTTGCAGCTCACTGAGGTGAATCGGACGATTCAGTGCCAACAGCGGATGTTCCGGTGGCACTATCAGATCAAGTGGCTGACAGGTTTCCACGTGACAGGTCAGCATCGGGTCAACGGGTGGGGCATAGAGCAGGGCAATATTGACCTCCATCTCCTTGACCAGTGCAATGGCTTCATTCACTCCCGCCATACGCACTTCGATTTCGATTCCATCAAAAGCCGACATGAAGGACTGTAGCGGTGCTGCAATCAGGTCGCTGAGGAAACCTTCTCCAACAGCGATCCTGACTTCACCGCGAGCCAGTCCCTGAATCGCCATAATCTGTGACAACACCACTTCTTCTGCACTGCGCTGGGTGTGGTAGTGGCGAACCAGCAAGCGTCCGGCTTCGGTAGGGCGCATCCCATTACCCTGGCGCTCACACAGGGCTACACCCAATGTTTCTTCCAGGCTTTTAATGTGGCGGCTGAGCGCAGAAGCATCGATATGCAGATGGGCAGCGGCCCGACGAATCGAGCCCCGCTTGACCACTTCATTCAGACACGCCAGCGCACGCTGATTGAGCATAAGCCTTACTCCAGCAGGCGTCGATCAGACAGCCAGTTTCCAGCGCAGGGTTTCACCCGCACGTAATGGCACGATCACATCCTGCCCGAAGGGCATTTCGAGAGGCGCTTGCCAATCCTGCCGGACCAGGGTGATCTGCTCGGTGTTACGTGGCAGGCCATAGAAATCAGCACCGTTAAAGCTGGCAAAGGCTTCCAGTTTATCCAGTACCCCAAGATCTTCAAAAATCTCGGCATACAGCTCGATAGCGGCATAAGCACTGTAACAACCGGCACAGCCACAGGCATTTTCCTTGGCGCCTTTGGCATGCGGAGCGGAGTCTGTGCCCAGGAAGAACTTATGACTGCCACTGACGACAGCATCCTGAAGAGCTTGCTGGTGGGTGTTACGCTTGAGAATCGGTAAGCAGAACAGGTGTGGCCGGATACCTCCTACCAGCATATGGTTACGATTGTACGCCAGGTGCTGAGGTGTAATGGTTGCACCGACCTTATCACCATGTGCCAGCACAAACTCGGCGGCATCACGGGTAGTGATATGCTCGACCACCAGCTTCATGTGAGGATGGCGAGCTGCCAGCGGGGTCAGGATCTCATCCAGAAACTGCTTTTCACGATCAAAAATATCGACATGCTGATCAGTGACTTCGCCATGGACCAGCAAAGGCATGTCTGCCTCGGTCAGCGCCGCACAGATATCATCCAGCCTGCCCAGATCCGTCAGACCCGAGTCCGAATTGGTGGTGGCTCCGGCAGGATACAGCTTCACTGCCTTGACGTGCGGGCTGGCACCGGCCGCTGCGATCATGTCGGCAGTGGTGTTATCCGTCAGATAGAGGGTCATCAAGGGATCAAAACTGATCCCCTGCGGAACGGCGGCCAGAATACGTTCACGATACGCCAGTGCCTGTTCCAGATGTGTAACAGGTGGCTTCAGGTTCGGCATCACAATGGCGCGGCCCATCTGGCGGGCGGTTGCCGGAACAACATGTTCCAGCACCTCACCATCACGTAAATGCAGGTGCCAGTCATCGGGGCGGATCAGCGTCAAACGGTCAGTCATGGTGTAGAGTTTTCCAGCAAACAATTAAGTGAGCTCAGTGTATCACACACCCTCAGCGACGGTTCAACTGGTCGAACACTCCACCATTACTGAAGTGTTTTTGATGCACATCCTGCCAGCTGCCAAACAGCTGCTCCAGACGAAAGAGCGTGACGGGCTGAAACAGGCTCAGTACTTCAGCGTCAAGGTGTTCCGGGTGCTGTGGCCGGAAAAAATGCTGCGCCGCCAGCGCCTGTCCCGCTTCAGAATAGAGATAATTGACATAGGCATTGGCCACTTCGGTGGTTTGACGACGCTCGGTATTCTGAGTCATCACCGCAACCGGCGGCTCTGCCAGAATCGACAGGCCGGGAACAACCAGCTCCAGACCGTTGTGCTCCAGATGCTGCAGACTCAACAGCGCTTCGTTTTCCCAGGCGATCAACACGTCACCCATGCCGCGCTCGACAAAAGTGTTACTGGCACCTCGCGCCCCGGTATCCATCAGCAGCACCCGGCTGAACAGCTGTCGTACAAAATCACGCGCCGCTGCTTCCGCCTGCTCATGCTGAGCTGCTTCGGCAGTCTCCAGTGCGCTCAGGCCGCCCAGTGCCTGGATATAGGCATGTCCCCAGGCCGCCAGATAGTTCCAGCGAGCACCACCCGAGGTTTTCGGGTTGGGGGTAATAATGCTGACATCGTCACGAATCAGGTCATCCCAGTCCTGAATGCCTTTCGGATTACCTTCTCGGACCAGAAAGACAATGGTAGAGGTGTAGGGGGAGGATGCATGAGGTAACTGTGCTTGCCAGTCAGCGGGCAAACGTCCCGTACGTTCGACAACCATGTCGATATCATAGGCCAGCGCCAGTGACAGAATATCTGCGTTGAGGCCCTGCATGACGGATAGCGCCTGGCGGCCAGAACCCCCATGCGACATGCGTACACGTAGGGTATCGCCGGATTCGGCTAACCAGTGTTCGGCAAAGAGCGCGTTGTATGCCTGGTAGAACTCACGGGTCGGGTCGTAGGATACATTTAACAGATCAATATCAGCCGCCTGAGCGTTGCTGGACACACTCACAAGTCCCCCAAGAAACACTCCCAGACCTAATTGGCGAACGTTTTTTAACCAGGCGATACCCTTCATGACTCAGTGCTCCGTCAGATTCTAGAGCGCTGAGCATAAAGCGTATTTTATAAAACTAAAAAGAATTAATAATTATTTTTTTATAACTGGAATCTGGTTGCCCATGAAAGTGGGTGATGCTGATGTGCAGCACCCAGCATATAGATAAACACCAGAATCGCTAGACAGGCAGCTATTGCCCGAATGCGGGGTGTAGGCCCACGCTTGATTGCCAGCGTTCCCAGAAAAATGTACAGCAACAACGCAACCAGTTTGGCGCTGAGCCAGTCAGGGAGCGGCCAGAGCTGCAGGAATACTGCCATCGATACGCCCAGCAATAACAGCAGGGTATCCAGTAGATGCGGTGTCACCCGAACCCAGGTGGACTTTAGGCGGTGGTCTTCGGCAACCGACCAGACTGCTCGCAGGATAAAGAACGCAAGGCTGCAATAGGCTGCGGTGATGTGTAGATGTTTGATCAGCAGGTAGTGTTCTGACATAGTGGTTTAGGCTGGTGCGAAGTGCTCCGGGTTAAGCGCCTAACAGGCGACGGGCGAGTACGGCTTGCATGTCACGGCGTCCGTCAGCAATCAGGTAAATAATGACTTGGTTGCCGGTGGTGCGGTAAATCACGCGGTAGGGTTTGAAGAAAGTCTGACGGTATTCTTTGATCCCAAGACCTACCAGCTCCTTCGGATAGCGGCCAGGTTCTGGGAATTTCGACAGACTCTCCACAACCGCCATCAACTCATCCAAAACAGAGTTGGCGTTGGTCACACAGTCGAACTCGGAGATGTAGTCGTGGATGGCCTCCAAGTCTTGCTCCGCGCCTTCGGTAAGCAGGACCTCAAACTTGGCAGATCTGCCTGACATCAGGTAGAGGCTCGCTTGGCGTGGAGGCGGGCAACAACGTCAGCCACAGGCTTGACCTTGCCAGCGATCACATCCTGATTACCCAGCGCAAGGATTTTCAGTAAGGCCAGTGTTTCTTGCGTCTCTTCGTACGAAGCGACGTCTTGAAGCACAGCCTTCGCTTCACCATTTTGTGTAATAACCATCGGTTCGCGCTGCTCCGCTAGGTTCGTCAAAACCTCGGCTGCATTGGCCTTGAGATAGCTGATCGGTTTGACTTGTGATGAATAGCGCATGGCGGGCTCCAGATCTAAATAGGACTTAATATAGTCTTTATATGGTTCTGTGGCAAATCGCCTGAACTTGTCTTTGGTTTGAAGAGAGAAGCGAATTTCGCGTTCAGGGATGTTTAGAGACTGGCGAAGGTCTTTGGGCGCGACAAAACGGGCAAAGAAATAGCCTGTCGAAGATCGGTATGTGTAGGGTGGGGACGAAGTCATTGAGACCCCCCCAGTGTCACCTGTGAGTGTCACCAATCGGGTTGGGAAAGTTCTCTTGATAAGAAAATGATTGTGAATCAATCATTTATGGCAATTTGGTGGAGGTGGCGGGTTTCGAACCCGCGTCCGCCAATCCTCTGCCTTAGGACCTACATGCTTAGGCATCTCTATTTAGTTAACCCATCACGACCCGAGAGCCAGGGTGTTTAGGGCGAGCTCTTTTAGTTTTAACCCTTCAGCTTAGAGCAAAGCATCCAGGCGATTCTGTCTCGTATGACACCGCGAACCTCTGAGTTACAGACACCTTAGAGTGCGGCGCTAGCTGACTTATGCAGCTAGAGCGTAGTTATCGTCGTTTGCAACTATAACTGTGTGATGAGGGATTTACGAGAATCATCACGTTCTCGGCATGCACCCAAGGGTTCGTAATCGGCGTCGAAGCCATGTCACCCCCAGATATCAGCGCCAGTATAGCGGATACTGGCGCAAAGCAGAAGTATTAAACTTTGAACTGTTCCACTTCGGCTTTCAGGCGCTGGGCCAGTTCGGTCAGTTGCTGGCTGGCCTCTGCTGTCTGATCTGCGCCACTCACGACTTCGCTGACGATGCGGGCAACGGTATGTACATTCTCGTTGATGTCATTGGCAACTGCGGTTTGCTCTTCGGTTGCGGAAGAGATCTGCACGTTCATGTCCATGATGCGATTCACTGCTGTGCTCATGGCTTCGAAGGTGCTGCCGTTTTCACGCGCATTGTCGACTCCGGCGCGTGCGGCCTGAGTGGATTTCTGCATTTCGCGGACAGACTCTTTGGCAACTCGTTGCAGGTCGCTGATGCTTTGTTGTATGCGTTCAGTGGACTGCTGGGTGTTGCCTGCCAGATTGCGGACTTCATCGGCGACAACAGCAAAGCCGCGTCCGGCATCACCGGCACGTGCCGCTTCGATGGCCGCATTCAGAGCCAGCAGGTTGGTTTGTTCGGCAATGGCCTCTATGACATCCAGTACTTCGGTGATGCGCTCTGCCTGGGCATCCAGGTTGCTGATGCGCTCTGCCGATGAATCGATGCTTTCAGCCAGAGATTCGATGGCACGAATGGTGTCATGGGTGCGGTTTAGGCCAATGCCGGCTTGCTCATTAGCCTGCTCAGCTGATGTCGATGCACTCTGTGCATTGCTGGCTACTTCGCTGATTGCAGCGGTCATCTGGTTGATGGCTGTGGCGATCATGGTGGTTTGTTGTTCCTGATCGCGCGCACCGCCACTGACCTGTGAACTGATGGCGCTCATCTCTTCTGCTGCTGCAGCCAGCTGGTCTGTGGCATTGCCAAGGCTTTTGATCAGTTGCTGGAAATGGTCCATCATGCTGTTGAAGTAGCGGCTGAGTTCGGCGATTTCATCCTTGCCCTGAATGTCGGCGCGCAGTGTCAGGTTGGAGTCTCGGCTGATGTGTTGCACTGTCTCTGACAGGCGTTTCACCGGGGTCTGGATGGAGACGGAGATGCGCCAGGCCAGCAGTCCGCTGATCAGTACCACCAGGGTGCCTACGATGATAAACATGTTGCGGTCACGCTGGTACTGGGCATCTGCACGGTCACGTAAGGCTGCGGCGGCCTCAAGTTCCATATCGATCAGTCGGTTGAGGCTTGCTGTCAGCGGGTCATAGGCTGCCGCCAGGTTGTCGTTGAAAATAGGTAGTGGGGTCAGGCGCAGTCGCCCAGATGCTGCTTCTTCCAGCATTTTTTTCTGCAAGTCGAGTACCGCTTTGATATGGGTATCTGCTTGCTGAAAAGCGGCGTTGGTATTGGCTTGTAGCAGTCGTTCCCAGGCTGCGTTGCCTTCGCTTTCTGCGCGAGCCAGGCGTTCCTGAAGATCAGGCTCCAGAATCTGCCCGGAGCGGAATTGTCTCAGGGCGTTGGCGCTGTCAGCGGTAAATGCGTCAGATACGGTTTTCAGCTCTCGAATAGGCAGGATGCTGTCGTTGAACATGGTGTCGGTGTTCTGGTTCAGTAACCGCATATCATTCAGTGCGACGCTGAAGCTGATGATCAGTGCCAGAATAGGAAATACGCTGAGTATGATCAGGCGTGTGGCGACTTTGAGTTGCGTGAGCATAACAGTACCTCGACAGCTTGTGTTTCAGCACATTATGCCGATATCACCGAGGTGTGCAAATTTATGCAACTTTAGTCTAATTTTTGATCAGGGATATCCAGTATTAGCCGTTGGCAGCTGTTGCCATTACGCGCTGCTTCTGGCGTTCCCAGTCTTTGTCTTTTTCAGCGGCGCGCTTGTCATGCAGCTTCTTGCCTTTGACCAACGCAATTTCGCATTTTACGCGGCTCTGTTTCCAGTAGAGAGCCAGGGCTACACAGGTATAGCCTTTGGCCTGAGTTGCGCCGATCAGACGGTCGATCTCTCGCTTGTGCAGGAGTAACTTGCGGTCACGTCTGGGGTCTGCCAGGGTGTGCGTGCAGGTTGAGATGATCGGTGTGAAGTGTGCACCGACCAGCCAGGCTTCGCCGTCTTTCAGTACAACATAGGAATCGACCAGCTGTGCGCGGCCAGCCCGCAGGCTTTTGACTTCCCATCCGGACAGGGCTAATCCTGCTTCGAACTTTTGTTCAATGCTGTAATCGTGACGTGCCTTTTTGTTCTGGCAGATAGTGGCGCTGGTAGGTTTTACTTTCTTTTTTGACATGCGCGAATTATATAGACGAGACAGGGGCTTTGAAAGCTGTTTTACTTGAAGTCTCAAAGAGGTACTTCATTCACGAAGAGAGTCTATGCAAACGGATCGTAAAGCGCAGGAGCTATGGTCGCATCGCAGTGTGTTCATTCTGGCACTGATGGGTTCATCGGTCGGCCTGGGCAATATCTGGAAATTTCCGTATCTGACCAGTGAGCAGGGTGGTGGCACCTTTGTATTGCTGTACCTGGCCTGTGTGTTGCTGGTGGGTGTGCCGATGATGAAAGCTGAAGTGCTGCTGGGACGGCATACACGTAGTAATCCGGTGCAGGCAATGCGCTTGCTGAGTCGGGAGGCCGGTGTATCGGAGCGTTGGCGAATCCTTGGCTGGTTGGCGGTGCTGACGGGGGTGCTGATTTTCTCGTTTTATGCAGTAGTTGCTGCGTGGATTTTCTATTACGTATTTTCCTTATCTGCAGGTTTGCTGGCGGATGCGGGCTGGGAGCAGTCGAACAATTTCTTTTCACGAATGCTGGCGGACCCGGATACGCTGTTGACCAGTCATACCTTGTTCATGCTGGTGGTGCTGTTGATTTTAGGCGCGGGTGTACGGCGCGGACTTGACCGTGCCATCCGTTATCTTATGCCTCTCATGTTGTTGCTGGTGTTGATTCTGCTGGTTTATGCCTATCAATCCGGTTATTTCTGGCAGGCCTACCAGCAGTTGTTTCAGTTTCGCCCCGAGCGTATTGATGGCGCGATGGTGTTGGCTGCGTTAGGGCATGCCTTTTTTACGCTGTCGTTAGGTACGGGTGCTGTGATGACCTATGGCGCGTATCTGAGTCGCAAGGAGTCTATAGGACAGGCCGTTGCCTGTGTGGGGGTGTTGGACACGCTGTTGGCTCTTTTGATCGGTATGGTTATTTTCCCGGTGTTGCTGGCGGCCCAGATGCCTTCGACCTCTGGACCTGAATTGCTGTTTATCAGCTTGCCGGTGGCGTTTGGTCAGTTGCATGCCGGGCAGGTGTTATGCGTGATGTTCTTTTTGCTGGTCGGGGTGGCGGCTGTGACATCCGCTATCTCCTTGATGGAGCCCTTCACAGCGCTACTGGAACAGCAGTGGGGTTTGCGTCGGGTTGTGGCAGCCGTGATCTCGGTGGCTACGGCCTGGTGCATGAGTCTGGCTGTTTTATTTTCCTTCGGTCATCTGGCCGGTGTGACCTGGTATGGCATGAATCTGTTTGAACTGCTGAACTTTGTCACGACCTATTTCCTGCTGCCGCTGGTCAGTCTTGCCATCATGGTGTTTACAGGTTGGATTTTGAGTCGGCGGATTACGCAGAGTGAATTAACCCTGTCGGTTCCCGGCTATTACTTGTGGCGGCTGTGCCTGCGGTATCTGGTACCTTTGGCGATTGGACTCATTTTTTTGACAAATCTGTATAATGTCAGCTTTTGACCTGAATAGACTGAAACCGCATGACTGAAATTCACAAGAGTGCGTTGGTGTTGCACACGGCTGAGCAGATGTTTGATCTGATCAACGATGTGGGTCGCTATCCTGAGTTTGTGCCCTGGTGTGCCAAAACTCAGGTGATTCATGAGTCTGAGGATGAGATTCAAGCGACCTTGCATGTTGCCAAAGCTGGATTAAGCTATAGTTTTACCACGCGTAATCGCAAGCGTCGTCCCGTATATATGGATATGAATCTGGTAGAAGGGCCGTTTTCAACCTTCAGTGCTGCCTGGCATATCACGCCTTTGAGTGATGAGGCGTGCAAAGTTGAATTTACCATGAAGTATGATTTTGCTGGAAAACTGGCCAGTCTGGCCATGAATAAGGTGTTTAGCAGTGTTGCGGCAACCATGGTTGATGTGTTTGTAGAGCGGGCAGATAAACTCTATGGCTGAGGTTGAGCAAATGATTCGTGTTGAAGTGGCCTACGCACTGCCGGATGAACAGAAAATTGTGGCGTTAAATGTGCACGAAGGGACGACAGTGCATGAGGCGGTAGTACTGTCAAAGCTGCATGAGCATTTTCCGCAGATTAATCCGGATACTGATCCGGTCGGGATTTTTGGCAAGGCCGTGAAAGATCCGCATACCACTCTGTTGCGAGCTGGCGATCGGGTAGAAATTTATCGCCCGTTGCTGGCAGACCCAAAAGAGATTCGGGCGCGAAAGGCTGCGGAGAAAGCTGCCCGGGAAAAAGCAGAGAGCTGATTTCCCCGGGCGAATGTATTAGTTTGAATCACCGCCTGGGCGGAAGTCGCCACTGATACGGCTGAGCTGGCCATTGTCAAAGAAGAGCGTGATACGCTCCTGCTGACGAGGCCCGCCACCTTGCTGGATGCTGTAGAGATAGTCCCAGCGTTGGTCGGAGAAGGTGTCGGTGATCAGCGGGGTTCCCATGATGAAGCGCACTTGACTGTGCGTCATGCCGGGACGTAGCTGATCAACCATTTCCTGAGTCACCACATTGCCTTGGGGGATGTCAATTTTGTACACCCCGGGGAAGCAGCCGGACAGGAAAAGGGTGGCCGCCAGAGCAATCAGAATCTTTCGCATGGGTAAATAACTTCCACTTTGCAGCGTAAACAATGATAATGAAGTCTACCACTGCAGATCCCAAACCGTATAGTAAATAGAGATAGATTATGGCATTAGAGAATCAGGAGCTCCGTAAAGCAGGGCTTAAAGTTACCTTGCCGAGGGTAAAAATTTATCAGCTGCTGGAACGCGCAGGCGAGGGAGAGCATTTCAGTGCAGAAGACATTTACAAAATGTTGATGGAAATGGGTGAAGATGTTGGCCTGGCAACCGTATATCGGGTGCTGACTCAGTTTGAGTCGGCGGGTCTGGTGTCACGTCATCATTTTGAAGGCGGTCATTCAGTATTTGAGCTGGCGCGTGATGATGATCATGACCATATGGTGTGTGTTAAAACCGGTCGTGTCTGCGAGTTCACTGATCCTCGTTTGAATGAACTGCTGGATGAAATTGCCGAGAAAAATGGCTTTTCTATCTCTGATCGTACTCTGTACCTCTACGGTCAGTTCAAAGATGATGTCCAGGGCTGATAGCCGCTGCTAACTCGCTGTATCCGGCAGCCCTCCCTTGGGGAGGGCTGCCGGAAGAGTCAGTGCTGCAACATCTCTTTTGCGTGAGTCAGGGTGGCGTCAGTGACCTGGATGCCTCCGAGCATGCGTGCCACTTCCTGTAAGCGCGCACCATCATCCAGATGGTGTATCTGTGTGTGTGTTTGTTGTCCCTGGTTGCGCTTGCTGACGAACAGATGCTGATGTCCCTGCGAGGCGACCTGCGGTTGATGCGTGACGCAGAGTATCTGGGTACGCTCACCCAGCTCACGCAGCAAGCGTCCGACGACTTCGGCGATGGCGCCACCAATACCGACATCGACTTCATCAAACACCAGTGTAGGCGTGCTTGAGGTTTGTGCCGTGATGACCTGAATGGCCAGGCTGATGCGTGACAGTTCACCACCGGATGCAACTTTCGCCAGCGGTCGTGCCGCCTGTCCCCGGTTGGCGGCGATCAGAAACTCTACCTCTTCCAGTCCCTGTGCATTCCAGCGCGCCTCTGGCTGGCGTGACAATTGGACGCTGAAGCGGGCATCCAGCATGCCCAGACTTTGCAGTTGCGCATCAACGGCCTTCTCCAGTTTTGTAGCGTGCTTCTGACGTGCATGGCTGAGCTGTTCGGCCAGTGTCAGATAGTGCTGGCGTGCGGCCAGTGCTTCGGTGTGCAGTTGTTCCAGGGCTTCGTCGGATTGATGCAGACTGTCCATTTCGTCCTGCAGGGTTTGCTGTAATGCCAGCAACTGATCCGGTTGTACCCGGTGTTTGCGGGCAACATCATAGATGCTGCTCAGTCGCTCTTCGACGGTATGCAGTCGTTCGGGGCTGATCTCAATGGCGTCGAGATAGTGGCGGAGTTCATGGGATGCTTCATCTACCAGTATTTGCGCATTATTGAGCATTTCGCTGACTTGTGAGAGAGCCGGGGCGTGTCGGCTCAGTTGTAACAGTAATTGCTGGCTCTGATTCAGCAGGCTGATGCAGTTCTGCTCATCATGCTCGGCGATAATCTCAATCACCTGGTGGCCGCTTTGCAGTAGCTGCCCTGCGTTTTCCAGCAGCTTTTGCTCCTGCTCCAGCTGTTCCAGTTCTTCGGGTTGCAGTGCCAGTTGTGACAGCTCTTCCAGCTGGTAGCTGAGTAACTGGGTGCGGGCTGTTTTTTCTGCACTTTCTTCGGTGAGTTGTCGGAGTGTCAGGTCCAGCTTTTGCCAGCGCTGATAGTGTTGACGTACCGCTTCGGCAGTTGTGCCTTGTCCGGCAAAGTTGTCCAGCAGAACGCGATGATATTCACGGTGCAGCAGGCGTTGATGTTCATGCTGGCCATGGATGTCCACCAGCATCTGCCCCAGCTCCTTGAGCTGGTTCAGCGGTGCGGGTTGGCCGTTGATATAGCTGCGACTGCGGCCTTCGCGGGTGATGATACGGCGAATCTGGCACTCATGCTCCTGTTCCAGATCGTGCTGGCGCAGCCATTCCTGTGCTTCAGGTATGGCTTGCAGATCAAAGGTGGCCGTGATTTCGGCACGCTCCTCGCCATCGCGAACGGTATCACTGTCCGCTCGGTCACCGAGCGTCAGACCGAGTGCATCCAGCATGATGGACTTACCGGCACCGGTTTCACCGCTAATCACGGTCATGCCGTCTTTCAGTTCCAGTTCCAGCTGGTCAACCAGTGCAAAATTTTTAATCAGCAGATGTGTGAGCATGATGACAATACATGGTTATTTATACAGTGTTATGTATAAGATATTTTCGGGAAGCCTGCAAGAGGGATGTAAAGTCCTGCACGAAAAATTCTTGAGAATGCTTGAATCGTGGAATTCTGTCCCCATTAATCAGGCATTCTCAAGCTATTGCAGATGATCACAGGAGAAAGTGGATGGCTAACGATCAGCAGAAACCTTCGGATACAGCACCGGAAACACCGGAGCCGATGGCGGCTGACGCTGTTAACCCGGACCTTGAGCAGTCGGATGCGGCGGCGGTTGAAGCCGATGCCACAGAAACGGCTCAGGCAGATAATGCATCAGTGGAGCTGAATGACAGTGCTCAGAGTGATCTGGCGCTGGCACGTGATGAAGTTGAGCGCCTCAAGCAGGAGCTGGTGGAAACACAGTTGCGTGCCCAGGCGGAGATTCAGAATGTGCGTCGTCGAGCTGAACTGGATGTCGAAAAAGCGCACAAGTATGCCCTGGACAAGTTTGCTCAGGAGCTGCTGCCTGTTATCGACAGCCTTGAACGTACGGTAGACGCCTGTCCTGCAGATGATGAAGCAACCCGTGCTTTGCGCGAAGGCGCTGAGATGACGCTGAATCTGTTTATCAGCAGTGTGGCCAAGTTCAATCTGAATGTGGTGGATCCTGTCGGTCAGGCATTCGATCCTGAGCTGCATCAGGCGATGTCGATGGTCGATGCACCGGGTGCTGAAGCCAATACAGTGGTGGCGGTGATGCAGAAAGGTTACACGCTGAATGGTCGACTGGTGCGCCCGGCGATGGTGATGGTCGCAAAAGCCTGACAGAGGCTTGAAATGTCCTGATTCGATCCTCATATAAGGATCAACAGTAAAACACAGAATTCAACCGCTCGGCGGTTCTAGAGTACGGAGAGTAAAATGGGAAGAATTATCGGTATTGACCTGGGTACAACCAACTCCTGCGTGGCTATCCTGGATGGTGACAAAACCCGCGTCATTGAGAATGCTGAAGGGGATCGTACCACGCCGTCGATCATAGCCTTTACCAATGATGGCGAAACCCTGGTCGGACAGTCTGCCAAGCGTCAGGCAGTGACAAACCCGGACAACACACTGTTTGCGATCAAGCGTCTGATCGGTCGTCGCTTTGAAGATGATGTCGTTCAGAAAGATATCAAAATGGTGCCTTACAAGATTGTCAAAGCCGACAACGGCGATGCCTGGGTTCAGGTGCGTGACAACAAGATGGCACCGCCACAGGTATCCGCTGAAGTTCTGAAAAAGATGAAGAAAACGGCTGAAGATTACCTGGGCGAGCCAGTAACCGCTGCCGTTATCACGGTGCCGGCTTACTTCAATGACTCACAGCGTCAGGCTACCAAGGATGCCGGTAAGATCGCCGGTCTGGAAGTGAAACGTATCATCAACGAGCCGACTGCTGCTGCACTGGCTTATGGTATGGATCAGTCCAAAGGCGACAAGACGATTGCTGTCTATGACCTGGGTGGTGGTACGTTCGACGTATCGATCATTGAGATTGCGGATGTTGATGGTGAGCACCAGTTCGAAGTACTGGCGACCAATGGTGATACCTTTCTGGGTGGTGAAGACTTCGACCTGGCGGTAATCAACTACCTGGCGGACCAGTTCAAGAAAGAGTCCGGTATTGATCTGCACAACGATCCGCTGGCACTGCAGCGCCTGAAAGAGGCGGCTGAAAAAGCCAAGGTTGAGCTGTCTTCTTCTCAGCAGACAGATGTCAACCTGCCTTATATTACAGCGGATGCAAGCGGTCCGAAGCACCTGAACGTTAAACTGACACGTGCCAAGCTGGAGTCGCTGGTTGAAGAGCTGGTTGAGCGTTCACTGGAGCCGTGCAAAATTGCATTGAAAGATGCCGGTCTGTCTGCATCTGAAATTGATGAAGTGATTCTGGTCGGTGGTCAGACACGTATGCCTCTGGTACAGAAGCGGGTATCTGACTTCTTCGGCAAAGAGCCACGTAAGGATGTTAACCCGGATGAAGCGGTCGCCATCGGTGCTGCTATTCAGGGTGCGGTCCTGTCAGGTGATGTGAAGGACGTTCTGTTGCTGGACGTGACACCGCTGACCCTGGGTATCGAAACCATGGGCGGTGTTGCAACGCCTCTGATTGAGAAGAACACCACGATTCCAACCAAGAAATCCCAGGTGTTCTCAACAGCGGATGATAACCAGACCGCCGTGACCATTCACGTGGTTCAGGGTGAGCGCAAGCAGGCGAACCAGAACAAATCGCTGGGACGTTTTGATCTGGCTGACATTCCGCCTGCACCACGCGGTGTGCCACAGATTGAAGTGACTTTCGATATCGATGCCAACGGTATTCTGAATGTGTCTGCCAAAGACAAGGCGACTGGAAAACAGCAGTCTATCGTCATCAAGGCCTCCTCTGGTCTGAGTGATGAAGAAGTCGAGCAGATGGTACGTGATGCCGAGGCGCATGCTGAGGAAGATCGCAAGTTTGAAGCCCTGTCTCAGGCGCGTAACCAGGGCGATGCCATGGTGCATACCGCCAAGAAAACGCTGAAAGATGCAGCGGACAAGGTTACAGACGAGGAAAAAACCAAGATCGAAGCGGCGATCGTTGAGCTTGAAGAAGCGCTGAAAGGTGATGACAAAGACGCTATCGAAAGCAAGACTGAAGCGCTGACTGAAGCTGTCTCCGGGGTTGCACAGAAGATGTATGCCGATGCGGCTGCAGCTGAAGGCGCACAGGGGCAGGCTGATGAAAAGCCCGCTGATGACGTGGTCGATGCCGAGTTTGAAGAAGTGAAGGATGACAAAAAGTAATCCTTCATGCCTGGCATGAACCATTGAAATGAAGGCGACGCGGGCAACTGCCCGCGTTGTCGTGTCCGGCTCCCGCAGGAGTCATCGTTAACCGGATCAGATTCGGACTATGTCAAAAAAAGACTATTACGAACTACTGGGTGTCCCGCGCGATGCCTCAGACCGCGATATTAAAAAAGCCTATCGTCGCCTGGCGATGAAATACCATCCTGACCGTAATCCGGATGATAAGGATGCAGAAGACAAGTTCAAAGAGCTGAGTGAAGCTTATGAAGTATTGTCTGATGCCCAGAAAAAAGCCGCCTATGATCAGTTTGGTCATGCCGGTGTTGATGGGCAGGGTATGGGCGGCGGTTTCCGCGGCGGGTTTGAGGGTAACTTCTCCGATATTTTCGGGGATGTATTCGGCGATATCTTTGGCGGCGGTGGTGGCCAGCGTCGCAGCAGTGTTCAGCGTGGTGCTGATCTGCGTTATAACCTTGATCTGACACTCGAAGAAGCGGTACGTGGCTGTGAAAAGAGCTTGCGTGTCCCGACTCTGGTGAGTTGTGAGGTCTGTGACGGCAGTGGCGCCAAACCGGGCACCAGTGCCAAAACCTGTGGTACCTGTGGTGGTATGGGGCAGGTACGGATGCAGCAGGGCTTTTTCTCGGTACAGCAGACCTGTCCGACCTGTCACGGTGCCGGTAAAGTGATTGCCGACCCCTGTAATGCCTGTCACGGACAGGGACGGGTGGAAAAAGTCAAAACCCTGCAGGTCAAAATTCCGGCCGGTGTGGATACTGGTGACCGTATTCGCCTGTCAGGTGAAGGAGAGGCCGGTGCTAATGGTGGTCCGGCGGGTGATCTCTATGTTCAGGTCAGTGTGCGAGAGCATCCCATTTTCCAGCGTGACGGCAAACACCTGCACTGCGAAGTACCTATCAGCTTTGTAGATGCTGCGCTCGGTGGTGAACTGGATGTGCCAACGCTGGATGGACGGGTCAAGCTCAAGGTGCCAGCGGAAACGCAGACCGGTAAACTCTTCCGCTTGCGTGGCAAGGGAATTACCCCGGTTCGGGGTGGCAGCGTCGGTGATCTGATGGTCCGTGTCATAGTGGAGACGCCGGTAAGCCTGAACAGTCGCCAGAAAGAACTGCTGCGCGAATTCCAGGAAGCCACTGAAGAAGGGAAGCACAAACACAGTCCCAAGCGACACGGTTTCTTTGATTCAGTGAAGAAATTTTTTGAGGATATGACCTGATCCTGATCAGGTCACAAGGCAGGTAACACGATGCTGAGAATTGCTGTGACAGGTGCGGCGGGTCGCATGGGCAAAACCCTGATTGAGGCGATCCAACAGGCCGAAGGTGCTGAGCTGACTGCGGCGATTGTTGAGCCAGGTAGCTCACTGGTCGGTGCCGATGCCGGTGAGCTGGCGGGTGTAGGCAAGCTGGGTGTCAAACTCAGCGGTTCGCTGGCTGAGGTGAAGGATGACTTTGATCTGCTGATCGACTTCACTGCACCGGAGGTGACGCTGCAGAACCTTGCCTTCTGCGAAGCAGCAGGCAAGAAACTGGTGGTCGGTACAACCGGACTGGATACTGATCAGAAAGCGCGTTTGCAGCAAGCCGCCGAACGCATTGCGTTGGTGTTTGCGCCCAACATGAGTGTGGGTGTCAATCTGTGCTTCAAATTGCTGGAAATAGCTGCCAGGGCTCTGGGTGATGATGGCGGCTATGATATTGAAGTCATTGAAGCACACCATCGTCACAAGGTTGATGCGCCTTCGGGTACAGCCTTGCGTATGGGTGAAGTGGTCGCAGATGCGTTGGGACGTGATCTGAAAACCTGTGCGGTCTATGGTCGTGAAGGTCAAACCGGACCGCGAAGTGCCAAGGAAATCGGGTTTGAAACTATTCGTGCCGGGGATGTGGTTGGTGATCATACGGTGCTGTTTGCTACAGAGGGCGAGCGCATCGAAATTACTCACAAGGCATCCAGCCGTATGACCTTCGCCAAGGGGGCCGTGCGTGCCGCGCTGTGGCTTGCGGATAAGCCGCAAGGGCTGTTCGATATGCAGGATGTGCTCAACCTGAAATAAACACGGAACGCGAATGTATAAACTCTGTGTGTTTGTCCCTGAAAGCCATCTGGAACCGGTCAAGCAAGCTGTGTTTGCGGCCGGTGCCGGGCGTATCGGAAATTACGAACACTGTTGCTGGCAGACACTGGGCACCGGGCAGTTTCGGCCTTTACCGGGAAGCCAGCCTCATCTGGGTGAACTCGGTGAGCTGGAACAGGTGCCTGAGTGGAAGCTTGAGCTGGTGTTGGAAGCTGACCGGCTTGCATCTGTAATGGAGGCCATGTACCGCGCCCATCCGTATGAAGAACCGGCGTTTGACCTGATTCAGCTGGTTACATTCAAATCTCCTTAATCGCTGTATTGTAAATGTAATCGAAGCATGGCTTAATCTTTCTGTGCCATTCATACAGGAAGTGTGCCGTGTCTCAGTTGCTTTTGTGTTACTCGCGGATACTGGAAATTGTCGGTGATCTGGTCAAGGTTTATGTGCCTGAGCCGGATCGGGACGCCACAGGCAGCGTCGGCTTTGGCGATCTGGCCCTGATTGAAAACCCGCTTGATCCGTCACAACTGCCCGCCCTGGCGCAGGTGATTGAGTTGAACCGCGACAGTGTGTCGCTGCAAGTCTTCTCTGGTACCAAGGGCCTTTCGACCCAGGCCAGCATTCGTTTTCTGGGTCACTCCATGCGGGTTGCCTTTTCCAGCAATATTCTTGGACGTGCCTTTTCCGGCGTTGGTGCACCTATAGATGCTGGCCCGGATCTGACGGAAGAGCCTCATATCGAAATCGATGGTCCAACGGTGAATCCGGCCCGTCGCGTGCTGGCCTCACGTATGATTCGCACCGATGTACCCATGATCGATGTGTTCAATTCACTGGTCGAAAGTCAGAAAATTCCAATCTTTTCAGTGGCCGGTGAGCCTTATAACCAGTTGCTGGCCCAGATCGGTGCCCATGCCGATGCCGATATTATCGTCTTTGGCGGTATCGGGTTGATCTTTGATGACTATCATTTCTTCAAAACGGCTTTCGAACAGGCGGGTGTGCTGGCGAAAACAGTGATGTATGTTCACCTCGGTTCCGACCCTACGGTGGAGGCGCTGTTAGTCCCGGATATGGCACTGGCGGTCGCCGAACGCTTTGCTGTAGAGGAAGGCAAGCGTGTGTTGGTGTTACTGACTGATATGACAGCCTACGCCGATGCGCTGAAAGAAGTCGGCGTGGCGATGGAGCATGTGCCTTCCAACCGTGGCTATATTGGTGATTTGTATTCACAGTTGGCACGGCGTTATGAAAAGGCCTGTGACTACAAGGGAGCAGGCTCGGTCACCATTTTATCTGTCACCACCATGCCCGGCGATGATGTGACTCACCCTGTGCCGGACAATACCGGCTATATCACCGAAGGTCAGTTTTATCTGCATGATGGTGTACTGGACCCCTTCGGCTCACTCTCACGTCTGAAGCAGCATGTGATCGGCAAAGTCACACGTGAAGACCATGGCCAGATCATGAATACCATGGTGCGTTTTTACGCCGCAGCCCAGGATGCCCAGCAGAAGCAGGCGATGTCATTTGAACTGACTGAATATGACCTGCGTTTGCTGCGCTTTGGTGACCTGTTCCGGCAGCGCTTTATGGATATCAGGGTAACCTTGCCGCTGGAAAAGGCCCTGGACCTGAGCTGGAAAACCCTGGCAGAGTGTTTTGAAGCAGAGGAACTGCTAATGAAGCAGGATCTGATTGATAAATACTTTCCGGTGGCTACGCAGCGGAGTTGATCATGGCGCGCCTGGCACTGAATAAAAGCACGCTCAACAAGGAAGGACGCAAGGTACGGGCCTACCAGAAGTTTGTCCCTGCCCTGGATTTGAAGCGTAAGCAGTTGCTGGCAGCCAGGGCAACGGCTGAGCAGACATTACAGCAGCAGCAGCGTGAGCTGGTCGAGATAGAGCAGCAGGTACGCAATCAACTGAGTATGCTGCCCAATTTTCAGGGGCGGGCAGACCAACTGGTCAGTATTGGTGCCATGGAACTCAGCGAGGTCAATCTTGTGGGTATTCGCCTGCCAGAGCTGAAATCTCTGCAGGTGGTATTGGAACCTTTCTCCTGCCTGGGTACCGAGCACTGGCTGGATCATCTTGCCAGTCTGTTGCAACAACAGGCGACCTTACGAGTGCGGCAGCAGCTCACAGAGCAGCGGTTGCTATGCCTGAATCAGGGGCTACAGAAAACCACGCAGCGTCTGAACCTGTTTGATAAGGTATTGATTCCTCAGGCACGACAGAATATTCGCAAAATTCAGATTGCGCTGGCTGATGCTGAACGAGCTGGTGTGGTACGTGCCAAAATTGCCAAACGTAAACGTCAGGAAATGGGTGTATGAGTATTCTGCGCCTGAAAAAAACGGCTCTGGTAGGGCTGACTGAAGAAAAGGTTCATTTGCTGGATGCCTTGCAGCAACTGGGGGTGATGCATGTGATTCCCCTGCAGGAGCCTCAGCCGCGCAACCCGACGGAAGACAGTGTCAACCCTGAGCGCCTGAAGCGTGCCTTGCAATATTTGCTGAGTTGCCGGGAAAAACGTCGACAGGTCGTTCGCACCCGACAGTTTAATCTTGCCGACATGCTGACGCGCATAGATCACAACCGCAGTCAGCGACTGGAACTGATGTCGCGACGTGACTTTCTGGAAAAACGCATTGCTGATCTAATGCCCTGGGGTGATTTCAGTTTCCCGGCGCCTGAAGCGCTGGCGCATCAAAAGCTGTGGTTTTACCTGGTGCCTAACTTCCGTATGCCGGCGGTGGAGCGTTCGGGGCTGGTCTGGTGTTGCGTACATCGTGACAACCGGCATGCCTATATTGTCGTGCTGTCTGAGCAAGAGCCTGACGCCAATCGTATGCCAGTGGCGCGCACCCTGACAGGCCAGGTGCCGCTGAGCCAGCTGGAGCAGGATCTTGAGGATCTGGAAATCGAGCTGGAGGCGATTGAGGCGGAGCGTGAGGCGCTGACACGCTGGATTTACCAGTTGCAACGCTGTATTGCCGATACCGAAGATCGGGCCTTTCTGGATGAAGTGACTGATCAGACACTGGATTGTGAAGAGATTTTTGCGGTTCAGGGATGGGTGGCAGAGAAGCATATCAATGCGCTACAGCAGTTCGCTGAAACACATCAGCTGGCATTGCTGGTTGAAGAGCCTGAAGCTGACGAACTGCCACCGACTCAGCTGGAAAACCCTGAAAAGCTTCAGGGAGGGCAAGAGCTGGTCAGCTTTTTCCAGACACCCGGCTATCGTAGCTGGGACCCCTCGCGTGTGGTGTTTTTCTCCTTTGCAGCCTTTTTCGCCATCATTATGTCAGACGCCGGTTATGCATTGCTGATGGGGCTGGTGCTGGCCTATTACTGGAACGACATGGCTGCAACGCAGACTGCACGACGTCTGCGTTCGCTGGCGGCTACACTGACGGTGACCAGTCTGGTCTGGGGTGTGTTAGTGGGCAGTTACTTTGGTGCGGCTGCGCCACTGGACTGGTTGGCCGGGCTGAAGCTGCTCGACTTACAGGATTTTGATGCGATGATGCGTTTCTCCATCAGCTTTGGCGCGTTGCATCTGGTGTTGGCAAATCTGATGATGGCCTGGGTCAGGCGAACGCGTCTGGAGGCCTGGGCATCGGTAGGTTGGGCGCTGGCGGTGCTGGCGGCCTTATTGGGCTGGCTGCAGGGATTCCAGGCAGGGCACTGGTTGCTGTTTACGGCGGCCTTGCTGCTGGTGTTGCTGATGTCAGGACAACAGCAGTCCTGGCAGTGGCGTTCCGTTATTTGGGGTGCGCTGGCACTGACCAATATCACCAAGTTGTTTGGTGATGTGCTCAGTTACCTGCGTCTGTTTGCATTGGGGCTGGCCAGTGCTTCATTGGCCATTACCTTTAACCAGTTATCAGTGGATGTAGCGACGGCCTTGCCGGGTATCGGGGTGTTTCTGCAGTTGCTGATTCTGCTGACAGGCCACCTGCTGAACTTTGTCTTGACGGTGGTCAGCGGTGTGATTCACGGATTGCGGCTTAATTTAATCGAATTCTATAACTGGAGTCTGGCAGATGAAGGCTATGCCTTCCGGCCTTTCTCGAAACAGGAGGTTACACCTTGGACAACCTGATTATGGCGTTAGGCTGGGCCGGGCTTTATGGTCCGATGGCGTTGGGCGCAATTGGCAGCATGATTGGTTGCTCACTGGCTGGACAGGCGGCTGCCGGAGCGCTGCTGGAGACGGAAACCGGACATGGTCGTTATATCGGTATCTCCGCGATGCCTTCATCACAGTCGATATACGGCATAGTGGTGATGTTTGCCTTGAATCGTGATGTCACCCCGGAAAATGCGGCAGGTTTGGCCGGGATCGGATTGCTCTGTGGTCTGGCGCTGATGTTCAGTGCTATTTATCAGGGCCGCAGCTGCGCATCCGCGATTAATGTTTCCAAAATCCGCCCGGAAATTTTTGGTATGTCACTGGCCCCTGCGGCGATCGTTGAGGGTTTTGCCGTGTTTGCCTTTATCTTCGCGTTGGTGATCAGTGCCGGTGTACCGGCCTAGGAGTAACGGATGAATCATCAGGAAAAGCATCATCCATCTTCGGGTGTTGAAGCACTGATAGAGCAACTGCGGGATCAGGGTGTGCAGCGCGGCCGTGATGAGGCTGAACAGCTGCTGCGTGAGGCACGCCAGAAGGCCGCCCAGTTGCTGGAAGATGCGCGCCATGAAGCGGAATCCTTGCGCCTGAGTACGCGTAAAGAGGTCGAGCAGACACGCAAGGCCGGTGAGGATGCGTTGAAAATGGCCGCTCGTGACCTGCTGTTAAGCCTCAAGGAAACCATGGCGCTGAGCTTTGCTGATCAGGTGGAACGTCTGGTTGAACAGCAGATGGATAACCCGGAGTTTATGCGTCGCCTGATTCTGGAGCTGGCCGGAAAAGTGCGTGAGCAGTCACAGCTGGATCAGCAGGACATTGAGATCCTGCTGCCGGATGAGTTTATCGGGCTGGATGAACTGCGGCGTAATGCCCATGAATACCGCCAGGGACAGCTCAGCCAGTTTGTACAATCCCTGTCGGCAGATCTGCTTCGAGAAGGCGTGTGTCTGGACAGCCATTCCGGTTGTGGGTTGCGTATCCGTCTGGTGGGTAAAGAAGTTGAGATCGACTTGACGGAAGAGGCTGTTGCTGAGGTGTTGCTGAAGCATCTTCAGCCACGCTTCCGGGCGCTGCTGGAAGGAGTGATCCGTTAGTGGCGGACTATTACACCTTGGTCACGGGACTGCCCTGGCTGCCGGAGCAGATGGAAAAGTGTACCCAGTTACCGCTTTCCAGAATTGCATTGGAGCGGCGTCTGACGTTACTCAACGAGACTGACCAGAAAGTGCTGCGCTCAGCTGAAGCGCTCTATCATCCGTCCTTGTCAAATATGCAGCCGGATCAGGCGCGGGTACAGGCCTGGCAGCAGCAAGTCGATCAATTGCCTTCTGAAACCCTGCGACAGGTGGTTGGCTTGCGTCTGGAAATACAAACACTCCTGGCAGCGCTGCGTTATCGGCGGCGGCCAGATACCCAGGCTGAACATTTTCAGGGGTTTGGACGCTGGACTCAGTGGATTCGACAGCACTGGAAAGAGCCGTTGTTCGGACTGGAGGGCAGGCTGGAGTTTCTGGAGCACTGGGGTGAACTGTTTGCCCAGGGGCAGACCGGTGATCTGCAGACCCAGGTAGATCTCTATCTGTGGCGGCAGCTGCTGGCGGTTGAGCGCAGTCATCACTTCACGCTGGAAACTGTTGTGTGCTTTGTGTTGCGTTGGGGGTTGGCAGAGCGTCGTCTGCGCAGCGATCCTGATGCAGCGCTGAATGAATTCCAGGCGCTGGGGGATGCTCTGTTACAACACAGTGGTATCCAGCAGCGATTGACCCAATTGTTTGAGGATAGCTATCGATGAATGGAATGCCGGTTACAGCACGCGTTGCCGGCGTGCGGGATGATATCGTCACTATTCGCCTGATGCAGGATGATGCGGGTGAGTTTTATCCGTTGATCAAGAATGAGGTGGTGTATATCTGTCCTGAGCGCCGCCCGGGTGATGGTCGACAGGAACGCCTGCAGGCTGAGGTATTACGGGTACGGCATGGTGAGGCCGATGTGCAGGTGTTTGAAAATACCCGCGGAGTCGCTATCGGAGATCGTGTTGAGCAAAGTCATCGTCTGTTATCCGTGGCGTTGGGTCCAGGACTGCTGGGGCAGATTTATGACGGGTTGCAGAATCCACTTGAGTTGATTGCCGCTCAGCAGGGTTCTTTTTTGCCTCGTGGGCTGGATGTGGAAGGGATTGATCTGCAGCATCTGTGGGCCTTTCAGCCAGTGGTGAAAATCGGTGCCCGGGTGCGTGCCGGAGACCCTTTGGGGAAAGTGCAGGAGCGCCGGTTTACACATAAGGTGATGGTGCCGTTTAACCTGCGAGGTGAGGCGGAAGTCACCTGGATTCAGGAGGGCAGTTTTACCGTCACGACACCGGTTGTCAGACTGAAAGATACTCAGGGTGAAGAGCACGAAGTCACCATGCGCCAGTTCTGGCCGGTGCGGGTACCGGTAAACCGTGACCTGCTGCGAGCCGGTTACAGTGAACGACTTTATCCTGATCAACCGATGCTGACGACCATTCGCCTGATTGATACCTTCTTTCCGGTCGCCAAGGGTGGTACTGCCTGTATTCCCGGGCCTTTTGGTGCAGGTAAAACGGTGTTGCAGAGCCTGATTTCACGCTATTCGGATGTCGATATAGTGGTCATTGTTGCCTGCGGCGAGCGTGCCGGCGAGGTGGTTGAGACGATTACCGAGTTCCCCAAAACACCGGACCCCAAAGGGGGGACGTTGATGGACCGTACCGTGATCATCTGTAACACCTCCTCCATGCCGGTTGCCGCCCGGGAAGCTTCCATCTATACCGGCATTACCATCAGTGAGTACTATCGCCAGATGGGCTATAACGTGCTGCTGATTGCCGACTCCACATCCCGCTGGGCTCAGGCAATGCGTGAAACCTCCGGGCGTCTTGAAGAAATACCGGGTGAGGAAGCCTTCCCGGCCTATCTGGATTCAGCCGTTCGTGCCTTGTATGAGCGTGCCGGTCTGGTGCGTACCAATGACGGCTCTACTGGCAGTTTGACACTGATAGGGACGGTGTCACCGGCAGGTGGGAACTTCGAAGAGCCGGTCACCCAGTCGACGCTCAGAACCGTGAAAACCTTTCTCGGGCTGAGTGCTGACCGGGCATACAAGCGCGCCTATCCCGCAGTGGACCCGCTGATCTCCTGGTCGCGCTATCTGTTGCAGCTGGAATCCTGGTTTAATCAACATCTGGACCCGGACTGGGTACCTCAGGTACGCCAGATGCTGAGCCTGTTGAAGCAGGGTGAAGAGGTGCAGCAGATGATGCAGGTGACCGGCGAGGAAGGTGTTACCCTGGAGGACTACGTCCTGTGGCAGAAGGCGCAGTGTCTGGATCAGGTCTATCTGCAGCAGGATGCGTTTGATGCGGTGGATATCTCCTCACCGATTCAACGTCAGCGTGATCTGTTCCGCCTGTTGGTTGCCAGTCTTGAAGGCTTGCCGCCCCTGAGCACTAAGGAAGCGGTGCGCAAGCATTTCGTCCACCTGACCAGCCTGTTGCGCAATCTGAACTACACCCGTCAGGACAGCCCTGACTATCAGCGCCTGTGGCAAGAAATCGAGGCGTTGTCAGCACATCACTGATGTGTGCCCAGTTCACAGCATAACTCGCCCTGCGGCCCCTGGCTCAGGGCGAGATGGCGCAGTGGAAAATGGCCCGTTTTCCGATCACTGAAGTAAAACTGCAGGGCGTTGCGGATGGTTGGAAACGCCAACTGGTCCCAGGGAATATCCGCTTCAGTGAACAGGCGTACTTCCAGAGACTCTTCGCTGATGGAAAACTCGGGCGTCGGCAGATCGGCCAGATAGATCATCTGTACCTGATCAACATGCAGAATCGATGTCAGGGTGTACAGGCTGCGAATCTTGACCACTGCATTGGCTTCTTCCAGCGTCTCACGCAACGCCGCCTGTTCTGTGGATTCGCCGTTCTCCATAAACCCGGCAGGCAGTGTCCACAGGCCATAGCGTGGCTCGATGGCGCGTTTACAAAGCAGTACCTGATCCTGGTACACAGGCAGGCATCCGGCAATGATGCAGGGGTTCTCGTAATGCACTGTGTGGCAGTGGCCGCACACGTACCGATGCCGATTATCTCCGGCGGGAATTTTTTGCTCGACTACTGCACCACAGTTTGAACAGTATTTCATGCTGGCTTCCTTTTGGCGTACAGCAACATTGTAGTCAGTTGCAACAGGACTAGTCGACCCGTTTTTTTAACGCTATGATCCAAGACATAAGGAGGGGGCATGCTCAGTCAGGCAATTACACGTATACAGCGTCATCGGTCCTGGTGTCTGCGTCAGCAGGGGCGTGAGGCCGCTGTGCTGATTCCCATCACCAGATCCGAGCTGCACCCCGAGTTGATTCTGACGGTACGTTCGGCTTTGTTGAATACCCATCGGGGCGAAGTCTGTTTTCCGGGTGGAAAGCGGGATGAAAGTGACCGTGAGCTGTCTCAGACTGCACTGCGTGAGGCACAGGAAGAGCTCGGTATCGCATCGCGTGATGTTGAACTTTGCGGGCCACTGGGTCAGGTGGTGTCGAAGCATCATTTGCACGTCACGCCCTGGGTCGGTCTGGTGCCGTCCAGTTTGCCACTGCATCCCAATCCTGCCGAGATTGCGCGGGTGTTCAAGGTGCCCTTGCGTTTCTTTCTTGAGCAAGGGCCTCCTGAAATAGAGCGTTTAATCGTTGAAGGGCAGGTCTGGGAGATGCCTTCCTGGGTGTATGACGGTGAGCGGATCTGGGGGCTGACAGCCTATATGATTTGTGAACTGCTCAATGTCGGCTTTCAGCTGTCTATTCCCATGCCTCGCCGACCTGAACGGCATACTGGCTAGCGTCAGTGATTGCGGTCCTTGCGGATCGGAATCATACGCACCGTCTGAATAAACTTGTCCTGAATTTGCAGCGTTTCGACACGGTATTCAGCAATTACCAGGCAGACATTGGCATCCGGAAGTGATTCCAGTGTTTCGGTAATCAGGCCGTTCAGGGTCTTGGGGCCGTCTGTGGGCAACTGCCAGTGCAGTGCGCGGTTAATATCACGCACATAGGCACCACCGTCAATAAAGTAGCTGCCATCATCCTGTGGATGAATATCTTCTACCAGGTCGTTGTGTTCTTCCGAGAGTTCGCCAACGATCTCTTCGAGAATATCTTCCAGGGTGACAATCCCTTCAACATCACCGTACTCATCCACAACAATACCGATCCGGCGGCTCTGCTTCTGAAAGTTCAGCAGCTGCGTTTGCAGCGGGGTGCTTTCCGGAACGAAATAGGGTTCGCGTGAAACTTTCAGAATGGCTTCTTTGGTGACTTCTCCGCGCTGAATCAGTTGTGCCAGATTGCGCATGTGCAGCAGTCCTACCACCTGATTGATATCGCCATGATAGATAGGCAGCCGGGTGTGTTGTGTATTGGACAGCTGTGTCAGTATCTGTTCCAGGGATTGGTCCAGATCTATCCCCTCCACTTCGTTGCGTGGGATCATAATATCATTGACGGTGACTTCTTCCAGTTCCAGTACGCCCAGCAGCATCGACTGATTGCGTTTGGGCAGCAGAGCGCCTGCTTCATGTACCAGGGTGCGCAGTTCTTCTGTACTCAAATGGTCGTTACCGTGCTGTCCTGGCTTGACCCCAAAGAGCTTGAGCAGATTGTTGGTAATGGCACCGACCAGCCATACCAGTGGATAAAAGACTTTCAGCAGTACCTTCAGGATGTAGCTGGCCGGGAACGCGATACGTTCAGGGTGCAGGGCTGCCAGGGTTTTGGGTGTCACCTCGGCAAAAATAAGAATGACCAGCGTCAGCACCACAGTGGCGATGGCGATGCCTGCATCCCCCCAGAGCTTCACTGCAATCAGTGTGGCGATGGCTGATGCGAGGATGTTCACGAAATTGTTACCGATCAGAATGACGCCGATCAGGCGGTCTGGTCGTTCCAGCAGACGGCTGGCGTTGATGGCACTGCGATGATTTTTTTTCACCAGATGCCGCAACCGGTAACGGTTCAACGCCATCATCGAGGTTTCGGAACTGGAAAAGAAAGCTGACAGGATAATCAGAAAACCAAGCAGGATCAGCAGTGAGCTTATCGACGCGTCTTCCAAAATAAGGACCCGATTTTTAAAATAGGAAAACCATTTTCAGAGTAGAGCCTGGCGCTGTCAATACTCAATGATGTCACTAAAGAATGAATTCCAGCACCAGCTTTGATCCAAAGAAGCCCAGCATGAGCAGCAAGAAGCCACCAATCGTCCAACGAATGGCGGTCATGCCGCGCCATCCCATGATCTGACGGCCTCCCAGCAGCGTCGCATAAATCAGCCAGGCAGCCAGTGACAGCAGGGTTTTGTGGACCAGGTGCTGGGCAAACAGGTTGTCAACAAACAGCCAGCCACTGATCAGAGAAATACTCAGCAGAATGAAACCAACCCACAGCATTTCAAACAGCAGCTTTTCCATGATTTGCAGAGGCGGGAGGCTGGCCACCAGTCCACGCGTGTGATGTTGTTTCAGTGCCAGCTGCTGCCGCCAGAGCAGCAGTGCCTGCAGTGTGGCCAGTGTAAAGATGCTGTAGGCCAGCACTGACAGGAGTATATGCAGGAACATGCCGCTGCCATAGGGCTTCAGGACCTCGGATGTTGGCATCAGGCTGGCCAGCAGAACGGTGACGGCCGCCATCGGAAAAACACCGATGAACAGGTTATCGATACGCTGTCGCAGGCTGCTGCCGATAACCAGCGCAGTGACCAGCCAACTGATCAAAGAGCCCATGCTGAACAGGCCGAGATCAATGCCGGCGGGGTGATGCAGTGTGTGGTATACCGATATGCCGTGGACCGCGAAGCCTGCTATGCCAAGCAGTAGTACGGTCGGGCGTACATCCAGGCGACGGCCGGTCGCACGTTGCCATTGCAGCCAGGATGCGATGGCATAGCACACAACAGCAAATAACGAGATGAAAATCAGCATCCAATGAGTCTCCTTTCAGGGGCATAAGTTTGGCATAAACTGGGTAAAGAAGAAATATAGGGTGCCGCCAGTGGGTCGTGATCTGTATAATGCCCGGCAATACAGTTTCCGCGGCTGTTGTCTGCGTCAGACTCAACGCGAAGGAATTTTTCAGAGGTACGGCATGTTCGATAATCTTACACAACGACTCACCCAGACATTACGAAGTGTTACTGGTCAGGCTCGTCTGACTGAAGAGAATATCAAGGGTACCCTGCGTGAAGTGCGTATGGCGCTGCTCGAAGCGGATGTGGCACTGCCTGTTGTCAAAGCCTTTATTGACAGTGTCAAAGAGCGTGCTGTCGGGCAGGAGGTCAGCAAAAGCCTGAGTCCAGGGCAGGTCTTCGTAAAAATAGTCAACGAAGAGCTGATCAAGGTGATGGGCGAGGCGAATGCTGAGCTTGATCTGAGTACGACGCCCCCTGCCGTGGTGATGATGGCCGGTCTGCAGGGTGCCGGTAAGACGACCTCAGTGGCCAAACTGTCACGTTTTCTGAAAGAACGCAAAAAGAAAAAAGTACTGGTGGTATCGGCGGATGTATACCGTCCGGCGGCGATACGCCAGCTGGAAACACTGGCCGCCGATGTCGGTGTTGACTTCTTCCCGTCTGATGCCAGTCAGAAGCCGATCGATATCGTCAATGCGGCTATCCGGCATGCACGTTTGCAGCATCATGATGTCCTGCTGGTCGATACCGCCGGTCGTCTGGCAATCGATGATGCGATGATGGCCGAGATTCGTGATCTGCATGCTGCCGTGCAGCCGGTCGAGACACTGTTTGTTGTTGACGCCATGACCGGTCAGGATGCGGCCAATACGGCGCGTGCATTTAACGAAGTGCTGCCGTTGACCGGTGTGGTGTTGACCAAGACTGATGGTGATGCCCGTGGTGGTGCGGCCTTGTCTGTGCGTCATATCACCGGAAAACCGATTAAATTCCTTGGCGTTGGTGAGAAAACCGATGCACTGGAAGCCTTTCACCCGGATCGTGTGGCATCACGTATTCTGGGAATGGGCGATGTACTCAGTCTGATTGAAGAGGCTGAGCAGAAAATTGATAAAGCCAAAGCTGAGAAACTGGCGAAGAAAATCACCAAAGGCAAGGGCTTTGATCTGGAAGATTTTCGTGAGCAGATTCAGCAAATGGGCAATATGGGCGGCATGATGGGCATGCTGGAGAAACTGCCGGGTATGGGGCAGATGGCTCAGGCAGCCCAGGCCGCACAGGCCGAAAAAGGTATGAAGCAGTTCGAGGTGATCATTAACTCCATGACACCTAAGGAACGCCGTAATCCGGATATTATCAGTGGTTCGCGCAAGCGCCGTATTGCCTTGGGTTCTGGCACGCAGATTCAGGACGTGAACCGTCTGCTGAAGCAGCATAAACAGATGGCCAAAATGATGAAAAAGTTTGGCAGCAAGTCGGGTATGACCAAGCTGGCGCGTGGAATGAAGGGAATGATGCCGCCAGGTATGGGAGGCGGTGGCGGTTTTCCACGCTTCTGAATATAGTCTACTTTTATTTGTTGGCTGTTTGGCGTACAATTCGCGCCTTGATTTTTAAGATTGGCCCCTGTCTTGTCGGCTGCAACAGCGAAGAGGCGGGGATTATTAACGATGGGCGATCCTAAAACCCATCCTTGCGAAATAAAGGGGTCCAGCGCATGGTCACTATTCGTTTGTCTCGCGGCGGCGCCAAAAAGCGTCCGTTCTACCACATCACCGTTGCCGATTCACGCTTTGCGCGTGACAGCCGCTTTATTGAGCGGGTGGGCTTTTTCAACCCGATTGCTCGGGGTCAGGAAGAGCGTCTGCGCGTTAACCTGGAGCGTGTTGATTACTGGATCAGCAAGGGTGCTCAGACCTCTGAGCGTGTTGCCCAGTTGCTGAAAGACGCACGCAAAGCAGCCGCACAGTAAGTTTGGCGGATCTGACAGGCATGGAACAGACAGCAGCTGAAAAGCTGACCCTGGTCGGAAAGTTGGCAGCACCTTACGGTGTCAAAGGGTGGGTGAAAATCTACTCCTATACCGATCCGATCGATAATCTGTTTTCCTACAAGCCCTGGCAGGTAAAACGTGACGGGCAGTGGTTTCCAGTCAAGCTGGAAGCAGCCAAGCGTCACGGAAAAGGCTTGATTGCCAAGTTGGCCGGTATCGAAAGTCCGGAACAGGCCAGAGACTGGGGAGGGGCTGAAATTTATGTCTCTCTGGATCAGTTACCTGAGCTTGAGGCCGGTGAGTATTACTGGAGCCAGCTTGAGAATCTTTTGGTATTGACCGAATCCGGCGAGTTGCTGGGTCGGGTTGATCACCTGATTGAAACCGGATCGAATGATGTGCTGGTTGTGAAAGCGACTGCTGACAGTCGCGACAAGACTGAACGACTCATTCCGTATTTGCCGGAACAGGTGATTAAAGAGATAGATCTTGACGCAGGAACGATACGGGTCGATTGGGATCCGGAGTTCTGAGTGATGTGGTTCGGAATCGTCAGTTTGTTTCCGGAAATGTTTGCCGCTGTCAGTGGCTATGGCATTACCGGGCGTGCGGTTCGTAACGGATTGCTGACGGTTGAGTGCTGGAATCCCCGTGATTTTACACTCGACAAGCATCGTACCGTGGATGACAGGCCCTATGGCGGTGGTCCTGGTATGTTGATGAAAGTTCAGCCGTTACGTGATGCGATTCAGGCTGCCAGAGCTAAAGCACCGGGCTCACCGCGAGTTATTTACCTGTCCCCTCAGGGACGGCGATTGACTCAGGAGGGTGTGTGCGAGTTGGCGCAGGCGGATAGTCTGATTCTGGTTGCCGGGCGCTATGAAGGCATTGATGAACGCCTGATAGACGCAGAAATTGACGAAGAGTGGTCGCTTGGTGATTTTGTACTGAGCGGTGGTGAGTTGCCCGCCATGGTGATGGTGGATGCCGTATCCCGATTGTTGCCCGGTGTATTGGGGCACGAAGATTCGGCTGCAGAAGACTCATTTGCTCAGGGGTTGCTGGATTGCCCGCACTATACGCGGCCTGAGGTACTGGATGATAAGCCGGTACCTGCTGTGTTACTGGGGGGGAATCATGCTGAAATCAGGCGCTGGCGTCTGAAACAGCAGTTAGGGCGTACCTGGCAACGACGACCGGACCTATTGGAAAAGATCGAACTCAGCCCGGAACAGCAGGCGCTGTTAAGCGAATATATCCGCGAAGCCGAACAGGCGTGCGGTTGAAAAAACAGGAGCGAGCGATGAGCAGCAAAAGTAATATTATTCAGCAGATCGAAGCTGAACAGATGAACAAAGAGGTGCCTGCGTTTGCACCCGGTGATACCGTTGTAGTCCAGGTTAAGGTTGTTGAGGGTGATCGTACCCGTCTGCAGTCTTTCGAAGGTGTTGTCATCGGTAAGCGTAACCGTGGTCTGAACTCTGCATTCACTGTGCGTAAAATTTCTCACGGTGTAGGCGTTGAACGTACCTTCCAGACTTACAGCCCGGTTATTGACAGCATCAGCGTCAAGCGTCGTGGTGATGTACGTCAGGCTAAACTTTACTACCTGCGTGAGCGTAGTGGTAAGTCTGCACGTATCAAGGAAAAGCTGGGTTAATTTGTCCAGTATCAAAAAAACGGCCATTAGGCCGTTTTTTTTTGATTTCCGCATTCGCCAAACGGCTAAAATCTGCCTAGAATGCAATATCGGGGATTATTAGCTGAGAAGAGCCGGATGCGTATCGTTAAGCTGCTGTCGCGGATATTTTTGCTGTTGTTGTTACTGGCGTTGGCAGCCTATGCTGGCTATTACTATCAGGTTAAATCGTCTGTTGATCGTCAATTGCAGCAGTGGCGTCCTTTTCTTGATGCCGGCTATGAAAGTCTCTACGTCAATCCGCTGGGTGAAATCAGTCTCAATACAGTCTCATTGAACCTGATGGGGCAGCCAGGCGGTTTTATCATTGATCGGATCAGTTTGAAGTCTGATCCGCTGTTTTTACTTCAGTTTGATTCACGTAGTGCTCGTGGTGAGTGGCCCGGCTCATTTGCCTTGGCTGTTGAAGGGCTGAATGTTGATTTCAGCATGCCACTGTTTCTGATGCTGGAGCAGTTTGCTCAGGCAGAGGAAGGTATTCAGCCTGCCGCGCTGGGCTGTGGACGTGTACGCCATTTTGATATGTCAGCACTGCGCATGATGGGGATGCGCCAGGGGCGTTTTGACCTCTATCTGAATGCGCGCAGCCCCGCGAATGCGCAGTTGAATCTTGAGCTGCTGGCGTTGATGCATGGTTGGGGTGAGCTGGTTATCGATCTGGAAATGCAGAATGTTACAGGTATGCAGGCGTTGACCAATGTGGCGCCTCAGCTAAAGCGTTTTGCCTTCAGTTACCGGGATATGGGCTACAATCAGCGCAAGAATCAGTTTTGTGCCATGCAGTCGGGTGTAACGGTTGCAGAGTATCGTGCGGAGCATCAGACGTTGCTGCGTGACTGGTTATCTGTTGCAGCTCCTGAATTGCCAGACAGTTTTATCCTCTCGTACGATCAATTGAATGAACCCAATTCAACCTTCTCGATGAGCCTGCAGACAGAGGGAGTAAGCCCTCAATCCTGGATGGATCCTGAACAGCTGTTGCTGGACTTGAGTCAGCGTGTGACGATCCATGTTAACAATCAGCCTCAGTCCTATGATGCAGAACATCTGGGCTTGTTTATGGCATTGATGCAGCAGCCGGTTCAGTTTGAAGCCGAATCTATGGAAGAAAGTGATGCCGTGGCCGCTCTGGATGCGCCGCGCAGTATGCCAGGTGTTGCATCGCCGCCCGTTCAGCCTTCACGGGTGGTGGAGCCGCGACGCTATCGCCATACACCACCGGATGAGCTGGTGAACTATATTGGTCACCCGGTTCGTTTCTTTACCTCTTTTGGTAAGCGCGTTGAGGGTGTCCTGGTTAGTGTTGAAGGTACCACTGTGCGTGTTGCTGAGCGGGTGCAGCAGGGCACGGCACAATATCCGGTGGAGATTGAAGCGCTTCAGGCCACTGAGGTTTATCGTTGACCCAGGATCGACGTTTTAATGCATTGATACCGGATGACCGTGATCGACAGTTGATACAGGAGTATGTACGACTGGCCTGGCTGGAAAAAGGTTTAAGTCGTAATACTCAGTTATCCTATCAGCGTGACTTGAATCATTTTGCCTGCTGGTTAAATGCGCGTAAATCTTGTCTGCTGCAAACGACTCGTGCCGACCTTCAGCACTATCTGGACTGGCGAGTAGGGCAGGCGTTCAAGGCGGTATCTACAGCGCGGGTGTTGTCCTGTTTGCGTGGATTTTATCGCTATCTCTTGCGGGAAGGGCAGATCGCCCTGGACCCGACGCTTAATATTCTCAGTCCGAAACCGGGTCGCCCCTTGCCTAAAACGCTGACAGAGGCGGATGTGGAATCTTTGCTGGCTGCACCGGATACCAATGATCTGCTGGGGCTGCGTGACCGGACCATGCTGGAGTTGCTCTATGCGGCTGGGCTCAGGGTGACAGAGTTGGTAAGTTTGCGCTTGGATCAGGTGAGCGTGCAGCAGGGGGTGTTGCGCATAGTGGGTAAAGGCGACAAGGAGCGTCTGGTTCCGGTCGGTGATGAGGCGTTGGCCTGGCTACAGCGTTACCTGAAGCAGGTGCGCCCCCTGTTGCTGACCCAGGCGGCTGAAGAAGTGGTATTTCTCAGTCGTCGTGGTACACAAATGACGCGACAGACCTTCTGGCACCGAATACGCCAGCATGCCGTTCAGGCTGGTATCGACAAGCCTTTGTCGCCACATGTACTGAGGCATGCCTTTGCAACCCATTTGCTGAATCATGGAGCTGATTTGCGGGTGGTACAGATGTTGCTGGGTCATGCTGACCTGTCAACCACACAGATCTATACCCATGTTGCCAACCATCGTTTACAGTTGCTGCATCAGGCGCATCATCCGCGTGGATGAACTTTTGCCGGGCCAGCCAATCAGAGAGAAGAGAGTGATTAACGTGAAAGCAGTGCAATTTCTTGAGGCAAATATGAAAAGAACCACGCAGTGGGTAGTGTTGTTGGCCAGTTTGGTATTCAGTGCACAGGCGCTGGCGGATGCACGCGATGTGATCCGTGAACAGTTATACAAGGCAGATTCGCGCATTCCGGTGAAAAGCATTGAACCGACAGAAATGTCCAGTGTGTATGAGGTAGCACTGGAGAGTGGCGAGCTCATTTATGCCCATGAGTCGGGTGAATTTTTCATGGTCGGCCACCTGTTTCGAATCGATGATCAGCAGGGGCTGGTGAATGTGACAGAGCAAACGCAGAATCGTATGCGTCTGGATGCATTGGCGGCGGTGCCTGCTGAACAGATGATCACCTATCCGGCTCACGGGGAGCGTAAAACCAGTTTGAAGATTTTCACAGATGTGGATTGTCCCTACTGCCGACAAATGCATGATGAGGTTGAGGCACTGAACGAGATGGGTATCGAGGTCAGTTATCTGGCATTTCCCCGAGGTGGACCCAATACAGCGACCTACCGTACCATGGTCAGCATCTGGTGTGGTGACACAGCCGAAGAGCGTAATCAGTTGATGGATCGGGTCAAGTCGGGCGCTACAGTAGCTGAAAAAAGTTGCGAAAACCCTGTGTTTGACCAACTGGTATTAGGGCAGCGCATCGGTGTATCGGGTACACCTGCGATGGTTCTGGAAGACGGCACTCTGATTCCGGGCTATATGCCTGCTGCGCGCATCGGACAAATGTTGGGTATCCAGTAATAATCTGATCCAAAGGGTATAAACGACGGGGGCTTGCATAGTGCAAAGCCCCCGTTTTCGTTATACTAAGCCCCATTTTTATTTTCCGCGACGGCGTGGAATCATCTGGTGAATTGAATCGAGAGGTGTGGTTTGAAGCCTGTTAAAGTCGGGATCTGTGGTCTGGGTACTGTCGGTGGCGGTACATTCAATGTGCTGATGCGAAATGCGGGCGAAATTACCCGCCGTGCAGGTCGTGCGATTGAGGTGACGGCCATTGCCTCGCGGCATGAAAATCCGGCCTGCGATACGTCTGGCTTCACGCTGCAATCGGATGTCATGGCGTTGGCCCGTGATCCTGAGATTGATGTGATTGTTGAGCTGATTGGTGGCTATGATGTTGCCAAAGAGCTGGTGATGACTGCGATCCAGCATGGCAAACATGTTGTAACAGCAAATAAGGCCCTGATTGCCGTTCATGGTAATGAGATTTTTGCAGCTGCGCGTGAACAGAATGTGGTGGTGGCGTTCGAAGCGGCTGTTGCCGGAGGCATCCCGATTATCAAAGCGATACGTGAAGGTCTGGCGGCTAACCGTATCAACTGGCTGGCTGGCATCATTAATGGTACCGGCAACTTCATCATGACTGAAATGCGTGAAAAAGGCCGTGCGTTCAGTGATGTGCTGGCCGAAGCCCAGGCACTGGGATATGCCGAAGCTGATCCGACCTTCGATGTTGAGGGGATTGATGCTGCACACAAGCTGACCATTCTGGCGTCGATTGCCTATGGTATTCCACTGCAGTTCGAGAAAGGCTATACCGAAGGGATCAGCAAAATTACCCCGGACGACGTGCAGTATGCCGAGGAGCTGGGTTACCGTATCAAGCATCTGGGCATCAGTCGTCATACCGATCAGGGCATTGAGCTGCGTGTGCATCCGACCTTGATTCCCAAGTCGACCTTGCTGGCGAATGTGAATGGTGTCATGAATGCTGTACTGGTGTCTGGCGATGCCGTAGGGCAAACGCTTTACTATGGTCCGGGTGCAGGTTCCGAAGCGACTGCTTCAGCCGTGGTTGCCGACCTGATCGATGTGGCGCGTCTGCTGGATACAGATACGCACAGCCGGGTACCGCCGCTGGCCTTCCAGTCTGATGAGCTGTCTGCTGTACCTGTTTTGCCGGTTGAGCAGACTGTCAGCGGTTATTACTTGCGTTTGCAGGCGGTTGAGCGCCCCGGTGTTCTGGCACATGTCACTCGTATCCTGGGTGAAAAAGGCATCAATATTGAAGCCATAGTGCAGAAGGAAACCCGTGAAGCGCAGGTGCCGGTTATCATGCTGACACAGCGTGTAGAGGAACGCATGATGAATGAGGCGATTCGTGAAATTGAAGCCTTGCCGGATATTCTCGGTGATGTGATTCGCATCCGTATCGACCACCTGGAAGACTGAGGACTGAAACGATGAAGTATATTTCAACACGCGGTCAGGCACCGGCTCTGAGCTTTGCTGATGTGCTGTTGGCTGGCCTGGCTGAAGATGGCGGTTTGTATGTGCCGGAGCAGCTGCCCACGTTCAGTCAGGATGAAATCGCCTCCTGGTCAGGTTTGCCATACAGTGAGCTGGCTTTCCGTATTGTGCAGCCATTTGTTGCCGGGTCTATCCAGGATGCGGATCTGAAGCGCATGGTGGATGAAACCTATGCGGTGTTTGATCACAGTGGTGTGGCTCCCCTGGTTCAGTTGCGTCCTAATGAGTGGATTCTGGAACTGTTTCATGGACCGACCCTGGCGTTCAAGGATTTTGCCCTGCAGCTGCTGGGACGCCTGATGGACCATGTGCTGGCCGAGCGTGGTGAGCGTCTGGTGATTATGGGTGCAACATCGGGTGATACAGGGTCTGCTGCGATTGAAGGGTGCCGTCACAGCAAGCATCTGGATATCTTTATCATGCACCCTTATAACCGGGTGTCAGAGGTCCAGCGTCGTCAAATGACCACGATCCTCGCCGATAATGTGTTCAATATTGCACTGGAAGGGAACTTCGATGACTGCCAGGGCATGGTCAAAGACAGTTTTGCTGATCAGGCATTCCTCAATGGCATGAAGCTGGGTGCTGTGAATTCGATCAACTGGGCGCGTATTATGGCTCAGATCGTCTATTACTTCTCTGCCGCTCTGGCTGTGGGAGGACCTCACCGCCCGGTATCCTTCTCTGTGCCAACGGGGAATTTTGGTGATATTTTTGCCGGTTACCTGGCCAAGCAGATGGGTCTGCCGGTGGAGCAGCTGGTTGTTGCAACAAATCGCAACGATATTCTGCATCGGGTGATTTCCGGCAATGATATGTCCAAAGGCACGCTGGAGCATACCCTGTCTCCTTCGATGGATATTATGGTGTCATCCAACTTTGAACGCTTGCTGTTTGATGTGTATGGTCGTGATGGTGCCGCAATTGCCGATCTGATGCAGCGTTTCCGCAGTGAGCCTGTACAACTGGAAAGCAGTCGCTGGGAGAAGGTACGGGCACTGTTTGACAGCTATGCTGTGGATGATCAGACGACCTGTGATGTGATTCGGGACGTACATGCTGAAACCGGCTATCTGCTTGATCCGCATACAGCGATTGGTCTCAAGGCGGCGCGTGAGTGCTGGCGTAACACACACACGCCGATGATTACACTGGCAACCGCACATCCGGTGAAATTCCCTGAGCCGGTTGTCAAAGCCGGACTGAATGCGCCTGAGTTACCTGAGCGCCTGAGTGATCTGATGGAGCGCGAAGAGCGTTTCACTGTGCTGCCTAATAACCTGTCTGATGTACAGGCGTATGTAGCCTCACATGTACACCGTGATTAAGCTGCACTGACAAAACACCTGTGACTCCCGGCCAGGCCGGGAGTACTTCTTTCGATTGAATGGACAGCTTCTCTACTGATGTCTGCTGCACTGATTAAACGTCGTTCACCGCCTGCCGGAACCTCCTCTGCCCTGTCACATCTGCACCCTGTGTTGGCACGTGTGTACGCCGCCAGGGGGATTGATGATCCGCAAAAAGTTGGGCGTCATCTGCGCGAGTTGTTGCCGGATGCGCAACTCAAAGGGATGGAGGCTGCCGTCAGCCGTCTGGTACGCGCCCTGGAGCAGCAGCAGCGCATTCTGATAGTGGGGGACTTTGACTGCGATGGCGCTACCAGTACGGCTCTGGCGGTATTGGCGCTGCGCATGATGGGCGTCGAGCAGGTCAGTTACCTGGTGCCAAACCGTTTCGAGTATGGCTATGGCCTGAGTCCGGAGATAGTTCAGGTCGCAATGCAGGCTGCTCAACCACCTCAATTGATTATTACAGTGGATAATGGCATTTCCAGTGTCGAAGGGGTTCAGCGGGCGCGTGACCTGGGTGTGGATGTGCTGATCACTGACCATCATTTACCGGGTGATCAGCTTCCGGATGCCTGTGCGATCGTCAACCCCAACCAGCGGGGCTGCGAGTTTATGGCCAAGTCCACCTGCGGGGTGGGGGTCATTTTCTATGTCATGATTGCGTTGCGTCGTGCGTTGATAGCACAGGGCTATTTTCAGCAGTTGGGCATAGAGGCACCGAATCTTGCCTGTTTGCTTGATCTGGTGGCCTTGGGAACCGTGGCGGATGTGGTCGCTCTGGAGCATAACAACCGTACGCTGGTCCATCAGGGGTTGCTGCGCATTCGTGCCGGGCAAGCGCGCCCCGGTATTCTGGCATTGCTGGAAGTGGCCGGACGTCAGCGAGAACAGCTGATGGCGGCTGATCTGGGATTTGCGATTGCGCCTCGTTTGAATGCGGCGGGTCGGCTTGAGGATATGTCTATTGGTATCGAGTGTCTGCTTAGCGACGACCCTGAGCAGGCACTGGCGTTGGCGCAGCAGCTCAATGACCTGAATGTTGAGCGACGCAGTATTGAGCGTCAGATGCAACAGGATGCACTGAAGCTGCTCGATCACTTACCTCTGGAAGTTGACAGTATGCCCTGGGGTGTCTGTTTATATGAACCGGGCTGGCATCAGGGGGTAATTGGTATTCTGGCTTCCAGAATCAAGGAGCGGCTGCACCGCCCGGTGATTGCCTTCGCGCCGGGTGACGCGGATGAGCTTAAAGGCTCAGCCCGATCAATTGCCGGATTCCATGTGCGCGATGGGTTGGACGCTATTGCTGCCCGTCATCCCGGTCTGTTGCGCAAGTTTGGTGGTCATGCGATGGCAGCGGGCTTGTCACTGGCCCGGCAGGATCTGCCTGCGTTTCGCCAGGCATTTGATGAGGAAGTGCGTCAGCGATTGCAAGAGGATGACCTGCAACGTGTCATCGTCACAGATGGTGCATTGGAGGAGATGGATTTTACGCTGGAGCTGGCTGCCTTGTTGCAGGATGCAGGCCCCTGGGGGCATCAGTTCCCGGAGCCTCTGTTTGATGGTGAGTTCCGCGTACTGCAGCAGCGCATTGTAGGTTATCGCCATCTGAAGCTGGTGGTGATGCCGGTGGGTGGGCAGCTGGCGCTGGATGCGATCGTGTTTAATGTGGATACTGAACAGTGGCCCGATACCAGTGTCCAGCAAGTCCGGCTGGTCTACCGGCTGTCACCAAACCAGTTTCGGGGACAGGTAACCCTGCAATTGATGGTTGAGGCGATTATACCCAGTTCTTGATAGATAAAATTAATCGATCACTTAACCTATATTAATTTCCAAATGTAACGAATATTTCCTATCATGGCTCCTGTTGAATAACGACAACCTCTACAGGAGAACGAAATGTCACTGATTAACACTGAAGTTAAACCTTTTACCGCTACCGCTTACCACAATGGTGAGTTTGTTCAGGTTTCTGATGCAGATCTGAAAGGCAAGTGGTCAGTCGTATTCTTCTACCCAGCCGATTTCACCTTTGTTTGCCCAACTGAGCTGGGTGATCTGGCAGACTTCTATCCGAAGCTGCAGGAAATGGGCGTTGAAGTTTACTCAGTTTCTACTGATACCCACTTTACCCACAAAGCGTGGCACGATGCGTCTGAAACCATCAAGAAAATTCAGTTCCCAATGGTTGCAGATCCAACAGGCGCTATTTCCCGCAACTTCGAGGTGATGATCGAAGAAGAAGGTCTGGCTCTGCGTGGTACGTTTGTAATCAACCCTGAAGGTCAGATCAAAGTTGCTGAAATTCATGACCTGGGCATCGGCCGTTCTGCTAAAGAACTGGTTCGTAAAATCCAGGCAGCTCAGTACGTAGCTGAGCACGATGGCGAAGTATGCCCAGCTTCCTGGCAGCCAGGTGAAGAGACTCTGTCTCCATCACTGGATCTGGTTGGAAAAATCTGATCCCGATCAGCTTGCTGATTCAGCCGGCCCCGTTCGGGGTCGGTGTTACCCCTTCTAAATTCCGAATTTAGTCTTCAATCGTTAAAGGACGGTCTCATGCTGGACGCGAATATCAAAAAGCAACTGGACACCTATCTGCAGAATATCGTAAATCCGATTGAGATTACTGTGTCCGTTGACGAATCGGCTAAAGCCAAAGAACTGCTGAATCTGTGTCAGGAAATTACCGGGCTGAGTGACAAAATCAGTCTGAAACAACTGACTGATGGCAGTGAAAGAACCCCGAGTATGGCGATTGCACCACTGGGCGAAAAGCCACGTGTGCGCTTTGCCGGTATACCGATGGGGCATGAATTTACATCACTGGTACTGGCTTTGCTGCAGTCCGGTGGCTATCCCTCCAAGGCCGATGCGCAGCTGATTGAGCAGGCACGTGAATTGAAGGGTGAGTTTCATTTTGAAACCTACATATCCCTGTCCTGCCAGAACTGCCCGGATGTTGTGCAGGCTCTGAATCTGATGGCGATCCTCAATCCGAATGTCACCAGTGTGATGATTGATGGTGCCTTGTTCCAGGATGAGGTCAATCAGCGTCAGATTATGGCAGTACCAACCGTGCTGCTGAACGGCAAGCCGTTTGGTCAGGGACGTATGACACTGAAAGAGATTTTGGGTAAGGTCGACTCGGGTGCTGCGCAGCGTGAAGCTGCCAGTCTGAATGACAAAGACCCTTACGATGTGCTGATCGTTGGCGGTGGCCCCGCGGGTGCTGCGGCTGCAATTTATGCCGCACGTAAAGGTATCCGTACCGGCCTGGTGGCTGAGCGTTTCGGTGGTCAGGTGATGGACACCGTGGGTATCGAGAACTTTATTTCGGTCAACTATACCGAAGGTCCGAAGCTGGTTGCCAGCTTGGAACAGCATGTTAAAGAGTACGAAGTGGATGTCATGGACAATCAGCGCGCCAGTAAGCTGCGTCGTGACAAGCTGGTTGAGATTGATCTTGAAAGTGGCGCAACACTCAAAAGCAAGGCGGTGATTTTGGCAACCGGTGCCCGCTGGCGTGAAATGAACGTGCCAGGCGAAAAAGAATATCGGGGCAAGGGCGTGGCTTACTGCCCGCATTGCGATGGTCCTTTGTTCAAAGGCAAGCGGGTTGCAGTCATCGGTGGTGGTAACTCGGGTATCGAGGCGGCAATTGATCTGGCCGGTATCGTTGAGCACGTGACCGTGCTGGAGTTCAGCGACACGTTGCGTGCTGATGCGGTGCTGCAGAAAAAGGCCGCGTCGATGGCCAATATCACCATCATTAAAATGGCTCAGACTACCGAAGTTCGTGGTGATGGCAACAAGGTGATCGGTTTGACCTATAAAGACCGTACCCGGAATGAAATGTTTGATCTGGATGTTGCGGGGATCTTTGTACAGATAGGTCTGGTGCCCAATACCGAGTGGCTGAAAGGCGATCTGGAACTGAGCCGCTTTGGTGAAATCGAGGTCAACAGCCATGGTGAAACCACTGTGCCCGGTGTGTTCGCTGCTGGGGATGTCACCAATGTGCCTTATAAGCAGATTATTATTGCCATGGGCAGTGGTTCAACCGCCGCATTGGGCGCGTTTGACTATCTGATTCGTTCGTCTGTGGAAGATGAAGCCGCTGCCTGATCAGGCAAAGGTGTTCCCCCAGATTTCGGCCTGAACGCAATTTGCGTTCAGGCTGTTTTTTAGCCGCTTTTACCTGCCAGATAAAGTCCGGCCGCCATCATTAATGAACCGGCGCTGCGATTGATCACTTTCATTGAACGCTCTGAACGGAACAGTTTTCGAGCGGTTGCAATACCGCCGGCAATCAGCAATAAACCCGTCATCAGCGCAGCAACGGTAAGGCTGTTGACCAGCAGCAGGTCTTGTCGGGTCAGTCGGCTGAGATCAATGAAACTGGGCAAAAAGGCGATATAGAACAGGATCACCTTGGGATTGGAAGACGAAATCAAAAAGCCCTGTAAAAAGCCTTTCAGCATCCCAATACGGCTTTTATCTTCGCTGATTTGGGACAGGGCGATAGGGGTTGTCCACATTTTCCAACCCAGCCAAAGCAGGTAGGCTGCACCCACCAGGCGAATCACGGTGAAGGCTTCATTCCAATGCTCGGCCAGTGCCGCCAGACCAAAAAAGGCCAGTGTGAGATATAACAGATCACCCAGCGTCATACCGGCTGCCAGTGGGATGCAACTGCGAAATCCGCTGCTCATACCGCGTGCCAGTAATGCAAAGATGCCCGGACCGGGTGTAATGGCAAAAATGAAAATGGCAATGAAATAGGTAATCGCGCCTTCAATCGACATGAAACAATCCTGGAATTTACGGGTAGAATGACAGCTTGTCACCCTGATACAGGGTTGTAAAGTAGCAAATTGTGCTGAATACACTGAGAGAGGTTTAAGTGAGTGACTATTGGATTGGTGCGCACGTCAGCGCGTCGGGAGGTGTGGAAAATGCACCTGACAATGCTAAAGCGATAGGTGCCAATGCCTTTGCATTATTTACCAAAAATCAGCGCCGTTGGGATGCCAAACCCCTGACCCAAAAAAGTATTGAAAGCTTTCGTCACCGCTGCGCACTGCATGGGTTCCGACCCGAACAGATTCTGCCGCATGACAGCTATCTGATTAATCTCGGGCACCCGGATGCCGATGCCCTGGCAAAATCCAGGGCTGCATTTGTGGATGAAATGCAGCGTTGTCAGCAACTGGGTCTGGTATGGCTGAACTTCCATCCTGGCAGTCACTTGCGTGAGCTGTCTGAGTCCGATTGCCTGACGCGTATTGCCGAATCGATCAATCTGGCTTTGGCGCAAACAGAAGATGTTGTTGCTGTTATTGAAGCGACTGCAGGGCAGGGTAGCAACCTGGGACATCGCTTCGAACATTTGGCCGATATCATCCAGCAGATCGATGACCCATCACGTATCGGGGTTTGTATCGATACCTGTCATATTTTTGCTGCTGGTTATGATCTGCGGACGCCTGAGGCCTGTGCTGCGACTTTTGCCGAGTTTGATCGTATTGTTGGATTTGAATATCTCAAGGCTATGCATTTGAACGACTCCAAAGGTGGTTTGGGTAGCCGTATCGATCGACACCATTCTCTGGGTCAGGGAGAGATAGGCTGGGCTGTGTTTGAGTATGTGATGCAGGATGCGCGTTTTCAGAAAATGCCTCTGATTCTGGAAACAATTGAACCGGAAATCTGGCCTGAAGAGATTCAACAGTTGCGAAATTTCAGTGTGCAGTGAAGGGTTTAGCAGTCAAGACTGGTCTTGATGCCACTAAGGTCTTATGATGTCGGGGTTTATGTCTGTAACGGTTGAAGTAGTATGCAGCTGTCTGATAAATCCCGAACGCTTCCCCGCCTGCATCTGGCCGGGACGCTGCTGCTGGTCACCTTGCTGACACTGTTTCTTTCGGGCTTTTTTACCTGGCAAAAAATCCATGAGCACAATGCTTCAATACAGCGGATTGAATCTTCAGCCCTGCAGCAATTGCAGCAGCGTTTGCGCCGTGAAATGCTCGCCATCCGTGCAGATATTGATTATACCCAGACACAGACAGAAGTAGAGCTGCGTTTGCGGCTCACGGAAATGGTTGATCTGGCCTGGACCCTGGCGACATCCCTGTATCAGCAACAGCGTTACACGCTGAATGAAGCTGACCTGCGGCGTACTATCATTGAAGGCTTGCGGCCTCTGCGCTTTTTTGAAGGCAGGGGCTATTACTTCATTGATGAAATGAATGGCCGTTTCATTCTTTTGCCGACAGCTCCCGAGTTTGAAGGGCAATTATTACCCGATAATCAGGACGATACTGGCCATTATATTATGCAGGGCTTGATCGAGGCTGCACGGTTACCCGTGGGTGAGGGGTTTTCGGCCTATCGCTGGTATCGCCCGGATGATGCTGAACGTATGGCTGACAAGCTCGCCTATGTACGTTATTTCGAGCCCTTTGACTGGTTAATTGGTGCGGGTGATTACACCTATGAGTGGGAAAAAGATCTGCAACAGCAACTGCTGACACAGATCCGTAACCGGCGTATTGGTGAAACAGGTTATACCGCGGTCATTAATACAGAGGGACAGGTACTGCTGTCACTGGACAGTCAGCATCTGGAACAGCAGCCGATACAGTCCCAGTCGGAGCTGGAGCAGGCTGCGATAGTGCAGATGCTTGAGACGGCTGCAGAGGGTGGTGGTTTTATTCGTTATCCCTGGCCGAACCCGGTAACAGGAGAACATTCCTGGAAAACAGCCTTGGTGGAACCTGCCGGTCATTGGAACTGGATACTGATCTCGACCATTTTTGAAGATGAAGTAAGAGATCTTTTAAAGGATGAAGTACAGGCATTCGAAGCCAGTGCGTCACACAACTGGCATACTTACCTGACCGCCATTGTCATATCATTGTTGCTCGCATTGATGGCGTCGTTGCTGTTTTCCCGTTGGTCTTCCGGGCTGTTTCGTGCCTATCATGCGGAACTGAGTGCGCAACGGGAAGCGTTGAAACGTAAAGCAGACGAGCTGGCATTAAGTGAGAGTAATATCCGTCATCTGGCGTTTCACGATGCTCTGACCGGCTTGGCTAATCGTCGCTTGCTGATTGATCGTTTACAGCAACAGTTGCGCCAGAATCAGCGCAATGCAGATTTCGGTGCGCTGTTATTTATTGACCTGGATAACTTCAAAACCCTGAATGATACTCTGGGACATGACAAGGGGGACGAACTGTTACGCCAGGTGGCGCATCGCATCAGTTTTTGTGTGCGTGAAGAAGACACAGTGGCACGTTTTGGCGGGGATGAGTTTGTCGTCATGCTGGGCTGCTTGAGTCGTGATGAAGCTGATGCAGCGGCCCGAGCTCGTATTGTTGCTGAGAAAATTCTCACAACACTGCGTCAGGAATATCAGTTTGATGGTCAACATTATTTCAGCACTCCCAGTATCGGTATTACCCTGATTCATGGCAATGCGATTGCAGATGAATTGCTGAAACAGGCTGATCTGGCAATGTACAAAGCCAAGGATGCCGGGCGTAACTGCCTGTATTTTTTTGATCCGGCAATGCAGCAGGCGCTGTCGGCACGTGCCCAGATGGAATCCGAGTTACGTGTAGCCCTGCAGCAGGAGCAATTACTGCTGTACTATCAACCGCAAGTCGATGCAGCTGGAGTGTTGACCGGCGCAGAAGCACTGGTGCGCTGGCAGCATCCTCAGCGTGGTTTGGTGGCACCTGCTGAGTTTATTCCGGTTGCTGAAGCATCCGGACTGATTTTGCCTCTGGGGAGCTGGGTATTGCAGCAGGCCTGTAAACAGCTGTCTGTTTGGGCGAAAACACCAGGTTTGTCGGATTTGAGTATCTCGGTGAATATCAGTGCGCATCAGTTCAAGCAGCCTGGCTTTGCTGATGAAGTACTGGCGTTAGTGAAGCACTTCCAATTAGTACCTCAGCGCCTTAAGCTGGAATTGACAGAAAGCCTGTTGATCGATGATATGGCATTTTCTATCGAGCGCATGCGCTTTCTGAAACAGCAGGGTGTTGGTTTTGCCCTGGATGATTTCGGAACAGGCTATTCATCGCTGGCCTATATTAAACAGTTGCCGCTCGATCAATTGAAGATTGACCGCTGCTTCATTGACGGCTTGCCGGAAGATCCCAATGATGCAGCGATTACCCGTATTATTATCAGTCTGGCTAATGAGCTGAACCTGTGGGTTGTTGCTGAAGGGGTTGAAACCGAAGCCCAGCGTGATTTCCTTCAGGCAATACAGTGCCCCGGCTATCAAGGGTACTGGTTCGGACGCCCCGTACCTGCTGCTGAGTTCAGGCAGCAGGCACTGAACCGAAAACAGGAGTGAATATGAGTCTCTGGAAACCCACTTTCTCTGCAGCTGACGTACTGGTTGAAGAAGACCGCTGTGTTTTTCAGGGATTCTTCCGGATGCATGAACTGCGTATCCGGCATGCCCGCTTTCAAGGGGGAGATCTGACTGTCACTCGGGAAATGTTTCGTCGTGGTGATGCGGTAGCGGTGTTGTTGTTTGATCCACGCCGGGAAGCTTTAGTGTTGATTGAGCAGTTCCGTCCTGGTGCATTGGCAGCGCCGGGAGGTCCCTGGTTGCTGGAACTGGTTGCCGGTATGATTGAGCCCGATGAAACTCCGGAAGGGGTAGCCGAGCGGGAAACACTGGAAGAAGCAGGACTCCATGTCACAGGCTTGCAGCCGATACTGGGTTATCTGCCCAGTCCTGGAGGGATGGATGAGTGGATACATCTGCTGTATGGTTTCGTTGATGCATCGAATGCCGAAGGCTTACAGGGTTTGGTTGATGAAGGCGAGGATATACGCGTCCACTGCTTGCCGGTTGCTGATGTATTTGAGCTGTTGCGCAAAGGGCAGCTGAATAACGCGGCCATTGTAATTGCGGTACAGTGGTTACAGCTTAACTATACAGCGATACACCAGCAGGGGTTCCAATTAGTGCAGCATGAAGATGAAACGTAAATATATACCCGATCTGACCCGTCAGATGGCAATTTGTCAAAGCAACTATGCCCGCATTCTGCGGCTGTTACCGCAGCTGCAGCTGGGAGCAAGGTGTGACTTTGATCTCTGCCATGATGCACGGGATGTACAGATTACCCTGTTGGTTGAAGAGGCGTTCCGCTATACAAGTACGCTGGTGATGCGGCAGACACAAACGGCTGGCTCTCCCTGGCTGGAGGTGCCTGAGCTGGTGGTTCGGCTGTATCATGATGCGCGTATGGCTGAGGTCATTTGTACCCGCCGTCGTCGCCAGTTCAGTGGTGTATATCCCTATCCGAATGCCGAGATGCATCAACCGGATGAGAAATTTCAGCTAAATCAGTATTTGGCAGAATGGCTGAACCAGTGTCTCAGTTATGGTTGCGCGCGTGATCCGGTCGCTCTGACATGACACCGGTGACACTTCTGCAGCTCAGTGATTGTCATTTGACCCCCCAGGCCGGTCAGTTGTTTCGAGGTGTTGATCCGCGCCAGACGCTGGCGCAGGTGATCCGTCATGTGCAGCAGTCAGGTCATCAGTTTGATCATCTGCTGCTCAGTGGTGATCTGGTACATCACGGCGATGCCGGTGTCTATCAGGAATTATTGCAGCAACTGGCCGTACTCGAACTGCCGACCACCTGGCTGGCGGGTAATCATGATGATCTGCAGGTCATGCAGCAGGCGGCAGATCTTGATCGCTTCAGTGTATCTCTGGGGCCCTGGCAATTACTGTGTCTGGATTCCAATCATGCGCCAGATGGACGTGGTTCAGGAGCGATTGCGTCTCATACACTGGAACGCCTGAGCCGACAGTTAGCGGCTGACAGGCGTTTCACCCTGCTGGCGTTGCATCACAATCCACTTGCCAGTGGTACTGAGTGGCAGGATCAGATCATGCTCAGTAATGCATCTGAGCTCTGGCAGTGTCTTGCTCAGGCTCCTCACTGCAAAGCCATAATTTGCGGGCATCTGCATCAGCCACTGCACTGGCAGCACCAGGGTGTTTCCGTCTGGTCCGCGCCATCGACTGCCGTACAGTTCTGCCCTGGTAGCGCCCAGGTTGAGGTGGCTCAGCAGCCACCTGAGTCCTGGCCAGGCTATCGATGGTATCAACTCTGGCCGGATGGTCGTATCGATGCACATTTCGAGTCTGTGCCACTGCGCACTGCTGATCAGGGGGAGCCATGCCCAAACCGCTGCTGATCTATATTCATGGCTTTAACAGCTCACCTGACTCCTGGAAGGCACAGGTGTTGCGCAACCTGCTGGCCGGGGCCGATGCACCGGCAGATCTTTTGGTGCCTCGCTTGTCTCATTGGCCCGCGGAAGCCGTACGGCAGTTGCAGTTGTTGATTGAAGCCGCTTCTGAGCGTCGAATTACACTGATTGGCAGTTCACTGGGTGGTTTCTATGCTACCTGGTTGTGCCAGCAGTTCCCGGCATTGCGCGCTGTGCTGGTCAATCCGGCGGTGTATCCGGATCGCTTACTGGCCGACTGGCTGGGTGAAAATGAAAATATCTATACTCATGAACGTTACTGCCTGACACGTGAACATCTGCGCCAGTTGCAAGCGCTGCAAGTGGAGACCCCTGCACGACCTGAGCAGTTATTGCTGCTGGTCCAGACTGCCGATGAAACACTCGACTATCGCGAAGCGGTGGAAAAATATGCGCAATCGGTGCAGTATGTGCAACCAGGTGGCAGTCACGGTTTTGACGCGTTTGATCGACTGATTCCGGCCATTCTGGCATTTGCTGAAGGCCGTGTAGAACTGCCCGAATGTACCCCTTTACCCGAAGCTGTCCGTAACTGAACAGGAACCTGCATGACCAAGCAATACAACGCCGAAGCGATTGAAGTCCTCAGTGGTCTTGATCCCGTTAAACGCCGCCCCGGTATGTATACGGAAACTGATCGCCCCAATCATCTGGCGCAGGAAGTTATTGATAACTCAGTGGATGAAGCCCTGGCGGGTCATGCCAGGCAGATTGATGTCGTGTTGCATGACGATGGTTCGCTGTCCGTGGCAGATGATGGCCGTGGGATGCCGGTCGACATTCATCCCGAAGAGGGCGTCAGCGGGGTGGAACTGATCCTGACCCGCTTGCATGCCGGTGGCAAGTTCAATAACGACAACTACACCTTCTCGGGTGGTCTGCATGGTGTGGGCGTGTCCGTTGTTAATGCCTTGTCCAAATTGCTGCATGTTGAGATACGCCGTGACGGACAAGTCTATCGCATCGGTTTTGCCGATGGCGAAAAGGTCTCTGATCTGGAAGTGATCGGCAGCTGTGGCAAGCGCAATACCGGTACCACGGTTCGCTTTACGCCAGACCCAAAATACTTTGATACCCCGAAATTCAGCCTGACACGTCTGAAGCATAACCTGCGCGCCAAAGCTGTCCTCTGTCCCGGCCTGAAGGTCACCTTTACTGACATGACCGGCGGCAAGAAAGAGCAGGAAGTCTGGTATTACGAGGAAGGTCTGGAAGCCTACCTGAAAGGCACCACCCAGGTATGGGAAACCCTGCCGGATGCACCCTTTACCGGCAGTCTGACCGGTCAGGAAGATGCGGTGGATTGGGCTGTTCAATGGCTGGCAGACGGTGGAGAGATCACGGCTGAAAGCTATGTGAACCTGATTCCCACGGCGCAGGGCGGTACACACGTCAATGGTCTGCGGACCGGCTTGCTGGAAGCGATGCGTGAGTTCTGTGAAATCCGTAACCTGCTGCCGCGGGGGGTGAAACTGGCTCCCGATGATATCTGGGATAAGTGCTGTTATATCCTGTCGGCCAAAATGCGTGATGCACAGTTCTCCGGGCAGACCAAAGAACGCTTGTCGTCACGTGGTATTGCCGCCTTTATTTCCGGTGCAGTCAAAGATGCGTTTTCGCTGTGGCTGAACAAGCATGTCGAAGAGGGCGAAAAAATTGCCGAGCTGGTCATCAGCAATGCCCAGCGCCGCATGCGCAGCAACAAGAAGGTGGTGCGTAAAAAAGTGACTCAGGGACCAGCCCTGCCCGGCAAACTGGCAGACTGTTCCGGTGCGGATGCCGACCGTTCCGAACTGTTTCTGGTTGAGGGTGACTCTGCAGGCGGCTCCGCCAAACAGGCGCGTAACCGTGAGTTCCAGGCGATCATGCCGTTACGCGGCAAGATTCTCAATACCTGGGAAGTGGACTCTGCTGAAGTGCTGGCTTCCCAGGAAATTCATGATATCTCCGTCGCCATCGGTGTCGATCCCGGTTCAGATAAACTGGAAGGACTGCGTTACAGTAAAATCTGTATCCTGGCCGATGCCGACTCCGATGGTCTGCACATCGCCACACTGCTGTGCGCCTTGTTTGTACAACATTTCCGGCCACTGGTTGAAGCGGGTCATGTCTATGTGGCCATGCCGCCACTGTACCGTATCGACGTGGCCAAGGAAGTCTTTTATGCACTGGATGATGAAGAGCGGGATGCCATCATCGATCGTATTCGTGCCGAGCGGCGTAACGCCAAAATCGGCGTGCAACGCTTCAAGGGTCTGGGTGAAATGAACCCGCTGCAGCTGCGTGAAACTACCATGTCGCCGGATACCCGTCGTCTGGTGCAACTCACTATCGATGCTGATGATGACACGCTGGAACTGATGGATATGTTGCTGGCGAAGAAGCGTGCATCTGATCGCAAAGCCTGGCTGGAACGTAAAGGCAACCTGGCTGAGGTGTAAAGGGCTGTTCAGCTCAGGCTCAGTCGGGTCGTGCTTTGATAGTCAGTCCGATTATCTGAGGAAACTGATATGCGACGGGTGCTAAGTGCGATACTGCTGTGTGGTTTACTGATCGGCTTGAGTGGCTGTGCCAGCCTGTCCGGCAGCTATGAAAAGCCACAGGTGAATGTGACTTCTTTCAATCTGGCGCCGAATACTCAGGGTATGGCACCGCGCTTTGATATCGGCATACAGATTATTAACCCCAACCGGGTATCGCTACCGTTTCGGGGCATGACCTATGCGGTCGAGATAGAAGGCTACCGGATTCTGAGCGGTGCCACACCGGATATTCCCACTGTACCTGCCTATGGACAAGCAGATTTTGTGATTCAGGCCAGTCCGGATCTGTTGGGCAGTGCACGTTTGCTGGGAGACCTGCTGAGCCGTCAGCGCAACAGTCTTGCTTATAATTTCAGCGCCCGGCTGGATGCCGGACGCCTGATACCGATGATCAATATTGAGGAAGCCGGGCAGTTGCAGCTGACGCCTTGATCAGCTGCTGCGTCCAACCCGCTCAATCTTTTCACCACCGCGCTGGATATCCTTGCCCAGCCCTTCAACCGTGTTGCAACCGGTCAATGTCAGACTACCCAGCAGCAGTGCTACTGTCAGCAGCATCAGGTAAGTTTTTCGGATCATGACACGTTTCCTGTAGGTTGTATTGAATCCAACTCTCTGAATTTAACCCGCTGAATATTATCATGCTTGTGGATAAATCAGGTAAGGTTAGATGACACGCGGGTTAAGGAGAGTGGCATGCAGGCAAAAACACTGTTGATGGTTGGATTGGGCGATCTGGGTGGTCGAATTGCACAGTTGGGGGTGCAACAGGGTCTGCAGGTCTTCGGTATGCGGCGTGGATCGGAGGCACCTTCCGGTGTGTATCTGTTACAACAGGATGCGTCTCAGTCATGGCAGGAGCTTCCGTGTGTGCCTGATGATGTAGTGCTGTGCCTGTCCCCTGACCGCTCAGACAGTCAGGCGTATCGACAGGCCTACCTGGACGTAGCTAGGCAGGCTGCAGCCACCCTTAAACGTGTGGCCCCGGATGCACATGTCTGGCTGATCTCTTCGACCGGTGTGTATGGTCAGTCGCAGGGGGAATGGGTGGATGAACAGGCTGAACGCCAGCCTCAGCGAGAGACTGCCAGAGTGTTGGTTGAGGCTGAAGACTTCTGGCTGCAACAGTCTCAGCCCGTTACGCTGCTGCGCCCTTCCGGTTTGTATGGTCCGGGGCGTTATTTTCTGCTGCGTCAGGCGCAACAAGGGCTCTTGCCACCAGCAACACCGCCACTCTATACCAATCGTATCCATATTGAGGATGCCGCAGGTGCCGTCATGCATCTGATCAGCTGCCGTCACCGGGGACAGGCAGTCGCCTCTGCCTACAATCTGACCGATACCTGCCCGGCGAGTCTGCATGAGGTGTTGCAGTGGCTGCAGCAGCAACTCGGGGTCCAGGTTCAGACAACCACAATGATGCAGCGTGAGAGTAAGCGGGTGTCTCACCAGCGCCTGAAAGACAGTGGCTTTGTCTGGCGCTATCCAGACTATCAGGCGGGTTATGCTGATCTCTTGAAATCCTTGCGCTGAATAGTCTGTACGACCAAGGATAGATTGCTCACAGAGCTTAAACTCCTTAATATGAATATATTCTAATTTAGTGTTAAGGAGTTTTGCATGCGTCGGCTTCTCTTAGTTAGCCTGTTATCCTGCCTGTTCTCTGTGCCTGTATGGGCTATGGGGCTTTCACCTGAAGAAACCTATGTGTTGAAACAGGAGAAAGGAGATCAGGTTCTGTTTATCGATGTTCGCGATCCTGTTGAAGTGATGTTCATTGGTTCAACTGATGTCGTTGATGCCAATATTCCCTTCATGCAAGTGGACCGTTATGACTGGGATGCTGAAAATAACCGCTTCCGTATGTCCATCAATCCTGACTTTGCGGCTGAAGTAGAAGCCTTGCTGGTTGCGCGCGGTCTGGATAAAACGGCCCAGGTGATCACGATGTGCCGCTCAGGCAGTGAACGTGGTGAACCCAGCGCACGTTACCTTCAGCAACAGGGGTTCACTCAGGCAGAGTTCGTGATCAACGGGTTTCAGGGCGACTCAGCTAAAGAAGGCACACATGCCGGAATGCGGGTGGTGAATGGCTGGCAGAATGCCGGGCTGCCCTGGAGCAGCCGTATGAATGCCGAGAAAATTTATCGTAGTCAACGTTAATCCTCAGGACTGGATGCAGAAACGTGCGCGGTACTCCTGCGAGTGCCCAGCCACTGATGCATAAAGGCCAGCCCCAGCAGGCAGAGCCCCAGTCCCATGAAAGAGGCGACTCTTAGCAGGCCGGTGAGATCCGACATGTCGACCAGGAAAATCTTGGCGATGGTGATCAGTAGCAGCAGCATACCGGCCTGATACAGGCGCTGCCATTGACGCAAGGCGCCTGCCAACATGGCCGCAGCAGCCATCAACAACCAGGCCAGCGAGTAGCTGTAGAGCTCGCCGCTGAGCAGGGGCTGGTTGATATCCAGCTGTCCCTGCCATAGATGGCGTACCTGCAGGGTCACAAATATCCAGCCACTGATGCCCGTCAGTCCCCAGAACAGCGTCCGATATTCTGCCAGATAGACACGGGCCGCCAGTGCAAAGAGCAGCACGGGTGCACCATAGGCAAGCAACAGGCTATTCAGGATGGGGGTGCTGCTCAGTGATAGCTGTGGATTGAAGAGCGGATTGAGGCTTGTGACCAGTAATGCATAGTTCAGACTACTGGCCAGGAGCAGCACTCGTGAGGCCAGCAGGCAAAGGGTGCGGGTGCTCTCTGCCAGAGCACTGCGGTAGTAATACACCAGCCCCAGTGCTCCCCAGATCAGGGTATTGAATGCCGCTTCGGTGAAGCTGTATCGACGGACAAACAGCGCACCGTCATAGAGCCAGTAGCGTAACAGCATGATCAGGAACAGCACCAGCAGATGCAGGCTGGCACCTTCCAGCCAGCGTGACAGATGGGCCTGTCGGTTCATCCGGCTGGCGATAACAACCAGGACCAAACAGCCAGCGTAGCTCAGTAGCGGCGTCTCATACTGGGGCACAATCCAGGGTTGTAGGGTCAGACGCGCAATAATCAGCATCAATAACAGTTTCAGGATACCGCTTAACAGTGGTTCAGGCTGTTGCTGATGCAACCAGGCCAGCGAGACTACCTGGGCTGCCAGTGCCAGTGTCAGATGAGCTGCATCAAGCAGAATGACCATGGACAGGGAGTAGCCTAAATGGCCAGCAAAAATCAGCCAGATGCGGCAGCGATCCCGCTGCTTGCGCAGCTGTGCCTGCCCTATATAGGCCAGGCCACACAGCAGTGATGCCGCTCCCCAGAACCAGTCCTGTAACAGGTCGCCTGTCAGTTGCCAGGCCAGTGCCAGCGCTATCAGTGGTACGATAATACCCAGCGACAGCACCAATGCCGGATAGCGGCTGGCGCTGCGGAGTTGCCAGAAGGCCTGTGCGATATACGCCAGGGTCCAGGCCAGCAGCAGTTGCAGGACCCAGGGTTGCTGCTCCGGTGGCAGACGTGAGAAATACAGCCGGAACTGCCAGTCACTGTGGAAATGAGCCAGCACCAGACTGCCAAACAGCAGTATGGCGCTGAACCAGGGCAGCAGTTTCAGGCTTTCATTAAAGCGGCTGGCAAACAGCAGCAACAGTAACAGCGGTGACCATAGCCAGAGTGCCGCTTGCCAGTCAGGATGCAGAAACAGACTGACGGCCTGTGCTGCCAGAATCAGCCCCAGCCCAATACAGACACGCTGGGCAGTCGGATTGTCAAAACGCAGGAACGCTCTGATGGAGTAGCGTTTCGGTTGGTCCTGAACCTGTTGTGTCAGACTGAAGTTCAGTTGAGGAATACTGAGCAGCAGATAGGCACTGACGGTGAGATACAGCCCTGTCCACTCGAGTGAGCGACCGCTGAGTTGTAAGAGCCACCACCAGCCCAGAATACCGGCCAGCGTCAGGCTGAACAGCCAGCTACGTTGTACGTAGCGCTGCAGATAGAGTGCAGAAGCGGTAATGATCAGAATATAGATCAGTACCGGTAGCAGGTCCTGACCGCTGCCACCCAACAGCAGAGGTACCAGGTATGCACCGAGGATGCCGATCAGGGCGAGCACCGGACCATGCCAGACAGCCAGCAGCATACTGCCGAGCGATACCAGTGCCAGCAGCACAAATACCAGCATGGGTGGCCAGAGCTGATACAGATGCAGTGCTGCCAGAATCACGCTGTAGAGCATCACACTGGCGCCTCCCGCCAGTGCCGCGACTGCGGCGTAGGCGGTTCCGGTTTTACGCCGCAGCCATTCAGCGCTGAACAGCAGTCCGAATCCAAGCAGAATGCCCAGTAGAATACGTGCCTGGGGGCCAAGCAGTCCCTGCTCGATGGAGTAGCGTGCCAGAAAAATCCCGGAGAGTGCCACACAAAGACCGCCTAGCCAGACCATCCAGTTCGCTTGCCACCCGGGAGGCTGTGAAGGTGGTTTGTCCTGCTTGACCTGTTTGGCTGGCTTCGCCGGGTGTCGGCTGCCCCAGGGATCTGGGGTGTTTTTGGCAGCAACAGCCGCGCTGACTTCGGCTTCATCTGAAGGGAAGTCTGCGTCCTCTGCCACTTCAATCGGGGGTGGTGTCTCCTGCGAGTCGACGGCGGTATGGTTGATAATCTCAGTGTTAGCAGTCGCAGCATCTTTGCCTGCGGCAGCTTTTAACTGCTGCAGTTCTGCCAGGGTTCGCTGCAGTTTGCGCAGCGTAAAAAAATTGGTCCAGCTCAGCACGATGCTGGAAAGAATCAACAGGCAGATGACGATCGCCATCAATAACCACGTCTGTGACACCATAACCGCTTCCCTAAGGTTTGTCCGAGGCTTAACTCTAGAGTGCCAGCCATTTAACTGCAAATGCTTTGATGAAAAACGACTTGGATATGGGTAAATGCGCCATGCAGGTGAAATCCAGTCAAAGGGTGGATTTTCAATCACCCTGAGGCTATGTCAGGATAACACTCAACCCTGGACCGATTGTTAGAGGATAGTGCATGCGTGAAACAACTGAAGCTTTATTAACCCGTTACTTTGAGGCCTTCAATGCTGGTGATACAGATGGCATGCTGGCATTGGTTGCGGATGATCTGCGCCATGATGTGAATCAGGGCGAAACCCGTCTGGGTAAAGAGGCCTTTACCGAGTTTAATGCACACATGACGGCCTGTTACAAGGAGCGCTTGAGTGATCTGGTGCTGATGACCGATGCAACGGGTGAACGTGCCAGTGCTGAATTTATCGTTCATGGTGAATATTTACGTACGGATGAGGGCTTGCCCGAAGCCAAGGGACAGACCTATTGCCTTCCGGCAGGAACATTTTTTGAGGTGTCGCAGGGTAAAATCCAGCGTATCACCACCTATTATAACCTGAGTGACTGGATTGTTCAGGTGGTGGGCCCCGATGGCGACTATTGAAATACGCTCACTGACAGGTGAGGATATCTGGCCCTGGCTGGATGCATTGGCATCCCTGCGAATTCAGATATTTCGCGATTTTCCCTATCTGTATCAGGGCAGTCATGCGTATGAGCATGAATACCTGAAACACTACCTCAACAGCCATTCCGTGATTGTTGGCGCGTTTGATGGCAAACAGTTGGTGGGGGCCGCGACTGCCGGTGTGTTGAGTGATCATGATGCATCTTTTGCTGAAACCCTGTCAGAGGCCGGATTCGATCCGCAAACGCTGCTCTATTGTGGCGAGTCGGTACTCTTGCCGGAGTACCGTGGTCAGGGCCTGGGACACAGGTTCTTTGAGCAGCGTGAGGCACACGGGCGGGCGTTGGGTTTGCAGTTCAGTTGTTTTGCTTCGGTAATCCGGCCTGAACAGCATCCACTGAAACCTTCCGACTATCAGCCTCTGGATGCATTCTGGTATAAACGTGGCTATATCCCGCTGGAAGGTGTCCAGGCCGGGTTCAGTTGGCAGGATATAGATCAGCCTTCGGAGACCGAAAAGCTGATGCAGATCTGGTTGAAGGTATTGTAATGCAGGTAATGACCCGTTATCGCGCAGCGGTGGCTGCCTATCCGCTTGACTGGCTGTCGGACTGGCAGGCATATGAGCGAAAACTGACTGACTGGGTCAGTGACGCCACGCGTCAGGGCGCGTCACTGCTGGTCTTTCCAGAGTATGCTGCAATGGAACTGGCGAGTCTGGCAGGTAAAGCGGTTGCCGCCGATCTGCAACAACAGATCGATGTGCTCAGTGAGCGGGCGGTGCAAATCGACGCGTTACACCAGGACCTGGCTCAGCGCTTTAATTGCTATGTACTGGCAGGCTCCTTGCCGTTACGCCTGTCGCCCAGCCGGGTCGTGAATCGGGCCCGGTTGTTTGGACCAGAGGGTTGTCTCGGCTATCAGGACAAACAGATCATGACTCGCTTTGAGCGTGAGCTCTGGCGGGTTGAATCGGGTGATGGGCTGCGTGTGTTCGATACCCCGTTGGGGCGTCTGGGTATCCTCATCTGTTATGACAGTGAATTTCCATTACTGGGACGACAGCTGGCTGAGGCGGGGGTGGAAGTCCTGCTGGTACCTTCCTGTACAGATACACTGGCAGGTTACTGGCGCGTCCGTATCGGTGCCATGGCACGGGCGCTGGAAAATCAGTGTTACGTGCTGCAGGCTCCGACCGTAGGCGAGGCAGACTGGTCTCCGGCTGTCGATGAAAATGTTGGTGCTGCCGCCATTTATGGTCCTCCTGATCGGGGATTTCCGGAAACCGGAGTGCTGGCTGAAGGTGAACTGAATCAACCTGGCTGGGTCATCGCCGAAATCGACCTGGAGGCAGTTGCCCAGGTCAGAGAGGCAGGCCAGGTACTAAACTTCAAACACTGGCCTGAGCAGTTCAAAAAAGACGAGCGTTAGTGCTTGCTCAACTCTCGCATTGCGGCATCCAGTCCTTCCAGCGTCATGGGAAACATCCGCTGCTGTACCAGCTCCTGGATCATGCCTATCGACTGGGTATAGCGCCAGTAGGCCGGATCAACCGGATTCAACCAGACCAGTGACGGCCATTGCTGGGTGAGCCGCTGTAGCCAGCGTTGTCCGGGTTCGGCATTCATGTGCTCAACACTGCCACCGGGTACGGCAATCTCATAGGGGGACATGGACGCATCGCCGACCAGAATGACCTTGTAGTCTGACGCATAGGTATTCAGCAGATCCAGTGTCGCAGTGCGCTGGTCAAAACGTCGACGGTTGTCGCGCCATACGGATTCATAGACACAGTTGTGAAAGTAATAGCTTTCCAGATGCCTGAATTCGGTACGGCAGGCGCTGAACAGGGCTTCAATGTGCTGTATATGTTCATCCATGGAACCGCCCACATCCAGTAACAGCAAGACCTTCACCGCATTGTGCCGCTCGCGTACCATCCGCAGGTCAAGGTGGCCGGCATTGCGTGCTGTGGCGCGAATGGTGGCATCCAGATCCAGCTCTTCGTGAGCACCGGTTCGGGCAAATTTACGCAGCCGTTTCAGTGCGACCTGAATATTGCGATTATCCAGATGCTGCTGATCGTCCAGGTTCCGGAATTCGCGGCGCTCCCAGACTTTGACAGCGCGTCGATGTCGGGACTGCCCGCCGATCCGTATGCCTTCGGGATGATACCCGCCATGACCAAAGGGTGAAGTGCCACCCGTACCGATCCATTTGTTTCCGCCAGCATGTCGTCCTTTTTGTGTTTCCAGCCTCTCCTTCAGGGTTTCCAGCAGTTTTTCCAGACTGCCCAGACTGCTCAGTTCAGCTTTCTCCGCATCACTCAGTTGGCGGGTAAAGGTCTGGCGCAGCCAGTCTTCCGGAATGAGCTGCTCCAGCGTCATCGGCAGTTCACCCAGACCGGAAAAATAATAGGCAAATGCCTGATCAAAACGGTCATAGAACTTTTCATCCTTGATCAGACAGGTGCGTGCCAGCAGATAAAAAGCATCCGTATCGGCAAAGGCCAGGTTGGCTTGCAGCGCTTTTAACAGGTCGAGAAATTCCCGTGGTGTGACGGGGATCTCGGCTTTGCGCAGGGTCTCAAAAAAGTCGATCAGCATGAACCGCTCCAGGGGGCTTAGCGTTGTTGGCGTCGGATCATAAACGCCAGACGCTCCAGCAACGAGGCATCCTGTTCATTCTTGACCAGTGCGCCACACAAGGGAGGCACGGCGCTGGCGGTATCCTGCTGCAACAGGACTTCACGTGCAAGGTCATCTGCCATCAACAGCTTTAGCCAGTCGACCAGCTCCGAGGTGCTGGGTTTCTTTTTCAGCCCGGAAATGTCGCGCAGGTCATAAAAAACTTCCAGCGCCCGTTCAACCAGTTGCTGTTGAATTGACGGAAAGTGTACATCGACAATACGGCGCATGGTGTCCCGGTCCGGAAAGCGGATGTAATGAAAGAAGCAGCGCCGCAGGAAGGCATCCGGCAGCTCTTTTTCATTGTTTGAGGTGATGATCACCAGTGGCCGGTGTCGTGCCCGGATCTGCTGCTGGGTTTCGTAAACATGAAATTCCATACGATCCAGCTCCAGCAGCAGGTCGTTGGGAAATTCGATATCGGCTTTATCGATTTCATCGATCAGCAGGACGGCTGGCTGCTCGCTGCTGAATGCCTCCCAGAGCTTTCCGGGAACAATATAGTTGCTGATGTCATGAACCCGATCATGGCCGAGCTGGGAGTCACGTAATCGGGAGACGGCATCATACTCATACAGACCCTGCTGAGCTTTGGTGGTTGATTTGACGTGCCAGGTGAACAGCGGTCGTTGCAGTGCGGTGGCGACTTCTTCGGCCAGCAGTGTTTTGCCCGTGCCGGGTTCGCCCTTGATCAGCAGCGGCCGTTGCAGGGTTAACGCCGCATTGACGGCGAGCTGAAGTTCATCAGTGGCCACATAACGTTCAGTGCCGGTGAATTGCATACGAATCTTCCATTCAGACGGTGACAGTAAACGGCCAGTTTACTGCGCTACATGATCCAGCTCAAATCGATATCAGGTCGCCATGGCAGCTCTCTGAACGCTGATCTACAGTTAAGGTATCGGGCCTGAGCGCTCGTCAGGAAGGATGAATTCTAAAAAATCAGGAGAACGAGATGGCGATGATGATGAAAGCGGCAGTGTTTGTTGAACCTGGCCGTATTGAACTGGATGATAAGCCGATCCCGGATATCGGACCCAATGATGCGCTGATCCGTGTGACCACCACAACGATCTGTGGTACCGATGTACACATACTTAAAGGTGAGTACCCGGTTGCCAAAGGGCTGACTGTGGGTCATGAACCCGTAGGGATTATTGAAAAACTGGGCAGTAATGTGCAGGGTTACCGTGAAGGCCAGCGTGTCATAGCGGGTGCGATCTGTCCCAGCTTTACCTCCTATGCCTGCCAGGATCACTGCAGTGCACAGGATGGTGGTAGCCATTCGCACGGTTATAAACCCATGGGTGGCTGGCGTTTTGGTAACAGCATCGATGGTGCGCAAGCAGAATATTTACGGGTCCCGGATGCCCAGGCCAACCTGTCACCGGTACCGGATGGGCTGACAGATGAGCAGGTGCTGATGTGCCCGGATATTATGTCTACCGGGTTTGCCGGTGCCGAATCGGCCAATATCCGCATCGGGGATACTGTGGCCGTGTTTGCCCAGGGACCGATTGGACTCTGCGCCACTGCTGGTGCCAAATTGCGTGGCGCCAGCAAGATTATTGTGGTGGATGGTATCGATGAACGGTTACAGATGGCCCGCCAGATGGGCGCAGATATTACCCTCGACTTCCGTAAAGTGGATGTGGTTGCCGAAATTCTGAAGCTGACCGGCGGGCGAGGGGTGGATGCATCCATTGAAGCGCTGGGGCTGCAATCGACTTTTGAAGCTGCGCTGCGTGTACTGAAACCGGGTGGCACTCTGTCCAGTCTGGGGGTTTACTCGACCGATCTGCGTATCCCGCTGGATGCCTTCTGTGCTGGTCTCGGAGATCATAAAATCGTTACCTCCCTGTGTCCCGGCGGCAAGGAGCGTATGCGCCGTTTGATGGATGTGATTGCGTCAGGACGCGTGGATCTGGGTCCTATGGTGACACACCGTTATCCACTGGAGAAAATCGTGGAGGCCTATGATCTGTTTTCGCATCAGCGAGATGGTGTGCTGAAGGTAGCGATCCAGGCGATCTAAAACCACCAGATCAGCAAGTTGGCCAGCAGTAGCAGCAGGCCAAATAGTGCTGCAATCTGACTTCTGCACCGGGGTTCAAGCCTGGCTAGCCAGGCTTGAACCGCCTTGGTTGACATCGCCGGTGCTGGCGCTTTATGACTGAAAGCTGTAGCTGTCAGTGCAGAGGCCAGCCATCGGCTGGCCTGCTCGAATACAATCACCATGTCTCCCTGGAGGATCTGCCAACGGGGGGCGTGGTGGCGCAGCCACAGACTGATCAACAGGGTCAGGGCGGGAACCCACCAGAGCTCAGCATACGCCAGGGGTTGTTGATAAAGTGGTGTGAACAGGTCAGCAGCAAACCATTGTGGCGCAAAAAAGCTGCACAGAACCAGTGCGGCCCAGCTCAGTTGCATCCAGGTATTGGTTGATTCAGTCGTATCCTGCTGGCGCTGCTGTTTAAGTAACCAGAGAAAGCGCAACATCAGACTGGTTGTCGCGGCGGCGCTCAGGGTGATCGCCAGAATCAGGCTGTTCAGCGGCAGGTCATAGAGTCCTGCTTTCAGCAGCAGTTTGGCGTGTGCACCACTGCCCAGTAAACCAATCAGTGACAAGGCAGGCAACAACATTCCCAGGGAAAAGAGCACGACTGGAATCGTCTGGTATTGTGCGTTGATGCCTGTGGATAGAAACAGTGCGCCTTTGGCCAGTGCATGGTGCAGAGCAAAGAATGTCAGCACGGGAAGCAAGGGTAGCAACAGGCTTGGCTGCAGGAAAATACACCCCAGTGTCAGTGTCATCAGCCCCATTTGACTAATACTTGAGTACGCCAATACAGCCTTGGGGGCGTTTTGCAGCACACCCAGCAATGCGGCACCAAAGGCGGCCGTAAAGCCCAGTATGATCAGTGTGGCCGCCCAGAGTGACGATTGAAATTCACCCAGCGGCAGTAATCCGAGCCAGGCAAAGAGTCCTGCCTTGATCATGGCACCACTGAGTACGGCACTGGCAGGAGTGGGGGCAACCGGGTGTGCCAGTGGCAGCCAGAGATGCAACAAGGGTATGCCTGCCTTGACTCCAAAACCAAAAAACAGACAGAACAGAATCAGCTGGGCATGGCTGGATTCGGGTATCGCGCGGGCCAGATCACTGCTCAGGATTGAAGTGTGTGCCGTTGCCGCACTGGCCAGAAACAGGCCGCTCAGAATCAACATTTCACCCATAATCGCCATGACCAGATAGATACGTCCCGCGCGCAGTGCCGAGGCACTGCGGTTGTGGATAACCAGGCCATAGCCTGCGAAGGTCATCAGAGCAAAGAACAGGTAGAAACTGATAATATCTGCGCTGACCAGCAAGCCAAGATTACCGCTCAGCGTCAGTAGCCAGAGGCGCCAGAAGCTCACTGCTCTGGAATCTTTTTGCAAATACCCCAGGCCGTAGAGTGCACTGAGCAGCCAGAGCAAGGCTGTAAACAGCAGGAAGGTCTGGCTGATCGGCAGCGTTTGCCAGACACTGCCCAGTAACAGGGTTGGCAGGCTGAGGTGAGTGTAGGCCAGTTGACTGAGCCACAGCGCCGGCAAGCATGCCAGTACTGCCGCCGTGCCTGCGTGTCTTTGTCCACCAGGTATGCAGGTGAGAGCGGCCAGCAGCAGAGGCCAGATGGGGGTGAGCAGCAGTAACCACTGGTCGAGTGTCATGGCAGATACTCCCTCAGGGTGATGAGTTCCGCCCAGCTCAGTGGGCTGAGCACCGAACTGGCAAATAATCCGGCCAACAGACTCAGGGTTGCAGTCACCAGCGCCGGAATCAGGAGAAGTGGTGTGGTATCCCGCCAGCGGGTAATCATTTCGTCTGGCCAGTCGCCCTGTTGCGGATTAAACCAGATGCGTTGCAGAACCGGAAGAAAATACGCCGCATTCAACAGGCTGCTGCTAATCAGCACCAGGATTACCCAGTCCATACCGGCTTCCAGTGCTCCGGTTCCCAGATACCATTTGCTGATGAAACCGGCAACAGGAGGCAAACCAATCATGCCCAAGGCACCCAGTGTAAAGGCTGCACTGGTCAGTGGCATACGCTTTCCGACGCCATCCAGCTCATGAATCTTGTGAATGCCCAGTGTTTCTGCATAGTTACCGGCGCAGAAAAACAGTGTGACTTTCATCAGCCCCTGATGCAGCAAATGCACCAGTCCACCAATGGTGCCCAGCGGACCAAACAGGCTGATGCCCAATATGATATAGGACACCTGACTGACCGTTGAGAAGGCCAGGCGTTTTTTGATGTCCACCTGCTGCAGCGCCCGCCAGGAACCATACAGGATAGTGAAGGAGGCGATCAGGGTTAAGGGCCATAGCAGACCCTGTTGCCAGGCCAGTTCGATACCATAAATATCGTATACCACGCGGACGATACCAAAGGCACCAGCCTTCACCACGGCGACAGCGTGTAACAATGCACTGACCGGTGCGGGTGCAACCATCGCTGTGGGTAGCCAGCCATGAAACGGGAAGATAGCGGCCTTGACTCCCAGACCGGCGATCAGCAGCGCAAAAATCAGTGCCATCCATCCGGGCCAGGTGCCAACCAGTGCTGCCGTCTGTTCGGTATTGCCAAAGGGAATATCACCTCCCAGCGCATAGAGTGCAGCGACGCCTACCAGTAACACCACTCCCCCACCGAGCGTATAGATCAGATAGGTACGACCTGCTCTTAATGATGCCTCTGTACCACGATGAACCACCAGTGGGTAGGTCGACAGGGTCAGGAGTTCATAAAAAATCAGGAAAGTGAACAGATTACCTGCCAGTGAAATCCCCATGGTGCTGGCGACACACAGGCTGAAATAACCGAAAAAACGGCTGCGGTTTGGTGAATTTTCCAGGTAGCCGATGGCATAGAGGGTGGTAAACAACCAGAGTACTGAAGATAAGCCAGCAAACAGCATCGCCAGGGCATCAGCCCTGAGAATCAGCGATAACCCGGGTAAGACTTCCAGACTGACTTCCGGATAATCCTGTCGCAGCACGACCTGCAGCAGCAGTATGATCAACACCAACTTCAGACAGGCGGCGGCAATATTAATACTGCTGCGTAACCGGTGGCGTGATTCCGGTAACATAAAGATGATCATGGCTGCCAGAAATGACGTCATGAGTACCGCCAGCGGCAGGCTGTTCGTCCAGTTCATGGCAGTGCCTCCATCAGCGGTCCGGGCAAGCTGATCAGCTGTAACGGCAACATGGCGGCAAAGCCAAGCAGAATGCTGGCCACAGAAAGCGTCAATGCAGTCAGCTCCATCGACAGAGCGGGACGGGCAAAGCGATCACCCTCTTCACCGGTTTCACGATAGGTGTAAGCAAACACGCGAAAAATATAGGCGGCAGAGAGCAGACTGCCGAGTACCAGTACAACCACCCACCACCATTGCCCGGACAGCAGGCTGCTTTGCAGTAACAGCCATTTGGCACTGAAGCCGCCACTGGGTGGTAATCCCATCAGGCTGACACCTGCCAGACCAAAGGCAAAAATTGTCAGGGGGCGGTAGCGGCTCATACCGGCCAGTGCCTGCAGGTCAGGTTTGCCGGTGCAGATCATCAGATTACCGGCAGCCAGGAACATACCGGCTTTGGCCAGCGCGTGTGCCAGCAGCATCAGTATGCCTCCCTGATACGCCAGCTGGCTGGCGTCGCTCTGTCCGGCGGTCAGCAGCGGGAACATCAGCAGCATATAGCCGATTTGCGCCACTGTGGAGTAGGCAACGACCCATTTCAGATGCTGCTGTCGCAATGCCATCCAGCCACCCCAGAAAATGGCACCGGCGCCCAGTATGCCCAGTAGCTGTGACAGGGAAGGCAGGTGGCGATAGATATCCAGTTCAATCCAGAAGCGTAACAGCATGTAAAAAGACGCTTTGATCACCAGTGCGGAGAGCAGTGCGCTGACAGGCGTTAACGCGCCTCCGTGAGCGGGAGGCAACCAGGTGTGTAGCGGAAATACAGCGGTCTTTAATAGCAGACCGCCGACAATCAGGGTCACCGCAACCTGACTGGTGGGTCCCCAATGCCAATGTTCGGCAAGACTGTCCAGTGCCAGGGTGCCATGAGCACCGTAGAGCAGCGCTACCCCGAGCAGATAGCCCATGGAACCCAGCAGGGCGGCATACAGATAGCGAATGGAGGCTTCCAGCGAACGTTCATCCGCCGCAAAGGCTACCAGCCCTACCGCTGCGAGGGTGAGCAGTTCCAGGCCGACATACAGGTTAAAGGTGTCGGCTGCCAGCCAGATGCCGTTCAGTGATGCCCAGAGAAACCAGAATAATGGCCAGAAGTTGGCGCGTTTCTCTGCTTTCAGATAAGACTGCGCATAGAGCGCACAGAGACTGCTGACCAGGGCACTCATGAGAATAAACAGCATTGCCAGACCATCGGCTCTCAGTGCAATACCCAAAGGCGCCTGCCAGTTACCCATGGCATAGATTTGCGGGCCCGATTGAATCACCTGATAGCTGAGCAGCAGGGCTGCCACTAATTGGCTGAGAATCCCCAGTGCCGAGGCAGCAGAGCGCCAGCGATCCGGTAGCAGCATAGTCAGTGTGGCACCCGCCAGCGGAATCACCAGAAGCCAGGGCATGGGGGACTGCATCAGACTCATGACTGGCTGTCCTCAGGTAGCTCAGTGGCCTGTTTAAGCTGAAACCAGCGGCGAATCAGGACCAGAGCCAAGGCCGTTGCAGCGACTGCCACGACGATTCCGGTCAGCACCAGTGCCTGTGGCACCGGATCACTGTTGCCTTGTCCTTGTTGTGCAAATCCGACCAGAATCAAAAAGGTGCCATTGCCAAACAGGTTAAAGGCGATCAGACGGCGCAGCAGATGCCGATGGTAGATAAAACCAAACAGTCCCAGGCCACACAGGCCAATGCCTCCAAAGGTGAAAATCAGGTCACTGCTCATCTTGCCTCCGTTTGCCTGGCAGTTGTGCAGGAGTGTGTGCAACTGTAAACAGGCTCAGCAGAATCAGCCCGATGGACAGCGTCAGAGCCAGCTCGATCAGCAGAATCAGCATGCCGGCGCTGCCATCCGGATATGTCAGGAAGGGGCGCCCGCCAATCAGGGTGCTGACCGCGACAGCGAGAAACACACCAAATCCCATCACCAGTCCTGCTTTCATCAGAAATTCACTGCGCCGGGGTGACAGACGGGTACCGGACAAGTGCAGCAGAATAAATGCCGCCGCCAGCATCGCACCAGCCTGAAAGGCACCACCTGGACGGTCAGCTCCAGCCCAGAGCAGGTAGGCCGCAGTAAGCAGCATGGCCGGAATAAGCAGTGTCAGGCAGGCATGCAGGAGCGGGTTGGGCAGCCCTGGCAAACTGTCTGGTGGTGCGTCCTTTGACTGCAGGGTGAGTCCGACCAGCACGGCCAGCACCAGTACACCAATTTCCAGTAGCGTGTCATAGCTGCGGAAGTTCAACAGTACCGCCGTGATGGGATGGTCTACACCGCTTTCCGGTAGTGCGTCAGCGACCTGCTGATGCAGGGCGATGGCTGGCTGAGGTTGATGTAGCACGGCCCATATCAGCAGGCCGACCAGCGTCAGGCTGGCCAGTAACGCCAGTCCCAGGCGTGCCCGACTCGGGCTGGGTTCTGTCGTCAGTTTGCCGGTTTTCTTCAGCTGTCCAAGCGTGTCCAATAGCAGAATGCCGGTGATACCTGCACCTATGACGGCTTCAGCCAGCGCGATATCAGGTGCATCCAGTCGTATCCACACCAGCGATAACAGCAGTCCCAGCAAAATAAAAAACACAACTGCCCGGAAAATACTTTGACTCATCAGGCTGGTAATAGCGACTGCACCCAGACCGAGCAACAGTAGCCAGTCGATCATTTCATTCATGGGTGCCCTCCGGGTTCTCTGTCTCTCCCGGTTGGCGTAATGGAACCTGCTGAGCACGAGCCTCCCAGGCAACCAGGTGACCACTTAACGCGCTGGCGAGCATGACCAGTAGCCAGATCAACAGTAACTTGAGGGTGATGCTGAGTGAAAAACTGGCCGGAATCAGTCCCAACACAATCAGTCCCAGTCCCAGGTTGTCGGCTTTGGTCAGGGCGTGGATGCGGGTGAAGGTATCCGGAAAGCGTACCAGACCGATAGAGCCAACCAGAAACATCAGTGCGCCACTGATCAGTAAGCCGCCCTGCAGCCATTCCAGCAGGCTCATTTGGTTTCCTCCCGCTCAGTGCCGGTTTGCCAGACCCTGCTGACAAATGCCACCGCTGCCAGCATTGCCAGCAGAGCCAATACCAGCGCTGTATCGCGGGCAGCGGGTAACTGCTGCAGCTCTGCCAGAATCAACAACAGCGCAACACCGGTCGTGCCGAACAGCTGTGCGGCCAGCAGTCGGTCTGCCAGGCGCGGGCCACGCAGTACCCTGATCACACCGACCAGTAGTGAACCGAGCAGAATCAGCAGCGTGGTGCCATAGATCAAGGTCATGTGCGCTTCTCCGAGATCAGCAACCGGGAGATCTGACCTTCCAGCTGTTGCAGGCTGTGATGGGTGGTTTCTGCATCATCCAGTGAATGAATCAGCAGGCCATCGGCCTCACTGCTGACGCTCAAAGTGCCGGGCATCAGACTCAGGCTGCTCATGAATAACCAGCGCGGCAGACCCTGGAGTTGGGTGTGGTAGGTGACATAGTGTGATTTCAAGGGTAAGGACGGGTGCAGGGTGCGGCGCGCAATATCTATTCCGGCAATCAGGGATGCCCAGAGAAAATAGAATAGAAATCCGGGCAATTCCAGCAGTCTCAAGCGGTGTTTGCTGGCCGGAGTCAGTTGAAAACTGATGATGACGGCCAGCGCAACAGCCGGGATGCCGATCAGCCAGCTGCCGGGTTCACCGCCTGTGAGGACCCACCAGAACGCCACGGCGCAGAACGTACGCCAGCCCAGTGCGGCTGGATGTGCGGCGAGTCGTGTGATCAGTCTGTCCATGGCGGTTAACTCCGTTGCGGTTACTGAAAGGCGGCACAATGATCCTGTTCAGGCATTGCAGGAGTAAAGAGTAGTAGATCGCTGCTGAGTTCCCCATTCGGGAAGTGCGGATACACTTCATCCCGATAATCGATGGCGTCTGTTGCCTGATCCAGAGGTGTCATAATCAGACTGGTATGCGCTGTAGATAGCCAGCGAGGGATGCCGAGATCCTTGCGGACATGCATGGCACCGGCGATCAACACATTGACCTTGAGAGGGTCTGCTGTCTCGATCATGCGTGCTGCCATATGCTGATCCCGACCCAGTTGTACCTGCAGCATCTGCACCAGGTTGGCACGAGGCAGGTGGCCGCAGTGGCTGGTGTAAATCAGTTCCATCATATAGCGACTGTGTGCATCATCCAGCTGGCCCTCAGCGGCACCCAGACGGTAGGCTTGCATTTGTGCTGACCTGGGCAGATCGGCTCCGACCACGCGTGAAGCCTGATTCAACGCCAGACGCACCTGAGATTCATAACGTTCCCAGGGCCAGCCCGGTGACCAGTTAAGTAGTTCGGCTGTCACCTCATCGCCACGCCCGGACCATTCATCCAGCTGGGTTTGTTGTTCAGTCTGTGCCATTTCCAGCGCAACCGTTCCCAATCTGCCGGTTTCCGCGAGCTGTTTCAGTATCCAGGTTTGCAGTTGATGATGGTCAGGGTTGTCGTGTCGTTCGCCCAGCAGCAGCCAGCTACCCTCGGGAAGCTGGTTCAAATACGTCTGCAGTGATTCAAAACGCTCTGTTTCTGTATGCCAGAGCTGACCTGCCAGCGGGTGCTCCCGGTGCTCCGGTGCCTGCCAGTCGATCTCCGTCTGTGCCACCAATGGCCAGGACAGCAGCGTGCAGAGCAAGATACACAGGCGTTTAATCATAGGCCACGGTCCCTGGATTTGACATCCAGATAGTCGCGTTGAATCACTGTTTCCAGTGCGTTGACTGCTTTGACCAGCTCATCGAAGGTTTCCCGACATTGACGCAGTTGCTTGATCTGGTCTGCAGAAGGCACTGTATCGGGCGATAGCTTGGCTATTTCCAGCAGCTCGGTGACATAGGCCGCACGCGAGTGGGCTACCATCGACAGCAAGGGTTTCAGATCTTCCAGACTTAATTCTGGAATCATTGGATTAATGATGGCGCGGTTGATTTCGCGACGGAATTTTTCCAGTTCCAACATCAGGCGGTTATTGCTGACGGTCATCGGGCTTTCCTCCAGACTAGTGATAGCCTTATTATGATGGCAGGGTTGCAATTGTGAAGCCTGTTTGTTGATATTTACGGAAAAAATGACTCCGATTGGAACTTAAATGGCCATAGAAACCACATTTAACGGTGAAACTGAAAGTCTTCCGCTGCGCACCTTCAGCGAGAAAGCGTATCTAGACTATTCCATGTACGTCATTCTGGATCGTGCCCTGCCGCATATTGGCGATGGCATGAAGCCGGTGCAGCGACGTATTGTCTATGCAATGTCAGAACTGGGTCTGAAAGCCACTGCCAAGTACAAAAAGTCGGCACGTACGGTCGGTGATGTGCTGGGTAAGTTTCACCCGCACGGAGATTCGGCCTGTTACGAGGCGATGGTGCTGATGGCACAGCCTTTCAGCTACCGTTACCCGCTGGTGGACGGCCAGGGTAACTGGGGTTCTCCGGATGACCCGAAATCCTTTGCGGCGATGCGCTACACCGAATCACGTCTGTCTCCCTATGCCGAAGTGTTGCTGAAAGAGCTGGGGCAGGGCACTGTGACCTGGCAACCCAACTTTGACGGCACGCTGGATGAGCCTGAAGTGCTGCCGGCACGCTTGCCGAACGTATTGCTCAATGGGGGTACCGGGATAGCGGTGGGTATGGCGACGGATATTCCGCCACATAATCTGCGAGAGGTAGCTTCCGCCTGTATTCACCTGCTGGACAATCCCCAGGCGGGCGTTGAGGAGCTGTGCGAAATACTGCCTGGACCGGATATGCCAACGGAGGCAGAAATCGTGACGCCGCGGGATGAGTTGCTGAAACTCTATACCACCGGGCGGGGCTCGTTGAAGATGCGAGCCATCTACACGCGTGAGGATGGCGATATCATTATTACGGCGCTGCCGTATCAGGTCTCAGGCAATAAGGTGCTGGAACAGATTGCGGCACAGATGCAGCAGAAAAAACTGCCAATGGTCAGTGATCTGCGAGATGAGTCAGATCATGAAAACCCGACGCGCCTGGTGATTGTGCCTCGCTCCAACCGAATCGATGCAGAGCAGTTGATGGCACACCTGTTTGCCTCGACCGATCTGGAACGCAGTTATCGCGTGAACATGAATATGATCGGTATCGATGGCCGTCCTCAGGTCAAGGATCTGCGTCAGATCCTCACCGAGTGGCTGAGCTGGCGTACCGAGATCGTGCGGCGTCGACTGCAGCATCGCTTACAGAAAGTGCTGGATCGTTTGCACATTCTGGAAGGCCTGATGATTGCGTACCTCAATATAGATGAGGTCATTCGCATTATCCGGGAGGAGGATAATCCCAAGCAGGCCATGGTCGCACGTTTCGGTATTACCGAGATTCAGGCGGATGCGATTCTGGACCTGAAACTGCGTCACCTGGCGCGTCTGGAAGAGTTCAAGATCCGCAGTGAGCAGAATGAGCTGGAAGAAGAGCGTCTGCGTCTGGAAGAAACGCTGGGCTCTGCCGAGAAAATGCGTCAGCTGATTCGTCAGGAAATTGAAGAAGCCGCTGCAGAGTTTGGTGATGCACGCCGCTCACCCCTGGTTGAGCGTGCTGAAGCGCAGGCTTTCAGTGAGAAAGATCTGTTGTCAGCTGATCCGGTGACTGTGGTGCTGTCCAAGCAGGGCTGGGTCCGTGCTGCACGAGGCCATGATATCGATGCGGCAGGGCTCAGTTATAAATCCGGCGATGCGTTCAAGCTGGCATGTCCGGGGCGCATGAATCAGCCGACTATTCTGCTGGATTCAACCGGGCGCAGCTACACACTGGATACCCATACGCTGCCCTCAGCACGTGGCCAGGGTGAGCCGGTGACCGGTAAGTTGTCGCTTCCCAAGGGCGCCACTATCGATGGCATGATCTGTGGGGCTGAAGGGGATCGGGTCTTGTTAGCCTCGGATGCCGGTTATGGCTTCGTCACCCGAATTGCCGACCTGAGCAGTAAGACCAAAAATGGCAAAGCTGCATTGAGCTTGCCGAAGAATTCCCAGGTGTTGAGTCCTGTGCGTATTCAGGATCCGCAACAGGACCTGTTAGTGGCGGTGACCAATGAGGGGCGTATGCTGGTGTTCCCGGTCAGTGAGCTGCCTGAGCTGGCCAAGGGTAAGGGCAACAAGATTCTCAATATCCCGTCAGCACGGGCGGCCAGCCGTGAAGAGTTGCTGGTGGCTGTTGCTGTTTTATCCCCGGATGATCAGCTGCAGGTGATTTCCGGACGTCAGCATCTCAAACTTAAAGGTGCGGACCTGGAACACTACCGTGGAGAGCGGGGGCGGCGTGGCAATAAGCTGCCACGCGGCTATCAGCGCGTTGACGGTCTGCAGGTGATCAAGTCAACAGCAGCAACCGAGGAATCAGCGTGAGGGCTTAAGCCTGCTCACGCTGGCTGAGTTTACTCATCAGGTGGCGCGACTGTTTCTCCAGTAGCGCCTGATAGGATTGGCTGATTTGCAGAATCAGCACCTTGTCCTCATCTTCCCGACGAATACTGGCACCCTCAAGCAGGGTGCCTTTCAGTTGAGGTGCCTCGGTCAGGGCGGTATGGCTGATCAGCTCGTTACTCTGGGTGGTGCGTGTCAGAAAACGTGCTTCTTCCAGCAAACGCTCCAGTTTGTCGGCCTTGCCGCGTACCAGCGCCATGTGCAAGTTCATCACCGGGCGGAACAGGCGTACGCGGGAGTGATTGTATTGCTTGTACAGATGTGTAAACAGCATGGCTGCACACATGGCATTGACACCATGGGTATCATCTTCCTGTGGCTGGTCAAAAATAATCTGCAGATCACCATTGCCTGCTTTGATGACCCGTCCGTTATAGATCACGGCCACTGAGTTGGCGAGCATGCGGTAGGTCTTGAGTAATGACTGATGTTCTTCTTCCTCAACCAGTTCGGAGTGTGCACTGGTGGTATCGATGAGCAGCAGATAGCCGGCTTCATTGGCTGGCAGCATCAACTCCAGATCTTGCTCAAACGCATAGAGATTCAACTGTTCTTCATCATCATCCAGAGCTGTCAGCAACGGATTGTGACGGCTGAGCGCGGGAGCAGCAGGCTCTGGCTGGCGCTCTTCCAGCTCGACCCAGGGCTCGTCATCAATAAACTCGGGTTCACGCGTACGACCCGCTGTGGCGGGGGTGAAGCGCGGCATAGGGGTTGTATCGCGCTCTGGCTTCAGCAGCGATACCAGTTCACTGTCATCCAGTTCTTCATCTCGTGCGCTCAGGTGTAGTGAGACTGTATCTGTACCGGCCGGTTTGTCGCGTTCGGCAACCAATTGCGGGCGTTGTACCGGTTGTGGTGCTGGCTTGGGTTGCTCAGGTACGGAAGGAGGGGGTGCTGGTACCATGGCTTCCAAGGGTTGTACTGGCGGTAAATCCAGATTGTCGAGATCGTCCGGGTCCAGAATAGGCAGACTGTCATCATCACTCTCACCGGGGTAGGCCTTTGCCAGTTCAGTGTCAAAGTCGGTTGCTGGCAGACTGTCGTCGGATTCGTCGCTGTGCAGACGGCGTGGTGCGCTGGCAAGCCAGAGCGCCAGTAACAGCGTTAACAGGGTGGCAGAGGCGCCGATAGCGACCAGAAACTGCTGGCGTTGCAGTAACAGCAGCAGGCTGCTGCTGTCTGCCCAGACCTCCAGCGTCCCGAGCGACTCATCATTGCGGATCAGTGCGACCTTAATCGATTCGCCCTGCTGCTCTCCACTGAGACCGAGGATGGTGCCTTCGGTGTCGGACAGGCGCATGCCCCGTATCACCGGCTGGCTGGTCATTTCGTTGAGCAGATAATTAATGCTGATGCGATCTTCATTGATCACCAGTGGCTTCAATAACAGGCTGGCACTTTCGGCCAGTGCACCGCTGCTCAGCAGCGCTTCCTCACCGGCGGTACGTGAATTATCCGTTTGTACCAGTATCCAGGTCGCGGCCAGGCCGATCAGGCAGATCAGCAGGGTAACCCAGATCAGGCGAAAACGGGGTGGTGCGATATCAGGCGTGACGGGTGCGGTATCCATGACAGAGTGTGTTCCGAAAGACCTCAGAGATTGTCTCGAATCATACCAGCTCATGGCTCAGAGTCACACAGAGGAATCGATACTTCTGTAAAGCACGGAAATGCGCATGACCCCCGCGGTCAGTCAGGCTATAATGCTGAGCTTGGATTAAGCACGAATATCACCGTTATCACGGACTCGCTGGATGAATACTGAAACCTACATGATCGAACTGGGTCAACAGGCCCGTCGGGCGGCCAATACCATGGCGCGCGCTGAAACCGGACAGAAAAATCGTGCGCTGCTGGCGATGGCGGCAGCTCTGGATGCAGCACGACCTCAGTTGCAGCAGGCCAATGCGGCAGACCTGCAGGCTGGTCGTGAAAAAGGATTGGATGCAGCTATGCTGGACCGTCTGGAACTGACGCCTGCGCGTATCGATAGCATGATCGAAGGTTTGCTTCAGGTGGCTGCGTTGCCGGACCCGGTGGGTGGTATCAATGCGATGAATTATCGCCCAAGCGGTATTCAGGTTGGCAAAATGCGAGTGCCGCTTGGCGTGGTAGGTATTATTTATGAGTCGCGCCCGAATGTGACCGTTGAGGCCGCCAGCTTGTGCCTGAAATCAGGCAATGCCACGATTTTGCGAGGCGGCTCTGAAGCGCTGCAATCGAATCAGGCGATTGCAGCCTGCATTGCTGCAGGCCTGCGTGAAGCCGGACTGCCTGAACAGGTGGTGCAGGTGGTGAATACCACAGACCGTGATGCGGTAGGGCAACTGATCACAATGCCTGAGTATGTCGATGTGATCGTACCACGTGGCGGTAAAGGGCTGATTGAGCGCATTGCCAAAGACGCACGTGTGCCGGTCATCAAGCATCTGGATGGTGTCTGTCATGTTTATATTGATCAGGCTGCAGACAAGGTCAAGGCGATCAATATCGCCCTGAACGCCAAAACACATCGTTATGGCACCTGTAACACCATGGAAACGCTACTGGTGCATCAGTCCATGGCAGCTGAAGTGCTGCCGGATCTGGCGGAGCGTTATCAGGCTTCTGGCGTCGAGTTGCGTGGTTGTGCGTTGACGCGTCAGTATCTGCCCTATATTCGAGAGGCTGATGAGCAGGACTGGTTTGCTGAATATTTGGCACCGGTTCTGGCTATTAAGGTGGTCGAGAATCTGGATGAAGCAATCCGGCATATCAACCATTACGGTTCACACCATACCGATGCGATTGTCACCGAAAACTATACCGATGCCAGGATCTTTTTGCGTGCGGTAGATTCCAGTTCGGTGATGGTGAATGCTTCAACCCGTTTTGCAGATGGTTTTGAGTATGGGCTGGGTGCCGAGATAGGCATCTCTACGGATAAAATCCACGCGCGTGGTCCTGTCGGGCTGGAAGGGCTGACGTCGGAAAAATATGTGGTGTTCGGTGACGGCCATGTACGGCAGTAATTCATGCCGTTGACAGAGCCTTTCGTGTTTATGGGCGGGACTTTTGATCCGGTCCATAATGGCCATCTTCGCACCGCGCTGGAGCTGCAGCAGTGGCTGAATGTCAGCCAGGTTACGCTGATCCCCACAGGGGAGCCGGTACACCGGCTGGCCCCGGGTTGTTCTGCAAAACACCGTTTGGCGATGGTTGAGCTGGCGGTTGCAGATGCCGCCAGCCTGTGTGTCGATGCGCGCGAAGTGGAAGCAGCAACACCCTCCTATTCTGCATTGACGCTGGCATCCTTGCGACAGTCATTGGGTCCGGACCGGCCTATCTGTATGGTGATGGGAATGGATGCCTATCTGGGGCTGCCGGGCTGGAAAGACTGGGATACTTTTTTATCACTCTGTCATATTATTGCCGTCGCGCGGCCAGGGTATACCTATCCCTCGGCAGATGCGATGGATGACTTTACCCGTCGTTACCGGGTGGAGTCGACAGAGGAGTTATGGCAGCGGCCCTGCGGAGCCGTCATGATTCATGAATTGACCCCTTTGGGGATCTCCGCAACACAGATTCGTGAACTGGTCGCACAGGGGCGCTCTCCGCGTTATCTGCTGCCTGATCAGGTCTGGGAATATATTAAACAACATCGGCTGTATGGCTATAAATGAGGTAAATGGATTAGTGATGCAAACAGAGCAACTGATCGACAAAGTGCAAACCATTCTGGAAGATATGAAAGCCCGTGATCTGGTCCTTCTGGATGTTAAGGGCAAATCCAGCGTGACCGATTACATGCTGATTGTCAGTGGTACTTCGCGCCGTCATGTGGTGTCGATGGCTGATGAGGTGATGCAGAAAATTAAAGCTGAAGGCGTGCGTCCACTGGGAACTGAAGGTCAGGAAAGCGGCGACTGGATACTGGTGGATCTGGGTGACCTGGTGGTACACGTGATGATGCCGGATGCGCGCAGCTTCTATGATCTGGAGCGTTTGTGGCGCCATTCCGCTGACGACGTGGAAACCTCTGCCTGAGATGCGGGTTCGGATACTGGCAGTTGGCCAGAAAATGCCAGCCTGGGTAGAGAGTGGTTATCAGGAGTACAGCAAGCGTCTGCCTGCTGACTTCCAGCTGGAGCTGATTGAACTGGCCCCGGGGTACCGTGGTAAAGGAGCAGATATCGCCCGTGCCATGCGCTCGGAAGGCGATGCCATGCTGGCCGCGATTGGCAAAAATGAACGTGTCATTGCACTTGATGTCAAAGGCAAGCCCTGGAGTACAGAGCAACTGGCCAGCCAGGCTGAAGACTGGCGCATGGCAGGAGCCAATGTCTGCTTGCTGGTCGGTGGCCCGGATGGTTTGGACCCGCGTTGTCTGCAACGTGCGGACCAGAAATGGTCCTTGTCCGCTCTGACCTTGCCACACCCGTTGGTACGGATTGTTCTGGCAGAACAGATTTACCGTGCGTGGACATTACTTCAGGGCCACCCCTACCACAAATAACAGGTCATTATGCAGCAGGAAACACTCAAGGATTACAGTCAGGATGCGCGTATATTCAAATTTCGCGCGGCCCTGGCGTTGGTCGTCGTAACGCTGGCATTTTCAGTGTTGCTGGGCCGGGTCTATTTTCTGCAAGTGATTGAACATGAGCGTTATGCGGCAATTTCAGATCGCAACCGCATACAGCTGCAACCGGTTGCGCCTCGGCGCGGGCTCATCTACGACCGTAATGGCATTCTGCTGGCTGACAATCAGCCAACCTTCAGTGTGACCTTGTTACGGGAAGAGATCCGTAACATTGATGAAACGCTGGAAGCGCTCGCTGAACTGATTGAGATTACAGACCGTGACGTGGAACGCTTTCGGCAGCGCCTGCAGCAACGTCGTCGCCCTTATGAATCTGTCCCGCTGCGTTTTCGTCTGACTGAAGAGGAAATTGCGCGTATTTCCCTGAACTATCATCAGTTGCCCGGCGTTCAGGTTGAGGCAGACCTGATCCGTTATTATCCCTATGGCGAATCGCTGGCACATGTATTGGGTTATGTCGGACGTATCAATGAACGTGACCTGGAAACACTGGACCCGGTCAAGTATGCCGGTACCCACTATGTTGGCAAGCTGGGCGTGGAGCGTTTTTACGAGCCGATCCTGCATGGCGATGTCGGATCGCGCAAGGTAGAAACCAATGCTCGAGGCCGTGTGTTACGCATTCTGGAGCAGGATGATCCGACCCCTGGTGTCGATATCCAGCTGAGCCTGGATTTGCGCTTGCAACAGTTCACGGAAAAACTGCTGGAAGGGCGGCGTGCTTCTGTTGTTGCACTGGATCCGAAAACCGGTGGCATCCTGGCGCTGGTCAGTACCCCTGCTTACGACCCCAACCTGTTTGTGATGGGCATTTCTGCAACGGATTACAACGCCTTGCGTGATGATATTGATTTGCCCTTGTTTAACCGTGCCGTACGTGGCGGCTATCCGCCGGGGTCGACCATCAAGCCGATTATTGCCATGGCCGCCATCGATTCGGAAACCGTACGACCGGACTACACCATCTGGGACCCGGGTTATTACCAGATTACACCGGGTGGACGACGCTATCGAGACTGGCGTCGAGGCGGGCATGGGCGCGTCAATCTGAATCTGGCGATCGCCCAGTCGGTAGACACCTGGTTTTATGATGTTGGACACCGCATGGGCAATGAGCCTATGGCACGTTATATGCGCATGTTTGGATTTGGTGAAATTACGGCACTCGATACGCCCGAGGCTATTCGTGGTGTTTTGCCGACTGTTGACTGGAAACGTGGAAGCCTCGGTGAACCCTGGTATCCAGGCGACTCAGTCAATATGAGTATTGGTCAGGGGTATATGGTCGCTACGCCGTTGCAGCTGGCGATTGCCGCTAATGTACTGGCCAACCGGGGACGCTGGCAGCAACCTCGAGTATTGAAAGGTGTGCTGGAAGAAACTGATGAAGGTAGGGTGTTAACTTTGCCGGATCTGGTCCATAGCCGCGAAGTGCCTGAAGATGTGGTAATTCGGCATCCGGAATTCTGGGACCCTATTATTCAGGGTATGGTCGACGTGGTTCACGGTCCAACCGGTACAGCGCGTCGCGTGGCTCAGGGGATGACCTATCGTATGGCCAGTAAGACCGGCACTGCGCAGGTGGTTGCAATACCGGATGATGGTCGTTATAACCCGGATGAACTCAGTGAGCGTCACCATGACCACGCCTTGTTTATTGCGTTTGCTCCTGTAGAAGATCCGCAAATTGCCATTGCAGTTGTCGTGGAAAACGGTGGTGGAGGCTCCAGTGTGGCAGCACCCATTGCGCGCCAGGTGATGGATGCCTGGTTGCTGAATGACTATGGTACTGAAGAGGAGCCTGATGATGACGGGGCGTGATTTTCAGCGAACCATGCCGGGTGCGAGCACTCACTTCCGCCAGGCACCCAGCTTGTGGAGCTACACGCATCTGGATGCCTGGCTACTGTTGCTGCTGATGCTGCTCTGTAGTTACGGCTTGTTTGTACTGTACAGTGCATCGGGTCAGGATATGGGTGATGTGACGCGGCAGGCGATCCGTATGGGGGCCGGTTTCTTTGTCATGATTGTGCTGGCACAAATGCGCCCGCGCATGTTGATGACCCTGACGCCCTGGCTTTACCTGCTGGGTGTCGGACTGCTTGTGGCGGTTATGCTGTTCGGGGTGTCCGCCAAAGGCGCACAGCGCTGGATTGCACTGCCAGGTTTTCGTTTTCAGCCATCAGAATTGATGAAACTGGTATTGCCCATGGCGATGGCCGCCTATTTGGTGCGGGATCAGTTACCGCCCAGATTTAAGCATATTCTGGTGTCACTGCTGATTATGGCGGTGCCGACGGCCCTGATCATGAAACAACCCGATTTAGGAACCAGTTTGTTAATTGCCTGCTCGGGCGTGTTCGTGTTGTTGCTGTCCGGCCTTTACTTGCGTTATGTTGTGTCCGCGCTGGTATTGATAGGTGCTGCACTGCCGGTGCTCTGGAGCTTTATGAAAGGCTATCAGAAACAGCGCGTCATGACGTTTCTGAACCCTGAGAGCGACCCGCTGGGTGCTGGCTGGAATATCATTCAGTCAAAAACAGCGATAGGCTCGGGCGGTGTCTCAGGTAAAGGCTGGCTGCAGGGCACACAGTCGCAATTGAACTTCCTGCCCGAATCACATACTGACTTTATTATTGCTGTTATTGGTGAAGAGCTGGGTATCTATGGTATCGGCTTCCTGATATTGCTGTATCTGCTGATTATTTTCCGTGGCATGTTGCTGGCTATGCGAGCACAGGATAATTTTTCCCGGCTGTTGGCGGGCAGTATCACGCTGACATTTTTTGTATATGTCATGGTCAATATTGGTATGGTGACAGGGTTGCTGCCTGTCGTCGGAGTACCCTTGCCGATGATCAGTTATGGTGGAACATCGATCGTGACACTGATGGCTGGATTTGGCATGCTTATGTCAGTTGCGGCCTACTCCCGGTCACCCAGGCGTTAATCCCTGATTGAGGTAGATGATGCGTTTTCTGTTGGTCCTGAGCCTGTTTTTTCTATTCTTGAGCGGATGTGCATCGCGCACCACTGATGCACCTCAATCCCGTCCGACAGATTCTTTTGGGCGTTACTCGATGCAGCATGACAAGGCACCGGTAAATCCGCCTGATGTCAGCAAGGTTCCAGATGCTGTGCCGCGTTATGAGCCTCATAGCCGGGGTGGTAACCGCAGCCCATATGAAGTATTTGGGCAAACCTATACGGTATTACCGAGTGCTGAAGGCTACCGTGAAACCGGCATTGCTTCCTGGTACGGGATGAAGTTCCATGGACACCTGACTTCCAATGGCGAAGTCTATGACATGTACGAAATGACGGCTGCACACAAAAGCCTGCCGCTGCCGACCTTTGCCCGGGTGACCAACCTGGATAATGGCCGTAGTGTGATTGTCCGGGTCAATGACCGTGGCCCTTTTCATGATGACCGGCTGATCGATTTGTCCTACGCGGCGGCCTATCGTCTGGATATTTTGCAGCAGGGTACCGGACGTGTGAAAGTTGAAGCGATTACCCCGCGGCCTGAAGCGCATATGCTGGCATCTGCCGGGCCGGTGTCACAAGCAAGCAGTTCAGTATCACCTGTCAGCCTGCGCGCATCACATGACCGGCGTTACCTGCAGGTAGGTGCCTTCGCTACCGAAGAGTCAGCCCGGCGGGCGCAGCAGCAGGTGCAATCTGTTGCAAATGGTCTGCCGGTAGGGATTTACACCGCAGCCCCCTCGGGTTCGGTGGTCTACCGTGTTAAGATAGGGCCTTTGACAGTCGGTGAGCCGCTGGATCAATTAATTGCCGGACTGGCTAATGCAGGCTTCCATAGTCCGCATCTGGTCAGCCAGCCCTGAGCTGCTCAGCATTGAACTTGAGCAGCTGGCAGTAGTCTATCAGCCGAACCCAAACAGTTGAGTCAATCGAAACGGATGCCTTACGGATGCTAATACGAACTTTCAGTCGCACTGTGTTATTGCTTTTGTTGAGCCTGCTGATCTTTGTACAGGTACAGGCATCGATGATCCCGGCACCGCCACAGATCGCCGCGCGCTCTTATGTGGTCATGGATGCTGCTACCGGTCAGGTGATTCTGTCGAAAAATGAGCATGACCGCTATCCGCCAGCAAGTCTGGTAAAAATCATGACCAGCTATATTGCTGAGCTGGAGCTGATTAACGGCAATCTGGCTGAAACCGATATGGTTAACGTCAGTGAAAAGGCCTGGCGTACAGGCGGCTCGCGCATGTTTATTCAGGAAGGTACACAGGTGCCTCTGATTGAACTGTTGCGTGGCATTATCATCTCATCAGGCAATGATGCATCTGTTGCTGTGGCGGAGCATATTGCTGGTAGTGAACGTGCTTTTGCTGACTTGATGAATCAGCATGCCCGCCGTTTGGGTATGCACAATACCCACTTCGAAAACTCTACTGGACTGCCAGCTGAGGATCAGTATTCATCTGCTTATGACCTGGCGTTACTGGCTCGGGCTCTGATTACCGACTCTCAGCAGTACTATCCGATTTATGCGGAAAAGCATTTTGAGTTCAATAATATCCGTCAGCCGAACCGGAACCGTTTATTGTGGCGGGATGACAGTGTTGATGGCATCAAAACCGGCCATACTAATGAAGCAGGCTACTGTCTGGTTGCATCAGCCGTACGTGATGGCATGCGTCTGATCAGTGTGGTCATGGGGTCAGCCAGTGAAGAAACGCGCGCTCAGGAAACCCAGCAGCTGCTAAACTATACCTACCGCTTTTATGAAACCAGCCAGCTTTATGCCGCGGGCCAGTCGATCAGCCAGCAAAGAGTCTGGGGTGGTGAACAGGATGAAGTTCAGTTGGGTGTTGCCGAAAATCTGGCGCTGACCTTGCCTCGCGGTCAACAGGAGCGTCTGGAAGTGGTGCTGGATCTGCCGCGCAATATAAAGGCACCTCTGCAAGCAGGTGAGAGTGTGGGCGCTGTGGTTGTGTCGCTGGATGGTGAGGTGTTGAGCGAGACGCCCCTGGTAGCCCTGCAAGCGGTTGAGCCCGGCAGCTTCTTTAAGCGCCTGTGGCACAGTATCTTGCAGTTTTTCATGAACCTGATCAGTTAAGACAACTGGGGTTGACGCATGACCGATTCGCCTGAAGCGCCAAAAATTATCTTTCCCTGTGCCGACTACCCGATCAAGGTGGTCGGCGATAACGCTGATGATTTCTATGGCTTTGTCGTTGAAACCGTCAAGGGCTTCGATCCACATCTGGATCTGGAAAAAGTGACCATGCAGGACAGCCGCAATGGTCGTTTCCGTTCAGTCCGTCTGAAAATGACCGCTACGGGTGAAGAGCAGTTGCAAGCGCTGTTCGAAAAGCTCAAGGCTTCGGGTCGCGTACACATGGTACTCTGAATGCCGGAACTGATTATTCGGCATTTGGGGTTGCAGCCTTATGCGCCGATCTGGCAGCAGATGCAAACCTTCACCGATCAGCGTCAGGCGGATACACCTGACGAAATCTGGTTGTTGCAGCACCAGCCGGTTTTTACGCAAGGCCAGGCTGGCAAGTCGGAGCATCTGCTTAACCCTGGTGATATTCCGGTGGTGCAGAGTGATCGCGGTGGGCAGATTACTTACCATGGTCCGGGTCAGCTAGTGGTCTACTTGTTGCTCGACTTGAGACGCCGCAAGCTGGGAGTGCGTGAGGTGGTCACGCTGATGGAAAATGCCATTATCCAGCTGCTGGCTGAGCTGGATATACCGGCTGAAGCGCGAGCTGATGCACCGGGTGTTTACGTCAAGGATTGTAAAATCGCTTCGTTGGGGTTGCGCGTACGCCGTGGCTGCTCCTTCCATGGACTGGCGTTGAATGTCGATATGGATCTGGAGCCTTTTTTGCGCATCAATCCTTGTGGTTACGCAGGAATGCAGATGACCCAGGTAAGTCAGCATGTATCGGGCGTTGAAATGGACCTGTTACAGACAGCTCTGCTGAGTCATCTGGTCACCCCGCTGGGTTATACCCAGATAGAGCACAGATAGAGCAGCAGCCTGTCATGCAGGGCGGATGTGCACAGCCATAGCCTGCACATCCATGCCTGAGCGGATTACTCGATATCGTTCATCAGTGTCTGAACAATATCATTCATGCATACCAGACCAATCAGATCGTTATCATTCAGTACCACAACACGTTTGACCCGATGACGGGTCATCAGGCTGGCTACATGCTTGACAGACAGACTCTGTCCGACTGAAATCACCGGCTTGGCACAAATGTCGTAGACATTGATGAGATCGATATCGCCACTTTCTGCAACTACCGTCTTGATAATATTGGTGTAGGTGATGAGACCATAGGCATCGTGCTCATTGGTTTTATCCACTACCAGTGACTTCAGTTGGTGGTGCTTCATCAGGCTGAGTGCTTCACGCAGGGTTGCAAAGGGTGATACGGTTACAACCTTGCTGATCATTACATCTTTTACCAGCATGAAATGCCTTCCTTTTTAAAAAGTGTCTTTCAGGTGTTGTTCAAATTTCGCCAGCTGTGACAGGTCGATACCACCGAGATGCTCCAGCGGAATAGTAAAGACTACACCATGAGAGTCATTGTGTTCCTTGTCGATGATCAGTGTCTGAATGGCTTTCAGAATCTCCAGCGACAAGCCTTTCTCCAGTACCATGATAATAATCGACTGACTGCCTTCATAGGTCATGCCAAAAAAGGTTTTCTTGGCATTGTTGCCGATACCACGGCCTGATAGCAGGGTGATACCGCCAGCACCTAGTTCTCTGGAAGCATCGATGACTTTTTGCTCATAGTCTTCGGAAACAATCGCGGCAAGCACGGAAAACTTCATGGTTCTGTCCTGTTGAATTTATTCAGCCAGTCCGCTGCAATGGCATAGCACATCACAGTGACAATGGGGAAAATAGACGCAAAGGCGATCAGGCCGAAGCCATCAATCAGTACATTACGCCCTTCGATGTGGGTTGCCAACCCGATACCCAGCGCCGTCACCAAGGGAACCGTAACCTCAGAGGTGGTCACCCCGCCCAGGTCGAAGGCCAGGGCGACAATATATTTGGGTGACAGTGCTGTCAGCAAAATCACCAGCGTGTAGCCGCCAATGATAAAGTAATGAATCGACCCCCCGGTAATCAGTCGGTAGACGCCGATCGTTATACCGACAGCCACGCCTGCTGCGACCAGAATGCGGATCATATTACCCTTGATTTTACCCGCCGCAGCTTCTTCGGCCTGCTGCCCCACGGCGATCAGAGCCGGTTCTGCCATGGTTGTGGCAAAGCCGATCATGAAGGCAAACAGGTAGATGAAGCCATAGCTGTTCAGGTTGATCAGCTGTTCCGCCATGCTGGTGCCGATCGGAAACAGACCGATTTTCAGCCCTACGACAAACGCATACAGGCCGATAATGACCAGGATAAAGCCAAATGCAATCTTTGGCGGGTTCGACAGCGGGCGTCGCAGAATAATATATTGGAAAAACAGGATGGTGATCAGGATCGGCAGTACATCCCTGAACATGGTGAGCAGATCCAGCAGACCCTGAACGACAGGGTGGGTGGTCGCCGCCTCGGCGGTTTGAATCAGTTGTGCTGAAGCGCTGTCGATTTCTGCGGCATAGACAAAAATACCGTACAACTGCACGCTGATCATCGGTACCATGACGGCCAATGCCACCAGACCAAAGCCGTCAATCAGCGGGTTTCGCCCACGAATGGAGGACGCTAGTCCGATGCCCAGTGCCGCAATCAGCGGTACCGTGACGATGTTGGTGGTGACGCCACCGGAGTCATAGGCCAGACCGACGATCTCTTCCGGTGCAAAAAATGTCACCCCGACCACAGTGATATAGCCAATAATCATGTACCAGTGTATCGGATGGCCAAAGATGATCCGGAATACACCCAGTGCGATTACCAGCCCCACGGAGGTGGCGACCAGTAGTCGCAACACCAGCGCATCAATTCGGCCCTCACTGATTTCCTGGGCCTGACTGGCGACAGCGATCAATGCAGGCTCTGCGACCACGGCCGAGAAGCCAAGAGCGAAACCGAAACTCAAGAGAACAGGGACAGAGCCTTTTTTGGCGAACTGGTTGGAGAGACTTTTGCCGACCGGGAAAATGCTGAGCTCAAGGCCTTGCAGAAAGAGTGCTACACCGACAGCAACAATCAGCAGGCCGAATGCCATGCTCAGGCTGTTATCCGGGACCTGTTGCAGAATCGCCAGCTGAAAAAACAGTACCACCACCAGAATTGGCAGTAGATTTTTCAATGCATGCAGAAAGGCATGGCTAAAACTTTTCAGATACAGCAAGTCGGCCTCACATCCATTCGGTGTTCAGGTCATCAGAGAGCAGGTGATCTGGATAAATCACAGGTTGGGCAGCCCACTCAAAACCAGATCATCATAATTAATAACCCCAATAATTTCATCCTCTTTGTTCACCACGGGAGCCAGTGTTAAACCAAATTTATCAAACAGCCGGGCGCAAAAGCGGATTTGCATTTGTGCCTTGATGGTCAGAGCCGGTTTGGACATGATCTCATAGAGGTTAACGCGTTCGGGCGACAGATTGCGTGCCAATACTTTTTTGGCGATATCTGACAGCAGTACAATCCCATACTCGTCCTGTGCGTCGCGCTTCTCCACAATTAATACTTGTGCCTGAGTACGGCGCATCAGCTCAACGGCATCCTTCACGGTGACCAGTCCATCAATAATGCGAAAGTTCTGATTCATGACATCGCAGACAAACTGTGCTTTAGGTTGTGACATGATCAAGTCTCCATATCCAGGTTCAGATGCTGTGCCAGGGATTTAATCTGATGCTTTACACCCAGGGCATCTTCAACATCCAGTTGCAGTGCAATGCCGGTTCCAGAGGTATCATCGAACTCACCGACTTCGGCTATTTTTTCCAGAATCTTGCGGCAGCGATGTTCCTCAACCAGCAGCAAGAGCACATCCCTGCTACTGGTAATTTCCAGACCAAAGACGCCGCGGGTTTTTTTCAAACCTTCACCTCGGGCATTATTGATGATTGTAGCTCCAGTGGCACCTGCATCACGTGCTGCATCCAGTAGGGCATCGGTTTTGTCATCTTCAACAAATGCGAGAATCAACTTGAAGCGCATCAGTTTTCTCCTTGAGTCCTGTGTGTTGACTCGCTGTATTGACGGTTACGTTTTTCCATCCATTCAGCAATTTGGGCATAGCCCATGACCGTAATAATTGGAAACAGGCATGCCAGTGCAATCATGCCAAATCCATCCAATAGTGGATCTCTCCCCGGAATCGAACTGGCAAGTCCCAGTCCCAGGGCAGCAATGATCGGTACAGTAATCGTGGAGGTGGTCACGCCACCGGAATCAAATGCCAGTGGAATAATACTGCGGGGTGAGCGCAGTGTTTGCAGTATCACCAGGACATAGGCTGCCAGAATAAAGCCGTGCAGCGGCAAACCCATGACAATACGCCAGCTGCCGAGGGTGATACCAATGGCCATACCCAATGCGACAGCTATGCGTAAAATAAACGGGTTGATGGTGCCACCGGATATCTCACCCGCCTTGATGGATACGGCAATGAGTGAAGGCTCGGCAATGGTAGTGCTGGCACCTATGGCGAATGCAAAAATATAGACCCAGTAATAGTCGCTCCAATGTCGCTGAGCTCCTTCAGCCAGCACTGGTAAAAAGGCTGCAGAGGTGAGTTGTTCGGCCATCATCCCGCCCATGGGGAAAAGTGCCATTTCCAGTCCGAGCAGGAACAGGCTGAGTCCGATCAGTACCAGGAAAAAGCCTGTGAGCACTTGAAACAGCCGTTGAACCTTTTTGCGAATTACCAGATATTGAAAGCCAAAGATGATTGCAATAATCGGCGCTATGTCCAGTGTGGTGCTGAAAAGAATCTTTATAAATTCCATTGTGTAGTTCTCACAGCATCAATAAGCCGAAGCCCAGTACAAAAATAATCGGCATGACTGAAGCCAGTGCGATTAACCCAAATCCATCCAGCATCGGGCTGCGCCCTTTGATGGAGGCAGCCAGTCCAACACCCAGCGCAGTGACCAGAGGAACTGTGATGGTTGAGGTAGTGACCCCGCCTGAATCATAAGCGATGCCAACTATCTCATCCGGCGCAACCAGTGTCAGCAGCATGACCAGTACATAGCCAGCAATAATCAGAAGGTGGAGAGGCCAGCCTTTCAGTATTCTTAAAACACCGAGTAATACAGCGCTGCCTACTGATACCGCCACTACCAGGCGCAACTGCAGGGCAAAGGCATTTTGGGAGGCCTCAGTTGTATCAATCAATCCACCCCCGGCAACCACTTCAGCGGCTTTACCTGCCACCGCAATCAGAGCGGGTTCTGCCACGGTGGTGCCAAACCCGAGGGCAAAGGCAAAGATCAGTAAACTGATGACAGATGATCTGCGTGCGAACGCGTGAGCCAGGCTTTCGCCCATAGGGAACAGACCAATCTGAAGCCCCTTGATGAACAGCGTCAGCCCAGCCAGAACACAGAGTAAGCCGATTATCAGATCAATGAAATCAATGCCTTCTGGCAAGGGTTGCCGTATGACAATTAATTGAAAAAACGCCATCACCAGTATGACTGGAATCAGGTCTCGAAAGCTGTCACGTGCTTGCCTGACAAATACCGATAGCAGGTTGGTCAAAAGGAGCTCCTGTACTGCAACGACCAATTAGTCGATAGGTAATTGTTTTTCCAGTGTTTCGATATGTTCCTTGAGTCCAAGGGCTTTATCCACATCAATCTGAATGGCGATGCCGGTGCTCAGCGATTCATCCAGCTGGCCAGCTTTTGCAATGGCTTCCAGAATAGCATCAGCTCGACGTGACTCAGCTAAAATCAATACAACAGCCCTGGGGTTGAGAATCTCAAATCCCAGAATACCTATCACCTTGTGAAGTCCCTGGCCCTGGGCGTTATTGATCACGGTTGCCCCGGTTGCCCCCGCATCACGTGCAGCGTGCATCACCTGATCAGTTTTGTCTGCATCGACAAATGCCATGATAAGTTTGAATTGCATAGTGGGCTCCTGTGTAGGTCTTTGTATTTACTGTACAGGTTAGCAGAGAACAACGCGTTAGGTATTGCGATAGCTCAACTTCTGCCTTCCGGCTTTAGCTGATTTTTTTGGAACTCGGGGCTGGTATGCGGAGTCAACTGTGCTACTTTTAGTGGTGAGAAATAAAATTTCACAAAAAGATGGGCCGACACCAATCAGGAGTTCAGATTTGACCGCACTCTGGGACCAGTATATTCAGCAAGCCATTTCGCTGCGACGTGATCTGCATAAACAACCCGAGCTGACCTGGCAGGAAGAAGCGACGGCGGCACGTATACGTCAGGAGTTGTCTGCGCTGGGTATTCCCTGGCAGGCCTGTGCCGAGTTCGGCACGCTGGGACGTCTGGCCGCAGATAAACCAGGCCCGCACATTGCGTTGCGTGGTGATATTGATGCATTACCGATTGTGGAAAAAAGCGGCATGCCCTGGAGTTCACAAAAGCAGGGCTGTATGCATGCCTGTGGTCACGATGGACATACCGCGACACTGATGATGGCTGCTTATTGGCTGAAGGCACATGAAGCGCAGTTGCCGGGTCCTGTTACCCTGCTGTTCCAGCCCGCAGAAGAGGGCGGGCATGGTGCATTGCGTATGATTGAAGAAGGTGCTCTGAAAGGTATCGATATGATTTATGGCTGGCATAACTGGCCTGCGATCCCTTTTGGTCAGGCGGTCTGCCCGGATGGACCGGTGATGGCTGGGAATGGCACTTTTCGTCTGACTGTAACTGGTCAGGGTGGTCATGCCAGTCAACCGGAAGTCTGCCATGATCCTGTATTGGCGGCCTCAGCAATTGTGTTGGCGTTACAGCAGATTGTCAGTCGGCGTTTGCCACCTCAGGACTCGACAGTGATCAGTGTGACTTCTATCGATGGTCGCAGCTCGCCTACCGTGACGCCGGATCAGGTGGTGATTGAAGGTGGATTTCGTATTGCCCAGCCTGAGAACCGTCAGCGTTTATCCGACTGGATTGAAGAAATCGCTGTGGCCACAGCCCGCAGCTATGCTACCCAGTGTCAGGTTGAGATGTTTCCCCGCTACGATGCAACTATCAATCATCCCGTGGCGGCTGCCAACTACCGGGAGCAGTTGCAAAGGGAATTGGGTGATCAGGTGCTGAGTCAGACAACTCCTCTGCCGATTATGGCGTCTGAAGACTTCAGTTATTACCTCAAAGAGATACCAGGGGCCTTTGCGCTAATCGGTAGTAATGATGGCCAGCTGCAGCACAGTCGGCCCTGCCACAATGCCCAGTATGATTTTAATGATGCCCTGATTTCACCGGTTGCCAGGGTCTTCGCCCGACTTGCAGGGGCTCCGCTACCGGAGCCATCCTGAGCCAGTTTGCAGTAGCCGCAGTGCTATTGCGAGACGTCCGGGTCTCTGAGTTCGCAGAGGCTCAATCCAAACCCTGCCGGGACAGAATAACGATAGCACGCCTGGCAGTTTCTATAACGGGTTCAACCCCAGTCATAATGAAGGAGGATTTCCATGCAGGTATTCGAGAAATGGGAATCAGAAATCCGCGGTTACTGCCGTATCTATCCAACCGTGTTCAAATCCGCTTCAAACGCCCGGCAGGTCGATGAAGCAGGCAAGTCCTATATCGATTTTTTTGCCGGAGCCGGGGTGCTGAACTTCGGACACAATAATCCATTGATGAAAGAGGCACTGATCGAGTTCATTCAGGCTGATGGCGTTGCGCACAGCCTGGATACCAGTACCACCGTGAAGCGGGACTTTATCCAGGCATTTGCCGACACGATTCTGGTGCCGCGTGGTATGAATCACAAAATGCAGTTTATGGGACCCACCGGTACCAATGCTGTCGAGGCGGCACTTAAGCTGGCTCGTCGAGTGACCGGGCGCAAAACTGTGGTGGCCTGTACCCATGGCTTTCATGGTATGACACTGGGGTCTCTGGCACTGACAGCTAACAGTTATTTCCGCAATGCCGCGGGTGTTCCGCTGGAGCATGTCGTACGCATGCCATTTGGCTGTCAGACGCCTTGCCGGGGCTGTGAAATGGGCTGTGGAACGGCTTCGGTTGATCGTTTGCGTGCCCAGTTCGAGGATAGCTCCAGTGGTCTGGAAGCACCCGCTGCGTTTGTTGTGGAGCCGATTCAGGCTGAAGGTGGTGTGCATGTGGCCAGTCAGGAGTGGTTGCTGGCTGTGCAGCAGCTGGCGAAGGATCTCGGGGCGTTGTTTGTGCTGGATGATATTCAGGCAGGCTGTGGCCGTACCGGATCTTACTTCAGTTTCGACGGCATGGGGCTGGATCCGGATATTATCACGCTGGCCAAGGGGATAGGTGGTTTTGGGACCCCGCTGGCAATGAACCTGGTGAAGCCTGAGCATGACCGCCACTGGTCGCCGGGTGAGCATACCGGCACCTTCCGCGGACAGGGGTTTTCCTTCGTCGCAGGCAAGGTGGCGATGTCCTATTTTCAGAATGACACATTGATGTCTGAGGTAAAGCGCAAGGGCGAGCAGATGGCTTCCGCCCTGAATGCCATTGCAGCCAGCAGTCAGGGTGCCTGGCAGGTACGCGGCAAAGGCTTGATGCAGGCGCTGGATGTAGGTGATAGCGCCTTGTCAAAAGCAATTGTGAGTGAATGTTTCCAGCGCGGCTTGCTGCTGGGTGGTTGTGGTACGGGCGGTATGGTTATCAAAATGATTCCACCTCTCACGATACCGGATGCAGATCTGACTGAAGGCTTGCAGATTTTTGCGCAAGCCATCAAAGCGGCACAGGAGGCGGTATGACAGAGACTCTGGTTGCTGTGATTAATCCTGCGACAGGTGAAAAGCTGCAGGACTCTCCTGTACTCGATGCGGCTGCGCTGGAAGCCGCCTTGCAACAGGCACGATCTGCCTATCAGGACTGGAAGCAGACCAGTTTTGCAGAGCGGGCCGCTCTGCTGAAGGCTGTGGCCGCCAAAATGCGTGAAGAGGTTGATAGTCTCGCACCGCTGATGACGCTGGAGATGGGTAAGCCAATCAAGGAAGCCCGGGGAGAGGTGCTGAAGGCTGCCTGGTGTGCCGAGCACTACGCAGAGCAGGCCGAGCAATATCTGCAGCCGCTGACGCTGGCGTCTGATGCGTCTCACAGTTATGTGCAGTATTTGCCACTGGGCAGTGTGCTGGGGATTCTGCCCTGGAATGCACCCTTCTGGTTGGCATTTCGTTTCTGTGCGCCGGCTTTAATGGCAGGTAACACCTGTTTGATGAAACATGATCTGCATGTACCCCGCAGTGCCCAGGCGATTGCAGATCTGTTTGTTCAGGTCGGTGCACCTGCCGGGTTGATGCAAAATGTGCCCATGGGCAATGCGGCGGTGGAAGCGGTCATTCGTGATCCGCGGGTGCAGGCTGTATCGTTGACCGGCTCGGATCGTGCAGGCAGTGCCGTGGCCGCGATTGCCGGGGCTGAGATCAAGCCGGTGGTGTTGGAGCTGGGCGGATCGGATCCCTGCATCGTCCTTGCCGATGCGGATCTGGATAAAGCTGCAGATACCATTACGCTGTCACGTATCATCAATGCCGGGCAGTCCTGTATCGCCGCCAAGCGCATCATCATAGAAGATCCGGTCTATGACACGCTGGTGGAAAAGCTGCAGACCCGTCTTGCCGCCTTGAAACTGGGTGATCCAGCACTGGAAACCACGGATGTGGGGCCTATGGCGCGTGATGATCTGCGCCAGAACCTGCACCGTCAGGTGATGGAAACACGCCAGGCAGGCGCACGCTGCCTGTTGGGCGGCGAGTTGCCGGATGGGCCAGGTTTTTTCTATCCCGTGACGCTGTTGGCAGATGTAACGGCGGATATGACGGCAGCGGTGGAAGAAACCTTTGGTCCGGTCGCCGTGGTGATGCGCGCGCGTGATGCTGAACATGCCGTGGCGCTGGCGAATGACAGTCGTTACGGCCTGGCGGCCGGGCTCTGGACTGAACGCAGCCGGGGTGAACAGCTGGCCCGGCGTCTGGAAGTCGGTCAGGTGGCGGTCAACGGTATTGTTAAAACCGATCCGCGTTTGCCCAGTGGCGGGATTAAATGTTCCGGTCTGGGGCGTGAACTGGGGCCCCAGGGGATTCATGAGTTTGTGAATGCCCAGCAGGTCTGGCTGGGATAAACCAGCGGGCTGCCATGGCTGTGACTGCGTTTGAACGCGTCATGTCACAGCCATGCATATGCATCTAAGGTCGAATCCTGCCTCATGGTATCTGGCGTCGCCCTTGTGTTATATTGAGGTCGTTTTTATGTTGGATACGAATTGATCGGGAGAGATCGCAGGCCAAGGCCCGCGGCGCCGAAGGAGCAACCGCCCCGGAAACTCTCAGGCAAAAGGACCGGTCCATTCTTCTGAACTCCGAAGAGTTGTCGTTTGAGCGGCACACCGAAGGAGCAAGCACTCTCAGCAGTGTGAATCTCTCAGGTACAGCGACGGAGGGGGTGGCGTGAATCCCGTATGGATGGCGTCTAACCTAACCTTGATTCGGAGTTGTACGATGCAATCTATTGCAGTCATCGGCGGCGGTATTACCGGCGTCACCTCAGCCTATGCCCTGGCGAAACGCGGCTATCAGGTCACCCTGTTTGAAAAGCAACGCTATGCAGCCATGGAAACCTCGTTTGCCAATGGTGGTCAGTTGTCAGCCTCCAATGCGGAAGTCTGGACCTGCTGGTCAACCGTGATGAAGGGGCTGAAATGGATGCTGAAAAAAGATGCTCCGCTACTCGTCAATCCCAAGCCATCCTGGCACAAGTTCAGCTGGTTTGCCGAGTTTATGGCAGCGATTCCGCAATATGAAGCGAATACTACCGAGACAGCGCGTATGGCAATCGCTGCACGTGAGCTGTTGTTCAGCTGGGCAGAAGCGGAAAATATCGATTTTGATCTGAAGCAGAAAGGCATTCTGCATATTTACCGCGACAAGGCCGGCTTTGAACATGCCCAGCGGGTCTCCCGGTTACTGGCGAAAGGTGGGCTGGTTCGTGAAACCCTCGCTCCCAGTGATATACAGCGTATTGAGCCAACGCTGAAAGGGCAGTATTACGGCGGCTTTTTAACGCCCAGTGATTCTACCGGTGATATTCACAAGTATACCCAGGGACTGGCCGCAGCCTGTGAGCGCCTGGGTGTACGTTGTCTGTATGAGCAGGATGTTGCAGATGTCAGCGCCGACGCACGAGGCGCTACGGTGGTGGTGCGTCAGGGGGATGAAACCCTTGCTCATCGCTTTGATGCGGTGGTGGTATCGGCGGGTGTAGCCAGTCGCAAGCTGGCTGCTTCATTGGGTGACCGTGTCAATATTTATCCAGTCAAAGGCTACTCGATTACCGTCAATCTGACCGATGCCCAGAGTCAGGCAGCCGCACCTCAGGTGAGTTTGCTGGACGATGAAACCAAGCTGGTGACCAGTCGTCTGGGTCAGGATCGCTTCCGGGTGGCGGGTACGGCTGAATTTAATGGTTACAACAAGGATATACGGGCAGACCGCATCAAGCCTTTGATTGACTGGGTGAACCAGTGCTTCCCTGAGGTGAGTACGCGCAGTGTTGTTCCCTGGGCAGGTTTGCGTCCGATGATGCCAAACATGATGCCGCGGGTTGGGCGTGGTCGTCTGCCGACTGTTTTTTATAACACAGGCCATGGCCATCTGGGTTGGACCCTGAGCGCTGTGACTGCCGATATGCTGGCCAGCGTAATTGACAGCGCTGCTACATCCGATCGATTTGTACCGGCTTCTGCCTCTTAACCGGGTGTTTCCAGCAAGGTCGACTTCAGCTTGCTTTGCATGGCTGAGTCGGCCGGCTCGCTGCTCTGAATGCTCCAGCCTTCCGCGTAACGATGAATCCAGACCTGATTGTCGCGCAGCTCAATACTGGTGACCGGTTTGAGATCGCGTCGGTCTTCTGCAGTATAGATATTCAACAGTTCATAATCCATTACCCAGACCTGATTGTCTGCCTCAACTGTGACCACAGTATGTGGCTCTATTTCAAAGCCACTGGGTGTGACATGCTGAGCATGGGTAATCATCATGCGCGCATCCGGGAACTGCTGACGTACCAGATGATATTTTGCCAGGGCAGAGTGACTGTAACGCTGTCCGGTTTGCTGGCTGCGCTGGTAGTCCAGATTCACTTGCTGGTTGATCATACGCAGTTGACGCAGGTCGACCGCTTCAGCCTGAGGACTATTTGAAACCAGTAACAACAGGGCAAATCCGAATACCGCTGTTCGCATTGCAGAATCCTTACTGAGCAAGCGTGAGTGTGAAGCGTTGGATTTTGAGTGGGTTTGAGACTAGTCACAAGGACTTTTTAACAGGATATTGATTTTTATCAATCTTCATGGATGGTAGCGGTGGGCGGACTCGAACCGCCACGCTTATTCAGCAACGGATTTTGAATCCGTCGTGTCTACCAATTTCACCACACCGCCATTGTTGCTGTGTTTGAGGTATTCTCCTCAGGCAACAGAGCGCACATTATAAGCACTTTATTGCAGCGGTCAATCAGGACTGAAAAAATCTTTTGTTTAGGATAAAATGTTCGCCCCTGTTTTGGATGATGGTTGATCATGCGTGTAAGTGATTTTTCCTTTGAGTTGCCAGATGAGTTGATTGCCCGTTTCCCTCTGGAGCAACGCAGTGCCAGTCGTCTGCTGTGTCTGGATGGTACAACGGGTGCATTGCAGCATCGGCAGTTCAGTGACTTGACCGGACTGTTGCGCCCGGGCGACCTGCTGGTGTTTAACGATACCCGTGTCATTCCTGCTCGCCTGTATGGTCAGAAAGCATCCGGTGGGCAGGTCGAGGTGCTGATTGAGCGCCTGCAGGGTGATCAGCAGGCGTTGGCACATATTCGTGCCAGCCGGGCGCCAAAACCGGGTAGCCAGTTGCTGCTCGAAGGTGGTATTCAAGTGGAGGTGACGGGGCGTCAGGGCAGTCTGTTTGTGCTGCAGTTTGATCCACTAGGTGATGTGATGGCCCAACTGGAAGCGCACGGCCATATGCCCTTGCCACCCTATATGCAGCGTGAAGATCAGCCATCGGACCGTGAACGCTATCAGACGGTGTATAATCGTCGCCCCGGTGCGGTCGCTGCGCCTACGGCCGGATTGCATTTCGATCAGCCGCTACTGGATGCCTTACAGCAGCAAGGAATCGAAACCGCTTTTGTAACCCTGCATGTGGGTGCCGGTACGTTTCAGCCAGTCAAGGTGGACCGGGTAGAAGAACACACCATGCATGCTGAGTACATCGAGGTGTCCGAGACTGTCTGTGAAGCAGTGCGTGCAGCGCGTGCGCGAGGCGGCCGGGTGGTTGCTGTCGGTACCACCAGTGTACGGTCGCTGGAAACAGCCAGTCAATCCGGTGAGCTGCAGCCCTTCAGTGGTGATAGCCAGATCTTTATCTATCCCGGGTACAGGTTCCGCAGTGTGGATGCCATGATCACCAATTTCCATCTGCCGGAGTCAACCCTGTTAATGCTGGTGTCAGCCTTTGCCGGGCAGGATAATATCCGTGCGGCCTATGCCGAAGCTATTGCCGAACGTTACCGATTTTTCAGTTATGGTGACGCGATGTTTATGACCCGGCAGTCAGCCGTGATCGAGGAGTCAGTGTGACTAGACAATGTTTTATGCAGTTTGAATGCCTGACCACAGAAGGCAAGGCCCGTCGCGGTCGCTTGACCTTTCCTCGTGGTGTTGTGGAAACCCCGGCGTTTATGCCGGTTGGCACCTATGGTACGGTCAAGGGTATGCTGCCACGCGATGTGAAGGCGCTGGGTGCACAGATTATTCTGGGTAACACCTTTCACCTGATGTTGCGACCCGGTACAGAGATTATCAACCTGCATGGTGACCTGCATGACTTCATGCAGTGGCAGGGGCCGATTCTGACGGACTCTGGCGGTTTTCAGGTGTTCAGTCTGGGTAAAATGCGCAAGATTACCGAGGAAGGTGTTTCTTTCCGCTCCCCGGTAGATGGCAGTAAGGTGTTTCTGAGTCCTGAACGGTCAATGGAGGTACAGCGTGCACTGGGCTCTGATATCGTGATGATCTTTGACGAATGTACACCCTATCCGGCGACTGAGGCAGAGGCCGCCAAGTCGATGCGCATGTCATTGCGCTGGGCTGAACGCTCCAAAGCCGCGCATGGTGACAGTCCCTCGGCATTGTTTGGTATCGTGCAGGGTGGTATGTATCCACACCTGCGAGACGAATCCCTGGCAGGACTGACCGCGATAGATTTTGATGGCTACGCCATCGGCGGACTCTCGGTGGGCGAGCCCAAGGATGAGATGATCAAGGTGCTGGATCATCTGGCCTATCAGATGCCGGCGGACAAACCTCGTTATCTGATGGGTGTTGGCAAGCCTGAGGATATCGTCGAAGCGGTGCGCCGTGGTGTGGATATGTTTGATTGCGTCATTCCGACACGCAATGCCCGTAACGGTTTTCTGTTTACCTCAACCGGGGTGGTGAAGATTCGTAATTCTGTCAACAAGACGGATACACGTCCGCTGGACGAAAACTGTGATTGCTACACTTGTAAAAATTTCAGTCGGGCTTATCTACATCATCTGGACAAGTGTGGTGAGATGCTGGGAGCACAGCTGAGTACCCTGCATAACCTGCATTATTATCAGACGCTGATGGCTGGTTTGCGCAATGCGCTCGAACAGGGTAAATTGTGCGCCTTCGTGGACGATTTCTATCGTGTCCGGGGGATGGAAACACCACCGCTGACAGATACAGCAAGCGATTGATAGATTCATTTTCGTAAACTTAATGACAATAACTGGAGAATGCTGAATGAGCTTCTTTATTTCACCAGCCTTCGCGCAAGAAGCGGGTGGTATGGACCCCGGCATGTTCAACATGCTGTTCCTGGTTGGTTTTGCACTGATTTTCTACTTTTTCCTGTGGAAGCCACAGTCCAAGCGTGCCAAGGAACATAAAGCACTGATCGGTGGTCTGAGCAAAGGTGATGAAGTGATCACCGCCGGTGGTATCATCGGCAAGGTCGTACGTCTGACAGATGATTATGTCGTGCTGGAAGTCAGTAACGGCGTTGAACTTAAGTTTCAGAAAGCCCATGTGGCGGCTGAGCTGCCCAAGGGTACCATCAAGGATATCTGAAGGCTGAATTCAGCTAGAGCGCCACTCCTGCAGTGGCGCTTTTGTTTACCGAGGATGGGGCACAATGCTCAACCGCTACCCTTTGTGGAAAAATCTGCTGATCGTGATGGTGCTGGTGATTGCCGGCATCTATGCAGCACCTAATCTTTACCCCGAGGACTATGCCGTCCAGATTTCCGGCTCCCGTGCGATTCATCAGGTTGATGACCGTGTTATGGCACAATCGGTCAGTCTGCTGGAACAGGAAGGCATCAGTTTTAAAAGTGCCGAGCTGGAAAATGAAGCTGGCATGATCCGCTTTGACAGCAGTGATGCGCAGTTGCGCGCACGTGCAGCCCTGACGCGTGGTCTGGGCGAAAACTATGTTGTGGCCATGAATCTGGCACCTACGACGCCTGACTGGTTGACAGCACTGGGTGCGCGTCCAATGACGCTGGGCCTGGACCTGCGAGGCGGGGTGCACTTCCTGATGGAAGTTGATACCGATCAGGCTGTGGCACAGCGTCTGGAAGTCTATGCCAGTGATATACGTACCACCTTGCGTGAGCAGCGTATCCGTTATCGCTCAGTGGACCTGGATGACAGTGGCCGCTTGATTGTCCGCTTTGCGGATGCTGAGGCGCGCGATCAGGCACAAAGCCGACTGCGTCGTGACTATCAGGAATTTGCTTTTGAATCTGCCCAGCAGGACGATGCCTGGTTCCTGCATGTGACACTGAACGAGCAGTCAGTGCGTGAAATAGAAGATTATGCCATCCAGCAAAACCTCACGACCCTGCGTAACCGTGTTAACGAGTTGGGTGTGGCAGAGCCGCTGGTACAGCGTCAGGGGCGTAATCGTATCGTGGTTCAGTTACCGGGTATTCAGGATGCGGCAGCCGCCAAGCGTGTGATCGGCCAGACAGCGAACCTGGAGTTCCGTCTGGAGGCGATGAGTGATGCCAGTCGTGCGGCGACAGAGGTGTTCCAGTTCCGTAATGATCCGGATCGTCGGGCAACGCTGGAGCGCGATATTATTATCACCGGTTCCAGCGTGGCGAATGCCAATGCAACCTTTGATGAAAACGGTATGCCGCAGGTGTCGATTACGCTGGATGCACGTGGCGGGCAGATGATGAGCCGGGTAACACGTAATGCGATTCAGCGGCGTATGGCGGTGGTGTTTGTTGAGCACAAAACCCGCACGGTGACGGAGCGCATTGACGGCGAGATGGTAGAACGTCGTATCCCTTATACCGAGAAGCGTCTGATCTCTCTGGCAACCATTCAGAGTGTGTTGGGGAATCAGTTCCGTATCACCGGTCTGGACAGTCCGCGTGAGTCATCCGAACTGGCTCTGCTGCTGAGAGCCGGAGCGCTGGCTGCGCCGATCTACTTTGTCGAAGAGCGTACCATCGGGCCGAGTCTGGGGGCTGCCAACATTGAAATGGGGGTAACCTCAGTCAAGATTGGCTTCGCGCTGGTGCTGGTGTTCATGGCGCTGTTCTACCGGGTATTTGGTTTGCTTGCCAATGTGGCGCTGACACTCAACCTGGTGATGATCATGGCGGTGATGTCGATGCTGGGAGCAACGCTGACCCTGCCGGGTATTGCCGGTATTGTGCTCACAGTCGGGATGGCGGTGGATGCCAACGTGCTGATATTTGAACGTATCAAGGAAGAGTTGCGCAGTGGTGCACCCGTGCAGAGTGCAATCCATTCAGGCTTCAGTCGTGCATTCAGTACGATTCTGGATGCCAACGTGACGACGTTGATTGCTGCGGTGATTCTGTTTGCCATGGGCACCGGGCCGGTGAAAGGCTTCGCCGTGACCCTGTCTGTCGGTATTGTTACCTCGATGTTCGCGGCACTGGTCATTACCCGGGCGCTGGTCAATCTGACCTATGGTGGCCGTAAACTGCAGAAGCTCGGGCTCTGAGGTGTATAGATGATACATATTAAACGTGAATTCAACTTTATGGGTGCACGCCGCATTGCGGCGATCATCTCCATTGTGTTGCTGCTGGTTTCTATCGGCTCACTGGCAATCAATGGCTTGAAGTTGGGGCTGGACTTTACCGGCGGTAGCCTGGTGGAAGTCACTTATGAACGGCCGGTTGAACTGGAAGATGTCCGTAGCCAGTTGCGTGCCGGTGGTTATGGCGATGCTGTGGTGCAGACCTTTGGTTCGGCCAATGACATCCTGATTCGTCTGGGTGAAGCGCATGATCCGCAGCTAGGTCAAAAAATACTGGAAGTGCTGCAGCAGGATGCGGATGCCGGTGTAACGCTGCGCCGTAACGAGTTCGTTGGCTCCCAGGTAGGTGAAGAGCTGCGTGAGCAGGGCGGCCTTGGATTGCTGGTCGCGCTGATCATGGTGATGATCTACCTGGCGTTCCGCTTTCAGTTCAAGTTCTCTGTTGGTGCAGTGCTGGCGCTGGCGCATGATGTCATTATTGTGCTGGGCTTCTTCTCGCTGATGCAGATAGACTTTGATCTGACGGTATTGGCAGCACTTTTGGCGGTTATCGGCTATTCTTTGAATGACACCATTGTGGTGTATGACCGTATTCGTGAGAATTTCCGTATTCTCAGGGTCAGTGAGCCGGTTGAGATATTGAATACATCACTGAACCAGACTTTGAGTCGTACCATCGTAACCTCCTTGACTACCATGCTGGTGCTGGTGGTATTGGCGATCTTCGGTGGTGAGATGATTTATGGCTTTGCTATCGCCTTGCTGGCAGGCGTGATTATCGGGACTTACTCTTCTGTGTATGTAGCAGGTAATATTCTATTACTGCTGAAGGTCACACGAGAGGATCTGATACCGCCTCCGCCGAAGGAAGAGGAAGAAGAGGAACTTGTTCCTTGAATGTATCCCCAAAGCCGGCCCAGTGCCGGCTTTTGTATTTTTAAATGGAAACTGTATGAAAAAGAAATGGGTTGAAAAAGATCCCAATGCAGCACAGGAAGCAAGCAAATATGAAAACCCTGTGCCCAGTCGAGAATTTATTCTCGAGTTTTTACAAAAATGGGGTGCGCCAATTGCACACCCTGATCTCTGCGATGAGCTGGGATTGCAGCATGAAGATGATATAGAGGCGATACGCCGTCGTTTGATTGCCATGTGTCGTGATGGCCAGTTGATCTCTAACCGCCGTAACGAATTTGGCCTGATTGAAAAAATGAACCTGATCACCGGGCGTGTGATCGGTCATCGTGACGGCTATGGTTTCGTTAAACCTGAGGACGGTCGAGAGGATCTGTTCCTGAATGCGCGTAATATGCGTGAAGTCTTTGATGGCGATAAAGTACTGGTTCAGGAAATTGGCCTGGACAGCCGTGGCCGTCGGGAAGCCAAGGTGGTTGAGGTTCTGGAGCGGGGCATCACCAAAGTGGTGGGGCGTTTCGATGGACACAATGGCTTTGGTTCTCTGATTCCGGAAAATCAGCGTATCACCAATCAGGTTATGATCATTCCGGATGAACAGTCGGACCTGAAGTATTCGGATGGTCAGCTGGTGGTTGCCGAAATTCTGCAATACCCGAATCGACGCCAACCTGCGCGGGCACGCGTGATTGAAGTGCTGGGCGAGCATCTGTCAGCCGGTATGGAAATCAAAGTGGCCATTCACAGTCACGATATTCCGCATGAGTGGCCAGAAGCGGTACATCAGCAGATTGCCGAGCTGGCGCCGGAGGTGGCAGAGAAAGACAAGTCCAACCGTGTGGATCTGCGTGATCTGCCATTGGTGACAATTGATGGTGAAGACGCACGTGATTTTGATGATGCCGTCTATGCCGAGAAAAAGCGCTTTGGCGGCTGGCGTCTGTGGGTCGCGATTGCGGATGTTTCCTACTATGTCCAGCCGGGTACGGCACTGGACAATGAGGCGATTATCCGGGGTAATTCGGTATACTTCCCTGAGTATGTTGTCCCGATGCTGCCGGAGCTGCTTTCCAATGGCCTGTGCTCGCTGAATCCGAAAGTGGATCGTCTGGCCATGGTGTGTGAGATGAACCTGTCACGTGCCGGCGTTCTGAAAGATTTCCGTTTCTATGAGGCTGTGATCAATTCCAAGGCGCGTCTGACCTATAACAAGGTGGCGACGATGCTTGGGCAGATCGGTGAAGCAGATGAGCGCCAGCAGTTGCGTAACGAATATGCGCATGTTGTTGCACCACTGGAGACACTTTACGGTCTTTACAAGGCGTTGCGCAAGGCGCGTGATGAGCGTGGCGCGATCGATTTTGATACGGTGGAAACCCGGATCGAATTTGGCCCTGAGCGCAAGATAGAGCGTATCGTGCCGATCCATCGTAATGATGCACACAAGATTATTGAAGAGTGCATGCTCTGCGCCAACGTGGCGACAGCACGGTTCCTGGAAAAGTATAAGCAACCCAGTCTGTACCGTATCCATGAAGGACCCAAAGATCAGAAGCTGAAAAACCTGCGTGCCTTCCTTGGTGAGCTGGGGCTGAACCTGCCGGGTGGTGATAAACCGGAACCCAAGGACTATCTGCGTCTGGCGGAAAGTATAGAAGATCGTCCGGATCAGCATATTATTCAGACCATGATGCTGCGTTCGATGCAGCAGGCGGTGTACAGCCCGGAAAACAAAGGCCACTTCGGTCTGGCTTATGATGCCTATGCGCACTTTACCTCACCGATCCGGCGTTACCCGGACCTGTTGGTACATCGCAATATTCGTGCGGCGATCCACTCAGGTAAACGGATCAAGGATATTGAAAGACCTTCAGGTTTTGTGGCTCGACCTGCGTTTGTCAAACACTACTCGACAGAGGAAATGCTGGCATTAGGTGAGCAGTGCTCCATGACAGAGCGTCGCGCTGATGAAGCGACACGCGATGTTGTGTCCTGGCTTAAGTGTGAGTATATGCAGGAGCAGATCGGCAACCAGTTCGATGGCGTGGTTGCGGCTGTGACCGGCTTTGGTCTGTTTGTTGAAATCAAGGATCTCTACGTAGAGGGTCTTGTGCATATCACTGGCCTTCCGAGTGACTACTATCATTTTGATGCCGCGAAACAGCGGCTGGTGGGTGATCGTACCCGGCGTGTTTTCAAACTGGGTGATGCACTGCATGTCCGGGTTGTTCGTGTTGACCTGGATGAGCGTAAAATTGACTTTGATCTTGCAGAGGCAAGCGGGCAAAATACAGCCACTCCGCCTAAGAAGCCTTCCAAGCGTGATCAGTTACGCCAGGGCAAGGTAGAGGAGCCGAAGGGCAAGCAGCGTAGTCGCAAGCCTGGTACGTCCGCATCTACAGCACGAAAAAAACGAGACAGATGAACGAAATTATCCTCATGACCATCTCCGGTAAAGATCGACCGGGGGTGACGTCTGCCATGACCTGTATTCTGGCAAATTATAATGTGAACATCCTGGACATAGGCCAGGCAGTGATTCATAACACCCTGTCACTGGGGATTCTGATTCAGGTGCCGACTGATGCAGGTGCCTCTAACTTGCTGCGTGATCTGTTATTTCGCGCACATGAGCTGGATATGCATGTGCGCTTCGAACCCGTGAATCCCTCCGATTATGAGCAATGGGTCGGTGGGCAGGGTAAATCACGTCACATTATCACGTTGCTGGGGCGCCGTATCAGTGCGCTGCACCTGGCTCGGGTGGCTGAAATTGCGGCAAATCACGGACTGAATATCGACAACATCAACCGTTTGTCGGGCCGGGTCTCTTTGCAAAGTCCGTCGGATACCGAGCGTACCAAGGCGTGTGTGGAGTTTTCGGTGCGAGGTATTCCTGCGGATGCGTCGGCATTGCGTCAGGAGTTCCTCAAAGCAGCCTCCGACCATGATGTTGATATTGCCTTTCAACAGGATGACATTTATCGCCGTAACCGCCGTCTGGTGGTATTTGATATGGACTCGACCCTGATTGAAGCTGAAGTCATCGATGAGCTGGCCAAAGAGGCAGGTGTTGGTGAACAGGTGGCCGCTATTACTGAAGCAGCCATGCGAGGTGAGCTGGATTTCAATGCCAGTTTCCGCCAACGTGTCGCGTTATTGAAAGGCCTGGATGTTGCTGTGCTGGAAACCATCGCTGCACGTCTGAAACTTACCGAAGGCGCAGAGACGCTGGTGTCTCAGCTGAAAGCGCTGGGATTCAAAACAGCAATCCTCTCAGGTGGTTTCAACTATTTTGCCAAAGGGCTACAGCAGCGGCTGGGCTTTGACTATGTGTATGCCAATGAGCTGGATATTGCGGATGGCAAGGTCACGGGTGAAGTCAGTGGTGAGATCGTCAATGGTGAACGCAAGGCACAATTGTTGCGTGAAATTGCGGCCAAAGAAGGTCTTAAACTGGAGCAAACCATTGCCGTAGGCGATGGTGCCAATGACCTGCCGATGTTATCGATTGCCGGTTTGGGGATTGCTTTCCGGGCCAAGCCTTTGGTCAGGCAGAGTGCCAAGCAGGCCATCTCGACACTGGGGTTGGATGGTATTCTGTATCTGATTGGCTTTCGGGATCGCGACGGCGTTCAGTCCTGACCCGGCTCAAAAAAAGCATAGTCCATATCGGCTTGCGGGGGCTGTAAATAATGCCCCTGCACCATCTGTATTCCCATTCGAAACAGCAGGCTCATTTGCCGGGTATCCTCCACCATGGGTGCGATAAGGCGCAGGCTCTTTTGCTTGAGTGGTTTGATGATCCTTTCCAATTGCGGTGCGGCCAGCGGGTTACGGCTGAGTTCCTTCAGATAGCTGCCATCAAGTTTGATAAAATCGACAGGTGCATCGGCAAGCACATATTCTGACTCGGATGTGCTGCCATAATGCTTCAGGCAGATCAGGCAGTGGAGTTTGTGCAGCGCCTGACAAAACGCCTTGTAATAGGCGGGTGCAGCCAGAGCGTCTACTTCACTGATCTGGAATACCAAATGATCAGCCGGAAGGCGCATGCTGCGTAATTGTTCCGCAAACCAGGGTAGCAGAGACTTGTTGCGCAGGGTGCGCCCGGTGACGTTGATAAACAGACGGCTGCGTTTGCCCTGATCCAGGGCCTGGCGCATCAGCATCACACACTCTTCCAGTACCCACATATCCATGCGCGCCAGCACATTGTCATCGGCAATGCTGCTCATAAAGATATTGGGTGAAACCTCTTTATCATCGTCGGTGATAAGCCTCAGTAATACTTCGTAATTAGCCAGGCTGATGTGAGTTTCCAGCGGTACTATGGGTTGAAACAGCAAACGGAAGCGGTTGTGGGTAATGGCATCGACAACACGCTGGACGGCCTTGGCATCCGTGCTGACTACCGGTTTACTCTGCTCCAGCTGATAGAAGCTGTAGCCGTTGCCGTGACGTTCATTCAGACTAAGGCTTCGTGCGGCTGTTTCTGCGCGGTGCAACAGCTCTGTTGCGCGGGGTGTGCTTTCACTGATGGTGGTGATACCAATGGAACAGGTGGTCTGTACACGATATTCGCCAAGTGACAGCTCCAGACTGGCGACTGACAAACAGATTTCCCGTGCCAGTGCCTTGGCTGTTTCCTGATGGGGATCGGACAGTAACAGGGTAAAGGTGGCATCATCAATACGTGCCAGGGTGTGGGCTTCATTCACCAGGCTGCGGAGTAACTTGCCAACTTCTTGAGCGAGCAGATCTGTACCTTCCTGGCCGATATTCTGGTGCAGGGTTTGATAGGCATCCAGTGAAATATAAAACAGGAAGCCATCATTGCCGCCCTGGCGTGCAAGTTCCAGTTGTTGCTCGAGCTGACGGGAAAAACCTGTTTGGTTCAACAGTCCGCTGATCGGATCGAGTTCATTGAAGATTTCGGTATCTGCGAGATGTTGGGTAATGTCGATCTGTACGGCATCTTTTTCGGCGTAGACTGCTGGATTGAGGGTCAGGGTGGCGTGAAAACGGGTGGTATCGGCGCGTAATATATCAGCTGTTGAGCTGGCAGTCAGTGTTTCGCCGGCTTCGATGCGTTGCAGTTGGTGAAACAGTGCTTCACGGTATGCAGGAGAAACCAACCGGTCCAGGTTCAGGCCGCTGAGGTCTCTGATCTGTCCATAGCCCAGTAGTTCAAAAAAACGTTCATTGGCGTAGCAGATTTGATTTTGATGAACGAAGCAGATGGCTGTCCGCGAGTCGTCAATCAGCGACTGGATGCGCCGCTCTGCTTTTTCCAGTAAGGACTCACAGTGACGCCATTGCTGCCGCTGTTGCAGGGCGCTGAAGCTTTGATGGATATAGGTGAGTGTCAGCTTTTCGTTTCCCGCACAGCAGGCTACAGTGATGCCTTGTTGTAACAGAGTCAGGTGAATCTCTGTGTCTGGCAAGGTGTCGCAAAGTAGCAGAAGCGGAATGTCTTTGTCGAGTTGTTTGATGATGGTTGCAGTGCGTTCAAAACTGATGTCCTGGGGTTGCATGCTGCTGAGCAGTACCAGATCCCAGCTGCGTTCAGCAAGTGATCCAGTGAGTTCGCGTTCATTGCCTATCAGGCGGCAGCGTGGCGCCATGCGAATACCCTGGAGTGATGCCTGTGTCGCGGCTGCGGCCTCTCGACTGAAGCCTATGAACAGAATGGATATATTCGTACGAGCTTCGCGCGCAGATACAGCAGGCTTGTTTGACTGGCGGACGGGGTTGTCTGCGTTCATAAGGTAATCAAGGGCTCAGGGTGCTTGAACACAAGGCTGTACCAAGCATGTTTGTTTAATACACTGCTTAAGTTATATCTGAAGTATAGCGGGGAGTCGGAAAAGGCGGTACTCGTAGAGCAAAAAATACACACAAAGGATGAGTTGGATCAAATGGCTGGGGTAGTAGGACTCGAACCTACGCATGCTGGAATCAGAATCCAGTGCCTTACCAACTTGGCGATACCCCAGTAATGGTGGCAATGGCGGGACTCGAACCTGCGACCCACGCATTATGAATGCGTTGCTCTAACCAACTGAGCTACATTGCCAATAGATGGCAGGGGTAGGAGGATTCGAACCTCCGCATGACGGGATCAAAACCCGTTGCCTTACCGCTTGGCGATACCCCTAAAACCTGAGTGTTTCTTAAAACTGGTGGCAATGGCGGGACTCGAACCTGCGACCCACGCATTATGAATGCGTTGCTCTAACCAACTGAGCTACATTGCCACGCACTTTCAAGGCCGCAAATTATTCGCTTTTTGGCCTTGCTTGTCAACAGTCTGGGCTCAAAAAACGCTGATTTTCAGGGCTTTTTAATCAGCATCAGACGTTGAAGCGGAAGTGCACTACATCACCGTCCTTGACGATATATTCTTTACCTTCCAGGCGCCACTTTCCGGCTTCTTTGGCCCCTGCTTCACCCTTGTACTGGATGAAATCGTCGTAGCTGATGACTTCCGCACGAATAAAGCCTTTTTCAAAGTCGGTGTGAATTACCGCGGCGGCTTTTGGAGCAGTATCGCCAATACGAATGGTCCAGGCCCGCACTTCTTTGACCCCGGCAGTAAAGTAGGTCTGTAAGCCCAGCAGGCTGTAACCTGCACGGATTACACGGTCAAGACCGGGTTCATCCATGCCCATTTCCTGCAGGAATTCAAGCTTCTCTTCGTCGTCCAGTTCAGCGATTTCGGATTCCAGCTTGTTGCAGATGGCGACTACTTCGGCACCTTCAGAGGCCGCCAGTTCACGCACTGTATCGAGGTGCGGGTTGTCTTCAAAGCCATCTTCGGCCACGTTGGCGATATACATTGTTGGCTTGGTTGTCAGCAGATGAAAACTTTGAATCAGCTTCTGTTCGTCATCATTGAGTTTCAGTGCACGTGCCGGTAAACCTTCGCTCAAGTGCGGCAGCAGTTTTTCCAGCAGTGCTTTGGCAGCAACCGCTTCTTTGTCACCGCCCTTGGCATTGCGGCTGACACGCTGTAGTTGTTTCTCGACTGAATCCAGGTCGGCCAGTGCCAGCTCCAGATTGATGGTTTCAATGTCGCTGAGCGGGTCAATCTGGTTGGCGACATGAATGACATTGTCATCTTCGAAACAGCGTACCACGTGAGCGATCGCGTCGGTTTCACGGATGTTGGCCAAAAACTTGTTGCCCAGGCCTTCCCCTTTGGATGCCCCTGCAACCAGTCCGGCGATATCCACAAATTCCATGGTGGTGGGTACGACGCGTTCAGGCTTGACGATCGCTTCCAGCGCTTTCAGGCGTGGGTCCGGCATGGGAACAACGCCCGCATTCGGTTCAATGGTACAGAAGGGGAAGTTCTGTGCCTCAATGCCTGCTTTGGTCAGTGCGTTGAATAGAGTCGATTTGCCGACATTGGGTAGCCCGACGATGCCACATTTAAAGCCCATGGTCTGTTCCTGTGTATTGATCAGCCTGAAAAGCTGTGTAGTTGATTCATAGCGCGTTGCCATTGGCCTTCGACTGCCAGTGGCAGATAACGAAGTGATTCATCCATGGCTGCTTGTGTCTGGTTGCGTTCCTGGAGTGGTGCCTTGTTCAGTACAAAGCCGGACACCTGGCTGGCATGGCCGGGATGGCCGATACCGATACGCAAGCGGTAAAAATTCTTGTTATTGCCCAGTTGGGAAATAATGTCTCTCAGGCCGTTGTGGCCGCCATGTCCGCCACCTTTTTTCAGGCGGGCAGTGCCCGGAGGTAGATCCAGCTCGTCGTGAGCCACCAGAATATGTTCCGGGGCAATTTTGTAAAAGCCTGCCAGTGCGCTGACGGCTTTGCCGCTGAGGTTCATGTAGGTAGCTGGAATGAGTAGATGTACCGGATGGCCGTTGATCAGTATCTTGGCATACAGACCATGAAAGCGGGCTTCAGGCTTGAGAGGGGTGTTCTGGTGGGCAGCAAGCTGCTCCACCAGTTGTGCACCGGCATTATGACGGGTTTCTGAGTACTGGACCCCGGGGTTGCCGAGGCCGACAATCAGTTGAATGCTGTCAGTCATGCCGGTTTCGATCAGCCTTAAGGCTGATTATTTTTTAGCGCCACGTGGTGCGTAGCAGTAGCCGATACCCTGGTCATGGTCAGCGCCACGACGCAGTGCAACGATTTCAACACCGGCTGGCAGAACAATGTCTGACAGGTGGGCAATCTGACCCATTTCGATGTTGGACAGATCAACATCCAGCGCTTCTGGCAGATCTTTCGGCAAGCACAGCACTTCAACTGTTGATGCTTCGGGTGCGAACTTGGCAGCTGCTTTGGAAGCAGCAGACTTCTCGAAGTTGACGAAGTTCAGTGGCACCTGGATCTTGATCTTCTGCTTGTCGTCGATGCGCTGGAAGTCAGCGTGCAGAACAACAGGCTTGGCCGGGTGGCGCTGCAGATCTTTGATGATGACAGATGTTTCTTTGCCATCCAGACTGATAGTCAGGATGGACGAGTAGAAGCCATCTTCCAGCAGCATGCGGTACAGATCTTTACCCACAACAGAAACAGCTACCGGAGTTTCGCTTCCGTATATGATACCGGGTACCATGCCCTGACGACGCAGGCGGCGGCTCGCACCCTTCCCCTGATCTTCACGGCTGACAGCATTGATTACAAATTTGGACATGAGTATTACCTTATAAAATTAAAAAACTGCAAATTCCCGCGACCAGGAGTTTGCAGTATTCAGTTACCCTGATATTCAGGGATTGTAACGCGATCCATCTGTATCGCGTTTATTTCAGGCCAGTAGCGACCTGTCCGCGTGATGTTGTCAGGAATACTGGATTCTTAACGGAACATCGCGCTAATGGATTCTTCGTTGCATACCCTGCGCACAGCTTCGGCCAGCATGGGTGCCAGTGTCAGCTGGCGAATCTTGCTGCATTTTTGTGCAGCGGCTGACAGTGGGATTGTGTCGGTGACGACCAGTTCATCCAGTACGGACTTGTTGATGTTGTCAATTGCCGGGCCTGACAGAACAGGGTGGGTCACGTAAGACACTACGCGCTCAGCGCCTTTGTCTTTCAATGCCTGAGCTGCTTTGCACAGTGTGCCGGCTGTGTCGCACATATCATCCACCAGGATGCAGGTACGGCCAGCAACATCACCAATAATGTTCATCACCTGGGATTCGTTGGCTTTCTCACGACGCTTGTCGATGATTGCCAGATCGCAATCCAGTTGCTTGGCAACTGCGCGTGCACGTACTACGCCGCCAACATCGGGGGATACAACGATCAGGTTGTCATATTTCTGATCAGTAATATCGTCCAGCAGTACTGGAGAGCCGTAGACGTTATCAACCGGAATATCAAAAAAGCCCTGAATCTGGTCAGCGTGCAGGTCAACGGTCAGTACGCGATCAACACCGGCGCTGGTCATCATGCTTGCCACTACTTTGGCGCTGATGGGTACGCGGGTGGAGCGTGGACGACGGTCCTGGCGAGCATAGCCGAAATAGGGGACTACGGCTGTAATGCGCATCGCAGATGCACGACGCATGGCGTCGGCAAAGACAATCAGTTCCATCAGATTGTCATTGGTCGGTGCACAGGTAGACTGGATAATGAAAACGTCCTTACCGCGGACATTTTCCTGAATTTCAACGCTGACTTCGCCGTCGCTGAAACGACCGACATCGGCCTTGCCCAGTGGAATATCTAAGCGTTCTACCACCTTCTTTGCCAGTTCAGGATTGGCATTGCCGGTGAAGATCATCATGCTGGACATGCGCTTTACCTTCTTGATCGCTTCAGAGTGGATTTCAGGTGCTGAAAGGTTATCAGTCATCATAACATTTGGCTGGGGTAGTAGGACTCGAACCTACGCATGCTGGAATCAGAATCCAGTGCCTTACCAACTTGGCGATACCCCAGTAACTCCTCCGGCATAAACTAGCCTTGAAAGGAAGGCGCGTATTCTGTGCAAATTCAGATCAAAAATCAACCCCTATGCGTTGGCCCGTGCCAGAATAATGGCGATTGAGCCTGAGAGGTTACAGGTTAAGATCCCAGCGACCAATCACCAGGTTAACGGTGAGTCCATTATGCACCATTCGTAAGCGTGAGGGTAGGCGGTTACCGGGCGTGACTTCCTGGTAACGCAGGATGTCGACATCCCATCCTTGCTGCTGGAAGCGAAAGCTGGTTTCGTTGGTGACTACCTGATGAGGTCGTGTCGGATCCGGTATGCCGCGTATCCACCAGACGGCATGGCTGACCGGCAGGTTCCAGCCCAGCAGTGCCTGCATCAGTGCTTCAGGTGAGCGGGCGACATAACGGTCATCCTCACCAGCTACCTGAATTTCCACACGCCCGGGTCTGCCTGTCATGATCGCGACGGTCTGATTAAACGGGCCTGCAGTCAAGTCAATGCGGTAATCTGCCTGTTGTTGGTCCCAGCTGACTCTGGCGGTATCCGTCCGATCTGTTTGTGTAATGCTGATACGCCCGTCCATGGACCAGTTCTGCATGCGGTAGATAAATTGCTGCTCGTCTGTATCCGGTGGCGGCAGTCGTGGTGTTGAGCTGCAGGCTGCCATGATCAGGAGTAGGGGCAGCAGTGCTAAAATTTTCATCTGTTTAGTGAGCTCCGATGCGCTCGGCTGCATCCAGCAGATGGCGATCATCCGGTGTTTGCTGCAGATAGTGTTCGAGTATCTCCAGGGCTTCCTCCTGGCGGTTCAGGCGATGCAGTACGCGAACCAGATGGGCGACGACTTCAGTGTCCGGAAACAGTGCGTAGGCGCGCTGGAGAAAGGCCAGGGCTTCTTCAACACGGTTGAGCTTGAAGAGCACCCAGCCCATTGAGTCCAGCGTAGCTGGATCGTTGGGTTGTTGCGCCAGCGCCAGCGCGATCAGGTGATGGGCTTCTTCGTATTTTTGTGTGTGCACAGTCAAAGTGTAACCCAGGGCGTTCTGAAATACCGGATTGTTGGGCTCAAGCTCAAGTGCGCGGCGCAGGTCAGCCAGGGTGCGTTGTGGTGCTTCCGGTTCATAGAAGAGTGCCCGGGTGTACAGCAGGCGAGTGTCATCCGGTGTTTTGTGTAATTCGTTACTCAGTCTGAGCAGGGCTGCAGGTTTGAGATCGTGACGCTTGTACCACTCGGCCAGCATGATGATCAGGCCGCTGCGAAAGCCAGGTTGTTGAGCAATGGCTTCATTAATAGTGTTTTCAGCGCGCTGCCGGTAACCTGCATCGTTGAATAGCTCAAGCATTCTCGCCCGGGCTTGCAGGAATGTATTGCCTTGCTCTACAGCACGGTAGTAAGACAGCGCCATGTCGCGCTCGCCGCGTTGTTGTGCCAGATGCCCCAGATAGAAGTCGATCTCGGTATTGTAAGGTGTTTTGCGTTTCAGTGACTCTAAAAGCTCCCGACTGGCATCATAGCGTTCGTGATCAAGCAGTAGCAGTGCAAAGTACAGATGGAGCTGATTATCCTGTGGGCGTTGCTCCAGCAGCTCTTTCATCATCAGCTCGGCACGTTGAAAGTTACCGGATAGCATCAGTAGCTGCGCTTGTTGTATATGCAGTTGGTTATGGTGAGGGTGCCGCAGCGCTGCGCGATTGACCAGGTCCAGTGCGGCGGTGATCTGATTGCGTTGACGCAGGAGTTCTGCTTTTTGCATGACCAGTTGTGGCTGGTAAGGCTCGATGCTCAGGCCGCGATTAAATGCCTGGAGTGCGGCATCCGTTTCTTCCATGCGTAAAAACAGCAGGCCGGTTGCCAGATGCAGATCAGTACGTTGGGGTTGCTCTGCAATAATCTGGTCGAGCAGTGCAAGATAGTGCGTCGCTGTTTGAGGGTCTATGGCTTCAGCCTGAGAGCTGATCAGTAGTGCAGCATCTGATTCCGGGTCGCTCAGGACGGTTTCGAGCCAGGGGAGTGCTTCATCAAAGCGACGTTCATGTAACAGGATGCCGGCCAGCAGTTCACGGGGCTCGCTGTTGTGTGGATCTGCCTTGGCCCAGACCGCTGCGGCGGTCAGTACCGCTTCGCTGTCGCGCATAAACTGCGCAATACGTGTGGCTCGTTCAGCAACTGCTGCATCGCCGGTATGGTTTGCCTGGCGCAGGTAGAGGCTCAGGGCTTCATCATATTGTCCGATATGGCCTGCCATTTCTGCACTGAGCAGATCCAGCAATATCTCTCGGTTCAACTGCCCCTGTTGATAACTGACTTCGGGCAAAGGGATGTCCAGCAGTTCGAATCTGCTGGTTTCTGTGGAATCATGGGGCAGGCTGGAGCAACCGCTCAACACCAAGCCTGTCATGAGAGCCAACAGCATCTTTTTCATCTTTAACCATCCTTCAGCAGATCGCTACGCATCTGCACTATAGTGGAAACCGGTCCTGTTTGTCGATTGTCGTTACCCTGTTCTACTACGCAGGCAGGTCGTACTTGGTTCCTTCCTGTGCATCGGCAACGCATGGCTTAATCCGCGCTGCGTAAAGGTGTATGATAGGCGGCTTATTTCAAGGTAGTCGGGTTGCTGATTCTATTCTATGACACTGCTGGCATTAGGTATTAATCACAAAACAGCGCCGGTTGAGGTGCGTGAACGGGTTGCGTTTGCACCTGAACGCCTCGCTGAGGCCATGCAACATGCCTGTCAGGCAGCTGGCTTGCGTGAAGTTGCGATCTTGTCTACCTGTAATCGTACAGAGGTTTATGGCAGCAGCCTTGAGCCGGGTAGTGAGAAACTGCTGGCATGGCTGGCACATTATCATGGTCTGGATGTGGCCCGGCTGCAGGATTGCAGTTATCGTTATGAAAATGATGCTGCAGCGCGTCATATGATGCGTGTTGCTTCGGGGCTGGATTCGCTGGTGCTGGGAGAGCCTCAGATTCTGGGGCAGCTGAAGTCTGCCTACAGTGTGGCTCAGGAAGAAGGGGTTGTGGGTGCCGAGCTTGGGCGCCTGTTTCGTCATGCCTTTAATGTTGCCAAACAGGTACGCACACATACAGCGATCGGTCAGAACCCGGTTTCAGTCGCCTATGCTGCAGTCAGTATGGCGCAGCATATTTTTGCTGATCTGAGTCAGTCTCGTGCGTTATTGATTGGTGCGGGTGAAACCATTGAGCTGGTTGCTCGACATTTGTACCGTGCCGGGGTCAGGCAGTTGACAGTTGCTAACCGGACGCTCAGCCGCGCACTGGATCTGGCGGCCCTGTTTGATGCCAGGGCGATTGCATTGGGTGACATTCCTGATGTGTTGCCAGATGTCGATATCATTATTTCTTCGACGGCCAGTCAGTTGCCGATACTGGGCAAGGGGGCTGTCGAGTCAGCGTTGAAAAAACGCCGCCATAAGCCATTCTTTATGGTTGATATAGCAGTACCCCGGGATATAGAACCTCAGGTCGGTCAGTTGGATGACGTGTATCTCTATACCGTCGATGATCTGAAAGAAGTTATCGAAGAAAATCAGCGTGGCCGAGAGACTGCTGCGCGCGAAGCAGAGCAGATTATTGAGGTGGGCGCTAATGAGTTCATGCGTCAGTTGCGTGAGCTGGATGTGGTGGATACCGTTACAGCCCTGCGTCAGCATGCACACAACCTGTGTGAATCCGCACTGGAAAAGGCTCAGCGTCAATTGCAGGCAGGCAAGGCACCGGAGCAGGTGCTGGAAGTGCTGGCTCGCGGTTTGACCAATAAACTGCTGCATCAGCCAACAGTGAAGTTACGGGAAGCCTCGGCTGAAGGGCGCGATGAGTTGCAGCAACTGGTAAAAGAACTCTTCCAACTTCCAGGTGCCGATCTGCCAGATCGACAGGACTGAAAACAGGTATTCATGAAAGCCTCTATACGTAATCGATTGGAAACGCTGGCCGAGCGTTTTGAAGAACTGTCTGCTTTGCTCAGTGATGCTGGCGTAATCAGTGATCAGGCGAGTTTTCGCCGTTACTCGGTTGAGTATGCTGAACTGGAGCCAGTTGTGGAGCACTACCGTGAGTGGTGTCAGACGCTGGCCGACCATGAAACTGCTCAGAGTATGGCCCAGGACAGTGATCCTGAGATGCGAGCCATGGCGCAGGAAGAAATTGAGGTCGCATTGCAGCGCCGAACTGAGCTGGAACGTGCGTTACAGCTGTTGCTGTTGCCCAAAGATCCGAATGATGACCGTAATGTGTTCCTGGAAGTGCGGGCCGGAACCGGTGGTGATGAAGCGGCTATCTTTGCCGGTGATCTGTTTCGCATGTACTCCCGCTATGCCGAACTGCAGGGTTGGCGTGTGGAAATCATCAGTGCCAGCGAAGGTGAGCATGGTGGCTTCAAGGAAGTGATCAGCCGCATCAGCGGTCAGCAGGTATATGCCCGGCTGAAGTTTGAATCCGGTGCGCATCGGGTGCAGCGTGTTCCTGAAACTGAATCGCAGGGCCGCATTCATACCTCTGCCTGTACTGTAGCTGTCTTGCCTGAGTTGGATGAAGCCGCAGCGATTGAGATCAACAAGGCGGATTTGCGTGTGGATACTTTTCGTGCGTCCGGTGCTGGTGGGCAGCATATCAACAAGACTGATTCGGCGATTCGTATTACCCATTTGCCGAGCGGCCTGGTGGTGGAGTGTCAGGATGAGCGCTCACAGCACAAGAACCGTGCCAAGGCCCTGGCGCTGCTGGCATCACGTCTGCAGCAGGCCGAAACCGATCGTCAGCATGCCGCTCAGGCTTCAACGCGCAAAAGTCTGGTAGGTAGTGGGGACCGCTCTGAGCGTATCCGAACCTATAACTTTCCGCAGGGACGTGTTACTGACCATCGCATCAATCTGACACTTTACAAGCTGAATGAAGTCATGACGGGTGATCTGGCATCGGTTATTGAGCCACTTCGGAATGAATATCAGGCCGAGCAGCTGGGTGCTTTGAGTGATGAGGGTTGATCAGGCATTGGCATTGTCTGAGCGTCTGGCCGGGTTGACGGAAACGCCCCGGCTGGATGTAGAGCTGTTGCTGTGTCATGTGTTGCAAAAGCCGCGCAGCTATCTGTATACCTGGCCGGAAAAACGCTTGAGTGCCGAACAGCAGCAGGCATTTTTGTCGCTGTTGGCGCGTCGTGAATCCGGTGAGCCCGTTGCGCATCTGACCGGCGAACGGGGCTTTTGGACCCTGGCACTGGAGGTGAATGCCTCAACCCTGATTCCCAGGCCTGAAACTGAGCTATTAGTGGAATGGGCGCTGCAGCACTTGCCGGAAGCCGGAGTGCGTATGGCTGATCTGGGGACTGGAACGGGCGCGATAGCGCTGGCTCTGGCCAGTGAACGGCCAGACTGGCAGATTCAGGCTACAGAGTTGCAGGTTTCTGCAGTTGAGTTGGCACGGCGCAATGCTCGACGTCTGGGTCTCGATCAGGTAGAAGTATTGCAGGGCAGCTGGTGCGAGCCACTCAGTGGTCACTATGATCTGTTGATCAGCAATCCGCCCTATATCGATCCTCAACACCCCTGCCTGATTGAGGGCGATCTGCGTTATGAGCCGCGTAGTGCGTTGGTAGCGCCGCTGCAGGGGATGGCTGATATTCTCACGCTGATAGCACAGGCGCCTGACTATCTGAAGCCGGATGGCTGGCTGGTGTTTGAGCATGGTTATGATCAGGGGCAAGCGGTACAGCAGGCGCTGCTGGGTGCGGGGTTCAGTCAGTGCTTTACCTGGCAGGACCTGAATGGCAAGGATCGGATTACTGGAGGTCGCTATGTTACTGAATGATGATCAGTTGTTGCGTTACAGTCGTCAGATACTTTTGCCAGATGTGGATATTGAAGGTCAGCAGCGCCTGTTGTCCAGCCGAGTTTTGATTCTGGGGTTGGGTGGATTAGGAAGTCCGGTCAGTCTTTACCTGGCCGCCGCCGGTGTGGGGGAGCTCTGGCTGGTCGATGATGACCAGGTTGATCTGACCAATCTGCAGCGTCAAATAGTGCATACGCATGACCGTATCGGCATGAGTAAAGTGGCGTCTGCACGACAGGCGCTGCAGGCGTTAAACCCTGACGTGAGTCTGCACTGTATTGAGCAGCGGCTGGATGCTGACAGTCTGCAGGCGCAGATTGCTCAGGTTGATCTGGTCGTGGATTGCAGTGATAACTTCAGTACCCGCTTTGCACTGAATGCAGCCTGCTTTGCGGCGGGTGTGCCGCTGGTATCGGGTGCGGCGATTCGTTTTGACGGGCAGATCAGTGTATTTGACCCGCGTAATCCGCAGTCACCCTGTTATCAATGTTTATACCCGCAGGGGGATGATGCTGCACTGACCTGCTCTGAATCAGGCGTTTTGGCACCACTGGTGGGGGTGATCGGTTCGATGCAGGCGATGGAGGCAATCAAGTTGCTCAGTGGTGCAGGTAAGCCGCTGACCGGGCGCTTGCTGTTGCTGGATGGGCGTCGCATGGAATGGCGTGAGATGCGTCTGTCGGCTGATCCAGACTGCCCGGTGTGTGCCGGGCGACATCTGCATCCGTCTTCAGACCCAGCCCAGTAAGCTGGCGAGGTAAATGGCCAGACTGAGTGTCAGCACAGAGCCCAGTGTGGTCGTCAGAATAATGTTGGCAGTCAGTTGGGCGTTGGCGCCCATGGTTTTGGCCATCACAAAACTGGCGGCTGCGGTCGGGCAGGCAAAGAGCACCATCATCACGGTCAGATCCTGACCTCTGAATCCGACCAGCCAGGCCCCTAAGGTCAGTATCAGGGGTAAAAAAAACAGTTTGGTACTGGTCGCCCAGAACGCCTGGCGTGAGCTGTCGCGCAGGCTTTTCATATTCAGCGTACCGCCGATTGCCAGTAGTGCCAAGGGTAGTGTCAGATTGGCAAAGTAGCGTCCCGTGGTGGCAACCACGTCCGGGAGTTTGATACCAAAATACGAAATAGGCAGTGCCAGTACGACGGCCAGAATCAGAGGGTTTTTTGCCACTTCTGCAAGGGTTGACCAGAGGCTGATTGACTGGCTGCTGCGTAGCGGGAATGTCAGGCAGATAATTGCCAGCACGTTGTACATGGGAATCACCAGCGCCAGCAGCAAGGAAGCCTGAGCCAGTCCGGACTGACCGAACAGGTTAAAACTCACTGCCAGACCAATAATGCCGTAATTGCTGCGGAAAGATCCTTGAATGAAGGCGCCCAGATCGGCGGGACTGTCAATCCAGCGTGCTGCCAGCCACCAGATCAGAGCGTAGCTGATCAGGGTCCCGATGATTACATAGCTGAGCTGCCCAGGGTTAAAAACAGCGTGAAAGTCCATCTGGGCAATCGACATGAACACCAGTGCCGGTAAGGTTACCGTAAACACCAGACGTGAACTGACATTGACAAAACCGGTATCGATAATCCCCAGGCGGCGCAACAGATAGCCCAGAAATACTATAAAGAAAATCGGTGTGACGATGGTGGCGGTAAAGCCCAATGCTTCAATATACAGGTCCACAGTATAATTCCTGATTCAGAAAAACAGCTGATTTAGTTCGCATGCAAGCCAGGGTAGTCCAGTCTCAGGCAGCGTCCTGTTTGCGGGGCGCAGTCAGACCAGTGATCTATATCGAGTTGCAGTTGTAACACTGCACTGGTTGGAAAATGCGGTACTGTATCGCCTAGCAGGAAGCTGCCCAGGTCCTGCAGGCCAGGATTATGGCCCACCAGCATCAGGTGGTTGATGCTGTCTGGTTGTATCTGGATCTGTTCCAGCAGTGCTGTAGTGCAGGCCTCATAGCAGTCTGGGCATTCCTGGCAGTGTTCCAGTGGAATACTCAGTCGCTCAATAATCCTCTCTGCCGTCAGGCGTGTTCGGGTCGCTGGACTGAATAACAGTCTGTCAGGCTGAGCGCTGAAAGCGATGAGGCGTTCGCATAGAGCAGGAAGATCACGCTTTCCGCGTTTATTTAACGGGCGCTCAAAATCCGGCAGATCTACTGCCTTCCAGCTGGATTTTGCATGACGTACCAGTGTCAGATATTTCATTGCTGATTCACCTTGTGGGTGCTGTCACTCAGGAAATTTTCAGGCCAACCCGGATAATGGTGTCGCCCTGCATCGCTTTTACCACCAGAGTTACTGGACCGATTTTTACCCGGTCACCGACAACGGGATGATTTGGCAGTCGACTGGCTACATAGTCTGCCAGGCTTTGCTGTGAGTCGGCGCCTTCAACATCTATACCAAAGCTGGTTTGCAGATCTTTAATCTGTATGGCGGCGTCCAGTTCGAACAGACCGAAAAAGACATTCTCCCGCAAGGCGGGGATGGACTCTGTTGAGCTGAACAAGCGCGCCAGAGCCGCTTCGGTGTCAACCGGACCGATAACAGCCAGACGGTCGCCGCCACTCAGTTTCAAGGTTTCTTGCCAGGGTATCAGCTGATCATTACGCAAAACGGCGCAGACTACAATGCCATCGGGTAGGCGAATACCCGTCAAGGAGCGAGGCGGTGTCCAGTGTTCGCCATCCAGCTCAAACACCATCAGTTGATGTTGTGTATCATCACTCCATTCCAGGGCTCTATGTTGCAGGGCTTTGGGTTCGGCAGGCAATTCCAGCTTTAACCAGCGCGCAGATGCGGCCAGCGTGGTGCCCTGTACCAGCAGTGACATAATCACCACAATAAAGGCGATGGTGGGGAACAGGTGGGCGCTGTCGATGCCTGCCATCAGCGGGAAGAGTGCCAGTACTATGGGTACGGCGCCGCGTAAACCTACCCAGGCGATGAATAGCTGCTCCTTGAAACGAAAACCGAATGGCCAGAGCGTCAGGGCAACAGCCAGTGGACGTGCAACCAGAATCAGCACAGTACCCAGCAGCACCCCTTCCAGAATATGACTCATTTTCTCTTCCGGTGCCAGCAGCAGTCCAAGCATCAGGAACAGACACAATTGCGCCAGCCAGGCGAGGCCGTCGTGGACCTGAAGAATGTCCTCCATGCGCCGGACTTTACGGTTCCCGACGATAACGCCCATCAGATAGATGGCTAGAAAGCCACTGCCATCCAGAAGTGTGGTAGCTGAGAAAATGCTTAGTCCGGCAGCGGTGACCAGCAGGGGATAAAATGCATCAATGAGTGCAAAGCGCTTCAGCAGCCAGGCAAGCAGAAGGCCGCCAAGAACGCCGCCGATACCGCCGAGAGACAGTTGCTTGATCAATAACCAGACGGCTTCCAGTGCATTGGGTGGCGTTTCCTGAATGATCAGTTCCAGCAGAACGATGGTGAGGAAGATCGCCATCGGGTCATTGCTGCCGGATTCAATCTCCAGTGTGGCACTGACGCGCTGATTGAGTCGCAGTCCGCGGTTTTGCAGCAGTGCAAATACAGCGGCAGCGTCTGTTGAGGAGATAATGGTACCGATCAGCAATCCGTAGATCAGCGGAAGATCCAGTATCCATACGGCAGCCAGCCCCGTAATGGCTGCCGTGATGACGACACCGAGTGTCGCCAGCGTCAGGGCCGGTTTCAGACCGACCCGGAAGGTTTCTGCCCGGGTGCGCATGCCACCATCAAGCAAAATGATTGCCAGTGCCAGGTGCCCGACCATGAAAGTGGTTTCGGTATCTGCCGGTAACAGATGCCCAAAGCCGTTTTGTCCGGCCAGCATGCCGACCCCGAGAAACAGCAACAATACCGGTAAGCCGATACGGTTGGAGAGGGGGCTCAACAGAATGCTGATCATCAGCATCGCCGCGACAAAAAACAGGGTCAGGATCATAATGGCGTCGGTCCTTGGTCACTTGGGATCCTATTATGCCATAAACCCCTAGCAGCGCGGCGCCGGACTTTCTTTTTTGTGTAAAAGAGGCAATAGTTGAAGCGCCAGGTCAGTTCTACTGAACAATATTGTTACTCAGGCTGGCGGCTAGTGTTATTGAAGCGGGTGCCCGTATACGCGATGCTTTCGGTCATCTATATCCTGTATAAATGCAATAAAAAGGATCTTGTCATGAAAACCCGTGACGTTTATGTCGTAGCAGCTGTCAGAACAGCGATTGGTGGTTTTGGTGGGTCGTTAAAAGATCATCCCCCTGCTGACTTGGCTGGAAAGGTGGTTGCGGAAGCCTTGACGCGCAGTGGTCTGGATGCCTCTCAGATAGGTCATTGCGTATTTGGTAATGTGGTGCCGACGGAGCGTCGTGATCTGTATATGTCTCGTGTTGCCGCACTGCAGGGTGGCCTGCCTGACACTACGCCTGCGCTGACGGTGAATCGTTTGTGTGGCAGCGGCCTGCAGGCGATTGTGACGGCCGCTCAGCAGATTGAGTTGGGCGTGTGCGAAGCCGCCGTTGCCGGTGGTGCTGAATCCATGAGTCGTACCAATTACTGGATGCCATCTGGCCGCTGGGGACAGCGTATGGGGGATGCCCAGGTGCTGGACTCAATGGTGGGTGCGCTGACCTGTCCGATGGAAAATGTCCATATGGGCGTCACTGCCGAGAATATCGCTGAAAAATGGCAGATCAGCCGTGAAGATCAGGATATGCTGGCGATGCAGAGTCACTTGCGTGCACAGCAGGCGATAGAAGAGGGTCGGTTCAAATCTCAGATTTTACCCGTTGCGGTCAAAACGCGTCAGGGTGAACAGCTGTTCGATACGGATGAGCATCTGCGTTATAACTGCACACTGGATGATATGGCAAAATTACGCCCGGTGTTCCGTAAAGATGGCAGTGTCACGGCAGGTAATGCATCAGGTCTTAACGATGCAGCCGCTGCCGTTGTACTGGTCAGTGGTGAGTTGCTGGAGTCCAGTGGTGCAAAGCCTATGGCGCGTCTGGTGGGTTACACCTTTGCTGGTGTTGAACCTCGCTATATGGGAATCGGGCCGGTACCCGCTGTGAAGTCACTCCTGGATCAGCATGGCTTGCAGGTTGGTGATATCGACCTGTGGGAGGTCAATGAAGCCTTTGCTGCACAGGCCTTGGCGGTGTTGCGTGATCTGGATCTGCCCAATGAGCGGGTAAATCCGAATGGCAGCGGTATTTCACTGGGGCACCCCATTGGTGCCACGGGGGCGGTGATCAGTGTCAAGGCGCTTTACGAGCTGGAGCGTATCCATGGGCGCTACGCAGTCGTCACCATGTGTATTGGTGGAGGTCAGGGCATCGCTGCATTGTTTGAGCGCAGCTGATGTTCGGTCCCCTGGTTTCAAAAAAAACTGACAGCGATACAACAATAATATGCTGAAAATGCGTGTGTTACGTTTAATTCTGGTCGTGCTGGCGATATTGGTCATGCCGGTGTCAGCTGGTCTTCCTGACCGGCTGACGCAGACTGCTCCACAAACTGCTGCGGCGCATGCGGTGATGTTGACCGATCTTGCGCGGGCTGGAGAGCGCCTGGTCGCCGTGGGCGATTTCGGTGTGGTGCTCTATTCCGATGATCATGGCCAGGTTTGGCAACAGGCTCAAGTGCCTGTTACAACGCTGCTGACGTCCATACACTTCACCTCGGACAATCAGGGCTGGATTACCGGTCATGATGGTGTGCTGTTATCCAGTGATGATGCGGGTATGACCTGGGTGGTGCGCCTGGATGGTGATCGTATCAATCAGTTGCGTATCGAGTCGCTGGAAGCGGCGCTTGGCGCTCTGACAGATGAACTGCTTGAGGACGATCCCTATCTTGAAGAGGATCTGGCTTTTGCGCTTGAAGATGCCGAGCTGGCTCAGGAAGAAGGCCCTGTTAATCCCTTGTTGAGCGTCTGGTTCCGTAACCCGGATGAAGGTTATCTGCTGGGTGCCTATGGTCTGGCGCTGCGGACGCGGAATGCCGGAGAAAGCTGGGAGTTTATCAGTGAAGAGCTGCCTAATCCGGATCAGTTGCATCTGAATGCGATTACTCAGCATGATGGTAGTCTGATTATTGCGGGTGAGGCCGGGTTGTTGATGCGTTCAGATGATCAGGGTGACAGTTGGTACGAGCTGCCTTCTCCTTACAGTGGTTCTTTCTTTGATCTGCTGGCGCATGATCGCAGTCTCTATGCGCTGGGTTTGCGTGGGCATCTCTTTGAAAGTCTGGATGGCGGTTTTGAATGGCAGGCAGTGCCTGTTGATACCACTGTCAGTTTCATGGGTGGCTACAGCGACGGTCGGCTGCTGGCCATTACCGGACTGGGTGGCACGCTGCTAACGGCCAGTCAGGAGAGCTCGCTGCAGCCACTTGATCTCGGTGTGCGACGTCACTTCAATGCAGTGATCGCAACGCCAGAAGGTTGGGTGTTGGCAGGAGAGCAGGGCATCTTTCGTGTGAATTTCCAGGGAGTTGCTCAATGAAGCGCATGGCTGAACGTTTGTTGTTACCTATTCGCCGTTCAGAGCAATGGGTTGAATATCTGCTGTTTCATCAGCGTCCCTGGGTTTTATCCCTGTTTGTGCTGGTGACGTTGATACTGGGCTGGCAGGCGGTGCAGATTCGTCCTGACGCCAGCTTCGTCAAAATGATTCCCGCCAGTCATCCCTATGTGGAAAACTATTTAACCTACCAGCAGGACCTGTCAGGTTTGGGGAATAGTGTTCGTGTGGCGGTGGCGACCACTGAAGATGATATCTTTAACGCGGATTTTCAGGATGTGCTGCGTCAGGTGACTGATGAGCTGTTCTTTATTCCGGGTGTGGATCGCGCTGCCATGCAATCGATCTGGACGCCAAATGTACGCTGGACCGAGGTGACAGAACAGGGTTTTGTCGGTGGCCCCGTGATTCCGCCGGATTATGATGGCAGTGAAGCCAGTCTGGATCAGTTGCGTATCAATGTGCTGCGTTCAGGTCAGGTGGGGCGTCTGGTTGCCAATGACTTCCGTTCTGCAATTATCGAAGTGCCTTTGCTGGATTTCGATCCAGAGACTGGCGAACGGCTGGACTATCAGGCTTTTTCACAGCGTCTCGAACAGCGTGTTCGTGATGCTTATGTGACAGACTCAGTCAGTATTCACATTACCGGTTTTGCCAAAATTGTGGGTGACCTGATTGATGGTGCCAAGCAGGTAGCGCTGTTCTTTGCGCTGGCTATTCTGATTACCCTGGTATTGCTCTATCTCTATTCCCGCAGTATCAAGGGTACGCTGGTACCGCTGCTATGTTCGCTGATTGCCGTCATCTGGCAGCTGGGTTTGCTGAATGCATTGGGCTACGGGATTGATCCGTACTCCATGCTGGTGCCTTTCCTGGTCTTCGCCATTGCGGTGAGTCATGGTGTACAGATTGTTAACGCCATACGTCTTGAAAGTCTCCAGGACCAGGATAAGTGGCGTGCAGCGCGCAGTGCTTTTCGCCTGCTGTATATTCCCGGGCTGACAGCGCTGGTCTCGGATGGTATTGGTTTCCTGACCCTGATGGTCATCGATATCCAGGTGATTCAGGAGCTGGCTGTTGCAGCCTCGTTGGGTGTAGCTGTGATTATTCTGACTAACCTGTTGTTGCTGCCGCTGCTCATGTCTTACGTGGGTGTCGGCTCCCGGGCGATAGAGCATGCACGCCGACAGGCTGAACAGGGTGGTGAGCATTGGCGAGTATTGACCTGGTTTGCGACAACGCGTGGCGCTGCAACGGCATTGAGTGTGGCGGTTGTTTTGATGGTGCTCGGGCTGTATGTGGCTCAGGGGCTGCAGATCGGTGATTTGGATCGTGGGGCACCTGAGTTACGGGCAGACTCGCGTTACAATCAGGATAATGACTTTATTACCGCCAATTACTCCACCTCCAGTGATGTGTTTGTGGTCATGGCTGTCACCGCTGCGGATCAGTGCAGTGCTTTTGAAACCCTGTCATCGGTTGAGCGCTTTCAGTATGCCATGCAGTCTGTGCCAGGCGTGCAGTCCAGTGTCTCATTGGCTGATCTGTCAAAACGTATTACTGCCGGCTTGAATGAAGGTAATCCCAAGTGGCGTGCAATCAGTCGTAATCAGTTTGTTATCAATGCTTCATTGGCCTATGTGCCAGGTGGGTTGATGAATGCAGACTGCTCTCTGCTCCCGGTTATTCTGTTCCTGGATGACCATAAGGCGGATACGCTGACCCGTGTCAGCCAGGCAGTCGAAACCTTTGCTGAAACCTATAACAGCGATGCGCTTGAATTTGTTTTGGCTGCCGGAAACAGTGGTTTTGAAGCGGCGACCAATCAGGTGATTGCGCGTGCACAGTACGAGATGCTGGCATGGGTATACGGGGTAGTGAGTTTGCTCTGTTTGCTGACCTTCCGTTCATTCAAGACTGTACTCTGTATCATTTTGCCACTGGCGTTGACCTCGCTGCTGTGTCAGGCACTGATGGCGATCCTGGGTATTGGTGTCAAGGTGGCGACGCTGCCAGTGATTGCTCTGGGTGTCGGTATAGGTGTGGATTATGGTATCTATATCTACTCACGCTTGAGCAATTACCTTGAGCAGGGGTTGAGTCTGACCGATGCCTACTTTGAAACCTTGAAGACCACCGGGAAGCCGGTTGCTTTCACCGGTTTGACCTTGGCGATCGGTGTGGTTTTGTGGGTCTTTTCGCCTATCAAGTTTCAGGCGGACATGGGCATTCTGCTGACCTTCATGTTCTTGTGGAATATGCTCGGAGCCTTGATTTTGTTGCCAGCACTGACCGCTTTCCTGAAGCCTCATCCTGAGCTGACCTCCAGTCCGGAGCTGTTTGCACCTGATCGGTGACCTTTTACAGGCGTTCGCTGTTAAAATCCTGTTCATTGGAATGATGAACAGGATTTTTTTATGTTGAAGAAGTTACTCTTGCTGCTGTGTTGCAGCTGTGTCTTGTCAGTGCAGGCGCAATATGTACAGATCGAACAGGCGACCATCGAGGCCTACATCAGCAGTTTGCCGGATGTAGACGCGCTAGGTCAGCGTGTCGAGGCCAGTGGGCAGGTGGATCAGTGGTTTGTTGAGCTGGTACCGATGCCGGGAATGCCATTTAATCCACACCAGCAGGCAGTTGAGCGTATGGCTCAGCATGCACCTGCATATCATGCTGAATTGAACAAAATTGTTATAGGCTATGGCTTTACCAGTGTGCAGCGTTGGGCAGAGATGGGTGATCGTGTGCTGCTGGCGTATGCGGCAGTAAAAGCAGAGCAGGAAAACCCGACGTTATGGCAGCTGGCCAGCCAGGAATATACTCAAGTCCCGGCAGAAATGGTCAGAATGTTGCCGGAAAACCTCAAGGATGAGGTCAATCAGGCCCTGACAATCACCCGTGCGCTGGTGTTGGCGCCACGTGCAGATCGTTATGCGATAGCCCCCTATATGACACAGCTGGATACGGCTTTACCACGCTAGATCGGTTTTGTCAGTGATATTGGTAGCTTTTGTTATTGGTGTATTGCAGCGCTTCGTCCATCCTTTACCCATCAAGTGAGTACAATAACGATAAAGATGAGGTTTGCGTTATGGCCGAATATAAAGCTCCGCTGCGTGACATGCAGTTTATCCTCAACGAGGTATTGTCGCTGGAGTCGCACTATCAAAACCTCCCCGGGTGTGAAGAAGCAACCCCGGACATGGTTGCTGCCATATTGGAAGAGGGTGCAAAGTTTGCAGAGCGGGTTCTGTCTCCGCTGAATCAGGTTGGAGACCAGCAGGGCTGTCAGTTCAATGATGGCGAAGTCAAAACGCCAGAAGGTTTTCGTGAAGCGTACCAGGCGTTTGTTGAAGGCGGTTGGCCTTCCCTGGCGCATGATCCCGAGTGGGGAGGGCAGGGGCTGCCTGAGTCGCTGGGTATTGTGCTGAATGAGATGGTCGGTTCCGCCAACTGGGCCTGGAGTATGTATCCGGGGTTAAGTCATGGTGCGATGAACACCCTTGAAGCCCATGGCACTACCGAGCAAAAACAGACCTACCTGACCAAGCTGGTATCCGGTGAGTGGACAGGCACCATGTGTCTGACTGAGGCGCATTGTGGTACTGACCTGGGCATGCTGCGTACCAAAGCTGAGCCGCACGCTGATGGCAGTTATCGTATTACAGGTACCAAGATTTTTATCTCCGCCGGTGAGCATGATCTGGCAGACAACATTGTCCACATTGTCTTGGCGCGTTTGCCGGACGCACCTGCGGGTACCAAGGGTATTTCCCTGTTTATCGTACCCAAGTTCCTCCCGGATGCGAATGGAGAGGCAGGTGAGCGCAATGCGGTCAGCTGTGGTTCCATTGAGCATAAAATGGGTATTCATGGTAATGCGACCTGTGTGATGAACTTTGATGGTGCGACCGGGTTCCTGATCGGTCCTGCCAATAAAGGCCTGAATTGCATGTTCACCTTTATGAACACTGCACGTATCGGTACGGCATTACAGGGTCTGGCGCATACTGAATGGGGTTTCCAGAATTCACTGACCTATGCGCGTGAACGTTTGCAGATGCGTGCGTTGAGTGGTCCGAAGCAGCCTGAAAAAGCGGCAGATCCAATCATTGTGCATCCGGCTGTTCGCAACATGCTGTTGACCCAGAAAGCCTTTGCTGAAGGTGGCCGTGCGCTGATCTATTTCGCTGCACAGCAGGTTGACCGTTCACGCCTGGCTGCGACTGCTGAAGAGAAGCAGGAAGCTGAAGATCTGTTGTCCTTGCTGACGCCGATTGCCAAGGCCTTTTTGACAGAGGCGGGTGTGGAATCTGCCAGTCTGGGTATGCAGGTCTATGGTGGTCATGGCTATATTGCTGAGTGGGGTATGGAGCAGAACCTGCGTGATGCACGTATCTCAACGATTTATGAAGGTACGACACAGGTTCAAGCACTCGACCTGCTGGGACGCAAGGTGCTGATGACTCAGGGTGAGTTGCTCAAGCGCTTTACCAAGATGATTCATAAGTTCTGCCAGGCTCAGGAAGGTAATGCAGCAATGCAGCCGTTTGTTGCGGCCCTGTCCCGTCTGAATAAAGAATGGGGTGATCTCACCCTGCAAATCGGCATGAAAGCGATGAAAGACCGTGAAGAGGTCGGAGCGGCTGCAGTTGAGTATCTGATGTATTCGGGTTATATCACGCTGGGATGGCTCTGGGCACGGCAGGCAGAGGTTGCGTTGCGCAAACTTGATGAAGGTGTGGCGGATGCTGACTTCTACCAGGCCAAGCTGAAAACAGCGCAATTCTACTTTGACCGTCTGTTGCCGCGCACTCGTACGCTGGCGGAAGTGATGCTGTCAGGTGCGGATAACCTGATGTCGCTGGAAGCTGAACACTTTTCATTCTGAGGAATACTGAAGAATGAAATCTTTACTTCGTACAAAAGCCGGGCAGCGTGTGCTGTCCGCCGCTTTGAACCTGAATGCCAAACGCTATAAACATCAGCCCCGAACAGGAGATACCCCTATGGCAGATTTGAATGCAGTATTTGCAGCAATGGAACAGCGTTTCAACCCGGCCGCAGCAGGTGATCTGCAGGCTGTTTTCCAGTATCAGATTACCGACGGTGATCCCTGGGCGGTTACTGTGGATGGTGGTAGCTGTAAAGTTGAACAGATCGCTCACGATGCACCGACAGTGACACTGACCATGGATAGCCAGACACTGGAAGAGGTCATGAGTGGCGAGACTGATGGTATGCAGGCGTTTATGACAGGACGTATCCAGGCAGATGGCGACATCATGCTGGCGACGCGCCTGGCTTCCTTGTTCCCGTTATAAGTGCCCGGTACCGGATTACCTGCCGGTAACCGGTACGGCCTGCTATACTCAGGCTATGTGATTGAATGTATAAAAATAATATCAGGATCGTCCTATGGATATGCCACGCGGGAGTCAAATACCCGAGTCGCTGAACCCTCAGGGTTACAGCAATATTGTCGATGTCTTCGAAAAAACGTGTCAGGCGTTCTCGTCCAAGCCAGCATTTACCAGTTTTGGTCGTACACTGGATTACGCTGAGCTGCATCAACTGGCGGATGCTTTCGCTGTGTATCTGCAGCGGGAAACAGACTTGAAGCCAGGAGACCGTATCGCTATACAGCTGCCCAATTTGATTCAATATCCTGTGGTGCTGTTTGGTGCGCTGAAAGCGGGGTTGGTGATTGTAAATACCAATCCGCTCTACACCCCTCGTGAGATGGAGCATCAATTCAAGGATTCCGGTGCCAAAGCACTGGTAATTCATAAAAGCATGGCGCACAAGGCAGAAAAAATTCTGGCCAATACGGATATTAAAACGGTTCTGTTAACTCAGGTTGGCGATCTGCATGGCTTTGTTAAACGCTACTTGCTGAATGCTGCTGTGAAGTACCTGAAGAAGATGGAGCCGGATTTCTATCTGCCGGGCGCATTGCATTTGCGTGAAGCGCTGCTCAAGTATGTGGGGCAGCAGCCAGAGCCTGTAAGAATACAAACGGCCGATATTGCGGTACTGCAATATACAGGCGGCACGACTGGACTTTCCAAAGGTGCCATACTCACCCATGGTAACCTGATCTCCAATATGCTGCAGGGCGTAGATGTGCTGGATGAAGCGCCGTCAGGGTGTGTAGAAACCGCGATTGCTCCTCTGCCTTTGTATCATATTTATGCCTTTACCATTTCCCTGATCATTATGGGCTATGGCGGACACAGTGTCCTGATCCCTAATCCGCGTGATATCGATGGCTTTGTCAAAGAGTTGCGTAAATGGAAAATGACCGCATTTATGGGGTTGAATACTCTGTTTATTGCGCTGTGTAACCATAAGGATTTCCCTACGCTGGATTTCAGCCAGTTCAAGCTGACCATATCAGGTGGCTGTGCCTTGACGCACAAGGCGGCTGATCTTTGGAAAGAAAGTACGGGCTGCGAGATCATGGAAGGTTATGGTCTGACAGAAACTTCGCCGGTCGTGTCAATTAACCGCCCTGGTGCGATTCGTCTGGGTACTATTGGTGTACCGGTAGCCGCTACAGATGTCGCTATTCTGGATCCTGAAGGGCGTCCTGTCGTTGAAGGGATGCCGGGTGAACTCTGTGTCAAAGGCCCCCAGGTTATGGTGGGCTATTGGCAGGCTGAACGTGAAACAGCGGCCTGCTTTACCGACGATGGTTATTTCATGACAGGTGACGTCGCCGTTCGCGAGGCAGATGGTTTCCTGCGTATTGTTGATCGTGCCAAGGATATGATTCTGGTGTCGGGCTTTAACGTCTACCCGAATGAAATAGAGGATGTTTTCTGTTCACATCCAGCGATCCTCGAATGCGCTGCCATCGGTATTCCCGATGAACACAGTGGCGAGGTCGTGAAGCTGGTAGCAGTCGCTCGCGATGAAATACCGGACGTTGAAGAGCTGAAAGCATGGAGCAAGGAGCGGCTGACCCGTTACAAAATACCCAAACAGATAGAGTTTGTGGATGAGTTACCGAAAACCAATGTTGGTAAAGTACTCAGACGCAAATTAAAAGAGCAGCAGGTCAATAAAGAAGTGGCCTGATCTGTGATCTACAGGCCATTTCAGGAGAGTACTGCATGCCGTTATCCAAACCTGTTCGTCGTACACTGCATCATCGCCGTCAGATCGTTTGTGAAGGCTATGAGCGTGAAGACGGTTTATGGGATATCGAAGCACGCATGACCGATAAGAAGGCGCATACTCTGGATAACCCCGAACGTGGCGGGTTTGTCGCAGCGGGTGAATATTTTCATGATATTCGCATGCGCCTGACGCTGGATCGGGGACTGCAGATTCATCAGGTTGAAGCCAGTATGGATGCAACACCCTTTCAGATGTGTCCCGGAATTGTCAGTGTGTATAAACGTTTGGAAGGTACGCGCATCGGTCCGGGGTGGCATCGTAAAGCACTGGAGCTGACAGGCGGGGTGCAAGGTTGTACGCACCTTAATGAGTTGTTGAAACCACTGACTACGACGGCCATACAGACGCTTTGGCCCAGTGGAGATGATGATATGGTCAAGCTGGGTGCCAAGGGTTTGCTGAACTCTTGTCATACCTGGGCACAAAACTCACCGGCAGTAGAGCGCTATCTGCCGGAACTCTACCACTCTGAGCCGCTGGAAAGCTGACGCTCAGATAAACACATGGAGAACAATGTCATGAGTATCCCTGAATCCTTTCAGGGCAGGTTACGCTTGCCCCTGATTTCGGCGCCGATGTTTCTGGTCTCAGGTCCGGAGCTGGTGATTGAAGCTTGTAAAGCAGGCGTGGTTGGCACCTTCCCGGCATTGAATGAGCGCAGCAGTGAAGGCTTTGAGCAATGGTTGATTCAGATTCGTGAAGCCCTGGACACCTACGAGAAAGAGACCGGTAAGCAGGCTGCCCCGTTTGGCGTCAACCTGATCGTGCATCAGACAAACCCTCGCGTAGAGGCAGATCTGGCGTTATGCATCAAACACAAGGTACCGCTCATTATCACATCACTGGGTGCGGTCAAGGACCTGGTGGATGCGGTGCACGGTTATGGCGGTCTGGTGTTTCATGATGTGATTAACCTGCGCCATGCGAAAAAAGCCGCCGCTGCAGGTGTTGATGGATTGATTGCGGTGTGTAATGGTGCGGGTGGCCATGCAGGTACTTTGAACCCCTTCGCGCTGCTGAATGAAATTCACCAGTTCTATTCAGGTACAGTGATTCTGTCGGGTTCCTTGTCCAGTGGTCAGGATATCGCCGCTGCGCAGATGATGGGCGCTGATCTGGCGTATATGGGTACACGCTTTATCAATACCCGGGAAAGCCGTGCGGTGCCTGAATACAAAGAGATGATTATTGCCTCGACGGCAGCGGATATTACCTACACACCGAAAGTGTCTGGCATCTGGGCAAATTTCCTCAAGCCCAGTCTCACTCAGGCGGGTCTTGACCCCGAAAGCGGGGAAAAGAAAAAAGTGGATCTGGGTGAGGAACTGCAGGCTCCTGAGGGCGGTGCCAGTGCCTGGAAGAGCATCTGGTCAGCGGGACATGGGGTCGGCTCTATCAGCGATGCACCCGCGACCTCAGAGCTGGTGGACCGGATGGTGGTTGAATATCAGCAGGCATTCGATCAGTTTCAGCAGGCTTCAGCGGCCTATCGGGAGTCTTGAACATGACGGATACTCTGCTTAAATCATCTGTTGATACCGGTATTCTGCAGCTGACGCTGAACCGTCCGGAAAAGAAAAATGCCCTGACTGGTGAGATGTATCAGGCACTCACAGATGCCCTGCACGAAGCCGCACAGGATGATGCTGTCCGCGTGGTCGTGTTGCGGGGTGCGGGCGAAGACTTCTCGGCGGGCAATGATATTCATGATTTTGTCGTTGCCATCAATGACCCGGAAAAAATCCGCATCCCGCTGGGATTTCTGCAAACCTTATCCACGTTTCCCAAACCGATTATTGCCGCCGTATCAGGCGTTGCCATAGGTATAGGTACCTCTCTGCTGCTGCACTGTGATCTGGTCTATGCCGATTCCAGCGCACGCTTCCAGTTGCCTTTTACGCGTATGGGGCTGGTGCCGGAAGGGGGCACCAGCTTGCTGTTGCCGGGAGCCTTGGGGCATCGTAAAGCCTTCGAGCTGCTGGTGCTGGGAGAGCCCTTTGGTGCCGATGTGGCGGAACAGGTCGGATTGATTAACGCCTGTCTGGACAGTACCCGGTTGATCGATTTTGCCATGGAAAAAGCCAGAAGTCTGGCAGCGATGGGGCCAGACGCCGTTCGACAAAGCAAGGCAATGATGAAGCAGTACGATGAGAACAAGCTGCAGTCAGTGCTGGTCTCTGAGGTGGATGCTTTTGCTGCTCGCCTCAACTCGGAGGAAGCACGGGCTGCGTTTATGGCGTTTTTGCAAAAACCTAAAGCTAACCGGGACTGATCACTTTTGTCATCGACACGGGTGGATTTTGTTATTGTTAAATCCACCCCTCTGAACCATATTGTTACCATTCCGTATGGAGCAGTCTCAAACAATAACAATGCGAGGAATGGTAATGAAAATACTCGTCGCCGTGAAACGGGTGATCGATTATAACGTCAAGGTGCGGGTCAAGGCAGATCGCACGGACGTGGATCTCGCCAATGTGAAAATGGCCCTTAACCCCTTCTGTGAAATTGCCGTTGAAGAAGCGGTGCGTCTGAAAGAACAAGGCGTTGCCAGTGAAATCCTTGTGGTATCGATTGGTAGCAAACCCTGTGAAGAGCAACTGAGAACAGCGTTGGCGCTGGGAGCGGATCGTGCCCTGCGGGTGGATACCGATGTGTTGCCGGATGCTTTGTCTGTGGCGCGTGTGCTGGCCAAGGTGGCTGAAACGGAACAGCCTGATCTGATTTTACTGGGTAAGCAATCCATTGATTCTGATAATAACCAGACAGGTCAGATGCTGGCTGCACTGCTGGACCGTCCTCAGGCAACCTTTGCGTCTGAAGTGAAAATTGACGGGGATCAGCTGCAGGTGACCCGTGAAGTGGATGGTGGTTTACAAACCCTGAATCTGAAAATGCCGGCGGTGGTGACCACTGATCTGCGTTTGAACGAGCCGCGTTATGCTTCCTTGCCAAACATCATGAAAGCGAAGAAGAAACCGCTTGAAGTGAAAACGCCTGCAGATCTGGGGGTGTCCATCAGCTCCCAAATCAAGCTGATTTCTGTCGAGCCGCCTGCTGAGCGTAGTGCGGGTATCAAGGTGGGTTCAGTGGCTGAGTTGGTAGAGAAACTGCGTAATGAAGCAAAGGTGATCGCATGAGTATTTTGATTCTGGCGGAACATGATAATCAAACCCTGAAACCGGTCACGCTGAATGTGTTGGCTGCTGCCGGTGAAATCGGTGGTGATATCACACTGCTGGTGGCCGGACATGGGTGTCAGGCGGTTGCGGAGCAGGCCGCGCAGGCTGCTGGTGTTTCCCGGGTATTGTTGGCTGACGCGCCGGCATATGCGCATCAGTTGGCTGAAAATGTCAGCAAGCTGTTGCTGAATTTGGCTGATGATTATGAGCACATACTGGCTGCGGCCACGACAACAGGTAAAAATATTTTACCTCGTGTTGCCGCACTGCTGGGTGTTAATACGCTGACTGATGTGCTGGGTGTTGAGTCTCCCAAGCGTTTCAAGCGAGCTATTTATGCAGGCAATGCCATCGCGACCGTAGAAATTGATGAGCCCAAAGTGGTGATGACCATCCGTGGAACTGCGTTTGATCCGGTGGCTGCAACGGGCCACAACGCCAGTATTACACAGCTTGATCAGGTTTATGAAAGTGACGATGTCAGCTTCAGGCATGAAGCATTGGCAGCATCGGATCGACCTGAGCTGACCGCTGCCCGTATCGTGGTTTCGGGTGGTCGTGGCTTGGGTAATGGTGAAAACTTTGACCTGCTGTATCAGATGGCTGACAAGCTTGGCGCAGCAGTGGGGGCCTCCCGTGCCGCTGTGGATGCAGGCTATGTGCCCAACGATATGCAGGTAGGACAGACCGGCAAGATGGTTGCCCCCGAGCTCTATATAGCCGTTGGTATTTCCGGTGCCATTCAGCATCTGGCGGGTATGAAGGATTCCAAGGTGATCGTTGCCATCAATAAAGATGAAGAAGCACCGATTTTTCAGGTGGCCGATTATGGCCTGGTAGCGGATCTGTTTGATGCCGTTCCCGAGCTGCAAGCCAGCCTCTAATACAGGAGAACACGCATGATATATCAGGGTAAAGCCATTACGGCCCAGCAGATTGACGGGGGCGTTGTTGAGGTCCTGTTTGATCTTCAGGGCGACAGTGTCAATAAGTTCAATCAGCTGACGTTGAATGAGCTGCGTGAAGCTGTGGCTGCTATTCAGTCAACCAGCGACGTGACCGGTGTACTGTTCAGCAGTGCCAAAGACTGCTTTATTGTCGGTGCCGATATCACTGAATTCAGCCAGATGTTTGACCAGACCGAAGAGGCAATTGTTGAACACCTGCTGTCTCTGCATCAGATCTTCAATGCGATTGAAGATTTGCCTTACCCAACGGTAACGGCCATCAATGGCATCGCTCTGGGTGGCGGGTTTGAGTTGTGCTTGTCAACCGATTTTCGGGTGATGAGCGAGTCTGCCAAAGTGGGGTTGCCGGAAGTGAAGCTGGGTATCTACCCTGGTTGGGGTGGTACTGTGCGTCTGCCGCGTCTGATTGGTGTGGATAATGCCAATGAGTGGATCTGTGGTGGTGCTGAAAAACGCGCTAAAGATGCACTAAAAGATGGAGCTGTTGATGCGGTTGTAGCCACCGCTCAGGTGCGTGAGGCTGCACTGGATCTGCTGCAAAAAGCACGTGAAGGGGTGTTTGATTACCAGGCACGTCGTACAGAAAAAACCACGGCGATCAAACTCAATCAGATTGAGCAGATGATGGCATTCGAGTCTGCCAAGGGTTTTATCGGTGCCAAGGCGGGTCCACACTATCCGGCGCCGATGGCGGCACTGAATACGATTCAGAAAGCAGCCAATATGGGCCGTGATAAAGCCATTGAAGTGGAAGCCAAGGGATTTGCCAAACTGGCAACCAACAGCGTCACCAAGGCGCTTGTTGGTCTGTTCCTGAAAGACCAGTATGTGAAAAAGGTCAGTAAGGCCTTCGAGAAAGACAGCCAGCCAGTTAAACAGGCTGCGGTGTTGGGAGCCGGCATTATGGGCGGCGGTGTGGCCTATCAATCCGCATCCAAGGGCGTTCCTATCCTGATGAAGGATATTAATGACAAGGCACTGCAACTGGGTCTGGATGAGGCGACCAAGCTGTTGAACGGTCAAATCAAGCGTGGTCGTATGGACGCGCAGAAAATGGCCAAAGTGCTGACCCAGATTACCCCGACGTTGAGCTATGGTGATTTTGGTCGCGTCGATCTGGTAGTAGAGGCCGTTGTTGAAAACCCGAAAATCAAAGGTGCTGTTCTGGCCGAGGTGGAAGCTGCTGTCGCAGAAGATGCAATTATCACGTCCAATACCTCAACGATTTCTATTACAGAGCTGGCCAAAAACCTCAAGCGCCCGGAAAATTTCTGTGGTATGCATTTCTTCAACCCCGTACATCGTATGCCTCTGGTTGAGGTCATCCGTGGTGAGAAGAGTTCAGAGGTGGCGATTGCACGGACAGTCGCGTATGCCAAAGCGATGGGCAAAACGCCTATCGTTGTTAATGACTGCCCAGGCTTCCTGGTGAACCGTGTGTTGTTCCCTTACTTTGCCGGCTTCAGTCTACTGATGCGTGACGGGGCAAACTTTGTCCAGGTTGATAAAGTGATGGAGCGTTTTGGCTGGCCAATGGGTCCGGCTTATCTGCTGGATGTGGTCGGTATCGATACCGGTCATCATGCCGATGCCGTGATGGCAGAAGGTTTCCCTGATCGTATGGGGCATGAAGGTGAAAATGCGATTGATCGCATGTACAAGCTTGAGCGTTATGGTCAGAAAAACAGCAAGGGCTTTTACCGCTATGAGCTGGATCGCAAAGGCAAGCAGGTCAAGGTCATTGATGAAGACGTGCCGGCGCTGCTTGAGGGTGTTGTGGGTCAGTCTCGTGAGTTCTCTGATGATGAGATTATCGCACGTATGATGATCCCGCTCTGTATTGAAACGGTGCGTTGTCTGGAAGATGGCATCGTCGCGACTGCTGCAGAAGCCGATATGGGGCTTATTTACGGTATAGGTTTCCCTCCGTTCAGAGGTGGAGCGCTGCATTACCTGGATCAAATGGGGCTGCAGAGCTTCATTGACATGGCAGCACCCTATGCAGACCTGGGACCGCTCTATCAGCCAACTGAGCGGATGAAGCAAATGGCTGCCAATGGCGAAACCTATTTCGGCGAATAACGGAGGAAGGCACATGAGTTTACAACCAAATGATGCGGTGATCGTGGATGCAGTGCGTACCCCGATGGGCCGTTCCAAAGGCGGTTCCTTCCGCAATGTCCGTGCAGAAGCGCTGTCTGCGGCAGTGATGCAGGGTATTCTGAAACGCAACCCGTCTCTCAATCCGGCGCTGATTGATGACATTATCTGGGGGTGTGTGAACCAGACCCTGGAGCAGGGCTTCAATATTGGCCGTAATGCTGCGGTCATCGCAGGTCTGCCGCATACGGTAGCGGCGCAAACGGTTAACCGTTTGTGTGGCTCTTCCATGGCGGCAATGCATACGGCTGCAGCCTCTATTATTGCAGGTCAGGGTGATATTTATCTGGTCGGCGGTGTAGAGCATATGGGGCATGTGGATATGACCCATGGTGTGGATATCAACCCACAGGCATCCAAGTATGCCGCCAAAGCGGCGATGCTGATGGGTGTTACGGCAGAAATGCTGGGCAAGATGAACGGTATCAGTCGTGAAATGCAGGATGAGATGGGCGCACGCTCACATCGTCTGGCACAGGAGGCGACACTCAACGGTGGTTTCAAAAATGAAATCATCCCGGTAGAAGGGCATGATGAACAGGGCTTCAAGTCCTTGCTCACCTACGATGAAGTGATACGTCCGGAGACGACCGTTGAAACCCTGTCACAACTGAAGCCGGTTTTTGTTCCCAAGGTGGGTACAGTCACTGCAGGGACCTCTTCCGCCTATTCTGATGGTGCTTCTGCCATGCTGATCATGTCAGCTGCCAAGGCGCAGGAGCTGGGCCTGAAACCGCGTGCCAGAATTGTCAGCATGGGTGTGGCCGGTTGTGATCCGTCTATCATGGGCTTTGGTCCGGTTCCCTCAACGCAAAAAGCGCTGAAAAAGGCCGGGCTGACCATTGAAGATCTGGATTATGTCGAGTTGAATGAAGCGTTTGCTGCACAGGGACTGGCTGTGCTGAAAAACCTGAAGCTGCTGGATAAAATGGATGACAAGGTTAACCTGAAAGGTGGCGCAATCGCCTTGGGTCATCCGCTGGGCTGCTCAGGTACGCGTATCAGTACAACGTTGCTGAATATTCTTGAAGAAAAAGGTGGCCGTCTGGGCCTGGCAACCATGTGTGTTGGCATGGGTCAGGGTATTTCGACCATTATTGAACGACTGGACTAATTATCCAGCTGCTGTACTTCGCCCGCCTTGCGGGCGAAGTCCTTTTTGTTACTAGTAATCACCCTTCTCTGACCAGAGCGCTTTATGAAAGCGCACGACCTGATTGCGACCACCTTCCTTCGCGGCATAAAGTGAGACATCTGCAAATTTGAGTACTTGCCAGAAGGCTTGCCCATCATTGGGATAGTCCGCAAGTCCCGCTGAAATTGTTTTGCTGAGACTGGTGCCACCCACCTTGAACTTGTGTTTCTCGACAGCAGATCGAATTTTCTCAGCCACCAGCAGTGCTGCTTCAGCATCTGTTTCCAGCAGTACGATTAAAAACTCTTCGCCACCATAGCGGATCACCAGGTCGGATTCGCGTACATTGTCCTGCAGTATCACAGCCAGTTCACGCAGCACCTGATCACCGGCATCATGGCCGTAGGTGTCATTCACGGGTTTGAAGTAATCCAGGTCCATCATCAGTAATGTCATCGGTACTTTGCGCCGTTTGCATTGGCTGATCAGGGTTTCTGCATACTCTTCCAGGAAGCGGCGATTGCGCAGGCCGGTCATGGCATCTTTCAGGCTCGACTCTCTGAGACTGGCCATCAGGCGTTTGGCTTGCAAAACAGGTGCAGCCTCACGCAGATAGGCTTCCAGCATCGGACGCAGATTACGGACACGCTGCGCATCGGCAGGATCAAACACCAGTTGGACGACACTGCCGACGCTGCCACTTTCGATGACTGGCAGGCAAAGATAGCGCTTGTCCTGACTGGCCGCTTCCATACTGAAGGAGCGGCAGATCTGTGTATTGTCTGATCCATCGATCATATGACCGGTGCGCACAGCCCGACACCCGGTGCAATGATCATGAATGGCCTGTTCACACCAGTGAATTTTGGCATCCGGAACGCTGTCGACCATCACTGAACGGAGGATTTTCTTCTGCGCGTTGACTTCATAGATGGAGAAGGTTTCGATGCCAAACTCCTGTTCCAGCACTTCACTGATACGCAGAAACACCTCGCTGGCCGTCTCATCCTCTTCTATCGCCTGTTTAAACCGGGATACGCGCACCAGTCCCGATACGGTTTCAGCGGTTTCTGTCAGCAGGTTACTGCCGTTATAGTCTGGCTTGGATTGCACCAGTTGTACGACGTTTTCACGTATGCGACTGAGTTTATGAGTAATGCCTTCAGACAGCGCATTAAACTGCCGGGCGATCTTGCCGATTTCATCATTGGTACGGCTTTCGACCCGATGGCTGAAGTCGCCCGCAATAGCGCCTTCAACCGCTATTTCGATCTCATTGGCGGTCATCACCAGGGGTTGCAGCAAGCGACGCAAAAACAGAATGGAGATAATGGCGAACAGGGCTACGGCCATGACCAGGAAACTGACGGTCATGATTGCGGCTGATTTCATATGCTCAATGGAGGCCGTCAACGTGACGGCACCCAACACGGTATTTTCAGGAACGCTATGACACAAAAGACAGTTTACATCGCCATCTGAGGTGGCTATGTAAGGAATCGTGGCCCTGAATTCGGGGCTGAAGATGCCACCAATAAGGGTGAAGACGGGTTCACCACTATTCAGTACACTGAGATCTATCGGATCGGCGGCCATTTCTGCCAGGAGCCCGCTGCCATATTGCTGTTCGACTTGGTGGCCACGGATTACGCGTGCTTCATCCAGGCCATTCACGCTGGCGATACGTTGAAGTAGCGAGTCGCGCTTGTCGATGGTGCCGGTGAGCATGGCTTCAGTCAGGGCAACGCGAATCACTTCAGCCGCTGTTCGGGTGTGCTCAGTGGCCGCGCGAATGGAAAAGTCTCGAAAAGACGCGAGGCTGGCAAGGGTGATGACCAGGGTCAGTAGCAGCATGACACTGGACAGGGCGAAGATAATTTTGGTCTGTAGCTTATGCATGGACAAAGCCGCTATTCCATTAGTATTTTTAGATGAGCTTAGACTATGGCTCAGTCGCATGCAGTTTATCAATAGAAAATATAGGTATTTGTTTTGAAATCATCCATAAAATTGACTTTTATCAGTAGTTTGTTTTCTGCTTATGTTTTGAAAACGCTGCTGCTTCTGAGTTTGTCCACGGCTGTGCATGCAGGCAGCTGTGATCTTCCGGATGCTGCTGTGCTGCATTCGGTTAAGCGGGTGATTGATGCGGATACCCTTGAGTTGGCGGATGGGCAGCGCGTTCGGCTGATAGGTGTGGATGCACCTGAGCTTGGCTATCGGGGACAAGCTGATGAGCCCTTTGCGCGTGAAGGTAAACAGGCGCTGGAGGAGCAGTTACGCCATGTTGGTTGGCAGCTCTGGGTGGCGTCAGGAGAAGATGCTCAGGATCGCTATGGTCGACTCTTGGCGGATCTGTTCCTGCCTGATCAGCGATCCCTGCAAGCCTGGTTATTGGAACAGGGGTGGGTGATGCAGGTGCATGTGCCGCCAAATCTACGATATGCTGATTGTTATCGCGTCGCTGAAGCGTCTGCCAGGAAAGCAAGACTGGGTATCTGGAGTCTGCCAGCTTATGAACCGGGGATCGCTTCGACACAGATTCCTGAGGGAACACGGGGAGCCGTGATTTTGCATGGAGCTGTTGTACGTATTGGTCAGAGTCAGGCCAATATCTGGTTGAACCTGGAGGGGGGGGTTGCAATACAGATTCCCCGTGATGCCTTGCACCGTTTCAGTGAACCCCTGGAAGATCTGCAAGGCCAGACCCTGCGTGTCAGAGGTTGGCTGATCCCCGAAGAGACGCGTCATCACCAATGGCGTATTCGGGTAGAGGATGGGCGGGCACTGGAACGATTGTAAGCGCTTGCCAGCAGAGGTTGACCCTCCGCTGGTGGCTGTTGATCAGGTTTTTGTTGATCAGGCTTTGCGATTACGCAGGTAACAGATTGGATGGAACACCAGCCAGGCATAAATACCCAGACCGATAGATGCACCAATCAAATTCATCCAGTCCACCCAGGTATTAACATACGCCAGCGTAGACTGGGTATGGATGGGCAGCAGGAACAGGGATGCAATCGCTACAATGGGCGGCAGTATTTTCGAACCCAAGCCGCCTGTTGAACCAAATCCATAACCTTTCATGCGCGCAATAATCTGCGGTACCAGAAAAATTACCAGCATCAGGGCAATCAGCCACAACCAGGGCAGGGCGGAGTACCAGAGTACAGTCAGAATACCAGTCAGTGTCATTGGGGGCTCCTTAAATCTTGCCTTCAAGCATGGCGTAATATGCGGGACGTAGCATGCGTTCTTTCATTACCCAAACTGTCCAGGACTCTTCTTTGGGGTCGATAAAGGAGAACGAAGGTAGCAGTTTGCTGTCCCAGCCAAACTCCACCAGCATGGCTTTACCTATGCCGGTAATCAATGGACAAGAGGTATATCCATTATGACGTGCAGGTAGAGGCTGGTCCTGCAGAAATGCCAGGAAGTTTTGTTCCAGCACATTAGCCTGCATTTTGACACTGGCAGCAGTTTTGTTACTGGGCATGCCCATCACGTCACCGATACCCCAGACATTGGGATAGTTGGGGTTTTGCAGGGTTTCCCGATCCACCTCCATCCAGTCCCGGAAGGGCGAGTCATCCGCAAAACGCAGCGGGCTGTTCAGCAGTGAATCTGGAGCAGTCATTGGAGGCACTACGTGGATAAATTCGTAGTCCTTAACCTGATCTTCGCCATCGCGTACGCTGTAGTATGCCTTTTTGGTGTCCGCATCAATGCCGGTCAGTGTCCAGAAGTCATTTCGGACAACACCTTGATCGGTAAAGCGCTGCTTGACGAAGTCATTATAGAAAGGTACACCAAACAGGCCACCTGAGGGTGTCATGAACTCTACAGTAAATTGATTGCGACGACCGGAGTCCTCCAGACGTGACAGGGTCGTAAAAGTCATTTTCAAGGGGGCGCCGGCACATTTGAGTGCTGTGGGCGGCAGATTGAAGAGACCTGTCCCCTGTCCGCGACTGATCCAGCGGCTGATTTCATCGTTGGTAGCTGCTGCCGCATCAATACTGGCATAGACGCTACCAACACCTTTCCCTTGACCGATCAGAGCTGTATCCATGCCTTCAATACGCTCATAACGAAGTTGCAAACCACAGGCGACGATCAGATAGTCATAACGGATGGTTTCACCGTTGCTGACTTTGACCTGGTTATTGTCAGGGTCATACTCGGTGACCATGCCGCGTACCCAGTTAACCCGTGATGGTATCCATTCGCCTGTCTTTGACAGGGTTTTGGATTTGTTCCATACACCGGAAGCAACCAGTGTCCAGCCAGGCTGATAGTGATGATCCTCACGGGCATCAATAATAGTAATGCGTGCATTGGGCAGGCTACGGGCAAAACGGTTTGCCATGGCAATGCCACCAGCGCCGGCACCACTGATGACTATATGGGCATTGCTCTGCACACGGCTGGCGGCAGCATTCCCGGCCATACTGAGAACGGGGGCGGCTACAGCCGCGCCAAGACCTATTTTCAGCAGGTCGCGTCGGCGTTCATTCGCCGTGGAAAAGGGTTTGGATGACATACTGGGCTCCGGATTTGTTCTTCTGATCAGTTCCCGGTCCTTGGTGAAGGAAGTTCCTGGCTGAGTATATGAATTATAGGTTAGATTGACCTAAAGTAAATATAACTAATGTATTATGTGCATATGCGGAAAATTTATAAAGCAGAACGGCCATACTGTTCAGGCTGGATTGATTATTCTGCTGCGCTGCTGGTCACAGCTTTAAAACTATCGTTATACTAGCGATATCATCAGGCTGACGACGAACTGGATGAACCCAAGAAAAATTACCTATGCAGATAAGCATGTCCTGTTGATCGAAAGCAGCGGAAACATGCGCGCCACAATCGTGCAGATGTTGAGGCAGCTGGGAGTGGTCAATATCAAACCCATCACAGTCAGTGAGCGGGTACTGGAGTTATTGCAGCAGGAGCGTTTTGACATCATTCTGCTGGGCCATAACGCCAGTGACAAGGTGACCGGGATTCAGTTGCTGGAAGAAGCACGCTATCGAAACTATATGCGTCCAACGAGTGGCTGGATCTTCATGACCAGCGATTCCTCACAGCAGGTTATTCTGCATGCTATCGACAGTAACCCTGATTATCTGCTGACCAAGCCTTTTACCGTCGAAGAGTTAAAGCACCGTATTGATGCCTTGATTGTACGCAAGCAGGTATTGCGTCAGGTGGATGAGGCTGTTGAGCGTGGTGACCTGGATGAAGCGCTGCAAGCCTGTGATCTGATTTCTGTGACTGATCCCAGCTATGACTTGGCGCAGCGTTACAAAGGGCGCTTGTTATTGTGCCTTGAACGTCCTGAGGAAGCGCTGAATCTGTTGCAGGAACGCTTCTGGCAAAACGGTGAGAAGGATACCGGGTTGTTAATTGCACAGGCGCTGCTGTCGTTGAAGCAGCCAGAAGAAGCTATTCAGCAGTTGCAGGAGTTGATCGAGAGTTATCCTCTTTTGGTGCCTGCGTTAGATCTGCTGGCTCAGGCTTATGAAATGCATGGCGATCTGGAGCAGGCTCGAGAAGTGCTGCGCGAAGCGGCACGCAAATCCCCTTTGGGTATTCCCAGACAAATGGAGTTGGGACGTATCGCTACGCAGACGCGTGCGTTGTCATTGGCGGAAGGTGCATATAAACGCTCTATTGTGTTAGGACGCTCCAGCTGTTATCGCTCACCAGAGCCCTATCTACGGCTGGCCAATATTCGTCGTCTGGAAATGCAGGATGCAGATAATGACCGGCGTATAGAACTGCATAATGATCTGGACGCACTACTCAATCATGCCGAGTTCAGTTTTCCCAAAGATGAATCCCTGAAGGTTAAATCGTTACTGGTACGCTCGCAGGTGTATCGTGATCTGGGCAAGCAGGTTAAGGCGGATGGATTGCAGCGAGAAGCAGAAAAGCGCAATACCCAGCTGGCCGAGCCACTTGACCTGGCACGTGAGTCGTTGTTGCTGGCCGGTGACTCTGTCCCTGTCTTGCAGGAACAATCGGAACAGACAGAAGTGAAAACACGTTTACCGTACGACGAGGCCTTGAGTGACAAGATGAATCGTATGGCAATACGTCATTACATGGCTGGAAAATATGCCCAGGCGATGCGCTGTCTGAATATGTCGATTGAATACAATCCAACCAATGGTTCGGCGATGTTGAATCTGGCTCAGTTGTACCTTGAGGTTGCACGGGATCAGTCTGAACGCCGTGAGGAGCGTTTGACAATGGTGAGGCGCTTTGTAAAGTTAAGCTTAAGAGCGCAGCTGAGTGAAATTGCCAAACTACGTCAGCATGAGCTGATCGGGTATCTGCGTCAGTCTATTGAAACCTTGCCCAAAGGTTCGCTGGGTGTTTTGTTGCGTTAAGCTTCCCGGATGCTCACAATGCATGGAATCGAGCACAGGATAAAATGATCATGGCTGACAGGTTGATTCGAGTCCGTTTCCGAGCAGAGAAGGTGGCCTTGGCCTATTTTCTGTTTGCTATGTTGTGGATTCTGACGTCAGATCATTTGCTGGGAATGTTAGTTGACGATCCCGCGCTGCTAGTGTCGCTCAGCACCTATAAAGGCATTTTGTTTGTTGCCACAACGGCGTTACTGCTCTATCTGGTGTTGCGTGTGTGGATTTTGCCTGAGCAGGAAACATCCGCACAGGTGGAAACACCCCGAGGCCTGATTATTGTCTTCTCAGGTATGGCGTTGTTAGTACCGCTATTGGCGCTGAGTCTGTTGCAAATTGCGACACCTCAAGCACTGCAGACGGCTCGAACCAATGTCGAGATGGTTGCCGGTATGAAGGCAGTCCAACTGGATCAATGGCTTACTCATCGCCAGATGCAAGCTGATCTGATTCAGTTGGATAACTCGCTGAATCGCCGGTTGAACGCCTGGGAAAGCGAATCTGATTCACTGGTTATTGTGGGTGAGCTCACTGATTACCTGAACCGTCTGCACGCGTATCATCAGTTCGATGGCGTCTATTTGTACCACCTGGATGCTGGCAGGGGACTGTCTGTTGGACAGATACGTCATCGTCAGACAGATATTGAACGGTTTATTGAGCAGTCGCAGCATACCCGAGCACCTTTCTTGGTCGGCTTGCACCCGGTGATACAGGGGTTGGGATTGTCCTGGGTGATTCCTTTACGCCAGCCTGGACATTTGAGTGAGCTGCAGGCAGTGCTTGTACTCAGTCTTGATCCTGAAATACACCTTTATCCGCATCTATCGCAATGGCCTGTGGAGAGCCGGTCGGCTGAGCTGGTTTTACTTGAGCGCTCACCATCGGAAAGTGTGCGGCTGTTAAGCCCGAGTAAAATGACTCAGGCTGAAGTGTTGTCGTTTGTGAATGCTTCTGTTGATGCGGAGGCCAGAAACGAGGATATGTTGACAGCCCTGCTACCCTTATCTCATCCGCACTGGTATTTGCTGGCACAACAAAGCCGCCAGGAGGTATTGGCGCCTGTCTATATGATGGCCGCCTGGCTGGCACTACTGTCTCTGGCGACAGTGATCAGTATTATGTTTGCGCTGCGTCTGGTTTGGCAGCAGAACCGCCGCTTGCAGCAGGCAGCATTTCAGGTACAGGCTGCCGAGAAAGACAAACTGCTGCTCAAGTTTTTTGAAATGCCCTTCGTGGGTATGGCGATTACGGATCCTGAATCAGGTCGCTGGTTAAGGTTTAATCCTGAACTCTGTCGTTTATTGGGCTACCCGGAAGAGGAACTGAAAACCCTGACCTGGCAAGCCGTCACGCATCCGGATAGTCTGGAGGCGGATCAGCAGGCCTTTCAGCGTTTGCAGGAAGGCTTGATTGACAGTTATACCCTGGAAAAACAGTTTGTACGCAAGAGCGGCAGTGTGTTTACGGCACTTTTGAATGTCGGTGCAGTCAGGTTTGCCGGTGGGCAGCTGCAGTATTGTATTGCTACGCTGCAGGATATTAGTGATCAGAAGCGCTATGAAAGTGATATTTTGCATCAGCGCGACCTTTACAGCACCTTGTCTGAGACTAATCAGGCAATTATTCGTTGTACCCATCGAGCCGAACTCTTCTCTGAGGTTTGCCGTATTGCTGTTGTGTTTGGCAAGATGCGCTATGCCTGTTTGATTGAAGTGAATGAAACGTCAATCAAACTGGCGTCTGCTTACGGCGATATGCCTGTCTCCCTGGATTGGCTGGCGAGGGATGAATGGGTGCCACTGCACCAGAGTACGGTCTTTTCCAGTGTGATCGACAGTGCAAACCCTGTGATTATGAATCCGCTGGAAGGGAAGTCATCACAGGCCTGTTTTCCGGTAATGGTGGATACACAGGTTGTTGCACTATTGACGTTGTATGCTGAGGACACCGAGTTTTTCAGTCCGGATATTATTGAAACCCTGTCGGAAATGGCTGGTGATATTGGTTTTGCCATTCGCTTTATTGAGCAGGAAGAAGCACTCAAAGCGGCTGTGCAGGTGGTTGAGGCCAGTCCGGTCGTACTGTTCCGCTGGGAAAATCAGCCAGGCTGGCCGGTTACTTACGTGTCTGCTAACGTCAGTCGTTGGGGCTATTCAGCCCATAACTTTCTTTCCGGAGAGGTGAATTTCGATCAGTTGGTCCATCCGGATGACCGCCAGTGGTTGGTCGAAGAGGTTGCACTGTATCTGTCACAGCGCCGTGAAGAGTATTTACAGGAGTATCGCGTGCTGACCCGAGAGGGACAGGAGCTGTGGGTAGAGGATCATACCAAGGTTATTTATGGCCTGACAGGAGAGGTTGAGGTGATTGAGGGGGTTGTGACGGATGTCACTTCGCGAAAAACCATCCAGCAGCGCATAGAGTTTTTAGCTCGGCATGATTCATTAACGGGATTGCCTAACCGGCTGGATGTGCTCACCTCTATCGAGACTCGCGGTAATCCGCAAACTGCCTTGTTAATGCTGGATCTGGATCGCTTCAAGGATGTGAATGACAGCTTTGGCCATCGCACGGGTGATCAGCTGCTTTGTCGGGTCGCAGAATTATTGCGTAAGGAGTGCCCTGCCGATGGGCTTTTGGCACGTTTTGGTGGTGATGAGTTTGGGGTGTTGATTGATCGGGATCAGGATGCTCTGATGGAATTGGCAGAGGCGCTGATTGAAGCACTGCGGACACCGATTCAACTGCCTCAGGGGATGGAGATCAGGATCGGTGCCTGTGTTGGGGTTGCACGTTTCAGTGACGCAGAGCAAAGTGCTGAAGAATTGATGCGACAGGCAGATGCGGCACTGTATAAAGCCAAGGAAGCAGGTCGTGAACAACTGCGCTTCTATACCAATGAACTAACGCGGGCGGCCCTGATTCGTCTGGATACTGAGGCCCGACTGCGTCAGGCAATGAGTGACAGGCAGTTATCAGTTTATTTCCAGCCACAGATTGATATTGAGACAGGTCAGCTGCTGGGCGCTGAAGCGCTGTTACGCTGGCAGGATCCGCAGTTGGGGTTCGTGTCGCCTGCCAGTTTTATTCCGGTTGCTGAGCAAAGTGGTCTGATACATGTCATCGGTGAGTGGGTGATGGATCAGGTCTGTATGACCGGACGTCGCTGGCTGGATCAAGGCTACCCGCCATTGCGTCTGGCCGTTAACCTGTCATCTTTCCAACTGCGTCACGGTGATATTGTCGGCATGATTCGCCAGACGCTGGAAAAGCATGACTATCCGGCTTCCGGGCTTGAAGTTGAACTGACGGAAAGTGCGTTGATGCGGCGGGAAGATGAGGCTGAAAAAGTGTTTGAGGCCTTGCAGGCGATGGGCGTTTCGCTGGCAATTGATGATTTTGGCACAGGTTACTCGTCACTGGCTTATCTGAAGACCTTCCCTCTGGATGTGCTGAAAATTGATAAAAGTTTTATTGAAGACCTGGAAGTCAGTGCGGATGACCGAGAGATTGCTGCCGCTGTGATTGTAATGGGGCATACGCTGGGCTTGAAAGTGTTGGCAGAGGGTGTTGAAACAGAAGCGCAACTGGCGCTGTTACGTGAGCTGGGGTGTGATTATTACCAGGGATACCTGAAAAGTCCGGCAGTCAGTGCTGATGCATTCGAGCAGTTCTTCAGAAATTGATGGCCTCCCCACAGGGACTCGAACCCCGATCTGGCCCTTAGGAGGGGCCCGTTCTATCCAGTTGAACTATAGGGAGAAGGCGGCATATTGTAGCGGGATTTATAGTGGCCTGCCAGACGATGGCTGTATTCAGGCCTTGCCAATACGCCGTTGTGCAGCGTAATTCCCTTTGCCGCCTGTCGGGTCATAGAGCACGTTGGAGCTTTGGTGGCCCTGAAGTAAGGCCAGGAGCTGATCAACGTTTTGCTTGCTGCGGACCAGAACCTGTTCATTGCGTCGGCTGATGGCTCTGACGTCATTGAGTAGCCATTGGAGTTTTTGCCAGCTTTCCAATAAGGAAGCTCGTGCTGACTCAGGTAGTTCGAGTATAAACTCTTCAAAGCCGCTTTCGGAAGGCGAGTGCCCGGCTTGTGTCAGCAGTTGGTTACGCTCACGAATATTGGCTTCGATCTTGAGTAGCAGGTCATGCTTGTCGCGAGTGGTTTGCTTGAGGGCTTCAAGATCGCGTTGCTGAAGCGCATGATGCTCCTGCTCCAGCGCATCCTGCAAGGCGCCCAATAGCACACAACCCTGATGAGTCAGGGTTGCGAAGGATTCATGCAGCGAGCCTTGCGGTGGTGTGTGTATCACACGGTCAGCCTTCAGCTAAACAGTTTTTCAAACTGTAACATTTTATCGGCAACCCGTTCAGGGTTAATACTGTAACTACCCTCTGCAATGGCTGCCTTGATTTCGGCAACGCGATCGGCATTGAAGTCACTGCTTTGGTCCGACTGACGGTTGGCAGCCTGGAGTGCCTGGACTGTATCACTCAAACGCACAGTATCTGCTTGCACAGGGGCCGCAGCATTGCCTTTTTTCTCGGCTGTAACACCGCTCTGTTCCGCGGGTTTGCCTCGTGTGGCTGTCGTCTGATTGGAGGACAGGCCGTTCAGTTCAATAGCCATCCTGAATCACCTCGTAATCTGGTTATGCTGTGGTTATCGGTCAACTGTTGAACTTCTTTAGCATTATTTTAATTATTTATACGACAGCACGGCATTTGTGCTCTCAGTATAGCAAATCTGTCGCATCACTGTACCTGAATCATGCCATTGCCGATCACGGTACCGCGAATCTCTGTGCCGCTCTGTTCGTTTCGGACACGGATCTGTTGTCCTAATTGGCCATCTTCCAGCGCAATGCCGGGTGTGCGTATGACCAGACTGCCACGACGTGCTTCGATGCTGACCTGGGCGCCACGGGTGACAGCCAGTGCTGTCTCAATCATGCGTGATGTGATGACCTGGTCGTTCCCTATTGGCCGCCGAACCTGCTGTCCTATGACATCTTCCAGCCGGACAAAATAGTCACCACTCATACGAATGACATCCTGTTCAGACAAGCGGATATCGCTGGCACTGATCCGGCTGTTTCGGGGCAGGGGGCGGTTAGTCACAATAACATCCATGAGCTGTCTGACCTGAGCCGTGACAAACAGACTCCATACAGGGCTGTGGCAGTTAACGCGTGCTGTAATGCGTTGACCACTACTGAACGGCAGGGTGATTTCCAGGGGCGTCAGACATCTGGGCAGATCCAGTGTTGTATTTACTGGGTTTATTATGACTTCAACCCGGCTTTCCGGTAATCGTGTGTTAAACTCAGTTAAGATGGCATCGTGAACCTGTTGCTCTATGGTTTCCGGGGACATTTGAGCATTGGCAGAAGTTATGGCCAAAAAATTAGCCAAAAACAATGCAACTAGTGTTAAATTAACAGTATTCACGCGTATCCTGTCTCAACGGGAAGATGCAACCCTTGTATAACGTCGGCTTGAGGTTTATTGAATCATGTCAGGTATCTTGGATAGTGTAAACCTTCGGACCCAGATGGTCGGTCAGAACCGCCTGGAACTGCTGTTGTTTGGTCTGGAAACAGATCAGCGTTATGGTATCAACGTCTTCAAGGTGCGCGAGGTGCTGCAGTGCCCTGAGCTGACAGAAGTGCCACGTAAAACCAGTGTGATCAAGGGAATGGCGCATATCCGTGGTGAGACAATACCTGTTCTGGACCTGTCGGAAGCGATTGGTCGCAACGCGATACCACCTGAAGAAGAGCGTAGCTGTTTTCTGATTGTCGCTGAATACAACAAGCGCACCCTGGCTTTTCTGGTACGAAAGGTTGACCGTATTCTGAATACCAACTGGGATCAGATCATGGCGCCTCCAGCGGAAATCGGTTCTGATAATTACCTGACAGCCGTATTCGAATACGAAGGTAAACTTATCGAAATTATTGATGTTGAGCAGATTCTGGCTGATATATATCCTGCCTCCACGGATGTCAGTGGTGATATTGCTACCAAGGAAGTTAAATCCAAAGCGGAGCAGTTTCGCGTATTGATCTGTGATGACTCGCAAGTTGCCCGGACACAGATGATCCGCAGCCTTGAGGGGATGGGGCTTAAGGTGACGGCCGCTAATAACGGTCGCGAAGCCTGGAAAATCCTGAAAGACCTGGCTGAGCGCGATGTGGATGTAGCCAGTTACTATCTGTTGCTGATTTCGGATATCGAAATGCCGGAAATGGATGGTTATACCCTGACCTCAATGGTTCGCGGTGATACCCGAATGGATAAACTGCACATCATCCTCCATACTTCGCTGAGCGGTGGCTTTAACGTGTCCATGGTTAAAAAAGTCGGTGCGGATGGTTTTCTGGCGAAATTCAATCCGGATGATCTTGCATCGGTGGTGGTTAAGCGTATTAATGCCGTCAATCAACACTGACGCCTGACAGGTGGTATCGAGTGAAAAGTGGATTCACGATTACCTCTGATGAATTCAGGGGGTTTAGTCAGTTCCTGGAAAAGAGTTGCGGCATTCTGTTGGCTGAGCATAAGCAATATCTGGTACAGAGTCGTCTGAGCCGGATTATGCAGAAGGAAGGCTACAGTAGCTTGTCAGAGCTGATTCACCGTCTCAATCAACCCGGTAATGCAACCCTCAAAGAGCAGGTTATCGATGCGATGACTACCAACGAAACCTTATGGTTTCGTGATATTCACCCCTATGAGATTTTGAAAAACCAGCTGTTACCTGAACTGAGTAGTGGTACCGGGTTCCAGAAGCTGCGTATCTGGTCAGCTGCCTGTTCCACAGGTCAGGAGCCCTATTCTATCAGTATGGTGATAGAGGAATTCAGGCAAACCAAACCTGGTGCTTTTTCCTCCGGGCAGGAAATTGTTGCAACCGATATCTCATCGACAGTACTGGATCAGGCGCGTAAAGGTGAGTATGAGATGCTGGCGCTGGGGCGTGGTTTGTCACAGGATCGTTTAACCCGTTTTTTTGCCAAGACATCAGAAGGCTCCTGGCAGATCAAACCAGAGGTGCGTAACCGGGTCAAGTTTCAGAGTCTGAATCTGCTGGGGCAGTACTCTATTCTGGGACAGTTTGATATCGTTTTTTGTCGTAATGTGTTGATCTATTTTTCATCAGATGTGAAAAATGAGATTTTGCGTAAAATTCACAAGCAGTTGAAACCCGGTGGTTATTTGATCCTGGGTGCATCTGAGTCCCTGTCAGGCCTTCCGGACCTGTATAAAATGATTCATTGCCGTCCCGGTATCATTTACCAGGCGATCTGATTTGCCGCCTGGGTGGCAAAAACAGGTGGCAGCTCCTTGCCGCTTTTTCACACCTGCCTCTTCTTTATTTTGACTCAAGCCCGCTATTGCGGGCTTTTTCATTTCTGGCATAACTATTGCTTTGATTATGTAAACAGATATTACAGTGCGTTTGGGAGCAGGTGGCAATATGGCATTCAGTTTTGATTCAGCGTTAGGCATACATGCAGATGCATTGGTGTTGCGCGCCCGCCGTGCTGAAATTCTTGCCAATAATATCGCTAACGCGGATACCCCTAACTTCAAAGCACGTGATATCGACTTTGCCAGTGTGCTTGAGGGTGTCAATGCCGGACAGGCTTCTCCGCTGAAGCTGAGTACGACGCATGCAGGCCATAAAGCGCAGATTGCCGACCCGGATTTTGCCGCTGATTTGATGTTTCGTATTCCCAATCAGCCTGCGGTAGATGGCAATACGGTTGAGGTGCAGGAAGAAATGGCGCGCTATACCGATAATGCCTTGCGTTATCAGGCCAGTTTTGAATTTTTGAACAGCAAGTTTTCCGGTTTAACCAAAGCCATTAAGGGTGAATAAGCATGTCACTGTCGAATGTTTTTAACATTTCGGGTTCGGCAATGAGCGCTCAGACCATTCGTCTGAATACGACCGCCAGTAATATGGCGAATGCGCAGAGTGTCAGTTCCAGTGAAGGTGAAACCTACCGGGCACGCCACCCAGTATTTTCGTTAAAAGCACCGGAGCCTGAGCAAATGCCCTCTCTGCAGCCAGGGCTGGTCCCGGGTCAGGGGGTTAAGGTACTGGGGATTGTTGAGAGTCAGGCGCAGCCGCGTATGAGCTATGAGCCCGATCACCCGCTGGCCGATGAGCAGGGTTATGTCTACTACCCGAACGTGAATGTGGTGGAGGAAATGGCTGACATGATCTCTGCATCCCGTTCGTTCCAGATTAATGCCGATGTTATGAATACGGCCAAGCAAATGCTTCAGCAGACCCTGAGGCTGGGTCAGTAAGCAGATTAAGAGGAAATCGTCATGAGTACGATTAATACCAATAACATCTTTGATCAGATTAACCAGAAGAATCAGCAGAACTCTACGCAGAAGTCTGGTAATGATGACAATCAGATGTTCATGAAGCTGCTGATTGCTCAGCTGCAGAATCAGGATCCTACCAGTCCGGCGGATACCAGCGATTTTATGCAGCAGATCTCCAGCATGACCATGGTTGAAACCATGACTGAAATGTCGAAAACCTTTCAGACCATGAGTAACAGTCTGCTGAGCAGTCAAAGCGCCTTACAGGCGTCTTCCATGGTGGGGCAGCGTGTCTTTATCAATACCGATATTGCCCAGCTGACACAGGATGGGGGTGCAATTCAAGGCACTCTGAGCCTGGATACTTCATCAACGAATGTACGGGTTTCTATCTATGATCAGGGTGGCAATCTGGTAGATCGGGTGAATATGGGCAGTGTACCGGCGGGTGAGCGCAGCTTTGTCTGGAATGCTGGTGAGGATGTGCCTGCGGGTAACTATCAGATAGTGGCAGAAGCTTTCGAAGGTGACCGTTATAAGCAGGTTGATACCTGGATGCCCTTTACCGTGAACAGTGTTTCACTGGGACAGAACGGGATAGGCATGAAAGTGAATACATCGATCGGCAGTATCGATTTCAGTGATGTAAAACAATTGGGTTAAGGTGAGGATAGCGCCATGTCATTCAATACCGCGATAACCGGTCTTAAAGCAGCGTCAGCGATGCTGGATGTGACCGGTAATAACATTGCAAACGTTAGTACCACGGGCTTCAAATCCTCGCGCACTCAGTTTGCGGATATCTATGCAACCGCTGTTGTCGGTGCAGGCTCCAGTAATACGCCGGGCTCCGGTGTTACCGTCTCCGGTATTTCCCAGGACTTCAGTGCCGGTACGATCGAATTTACCAATAATAATCTGGATCTGGCGATCAATGGGTCCGGCTTTTTCCAGCTGGATGATGGCCAGGGCAGTGTTACCTACACCCGTTCAGGCGCTTTTGAACTGAATAAAGACGGCTTTATCGTGTCCAAGAACGGCAAATATCTACAGGGCTATGGACTGGATGAGCAGGGCAACCGCTTGCCGATCGGTAATCTTGCGGTGACTCAGAAAGAGAGCCCCCCTAAAGCAACTGAGCGCATTGATTTGTCATTTAACATCGATGCGCGAGCCGATTCATCTTTGCTTTTACCCGATTATAACAAGGATGAGCCGGGGTCCTTTACCTATACCACCACGGTCAGAACCTATGACAGTCTGGGTAATGAACACACCATCAAGTATAACTTTGCTGAGCAGCGTCCAGTTCGCGAATTTTTTACCTTTAATGTCGCAGATGCCGGTGGTACTGCGAGTGTTTTGGTCTCTGGCGAAACTCTGACGATTACCGAAACCTCTCCAGGTGTGTGGGCGTTTTCAGCGGCAGAGCTTGAAGCACTGGAGCAAAAAGATCCGCGCTTTGATCCGGCATCCTTTACCTATAACGGTTCTCAGCTCTATTTTGAGCTTAAGGCAAGCTCTACTGATGCGGGTGATGTGGTAGTTACAGACGGTACGGATCGTTTAGATCGAACTAACTCTGCCAATAAATACCGTGATGCCAATGAAGTCAGAACCTACAGTTTTACAGGTGGAACTCCTGGTACTGTTGTCATCGGTGGTATTACAATTAATGTTGATGGTGCCACAGGAGCGGCTAATGCTGAATCTATTGCCGCCCGAGAGGCGCAAATTATTGACCGAAATCCGTCCATTGAGTCGGTACAGGTGAATAGTGCAGGGCAATTAGAGGTGCGCTTCAAAGCTGATGAAGGAAATATCCCGGATAGTCCGGATGCCTTCCCTATAACCGCTACAGGTATTTCTGTCACGATGGAAAATACCGTTGAGGGGGATAACTCCTACCGTGGCTACTACCGCATGTACGCCTACCTGAATGGCGAAGAGCTGCTGGATCTGGGTAAGGTGAAAGACTGGGGTAACGGTGGAGGGCCGGCTGCGCTTGGTGGTACTGGCGATACTGAGCCGGGTCCTATCCTGCTGCAGTTTAATCCAACCAATGGTTTGCTGCGTTCAATTAATGGTACTCAGTTCCCGGCCGGTGGACAGGTACCAGCTATCACGATCAGTGGGGCAGATCCTGCCAATCCTCTGACGCAGATTTCGTTGCGACTGGATAATACAACCCAGTTCGCGTCAGCTTCAATTGTGAAAAATAACCAGCAGGACGGTTATACCAAAGGGGATTTGATTGGTGTGACCTTTGCGCCTACCGGTGAAATGATCGCGTCTTTCAGTAATGGTCAGAATCAGGCGCTCGGTGTTGTGGCGTTTGCAACCTTTGAGAATCAGGATGGGTTGCAGCCATCGGGTGATACGGAATGGATTGCGACGCTGGAATCTGGTAATGCGATTTTGAACCCACCGGGTACCGGTCTGAATGGTACGTTGCGTTCAGCCGCTTTGGAGCAATCCAACGTTGATCTCTCCACTGAGCTGGTGAATCTGATCCAGGCACAGCGTAACTTCCAGGCCAGTTCTAAAACCCTGGAAACTGCGAACAACATTACTCAGACAATCTTGAATATCTAATCCTTTCCTGGATAGAGGGGCTGGCTTATGTAGCCTGCCCCTCTTTTTTTCTATCTGTACGAGCAGCTACAGCACCTTCCTGATACCGATCTGATCGCTACCTGACAATACTTGGCACAGCAATTGCTTTATACCCTGTAGTCCCGATAAAAGCGGCAAGTCTCTACCGCCGCACAGAGGAGAGCAGATGGATAAAGTCTTATATGTTGCCATGACCGGCGCGCGCGAGAATATGAACGCGCAGCAGGTGCGTGCCAACAATCTGGCTAATGTGACCACCACAGGCTTCAAGCAGGACTTCGAGCAGGCTCGCTCCATGCGCGTGTTTGGTGATGGCCATGCGTCGCGGGTCTATTCCATGGCGGAGTCACCGGGTACGAACCGTGCTTATGGGACGTTGCAGCAGACGGGACGAGATCTTGATGTGGCGGTGGCCAATGGTGGCTGGTTGGCCGTACAGGCACCGGATGGCACAGAAGGTTATACCCGTGCCGGTGACCTGCAAATCAATGCCGCCAATCAGTTGGTCACGGGCAGTGGCTTGCCGGTCCTGGGAGTCGGTGGTGCTCCTATCGTCATACCACCGGCTGAAAAGATTGAGATTGCCAATGATGGCTCGATCAACATCCGCCCTCTGGGGGATGATGCCGTGGGCCTGGCAATGGTGGATATGCTCAAAATTGTTGAGCTGGATCCAGCGACATCGTTTAAAGGAACATCGGGTCTGCTGCGCACCAATGATCAGCAGCCTCTGATGCCCATGGCTAATGCCCAGGTACGTTCCGGGTATCTGGAAAGCAGTAATGTGAATGCCGTTGAAGAGCTGACGGCGATGATCACTTTATCTCGTCAATATGAGATACAGGTGAAAATGATGAAAACAGCCGAAGAGAATTCCAGCGCTGCCGCCCGCGTGCTGCAGTTGAGCTGATAAACAGGAGAATACAATGCACGGTGCACTTCATGTCGCAAAAACCGGATTGAGCGCTCAGGATACCAATCTGCGTGTAATTTCCAATAATCTGGCGAACGTCAGTACGGTTGGGTTCAAAAAAGATCGTGCGGTATTCGAGGATCTGCTCTATCAGATTCGTCGTCAACCCGGTGCGCAGAATGCCGATGATGCACAGCTTCCTTCCGGTCTGCAGTTAGGCCACGGCGTGCGTACTGTCAGTACCCAAAAGCAGTTCGAAACCGGGGATCTGCAGATTACCGATCGCACCTTTGATATTGCCATCAATGGCCGTGGTTTTTTTCAGGTACTGCAGCCTAATGGTGATGCAGCTTACACCCGTAATGGTCAGTTCCACCTGAACGGTGATGGCCAGATCGTCACTGCTGAAGGCTACTTACTGGATCCGGAAATCACCTTGCCCGGTGAAGTAGTGAACTTCAGTGTTGGTGTCGATGGTACGGTATCAGCTGTCATTGCCGGAGATCCCAACCCACAGGTACTGGGTCAGATCGAGCTGGCAGACTTTGTGAACCCTGAGGGCCTTCAGGCTATCGGACAGAATCTGTTTATTGAAACAGCTTCGAGTGGTCCTGCCAATATTCTGAATCCAGGTGAAGAAGGTGTAGGTATTTTGAAGCAGGGTATGCTGGAAGGTTCTAACGTCAATGCTGTTGAAGAACTGGTCAATATGATTACCACTCAGCGTGCCTATGAGATCAATTCCAAAGTGATTTCAACTGCGGATCAGATGCTGGGCTTCGCGACACAGCAGCTGTGATGAATGATTGAGTAAAGGGGCAGAAAATGAAAAGTTGGATGAAAACTCTGTTATTGGGAAGCTGTATGGTGCTGATGGTGGGCTGTGTCAATAAAGCGCCCAAGCCAGATAATCCTTATTATGCACCCGTGCAGATGCCCAGCTTTGAAACGCCCAAACCGATCAATGGTGCCATTTATCAGGCATCAACCAGCCGGGATATCTACAGTGACGGGCGGGCGCATCGTGTGGGTGACATCATCACCATTAATCTCACTGAGCGCACCCAGTCATCCAAACAGTCCAGCACCAGTCTGGACAAAAGCACTAACGTGAATCTGAATGCGCCGACGGTCATGGGATCTCCGGTGACCATCGGAGGGCGTGAGTTGTCAGCAGGATTATCCAGCAATAGTGCCTTTGATGGTGATTCTTCATCGGATATGAGTAACCGTCTGACCGGCAATATTACTGCAACTATTCATGAGATTTATCCTAATGGGGTGATGCTGGTGCGCGGTGAGAAATGGCTCACGCTGAATCAAGGGGATGAGTATATCCGCATCAGTGGTCTGGTCAGACCTCAGGATATCGCCGCTGATAACTCACTGGACTCCACTCGGCTGGCCGACGCACGTATCACCTACAGTGGTACCGGTGCTACATCTGACGTCAATGTGATGGGTTGGCTGGGACGCTTCTTCATCAGTGCATTGATGCCGTTTTAAGTGAGGTGGACGATGAAAAAAATACTGTGTTGCCTGGTCATCTTGTTACTGAGTGCAGAAACAGCCCTTGCGAATGTAAACACGTCACGTCTTAAAGACCTGATTACGGTATCCGGAGTGCGTAACAACCAATTAGTGGGCTATGGCCTGGTTGTCGGCCTGGATGGCACGGGTGATAGTCGTGCTAATTTTACCTCTCAGACATTCCGCAACCTGCTGAACAATATGGGTGTGGCGATGCCGCCGAATGTGAACCCTCAGTCCAAAAATATTGCGGCTGTTGCGATTCATGCTGATTTACCGCCCTTTGCAAAACCGGGGCAGGCGATCGATATTACTGTCTCTGCCATAGGGGATGCGAAAAGTCTGCGTGGAGGCTCGTTATTGATGGCTCCCTTGAAAGGGGCCGATGGACAGGTTTACGCCATGGCGCAGGGAAATCTGATTGTTGCCGGTTTCGGCGCAGAGGGGCGTGACGGATCGCGTGTATCTGTCAACGTACCCAGTGTCGGCCGTATACCAAATGGTGCGACGGTGGAGCGAGAGGTGGTCAGTGGCTTTAATCAGGGTGATAGTCTGACACTCAACCTGAAAACACCTGACTTCACCACAGCGCGGACAGTATCAGAGCAGATCAATAATCTGCTGGGACCGGATGTCGCTGCTGCGCTGGACTCCACCTCTATTCGTGTCAGGGCACCACGTGATCCATCGCAACGCGTAAGCTTCTTGTCAGTGCTGGAAAATCTGCCGATCGAAACAGCAGAGGAAACAGCCAAGGTCATCATCAACTCGCGTACTGGCACCATTGTGATTGGCCAGCATGTGCGGGTTTCGCCCGTTGCGATTACGCATGGTGGTCTGACGGTAAACATCACCGAAGCTTTTGATGTGGATCAGCCTGAGGCGCTGTCGGGCGGCAGAACAGTGATTACACCACGTACTGAACTGGAGATAGGTGAGGGCTCTGGCCGGATGTTCGAATTCTCTCCAGGCGCTTCGCTTCAGGATATCGTAGAAGCTGTCAATAATGTGGGTGCTGCACCAGGTGACCTGATGGCGATCCTGGAAGCACTTAAACAAGCCGGCGCGCTACGTGCTGAGTTAGTGGTGATTTAAATGGTTACGGGTAAGCCACCAGTCATTTCACAAAGTCCGCAGTTCTACACTGAGCTGAACCAGCTAAATGATTTGCGTCGGCGTGCGGGTTCAGATGAAGAGGCTGCTTTGCGCGAGGTGGCCCAGCAGTTTGAACAGATATTCCTCAGTATGATGCTGAAAAGCATGCGTGACGCCAATGCATCCTTTGGTGAAGACAACCCGTTCAATAGTCACAATACACGTTTTTTTCAGGACATGTATGACCAGCAACTGACACTGGAATTGTCTGGAAAAAGTGGCCTGGGACTGGCTGATGTGATGGTCAGACAGTTGAGTCAACACAGTGATATCCGTTCTGATCGAGAGCGGGATGAGCGCGAGCGTCCGCTGACAGAAGCCGAAATGCTGCTGAATCGTGCCATGAATGCCACAGCAGGTATGGCGGCATCTGCCGTGCTGGGACAGGCGCATGCCAGTGCATCGCGAAACAATGCATCGGCCGCTGAGCCTGACGCGGATGAGGCCAACCGGGTAGATGCCGTGTCGTCCAGGGCAGAGCGGCTGGCTTCGCCTGAAAATCTGCCTGCACGTTTTGAGTCACCCCAGCAGTTCGTCGACAGTTTGTTACCTCTGGCGGAAGAGATGGGGGCAGAGCTGGGTGTGGATCCTCGAGTTTTACTGGCTCAGGCAGCACTGGAGACAGGTTGGGGGCGTTTTATCATCAATGGCAGCAATAATCTGTTCAATATTAAAGCAGACAGCCGCTGGCCGGGTGAGCGGGTCAGTGTGTCTACCCTGGAATATCGGGATGGCGTTGCGGCTAAAGAGGTGGCTGCTTTCCGTGCTTATGGTTCCTATGCAGAGAGTTTCCGGGATTACGTCGATTTTCTGAGAACGAATCCGCGTTATCAGGTGGCATTGCAGAATACTGCAGATCCCGCTGCCTATTTACGAGAGTTGCAGGCCGCGGGTTACGCTACGGATCCGGCCTATGCTCAAAAAATTGAACGTATTTTTACCGGCAACCTGCTTGCACAAGCCGGACGTGATACTCAAGAAGGTTAAGCGCTGGCCGATATAATCTGTCAGTAACAGGCTGTACACAGTGACAGCGGGGAGTGGGAAATGTCATCTTTATTGTCGTTGGGTGTGCAGGGCGTCAGGGCCAGTCAAGGTGGTTTGAACGTCACCGGTAATAACGTGGCCAACGTGAATACTCCGGGGTATACCCGACAGGTACCGCAGTTCCAGAGCCTGGAAGGTGGTGGCGTCAAACAGGAATATTCCCAGCGGATTGTTAACCAGTTTATTAATGCACGTATCTGGGCTGACAGCTCCCGTTTCGAAGCGGCGCGTGCGTTTGAACAGTTGTCCAACCAACTGGATAACACTCTGGCCAGTGAAAGCAGTAGCCTGGCGATTAAACTGGATGACTTTTTTGGCGCACTGCAAGCCGCCAATGATGATCCAACATCCATCACCAGTCGTGAACTGATGGTGGCTGAGAGTGAAGCGACTGTCAGACGTTTTCGGGATCTCTATGGTCGTATTGATGAACAGAATCAGACAGTCAATACCCGGATTCGTGAATTGACGGAAGAGATCAATACGCAGGCAAAAAATATTGCCGCATTGAATGACCGTATTCGTATTGCCCAGGCGGGCGGAAAAGAGTCATTTGAGCTGCTGGATCAGCGTGATCAGGCCATTAAAGAGCTGTCTGAGTTGATCGATATTCAGGTAATTGAGCAGTCGAATGGCGAAAGCACTATCTTTATCGGTAACGGTCAGCCGCTGGTTGTGGGCCAGACATCCAATCAGTTGATTGCCACACCTGGTAAACTGGACCCATCCCAGTTGCAGGTAAATCTGCTCATTGCCGGGCGGCAAAATAACATCACCAACTATATAGGTGGCGGTGAGCTAGGCGGCATTCTGGAGTACCGCAAGGATGTCCTGAACAGTGCGTTGGATGAGTTGGGGCGTCTGGCGCTGGTATTTGCGGACACCATGAACAGCCAGCATGCTCTGGGTATGGATCTTGACGGCAATATGGGACAAAAGCTGTTCCGTGATATCAATGATCTGGTATTGATGAACTCACGCTTTCAGGCTGATTTTGCGCAGGGTAATGTCAGGATTACGGACACCAGCCTGTTGCAGGCGTCTGAGTATGAACTGGTGTTTACATCAGAAAGTGATTTTCGACTGACCCGATTGTCTGATGGCAAGACCTGGACACAAAACTCTTTTGAAGCCCAGGCTAGTGCCGGTGATGTCGATGGTGAGCAGCAGCTATGGTTTGATCCGGGATCGGGCGATCTGGTGTTGCAGATTGATGGTATGCGTATTACGGCAGATAAAAATACGCCTTTCAGCATAAACGAACGTTTTTTGATGCAGCCTACCCGTACAGCAGCAGATGATATGCGTACGGACATCAGTAGTGGGCGCCAGCTGGCTCTGGCTTCACCCGTCAGCATTTCAGCAGATTCGGCCAACACTGGCACTGGCAGCGCGACCCTAAGTGTGACTGAAGTCGTAGCATCTGAAATGAGCCCGCTGGAGGCTCTTAAAAATCTGCTGCCTGAGGCCGGTGCGCAGATAGAGTTGACGCGTAATGGTTCAGGCTATGATATAGCACTGTTTGACGCGAATGGTGACCCGGTCATTCCTTCAGAACTGACTGCCACCATCGATCCTTCCAATCCCAAACAGTTAATTGTCCGGAATACTGATGCAGGCTTGCCGGGCGAGATTCGGGTTGATATCAATGGGGTACCCCAGGATGGTGATCAGTTTAGAATCGGATATAACTTTGAAGTCGATAGTGTCACTGGTGCGATTACGAATATTGGTGTTTCAGATAACCGTAATGGATTGCTGATGGCTGATTTGACCAAGCAGAAAACTTCTCTTGAGGGTACCTACCAGGACACCTATGGTCGATTGGTAGAGCGCGTGGGCATTACAACCAAAATTGCGCAGATGGACACCAAAGCCTCTCAGGCGGTATTGCAAAACTCGATCAATCAGCGCGAAGAAATCAGTGGGGTGAATCAGGATGAAGAAATGGTGCGGCTGATTCAGTTTCAGCAGGCTTACCAGGCGGCCACCCAGTTGATTACAGCCTCACAGCGTACCTTTGATGCGCTGATTAATGCCGTATAACGGAGGTAGACAATGAGACTCTCCACACAGCAGTTTTTTATTCAGAACCTTGTCAATGTTCAGCAGAGCAATGCCAATGTATTCAAATATCAGCAGCAGATGTCCACGGGTAAAAAGCTTTCCAAGCCATCTGATGACCCGCTGGCGGCGACGCAAATCAACAAGTTTGAGCGTCTGATTGCCCGTAATGAAGTGTTCAGTCGCAATGTGGATGTCGCTGAACGGCGTTTGAAGCTGGAAGAGTCGACATTGACGCTGGTGATTGATACAACCTTGCGTATTAAGGATTTGAGCATTCAGGCGAATAATGGCGGTATGTCCGATGCTGACCTGAAAATCATTGGAGCAGAGCTGGAGCAGTTGCTGGGACAGCTATCTGGTGCAGTGAATACACAGGATGCCCAGGGTGAATACCTGTTCTCCGGATTTAAAGGCCAGACACAACCCTATCAGCTCGATACGGCAGGGAACTATGTGTATCGTGGCGATGAAGGGCAGCGATTTTTGAATGTCGGTGAAAATACGACTATTGCCTCAACTGATGCTGGCGCGGGCATTTTTGGTACAGGAGAAGAGAATCTGCTCAATACAGTTAAGCGGATGGCTGATGCACTTAACGCAGATCCGCCAAATTTGCAGGACTTTAACGCAGAGCGGGCTGATCTTGATCGTTTCTTTGAGCAGAGCATTACAACCCGGTCACAGATAGGTGCCCGCTTAAAAGTGTTAGAAGATCAGCGCGAGCAACTGGCAGATATCAAGCTGTTTACCCAGAATACTTTATCCAGCTTTCAGGACACGGACTATTACGAAGCCGCCAGTAAGCTGGCGCTGGAGCAAAACGCACTGGAAGCAACTTATCTGACATTCAGCAAGATACAGCAGCTGAGCCTGTTTAACTATCTGCGTTGAGGTTTGCATGAAGCAGGAGCAACTGGATCGTTTACAGGCGATACAGGACGAGCAGTTTGAAGCATTATCTTTAAAGCAGATGGATCATCTGCAGGCGCTGGAAACGGAGAAAACCCGGTTGCTGCATGGATTAGGTGATCTCAAAGGGCTAACACCAGAGCAGCAGCAACAGTTGAAGGTTTGTTTAGACCGGCAGACTGAGCTGGAGCGTGTCTGTACGGAAATCCGTGATGCTCTCGGAGACCAGATGAAACAGGAAATGCACCGACAAAAAGCAGTTCAGGCTTATAAGGATAGCGGATACTAGATTGATACTGGCAGATAGCGGCAAGTTGACTGTACTTTTGCTAAAGTTATTCAGAAGACCGCCGATATATCGGGATAGAATCTAATTATTATTCGCCGGAGCCCGTATACTCGTATCCCGAATACCTGTATAGCAGCCCCGAGACAGAGGGAGTCTACCATGTCTATTGATACCAGTATCAACACCGGGGGCCTGGATCGTTCCGCCAGCCAAGGGCAGCCAGCCGATATAGGGCTGCGCAATCAACGTCAGGCTGGACAGGTCGAAGCCCGTGCCATAGAGGCCACGCAGCGTACCGCTGAACCCAAGCGTATGGATCCTGAGCGTGAAGCACAGGCAATTCAGGAAGCAGCAGATCAACTGGGTGAGTTTCTCAGTGTGATCAACAGCGATCTTAATATTACCGTTGACCGCGATGTAAATAAAACTGTCGTGAAAGTGATTAATCGGAGCAGCGATGAAGTGATTCGTCAGATCCCTTCTGAAGAAGTGTTATCCCTGATGCGCCGGATGAGTGAAATCGCTAATCAGGCCAGTGGCGGTACATCAGGGATGCTGTTATCGGATCAGGCGTGATCCTGTTATCGTTCCATTAACGGAGGTTTACAATGTCAGCTATATCATTTTCAGGTGTCGGTTCAGGTATCGATACTAAAACTATTGTAAACGCTCTGGTGGCGGCTGAAATCGATCCTCAGCGTGCTCAGTTATCGAGCCGTAAAACTACGCTGGATGCACAGTTATCGAGTTTTGGTCGCTTGAAAAGTGCCTTGAGTGAGTTTCAGACAACGCTGAATAACCTGAAAACCCCGGATAAGTTTCAGGTACGCTCAACAACGGTAGGTAATGAAGAGCGCTTCACTGCAACCGCCAGGTCGAATGCGCAGCCGGGTGATTATCAGGTGTCCGTTGAGCAGTTGGCTAAATCCCAGCGCCTGATGACGGCTGATAACGCCTTTGCCAGCAGCAGTACGGTTGTGGGTAGCGGTACGCTGACAATCAGCACGGGTGGTGCCTATGATCCGGATCTGGGGAATGGTTTTACTGTTAATATAGATCCATCGAAAGCCACTCTGGATGATATTCGTCGTGCCATCAATAATGCACCTGGTAATGACGCAGTCACTGCGAGTATTGTTAATGTTGATGATGGCAATGGAGGTACCCAGGCACGGTTGATACTGACAGCCAAAGAGACGGGTGTTGCAAATGCATTAACAGTGGCGGTTACAGAAGGCACTGAGCCGGGTTTGTCAGCCTTGGCATCTGCCAATCTGGTTGAGTCACGTGCAGCAGAAGATGCCATCATTCGTGTGAATGGCCTGTCAGCAACGCGTTCTACAAATCAGATTACCGATGTTATCCAAGGTGTTACGCTCAATCTCAAGAGTGAAGAGCCTGGAGCTGAAATCGATCTTCGTATCGGTACTGACAATTCGGCGATTGAAAAAAATGTACAGAGTTTTGTCGATGCCTATAACAAGCTTCAGAATGTACTGAAAGACATTGCGGGTAAAGATAGTAGTGGTTTAAGGGGTGACTCAACGGTTCGTAACTTGAGCTCGCAGCTACGCTCCCTTACCTCTGGTGAAGTTGATGGAGCTGATCCCCAGGCCAGAATTCTGGCGCAGATTGGTGTTACGATAGATAAAGATGGCAAAATGAGTTTGAATAAATCCACTCTGAATGAACGTCTGGATGATGACTTCAATAGTGTGGCTAATCTGTTTACCAGTGAGCAGGGTATTGCCAAGCGCCTGGATGCGTTTGTTAAACCCTATACTCAGGCGGGTGGTTTGCTGGATAACCGTACGGAGGGTGTAAACTCTCGTTTGCGTATGCTGAATGATCAGCAAGATCGCTTGGATATTCGGGAAGAAAATCTGTTTAACCGTTTGTCTCGTCAGTTCAATGCAATGGACAGTATGGTTGCACAGATCAACAGTAATGGAGCATTCTTGTCAGCGCAATTGGCGAGTATGCAATGGTAATTGGGTTGTATTAAAGAAAAAGGAGACCTGAGGGTCTCCTTTTGTCATTTGATGCGGTATTAACGAGATAGTAGGCATCACTGCTAGAGAGTGACTCATGAATAAAGGTATAGGGCAGTATAAGCAGATAGGTGTGGAAACAGCGTTGGTGAACGCAAGTCCACATCGGTTGATACAGATGCTATATGAGGGAGCGCTGACACAGCTGGCCAATGCGAAGGGTGCCATTCAAAACGATCAAATTGAACTACTGTCTGTCAGTATCAAGAAAACATCCAATATCTTGATTGGTCTGGAAGAGGGGCTTGATTTGGAAAAAGGAGGGGAGATTGCCTCAAATTTACAGGCACTCTATCGATTTTTACAAACAGAGTTAATCGCAGCCCAGTCGACACAAAGTGTAGAGAAAATTGATGCCATGATCAGTGTGTTGGTGGAACTGAAAAGTGCCTGGGACGCGATAGAACCTGGAAAAATCAGTGACGAAACAATCTCTTCTGATAAAACGTAAAAAAATCCTCAAGTGATTGTCTGAGCCGCCGATAACCTAATCACAAGAGACAATTTCTACGCCTAAAAGCGTAACTGAGGAGATAAGACCATGTCTAATGTAGTCGCAACAAACCTGTTCTCATTGAACGCACAGCGTAACCTGGCAAACAACTCTATGGGCATGAACACCGCAATGGAGCGTCTGTCTTCCGGTTTGCGTGTAAATGGCGCCAAAGATGATGCTGCTGGTCTCGCTGTTGCAGAGCGTATGAATGCACAGGCTCGTGGTATGGGTGTAGCCATCCGTAATGCCAGTGATGCAATCTCAATGGTACAAACAGCAGAGGGTGCATTGCAGCAGGTTACAGATACTCTACAACGTATGCGTGAGCTGGCTGTCCAGTCTGCGAACGGTACTTACGACGATGATGATCGTGCTCTGATCGAGACAGAGTTTGCATCACTGCAAGAAGAATTGACTCGAATTGCCGATGTAACTCAATTTAATGGCCAGAAAATTCTGGATGGTACTACTACAACAGTAACCTTCCAGGTTGGTGCTAATACAGCAGCCAATATAGATACTATTGATGTCGAATTTACAAACGTCAAAACAACTGTGTCTGGTATGGGTAATATCAGTACAGCTGCTGGTGCAAATTCAGCAATCGCTAGTATCGATGATGCACTGGATGAAATTGCTGAAGCAAGGTCTACCTTCGGTGCTGCACAAAACCGTTTTGAGGCAACCATTATCAACTTGCGTAATGCCCAAGAAAACCAGATGGCTGCTAAAAGCCGAATTATGGATGCAGACTTTGCAGCAGAAACTGCAGCCTTAACCAAGGCGCAGGTGTTGCAGCAGTCAGGTATCGCGATTTTGGCGCAAGCAAACCAAGCTCCACAGGCTGTACTCGGCTTGCTACGTTAAGAAAATCCAAAATAAAAAAGCCTTGGTTGATCCAAGGCTTTTTTTTTAAGCTAGCTCAGGAAGTTCAAAGGATTGTTTAGCATTGATTGACGGATTGTCTTTAAAACGTGAATAAAGCATTTTTAAAGCCAGTTCATAATAAGCAGTAGGTTTATGACTGGTTTTATCAGTCGACCTGTTAAGAACGGTAGCTAAGTTCTGTAAGCAGGCGCTTCTGAAGTTTTCATCTTGAATATAGCGACTGGCTATAGTAATAAATGATCTATCATCATGTGCAATTAGTGAGTCGAGGTTTGCGCAGGTTAGGTGCAGCGCTGAGATTTGAGCGGCTTGACTTATTCCACGGTATGCTATGATAGGGGTACCTGACTCTAATGCCATCTTAGCAGAACTATGATTTCCATAGGGAAAAGTATCAAGGAGGAGATCTGCAAAGTGTAGCCTTTGTTTGTGCTTATCAAAATCTAGTTTTTCAGCAAAAATAATTCTTTCCCGATCTATTCCATTAGCTTCTGCTTCGTCCAGTATTTTTGTGCGCCTTTGCTCATCTGCTGCGTAGATCCATAAAATTGTATCTTTGTTTTCATGAAGCAGAGAACACCATATTTTAAAAATATGCCTGGTTATTTTGTGAGGTTCATTGAAAGAGGCTAGTACGAACTTATTGTCCGGAAGGTTAAAGTCCGATCTTGTTAGGTTGTCTGAAAGATTACACTTGTTAAATGCTGTTTCAATAATATGAGGCTGTATTATTAGAGATTCAGCATAATAGGGAATCGTTTCTTCAGATAAGTAAAATTTGTTTACTAACATGTAGTCATATACATCAGGTGCTCCAGATGTTGATGGGAAGCCTGTGTGATGCATTTGTATGGGAGCTGGCCGATAACTCATTATGTTGCTTCTGCTTGCGGATGTATACAGGGTCAAGTCTATAAGGATGTCAATTTCATTGTTTGTAATTAATATGGCAGCATCACGATCATTGATTTTAGAAATGTCATGAAAGTTTGATTGCTCTTTTATGTTTTTATAGTAATCGGATCCGTCGTCTGGACGATATGAGAATACAAAAGGTTCAAAATATTCTCTATCGAGGCTGCTGAGTATAGGTAAGAATATATGTGATACAATATGTTCACCTATGTCTCCGGAAAGATAGCCTACACGAATTTTTTTATGATTTTTATACAGATTAAATCTCTCAGTAAGAGTGAAGTCTTTTTTTCTAAGAATCGACTTGGAAGTCAATTTAGCTACTTCAACGTGCTTCTTGAAGTCGTCAGTCATGGATAATATAAAAAATGCGGCCACTATAGTATCTAAGCTGCTGACCTTGTCTATCGCCGACAGTGTTATAGATAGCTCAGCATCAATATAGTCCCATTCATTTAAAAAGCATGCGCATAGTAAATTGTAGAATCGCTTTTGAATATCATTCATATATTCGGGATGAAGGCTAAATAGCCTGTTGAAACTCTTGTGTGCTGCTAGAAACTGCTTCGAATCAAAGCTGAGTAAAGAAAGGTTTAAAAGAGTTTCAGGGTTTTTGTCGTTAATCTCATGTGATTTTGAAAGCAGCTTAAAAGCTTCTTCATAATGACGAGTTAAATGAAGTCTTTTCGCTTTTAAGTTTATAATGCCCGTATCTGGTTTGTTTTTTGAAATTATCTTGTCTATAAGATTATCAAACAAATATAGCTTGCTGATTTTGTTTGAAGCTAACAATAGATGATCAAGGGTAAATTTTTGAACTTTAAGAGTGCAGGCTTCTACTGATGCTTTGAAAGCATTCAGCGCTTCGTCTGCGATAATTAAGGTTCTGGAAAGTAGAGCCCAGAATCTGAATTCTGTAGGTATTATTTCAATTGCACATAAAAGATTGTTTATTGCTATGTTCTTATCGTTTTTCTGTAGAGCATCAAAGGCAATGGCGTAGTGGTAATATGCAATTTCTCCTAAATCATTGCTGGTTGGCTTTTTCTCAATTAGTGATTTTAATCGTTCTGGACTTTCAGTTGTTAGGCATCTGTTTGCATATGCATTATTCGATGCATATGGTGTTTTTAAGTTTATTATTCCTGGATGTCTTTTGGTTTTCTTTAATGCATCGTTAATTTTATTATCAGATGCTTTTTTTGCTCCCATCCTTTCAAGTGTTATGATGGTAAATGCCCATGCTGCTATATTAGATGGATCGATTTTAAGAGATAATTCAAATATCGTAAGTGCTTCTTTAAATTTTCCTGAGCGCAATAGATATTTCCCAAAACATATAACGGTTTCTATCTTGAGATTGTCTTTTTTAGATATTTTTATTATTTCAAGTGGTATATCATTGAATTGACTGTTTTCATATAGATCAATTATTTTTGGAACTGAAATATCCTTTGGTATTTTGTTGTAAACTTTTATTGTTTCCTCAAGTATTTTGTCATGCTCTTGGTTGTTTTCTGTGCTGCTAGGCGAGGGCATGAGATAGCTCCATTGTGTTTTTGCTTCTGTATTTATGTAAATTGATTCGACAGCGGACTTTTAGTTACGATTTTTTATTCGTATGTTAAAAGTTCGCTAAAGTCATTTAATTTGAGAGATTTTATGAATTTAAACTCTGAACCAAAACTGTTCGCAAAAAAACCATATGGAAGAGTGTTTTCTTGAGGTAGGGGAGAGAGTTCTCTATCAAGCATTAACGTTAGGTCTTCAGTCCTTTCAGGTTCATGCGTGGCGCCTAATCCTTTATAGGGGCTGTTTCCTATTAATATAGATGGAATTCCTAAGTATGCAGCTTCAATTCCTGTTGTTGAAAGAAAGCTAATGGACTTTTCTGACGCAAGCATGAGGTTGTATGAGTTTATATTTGAATGAGATGGCACTGTAATCAAGTTCTCACCACATATTTGGTTCCAAAATAATCTATCTTCAGCGGACTTTTCTTCATAGTGGGGGTGGACACGAAGTACAAGGGTGTATTTATTTTGATTTTTTGCCCAGTTGGTTAGCCATTCTATTGCATGTCTTTGGTTTTTAAAAATATTGCTTGTTTTGATTGATGGGTGAAGTGATGCAAACTCATCTTCGCTTGAGATAAAAAAGGTGACTATTTTTTTGTCTGTGTTTACTTTTTCATGATTAAAGTTTTTAGTGAATTTATTATTCAGGTGTTTTTTAAAAAAATCGTGGGCGATTATTGATTTCTGAGATGTTTCTAGATTTGAAGAGTTCCAGAAGTTTTCTATTAATGCTTTTCTCTTTTCAAAATCGTGAATTCTGTTCGGTATAATGCACAGTCTTTTCCCATAATCAAATCTTTCATAGTAGTAAGTGTGTTTTTCAGGTGTTAATAACGATATGGGGTATGTGTTGTAATGGCGACCGTTGTATATGTAATAGTTGAATGTTTTTTTATTTTTTGACATGAAGTCTATAAAAGATATGTATGTAAAAAGAGAGTACTTTATATAGAGGTATATTTCGTCAATGTGGTCTATTATTTTTGGATGTATGCTATTTGTCTTAGAGATTAAGTTTGATAATATTGGGATCCCGAGATTGTGATCTTTGTATATTATATCATATAGGCTCTCTGTATTTTTTATTTTTTTTAGTTGAGCTTCTGCGAAGTTTTTTATTTCGTTCTGTGTTTTATTTGAAGTCGATTTTATTCCATCATATATAGTTATTCTTTCTTTTTGTATTCCGGTTTTTAATGTTAGCTCTAGTATTTTTTTTAGGTTTTTGCTGTGAGCGTCGCCAATAATTATGCAAGCGCTATTTTTCCCTGGAGTCTCGTTTTCAAGCTTGAATAATAGTTCAAGAAATGTTCCATATATAAAGGGTTGGTTTATATCTGTGCATATCACGAGATTTTCAGCTTGAACTGCCAATTTGCTATCCTTTTATATTGTTTTTCTATAGGTTGTGGTTGATGTTTTTTTTAATACAGGCTGCTATTGATTGTAAGGTGTGCTCTATAGGCCTGGATGGTTTCCATTTGATGGATTTTTCTGCTTTTGATATATCCATTCCAAAGCTTTTTTGCTTATCGTTTTCCACTTTTTCAAGTAAGTGGCCTTTATCTATTGATGGGTAAATGGTTTGAAGGCACTTGTAGGCCAGATTTTCTACGCGTATAGGGTTTCCTGAGCCAATATTTAACGTTTTTGGCCATTCTTTAAGAGGTATCTTAATAAGACTTATTACTGAATCTACAGCATCCTGTATATCTAGCAAGTCAAGTGTTTGCTGTCCGTCAATAATTGTTACTTTTGATTCTTGTAAGAACTTTGCTGTCATTGAATGAGGTGCTTCTGTTGTACGAATAACTGGGCTTGCTCCAATTATTTGTGAAAAACGCAATGATACTCCGTATGCATGTTTGTTATGCACTGATATTGAGCTGGTCATTAGCTCGCTTGCCCATTTTGATTGTGCATAAGGGGTTTCAGGTGATGCAGGCATATCTTCAGTCCATAGTGATATATGGTTAGTTCCATATATGGCTTGACTTGATGCATTAATAAATCCTGAAACCTGAAATTTTATTGCCATGTTAACAATTTTTTGTGTGAACTCTAATGAAGCCGCAATTTCCTGGTTTGAACTTCCCGGCCTGGCTGAGGCAAGATGGCAAATTATATCAACATTACTTAAATTGATTTGGCCATTGTCGAGTGATGATATATCCTTTAACGTGATACCGGGAGTATGAAGAGGCGATTCAGTGATTTTTCTAAATCGCTCTGGATTTCTGACAAGTGCGACTACTTCCGATATGTTTCTATCTGTGGCTAACTTTCTAACTAATTCTAGTCCGAGATAACTATTAGCTCCAGTGACTAATATTCTGTATTGTTGTTTTTTTTCTTTATTTGGATCTATTTTTTTTGTATTAATTTCTACATCTTTGTTGAATGCTATATTGATGGTTCTGTTGCTTGTTTGCCTTATTCCTATTTTTTGTATATTTGTAGATAGATGGCTTTTTCTGTTTAAACTGTCTAGGATTATTGCTTCGACTTCATTGAATCCCATCAGAGCTCTGAGTCCAGTTATCCCTGTGAATCTTGCGTTTAACTCAAATATTTTAAGGCCATTATCGGTCATTCTTCCTTGAAAGTTTATTGGTCCGTACAATCCCTTTTTTATTAGTGTCGGAATCAGGGGGTTTATTTCGTTCCATATGTCTGGAGAGGAAATTGGTATTATCTCGATTGGAATTCCATTTTGAAGTTTGTTGTAGCTACAAAATCTACCAAGCTCGATTCCATTTTTACCAATGACAATTTGAAAAGAAAATTCGCTCACCTGAATTAGTTGGTTCTTGTTCAGTGCATCAACAAATGCTTGGTGGTTGTTGTCTGACCTTTCAGGTATTGCTATTTCTTGAATGACATGGCTTTCGGTAACTTTGTTTAGATCTTCTTTGCTTTTTATTATGAAAATCCCCCTCGATGCGCAGCCTGATTTTGGTTTTGCAATTAGAGGTAATATTGTGTTTTCATTACTATGTCTTTCAATTTCCTGCTTCTCGTAGCATTTAACAAATATGCTTTCATATTTATTAAGCTCTTTTGACATGAGCTCTTTGTCTCGGCAGTAGTTTATTATTTCTTCTGAGCTTATGGGGATTGTTGTTCCGTTTTTTTCAAATTTTTTTTTGTTTTTTGATAATAATAATAGCTCATCATCTAGTCCTGGAAGAAGAATCTCAATGTTATCTTTTTTGCATGCTTCTAATAGATGAAGAAGATAATCCTTGTCGTAAATTCCTGGAAGTATTTTTTGATCATCACAATCGAAGGATCCGTAGGCATAGGGATTATTTCCATAGCCGGTAATGTGCATTGGAAGTCCAGATAATCGGCATGAGTCAACAATTGACTGCCCAACTCCACTGCCAATGCTCGTTATACCTATGCGTGTTTTATTCATTTTGATTTTCTTGTGATGTATATTTTTTGGGGGCTGTGTCATAGCGCTTTTGTTATGCCGCTTAGACTTTGTCTCTCGATGCTGTTTGTGGTTTTACTAAGATCACGGATAAGCCTTGCGATGCTTGCTATATGTAGATCTTCAAATGTCGCATAAGTCGGTAAGCAAAGGATACGACTTGAAATGTCTCTTGAAACTCGGCATTTGTGTTTGCGTTTAGTAAGTATTCGCAAAGTATCTAAGCTGGGGTTAAAGTAGCGTCGTGCCTGGTAGCCATTTTGATGTAGTATGGCTTTCACTTTCAGACATGTATCCTCATCATTGAATAATACAGGTACATAAGCGTGATTCTCACGTATATCTGTATGCTGTTTTTGAAATGTGACTGAAGCTGCGTAGTAACCAGCTTTTAATAAATTCTCGTAGGTTTTATAGACTCTTTCTTTTCCATTAAGATTCTGTGTGATTTCGTCAAGAACACTGAGTCCCATGGCTGCCTGAAATTCTGTCATTTTGGCATTAATTCCCAGTGCCTCAATTTGTTCCGGTCCGGTAATACCAAAATTGATTAATTTGCGTGCTTTTTTCAAATCACGTTTTCGTTTGAATATGATTGCTCCACCTTCAATGCTGTGAAATAGCTTAGTTGCATGAAAGCTTAGTGTTGATGCATCACCCAAAGAAAGTAAGCTTTGTTTCCCTAGTTTGACACCAAATGCATGAGATGCATCATAGATCACTTTCAGACGATGTTGTCTGGCGATTTTATTTATTGACTCCACATCACAGCTGTTTCCAAACACGTGGACAGGCACCAGTGCGCGGGTACGGCTGGATATTTTCTCCCGGATTCGTTCAGGATCAATACACCAGGTGTTGGCATCGATGTCTGCAAATACGGGCTCTATGCCTTCCCATTTAATGGCACTTGCCGTGGCAATGTAGGTGAAAGGTGTCGTGATTGCTTCTGCTGACCGTTTGCCAACTGGGCGTTGTATGCCCAGAGTCCGAAACGCGATTTGCAGCGCCAAAGTGCCATTGCCAACCAATAGCAGGTTTTCGACGCCCAGGTAGGCTTCGAGTCGTTGCGTCAACTCCTGTACCAGCGGTCCATTATTGGTTAGCCAGCAGCGTTCGTAGATTCCGTCTATGTATTTATCGAGCCTGCTGCGCTCTGGAAGGTAGGGCTGTGTCACCGGAATCATGTCGAAGGGTACTCCTGCGCTGTATGCAGACACGCTACCGCCCGGAGGTGTGCGTATCCTCAACAGCAAGTAACGTTTGATTTTATTGCCATCCTATGTGATATCGGCTGATATGTGGAGAGTTTTAGTCATGGAAGTTATGATTTAGTCTATGAACCCGGATCTTTAGTCAGCATCTGTTAATGTCAGGATGGATATGGAGTTACGAAGAATCACAGCGCATGAAGCTGAAGACTTGTTTGCGTTAATTGACAGCAATCGCAGCTACTTGCGTGAGTGGTTACCCTGGCTGGATGAGCACTGCTCAGTTGAAGATACTGTTCGGTTCTTGCACAACATTGCGCAGCATTTTGAACAGCAGTATGCGTTTCATCTAGGATTATATGTGAATGGCCAGATCGTGGGGATGCTAAGCATACATCATCTGGACTGGCGAAACCGTAAGGCATCTCTGGGCTACTGGATCGGATCCGAGTTTCAGGGGCAGGGCTGGATGACTGAAGCATGCAAGACGTTAATGGCTTTTTGCTTTGATGATCTGAATTTGCATCGACTTGAACTGCATTGTGCCGAACATAATCTGAGCAGTCGAAAAGTGGCTGAGCGGCTGGGCTTTGCACTCGAGGGCGTCATGCATGAGGTCGAGTGGCTTTATGATCATTGGGTTGATCATGCGGTATACGCAATATTGAGCAGTAACTTTCGTTCAGGGTCATCATGTCAGGATGCTGCTGCGATACTTGAATAGTGTTGCAGCAGCAGAGCGTGTCAGGGCAAGGCGCGAATTAACGTGATCCGTTCAACGCGCGGCAGTGGAACCTGTATGGCTTTTCTGGAGCGGGCATTGATCACGACCGGGCCGGTCAGGTTGGCCCTGATACGAGAGTCTGATGGGACAGCTTCGGTACTATCATTTGCTTCAGTGTCGCTTTTGCACAGGATCAGCACCACGGTGAGCTCATCTTGGTCCTGCAAGTCAATCAGCTCCGCCTGCTCAGGCGTCAGGCTGAATTCGTATCCCAGATCCAGCAGTTTCGGCTCCATCACTGACAGGCAGAGATCTGCATCATCTACAGACTGCAGCCAGTGCACTGTGGGTTTGCCTTCTTCATGGAATACTTTGAACTGGGTGTTATTTTCAAACCCCGGAACGCCCAGTGGGAAGGTGATGAGGTCATCATCGTTGATCTCCTGAGGGCCAAACAGGGCGGTATTGATCTGCATAATTATCCTTAGAATTCAGTTATGGTTGTTTCTGATCAGCTGCAGCTGTTTTCATCATCGCTACCCGGCAGGATGGCGATACGATCTGCCTCGTAAAACTCAACCATACCATCCATGTAGATCAATTCCACGCCTTCAATTTCGAAGCAGCGCAGGTTGTGATTCTGCCAAAGCTGTTCCCAATGACGACTGCCACTGGCTTGTCCGGGTGCGAAGGGTCCGGCAACACGTAACCAGGTGTTCGGGTCGCCAGAGCGCTTGGAGGGCACAACGCGTCCATGGTGGTCATAGGCGGTGGTTTTGAACATCACGTATTCGACGGTAAGGTCGGTACCGTTGATAAAGTTGATGTAAGCACCCACATCGCCGCGAGCACGTGGCGTTTCAGGCAGCATTTGACTGATCAGCAGGGCGGGTTTGGGCAGTGGCGGTGGTGGTGGAACCTCAACCACGGGCTCGGGTTCGGGTGTTTTTTTGCTGAAGCTCAGACAGCCGCTGAGTGTTGCTGTTGCCAGTATCAGCAGGGTGGTACGGAACAACAGTTGTGAAGCAGTATTCGGTTTGCGCAGGATGGTTGCGGCTTTCATGGAGCTACTCCAGGTGGTTTCTTGTGTAGTGCATCGGCGCGAGCAGGGTTTTCGAGGGTTTGCCGGGTATCTCGACTGCCAAACGTGGTACCAGGTAACCGGGTAGCTGTGCCTGTAAATCAGCCATCAGCTGGCGTGCTTCAGCTTCTGTCAGATCAAAATGAGACGCCCCTGCTACAGGATCGAACAAAAACAGATAATAAGGCAATATGCCGGCATCGAAAAGAGTTTTGCTGAGTGTTTTTTGTACAGTGACGCTATCATTGACGCCGCGCAATAAAACACTTTGATTCAGCAGTGTAATCTGAGCCTGCCGTAAGCCCTGCATCGCCGTGGTAACGGATAGGTCAATTTCATTGGCATGGTTGATATGCAGTACTATGACACTCTGCAGGCGTGTTTCAGCCAGTAGCCGGATCAATGTCGGTGTGACACGCGATGGAATGACAACAGGCAGGCGCGTGTGAATACGTAAGCGCTGCAGATGTGGGATCTGCTCCAGATCCTTGATCAGACGCTCCAGGCGGTTATCAGGTGTGGCCAGAGGGTCTCCGCCTGAAAAAATGACCTCTTCCACTTCCGGGTGTGCTGCTAAATACGCCAGAATGGCTTGCCACTCGTTGCGTCCTAGCTGGTTGTCCTGATAGTCAAAGTGGCGGCGAAAGCAGTAACGGCAATTGATTGCACAGGCACCGCTGAGGATCAGCAAGACCCGATGGGTATATTTGTGAATCAGTCCTGGTAGCGGATTCGCCTGTTGCTCCTCGAGTGGGTCCTGGCTGTAGCCCGGTGGCGTCAGGGTTTCCTGCTGCAACGGCAGAATCTGGCGTAGTAACGGGTCGTTCGGGTTGCCCTTCTCTATGCGTGACAGGTAGGGGTAGGGGACGCGCAGTTTAAATAATGCATCGCCTGCAAGCGCACCCGGTAATAGCGACATAGGTAGATCCAGCTGGGTCAGCAGGGCGTGTGGATCGGTGATCGCTTCCCGCAGTTCATCCTGCCAGGATCGAAGCGGCTGAAACGGGATCGGCTGCATGGGGCTCCGGGTCGATTATTTGCACAGCAAAATTGGCCTGCATTCTCGTTTGAAGTAGAATGCGTGTCAATTCTTACAACACTGCTTTCTTCAAGGAAACCTGAATGGCTAACTATTCTGCGAATCAGTTCAAAAATGGCCTTAAAGTGATGCTGGATGGTGATCCCTGCAGCATGCTGGATGTCGAGTTTGTCAAACCGGGTAAAGGGCAGGCATTTACCCGCGTCAAAATGCGTAACCTGATTACCGGACGTGTCTGGGAGCGGACCTTTAAATCCAACGAATCGATTGAAAGTGCTGACGTAATGGATACTGATATGGAGTATCTCTACGGTGATGGTGAAATGTGGCACTTCATGGACCCGAACAGCTTTGAGCAGGTGGCTGCCGATCAGAATGCGATTGGCGATGCAGCCAAGTGGCTGAAAGAGCAGGACAAGATCACCGTGACCTTGTGGAACGGCAATCCGATTGCCGTTACTCCGCCGAATTTTGTTGAGCTGGAAGTAATCGAGACAGATCCGGGTGTTAAGGGTGATACGGCACAGGGTGGTTCCAAGCCCGCGACACTGAGCACCGGTGCTGTTGTGCGTGTCCCGCTGTTTATTGAAACGGGTGAAGTGTTGCGTATCGATACCCGTACGGGTGAATACGTCAGCCGTGCCTGATAGCCTGTCTGATTGGCAACCCTCGGCTGCGTTGGCGCATTTGCGTCAGCGCGCCGCCTTGTTGCAATCGATTCGAGACTTTTTTGCACAACGTCATGTTCTTGAGGTCGATACACAGATTCTGTCGCACTGCGCAGTCAGCGATCCTTTTATCGACTCCATCACGGCCCAGTATCAGTCGGTGCCGGGCGGCGATATTCAGCCACTCTATCTGCAAACGTCACCCGAGTATGCGATGAAGCGCCTGCTGGCGGCGGGCAGTGGGGATATTTATCAGCTCGGCAAGGTGTTTCGTAACGGCGAAGTTGGGCGGCGTCACAATCCGGAGTTTACCCTGCTGGAGTGGTATCGGGTGGGCTTTTCGCTGGGCGATCTGATGGATGAGGTTGAGTCGCTGGTCAGTGCCCAGATTCCGGGTTTGTCCTGGCAACGGGTTTCCTATCGTGAGCTGTTTCTCCATTATCTGGATCTGGACCCCTGGACGGCTTCTCTGGAGCAGTTGCAGCAGGCCTGTCGGCAACAGATCGAAGCCGCTTTTGAAGACGACGACCGGGATACCTGGCTGAATTTGCTGATGTCCCATCTGATTGAACCGCAGTTACGTGGCGCTGTGTTTGTCCACAGTTATCCGCCGACACAGGCGGCACTTGCCTGTGTCAGGCAGGATGCTGACGGTTTGCCGGTGGCGGAGCGCTTTGAGTTGTATATAGACGGTCTGGAGCTGGCGAACGGCTATCATGAGCTGGCGGACTCTCAGGAACAGGCTGCCCGGTTGACGGCGGATCAGCAACAGCGTGCTGCGCTGGGATTACCTCAGCGCCCGCTGGAGCAACGCCTGATTCAGGCGCTGCAGCAGGGCTTGCCTGACTGCAGCGGAGTGGCACTTGGCGTGGATCGCCTGCTTATGCGGCAGTTGGGTGTGGAATCCATTGCCGAGGTGCTGCCATTTAGCTTTGAGCGCGCCTGACCTAGGCTGGCAGGTGGTTCAGCAGACTGCGGCGAATGCGGTCTGTTGCTTCCACCAGTAATGCCCTGGGGCAGCCAAAGTTCAGTCGCATAAAGCGCTCATCACCAAAGTCACGTCCGGGTGACATGCCGACACCGGCCTGTTCAAAGAAATGAACCGGATTCTCAAGATGTGCCGCACTGATGTCGATCCAGGCGAGATAGGTTGCTTCGATCGGTAACAGGCGCAGTCCGGGAATGGCGTTCAGCTGCTCAACCAGGTAATCGCGGTTACCGCGCAGATAGTTCAATTGCGCCTGATTCCAGGCATCGCCATCGCGAAAGGCTGCCAGTGCTGCGGTGTAGCCGAGCAGGTTCACGTCTGGCACGATACCTTTGCGCGCCCGCTGAAAATCACGCCGTAGCTGCGGGTTTTGAATCACTGCGAAGGAGCAGCCAAGTCCCGCAATATTAAAGGTTTTGCTGGGCGCCATCAGTGTGATGGTGCGTGCTGCTATCTCGGGCCCCAGGCTGGCCAGCGGGATATGTTTCAGTCCGGGTTCAAGTACCAGATCGCAATGAATTTCATCTGAGCACACCACCAGATTATGACGCAGCACCCATTCTGCGAGCTGCTCCAGCTCCTCACGTCGATACACAGTTCCGCCGGGGTTATGCGGGTTGCAGAACAGCAGTAACCGGGTGTCTGCCGTGACACTACTATCTAATGCATCAAAGTCGATCAGGTAGCGCTGACCTGTCAATCGCATGGGGACTTTAATCAGTTGCCGGTCGGACAGGTGAGGTGCTGTCATGAAAGGCGGGTAGACCGGACAGGGAGACATAACCGCCGAGCCTGCACTGCCGGTTGCCCGGCAGGCCAGATGCAGCCCCGGAACCAGCCCCGGTAGCCATTCCAGATCATCGGCACTGACCTGCCAGTTGTAACAGGTGTCGAGTCGTGCCTGCACCTGCTCAATCAATTCGGCGGGTGTGTTGGTATAGCCGAAAATGCCATGATCTATGCGTTGATGCAGTGCATCCAGCACAGCCGGCGGTGCCATGAAGTCCGTATCGGCCACCCACATCGGCAGAACGCTGGTATCACGATAGCGTTCCCATTTTTGGCTGGCAGTGTGGCGGCGGTCAATCAGGCGATCAAAATCGGTTGGACTCATATCTGTATCCTGTTAGCAGTTCTGAGTATTCAGGAATTGTAGCTGATCTTGTCGTCGGTGGGGTAAGTGAACATTTTACGGTATCATTAGCGGTTCAAGTTGCTTAGGTATTAAACTAAAAGAATACCTTGAGTGCCGCCTTGACCTGTAGAGGGTGAATAGAGGCACCACGATCTGATTGGGAGCCCTCCGATGAGCCAGAATAACGTCATTATATTTGATACGACCCTGCGTGATGGTGAGCAGAGTCCCGGGGCATCCATGACCCGTGATGAAAAGCTGCGTATCGCCCGTCAGCTGGAAAAAATGCGTGTTGATGTGATTGAAGCCGGTTTTGCGATTGCCAGCCAGGGCGATTTTGAAGCAGTTAAAGCGATCGCGGACACGATTCAAGACAGCACGGTCTGCTCTTTGTCACGCGCGCTGGATGCCGATATTGATCGTGCCGGAGAAGCGTTGGCGAATGCCAATTCCGGACGTATTCATACATTTATTGCCACCTCGCCAATTCATATGAAGTACAAGCTGCAAATGCAGCCGGATCAGGTGGTTGAGAATGCAGTGAGAGCAGTGAAACGGGCCAGAAATCTGGTAGCGGATGTCGAGTTTTCACTGGAAGATGCCAGCCGTTCAGAGCTGGATTTTATGTGCCGTATTATTGAAGCGGTCATAGATGCGGGTGCGGGTACGATCAATATCCCGGATACGGTGGGTTATGCCGTGCCCCAGGAGTTTGGTCATACGCTGGGTCAGCTGCTGAACCGTATTCCGAATGCGGATAAGGCGATCTTTTCGGTGCATTGTCATAATGATCTGGGGTTGGCGGTGGCCAACTCACTGGCGGCTGTTGCAGCCGGCGCACGTCAGGTCGAGTGTACGGTGAATGGACTGGGAGAGCGTGCCGGTAATGCGTCACTGGAAGAGATCGTCATGGCACTGCGTACCCGCAAGGATGTGATGGGACTGGAAACGCGTATCGATACGACGCAGATTGTTCCGGCTTCACGTCTGGTCTCCAGTATTACCGGTTTTCCGGTACAGCCGAACAAGGCCATTGTCGGGGCCAATGCGTTTGCACATGAATCCGGCATACATCAGGACGGTGTGTTAAAGCATCGCGAAACCTACGAAATCATGACGGCAGAAAGTGTGGGCTGGAATACCAACCGGATGGTCCTGGGTAAGTTGTCAGGCCGTAATGCCTTCCGCACGCGCATGGAAGAGTTGGGTACAACGTTTACTTCCGACGCTGAGCTGAACGATGCGTTTGCTCGTTTCAAAGATCTGGCCGACAAGAAAAGCGAAATTTTCGACGACGATCTGGTCGCGCTGGTCAGTGATGCACGCGCCAGCAGCGGGTATGAGAAGTTTCGTTTAAGCAGTTTGCAGGTCACTTCTCAAACCGGTGAAATTCCTATGGCGCAACTGGTGCTGTCGGTAGCGGGTGCAGAGCAAAAGGCGCAGTCACCCGGCAGTGGTCCTGTCGATGCGGCGTTCAAAGCGATTGAGTCGATTGCACAGACGGGGGCCAATCTGTTGTTGTACTCCGTCAATGCTATTACCAGTGGTACGGATTCACAGGGTGAGGTTACTGTACGTCTTGAGAAAGGAGGCCGGATTGTGAATGGTCTGGGAGCGGATACCGATATCATCACGGCATCGGTCAAGGCGTATATTCATGCGCTGAATCTGCTCGATGCTAATTTGCAGAAAGCACATCCGCAGGTATGAGTCAGGTGAACGCGGCTGCAGATCAGGTACAGCAGCAACAGGTTTATCTTGAAGCCATGGGAATTCAGCGCTGGTTGCCTCGGCGCGCAATCGCCGCTGCGCCCGCGCCTGCGGCCTGGGTGGCTGAGTTTGTGTGGCCGCCTGTCGCGGGTGATGAAGCCCCGCAGCCGCTTTCAGTCGCCAGATCGTCCGTGGCGACTGAAACACCAGTCATGCCGTCGGCCGAGAGGCAGCGCTCACGTCAGGATGCTCTCGCTTCCCTGAAACTGGATGACAGCCTGGGTGTCTCCGGGGCTACTCACAAGGTCGAGCCAAAGATACCGGTAGCAGAGGTCGATACCCAGATAGCTGAGGCACCTGTGGAGCAGCCGCAGCGTTTCCTTAACCCAGCCTTTTCGCTGGTGTTTGTACCTGCAGGCGATCTGTTGTTAATTGACAGTTTACCGCCGCATGCACGGGAAGCGGTCAATCCTGCTTACCGCAAGCTGCTGTCAGGTGTCTGCCGTGCATTAGGCAGTGCTGCACAGCTGGATGCGATGCGTCTGCATCACTGGCCAGTATTTGCAGGTTCTTCATTGAATCAGGGTGGCGAAGAGGCTCAGCGAGCGGTCAGAAGACAGTTGGAAGTGATGTTTAAGGCCTATCCCGCCCGTCGCATTCTGCTGCTGGGTGAGCCTGCCGCTCAGTGGCTGCTGGAGCAGGATCAACCCCTGGAAGCGATGCGTGGGCTAACCTTTAGTCTGCGTACAGGGGTGACAACGGTCGTCAGTTACAGCATTACCCACATGCTCAAATTGCCTGAATTCAAGGCAGACTGCTGGCAGGATTTGCAGACCTTGCTATGAACCTCGAACCGCTCGACAATCGCTGGCTGGAGCCTGCGCGTGCACTGGAAGCGCATTGCTTTGAGGATGCCTGGTCTGTCGCCCTGTGGCACAGATTTTTGCCGCAGAGTTATGTGTTGATTGCCCAGGATCAACTCATTGGTTATGCCCAGTGTTCTAAAGTACTGGATGAAGCCGAGCTGTTACGCATAGCCATTTCGCCTGCATATCGACGTCAGGGCATGGGGCGACAGTTGCTGCAGCAGCTATGTGAGCAGTTGCGACAGCAGGATATACAGCGGCTGATGCTCGAAGTGCGTGAGTCCAACCGGGCGGCTCTGGCGCTCTATCAGTCGTGTGGCTTTCAACTGGATGGTCGGCGTACCGGTTATTATGATACGGCGATACCAGGCGTGCATGAAGATGCCTTGTTGTTTGGTCTGGACCTTTTATCACTCCAAGTGAGCGACTGACATGAATGTGACGGTGGGGGTACTCAGCACCTCATGGATCTGGGGCAGTGCCGTATTCTACGGTGTTCTGCTGTTGTGGATTGTAAAGCGAATTCCCTGGTCGGTTATTCTGAGGGAGCGGGGTATTCAGCATTTGCTGTTCGGTTCAGCCGCGCTTCTGGTGTTGCTATGGCAGCTCAGGGCGGGTGTGACGGATTATCTTACCATTTATTTTTTGGGGCTGACCACGCTGACCCTGATGTTTGGCTGGGATCTGGCGGTGCTGGTGGGTTCTGTCGTCATGTTGGTCATGACCTTGCTGGGGGTTGAGTCCTGGCAGATGTTGCCGGTTAACCTGGTATGCAATGTGGTGATTCCAGCCTGGGTCAGTATCGCTGTGTTGCGTGTTGTAGAAGCCCGGTTGCCGAAAAATTTCTTTATTTATATGTTCCTCTGTGCCTTTGCCGGTGCCGGACTGGCGGTGGGTATTTCCGGGTTATCCATGGCGCTGATTTTGTGGCTGGATGGTATCTACAGCTGGGCAAAAATCTACCATGACTATGCCCAGTATCTGCCTCTGATCATGCTGCCTGAGGGGTTGATTAACGGCATTATCATGACGGGTATGATGGTGTTTCATCCGGACTGGATTCGTACATTTGACGCCAAAATCTATATTGATGACCAGTAGGTCACTCAGCGTTTGACCGGGTATTTGGCCAGCTTGCGTTGCAGTGTGCGGCGGTGCATGTTCAGTGCCCGTGCAGTCGCCGAAATATTACCTTCATGTTGCTGCAACACTTGCTGGATATGTTCCCATTCCAGGCGATTGACTGACATGGGTTCATGCGCGACGGGTTGTGCCAGATTTGGCTGGACTGCGTTCAGCGCGGCCAGAATCTGATCCGTATCGGCTGGTTTGGGCAGGTATTGATCTGCGCCGAGCTTGATTGCATCCACTGCTGTGGCAATACTGGCGTAGCCGGTCAGCACCAGAATCCGTATCTCTGGATACTGTTCACGTAGCCAGGGAATCAGTGATAATCCCGATGCGCCGGTCATTTTTAAATCCAGCGTTGCCCATTGGATGCCTGTTTGGCTGTCCAGATTGCGTGCCTGTTCTGCTGAGTGGGCAATCGTTACCTGAAAACCGCGGCGGGTCAGCGAGCGCCCCAATACCCGGGTAAACACTTCATCATCATCCACGACCAGAAAGTGCTGTTCAGACATTCTCGGCTTCCTCCGGGTCGCAGGGGCAGGTTGGCAGGCTGACTTCCGTCAAGGTGCCACCGCCAGGGTGGTTATACAGGCGTACCTCGCCCTCTTGCGTGGCCAGTGACGTTACCGTCAGAAAAAGTCCGATGCCGAGGCCCCCTTTGGTGGTAAAAAAGGGTTTGCCCAGGTTGGCCAGTTGTTCTGCTGTCAGGCCTGGTCCGCGATCACGCAGGGTGAGGGTAATCCGGTCAGTCGCAGTGGCGGTCAGAGAGATCTCAATAGCATCGGGGCTGGCATCCGCCGCGTTATTCAGCAGATTGATCAGGGCTTGCTGCAGCGTCATGCTGGCTTGAATGCAGGGGGCAGGTTGGAGCACATCCGTCAGCCGATAGGCTGCCTGGGGGCGCATCAACTGCCAGGCATCCAGCAGACTGGACAGAAACAGATCACAGCGTTGAGGTTGTGGCTGGCTGAGAGTGGCTTCCTCACTGAGCTGACGCAACCTGCTGTTGCACAGATCGATCTGTTGTTGCATCAGGCTCAGATCTGCATCCAGTTCGGGGTGCTCTTGTTGCAGATCACTGAGCACGACACGTAATGTCGACAGGGGCGTGCGCAATTCATGTGCTGTGCCCGCCGCCAGCGTGGCCAGTGTCAGTAGCTGGCGGTCATGGATACGTTGTTCGCGCGCTTTGCCAAGTTGTTGGTCGCGTTCAATCAGGGCGTTGCGCATCTGCACGACATAGACGCTGATGACACCGACTGTTAGCAGAAAGCTGATCCACAGACCGGTGATATGCTGGTGGAACAGCTGCACCAGCGTATGTTGATGTGCCGCAGAAAAATCCAGTAATGGCAGGTGGTTAAACATCAATGAGCTGTATAATCCCGCAACCAGCAGGGCCATCAGCAGGGTGAACTTGCGAGGCAGGGTGGTGGCGCACACGATCAGAGGCAGCAGCAGAACAAAGACAAAAGGGTTGCTGGCACCACCGAACTGATAGAGCAGAGCTGCATAGATAATGACATCTGCACAGAGCTGGGCGAAAAATTCGGCATCCAGTACCGGCCAGTTGGAGTGCAGTCGCAGGTAGGTCATCAGGTTCAGTAGAATCAATGCTGCCAGGCACAGGCCGGTGCTCAGTAAGTCTGGCTGCAGGCGCAGGCGCGGGACTGCAATCACCAATGTAATACAGACCACAAACAGTATCAGGGTGCGGATGTAGGTAAGATGCAGTAAGTGGTGCTGGTGTCGATTCAAGCAGGCCTCCTGAGCAGCTGTCGGAATTATACCCTGTTTAGGGGAACCTGTGGCGCGTCAGAATGTCGCAGTTAAAGTTTTAGCATTAAGCAAGTATGGAGCAGGTATGAAAGCAAAGCTGATGATTATGATCATGATGCTGGGGAGTTGTGTGGCGAGTGTTCAGGCTGACAGCATGAAACCGGAGGACAGTGTTGAATATCGCCAGTCTGCTTTCCGGTTGATGAGTTATCAGCTTAATGTCCTGAATCCGTTGCATCGGCGTCAAGCCTACTCCGATGAATCTTTCGCCTACCGGGCAGAGACGCTCAGTCGTTTGGGTGAGCTGGCGCTGGAGGGTTTTACTGAGGACAGTCAGAGCGCTGCCAGTCGAACCGCTTCACGTGCCTGGGACAATCGTGATGACTTCGATGAGCGTATGCGGCGATTTATAGAAACAACCGCTCAGATGGCAGAAGCATCACGTGCAGGGAATGACCGTCAGACTCGTGACCTGTTTCGACAGACATTGCAGAGTTGCCGAGCCTGTCATGATCAGTATCGGCTGGATTGATTGTGTCTGGCGAGCAGATGGGCGAAAATAGACCAACAGATTAGTCCATTCGCGGAGCCGGTTTTGTCCAGGTCTGACAGATCAGATGCTGTCGCTGCTGAGTGCCCGCCTACATAACAGAAGATTCTATTTCATGTCACAGAGTTCAATTGCCTCCGAGGTGTCTGTTCGACGCACCTTTGCCATTATTTCCCACCCGGATGCGGGTAAAACCACCATTACCGAAAAACTGTTGTTGATCGGTCAGCTGATTCAGGTGGCGGGCACTGTCAAGGGGCGCGGCAGTGACCGGCATGCAACCTCTGACTGGATGACGATGGAGCAGGAGCGTGGTATCTCGATCACCTCATCGGTGATGCAGTTCCCGTACAATGGGCGCACGGTTAATCTGCTGGATACACCGGGGCATGAGGATTTCTCCGAGGATACCTATCGTACACTGACGGCTGTGGATTCAGCATTGATGGTGGTGGATGGCGCCAAGGGTGTTGAAGAGCGGACAATCAAACTGATGGATGTCTGCCGCCTCAGAGATACCCCTATTTTCTCGTTCGTCAACAAACTGGACCGTGATATCCGTGACCCGATTGAACTGCTGGATGAAATTGAAGAGGTCTTGAAGATCGAGGCGGCTCCGATTAACTGGCCTATTGGCTCAGGCAAGTGGTTTAAAGGTGTATACAACCTCTATACCGACAGGATTCATGTTTATACACCTGGCATGGGACATACCCTGGCAGAAGATAAGCAGATTGAAGGTCTCGACAGTGATGAAGCCCGGGCTCTGCTGGATGATGAGTATGATGCCTTTGTCGATGAGATCGAACTGGTCAAGGGTGCCACGCACCCCTGGGATCTGAAAAGCTATCTCGAGGGTCGTTTAACGCCAGTGTTTTTCGGAACAGCGTTGGGCAACTTCGGTGTGCGTGAAATGCTGAATGATTTTGTTGAGTGGGCGCCAGCCCCACCTGCACGTCCGACTGAAACCCGTGCGGTAGCTGCGGATGAAGACAAGTTCAGTGGCTTTATCTTCAAAATCCAGGCCAATATGGACCCCAAACACCGTGACCGCATTGCGTTCATGCGTATCTGCTCCGGAAGCTATACCCGCGGCATGAAGATGCGTCATGTTCGTACTGGCAAGGATATTCGCATTGCCGATGCTGTGACGTTTATTGCCGGTGATCGTGAAAATGTCGAAGAAGCCTGGTCAGGAGATATTATCGGATTGCATAACCATGGCACCATACAGATCGGTGATACCTTCACAGAAGGCGAAGCACTGAAATACACCGGTATCCCGCACTTTGCTCCCGAGATGTTTCGCCGGGTGCGTCCTAAAGATCCGCTGAAAATGAAACAGCTGCAGAAAGGCTTGCAGCAGCTGTCGGAAGAAGGGGCGGTGCAGTTGTTTATGCCCTTGAAGAACAATGATCTGATATTGGGTGCTGTCGGGCAGCTGCAGTTTGAAGTGGTGGTGTTCCGCCTCAGAGATGAATACAAGGTTGAATGTCTGTATGAGCCAATCACGGTACAGACAGCCCGCTGGGTGGAGTGTCAGGATAACAAAATGCTGGAAGAGTTCCGCCGTAAAGGGTATGACAATCTGGCGCTGGATGGCGCGGGTTTGCTGACGTACCTGGCGCCGACCCGGGTCAACCTGTCGCTGACTGAAGAGCGTTGGCCGGATATCCGCTTCCGGGCTACACGCGAGCATTAAACGTGCTGTTTGATACCCATTGCCATCTCGATTTTCCGGTATTCGATACCGGACGAGATGAGTTGATGCAGCGTGCTGCGGAAATGGGCATTGAACAAATACTGGTACCCGGTGTAGAGCTGGCGCATTTTCAGCGAGTGCTGGAACTGCAGCAGCGTTGGCCTGAACGAATACAGATTGCGTTGGGCCTTCACCCTTGTTTTATTCATCAGCATCCCGCCAATGCCGTATCCCAACTGCAAGGATGGCTGGAGAGCTGTGAGAGTCTCTGTGCGGTGGGCGAGATCGGGCTGGATGCACGACCGGGAATGGCCCCTGAGGCTGTGCAGGTGATGTTGCTTGAAGCGCAGCTTAAACTCGCCAGAGAGCGTGAACTGCCGGTCATTCTGCATGTTGTCAAAGCACATGAACGTATGCTGGGCTTGCTGCGCCGTTATGCCTTGCCTGTGGGTGGTGTGGTACATGCCTATTCAGGAAGTCTTGAACAGGCACATCAATATGGCAGGCTGGGTTTTAAGCTGGGCTTTGGTGGTGCGATAACTTATGCCAGAGCCTTGAAGCAGCAGCGACTGGTGCGCGAACTGCCGCTGGAGTGGTTGCTGTTGGAAACCGATGCACCGGATATGCCGCTGGAAGGTTTTCAGGATCAACCCAACACACCCTTGCAGGTGTATCGGGTCGCACAGGTTATGGCCCAGCTCAGAGATGTGCCGCTGGATGAGGTGGTGTCTCTGACGGGGGAGACCGCCAGATCCTTGTTTTACAAGCGTCGGTCATAGTGCGCTTTATACACATTTACGAGGCTTTCCCAGGCAGTATCCGTCCATTCATTCACAGGTAAGTGATAGTAGCGATCACTGACCTGTTCAGGGGTATAGCTGCCAGCTGGTGGATTGATCAGCATGCGGGCAAAGTTGACCGGGTAGTTAGGACCACTTACGCGCTGGCCATAGCGTGCTTCCATTGGGCGCAGGTGGTGTTGAGCAGATGAAATATGCGACAGGCCAAAGCAGTCAGTGGTTTCACCGCGGCAGAGTCGTAGATCACGTGTGTCCAGCTTGTAATACTCGCGTGCTGTCGGGTCGCGCTGGAGCAGATTGTCTGTTTTGATGCAGCCGGACAGTAATATACCCAGTAACAGAACAGAGCCGATCTTGTAAAACATACCGCTGTACTCCTTTAAAAATCGTGACTGAGCTGTGACGCTCACTCATTAAAATCCTGATAAGGGTTGCTGACGTCAATAGAGACCGGATTTGCATAGCCTGGCAGGTGAATGGCTTTATCATCAATACGCAGATCTTCGCCGGTGAGTACCTGGTGATCGTAGAGATAGTCAGGACGGCTTAATCCCCGCGTGGCTTCCTGATCATAGTCGCGTGCGGTTGTCTGTACCTGCTCATTGCGCTGACGCCATTGTTGCATGCCTGACTGCCCATAGCGTTTGCCGAGCAGCGCTTCGGTAGCCTTGGGTGACAGCAATACTGCGCTGGCATTATTGCCACCAAAGCCCTTGGCATTGATGAGTACGCTGTCCATCTGCTCAGCAGCGCCGACCAGATGTTCGAGTGGCAGGTTCAGGTGTGATTGATGTACATCATCAGCAATTTCGGGTGTGGTGATCAGTCCGGGAATCACCCCGTATTGCCAGGCACCCAGTGATGACATGATCTGATCACCACCAGCACAGCCCTGTGAGTGGCCAATATAGGCTTTGACTGCAGAGACGGTCCAGCGGTCAATGCCAAAGGCTTTGGCAGTTTCATTAATCACATGAGACTCGGTGACCCGGTTTTGCGGAGTGCTGGTGCCATGTGCCTGAACATAGCTGCGCTGGCGCAACGCGGTTTCACCCAGCAGACTGCGTACCAGTGATGCAGCTTTGCCCAGGGTCATATAGTTGCCGATGCCGGGAGCCGAAATCGACTTTTTATGGCCATCGGCATGTACAAAAACATCGCCGACGGCCCCCAGTATCTGAGCACCGGTTTCGATGGCCAGGTCATCACTCATCAAGACCAGGTACTGGCTTGATTCGCCAATGGTAAAGCCGCAGTTATTGCCAAACGGGCGGCAAGCCCGGCGATAGTCATCATCTTGCAGGGATGAAAGATTATCCAGTGCCATGAGATATTTGTCTTCAGCCAGCGCGCCCATGGCGCGGAAGCCTTCAATAATTTCGGGTGTTACCGGCGCATCGCTGCCGCCGACCATCACCAGCTTTCTGCGACCGGAACGTATCTCTTCAACGCCGCTGCGCAGGTTGTACAGGAAGGTTGCACAGGCACCCAGTGCACCTCCGGTCAGGCCCACATTTCCCAGCAGGTAGGCGTTGATAAAATCAGCGGGCATCTGTGCATAACCCAGCGGCATCTGTTTGGAGGTGGTGCGTTTCCCCAGTGCCGGGAACTTGGTCAGACCACCAAAACCGTTGTCATCCAGCTGTCCTATGGAGTTGCTGGCAAATACGGCTATCTGATCGGGCGACAGCTGGGCAGCCAGTTGCTTGAAGTTGATACCGACAGAGCGTATGGCATCTGAAGCAGCATAGACGCTCATTTGCAGGCCGCGGGGGTGGTTACGTGACTGATACAGGGAGCCAGGATCAAATCCTGTCGGCAACATGCCCGCACTTTGTACGGCAGCTTCACGGTAATCAGGGAATATAACATCACAGCCCCCCAGTACCTGTATTTCTGATTCGCCGCCTGTCAGTGGCGTAATCTGCCAGTTCGCCGGTGGATTCTGTGGCAGGTGACGGTTGCGCAGACGGAAGGTGACCGGTCCTTGCTCAGCCTGCAGCGTAGCGGGCTTGTTCAGCATAACCGCTGACACGTCGAACCAGTCAGGGTGGATACGGCGAATCAAGGTGTCAGCACGCAGCTCTGCATCCAGCGCTTGTGCCAGACTGGTGCTATCCATGACACGGCCATCACGCGTGGTGTATTGGCCATCAGTAAAACGGGCGCGCTGCATCAGGGTCGCCAGTGCTGTCAGGGTTTCAATCCGGCTCTGGCTGTCCAACTGATCCAGAATCAGACGGCGATAGCCATGGTGAAAAGATGATCGTCCGGCTGGGCTGATGCCGCCGAAACCCACAATGACAGGAAGCTGTGACAAGAGGGTGGCTCCTTGAAGCTGAAAGGCTGAATAGACGCTGCGATCTCCCTATTTTAGCGGTTAGGCTCTGGCTGTACCAGCTCTGATCCACGTTTGCCTGGTATTGATGTGATAGTTGGCTATTCTTCATATAAGGTTCAGTTTCGATCACGTATAACCCCTCTATAATAGTGAACAATTTGATCCTGCAGATGGGAGAACAAAGCGATGAAAGCTAAATGGGTGTTGGCGTCAGCGTCGGCTTCAATGATTTTTCTGGCGGGTTGCACGGCAAATCCCTATCAGCCTTCCAATACCGTAAAAGGTACAGCGGGTGGTGCTGTGGGCGGTGCTGCGCTGGGAGCCGCGGTAGCCGGCTCGGGAAAGCGTAATGAAGGCGCACTGGTTGGTGCGCTGCTGGGTGCAGCTGTGGGTGGTGGTATCGGCTATTACATGGATCAGCAGGAAGCACATTTGCGCCAGCAGTTACAGGGTACGGGTGTGGATGTGAACCGGGTCGGTGATGAAATACAGCTGGTGATGCCCGGGAGTATTACCTTTGCGACCAATGAGGACCGGATCGAACCTGCGTTTCATGACACTTTGAACCATGTAGCGAATGTGCTGCGTCAGTATGATCAAACATTGATTGATGTTGAAGGTCATACGGATAGCACCGGCAGTCTGCAGTATAACCAGCAACTGTCTGAACGGCGCGCCCAGAGTGTTGCGCAGTATCTGATCAATTCAGGCGTGTCTCCGATGCGTGTCAGTACGCGCGGATATGGCCCATCAATGCCGGTAGCCGGAAATGATACAACACACGGTCGCTCCCTGAATCGACGTGTTGAGATCAAGATTCGCGGTCAGGAATAAGGCTGGACTTTACTGACTGCGCACCAGGTCGTCACGTTGAATGTTGACGTGACTGGCCTGGCTGTTGAGTGTGCCACTGGCAAAGGTGGGCTCTACCCGATCGAGTGTCAGAGTTGTACCTGTGCCGACAAATTCCGAGAAGGCTTCATTACGGCTGTCATAATGCACCTGGCGTCGGTATACGGACAGTCGATCTCCCGGGTTCAGTCCACTGAGCGATCCGGCATTGATCCACAAGCGATTCTGCTCAGCACGTGTAATGCGTGCACTGAATGGCTCACAGCGTAAACGGTCATTCAGGTCTGCAACCACCTGACGCATTTCCCGCCGCACCTTGTCACCATAGTCCTGCAGCCAGAACGCATCTGTTGCAAAGCCGGTTCGTTGTTGTCCTGCATTCCAGATGCCGCCGGTCATATAGCGCTTTTGCCAGATCAGCCCGCCGCTGAGAGCATCATGCAGGTATACGTCCAGAATGAATGCGCGCATGTTGCGCTCATGATTGGCATCGAGGCGGTGGTAGAGATCGGTCAAAATATGCGGTTCGCGTCCGCCCTGTGGATTGCGCTGACTGATATCGCGAATGACACCCGAGACAATGTACTGCATATTGGTTTGTTCAGTGTGACGCTGCAGGTTGGTCAGGGTGCCGTCATCCAGCATCTGTGTCGGTGCGTTATCCAGATTGCTGTGCAGCCGCAAGTGGGTCGCTGTGTGGCTGTCAAAGCCTGGGCGCTGTTTGAGTTCTCTGGCAAGCAGTTCAGGAAGGCGGACAGGCATGTCGTGCAGGCCTCCCGCATTGGCTTGAGACGGTTGTACCAAAGGAAAGGCGGTGAAGCCTACGTTACGCAGATAAGCCACTTCCGGCAGGCTGCCAGGGCAACCCTGAGCGGCGTTGAGTTGTGCGCGAATTCTGACAGTCAGTTCATTTCCTTGCAGGCGTTCTTCAATAATATGGAGATCGCTCAGCAGAGCGCTGCTGGAAATACGGGTGTTGTCAGCAACGATTACGCCATTGCGAACCTCTGTGGTGGAGCTGATAAATGCAGCGGCACGTTGGGTGGCGGCTTCAGATGCTTGCTGGACAGCGGTGCGTCGAGCGGTGATCAGGTCGCCATGAATGACCGTGGCACTGCCTTCCGCCTCAATGACGGAGGGTAAGGGGGTGGCCTGAACTGAGATACTCAACAGGCTGAAAATCAGCCAGGAAAAAATCAACAGAGTCCGCTGTGACACCTTATTCGACCCGATCATTAACAGCTGGTACGCGATCAGCGCGCAGAATCTGTACATAGCTATGGTGATTGAATGTCTGGAGTACGACGAGCGCACCTCCCGCCTCTCTGCGCTGGCCGGGAAGTGTCTTGTAAAAGTGTAACAGGTGTCCTGGAAGCAGGCGATCCTGCTTGCCCAGATTTATCACGGCAAACAGGCTTTCAGGTTCATTCCAGAAAATTTGTTGTATCTGACCCTGAGTGCCTGCTGGTGGGTAATCAAAGACAAAGGCATCAGGCAGGAACTCCAGACTGGAACCCTGTTGTTGCTTGAGAAAGCGCTGGTAGTGCCCCGCACGAATCTGATCGCGGGCGAGGCTTGCCAGGTTGCTGTCAATCCGGACTGTAGCGGTCTGGTGTGCCCAGGCCTGTGGTGTCAGGAGTAATGACAGCAACAGGGTGGCTATCCAGCCGGTCGTCAAGGCTTTGCACACAGGGTTGTACCAGGTTCCGAAGTTAAGCACTGTCAGAAAGTATAGCCGGGATCACGGACAGCTCCGCCTGGTACCAGCCCTGCTCCACGACGAACCGGATTGGTGTTTTCTTTTTCCAGCATACGGATTAGTTGGCTACGGCTGACCTGCATCGACATCTGGGTGACGGCTACACCATCATCCAGAATTTCCTGATGGGTGATCGCTGCGCCCTGTATATAGGTATTCAGCTGTGTCCGCAGACGATCATTGCCAGCCATGTAGTCATTCAGGTCGCTGTCTCCGGTGATATAGATACCGGCAACCTGTTCGGCAACCTTGCGATAGGCATCTATCTCCGATGCGCGCATGGTCATCAGTCGACGTTGAGCGGCATTGGCAAAGGTGTTTTTCGGAGCACCATAGCCGGTGACCTTGACGATAATAATGTCACTGTCATCGCGGAAAGCATCCGTGCGCGTATGATGTTGAGTAGTACAGCCACTGATGATAACCAGTAGGGCGAGCAGGGGTAGATAGAGTTTCTTCATAATCTGGGTCTCTTGTTACGCTGCACGGAATACTAACACTGAATATACTAGTTACCTATATCGGGTGCTGCCAGAAAAACTTTAAAACTTCAGTATAAACCACTGTTTTTAGCAATCAGTTACTGTGCTGGATATGTTCATCCAGCTTTTGGCAGATGGCTTGCTGTAACTGTTGGCAAAGTTCCGGGTCACTGATCGGGTTGCCCTCGGCATCGGTAATAAAGAAAAAGTCCTCTACGCGCTCGCCAATGTTGGATATTTTGGCTTTGCGTACCGAAATATCAAACTCAACGAAGATGCGTCCCAGGCGTGCCAGCAGTCCTGGTCGGTCCGAGGTGATCACTTCCAGCACTGTTTGTTGACTGCTGGGGTCGTTGCTCAGATTGACGCTGGTCGGGATGGTGAACAGCTTGAGGATGCGAGGCACGCGTCGCTGAATGATTTCCGGAAAGTCATCCGGATCATCCAGCTCTTCAGTCAGGTGTTGCTGTATACGGTTCAGATAGCCCGGATCGTCGGACAGAGGCTGATTGTCTTCTGTCAAAACAGTATAGGTGTTCAGCGTACGCCCATTGTCGGTCGGAATGATGCGTGCATCGACGACGTTCAGGTGCAGTTGATCCAGTGCTGCTACGGTCGCCGGGAACAGGTAAGGCAGATCATCGGCGTAGATGAAAATCTCGGTGGCCCCTTCGTACAGGCGATAAGAGGTTTTATGTACCTGTATCAACGGCAGGGGACGATCTGCATGCTCCAGAATAATCTGCGTGTGCCAGGCGATATTGGCTGAGTCTTCGCGCATGAAATACTCATCCCCGAGCAGGGCCCAGAAACGACGTACTTCAGTTTCGCTTTTGTTCATGCGTTGCAGCAGTTGCAGCGCTTCCAGTTGGAGCTGCTCGATACGGTCTTCCTTGTTCATCGGGTTTTCCAGTCCCCGGCGCAGCGCGCGCTTGGTTTCCGTATAGAGTTGGCGCAACAGGGTGCCGCGCCAGCTGTTCCAGAGTGTGTGGTTGGTGGCGTTGATATCAGCCACGGTCAGCACATAGAGATAGTTGAGGTGGACAATGTCGCGGACCTCCAGTGCAAACTTGTGGATCACTTCAGGGTCGGAGATATCGCGGCGCTGTGCTGTCATGGACATCAGTAGATGACGGCGTACCAGCCAGGCAACCAGTTGCGTGTCCCATTTGCCGATATGATGACGGCGACAAAAGCCGATAACATCATCGGCGCCCAGCTCTGAGTGGTCGCCACCGCGTCCTTTGGCGATATCATGGTAGAGTCCTGCAATATAGAGCAGTTCGATCTTGGGTAGCTGGTTGATGATGCGGTGAGCCAGCGGAAAGTGTTGTTGCATGTTTTCATGCCGGAACTGGCGCATCATCTGAATCACTTTGAGCGTGTGTGCATCAACTGTGTAGATGTGAAACAGGTCATGCTGCATCTGGCCAACAATTTTGCCGAATTCAGGCAGGTAGCGCCCCAGGATGCCGTAGCGATTCATACGTTTCAGTTGGGTTGAAACGCCCTCTTCTGAGCGCAGTAACTCCATGAACAGAGAGGTGTTGCGCAGATCCTGACGAAACTCGCGATCAATCAGATGGCGGTGTTCACGAATCAGTCGGATGGTGGATGCGCGCACACCTTTGATCTGCGGGTTCTGAGCCAGCAGAACAAACAGCTCCATCATGGCAAAAGGGTGGTGCTCAAACACCTTGTCATACACTACTTCGAGATAGTCATTGCGTATCTGGAAGCGATTGTTGAGTGGCTCAATCTGATGGGGATCATCACCGCGCAGAATGACTTCGTCAAAGTATTGCAGCAGCATGTCGTTGAACTCCGACATTGCCTTGGCAACACGGTAGTAGTTGCTCATGAACTGCTCTACAGCCAGGGCACCCTCCTGGTCTTCATAGCCAAAAAACGCGGCCAGACTGCGTTGGTGGTCAAACAGCAGGCGGTCTTCGCGACGCTTGCAGAGCATGTGCAGGGCGTAGCGAACTGTCCAGAGATAGAGCTCACCCTTGTTCAGTGACTCCAGTTCGCTGTCAGTGACAAAGCCGTGGCTGACCAGATCGCGCAGATAGGTGGCACCAAAATGGCGTTTCGCTACCCAGCCAATGGTTTGCAGGTCCCTGAGGCCGCCGGGAGAGTTTTTCAGGTTGGGCTCAAGATTATATTCAGTGTTATTGGTGCGCTGGTGACGTTCTGACTGTTCCTGAAGTTTTGCTTTGAAAAACTCCTGATCAGACCAGGCCTCTTCTGATGTAACCTGGGCATACATGCGCTGCTGTAGTGCAGGATTGCCGCTGATGGTGCGTGATTCAATCAGGTTGGTCGCAATGGTGATATCGTTGCGTGATTCTTCGTAGCATTCGCGGATAGTGCGAACACTGGAGCCGATGTCGAGCTTGAGGTCCCAGAGTAACGTCAGAAATGCGCTGATGCTGTCAGAAAAGCTGCTCGCGTCAATTTCATCGGTCAGCAGCAGGATATCAATATCTGAAAAGGGGTGAAGTTCGCCCCGTCCATAACCGCCGACGGCAATCAGTGCAATATGTGAGTCGTCGGGCCAGGAAAACAGGTTCCAGGCCAGTGTCAGTACCTGATCCAGTACCCAGGCGCGACCATAGATCAGCTTGCGGATGTCGCCGCCCTGGCGGAAGTCGCTGTCCATCAGCGACTCGGCATTGCGAAGCGCCTGGCGCAGCAGTATCAGGGGCTTTTCATTGCCCTGTTGGATGGCCTGGCGCAGTGTGTCGAGATCCAGGTATTCAGGAACCGGCTGGGTATAGACAGGAGACTGGCTCATCGTCAGAAAGACTCGTCGCTGCGGCGTGTCAGGACTTCCACGCCGTCAGCTGTGACCAGCAGGGTGTGCTCCCACTGTGCGGACAGGCGGCGATCGGCAGTTTCGACAGTCCAGCCGTCCCGTTTGGATAGTTTGACCTGACGTTTGCCGGCATTGATCATGGGTTCGATGGTGAAGGTCATCCCTTCATGTAGAAGTTCGCCGGTGCCGGCCTTGCCGTAATGCAGTACCTGAGGGTCTTCATGAAATTCACTGCCGATGCCGTGGCCGCAGTACTCACGTACTACGCTATAGTGGTTGCTTTCTGCATGGCGCTGGATAACTTCGCCGATGTCGCCTAAACGTGCGCCGGGTTTGACCAGTGCTATCGCCTTGTAAAGACATTCCTGGGTGATTTCGCAAAGACGCTGGGCATGCTCGGCAACCTTGCCGACATAAAACATCTTGCTGGTATCACCATAATAGCCATCCTTGATGACGGTGATATCGATGTTGATGATATCACCATCTTTGAGCGGTTTGTCATTGGGTATTCCATGACAGACCACCTGGTTAACTGAGGTGCAGATAGATTTCGGAAAGCCGTGATAATTCAGTGGGGCCGGAATGGCTTGTTGCACTTGGGTGATATAGTCGTGACATATCTGGTTGAGTGCATTGGTCGTAACCCCGGGTTTGACATGGGGTTCGATCATTTCCAGTACGTCTGCAGCCAGTTTGCCTGCAATGCGCATCTTTTCAATTTCATCCGGTGTTTTCAGGCTGATACTCATGGCTCTGTTTATTTCCTGCTTGATCGAAGGTCATTATTTCGTCAGTCGTGAGCTCTATTGTAGCGAATAACTGAGTGGAGTGATAAGGGTTAGGCAGTTCACAAAATCAACTTTAAATATGGGTTGGGTTGTGGTATAAAATGCGCTCCAAAAAATCCGTGCTTTGCACACTTAACACACACACTTACCGGCACAGGCTTTCTGGGTGCTGCCTCTGGCAGTGGGAAGATGGGGTAGGTGGAGGTTAAACCCAATTATAGGAAATCTTTGAAATGGCAAAAGTTTCAATGCGTGACCTGCTGAAAGCAGGCGTACACTTCGGTCACCAGACACGTTACTGGAACCCGAAAATGAACAAGTTCATCTTCGGTGCACGTAACAAGATTCATATCATCAACCTGGAGCACACCCTGCCAGCGCTGAATAATGCACTGGATGTGGTACACAATATGGCTTCCAACAAGAACAAGATTATGTTCGTTGGAACCAAGCGTGCTGCGGGCAAAGTCATCCGTGAAGAAGCTATGCGTGCTGGCATGCCTTACGTCAACCATCGCTGGTTGGGTGGCATGCTGACCAACTATAAAACCATCCGTCAGTCTATTCGCCGTCTGCGCGATCTGGAAGCCATGTCTCAGGATGGTACCTTCGACAAGCTGACCAAGAAAGAGGCGCTGATGCGTGCTCGTGAAATGGAAAAGCTGGAGCGTTCCATCGGTGGTATTAAAGAGATGGGCGGTCTGCCTGATGCGCTGTTCGTGATCGATGTTGATCATGAGCGTATCGCGATCAACGAAGCAAACAAGCTGGGTATCCCTGTTATCGGTGTTGTTGATACCAACAGCAATCCGGATGGCGTGGATTACGTTATTCCAGGTAACGACGATGCATTGCGTGCGATTCAGATCTATGCGCGTGCAATTGCAGACGCTTGCATTGAAGGTCAGGGTAAAACTGTAGCTGACAAGAGCGAGTTTGTTGAAGTCGAAGAGACTGCAGCTGAGTAATCAGTTTGTAAGCCTGATATGACAGGCTAGGCAATTGTCAGAGGGGGAGCGGTGCTCCCCTTTTTTCGATCAGAGTTAATGATTAATTGAGTGTTGAGGATACTAAGATGGCGAATATCTCTGCTGCGATGGTTAAAGAACTGCGTGAGCGTACCGGTCTGGGCATGATGGAGTGCAAAAAAGCACTGGTAGAAGCTGAGGGCGACATCGAAAAAGCGATTGATGATCTGCGCAAGTCATCCGGTATGAAGGCTGCTAAAAAAGCAGGTCGTACGGCTGCTGATGGTGTGGTCGCGCTGCGTGTTGCTGATGACAACAGCTATGCGGTTATTGTTGAAGTCAACTCTGAAACAGATTTCGTTGCCCGTGATGACAACTTCCTGGGCTTTGTTGATAAAGTGCTGGCTAAAGCGTTTGCTGACAAGCAGACAGATGTTGCTGCGCTGATGGCGGGTGAGCTGGAAACTGCTCGCGAAGCGCTGGTGCAGAAGATCGGTGAGAACATTTCTGTTCGCCGTGTATTCCTGGTTGAGGGTGCAATGGTTGATGGCTATGTCCACAGTACGAATCGTCTGGCTGCCGTTGTTGCGCTGACGGCAGGTACTGCTGATGTGGCGCGCGATGTGGCAATGCATGTGACCGCGGTTAACCCGCGTGTTGCCAAGCCTGAAGATATGCCACAGGAAGAGCTGGCGCGTGAGAAGGATATCATCATGGCTCAGCCTGACATGGAAGGTAAGCCACAGGAAATCAAAGAAAAAATGGCGATGGGTCGCATCAAGAAGTTCCTTGCTGAGAACAGCCTGGTTGAGCAGGCGTTCGTCAAAAATCCTGAGCAGACGGTTGGTCAGCTGGTTAAGGCGGCAGGTGCTGACGTTGTCTCCTTTATCCGTGTGGGTGTGGGTGAAGGTATCGAAGTTGAGAAGAAAGACTTCGCAGCTGAAGTGGCTGAGCAGCTGAAAGGCTGATTCATTGGTTGTACTCTGCTGAGCCGACCGCTTCATGATTGTCGGTTCAGTCTCTGGACCGGGCAAGCGTTGCGCTGTGCCCGGTTTAGTTGTGGGTAACACCTTGGCGCTTTAAAAAAACTGCGTAATTGCGCCGTTTTCGAGTACACTGTGGCAACTTATTAAGTGCGGAGAACCTATCGATGCCGAGCGCTGATAAACAATCCAGATATAAACGAATTCTGCTCAAGCTCAGCGGTGAAGCGCTTTTGGGGGATGAGAATTTCGGCATCGACCCTAAGGTACTTAACCGTATGGCACTGGAAATCGGCCAATTGGTCGGTATCGGTGTGCAGGTTGGTATTGTGATTGGTGGTGGTAACCTGTTCCGTGGTGCAGCCCTGAGTGCTGCGGGCCTGGACAGGGTTACAGGTGACCATATGGGTATGCTGGCTACGGTCATGAATGCCTTGGCGATGCGAGACGCTCTTGAGCGTTGTAATATTGCCACGCGCGTTATGTCTGCGATTCCGATGTCGGGTGTGGTGGATCATTATGATCGCCGTAATGCCATGCGCTACCTGCGTCAGAATGATGTCGTTATCTTTGCGGCGGGTACCGGCAATCCATTTTTTACCACGGATTCCGCAGCCTGCTTGCGCGGCATTGAGATAGAAGCCGATGTGGTGGTGAAAGCAACGAAAGTGGATGGTGTTTACACCGCGGACCCGATGAAGGATCCGACGGCGAAACGTTACAAGCACTTGAGTTTTAATGAAGTCTTGGATAAACAGTTGGGCGTCATGGATATGACGGCGATCTGTCTGACACGTGATCATGATATGCCGGTACGTGTGTTCAATATGAATAAACACGGTGCGCTGGTGAATCTGGTGATGGGTGGAGATGAAGGTACGCTGATTGATGCGGGACCTGCTGCAGGAGAAACCTATGCTGAGTGAAATTACAAAAGACGCTGAAGTGCGTATGGCCAAAAGCATTGACGCTTTGGTGGAAAACTTTAAAAAGATTCGTACCGGACGAGCACATCCCAGTATTCTGGACAGTGTTCAGGTGTCCTACTATGGATCTATGATGCCGATTTCCCAGGTGGCGAATATCACCGTTGAGGATTCACGTACCCTGACCATTATTCCCTGGGAAAAGAAAATGGTTCCAGAGGTGGAAAAGGCGATCATGAAATCGGATTTGGGTATCAATCCGAATACATCCGGTGATGTGATTCGTGTGCCCATGCCTGCATTGACACAGGAAACGCGTAAAGGCTTCATCCGTCAGGCGAAGGCTGAGGCTGAATCGGCCAAGGTTGCGATTCGTAATATCCGCCGTGATGCAAACGGTAGTATCAAGGATCTGCTCAAAGAAAAGTCGATCAGTGAAGACGAAGAGCGTCGTGGCGAAGATCAGGTTCAGAAACTCACCGATAAGTTTGTATCGGAAGTGGACGCATTGCTGGCTCAGAAAGAGTCAGATCTTATGGAAATTTAATGTATCTGCCGGAGCGCGGGGTTGATGCCCCGCCACTCGTCTTATGTCCACATCTGCAAGTCAAATAACCCCTGTTGCAGTGCCACGGCATGTTGCCATTATTATGGATGGTAATAACCGTTGGGCGAAGCAACGCCATCTGCCTGGCCTTGCGGGTCACAAGGCGGGAGTCAGCAGCGTACGGCAAACCATTGAGGGTTGTGTTGAGCTGGGAGTTGAGGTGCTGACGCTGTTTGCGTTCAGTAGTGAAAACTGGAAGCGTCCCGAAAATGAAGTGCGCGGTCTGATGGATCTGTTTATGCTTTCATTGGATCGAGAGGTTAAAAAACTGCATCGTCATGGCATCCGTCTACGGATTGTCGGGGATCGCAGTCGCTTTTCTGAGCGCTTGCAGGCGCGTATGGCGGAAGCCGAGGCCTTGACCGCAGGCAATCAGCGACTGTTGCTGAATATCGCCGCCAACTATGGGGGGCGCTGGGATATTGTTCAGGCTGCCAGGTATATGGCTGAAGCCTGTGTGGAAGGGCGCTTGTCTGTTGATCAGATGGATGAAGCCTGCTTTGATCGGTATACCGCCTTGGCGGGTGTACCGGAGCCGGATCTCTGTATTCGTACAGGGGGGGAGCAGCGCATCAGTAATTTCCTGATTTGGCAGATGGCGTATACAGAACTGTTTTTCTGTGACTGTTACTGGCCGGACTTTGGCAAGGCCGAGTTGCACCAGGCTATTGAAAGTTATGCTTGCCGGCAGCGACGATTTGGAAAAACATCAGACCAGATAGAGGCGTGAATTAGTGCTGAAACAACGCGTGATAACAGCCCTGGTGTTGGGTGTACTGGTTTTGAGTGCAGTGCTCTGGGCGCCGGTTTGGTTGTTCTCGCTGTTGGTTGCAGTCGCAACCCTCTACGGGGCCTGGGAGTGGTCTAATTTCTGTCGCTTTCGTCGTCAGGGGCGTATTGCCTATGTGGCTCTGGCAGCTGCGTTGATATTGTTGCTGACCTGGCTGGGTTCACCGGCACTGCTTGCAGGCCTGATGTGGTTGGTGGGCTTTTTCTGGTTGTTGGCTGTGGTCATGGTGTTGCGTTATCCGGAAGGGTTGCGCTGGACCGGGAGCCTGCCTAAGTTGGTGATTGGCTTGTGGGTGCTGGTTCCGGCCTGGGCGGCTCTGAGTGAAATCAAAGCGCTACCAAATGGTGAGTGGCTAATTCTGTTACTGTTATTTCTGGTATGGGGGGCGGATACAGGGGCCTACTTTACCGGACGTAAATATGGCAAGCGTAAACTGATGCCGCGCGTCAGCCCGGGAAAAACCCTGGAGGGATTGCTGGGTGGTCTGCTGACCTGTGTGGCCATTGGTCTGCTCTATGCTGTGTTACGTGAACTTTCATTCCTGTCTACGGTCTTTTTGATACTGTTGGCGGTATTGACCGCTGTCGCTTCTGTGCTCGGTGATCTGTTTGAAAGCATGTTCAAGCGTGAGCGTGGTATTAAGGATAGTGGTACTTTGTTGCCGGGTCATGGAGGGGTGTTGGACCGTATCGACAGTCTGACGGCTGCGGCACCTGTTTTCCTGCTGGGGTTGATGTATTTTCCGCTGTTGTAACGAATCACCTTGGCTGAGCTGGAGTAATTAATGGGCTTGATCCAGACCTTGTTGGCAACGCTGGTCACTCTGGGCATCCTTGTGACTATTCATGAATGGGGGCACTACTGGGTTGCGCGTCGATGTGGCGTGCGTGTATTGCGCTTTTCTGTCGGATTTGGCAAGCCGCTGTTCTCCTGGCGTGGTAAAGATCAAACAGAATATGTCATTGCGGCCATTCCATTGGGTGGCTATGTCCGTATGCTGGATGAGCGTGAAGATAATGTACCGCCTGAGTGGCAAGGGCAGGCGTTTAATACCAAGCCTGTGCTGCAGCGAATCGCCATTGTAGCGGCAGGCCCTCTGGTCAATTTGTTGTTTGCTGTGCTGGCTTACTGGCTGTTGTTTGTTGTCGGCACCAGTGTGGTGATTCCTAAAGTGGGTGAGCTGCGTCCAGGCTCGCCAGCTGCACTGGCCGGCATGCAGTCAGGTGAAGAAATAAAATCTATCAATGGCTTTCGTGTCGATTCGTGGGATCAGGTGAATCTGCGCCTGGCTGCTCTGATTGGTGATACGCGCATCATTGAGATAGAAGCGGCTGAGCCGGGGCGAAGCGAGCGCCGTTATCAGGTCGCGTTAAATGATTGGCGTGTCGATCTGGAGCGTGAGTCCCCGGTCAGTGCGTTGGGGTTTATTCCCTGGCGTCCGGATGTGGCGCCAGTGCTGGGTCAGCTGCTGGACGATGGTCGTGCTGCGCAAGCAGGCTTGCAGACGGGTGATCGCATTGTCAGTTTGAATGGTGAGCCGGTTGCCAGTTGGCAGTGGCTGGTAGAGCAGGTTCAGCAACATCCTGAGCGTAGTCTGAGTCTGGGTATAGAGCGCGGTGATCGAGAGCTGGTACTGGACGTGACGCCAGCAGCCCGTGCCGGTGAAGATGGCAGTGTGTCTGGTTTTATCGGTGCCGGGGTGCAAACGCCGGAGTGGCCGGATGAAATGTTGCGCGAAATACGTCATGGACCTGTTACGGCACTGGTCATGGGAGTGGAGCGTACTGGTCAGATGATCATGTTGACGCTGGATTCGATTCGCAAGATGATCGTTGGCATCATCTCGGTGAAAAACTTGAGTGGACCGATAACCATTGCTAAAGTGGCGGGAGATTCCGCCGCCTCCGGGCTGGAAACCTTTATCAGTTTTTTGGCGTATCTGAGTATCAGTCTGGGTATACTGAATTTGTTGCCAATACCGATGCTTGATGGTGGTCATCTGATGTATTATATGATCGAGCTGATCAGAGGTAAGCCAGTCAGTGAGCAGGTGCAACTCCTGGGTCTGAAAATCGGGATGTTCCTGTTATTCAGTCTTATGGCATTGGCTATTTTTAATGATCTGGCACGCCTGTAAGCAGGTATTCACAAACCGACGGACTAACTGAAAGTATCAACACCATGAAGCGTACGCTAATTCTGATCCTGATCTCTTTGCTGTGGGTGGCTCAGGTACAGGCCAATCCTTTGCCTTTTGTTGTCAGTGATGTTCGTGTCGAGGGCTTGCAACAAGTCGACCCCGGAACCGTTTTCCGGAATTTCCCGATTGCTGCCGGTGATCAGGTGGGTGCTGCGGAGCTTTCTTCAGCTACACGTCAGCTGTTTCGTTCAGGCTACTTTGATGATGTTCAGTTGAATCGTGATGGCGATGTGCTGGTACTGGTACTGCGCGAGCGTCCCGCTGTAGCGATTATTCGTATTGACGGCAACAAGGCGATCAAGACCGATCAGTTGCGCGAAGGTTTGCGTCAGTCCGGGTTGCAGGAAGGCGACGTATTTCGCCGGGCGACTCTGGATCAGATCGAGCTCGATCTGATGCGTGTCTATGCATCTCAAGGTCGTTATGGTGCAGATATCAATACCCAGGTCGAAACCCTGCCGGGGAACCGCGTCGCGTTGAATATCAACATTACGGAAGGCCGTATTGCGACCATTCAGCATATCAATATTGTCGGTAATGAATCCTTTTCAGACTCTGAACTGACCGATCTGTTTTCATTGAAACTGCCGAATTTCTGGTCTTTTTACACCAAGTCAGATCAGTATTCACGGGAAAAGCTGGCCGGTGATCTGGAGCGTTTGCGCTCTCATTATCTGGACCGTGGGTACATTAACTTCTCTATCGACTCAACACAGGTCTCGATTTCACCCGACAAGCAGGACGTCTTCATTACTGTAGGTATTACTGAAGGTCAGCAGTATCGTGTCGGTGAAGTAATCATGGTTGGTAATCTGGTGGTGCCGGAAGATCAGTTGCTGAGTAAAATGAGTCTGGGTGAGGGTGATGTGTTCTCCCGCCGTGAAATGACGGATTCTCAGGAGCGTCTGGAGCGTTTGCTGGGTGATCAGGGCTACATGTTTGCCAATGTGAGTCCGATTCCTCAGGTGAATGAGCAAGACGGTACCATCTCATTACGCTTTTTCATTGAGCCGGGTAAGCTGACGTATGTACGTCGCGTGCTGGTACGTGGTAACAGTCGTTCGGCCGACGAAGTGGTGCGACGTGAAGTTGAGCAGATGGAGGCAGCAATTGTCTCTACCAGCGCTATTGAGCGTTCCAAGCAGCGTCTGGAGCGTACTGGTCACTTCCGTACGGTGAATGTTGAAACCCGTCCGGTACCGGGTACTGATGATCAGGTTGATATTGAGTTTGCTGTAGAAGAACAACAGTCCGGGCAGTTAACGGCCAGTGTTGGTTTTTCTCAGAGTGAAGGTATTATTCTGCAGTTCGGTGTGGCACAGGAAAACTTCCTGGGTACAGGTAAGAGCGTTGACTTCAATATTTCCAACAGCTCGACCCTGCGTGAGTACCGCTTCAATTTCCTCGATCCCTATTTCACCGTGGATGGTGTCAGCCGAGGCTACAACTTCTACTACCGCGAAGAAAACTTTGATGAAGATGATCGTGGTGACTACAACACGGATGGTATCGGTGGCGGTATTACCTTCGGTTATCCGATCGATGACTACCAGCGTTTGAGCTTTTCCGGGGATGTTGAATACCTGCGACTGAAACCAAACGATATCTTTGTAGATGGCGATTCTTATAAAGCTATTCGTGAGTATATTGATAGAAATGGCGATGATTATCTCAATGTAAAACTGACGGCTGGCTGGAGTGATAATCGTCTGAACCGTGGCTTCTTCCCGACACGAGGCTATGCGCAAGGGGCTACACTGGAAGTGTCTTTGCCGGGTAGTGATCTTGAATACTACCGGGCACAGTATAATAACCGCCTCTATTGGCCTATCAATGATGATGAAACCTGGATAGCGGCGCTGCGTGGGCGTGTTGGTTACGCTGATACCTATGGCAGTGACAAGGATTATCCGTTCTTCAAAAACTTCTATGCCGGTGGTCTGAATACTGTGCGTGGTTTTGAAGCCAACACTTTGGGGCCCCGTTATAGTAGAGGGGCAAACAGTTCACGTGCCCGGTCAATGGGTGGTAACGTGTTGGTGGCTGGTAGTGCCGAGTTGATTTTCCCGACACCTTTCCTGCGTGACAACAGCAGCTGGCGTACTCTGGTATTTATGGATGCCGGTAATGTGTTTTCGACCAAGTGTTTGACAGTGGGTGGGTCTAAGCCTGCTAACTGTGTTGAGGGGGTCGATTTTGGCGAGCTCCGCTATTCTGCCGGGGTTGGTTTGAGCTGGTTGACACCGATTGGTCCGCTGTCGATTTCACTGGCCAAAGCCCTGAACAGCAAAGATGGTGATGAAACCGAGGTGTTCCAGTTCGTACTGGGACAGACATTCTGATATTGAGGTCATGATGAAAGTTAAAGCGTTCGCGTTTGTCGTATTGTTGTGCTGCAGTAACTGGGTAATGGCGGATAAGGTGGTACGTGTGTTGGGCGTGCAGGAGGCATTGCTCAGCTCTCGTGCTGCCAATGATTTTCGTGCGCAACTGGAGCGTGAGTTCGCCAGCGAAGAAGCGGCTTTGATGGATCTTGAGCGTCAGGCTGTCGCAGCCCGAGACCGGATGCAACAGAACCGTGGTCTGGTATCGGATGAAGAGTTTCATCAGTTGGGTTTGCAGTTCGAGAAAGCCTATCTTGAGTTTCAGGGGCGTGCCGAACAGATGGGACAGCGTCGTATGGAGCGTGAAGAAGAGTTTCTGACGCAGATGCGTCCCAAATTGGATCAGGCAATTCGGACCTTGATCGAAAACGAGAATATTGAAGTCATTGTTGCCAAGCAGGCGACGGTATACACCAGCAGTGCAGTGGATATTACCCCACGTGTTATTGAACTGCTGAACCAGCAGTAACTCGCGTGTATATCCTGAATGAGCTGGTAGAGCGGGTCGGCGGACAGCTGATTGGTGATGGTACGCGTATCATCCGCAGTCTGGCGACGCTGGAAGACGCGGGCCCAGAGCAGCTTTCTTTCTTTGCCAATCCGCGTTATTTGAAACAGCTCCGGGCTTCCCGCGCCGGAGCTGTGCTGGTTCAGGAGAAAATGTCTGGTGACGTTTCGGGCGCGGCCATTCTGGTTGCAGACCCTTATCTGGCCTATGCACAGCTGAGTCAGTTATTTGATTGGCGTGCCGGACCGGTTCCGGGAATTCATGCCAGCGCTGTTGTGCACCCCAGCGCACAAGTGCATCCGACAGCCGAAATTGCAGCCCAGGTGGTAATCGGAGAGCGGGCAATTATTGAGGCAGATACCTATATTGGCCCCAATACGGTAATTGGTCGTGATTGTCGCATTGGTGAGGCGAGTCGTCTGGAGGCCAGTGTAGTACTGTATCCGGACGTGTGGTTGGGCGAACGTGTGATTGTACACAGTGGCAGTGTGTTGGGAGCCGATGGTTTTGGTTTTGCCCGGCATCAGCAGCGTTGGGTAAAAATCTATCAGAGTGGCGGTGTACGCATCGGTGATGACGTTGAAATTGGTGCAGGTGTCACCATTGACCGTGGAGCACTGAGTCCGACGCGTATTGAGCGTGGCGTCAAGCTGGATAATCAGATCCAGATAGCCCATAACGTGGTGATTGGTGAGGATTCTGCCATTGCCGGTTGTACCGGTATTGCCGGCAGTACCCGCATAGGCAAGCGTTGTACACTGGCTGGAATGGTCGGTGTTACCGGGCATTTGCAGATTGCTGATGATACGCATATCACCGCCATGTCGTTGGTTAGCAAGTCAATCAATACTCCGGGTGCTTATTCTTCAGGCACCGGGCTGGAACCCCATCAGCAGTGGAAGCGTAATGTTGTGCGCTTTCGGCAATTGGATGAATTAGCAAAACGGGTGCGTTCGATTGAACTCACTCAGGCCGATAAGACTGAATAAGGTTATTGAAACATGATGGATGTAAAAGAGATCCGCAAATACCTGCCACACCGCTATCCTTTCTTGTTGGTGGATCGTGTCATTGAGCTGGTGCCGGGTGAGTCAATCGTGGCGATCAAAAATGTCACGGTCAATGAACCTTTTTTTAATGGCCACTTCCCTGATCATCCGGTGATGCCTGGTGTACTCCTGGTTGAGGCTATGGCTCAGGCAGCGGGTGTGCTGGGTTTCAAAACCATGGACAAGACACCTGAAGATGGTTCGATTTACTACTTTGTGGGTGCGGATGATTTGCGCTTCAAGCGTCCTGTTGTGCCGGGCGACCAGGTTCGCCTTGAGGCGCAAGTGCTCTCTGAGCGTCGTGGTATCTGGAAATTTGCAGTTAAAGCCAGTGTGGATGGGCAGATCGCCTGCAGTGCGACGATTCTCTGTGCAGATCGGAAGGTATGAGTTTGATACACCCAACAGCAATTATTGACCCGGCTGCAGAGCTGGGACGTGATGTGGAAGTTGGTCCCTGGACCTGGATCGGTGCCGGGGTGGAAATTGGTGACGGATGTGTCATAGGTTCGCATGTCGTCATCAAGGGGCCGACCCGCATAGGACGCCACAACCGTATTTTCCAGTTCGCCAGTGTAGGTGAAGAGTGCCAGGACAAAAAATATCGGGGTGAACCGACGCGTCTTGAGATAGGCGATCACAACGTTATTCGTGAAGGTGCGACGTTGCATCGTGGCACGATCCAGGATCAGGGACTCACCCGTATCGGCAGCCACAATTTGTTGATGGCTTACACCCATGTGGCGCATGACTGTATCGTCGGCGATCAGGTCATACTGGCGAACAATGCAGCCCTGGCAGGCCATGTTCAGGTTGATGACTTTGCCATTCTGGGTGGTTTTACTGCAGTACATCAGTTCTGCCGTATCGGCGCACATGTCATGTGTGGTGCAGGTACGGTGGTGCTGAAGGATATCCCTGCCTATGTGATGGCGAATGGTAATACGGCGAAACCTCATGGTATCAATACCGAAGGGTTGAAGCGTCGGGGTTTTTCTGCAGAAGCGCTGACTCAGTTAAAACGTGCTTATAAAATTGTCTATCGTCAGGGATTAACCCGCGAGCAAGCCTTGCCCGAGTTACAGGCACTGGCGGACAAAGAACCCGCTGTACAGCTGCTGATTGAGTCCTTGCAACAATCATCACGCGGCATCATACGCTAGGAGTTACAGGTGACAGTGCCTCTACGGATTGCAATGGTGGCCGGTGAGGCCTCAGGCGATATTTTGGGTGCCGGTTTACTGCAGGAACTGCAGCAGCAGTTTCCGGGTCTTCAGGCCGAAGGGATAGGTGGAGAGTTGATGCTGGCTCAGGGCTTTGACAGTCTCTATCCTTTGGAGCGTCTGTCGGTCATGGGATTGACTGAGGTGTTGGGGCGTTTGCCTGAGCTGCTGCGTATTCGTCGTCAACTGGTGCGCCGTTGGCGTGATAACCCGCCAGACCTGGTGATAGGCATCGATGCTCCTGATTTTACGCTGGGATTGGAGCGACAGTTGCATGACGCCGGACTGACAACTGTTCACTATGTCAGCCCCTCAGTCTGGGCCTGGCGCCGGAAACGGGTGGTATCGATCAAGCGCGGTACTGACCTGATGCTGACATTGCTGCCTTTTGAAGCAGAGTTTTATCGACAGCACCAGCAGCGTGTTGCTTTCGTTGGTCATCCTCTGGCAGATCAGTTCCCCTTGCTACCGCAGACCGCAGAAAATCGTGCGCGTCTGGGGATTGATGCCGATGCGCGTGTCGTGGCGCTGTTACCTGGCAGTCGTGGTGGTGAGGTTAGTCGGCTGGCAGAGCCTTTTCTGCAGGCAGCACGCCTGTTGCATCAGCGTTTCCCCGAGTTACAGTTTCTCTTGCCTGCCGCGAATACATCCCGTTATGACACACTGGAACAGCTGATTGACGAGAAGTTTGCTGATCTGCCTGTGCAGTTGTTACTGAAGCGTTCAGGTGAGGTCATGGCTGCTAGTGATGTCATCCTGATTGCATCGGGTACGGCGACGCTGGAAGCGATGTTCTGCAAAAAGCCCATGGTAGTGGCCTATCGCTTATCGGGACTGACCTATCAGATTCTCTCACGTCTGGTGAAAAGCCCCTGGATTTCCTTACCTAATCTGTTGGCTGGTGAAGGGCTGGTGCCGGAAATTTTGCAGGATGCAGTAACACCTGAGCGCTTATGTCAGGAAGTGACTCATTGGTTGGAAAGCCCCCAGGCCTGTCACGATCTGGCTGAACAGTTTACAGCGTTACACCAGACATTACAGGGTGGCGCCAGTCGTCGAGCCGCTCAGGCTATTGTTGAGTTGTTGAAAGATAAGCAGGTGCAAAATGTCTGAGCTGCAGCAGTATGTTGCCGGGGTGGATGAAGTCGGGCGGGGGCCCTTGGTGGGGCCGGTGGTTGCCGCAGCAGTCATTCTCGACCCGGCGCGTCCTATCGACGGCCTGGCAGACTCCAAAAAACTCAGTGAGAAGCGTCGTAATCAGCTGGATCAACTGATTCGTGAGCGCGCGTTGGCTTTTGCGGTGGCCAGTGCGTCCGTGGTCGAGATTGATAAGTTAAATATTCTGCATGCCAGTCTGTTGGCTATGCGTCGAGCTGTTGAGCAGCTCTCTCTGCGGCCAGATGCGGTGCTGGTAGATGGCAACCGCTGTCCGGAACTGGATCTGCCATGCCAGGCTGTCGTTGGGGGGGATGCCCTGCATGCGAATATCAGTGCTGCTTCTATTCTGGCCAAGGTCGCACGGGACAAAATGATGTTGGAACTGCATCAGAGCTACCCGGATTATGGCTTTGACCAGCATAAAGGCTATCCGACACGGGCGCATCTTCAGGCGCTGGAGCGTTTAGGGCCTTTAACAGAACATCGCCGCAGTTTCAGACCCGTCCGCCAGTTGTTGCAAGGAGAGGTCTGATATGAACCAGCAGCCTTTTATACATTTACGCGTACACAGTGAGTATTCGCTCTACGATGGCCTGGTTAAGGTCAAAAAACTGGTTGCCGTAGCAGCTGAACAGCAGATGCCAGCAGTCGCTTTAACTGACCAGACTAACCTGTTTGCCCTGATCAAGTTTTATAAAGCTGCATTGGGACAGGGAATCAAGCCGATCTGTGGTGTCGATCTATGGGTCGTCCATCCTGAGGATGATGGTGCCGAGCCCAGTCGGTTGACGCTTCTGGCGCGTAATGGCCGGGGATATAAAAACCTGATGGAGCTGGTGTCACGTGCCTATGCTGAAGGCCAGACGTTGCAATCCGAACGTGCGCTGGTGCGTCGTGAGTGGGTCAAGGAAAAGGCTGAAGGGCTGATCGCTTTGTCTGGCGCTGGCCGGGGTGAAATTGGCAGAGCTCTGCTTGATGGGCATGATGAGTCCGCTGAATTATTGTTGCGTGAGTGGATGGAGGTCTTTCCCGATGCCTTCTATCTGGAAATACAGCGCACCGGGCGACCCGGTGATGAAGAGTTGGTGCATGCCAGTGCTGTGTTGGCCAGCCGGGAGAATTGTCCTCTGGTTGCCACCAATGAGGTGATGTTTCTCTACCCTGAAGATTTTGAGGCGCATGAGGCGCGAGTCTGTATTAACCAGAGCCGCACCCTGGCCGATCCATCACGGCCGCGTGATTACTCGGAGCAGCAGTATTTTCGTAGCAGTGCAGAAATGGCGGCGCTGTTTGCAGATCTGCCTTCGGCTGTTGAGAATACCCTGGAGATTGCCCGGCGCTGTAATATCGAGATTGAGCTGGGTACCTACTATCTGCCTGAGTATCCTATCCCGGAAGGGATGACCATGGATGAGTTTTTCCGTCTGGTGTCGGCGGAAGGGCTGGATTTTCGTTTGCAATCTATCCTGGATCCGGCTGATCCTGAGTATGCTGCCAAACGCCAGGTGTACCTGGATCGTCTGACCTTTGAGCTGGATATTATTATTCAGATGGGATTCCCGGGGTATTTCCTTATCGTTATGGATTTTATCCAGTGGGCCAAGGATAACGATATCCCTGTGGGTCCAGGGCGGGGCTCTGGTGCGGGTTCACTGGTCGCCTATGCGCTGAAAATTACCGATCTGGATCCGCTGGAATACGATCTGCTGTTTGAGCGATTCCTGAATCCTGAACGTGTCTCCATGCCTGACTTTGATATCGATTTTTGCATGGATAACCGTGACCGGGTCATTGATTATGTAGCGGACCGTTATGGTCGTGATGCGGTGTCGCAGATCATTACCTACGGCACCATGGCGGCCAAGGCGGTTGTACGTGACGTTGCGCGAGTGCAGGGCAAACCCTTTGGTTTGGCTGATCGCTTGTCAAAAATGATTCCGTTTGAAGTCGGCATGACGCTGAGCAAGGCGATTGAGCAGGAGGCTGTGCTCAAAGAGTTTATTGACAGCAATGAAGAAGCGGCTGAAATCTGGGAGATGGCGCTGAAGCTGGAGGGTATTACCCGTAATGTGGGTAAGCACGCTGGAGGAGTGGTGATTGCACCGACCCGCCTGACGGACTTTTCAGCGACCTACTGTGATGAGCAGGGCCAGGGCCTGGTCACTCAGTACGACAAAAATGACGTGGAAGAAGCCGGTCTGGTCAAGTTTGACTTCCTCGGATTGCGCACGCTGACGATTATCGATTGGGCGCTGAACACCATCAATACGCTGCGGCGGCGTCAGGGAGAGGAGGATCTGGCGATCGAGTCGATCAACCTTGAAGATGCTGAAGTGTTCAAGCTGCTCCAGCGGGCTGAAACGACGGCGGTGTTCCAGCTGGAGTCCTCGGGGATGAAGGATTTGATCCGTCGTCTTCAGCCGAGCCGCTTTGAAGACATTATCGCTCTGGTGGCTTTGTTCCGACCCGGACCCTTGCAGTCCGGCATGGTGGATGACTTCATCAATCGTAAGCATGGGCGTGCGCCTCTTGCCTGGCCTCATCCGGATTATCAGCTCGACAGCTTGCAGCCAGTACTGGAGCCGACCTACGGGATTATCCTCTATCAGGAACAGGTCATGCAGATCGCTCAGGTCATGGCGGGTTACAGCCTGGGTGAAGCGGACTTGCTGCGTCGAGCCATGGGTAAGAAAAAACCGGAAGAGATGGCCAAACAACGTCAGTTCTTTCTGGATGGTTCCGTTAACCAGGGGATCAGTGTTGACCTGGCGGGTAATATCTTTGATCTGGTGGAAAAATTTGCCGGGTACGGCTTCAATAAATCCCACTCGGCGGCGTATGCGCTGGTCTCCTATCAGACGGCCTGGCTGAAAACCTATTATCCTGCGCCTTTTATGGCTGCCGTACTGTCTTCGGATATGCAGAACACCGACAAGGTGGTGATCTTCATCGAAGAGTGCCGGCAGATGAAGTTGAAGGTGAATCTGCCTGACGTGAATGCCAGTGAGTTCATGTTTACCGTGAATGATGCCGGTGAAATTGTCTACGGGCTTGGAGCCGTTAAAGGGGTGGGCGAGGGCCCGGTGGAAGCGATTGTCAGTGCTCGTCAAACAGGCGGTCCTTTTAAAGATCTGTTTGATTTCTGTGATCGAGTCGGTGTCAAGCGACTGAACAAGCGGGTCATGGAAGCGCTGGTACGTTGTGGTGCGCTGGACAGGCTTGGCCCCAGTCGAGCGGTGCTCTGGCAGGCAATAGGTGCCGCATTGCAGTCTGCTGATCAGGCTGCTCGCAATGCGGATGCCGGTATGCTGGATCTGTTTGGTGAGGTGATTGCCGAGCAGCCGCAAGATCCCTACGCCGATTTCACTCAGGTACGTGATTGGAGTGACAAGGAGCGTTTGCAGGGCGAAAAAGAGACCCTGGGGCTCTATGTGACGGGGCATCCGATTGATGAGTATGAGCCTGAACTGTCTCGCCTGGTGAGTCGTAAGCTGGTGGATATTCAGCCGCAGCGGGGTCGCAGCCAAAAGATGGCGGGCCTAGTGGTGGACTTGCGCATCAAGAAGACCAAGAAAGGCGATAATCTGTGTATTGTGATGCTGGATGATCGCAGTGCGCGGATGGAAATTACCCTGTTTGGTGATGTTTATGATGCATCCCGTCACCTGGTTAACAAGGATGTTGTGCTGCTTATCGAAGGCGAGGTTGCGCCGGATGAGTACAATGGCGGTGTTCGTGTTCGCGGGCAGAGCGTCATGAGTGTGACGCAGGCCCGTGCTCGCCATGCCAGTCATATAGAAGTCTCTTGTGATGCCTCGGTATTGACGCCCTCAAAGTTGCGGCAGCTGGTGGATTGCCTGGCTCCCAGTCGACAGGCGCAGGACCGGATTCCGTTGGCGCTGCGCTATCGTCGTGAGGATGCCGAAGGTGATCTTCGATTGGGCAGTGACTGGCATCCAGAGCCTTCAGATGAGCAGCTGATTGCACTGAAAGAGCTGTTTGGTAATGATGCCGTGCGTCTGGCATGGCCAGACGCCTGACGGCTGTTGTCAGCACAGGGCTACTTGTCAGGCTGGTGATCGAGAAGCACAGCAGGTAAAATCCCTGCCTAATTGAATTTTAATGTTTGACTAACGCAGAACTGGAAGCGCATGAATCCAAATTACCTCGATTTTGAACAGCCTATTGCCGAGCTGGAAGCCAAAATCAATGAGTTACGCCATGTAGGTGAGGGTAATGCAGATCTGAACCTGTCAGAAGAGATCAATAATCTGCAGGAAAAGAGTCAGCGGTTAACCCGATCCATCTTTAACGATCTGAGCGCCTGGCAGATCTCTCAATTGTCTCGCCATCCTCAGCGCCCCTATACGCTGGACTATCTGGCGTTGGCGTTTGATGACTTTGATGAGATACATGGCGATCGTCACTTTGCAGATGATCCAGCTATCGTAGGCGGGATTGCCAGACTGGATGGTGTGCCGGTAGTCGTGATCGGTCATCAAAAAGGCCGTGAAGTGAAAGAGAAAGTGCGTCGTAACTTCGGTATGCCGCGACCTGAAGGTTATCGCAAGGCCTTGCGTATTATGGAAATGGCAGAACGTTTCCGCTTGCCTGTGCTGACCTTCATCGATACACCGGGTGCCTATCCCGGGATAGATGCCGAGGAGCGTGGTCAGTCTGAAGCGATTGCCTTCAATCTGGCAAAAATGTCGCGCCTGCGTACCCCGATTATTTCCACTGTTATTGGTGAAGGGGGGTCTGGTGGCGCCCTGGCGATCGGCGTATGCGATGAGCTGCTGATGCTGCAGTATGGCACTTACTCGGTTATCTCTCCTGAAGGCTGCGCCTCTATTTTGTGGAAAAGTGCCGAGCGTGCTTCGGATGCGGCCAAGGCGATGGGGATCAATTCTGAACGCTTGCATGAGCTGGGACTGGTTGATCGGGTCATTCCTGAGCCGTTAGGTGGCGCACACCGTCATCCGGCCGACATGGCTGCCAGTCTGAAAGTGCAGCTGCAGGCATCGCTGGAACGTCTGGGTCAGCTGGATCTGGATACTCTGATCGAACGCCGCTATGAGCGTTTGATGTCCTATGGGGTTGGCTCTATCTGAGCCAGCCTGTCGTGCCCGGTATGCTGACACCAGTCTCCTGTCTGGCAAGCTTGCCGAGTCGCTATCCCGGGATCCGCCGCTGGTGTATTGCATTCAGTGGCGGTATGGATTCCCATGTGCTGTTATTTGCTGCTGTCCAGGCTCTGCCGGATGCCTCCTTGCTTGCCCTGCACATCAATCATCAGTTGCAACCTCAGGCTTCGGCCTGGCAAGTACATTGCCAGCAGGTGGCCGCGCAGCTGAACGTGCCGTTCAAAGCGCTGCAAGTATCACTGTCTTCAGCGTCAGAACAGGCCGCCCGAGAGGCGCGCTATGCGGCATTTGAGCAGGTGTTGCAGCCGGGTGACGGGTTGCTGATGGCGCATCATGCCGGGGATCAGGCTGAAACTCTGTTATTCCGCCTGTGTCGGGGTACGGGTGTGGCCGGTCTGGCTGGTATGCCAGAAGCCCGACCGTTGCAGCAGGGTATGCTGCTGAGACCCTTTCTGGCATTGTCCCGTCAAATGCTGCAAGACTGGGCAGTAGAGCAGGGGCTTCAGTGGATCGAAGACCCCAGTAACAGTACGTTGCACTATGATCGTAACTATCTGCGTTTGCAGGTTCTGCCCGCGCTGACAGCGCGCTGGCCCGCGCTGGTCAGTCGGCTGACAGAAACAGCTGGACATATGTCAGAAGCTCAGTCGCTGCTCAATGAAATGGCGCTTGCTGATCTGCAACTGTGTCAGGAGCGCCCGGAAGTGTTGCTCCTCCCGGTCCTGCAGCATCTGAGTCAGCCGCATCAACATAATCTGTTGCGCTATTGGTTGGCCAGTTGGGGGGTGCGTTTGAGTGAAACCCGGTTACGGCAGCTGAAGCAGCAGTTTTTTGTGACGGCTGAGAACCCGGAGCGTGAGTTGCGCCTGTCGCCGGACGTGTTCCTGCGTACCTATCGGCAGCGCTTGTTCCTGTGTCCTGCATCCCGGGTGGTTGAGCCGCTGGATCGTCTATTGACGCCTGAAGATTGCAGTTTGACACTGCCTTCGGGGCGGCTGCTGCTACCTGACGAGTTGTTGCAGACAGAGCAGCCCTTAAGGCTCAGTTATCGACGTGAGGGCGACCGGATTCGCCCTGCCGGACGCCAGGGGCAGCGCAAATTATCACAGCTGTTTCAGGAGGCCGGTGTGCCGCCCTGGCTGCGCGATACCTGGCCTATTATCCGCGATGCTGAAGGGGTTCTGTGGGTTCCGGGTCTCTGTTATGACATGCGTTGGCAGAAAAAAACAGCTTCAATGGGTCGCTGGCAACCTTTTGGATTGTCTGGAGAGCCATTTTTTGTTAGTCTGCAATACCATCTTGACCCCTCCTAAAATCACGACTTTTACAGGTTTCGCATGACGCGGTATATATTCGTCACAGGCGGTGTAGTGTCCTCACTGGGCAAAGGTATTGCCTCAGCTTCACTGGCAGCCATTCTTGAGGCCCGCGGTCTCAAGGTCACTATGCTTAAGCTCGATCCATACATTAACGTGGATCCGGGTACTATGAGTCCATTCCAGCATGGAGAGGTTTTTGTTACCGATGACGGTGCCGAGACCGACCTGGACCTTGGACACTATGAACGCTTCATTCGTACTACCATGACGCGTCGTAACAATTTCACCACCGGACGTGTGTATCAGCACGTGCTGCGCAAGGAGCGCCGGGGTGATTATCTGGGGGGGACCGTTCAGGTTATTCCTCATATTACCGATGAAATCAAACGCCGAGTTGTCGAAGGCGCCAGCGGGGCAGATGTTGCCCTGGTGGAAATCGGCGGTACAGTCGGTGATATTGAATCACTGCCGTTCCTGGAAGCTGTGCGTCAGCTGCGTATTGAAGTGGGTGCCAATAACGCCCTGTTCATGCACCTGACACTGGTGCCTTATATTGCCACGGCTGGTGAAACCAAAACCAAACCCTCTCAGCACTCGGTTAAAGAGTTGCGCTCTATCGGTATTCAGCCCGATATTCTGGTGTGCCGTTCTGAGCAGGCTTTACCAGCGTCGGCGCGCCGTAAACTGGCGATGTTTACCAATGTTGAAGAGCGTGCGGTAATTTCCCTGCCGGATGCGCGTTCGATCTATTCAATCCCGCGCATGCTGTTCGAGCAGGGTCTGGATGACATCGTTGCAGACCGTTTCCGTCTTGACTGTCCGGTCGCCGATCTGCAGGAGTGGGACCGTGTCGCGGACTGTTTCCTGAATCCGGAAGGTGAAGTGCGTATCGCCATGGTGGGCAAGTACATGGAGTTGCTGGATGCGTACAAATCGCTGATTGAAGCGATTACGCATGCAGGTATCGCGCTGCGTAAAAAAGTACGTATTGAATATATCGATTCCGAGCGCGTTGAGCGTGAAGGCACGGCTATTCTGGAGGGCGTTTCAGCCATACTGGTGCCGGGCGGCTTTGGCGAGCGTGGTGTGGAAGGTAAAATTCTGGCGGCCCGCTTTGCGCGTGAGAACAAAGTGCCCTATCTGGGTATCTGTCTGGGTATGCAGGTGGCCGTGATTGAATATGCCCGTCATGTGGCTGGGCTGGCACAGGCAAACTCAACCGAATTTGACAAGCATTCGGCACATCCGGTGATCGGCTTGATCACTGAATGGGTGGATCTGGATGGCAATGTCGAGCAGCGCAGTGCCGAAACTGATCTGGGCGGGACCATGCGCCTGGGTGCACAGGTCTGTCATCTGGTTGAAGGCTCGCGTTCAGCGCAGATGTACGGTGCGACCGAGATACGCGAGCGTCATCGCCATCGTTATGAAGTGAATAATCACTACGTCCCTCTGTTGGAAAAAGCCGGGTTACTGATTGCCGGTCGTTCAGCAGACGGTGAGTTGGTGGAAGTGGTTGAGGTACCTGATCATCCCTGGTTTGTGGCCTGCCAGTTCCATCCGGAGTTCACTTCGACCCCTCGCTATGGACATGGTTTGTTTACAGGCTTTATCCAGGCGGCTTTGGATTACAGTGCATCGGTCTGATGCATACAGGATATGAGCGTTATTTACCCATTTAATCGGAGAGTATAAGTCATGGCAAAGATTGCTGATATCAAGGCGCGTGAGGTTCTGGATTCGCGTGGCAACCCAACCGTTGAAGCGGATGTCATTCTGGACTCTGGCGTTATTGGCACGGCTTGTGCGCCCTCTGGTGCTTCAACCGGTTCTCGCGAGGCGCTGGAACTGCGTGATGGCGATAAGTCACGTTACCTGGGTAAAGGTGTACTGAAAGCAGTAGCTGCCGTGAACAGCACGATTCGTGAAGCTCTGCTGGGCATGGATGTTACGGATCAGCGTGCGCTGGATGGAAAAATGCTGGCGCTGGACGGGACAGAAAACAAGTCTGTGCTCGGTGCCAACGCCATTCTGGCGGTATCACTGGCAGCGGCAAAAGCGGCAGCTGTTGCTAAAGGCGTCCCTCTCTATGCACATATTGCTGATTTAAACGGTACTCCGGGGCAATACTCCATGCCTGTGCCCATGATGAATATTCTGAATGGTGGCGAACATGCTGACAATAACGTTGATATTCAGGAATTCATGGTTCAGCCGGTGAACTTTACCTGCTTCAGTGAAGCCTTGCGTTGTGGTACCGAAATCTTTCATGCATTGAAGGCAGTGCTGAAAGCGCGTGGTTTGAACACGGCTGTGGGTGACGAAGGTGGTTTTGCACCGAACCTGGGTTCCAATGAAGAAGCGCTGGTTGTGATTCGTGAAGCGATTGAAAAAGCGGGCTATGAGCTGGGCAAGGATGTGACGCTGGCGCTCGACTGCGCTGCTTCTGAGTTCTACACCGCAGGACAATATGATCTGGCTGGAGAAGGTCAGGTATTTGATTCAGCAGGTTTTGCAGACTATCTGAAGAGCCTGTCTGAGAAATATCCGATTGTATCGATTGAAGATGGCATGGATGAGTCAGACTGGGCCGGTTGGGCAGACCTGACACGCAAGATCGGTGACAAGGTCCAACTGGTTGGTGATGACCTGTTTGTGACCAATACCAAGATCCTGCAGGAAGGTATTGAAAAGAATATCGCTAATTCAATACTGATCAAATTCAATCAGATCGGTTCTCTGACTGAAACGCTGGATGCGATTCGGATGGCTAAAGAAGCAGGCTATACTGCAGTCATTTCGCACCGTTCAGGTGAAACTGAAGATACGACTATTGCTGATCTGGCTGTAGGTACTGCTGCGGGACAGATTAAAACCGGCTCTTTGTGTCGTTCTGACCGTGTGGCCAAGTATAACCGTCTGCTGCGCATTGAAGCTGAGCTGGGTGATCAGGCGATCTATAACGGTCTTGCTGAAATCAAAGGCCAGGCCTGATGAGCTGTTCCGGGGAAGCAGAGCTTCCCCGGCTTGAGGCAGGTGACTGAGTGTTTCGTCTGTTAATTCTAGGGTTACTGCTGTTATTGGCAGGTTTGCAATATCGCCTGTGGCTGGGTGATCCGAATCTTCGTCAGGTTTGGCAGCTGGAGCAGGCGATTATTGAGCAGCGTCGGGAAAACCAGTTGCTGACCGAACGTAATCAGCGACTGGAGGCTGAGGTGGCGGATCTTAAACAGGGTCTAAAGGCTATCGAAGAGCGTGCACGCAGTGAAATGGGGCTGATCCAGGAGGGTGAAACCTTTTTCCGTCTGATCGAGCCCGGTCCGACTCGGCGGCCACAACCATGAGCCTGATAGAATCGCTGCATCAAACTGAATCCTATTTGCTTGGGCCTCCCGAGTGTTGTGCGCTCTTTCGTGCAGAGCCAGCAGATTTTCAGGTCGAAGAAATTCTGGGGTTTGAGCTGGATGGGCAGGGTGAGCACCTGTTCGTGCAGCTGCGTAAAACCGGTGAGAATACCGACTGGGTTGCGCAGCAACTGGCACGTCATACACAAACGCATGTCCGTGATATAGGGTATGCGGGCAAAAAGGATCGTCATGCTGTCACCGATCAGTGGTTCAGTCTGCGTCTACCATTGAATCAGTCCATAGACTGGAGCGGGTTTGAATCTGATTCTATTCAAGTGCTGCAGCAACAGCGGCATGGTCGTAAGCTGAAAACCGGTGTTCATCAGGGAAACCGCTTTGCGATACGTCTACGTCAGGTCAGTGACCCTGAGGCGTTGCAGTCACGTTTTCAGCAGTTGATCCAGTTGGGTGTTCCCAACTACTTTGGTGAACAGCGTTTTGGTCATGGTTATGGCAACCTTTACAAGGCCGAGCAGATGTTGCTGGGTAGCTTGAGAGAGCGTAATCGGCAAAAGCGTGGGCTGTATATTTCTGCGTTACGTTCCATGCTGTTCAACCGGGTTGTGTCTGCCCGTATTGATGCGGGGCGATGGAACAGGCTTGCTCTGGGTGAGGTATTGATGCTTAATGCCAGTCAGAGTTGTTTTTGTGTCAGTGAAGAGGCAGAGCTGCCAGCCTTGCAAGAGCGATTGGATCAGGGAGAGTTACACCTGACAGCTCCGCTCTGGGGGCGTGGCGGTTTGATGACTGGTGCAGATGCTGAGGCTTTTGAGTTGTCTGTTCTGGAGCCTTGGCAGGCTCTGTGTGTCGGGCTTGAATCCCTGGGGCTGAATCAGGAACGGCGCGCCGTACGTGTTAAAATGCAGTCGCCAGCGATTGAGCAGGTGGATACGGCCGACTGGGTGATTAGATTTGCCTTGCCTGCGGGTGTGTTTGCAACCAGTGTGTTGCGTGAGCTGTGTCAGCTGCAAGCCGGTCGTTAGAAAAAATCAGCTTGATGAGTTGTTCAAAGTGCTAATTAAAGACGTTGCCATACAGCGTCCAGAGAGAAGAGATGAAAATTTTAGTCTCCAATGATGATGGGGTATACGCACCAGGCCTTGCTATTCTGGCAGAGGCTTTGCGACAGGATGCCGATGAATTGTGTGTGGTCGCACCGGATCGTAATCGCAGTGGTGCAAGTAATGCGTTGACGCTGGATCGGCCTCTGGAAACCTACCGCCATACCAGTGGTTATTTCAGTGTTAATGGGACACCGACAGATTGCGTGCATTTAGGGCGCTCCGGGTTGTTTCTGGATGGTTTTGTGCCAGATATCGTTGTTTCCGGTATTAATGTCGGGGCTAATCTGGGTGACGATGTACTCTATTCCGGGACAGTCGCTGCGGCGATGGAAGGGCGTACCTGTCGTTTGCCACCTATAGCGGTATCAATGAACAGCTTTCATCCCCGGCATTTTGATACGGCCGCTGAAATTGTTCGGAGTATCGTGGCTAAACTCGACTCTTTGGTCATAGCTCCGCGTACTGTGTTGAATGTCAATATTCCCGATTTGCCCATGGAACAGATTCGTGGCATTCATGTAACACGACTCGGACACCGCTTGGCCGCAAATCTGCCCGTACCCGCTGAAGATCCGCGCGGCAAGGTGCGTTACTGGATTGCTGGCGCCGGAGATGTTGCTGACCGTGACCCGGGCACTGATTTCTTTGCCCTTGAGCAGCACTGCGTCTCTGTGACGCCATTGCAAATTGATATGACCCATTATTCCGGAATGGATAATCTGGCCAGTTGGCTTGAGGAACTGTGATGGTAGATCTGGACCTTCAGGGAATAGGTATGACCTCACGACGTACACGTGAGCGGCTGATTTCCAGATTGAAGGAAAAAGGCATTAGCGATCAGCGTGTGCTGGATGTGCTTTTGGCAACACCGCGTCATCTGTTTCTCGATGAGGCTCTGGCTCACCGCGCCTATGAAGACACGTCGTTGCCGATCGGGTTTAATCAGACGATCTCACAGCCTTATACCGTCGCGCGAATGACTGAAGCCTTGTTGGCAGATGGCCCATTGAAAAATGTGCTCGAAGTCGGAACAGGTTCAGGCTACCAGACAGCGGTATTAGCGCAACTGGTCGATCAATTATGCAGTGTTGAGCGGATACGTCCTTTGCAGGATAAAGCGCGCAGTCGCTTGCAGCGCCTGAAACTCTACAATGTTACTTTACGTCACAGTGATGGTGGTATGGGGTGGCCTGAAAAGGGTCCCTTTGATGGCATTCTGGTGACAGCCGCTCCGGCTGAGGTGCCTTCCGAATTGCTGGCACAGCTGGCGCCTGGTGGACGATTGGTGATTCCTGTTGGCGGTGATTTACAACAGCTCAAACGGGTAACGCGTTTGGAAAATGGCAGTTACACCACAGAAGTTCTGGAAGGTGTTAAGTTTGTTCCGTTGTTGAGCGGACTGGTACGCTGATAAGGATTTGAGTACAGATGCAGCGAAGCAAAAAAGAGTATGCGGTGTTGGCGGGTAAGGGAATGCTTATGGGGGCAGCTGATGCTGTACCGGGTGTCTCAGGTGGCACTGTTGCATTTATTACCGGCATTTACGAAGAGCTGATTCATAGCCTGAAGCAATGTGGCCCGGAAGCGCTGAAGGTGCTCTTTACACAGGGTATAGCCGCCTGCTGGCGCCATATAAACGGGACGTTTTTACTGACACTGGTTGGCGGCATTCTATTCAGCCTGCTGACGTTGGCCCGGGTCGTGCTGTATCTGCTGGATCAATACCCCGTCCTGCTCTGGTCATTTTTCTTTGGCCTGATTCTGGCGTCCACCTGGAGCGTCATGCGTCATACCGGGCGTTTTGGCTGGAATGTTGCCGCTGTTTTTGTATTGGGGACTCTTCTGGCATTGCAGGTCACATCCATGACACCGGGCGTGGCTGATCCAGGTTATATGATGATTTTTGTGTCTGGAATGGTGGCGATTTGTGCCATGATATTGCCAGGTATTTCAGGCAGCTTTATTCTTCTGTTGCTTGGCATGTATGCGCCGGTGCTGATGGCATTGAAAGCATTCCAGCTGGATTTTATTGCCGTATTTGTGTTGGGTTGCGTGATTGGCCTGCTGAGCTTTTCCCGGGTATTGAGCTGGGCTTTTGCACACTATCGGGTGCTGACGTTGTCTTTGCTGGGCGGATTCATGCTGGGTTCTCTGAACAGGGTCTGGCCTTGGAAGTACACTCTGTCGTACAGTATCAACCGTCAGGGCGAAGAGGTCCCGATACAGCAGAAGAATATTCTGCCAGATACCTTTCATGCCTTGACCGGACAGGATCCTATGACACTGGTCGCGGTGGGTCTGATGGTGTTGGGTGTCATATTAGTACTGGTACTGGATAGACGTTGATCGGGAGTCAGTGTGCGCAGGGGCAGGATCGCTTATATCGTCGGGATACTGTCACTGGGCCTTTTTCAAGGCTGCAGCACCGGCTATGCGCCTGTCACTGACCGTTCAATGGGTGCTCGCCAGATAGGCGTGCCCGTCACCGCACCCGCCACAGCCAGTCGTCCTGCTCCCTTGCCTAATCCTGGCAGCTACACGGTGAATCGTGGTGATACGCTCTATTCGATTTCCTGGCGCTATGGTCTGGATTACCGTGAAGTGGCGCGATGGAATAACCTTAATGAGCGCTTTCAGATTTTTCCGGGGCAGGTTTTACGTTTGAGCCCTGGAGGCAGTGCGGCTGTTGCAGCGGCACCTGTGGCAGCCACACCAGCACCGGCTTCATCATCGCAACAGACTACAGCGCCTGCTGCCCAGACCTCAAGTCAGCCGGCATCATCATCTACTGCACAGCAGCCTGCTGCTCGACCCGTTGCCTCATCACCTTCGCCAGCGACAAGCAGTGGCGCTCTGGTCTGGCGATGGCCGGCTGAAGGGCCTATTATCCGCCGCTTTTCTTCTCAAGAAGGTGGAAATAAAGGGATCGATATTGCTGGGCAGCAGGGTGATCCCGTGAGGGCAGCAGCCGATGGTCGAGTAGTCTATGCCGGCAGTGGTCTGTTAGGCTATGGCAATCTGGTCATTGTGAACCATAACCGTGAGTTTTTAAGTGCCTATGCGCATAACAGTCGCATTCTGGTCAGTGAAAATGATATGGTTAAAGCTGGTGATAAAATCGCGGAGATGGGGCAAACAGGGACAGATCGGGTGCAGTTGCATTTTGAGATCCGGCGCGACGGCAGACCCGTAGATCCTTTGAGTTATCTCCCGAGACGATAACAATAATGACTGGATCATCCAGAGGCCTACTGAAGGGTTAGTACATGGTGTCAATGAACGACAGCGACAAGCTAGAAGACGAATTCATTCTGGATTCGGATGACTTGGTAGATGAACTCGATCAACAGGATGAGGAGGACGATATCGACACGGATGCCGATGAGTTTTTGAACAGCGGTCGTGGCCGTGGCAGCGCGACGCATCAGGATCTGATGAATGCAAAAAGTCTCGATGCCACACAAATCTATCTGAATGAGATAGGCTTTTCTCCGTTACTGACAGCGGAAGAGGAGGTCTATTTTTCACGTTTGGCGCTCAAGGGTGATGAAGCTGCACGCAAGCGTATGATTGAAAGCAATCTGCGCCTGGTGGTTAAAATTGCCCGTCGTTACATCAACCGGGGACTCACGCTGCTGGATCTGATTGAGGAGGGTAACCTCGGACTGATACGTGCAGTAGAAAAATTTGATCCAGAACGAGGGTTTCGTTTTTCAACCTATGCGACCTGGTGGATACGTCAGACAATTGAGCGTGCCATCATGAATCAGACCCGCACCATTCGCTTGCCGATACATGTCGTCAAAGAGTTGAATCTGTACTTGCGGGCATCGCGCCAGTTGGCACAGAAGCTTGATCATGAGCCGACGGCTGAAGAGATTGCGACACTGGTCGAAAAGCCGGTTGAAAGTGTTGAGCGCATGCTGGGCCTGAATGAGCGTGTGGCATCGATTGACGTCCCTGGTGCAGGCGGCAGCGACAAGCCTCTGCTGGATACACTGGCAGATTCGGAAAACTCTGATCCCGAGTCTTTGCTACAGACAACCAATATCAGCGGTAATCTGAACCGTTGGCTGGATATGTTGCCGGAGAAACATGCCGAAGTCATTGCACGACGCTTTGGGCTTCGGGGCTATGAAATGAGTACGCTGGAAGAGGTGGGTAATGAAATCGGCCTGACCCGCGAACGGGTCAGACAGATTCAGGTTGAGGGTCTGCGAAAGCTACGTGAGATCGTCGAGAAAAACGGCCTGACGGGCGAAGACCTGTTGCAATAATCAGCCTGTCCTTGATTCCAGCAGGGCTTTGAGTTCATACACAAGGTCCAGTGCCTGGCGGGGTGTCAGCTCATCCGGGCACAGGGCTTTCAGTCTGATCTCTGCAGGTCCCGGCTGTGGGCTGGCAAACATATCTGGCTGTACCGGTCCACCCGTTTCACGTGGTATTTCATGCTGTCCTGGTACCGGACGAGTGTCCTGTTCCAGTTGAATCAGCTTCTCCCGTGCCCGTTCAATGACCTTGGGTGGCACACCTGCGAGCTGGGCGACCTGCAAGCCATAGCTTTGGCTGGCTGCACCATCACGCACTTCATGCATAAACACTATCGAGTCCTGATGTTCAATCGCCGTCAGGTGAACATTGCGAATACCCGGAATGCGTTCCGGCAGCGTGGTGAGTTCGAAATAGTGGGTTGCAAACAATACCATGGCGCGAATTTCACTGGCGAGCTGTTCGGCGCAGGACCAGGCCAGCGATAAGCCGTCAAAAGTGCTGGTGCCACGACCCACTTCATCCATCAAGACCAGGCTTCTGGGTGTTGCATTGTGCAGAATATTGGCTGTTTCGTGCATCTCGACCATAAACGTGGATCGCCCACCTGCCAGGTCATCTGAAGAGCCCATGCGTGTGAAAATACGGTCTGTCAGACCGATGCGTGCGGTGTCAGCCGGAACATAGCTGCCAATCTGCGCCATCAGTGTAATTAAGGCGACCTGTCGCATATAGGTCGATTTACCACCCATATTGGGGCCGGTAATGATCAGCATATGCTGTGATGCATCGAGGTGCAGATCGTTTGATACAAAGGGCGTGTCGTTGACCTGTTCTACGACCGGGTGTCGGCCACCACGTATCTCAAGCAATGCATCCTGCACCAACAGTGGACGACAATATTGCAGGGTTTCCGCACGTTCAGCCAGGCAGCAGAGCAGATCCAGTTCAGCCAGGGATGCAGCGGATACTTGCAGATCGGCAAGTTGTTCTGCCAGTTTTTCCAGCAGCTCGTCGTAGAGCAGTTTTTCCCGCGCCAGGGCCCGGCCTCTTGCACTGAGAGCCTTGTCTTCAAAGGTTTTCAGTTCCGGTGTGATAAAACGCTCGGCATTTTTCAGTGTTTGCCTGCGAATATAGTCTGCGGGTACAGTTTCAGCCTGGCTACGACTCAGTTCAATATAGTAGCCATGTACCCGGTTATAGCCAACCTTGAGGGTGGCAATGCCGCTGCGTTCGCGTTCACGTTGTTCCAGTTGCAGCAGGTACTCACCAGCATTTTCACTGATGCCGCGCAGTTCATCCAGCTCGGTGTCATAACCTTCGGCGATTACACCTCCGTCGCGAATCACTACCGGTGGTGAGTCGATGATGGCGCGTTGCAACAGCTCGGCCAGCTCTGGAAAGGTATTGATTTCACTGGCCAGCATCAGGATGCGTTCGGCATCTGTGCCCGCTAGGAGCGATTGAATACCGGGCAGGGCCTGTAGTGCATCACGTAAGCGCTCCAGGTCCCGAGGACGGGCAGATCGCAGTGCAACACGGGACAGAATACGTTCACAGTCACCGACGGGGCGCAGTGTCTCTGCCAGGGTTTCATGGCGGTAATCTTCCAGCAACCAGCGAATCGCATCCTGGCGCAGTTGCAGGCGGTTGAGATCGCGTAGTGGTCGGTGCAGCCAGCGCTTCAGCAGACGACTGCCCATGGCGGTTTGGGTGCGATCCAGCACCGACGCCAGAGTGTTGTCTCGTCCGCCATTCAGATTCAGATCCAGTTCCAGGTTACGGCGGGTGGCGGCATCCATTAATAGTGCTTCGCTGCGATCTTCAACCTGCAGACGTCGAATGTGAGGCAGGCTGCTGCGCTGGGTATCTCGCGCGTATTGCAGCAGGCAGCCAGCGGCAGCAATTGCCAGTGGTAAATGTGTACAGCCAAACCCTTCCAGATTGCTGACACTGAACTGCTGGCACAACAGTCGTTCAGCTGTATCAGGTTCAAAATACCAGGGTGGCTGGGCATGCAGGCCTTTTCGTTGTTGCAGTGCGGGTGGTAGCCCGTGGCTGTCATTATAAAGAATTTCAGCAGGTTGCAGTCGCTCGACTTCGGCGATCAGGTCTGCTTCACTGTCCAGCTGTAGCAGACTGAAACGCCCTGAGCTCAGATCCAGCTGTGCCAGCCCAGCCTGATGCTGGTGGCGACACAGGGCGACTAACAGGTTATCAGTACGTGCTTCAAGAAACGCCTCATCTGTCAGTGTACCCGGCGTGACAATGCGTGCGACCTGGCGCTCAACGGGACCTTTGCTGGTCGCCGGATCACCCACTTGCTCACAGATAACGACCGACTCTCCCTGACGAACCAGTCGTGCGATATAGCCTTCAGCGGCATGGTAAGGCACACCTGCCATGGGGATCGGTTGACCGCCGGACTTTCCACGAGCCGTTAAGGAAATATCCAGCAGCTGTGCTGCGCGTTTGGCATCATCAAAGAACAGCTCATAAAAGTCTCCCATGCGGTAGAACAGCATTTGGTGTGGGTGCTCTGCCTTGATGCGAAAGTACTGCTGCATCATGGGGGTGTGCTTGTCGAGAGAGGATTCGCTGGCGCTAGCAGTGCTGGAAGACACAGAAACTCCGTAATGATTGCAACTGAATGGACACTGGTTTTTAATGCCTTCTATTCTACGTTAAATACAATAGGCTCCGAAACGGGGAAAACAGAGAATGAGAGATCTGGCAGCAGAAGTGGGGCAGGCGTTGTTGAAACGTCAGGCACGTATGGTCACTGCTGAGTCGTGCACTGGTGGCTGGGTAGCCGAGCTGCTCACTCAGATACCAGGTTCCTCTGCCTGGTTTGATGCAGGGTATGTCACTTATTCCAATGCCGCCAAGCAACGAATGTTAGGCGTCAGCGCAGAGGTGCTTGAGGACCGGGGGGCTGTGTCTGAAGCTGTGGTGGTGCAGATGGCTGAAGGTGCCTTGCGTCATGCGGGGGTAGATATTGCCGTGGCAATCAGCGGTGTCGCCGGGCCGGATGGTGGCACACCTCGTAAGCCGGTAGGTACTGTATGGTTCGCCTGGGCCATACGCGATCATGCCACCGTGACCTGTCTGAGTTTTTTCAGTGGTGACCGTCAGTCAGTTCGTGCTCAGGCTGTTGAGCAGGCCCTGGAGGGTATCTTGGCCTACCTGCCTCAGGAGACTTGCATTTCAGTGTAAATGTGAAATAATACTGTTCAGATATACAGTATTTCGGTCGGTGTACTATCGCCAAAACCAGAGGTCACGAGTCAATGGATGAAAACAGGAAGAAAGCGCTGGATGCGGCGCTGTCACAGATAGAGCGTCAGTTTGGTAAGGGTGCAGTCATGCGTATGGGGGATCAGCCGCGAGAGGCTATTCCTTCTGTATCGACAGGCTCTTTGGGGCTGGATATTGCGTTGGGTCTGGGTGGTCTGCCGTATGGTCGTGTAGTGGAAATCTATGGCCCTGAGTCATCCGGTAAAACCACTTTGACACTACAGGTTATCGCTCAGGCACAAAAGCAGGGTAAAACCTGTGCGTTTGTCGACGCCGAGCATGCGCTGGACCCGATTTATGCGGAAAAACTGGGTGTTGATGTTGATGCTTTATTGGTCTCTCAGCCGGATACCGGGGAGCAGGCGCTGGAAATTACCGATATGCTGGTGCGCTCCAACGCGGTTGATGTGATCGTCGTGGACTCGGTTGCTGCGTTGACGCCTAAAGCAGAAATTGAAGGTGAAATGGGTGACTCTCATGTCGGTTTGCAGGCGCGTTTGATGTCTCAGGCGCTGCGAAAACTGACCTCAAGTGTCAAAAATGCCAATACCCTGTTGGTCTTCATTAACCAGATTCGTATGAAGATCGGGGTGATGTTTGGTTCACCTGAAACCACTACCGGTGGTAATGCATTGAAATTCTATGCGTCTGTGCGACTGGATATTCGCCGGATCGGGTCGGTTAAGCAGGGTGACGAAGTGGTCGGTAACGAGACTCGCGTCAAGGTTGTCAAAAACAAGGTTTCCCCACCCTTCAAACAGGCCGAGTTCCAGATCATGTACGGTAGTGGTATTTACCATATGGGTGAGGTGATTGATCTGGGTGTGAAAGAAGGGCTGGTGGATAAATCCGGTGCCTGGTATGCCTACAAGGGCGATAAGATTGGTCAGGGCAAGGCTAATGCAGCCAAGTACCTTGAAGAGCACCCGGATGTTGCGGAAGAAATTGAGCTGGAAATTCGCCGTCGCCTGCTTTCTACGCCGGTCAAGCCTTCGGCTGATGATGTGACTGAGGAGCCTCAACTGGATTTGTCCTGAGGCTTTGCTACACTGCATTCAAGGATGAATGCAGTTCGGTCTTCACGCTTCGCAAGTTTATCATTTGTGTGAGTATGATACCTTCACCCAATAACAGGACGTTGATACTTCATGAAAACTCCTCTGGATGCTGCTGCATTGAAAAACCGGGTGATCGGTTTGCTGGCGCGTCGCGAATACTCCCGTCTTGAGTTAATTCAGCGTCTCAGGCAGCAGGCTGCATCTGTCTCAATATTAAATAATGTTCTGGATGCACTGGAGCAGGATGGTTATCTCAGCGATCAGCGTTGTGCGGAAAGTTTTATCCGTCAGCGCCTGGGTCAGTACTGGGGTCCAAAACGTATCCGCTATGAACTGCAGCAGAAAGGCATTCCTGCCAGTCTGATTAACCGGCTGCTTGAAGAGGCAGATCCTGACTGGGATGCGTTGGCACTGAATCTGGCGACTAAGCGTTTTGATCTGAGTGGCCGAGCTGATCTGAAAGAACAAGCAAAGCGCTTGCGTTACCTGGTGAATTACGGCTTTAGTTACGATCAGGCACAGCGTGCGCTTAAAACGGATTTGATGTGAAATTGCAAGGAAAAATATCGTACATTTTAGAGTTATTCTATATAATCTTCGGTCATTTTTGGACCCGTAGCAGGTAGCAGAAGGTTAACTATGCAATATATGACCAGCGCAGAGATACGTCAGGCGTTTCTTGAATACTTCAAGGAGCAGGGGCATACCATCGTCAGCTCCAGTTCGTTGATTCCGGGCAATGATCCGACCTTGCTGTTTACCAATGCCGGTATGGTTCAGTTCAAAGACGTCTTTCTGGGTACGGAAAAACGTGATTATCTGCGCGCTACGACTTCGCAGCGCTGTGTGCGCGCGGGTGGTAAGCATAATGACCTTGAAAACGTGGGCTATACTGCGCGTCATCATACGTTTTTCGAGATGCTGGGTAACTTCAGTTTTGGTGACTATTTCAAACAGGATGCCATCCGTTTTGCCTGGACTTTTTTAACCGAAGTGCTTCAGTTACCCGCTGAGCGCTTATGGGTAACAGTCCATCACAGTGATGATGAAGCAGAAAAAATCTGGAAAGAAGGTATTGGCGTTGATCCTCAGCGCTTCTCCAAGCTGGATGAGGATAACTTCTGGTCGATGGGGGATACGGGTCCATGTGGTCCGTGCACGGAAATCTTTTTTGATCATGGTCCTGATGTTGCCGGTGGGCCACCAGGCAGTCCGGATGAAGATGGTGATCGCTATATAGAGATCTGGAACATCGTGTTCATGCAGTATAATCGCTCGGCAGATGGTTCCATGACGCCGCTGCCCAAGCCTTCTGTCGATACTGGTATGGGGCTGGAGCGTGTTGCTGCAGTGATGCAAAACGTTCACAGTAACTATGAAATTGACCTGTTTCAACGTCTGTTGGCTGCTGCTGCTACTGCAGTCGGTTGCGAAGAAGCCGGTCAACAGTCCCTGCGTGTCATTGCAGACCATATCCGCTCCAGCTGCTTCCTGATTACGGATGGCGTGGTGCCCTCGAATGAAGGGCGTGGCTATGTGTTGCGGCGCATCGTGCGTCGTGCAATACGCCATGGGAACAAGTTAGGTGCCAAGGGCGTATTCTTCCATCAGCTGGTACAGGCTATGGCTGATGTCATGGGCGAAGCCTATCCCGAACTGCGTAGTCAGCAGTCCCAGATTGAAAAAATTCTGCTTAAAGAAGAGCAGCAGTTCGCGCGTACGCTTGATAATGGCATGAGTATTCTGCAACAGGCGATTGAGTCCTTGCAGGGGGATGTGCTGTCGGGCGACACGGTATTTCGCTTGTACGATACCTATGGCTTCCCGGTTGACCTGACCGCGGATGTAGCGCGTGAGCATGGGTTGACACTGGATATGGATGGCTTTGAGGCGGCCATGGAAGCTCAGCGCGAGCGTGCCCGTTCCGCCGGACAGTTCAATGTCGACTACAACGATCAGATTCAGCTTGAGGGTGCAACCTGCTTCAATGGCTACAGTGCATTGCAGGATCGCAGTCGTGTTGTGTTGTTGTTGAAAGACGGTGAATCCGTGAAACAGCTGGCAGCAGGTGAGAAGGGTGTTGTGATTCTGGAGAACACGTCTTTTTATGCTGAGTCCGGTGGTCAGGTCGGTGATGCCGGCGTACTGCGCTGGGATCGTGGACAGTTTCAGGTAGTGGATTGCACCAAAGAAGGCAAGCATCACCTGCATCATGGTGAGGTGACCGAAGGTGTACTGTTGCTGGATGATCAAGTAGTGACTGAAGTTGATGCGCAGCGTCGTCAGGCAACAGCATTGAACCATTCTGCAACACACCTGCTGCATGCCGCATTACGCAATATTCTCGGTGACCATGTGCAACAGAAAGGTTCTCTGGTCGATGCTGAGCGGCTGCGTTTTGACTTTTCTCATTTTGAGGCGGTGACACCTGAGCAGCTGGAGCAGATTGAGCAGCAGGTGAATGATCAGATACGCGCCAATATGGCCGTTGAGACAGAATTAATGTCACTGGATGCGGCCAAGGCCAAGGGGGCTATGGCGCTGTTTGGTGAAAAGTATGATGCCGATGTCCGGGTGCTGAGCATGGGTGATTATTCACTTGAACTGTGTGGTGGCACACATGCCGGTCGTACGGGCGATATCGGTGTGTTCCGGATTGTCAGTGAGGCCGGTATTGCTGCGGGCGTGCGTCGAATTGAGGCGGTTACAGGTCGCCAGGCGCTGGCGTACATCGCAGAGAATGATGCCTTGGTATCTGAAATAGCAGCACTGGTTAAAGGTTCGCGTGTCAATTTGCTGGATAAGGTGCGCCAGGTTGCAGAGCGTAACCGCCAGCTTGAAAAAGAGTTGGAGCGTCTGACTGCCAAACTGGCTACAGCTCAGAGCGGTGATCTGTTATCCCAGGTTCAGCAGATCAATGGCATTGCGGTTCTGGCAACAGAGATTGAAGGTGCAGATCCGAAATCCTTGCGTGATTTGATGGACCAATTAAAAAACAAACTTGGCAGTGGTGTGGTGGTGCTGTTGGCGCGGACTGATGACAAGGTCAGTGTGGTTGCAGGCGTCACCAAGGACTTGACTACGCGTGTAAAAGCGGGTGATCTGGTACGTGAGCTGGCTGTTGTGCTGGGCGGTAAAGGTGGTGGTCGCCCTGATATGGCTCAGGGCGGTGGTACCGATGCTACGGCAATCCCTGCAGCGTTGCAGCGTGTGCCGGAACTGTTAAATAACGCCTGATTTTGTGTAAATGACTGGTCGGGTGATGCTTTGCAGACCCCGCGCGGAGAGATGAAATGGCATTGTACGTACAAAAGTACGGCGGTACATCGGTCGGGTCAATCGAACGGATTGAAGCTGTAGCCGATAAAGTAAAGGGTTTTCGTGATCGTGGCGATGATGTCGTCGTGGTGCTGTCGGCAATGAGTGGTGAAACCAACCGTTTGATAGGTTTGGCTAAAGCAATCAGTCCCGATCCCAGTGCTCGTGAGCTGGATGTGTTGGTGTCTACCGGAGAGCAGGTCACCATTGCATTGTTGTGTATGGCGTTGCAAAAACGTGGCATTAGTGCACGTTCTTATACCGGCAGTCAGGTGAAAATTCTGACTGATAGTGCCTTTGGTAAGGCGCGTATTCAGGATATTGAAACTGGAAAGATGCGCCAGGATTTGTCTGCAGGCCGGGTGGTTGTGGTTGCCGGTTTTCAAGGGGTTGATGCCGAAGGCAATATTACCACGCTTGGACGTGGGGGCTCTGATACCACTGGTGTGGCACTGGCGGCTGCATTAAAAGCAGATGAGTGTCAGATCTATACTGATGTCGATGGTGTGTATACTACTGATCCTCGTGTTGTAGAAACCGCGCGGCGTCTGGAGAAGATAACCTTCGAAGAAATGCTGGAAATGGCGAGCCTGGGGTCTAAAGTATTACAGATACGCAGTGTTGAGTTTGCTGGCAAATATAAAGTACCCCTGCGTGTCCTGTCGAGTATGGTTGATGGGCCTGGTACATTGATTACAACAGAGGAAGACAGTATCGTGGAAAATCCGGTTATCTCAGGTATTGCATTTAATCGTGACGAAGCCAAACTCACTGTAGTGGGGGTGCCTGATATTCCAGGCGTGGCATCAAGAATTCTGGGGCCGGTCAGTCGCGCAAATATTGAAGTCGACATGATTGTTCAGAATGTGGCAGGAGATAAGACCACAGACTTTACCTTTACCGTGCATCGTAATGACTATGATAAAGCCAAAGCGATTCTGGAAAAGGTAGTTGTTGAGTTAGGTGCCAGAGAGTGCACAGGGAGCAATAAAATAGCCAAGGTATCCATCGTGGGTGTCGGGATGCGCTCACACGCCGGAGTGGCGAGTCGAATGTTTGATGCCTTGGCTAATGAAAATATAAACATTCAGATGATCTCAACTTCCGAGATTAAAGTATCAGTAGTGATAGCGGAAAAATATCTGGAGTTGGCCGTGCGTGCACTGCACTCTTCGTTTAATCTTGAAGCTACAGATACAGTATCTGAGTAACCATTAACTGCTGAGGACTCAAGGCCGTTATTGTAAGGGTCAGGATCTTATCAGCGACAAGGACCAGGAGATTCAAATGCTGATTTTAACTAGACGTGTTGGTGAAACCTTGATGGTAGGTGATGATGTCACCGTAACTGTTTTGGGTGTTAAGGGTAATCAGGTTCGCATCGGTGTCAATGCACCGAAGGATGTATCTGTTCATCGCGAAGAGATTTATCAGCGAATTCAGCGTGAAAAGGGTGAGGAAACAGGAAAAGAGTAATTTTTTTAAATTTCTCTTTTCATTGGGGATTTTCCCTTGTATTATATGCGCCGTTGTTAGGTGAGTTGGCCGAGTGGCTGAAGGCGCGCCCCTGCTAAGGGCGTATAGGGGAAACTCTATCGAGGGTTCGAATCCCTCACTCACCGCCATTTTGATGATATGCGCCCGTAGCTCAGCTGGATAGAGTACCTGGCTACGAACCAGGCGGTCAGAGGTTCGAATCCTCTCGGGCGCGCCATCATCAAATAGACAACGGCAGCATAAAAAGTAAGATGTGCGCCCGTAGCTCAGCTGGATAGAGTACCTGGCTACGAACCAGGCGGTCAGAGGTTCGAATCCTCTCGGGCGCGCCATTACTTCCTCTCTTGTTTTAAGACTTCTTGCTCCTCATTTGTTCTATCTCCCAAATCCTCATGTTCACGATGATTCTGGTCTTTTGCCTGTATCTGGTATCCAAATTTACGTAGTCTGGTCTATTCTTGTAAAAAAATTACATCTGTTACTGAGTATTGCTGCTCGGTATAAATTTAGTTTTAATGGGGTTATCTAAAAATTGGTACCTGTAGCGATGAGTCGTTCAGGTCAACTTAACCCGTTTGCCATCACATCCTTAAGAAGGGTGTCAGTCGTCAAAAGCACAATGGCAGATGTACCTGTTTTAACAGATGCAGGAGCGTTCGATGGATGACTTGTTAGCAGAAGGCCTGTCGCTGATGGTGTTCGGCATGGGCTTCGTTGTGGTGTTTCTCACTCTCTTGGTCATAGCTACCAGCTTGATGTCTCGTCTGGTTATGCGCTTTGAGCCAGCTCCCGTTCCCGTTACTGCAGCCAAAAAAGGCAGTGCGCCTGCTGCGCCATCAGGTCAGCCAGATGATCAGGTGTTGATTGCTGTGATGACAGCCGCCCTGAAAAAATTCCGCGCTGATCGTAACGATCAATAATTCATTTTAAATTACATTTAACAAGAAAGGTTAGCCCTATGTCAGACGCACAGAAAACGCTTGGCATCACGGAACTCGTGTTACGTGATGGCCATCAGTCTTTGTTGGCAACACGCATGCGCCTTGATGATATGCTCCCGATTGCCGCTAAAATGGATCAGGTGGGTTACTGGTCAGTTGAAAGTTGGGGCGGTGCTACATTTGATGCATGTATCCGTTACCTGGGTGAAGATCCCTGGGTGCGTATTCGTGAGCTCAAGGCTGCCATGCCGAATACGCAGCAGCAGATGCTGCTGCGTGGGCAGAATCTGCTGGGTTACCGTCACTATGCTGACGATGTCGTCAGTCGTTTTGTTGAGCGCGCTGCGACAAACGGTGTGGATGTCTTCCGCGTTTTCGATGCCATGAATGACCCGCGTAACCTGGAAGCAGCGATCAAGGCAGTGAAGGCTTGTGGCAAGCATGCGCAGGGCACAATGTCCTACACCACCAGTCGCGTCCATACGCTGGATATGTGGGTTGATTATGCGCGTACGCTTGAGGATATGGGAGCGGACTCGATTGCGATCAAGGATATGTCAGGCATTCTGACACCTTACGATGCCTACGATCTGGTATCTCGCTTGAAAGCGCAGACCGATCTTGAGGTGCAGCTGCAATCCCATGCGACATCGGGTCTGGCTGATATGACCTTACTGAAAGCCATTGAAGCCGGTATTGATCGTGTTGACGCCTCAATTTCCTCCATGTCCATGACCTATGGCCATACCGCTACTGAAACGGTCGTAGCGGCATTGCAGGGTCTGGAGCGCGATACAGGTCTGAATCTGGAACTCTTGGAAGAGATTGCTGCATACTTCCGCCAGGTGCGTAAGAAGTACGCCAAGTTTGAGGGGTCTCTGCGTGGCACAGATTCACGCATTCTGTTGGCGCAGGTACCAGGTGGTATGCTGACCAATATGGAAAGCCAGTTGAAAGAGCAGGGCGCAGCAGACAAGTTTGATGCGGTGCTGGCTGAAATTCCTAAAGTACGTGAGGACCTGGGTCTTATCCCGCTGGTAACGCCGACATCGCAAATTGTCGGCACTCAGGCGGTGATCAATGTGCTGATGGGTGAGCGTTACAAGAGTATATCCAAAGAGGTTCAGGCAATTCTGAAAGGTGAGTATGGTGCTGCACCTGCGCCTTACAATGCTGAACTGCAGGCACGTGTGCTTGATGGTGCTGAGCCGATTACTTGTCGTCCGGCTGATCTGTTGGAACCGGAAATTGAAAAGTTGACAGCTGAACTGAAAAAGCTGGCGCAGGAAAAGGGTATTCAGCTGGTTACTGGTGATGGCGAGATTGACGATGTGCTTACCTATGCGCTTTTCCCGCAAATCGGCTTGAAGTTTCTTGAAAATCGTAACAACCCCGCAGCATTTGAGCCTGTTCCGACGGGTGAAGAGGCTGCCCCGGCTTCTGCCGCATCGGTACCGGCAAAGTCTGCTGATAGCGGTGTGTATACCATTACGGTGAATGGTCAAAGTTACGTTGTGCAGGTTGCTGAAGGTGGTGATATATCCGCAGTGACTCCAGTAGCACCTGTTGCGGCGACAAGTGCGCCTGCGGCAGCTCCAGCTGGATCTGGAGAGCCTGTTGCTGCACCGCTGGCCGGTAATATCTGGAAAATCATGGTATCACCAGGACAGCAGATCAAGGAAGGCGAGGTGCTGATCATTCTGGAAGCGATGAAGATGGAAACTGAGGTCCGCGCAGCACGTGATGGTTCGGTTGTTTCTGTCGATATCAAGGAAGGTGATTCCGTTCAAGTTGGCGACAGTCTGCTAACGCTTGCATAACAGGTGCGATAAATGGAAAAGCTCTTAAGTATCTGGTATGCCTCCGGAGCCTACAACCTGAGCCCAGGCCAGGTTGTCATGATCTTTGTTGGGGTGCTGTTGCTGTATCTGGCGATCAACAAAAAGTTTGAACCCTTGTTGTTGGTGCCGATTGGCTTCGGCGGTATTCTGGCCAATATTCCCCAAGCGGGCATTGCCTATTCTGCTGTCGAAAATGCGTTTTACCATGGTGGGCCTGAGTTGTTGGCTGATCTGGCATTACTCTTGGGAAGTTCTACGGCTGATATGGGAGAGTTGAAGCATCTGTATGCTGAGGCAATTCCATCGATAAAGGCAGCTGCCACACTTCTGGCGCAAGACGCTGGCTTTAACAATGGCATGCTGTATAACTTTTACAGCATTGCGGTGAAGTCCGGTGCTGCACCACTGCTCATTTTCATGGGTGTTGGTGCGATGACAGACTTCGGTCCTTTGCTGGCTAATCCGCGCACGCTGTTTTTGGGTGCTGCCGCTCAGTTTGGTATTTTTGCGACTGTCATCGGGGCGGTAGCATTAACCAGCATGGGGGTGATGAACTTCAGTATTCAGGAAGCTGCAGCCATAGGTATCATTGGTGGTGCTGATGGCCCAACGGCTATCTGGGTATCAACCATGCTGGCACCTCACCTGCTGGGCGCTATCGCGGTTTCTGCCTATGCCTACATGGCACTGGTACCGATGGTTCAGCCACCCATCATGCGGTTACTGACGACGAAACGTGAACGTAAAATCGTCATGAGTCAGCTGCGTCATGTGTCCAAGCGTGAAAAGATACTTTTCCCTGTGGTGCTGTTGTTCCTGGTTGCCTTGTTGCTGCCTGATGCTGCTCCGCTGCTGGGTATGTTCTGTTTTGGTAACCTGATGCGTGAGTGTGGTGTGGTGGATCGCTTGAGTGATACAGCACAGAATGCGCTGATCAATATCGTGACAATTTTCCTCGGGCTGTCTGTCGGTTCAGTATTGATTGCTGATAAATTCCTGGATTTGCAGACTCTGGGTATCATGATTCTTGGTATTGTGGCGTTTGCTGTAGGTACAGCTGCAGGCGTGATCATGGCCAAGATTATGAACTGGATGATGGGTGGTAATGCCATTAATCCGTTGATTGGTTCAGCTGGTGTATCGGCTGTTCCGATGGCTGCCCGGGTGTCCAATAAGCTGGGTCTGGAGGCTAATCCGCAGAACTTCCTGCTGATGCACGCCATGGGCCCTAACGTAGCGGGCGTAATCGGCTCAGCTGTGGCTGCCGGTGTGATGATCAAGTTTGTAGGTTAAACAAGGGTTGAAACGAAAAAGGGCTGCTGAGCAGCCCTTTTTTTATGAGGTGTATGATCAATCCAGCTTGAAGTACTTGGCACGGGCTGCCAGGAAGGCCTGATCCGTGTTGTCTGTACGGGTGCGCAGGGTGTTCAGTGCGCTGACAAAGCTTTCAGCTGTTTTCTTGGTCAGAGTGTCACCGCTTTCGCGAATTTCGGTCAGCAGCTCCATGGATACTTTGGCACCGGCTTCCAGAATTTCATCCGGGAATTGGTGTACGCGAACGCCATGCTGCTCGACCAGAGTTCTCAGTGCGATTGGGTCGTTGGCGTAGAACTCGGATGCAACCTGGTCATACTCGGCCTGACAGGCGGACTCGACGATCGCCTGCAGGTCGGCTGGCAGTGCAGAGAACTTGTCCTTATTTACAACCAGTTCGGTTGCCAGGCCTGGTTCAATAAAGCTTGGGAAGTAATAATCTTTGCAGATCTGGTGGAATCCGAGCGCCAGGTCGTTGTAGGGTCCAACAAACTCGGCAGCATCTAATGCTCCCGATTGCAGGGCAGCGTAGATCTCACCGCCAGCCATGTTGACTACCGTTGCGCCCATTCGTTGCCAGACTTGTCCGCCGAGACCCGGGGTACGGAAACGCAAACCCTGAATGTCGCTGAGCCCGGTCAGCTCTTTACGGAACCAGCCACCTGCCTGAGTGCCGGTATCGCCTGACAGGAAGCCTTTGACGCCGAACTGGTCATAGACCTCATCCCAGATTTCCTGTCCACCCATGTAGCGCATCCAGGCGGCCAGCTCGCGAGAAGTCATCCCGTAGGGTACACCGGTGAAGAAGGATGTAGCCTGGCTCTTGTTCTGCCAGTAGTAGGCTGCACCATGGCTCATTTCTGCTGAGCCTTCAATGACTGCATCGAAGGTGCCCAGCGCGGGGACCAATTCGCCAGCGGAGAATACCTGTACGGTCAATCTTCCGTCAGACATGGCGGTAATGCGATCAGCGAGACGCTGTGCACCTGTACCCAGACCAGGGAAATTACGTGGCCAGGTGGTGACCATGCGCCAGGTAATACGACGTTGTGCAATGGCGGGTGCGGCGACAGTTGTGGCAGCGACTCCGGCGCCTATGGCGGCCCCCTTGATAAAACTACGACGTTTCATGGTTAATCTCCATTAGAGTTATTGTTTTGCAGGTTTACTCTAGAACAGTGTTTATGAAATAGCGACTGCTCCGTTAGTGGTAATTTTTATCGAGCTGCGGCCTGTGGTACTGATGTGCGCTTGAGGCTAGCCAAAGCGATGCCGCTGAAAATCAGTACGATACCCAGCCAGTGAAACCAATGCATCCGCTCACCCAGTGTCACGCTGGCCAGCAATAGCGCCCAGACTGGAATGAGATGGATGAAATTGCCAGCCCGGTTCGCTCCCAGAATCTCAACGCCACGATTCCAGAACAGAAATGCAAACACGGACGCAAACAAGCCTACATAGGTAATGCTGTAAACGGCATTCAGCGTCCAGGGCATCTGCTCATTCTGAATCCAGTGCTCATGGAGATAGAAGGGGGTGATGCAGAGCCAGCCAAGAATGACGGTGATCGCGAAGAAAGCCTGTCCATTGAAGTCCGAACTGCGCTTGCGCAATAGTACGGAGTAGAGTGACCAACTGATGACTGCAGCCAGAATCCAGAGGCTGCTGGCAGCGCCTTGAAAAATAGCTGCCAGATGCGTAGGAACGCCACCGGTAATAATAACCAGTACTCCGCTTAGAGACAGGGTGATGCCGACAAGTTGCTGCCGCGTGATGGGCTCATGGAACAGCAGTCGCGAGAAAATCAGGATGATAACGGGTGTCGCAGAGAGTAAGAGTACCGCATCGGTGGCTGTTGAGGTTTGCAGGCCCAGGTAAACAAAGGTATTGAAATTTGTAACGCCGAGTATGGAAACCAGTGTCAGAAACTTCCAGTGCTGACGAATGGCCTGTCGAACCGACCAGAGGCTTTGAAGGGTAAAGGGTAATATACATACTAAAGCGAATAACCAACGCCACCATGCAAGAGCGACGGGAGGTATTTCTGCTGACACCGCTCTGCCAACAATAAAGTTGCCGCCCCAGAACAGGGTGGTGGCTGCCAGTAACAGATAAGCCAGGTGTTCGGATTTTAAACGCATCAGTGTATCTTTATCGTTATAAGGTAAGCTATTTGAACCTGTATTGAGAGGTCTTTCAAGCTGGTAGGACCAGTTTTCCGGGATTATATTTGACCAAAGCTTTTTATACCGGTATAAACGCGCCACTTTGGCGTAAATCCGTATCCCTGAATCTGCTGGAGCCTGATCCATGCTTGAGTTGAGTGTGTTACTGTTGGCGGGCTACTTTGCCGGTGTGCTCAACGCTGTAGCGGGTGGTGGCAGTTTTTTGACATTCCCTGCACTGGTTTGGGCGGGTTATCCACCGATTGTCGCTAATGCTACCAGTGCCGTTGCCGTATTGCCTGGCTATGCCGGTGGTTCTCTGGGGTTTCGGCATGAGTTGCGTCAGCTTAGCGTGCAGCGACATCTGCAGTTATCTGCAATTGCTTTGATCGGAGGGCTGTGCGGAGCGCTTTTGCTGTTGGTTACACCTGCAACTGTCTTTGCCTTTGTGGTGCCGGCCCTGTTGCTGTTTGCAACGGCCATGTTTGCGTTGGGACCACAGCTGATGGCCAAAGTGCGCAAAAGTGGTTTACCTTTACCCTTATTGCCAGGCCTGTTCCTGGTGGCAATCTACGGTGGGTATTTTAACGGTGGTCTGGGTATTATGCTGCTGGCACTTTTTGCTGCTGCCGGTATGCAAAACCTGAACCTGATGAATGGACTCAAAAACAGTCTGTCGTTTGTGCTGTCATTTATTTCGGTGGCTGCATTTGCGTGGGCTGGAAAAATTATCTGGACAGAAGGCATGCTGATGATGCTGGCTGCAACGCTCGGTGGTTATCAGGGTGCTGCGCTGGCAAGGCGTTTGCCGGTTATCTGGGTAAAGCGTTTCGTGGTGTTGGTAGGATTAATCATGACGATGATTTTTGCCTATCGTTTGTTGTAAATAACATAAAAACATAAAAACGAGAGGTTGTATGAAAATGCTCTCATTGTTGATCCGGCTGATTTGTCGGATCAATCTGCTACTGGGTCATCTGTTTTCCTGGTTTTCGCTGGGAATCGTGCTGGTCTGCTTTACCGTGGTGGTGCTACGTTATTTCTTTTCAACCGGGTACGTCTGGATGCAGGATCTTTACGTCTGGTTGAACGGTATGATGTTCATGGGAATAGCAGGCTTTACGCTGTTTCAGAATGGCCATGTTCGTGTGGATATCTTTTATCGACCTGCTGGTATACGCCGTAAGGCGTGGATTGACCTGATCGGTGCGATTATTTTTATAGCCCCGTTCCTCTACATTATTACCACCTATAGCTTGCCTTACGTACAGCGGTCCTGGCGCTTTATGGAAGGCTCCAGCAACTTCGGTGGTATGCCCGGCCTCTATGTCGTGAAGTCCTTCATTTTGGTTTTCGTTTCAGTCGTAGCGCTACAAGCGCTTGCCATGGTGATGCGCAGTGTACTTATTCTGACACATCATGAAGAGCTGGTTCCTGAAAACTACCGTTATAAGGAAGGGGGTTGAGCATGGATCCGGTTTTATTGGGTGAAATTCTCTCGTTATTGATGTTCTTTACCATCATCGGTGTATTGATGATGGGTTTCCCGGTGGCTTTTTCGCTGGCAGGGACTTCGGTTATTTTTGCTGCAATAGGTCACGCTCTTGGAGTGTTTGATCTGTCAAACTTTTCCAGCCTTGCTCCGCGTTACATTGGGGTGATGCTGAATGAAGTGCTGGTTGCTGTGCCCTTGTTTATCTTCATGGGTATGATGCTGGAACGGTCGGGTATTGCTGAGCAGTTGTTGATCACCATGGGTAGGCTGTTTGGCAAACTGCGTGGAGGCCTGGGACTCTCAGTGATCGTAGTGGGTGCCTTGCTGGCTGCCTCAACCGGCATTGTGGGTGCCACTGTTGTGACCATGGGGCTGCTCTCCCTGCCTGCGATGATGCGGGCAGGCTATGATCCCAAGCTGGCGACGGGGGTGATTTGTGCGTCCGGTACCCTGGGGCAGATCATTCCGCCTTCCACGGTGCTGATTTTCATGGGTGATATGCTTGCCGGTGTGAATCAGCAGGTGCAGATGTCCAAGGGGAACTTTGCCCCAACGCCTGTATCGGTTGGAGACCTGTTTGCCGGTGCCTTTATTCCCGGATTGATGCTGGTCGGTATCTATATGCTGTTTATGATCTACAAGGCAATCCGTCATCCGGAAACCTGTCCAGCACTGGAGGTGACAGATGAAGAGCGCAAGCGCTTGCTGCATGATGTCATCTTCACGTTGGTGCCTCCGCTGGTTCTGATTGTGGCAGTACTCGGCTCCATTCTGGCGGGTGTTGCGACACCTACAGAATCTGCATCAGTTGGTGCAGTGGGTGCGATTATCCTGGCAGCGCTGCGCCGCAGGTTGACCTTTGCAAACTTGCGTCAGGTGATGTTTGCAACAGCCAATACCACGACCATGATCTTCATCATCCTGATTGGAGCCTCGGTTTTCTCGCTGGTTTTCCGGATGATGGGAGGCGAAGAGCTGGTCAGTGATTTCCTCAACAGCTTGCCGGGTGGCAAGGTGGGCGCCATTATCTTCGTGATGCTGCTGATGTTCCTGTTGGGCTTTATTCTGGATACCTTTGAGATTATCTTCCTGGTGATCCCGATTACAGCGCCGATCCTGCTGATGATGGATATCGATCCTATCTGGTTGGGGGTCATGGTTGCAGTGAATCTGCAGACCAGCTTCCTGACACCGCCTTTCGGTTTCTCGCTCTTTTATTTAAGGGGTGTGGCGCCGGATGCGATTACCACACGGCATATCTATCAGGGCGCTTTGCCCTTTGTGGTGCTGCAGGTTCTGGCGATTGGTTTGCTGATTGCCTTCCCGGGGCTGATTACCTGGCTTCCGGATCTGATCTACGGACGCTGATCAGTCAACGCAACGGGGCTCTTCGAAGCCCCGTTGCTTTTTCTGAAGGCTGGTGCAGATTAAAAGCCGGCCAGTACTTCGAGGTGTGCCTGGACACTAAAGGCCAGTGATACCGGATTATAACCGCCTTCCAGTACGGAAATGACACGACCCTGGCTATGCGTGTTCGCTATTTTCAGGATCTGTTGTGTTACCCAGCGATAATCCTCTTCATCCAGATTCAAGTCTGCCAGCGGGTCTTCTTTATGCGCATCAAAACCGGCAGAAATAAAGATGATGTCAGGGCGATGAGCCTCAAGGGCAGGCATCCATGCATTTTCGATCGCCTGACGGAAGAGTGTATTGGCCGAGTGCGCCGGTAGTGGGCAGTTGATGATGTTCGGGCGATCAATCTCGCAGTAACGCTCGGGGTAGTAAGGGTGTTGAAATGTGGAGCAGACCAGTACTTCCGGACGATCTTTAAAAATGTCTACAGTGCCATTGCAGTGGTGCACATCAAAGTCCAGGACAGCGACACGCTCTATGCCGGGCTGAAGCAATGCATGGCAGGCGCCAATCGCTACATTGTTAAAAAAGCAAAAGCCCATCGGCAGGTTGTATTCAGCGTGATGTCCGGGTGGTCGCACAGCGCAGAAGGCGTTGTTGGCCTTGCCAGACAGTACGCGATTAGTTGCCAATATCACGGCACCTGCCGCAAGTTGTGCGGCATCCAGAGAATGTGGGCACAGGGCTGTATCTTCATCTGTATAGACGACACCTTCCCTGGGCAGCTTCATTTCCAGTTTTTTCTGGTGCAGTTTGGCATGAGCCAGTTGAATTTGCTCAGGCGTTGCCGGAACTGCAGTTAACTGATCCAGGTGATCCATCAAACCGGTACGTTCGAGTACCTTGCGGATCGCTTGTAGCCGAACAGGACTTTCGGGGTGATCCGGTCCCATGTTGTGCAACAGGCAGTCTTCATGGGTGATATAGGCGGTTGTCATGGGTTATTTTTCTCCTCATCTCTGAGCCTATTCTAGAGGAAAACCGCGGACTAGAGCGTTAGGCGAAAGTTGTATTTGGCGAAATAAAGCGCCACTCACCAGTTTGTTGATCTGAGTCAACTTGAGACCTGGGTGATAGCGCTAGACTTCAAAAACAGCATAGAACTGTACCTTTAGCACCTGATGTTTCACCCAGCATCAGGTGCTTTTCTTTTTCAGGAGCTCTTCTTTTTAAGTGCTCTTCTTTTTCAAGGGTGCGAACCCCTGATCGACAGGTTGCTCGCCACTGGGTGGAATGTTGGGCTGTCGGCGCTTGCCAATGGTTTTCTGATCACGCAAGCGCTTCTTGACCTTGGGCTTGGCCTCTGGCTTTTTACTGTCAGTGCGCTTCTTTTTACCGACAGCTTTACCCGATGATTTGGTACGTGTCGGACCGTTAAAGCTGCCTTCCAGTCCAGCCAGGGTGCGGCGTTCAAATTTTACTTTCAGGTAACGTTCAATGCTGCACATCAGATTCCATTCGGCGGCTGATATCAGCGAAATGGCGGTACCCTGTTGCCCTGCTCGGCCTGTTCGACCTATACGGTGTACATAGTCATCGCCACTGCGAGCCATCATATAGTTGATCACCAGGTCGACGCCTTCTATATCCAGTCCACGTGCTGCGACATCAGTAGCAACCAGAATCTGGATGGCATTGTCCCGAAAGCGTTGCAGAACCAAACGACGCTGGGGCTGATCCATATCGCCATGCAGTACGGCTGTACGGTGCTTGTGATAGCGCAACAAGTGGCCCAACTGGTCGGCAGCGACTCGGGTATTGGTGAAGATCAGTGCACGTTGAAACGGAGTCTCTGTCAGCAGCTGGTTGAGCAGGCGCTCTTTATGCTTGGCATCATCTGCCAGGACAATTTGCTGGGTGATGGCGGTTACCCGGGTGCGGGCATCGCTCAGGAGCAAAGCCTCGGGGTCTCGCATTACCTGCTGAATAAGGTGACCTATTTCACGAGTGTTCAGTGTTGCGGAGAACAGGAGTGTTTGGCGTTCGCTGCGACAGGCAGTGGCGATTTTCAGCACATCTTCGCTGAAGCCCATATCAAGCATTCTGTCCGCTTCATCCAGTACCAGTGCTTCGAGATCGGACAGGTCGACACTGCCGCTTTCCAGATGCTCCAATAGCCGTCCTGGTGTGGCGACCAGTATTTCAGGGTTTTTGCGCAGGCGAGCTGCCTGTTCCTTGAAACCTACGCCACCAAACACGCTCATGGATTTGATCTGGGTAAAGGCTGCCAGTTGATCACAGCTCTTACTGACCTGCTCTGCCAGTTCGCGTGTCGGCACCAGAATCAGGGCGCGTGTCGCTGAACGTGGAGCGGGTGTATCAATAAAGCGCTGAAGCAAGGGCAGGAGAAATGCATAGGTTTTACCGCTACCCGTGACAGCACTGATCATCAGGTCCTTGCCCTGTAGCGCCGGTTCCAGAGTTGCTTGCTGTACTTCGGTTGGGGTGTGAATTCCTTGGGCATCGAGCGCTTTTTGCAGTCGCTCATTGAGTTGGATATCGGTAAACACTTAAGCCTTATCTCCTAGGGTTGTATCTGTTAATCCTAACAGAAAATCACCGGGCTGTCGGATAAAAGATAGGTGGATGAACCTGATGAGGATCAGCCGTCTAAACGTCAAAAAGAATTCACTTGTTCATAGCCGGGTTTTAGGTTAATTTTGCCGATTAATTTTCATACGATTCTGAAGCTTATGCGTATAATCTTAGTCTTGGCTTTATTGTTGTTCTTAACCGGTTGTTTTTCAACTGGACGTCAGGTTACTCAACCTCTGGCACCAGCGCCGGTGGTCACAGGTGTACAGGGTGATCTTCGCCTGGTACTGGAGCAGCAGTTTGAAAACTGGGCGGGTACGCCTTATCGTTTGGGTGGTCAGGATAAGCGTGGTGTAGATTGTTCCGGACTGGTACAGAATATCTTTACTGATGCATTTGATATTCAGTTGCCGCGCACCACTTCTGAGCAGGTTTCTTTAGGGCAGCCGGTACAACGCCAGGCGCTGCAACCGCTGGATCTGGTCTTTTTTAATACCGGAAGAACACAGCATGTTGGTATTTATCTGGGGCAGGGTGAGTTTTTACATGCGTCTACCAGTCGTGGTGTGATCATTTCCAAGCTGGATAATCCGTATTGGAAGCGTAATTACTGGACCGCTCGGCGCCCGGTTGAACCGACCCAGATTCAGGTCGCCAGTCTATAAAAAATGCCCGCATAGCGGGCATTTTTGTATCTCCAGTCTACGATTCTTATCGACCCATGCGGCGGATTGCCTGTGGAGTAAAGTCGCGGAAGTCAAAGCGCTGAGTGAAGTCATAGCCAACACCTTCTTCGTTTGTCAGTCCTCCTACCAGGTAGCGGCCGGACTGCAAATCATAGAAGGTTTCGGCGACTGCCCAGGGAACCTGAACATCACGGTACTGGAATTGGTGCATTTCACCGACACGCCAGAGTTCGCCACGACCATCATAATGGTCAACAGTGGCAATCTGCCAGGTATCTTCATCGATATAGAAGGTACGCTTGCCATAGACGTGACGTTGGCCGTCTTTCAAGGTGGCTTCAACTTTCCATACCCGGTGCAGCTCGTAGCGTGTCAGGTCCGGGTTCAGGTGACCCGCCTGCAGTATGTCACTGTATGACAGGTTGCGGTCTGCCAGCTTCCAGCTGTTATAGGGGATGTACAGCTCTTGCTTGCCAACCAGATTCCAGTTGTAGCGATCTGGCGCACCATTGAACATATCCAGATTGTCTGTAGTACGTTGGCCGTCAGTTGCTGTTCCTGGTGCATCATAGGCAATGTTGGGCGCCAGACGTACGCGTCGCTGTCCGGAGTTGTAAGTCCAGGCCTGGCGAGGTTGTTGTACCTGGTTCATGGTTTCATGTACCAGCAGAATGTTGCCGGTCAGACGAGCAGGTGCTGTAACTTCCTGAACAAAGTAGAACAGAATATTGTCATGACGTTCGCCGTCTGCAGAGCTTTTCAAATAGCTTGGCCAGGACAGTTTTTCATTAATGCGAACCGGTGTGAAGCTGCCATTTGCTTGTACAGGCACCTGAACAAAGTTACGTTCCAGTGCACCGCCGCGGTAGCGGGTCATGTGATTCCAGATGACTTGCAATCCATTTTCCGGGATGGGGAAAGCCAGGGCTTCGTTGAAACCCAGCAGTCCGTTACCATCTTCGGTCAGGCGAGCTGAGTTCAGGTTGTTTTTGGCCGCTTCATAGATATGTTCGGGTAGTGCTGCTGTTCTGTGTGTCGGGTATACCGGCATCCGGAAAGTATCCGGGTAGCGCTGGAACATGGCAACCTGTCCATCGGACAGACGATCACGGTAGTTTTGATAATTCTCTGCAGTGATGACAAACAGAGGCTGTTCATCCGCAAACGGGTTGGTATAGCGGTCTGAACTTTGAGAAATACCTCCGTCCCAGGCTGGAATCGTGCCGTCAGCATTCCCTGCGCGTTCAGCACCGACAGGTGTTAAATCCTGTGTCAGCCGCTCGGCATTGGCCTGCAGCCCCCCTGCTAATGTCAGCAGCAGGGCGGTGCAGAGTAATTTTTTTGGAAGACTCAGTTGTATCATTCTTATTCTCCAACCTTAGAAGGCAATTGAGGCATTCAGTGAAATATAGTCACGGTCTTTCTCGGCATTGAATGAGCCGCCAAAGAAGCTGGTGTAAGAAGCACCAAAACGATAGCGATTCATATAATCTGCCGTCAGACCTATATTGATCGCTTTTTCATTTTCACGGAAAGCCGCGCCGGGTTCAGGGCCATTACCCTTGACGCCATGACGGAAGTTCAGTTCTGGAGTCAGTGTCATACCGGCAAATGCATTGGGATATTCGAGTGCACCACGCAGCACGTAGCCGTAGGAGTTTCGAGTCACGAAACCACTGGTGTCACCTGCCTCATAACCAAAAATGCCGGAGCGGCCATATTTCATGGCATCAGCACCTTCATCCAGTCCATGAACATGGGTCCAACCCAATTCTGCGATGGTTGTCAGTCGGCTGGCGCCCATCACATTATCAAAGAATTTGATAAATGTAGTCTGGGTCTGAGTGACGTCAAACGTGCCGTAGCCCTGAATAACACCACCTGGTCCGGCTTGCTGTACCAGTTGATCAGCTGCTGTATTGCCTACGCCACCGATGTTCTGACGCAAGATAGCACCAACCAGCAAGGGGCCGTTGACCTGAATTGGTACGTTACGCTTATGGCTGATTTCACCAGACCAGGCTATATCACCCAGATTGGTGCTGAAGCTCAGGCCTGTCATATTAATGCCGTTGGGGTAGTCAATATAATATTCAGAATCGAAGGCGGCGATAAGCGGGAACAGAGCCATTGTTTCGGGTGGAAGTTGCCCGCCTGCAACCAGTCCTGCCGCCGTCGCCGCATCAATGACGCCTAGTCCAGGGATAAAGATTTGAGTGTCACCTGGGTTGCGTGATGAGTTGATCCCGCTGATCATTGGCAGACGGCTGTTATAGCGAGCAAAGTAAAGGCCAAATTCAGTGTTGTTCAGGTTTTCGGCGAAATAGCGAAAACTGAGACCAAACTGGTCTTTGTCGCTGCCTTCACGACGCCCATCCAGGTTTCTGCGTACTACCGGGTCGATGCCGTTCAGTGCCCACTGGCCGCCAGATGCCAGGTTGAAATAATCCTGATCACCGACTGTCAGGTCGATGAGTGGTTGCCCGAGTTGAGAGAATACTCGAATACCGTCACATCCCTGAGGGGCGAAGTCGTTACTGGAGAAATAGGTACCGCAGCCATCTACAACCGTTGGCTCCCATTTATACTGATAGAAGCCTTCTACGCTGAGGTTGTCCGTCAGGCCCAGTGAGGCGAATACACTGCCAAATGGTAGCAGACCTTCCTTCAATTCCGCGCCAGGGCGGCGGAAAGCTGTTACATCTACAGGGTTGAAGGCATTAATGCCGCCCTGGATAAAGGTGCTTTCACCCCAGTTAATCGCCTGTCGGCCAATGCGAAGATCCAGGGGCATGTTGCCCAGATCAAATGCGCCATAGAAGTAGGCATCCAGAAGCTCAATGCCGCTGAATTTGGCAAAATCATTGAAATCACTGTCGTTCAGTCGGGTGTTGGGTGTGTAGCCGTTAGGAATGTGGCCATGAGCTCGACTGCCTTTTTCCAGTTCATAGTCGTACCAGTATTTCCCGCGACCAAAAAAGCCGACGTTTTCATAACGAAGCTCGAGATCATGTACGCCTTTGAGTACCGTAGAGAAGGGCTTTCCACGACGAAAGTTTTGGGTGCCATCGTCGTAACTGCCGGAACCCATGCTGGTACCATTGTTGGGCTGAGAGATCAGCCCGCTATCCGGATTGTCCAGGCGGATGCTGGTGCCAATTGAGATGTTGGAGTCAAAGCGGCCTTGTATTTCACCTAGCTGGAATTCCAGTGCTTGTGCCTGTGCAGTGAAGCCGGCAGCGAGCAGAGTGGTCAGCAGGGTGGGGGTCCATTTGTGACGACGAGGTACGTGCGTACCCTGAAGATACGGATTTTGAGTTGCCATTTCGTTCAATCCACCTTGTTATTATTGTCTTACTGAGGTTTAGTATTAAGCTAGGCTGTTGTAAAGAGCTGTCATTACCTCTTAATCGCAGCTTAGGTCGGAACTGCAATGACTGCCAGTCTCATGTAAAGCTGGCAAGTGAACAATAACATTAGAGTTCAATCCGGCTGACATTTTTGTGCGCTGGATCAAGATTTCAGCGATTGATCAAGGTGATAGGAGGTCTCAGTGGAGAAAACGATTACGGTGCCGACCGGCTATGTGCGCCATTTACTGTTTATGGCGGAATCACAGGGGTTCGATACCGATGATCTGCTTCGTCATGTTGATATCAGCCGTGAAGAAATGGCTGAGAATACCGGCTTGCCTGCTTACAAATTTGGATTGCTGTATCAGCATATTATGTGGATCGCCCAGGATGAATCCTTTGGTATGCTCAGTGGAGGACGGGTGCCGAATGGCACCTTCCGTATGATGTGTCACGCGATCATTCATTGTACAACGCTGGAGCGGGCGTTACGCCGTTGCAGCGACTTTTACGAAATCTGTCGTGGCTCGATGATCAAGCCGGTATTGGTCCGGCGGGGACGTTATGCCAAGGTGTCTTTTGCGCCGATTGAAAGTCTCAGTCCTGCCGATTTTGAGGCATTGATGGACAATGAATCACCATTGCAGATCCGTACATCGCTATCAATGTGGCATCACTTCATGAGCTGGTTGATTGGGCGCCGGCTGGAGTTGAAAGCGGCATATTTCCATTTTGCTGATCCGGGTGATGCGGATCAGTATGTCAAACTGTTTCAGTCAGAGGTGAAGTTCAGTCAGCACGAAGATGCGATCGTCTTTCCGGCACACTTTCTTGATCTGCCATTGGCTCAGAATGAGGAGTCTCTGAGAGGTTTTCTGAAAACGGCACCCTATCAGCTGATCGTGATGGTGGATGATGACAAGAGCCTCAAGGCCCGTGTGATCTCCATGCTGGGTAAGGACTTCAGCCGTGAGCTGCCGTCTGCTGAGGAGGTAGCGCGGGCATTGCACATGTCAGTTTCGACACTGCGTCGGCGTTTGCTGGAAGAGGGCACCTCGTACCAGAAAATCAAAGATGACGAACGACGCGCTGCAGCGATCAATTATATGAACTCACCTCAACTGTCGATTAATGATGTAGCGGGTTTGATGGGATTTGATGAGCCGTCAGCTTTCTTCAGGTCCTTCAAAAAATGGACCGGCATGACACCGGGTGAATATCGGCGCAGCACGGAATATACTGAACATTACCGTTAGATGATCGTTTTTGCAGGGCGCTCGGGTTAAAATACTACCAAACTATGTAGGCGTATCAGGGAGGTCGTTTACTTACCGAACCAGGCATTGCTATCAGGTATGGCCATGATCCGTCACTTTCCGTTATTTTCCCTGCGTCGCTCGATTCCGCTGTTGATCTTGGCCTGCGTGCTGTTGCTGTTGCTGGGTTCGCATCTGGTGCTTAAGCCATACATAACTCGGTTGTTTTACCAGACCGCTGAGACCAATCTTGCCTATACCCTGAACCGTCTTCAAGGCGGTATGGAATATTTGCTTTCCCGTGATGATCTCGAAGGTGTGCGTCGGGAAATTGCTGCAACCGGTGTACATGAGGAGATCCGCCACCTGCTGGTGATGGATGAGGCGATGATTATTCTTGCTGCAACACCTGCAGGTTTTGAAGGACAGCACCTGGATCAAGTGTCTCTGCATGTTGACCGGCGTTTGCCGTTTCAGGCTTTACAGGAGCAGGGGGCAATAATACAACTCGTTACCCGGGATGAGCATAGCTTGTATGGTCTGATTTCAATTCAGTTGCCTGATGGTGAGTATTCCTCACACTTGCAAGGCGACAGCGGTTTGATTCTGCTTGAACTGGATTTGAATCACGCTGCTCAGCAGGGATGGTATCACCTTGAAAGCGTGTTTTTATGGGTTTCTTTTGCTATTGGTGTGTTGGCAATACTGCTCTGGGTCTGGTCTGAGTGGTTTATTGGTCGCAGGCTGGGCGTTATTACGGAGGCTGTTAATCGTATTCGTGAAGGACATCTGGATCAACCGATTCCGTTGAGTGGTCGGGATGAACTCGGCGTGATCGCGGCTGCCTTGAATCATATGCAGGTATCACTACGCAGCAGTCGTGATGAACTGCTGCGCACTCATGAGCAGATGGACAGTATTCTCAGGCATATTCCCTCAATGGTGTATATCAAGAACCTGCAAGGCCACTACACCCTGGGGAATCGGCATTTTTACAACTATTTCGGCAGTGACCCTCTGGGTAAGCAGGTGTTTGATCTCCTGGAGCCACCTTACGCGGCAGAAATTCAGTATTACGATGATGAAGTCGTGCGTACCCGGCGTCCACAGCAGTTTGAGATCAGTTTTCCGATATCTGGCGTCATGCATAGCTGGTTCATGGTGAAGTTTCCTCTGTTTGATGATCGGGGAGAGCCTGAAGCGATCTGTTCGGTTGCGACGAATGTGACTGAGCAGGAACGTAATGCCTATATGTTGAATGTCTCAAAGCGTATTTTTGAGCATGCTGCCGAAGGGATTATGATCACGGATGCGCAAAATCGTGTGGTCGACGTCAATCCATCCTTTGAACGCATTTCCGGTTTTCAGCGCAAAGCGGTGTTGGGGCGAGATCCTGCTTTTCTGAAATCTGATCTGCATGACAGTGACTTCTATCAGTCCTTGTGGCAACAGGTCACTACTGAAGGGAGTTGGAAAGGTGAGTTGTGGAACAAGCGTCCGGATGGGACTGCTTATCCGGTCAGGTTGTCGATTAGCGGTATCCGTGACCGGCATGGCATGATCAGTGGCTATTTCGGTATTTTCGAGGATGTGTCTGAAGAGTATCAGGCGCGCACACGATTACGTAAGCTTGCCTATCGGGATTCCCTGACGGGGCTGTTTAACCGTCTGGCCTTCAAGGAAAAAGTGCATGAGTTTCTGGCTCGGGCAAGACGCTATCATGAAAATTTTGCACTGCTTTTTGTAGATCTGGACCTGTTTAAGGATGTCAACGATTCCTTTGGTCATGAAGCTGGAGATCTGCTGCTGAAGCAGGTCGCGGACCGTATCCTGTCTCAGGTACGGGACAGTGATATTGTCAGTCGCCTGGGGGGGGATGAATTTACTCTGCTGATATCGCCGGTTGAAAATGATATTGCGCTTGCGAGTATTGCCGAGAATCTGATTGATGTATTAAGCCAGCCGTTTCAGCTTAATGATGTGGAAGTTACGATCGGCTGCAGTGTTGGTGTTGTCAGCTATCCGCGTGATGGTGAGAATCTGGATCAGTTGATGCGCCATGCAGATGCGGCCATGTACCATGCCAAGGCGATGGGGCGAGGTTGTTATGCGTTCTTCGATGTAGAGCTGGATCAGCGTAATCATCGGTTAATGCAGATCAAACATGGTCTCAGGCAGGCACTGGCACGAGATGAAATGCATCTGGTCTATCAGCCGGAAATTAATTTACAGACAGGGCAAGTGTTTGGTTTCGAGGTGTTGATGCGCTGGCACAGTGACGAGCTGGGGTGGGTGTCACCGGCTGAATTTATTCCAGTGGCAGAAGAGTCAGACAGTATTGCCGATCTGACACGCTGGATGTTGATTAAGGCCTGTCGAGAGTTGTTACCCCGGCTGGAAACCGGTATGCAGATGGCGGTGAACATCTCGCCAAGGCAGTTCGGAGGTGATCGCTGGCTGGCACTGATCAGGCAGTGTATTGACGAGGAAGGACTGGATCCTACCCGGCTCTGTATTGAAATTACTGAAGGGGCCTTGATCCGTGATATGGATCAGGCAGTAGTGCAACTGAGTGAGTTGCGTAAGTTGGGTGTCAGTGTCGCTATTGATGATTTTGGCACGGGGTATTCGTCACTGAGCTATTTGAAGCGATTGCCAATCGATTACCTGAAGATTGATCGGACCTTTGTTGCAGACATTGAGCAGGATCAGGATGATCAGGCGATCATTCGGGCGATTATTAATCTGGCCGATAGTCTGGGTATCAGTGTCATTGCAGAGGGCGTTGAGTCGGAAGCACAGCTGGATTTTCTTAAATCACTGGACTGCGATATCGCTCAGGGATACTTTTTTGCCCATCCACAAGCGATTGATAAAATTAAGTGTTGACATGTTCGGCTGAGGCTGTAGAATTTGCGCTCATCCTTTGGAGGGATGGCTGAGTGGTCGAAAGCACCGGTCTTGAAAACCGACGAGTCGAGAGGCTCCCAGGGTTCGAATCCCTGTCCCTCCGCCAAAGGATGAAATGCAAGAGTTGTTCCCTGATAGCTCAGTTGGTAGAGCAGTAGACTGTTAATCTATTGGTCGCTGGTTCGAGTCCAGCTCGGGGAGCCATCAACTCAGGCAGATGAGCGGGTCGTTAGCTCAGTCGGTAGAGCAGTTGGCTTTTAACCAATTGGTCATAGGTTCGAATCCTATACGACCCACCACTCATCATCTGCCACCTCGGGTCGTTAGCTCAGTCGGTAGAGCAGTTGGCTTTTAACCAATTGGTCATAGGTTCGAATCCTATACGACCCACCATTTCCTTTTCTGTTTGATCTCAGGCGTCCTTGCCAACCGATTATTCCCGTTCGTACTCAATGGCTGTAATGTACCAGCAGGTGCGTCCTGCCGGTGTCTCCACCCAGGCTTCGTCATCAACCGATTTTTTAAGTAACGCGCGAGCCATGGGCGCATCAATAGAGATATAGTCTTTGCGTTCAAAAATTTCATCGTATCCGACAACCCGAAAGCGACGCTGTTCGCCAGCATCATTTTCAATGTCGACCCAGGCACCAAAAAAAACCTTCCCTTCCTGCTCGGGTGAGTAATCCACGATGCGTATCTGCTCCAGTGTTTTCAGCAGGTAGCGTACCCGCCGGTCAATTTCTCGCAGGCGTTTCTTGTTGTATTGATAGTCGGCATTTTCTGAGCGGTCTCCCAGGCTGGCTGCCCAGGTGACCTTGCGCGTGACTTCCGGACGTTCCTCTTTCCAGAGATTATCCAGTTCCTGTTTCAGCTTCAGATAGCCTGCACGGGTAATGAGTTTGCTTTTCATGAATCAACAGTTTCCAATGAGAGCGACTAATCAGGTGGATAGACAGTTGCGGCCATTGTGCTTGGCCTGGTAAAGCTTGCGATCAGCATCACGAATCAGTGCGTCGGCATTCGGGGTGTGAATGCCTGCGCAGCTGACACCGATACTGATGGTCAGGTAGGTAGAAGGGCTGCCCGGATTGGGGATTCTGAGTTGCTCGACGGCTTCCAGGGCCCGAAAAGCGATCTCTACGCCTTCTTCTGCCTCTGCGCCTGTCAGGATGACAGCCAGCTCCTCACCGCCATAGCGGTAAATGCGGTCTTCCTGACGCAGAATGTTGCGGATGGCCGCAACTACCTGTTGCAGGGCTTTATCGCCTTCAGCATGTCCGAGACTGTCATTATAGGGTTTGAAAAAATCGATATCACACATCAACAGCACAAAGCTGTAATTACCTGATGCTTTGCGTTCAAAGTGAAGATTCAGATCAGTATCCAGTGCGCGGCGATTGAGGGCACCTGTCAGTGGGTCATGGAGTGCTTGGCGTTTCCAGCGGAGTGTGTCGCGCAGATTGCGATGGTAGGCTTTGCGTTGCTGTTCGTGCATCCACCAGAACCCGATGCCCATCAGGTACAGAACCAAAGCCCCCCAAAGTAACATGCGCTGATGCAGGCTGACGCGTTCGGCTACTTCCATGGCCAGTGCAGAACGCTTATCCCATTGCCCCTGTTCAATTTCTGTCAGACACTCCAGGATTGGTAGCAGCGTATTGAGTGATTCCTGGGCAGTGGGTGGTGGCGTGGTGGCTAGACGATCAATAAACTGATCCATTTGGGCCAGGCTGGGCTGGGTGCAGACATATCCGTCACGATATACAGCAATATTGAGAAACCCCCAGGCCATATCCAGTTGGTTAATGCTGTTTTCTAACGACAAGCTGTTATTTTCGGCATGTTGTGCCAGATCAGCGAGAGCTGCTTGAAGATGATGGCGACTGCGGCTGGCCAGCTGTTGTCCCATCAGTGTACCGGCATCGCCAAAGTAGCGACGCATCTCTGGATAAAACCAGCGGGTTTCATAGGTGATCCATCCGAGAATGATACTGAAGCTGAGCAGGCTGAGCCACAGCCAGCTGGTACGCTGGCGTAAGCCGCTGTCACTCACTCCACAACCTCGATTTGCTTGATCATCCAGACCCAGTCATTGAAGTTGCGCAGGTTTTCAGGATTGCGTGTGCCCAGTTGCTTTTCAACCAGCTTGACCGGGCCGTGGTCACGCAGTCGCAAGGGCTGTCCTTGCTCGTGAGTCACCAGTAACCAGTTGTCCTGATTCCAGTCATTCAGCAGCGTGGCATAATCATCCGCTGCGACAAAGCGCAGAGCGCTGGCTTGAGTATGCGTTGCAGCAAAGTGTTCAATAAATCGTGGCAGCTCAATACCGCGTACGCTCAAGGTTTCCCGTTTGAATGGGTCATAAATCTCCAGGCTTTCACCGGCCAGATCGCGTAGCTGTTCTATAGTAATGGTTTGTTCACCTTCCGGGGTGATCAAGGTGATTGAAAGGCTTTCGGCAGATAGAAGGGTGCTGCAGATAAACAATAGCAGCCCCGCGAAATAAGCGCTTAAACGCATGGCTAAACCACTCCGGTTTTATTTTCAGTATCCAGACAGCAATGCTGTGTTTATCAGCATGCCAATGCTCAGATGAATAAAAAATGAACAGTCTTTTATTCTAGCAGATCTGTGTGGACAAACCAGCAGGTATCCACCTGATCAGGAACTCGATCTGAGCATTAAAGTTTATTGCTGTGCTGCCGATAAGTGAATGATTAACGAGGAGTATTGCATGGCGTTGAATCAGGCTGCGAACGATCTGTACATTCGGCGGGTAGAGGAGTACACCGCTGGCCTGCCGCAGGCCGTACGGGCGCCTGGAGGGGCTGAATTCAGCTTGCTGTTGAGTTTGATCGCAGCCAGTCACGAGCGTAGTCGGCCGCTTGAAAATACAGCCAGTGAGCCTGCAGTGATGCGCTATCCGGAACCTGATAGCCTGCTCAATGTGGATATGGTGTCACGCCTGAACCATGCGGTCACTCATGATGAGCGTGGTGAATACGCCTATTTGGTCAGCTATTTACGGGTCCGTAGTGAAACACCCTTACAGCGTCCATTGATGAATGACCGTTTTGCACAGCTGTCCCTGGCTTCTTTGGGAGGTCAGATGCTGGATCAGATTACGGCTTCCCGAGAGGGTTTCCAGGCTGTTGCCTGAGATCTACTGGCTGATGTCAGTCAGTCACCCACTGTATTTTGGTTTCTTGCCCTTTCTCGACGCGCCACCACTCATCCGGATCATCACCTTCCTGCCAGCCTGAGGCAATGCAGCGAACCTGGGCATTCAGTTTTTCAGAGGCTTCACGCGCGCATTCCAGGTCAATTTGCCAGGGGGTGTGTGCTGATTGAAACCAGACGCTAATCCAGGATTTTCCCAGAGCACGCTCATGAATCGCAACAGCGAAACGCTGTTGTTGCCAGCGGGCTTCGTATTGATGCAGCATGCCTTTGCTGGCGGTAGGTTCAAACTGCTCAAAGCGTGCAGACAGCCAGTCCACAATGCTGCTCAGACGGGTATTTTTAATATAAATTTCAATGTCGGGATGGTTTGTCATCATCAGAATCCAGAAAACGTAAAATCCGTAAAACGCTCAGCCCCAGATAGCCTGCAATCGCAAGCCCGCCGCCACTGATCATGAATATTAGCCCTAGCAGGGCTACCAGTTCGGCTGTCACCGAATCGGTCAGTAGAAACTGGGCAATACTGATGACCATCAAGCCCAGCATGAACAGTGAAAAACCGCACAACAACCAGATAAAGTTTTCCCGTGGGTTGTCTGCACGGCGGTGTAGTTGCCGGCGGATGGTTTGCAGGCGTTGTTTGATTGATATCATCGTTTGCGATATAGACTGAGTCGAATATCACCCTGAATTTCCAGTCTGTCCAGGGTTAAGAGTTGCTCGCGACGACTCTGGCTGAGACGTTGGCCATGCGGGGTCATCATCAGCAAATCACTTAAACTCTGAGTATCGCTGATGCCAAAGCGAAAACGCAAGGTTTGCGTACTGATCACCTCAAAGTATTCATGCAGTTGCGCGTCGGGGTTGAGGTCTGAATCGCGCACTTCTGTGTAAATCTGCTCCCGTAATTCACGCAGGTGGTCAGGTCCGGGCCAGACCACCAGAAAGTACCCGCCGGGTTTCAGTATACGGGCTGTAGGCTCAGGCAGTAGCCTTGCAAAGATCAGGGTGGCGGCATCTGATGAGGCCTCAGGGAGGGGGATGTCGGCACCTGTGGCGACCAGCCAGGTCGAGGTTTTGTCCTGCTTGCTGGCTTCGCGGATAGCGGCCTTGGAAATGTCTAATCCGATGCAGGTTGTATGATACAGTTGCTTTGCTATCTGCCGGGTGTAGTAGCCTTCGCCACAGCCAAGATCCAGCAGTTGAGGCTGCACAAGTGGTTGCAGGAGTGGTTGCAGTGTCTCGGTAATGGCGGTAGCGATGGGTTGGTAGTACCCCTGTTCCAGAAACCGCTGCCTGGCCAGAACCATCTGTTCATTATCACCAGGAGCACGACTGCGCTTGCGTTGTGCCAGCAGCAGATTCCAGTAACCCTGTTTGGCCCGGTCAAACGTATGGCCCTCTGCGCAGCGCAGACTGCGTGGATGGTCCGGGTGGTCCGGGTATAGGGTAGCGCTGCACACCGGACATCGCAGTTCAGGTGTCATCGGGCTAACAGTCGGATCAGGATCTGTTCATACAGGCTGGACAGCGTGTCCAGATCACTCACGCTGACGCGCTCGTCAATCTGATGAATAGTGGCATTGATCGGACCTAATTCCACAACCTGAGCTCCGGTGGGTGCAATGAAGCGACCATCTGAAGTGCCTCCTGCTGTCGACAGCTCAGTCTCCAGCCCTGTAACGGCCTGGATGCTGGTACGACAGGCATCAACCAGCTCACCCGCTGCAGTCAGGAATGCCTGGCCGGAGAGTGTCCAGTCGATATGCCAATCCAGCTGATGGCGATCCAGAATGGTGGCGACACGTTCACGGATCATCTGGTCGGTAATTTCGGTGGAAAAGCGCAGGTTAAACTCGACGTTAAGTTCACCGGGTACCACATTCGTGGCACCTGTGCCCGCATGGATGTTGGATATCTGAAAGCTGGTCGGCGGGAAAAACGCATTCCCCTGATCCCAGACCTCTTGTGACAGTTCTGCCAGCGCAGGCGCGGCCAGATGGATCGGATTGCGGACCAGGTGGGGATAGGCAACATGTCCCTGCTTTCCCTTGACCGTCAGTGATCCGCTGATCGATCCACGGCGACCATTTTTGATGACATCACCCACTTGAGCGGTGCTGGATGGCTCGCCAACAATACACCAGGTGATTTTTTCCTGGCGTGCTTCCAGGGTGTCTATGACACGGGTGGTACCATTAATAAATGGACCTTCTTCATCACTGGTAATCAGCAGGGCAATAGAGCCCTGGTGATCTGGATGTTCGGCAATAAAACGTTCCAGAGCAGTCATGAAGGCAGCAATGCTGCCTTTCATGTCGGCAGCACCACGTCCCCAGAGATAGCCATCCGCTTCGGTGGGTTCAAACGGCGGAAAGCGCCAGCGATCGAGTGGACCGGGTGGCACTACATCTGTGTGTCCGGCGAAGCAGAACAGTGGTCCTTCTGTACCACGGCGTGCCCAGAGGTTGGTGACCTCCTCAAAGGGCATCGGCTCAATGATAAAACCCAGTGCTTCAAGACGGGCGCTGAGATAGCTCTGACACCCGGCGTCCTCCGGTGTTACGGATGGACGACGAATCAGTTCCTTGGCCAGTGTCAGCGTGGCAGATTCAGCAGACATGTCAGCGGTTCCCGGATCAGTTGTGCTTGTGCAGTTCAGCGTTCAGCTCAATAGCAGACTGATTGGTTTTTACCTCAATCTGGCCTGTCTGTGAATTGCGACGGAATAGCAGATCGGACTTGCCTGCCAACTCGGCGGCTTTAACCACCGTAACCGGCTGATTGTGATCATCCAGCAGGGTTACTTTGGAGCTGCCGGTGACATACAGACCGGCTTCTACTGTACAACGGTCTCCCAGTGGCAGACCCAGTCCGGCATTAGCACCAATCAAGCAGTTCTCTCCCACCGAAATGACGACATTGTTACCGCCAGACAGTGTGCCCATGGTAGAACAGCCACCTCCCAGATCGGAACCGTTACCGACGACAACTCCAGCTGAAATGCGCCCTTCAACCATGCTGACGCCCAAGGTGCCTGCATTGAAGTTGATAAAGCCCTCATGCATTACCGTGGTGCCTTCACCCACATAAGCACCCAGGCGGATACGCGCCGCATCACCGATACGTATGCCTTCAGGCACTGCATAGTTAGCCATTTTCGGAAATTTGTCGACGCTGAATACTTCCAGTATGCGACCCTGCGCGCGGGCAGCCAGTTGGCGATTGGCCAGCTCATTGACCGCGACAGCACCTTCGGATGTCCAGGCAACATTGGGGAGCAGACCAAACATACCGGTCAGATTCAGGCTGTGTGGCTTGACCAGACGATGGGAGAGCAAGCTCAGCTTTAAATAAACTTCTGCCGTCGTTTGCGGTTGCTGGTCGCTTTCCAGGATACAGACCACCAGTGGCTGACGTGTGCCTTCGAGAATCTCTGTCAGCTCAGCCTGTTGCTCGGCATCGACAGACAAAAAAGCGACTTCCAGGGCTTTCAGCTGGCTCTCTGCCAGTTCAATGGTCTGGTTTCCACCGTTGTAGCCAACAATCTCGGCTACAGCCTGAATAAGGGTTTCAGGTGCGTTCAGCAACGGAGCATGGTAATAGACCTCCAACCATTGACCCGCGGCTGATTGGCTGCCAACACCTAAACCAAATGCAAAATTACTCATGAGGAACTCCGTTGATTAAATCGCGATAAAGGGTTTCGTTAAAGCCCACTGTGCAGATTGCCTGGTTTTCCAGGAGTGGGCGTTTGATCAGCGCAGGGTAGTCCACTAACAGCGCTGTGATCTCTGTTTCGGCACGCTGCCGATCAGCATCGGAGAGTTGACGCCAGGTGGTGCCTCGTTTGTTGATCAGTGTATCCGGTCCGATCTGTTGCAACCAGCGTTCGATATCCTGAGCGCTCAGGCCATCCTTGCGAAAGTCATGAAAACGGTAATCTATTGCCTGGCTATCCAGCCACTTGCGCGCTTTGCGGACCGTATCACAATTGGAGATACCATAGAGAGTGAACATCAAGAGTCTCCAGACTTAAAGTGATTCTACATAACGACGAATACGTGTGGCGGCTTCGACACACTCTTCAACAGTTGCGACCAGGGCCATGCGTACATAACCGGCACCGGGCAGCAGTCCATCCGTTTCGCGTGACAGGTAGCGTCCAGGCAATACCGTCAGGTTTTGCTGTTGCAACAGGCCGCGGGTAAAGGCTTCGTCATCAATCGGTGTGGCTGCCCAGAGGTAAAAGCTGGCTTCAGGCAAAGAGATATCCATTACCGGCGACAGGATTTCGTGTACGGCAGCAAATTTCTCCCGATACAGATCACGGTTTTCCATCACATGGGCTTCGTCCTGCCAGGCAGCTGTGGAGGCTATCTGGTGCTGAACCGGCATTGAGCAGCCATGATAGGTGCGGTACTTCAGGAATGGACCGATCAATGCCGCGTCGCCGGCAATAAAGCCGGAACGCATACCGGGCAGATTGGAGCGTTTGGACAGGCTGTGAAAGACGACACAGTTGCGATAGTCATCACGGCCCATTTCGGCGCAAACCTGCAGCAGTCCGACCGGTGGTGTGGACTCGTCCAGATAAATCTCTGAGTAGCACTCATCACTGGCGAGTACGAAGTTGTACTGATCGGCTAATGCGATCAGCTTTTTCAGTGTTTCTGCACTGTGGACTGCACCCGTCGGGTTGCCGGGTGAACAGATGAACAGTAATTGACAGCGCTCCCAAACAGACGCAGGCACGGAATCATAGTCAGGGATGAAACCGTTTTCCAGGGTGCAGTTCAGATACCAGGGTTCGGCTCCTGCCAGATAGGCGGCACCTTCATAGATCTGATAAAAAGGGTTGGGCGATACCACCAGGGTATCAGGCGCACGATTGATCAAGGCCTGGGTAAAGGCAAAAATGGCTTCCCGAGTGCCATTAACTGGCAGTGCATGCTGCTCAGGGTCCAAGCTGCCCTGGCGCAGATTGAAGCGGCGTGTTGCCCAATCGCAAATGGCCTGTCTCAGGCTCAGCAACCCTTTGGTTGTGGGGTAGTTGGAAAGGCCTGACAGATTATTGCGCACCGCATCCGCTACCAGTGCTGGTGCCGGGTGCTTGGGTTCCCCGATACCCAGTGAAATTGGTTCCAGATGCGCTGCAGGCTGAATATCACGTGTCAGCTCAGCGAGCTTTTCAAATGGGTAGGGTTGCAACTTGTTCAGATCGCTGTTCATGCAGGTATCCTGTGTTAACCCCTGATCAGATCAGGGTTTTAAGTCTGCCGGTTAGGCGCAGCAGTATACCCAATGCCGCGTTGGTCGCCAAATCCTGGTATTACTCCTGCGTTGCCAGCTGTGCTGGATCGAGAAGCTTTTCCAGCGCTTCAGGTGACAGCTCGGTCATTTCAGCGGCCACTTCAATCAGTGGTCGTCCGGATGCATAGGCGGCTTTGGCAATCTCTGCAGCACGTTCATAACCTATCACCGGATTCAATGCTGTGACCAGTATCGGGTTGCGCTGTAAGGCTTCCTGAATGCGTGATTCATTGACACTGAAGCCGGCAATTGCCTGGTCTGCCAGAGCCTTCGCCGCCTGGCTCAGCAATGTAATGCTTTGCAGCAAATTATAGGCGATCAATGGCAAGGCGGTATTTAGCTGAAACTGGCCGCGTTGAGCACAGAAGGTAATACTGGCGTCGTTGCCGGTAATCTGGCCAACAGCCATGATTACGGCTTCCGGAATTACCGGATTCACTTTGCCTGGCATGATTGATGAGCCAGGCTGTAGTGCGGGCAGGGTTATTTCACCCAGTCCGGCATACGGGCCTGAATTCATCCAACGCAGATCCTCAGCGATTTTCAGCAGGGCTGTAGCAGCTGTTTTGAGCTCACCGGATAATGCCAGGGCGGTATCCTGACACGCCTGGGCCGCAAAATGGCTTTCAGGCGGTGTCAGTCGATAGGTAGTGAGATTGCTCAAATGAGTACAGAAACGACGTGAAAAACCACGAGGTGCATTCAGCCCTGTTCCGACAGCGGTGCCACCTTGAGGCAGTTTCATCAGTTCACCCCGCAGAGATTCGAGACGGCTTTCAGCCATACGTACCTGACTACCCCAGGCGCGGACCTCGTCTTCCATACGCATTGGTACTGCATCCATCAGGTGAGTGCGCCCGGTTTTGATGATCTCAGAGACTTCCACTGCCTTGCGTGTGCAGCGGGTTCTCAAGTGCTCCAGTGCTGGCAGCAATAATTTGTCCAGTTGCTGCAGCGCACTCAGATGAATCGCCGTAGGAATGACATCATTCGAACTCTGGCTGAGATTGATGTGATCATTGGGGTGTAATTCCAGTCCGGCATCTTGCCTGACCAGTGAAACCAGCACCTCGTTGATGTTCATATTGGTGCTGGTGCCTGAGCCTGTCTGGAAAACATCCACAGGAAATGCTTTGCGATAGTTGCCTTTCTGCAGCTTGTCACAGGCTTTGACAATAGCCTGGGCGCTTTCCTTTGGTAGCACACCAAGCTCTGCGTTAGCCTGCGCTGCAGCGGCTTTGATCTGGGCCAGGGCCGTGATGAAGGGCGTCGGCATTTTCAAGGGACTGAACTTGAAGTTATCCACTGCCCGTTGGGTTTGTGCACCATACAGAGCCTCTTCAGGGACTTGTACATCCCCCATGCTGTCTTGTTCAATACGGTAGGCTTTCATGTTTCTGTTCCTTAAGCGGTTTCGACCTAAGTATACCGGGCGGACAGTGAACTGCCAGAAAAATCACCTGGCTGGAGCTGCAGAGTTGAGCTGTGTCAGTTAAGCTTCAGCCTGATTATCCACTGATGAAAAAGAGTAATGTCTATGAGCATACTGGCAAGCTGGCCGGAATCCCATCTTTGTCTTACCCGGCAGGAGCGTCAGGCGGCAGTCTCGGCGGTTGAGGCAGCCTTTGCGTCGGCGCTGGAAAACCTGCGGGTAGATATAGGGTTCCGTGAAATGGTTGAGCAGTTGTATGTACCGATGGGCGCCTGGATTGCCCAGCAGCAAAGTCTCAAGCAGCAGCCGTTGGTGCTGGGGATTAACGGTGCCCAGGGAGCCGGAAAGTCTACACTGTTCAATCTGCTGGAGGTCACTCTGAGCGAAGGGTTTGGTCTCAGAGTGGTTGGATTTTCAATTGATGATCTCTATAAAACCCGGGCCAAGCGTGCGGAGCTTGCACGTGAGGTGCATCCGTTGTTGCTGACTCGGGGAGTGCCGGGTACGCATGATGTGGAGTTGGGTATCGATATTCTGGAATCTTTGCTGAATGCACAGGATGATACGGTCACGTGTATTCCGGTGTTTGATAAGTCGATTGATGATCGTTGCCCGGATCATGTCTGGCAGGAGTGGACAGGTCGTGCTGATGTGATTGTGCTGGAGGGATGGTGTGTCGGAGCATCTCCGCAGCCTGATGTGGCATTACAGGAGCCGATTAATACCCTGGAGCGGGATGAAGATGAGGAAGGTATCTGGCGGCGTTATGCCAATGAGCAGCTCAAGGGACGTTATGCAGATCTGTTTGCACGGTTGGATCTGTTGCTGATGCTTCAGGTACCCAGTATGCAGGCAGTTTTTGAGTGGCGTTCGTTACAGGAGAAAAAGCTGGCAGAGCGGGTGCAGTATATCCAGGACCCGAAACAGCCCAATGACCACTTACGGATTATGAATGAGCAGCAGATTGTGCGCTTCATTCAGCATTATGAGCGTCTGACGCGGGCGATGCTGGAGCAGATGCCACAGACCGCTGATCTGGTTTTACGGCTGGACCAGAATCATAAAATTGCAGAAATCCGGATCAACTCCTGAGTGTTCAGTCTTAGATCGGAATCAGTGTGGCAGTTGCGACACTGATGACGGCTTTATTGATACCACGATTGGTTTTATCCGAGATGATTCTGGCCATCATGTCCTGATGGGCAATCAGCTTGCCGAACAGGCGCTCAAAGCTCAGGTTCTGAACGCCGTCCGGGCTGATGCCGTTACTGAGCAGGAACAGCTCCCCGTTGGTCATTTTGCGGTTGCTCAGGCGCCAGACAATAATTTCGAGATTACGTGCGCTGTCATGCAAGCGTTGTTGATCCAGCTCGCTGAGCATAAAGAACTCATCACGATAATGGTAAGACGCGTGCAGCATGCCACTGATACCGACCATCAGTGCAAATACCCGATCACCGTCAAAGGCTTCATCAAATGCCAGCGGAACAGCATCTACTCCATAGCGATAGTAAAGTTCCGGGTGGCTGAGCTGGCGGGGTTTGTCAAACAACTGCTGCAAGCGCATCTCAATGGTGGTGCCGCTGGGAGCCTTGCGTAATTCTCGTGGATTGCGGTGATAGAGTTTTACGGTCAGCTCCCGTAGCAAGCGCGTCGTTTCTTCAACATGTGCGTCGGCGACCATGTCGATGTCGGTCTTGGCCAGATTTTGAATGCGGAACGGACGGTCACTCGGCTGGGGGCCAGTACAGCCGGTCAACAATAAACCGATTAGCAACACTCGTAATACCTGTGCTCGTTGCACGTGAATATCCTTTTTTATGAACCAAACCCTGAGGCGGATCATATCGGCCGGGCAGTCATTTTCGCTATAGTATGCCCATTATAACAACCGGAGACAGCGCATGAGTCAAGACAAAGTCGATCTCAGTTCCCTGAGACGAGAATATGTAGTAGGTGATCTGAACCGCGAAGATCTGCAGGATAATCCGGTCGACCAGTTCGGTATCTGGTTTGAGCAGGCGTTGCATGCTTATGCGGACGAAGCGACTGCCATGACGTTGGCGACTGCTGATACGGAGGGTATGCCTTCGGCACGTATTGTGTTGCTGAAACAGTATGATGCGCAAGGGTTCAGTTGGTTTACGGATTATCGGAGCGAGAAGGGTGCGCACTTGGCACAGAACCCTCAGGCTGAGCTCCTGTTTTACTGGTCAGGACAATCGCGACAGGTGCGAATTCGTGGTCAGGTTGAAAAGTTGCCAGCGGAAGCTGGCCAGGCCTACTTTCAGCAGCGACCTGCCGGGAGTCGTCTGAGCGCAGCTGTTTCTTGCCAAAGTCATCCTGTTGAATCACGTGCCGTACTGGAAGCGGCAATTGAAGCATTACGTGCCCAGTTCCCTGAGGGTGATGTTGCCTGCCCGCCTCAATGGGGTGGCTACCGGCTACGCCCACAGCGTTTCGAGTTCTGGCAGGGGCGCCCCAGTCGTCTGCACGATCGCTTCATTTACCAGTTGAATGACAGTGGTCAGTGGACGATTCAGCGCCTGCAACCCTGATCCGCTTCTCAATCCTGTGTTACTCAGGTTCCTGAACCGGTCTCTGTATCGGTTCAGGAAACCTTTTCCCGCCACTGCAACTCCCCGATCTGTACATTCAGCCAATCAAATCCGATCCGCTTGGCGACTGCGGCTGCGCCATCCAGACTCTTGAATTCACGTTCTGTATTGGAGCGTTGCAGGTTCAATGTCAGTACTTCCTTGTCGCGAGTAATGAATTTCAGCGTCCAGCCGCGTGACATGGCAATCGGAATTGCCTGACAGGACTCAAACACCCCAGCCTTGAAAAGTAATCTTATTTCCTTCTCTTGCATCTTCATATCCTCATTAAGATGTATCGTTTACTTATATTGACAAGTATATATCTAGAAATGATGTTTCGCAATCATTTTTTGCAAAAATATACTGTTTAAGTTATTGAATAAAAAGAAGTTTTTAAATATTTTCCAATAAGGATGAGGTGTTTTGGCGAGGTTTTTAAGGTATTGATTTGTATTGGTTTTTTTGGGTTGATTTGAGAGGTTGGTTTAGACGTTTTGGCTATTAAAATATCGATATGGATAAATCAAAATACTATTTTTGATTTATCTTAAGATGAATCCGATGATGACGTCTGGTATCAGGCGGAATGTGCAAAGGGATGCGAGGTGTGCAGGGGGTAGGTGTAAGGGGGAGGTGTGCAGAACCGGGCAGCTGATTCAGCCGCCCGATAAGATGGTGTCAGTTGGACTGTTTGGCGTTCAAGCGCGCTTGCAGCAGCTGTTCAATGGCATCCAGCTTTTTCTGCGTGGCGGCTACCCCTGCATCTGTTTCATCCAGCTCGGGTGAAAACTTGATCATATCCAGGACTTCTACCATGAAGGTTTCTTCATTCATTTTGATCACTTCTTCCGCTGTCCAGCGATTAAATCGATTAGCCATGTTGTACTCCTGAGTTACATGAGAAATTAACGGTCTATTCTGAGTTTAGTGTTAATTCCCCGGGATGTGCCAGTCATAACAGGCAAAAATGATCATCCGAATGCGACCGGCAAAAAAGTTGAGCTGGGTCAATATTCCCTAATAAATAAGCGGGTAATCTAGTCTCAATTAACCGTTGAGAGGTGATGACATGTTTGGATTAGACGTACATAGTTTGGAAGTGCTGGTGCCCAGCATGATTGGCATTATCGGGATTACTGCCGTAATGGTTTGGGGTGGTCTGAAAATGCGCTCACTGATGAATGAAGATCAGAAAAAATAAACCTGTCTCTGTTGTGCAGAATGGGTGCTTTTTAATCGTTTCCAGTGCCTCATAAAAAACCTGCTGATGTCAGACTCAGCAGGTTTTTTATTTTTGAGATTCAGGCTCAGATATGCGCAATGCGCTGATACTGTTCCTGAAGGCGTGTAGCTGCTGATTGCATTTCACTCAGCTTGGCACGTTCCTTTTCTACCACATCGGCTGGTGCCTTGCTGACAAAGCCTGCGTTGGAAAGCTTGCCATCCAGGCGTGCTATCTCCTTGTTCAGCTTGTCCAGCTCTTTTTGCAGTCGCGCCAGTTCCGCATCTTTGTCGATGATGCCAGCCATGGGGACCAGTATCTCCATTTGTCCTACCAGTGCGGTTGCCGACATGGGAGCCTCTGCGCCTTCAGCCAGCAGGTCGATTTGCTCCAGCTTGGCCAGCTTGTTGAGCAGTACCTGGGTCTCTTTCAGGCGGCGTTGGTCTTCTGTTGAGGCATTACGTAACAGCAGGTTGATGGCTTTGCCTGGCGCCAGATTCATTTCACCGCGAATATTGCGGATCGCCAGCATCACAGACTTGAGCCATTCAATATCAGCATTGGCCTGAGGGTCCATTTTGTGTGGCTCAGCCAGTGGGTAGGGCTGCAGCATCAGGGTATCGCCCTGCTTGCCTGCCAGTGGTGCAACACGCTGCCAGATCTCTTCGGTAATGTATGGCATCAGTGGATGTGCCAGTCGCAAAATGGCTTCCAGTACTCGTACCAGTGTGCGCCGTGTACCGCGCAGACGTTCAGCTGGGGCGGATTCGTCCCAGAGTACCGGTTTTGACAGCTCCAGATACCAGTCGCAATATTCGTTCCAGACAAATTCGTACAGTGTGTTCGCAAGCAGATCGAAGCGATATTCAGCAAAGTGCTTATCTATCTGGGCTTCTGTCTCTTGCAGTCTGGAGATGATCCACCGATCAGCCAGTGTCAGTTCTACCGCTTCATTCTGAATGCCGCAGTCCTGGTCTTCGGTGTTCATCAATACATAGCGAGCCGCGTTCCATAACTTGTTGCAGAAGTTACGGTAGCCTTCCATGCGGTTCATATCAAACTTGATGTCGCGACCGGTGGATGCGAGTGATAGAAACGTAAAGCGCAGTGCATCGGTACCATAGGCTGCAATGCCTTCAGGGAAGTGTTTGCGTGTCTGGGCTTCAATTTTTTTGGCCAGTTGTGGTTGCATCATGTTGCCGGTACGCTTGGCCACCAGTGTTTCCAGCTCAATACCGTCGATCAGGTCCAGCGGGTCAAGTACATTGCCCTTGGATTTCGACATTTTCTGGCCGTCCTGGTCACGTACCAGGCCGTGCACATAAACGTGCTTGAAGGGTACCTGCCCAGTGAACTTCAGGGTGAACATGATCATCCGGGCAACCCAGAAGAAGATAATGTCAAAACCGGTGACCAGTACACTGCTGGGGTGGAAGGTGTTCAGCTCCGGGGTGTTTTCAGGCCAGCCCAGGGTTCCGAAGGTCCAGAGGCCGGATGAGAACCAGGTGTCCAGAACATCATCATCCTGTTTCAATGGCAGATCATGACTCAGCTGATACTTTTCGCGCACTTCGGCTTCGCTGCGCGCGACATACACATTGCCGCAGTCGTCATACCAGGCGGGTATGCGATGCCCCCACCATAGCTGGCGAGAGATACACCAGTCCTGCAGGTCGCGCATCCAGGCAAAGTACATGTTTTCGTACTGCTTGGGCACAAACTGAATGTCGCCTTTCTCGACAGCTTCAATGGCAGGCTTTGCCAGCTCTGCGACTGCAACAAACCATTGGTCGGTCAACAGTGGTTCAATGACTACACCGGAGCGATCGCCATAAGGTACCTTCAGGGCATGGTCCTCGATTTTTTCCAGTAAACCGGCGGCTTCAAATTCGCTGATGATCAGCTTGCGTGCATCAAAGCGATCCAGACCCAGGTAGGCTTCTGGCAGGCGGTCGTCCAGTTCGGTATTGAGGCTGCTGTCGCTGTTGAACACTTCAGCGCGTGGCAGGATAGCACCGTTGGGATCCAGAATGTTGATCATGGGCAACTGGTGACGCTTGCCAACTTCATAGTCGTTGAAGTCATGTGCAGGCGTTATCTTGACGCAGCCACTGCCAAACTCAGCATCAACATAGTCGTCGGCAATAATCGGAATACGGCGCCCAACCAGCGGCAGTTCGACAAACTGGCCAATCAGGTTGGTATAGCGCGGGTCGTTTGGATTGACTGCAACAGCAGTATCACCCAGCATGGTTTCCGGGCGTGTAGTGGCCACTACGATATAGGATTTGCCTTCAGCGGTCAGTGCGCCATCTGCTAATGGGTAGCGGAAATGCCAGAGGTGACCGCTTTGATCCTTGTTCTCAACTTCCAGATCGGAAATGGCAGTATGCAGTTTACAGTCCCAGTTCACCAGACGCTTGCCACGGTAGATCAGTTTGTCATCATAGAGACGAATAAAGACTTCCTGAACAGCCTTGTAGAAGCCTTCATCCATGGTGAAGCGTTCCCGGCTCCAGTCCAGAGAGGCGCCCATACGACGCAGCTGTCGGGTAATCGTTCCGCCGGACTCTTCTTTCCATTCCCAGATTTTATCGATAAATGCTTCACGTCCGAGGTCATGGCGGGTTTTGCCTTCTTCCGCCGCAACCTTGCGTTCAACCAGCATCTGCGTGGCAATACCGGCATGATCGGTACCTGCCTGCCAGAGGGTGTTTTTGCCCAGCATGCGCTGATGGCGTATCAGGCTGTCCATAATGGTGTCCTGGAAAGCATGACCCATGTGCAGACTTCCGGTGACATTGGGAGGGGGGATCATGATGCTGTAAGCATCACCTTGACCAGATGGTTTGAAGTAACCGCTCTGTTCCCATTTGTCATACCAGGTGCGTTCAATTTCATGTGGTTGATAGGTCTTATCCATGCTCATCTCGGTCATTTACATTCGGGACTGGGAAGGGAGAGCTAATCAGATGATTGCCGTGCTTCCGGAAAACCCGACATTATAACGATTGAAGACTGGAGGGTGTAGGTGTGTATGCGCGTTGTGGGCTATAGTTATTGCTGAAAACGTATAAAAGCTGTGGTTTACCGGAGAATAATAATGATAAAGCAGTCCAGCTTAAAGTCAGGCCTCTCGTTTGGTCAGAAACTCTCTCTGATGATTCTGGGAATTGTGCTCCTGTCCGTCCTGATCGTTGCGGGGGTTATTTTCAGTCAGTATTACCGCTCACACACTCAGGTGATTATCCACTCCCTGGAAGGGCAGGGGGAACGCTATGCCCAGTCCTTCAATGACTGGCTGCTGGCGCGTCAGGATGAAATGCTCTATCTCGCCAGTTTGCAGCCGGTGATAGAAGGCGAGGTGCAGGCGGTCAGTCACTTGATGGCGCAGATCGCCAATGCACAGGGTTACTACGATACGATTTTTCTGGTGACGCCTGAAGGGCGCGGGGCTGCTGGTATCTCCTATGAGCAGCAGCGTGCGCGTATTCTGTCTACTGATGAGTCTTATGCATTCAATGTACCGGATCGAGCCTGGTTCCAGCAGGCTGTTGGCGGGGCGAATGTGTTTTCGCAACCGGTTATATCTCGAGCAACCGGTAATCAGGTCAGTACAGTCGCATCCCCCGTGTATCGTCGAGGCCAGATTGTCGGAGTTATGCGAGGCGCCGTGACGCTGGATACGTTGATTGAGCGTATTCGGGAATTGAATCAGGATCCGGCGACCGATATTTTCCTGATTAACAGTGAAGGTGTGGCATTGACGCCGACAGCGTCTGTTGCGCGTGCAGATCAGGTGATTACGTCAGAAGCAGCACGCGGAATCGCCGCCATGCAGGCTGGGGCAGGGCGTTATGAAAATGCAGCCGGGGTGCCTGTCGTGGGCAGTTACGTACCGATTCCGATGTTGGGCTGGGGGTTGGTGCTGGAGCAGCAGGCAGATAAAGCCATGGCACCGGTTTATCGCACCATCTGGATCTTGCTGTTAGTGCTCTTGGTGATTCTGGTGCTGTCGCTGTTCATTGGTCTGGCGATTGTTCGCCGTGTTACCCGTACCCTTGGAGGTGATCCTGACTATGCAGCGAGTGTGGTAGGTGGTGTTGCTGAAGGTGATTTGACACGTCCGGTTGAGCTGCCGAAAGGCGGTGAAAAAAGCCTGCTGGGTTCAATCGAACAGATGCGTCAACAGCTGCGAGGCACGATAGAGCGTATCAAGGTGAACTCGGAAACGTTGGCGTCGGCGGCCACTGAGCTGAGCCAGATCAGTCAGCAGACGGATGCCGGTGTTCGCCAGCAATCGACACAGCTGGACAATGCGGCTACAGCGATTAATCAGATGTCGGCAACTGTTGAAGAGGTAGCGCGTAATGCGCAACTGGCGGCAGATCATACTGTGACTGCCAGTGAGCAGGCGACTACTGGCAGTCGGGTAGTGTCTTCAGCTGCAGGGTCTATGCAGGCACTGGCGCAGGATATTTCTGCAGCGGCGGAAGTGATTACTCAGCTGAAGCAAGACAGTGATCTGATTGGGCAGGTGCTGCAGGTGATTCGTGATGTTGCCAATCAGACCAACTTACTGGCATTGAATGCATCCATTGAAGCTGCCCGGGCAGGTGATAATGGCCGGGGTTTTGCTGTGGTGGCAGATGAGGTTCGTGGACTGGCCAGACGTACTGAGGAGTCAACTAATGAGATACAGCAGGTAATTGATCAGCTGCAGGCTCGATCTGATGGTGCCGTCAAGGCGATCAATCTGAGCGTCGATAAAACCCATGAGACCCTTGAACTGGCTGACCAGGCAAAAACTGCTTTGCAGGATATCCTTGAGGGTGTCAGTGCTGCGCATGACATGATTCAACATATCGCTACGGCGACGGAACAGCAGTCTGCTGTCGCCAAGGAGATCAATCAGAATATCCACTTGATCAAGGATGTGGCGGATCAATCCGCTTTGCATGTGGGTGAGTCGACGGAGGCAACTTCGTCACTGTCACGCCTGGCTGAGCAGTTGCGCGAAGAGATGGGGCGTTTTCGGGTGTAAGTCAGTGCCGGGCCGTATTAGCGGCCCGACGTACGCATATCGGTTCGATGCATGGTATAACCCAGCTCCCGGCAGCGCGTGTAGTTCTGCCTGGAGTGGGTCAGCAGCTCAGGCGCCTGAATGACAATCTCTGCAATGCGGTCAAATTCAAAGGCGGCTTCAGGCAGTTGAGACGCCGCGTTGATGAACAGCTGACGGTGTTCCGGCAGTTGCGACCCTTGACCGATACTAATGGGAGCTGCAGGCTGGTTTCCCAAAAGATGGTGTGGCAGAAAACTGTCTTCAGGGTATTGCCAGAGCATCCGATCCAGGCGTTCAGCCTGGATCGGATGCTCTGTATGGATAAACACCTGCAGTTGCTGTTGCAGGGCTTTCTCACAGACTCTGCAGATGAAGCGCAAACGACTGTCTTCATCTGCCTGAGGCAAAATATAAAAATCAGCGCGTCGAGACATCAGTGGTGGCTGTGCTCATGTGCTGATTCCGGTAGATCCAGCGTTTCTGCCTGATCGATCAAATACTGACACAGCAGGGAAACACAGCGTCCGGTAGCACCTTTTTCCTTGCCATTGCTGTTCCAGGCAGTACCGGCAATATCCAGATGAGCCCAGGGATAGGCTTTGGTGAAACGTGACAGGAAGCAGGCCGCAGTGATAGTGCCAGCTGAGCGTCCGCCAATGTTTGCCATGTCAGCAAAGTTGGAATCCAGCAGTTCCTGGTATTCATCCCAGAGCGGCAGTGGCCAGGCACGATCAGCAGCATAATCACCGGCGGTCAGCAATGCTTCTGCCAGCGTGTCGTTGTTTGACAGCAGGCCGCTGGCGTGATGACCCAGAGCAATAATACAGGCACCGGTGAGGGTGGCGACATCTATGACGCTGGCGGGCTTGAAGCGTTCGACATAGGTCAGAGCATCACAGAGTACCAGACGTCCTTCGGCATCGGTGTTCAAAATTTCTACAGTTTGACCTGACATCGTGGTAACGACATCGCCGGGTTTAGTGGCCTGACTGCCCGGCATGTTTTCAGCTGCAGCAACAACGGCAATCAGATTCAGTGGCAGGTGCATTTCTGCAACGGCCTCGATCGTGCCGATAACGCTGGCTGCGCCGCACATATCAAATTTCATTTCATCCATCGCCGCACCAGGCTTCAGGCTGATGCCGCCCGTGTCGAAGGTGATGCCTTTGCCGACCAGGACGTGAGGTGCATCATCTTTCTGACCACCCTGATATTCGATAATGATCAGTTTGGAAGGCTGTGCGCTGCCACGGCCGACGGACAGCAGGCTGTGCATGCCCAGCTTTTCCATCTTTTCTTCATCCAGTACCTTGACCTTCAGTGCTTCAAACTCTTCGGCGAGTGCCTTGGCTTTGTCTGCCAGATAGGTTGGCGTGCAGATATTGCCCGGCAGATTGCCCAGCTCACGAGCAGAGTTGATACCATTCGCGATTGCAACACCATCGAGCAGGGCGCTTTCTCCCAGCTCAGCGGCATCTTCTGGTAGCAGAATTGCATACTGCTCCAGTGTTGTCGGCTCGGCTTTTTTGCTTTTGGTCGTGTCATACTGATAGAAGTCAGCTGATGTCCACTCGGTCAGCAAGCGGGTTTGACGGTAAGGGTCTGGCTGGTCACTCGCCAGGCCATCCAGTGCGATAGCGACGCTTTTGAGTTTAAGTTTGCCCAGCGTCTGATTGATGCCTTTGACCAGTTTGCGGTAATGACGGTCTTTACGTTCATCAGTTTTTCCCAGGCCTATCAGTAGCAGGCGGGGGGCTGTCAGACCCGGCAGGTTGCGCAGTAATTGTTGCTCGCCTGCAGCACCACTGAGATCGCCTGAGTCGATCAAGTCCTGTATTGCTCCCTGCGTCAGCGTGTTCAGGTGAGAGGCTGTTGGGCTGAGTTTGCCATCGGCTTCAATACCTACGACCAGGCATTCGATAGACAGGGTTTCGGCTGCGTCGCTGAGAATTTCAAAAAACATGTTGGCTCCAAACAAGACATTCAAAAGCGATTAAGTAATAATGTCACTATAAACCATTTCCATCCCTCGAAACCATGTTGGTGACCAGGATTCTGCGTTGATAATATTTCGATATCTTACTCGTGAGGTGCTGGTCAGTACGCTGGCAGTGACAGCGGTATTAATGCTGATCATTACCAGTGCTCGACTGATCAAGTACCTGTCTGATGCTGCTGCAGGCAAGCTGGAAGCTGGTGCTGTGTTTTTGGTGCTGCTGTATCGTATGCCAGGCTTTTTGGAACTGCTCCTGCCACTAGGGCTGTTTTTGGGCATTCTACTGGCCTATGGGCGTTTGTGTCTGGACAGTGAAATGGTGGTGCTGCGTGCCACAGGGTTCAGTGACAACCGGCTGCTGAAGTTTGCGTTTGGACCTGCAGTGATCGTGGCGTTGTTGGTGCTGTCGCTGAGTGCCTGGCTGTCGCCACTTGGATTGCAAAAGGCGGATGAATTGCTGGCGGCTCAGGATGCCCGCAGTGAACTGGAGCTGGTTACGCCGGGGCGCTTTCTGTCACAGTCATCTGGACAGGTTACCTATGCAGAAGCCCTGTCAGGTGAACAGCTCAAGCAAGTATTTCTGTCTCGCCGGGGGGATGACGGTCGCCCGAATATTCTGATTGCGGAAGCAGCAGAGCGACGCCTCTACCCGGAAGCACGACAGCGCTTTCTGGTCTTGCTCAATGGTTATCGGTTTGATGGGCGCCCTGGCGAAGCTGAAGTGACCCGTATTCGTTATAGCGAGTACGGAGTGCAGTTGGATGAACCTGAGCTGGCTGCTGAAATTCGTGAGGTTGATGCCAAGCCGACGGCCATGTTGCTTCAGTCGACCGATCAGCGTGATCGTGCAGCCTTGCACTGGCGCTTGGCGTTACCTGCGCTGGTGTTGGTTGTAACGCTGTTGGCCGTCCCCTTGAGCTATACCAATCCGCGTCAGGGGCGTTTTGCCAAACTGATTCCTTCTATTCTGCTGTATCTGACCTATATGGCTTTCTTGACCACTGCACGTTCTAACGTTGAGTCAGGGACTTCTCCGGTGGCGCTGTGGCTGGTACATGTCGGCTTTATTTTTGTGGCGCTGAATTTGCTCTACCTGGGTCACCTTTGGCGTCGGGCCTTCGGATTTGTGATCATGATTGTTCGGCGACTGTTCTCCCGGAGGGTGGCTGCATGATGAGTGTACTGGAGCGTTATATCTTCCGGCAGGTGGCTCAATCAGTGCTGGCGGTGCTGCTGGTGATTTTGGGGCTGGATGTATTGATCGCCTTTCTGGATCAGATCGGCAATCTGAATGATCACTATACTCTGACCGGTGCCGTGCATTATGTAACCTGGACACTACCGCGTCGTTTGTATGAGTACATCCCGCTGGGTACTCTGGTAGGCGTGATGATAGGCCTTGGCATGATGGCATCTCAGAGTGAGTTAACCGTGATGCGGGCTGCCGGTGTGTCGACTGGGCGTATTGTTTTGACGGTGTTCAAGCCGGTGATGCTGATTGCCATCTTTGGTCTGGTGCTTGGGCAATTCATTGCACCGGTAACGGAACAGCGTGCTCAGAGTGTGCGTGCTGTCGCCATGGCTGGTGGTGGAGCCTATTCGGCCAGTGGTGTATGGCACAAAGAAGGTAATACATTCATTTTCATTAATGCCGTGGAAAGTGGTGAACGTATTCATGGTGTTACCCGCTACGAGTTCGGTGACGATCTGCAGTTGCAACGCAGCAGCTTTGCCCGGCGTGGCGAGTATCAGCAGGGTGCCTGGACGTTGTCTAATGTGCGTGAAACACGTATCCATGATGCTCACACTGAAGCAGCGAGTCTGGCTGAAGAGCGTTGGGACAGTGGACTGACCCCTGAACTGCTGTCAATCGTAGTGGTTGAGCCAGTGGATCTGTCGATCAGCGGCTTATGGGATTATTCGGCCTATCTGCAACGCCAGGGCGTCAGTGCGGATGTGTACCTGTTGGCATTCTGGGCCAAGTTGCTGCAACCTCTGTCGATTGCGGCACTGGTGCTGGCGGGTATTTCGTTCGTGTTTGGCCCGCTGCGAAGTGTTCCGATCGGTCAGCGAATCGTCACAGGAGTGATATTGGGTCTGGTGTTCAAGTTTGCTCAGGATTTGTTGGGACCAGCCAGTAGTGTGTATGGTTTTCCACCACTACTGGCGACCTTGTTGCCGATTTTGCTGTGTTGCCTGGGTGGCTGGTATCTGTTGCGCCGCGCAAGCTGATTCAGTCTGTGGTTGGCTTTTTCTTGGTCTTGGGAAGCTGTACGACGCAGCTTTCCGACAGGGTATCATGCCAGGCCAGTCGTTCATTATTGAACAGAATCCACAGGTAGCCCAAGCCAAGTGGAATCCAGGACAGAATAGACAGCAAAAAGCGCAGTAGCGCACGGCTCCAGCTTAAACGGTAGCCATCCAGAGTTTGTACCCGGATGCGCCAGGCCTGCATACCCAGTGTTTGACCATTGCGGGTCCAGAAAAAGCCAAAAAACAGAAAAGTGATGCAAAACAGGCTGGCATTGAAGAGCGGTCCTTCAACCGCTTCACCATCATTCAGTCCGACGGCGGCAAAGCCTGTCATCATCCAGATCGCCACAATCAGCATGAAATCATACAGCATCGCCAATAAACGTTTGACCAGTGAAGCGGGTCGAATGTCAGAGATGTCTGTGCGAAAGGGGCGTTTCATGTGGCGGGTCCTGTCAAAAGCATTCAGAGAGTTGCCCTGTAGAGGCTCTACAGGGCGGGGTGGTTACTGCGAAATGTAGCGTGCTTTGTAGCGTTCTGCCAGCTGCTTGGCGACTTCTACCTCGTCGGCGTCAAGCTTCAGCAGCAGACGTTCAGCGATAGGGCGCGCTGTACGATCTCCCAAGTCTGCGGCATTTTGTAACCAGGCGTAGGCGATGATGTCGCTGCTGTAGCTCTGATCCTGTCCATGGTCAGTGGCATAGAGTGTGCCCAGGAAAAACAGCGACTGGGTATAGCCGCGCTCGGCTGCCTGACGGTACCACTGTTCAGCGACTGCGTAATCCTGCTCGACACCGGTGCCGAAGTTGTAACTGCGACCAAGATTGTGCCAGGCGGACACTTCGCCCTGATCCGCTGCCAGCTGATACCAGTCGAAAGCGGCGTTCTTGTCTCGCTCAACACCCTGACCAAACTCCAGCATTTCTCCCAAGCGATTCTGGGCTTCGGCATTGCCGGCTTCTGCCAGGGGGAGTAAGCGTGCATACTCAATCGCATAGGCTTTATTCTGCAGCGCTCTCAAACTGGTAACGCTATCCAGGTGGCCTTGATTGGCGCCCAGTCGATACAGGCGTGCGGCTTCTTCTTCATCCGCTTCAACACCCCAGCCGTTTTCATACATTTTCCCGAGCAGGTTGCTGGCATCGGCATTGCCATCGCGAACGAGGGGGTGCAGCTGCTCCAGAGCAGTCGCATAGTTCTGAGATTCAATAGCACTTCTGGCGCTCTGCAGGTTGTTAGCAGAGACCTGGCCTACTTGCAGTGTCAGCAGAAGTCCTGCTGCTGCAAGGAATGTAGATTTTTTCATTCAAGCTAACCTTTCATCTTGACCGGGATAAATAGCAAATAGCCGTCACCCTGAGGTTTCGACCGTCTCAGAAGCAGCAAATCCCTGCTGTGTACACAACAGGGTGAACGTATTTTTTATTGGTGCGGCGAATCATATCAAAAAAAGCCTTTGGCGGCACCGACGAGTGTAATGTGAATTGCGTGTCGATGGTTGTGATCAGGATCACTGATCAGTATGAAAAAAGGCTGAAATAACGTTACACTTATATTTAATGCGGTAACTCATGTTTTTGCCGGGAGAATGACTATGTTTCAGGATATGAGCAAGCAAATGAGCGACTCTATGGAGCCTTTTAAAAACTTCGTAAACATTCAGACGCGCATGCTGGAAGATTTGACGCGGCACCAGATGGAATGCACCAAGGCGTGCCTGGAAGCCACCATGCAGCAGACCCAGCAGTTGCAACAGTGTAAAACACCTGTTGATCTGATGGAGCTGCAGCAGTCGTATGCCAAAGAACTGGAAAAAACCCTGCGTGCTGCCAATGAACAAAATATGAAAGCATTGCGTGATGCGCGTGATGCGATGGAAAAACTGGCACGAGGTTCATTGGATAATACGGCCGGTAAATCGTGAATTTGACAACAGACCTGCCGGTGGGAGTGTTCTATGCGAGCACCACCGGCAATACGGAACAGATCGCTGAAAAAATTGTCGCAATACTGGGTCCGACTGCTCATCTGCATGACATCGCCCGTGAAGGTTTTCAGGCTGTTGATGGCTACCGGTACCTGATTATGGGTATCCCCACCTGGGATTTCGGTGAGCTGCAGGAAGACTGGGCCTGTCATTGGGATGTGTTGACCGAGCTGGATCTCCAGGGCGTAACGGTGGCGTTGTTTGGTCTGGGTGACCAGATAGGTTACGGTGAATGGTTCCAGGATGCCATGGGGTTACTGCATGACCAGTTGCGTCAGTCAGGCGCCCGGCTGGTGGGTTACTGGCCTGTGGCGGGGTATGCGTTTGACGCGTCTAAAGCGCTGACACCTGATCAGCAGTATTTTGTCGGTTTGGCGCTGGATGAGGATGGGCAGTCAGGACTGACCGATGAGCGGTTGGAAAACTGGCTCACAGATGTTTGCAATGCCTTTCAGGATGCGTAAACTAAAAATCTATATTAGTTTGCACTGATGTTTATGGTGCTGCCTGTCAATGAAAAAAAGGGAAATACTCATGAAGAAAGTTGCACTGACCTGTTTGACCGCTTCACTATTGTTTGGCTCCGGGATGGCCCTGGCAGATGCTGCAGCATCTGTCGAGTATCGTCAGTCGGTGTTCAAGGTGGTTAAGTGGCATATGGACTCACTGGGTGCCATGGCGCGTGGTGATGTCGAGTTCAACGCAGATGCTGCCGTGCATCATGCTCGTCAGGTAAACGCCATGAGCTATATGGCTCAGGAAGGATTTGGTGAAGGTACTTTGGGTGGTGATGCCAAGCCTGAAATCTGGTCTAACTGGGATCAGTTTGCGGGCGGTATGGAGCGATTCCAGGAAGTCAGTGGTGCGCTGGTTGTTGCGGCTGAAGAGGGTAGCTTGCAGGCATTGCGTCCGGCGGTTGGTCAAATGGGGCAAACCTGTCGCACCTGTCATGACAACTTCCGTAATTGATCCTGTTTCGTCTTGATCTCTATTGAAGGCCGCTTTGCGGCCTTCAATGTTTAAAGCCCACACAGAACATTCAATCCCTATCGCATATCAGTTAGAATAGTGCTCTTTTTTCCTCAGCCCGGAGTTCTAAGTTCTAAAATGGAAATCAACCCGATTCTTAACAGCCTCAAAGACTATGCTGAGCGCACCGCAGTCCTCAAGCGGTATCTGGATTATGATGGTAAGCGTGAGCGTCTTGAAGAAGTCGAGCGTGAGCTTGAGAATCCGGCTGTCTGGAACAATCCGGAAAATGCGCAGCAACTGGGACGTGAGCGTAACAGTCTCAGTCATACCGTTACCACACTGGATGAGCTGACCAGTGGTGTCGCTGATGCGCGTGATCTGCTCGATCTGGCCGTTGAAGAGAATGATGAAGACACGGTCGCTGAAGTTGTCAAAGAAGTTGAAGTGCTGGGTAATCAGCTCGCTGATCTTGAGTTCCGTCGTATGTTCTCGGGTGAAGCTGATCCCAACAATGCCTTCGTCGATATTCAGGCAGGCTCCGGTGGAACTGAGGCACAGGACTGGGCCAACATGATGCTGCGTATGTATCTGCGCTGGGGTGAGGACAAGGGCTTCAAAACCGAGCTGATTGAAGTTTCCGATGGTGATGTTGCGGGTATCAAAAGTGCCACCATTCGTTTCGAGGGTGAGTATGCTTTTGGCTGGTTGCGCACTGAAACCGGTGTGCATCGTCTGGTACGTAAATCACCCTTTGATTCAGGTGGCCGTCGTCATACTTCCTTTGCATCGGTGTTTGTGTCTCCGGAAATTGATGACAATATTGAAATAGAGATCAACCCGGCGGATCTGCGCGTGGATGTGTATCGTGCGTCAGGTGCGGGTGGTCAGCACGTTAACCGGACTGAATCCGCAGTCCGTATTACCCATGAGCCTTCCGGTATTGTGGTTCAGAGTCAGTCAGCACGTTCCCAGCATCAAAACCGTGATGTCTGTATGAAGCAACTGCGCTCCAAGCTCTATGAGATGGAAATGCTCAAGCGTAACGCAGCGGCACAGGAACTTGAGGATTCTAAAGCAGATATCGGCTGGGGTAGCCAGATTCGTTCCTATGTGCTGGATGATCAGCGTATCAAGGATCTGCGTACCAGTGTGCAAACCTCGAATTGTGATCGTGTACTGGACGGTGATCTGGATCAGTTCATCGTGGCGAGTTTGAAAGCCGGTCTTTGATCAATCGATAACAGATAGAAACAGAATTAGGAAAGCATCTTCATGTCCGAAGTGAACCAACCGCAAGATGAAAACCGCCTGATCGCTGAGCGTCGGGAAAAGCTGCGCCAGTGGCGTGAACAGGGCCATGCCTTCCCGAACAGGTTTCGGCGTGACAGTTATGCGGCTGATCTGCTCGCTGCACATGGTGACAAGAGTAAGGAAACGCTGGAAGCTGAAGCCAATAGTGTTGCGGTTGCAGGCCGTGTGATGCTCAATCGTGGTGCCTTCATGGTGCTGCAGGATATGACCGGCCGTGTACAGCTCTACGTCAACAAGGATGCCCGTGGTTTTGCCAAGTCTGTGGATCTGGGTGACATTATCGGGGTGCGCGGTGTGCTGCATAAGTCCGGTAAGGGTGATCTGTATGTCGATATGGCCGAGTTTCAGTTACTGACCAAAAACCTGCGCCCACTGCCGGAAAAGCACAAGGGATTGCAGGATACCGAGATGCGCTATCGTCAGCGCTATGTCGACCTGATTACCAATGATTCGTCTCGCCGGGTGTTTGAGATGCGTTCTCGTATCGTGTCCGGCATTCGTCAGTACCTGTCAGCGCGTCGTTTTATCGAAGCAGAAACACCGATGCTGCATGGCATTCCAGGCGGCGCGACAGCACGTCCTTTTATCACGCATCATAATGCGCTGGATCTGGATATGTACCTGCGTATCGCCCCGGAGTTGTATCTGAAGCGTCTGGTAGTAGGGGGCTTTGAGCGGGTTTTCGAAATTAACCGTAATTTCCGCAATGAAGGCCTGTCGACCCGGCATAACCCTGAATTTACCATGATTGAGTTCTATCAGGCTTATGCGGATTATCATGATCTGATGGACCTGACCGAAGATATGCTGCGGACCCTGGCGCGCGATATCCTCGGTACGACGACCATCGTGAACACCGTGCGTAATGAAGAGGGTGATGTGCTGGAACGTTTCGAATACGACCTGAGCCAGCCGTTCCGTCGCATCAGTGTGTTTGATTCCATTCTTCACTACAACCCGGATATCAAACCGGAAGCGCTGGCTGATGAGTATGCGGCACGACAGATCGCTGAGCGTTTGCACATTGACCTGAAAGACAACTGGGGTCTGGGTCGAGTACAGATGGAGATTTTCGACAAGACGGTAGAGCATCATCTGGATCAGCCAACGTTTATCACTGAGTATCCGACAGAGGTGAGTCCGCTGGCGCGCCTGAATGACGATAATCCGCATGTGACAGATCGTTTTGAGTTCTTTGTCGGTGGTCGTGAGCTGGCAAATGGCTTCTCGGAGTTGAATGATCCGGAAGATCAGGCTGAGCGCTTCCGTCGTCAGGTGGAAGAGAAAGATGCCGGGGATATTGAAGCGATGCATTTTGATGCTGACTATATCAATGCTCTGGAATATGGTCTGCCGCCAACAGCGGGTGAGGGTATCGGGATTGACCGTCTGGTGATGCTGTTCACCGATTCACCGTCCATACGGGATGTTATCCTGTTCCCGGCCATGCGGCCGCGCGGATAAGGTTCTGCAGAACAGGAGGTTATGATGGCGTTGGAAAAGGCACCGGCCTGGAAGCCCTATCTGGATGCGGAGTTTCAAAAGCCTTATATGCAGGCTTTGAAGCAGTACTTGCGTGCTCAGAAAGATGCTCACAAGGTGATTTTTCCACCCTCTGCTGACTGGTTTCATGCATTGGAAGCGACACCTCCGGATCAGGTGCGTGTCGTGATTCTGGGGCAGGATCCCTACCATCAACAGGGACAGGCACATGGGCTGTGTTTTTCTGTCCGTCCAGGTGTGCGTATTCCGCCATCGCTGCAGAATATTTATAAAGAACTCCAGAGTGATCTCGGGATCACGCCTCCCGGCCATGGATTCCTGGACGCCTGGGCTGCACAGGGCGTATTACTGCTCAATGCTGTATTAACGGTTGAGCAAGGGCAGGCCAATGCGCATCAGGGGCAAGGCTGGGAAAGTTTTACCGACCGTGTCATCGATGTGGTCAACCAGGAGTGTGAAGCGGTGGTCTTTATGCTCTGGGGCAGTTATGCGCAAAAGAAGGGTGCTGGTATTAACCGGCACAAGCACCTGGTGCTGAAGGCGCCGCATCCTTCCCCGCTGTCTGCACATCGGGGGTTTTTGGGCTGTCGTCATTTCAGTCAGGCCAACGCCTGGCTGGAAGCACGCGGGCGGGAGCCGATTAACTGGCAATTACCCGCGACCATACAGCTCTGAATTCTCAGCGTTTGCTCTCGAACAGGCGCGGATCCAGGGTATAGGGCAGCTCCAGATGTTCGACAGGGCAGTGGTTCGCCAGCCAGACCCTATCCTTTTCAGCCCGCTCCTTCAGAATCACCGCCAGCAGTTCAAATACGCCTGTCTCGGCAGTATCTGCAGCCAGTACCACCTGCCCGACATTTTCCTTGTCATCACAGTGTAGTGACATACCGGCAAGAGGGCGCTCATCGCAACGAACTCGAACCCGGTACATCGGGCGCTTCAGTTGTCCGCGGTGCTGCAAGCGGGTAACGATCTCTTGCCCCGTATAGCAGCCTTTGCGAAAGCTGACGCCTTCAAATACCTGTAAGTTGGTCATTTGAGGAATAAACGCTTCAGACGTTTCGGGTCGCAAATCCGGGATGCCTGCTTGAATATCACCCAGTAGCCACTGTTGCAGCGGCATGGGGTGTGCCGAGTCAGATTGCAGCAGTGCCAGGTGAGGTTTGAGCTCGTCCGCTTCACCCCAAAGTTCATAGCGTCCAGGGCTGATGCAACAGAGTATCCAGTGTCCGGATATGCAGGTTGCTGAGGAGGTCTCCGGAATTTGCTCTGCAGACAGGCCGGTGAACTGGCGGATGACTTCAGCGGCTCCTGGCCCCTGAAAACCGATACCGCATCGCTGTGTATCAAGACTGGCAGTCGCCTTGGAAAAAATAATGTACTTTTTCAGCTGCGCCAGGGCCTTTTCAGCTAACCCCTGATGGGTCCTGAGCCAGAAGCATTGCTCATCCTGAGCGATCACCCGGAACAGGCTGATCATATGACCTTTGATATTGCAGTGTGCACCCAGGCGGCTGCCCTCGCGGATGACATCTCGCAAGTCACAGCTCAGCTGACCTTGCAGAAAAGTCATGGCATCGGTCCCGGTTACTTTCAGCATCTGTTGATGTAGCAGGGGGGTGTAGAGGCAGGATGCCGTATCTGGATTGAAGGGACCTGTAATGCCTTCAGCTGTCAGTTCAAACTGTGCGGGAAGTGTCAGTGATTGCCATGGTGACTGCATGATATTCATGTCCTCGTTCGCAATACAGGTTTAGACTCTCGGAGGATTCAGTTGTGCAATGCCCTGGCCTAGCGTCACCGGGCTTCCGGCTTGCAGATCCGTGCGCCAGTTGAGCGCGTCTTCACCGAACAGCAGGATGACCGTGGATCCCAGTTTGAAGCGTCCCATCTCTTCACCACGTGTCAGGGTGATCTGCTCTTCATAGCGTTTGCCCAAAACTTGCGGGGCTTTCAGGGGCGGAGCAACCTGCCCCTGCCACACCACTTCGATACCGGCCACAATCATGGCGCCCACCAGTACCATGGCCATAGGTCCGACTTCGGTATCGAACAGTGCCACCAGGCGCTCATTGCGTGCAAATAGCTGGTCAACACCTTCTGCAGTCACCTGATTGACGGACCAGAGATCACCGGGCACATAGACGGTTTCACGTAACACACCACTGATCGGCATGTGTACCCGATGGTAGTCTCGGGGTGACAGGTAGATGGTGGCAAACGCGCCATTTATAAAAGGTTCTGCACGAGCTGCATCTCCGCCCAACAGGGTTGTCAGCGAATAGCTGCGTCCTTTGGCCTGGAAAATACGCCCGTATTCAATTCGACCCAACTGACTGATGGCGCCGTCTGCTGGTGATACCAGGGTGTCCGGGTCCTGGTCAATCGGGCGGGCGTCAGGTTTGAGTGCACGCGTGAAGAACGCATTAAAGTTTGGATATGCCAGCGGATTTTCTTCTACAGCTTCCTGCATGTTGATCTGGTATTGACGTTGAAACCAGCTGATAAATCTGTTCTTGATCCAGGGTGTGCGGCAGTCTGCCAGTTGTCCGACCAGGCGTGACAGCAGGTGTTGAGGAACCAGAAGTTGAAACAGAATAAAAAGACGATTTTTCACGGTGATACCTGTGTTAAGTGTTTCAATGCCTGGGCGGTGGATGCCCCCAGGAAACGAAAGCGTTCAGAATAAAACTCGGTGATCGGCGGTGACTGTTCGCCCATGTCTGCATAGACCAGGGCAATGGCACCGTGTTGATCAAATAACGACATCATCAGCCAGTCATGTGTTGGCAGACAGGCTTCAAAGTCAGCCGGCAGTAATGGCTGCAGCCGTTCATAGGTACGACTATTGTACCAGACGCAGGTTGGCTTATCGCACATACGTTTAAACAGGCTGGGAATTTCCAGATTGTTTTCATAGCGGGTCATCAAGTGGCCTGAATCAAACCCTGTACTCAACAGGGTCTTCAACTGATGTTTGCCAGGGTTACGTTGCAGGATGCAGACCCGATTCAATCCCAGTCCTTCATGAAGTCCTTTTAGAAGCAGCTGCAAGAGCAGGGCCGGTTTGGTCGAAGATGCTGGCTGGCGTAGCTGTTCTACACAGCGTTCAAACTGGCCCTTGTCTTTGAAATCGTTCAGCAGTTCAATCGGGGCGCTGCCGGGTGTGGTCTGTGGACGTGCTGGAGGCGCCTGTGACAGGCAGACGGCAGGTGCTGTGTCATGTAGCTGCTGACGTTCCGCTTCGCGGAGTAATCCGGGAGTGGGTTGGCGGGACGGAATAAACAGCATCTCCGCTGCCGGCGACAGTACACCGGGCAGGTGATATTGCCGTGCCGATTCGGCACATTGGCTGTGCAGTCGAGCCAGTGCAGTGTGGCTGTCGAGTCGCAGGTAGTCGCTGATCACCTCCAGCAGGCGGTGAGCCTTGGGCGTGTTCCAGCCCCGGGTGACCGTGAGTGCCAGCCAGTTGGACAGTTTTACGGCGAAAAATGGCTGCTGCAAAAAATGGTTGATTTCTCGCAGTGGATCGCCTGTCAGTCTGGGATCGCCCATGGCTTTCAGATGAAGCTTGTTGAGCAGGTCTGAGCTGGGAGAGGTGTCGTGGCTGAGTGCTTCAATCGTGAGGGATGGCAGGTTCCATCGCTGAGCCAGACGAAACCCCAGCTCCTGGAGTGTACAGCCAAAAATGTCATGCTCGGCCAGGGCTACGTCGACACCCTCTTCCAATACTTTACGTTGATAGGCCTCTTTATGCAGTGGTGCATAGAGCCAGGCAAGCCAGTGGATAAACCCGTACAGCAAGGACGCCAGGCGGGCTTCTTCTGTAAAGCCGCTCTGTTTCTGGCTCAGCCAGTCAGTTACCTGGGTTGATGCATGATGACTGTCCGCTACGGCCCGCATGAACTGGGTGTGCTGTGTGCTGCCAGGGTTCAGGCGGAAGGGCTGTTGTGCGTCAAGCACCTCGCGAACGCGATCAAACCCGAGTGTTTGTATGGCATGCTCCAGGCTGGCGAGCTTGGCATCTTTCTCCTTCAGCAGTGCCTGGGCTGCGCGCGTAATATGCAGACACAGCACAGGGTCGGTGCGGACAATCGGTGCCAGGGTCAACAGATTGCTGGATGGGTGCTCCAGTGCCTTGTGCAAACGTGCCTGAGTACTGGCCCGTACCGGCAGGGTTTTGTCTTGAAAGAATTCAAGCCATTGGTTCAGGCCTACGGGCGACAAGATTTGACGAGGCATAAGCAGTTCTGATGGTCAGCTTAAAAAATTCAGTTTACAGCGTTTCCTGCATGGAGTTAAGAATCATGCGGTAACTGCGAAAGCGCTGTTCAGTAATGTCGCCACGCTCAACTGCAGCTATCAGGGCGCAGCCAGGTTCCTGCAGATGCTGGCAGTCCCTGAAACGGCAGTGTCCGATAAAAGGTCGAAATTCGACAAAGCCTTCCAGAACCTCATCTTCATCCATGTGCCAAAGTGCAAATTCGCGTATGCCTGGGGAGTCGATCAGATCACCGCCATCTGGCATGTGAAACAGACGTGCCGTCGTGGTGGTATGGCGGCCTTTACCGCTTTGTTCCGACAGTTCGCCTACTTTCAAATCCACGCTAGGCAGCAGGGCATTGACCAGTGAGGATTTGCCCACACCTGACTGCCCGACAAATACACTGATGCGGCCATTCAGTTGCGCTTTGAGCTCTCCGAGGCTTTCATCCCGCGTACTGGACGCATGCAGTATTCGATAGCCTATTTGCTGATAGATCTCCAGCATCGGCATCAACCAGGCGGCATTTTCATCATTGATCAGGTCTGTTTTGTTGAGCAGCAGTACCGGTTCAATACCGGAGCGTTCGCAGGCAATCAGATAGCGGTCAATCAGGTTGGCATGGGCTCTGGGTTCAGGTGCCAGAGTGATAATAATCTGGTCTATGTTAGCGGCAACAGGCTTTAACTCGCCCTGGTTGTTGGGGCGTTGTAACTGGCTGCGTCTCGGTGTCACTGCGACCACGACACCACCATCAGGTGAGCGGCGCCAGATGACCTGATCCCCTGTCACCAGCTGTCCAAGATGAGTGCGCAGATGGCAACGTACGATATTGCCAGCCATGTCACCCGTCAGGGCTTCGACATCGACCTGTTTGCCGAAGTGCGAAATCACCAGGCCGGTCTGCTCCGGCCCCAGTTCACCGCCGCTGAGCTGCTCTTCAATCTGTGATTCTCTGCGTTGTGCCCGCTCGGCACGTTCTGACTGAATTTTATCGATGCGCCAGGCCTGGCGGCGGGTCACTTTGCGTTTGCTCATCGGGGCGTCGGGATTCCTGAAGCTAAGTGTTGGGCTACGTTCTTTTGTGTGAATAAGGTACTCTATACGCCAAGTTTAATACAGATAGTTTAATTCAGTCAGTCAATGACAGCCTACACAGGGGAGAAGAGTGGATGCCACGTCAGCATGCCTTGCTTTGGATTGATCTGGAAATGACGGGGCTCGACCCGGAAAAGGATCGCATTATCGAGATGGCCGCCATTGTGACAGATGCGGATCTGAATCCTCTGGCAGAAAGTCCGGTGATTACGGTGCATCAGCCGGACAGCCTGCTGGCGCAAATGGATGAGTGGTGTACCCGTCAGCATGGCCAGTCGGGTTTGACAGCACGGGTTCGCGAGAGCCGTACTACTGAGGCAGAAGCCGAGCAGCAGATGCTGTCGTTTTTGCGTCAATACAGTGATAAAGGCATCTCACCCATGTGCGGCAACAGCATTGGTCAGGATCGACGCTTTCTGGTGAAGTATATGCCTGAGCTGGAAGCCCACTTTCATTATCGCAACATTGATGTCAGTACCATCAAGGAGCTGGCTAAACGCTGGAAGCCTGCCATTATGGAGGGTCTGAAAAAGAAAGGCGCTCATCTGGCGCTGGATGATATTCGTGACTCTATTGAAGAGCTGCGTCACTACCGTCGCCACCTGTTTCGCCTCTAAGTTGCTGCAGAGCCCACTGGATATGCTCACGCAGCATATCCGGACAATCTGCGTGTTGCAGGCGTTGTTCTAGTGCCTGTTCAACGTCACTTCCGCCTCGACTGTTACCCAGCGCAACAGCCAGGTTGCGTTGCCAGCCGATAAAGCCAGTACGACGAATAGCTGAGCCTTCAGTGCGTTTGAGAAAGGTGGCCTCATCCCAGCGAAACAGGGTCAATAGCTCAATATCATCGAGCTGATGGCGAGGTTTGAAATCGTCTTCCTGGCTGTGTTTGGCAAAGCGGTTCCAGGGGCAAACCAGTTGGCAATCATCACAGCCAAAAATACGATTGCCGATCGCACTGCGCAGCGATACCGGGATGCTGCCTTTGTTTTCAATAGTCAGGTAAGAAATGCAGCGGCGAGCATCCAGTACATAGGGTCTCGGAAATGCCTGGGTCGGACAGACATCCAGACAAGCTGTACATTTGCCACAGTGACTCTCCTGCTGCGGACTATCCAATGGCAAGGGCAGGTTGATGAACAGTTCTCCGAGAAAGAACCAGGAGCCTGCCTGGCGATTGAGCAGCAGGGTATGTTTACCAATCCAGCCCAGCCCTGCATTGCGAGCCAAGGGTCGCTCCAGAACCGGAGCGCTGTCGACAAAGGGGCGGAAGATGCTGTCCTGCTGTAGCTCCTGATTGATGCGTAATCCGAGCTGTTTCAGGCGGTTGCGCATCAGCTTGTGATAGTCTCGACCCAGTGTATAGCGGGCGATGTAGGCCTTGTCCGGGTTGTTCAGAATGTGCAGGGTCTGCACATCCGGCGGCAGGTAATCCATGCGCAGACTGATAATCCGTTGGGTGCCGGGGAGCAATTGACTGGCATCCAGGCGTTTCTCCCGGTGTTCTGCCAGCCAGTGCATCTCGCCTTGCATTCCCTGTTCCAGCCACTGATCCAGCCCTTCAGCCTCAGCGGACAGGTCTGTCCCGGTGATGGCACATTGCTGAAAGCCAAACTCCTTGGCCCAGTGTTTAATCTTTAGCGCCAGAGTGGCCAGATCCTCTGTGCTGGGTGGAGTTGAATTTTGCTTGCTCTGTTCGCTTGGCATGCCAGAATAGGAGTCATCAGTTAAGGAGAAAAAGCATGATGACACGAGCCACCTTGCCAGCCACAGTATACACGGCTGAGCAGTCGCGTGCGCTGGATCGTTTGGCGACCGATGTGTTTGGCATACCCGGGTTCCGTTTGATGCAGCGGGCAGGGCACGCAGTGTTTTCGCTGTTGTTACAGCACTGGCCAGGAGTGCGCAGTCTCACGGTGTTGTGCGGTACCGGCAATAATGGTGGAGATGGTCTGATCGTGGCGGGGCTGGCGCAGCAGCAAGGCTTGCAGGTGCAGGTACTGACGCTTGGACAGTCTCCCTTTGTTGAACAGCTTCAGGGTGAAGCGCTGGATGCCTGGCGTTGGGCTGAAGCTGTCGGCGTGACGGCGCAGCCCTGGACGGGTCATCAGGAGCTGTCGGGCGAAGTGATTATCGATGCGATGTTGGGTACAGGTATTAGCGGAGAGGTACGTGGCCCTGTTCGCGATTTGATAATCAGGCTCAATCATCAGGCGCGCCCGGTTGTGGCTGTGGATATCCCTTCAGGACTTTGCAGTGATACAGGCCAGGTGTTAGGTGTTGCTGTACAGGCTACCCTGACACTGACATTTATTGGCGTGAAACAGGGGTTGCTGACGCATGCGGGTGTTGACCACTGTGGTCAGCTGTATTTTGACAGTTTGCGTGTGCCGGATGAACTCTATGAGCGTGTGCCGGTCAGTGTGTTTCGAACCGAGCAGGAAGATCTGCGTGAGCTGCTTCCTGCACGCCCGCGTTCGGCCCATAAGGGGCATTGCGGACATGTGCTGGTGGTCGGGGGCGGCCTGGGTATGGGCGGGGCGGCGCTGATGGCTGCGCAGAGTGCGGCTCGTTCAGGTGCCGGTCTGGTATCCCTGGCAACTCGCCCGGAGCATGTGTCTGCGGCACTGGTCCGGCAGCCGGAGTTGATGGTCCAGGGTGTGGTGTCGGGTCATGCGTTACAGGCATTATTGCCGCGTGCAGATGTGTTGGTGGCTGGGCCTGGTCTTGGCAGTAGCGCCTGGAGTGATCAAATCATGCAAGTCGTGCTGAGCGCTTCCGTACCACAGGTGCTGGATGCGGATGCGTTGGCCTATTTGCCATCTCATTCGGTTGCACATGCCCGGCGTGTGATTACGCCGCATCCAGGAGAGGCCGCACGTCTGCTGGGATGGAGTGTGGATGAGGTGCAGCAGGGCCGATTTTCTGCTGTGCGCAGTCTGCAGCAGCGCTATGGCGGCGTGGTGGTTTTGAAAGGCGCGGGAACGCTCACCTTTGATGGTGACGTGATTCATCTCTGCAGTGGTGGCAATCCGGGTATGGCCAGTGGTGGCATGGGCGATGTGTTGTCAGGCATAATCGGCGCGCTGATGGCGCAGGGACTGAAACCGGTCGATGCTGCCCGACTGGGTGTCTATGCACATGCCCAGGCAGCTGATCTTTGTGCCCGTCAGCAGGGCGAGCGAGGCTTGCTGGCAACGGACCTGCTGACACTGTTGCGTTATGTATTAAATGACAAAGAGGAGTCCATCCTTGTCTGACAGTCTGTATCTGCCTGATGATCAGGCAACCGTCAGTTTTGGTCGGTTGCTGGCTGAAGCAGTTGGCTCCGAAGGGGCTGTAATTTTTTTGCACGGTAATCTGGGCATGGGAAAAACCACTCTATGCCGTGGTGTGATGGCTTATTGGGGACATCAGGGTGCGGTCAAAAGTCCTACCTATACCTTGGTGGAGCCGTATGAGTTTCCGTTGGTGATGGTTTATCACTTTGATTTATATCGGCTTGGGGATCCGGAAGAGCTGGAGTACCTGGGTATACGCGACTACTTTGATCAGCAGGCCTTGTGCCTGATTGAATGGCCTGAACGGGGTGAAGGGGTGTTGCCTCGGGCTGATCTGGAGCTGTCATTCAGTGAAAAAAATCCGGGTCGAATGATAAAATGGTCAAAAAACACTCAAAAAGGGTGTATGATTGCCGATAGAATAGTAAATAAATTGAATGGGTAAGCGCGTATTGTGAAAGTAAATACTCGCAGCCTCTGGTTGGGGCTTCTGCTGTTGCTGACTGGCCTGTTCCCGGTATCGGTGTTTGCCAGTGCTGAAATACAGGGTGTGCGCTCGTGGCTGGCACCGGATAACACACGTCTGGTGTTTGACCTCAGTGGCCCGGTAGAACATCGCCTGTTTGCACTTGAGGGGCCGGATCGGGTTGTTATCGATGTAACCAATACCCGTTTGAGAACCGATTTTGCCCATCTGACGCTGGATGAAAGCCCGGTTGCCAATATTCGTCACAGTCACAGTGACGGCACCTTGCGTATCGTGCTGGATCTGAAATCCCGTGTTCGTCCCAAAAGCTTTGATTTGCCGCCGAATGATCAATATGGGCACCGCCTGGTGATTGATCTGGAAAACCCTGCTCCGAGCTCAGCGGTCACTACAACCACAACGACATCTTCATCAGCCTCGGATTCAGTAGCTGAACCTGCAGCTGTTTCCTCGCCGCCAGCCAATGGCATGGGACAGTTGCGTGATATTGTCATTGCGATCGATGCTGGGCATGGTGGTGAGGATCCTGGTGCTGTGGGGCCGAATGGTACCCGTGAAAAGGATGTGGTGCTGGCCATTGCGCGCGAGCTGAAACGTATTATTGATGCTGAACAGGGCTATAAGGCTGTACTGATTCGTGATGGCGATTATTTTATCAGCTTGCGCAATCGAGTGCTCAGAGCGCGCCAGGCCAACGCTGATCTGTTTGTTTCCATTCACGCGGATGGCTGGAAAACACCCACTGCGCGTGGTGCTTCGGTCTGGGTATTGTCTGAACGGGGGGCCAGTAGTGAAATGGGACGTTGGCTGGCCAGTCGGGAAAACAGTTCCGATCTAATTGGTGGTGTTGGAAGTGTCAGTCTGGAGGACAAAGATGCCGTGCTGGCCAGTGTGCTGCTGGATATGTCCATGACTGCAAGCCGCACGGGCAGTCGTGAAGTCGCCGGGATTATTCATCGTAATATAGGGCAGTTTGCGCGGATGCATAAGCCTGAAGTTGAAATGGCCAACTTTGCGGTACTCCGCTCACCGGATGTCCCTTCGATACTGATCGAAACCGGTTTTATTACCAATCCTCAGGAAGAAGCGCAGTTGCGTACAGCAGCCTATCAGCAGCGTATGGCGCGTGCCATTTTCCAAGGTGTTCAGGATTATTTCTGGCAGAAACCGCCTGATATGACCTGGATCGCCTGGCGTAAAAGTCAGGGTGGAACTCAGGTGGCCGGCGGCGCTCGGACGCATCGGGTTCAGCCAGGGGATACACTCTCTGTAATTGCCGTGCGCAATGGCGTCTCTGTGTCTGCGTTACGTGCCGCCAATCAGATTAATGGTGATCGGATTCGTGTCGGTCAGGTTTTAAGGATTCCCGCAGGTTAATGCAAACATCGAATTCGCTCGTGCATACACCCATACGTTTACTGTCTCCACAGTTAGCCAACCAGATTGCTGCCGGTGAGGTCGTAGAACGCCCTGCATCAGTCGTCAAAGAGTTGCTGGAAAACAGCCTGGATGCTGGTGCGCGTTCTATTTCGCTTGAGGTGGAACAGGGTGGCGTACGTCTGATCCGTCTGAGAGATGATGGTGGTGGTATCCACAAGGATGACTTGCCGTTGGCGCTGAGCCGTCATGCCACTTCCAAAATTGCTGCGCTGGAAGATCTTGAGGCAGTGATGAGTCTGGGGTTTCGTGGTGAGGCCTTGGCCAGTATCAGTTCAGTATCACGCCTGACCCTGACTTCCAGGCCCCCTGATCAGTCAGAGGCCTGGTCGGTCAGTGTTGAAGGGCGTGATATGGCGCCGACTCTGGCACCCGCCGCACATCCGCCGGGCAGTACAGTGGAAGTGCGTGATCTGTTTTTTAACACGCCTGCACGGCGAAAATTCTTGCGTACAGAAAAGACCGAACTCAATCACCTGGAAGAGGTGGTGCGGCGTTTGGCGTTGAGTCGTTTTGATGTCAGCTTTACCCTGGCACACAATGCCCGCACGCTCTATCAATTGCGTCCGGCGATGTCTGAACTGGAGCGTGAGAGACGTTTGTCCCTGCTGCTGGGGCAGCCCTTTATAGAGCATGCGCTGGTGGTGGATATGGCAGCTGAGGCATCAGGTTTGCGTCTGCATGGCTGGATTACTCAGCCGACGCATTCACGTAGTCAGGCTGATCAGCAGTATTTCTTTGTCAACGGTCGTATTATCAAGGACAAAGTCGTCAGTCACGCCGTGCGCCAGGCATATCAGGATGTGCTCTTCAATGGCCGTCATCCGGCGTTTGTACTCTATCTGGAGCTGGATCCTACGCTGGTGGATGTGAATGTTCACCCGACAAAACACGAAGTGCGCTTTCGTGAAAGTCGTTTGGTACATGATTTTATTTATCGCTCCCTGCATCGGGTGATTGCGCAGATGACGCCTGCCAGTGTGATGGAATCAGCTGTATCAGCTCCGTCTGTGCCAGCAGGACAGCCCGTGCAATCCTATGAGCAAAACCGTTTTCATCTGCCGCCCCAGTCGGTACCCGCAGGGGCTGTGCAGCGTCAGATAGAACAGTACGCACAGCTCTATCCGCGTGAACCCCTGGCGCGGGAGTATCCGGTATCACCGCCCATGGGGGTGCGTGACGAAGCTGTGTTGCCGGAAACGCCAGCGGATGGCACGCCACCCCTGGGGTTCGCTCTGGCGCAGCTGCATGGCGTGTATATCCTGTCACAAAGTGCGCAGGGACTGATCCTGGTAGACATGCATGCTGCACATGAGCGGATTGTCTATGAGCGTATGAAACAGGCTTTGACCGAAGAGCGGTTGCGCAGTCAGCCGTTGCTGGTGCCGGTCAGCCTGACTGTCAGTAGCCGTGAAGCGGATCTGGCTGAGGAGCAGGCTGACGTGTTCGCCCGCTTAGGCTTCTCGTTGCAGCGTATGGGGGACGAGGCACTGGCTATCCGAGAGGTGCCGGTTTACCTGGCAAAGTCCGATGTGCCGCAGTTGGTGCGGGATGTGTTGTCGGACCTGTCTGAGCTGGGCAGCAGTCAGCGCATAGAAAATCATATTAATGAGTTGCTGGGTACGATGGCCTGTCATGGTGCTGTGCGGGCCAATCGTCAGTTGACCTTGGCTGAAATGAACGCCCTGCTGCGGGATATGGAGCAGACTGAGCGCAGTGGTCAATGTAATCATGGCCGGCCAACCTGGGTATGCCTCAGTATGAATGAACTGGATAAGTTGTTTCTTCGTGGACAATAACACTCAACCTTTGGTGGTCTGCCTGATGGGGCCTACGGCCTCGGGCAAGACTGACCTGGCAATACAGCTTGCTGATCAGTTGCCGGTAGATCTGATCAGTGTGGACTCGGCACTGATTTATCGAGGCATGGATATCGGTACAGCCAAGCCGGATGCGGATACCCTGTCACGCTACCCGCATGCGTTAGTTAATATTCTTGATCCATCACAGAGCTACTCAGCTGCTGAATTTCGGAACGATGCCTTGCAGTCTATTGAGCAGTCGCATGCTCAGGGGCGTTTGCCCCTGCTGGTCGGTGGCACCATGATGTATTTCAATGCGCTGTTGAAAGGTTTGGCGGATTTGCCCGTGTCTGATCCACAACTGCGTGCCGAGTTGGAGGCGCGTATTGCGGCAGAGGGTATCGAGCAGTTGCATGTGCAGTTACAGCAGGTTGACCCTGAATCAGCGCAGCGATTACATCCTACGGATACCCAGCGTGTGCAGCGTGCTCTGGAAGTCTATCTGTTGACGGGGCGGTCTTTGTCGGAGCACTGGCAAGCACAGGCTGTTTCAGCACTACCTTACCGGGTGCTGTGTCTGGGGTTGATGCCAGATGATCGAGCCTGGTTGCATCAGCGTATCGCACAGCGTTTTCAGTTGATGCTGGAAGCTGGGTTTGAAACAGAGGTGATGTCCTTGTATCAGCGCGGTGATCTGCATGAGGGGTTGCCGTCGATTCGCTGTGTCGGTTATCGGCAGATGTGGCAGTACCTGGAAGGCCGGCTCAGCCATGAGCAAATGTGTGACAAGGCGATTGTGGCAACGCGGCAGTTGGCAAAACGCCAGTATACCTGGTTGCGAAGCTGGCCTGATTTGCATCGCTTATCCCAAGATAAGCGCGATATGCTCAGAGATAGCTTGAAGTTGATAGAGGGTAACGTTATATAATGCTATGGTTTTTGTGCATTGCAGGTATCCGCAGGGTGTCAGCGCTATCTGTTATTGCTTAAAAGTATAAATACACTAATTTTTTATGACTGAATTTTTTCAGTGAAGGAGTAGGCAATGTCAAAAGGGCAGTCGTTACAAGACCCTTATCTGAATGTGTTACGCAAGGAGCGGGTTCCAGTCTCGATCTTTCTGGTCAACGGTATCAAGTTGCAGGGACAGATCGAATCCTTCGACCAGTTCGTCATTCTGCTGAAGAATACAGTCAGTCAGATGGTATACAAACATGCGATTTCCACTGTGGTCCCCTCACGTCCTGTGAAGCTGCCTCAGCCGGATGACAAGATTGAAGAGTGAGTGATCTGATTGTTTTTTGATCGTCCGGAGTCCGGAGAACGCGCCATACTGGTGCATATAGATCTGGCATCTGAAGCGGAAGCTGAAGATCCCAGAGAGTTGGAAGAGCTGGCCCTGTCGGCGGGTGCTGATCCGATCTGCTTTATGCAGGGTAGTCGTTCAGACCCTAGCCCACGTTTTTTTCTGGGTAAGGGTAAGGTCGAAGAACTGGCTGAGCTGGTGCGCATGCATGAAGCTGAGCTGGTCATCTTCAACCACTCACTAAGCCCTGCTCAGGAACGCAATATCGAGCGTGAAATCAAATGCCGTGTATTGGACCGAACGGGTCTGATACTGGATATTTTTGCTCAGCGTGCACGTACACACGAGGGTAAACTGCAAGTTGAGCTGGCTCAGCTTGAGCACATGTCTACCCGTCTGGTGCGCGGCTGGACTCACCTTGAACGCCAGAAGGGCGGTATTGGTCTCAGAGGTCCGGGTGAAACCCAGCTGGAAACAGACCGGCGTCTGTTGCGAGCGCGCATCAAGGCGATCCTGAAGCGTCTGGAAAAAGTGCGTCGTCAGCGTGATCAGGGGCGCCGTGCTCGTGTACGGGCGGAAATTCCTACCGTGTCCCTGGTGGGTTACACTAACGCAGGTAAATCGACGTTGTTTAACAGTCTGACCTCCGCCAATGTGTATGCGGCGGATCAGTTGTTCGCTACGCTGGACCCGACGTTGCGCAAAGTGCAGTTGCCGGATGCCGGCCCCATGATTCTTGCGGATACGGTTGGTTTTATCCGTCATTTACCACACAAGCTGGTCGAGGCATTTCGGGCGACGTTGCAGGAAACTGCTGAAGCCGATCTGCTGTTGCACGTCATTGACTGTCATGATGAAGAACGTGATGCCCATATTGAGCAAGTCAATGATGTTTTGCATGAGATAGGTGCAGATGACAGACCGGTATTGCTGGTCTATAACAAGATTGACCTGTTACCGGATTTTGCACCGCGTGTAGATCGTGATGAAGACGGTATGCCGGTGCGTGTCTGGCTGTCGGCTCAGCGTGGTGAGGGCACTGATTTACTGTTGGCTGCAGTAAATGAACGTTTGTCTGGTTCCATGTTTGAAGATACCCTGCATCTGAGTCCGGCAGAAGGCCAGTTCCGTTCCATGCTTTATGCGCGTGATGCGGTACTGGATGAACGGATTGATGAAGATGGGCGTATCAGTCTCAAGGTGCGGCTGCAGCTGAAGGACTTTCGTCAATTGCTGAGTCGGCTACAGATTCCGGCGGAACGTTATCTGTCTGTCGTGGTCGATAATGAATAGCGGTTGCATCCATGTGCCGCGCCTCATAAAATTTCACCCTTAAATTTTTGATGTTTCATAACGGAGAACACTATGGCCTGGAATGAGCCTGGCGGGAATGGCAAGAACCATGACCCCTGGAGCGGCGGCGGTGACAGGAATCCCGGCGGTGGTAAACGCAATGGCGGTGGCAATAATGATCAGGGTCCACCCGACCTTGATGAAGCGCTGCAGAAGTTGCAAGACCGTCTGAACGGACTGTTCGGCGGTAAAAAAGGTGGCTCGGGTTCCGGTTCCGGTGGTGGTGCCGGTGGTAAAGGCGGTAGTTTTACCCTGGTAGGTATTGCTGCAGTACTGGCGCTGGTTGTCTGGGCAGGTATGGGTTTCTATACCGTTGACCAGCAGGAGCGTGGTGTCGTGTTGCGTCTGGGTAAATTCCACAGTGTGGTGAACCCGGGTCTGCAATGGAATCCGCCGCTGATTGATGAAGTAAATAAGGTGAACGTGACACGTGTCCGTATTCATGATCACCGTGCGTTGATGCTGACAGAAGACGAGAACATCGTTGATGTTGATATCAGTGTGCAGTACGTTGCTGAAAATCCTGAGCTGTTCATGCTGCGAGTTCGCAGTCCCGAGGAGAGTCTGGCACAGGCTGCTGAATCAGCACTGCGTCAGGTTGTCGGTGGTTCAGACATGAATTCAATCCTGACCGAAGGTCGTCAGGTGATGGCTATCTCCGTTCAGGAGCGTTTGCAGCGCCACATGGATACCTATGAAACAGGTATTCGTATTTCGGGTGTCAACGTTCGTAATGCCCAGGCGCCCAGCCAGGTTCAGGATGCGTTCGATGATGTAATCAAGGCGCGAGAGGATGAGCAGCGTTCCAAGAACGAAGCTGAAGCCTACGCGAACAGCGTCGTCCCTGAGGCACGTGGTGTGGCCCAGCGTATGCTGGAAGAGGCCAGTGCTTATCGTGAAGAGGTTGTCGCCAGAGCGAACGGTGAAACTCAGCGCTTTTTGGCACTGTTAACTGAATATCGCCAGTCGCCTGATGTGATGCGTGAACGTCTGTACATCGACACCATGCAGAGCGTTATGACAAACAATCCGAAAGTGCTGATGGATATGGAGAATGGTGGCAATAATGTCATGTTCCTGCCGTTGGATAAACTGATGGATCAGCAGCGTGGCAGCGGTTCTTCTGCCCGTGGCAGTAGCAGCAGTGCCGATCTGAATCTGCGTCAGTTGAATGACCAGATTACTGAGCAGGCGCGTAGTCGACAAGCCGGCAGTCTGAGGGAGGGTCGATAAGATGAAATCCAATTCAGTATTTGTGCTGGTTGTAGCGTTGATTGCTGTATGGCTGGTGTCCGAGTCGGTTTATATCGTCAAGGAAACCGAGCGTGCTGTGAAACTGCGCTTCGGTGAAATCGTTGAGCCGGATATCGAACCGGGTCTGCATTTCAAGATTCCGTTTGTGAATACAGTGCGTAAATTTGAAGCGCGTCTGATTACCATGGACTCACGTCCACAGGCGTTCCTGACGCTGGAAGCCAAGCGTTTGATTGTTGACTCTTTCATCAAATGGCGTGTCAAGGATGTGGAGCGTTACTATACGGCCACTTCCGGTGATGAAAACCGGGCGAACAGTCTGTTGTCCAGTCGTATTGAAACCAACCTGCGTAACCAGTTTGGTGAGCGTACCCTGAATCAGGTAGTCTCTGGTGAGCGTGAAGAGTTGATGGAGCAGGTTAACCGTGCGCTGAGTCAGGTTGCGGAACGTGAACTGGGTATCGAGATTGTTGATATCCGTATCAAGCGTATCGACTTGCCAACAGAGGTGTCTGCCTCTGTATATGATCGTATGCGTTCTGAGCGTTTGCGTCTGGCGCGTGAGTTACGTGCACGTGGTCTGGAGTTGGCCGAGGGTATTCGTGCAGATGCTGATCGTCAGCGTACTGTTATCACGGCGAATGCATTCAGCACGGCTGAAATCATTCGAGGTGAGGGGGATGCTGAAGCAGCCAATATCTATGCCAATGCTTTCAGTCAGGACGCGGAGTTTTACGCTTTTGTGCGTAGTCTGAACGCATATCGTGAATCCTTCAGTGGCCAGGGTGATATTCTGGTGCTGGAGCCGAACAGCGAATTCTTCCGCTATTTGCAGAACCCTTCAATTCGCTAAGCGAGTCAAACAAAAGCGGGTGCCATTGGCGCCCGCTTTTATGTTAGAATGGATCAACCGGGTCATTGCCCGGTTTTTTTATGTACAGGACGCAGGGTATGCCGCAGGTTCAGTGTTGCGGCGATGACGTGAGGAATGATGCATGGCATTGGCAGATAGATGGTTGCTGCCTGAAGGTATAAAAGAGCTGCTGCCGCCCCAGGCCCGTCAGGCCGAGTTGATGCGCAGACGCTTACTGGATTTGTACAACACCTGGGGTTATGAATTGGTCATGCCGCCTCTGGTTGAGCATCTGGAATCCTTGCTTACTGGTACAGGTCGTGATCTGGACTTGAATACGTTTAAAATCACCGATCGTATCAGTGGTCATGCGTTGGGCATTCGTGCGGATATTACGCCACAGGTAGCGCGTATTGATGCCCATCGATTGCGTACCGAGGGTGCCAGTCGTTTGTGTTACTGTGGCTCTATTGTACATACGCATCCTGCACACATGCTGGCAAGCCGCAATCCGCTGCAGGCCGGCGCAGAGCTTTATGGTCACGCCGGGCTGGACAGTGATGTTGAAGTCATTGCGTTGATGCTGGAAACCCTTCATCTGGCGGGTGTGAACGAATCGCTGACACTGGATCTTGGGCATGTTGGTCCCTTCCGGGCGCTGGTGCGCCAGGCTGGCTTGACTCAGGAGCAGAAAGATCAGTTCATCGAGTTGTTACAGCGTAAGGCGATGCCTGAAATTGAGGCTTTTATTGCTACCTTATCGCTGGATGATGCCCTGCATCAGCAACTGGCCATGTTGCCGCGACTGCATGGAACACTGGATGTTTTGGGCCGCGCCCGTGAGTGTTTCACGCATCCTGATGCATGTCAGGCCGTAGAATATTTGATGCAACTGGCTGAACGGGTGCAACAGCGCTATCCTGAAGTACGCTGTTATGTCGATCTGGCTGAGTTGCGTGGTTATCACTACCACACGGGTGTGGTATTTGCCGCCTATACACCCAGTTATGGACAAGCGCTGGCCAAGGGCGGGCGTTATGATGAAATTGGTCAGGACTTTGGCCGCGCACGTCCGGCGACAGGATTCAGTACGGATCTGAGTACGCTGATTGATCTGTCCGGTCTCACGGCGCAGTCTGAACCGGCTGTACTGGCGCCGGCAGTGCCTGAGGACACCTCATTACAGCAGGCAGTACGCGATCTGCGACAGCAGGGCGTGCGTGTGATTCAGATGCTGGAGGGGCTGCCTGTACCGGACAGCTGTGATCGTCAGTTGCAAAAACAGGGTGATGAGTGGCAGATCAAGCCGCTTTGATTCATTAACATAGTATGAGCACATGAGACAGCAATGGGTAAAAACGTCGTTGTTCTGGGCACCCAGTGGGGTGATGAAGGAAAAGGTAAAATCGTTGATCTGCTGACTGAGAAGATTGCGGCGGTAGTACGTTTTCAAGGGGGTCACAACGCGGGTCATACGCTGGTGATCGATGGCAAAAAAACCGTTTTACACCTGATCCCGTCCGGGATTTTGAGGGAAAACGTGCTGTGCCTGATCGGTAATGGCGTGGTGTTATCACCGGAAGCTTTGCTGAAAGAGATTGCTGGTCTGGAAGCGACCGGTGTGCCTGTCAGTCAGCGCCTGCGTCTGAGTCCTGCTTGCCCGCTGATCCTGCCGTCTCATGTGGCGCTGGATCAGGCTCGCGAACTGGCACGTGGTGATTCCAAAATCGGTACTACCGGTCGTGGTATCGGACCTGCATACGAAGATAAGGTCGCACGCCGTGGCTTGCGTCTGGGTGATATTCGTGACGCAGAAGGCTTTGCTGCCAAGCTGAAAGAGGTGCTGAAATACCACAATTTCATGCTGGAGCAGTACTATGGCGTAGCGCCTGTCGATTACGATCAGGTACTGGCTGAGTGTATGGCCATGGCGGACAAACTCTTGCCGATGATTGCTGATGTCACAGCGATTTTGCATGATCTGCGCCGTCAGGGTGCCAGTATCATGTTTGAAGGTGCGCAGGGCTCGCTGCTGGATATTGATCATGGCACCTATCCTTATGTGACCTCTTCAAACACCACGGCTGGTGGTACTTCAACCGGTAGTGGTTTTGGTCCCTTGTATCTGGATTATATCCTCGGTATCACCAAAGCTTACACCACCCGTGTGGGTGGGGGGCCTTTCCCGACAGAGCTTTCGTGTGATGTAGGTCGCCGTTTGGCAGAAAAAGGCCATGAGTTTGGTTCTACAACCGGTCGTGCACGTCGTTGCGGCTGGTTTGATGCAGTGGCGTTAAAGCATGCTATTGAGATCAACTCGGTTTCGGGTCTGTGTCTGACCAAGCTGGATGTGTTGGATGGTCTGGATCAGATCGGTATCTGTACCGGTTATGAGGATGCGGAAGGCAATCCGGTCTACTCGCTCAGTGGCAGTGAAGACTATGAGGCGATCACGCCTGTATATGAAATGATGCCGGGTTGGAGTGAGTCGACTGTGGGTGTGAAAAGCGTAGATGCTTTGCCTGCGAATGCGCGTGCTTACATCAAGCGCCTGGAAGAGCTGGTTGGAGCGCCGGTGGATATTATTTCCACAGGTCCAGACCGTAATGAGACCATTGTACTGCGAGATCCGTTCCACTGATTAGTGGGGCGGTATCCGCCACAAAAAAGGCCTGAACAGTTGTGCTGTTCAGGCCTTTTTTATACTCACGCAGATTCAGTCAGCTGTCTGGAGTGTTTTTACCAGCAGTTTGAACATCTTGGGATTGGCTGCCACCAGGCTGCCGGTTTTACGATGAGCGTTGCCGCCCTTGTAATCGCCAACCAGACCACCGGCTTCCTGAATCAGCAGCAAACCGGCTTCCATTTCCGCTTCACTCAGGTCAGCCTGAAAGAAGCCGTCCAGGCGGCCAGCTGCGGTGTAAGCCAGATTCAGTAATGCCGAGCCGCTGCTGAACAGGTGTGCACCGGCAGTTGTCAGACGGTATAGCTGTTTCTGGTGTTCAGCAAAAGCCAGTTCACGGTTGTTGCCTGACACAAATCCGCAGCCCAGTAGTGCCTGATGCAGTTGCTTGCTGCTGCTTACGCGCAGACGGCGACCATTCAGTTGAGCACCATTCCCGCGGCTGGCAGTGAACTCTTCACCTGTCACTGGATTAATCACGACGCAATGCTCGGTACGGCCATTGATGCGTCCGGTCAGGCTCAGTGCATATACTGGCAGCCCATTGGAAAAGTTAATCAGGCTGTCTACCGGGCTGATTTGCCAGTCACAAACCACAGGGCCTTCACCAGTGGCATTGTAGCGACCACTGAATGCGCCTTGCAGCGTGTGGTGAGGGTAAGCTTTCTGAATGGATTGAGCGATGGTACGCTCTACCTGAGAGCAGGTTTCGCTGATAAATTCAGCCGCACTGGACTGTTCAGATTTAATCAGGTCCAAACGTTCTGCCGCGCGGGCAATCTGTTCTCCGCCAAGGCGGGCAGCACGAAGTGCGATATTGACTATCGGTTGCATCAGGTTAAGCGTCCAAATTGTTCAAGAGCAAAAAGCCATTATACTGGAGTGGCGAGGGGTTATCTATGCATTTAGCCACTAACACTGTCTTGAAAGGTAGTGCGCGTCCGGCAATAACACATAGTGGCGGTATGCGCAAAATCGACGGTGTTGATTTCTCCAGTGTGTTTGAATACCTAGGTTTACATTCTCGCAAGGATTCCTGATAGGATTCAATTACTGTGTTGTGTGAGGACTGCAGGATGAATCCGTTCAGTGATGCAAAAGTGATCGATTCATGGTCAAAAAATGTGTCTCAATGGACGTCTGCTGTGCGGCTTGGACAGATTGAGACACGCCAGTGCGTCACGAATCAGGCGATTGTGGATGCTGTCCTGCAGCAGTCGCCCGAGTCGGTGATAGATATTGGTTGTGGAGAAGGGTGGCTGGTTCGGGCGTTGTCGCCGCATGCTGTGCAATTGTTGGGAGTAGATGCAGTGCCGTCTCTTGTAGAGCAGGCCCGAGCATTGGGTGGTGGTGAGTTTCGTGTGGCATCTTATGAGGCTATAGCACAAGGCGTTATTGATCGCCGGTTTGATGTGGCGGTCTGTAACTTCTCTCTTATCGGAAAGGAGTCGGTTGAACAGTTGATTGCCGCGACGCCCATGTTTCTCAAGCCTGACGGGGTGTTGATTGTACAGACACTTCACCCGTTGATGGCAGGTGGTGACTTGCCTTATTGCGATGGCTGGCGTGCGGGCTCCTGGGCCGGTTTTGATGCCAGTTTTATCGATCCGGCTCCCTGGTATTTCAGAACACTGAAAAACTGGTTTGCACTGCTGTCAGTCAATGGGCTCAGGGTAATCGATATTTCCGAACCGCTTGACCCAAAGACTCAGCAGCCTGCATCCATTATTTTTAGTGCAGTGTCAGCCGCTGGCAGTGAGGACGCTCCGTCATGAGTGAGCAGTTATATTATGATCGATCCATGGATGTGGATGTGTATCCTCATCTGAAACTGGCGCTTGAAATTCTTGATCCCGCATTGTCCCGGGTGGCAGTAGATGTTGGCTGTGGTGCCGGGCGCGATGCCTTGTTCTTGATTGAGCGGGGGTTCCATGTGTATGCATACGATAAAAGTGATGAGGCTATTGCGCGTTTGAGTGAGCAGGGGCGGGCACACCTCAATCAGAAGTTATTTCCTCAGGTGAGTCATTTTGAAGCGTTTGATTATCCTTCGGTATCGTTGGTAAGCGCCTGCTCGAGTTTGTTTTTTTGTCATCCGGCAGTATTTTCAAAGGCCTGGATGAATATCACCGAGTCACTGCTGGCAGGTGGTGTCTTTTGCGGTCACTTTATGGGTCCGAATGATTCCTGGGCAAGAATGGGACGTGGTGATCTAACCGTTCATTCGTTGGCTGAGTTGCAAGTGCTTTTACAACATGGGTTCCAGATCGTTGATTTGTATGAACATGATGCACCAGGGATGACACTGGTTGGGCGACAGAAACACTGGCATACCTACTCAGTCGTTGCGCAAAAAGTAGATTAAGCAGATCGGTATGACATCTGTTCTTGCGCTCGGTTTGGTTCTGATGGTCTATCCCAACACGTCCTCTTCCATCAGTAGCTCTGCACTTACGTAATGGTTATCTGGTATGATATTGGCCTTGTTTTTTGCCGGAAATGTTGAGCCATGTTGGACCAGATACGTATTGTCATGATTCATACCACCCATCCGGGCAATATCGGAGCCGTTGCCCGGGCCATGAAGAATATGGGGTTGGTGGATTTGTGTCTGGTGTCACCCAAACGTTTTCCCGATGAAGAGGCGGATGCGCGTGCCTCTGGAGCCACGGATTTACTGAGTTCGGCGCGAGTGGTGTCTTCCCTGGATGAGGCGTTGGAAGGCTGTCATCTGGTGGTGGGGACCAGTGCGCGTGGTCGTCATATACCCTGGCCAGTGATTAATCCTCGTCAAATGGCGGCTGTGGCATGTGAGTTGCGACCAGGTAAACGGATGGCCATTTTGTTTGGCCGTGAAGATCGGGGATTGACGAATGAAGAGTTGCATCGATGTCATCATCATGTCCATATTCCCACCAATCCGGATTTCAGTTCACTGAATGTGGCTGCTGCCGTGCAGGTGGTAGCGTATGAGTTGCGCATGGCGTTGATGGAGCAGCAGGCCGGGGATCAGCCTCAATGGGGTACTGACTGGGATATCGATCTGGCTGATGCGAGGGAAACCGAACTGCTGTTTGGGCATTTAGAGAAAACGCTGGTGGATGTCGAATTTCTTGATCCAAATAATCCTCGTCAATTGATGACGCGCTTGCGCCGGTTGTTTTTACGTGCGGTACCGGATCGCGTGGAAGTGAATGTATTACGTGGATTTCTCAGTGCCATTGATCGGGTGGTAGTACGAGCTGCACCTGACCGTGAAGTTGCAGAGAAGAGTTCAGAAGCGCTGGATGCGGCGCAGAAGGAGAGCGGAAATGTTTGAGCGTTTGCGAGAGGATGTACGTTCGGTATTTGATCGCGACCCCGCGGCGCGTAATTTTCTTGAGGTGCTGACCAATTATCCCGGCTTGCATGCAGTCTGGTGGCATCGCTTGGCACATGCGTTGTGGCAACGTAATTTCAAATGGCTGGCCCGACTGATTTCCAATTTTGCCCGCTGGATGACCGGAATCGAGATACACCCGGGGGCGCGTATTGGGCGGCGTTTCTTCATTGACCATGGCATGGGGGTGGTTATAGGCGAAACTGCTGAGGTGGGTGATGACGTCACCCTGTATCAGGGGGTGACGCTGGGAGGTACTACCTGGAACAAGGGTAAGCGCCATCCTACTCTGGAAAATAATGTCATTGTGGGTGCCGGGGCAAAAATTCTGGGGCCTTTTACTGTGGGGGCGGGTGCCAAAATAGGTTCTAACGCAGTCGTGACCAAAGCGGTACCTGCAGGTGCTACCGTGGTTGGAATTCCTGGTCGAATCGTGCGGCGCGCAGAAGAGGATGCCAGTGAAGAACAGCGGCGGCAGATGGCGGATAAGGTCGGCTTTGACGCCTATGGTGTGACCAATGAAGTGTCGGACCCCGTGGCCCATGCGATAGGTTGCATGCTGGATCATTTGCAGGCGATGGATAAGCGTATGGACAAAATGGGCAGTGTGCTCTGTGAACTGCGTCCTGAATACTGTGATGAGCAGTTGCCCGAGCTCAAGAAAGAGGATTTTGAGGGGGCTGTAGAAGAGGGTCTGAAATCTTCATGATGTCCTGATTTGTACAGTGATCTAAAATCTGAGTAAAATAGTAGGATATATAGTTGACTGAAACTGTTGGTTTTTGCATAATCCTTACGGAATGTAAGTCAAGTGAGGTGAATTATGCGGTTAACAACGAAAGGACGTTATGCAGTGACAGCCATGTTGGATCTGGCGCTGCATGAAGGTAAGGGGCCAATCAGTCTGGCAGATATTTCTGAGCGGCAGGGTATTTCACTGTCTTATCTGGAGCAGCTGTTTGCCAAGTTGAGACGTAATGACCTGGTGGCCAGTGTCAGAGGTCCCGGTGGCGGTTATCAGCTGAAGCGGTCACAGAGTGAAATTAATGTGGCTGAAGTCATAGATGCCGTGAATGAAAATGTTGATGCCACCGGCTGTAACAAGCGTGGTGACTGCCAGTCGGGTGAAGTCTGTCTGACGCATCACCTCTGGTGTGATCTGAGTGACCAGATCCATACGTTTTTGAATGGCATTACCCTGGCAGATCTGGTCGAGCGTAAAGATGTGCAGGCAGTCTCCCAGCGCCAGGATGGACGTCAGTCAGAACAGATGATTGCCAGTGATATTCGCATTGCCAGTGGATTGTAATCCGTCTGGCAGATCCTGAAACCAGTGTAGGTGTGATGAGAAAACCAATTTATCTGGACTATGCGGCATCAACCCCGGTTGACCCGCAGGTAGCTGAAAAAATGATGGCTTGCCTGACACTGGATGGGAATTTTGCCAATCCTGCGTCGCGCTCACACCTGTATGGCTGGAAAGCGGAAGAGGCGGTTGAAACAGCACGCCAACAGGTAGCGGAACTGATTCACGCAGACCCGCGTGAGATCGTCTGGACTTCAGGTGCAACGGAGTCCAACAATCTTGCGATCAAGGGGGCAGCGCATCAGTACCGGCGTAAAGGGCAGCATCTGATCAGTTCGGTAATCGAGCATAAAGCGGTTATCGATACGCTGAAACATCTGGAAACTGAAGGTTACGAAGTCACCTGGCTTAAGCCGGATGCGCAAGGGTTGATAGATCCACAGCAGGTTGCGGATGCGATACGTGACGATACCCTGCTGGTCAGTGTGATGCAGGTGAATAACGAGATCGGCACGATCAATGATATCGATGCTATCGGGCAAGTGTGTCGACAGCGAGGTGTGTTGTTGCATGTTGATGCTGCTCAGAGCCTGGGTAAATTGCCGATTGATGTACAGCAATTGCCTGTGGATCTGATGTCTTTTTCCGCACACAAGCTCTATGGCCCTAAGGGGGTCGGCGCACTGTATGTGCGTCAGCAGCCGCGTGTACGTCTGGAGGCTCAGATACATGGTGGTGGTCATGAGCGAGGAATGCGCTCCGGTACACTGGCGACACATCAGTTGGTGGGTATGGGAGAAGCAGCACGTTTGGCTTTCGAACAGCTGGCTGAAGAGTCCTCACGTATTCTGGGTTTGCGTAACCGGTTTTGGCAGGGGGTTCAGGATCTTCCAGGCGTCAAAGTACATGGATCCATGAGCCGGCGCGTTGCGGGTAACTTGAATGTTGGTGTGGCCGGTGTTGAGGGTGAGCTGTTGTTGATGGCGCTGAAAGATCTGGCCATCTCGACGGGGTCAGCCTGTACATCGGCCAGTGTTGAACCCAGCTATGTATTGAAAGCCATCGGGGTTCCGGATGCTCTTGCACATGCATCCTTGCGGATCAGCTTTGGTCGTTTTACCACTCAGGATGAGGTGGATTATGCCGTGTCGCATTTCCGGCAGGTGGTCAGTCAATTGGTCAGTATCACCGCCTGACCGCGGATAGAACAAGCAGAGGTAGGCTTATGTCTGAACAGGTTGAACAGTTAATCAAGAAAGAATATGCGGCGGGCTTTCATACCGATATTGAATCGGAAACCTTACCGCCAGGGTTGAATGAGGACGTGGTCCGTTTCATCTCTGCCAAGAAAAATGAGCCCGAGTGGATGCTCGAGTGGCGTTTGAAAGCCTACCGTGCCTGGCTGACGATGAAAGAGCCGGATTGGGCGCATGTGCACTACCCTGAAATCGATTTTCAGGCGGTGTCCTATTACTCTGCACCCAAGAGTCTGGCAGATCGCCCTAAAAGCCTCGATGAAGTCGATCCGGATCTGATCGAAACCTACAACAAGCTGGGTATCCCCCTGCATGAGCAGGAGATGTTGGCGGGTGTCGCGGTGGATGCGGTGTTCGACTCGGTATCCGTAGTGACAACCTTCCGTGGCAAGTTGGAAGAGGCAGGTGTTATTTTCTGTCCGATCAGCGAAGCGGTGCATAAGTATCCCGAGCTGGTGAAGAAATACATCGGTACCGTTGTACCTCAGCGGGACAATTACTATGCGGCACTGAATTCTGCAGTCTTCTCTGACGGCTCCTTTGTCTACATTCCCAAGGGTGTGCGTTGCCCGATGGAACTGTCGACTTACTTCCGTATCAATCAGATGAATACCGGACAGTTTGAGCGTACGCTGATTATCGCAGATGAAGGCTCTCACGTGAGCTATCTGGAAGGTTGTACCGCGCCGCAGCGCGATGAAAACCAGCTGCATGCGGCCGTTGTAGAACTGATTGCACTGGATAATGCCGAGATCAAGTACTCGACTGTACAGAACTGGTATCCCGGTGATGAAAATGGCAAGGGTGGTATTTACAACTTTGTTACCAAACGTGGTATTTGCCATACCCGCGCCAAAATTTCCTGGACGCAGGTAGAAACCGGATCGGCCGTTACCTGGAAGTACCCCAGCTGTATCCTCAAGGGTGATCACAGTATCGGTGAGTTTTATTCCGTGGCCCTGACCAATAATTGTCAGCAGGCAGACACTGGTACCAAGATGATTCACCTGGGTAAGCACACCAAGTCGACCATTATCTCCAAGGGTATTTCTGCAGGGCGCAGCCAGAATGCCTACCGTGGGCTGGTGCGTATGGGGCCGTCTGCGGCCGGTGCACGTAACTATACCCAGTGTGACTCCCTGTTGATCGGTGATCGTTGCGGTGCGCATACCTTCCCGTATATCGAGAGTGCTCATCCATCTGCGATAGTAGAGCATGAGGCAACAACCTCCAAGGTCAGTGATGATCAGATGTTTTTATGTCAGCAACGTGGTCTGGATGCAGAGAAGGCTGTGTCGATGATCGTCAATGGCTTCTGTCGGGAGGTGTTCAAGCAGTTACCGATGGAGTTCGCCGTTGAAGCGGGCAAGTTGCTTGAAGTGAGTCTCGAAGGGTCTGTCGGTTAACCGGTCGGTCCGCTGAATTTGCAAGCGTTGGAATCAATTATGTTAAAAATTAATGAACTGTGTGCCTCTGTAGAAGATAAAGCCATCATTCGTCAGCTCTCTCTTGACGTGGGGCCAGGTGAAATTCACGCCATAATGGGCCCCAATGGTGCCGGTAAAAGTACGCTGGGGAATGTGCTGGCAGGCCGTCCTGGCTATGAGCCAACCGCTGGCAGTGTGACCTTCAAGGGGCTGGATCTGCTGGATATGGATCCTGAAATCCGCGCGCGTGAAGGTTTGTTTCTGGCATTCCAGTACCCGGTCGAAATTCCCGGTGTCAGCAATATGGAGCTGCTGAAAGCGGCTGTTGATGCGCGTCGCAGCCATGCTGGCCTGTCTGAACTGTCTGCGATTGATTTTATGAAAATGGCGCGCGAAGCCTGTAAAGCTGTCGATCTGGATCAGAGCTTTCTTAAGCGTGGTGTCAATGAAGGTTTCTCTGGTGGCGAGAAGAAGCGTAATGAAATCATGCAGATGATGCTGATGGAGCCATCGCTGTGTATTCTGGATGAAACCGACTCAGGCCTGGATATTGATGCCTTGCAGGTGGTTGCGCGAGGCGTCAATGCGATGCGTGCAGCAGATCGCAGCTTTATTGTGGTCACACACTATCAGCGTTTGCTGGATTATATTGTTCCGGATTATGTGCATGTGCTGGCGAACGGCCGAATCGTGAAGTCCGGAGACAAATCGCTGGCGCTGGAGCTGGAAGCCAAAGGGTACAGCTGGCTCGAAGACGAGGTGGCCTGATGAGCGGTGAGTTTCAACAAGCGGCACTGACGCTGGCAGGTGCGCAGCACTTTCCGGCCTGGTTGACTGATGCGCGTGCACAGGGTGCAGCTGTGTGGCAGGGGTTGGCCTGGCCAACCCGTAAAACTGAGGCTTGGCGCTATACGTCGCTCTTGCCGCTGGAAAATGCCCAGTGGCAGCCTGCCCAAGCACGCCAGCTAACAGATCTGTCAGAACTGGTTGAGCTGGATGCCTATCGCCTGGTATTTGTAAATGGTCACTTTGCGGCGCACCTGTCAACTGAATGTCCAGCTGCACTGGTACGTTTTTCTGAAGCAGATTCAGCCCAGCAGGCGCTGATTCGTGAACACCTGAATCAGGTAGCTGATCAGCAGCAACATCTGTTTGCTGCACTCAACAGCAGCTGGTTGCAGGAAGGTGTGTTACTGCATCTGGGCGCCAACCAGCGTCTGGATAAGCCGGTGTATCTGGTTCAGGTCAGTGATCAGGCAGATGCTCAGGCGATGAATGCCCGTGTATTGGTGGTACTGGAATCGGGTGCTGAAGCGGAACTGCTGGAGCACTTTTATTCCACAGAAGCGGATGACAAAGGCTGGATGAATGCCACGACCGAGTGTGTGGTGGGTGCCAATGCCAGTCTGCGTCACTACCGTATTAATCTGGAATCCGAGCAGTCACTGCATACCGGTGGTGTGCATGTGCGTCTGGCTCAGGATGCACGCTTCAATGGCTTTACACTGGCCAATGGCAGTCGTCTGAAACGTCTGGATTATCATATCAAGCACCTGGGCAGTGGTTCGGATCTTCAATTGAATGGTATCTACCTGCCGCGTAATCAACAGCGGGTGGATTATCACACTCAGGTTGAGCACTGTGTGCCGCACTGTACGACCACTGAAGTGTTTCGTGGTGTGATTGCCGATTCAGCTCGCGCAGTGTTTAACGGCCGTATTCATATCCACCCGGACGCACAGAAAACGCTGGCGGAAATGAGCAACCGTAACCTGTTGACCTCTGATCAGGCTCAGGTAAATACCAAGCCTGAACTGGAAATTTATGCGGATGATGTGCGCTGTGCTCATGGTGCAACGGTCAGTCAGCTGAATGACGAGGCGCTGTTTTACCTGACCAGTCGTGGTATTTCCGAAGCTGAAGCACGCGTTATGCTGAGCTTTGGCTTTGTTAATGAGCTGGTGGAAGGTGTTGCGCTGGAGCCGCTGCAGCAGTGGCTGCGCCCACGGATTGCGCAGATGTTTGGTCAAAATGACCAACTGACACGACATATCATTCATGACTGAAGGCGGCACTGTGACTGACTCAATTCAACCCTTCGATGTTGAGCGGGTACGAGCGGACTTCCCGATCTTGCATCAGCAGGTCAATGGGCATCCACTGGTGTATCTGGACAATGGTGCGACTACCCAAAAACCTCAGGTTGTAATCGATGCCCTGGTCGATTTCTATACCGGTTATAACAGCAATGTTCACCGTGGCGCTCATACGCTGAGTGATCGTGCTACCGAAAAGTTCGAACAGGCGCGGGTTACACTGGCGCAATTCATCAATGCACCGGACGTGCGTGAGGTGATCTGGACTCGTGGCACCACCGAAGGCATCAATCTGGTCGCAGCCAGTTGGGGGCGTCAGTTCCTGAAACCGGGTGACCGGGTGCTGGTGTCGATGATGGAGCACCATTCAAACATCGTTCCCTGGCAGATGATTGCAGCGGCTACCGGTGCACACCTGGAGCCGATTCCGGTGACAAACCTGGGTGAAATCGATCTGGATGCCTATGCAGCCATGCTGGATGAGCGCGTCAAAATGGTCTCGGTTGGCCAGGTTTCCAATGCGTTGGGCAGTATCAATCCGGTTGCGCAGATGGTGGAGATGGCACATGCCGTTGGTGCGCTGGTGATGGTGGATGGTGCTCAGGCAGCCGGTCACTGGATGACCGATGTCCAGGCACTGGGCTGTGACTTTTACGCTTTCTCCGGTCACAAGCTGTTTGGTCCGACGGGTATCGGTGTACTGTGGGGGCGGTCTGAATTGCTCGAAGCCATGACGCCCTGGCACGGGGGTGGTGAAATGATTGAAAGCGTCAGTTTTCAGGGCACCACCTACAACCGTATTCCGTTCAAGTTTGAAGCCGGTACACCCAATATTGCCGATGCCATAGGTCTGGCGGCGGCAGTGAAGTATCTCAACCAACTGGACAAGGCCGGTGCCATTGCGCATGAAGACGCGCTGATGCGTGCGGTTCAGCAGCGTGCCGAGGCTTTTGAAGGCCTTCGCCTGGTCGGGTGTGCGCGTAATCGTGTCTGTGTGATGAGTTTTGTACTGGAAGGCATTCATGCGGCTGATATCGGTATGTTGCTGGACCAGCAAGGCATTGCCGTACGTACAGGTAATCACTGTGCTCAGCCGGTGATGGAGTACCTGGGTCTGGATGGTACGGTGCGTGCCAGCTTCAGTTTTTATAACACCCTGTCTGAAGTTGATCGCTTGTTTGAAGGACTGGAAAAGGCAAAGGCCTTTTTGCTGTGATCTAACCCTGGAGGTGAGTGCATGTCGGTAGAACAATTTGATCCGGCGACTCAGGCCGTTACGCTGTTGCCTGACGCGTTGGTGCATTTTCGCAAGCAACTGCAGGCCAAGCCTGAAGCGACGGCGATACGCTTAAGTGTCAAACCCAGTGGTTGCTCAGGTTTTATGTATGTGATGGATCTGGTTGAGTCACCGCAGGATGAAGATTTGCAGTTACAGGTCGAGGATGTGCGTCTGCTGATTGACAAAGGCAGTCTGCCGATTCTGAGCGGTACTGAAATTGATTATGTGCGTGAAGGCATTAACCGTCAGGTGAAATTTATCAATCCTAACGCCACCAGCGAATGCGGTTGCGGTGAAAGCTTTACGGTGAATGACTGATGGAACGACGCATGGTGGTTACCCTGACAGACTGTCCGGCTCGAATAGTACCAGCTGGCACCCCTGTCACCATTCCCAAGGATACCTTTGTCACCATCACCCAGTCATTGGGTGGAAACTATACCCTGACCTGGCATGGCCAGATGGTCCGGGTGGACGGGACCGATGCCGGCGCACTGGGGCTGGAGCCGGAGAAGCTCAGTTTTCCCCCCGCGGAAACGGAAGAGATACTGGAAACTCAGGTTTGGGAAGCCCTGCGTACCATTTATGACCCGGAAATACCGGTAGATCTGGTGAACCTCGGGCTGATCTATTCGGTACGAATTGACCAGCAGGCTAAACGTGTGGATATCGAGATGACCCTCACCGCTCCAGGCTGTGGCATGGGCCCGGTATTGGTGGGGGATGTTGAGTATCGTGTTGCCAAAGTACCTAATGTGCAGACAGTGAAGGTTGAACTGGTCTTTGATCCACCGTGGCAACGCGATATGATGAGTGAAGAAGCGCAACTGGCCACTGGCATGTTTTACTGAGCGCGATCCACCCGATAATACGATTGACAGGAACCCCCGCAGTCCCATGAAAACCTTTGGTACAGATATTACCGCCGACGATATTGTCGACAGCCTGGCTTTTTTTGACAGTTGGGAAGATCGCTACCGCTATATCATTGATTTGGGCAAAGAACTGCCGCCCATGGCTGAGACCTTGCAGACTGAGGCTAATCAGGTCAAGGGGTGTCAAAGTCTGGTTTGGCTGTCCGAACATCTTGAAAATGATCGGTTGTTTTTTGAAGCTGACAGCAATTCCCATATCGTGCGTGGCCTGTTGGCTGTGGTGTTGGCTGCGTATAACGGCAAATCACCGTCTGAGATTCAGTCGTTTGATATTGAACACTACTTTCAGGAGCTGAACCTGATCAAGCACCTCAGTCCCAGCCGGGGTAATGGTTTGAGATCGATGGTGTCACGTATTCGCGAAACTGCCGGGCGTGTAGCCAGTATGGCCTGATACCCAGGTGTCAGGCATGCGGTTGCTTAAGGCTGTAGGCAAACGCGATGACTTCGGCGATGGCGCGGTACAGAGTTTCCGGTATCTCTTCGCCTAACTCCAGGCGGATCAGTACTTCCAGAAGTTCAGGGTTTTCATGGATGTGTATGTCATGTTCTTGAGCCAGCGCCAATATCTGTTCCGCAATCAACCCCTTGCCCTTGGCGATAACCTTGGGCGCACTCCCTTGTTGTTGATCGTACTTAAGTGCAACAGCCTGTTTGGCTGGAATTGGCTCTTTCATGTGTGTACATCCACCAGACGTTTGCTCAACGGGGTGATTTCCGGGTTCGCCAGCTTGCCCAGACGCGCATTTAATGGCGCTACGTCAAAGCCCTTGGCTTTCAGCTCAGCCTCAAAGGGCTGCAGTCGTTCACGCAGGCGTTCCAGGGTGGATACTTTTTCTACCCAGAAACTGGCCTGCAGCTGGTAGCGTTCCTGCAGGCTGAGTTCTGCATCGACGGCCCCTTCACTATCCAGCTCAAAGTGTAAACGTACACTCCAGACGGTGACAAATTCCCCCTGTTCATTACGTCGACGGTGTTCGGTGATACGTAACTCAGCGTTATCAAAGCCCTGTTGTTGTTGAATCGGCAAGTCCAGCCGGTAATGACGTTCCTGGCCGCCGTCAGGTAGGTCACGCCAGCGCTGCAAGCTGCTGATCTGCTGTGCGGTTGAGCGTGCCAGCAAGGCGTTCACCAGTTGATTGAGCTGTTCTCTGGCCTGTGCGGGGAGGGTGTCAGCCAGACGTAGTAGCTGCCCCAATTGCTGTTTCAAGTCGGGTGCAGGCGGTTGTTGCGAACTGGCACGACTCAGTCCTGCTTCACTGAGCAGGCCTCCTTGTTGCAGGTTACGGGCGATGGCCTTATCGGCATCAGCGGCTCCGGGTTTGACGCTGAACAGACTGAGCATGGAATGAATTAACTGGTTGAGGGCACTGTGCTGACGTGCTCCCGGACGCTCACTGATTTGCATCAGTTGGTTCAGTCCATCGGCCAGAGGAAGTTGAACCGGCAGTACTTCGCGTAAAGCTTGCTGCATCACTGCCTGTACAGCGGGTTGTTGTGCGATCGGGGTTGCAGTGGGCAGAAACTGAATGCGGATCATGCCCTGTTCTGTACGGGTCACATCGACTTGCTGGCCTGCCTGAACGGGGCGAGGGCTGACCAGGTCCAGTACCTGTCCGGCTACCAGCACCCGTACCGGAAAACCTTGTGGACGTGCCCCTGCATCTGTATTGGCGAACGCCTGAGTGGCAGAGGGTGTTGGTGATGCCGCGGGTGCTGTCGTCGATGATACGGCCGCGGTTGCGGGCAGGGATACAGAAGTCGGTGCCTGAGCAGGTGCCTGGGCTGGTGCAGAGGTGGGCGTTGCCGACACGGCAGCTGCAACAGCGATGGATACAGGTGTTGGTGATACAGGTGCAGCTGTTGCAGGTGTCGTTGCCGCTGCACCGGGTGTAGTGGTCTGTGGAGCATTGATTGTAGATGCTGCGACGGTATTGGCCGGGTTTGTTGTTATGGCTGCCGTAGTGGTTGCAGGTGCTGTGGTTGCTGCTGTAGTTGCTACTGTAGTTGCTACTGTAGTTGCTGCTGTAGTTGCAGAAGGAGCAGAGCTGGGTGCTGGCGTACTGGCAGGGGCTGTGGTCGCAGGGGCGGGTGTGGCAGAGAATTGGGACGGTGTGGTTGCTGTCCCGCTTGCTGCTGCAGGCGTTCCACTTGTTGCCGGTGTGGCAGTTGGCGTTGTGCTGCCAGCTGTATTCGCGGCAGGTGTCGAACCAGTATTTGCAGGTGTTGTACTGGCGGCGGCTGTAGGCGCAGGCGGCTGTCCCGTTTGTGCCAGAATAACGCCACGCTGTGTCTGGTTAGTGGGCAGGTTAGCCGCCTGTTGAGTAGAGTTCAGACCGATCCGTAACAGCAGTGCTTCGGAATCTGCGCGTGCCTGTGCCGGTGCGTTCTGTAATCGTATAGTGTCGGCAGAAGTCTGAGGGGCGTTATTGACTGGCAGGCGCAGCTGAATACTGCCTTCCGCGTCACGGCTCAATAAAACCTGGCTGCCCTGCGGCAGAGGGCGAGGGATTACCAGCTCGAGTAAACGGTTTCCCAGCTGTAATTGCACCGTAAATTGTCCAGGTTGTGTTTGACTCTGGGTGACTTGCACCACCGTACCACTGGACTCTCGACCAGCAGGGAGTGCGCGAGCCAGGTCATTGCCGCGCAGGTTTGGGCTACCTTCGGTGCCGGTTTGGGTGGCACGTATGTTTAGATAGGTTTGCACGGTGTTACCTGGATACCCCTAACATGACTGTTCCGAACAGTTTATAATGATAGCCTCATTTATATCGGCAGCAATGACGAAACTTTCAGTATTGCTGTCGTTTTCCCGTATTTCAGAAAGGGTGATGTGTGGCTGAACCACTTCTACAGGTTGTCGATCTTTTTTGTGAGCGCGATGACAGAGTGCTGTTTGATGGGCTCGGTTTCAGTGTCTTCCCGGGTGAAATTCTCCAGGTCGAGGGCCAGAACGGCAGTGGCAAGACGACCTTGTTGCGCATTTTGAGTGGTCTTTCCCGTCACTATGAAGGTCAGATTCTGTGGCGGGGCAAGCCTGTCAGTGAGCAGGCTGAGTCATTTCGTCGAGAATTACTCTACTTCGGTCATCAGGCAGGTGTGAAAGCCATACTGACACCTGAAGAAAATCTGGCATGGTATGCTGCCCTCGACCCGGGTATTGATCTGCAACAAATCCCTTACGCCCTGAATGCGGTAGGCTTGAGAGGCTTTGAAGATGTGCCCTGTCACATGTTGTCAGCCGGGCAGAACCGGCGAGTCAGCCTGGCACGTTTGTATCTTAGCCGGGCACCACTCTGGATTCTTGATGAGCCCTTTACGGCGATTGACAAAAAAGGTGTGGCCGCGAAGGAGGCATTATTGCTGGAGCATGCGCGTCGGGGTGGAACGGTGATGTTGACGACACACCATGAGTTGGATTTGAGTCGTCATGTGCGGCGTATCAATCTGGATGAGCTGTCAGGAACTTAATGCCTATGTTAGAAACTAAGCTTCAGCCTTTGGCGGTACTGGAGCCAGACAGTGACACAGAGTATCGGCCTGGCCGTATTTTACTGCTGACACTCAAGCGCGAACTGAGGCTGGCGCTGCGTCGGCGTAGCGATTTGGTCAATCCGCTGATTTTTTTTCTGATGGTGGCGACACTGTTCCCCCTGGGCGTCAGTCCAGAGCCTTCGGTGTTGGCAACGCTGGCACCGGGGGTGGTCTGGGTTGCAGCACTTTTATCGACCTTGCTGGCAATGGACAGTCTGTTTCGATCAGATTATGAAGATGGCTCACTGGAGCAGATTCTGTTAAGTCCTCAGCCACTGTTTGTGGTGGTGTTTGGCAAGGTGCTGGCACACTGGATGATGACAGGTCTGCCTCTGACATTGATGGCGCCACTGATTGGTGTGATGTTGTTTTTGCCTGCTGAAGGTATGGGTGGGCTGGTGTTGAGTTTATTGATCGGCACGCCGACGCTGAGTCTGGTCGGAGCAATTGGTGCCGCACTGACGGTGGGACTGCGCAAAGGTGGCGTATTGATCTCATTGTTGGTACTGCCGTTGTATATACCGGTACTTATTTTTGGTACCGCCGCTGTAGAGGCTGCTGTAACCGGCTTGCCTGTAGCGGGGCATCTAGCGCTTCTGGGAGCGTTGCTGGCATTGGGAGCCGCCCTGGCGCCGCTGGCCATTGCAGCTGCATTACGAATTTCGGTGAGTGGATAGAGAGACGTTTATGGCAGGAAAAAATCTGATGCCCCGCTGGTTTTATCAGTTGGCTTCACCACGCTGGTGTTACCAGATTACCGGCAAACTCTTGCCTGGTTTTGCGATTGCAGCCGGGCTGCTGATTCTGTTTGGTACAGTCTGGGGGCTGGCGTTTGCGCCACCTGACTATCAGCAGGGTAACAGCTTTCGCATCATCTATTTGCACGTACCTACAGCTTATATGGCGCAATCCATTTACATGACGATGGCGCTGGCCGGGGCTATTGGTTTGATCTGGAAAATGAAAGTGGCCGATATGGTGGCCAAGTCATGTGCCCCTATTGGTGCCTCCCTTGCTGTTCTGGCACTGGCGACTGGTGCGATCTGGGGTAAGCCGACCTGGGGTTCCTGGTGGGTTTGGGATGCACGTCTTACTTCCATGCTGATTCTGCTTTTTTTGTATCTGGGCATCATGGCACTGAACTCTGCCATTGAAAGTGAGTCTACAGCTGCACAATCGACAGCGGTGCTGGCGTTGGTAGGCCTGGTTAACATCCCGATCATCAAGTATTCCGTAGACTGGTGGAATACGTTGCATCAGCCTGCCACGTTCAAAATTACGGAAAAACCGGCTATGCCACCGGATATGTGGATTCCACTGTTGATTTTGGTGATCGGTTTTTACTGCTTTTTCGCAGTGGTCCTGATGATGCGCCTGCGCAACGAAATTATTCGGCGTGAACGGCGTTCGGGTTGGGTTCGTGAACTACTGATGCAGCAAAGAGGTTGATGTGAGTTTCGACAGTTTTTCAGATTTTATCGCCATGGGCGGCCACGGACTCTATGTCTGGAGCAGTTATGCTTTGGGGCTGGCAGTCCTGCTGGCCAATATTATTTCCCCTATCATGGCACGTAAGCGACTGATTGCAGAACAGTTGCGTCGTATCCGCAGAGAGGAGGCTCAATCATGAATGCACAGCGTAAACAGCGTTTGACTCTGGTGCTGATCATAGTTTTTGGCAGTAGTCTGGCGGTTGCTCTGGTCGCTTACGCACTCAGTCAGAATATCAACCTGTTCTATTCCCCCAGTCAGATTTCAATGGGTGAAGCGCCTGCAGATACACGCATACGTGCCGGAGGTATTGTTGTCGAGGGCAGTATTCGTCGTGACCCTGAAAGCCTGAAAGTTCAGTTTGATATTACCGATTACGCCCATTCCACGACGGTTGAGTATGTCGGTATTCTGCCGGACCTGTTTCGTGAAGGACAGGGAATCGTCGCTCAGGGACAGCTCGACCACCAGGGGCGCCTGATCGCCAGTGAAGTACTGGCCAAGCATGATGAAAACTACATGTCACCCGAAATTGCCGAAGCACTTGCCGCCGCAGGCCAGATGCCGCACATGCCTGCTACTGCCGGTAAGGACTATTAAGCATGATTCCTGAGTTAGGTACCTTTTCTACGATTCTGGCGTTGTGCCTGGCCCTGATTCTGTCGGTTGTGCCGATGGTGGGCGCTTACACCGGTAATAAGCTGTGGGTCGATTATGCGCGTCCACTGGCGAAAGGGGTGTTCTTTTTTCTGACGCTGGCAATGGCGCTGTTGGCCTATTCTTTTCAGACTGATGACTTTTCAGTGGTCTATGTAGCGCAGAGCTCCAATACCAATCTTCCCTGGTATTACAAATTCAGCGCCATCTGGGGTGGACACGAGGGGTCATTGTTATTGTGGGTCTGGATACAGGCATTCTGGACCCTGGCGGTTGCAATCAAGAGCAAAAACCTGCCGCTGGATATTGTCGGGCGTGTGCTGGCAGTTATGGGGATGATTACTGTCGCTTTCCTGCTGTTCATCCTGTTTACTTCCAGTCCGTTTGAGCGTTTCCTGCCGAATGCGCCGATGGAAGGTGCTGATTTGAATCCGCTGCTGCAGGATTTTGGTCTGATTGTACATCCTCCAGCTCTATATATGGGGTATGTCGGACTGTCAGTGGCTTTCTCTTTTGCGATTGCTGCGCTGCTCAGTGGTCGTCTGGATGCGGCCTGGGCGCGCTGGTCACGCCCCTGGACCAACGTGGCCTGGGCATTTCTGACACTCGGTATCGCGCTGGGTAGCTGGTGGGCCTACTATGAGCTGGGTTGGGGTGGCTGGTGGTTCTGGGACCCGGTTGAAAACGCTTCCCTGATGCCCTGGCTGGTAGCCACTGCGCTGATTCACAGTCTCGCTGTCACCGAGAAACGTGGTGTATTCAAAAGCTGGACTGTGTTACTGGCAATTTCAGCCTTCTGTCTCAGTTTGTTGGGGACCTTCCTGGTCCGCTCCGGTGTGCTGACATCCGTGCATGCATTTGCGACCGACCCTGAGCGAGGGGTGTTCATTCTGGGGATGCTGATCTTTGTGATCGGTGGCTCACTGTTGCTCTATGCTATCCGTGCCGGTTCAGTGAAAAGTGAGTCCAGTTTTGCGCTCAGTTCGCGTGAAAGCCTGCTGCTGGTCAACAACATTCTGTTTACTGTTGCCTGCGCTATGGTGCTGATTGGTACCCTCTATCCTCTGGTGATGGATGCCTTGAATCTGGGAAAAATCTCGGTAGGGCCTCCTTACTTTAATGCTCTGTTTGTACCACTGATGTCACTAATGGTGGTGTTTCTGGGTATTGCCGCTTTCAGTCGCTGGAAAGAAACACCGGTTAGCCTGCTGTCATCCAAACTCTGGCTGCCGGGGGTGTTGTCAGTGGTTGCCGCACTGGCAACACATTGGCTCTACAGTGGCTCCATTGAATTCTGGGTGCTGCTGGCGCTGCTGCTCAGCTACTGGATAGTCTTTACCTGGGGACGTGAGTACCTGACTCGCCTCAGAATTCGTAAGGACTGGCTGGCAAACATGACGCGTCAGTCTCGCAGCTACTACGGTATGTTGCTTGGACATCTTGGCGTAGCGGTTATGATTGTTGGTATTGCAATGGTGACAGTCTTTGTCGAACACCGTGATGCTCGTATGGCGCCGGGTGATCAGCTGGAATTCCGGGGTTATACCTTTATCTTCGATGGTGCGCGCAAGGTACAAGGCCCGAACTATGTGTCTGATATGGCGAGAGTGCGAGTGTTGAAAGATGGGCAGCCGTTCCGGGAAATGTTCCCTGAAAAGCGCAAGTATACTGCACGCAGTATGGTCATGACTCAGGTTGCACTGGACCCCGGATTCACCCGCGATCTGTATATCGCCATGGGCGAAGAGCTGGAAAACGGTGCCTGGGCCATGCGTTTACAGTTCAAGCCGTTTGTGCGTTGGATCTGGCTGGGTGCCTTGCTCATGACTGCGGGTGGTCTGTTGGCCGCCAGCGATCCACGCTACCGCAAACAGGACAAGCGTGAAGCAGCCGAGCGGGGGAGTTATGCGTAAATTCTGGGTATTTACACCGTTTGTTGCCTTTCTGGTTATGGGTGTGTTTCTCTACAAAGGGCTGTTTATGGACCCGTCCAAACTGCCCTCTGCTCTGATTGACAGGCCCTTTCCGAGCTTTTCGTTACCATCGCTCTATGAGCCGGATCAACTGATGACTGAAGCCGACTTCAAGGGTGAGGTAGCGCTGTTAAATGTCTGGGCAACCTGGTGTCCGACCTGTAAGGAAGAACATGAGCAGCTCAACAAGATAGGGCTCAGAGAAGGCGTGCCAATTTATGGTCTGAACTACAAGGATGACCCACAGCTGGCGCGTGACTGGCTGCAGCGTTATGAAGATCCCTATACCAAGGTTGTGGTAGATCGTGATGGTCGTCTAGGATTGGATCTGGGCGTCTACGGTGCACCTGAGACGTATATTCTCGACAGTGACGGTATTATCCGATATCGCCATGTTGGAGAAGTGGATGAGAAAGTCTGGCAGAAACTTAAAGGATTGATGGAAATTATTGCAGCGGAGGGTGAGGCGTGAAACTGACGTTATTACCGTTGCTGCTGTGTTTGCTGAGCTTCCCTCTCTGGGCGTCGTTCGAAACCTATGAGTTTTCTACGACTCACAACGAGATGCGCTATTTTCATCTGTCCAAAGAGTTGCGCTGCCCAACCTGTCAGAATCAGAATATTTCCGACTCTGATGCACCCCTGGCAGCAGATCTGCGACGTGAACTACACCGGATGATCGAGTCCGGCTATGACGATGATGCCATTCTCGATTTTATGGTCAGTCGCTTTGGTGATTTTGTCCATTACCGTCCGCGTGTGGCACCGGAAACCTATCTGCTGTGGTATGGCCCCTTTGTGCTTCTGTTCGTGGGTTTTGGTGCCGTTTTGATGGTCGCTCGCAACCGCCGACTGCGGGCCGCGGCAGTTCAGGATGCCCAAGTCACTGATACGGCTGAGGAAAGTGCTGGTGTAACACCTTTGACACCACAAGAACGTGAACGGCTGGAAAACTTGCTGCGACAGGATAAAAACTTATGACATTGCTTTGGATCGGTATCGGTGTACTGACACTGATTGCCGTTATTATTGTGTTCTGGCCATTGTTACGCAGTCGCCATGAACAGACCGTTGTCGAAACAGAGGCTGACAGAACGGCACAGAATATCGCTATTTTCCGTGAGCGTCTGGAAGAGCTGGAAAAGGAAAAAGCTTCCGGAACTCTGACGGAGACCAGTTTTCTTGAGTTGAAAACCGAACTGGAAAAAAACCTGCTGATCGATGCCGAAGAGAATCGGCGCCAGGTGCCTGTATTACGTGTGGGCCAGTCACAGTTGATCACTATTACACTGCTGGCGTTACTGGTTCCCACTCTGTCTTTTGGTCTCTATGCTTATCTGGGTCGTGCCGATGATCTGGCCAGCAAGCTGGCAATGGATAGCTGGCAACAAGCACCGCTGACAGACATGACTATCGAAGAGGCTATTGCACAGCTGGAAAGTGAGCTGGAACGACGCCCTCAGAACGCTGAAGGTTGGTACCTGCTGGCCACCACGCGCATGAACATGAATCAGTTCGATGCGGCTGTAGAGGCGTTTCGTCAGTCACTCAAGCATCTGCCTGAGCAGACGCCTGAGTTCCCGATGGTTATGGGACAGCTGGCTCAAGCGATGTTTTTTGCTGCCCAGGGTGAGATGACTGATGCAGTCATTACGCAGGTTGAGGCAACACTGCGACTGGATCCTGATGAATTGACAGCCTTGGGCCTGTTGGGTATCGCTGCATTTGAAGTCGGTGAATACGAAGCTGCAATTATGCATTGGGAGCGCGCGTTGCGTTCAGCCGATGGTCAGTCTGCAGAGTCATTGCAAACCGGTATCGCGCGTGCGCGTGCGGAGTTGGGTCAGGATGGCCAGTCAGGTGTTGAACCTGAAGGGCCGGGTATTCGCATCGATCTGGATGTAGATCCAGCCATTGCAACCGAAATTCGCAGCGATCAGTTTGTCTTTGTCTATGCGCGTGCTCCTGGTGAGCGGATGCCGATCACTGTAGAGCGTATACAGGTTGGAGCCTTGCCAGCCGAGATTTTTCTGAGTGCATCGAGCTCAATGGTTGAGGGTGTTCAGCTGAGTGATTTTGAAAGTGTGGATCTGGTTGCCCGGATCAGTGTTTCTGGCACTGCAGAACAGCAATCAGGTGACTTTAAAGGTGAGCTCAGCAATGTTAAAGTGGCTGATGGTGATATGTCTGTCAGATTGGTCATCAGTGAGCGGGTAGAATGACCCGTTAAACAGCATTTATAACTTAGTTGTAGCTTGGGAACCGGTTAAATCATGGAGATCAGTCTTCGCGAATGGCTTATCATCGGCGGTATCTTAGTCATCGCCCTGATTCTGTTTGATGGTTGGCGTCGTATACGAGCCAACCGTAACCGGTTACGTCTGGATATTGACAAAACCCTGTCTGAAATCAGTGATACTGAACATCATAATCCGGAGCTGCCTAATGGTGGAGCACGCGTTCGCAGTTTGTCTGCGACGCCTGCTTTTGTTCCTGAAGCCGAACTCCGGTTCACGTCCGAAATTAATGAGCCCAGCCTGACCGCTGAAGATCAGGCTCCGCCTAAGCCCGCTGTTGTGGTGTCCGAAGCAGATCCTGAACTTGATCCCCCGGTTGAGCAAGCGGTTGAACAGGCCTGGCGCGCCGAACCTGACTTTGACCCTGTTGAATTACAATCCAGCATGCTTGATGACATAGGTTCTGCAGTAGAGCAGCCCGCTGTAACTGGTGAAAAACCCTGGATAGCCGAGACTTATTCCGGCGTTCGTAGCGAAGAGCTTACGAGTGAAGAGCTGTCTACTGAAGACCACCTTGCTGAAATGCCGCCGCTTGTTGAAGATGATGTGATTGTTGAAGCACAGGCAGAAGCCGCGTTTGAGCCCGAATATCAGAACAGATTTCAATCTGAAGAACCTGAGCCTGAGCCTGAGCCTGAGTTTAAGTCGGAGCCTGCATTTGAGGTAGAGAGTGAGGTAGAGAGTGAGGTAGAACCGGAATCTGCACCCTATTTACCGGAACAGGTTATGGATGAGCCTGCAGTATCACCGGCAGCTTTCCAGCCTGTTGAGTCAGAGCCGCTACAGGAAACAGAGGAAGCACCTGCTGAAGAAGAGTCTCTGGAATGGGACCCCGCGCTGGAGCAGGCTTTTCAGCTGGACGAACAGCCCGTGCGTAGAGAGCCACAAGAGCCATCAGCGGTTAAGAAAGAGCCCTCAGCGGTTAAGAAAGAGCCATCAGCGGTTAAGAACGAGCCATCAGCTATTGAATCAAAGCCATCAGCAACGAGTACCCGACAGCCTGAAACAACCGCACAGATTGATCTGTCTGATCTTGATCCCCTGTTTGATGATATTCCGGCGATGGAGTTCGAACCGCCAGTGTCTGCGGCTGCTTCAGCAGTTTCCGAGAAAGACACCGAAGAACCCAACCTCTATCTGGATCTGGACCTGGAGCAGCCTATCCACCAGATTATGGCCAATAAAGCGGCCGCCAATAAGGCTGCTGGTCGTGAGGTCACACGTCGCTCAGCTGAAAAAACACGCCGTCGCCCGACAGAAAATCCCAGCTTTACCTTGCCACTGGATACTCAGCATCAGGATCTGTTTGCTGTTGATGAATCCTTTGTTGAGGAGCCCTTTGTTGAGGAGCAGCCTGATTTGCCTGCACCCTCGGTCGAGGCACCTCCAGTGGCGCCGACAGCACCCGTGAAACCGGCCGCGAGTGAAGCGAGTCGGACGGCAGCGTCAGCGGCGCGCAAAGCGCTCACTGATCTGCCGGACCCGGATGAAGTACTGGTGATTACTGTCGTGGGCAAGGACCGTCAAACACTGCCTGGTGAGCGCCTGAGACGTGTGGTCGAGGCGTGTGGCATGGAGTATGGCGATATGTCCATCTTCCATCGTTTTGAAGGTGAGGGTATCCCTTCGTCATTACAGTTCAGCATGGCCAATGCCGTGAATCCGGGAACCTTCGACCTGTCGACCATGGGCGAACTGGAAACACCGGCAGTCTCTTTCTTTATGTCAATGCGTGAACCACGCGATCCGATGACTGCCTATGAGTGTATGCTGGCAACAGCAGAAACCGTCGCCAAAAACCTCAATGGTGATCTGCTGGATGAAGACCGTTCGGTCATGCGTGAGCAAACCAAAGAACACTACCGTCAGCGTATTCGTGACTTTGAAATGCAAAGTCGTCGTCGCAAGCTGAGCCGATAACGCCTCGATAATTTAGACCTATGACCGAATCTGATATCACTTCCCGGCTGACTGAGCTGCGCAGTCAGCTGGATCTGCATAGCTATCGCTATTATGTACTGGATGAACCGAGCATTTCCGATGCCGAATATGACCGGCTGTTTGCTGAACTCCAGTCACTGGAACAGCAGTTTCCCGAGCTGGTAACACCTGACTCACCCACCCAGCGAGTCGGCGCACGTCCGGATAGCGGCTTTGCTGAAGTGGCTCATGAGTTGCCGATGCTATCGCTTGATAATGCCTTCAGTGATGAGGATCTGGCGGCGTTTGTACGCCGGGTCGAAGAGCGGCTCGATCAGCATGAGCTGGCGTTTGCCTGTGAGCCGAAACTGGATGGTATCGCCATCAGTTTGCTCTATGAACAGGGGCTGTTGGTACGCGGTGCCACGCGTGGAGATGGCAGCACCGGGGAAGATATTACCCTGAACGTACGGACCCTGCGCAGTATTCCCTTGAAACTCAGAGGTTCAGACTGGCCCGAACGCCTTGAGGTGCGTGGTGAAATCTATATGCCACATGCCGGGTTCGAACAGCTGAATGCTCTGGCTCGCAGCCGTGATGAAAAAGTGTTTGTCAATCCTCGTAATGCGGCGGCAGGCAGTCTGCGCCAGTTGGATCCGAAAATCACTGCCACTCGCCCGCTGGTCTTTTGTGCTTACAGTACCGGTGTCGTAGAGGGTGGCAGCTTGCCAGACAGTCATTACGATACCCTGTTGCAACTGCAGCAGTGGGGATTGCCGATTAATCCTGAAATGCGTCGGGTGAGCGGTTTGTCCGGCTGCATTGAGTATTTCAACATCCTGGCGGAGAAGCGCTCATCCCTTGCGTATGACATTGACGGTCTGGTGTTCAAGGTGGATTCCCGTCCATTACAGCAGCAGTTAGGCTTTGTGTCCCGTGCTCCGCGTTGGGCGATTGCACGCAAGTTTCCGGCTCAGGAAGAGATGACACGGCTGAATGCGGTGGAATTCCAGGTAGGACGTACCGGTGCCATTACACCTGTGGCGCGCCTGGAACCTGTGTTTGTCGGTGGGGTGACGGTCAGTAATGCCACCTTGCACAATATGGATGAAATCGAACGCCTCGGTGTGATGGTTGGCGATCGGGTGATAGTGAGGCGTGCGGGTGACGTGATCCCCAAAATAGTCAGCGTGGTCACCGATCAGCGGGATACTTCCCGATTGCAGCCCATCCACCTGCCGACACACTGCCCTGTTTGCGGCTCAGAGGTTGAACGCAGCCTGTTGAATCGGCATCGCAGCGGCGTTCAGTCCAGCAGCAGTTCACAACCCAGCTACGGCAGTATCTATCGCTGTGTAGGACGTCTGGCATGTCAGGCACAGGTGAAGCAGGCGCTATTGCATTTTGTGTCGCGTCGGGCCATGGATATTGAAGGTCTGGGTGAGAAGAATATCGAGCAGTTGGTGGATCGTCAGTTGGTCAGCACACCTGCGGATCTCTATCACTTGAGTGTTGAGCAATTGTTGTCACTGGATGGTTTTGCCGAGGTATCCGCCGAAAAACTCTATACGGCCATTCAAGCCAGTAAGCAGGTGAGTCTGGAGCGTTTTATGTTCGCGCTGGGGATTCCTGAAGTGGGTGAAGAGACTGCCCGGGTCTTGTCTCAGAGTCTGGGGCGTCTGGATCGGATTCGCCAGGCCTTGCCCGAGTTGCTGGTCTTTTTGCGTGATATTGGCCAGGAAGTGGCTGCAGAAATTGTCCATTTTATGCAGGACAGCCATAACAGCTCGGTGATGGATGCTTTATTGCAGGCAGGCGTTCAGCCGCAGGCTTCCGGTGAGCTTTCAGCGGCATTGCGTGGTCGCATCAGTTTGGTCGATCTGTTGCGGCAGTTATCGATCCGTGGTGTCGGGCCAACTTCTGCAGCGCTACTGGCAGAACATTTTTCCAGTCTGACGGCACTGCTGCAGGCGGATGCGGCGCGTCTCTCTCAGGTACCGGGCTTGAGCAGCAAGGCACAACAGGGTGTCTTGTCCTGGTTGGCGGATACACAGGCGACTGAACTGGCTGTACGCCTGGAACAGCAGCTGGCTGAGTTTGGAATGCTGGAGGGTAGTGCTGACGCGCCGGCTGACGTCACCACATTACCTCTGGCGGATCAGACCTGGGCGTTAACCGGTACACTGGAAACGATGACACGCGATGAAGCCAAGGCTGCATTGCAGCAGCTCGGAGCCAAAGTCAGTGGCAGTGTGTCGAAAAAAACCGATGCTGTGGTCGCAGGCCCCGGTGCCGGCTCCAAACTGGCCAAAGCTGAAGCACTTGGTGTTCGGGTGCTGGATGAGTCAGAGTTGTTGGCGTTGCTGGAGTCCTGTCGTTGAACCTGTTTAGGCCCAGCTTTCCACCTGGGCATCATTGATCAGCAGGCGAACCAGGTCAGTCCGCGAGATAATGCCGAGCAGTTCGTCCTGATCACTGATGACAGGAATGGCTGCAATCGGATAGTTCACAAAGGTGGATGCAATCTGGGACAGTTCGGTATCCAGTGTGGCGGCAACCATCTGCTTCTGATAGACCACTGCCACAGTCACAGTTGAATCTGTACCGTGCTCGAGAATATCGGGACGGGAGATCAATCCCAACGGTCGCTCACTGTCATCAATTACCACCAGATGAGCGATCTGATACTCTTCCAATTGCAACCAGGCCTGACGCAGCGAGGCAGTCAGCGCGATGGTTTGCACAGGAAAGGTCATAATCTGTTGGGCACGCAGCGCCGGACGTGCCGTTTTTGGCTTGCCGGCAGTGCGTGTTTGCTCATAAGCGGCCTGGGGACCTGCCGTGGTGGTCGGGCGGCGGCCAGACTCAGGGTCGAGACGTATCAGGCGCTCACTGAAGCGCTGTAAATTTTCCTCGGAGCCCGGCAAGGTCCCGGACTGTTTACTGGCAGCCGTTTCATCGACACTGCGTCCTTTGAACAGTGCCTTGACCGGTGTTTGGATACGATTGCCTTGATCAATAATTATCAGTGACATAGTTCAGCGACTCCCCCTGCTTCTATGAGTATATCGTCATTTTGCTGAAAAGCATTAAATACGACGTCGACTGAGGTCACGCAGAATAAAGCGCCCTGGATCCAGGCGTTCAATCAACTCTGCCGGTAAGGGTGCAGGTAAGTCACAGAGCATGGCTGTGATCAGTGCGGCGCTGATCGGGCAGGAGATCAGTCCCTTGGAGCCATGGCCGGTGTTGACATAGAGTCCTGACACTCTGGGAATCTCCAGTCCTGACGCACGCCTGGCATCGGTACGCAGTCCGGCAAAGCGTTGCAGGGTTTCGTTATAGTCAGCAATCGCTCCAACCAGCGGAAGGTAGTCAGGTGTACTGCAGCGATATCCGGTGCGCCCGTTGCATTGTGCCGGTGTTAATCCCTCAAATTCAGGCAAGGCAGCTGCCAGGGTGTCCAGATTCTGCTGATGATCAGCGTCTCTCAAGGCCAGGTCTGTCTGGTGCAGGTCAAATGTCGCTCCGAAACAGTATTTTCCCCGGCGTGGTGGAGAGATATAGCCTTCACCACAGACAACCGTTTTCAGTTGCGGCAGTGTGTCACCGGCCTGGATTAAACTGGTTTGCCCCCGAATCGGCTTGAGTGGCAGATGTTGCAGTGGTGTCAGCTGACGTGCATCGGCAGCCGTGCAGATAACCACATGCGTTGCCTGGAAGGTATGTGTCGTGGTGCTGACGGTCCAGTGTGCATCGGCTGCCTGGTCGAGCTGCTGCACAGTCTGCTGGTAGTGGCAGCTAATTAACGGATGCTGCAGAAGGTAACGACAGTAATCCGCCGGTGCGACCCAGCCTGCATCCGGAAAAAACAGACCGCTGTGAGGTATTTTACTGCCCGCCAGGGTTGAGGCGGTTTCGGCGTTGACCGGTTGGAGCAGGGATTCCGGATAGAGTCCACTCGTCTCAATCTGTTGATGACGCTGCTGGTCACGTTCGCTAATAGCCAGCTGCAGTACACCACAGAGCGAGGCCAGATCGGACGCGTGTGCGGGCAGTTGGCGGAGCTGATTGACGCTGTAGCCTAACCCCTGCAGGTGAAAGGCGCTGTGGGGTGTGGGTTTGACCGCCAGTTTGGCATACAGGGCTCCCTGTGCATTGCCTGAACCCTGCTGTGCGGGTTCGGCTTCGCGTTCCAGTAATGTGACGGCAACACCGGCTTCTGCCAGCATACGTGCAGTGCTGGCACCGGCCAGTCCTGCGCCCACGACGATCACCTGCTGTGGGCGTGGAAAAGACTGTTGAGCTGACAGCGTGGCGTATTCACCACAGAGCATTTCCCGTTTACGGCCAAATCCCGGCTGTTTACTCAGCTGAAAACCGGCCTGCTGCAACCCCTCTCGTACACTGCGTGCCACGGTAAAGGTAGCCAGCGTTGTGCTGTCATGGCTACAGTCCGCCATTCCCTGAAACAGGCGTGGGTGCCACATCTCCGGGTTCTTGGCGGGCGCAAAACCATCCAGAAACCAGGCATCGACCCGTGCCTTTAACTGGGAAATCTGTTCCAGCAGGTCTCCCAGAACCAGTGTCAGTTGAATACGCTCCTGATCAAAAAACAGTGTATAAAAGCCTTCCATCGGTGCGGGGTATTGCGACAGAAACGCCTCCTGGCAATCGTTCAGCTCTGACCAGTCTTGCCAGATATGTCTGATATCCTGGCGTGACAAAGGGTATTTTTCAAAGCTGATAAAATGCAGTGTTGCCTGTGGGTTCGCCTGCTTCAGCCATTGCTGGCGGGTCACCAGAAAGTTGAGCCCTGTACCAAAGCCTGTTTCGGCAATGACAAAGTGTTCACCGGCACTGAGGCTAGCAAAGCGCTGAGGCAACTGGTTGCCCTCTATGAAAACATGCTGTGTTTCAGCCGCACCGCCTGTCTGGTTGAAATAGATATCCTCAAACTGTGTAGAGACCGGAACACCTGCCTGCCAGCGTAACTGAGCGTTCTTAACAGGTTGCATGCGCGTCTCCTGACCGAGGTGCCTGTAGCTGCTGCAGGTAGTAGGTCCAGTCAAAACAGGGGCCCGGATCTGTTTTACGCTCTGGTGCGATATCCGAATGCCCGGTAATCCGCTCTGCTGTGATCGCCGGGTAATGCTGCATCAGTAATCGGGTGACGGTGATCAGCTGCTGATACTGTTGATCAGTAAAGGGCTGATCATCTGTGCCTTCCAGTTCAATTCCGATGGAAAAGTCATTGCATTGCTCTCGACCGGCATAACAGGAGACGCCAGCATGCCAGGCCCGACGGTTAAAGGGAACAAACTGCAACAGGCTGCCATCACGCCGAATCAGCAGGTGTGCTGATACGCGCAGTGCCGCAATAGCAACAAAATCCGGATGAGCCGCCGGGTCCAGCCGATTACAGAACAGATCTTCAATATAGGGGCCGCCAAACTCACCGGCAGGCAGGCTGATATTGTGTATCACCAGCAGTGAAATTTCGTCTGCGGGGCGTTCATTGTGATTATCACACTGGATCTGTCTGGCGCTGCTCAGGCGATGGTCATGTATTTGCATAGGGACTGGCACAGAGGGTTCCTGCTGGTTAGAATGCTGCAACCTGTTATTGATCTGATCGGAAGTCTCTATTCTCATGCTTACACTCCCTGAACTGCAAGCCGTTATCCAGGATAATGTTACGACTGCCTTGCAGGAGGATGTCGGCGATGGTGATATTACGGCAGAGCTGGTGCCTGAATCACATCAGGCAACGGCACGGGTGATTACTCGCGAAGCAGCGGTTATTTGTGGTGTCGCCTGGGTTAATGAGGTTTTTCGTCAGGTCGACAGCCGGGTGCAATTGAACTGGCAGGTGGCTGACGGGGATCAGGTAGCCGCCAATACTGAACTGCTGCGCTTGCAGGGTCCGGCACGCGCTCTGTTAACCGGTGAGCGTGCGGCACTGAACTTTTTGCAGACACTCTCTGGAACCGCGACAGTGAGCGCACACTATGCCGCCCGGGTTGCCAGTACTCCGGTGAAACTGCTGGATACCCGGAAAACCTTGCCAGGACTGCGTCTGGCACAAAAGTACGCCGTCAGTTGCGGTGGTTGCTATAACCATCGAATCGGTTTGTTTGATGCGTTTTTGATCAAGGAAAACCATCTGATGGCCTGTGGTGGCATCACGCCAGCTATTCAGGCAGCACACCGTAACCATCCGGGCAAACCGGTGGAAGTGGAGGTGGAAACCTTTGAGCAACTGCAGGAGGCATTGCAGGCCGGTGCAGACATTATCATGCTGGATAATTTTACACCGGAGCAGATGCGTGATGCGGTGGCGCTGACGGCAGGTCGTGCTCAACTGGAGGCCTCCGGAAATATTACTGATGAGACCCTGCTGGACTATGCCTCGACCGGCGTCGATTATATTTCGATAGGTGCGCTGACCAAGCATTGTCGGGCGATTGATCTGTCGATGCGAATCACCCTCTGATTTTGGCTGCCTGAAGGTTACATAACCCGGTTTGTGCTGAGGTATTTAAAGCTTGCCTCCGGTCCTGTGCCGTCAGCATAGAGGGTGACTCCGGAGCGCAAACAGATTGACAGCTGCTGGTGCGAGGCTTCTGTCTCTGCGGGTAGCAGATGATTCACGGCCGCTTTTTCTTCCAGCAGCTCCTGCTCGGTATGCTTCATCATTTTCTGACTGAATGCATTCAGGTCCAGTCCTTTGACGATCTGGTAGCGGCCATAATTGCAGCGTACCGGGAAGGAATAGAAAATCCCCTTTTCAATACCATAGCTGCCATCACTGATAATCCCCATGCTCACCACCTGTCCTGGTGGAGTGCCGAGCGTCCAGTCACGCATATGGTGAATAATTGCCTGGGCCGCAGACGCCGCACTGGACACGCCACGGGCATCGATAATCTGGCTGCCGCGGGTTTGTACCTTGGGAATGAACTCTTGTTGATACCATTCCTGATCAATCTGCTCCATGACCGGTTGTCCCAGTACACTGGCGTGGTAGAGGTCAGGAAACTGGGTGGGCGAGTGGTTACCCCAGATGATAATGCCATCAATATCCAGTGGATTTGCACCGGTGTGGTTGGCCAGAATGCCTTTGGCCCGATTGTGATCAAGCCGGGTCAGTGCCGTAAACTGCGAAGGCGATAGTTTCGGCGCGTTACGACTGGCAATCAGTGCATTGGTGTTCGCCGGATTACCCACTACCAGGACCTTTACATCGCGGTTGGCATGATCGTTCAGTGCTTTCCCCTGGCGGGTGAAAATTTCTGCATTCACTTCCAGCAGATCGCGTCGTTCCATACCGGGCCCACGCGGGCGAGCCCCGATCAATAAGGCATAGTGTGCATTGTTGAAACCTTCTTCAACATTATCGTGCAACGTAATGGTATGCAGTAAGGGAAACGCACAGTCTTCCAGCTCCATGGCCAGACCACGCAGCGCTTCCATGCGTTCGGGCATTTCGATCAATTGCAGAATAACGGGCTGATCATCACCCATCATGCTGCCATCGGCGATCTGGAAAAGCAGGCTGTTACTGATGGCACCAGCGGCACCGGTGATAGCAATACGAACAGGGCGTCTCATATAAGGCTCTCTTTATTGTTGTGGTGACTTAAGTCTGCAGAATACTAGACTAAAGTCTATTGAATATAAATCCCTGCTAATGTTGCTGGTGGAAATAGACTATCCCTGTATGGCACCAACCGGATCATGACTCATATCAACTTATCACGGCAGTTGAACTGCTATGCTTGCCCAAATTTTTGGAGGTACGCATGGAGTTGGTCTGTCCTGCCGGAAATCTTCCGGCACTGAAAAAAGCAGTTGATGAAGGCGCGGATGCCGTCTATTTCGGTTTTCAGAATGCCACCAATGCCCGTCAGTTTATTGGCCTGAATTTTACCGACAAACGTGCAAATGAAGGGATTGAGTACGCCCAAAGCCGGGGTTGCAAGGTGTTTTGTGCGATCAATACCTATCCTCAGCCGAATGGTTGGCGGGAGTGGACCGCCGCTGTTGATCAGGCTGCCAGCCTGGGGGTGGATGCTCTGATTCTGGCGGATATGGGGCTGCTGGATTATGCGGCACAAACCCATCCGGATCTGTCACGCCATCTGTCTGTACAGGGTTCGGCGACCAGTCATGCCGCCCTGCGTTTTTACCAGCAGCAGTTTGGCATCAAACGTGCGGTCTTGCCGCGGGTACTGTCTATCAGTCAGGTCGAGGATCTGGCGCGTCAAAGCCCGGTTGAGCTGGAAGTCTTTGCCTTTGGCAGTCTGTGTATCATGGCGGAAGGGCGCTGTTACCTCTCTTCATACCTGACGGATGAGTCCCCCAATACCCGGGGTGCCTGTTCACCAGCCAAAGCCGTGCGCTGGCTGGAAACCGATCAGGGGCTGGAGGCGCGTCTCAATGGTGTGCTGATTGATCGTTTTCAGGCTGGAGAGAAAGCGGGTTATCCAACCCTTTGCAAGGGCCGCTTTGCCGTTGGCGATGAAACCTATCATGCACTGGAAGAGCCGGTCAGCCTGTCAACGCTGGATCTGTTGCCGAAGCTGAAAGCGCTGGGTATTTCAGCTGTGAAGATCGAAGGGCGTCAGCGCAGTCCGGCCTATGTTGCTCAGGTCACACGTGTCTGGCGTCAGGCAGTGGATGCGGCAGGTGCTGCTGAGCCGGATTCGGTGCGCATGCAGGCCTGGGCTGCGCAGCTCAGTCAACTCTCCGAGGGCAGTTTGACGACTCTGGGTGCTTATCACCGCAAGTGGAAATAGGAACATATGATGCAGTTATCTTTAGGCCCATTACTCTATTACTGGCCTGCTGAGCAGGTGGATGCCTTTTATCAACAGGCGGCTGAATGGCCTGTTGAAGTTGTGCATCTGGGAGAAACGGTTTGCTCACGCCGCCGGGAACTCAAGCTGGATGACTGGGAGCGTATCGGTAAACACTTGGTGGCTTCCGGTAAGCAGGTGGTGTTGTCGACGCAGGCGTTGATTGAATCGGAAGCCGATCTTAAACAGTTACGCCGTTTGCTGGATCTGGCTGCAGAGCAGGGCTGGCAGGTTGAGGCCAATGATCAGAGTGCACTGTATTATCTGACCGAGGCTGAGCTGCCTTTTACGACCGGACCTTCACTGAACATATACAATCTCAGAACCCTGTCGAACCTGTCCGCTCTGGGTCTGCAACGCTGGTGTTTGCCGGTGGAGTTAAGCCGGGAGACGCTGGCAGATCTGCAGCAGGGAATTGCAGAGCAGCAACTGGATCTGGAGACTGAGGTGTTTGCTTACGGGCACCTGCCTCTGGCCTGGTCATCGCGCTGTTTTACGGCACGCTATCATGACTTGCCCAAGGACCGTTGTGGATTTGTCTGCCAGCAGTATGCTGCCGGTTTACCGATGCGTACCCAGGAATCACGGGATGTGTTTGTACTGAATGGCATTCAGACGCTGTCTGGTGCCTGCTGCAATCTGCTTGATCAGTTACCCTTAATGCGTCGTCATGGGGTTCAGGTAGTGCGTCTGAGTCCACAGGCCGAAGGGATGGCAGCGGTGGTCAGTCAGTTCGACCGGATGCGTTCAGGTGAGTTGCCATTGGGGCAGGAAATCCCGCTGCATGCGCAGCAGGATTGTAACGGTTACTGGTTTGGACGTCCGGGCATGGACCGGGTTAACCCACTGATGGACTAAAGGGCCTCACTGCGCTGGGTAAACGCTGGCGCAGTGCCTCAAGTTGCAACAACAGCGTACCGATACGGGAGTCCGCCAGTGACCACTCCAGGCTGTCGAGCAGATTACGCACGCCCAGTCCCAGTTCAGTGTCGCCTTCCAGTACCAGTTTGCGTTGAAAGAACAGGCCATCCGCATCGGCTTGCTGGCGCGCCAGTTGGATAAAGGTCTCCAGGTCGCCACTGATAGTTACTTCACCTGTCTGTTGGCTGAGGCGCAGCTGCTCATTTTCCAGCGTGAGTGTCAGCTGTATCTGCAGATCCCGCAGTCGAAGCGTGATAAAGCGCTCTGCCAGCAGGTCAAACTCACCTTCACGGATATAGCGGCCAAACAGCTGATTCAGTTGCGGCTCTACCAGTTGGCATTTCAACGACCAGGGCACCCAGCGGTCCAGGCGTCGGAGCATGGGAGCAGGGGAGGGTAAGCGATCCGTTAACAACTTCAGCATGGCGGTTCCTCATCCGGGATATTCAGAGATGTCTAGGGTAAACGCCTCAGTGCATGACTGTGTTGATACGGATCAATCCGGCGTTACTGTGTGTCATCATAATGAATGACGGACAGCAACCGAATCGGCACCTCAATCAGGGCTTCAGGTCCATGTGGGACTTCAGCATCAAATGACAGGCTGTCACCGGGACCCATTTCATATAGGTGGTTGCCGTGCCGATAGAGAATGCGACCTTCCAGCAGGTAGATAAATTCCTGTCCGGGATGTGAGAAGGTTGGAAATACCTCTGATGCATCGTCCATGGTGATCAGGAAAGGCTCGTAGCTTTTCTTTTTACCACGCTGATAGCTGAGCAGTTGATAGGTGTGGCCTTTCTCGGTTCCACGACGTACCACTTCCATGCCTTCGCCCGAGCGTGTCAACTGGGCACCGCCTTCTGGACGGTCATAGTCACTGAACAGGGTGGAGATCGTCAGGCCGATGGCATCACATAAACGGCTCAGTGTATCCAGACTGGTAGAGACCTGGGCATTTTCGATTTTACTGACCATCCCCTGACTGAGTCCGGCAATACGGGCAACGTCGATGATCTTGAGTCCCTGTTCCACGCGTTTGCGCTTCACTTTCATGCCGATGTACTGCTCCAGGCGCAGTTTGGGGTCGTGTAAGTCCTGCATGTCTGTTTTCCTTTGGTGCAATTCAAGGTCAACACGCCCTGTTTGAGTGCGTTTTGATCCAGTCATAGTGAGCCCGGAGTGCGTGCTGTTGAGTGCTAAATATTTCCTTCCAGTATATAAAAATTATCATAAATAATAATTTCAGTCATTTAGCACGCTTTTAGGCAATTCATGCGCTCAATCTGCAGAAGCTGGCAAGCTTGTTGCTTTACTTAAAAGAAAATAACTTTCTTAAAAGTAAACGGATGGTTCGCGATGATGAAAAGCACTAGTCAGCGAAAGGGCTTTAAACAAGAGTTTACACCGATTAGCAAAGGTTTGGGTATGGCTGATCATTCGGTCATGCCTGCGTCAGTGGTTCTGTCTGCATTGCATCTGACCGGGAGAGCATCATGCCTTGGCGTTTGCTGAAACATGGCTTCAAATCCAGCCATGATGAACCACGCTTTTTCCCCGAGACCAAACCTTTAAAAAACCATTATGACGTGGTCATTATCGGTGGTGGTGGTCATGGCATGGCCTGCGCCTACTACCTGGCCAAAGAACATGGCATTACCAATGTGGCGGTACTGGAACAGGGGTACATAGGTGGCGGGAATACGGGCCGTAACACCACCATCGTGCGTTCCAACTACCTCACGCCGGAAGGGGTGAAGTTCTACGATACCAGCGTCAAGCTGTTTGAAGATCTGGCAGATGATTTTGATCTGAATATTTTCTACTCGACACGCGGTCATTTCACCCTGGCGCATACCGACAGTGCTCTGCGGACCATGCGTTGGCGTGCCGAAGTGAATAAGCAGTTGGGGGTTGCCAGCGAAGTGGTGGACCGTCAGCAGATTGCCAGCGAAGTCCCGTATATGGATCTTGAGTGTGGTGGACAGAGCCCGGTGATGGGCGCGCTCTACCACGCACCGGGCGCGGTTGCCCGACATGATGCGGTTGCATGGGGCTATGCTCGCGGAGCCTATAACCGTGGCGTGGAGATACATCAGAAAACCCGCGTGACTGCGATACGCACTCAGTCGGGTCGGGTCTGCGGTGTTGACACCAATCGTGGTTCGATCAGTTGTCATCAGGTGGTGTCGATGGTAGCAGGCTCAACACCGCGTATCACTGAAATGGTCGGCATCCGTACGCCGATAGAAATCTTCCCGCTCCAGGCCTGTGTCACCGAGCCAGTAAAGCCTTTCATGGATACCATCGTGGTCTCCGGCAGTCTGCATGTCTATGTCAGCCAGTCTTCACGTGGTGAGTTGGTCATGGGGGCATCGGTGGACCCGGCGGTACTGCACTCCACCCGTTCCAGCTTCGACTTTACCGAAGGTCTGGCCGACAAAATGCTGGATCTGTTTCCGTTTGTCAGTCGTCTCAAAGTGATGCGCCAGTGGGCTGGCATGAGTGATATCACGCCTGATTTTGCACCGATTATGGGGAAAACGCCGTTGCAGGGCTTCTATCTGGATGCTGGATGGGGCACCTGGGGCTTCAAGGCGACGCCGGTCAGTGGCAAAACCCTCGCCTGGACCCTGGCCAATGACCGCAATCATGAGTTGATCGAACCCTTCCGCCTGTCCCGTTTTGCTGACTTTGATCTGGTCGGCGAGAAGGGTGCGGCATCGGTAGGACATTGAGGAGTCTGACATGAAATTACTGGATTGTCCGGTGATAGGCGCCCGTCCCATCAGTGAATTTGACTACATGGGTGAAGTTCGGGTACCGCCGTTTGAAGCGGATGAAGCGGCCTGGAGTGACTATGTATTCAACCGCAATGGTGCTCCGGGTGTGTTGAGAGAGTGGTGGTATCACCGTCCTAGCGGACGTTGGTATGTCCTGATGCGTGACACCCTGACTGACCGTGTTGTCGGTCATGTCGATCTGGCTGAGGTACGTTATGAGCTCCCGTCTTAATCCCCAACCCCTGGAGTGGATCGATCGCTCCGAACAGATCACGTTTACGCTGGAAGGCAAGTCCTATAAAGCGTTCAAAGGTGATTGTGTGACATCGGCTCTGCTGGCATCTGGCCGCCAGTTGCTGGGCCGCAGTTTCAAATACCATCGTCCAAGAGGTGTGCTGAGTCTTGCCAATCATGATGTCAATGCACTGTTTCAGTCGGAGTCACATCCCAATCTGCGAGGTGATGTGACTCAGGTGACTGAGGGGCTGACTCTGCGTCCCTGTAATGTTCAGGGCAGCCTCGATCATGATCGAGACAGCTGGATTGGGCATCTGTCCCGCTTTATGCCAGTGGGGTTCTACTACAAGGCTTTCCATAAGCCGCGTCGCCTGTTTCCTGTGTGGGAAAAACTGATTCGGCGTAAAGCCGGTCTGGGTGAAGTCAATACTCAATGGACCGTCGAGCGTCAGCCAAAATCATACGTCTATGCCGATCTGCTGGTCATTGGCGGGGGCGCCAGTGGTATGCAGGCAGCCCTCAGTGCAGCACAGGCGGGTCTGGATGTGGTGCTGGTTGACGAGAACCCGCATCTTGGCGGCAGTCTGGATTATCAACTGGTCAATGAGACGGCCGCGGCGGGTCACCGTGAGCGGCTTAAATCCGCAGTGCACCAGAACCCAGGGATTCGTGTACTGTGTTCAACCCTGGCCTGTGGCTGGTATACCGACCATTACCTGCCGCTGCTGACACCCACCGGCATTATCAAGCTGCGCAGCCGTGCTGTGATTCATGCGGGTGGTGTGATGGAACAGCCTGCTGTGTTTCGTCATAACGATTTACCAGGTGTGATGTTGGCATCCGCTGCCCAGCGCCTGATCAGTCGTTATGCAATCAAACCGGGCAAGCGTGCAGTGGTCCTGACGGCTAATGACGAAGGCTACCGTGCGGCGCTGGATCTTCAGACCGCAGGTGTAGAGCTGGTTGCAGTCATAGATATGGGCGCGCTGAGCAGCCGGGGTGAGTGGGCACGCAAGCTGGTCGACCTGGGTGTGCCGGTCTGGCAACAGAGTTGTGTCTATGAAGCCTGTGGGGCGACCCGGCTGGAGCAGGTGGTACTGGCTCCCTGGCACCAGGGTGAATGTGACCTGAGCCGCACGGAAACACTCGCGTGCGACCTGCTGTTGATGAGTACGGGCTGGTCGTCCGCAGCTCAGCTGGTCTACCAGGCCGGAGGGAAACTGAGTTATCAGCCCGGGCTGGAGCAATTGCTGCCAAGTCATTTACCTGATGGCATCTTTGTCTGTGGTCGCCTCAACGGTGCCTATACTCTGGAACAGCGTCTGGCCGATGCCCGGGCGGCAGCGGAGGAGGCGGTTGCCTGGTTGGCAGGAACGCCAATTTCCCGTGATCTGGCAGCCTGCCGCGATGATCAACCTCATAGCCATCCCTGGCCTATTGTTGAGCATCCCAAGGGCAAAAACTTCATCGATTTTGACGAAGATTTGCAGCTCCGTGACCTGATCCATGCGATGCAGGAGGGGTTTGACAATATTGAATTGCTCAAGCGCTTCTCGACAGTCGGTATGGGACCTAGCCAGGGCAAACACGCCAACATGAATGCCATTCGGGTGCTGGCACGTTATCAGGGTGTCAGTATCGACGCGGCTGGCTCAACGACCGCGCGGCCATTTTTTCATCCGGTTCCTGTTGCCGCGCTGGCCGGACGGCGCTTTCGTCCGCAACGACTCACCGCGCTGCATCAGCAGCATCAGCAGTCAGGTGCGCAGTTCATGGAAGCGGGTGTCTGGCTGCGCCCGGAGTACTATGGTCCAGCTGAGCAGCGGCGAAGCAGTATTCAGGCAGAAGTACAGGCAGTCAGAGAGGCGCTGGGTATTATCGATGTCTCGACACTGGGCAAGATCGAAGTGATGGGGCCGGATGCCGCGAGACTGCTGGATTGTGCATACACCATGAAAATGTCGACTCTGGCAGTGGGTATGACCCGCTATGCCCTGATGGTGGATGATTCAGGAGTCATCGTCGATGACGGCATTGTCGGGCGCATCTGTGATGATCGCTTCTACGTTACTGCCACCACCAGCCATGCTGATGCCACCTTCAAACAGCTGTCAAAACTGATTCAGTGTGCCGGTCTGAATGTACGTCTGGTCAATCGTACCGGTTCCCTTGCGGCGATCAATCTGGCGGGTCCTCACAGTCGACGTGTATTGCAGTCGTTGACCGATATCGATCTGGATGACGCTGTATTTCCTTATCTGGGCATGCGTGAAGGTCAGCTCTGTGGCTATCCGGTACGTCTGATCCGGGTGGGTTTTGTCGGTGAGCTGGGATATGAGATTCACCTGCCTCACTCGGCTGCGGTAACGGTCTGGCAAGCCTTGATGCAGGCCGGATCATCCGTCGGCATTCGTCCTTTTGGTGTCGAGGCGCAGCGTATTCTGCGATTGGAAAAAGGACACCTCATCGTCGGTCAGGACACCGATGGACTGACCAATCCTTATGAAGCAGGTATGGCCTGGGCTGTGCCGCTGAAAAGCAAAGTCTGGTTTACCGGCAAACCTTCTCTGGCACTGCTGCAGTCACGCTGCCAGCGGCGCCTTGTAGGCCTCCGTCTGGCACCGGGTACACCTCAGGATCAGGTCAAGGAGTGCCATCTAATTATGGCCGCAGAGGCGATGGTCGGGCGTGTTACCAGTGTCGCGTTCAGTCCGTCACTGGGCGTAGTGATTGCGCTGGCCATGCTGGATCTGCCATTGGCAGATACGGCTGAGCAGGTGGAAATTCAGGTGGATGACGGGCAGCGCATTCAGGCGCAGCTGACCAGTCTGCCCTTTTATGACCCGGACGGTGCCCGTCAACGAGTCAATCTTGAGGAGGTGGCCTGATGACTCAGCTGAATTTTGAGCGCCTGGCGGATTGGCAGGGTTGGATTATGACCGGTCCGGACAGCACGTCTGCGCTGACCGGCGCAGGACTGCCTGTCCCTGATGGGCCTTTGTCTGCACTTCAGGCCGATGCTGCGATTGTGGCACGGACTGGCCGTGATGAATTTATGGTGTTTATGCCCAGCGGCGGTAGCGCTCCGGTGGGTGAGTGGTGCTTTCAGCGCCATGACACGATTTTCCGCTTGTCCGGGGCTGACTGGTTGGCGGTGATGGCACAGCTGTGCCAGTTCGATTTTCGTCAGATGCGTCCGGGAGATTGGCAGATGTTGGCTGTTGCCGGCATCAATTGCTGGCTATACGCCCCTGCTGACCGCCCCGACACCCTGTTGCTGGGCTGTGATCCTGGATTCAGTGCTTATCTGGCACACACTTTTGAGGCCGTCATCAACGATGTTGGCCAGACTTCTGTTGACCGAGGAGATGTATGATGTTGCCGACCGATGTTCAGAGCTTTATCAGCGAACACAAGATCAAGTATGTGTTGGCTCAGTTTGTTGATATCCATGGTGTGGCCAAGACCAAATCCGTTCCTGTGCATACCCTGATGGATGTGGTTGAAAAAGGAGCCGGTTTTGCAGGCTTTGCGGTTTGGGGAATGGGCATGCAGCCACATGGTCCGGATTTTATGGCTCGTGGTGACCTGAATACCCTGAGCGCGGTGCCCTGGCAGCCGGGTTATGCACGTCTTGCCTGCGATGGCTATGTGAATGATAAGCCGCATCCTTTCTGCAGCCGTGTACTGTTAAAACAGCAGTTGCAGCGTCTGGAGCAGCGAGGCTGGACCTTGAATACCGGTCTGGAACCGGAGTTCTCGCTGTTTCGCAAAACGCCCGAAGGAAAACTGATGCCGGTGGACGAAAGTGATGTACTGGACAAACCCTGTTATGACTACAAGGGGCTGTCTCGTTCTCGCGAATTTCTGGAACAATTGGTCGAATCTTTGCAGGCAGTTGATTTCGATGTGTATCAGATCGACCACGAAGATGCTAACGGTCAGTTTGAAATCAATTATACCTACAGTGATGCCTTGACCTCTGCAGATCGCTTTACGTTCGTGCGTATGGCGGCGGGTGAAATTGCTAACAAGCTGGGTATGGTCTGTTCCTTCATGCCGAAGCCGGATTCCAGTCGAACCGGCAACGGTATGCATTTCCATCTGTCGATCAGCGACGCGCAGGGACGCAACCTGTTCCATGATGCATCTGATAGCAGTGGCATGGGATTATCCAAGCTGGCGTATCACTTCATTGCAGGTCTGCTGCACCACGCTCCGGCGCTCTGTGCTTTTGCCGCACCTACCGTCAACTCCTACAAACGCCTGGTCGTTGGACGGTCACTGTCAGGTTCGACCTGGGCGCCTGCCTACATCTGTTATGGCGACAACAATCGTTCTGCCATGGTTCGTATTCCCTATGGCCGACTGGAGTTTCGCCTGCCCGATTCCGGCTGCAACCCCTACCTGGTACATGCTGCATTGATTGCTGCGGGTCTGGATGGTATCGAGCGCGAACTGGACCCGGGCGAGCCACATAACATTAACCTCTATGAACTTGATCGTCAGCAGTGTCTGGAACAGGGCATCGGCGTGCTGCCACAAAACCTGGATGAAGCGATCAATGCACTGGAAGCGAACCCTATGTTCAGCGAGGCCCTGGGAGCCGACTTTGTCCAGGAGTTTATCAATATCAAGCGGATGGAGTGGGTAGAGTACAGCCGCCATGTCTCCGACTGGGAACTGAAACAGTACGCTGAATTTTTCTGATCAGGTTGAATGAGGATAACACCATGTGTGGAATTGTAGGGCTTTACCTGAAAAATCCGGCCCTGGAGGCACGGTTGGGTGAGCTGTTTGAACCCATGTTGATCGCCATGACGGACCGCGGGCCTGACAGTGCCGGGTTTGCTATCTATGGCGATGAAGTTGCCGAACAGAGTATCAAGCTGACCCTGCGTCATCCGGATACAGAATTTGACTGGGAAGACTTGGCTGAACAGGCCAAAACCGGTCTGAGTGCCAGTCTGGAGTGGTTCCAGAACGCCAATGTTGCGGTGTTCAAACTGGCGGCTGACGAGAGTGCTGCGCGGCAATGGTTTGCTGAACATGCACCTGATGTGCTGATTCTCAGTATTGGTCGTTCCATTGAGATCCTCAAAGAGGTGGGCCTGCCAGTGGAGATTGCCGAGCGTTTCTCACTGGCGTCGATGCAGGGCACACACATTATTGGTCACACCCGTATGGCGACTGAATCAGCGGTCACCATGGAAGGCAGTCATCCCTTTTCAACAGGTATGGATTTGTGTCTGGTGCATAACGGTTCACTGTCTAACCACAATCGTTTGCGTGAAGCGCTGCGACGCGAGGGGATCAGTTTTGAAACCGAAAATGATTCTGAAGTGGCTGCCGGTTACCTCACCTGGCGGTTACGCCAGGGGGATACGCTGAAACAGGCCCTGGAAAGTGCGTTACAGGACCTGGATGGCTTTTTTACCTTCACCATAGGCACGCGTAACGGTTTTGCCGTGATTCGTGACCCGATTGCCTGTAAGCCGGCGGTACTGGCTGAAACGGAAGACTATGTTGCGATGGCATCGGAATATCAGGCATTGACCAGTCTGCCGGGTATTGAGAAGGCCCGTGTCTGGGAACCTGAACCCGCCACCGTTTATGCCTGGGAACGTCAGGGTCAGTAAGGAGCTGATGATGAAAACAGTTGATTTAAGCAAGACCAGTGTACGTGAACTGAATCAGGCACTGCATGACCAGGCGCAGACATGTACCGAGCGCGAATGGCAGGTGCTGCAACCTGCAGGCAAGCACAATCTGGTGTGTGGTCTGGACCAGAACCTGTCCATCGATATTCAGGGTCATGCCGGTTACTACTGTGCCGGTATGAACAAGAAAGCCCATGTCGTGGTACATGGCAATGTTGGACAGGGCGTGGCCGAGAACATGATGTCTGGCAGTGTCCGGGTCAAAGGTGATGCCTCTCAGTCCGCCGGTGCCACCGCACATGGTGGATTGCTGGTGATTGAAGGCAATGCAGCGGCGCGCTGCGGTATCTCAATGAAAGGTGTGGATATCGTGGTGCAGGGTAATGTCGGTCATATGAGCTGCTTTATGGGGCAGGCCGGTACGCTGGTGGTCTGTGGTGATGCCGGTGATGCACTGGGGGACTCGCTCTATGAGGTACACATCTATGTCAAAGGGCAGGTGAAATCCCTGGGAGCAGATTGTGTTGAGAAAGAGATGCGCGATGAGCATCTGCAAGAGCTGGCTGCACTGCTGAATCGGGCGGGAGTGAATGAAGACCCAGCTCAGTTCCGCCGTTATGGCTCAGCACGTGAACTCTACAACTTTAAAGTCGATAACGCAGCGGCTTACTGAGGACTTCATCATGAGTGATATTAATGTAAAACCCGGATTGCGTGAGTCTGCAACCTTCGATCGTCATACCATTGCCGAAATACAGCGTGCAGCGGATACCGGTATTTATGATATTCGCGGCTTCGGGGCCAAACGCCGCTTGCCGCATTTCGATGACCTGCTGTTTCTCGGGGCCAGTATGTCCCGCTATCCTCTGGAGGGTTATCGTGAGAAGTGCAACACTCAGGTCACCCTGGGTACCCGTTTTGCGAAAAAACCGATCGTCATCGAAACGCCTGTCACCATCGCGGGTATGAGTTTTGGAGCGCTATCTGCCAATGCCAAGGAAGCACTGGGGCGTGGAGCGTCAGCTGTAGGCACCTCAACCACCACCGGGGATGGCGGGATGACGCCAGAAGAGCGCGGTCAGTCGAGTAAGCTGGTGTATCAATACTTGCCGTCTCGCTATGGCATGAACCCGGATGATCTTCGCAAGGCGGACGCCATTGAAGTGGTGCTGGGGCAGGGGGCCAAACCAGGTGGTGGCGGTATGCTGCTGGGGCAGAAAATAACGGATCGTGTTGCCATGATGCGAACCCTGCCAAAAGGCGTCGACCAGCGTTCCGCTTGCCGCCATCCTGATTGGACGGGGCCGGATGATCTGGCTATCAAGATCCAGGAATTACGTGAGATCACTGACTGGCAGGTACCAATTTATATCAAGATTGGTGCGACACGCACCTATTATGATGTCAAGCTGGCAGTCAAGGCTGGCGCTGATGTGATTGTGCTGGATGGTATGCAGGGAGGGACCGCTGCTACCCAGGATGTGTTTATCGAGCATGTCGGTATTCCGACCATGGCGGCAATCCCCCAGGCGGTACAGGCCCTGCAGGAAATGGGGATGCACCGCAAGGTACAGCTGATCGTTTCAGGTGGCATACGCAATGGTGCGGACGTAGCCAAATGTATGGCGCTGGGTGCCGATGCTGTTGCCATCGGAACTGCTGCGCTGGTTGCACTGGGATGTAATCATCCGAAATGGCAGGCCGACTATGAGAAGATTGGCTCTGCGGCGGGCTATTACGATGACTATCATGAGGGCAAGGACCCGGCGGGTATCTCCACTCAAGACCCTGAGCTGATGAGCCGTCTGGATCCTGAAGAGGCCGGACGTCGACTGGCCAACTATCTGCGGGTGCTGACACTGGAGGCTCAAACGCTGGCGCGTGCCTGTGGCAAAAATGACCTGCGTAATCTGGAGCCGGAAGATCTGGTCGCGCTGACCGTTGAAGCCGCCGCCATGGCACGCGTGCCGCTGGCAGGCACGCAATGGATTCCCGGACAGGGATTCTGACCTGTCTGGACTCTTTCAAAACACCGGCTACAGGCCGGTGTTTTTGCATCTGCACAATTAAATGACACTGAAGCACATTCCTGGTGCAAGCGTGCTCATGATGTCTGTTTGTCTCAGAGTTTTTATATTCTAATTATTTGATTTTAATAAGCTAATAATATATTGGCATGATTATTTCATACCGTTAATTGTTTATTAAAAAGAAATTTAATTTCTCAAAAGTTAACTTGTAAGGGTGGTGACGATGCAGAGCAATCACGCACAGAACACTGGAGGGGTTTGGCATGGATAGTATGATTCTGGAACTGGGCTATGCCCTGGATACCTTTTATTTTCTCATGTGTACCGCACTGGTGATGTGGATGGCGGCGGGTTTTGCCATGCTCGAAGCGGGTCTGGTGCGCAGCAAAAATACGGTGGAAATTCTGAACAAGAATGTGCTGCTGTATGGCGTGGCCTGTACAGTTTATCTGTTTGTCGGCTACAACATCATGTATCCGGGTAGCCCGGTCAGCAGCGTGATTCCAGGTATCGACTTCCTGCTGGGAGGTGATAACTCTGTCGACGATGTGGTCATGGGCGGCGAGGATGCTCCCTATTACTCCAACATGGCTGATTTTATTTTCCAGGCTGTGTTTGCAGCTGCGACCATGTCAATTGTCTCCGGGGCCGTTGCTGAACGTATGCGTCTGTGGCCATTCCTGGTCTTTGCTGTGTTCATGGTCAGTGTTATTTATCCGGTATCCGGTTATTGGAAATGGGGTGGTGGCTTTCTGGACGAACTGGGCTTCCAGGATTTTGCCGGATCCATTGTGGTACATGCAGCGGGTGCCTCTGCCGCGTTGGCAGCCGTGATTCTGGTGGGTGCACGTAAAGGAAAATATGGCCCGAATGGAGAGGTCAGAGCGATTCCGGGCGCCAACTTGCCAATGGCAACGCTGGGTATGTTCATTCTCTGGATGGGCTGGTTCGGTTTCAACGGTGGTTCAGAGCTGAAAATAGCCAATGTTGAAGAGGCTAATGCTGTGGCCCAGATCTTCGTCAACACCAATGCGGCAGCAGCGGCCGGTGCCGTGGTGGCAGCCCTGTTTGCCCGCATGCTGTTTGGCAAAACAGATATTACCATGACCATTAACGGTGCGTTGGCCGGACTGGTGTCGATTACCGCTGAACCTCTGCTGCCTGGTGCCGGGTTGGCTGTTTTGATCGGCGCTGTTGGCGGTATCGTGGTGGTGCTGTCGGTGCTGATGCTGGACAAGCTGAAGCTGGATGACCCTGTTGGCGCTATCTCTGTACATGGTACTGCGGGTATCTGGGGGATTTTTGCGGTGCTGTTGAGTAATCCGGATGCCACCTTCATGGGGCAGCTGATCGGTACTCTGGTGATTATTGCCTGGATGTTTGCTGCCAGTATGATCGTGCTGGTGATTCTGAATAAAGTGATGCCGCTGCGTGTCAGTGAAGAGGAAGAGATGGACGGTATGGATATCCACGAATGTGGCATGCTGGCCTATCCGGAATTTGGTCCGGCCTCTCAGGCATCTGAAATGCACTCGGGTGGTGATTCTGGACAGAGTCCTTCGCGAGTCAACCCGGTTTCCAAGGCGGCTACCTCCTAGTCGTCATGTGAAACAAGCCCTCCATCAAAGGCCCGTGAGGGCCTTTTTCGTTCAGGGTCTGAGGCATGGACATTTTTATCAACTGTGTCTATTATTGTCAGAATTTCATACGGTATCTGTGGGAATATAAACGCTATATTTGTTTAAAAATTAAATTTATTCAATGTGTTAGTGTTTGTTAAGAAAAAATATTAAAACAATAAATCGCCTGTTCATGCTGAGCTGAAAAGCACTATTGTATAAAAAGGATGGAACATACTCATGAGCATACAGGCCCCTGAAGGACAGCTGATCACCTCCGCCCGGGAGATTCGGCAGATGTTGGTGAAATTAAGTGAAACGGCAACGCCGATCACTATTCAGCCTCAGGATTCCGAGAATCGACTGACGACCTATCTGGCATCTATCCAGAGTGAACAGGGGATCATGTGTTTTGATATGCCCTTGCCCCAACAGCGTCATGTGTTGCTGAAAAACCGTAACTTGACACTCACCACTCGCTTGAATGGTTGCCTGTTAACGCTGAGTGATGTGCGCCTGTCACCGATCGAAGACGTTGCTGCTGAAGCCGGGTTTCAGGCAGCTATACCCAGCCAGCTACATTTTCTGCAGCGTCGGCGTTCCTTTCGTGCTCCGGTGCGTCCGTTGCTGGATATCTTTGCCAGTCTGCCTTTTGTGGATGAGTTACCGGTCACCGGGTTATTAAAAGACTTGTCTGCCGAAGGTTGTCGCATTGAACTCAGTGGTGATCGTCAGGCTGACTTCAGTCAGTTGTCTGAACCCTTGCCACTAACGCTCAGTTTCCCCGACAGCAGTAGCTTCAATGCCAATCTACGGATTATGCGCAGCCACTACGACCCGGTAAAACAACGTACTGATCTGGGATGCAGTTTCGAGTCGCTGCAAACGGTGCAGCAACAGCAGTTGACCCGTCTCGTGGCTGATCTGCAGCGGGATTACATCAACCATCTGCGTCATGGTGGGCATCCTTCCGGTACACCTGCAGTGTTTGTACCGTCTGAACATCGCGTTATGGCAGGGCAGGCGATTAAATCTTCCCCGCCGCCTGCTGAGTCTGTCAAACCGGTGCCGACTCCGGTTGATTCTATGCCCATCGATATTCGGCGTGCTCATCAGTCAGCTATCAGCGCGATCAAGGGCATGATTGTAGCATTGCGCAGTGCCAAAACACTGCCGCTGGATCAGGCGGAAGAAGCCGCTCAACATCTGCTGCAGGCCTGGCGGCAAGATCGTCAGGGCATTTTGCTGTTAAGCCGATTGCGAGACGCAGACACCTATCTGTTTCAGCATTCGGTAAGCTTTGCACTGAGTCTGGTGGACACTCTGGCTACCCAGTATGGCGATCAGCTGAAACCTGCCTTGCTGGAACAACTGATGCTGGGGGGGCTGTTCCATGAGCTGTCACGCGCTCTGTTACCGGGCGGCATTCAACAGACGGATCTTGAGGGTGAGCCGGAACAACGGTCCATCTGGATGGAACAGCAGCTACAGTTGATTGAGACGCTGTCACATGGCTCCCGCTTGAGTGTGGAAGCGATTCATTTGGTTCGTGACAGCCATGAACGCCTGGATGGCAGCGGTTTATTACAGCGGGGGGATGCGCAGCTGAACCGTGTCAGTCGCTTGGCAGCAACACTGTATGCACTGGAGCGCTTGAGTCAGTGCTGGTACAACTGCGACTGGCATTACCACCCGCTACGCGCGTTCAAAATGGTGGCAGAGCGCACCGCTGAGTTCCATGCACCCAGTGTGCGCCTGATCCTGAAACAGCAGGGCAAGTATCCGCTGGGGTCTGCCGTACAGTTGAACAATCAGATGCTGGGGTTGGTGATGCGCCAGGATGAACAACGTCAGCCCACACATCTGCGTTTAGTATACAACCTCAAATTCAACAGTCTGATCCCCCCGAAAGATCTGTGTCTCACCGATCAGCCGGGGCTGTATATTGAGCGTCCGGTCAATCCTCTGCGTTTCGAAATAGGCGCGTCCTTGCTGAAAATGCCGCTGCGTGACGCGCGCTGATACAGAGAAAATGCGGCAGTGATGATCAGCTGCGGGTCTGGACAGCTCCCGGCAGTCCTTTGATGACAGCCTGAGCTACACCGGCAGCAATCACGGCTTTAACCAGATCGCCGGGGATGAAGACCGCCATGATCAGCGTTGCATCCAGCCAGTCGCGCCCCGAAATCAGTTTGAAGCCGGTAATGCCAAACAGGTAAAGGACCAGGATGCCGCCAAAAATAGCGGCACAGAGGCTGGCCGGAAAGACCGGCAGGCGTTTCAGCCACAAGGCCATATAGCCGGTGGCAAATGCGGCGAATGGAAAGCCTATGGCAAAACCGGCTGTTGGACCGACAAATACACCAAGTCCGCCGCGTCCTCCGGCAAGCAGAGGGGCACCGAGTGCGACGACAAACATAAACAGTGCCATTGCCAGTGCGCCGCGCCAGGGGCCAAGCATAATACCCGCCAGCATCACCCCCAGGGTTTGCGCCGTGATCGGAATACCCGTCACAAACGGGATGGGAGGAATCAGTCCCAAAGCCGCGATCAGTGCGGCATAGAGTGCGATCTGTACCAGAGATTTGTCTTTGCTCATCTAAATGAACCTTTTTGGTGGAGTTGATCTTGTGTCAGTGGGCTGGATATGCCGCCCCGTGCGGCCAGGGCTTCAGCAACGCTATCCGACAGACGGATGGACTGAATGGTGAGTGGAATGACCAGTCGCCAGAGTTTGCGTCCGCCGCCACGTGCTTTCCATGCATCCAGAAGATGATTGACAACAGCCATCAGGACCGGAATAAAACGTATCAGTAAGGTGACGGCAAACGCGATACGGCGTGTCTCAATCTTCAGCAGGCGCAAAGGCGCAAAGAGTGGCATTACGGCGTCCATCATGTCGTCCATGCGTGTGGTCAGGGTAATCAGGTTTGCCAGCAGTATCAGTGTGAGCATACGCATGACCAGAAGAGCTGCTGGCGCGAAACCAACACTCCACCACTGCAACAGAAAAATCAGGGCGAAAAGAGGCAGCAGGGTCTTCAGGGCAAGGAGCTGACGCAGTGCCGCATAACCCACGGTTGCATAAGCCAACAGCGTGGCAATGAGGAAAAGCAGTAATACACTGGGCTGTTCTACCGGATAGAGCAATAGACTGATGGCGGCCAGAAACAGCAATTTGATCCCGGCAGACAGCCGGTGTAACCAGCTCTTTTGAGCGATATAGAGGCTGATCATAATGTCTGCAGCCTTCTGGCAGCCGCCTGATAGGCCGGAAGCACCTGATCCGGTGGCCCATCCTGAAATACCTGTCCCTGTTCAAGCCAGATAATCCGTTCAAATGTCTCTAAGGTGTCCAGTTCATGGCTGATCATCAGTAGCTGCTGCGGCAGTTGCGATAACAGGTCCATTAGTTGATAACGCGTGGGCAGATCAAGTGCAGAAAAGGGTTCGTCCAGAATCATCACGCCGGGCTGCATCAATAGCACTGAGAGGATACACACCAGTTGTTTTTGCCCATCTGACAGGCTGTGCACGGCCTTGTCTGCCCAGTCGGAGCGCTGGTGTTTGGCCAGAATATCGGCCACCTGTTGCCGGGCCTCTTTTTTCGACACGCCCTGATTCATCAACCCAAAGCTGAGCTCTTCTTCGACAGTCGGAAAAATAATCTGATGATCCGGATTCTGAAAAATAAAACCAACGTGCGCCGACATTTTCTCAGGACCCGAGCGGGGACTGCGGCCATGTACATCTATGTTGCCGGAATCCGGTTGCAACAGTCCATTAATCAAACGTACCAGAGAGCTTTTACCCGAACCGTTATGACCTATCAGACCAATACGGCGTTCATTTAGCTGAAGGCAGAGGTCATGTAACACGGGGTGAGCATTGCGGCTCAGTGATACCTGATCAAATACAATGGAACCGGAAGCAGAGAATTCAGACGACATAACCGGGCGGTCTTTAAAAAATGCTAATAGTAGCTTAATCTGAAGTTAGAACCCAGTAGTGAGGTAGCCGATGAATTCAGCTGAACGTTTGGCCTGTATCAGGCTATTGCCCAAAGCAGAGCTGCACCTGCATATCGAGGGCAGCCTGGAACCCGAGCTGATGTTTCAGTTGGCGGAGCGTAATGCTATTCAACTCCCGTATGCCAGTGTAGACGCTCTGCGTCAGGCCTATCAGTTTCATAATCTGCAAGAATTTCTTGATCTCTACTACCAGGGCATGTCTGTGTTACAGACGGAGCAGGACTTTTATGACCTGACCTGGGCCTATTTGCAGCGTAGCGCTGCAGAGGGTGTTATTCATGTCGAGATTTTTTTTGATCCTCAAGGACATTTGCAGCGCGGCGTCGATTTCAGCGTCCAGATTGAGGGTATCTATCGGGCCCTGTGTGACGGGGAGACACAACTGGGCATCAGTTTCAGGTTAATCCTGTCCTTTTTACGTCACTTGTCTGAGCAGAGTGCATTTGAAACTCTGGAGCTGGCCATGCCCTGGCTGAATCGTATTGATGGCGTGGGGCTGGATTCTTCCGAACTGGGCCATCCACCGGAAAAGTTTGCCCGGGTATTTGCGCGTTGCCGTGAACTGGGTTTGCGGGTGACGGCTCATGCCGGTGAAGAGGGGCCGCCGGAGTATGTCTGGCAGGCTCTGGATCTGCTCAAGGTGCAGCGTATCGATCACGGTAACCGGGCTCTTGAAGATGAGGTACTGATCGAGCGCTTACGCAACGAGCAGATTCCACTGACAGTCTGTCCCTTGTCCAACCTGAAACTCTGCGTGGTTGAGGATATGTCACAGCACCCTATCCTGAAGTTGCTGGATGCAGGGCTCAGGGTGACAGTGAACTCAGATGATCCGGCGTATTTCGGTGGCTATCTGCAGGATAATTTTGCCGCCTTGCTGGCACATTTGCCCATCACGGATGCTCAGATTCTGCAACTTATTCGTAACAGTTTTATCGGAAGCTGGCTGTCTGATTCAGAGAAGCAGGCTTGCCTGAAACGACTGGAAGCTGCTGCCTCAGAGGTTATGCCATGACAGATGAACTGTTTGAATTTCTGGATGATACCGATTCTGCCAGGCAGAGTATCAGGGTGACTGAAACCTCGACAGAGCGGTTTATCAAACTGCTGGTGGTCGATGATGATGAAGATGTGCATCTAATGACCGAACTACTGCTCAAAGGTCTGAACTTTGATGGCTATCAGCTACTGGTTCAGCATGCCTACAGCAGTCAGGAAGCCTATGATCTGTTGCTGCGTGATCCGGATATTGCGGTGATGCTGCTGGATGTAGTGATGGAGTCCGAAGATGCCGGCTTGCAGTTGGTGCACCGCGTCCGCCAGAGTCTGCGGCGCAGTAAACTGAGAATTATTCTGCGTACCGGGCAACCTGGCTATGCCCCGGAGCTGGAAACGATTCAGCGTTACGATATCAACGATTATAAAACCAAGACCGAGCTGACCCGAGAGCGTCTCTATACCTGCCTGATGACGGCGGCCCGCAGTTATCGTCAGCTGGATCAACTTGAACACCTGGCCTACGAAGATCACCTGACCGGCTTATTAAATCGAAATGGTCTGCTCAGAGCACTGGAAATCAAAGCACAGGACAGCCATGAGCCCTATGCACTGGTGCTCATTGATATCGATAATTTCTCCATGATTAATGATACCTTCGGTGCATATTATGCAGACCGCTTTCTGGTGGACTTCTCCAGTCTGCTGAAAGAACTGCCTATGACCGAAGGCATTGCACGGCTCAGTGCCGATCAATTTGGTTTGGTGATGCCGAGTACCGGTTGTGTGGTCGAGGAGATGTGTCGGGGTCATTTGGCGTCACGCACACTGACAATCGAGGGTGTCGAAACTGCGCTGAGTTTTTGTATGGGGATTGCGCATTGTCATAAAGAGCTGGCACCGGCCGAGATGCTTGGACATGCTTCACTGGCGCTGAAACGGGCGAAAAAAGTCGGAATCGGGCAAACCGTTGTCTTTAATGATGCCATGATCTGCTCCTTGCGTGAGCGTGTGAGCATGTTGTCTTCACTCAAGCAGGATCTTGACCGGCATCGTCTGTATCTGGTGTATCAGCCCCAGATCCATCTGCAATCGGGACAGTTGATTGGTGTTGAGGCGTTGATTCGCTGGGTTGATGAGTCCGGACAAATGATTTCTCCGGTAGTGTTTATTGAACTGGCAGAACAGTCAGGCCTGATTGTGAAGCTTGGGGAGTGGGTCTTACGTCGGGCACTCTATGATTGTGCTGAGCTCTGTCGAGTCCATCCTGGCTTCAGAGTGGGGGTGAATGTGTCTCCGCTGCAGTTTCAACAGGCTGATTTTGTCGCTCAGGTAAAAGCGGCGCTGGCTGAACAGGGGCTGGAAGGACAGCATCTGGACCTGGAGATCACTGAATCAGTATCAATGAGCTATGCCGAAGAGACAGTGGAAAAATTCAATGCATTGCGTGAGTTGGGTATTACGATTTCGATTGATGATTTTGGTACCGGATTTTCATCCCTCTCCTATTTGGAAAAACTGCATGCAGATTGCTTGAAGATTGACCGCTCCTTTGTGGATAAGTTAACCACTTCGGCTTCAGGTTATCGTATTGCACAGACCATTCTGACGTTGGGGCAACGTCTGAATATGCGTGTGCTGGCCGAAGGGATTGAAACCGATGCTCAGTTGAATGAACTGCTCAAGCTCAATTGTGATGCAGGGCAGGGGTATCTGATTGCCCGGCCCATGAAACTGGATGCCTTGAATGAGTGGATTCAGGTCTATACGGAACAGCAGACCCTGAATGTTTGAGTCCTGGTCGATGAAACACCTGTCACGATATGTACGCTCCCTGTTGGCCGCGGCCTTGCTGCTGGTGCTGTCGTTAGGCCTGGTTCTGTTTCTGGCGCTGTTTTTATTGCAGCAAGCCAACCGTGAAAGTGAGGATGCATCGGTAGCACTGCTGCAGGAATCTCTGAACGAACAGTTGCAGTTAAATACCGAAGCCTTGCGTGACAGCCTGCTGACCTTTATGGATCAGGCCGGTCAGAGTCCGAAGCTGTTGGCTTCGATCTTGGGACAGACAGCCAAACAGCAAGGGCAGTTGAACCGATTGCAAGTAAAAAAACTGACGGCTGCTACGTTGAATGCCAATGCCCTGGTCAGCTCAGCTTATGTGCACTTTGAGCCCAACGCCTATGATGGTTTGGACAGGGTGTATATTGGTATCGGTGACTATAGCTCGGCGGAAGGCAGCCTCGATGTCTATTGGGTGCGTGAAGCGGACGGGATACGTTTTTATCCAATAGAGGATGTGTCTTTCAAATACAGTGAAACGCCGGACACATACGGGCAACGTGAGTCGGAGTGGTATCTTTGTCCCCAGGAACAGCTACATCCCTGCCTCACAGAGCCCTTCAGTTGGGAGCTGAATCCGGGTGAGTTTATCGACTTGATGTCCTTGACCAAACCGATTTTTGTGCGCGACAGCTTTGCCGGTGTGGCGGGTGTTGATTTGAATCTGGACGACTTTCAGCGTACGGCCCTGCATCTGGCCAGCCCGGTGTTTGCCGGACAGGCGCGGCTGGTTTTGCTCAGCCAGCAACAACGTATTTTGGCAGCGACAGCTTATCCACAGCATCGGGGCCAGTATCTGGCGGATGTGGATGCCGAGCTGGCTCTGTATCTTGCCTCTGACAGGGAGGCGCTGTTTCAGTCCAATGATCAGACCTATCTGGTCAAGCAGTTGGCGATGCCGGTCGTGAATACAGAGTGGCAGGTGGTGTTGATGCTGCCGATGCACAGTGTTCTGGCGACAGAGCAGGCGATGCGGGCGGATCTGATTCGCCGCAACACCGAAAACGTAGTGTTACTGTTGCTGGTGTCGGGTGTTGTACTGTTTATCAGCCTGTGGATTGCCTTCCGTTACGTGCGCCAACGTGAGTTTGCCTTGAATCGCAGTCGTAACCAGCTGGCCATGGTGTTTAACACGGCTCCGAGCCCAATGGCGGTTGCCCGCTGCCATCAAGGCCAGTGCGTGACTACACGTATCAATCAGGCCTGGTTAAGGGAGTTCGGATTCAGTGAGCAGCAGGTACTGGGTTCCAATGGAGAGCAACTGGGTTGGTGGTGTTCCGAGGACGATCGACGTCGCGTAATTGATCAGATTATGGATGAAGGGCAGTTGGAGCAGTTCCAGGTGTGGCTGCAACGTGCAGATGCCAGTCAGTTTCTGGCCTCTGTGTCCGGCTCAACGATTGAGCAGGACGGTGAAAAAATGCTGGTGATGGTGTACGACAATATAACACCTACCCATCATCTGCAGCAGGATTTACTGCGCCTGAACCGTGAACTGGATCAGCGGGTACAGGCGAGAACACGCGACTTGCAGCAAGCAATTCAGGACCTGGAGCTGGCGCAGCAGGAGCTGATTCAGTCGGGCAAGCTGGCTGCTTTGGGTAATCTGGTGGCGGGTATTGCCCATGAGCTGAATACACCGGTCGGTAATGCGGTGATGGCTTCATCACGTTTCCGGGGTGACTATCGGGAGCTGCGCAAGAAAGTGGAACAGGGTATGCGTCGCTCGGATCTCACCGAATTTATCGAACAGGGCGAGCAGACCAGCGATATTCTGATCCGGAATTTGCAGCGTGCGGCTGAGCTGATTAACAGCTTCAAACAGGTTGCAGTGGATCAGGCATCGTCTCAGCGTCGTCAGTGTACCCTGAACGAAGTGGTGCACAATGTGCTGTTAATGCTGCAACCCTCAATTCGCAAGTCACCTCATGAGGTGGTCAGTGAGTTACAGGAAACGATTTTGATGGATACCTATCCCGGGCCTCTGGAACAGGTACTTATTAATCTGATTCAGAATGCGCTGATTCATGCGTTTGATGAGCAGCCTGGCCGTATAATCCTGAGCGCCTCAGCCACAGAAGATCGTGTCTACCTGTACATCCGCGATAATGGCAAAGGAATCCCTGAAGACTTGCAGGCGAGAGTCTTTGAACCTTTCTTTACCACGCGTTTGGGGCGTGGAGGCAGCGGGCTTGGGTTAAGCCTGGTGCACAATATGGTGACGGGAGTCCTGGGTGGCAAGATTCGCTTGAGCAGTCAGCCGGGGCAGGGCACAGAGTTTGAGTTAAGCTTGCCACGCGCCTCCAATTAATGCTTCTGGAGTCATTATGTTGCAACCCCTTTTTGTATCTTCCATGGCAGCTGATCTGCTGGTCCAGGCTGAACAGCAACCCTTGTCAGCCTTGCCGGTCAGTGTCTATCTTGCCGGACCGTCGGTATTTTATGCTGACGTCATGGCGATATCTGCGCAGCTCAAGGCCGATTGTGAACAGCTGGGTATGACGCCCCTGTACCCGCTGGATAATGAGATTCAGTCTGATCATCTGACGGCTGCCGAGATTGCCCAGGCGATAGCGCAGGCGAATATTCGTATGATCCAGCAGGCGGATGCCATCATTGCTGATATCAGTTGTTTTCGGGGTACCGCCATGGATGTCGGGACGGCTTTTGAAATCGGGATGGCCGTTCAGCGAGGTATTCCGGTTGTCAGTTATACGGATGCCCCGCGTCCTGACTACCTGAGTCGTGTTCGCGCTGCAGATGCGGCGGTCATTGAGCAGGACGGCATCTGGCGTGACGCAACCGGTATGATTGAAAATTTTGGCTTGCAGGAAAATCTGATGGTGGCCTGTACCACCGCCTATACTGATCAGGGTGCGAAAATGGCTTTGGCGATGGCGAGAGTCATGCTGTCCGGTCAGTTGCCAAAAGCCGTGTAACCCTCAAGAGAGCGTGTCGATGAATATTGTTTTTTACAGTGCCCAGTCGTATGACCGGGTGTTTTTTGATCGTGCCAATCAGTCGTTTGGTTTTACCCTGCACTATCTGGATACCCCGTTAAATGCAGAAACTGCACGGTTGGCATCAGGTGCTCAGGCGGTCTGTGCTTTCGTTAATGATGTACTTGATGAAGCCTGTCTGGATGCATTGAAGCACCAGGGTGTATCCTGGATTGCGTTGCGTTGTGCCGGGTTCAATCAGGTTGATCTGGAAGCTGCCAAAGCGTTACAGCTGCCGGTCGTTCGTGTACCCGGTTATTCACCTGAAGCTGTTGCCGAGCATACACTGGCACTGATCCTGACACTTAACCGTCACACCCATCGGGCATATAACCGGGTCCGTGAAAGCAATTTTCAGCTACAGGGATTACTGGGCTTCAATCTGCATGGTAAAACCGTGGGTCTGATCGGTACCGGACAAATAGGTATGGCAACTGCACAGATCCTGAAGGGCTTTGGCTGCGAGCTGCTGGGCTATGATCCTTATCCAAACCAGGTGTTTGAAGCCTTAGGCGGTGAGTATGTTGAGCTGGGAGAGCTCTACCGTCGTGCCGATATTATCAGTCTGCATTGTCCTTTATCGCCGGAAAACCATCATCTGATCAATGGCGCTGCACTGGCTGCGATGAAACCCGGTGTCATGCTGGTGAATACCAGTCGTGGCGGGCTGGTTGATACCCGGGCTGCAATTATGGCGCTGAAATCAGGTCAATTGGGTTATCTGGCGCTGGATGTGTATGAACAGGAGAGTGAGTTTTTTTTCAGAGACCTGTCCGATGAAATACTGACCGATGATGACTTGTCCCGCTTGATGACTTTTCCCAATGTGCTGATTACCGGGCATCAGGGGTTTTTCACCGGGGAAGCCTTGACGCAGATTGCCGAGATTACTTTAGCCAATTTGCGTGATCTTGCTGAGAAAGGCCAGTGCGATAATCAGGTGGTCTAGTCAGCCGGGATAAAAATGGCGCCTGATGTTCAGGCGCCATTTGGCAGCAGAGGTTCAAGAGAATGAAACCTGACCGCTGGATCTCCTGTAGGTGATCAAACGTTCGGCATCCAGCCCGTTATAATCACCCAGTACACATGCATCGCGAGATGCAAATCGTTACCAGGCCTGCTGGAAGATGGCTTCAATTTGAGACTGGTTCGCCTGGATCGGGTTGGTGAATCCACAGGCATCTTTCAGTGCATTGGCAGCCAGAACCGGAATGTCTTCCGCTTTAGCCCCCAAATCAGCCAGCCCACGTGGAATGCCGACCTGGTCTTTCAGGGCTTTGATCGCGGCAATACAGGCGTCTGCACCGGCCTGAGCGTTATCGCTTGCCGCCAGGCCCATGGCAACCCCGACCTGAGCCAGTCGCTCTGCCGCTACCTGGCTGTTAAAGACCTGTACATGTGGTAACAGCACCGCATTGCAGACACCGTGCGGCAGGTCATAAAAGCCGCCCAGTTGGTGTGCCATGGCATGCACATAGCCGAGTGAGGCGTTATTAAATGCCATGCCTGCGAGGAACTGGGCATAGGCCATCTGCTCGCGTGCTTCAAGATCGTCTCCCTGCTGTACAGCCCTTGGCAGAAACCGGGTAATCAGCTCAACGGCTTTTAATGCACAGGCATCGGTAATGGGCGTTGCCGCAGTAGAAACATAGGCTTCAACCGCGTGTGTCAGAGCGTCCATCCCGGTTGCTGCTGTGAGTTGTGTGGGCATGCCGACCATGGTCAGCGGGTCATTGACCGACAGAATAGGTGTGGTGTGTTTATCCACAATGGCCATTTTAATGTGACGTGTTTCATCGGTGATGATACAGAAACGTGTCATTTCGCTGGCGGTACCGGCAGTGGTGTTGATGGAAATCAATGGCAGCTGTGGTTTGGCGGATTTATCCACACCTTCGTAATCGCGAATATCACCACCATTGGTGGCAACCAGTGCAATGCCTTTGGCGCAGTCGTGTGGAGATCCGCCACCCAGTGAGATGACCAGGTCGCACTGCTGTTGTTGCAATAATGCCAGACCGGCGGCGACATTGGCGGTGGTTGGGTTTGGCTGTACATCGGCAAATACACAGGTTGCAACACCGGCCTGTTGCAGCAGTTGCGTCACCTCATCGACCAGCCCGGCGCTGACCAGCCCTGCATCTGTGACAATCAGGGCGCGGCTGAATCCTTGTTTCTGAATATTGCCAATGGCTTGTTTAAGCGCTCCGGCTCCCATCAGATTGAGGGCCGGGATATGAAATTCGCTGACGGACATAGCCTGTCTCCTTGTCGATGACTGATTAGACTTTAGTGTAGCAGCTTCAAAAAAGTGGCTGTTGATCCGAGTCAAGCTCCAGGCTATTGATCAGATTCAATAAACTTGTGCACAAAAACCGGGGAAAAGGCTGTGTATAACCCGTGGGGTAATGTGGCAAGTGCCGGGTAGCGTGGTGTACAGCGATGCTGGGCAGGAATTGTTCAACAGCACGAACGCCCCGCAGGGCGTCCGTATTCTCAGCTTAGTTGTACTAGGTTAGTTGTACTCGTTGATCAGAGCAGATCAAACCGGTCTGCATTCATCACTTTGGTCCAGGCGGCGATAAAGTCTTTTACAAACTTCTCTTTCGCATCATCCTGTGCATAGACCTCGGCGTAAGCGCGCAGAATTGAGTTGGAACCAAATACCAGATCAACACGTGATGCAGTGTATTTCACCGCACCTGTTTTACGTTCCACGATGTCATAGCTGTTTTTGCCAGTGGGCTTCCAGGTGAAGCGCATATCTGTCAGGTTGACAAAGAAATCATTGCTCAACTGACCTACACGCTCGGTAAAGACACCTTTCGGGCTGCCACCATGGTTGGTACCCAGTACCCGCAGGCCACCGATCAGCACGGTCATTTCAGGTGCAGTCAGCCCCATGAGCTGAGCACGATCAAGTAACAGTTCCTCTGGGCTGACGACATAGTCTTTTTTCACCCAGTTACGGAAACCATCATGTATCGGTTCCAGGTAGCTGAATGATTCGACATCGGTCATCTCCTGAGTCGCGTCACCACGACCTGGCGTGAAAGGCACTGTCACCTGAACACCGGCTGCTTTCGCGGCTTGCTCAACCCCGACATTACCTGCCAGTACGATGACATCTGCAACACTGGCACCTGTTTCGGCGGCAATACCCTCGAGCACACCCAGCACTTTGCCAAGACGGGCAGGTTCATTACCTTCCCAGTCTTTCTGAGGTGCCAGACGGATACGTGCACCATTGGCACCACCACGCATGTCTGAGCCACGGAATGTACGTGCGCTATCCCAGGCTGTACTGACCATCTCACTGATGCTCAAACCACTGGCCTCGATTTTGGCCTTCACGGCAGCGGCATCATAATCACGTTTGCCTGTTGGCACCGGATCTTGCCAGATCAGGTCTTCCTGCGGTACTTCAGGACCGATATAGCGTGCTTTTGGACCCATATCGCGGTGTGTCAGTTTGAACCATGCACGGGCAAACACTTCATCGAAATAGGCTGGATCCTTGTAGAAGCGTTCGGAAATCTTGCGATATTCCGGATCCATCTTCATTGCCATGTCGGCATCAGTCATGATCGGGTTATAGCGAATGGATGGGTCTTCAACATCCACCGGCTTGTCTTCTTCCTTGATATTGACTGGTTCCCACTGCCAGGCACCGGCCGGGCTCTTTTTCAGTTCCCACTCATAGTTCAGCAACAGATAGAAGTAGCCGTTGTCCCACTGCGTCGGATGTGTTGTCCAGGCACCTTCCAGACCACTGGTGACAGTGTTGCGGCCTACACCCCGTGAGGTTTTGTTGTTCCAGCCAAGGCCCTGCTCATCGATGTCAGCCGCTTCAGGCTCAGCGCCCAGCAGAGCTGCATCGCCGTTACCATGTGCTTTACCCACAGTATGACCACCTGCAGTCAGTGCCACGGTTTCTTCATCATTCATGGCCATGCGGGCAAAGGTTTCACGGACATCCTTGGCGGTTCTGAGTGGATCCGGGTTGCCGTCGACCCCTTCCGGGTTAACATAGATCAGCCCCATCATTACTGCGGCCAACGGATTTTCCAGATCGCGTTCGCCTGAGTAACGACTGTTGGCGTTGTCCGTAGGTGCCAGCCATTCTTTTTCGGAACCCCAGTAGATATCCTCTTCAGGATGCCAGATGTCTTCGCGACCAAAGGCAAAACCGTAGGTTTTAAAGCCCATGGATTCATAGGCAACATTACCTGCCAGAATGATCAGGTCAGCCCAACTGAGTTTGTTACCGTATTTCTGTTTGATCGGCCAGAGCAGGCGGCGGGCCTTATCAAGGTTGGCATTGTCCGGCCAGGAGTTTAGTGGCGCAAAACGCTGGTTGCCGGTACCGGCACCACCGCGGCCATCGGCGACACGGTATGAACCGGCAGCATGCCAGGCCATACGAATCATCAGACCACCGTAGTGTCCCCAGTCGGCAGGCCACCATTCCTGACTGTCGGTCATCAGGGCGGTCAGATCTTTTTTCAGTGCGGCGACATCCAGTGATTTTACCGCTTCACGGTAATTGAATTCGGGGTCCAGAGGATTGGTCTTGGTGTCATGTTGATGCAGGATGTTCAGGTTCAGAGCATTGGGCCACCAGGCCATGTTGGTTTTGCCACTGGCGGTATTTGCACCATGCATGACGGGGCATTTACCGAAAGAACTGGCATTCTTGTTATCCATATCACTCTCCTGTTTTATGACTTGTATCTTCTGTAACGCCGTAGTCTTTGTAGGCATTTACAGCTCACAAACAGAATAGATGAAAAGCAGGGTTTTCGCCTTATTTAGGCAATTTTAATTAATTAACAAGTTGATAGATTTAAGCTATATATGGGCTGCTGGTCGATCAGGGAAGAATGCTGTTAAAATTCGCGGTTTTATTCCGTAAGAATTCCTAACTAAGAGAATCACATTCCATGACCCCTCAACCCGTGCACTATCCTTGGTACAAAAAGGAGGATACTGACGCCTTCTTTGCACTGTTCCAGAACAACATAGCCAACTTCGTGATCATCGCCATCACGATGTTGGGTATGGGGTTCTCGCCCTCAATCGTTTTCGGACAGGTCCTGCCGGGCGCTGCGGTCGCGGTGATGGTCGGCAACTTCTACTATGCCTGGAGTGCTGCCCGCCTGGCACGTAAAGAGAATCGTGCTGATGTCACGGCACTGTCCTACGGTATCAGTACGCCAGTGATGTTTGTGTTCCTGTTTGGTGTACTGTTGCCAGCCAAGTCCCTGACCGGGGACGAAGTCATGGCCTGGAAAATCGCCGTGGCTGCCTGTTTCATCAGTGGATTGATCGAAGTCTGTATCAGTGTGATCGGGCGCTGGATTCAGACCCATTTGCCGCGTGCTGCCATGCTGGGTGCAGTCGCCGGTGTGGCGCTGACCTTCATTGCCGGTGAAATGCTGTTCAAAACACTGGAAATTCCGGTGATTGGCCTGTTGGTCCTGGCGATTATCATTGTCGGTCTGGTTGCCCGGGTTTCCATGCCGTTCCGGATACCGGCATCACTGTTTGCGATCATTATCGGTACTGCCATGGCCTATCTGATCGGGGCGGCAGATACCGCCAAGTTTGGCGATGCCTTTACCCATCTGGGATTCTATCCCTTGCTGCCGGGTCTGGCCTGGTTTGAGGGTCTGGGGCTGTTGTTTACCAGCATGCTGGCGATTCTGACGGTAGTGCTGCCAATCACACTCTACAACGCCATTGAAACCATGAATAACGTGGAAGCAATGGAAGCCGCGGGTGACAAGTATGATGTGCGTGAATGTCAGGCGGTAGATGGCGTGGGTACCATGCTGGGTGCAGTATTTGGCGGTGTTTTTCCGACGACTGTGTATATCGCTACCGTGGGTTCAAAATGGATGGGCGCAGGTCGAGGCTACAGCATTCTGAATGGCGTGGTGTACGGTCTCGCCACCATGTTTGGTCTGATTGCGGCACTGGCTGCCATTATTCCGGTGTCTGTCGTGGCCCCGATTCTGGTATTCGTCGGTATGTCGATGATTGCCACCGCCTTTCAAAGCAATGAAACACGCTACTATCCGGCGATTGCGCTGGCCATGCTGCCGTACTTTGCCAATTATGTCATGACTCGCTTCAATCGCGGTGCGGGTGATGTGGTGGACAATATCTCCAGCGCCATCGTTGTGCTGGGACAGGGAGCCATGTTCACGGCTATCTTACTGGGAGCCATGACGGTTTCCGTGATCGATCACAAGTTCCGTCAGGCAGCTGTGTTCGCTCTGGTGGCTGCAGGTTGTTCGTTTATCGGCCTGATGCATGCCCCTGAGCTGTCCTTCAATGCATCACAGGATTTCACCCTGGGTTATCTGGTGATGGCTGCATTTTTTGGCGGTTTCGCACTCAAACAGAATAAGATCTGATAAGCGTCCGGTCTTCCCACGGGGGCAACCCGTGGGAACTGCTTGAGTTATGCCGGCAGTGCCGGGGAGGCTGGACGGCGCTGTGCCAAGGGGCGCTCATCAATCGGTAGATGAATCAGCGCCGAGAGTGCGCCGAAGCCGACACCTATCCACCAGACAACGGTATAGTTGGCGTACAGGTCATAGAGCGCTCCACCCAGCCAGACACCCAGAAAACCACCGAGCTGGTGCGAGAAAAACACCAGGCCATAGAGTGTCCCCATATAACGCAGTCCATAGATCTGTGCGATCAATCCAGAGGTGAGTGGAACGGTTGCCAGCCACAGCGATCCCATGGCAATGGAGAAGAGCAACACACTTTCCGGCGTAATCGGGTTCATGATAAACAGCGCAGCAACAATCGTACGTAACAGGTAAATTGTCGCCAGCAGATATTTACGTGAGTAATGCTGCCCCAACCAGCCTGCCATCAGTGTGCCACCGATGTTGAAAACACCGATCAGCGCTATGGCCACCGCACCCAGCATGGTCGTGGAGGAAACCCCCAGCGACTGAATGATACTGCCGGGTGCCACAACGCTGCACATCTCTGTGATAAAGGCGGGGAAGTGCGCAGTGATAAACGCGAGTTGATAACCGCAGGAAAAGAAACCGATAAAAATAAAGGCAAAAGATGGATCACGCAGGGCTTTCTTTAACACTGCTCCCATACGCTCATCTGACTGGGTCGCTTTCTGAGGTGCTGGTGCACGCAAAAAGATCAGTGCCAGCATGGAGAGCAGAATAAAACCTGCAAAGACGATAAATACCGATTGCCAGGGCATTTGATTCAGCAGCAGTTGCGCTACCGGAGGCCCGACAATCTGTCCGGCAGACCCTGCGGCCGTGGCGATACCCAGTGCCATCGAACGGTTCTTGTCCGATGCCGCACGGCCCACCACCGCCAGAATGACACCAAACCCGGTACCTGCGATGCCGAAACCGACCAGCATCTCCAGCAACTGATGTTGGCCAGGCGTAATGGCATAGGCCGACAGCACCAGTCCGGCGATATAAAAGCCTGCACCTGCAAGAATTGCCTTGCGATCACCATAGCGCTCCGCAAACGCACTGAACAGCGGCTGGCCAATCCCCCAGAACAGATTTTGAATGGCAATAGCAAACGAAAACGCCTCGCGTGGCCAGTCAAAGGTTTCGGCTACCGGAATCTGAAACAGGCCGAAGGATGCACGTACAGCGAAACTGACCAGAATGACAATGCAGCTGGCCAGCAGTACCGGGGTAAACAAGCGGTCATAACGAGCAGTCGTGGCCGAACTCATCGGGTAGCACTCCATCAACAAAAAACCGAACCTATCCTGCCAGCTTAAAAATAAAATGGCCTGAGAGCATCTGTTTTATTGTTGTCCTGACAAAATGGATGACCCGTTTGCTTTAATCAGCAGGTACCGTTCGCTGTGATGCCCAATGGCGCAGTTCAGCAATTTTTTCAGCCATGACCACCGATAAGGGACGTGTTTGCTGGATTTCATTCAAAAGCATGTCGGTATTCACCGGCTGGTTCATGCCATAGGACTGGTACAGGGCTGAAACAACGGCTTGCTCTAACTCGGCACCTGAAAAACCCTCAGAGGCGGGGACTAACAGTGAAAGGTCAAACTCCTCATGTTTCAACTGACGGCGTTTGAGATGCACCTCAAGGATGTTGAATCGTGCCGAGGCATCGGGAAGATCTACAAAGAAAATTTCATCAAAACGCCCTTTGCGTACCAATTCAGGTGGCAGTGCTGAAATATCATTCGCGGTAGCGACAATGAACACCGGTTCTTTTTTCTCGGCCATCCAGGTTAACAAGGTACCTAATACACGTTTGGATGTACCTGAGCCTTCACCTGAATCGGAGCCCAGTCCTTTTTCAATCTCGTCTATCCAGAGCACACAAGGTGCCATCACTTCAGCGGTTCGCAAGGCATCCCGAAGATTTCGTTCGGTTTCACCATGATACTTGTTGTACAAAGCGCCAAAATCCAGCCGTAATAAGGGAACACCAAAACTACCGGCCACCGATTTGGCTGCCAGACTTTTACCGCACCCCTGGACCCCTAGCAGCATAATGCCTTTGGGGGCTTCCAGGCCGGGCGGTGGTGTGGCGCCAAAGGATACAGCGCGGCGTTCCAGCCAGGCTTTTAAGTGCTTCATACCGCCTAAATCTGAAAAGCGGGCGGTGTCATATTCAAAGGTCAGTGCGCCATCGTTTTCCAGTAAGCGGTATTTGGCCTGCATCACGGCGGGAATATCTTCCTGGGTGATGGCACCGTCCAGAAAAATGGCGTTACGCACCAGACGTCGTGCATCCAGAATCGGTAAACCGGCAAGGTTCTTCACCAGCATATCGACAGCGGTCGAATCTGCCCTGACGCGTTGACCGGGATTGGCACTACTCCACTCACGTGCTACCTCATTAATCATGCGTTTCAAAGCAGCAGGGTTGGGCAGGGCGAGTTCGAAATGAGCACTGTAACGTGCTAATTCACCCGGAAGGCTTAATTCATGGCTGAGCAATATCAAGGTTCCGCCCCAATGCTCCGCTTCCAGAGCGATATCTTTCAGCATCCTGACATTCATCGGGTTGTCGAGATAGGGATGAAAGTCGAGAAGGACATAGAGTCCGGCTGTTTTGGCACTCCGAATATGACCCAATACAGCTGCCGGATCGCTATTATGTTTCTGGGCGGCCATTTCACGATCCAGACGTCGTAGACCTTCGGTGACTGACCAGCGAAACAGCGGGGTGACCATGCGTCCGGCAATGCGCTGTAAAAGCTCCAGAACTCTCGATTCCTCATGTGTTTCTACAACAACAATGGGCGTACGTGAGCGAAGCATCAACTCCAGATCTTTACAATCATCCATCCGTTAATCCTTTGATGAAGTAAGCTCGGCAGATATTTCTCCGAGTCTTAAGATGAACAACGTGAGTGCGATATGATCCCTATTCTTACGATGAACAACTATAGTGCGATATGCCCCCTGTATCAAAAAATTCAAGCGGTTGCCGTTGATAAAACCTGCTGGCGACGCTCGCGGACTGTTCCTCATAAGGGTGGGTGATGACCTGTTGCAGCTCACGAATCAGCTCATATTGACCGTCTGCAGCCTGTTGATAGGCTGGCGCAACTAACCACTCACGCAAGGTGTATTTGGGATTGGTGTGTTTAAGCTGACTGGACAAAGTGTCACGTGAGATATGTTGTAAGCGCTCTGTGATGTGTTGTCTCCAGTGTGTAAACCAGTGCTGCCAGCGGGTTTCTAGAGTTGCAGAATCGGCATCAGAACCCGGTTCAGGGTAAAAGCTATTTCTCAACGGTGCCAGGGTTTCTGGCAAGTGGGACAGCTCCCGGAAGAAAAGGGTGTAATCCACCGGCGTTTGCATCATCAAAGCAAAGAGTTCCGTTATCAGCTCCGCATCATATCTGGCGAGTCCGAGTTTTTTCGCCCACATGGATTCAAGCTCTGTTTGCATCAGTGCAGCAAATCCTGCCTCAATCGCATCGAGTTGCTCTAATGCGTCCGGGTTTTCCGCAACTAAAGGCCGTAACGCGCTGCAGAAGGATTGAAAGTTACGCTCCGCCGCGACAGGTTGATACAAGAACGAGAAATGACGACCACCACCTGTCCAGGGCTGAAAATAGGGGTGAAAGGCCTGGCAAAATCCGTAAGGACCATAATCCAGCGTAAACCCACCGACGGCACAGTTATCACTGTTAAAGTTGCCCTGACAGTAGCCAACGCGCATCCAGTTGGCCACCAACGCCGTCAGGCGGGATCGAAAAGCCTGGGCGAATTGAAGCAGCTTCTGTTCAAGGGCTAACGCAGGGTCGATCTCATCGGCATACTCTCTGTCTATGGCATGCAACACAATCGACTCCAGTTCGGCGAGCGCCTGTGGATGAGCCTGACTGCGTGCACGACGTGCAAAGAGCTCCAGTTGCCCCACCCGGATAAAGGAGGGCGCCACGCGGGTGGAGATAGCGACCGGTTCATGGATCATTTTGTCAGGATCACCTGAGCGAGACCCTTCTGAATACCAGGGGCGCTTGGCTGTCTCTGTGGTTGACACCATCAACGCCAAAGAGCGAGACGTTGGAATCCCCAGCGCATGCATATGCTCTTGAGCTAAAAACTCCCGCACACTGGATCTGAGCACCGCGCGACCATCGCCGCCTCGACAATAAGGCGTTCGTCCACCGCCTTTCAGCTGCATCTCCCAACGCTTGCCTTGAATCACCGCTTCGACAATCGAAATCGCGCGCCCATCACCGTAACCATTGCCTGTTTGAAAAGGGCATTGTTGGGTGTATTCAGTGCCAAAAATAGACAGCGCATAACCGCACGCCCAACCCTGCTGGCGCATGGGAGTCGGCAGTGCGTCCATATCTCCCGAGAAAAGTCTGATAAAGTCCTCAGATCGGGCAAGCGAATCATCAAACCCTAACGCTTTGAAAAAACCATGGCTATGTGCCACATATTCAGGTTGTGGAAGCGGGGTCGGTTTAACCGGTACATAATGCCCGGAAAAGATCTGACGTGGGGTGTGATCAATACCATCATCAGTTGCATCAGGATCAGGTACCAGCTGAGTGATCAGTGAGTAATCAACCTGTTGAGCCAAATCCTCTAGCCTTGTGATCAGACGGGTAGCGTGGGTACTGTTTTGCATCGGCATAGCGGTCTCTCTTGGTTCGATCGAACACTGACTGTTTTGGGTATCATACCACCGAGCAACAGGTTTGACGCAGGAGTAAGCATCGCAGCGGATGCATACAGCCAAACGATGTTCCAGGTAGCCTGCGCGCGGCAAATTCGCATAAGTAGCGCACGGCCACTTTCATGTGTTTTCTTCATCCCAGCGTACATGCAATACGCTCACCGGAATGTCGTGTGCCAGCATGGTCTGCATCCATAAACGCTGATGATCCTGTAGGCGATCGCCCGGGCCTTTCACTTCAATAAGACGATAGCATGCGGTTGCTCGATTCAGTTCGATCAAATCGGGCAGGCCACGGCGGTGGTTGCGTAGATCGAGCAGCAGGTGGCGAAAAATCGCTTCAAGGTGCGTGGCCGGGATCAGCTTCAGGGCGGCTTCAACCAGTTCGGGTTGTAGACTGGGCCAATAGATCAGCGAGCAACTGATACCCTGTTTCTGCTCAAAGCGCTGCAGGATAGTGTGTCGATAAGCGCCTGTGCTTAACTGCTCAAACGCTGATGCAATCAACTCGGATCGTCCTTCAGTAAAGTCGGGTCGGAACAGATCGGCAGGACTTGACTGAAATGGATTGAAAAAGGCACCACGTAAGGGTGCATACAGAGCTGGCCAAAACAGCAGCGCAAACAGGCCGGTAAACAGATGGTTTTCGACATGATATAACTGCGTGTCAGCATCCGACAGGAATTCAATCACGGCACTTTCTACCCTGATATACTCAGGTTTGGGCAGGGTTAGCGCATGGACTGGCACCTTGATGGATTCCGGTGGACTGAAATCCAGACCGGCTTTACGCGCACAACGCTGCTGAATACGCTGTAACCCGATTCGAATTTCAGGCTGGCGTATCTGCTCATGTGCTTGCGTTGCCAGGGCAAATACCTGCTCGGCTAATTCCCGTTTTTCCAGCACTCTCAGGGTACGTAAGCGTGCTTCACGGTGTTGGCTCTGCTGGTAAAGCTGCAGTGCCAATTCTATCTGCTGGCGCCGCTCCGCTTCATGCCCGAGCTGAAACAGCACCTTCTGATAGCGATAGTGTATCCAGTCACAGTCAATCGGCTCTGGCAGGGATTGGCACAGGGCTTCGATGTCTTCACCGGCCTCAACCCGTTCTCGCAACTGCTGTAACTGCAGATACAGATCGACCTCGTCACGATGCTGAAACGGCCTGGATTCTGGAGTAAATGCAACCGGTTCAAACTGCTGAAGGCCCAGCTCGGTCAGCACAAATTCTGACCAACTTTGATAGAGGTTGCCAAAGAACATCAGCCGTACACGATCAAACAGAGGGGTACAGCTCAGTTCCACCAGTTCAAAGGGTGCTTCTGACCACCAGCTGTGCAGCGTTTGCTGATCTGAACCCTGTTCAACGAGCATCGCCACCAGATCTGATTTGCGCATGGATGCGACCAGTCTTTGTTCAGGCAGACGTTGGCGAGCCAGTAGCAAGCACTCTTCGCGTCGACAGAGATCGCACAGTGCTTGTAGTGATAACTCAGGTTGATCATCGACCAACCCTGTCACTTGCAACTGTTGCAGGGCGACTTCCAGATCAGGCACTTCGTGGTAGTTCAGATTATCCTTGCGGAATAACACCCCTTTACGCATCACCATACGGATCAGTAACGCCTGTGCGGACTCATCCAGTAACAGTAACTCTTCCAACTGTCGAATTTCGTCTGGCAGTAGCAGATCGGCATACTGGTTCAGACACAACTGAACGACCTGCTGGGCATTGCGCAGGTAATAGAGTGGATCGTCCAGTGACGTAGGTGAAAGGCTAGTCAGGTCCATGGGGATATTGTACGGCAAGTTTGTTCAGGGTTGATTGGGTTGCCGTTGAAAAACGTACAGGGTTCAGGTTACTTGATGAGTTCTGTATAGGCGAGTAATGGATGTTGGCGTATCAGTAAGATTACCTTGTGTTAAAGCAGTGCGTTTTAGTTTGATTTTTATTATATTCAGACGTTTACAGCATATTGTCACCTCATGGCTATAACAGATTAGGAGTATCGAGCGTGCGTCAGAAGGGAAAAATCAAGGCTTGGGATGATAATAAAGGCTGTGGCTTTATTCAGCCACTTATTGATGGGAAAGATATATTTTTCCATATCAGTGGTTTTCCCAGCAGGCGGCGACGCCCTGAAGTTGGACAGCTAGTCACATACAGCCTGGGTCAGGATGCCAGAGGTAGGGTTCGTGCTGAGCAGATTGCCTTTTCGGCGGATCAAATCAGAACATCGGTACAAGCCGGCAATAAAGGCAGTCATTTTTCTATATGGCTTGTCAGTTTGTTTCTGGTATTTATGTTGTTGAGTGTGATGTTTTCACATCTGCCCGTTGAGATAGTTTTCCTGTATCTGGGACTCAGTATCGCGACTTATGTGTTGTACTGGATGGATAAGCAGCAAGCTAAAAATGGTGGCAGAAGGACTCCAGAGAGTACCTTGCATCTGTGCGCATTGCTGGGCGGTTGGCCTGGCGCTGTATTTGCGCAACAAACCTTGAGACACAAGTCTAAGAAAGAGTCGTTTCGTAATACGTTTTGGGTCACCTGTATTGTCAACTGTGCCGCTTTTGCTTGGCTGATTACTGAGCAAGGACAGCAGTTGCTTCAATTTTTAGGTGATTTTCTGTAGCTGGCATTATGTTTGTGTGCCTTCTAGAGCAAAGGTGAAATTGAGTTGAGCTGCTGAGTCCTGCAGATTGCTCGGTCGGGTTACGACAAGCAGGTCGCCAGAGCCCGTAATCTTGAGTTGCGCTTTGATCGCTGTAAACGGATGACCCGCTCTGTATTGAAATTTAGCGTGGATGTGGTAAAAAAATGGTGGGCCCACCAGGACTTGAACCTGGGACCAACGGATTATGAGTTTGGATATTAAACTATAAATCTTTATAAATCAATAGGATGTTGGCGTAAGTGAGCGTAGGCTAAAGTACTTTGGTGACAGTAAGTTAGCGTATTTTTGGGTAAGGGAACCAAGCTTATGGGTGTACCGGGAGTGTACCGGCAAAAGAGGCTTGCAGGCCCATTTATATGAAGTTGTTGAAGTGTTCGTCTGAAATAACAAGTGAGCCGTAAGAATTAAGCATAGACTCGAAGTATCGTACACTAAACAGATAATTTGATGCCAAAGCTATAATGGTTGCTCTGCAATGGCTGCTCTGCGCACATCACGGACGTTACTGGGATAGCTTTGTCGCTCAGAATATGAGTGCTTGCGGCATACCTTTGGAATCGGCATGCCCAGATCCGCTTACTTTTGGAGCGATGACGATTTGTTTTTCCGTGTATCGTGATTGCTTCATGGCATGTGCCTCAGACCTCATGGGACATCATGCCGGATTATCTGGTTTTTAAGTGATTAATAATTTGGGGGTAGGGGATACTGTAGCCCTTCCCTAAAACCGAACCGGCATAATTGGAGTTCTCAGCTATATTGCAACGATGCTGATGGGGAACATATGATGCGTAAATCACGCTTCACAGAGGAGCCACAGTACAGTTCACTTAATATCAACGAATTGTGCATTTACCAGTGCCAAGTACCGGTCAATCGGCAGTGCTATAGGTAATCGGTGTGCCAAATAGTGGATGCAAACGTAAGGGGCTTGTGAGATTATTTGCAAGACGAGGTGGGTGCTTTGCGCCTACTGTGAGTAAGGTCAAGCAGATGCTTGGCCTTGACTTTTTCTGGTAGGAGTATTCATGGATAAGGCATACAAGGAAGCATTTTCTATTTCTTATGACGATAAAGAGGGTGATTTGAGTCGTCATATTATGGATGCACACACCCTTGGAAAGGCTATTCTTTCTGTCTGCGAGCTACTTAACAACGCCAATAAGCAGATTGGCAAGGGTTCAGAGATCACGGTGTCCGTTACCGCTCCGCCAAAAGAAGGCTCGCTGATCGTCGACTTCCTACTGATGGCCTCCAATGCAGAAACATTAGACATCTTGAAAATGCTTGGCTTCGCTGCTGCTGGTGCCATGACAGGTGGAGGCTTGATGGAGGTCGTGCGTCAGATGGGGTCGCGCAAGGTTGTTAATGTGGAGATTGACGAGTCCACAAGTACTGCCAAAATTGTGGTGTTGTCGGAAGAAGGTGGTGCGATTGAGACTGTCGAATGTCCGAAGGCTGTTGCACGTCTGGCCACTGATAAAAAAGTACGTGATGCGCTGCACAATGTGATCCAAGCACCCATTAGTGGTGTTGAGGGTGGGGTATTCAAGATTCTGAAGACTGATTTATCCGACGAAACCAAGTCTGAGTTGCTAGTTGAGGTTAAGGAAGAAGAGGCTCACTACTATAGTACCGTGCCTGCGCAGAACTTGGTGGAAACAGAAAGTGCTACTGAGAGTGTAACGGTCCACTTCACTCAGGTGAATTTCGACGGATCTAGCGGCTGGCGTGCAGTTATCGGTAATGAGACTGACAAAGATTTTGCTGTCGAAATGGCTGATGGGGCATTTCTGAAAAAAGTGCAAGGTAACCAGCAGGCTTTTTCCAAGGAAGACCTTTTTGAGGTGACGCTGGAGGAGGTCAAGACCTCCAGTGTAAGACGCTCGAGCTATAAGCGGGTTATCAAATCGGTTGACCGGCACTTTGCCAGCAAGAATCGCCGTCTTACCTAAGGTGATGTTTATGCCGCAGACTGAACAAATACTGAATATTCTGATAGTTGTGTCAGGGTTAGTACTTCTGCCTGGTTTTTGGCAACTGGGACGTTTGATTGTTCGCTGGGCAATGGCTCGATATGTGCGTAAACACACTCTTATTATCACTGTCAAAGGTACTGACGGACAGGTACATGTTACCAAGGTCTCTGCTACTGACTCTTTGATCGATAAGTTGATGTTGATTGATGATCACTGCACTGGGAGGGGCGGGTGTAGTCATGGCTGAAAAAGAGAAGTCTGTTAACCAAATTGGAACTATGGCCTTTTGGTTTGGTTCGCTTAGTACTCTAAGCAACTCTTGTATTGCTCAGTTTGCAGATGATAAGTGGCAGACTATATTATTCTCTGTCAGTGGTATTGTTGTCGCTGTAGTATCAGCTGGAATTGTCTGGCTTTTTTGTAGGTTTGGTAAGCCATTAGAATTGGTTAAGTATGAAGCCCAGTTGATGCGAGATATAAAAAGTATTGAGAATGCCCTTTCGCGTCAAGGTATTTCTGATGAAGCTAGGTCAAGGCTGCAAATGAAGCTTGATAGTGCAGTGGAAAAATATGCCACTGCGGGGAGTGACTTTAATTCTGGCAGAATATCGATCAGTACTGAGTGAATTCATCGGAATTACTTCTAATAAGTGACCGTAGTGCAGCCTATTACTTACACTTTATCCCTTTAAGCAAGCACAGTGCTTTAGGCAATCAGGTATTGGTAACTTGCCTGTTTTTTATGAACCCGATGACCACTTTGGGCCAGTTACAGTCTTGAAAGCCTGCTTTGGTATATTAACTCGGCGGCTGCTTCTGTTGGAAATAGTCCAGGCAAGATACTGCTATAAAAGGATTTGAAAGATCTAAACGCCACTAGCGTTAAGGGCCAAGCCACCGTTCTCCTGGTGACCCAGCCCCTGCATCAGGCTGTTACTGTTGGACCAACTATGTCCATCAACTTCGCATAGTCCGTCACCACGTCATATTTCACCTTGTCCTCAGTTATCTGCTGGCTGATCTCATTGAAGAACTTCCGAGCACACTCGATTTTGGTCTTCTCGATCTCGCGCAGTTTCATGGAGGACATTGTCCCTTTCGTTTCAGCTACAAAGTAGATGTGGCGCACGCTGCCGTTGCGGAAAGATATTGCCCAGTCCGGGTTGTAGTCGCCTACCGGTGTTGGGATCAGGAAGCCTTTTGGCAGCTTCGCATACACCACGACTTCACTGCTGGTATCCAACTCTTTGACGAATTCACGCTCTACGGCTGAGTCTGTAATAGCGTAGTCGTAGACGTGGTTTTTCAGCTTGGCTGAGGCGCGTGAGAAGTCTTGGCCGGTCTGGTTGGCCATGAAGATATCGACATCGTAGCGTTCGTCGACTTCGTCATATGCCAGGCGTTCGATGACCATGGCTGCCTTTTGTTCGGTGATCAGGCGGCTGGCTTCCGAAATGAAGTGCTCCGGGTTCTGCTGGAACTGCTTGAATACTGCAGCCTGGATGCCTTTCAGTATCGCCGCCGTAGTGTGTCGGATCAGCTGTGTATTTTCGGCCACCTTGCCCAGCAGGTCGTATTTGACCATTGAATGAATGGAATCGCCGTACTCTGTTGTCGTGTCTTCAACCTTGAAGCCTTCGCCTTTACGCAGTTGTTCGTCGGTGAGCCCGTCTTGCTGGATACCTTTATGCACGGTGTACTGCAGTGGTGTTACCCGCAGATGGGCATCCAGGGCACTGATGCATTTCTGGATCAGCTCGTTAGAATCAAAGTCGACCTTATATACGGCTTTGCGGTTGATCCGTTGCCAAAGCTCCCGGAACTCCTTCTTGTCGAAGTTGGCGTTGAGTGGGTTGGTTTTGGGTTTGCGGCCATCCTCCGGTTTCGGCAACTGATTTTCACTGAAGACGCTGTCGATCAGTTCGAATATTTGGTCAGCATAGGGCCGCAGATCGTCTGGCAGCTCGGCCAGATCGCCACTCTCTTTGGCCTGGTGGTAAAGGTCAGCGATATGATCCGCATCGTCGGTGTAATCGTTCTTCAGCAGGTAGCGGTAGATCTGCTTAGCCATTACGGCCGTGACTTCAACTTCGCCATCCTGAGTGTTCAGTACCTTGCCAGTGAAGAAGTCTTCATTCGCCTGGCGAGGCCGTGCCGTCAGCGTGGCTGTGATCTCCTGCTGCAAGCCTGCAACGAAATCCCTGTAGCTTTCGCTGGCAACTACTGTCAGAACATTGATGTCATGCACGACAGCAGGGTGGTCCATACGGTCACCATGCCTGTCTACCGCCAGACGCAAGCCACGGCCGACTTCCTGGCGGCGCGAAATGGTGTTGTCGCTGTGCTTAAGCATGCACATGACGAACACGTTGGGGTTGTCCCAGCCTTCGCGCAGTGCGGAATGGGAGAAGATAAAGCGTGTCGGCTCTTCAAAGGACAGCAGGCGCTCCTTGTCCTTCAAAATCAGGTCATAGGCGTCCACATCATCAGAATCAACCGCTTTCGCCCCTGTTTTCGGGTCTTTCAGGCGATTTGTCTTTTTGTCGACCGAGAAGTAGCCGTTGTGCGTTTTACCTGCCTCAATCTGTTCCAGGTACTTGCGATAGGCTTCGTTGTCGATGGCCAGCTCTGACAGATATTCATCTTTCAGGAGCTGGTATTCTTCCTCGAAAATACGTGCATATTCGCCTTGGTCATCGTCTTGGTCGTAGTCGCGGTATTTGGCCACTTCATCGATAAAGAACAGCGACAGCACCTTGATGCCCTGGGCAAACAACTGCTTTTCACGGTCCAGGTGGGCCTTGATCGTTTCCCGAATTTGGATGCGACGGATATCCCGTTCGGATACGTCGCCCGTGGCTTCTCCCGCCTTCAAAACAACACCGTTGGTGAATTCGACGGTGTCGTTGTTGAAGTCGATCTGGCTGATTGTGAAGCCGTCCCGGTACTGATCCAGCTCGCCTGACTCCACAAACAGGTCGTCACGGAACTCCAAACGGCGCAGCTGCCGCTTGATCACGCCAGACTGCAGCTTCACTTCAAGCTCGATACGGGCAACCGGTGCCTTCTTTGAGATATCGATCCCTTCCAAATACAGATAGGCATTGGTCCCTGCAAGCCCGCGGGTCTGGATACCTCGAACAGCAATCTTCTTCACCAGCTTCTGGTTGTAGGCATCCAGCGCATCAAGCCGGTGAATGCGATTATGCTGGGTTTTGTGTGTGGCCGAATACCGCAGGATCATCAGCGGATTGAACCGGGGCAGGGCTTCCTGGGTGGCCTTGCCTTCCATTTTTTGGGGTTCATCCAGAATCAGTATCGGCTTGTTGGCTGCAATCACATCAATGGGTTTGCGCGACTGGAAATCATCCAGCTCGTCATAAATACGCCGGTTATCAGCGCCTCGCGCATTGAAGGCCTGGATGTTCATGATCATCACATTGATACCGGCATCCGATGAAAAGCTTTCCAGCTCATGCAGGCGCTTGGAGTTGTAAATGAAGAAGCGCGCCTTTTTTCCGTAGTGCTCTGTGAAGTGCTCGGCGGTGATCTGGAACGACTTCTGCACACCCTCGCGGATTGCGACTGAGGGCACCATGATTATGAACTTGCTCCAGCCGTAGCGCTTGTTCATCTCGAAAATGGTTTTGATGTAGCAGTAGGTTTTACCAGTACCGGTCTCCATCTCGATATCCAGGTGCAACCGTGTTGCGGCCAGTGCCTGCTTTTTGTAGTCCGCTTTGACGGGCACTCGACTACCTTTCTGATCGAAGGTGGTGAAGTCAGTCAGGGCCTGAGTAACCGGCAGGTTCTGTCGGCGCTGCACCTGCTGAATGTTCTCCAGTAGCTGAACCTCTGTCAATGCCAAGTCGGTATTCTTGAAGCCTTCTTCGTAAGCGCTGGCCTGCTGTTTGCTGCCCGGATCAAGGCGGTAGGTAATACCATCCTGTTTGGGTTGTCCAGCAAAGCAGTCCACCACAGACTCAACGGCATTGGTCTGGTAGGCCTGGGTTTTGAATTTGAGCTTCATCCTGCTATTGCCCCCAACAGTTTGTGGAGCCGCTGGACTCCATTACGCAGTTTGTAGAGTCCAAAGTTGATTTTAGGCTCCTCAAATGTATTTTCTCTTTGTGCTCTTGTCGAAAAAAAGAGACTAAATAGAGATTTAATGTATTGAATATAAAGGATAAAACAGTCATTCTCTTTGTGACTCTCTATTGTTCTCTTTGTAAGTCAGTACTGAGGCTGTAGTGGAGTCTACAAACTCTACTATCGAGTTTGAGGAGTCTATATTTAATTTTGCGCTCCACAAGGTCATTTGTTGCCATTGCGGACTCCACAAATGGCTCACAATACATCACGTCCTTCAGCCAGATTGATCAGCTTGGGAAAGCATAGTGTTGCGGGGCGTCGTCCGCTGCTAGGCTCCAGTTCCTGCAGAATACCGGCATCTCTTAACTGCCGTAGCAAGTTGGGAGCAGTTTTCTCATGGATACCGAAATCACGGTAAAGCTGGGCACTTAAGTCCGATGTTCTGAATATGGGCTTGCTGAAAATGGCATCCAGAAGATGAACCGTGTATTGCGAGCGCGTTGTCTCCTGAATAGCTTGTTTCATCTCATCATACAGCGAGCGGATCTGCTGTACTCGATGGCTGTTTTCTTCCGCCTGTTGGCTAACGCCCCGGAGGAAAAAAGCAATCCAGCCGTTCCAGTCCCTCTCGGCTGAAATTGCTTTCAGGCGCTCGTAGTATTCATCCCGGTTGTGCTCCAGGTACTCGGACAGGTAGAACATGGGCTGTGAGAGCGCCCGTTTCTGATACAAAAATAAAGGGATCAGTATTCGACCAATACGGCCATTACCGTCCTTGAAGGGGTGCAACAGTTCAAACTGAGCATGGACGACGGCCGTCTGGATGAGAAAGTCGATATCATCACTGTCCAGGTAGTGCTCCCAAACCGACAGATAATCAGGCAGTTGTACCGGGTTTGGGGGGACAAAAGTTGCGTTTTCGATTGTGCATCCGGCCCGGCCAATCCAGTTCTGGTCCTTGCGAAATTCGCCTGGTGTTTTATCCTGTCCGCGAACACTGTCCATCAGAATGCGATGCAGTTCACGGATAAAGCCCAGACGGATCGGGTAAGACTCCAAATACTCACGGGCGGCAAAGAGGGCAGTGCGGTAATTAGATATCTCCTGAATATCCTTGTATTTCTCGCCCTCCTTGATCAGACCTGCTTCCTGCTCCAGTACTTCATCCACGGTTGCCTGGGTGCCTTCAATTTTTGATGACAGCACCGCCTCCTGAGTGGTCAGCGGGGAGAGCATGACGGCAGGGTTTGGAATGCCTTGCAGCAACCCATCATAACGCGCCAAAGCGGCATTGGCCTGACCAACCAAGGGTAACAGCAGGCGGAAATCCAGTTCGGCAATGGGGAGGGTATCTGGCACATAGGGCTGCATGGCGAGGCTCCATTAAATCGCTTTGACTTCTGTGGTGGGTGACAGTTGACGGAAGACCTGCTCCACATTGATCTTCACGGCATCGGACTCAAAGCCGTTATCACGGAAGACCACACGTAGCGGCTCAGATTTGGCCAGCTCTTTGACCAGTGCTTCGCTGACGCCCTGATCGAAACAGGCGACCAATGCGTTCTCATCGACGAAGAAGACGGTTTTGCCCTGGATGGTTTCACGGCGGATCGGCAGTGTCAGATCAACGCCCCAGTCCACCAGTACCTGGAACAGCAGGTCTTCGGCTGTACGGTCCGGTTTGACGTTATCAACAGCGTCCAGCAGGTCGGTCTGAGATATCTCATCTGGGCGGTAATACACGTCTTTCATGTTGGATGAGTCAATCTTTAGGAACCTGAATCCAATGTCTTTATCCCAGCTTTCACTAGATCCTGTTTCGATTGCTTCAATGCCAGCCTGTCTGACTCTATCTAGGCACATATCAGATATAGTTTTATTATCTGAAGCAGGCTCAGGAAGCTGTACGGAAATCCACTTCCTGTTTCCTCCATCGTTAGAGTTCTTTCTCATTACCGCATGAGCAGTTGAGCCTGAGCCTGCGAAAAAGTCTAAGATAATTGCGTTCTCGTCAGGAGATGTTGCGATATCTAACATTCTCTCAATGAGTTTTACGGGCTTTGGTGTTATAAATATCTGATCCCCAGACGATGCATTTAGCAGTTTCCTTAAGTCCTGTTTAGCGTTACGTGTGCTACCAACTTCTTTCCATGACCAGTATGTCTGGGGAATTACTCCATCTCGTACTTCTGACAAGAATTTTTTAATTCCCGGTCTATTATCACCAGACGTTCCCCACCAGATTCTGTTATCAGCAGATAGTTCATCAAATTTTTCTTGCGAAATTCTCCAGTAGCTACCTGCGGGTGGGCCGCTAATTAATTTTCCTGATGGAGTTGTAATCGGATAAACACCCTTGCTGTAAAAGTTTCGAGCAGCCAAGTCGCCTAGAAGCCAAGGTCCGCGAGGGTCGTTGTCAGGATTTTGGTAACGCTCTATCATTTTTCCACTTCGTGGCAATAGTCGAGGGCGCCATTTTTCTGAGTTCTTGGCATATAGCAATATATAATCGTGATCTTCACTTAAATATTTTGCTGAGTTTTTTGGACTATCCATTTTGTGCCATATGATTGAAGCGATAAAATTATCAGATCCGAATACCTCATCGCATAGACTTCTCAAGTTGTTTATTTCACAGTCATCTATGCTTATGAATATAACTCCATCATCTGATAAGACGTTTTTAGCCAAGCGAAGTCTTGGCATCATCATCGATAGCCAGTCAGAGTGAAAGCGTCCATTAGATTCAGTATTCGCTAATAAACGATTTCCTATGTCATCTTTTTGATTTGATCGGACTAAAAAATCTTCTGATTTTTCAGAGAAGTCATCATCATAAATAAAATCTTTTCCTGTATTGTACGGCGGATCAATGTAGATCATTTTGACTTTGCCGAGATAGCTTTCCTGGAGAAGCTTTAGCGCCTCGAGGTTATCGCCTTCGATGAACAAGTTTTGCGTTGTATCGAAAGCTAAACTTTCGTCGACAACTGGACGCAAAGTTTTAGCAGTAGGGGCATTGGCTAAAAAAAGCGCCTCCCGCTTACCTGGCCAGTCCAACCGGTAACGCTCTTTCGGTCCCTCAACAATATAGTCACTGAGTTCTTGCTTGAGCTGATCAAAGTCCACAGCCAGACGCAGTTCGCCGGTGGTGTTATCCCGTGCTTCGGTTACGCAGCCGGGGAAAAGGTCGCGGATTTTGGCGATATTGTCCTGACTCAGGTCAGGGCTATGCATCTTCAACTTATCCATGGTTTGTCTCTAACACTCAGTGGTTCATGGTGGTGGGCTGACCGGCTTGCAGCCGCGCCAACTGTTGTTTGGCTTCACGCAGCGCGCTGTTGATGGCTACGCGCTTGTTAAAGTGCTTCTCACGCTTTAAACGGGTGTGCATGCGGTCGATCTCTTTCTGTTTGGCGTCAATGGCTTCTGCAAAGGCAATGCGCTGTTCCAGCGAAAGGTCCGCTTGTGCCGCTCTATTCGGTGTGTCTGGATCGATACCCGCCTGGTCTAATAGGGTGTAGCGTGCAGCCGTATCCTGAATACCTTCTACCGGCGGACTTTCTGCCGAAGTGGTACTGGCTGATACCAGCGGTGTCAGCAACTGTTCGTAAAGCACTGACAGGTTCAACGCCAAAGGTAACGGCTCCCGTGGGGCTGTGTCCGGCTGCCATTCGCTCTCAAAATAACGGCCCACTACCCAACGGGTGGTGTCCGCTTCATGACACCGCTTGTAGGCGGCCACCAGCTTGATTTGGTCGTGGTAGCATACCTCAAACAGAATCGGGAAGGGGATAGCCTTGTCGATTGCCTGCAGGACCCTGTGATCCAATTGAGACGATTTCTGCGAGACCTGAAATACCTGGATCTCGCTGATCGCCTCCGTTGATGGGACGTTTATGGTTTCAGGTGCCAGCTTGTAGCCCCAGGTGATCTGCTCGACTTGCTGGACGAACAGATTCTTGAGGGCGGTATCGGCATTGGTGTGCTCATAGATCTTCCGCTTGTGGACCACGCTGCCAACGTGGGCCTGCTTGGGGAAATTGAGCAGGGCGAAACTGGTTCCGTTCATGAGGCTGCCGTTTCGCTCTCGGCCGCAGAAGAAAGCTCTATTTCGACTTCAGAGATCAGCTGTTTGCCCATCGCTTTTTCAATCAGCTTTGACAGCTGGCGTCGGCGATCTTCGATGAACTCTTCGAAGTTGTCGGCCCGTAGCAGGGCTGGTGACAGCGCATGGCTGGCAAGCAATGCGTCCATCTCTTGATCGGCAAGGCCAACCTGCTTTTCAGATTGAATTTTGCCCACATACTGTGAAGGAGCATCGCCACCGATTTTCCGGTTGGCTTTGTAGGAGATCGGTGTTTTGTTCAGCAGTGTGTCATAGCGATCTCTGGATATGCCTTGTGCCTCACACCATGCACGCGGGAAGATATGATGAATATCCAGCGCGACCTCATGGGTATCCAGCTCCTGGATACCGGCCTTCCAGAACCAGTCTTTGGCACCTTCTCGCAGTACCAGGATATTGATGCCCTTGTATGCTGCACTCAAGCGGGATCGTAGCGTATTAAAGCGTTCGGGGTGGAAGTTAGCGTCGCGCACAGTTCGTGGCACAGCTTCATCGTTCTCGAACCAAACCAGGAGCTCTTCATAATCATTGGCAATGCGTGTTTCGACAGCGCCGCCATACAGTTCGCCCAGCACACCACACCAGTACCAGCGAGAGAGCTTTTCGTAAATCTTCGGCTCAAGCCAGCGCTCTGCAAGCCGGGCAAGTACGGCAGCAAGTGGGACTAGCTGAGTGCTGTAGGGGAGCTCTTTACGCCCATAAAAGCATTCTTTGCGTAAAAAACGCCCCGCTAATTTGAATCCCGTTTCCAGTGGCGCAGCCCAGGTATGCCATGCTGATAACGGCAGTTGCAGTACATCCGCACGTTTGGCGCTAACAGGACGCACCTGTTTACCCGTTTTGCCTGCGGCAAGATCGGTCTTGCGCTGTTCGTGGGTGTGCAGCAGGCTGACGGCTTGCAGGAATTCGGTCGCTTCAATTCCTTTGAGCAGTTCGTCTTTTTCAATTTTGGCTTTACGTGATTCGACATTTCTCTGACGTGAGCCAAACCAGTCATCGCGCAAGTTGTAGCCATCGGCAGCGTAGCTGGCTGTAATCAACTCGAATACTGACAGGGATACCCCGCCCGTGTTGACCTTCTCGAATACTAGGCAGACAGCTTCTTTGGTGGTCTCTTTTTTCAGAAGAATGACCGGTAACTGGTAGTTACGGAAGGGCGTCAGTACCAGGTTGCGAAAGTCCATGTACGTTCCAAAATGTTCAGGTGCAACCTTGTGTAGCGTGGCTTCCCAGTCATCCGACACCATAATCTGGCTGCATGGGAAGCAAAGTTGTTGGCATTCCAACTCCCTTGTCGATAGGTCCAGTTCAACATCCCGGCCGAAGTTTGTTCGGCGTTGCCGGTTTTCATCCACGGCAATGATGGCTTCATCAAGTGCCAGAGGGTTGTCCAGCGCCTTCTTGATATCGAAATAGTAATAGCGCTTGATCGACTTGCCCTTGGAGGTACGTGTATTAACGAAGCTGTTGGAAGCAAGTGCCTGGGACAAGGTGGTCAGGCGCTGCTGTCCGTCAAGGATCAGCTTTTCAGGCTGCTGGTCCTTCGGTATGCCTGATTCAGCACCTTCCACGGGCCTTGTCTGAAAGCGCACGTCACCACCGGTTTCAAGCAACATTACTGCCCCAATAGGGAATGAACGGGCAATGCTTACCAATAGATCGCGGATGTGGTCGTCGTCCCAGACCCAACCGCGCTGAAAGTCGGGCAGCTGAATTTTCCCTTCACGAATGTCACGCAGCAGGTCACGTAGCGAAGACTTGGTGCTGTCGAATGTAGTCATGCGAACTCCTTTTACACTTCAATGTTGTCTGCTGCAGTTGGTTCGATCACCAGGAAGGCAATCAGCTCAAAGTCATCCAGCCCTTTGATGGTGGTGGTCAGTGCTGTGGTGCGCCCGCCACTGAACAGGCTGTCGATATCACTTTCTTCTTTTACTTCGATCATGGAGTGAATCGCTTCACTCAACAGCTCGGAGTAGGCATCCATGTGACGACCGTCTTGGGTGCGGTCGTTGAAGGTGCGACACACTGACTGAATCGGCTCGGGTTTGCCTTTGCAACTGGAGCGGATCAGGTCCAGTAAGCGTTTAACTTCAGTATGATCTGCAACTACCTTACCGTCTTCCGCGATGTAGGCCAGATAGTAAGGGTGCAGGCGATTCTGCTGGTTGATGTTGACGCCGTCATGGATGTTTCTCAGGGAGAAGATGACACCGGGCTCTAAACCACGTTCCGGCTGCGCGGGTACTACGGCATGCAGGCCATGAGGAACAGAATCCAGATCGCCATGCTCCTTGACGTAATTAAGCAGGTCCATGCGGAAGTCATTCAGGCCCAGGTCGGTGATGGATATACCGGCTTTGACGTCTTCCAGCTCGATGACTTCATCTTGCAGGCGCTTGAGCTGTTCCTTGCGGTACGCAATATCGCTGGATTTGGCGGTGAGTACGTTGTCATCCCCGGTTGCGGTAATGTCGGAGATCACCATGCGATTTTCGACGCGCTCCTTGAGGTTGATGTACTCATCCAGGGTGATATCGGGCCAGTAATTGACCAGTTGGATCTGGCTGTTGGGTGAGCCTATGCGGTCAATCCGGCCAAAGCGTTGAATGATCCGCACCGGGTTCCAGTGGATGTCGTAGTTGATCAGGTAGTCACAGTCCTGCAGGTTCTGGCCTTCGGAGATGCAGTCGGTACCAATCAGGATATCCAGCTCTGCAGTCTCATTGGGCAAGGCAATGGCCTTCTCCTTGGAGCGAGGGGAGAACAGTGTCAGCAGGCTTTGATAGTCATAGGCCTTCTTCAGCGTGGATTTGGGTGCGTCTGAGCCGGTGACTTTGCCAACATTCAGGCCAAGTTGGTGTGCCAGCGGGACCAAGTTGTCGTACAGGTAGTGGGCGGTGTCGGCAAAGGCGGTAAAGATCAGTACCTTCCGATTGCCGGGATTGATGGGTTGTTCGATTTTACGGCGAATCAGCTCCAGGAGGTGCTGAAGCTTGGCGTCGTCTTCAGGGGTGATCTTGTTGATGCTCTCCTGCAGGGCCTCAATCAACACCAAATCAGCTGACAACTCATGCCGCCAGGATGGCAGATCCATATCAGCCAGGCTGATTTTGATCTTCTTGCCAACGGTGAAGTCGTTAAGGCCGGACAAATCTTCATCATCCGGGTCGAAACCGCTGAAATCAGCCAGGTCGTCGCTGATATCGTCGCTAAGGCCGTTTTGTCCGAATGCGTCTATTGCCTCCAGTGTTCGCTGAATATTGCCCTGAAGGACGCCCAGCGTCTTCCTGAAGGCATATATGGAGCTTTCCAGACGCTTGAGGAGGTTGGTTGTCATCAGCGCCTGCAAGCTACGCTCACGGTCGGCCTGTTTCAGTTTGCCTTTGCCGCCTTCAACCTGGGTGTCGTACATCTCCTCATATTTACGCAATCGGCTTGGCAGTATGTAGCTGATCGGCGCATAGACCGCCAGTTTGAGCAGTGACAGTTGCCCGAAGATGGTATTCAGATCCGAAACATCGTCACGACTGGTAATTGGACAATGGAATGACAGGGGTTTGCGGCGCTCAGGAAATTGGCCGATATCGCTGGTGTCGTAGAACGTCTGGATATGCTTGCGCGATCGGGCGATAGTTACGGCGTCCAGCAGCTCGAAAAAATCGAAGTCCAGAGCCTTCAGGATAGACGCAGCGGTGCGCTCTTCCGGTGGTAGGGCAGACCACTCGTTGAATGCCTTTTGTGCCCGGCGGAAGATCTCTTCCACGCTGGTGTTTATTTTGAGGTGTTGCCCCAGTGCATCCGATTCGCCCTCATAGGCCAGTGCCAGCTGGTTACGCAGATCGGTAAAGCGGTTGTTCACGGGTGTTGCAGACAGCATCAGGACCTTGGTTTTGACACCGGCCTGAATCACCTTGCGCATCAGCTTCTGGTAGCGGGTTTCCCGGTCACGGTACACATCGTTGTTGCGGAAGTTGTGCGACTCATCGATGACGACAAGGTCGTAATTGCCCCAGTTTACGCGGTTAAGCGGGATGCCGAAGGATTCGCCTGAGGTTCGCGTGAGATCGGTATGGCAGAGCACGTCATAGTTGAACCGGTCCTTGGCGAAGATATTGGTGGTCAGGTTGCTGTTGTAGTTGCGCCAGTTGTCCGCCAGTTTCTTTGGACACAGGACCAGTACAGCACGGTTGCGCAGCTCGTAATACTTGATAACCGCCAGTGCTGTGAACGTCTTTCCCAGGCCAACGCTGTCGGCCAGAATGCAGCCGTTATGAGTTTCCAGCTTGTTGATGATGCCGGTGGCAGCATCCCTTTGATAGTTGAACAGCTTGTTCCAAACCAGAGTGTCCCGGTAGCCAGTTAGATCCTTGGGAAGTACATCTTCGTCAACGTCTTCCAGGAAGTCACGAAAGATGTTGTAGAGCATGGTGAAGTAGATCCGCTCTGGCGAGTTCTCTTGGTAGACAGATTCGATATGATCACAAATCGCGGTGGTTACATCCTGAACCTTGTTCGGATCTGACCAAATTTGGTTGAACAGCTGCAGGTACATTTTAGCATGTGCCGGGTCATCCATTCGGTTTACGAAATTGGAGACAGCATCACTTTGCTGATAGCCTAGATCGACAGCGGTGAAGCCGTTAACAGGCATGTAGGCGCTGCCTTTGCCTTGATGTTCAACATGCACGAAGGGCTGCATGGAGGCCTTGGTTTTGTTGGAACGGAAGCTGGCTTTCTTGCGTATCCAGGCAGCGCACTCCCGCGCCACTGCACGCTGGGTGAGCTTGTTACGCAGCTGAATTTCGAACTCAGTGCCGTAGAGTCCGGTTTCCCGTTGAATTTTGGGGATAAAAAACTCGCGGCGCTCTTTCTTCATGCGGTCCGTGACTTCGTTGGGAACGAAGGTGGGCGCGGTGAAAATGAACTCCAGGCTGTCAATGTTTGTAAGCTCGGTTTTCAGGGCTTCAAAGGCATAGATGGAGAAGCAGGAGGCCGCAATTTTCAGCCTGGAGCCCGGCGTGACGGTTTCCTTCAGGTCGTCACCGAGCAAGCGGTTGATGTTGTCGATCATCTCCAAAATCGGCCCTCCTGTGGGCATGCCAGCCTGGGTGTTTACACGTCAACAGTGGAAGGCCCTGCTTCCCTAGAATCATTTATGAACAGCTCTGTTTGTCCTGTTCTTGGGTTTCAGTCTGCTGGTGGGCCTCAGCCTCATCAATCGCTTGGGTCGAACCTTTGTCCTCCACTGCAGTGGATAGGATAGCCCGGACTTCGGCTTCCATGCTGCGTCCGTTGTGCGCTGCTTGGATACGCAGTGCCCGATGAATCTCGTCAGGCAGATTACGGACGGTCAACATCGCCATCATGAATGTCCTCTGGTGCATACAATGCATGCAGTTTAGGGTGTGCTCGGGCTTGAGGCAAGATTTAACTTACAGTTTTGTAAGCACTTCCCGGATGTTCTTGATGTGAGCATCAAGATTTTTCACCATGGTTTGTATGTTGATTTTTTGGGATACTCGAGGACGATAATCTGTTTTTTTAGATTGACACTGTCCCTGTGTCAGGGTTGTGATCTCAGTGATCCTCCTGTTTTTATAGGGTTTCATAGTTTTTCTAAACGTCTGAGAGCAACCTTCCAAGGTAGGCGGCTACCTGCTTGTCACCTGCCCATACTTGATTTGGAAGTCCATGATGCGGAGTCCGGTGAGCTGGCAAAACACCTCATCGAACGGGCTCTCATCCGCGAGGGGTGCTGACATAACCCGCCGGTGTTGCACTCAGATAATGGTGCACCGATGACGTCTTATACCCTGCGTACCCGCTTAGCTGAATTAGGGATGTTGATGTCGCATAGCCGCCCACGGGTGAGTAACGACAACCCTTACTCTGAGTCACTCTTTAAAACGGTCAAATACTGTCCGCAATGGCCATCAAACGGCTTTGCTTCGTTGCAAGCTGTACGCGAATGGATGTTCTGTGTATGTATATCAAGATCTCTCTATAGCTTTTGTGTAGTGGTTTTTAGAGGTCAATCTCGCTGTTTGTTCTGTAACTCTTGGCCGGAGCTAGTCCTTTCCGTCGCGTTTGCTTTGGTTCTTGAATGCATCTTTGAAGGCATCTGCCATAGATGAATTGCCGCCTCGCTTCGCTTTGCCTTTTGATATTGCCTCTGCTCTCTGTGAAGGGGTCAGAAATCTTTTTATGCACTGTATAGGGTGGCTTTCGATCTTACTTACTGAACTGAATTTAGCTTCTGTAATACTACGAGAGAATTTCTCGGTGCTTTGTGAACTTTTGGTATAGTGAAGAAATGTTGATTCTCTTGATTTGATCAGGCCATCCATAAATTCTTTATGTTCTGTATTGGTTAGATCAAAGATGAAGAAAAGCTCACCCTCCTCAGAGTGCCCTATTAAGAGAGCAAGGCTTCCATCGTCATTGGGCATTTGCAACTTAAGCTGTTTCAGTTCGTAAGAATCGGTATGAGCTGGCACTACCTTCCCAAGAATTACACCGTCTAATGTTTTCTCAGAGATTCCTGACTGAATCGAGACAGTTAGTTGATTTTTTTCTTGTCTTTGCTGGATGAGGGCGTCTTTGACGCTCTCTAAACCAATATGAAGTTTCTTACGTGTTGGAAGTGTAATTCGCACAGAAAATAGTAAGCCTTCAGACTGGCAGGTGACTTCGAAGTTGCCCAAGCTGTCCCGGTCGCTCACTCTGGTTACTTTTGCAGGTATCCATCCGTGATCTCTCCAGGATGGTGTATGAGGCATTATATTTTCAGTTACTGTTTGTTTTTCTCTGTTGAATAACGTGGGTGCTACAGTATTGAAATACCCGTTATCAGTGCAAGGATGCTTTGGCCAAGGGGGACCAAGTTCGTCAAAGTAGACCTTGGCTCCGTTAGAATGCTCATAATAGAAAATTTCTGCTCCGCACACAGGGCACTTGGCATTAGGGTTCACGTATGCGGCTGATGACCGGAAGTGCTCTTTGGCCAGCCAGCTGGTTGGCTGCTTTTTTCCGGGTTTGTGTAAGCGTTGATATGTGCGCGCGGACTGGTACTCGTGCTGAACCTCCATGGGCACAACGCGGCCGTTTATGTACCTAAAAATCAGCACAGATAGTTTCTCCCTTAACGAATGACATATCTAGCTGGGTAATCCTACACCTGATGAACCTCTGAGAGCGAGTTGTAGATATCTTTAGTCATCATCGTTTGTGCTTATCACCAATGTATAGACCAGGAGCAGGGCGGTCAACATTGGTTTCTGGGTTGTAGGTGAGTCCAATACCCCATTCTTTGATTGCGATATTGAAGAGATGACCCAGTAGCGCTAACTCCAAACGAACCGTATTACTTGAGCAGGCTTTGGGTTTGCCGTCCTTATCAAGACGATCATGGCCAGACAATCGTTGGTCACGATACTTTGCAATAAGTTATGGAGTGATTGCTGCTAAGGAGTATTTGCCGGAGTAAGCTTTGAGTGGTGGTACCCTGGTTAATTCAGCTTTTTGAGTCCGCTCGCGCTTCTTGGAAGATATTTCTTTGATATAACGATCAAGGGCGTCACTGAAAAGCATTCGCTCGGCAGGGGCGCGTTGAATATAAACGCCACAAACCATTTCATCTTCAGTACGTCGTGCCCAATCTTCGGCATCGCGTTTTGTTCTGAAGGTTTTTACAGTCGTTGGGAAGCCTTTTTTGCGGATGAGGGCTTTCCAGGTTTTGGACTCTGTTCTGACAATTATAGCCATGCTATTTCCTCACTTTCCTTGTACCTGACTGTACCGTTGCACTTTGTCAGTGTACCGAAATTGTACCGTTTGGAAATCCGTGAGGTCATCAGGCGTAGCGGAAAATACTTATCAATCCTTAATGCGCTGATTTTTAAGTATTTTTTAAGCTTGAAATGGTGGGCCCACCAGGACTTGAACCTGGGACCAACGGATTATGAGTCCGCTGCTCTGACCGACTGAGCTATAGGCCCTGAAAAACGAGCGCCAATGATACCGGTTCGTATGCATTGGCGCAATAACTGCTAAGAGATTGAATTTACTCGTCGAGGAAGCCACGCAGATGGTCAGAACGGCTGGGGTGGCGCAGCTTGCGCAGGGCCTTGGCTTCGATCTGACGGATACGTTCACGGGTGACGTCGAACTGTTTGCCGACTTCTTCCAGAGTGTGATCAGTGTTCATATCGATACCAAAGCGCATCCGCAGTACTTTGGCTTCACGCGCTGTGAGGCCAGAGAGTACGCTGCGGGTTGCTTCACGCAGGCCTTCGCCTGTGGCGGTATCGACGGGTGAGGTCATGACCACGTCTTCAATGAAGTCGCCCAGGCTGGAGTCTTCGTCATCGCCGATCGGAGTTTCCATGGAGATCGGCTCTTTAGCGATTTTCAGCACCTTGCGGATCTTGTCTTCTGGCATCTCCATCTTCTCGGCCAGTTCTTCAGGTGTGGGTTCACGTCCCATTTCCTGCAGCATCTGACGAGAGATACGGTTGAGCTTGTTGATCGTTTCGATCATGTGGACCGGAATACGGATCGTGCGTGCCTGGTCAGCAATCGAGCGGGTGATCGCCTGACGTATCCACCAGGTTGCATAGGTCGAGAACTTGTAGCCGCGACGGTATTCGAACTTGTCGACTGCTTTCATCAAGCCGATGTTGCCTTCCTGGATCAGGTCGAGGAATTGCAGGCCGCGGTTGGTGTATTTCTTGGCAATAGAGATAACCAGACGCAGGTTGGCTTCAACCATTTCTTTTTTCGCACGGCGGGCACGGGCTTCACCGATGGACAGGCGACGGTTCACATCTTTGATTTCGGCCAGCGAGATACCGACTTCTGTTTCTATCTGAATCAGGCGGCGCTGGGCGCGTTTCAGGTCGCCAAGGTTCTGGGTGATTTTGTCAGCCCAGGATTGTTTGCCGGATGCCAGGGTGTCAAACCAGTCTGGATTGGTTTCGTTGCCCGGGAATCCCTGAATGAAATCTTTACGAGGCATGCCTGCACGCTGTGTACAGATACGCATGATGGTACGCTCTTGCGTACGCACTTTTTCAATGTACTCGCGAATACGATTGACCAGCAGGTCGTAAAAGCGTGGTGACAGTTTGATCGGAGCGAAAGCAATGCTCAGCTCTTCCAGTGCCAGTTTGGCTGCCTTGCTGTCCTGGCCTTCTGTGGCAATAGCTTGCTGATAGGCGGTCAGGCAGTCACGGATCAGACCGAAACGCTGACGTGCTTCTTCAGGATCTGGACCACGATCTTTTTCGTCGTCACTGCTGTCTGAATCGTCATCATCTTCATCGTCGTCATCATCTGAATCGCTATCGCTGTCGTCATCTTCGTCCAGATCTTCGATATCGATTTCATCTTCAGGTACCGGTGCGTCCGGATCGATGTAACCACTGAAGATATCGCTCAGGCGGCCTTCTTCCTGCAGTGTAGCGTCGTAGGCTGCAAGAATGGCATCGACACTGCCGGGGAAGTAGGACAGGGCCATCATCACTTCACGAATGCCTTCTTCGATACGCTTGGCGATTTCGATTTCACCTTCGCGTGTCAGCAGTTCGACAGTGCCCATTTCACGCATGTACATGCGTACGGGGTCGGTGGTGCGGCCTGCATCGGATTCAACGGCAGCCAGGGCGGCAACGGCTTCTTCATCCGCTTCGTCGGCTGAGTCACCTTCCGTCATCAGCAGTGTTTCTGCATCCGGCGCCTCTTCGGACACGCTAATGCCCATGTCGTTGATCATGCGGATGATATCTTCAACCTGATCTGGGTCGGCGATATCCTCGGGCAGGTGGTCATTGACCTCAGCGTAAGTGAGATAACCCTGTTCCTTGCCGCGCGCGATGAGTTCTTTCAGACGAGACTGCTGTTGGGAAGTATCTGACATAGAGCCCCTGCGATGAATGCTGATGTGAGTGATGGGTGGAAAAAGAAGCGCAACATTATAGCCGTTTCAGGTCTGGCTGAACAGATTCAGCATGCTAATTCCTGTAATACTGTATAAAAATAGAGCATAAACCGGTAATTGCCAAACCTGTATCAGGTTTTTTCACGGCCTGAGAGCAGGAGTTGCTGCAGCAATTTCTTCTCTGCGTCTGTTAATGGGGACTGTCGCTGTTTTTTCAAGAGGCGATCCAGCTGGTTTTCGGTTTGACGGCTGGAAAGTTTTTTCAGCGCATCGCGTAGCTCGGTTAATGGATCGGCTGTATCGGGTATGGGTTCCAGGTGTGCGATCTCATTCAGGATCATTAAGTAGGCTGAGCGCTGTGGATCATGCTGCCAGTCCACCAGCAGGGTACCGAGCGAATTGTCTGGATGCTGGCGCAGGTAGCTGAGCAGTTCGATCAGCAGATCGATGTTGGATTCCTGCAGGTGTCCCAGCGTATCCGGGTCATCGAGTTCACGTGCCAGTTCGGGACGGTGCAGCAGGATGGAGATAATTCGGTTTACCAGGCTGATGGTACGGCTCTGCGTGCTGCGCCGGGCAGGCGTCCGTGCGGCGGCTGTTTTATATTCTGTATCGATGTAGGTGGGTGGTTCGTCCAGCTGGCTGAGTTCGGGGTAGGCGTCATAGGGTGCTTCGGCCAGGTCATCGGTGTAGCTGGTTTCCGGTGCGGCTGCAGGTGTGGCGGTTGCCGCTGGCTGACTGATCTGGTGCAGATTCACCAGGCTGTTGAGCTGGTCAATGCTCAGGCCAGTCATTTCACTGATGCGCTCAAGCATCATCTGCTGCAGCAGCCCGGGTTTCATCTCGCGAATAGGGGGGAGTGCGCTGGCCGCAAGGCGTGCGCGGTCATCCATGCTGTCCAGTTGGCTGTCGGCTGTCAGGCTGTTGAAAAAGAAGGTCGACAGAGGTGTAGCTGTCAGGATGCGTTGTTCAAAGGCGGGTTGGCCTTCCTTGCGGATCAGGCTGTCCGGATCTTCCCCTTCGGGCAGGAACAGAAAACGTACTGATTTGCCGTCTTCCAGAATCGGCATGGCAATTTCCAGTGCTCGTTGTGCCGCTTTGCGGCCAGCCTGGTCGCCGTCAAAGCAGAAAATCAGCTCGGGTACCAGCTTGAACAGCCGGGTGAGGTGCTGTTCTGTGGTGGCGGTACCGAGTGTGGCGACAGCCCATTGAATGCCGTGCTGCGCCAGGCCGACAACATCCATGTAGCCCTCAACGATCAGCAGTCGGTCCAGCTGTCGGTTGTGCTGTCGGGCTTCATAAAGCCCATAGAGTTCTCGGCTTTTATGAAATGTGTCGGTTTCCGGTGAGTTCAGATATTTGGGTTTCTCATCGGTGAGAACGCGTCCACCGAACGCGATCACCCGGCCACGCATATCCCGTATCGGAAACATGATGCGGTCGCGGAAGCGGTCGTAGTGGCGGTTTTTTTCCGTGTTGTGGATGACCATGCCCGCTTTTTCGAGTGCTTCAGCTGCGTTTGGCAGTGCTTTGAAGTGCTGTAGCAGGTTGTCCCAGCCTGGTGGCGCGTACCCGATCAGAAAGCGTGCGGCGATGTCGCTGGAGAGGCCGCGTTGCTTGAGATAGTTAACGGCCTTGTCGCGACTGTCGGACTGACGCAGTTGTTGACGATAAAACTGACAGGCCTGGTCGAGCAGGGATATCTGTTGCTTGACTTGTTGCTCGCGCTCAATCTGTTGGGGATGTTGTTCTTCTCGTGGTATGTCGACACCGGCCAGTCGTGCCAGCTCTTCGATGGCCTCCGGAAAAGACAGGCGTTCATATTCCATCAGAAAGCCGAGCGCATTGCCGCCGGCACCGCAGCCAAAGCAGTAATAAAATTGTTTGTCCGGACTGACGGTAAAAGAGGGTGAATTTTCTTTGTGGAACGGACAGAGGCCGGAGTAGTTTTTGCCGCTGCGCTTCAGTTTGACGCGGCTTTCCACCACATCAGTAATATTGATACGGGCCAGCAGGTCATCAATAAAATATTGCGGAATACGCCCTGCCATGAACTCTCCAGAGTCAGTTGTTTCCGCTGGTGATGATCACCTGTGTATTAGAAGCGGGCTTTAACCCGAGCGGATACCTGTCCCATCTCCGCGCGTCCCTGGACGCGGGGTTTGACCAGTGCCATGACCTGGCCCATCTGCTGCATGCTGTTGGCGCCTGTTGCCTGCATGGCTTCGTCGATAATCTTTTCAATTTCATCATCACTGAGAGGTTGCGGCAAGAAAGTTTTAATCACCTCCAGCTCTTGCTGCTCCTTATCGGCCAGTTCTGGGCGCTCAGCCGCCAGATACTGGGTAATCGAATCGCGTCGTTGTTTGGCCATCTTGTCGAGTGCCACCAGTACGCGTGCATCATCCAGCTCGATACGTTCATCAACCTCAATGCGATTCAGATCAGACAGGATCAGACGTATAGTGCCAAGTCGTACCTTGTCTTTGGCACGCATGGCGTCTTTCATCTGGGCTGTGATCTGTTGCTTCAGGTCTGACATTGCTTTCTCTGTCACTTGAACACTGGAGATTCCGATTACGTGTTACGGCTCGTTAAACGTATTGATCAGTACAGACGGACGCGACGAGAAGTATCACGAGATACTTTTTTAGCGTGACGCTTAACGGCTGCAGCTGCTTTGCGCTTACGAACAGTAGTTGGCTTTTCGTAGTGCTCACGACGACGTACTTCAGCCAGGACACCTGCTTTTTCACAAGAACGCTTGAAGCGACGCAGAGCAACGTCAAACGGCTCGTTGTCTTTTACTTTTACTGCTGGCATAGATGCTCCTTCAGTAGTGGGTTATAAGAAATGCCTTGATCGGGACCCTTAAAACAATCGGGGGTTTTTGACCAAGGTGCAAAATTTTACTGATTGACAAGTGGGAAGTAAAGCCGGGAATAGGTGAAATTGTGTGCGGATTTGGCGATAATGCCTCTTTTTCATCCCTCTGTCAGGTTCTGTACCTGAAGAAAGTGCAAATGGGCTAGATCGATGCGAGTGCTGGGTATTGAAACCTCATGTGATGAAACCGGTGTGGCAATTTATGACAGTGAACAAGGGTTGCTGGCAGATGCGCTCTACAGTCAGGTTGCCATGCATACTGAATACGGGGGCGTTGTCCCTGAACTGGCATCGCGTGACCATGTACGCAAGCTGTTACCGCTGATTCGGGAAGTGCTGTCTACCGCGAATCTGACACTGGCCGATCTCGATGCTGTTGCCTATACCGCAGGTCCCGGATTGATCGGTGCCTTGATGGTGGGTGCGTCTACCGGACGCGCGTTGGCGCTGGGTCTGGGGATTCCGGCAATTGCCGTGCATCATATGGAAGGTCATCTGCTGGCACCGATGCTGGAAGAGCGCCCCCCCGCATTTCCGTTTGTTGCGCTGCTGGTGTCTGGTGGGCACACCCAGTTGGTACGGGTCGATGCAATTGGTGAGTATCAGTTGCTGGGCGAGTCGCTGGATGATGCTGCCGGCGAAGCGTTTGACAAGGCCGCTAAAATGTTGGGGCTGGAGTATCCCGGCGGACCATTGATTGCCCGCCTGGCAGAGCAGGGAGATCGCAGTCGTTTTCGTTTTCCACGACCTATGACGGATCGGCCCGGACTGGATTTTAGCTTCTCTGGATTGAAAACGTTTACCTTGAATACGGCTGACAGCTGTCGTGACGCAGCCGGAAAAATTGATCCACAGACCATGGCCGATATTGCCGCGGCCTTTGAAGATGCCGTGGTCGATACCCTGGCAATTAAATGCCGTCGTGCATTACGTGAGACCGGCCTTAAACAGCTGATTATTGCCGGTGGTGTCAGTGCTAATCGACGTCTGCGGGCACGTCTTGAAGAGATGGTCGCCGCTGAAAAGTCGCATTTGTATTACGCTCGCCCCGCATTTTGTACAGACAACGGTGCCATGATTGCTTATGCAGGTTGTCAGCGCTTATTGGCAGGTCAGCAAAGTGATCTCACTATTCTGGCCCGGCCGCGGTGGCCGATGGAAGCCTTGCCGCCACTGTCTTGAATCAGAAGCGGCTTTCCTGGCCTTGAAACAGACGCAGCAGGTTTAGCCGGTGTCGGGCAATCAGCAGCAGGGCAATCAGGGCAAGCGGACTGAGCAGCTCAGGTGTCAGCCACCAAGCCAGTAGGGGGGTGATGAGTGCCATCACCACCGATGCCAGAGAGGCGATTCGGGTGGTGCCAGCCAGTATCAGCCAGCAACTGAGCTGTATTAACAGTAGTGGCCAGCTGAGCAACAGCATGCAACCAAAAAAGGTGGCAATGCCCTTGCCACCACGGTAGGCCCCAAACATTGGGAACAGATGCCCCAGTACCGCTGCCAGAGCGCAGAGCCCGGTAATCCCCGGGGGTTGATCAGTAATGATCGCCAGAGAAACGGCCAGCGCGCCTTTGCCGGAGTCTCCCAGAAAGGTGAGAGCGGCAGCGACCGGATTGCCGATTCTGAGTACGTTGGTGGCGCCTGGGTTACCTGAGCCTTGTTGACGAGGGTCGGCGATCCCCATAGAGTTGCACACCAGCAGCGCCGTCGGCACAGAACCCAGCAGATAAGCAAGGCTGATCAGGGCAGGTTCCAGTAAACTGTCGGTTAGCATGGGCTGGCTCACAGTTTTTAGAGGTAAGTGATGGATATAGTGTACATTCGTGGGTTGCAGGTGGAAACGGTTATCGGCATCTACGACTGGGAACGAACAATTCGCCAGACTCTGTGTGTGGATCTGGAGATGGCAACCGATATACGCGCCGCTGCGCGTGGAGATGATATCGAACGGACCCTGAACTATAAGGCGATTTCAGATCGTCTGATTGAGTTTATCAGCGACAGTGAATTTCTGTTGCTGGAAGCTCTGGCTGAGGAAATTGCGACGCTGTTGATGGACGAGTTTTCGATTCCCTGGTTGCGCCTTAAGCTGGGTAAGCCAGGTGCTGTACCACAGGCGCAGGATGTGGGTGTGGTCATTGAGCGTGGTGAGGCGTTCTGATGGCCGAGGTGCTGCTGAGCTTAGGCAGTAATCTGGAGCGGGAACGCTATATCCTGTCGGCACTGGATACTCTGGCTACACATTTTGGTGAGCTGGCCCTGTCGTCTGTCTATGAAAGTGAATCGGTCGGCTTCGACGGCAGCCCCTTCTATAATATGGTGGTCGGTATTCACACTGATTTGAGTGTCGGTGAATTGTCGCGTGTGCTGAAGCAGATCGAAGATGACAATGGTCGGCAGCGCAACGGCCCACGATTCTGCTCACGTACACTGGATATCGATATTCTCACCTACGATGATCTGACCGGGGTGGTTGACGGTGTCATGCTGCCTCGCGATGAAGTGGACAAAAATGCTTTTGTGCTGTGGCCATTGGCAGAATTAAAGCCAGATGCGTTACATCCTTTGCGACAGATCAGTTATTCCCGCCTCTGGGCAGACTATAATCAGAATCAGAAGCTTTGGCCGGTAGATTTTTATTGGCAAGGTCGACAGATTTCTGTCTCCGCACCCAAGTCGGATTGACTTGTGTGACGTATCCACATATTTTCGAAGGGAATTGACAGCATCATAATGAGAGTTTGAGTTGAGCCGTATCATTCACTTCGTAAAAACGCTTCCCGGATTTGTCTTTGGAGCAATTCTGGCAGTCGCCTTGGCCGTTTTTTTTGCCATCACACTGGCGGCTTCACTGCTGTATGAGAATGTCATCAACCGCCAGGCTCAGCAAACCTCAGAAGCCATCGCCAATCATACGTTCAGCACCATGTTCATGATTATGAGTCAGGGCTGGACACGTGAAGAGATGGAGGCTTTTGTTGATGCGACTCAATCAGCCTATGAAAACAGCCCGTTTGAAATTGCCCTCTACCGTGGTGACAAGGTGCGTGTGCTCTATGGTGAGGTGTCGCAGCGTCAGCCCGATGAAGCAGTACAGCGTTCGCTGGAGGGTGCGGGTATACAGGTAATCGAAGAGGATCGCCACATACGGCGTCTCTACCCGGTGGAAGCACGTGCAGAATGTCTCAGTTGCCATGCCAATGCCAGTGTCGGTGATGTGTTGGGTGTGATTGCCTTGCAGCAGAACAAACAGGCGATCAGTTCTGAGTTGCGACGTGATCATGTGGTGCTGTTTATTCTGTTTGCGATCTTTACCTTCTTTATTGCAACACTGATATCGGCGTTTGCATCACGACGGATCAACGATTCTGTGGAACAGTTTGGTAATCGTCTGAAGTCTGTGAATACGGTGACTGATTTCAGGCAACTAGATGTCAGTGATGTGGACTTCTATTTTCAGGAGTTCAATAACACCTTCGGTCAGATCAATATTCTGATGGAGCGTCTGAAAGATGTTGCCGTCGACAAGGATATTCTCGAGTTTGAAATTCGCCTGTTGAGCAAGTTCATCATTACTTCTGAAGTGGTGAAGGACTGGCGTGACTTCATTAAAGACCTGCTGGTGGACATCAATACCATTATCAAGGCGCATACCCTGGTGACCATTTTTCAGGTGGAAGAGGAGGGGTATGAGCTGGAGGTTTTTTGGTATCAGGATGTTTGTGAAAACACTCAGGTACAGTTTGAAGCAGTTGTGACGCGTCAGTTGGGCAGTAATACACATTACCATAGCGGTGTGCCGATTCTGAAAATTGTGCATCATATCGCCTGTCCGAATACTACTGATGATGCGAAGAAGTTAAGTCTGAGTGCCCACGATATTGAACTGCAAACCAAATCGCTGCTACTTGAAACGCCCAAAATTGGTGGAGTGGTGGGTATTGGTGTGCAGTCTGAAATGGCCAAGGATCCGATCCGTCACATAGTCATCGACAGTATTCTGACCACTTTGTTGAACCTGGTGGGTTCGGTCAAAGCGATTTACAAGTACACCAAAGACCTGGAGTACTATGCAACCCGTGATCCACTGACCGCTCTGCATAATCAGCGTATGTTCCGGGAACTGCTGGGATATGAAGTCGGGCGCTCCACGCGCCATAATGAAGAGTTCAGCCTGCTGATGCTGGATCTGGATAACTTCAAAACCGTCAATGACCGCTATGGCCATGCGTTTGGTGATCAGTTCCTGCATGCCTTTGCCAAGGTGCTGGAAAACGCGGTACGTCCCGGTGATTTTGTATCGCGCTATGGCGGGGATGAGTTCACCATTATTCTGCCGGAGACGGGTGAAGAGCAGGCGCATACGGTAGCGCAGCGGATCGCCAGGCTGCTGGAGAAGCTGGCACTGACTGCGCCGGATGGCACCAGTGTGCGTGCAACAACCTCAATCGGAATCGCCATCTATCCGCGCCATGCTGATGATCCCCGAGATCTGTTCGTGGTGGCGGATAACATGATGTACAAGGCCAAGCGCAAAGGGAAAAACCAGATTGCCATTCCGGACGAGCACGAGATGGCTGAGGTGTTCAAGGCTGTGGGTGAGAAAAACCTGATGGTCCTGAATGCGCTGGAGGAACAGCGGATTTTGCCTTATTTCCAGCCGATTGTGTCTCTGGAAACAGGTGAGGTGCTGATTCATGAGTTGCTGATGCGTATCGATCTGGGTGACCGGATTGTACCCGCTGGCGAGTTTATTGATATCGCCGAATCTATCGGGGTGGTGCATAAAATGGACTACCTGTTGATCGAAAAGGCGTTCAAGCAGATGCATGAACAGGGCTACGAGGGCATGCTGTTCGTGAATCTGTCGCCTAAATCACTGATCATTGGTGAGTTCATTTCACGTGTCCGACAGTTGGCGCTGGAGTATTCGATTGAACCGCGACGTATTGTGTTTGAGCTGACTGAGCGTGAGACGGTGAGTAACATGGCATTGCTGGAGCGCTTCGTGCAGGATCTGAAGCTGGAAGGCTTTAATTTTGCCATAGATGACTTTGGCTCGGGCTACTCCTCTTTCCACTATATCAAACACTTCCCGATAGATGTCATCAAGATTGAGGGTGAGTTTATCCGTAACATGCTCACCGATGACAAGGATATGGCATTCGTAAAAAGTATTGTCACGCTGGCGCACAGCCTGGGTATTCAAACAGTTGCCGAGTTCGTTGAAGATCAGGCGGTGATGGATGCTATTCGGGCGCTGGGGATTGATTACGGGCAGGGTTACTTCATTGGTCGTCCTTCTTCCCGTTTGATGCTAGCTGCAGCTCAGTAACAGGCGTGTAGCCGTTAAAGCGACTCGAGCAGGGCCAGGTAGCGTGCTTCCAGTGCGTTACCGAGTGCCTTGCCTTGCAGTCCTTGCTGCATGAACTCGGCACTTGAGACCTGTGCCAGCGCTGCCAGGCGCTGCTCAAAACGGGGCCCCAGATCATCTGGCATGTCCGGATGCAGTGCGTGCGTCGGAGCTAGCAGCTGCTGCAGGCGTTCCGGATTGCGTAACAGTTTGAGTGCCTTAACCAGCGCCAGACGTCGTGAACTTTCCTGTGTATCCAGTGAGGCCAGTGTATCATGCCATTGCAGCAGGTCGGTTGCAGCCTGCAGAAAACGGTTGGGTGTTTTTAGGCGCTCACAGAGTGTTTTGACGGCTTCGAGTGGCGCTTCTTCCGGCATGGCCAGGTGGCACAGCAGGGCAAAACGCTGTTCAGCGCAGGGGTGTTCTCTGTTCAGGCGGTCCAGTACAGGCTGAGCGCTGTTCCAGTCCAGTGGGTTGAATTCAGGTAATAATACCGGGAGTGCCTGCGCTTGTTGCAGACACTGCAAAAACACCAGAGGGTGGTCACAGGACAAGGCGCGTTCAAATTCCATCCAGACACGTTCTGCGCTGAGGTGTTGCAGTTCGCCGCTGGCGCTGATCTGTTGCATCAGCGCCAGCGTTTCCGGTGCGACTTGAAAACCCAGGGGGGTGAAGCGTGCCATAAAGCGTGCGACTCGCAGTACGCGCAAAGGGTCTTCAGCAAACGCTGGTGAAACATGGCGCAGTACACGCTGTTCAAGGTCATCCTGTCCCTGATAGGGATCGACCAGACTACCATCAGGTCGGCGTGCCATGGCATTGATGGTCAGATCCCGGCGTAACAGATCTTCTTCCAGCGTCACATCCGGATGTGCATGAAAGGTGAAGCCTTGATAACCATGGCCGGATTTGCGTTCAGTGCGGGCCAGTGCATATTCCTCACCTGTGTGCGGATTGATAAACACCGGGAAATCTTTGCCGACCGGGCGGAACCCCTGCGCCAGCATCTGTTCCGGTGTGGCGCCGGTCACCACCCAGTCACGGTCTTTAACTTCCAGGCCCAGTAGCTCATCACGTACAGCACCGCCGACAAGACAGATCTCCATCAGGGTTCGCAACGCTCCGGAAACTGCATGCGCCATTGCTCAAAGCCACCATCCAGGCTGTAGACTTCCGCAAAACCCTGTCCGGCCAGGAAGTCAGCAGCAGATTGACTGCTGATGCCATGGTAGCAGCAGACAATCAGTGGTTGCTGTCGATCTGCCTGCTGCAAGAATACCGGCAGATTATCATTGCTGAGATGGTAGGCGTCCTGAATGTGTTTGGCGGTATAGCTGCCGAAGTCACGAATATCGACGACGGCGGCACCTTGTTCCATCAGGGTGACGGCTGCATCTGCCGAGAGAGTCTTGAATGCTTTCATGATAATGGGGTTCTCATATCGCTTCGGATTGATAGGCAGCACAGCTGCATTGTGTCAGGGTCTGAGTATCCAGGCACAGTGCGCTGAGGCTGTATCCCCACACGCAGCCGGTATCCAGTGCCTGAATATCGGCCTGACCCGTATGCCCCATTAGTGCCGCCCAGTGACCAAAAAGCTGGCGTCGGGGCAGCGGAGAGGGGCGACGAACTTCATACCAGGGGAAAAAACCTGCCGGTGCTGTCTCAACACCGCCGTTGCCGTGAAATTCCAGCTGCCCGTTGGGGGTGATGAAGCGCATGCGGGTAAAGTAATTAGTGATCAGGCGCAGTCGCGCCCAGCCTTCCAGGTCGTTATGCCAGATGTCGGGTTTGTTGCCATACATGTGGTTGAAAAACTCACGAGCATCTTTGCCGCGAAGGACGCGCTCGACTTCCTGGGCACGCTTGCGCGCTTTTCCCAGTGACCAGATATGCGGAATACCGGCATGGGTCATGACATAACCCAGCGCATCATCTTCGACCAGCAATGGCCGAAACCTGAGCCAGTGCATCAGTTCATCGCGGTCGGGTGCCTGGAGGACCTGTTGCAGGGTACTGTTGCGTTTGTCCCGGGTGGCACCAAAATGTAGTGCCAGCAGGTGCAGGTCGTGATTGCCCAGTACGCAGCGGGCGCGATCTCCGAGTCCGGCCACGAAACGCAATACCTTGACGGACTGGCGACCACGGTTCACCAGATCACCGGCAAACCAGAGGTGATCAGAATCGCTGAAACCGATCTGGTCCAGTAGCTGCATCAGCTCGTCATAGCAGCCCTGTATGTCTCCGATTGCGTAAGTTGCCATAAGTCCCCTGTTTTTCCTGAGATCATACCTTAGATCGGGCGCCAAGTTCTAATCTAAGTAAAGCGTTTTTGTGTAGAATGTAAATCTTTCAAGAGTGTCATAAGGAGTTAAGGATATGGCAATCGCGACCTTTGCTGCAGGCTGTTTTTGGGGTGTGGAGCTGACCTTCTCCGAATTGCCCGGAGTACTCTCTACGGCCGTCGGGTATATGGGGGGTGATACAGAGTCGCCAGACTATGAGTCGGTGTGCCAGGGGGATACCGGACATGCTGAAACAGTCTGGGTGGAATATGATCCTGAGCAGATCAGCTATGAACAGCTGCTGGCTACCTTCTGGCAGTGTCATAACCCGACGACACTGAACCGTCAGGGGCCGGATGTCGGGACTCAGTATCGCTCGGCGATTTTCTATCAGGATGAGATGCAGCAGGTGCTGGCGCAGCAGAGTAAAGCAGACATGCAGGCGGCTGGTGTTTTCTCTGCAGAGATCGTGACTCAAATTGAGCCAGCGGCCCGCTTCTGGCGCGCTGAAGAATATCATCAGCAATATTTGCGCAAACGTGGACAGGGGCACTGTCGGATCTCATGAACCTTCTTTTGATCGACCCGTCTGAGCTGTCGGCTCCAGATCGGGTATGGCTGACAGACCGGCGTGCGGTACATATTCGTGAGATTCATCAGGCTCAGGTAGGAGACCGGCTGCGGGCCGGAATGCTGAATGGTCTGATCGGTGAAGCTGAAGTACTGAACCTGGATGCTTCAGGGGTTGAATTGGCACTGGATTTCAGTCAGCCACGTCAGTCGCCCTCTCCCTTGCCCGTGATACTGGTGCTGGCATTGCCCCGGCCCAAAATGTTGCGCCGGGTTCTTCAGGCTGTTGCCAGCCTGGGTGTCAAAGAGATCTGGTTGATTCATTCCTATCGTGTCGATAAAAGCTATTGGTCGTCACCTTTGCTGGATGCGGCGGTGATTCATGAGCAGCTGTTGTTGGGATTGGAGCAGGCTGGTGATACGCAACTGCCAGTGGTGCATCAGCGCAAACGCTTCAAGCCGTTTGTTGAAGATGAGCTGCCGGGTCTGGCAGCCGGGCGTCAGGCCTGGGTTGCACACCCATATCATGCACAACCCTGCCCAGCACCGAGCGATGAGTCGGCGCTGGTGGCTATCGGGCCGGAGGGCGGTTTTATTCCCTATGAGGTCGACAAACTTAATCAGGCAGGTCTGAAATCCTTGTCGCTGGGGAGCCGAATTCTCAGAGTCGAGACGGCGGTGCCGGTCTTGTTGACGCGTCTGTTTCCGGTCAGTTGATCTGCAGTATTTCCAGTTTCTGATAGAGTGCGGCTCTGGAGATGCCCAGTTGTTGTGCCGCTCTGGTTTTGTGTCCGCCGCACTGACGTAATGCCTGCAGAATCGCCCGTCGCTCGGCCTGGCGTATCTGTTCTTTCAGCGAGCCGGTGCAGGTGTCATCCGTGTCAGTCTGAATGACAGCTTCCGGTGTCTTGGCAGGGACAAGTGCCTTGGGTGGTCGCAGCTCTTCGTGACGTATCAGATTGTTGCTGAACACATCCCGAAAACCCTTGCTGCTGATATGGGATGCTTTTTCGTTCATGATGCAGGCACGTTCAATGACGTTGTACAGTTCGCGTACATTGCCTGGCCAGTCGTGCGAACGTAACAGCATCAGTGCGTCTTCGGTCAGTTCCTTGGTGGCGACACCGAGGCGCTCACAGCATTCATCCAGAATGCGCTCACTGAGCAGCTCAATATCCTCCATGCGTTCACGCAGGGGCGGCAAGTGGATCGGCATCGCGCTAAGTCGATAGTAGAGGTCGGCACGAAATTCACCCATGGACACCATCTGCAGCAGATCCCGGCTGGTGGCGGCGACAATGCGGACATTGGTGGCCTGGACTGCATTGGAGCCTACTTTTTCAAACTCTTTTTCCTGCAGTACACGGAGCAGTTTGGACTGCAGCGGCAGAGGCATATCGCCAATTTCATCCAGAAACAGCGTGCCGTCCTGGGCGATCTCTATTTTGCCGGGGCGGCCTTCTTTTTTGGCACCGGTAAAGGCGCCGGGTGCCACACCGAAAAACTCGGCTTCAATCAGGGTATCCGGTATTGCGGCTACGTTGATTGAGACAAAGGGTTTGTCTGCACGATCTGAAAGATTGTGTAACGCATGCGCGAAGAGTTCTTTGCCGGTTCCGGTTTCGCCGGTCAGCAGTACAGAAATATCAAAACGTGCTGCCTGACGTATCTGGTGTTTGACTGTTTTCAGTGCTTCGCTCTGGCCAGCGATCTGTGACAACTGATAGCGTGAGCTGCGTTCAGACTGGTAATGTTTGGAGTTGCGTACCTCGCTTTGCAAGCGGTTGTACTTCGCCAGCAGCGGCTTGGCTGTACTGGGCGTGTCTGTCGCGACAAAGGCAAAGGCGCCCTCGACCTCCTTGTGTTCATTCAGCAAGGGTACGGCGCTGACCAGTACCCACTGATTGCGGATATAGAGCACATCAAGCAACACGGGTTTGCCGCTGGCGATGACCTGGGGCAGATAGCTGTTGGGGATGATGTCGGTGATGTGCTTGCCGACCGGACTTTCTTTAAGGCCCAGAAATTCGCAGTAGCTTTCGCTCATCCAGGTGAGAATGCCCTTTTTGTCGGCAGCAATGGTGTGCTCATAAAAATCATCAAATGAGTGCTGCAAAAATTTCAGAATTCGGGTTCTCAGAATGCGTGTGTCAAATGTCTTGCCGTAATGGTCTGTCATGCTGTTGTCTTTTTTATTGGACAGTAATGTCTTGAATACTAGACACGATGTCTTGCTTTGTAAACAAAAAATAGGTCAGAGTCAGAGCCCTTTTGCGCGCAGGGGCATAGGGTCAGGCCATTTTACAAAGTTGGCATGCAATCTGCTTTATCTGAGCAAACCCTGAGTCGAAACACGGTTGTGTTTTCTACCGGTAAGATAATAATAAGGAAGGTCTATGCAAACCCCTCTCTGGACACCCTCTCCAGAACGTATCCAGTCATCACGTATCTGGGCGTTCATGAAATCTGTCAATCAGCGCTATGCTACTGAACTGAAAGATTATGCAGGTCTGTGGCAGTGGAGTGTTGATCATAGCGAAGACTTCTGGCGCGATTTCTGGGACTTTGCCGGTATCCAGGCTTCGGTTAAGGGCGACCCGGTGCTGCTGCATGCAGATCGCATGCCGGGCGCACGCTGGTTCCCTGAGGCTCGACTCAATTTTGCAGAAAACCTGCTTCGCTACCGCGATGACAAGCCTGCGTTGGTGTTTAGAGGTGAGGCAGGGCAGCGCCAGGAAATCAGCTATGCCCAGCTGTATCGCAAGGTCGCCGGGCTGGCCAGCGCACTACGTCAGCAGGGGGTGGTGAAAGGCGATATCGTGGCGGGTTTTGTACCCAATCTTCCGGAAACCGTGATGGCGATGCTGGCAACGACCTCCATCGGTGCTGTCTGGACCTCCTGCTCACCTGACTTCGGTATCAATGGTGTACTTGATCGTTTTGGTCAGGTTAAACCCAAAGTGTTGTTCACTGTGGATGGTTATCAATATAACGGCAAATCGATTGATTCAATTGAACGGGTTGCCGGTATTGCATCACAGTTGGACAGCGTTGAGCGAATTGTCGTCATTCCCTTCCTTGACCCTCACCCGCACATTGATGCGTTACCCAATGCGGTATGCCTGCCAGACTTTATCGATACAGAGGCAGAGCAGGTGGTTTTTGAGCAGGTTCCCTTCGATCATCCCTTGTATGTGATGTATTCCTCAGGGACCACAGGTGTACCTAAATGCATTCTCCACAGTGTTGGCGGGACGTTGATTCAGCAGCTCAAAGAACTGATTTTGCATACGGATCTGGATCGGCAGGACAGTTTTTTCTACTACACCACCTGCGGCTGGATGATGTGGAACTGGATGGTGACGGGGCTGGCAACGGGCTGCAAGCTGGTGTTGTTTGATGGCTCTCCTTTTGCACCACGCCCTTCAATATTGTGGAAAATTGCGGAAGAGGAGCAGATCAGTGTCTTTGGCACCAGTGCCAAGTATCTGGCTGCGCTGGAAAAGGCCGGGGTGAAACCCGGTCGGGATTTTGATCTGAGACCGCTCAAAGCAGTTCTTTCAACCGGTTCACCTCTGGCTCATGAAAGCTTTGAATATGTCTACCGTGAAATCAAGCATGACCTGCAGTTGTCATCTATCTCGGGTGGTACGGATATTGTTTCCTGCTTTGCATTGGGTTCGCCGATTTTGCCTGTTTGGGCGGGTGAGCTGCAGTGCCGTGGTCTGGCGATGGCTGTGGATATTGTTGATGATAACGGCCAGCCTCTGCGACAGCAGAAAGGCGAGCTGGTCTGTACGCAGCCTTTCCCCAGTATGCCGATCGGCTTCTGGAATGATCCGGATAACAGCCGCTTCCATGATGCCTATTTCTCCCAGTTCGAAAACATCTGGGCACATGGTGATTATGGTGAGATCACAGCGCATGACGGCATTATTATCCATGGCCGTTCGGATGCTGTCCTGAATCCAGGTGGTGTGCGTATCGGGACTGCGGAAATTTACCGTCAGGTGGAAAAGGTGGATGCCGTTCTGGAAAGCCTGTGTATTGGTCAGCCCTGGAAGGACGATGTCAGGGTGGTACTGTTCGTGCGGTTGAAGCCGGGAATTCAGCTGGATGAAGCGTTGCAGCAGGAAATTCGTGACACCATTCGTGCCAATACCACACCTCGCCATGTACCGGCTGTGATTCTTCAGGTGGCCGATATTCCGCGTACCATCAGTGGCAAGATTGTTGAGTTGGCGGTACGTAAAGTGGTGCTCGGTGAAGCTGTGAAAAACAAGGACGCGCTGGCAAATCCGGAGGCGCTGGAGCTGTTCAGGGATCTGCCCGAGTTGCAGTGCTAGCGTAACCGGATTTCAGCAACAAGATGACAACAACAATAACAGGATAACACCCATGAGTCGTATCAAACGTGCACTGATCACAGGCTCCACCAGCGGTATAGGTCTGGCGATTGCACACCAATTGGCAGTCGCCGGTATTGATCTGGTACTGCATGGCCTCGAACCTCAGGTAGAAGGCGATAAACTGGCTGAGGCTTTCCATAAACAGCATGGTGTTGAAGCAGTTTATGTGCAGGCGGATATCAGTCAAGCCGACACTATTGTACAGATGATGGAGCAGATCGAATCACAAGTCGGTCCGGTTACCATTCTGGTCAACAATGCCGGTATCCAGCATACCGCTCCAATTGAGCAGTTTCCGGTGGACAAATGGGATCAGATATTGGCCGTCAATCTGTCTGCCGCTTTTCACACCACACGCCTGGCTGTTCCCGCGATGGTTGCACAGGGCTGGGGGCGCATCATTAATATTTCCTCTGTACATGGTCTGGTGGCATCGGTCCATAAGGCGGCCTACTGTGCGGCCAAACATGGCCTGATAGGGATGACCAAAGTCACGGCACTGGAGCTGGCGGCCAAGGGCGTGACGGCCAACTGCATCTGTCCTGGCTGGACCGATACGCCTTTGCTGGTTGAACAGTTCAAAGCCTTTGCCCGTGAACATAACACCGGCTATGAAGAGGCCAAACAGGGACTGATTAAAGCCAAAGCGCCTTATCCTGATTTTGTCTCGCCAGCTGATATTGGTCAGTTGGTCCTGTTTCTCTGTTCCGATGCCGCCAAGGCCATTACCGGAACCTCAATGCCGATAGATGGAGGTTGGACTGCGCACTGAATAATGCAATACACCGAAAATACGCTGAATAAACCTGTTTTATAAAACTAACAAAAGGTATACAAGCATGAAAAAATCACTTCTAGCCGCTGCTGTAACAGTCTCTATGGTAACGTCCACCGCTGTTATGGCTGACTTTGACCGGGTTCGCTGGCAAGTACCCATGGGCTTCCCCTCTACCCTGACGGCCTTGGGTGACACCATGCCGGAAGTGGCGCGCATGATTGGTGAGATGAGTGGTGGTCGTGTGACCCTGCAAACTTTCGAGCCAGGTGCATTGATTCCGGCTCTGGGCGCTTTTGAAAACGTCAGTAACGGTAACGTACCTGCAGCTTACTCCTGGATGGGATATGAGTGGGGACAGTTGCCGGTATCAGCACTCTTCGGTGCAACGCCTTTTGGTCTTGAGTCTCAGGAATTCCTGGCCTGGATGTACTTCCATGGTGGTGATGAGTTACTGAAAGAAGCCTTTGCGCCTCATAACGTCTATCCCATTCTCTGTGGCACCATCAGCCCTGAAGCGGCAGGCTGGTTCCGTGAGGAAATGGACTCGCTGGATAAATTCCAGGGGCTGAAATTCCGTGCGGCCGGTGTTGGTGGTGAAATCATGGCCGAGTTTGGTATGTCGGTCACACTCCTGCCAGGTGGTGAACTGTATCAGGCATTGGAAACCGGTGTATTGGATGGTACGGAGTTCTCCCTGCCAACAGTGGATGAGCAGTTGGGCTTCTACCAGGTGGCTAAACACTACTACCTGCCAGGCTGGCATCAGCCTTCGACCAACCAGTTCCTCTACGTCAATATGGATGAGTGGAATCGCCTGAATGATCAGACCAAAGCATTGATTGAGAATGCTTGTATGGCCGGTAATGCATTGGCGCTGGCAAAAGCAGAGGCGCTTCAGGGTGCGGTACTGAAACGCTTTGAAGAGCGTGGCGTGCAGTTGCATCAGTATCCGGAAGATGTGCTCAAGGCCTTTGAAGAGGCAACAGAGCGTGTCATGGAACGTCGTTCAGCCAACGATCCAATGTTTGCCAAGGTCTATCAGTCCATGAAAGCTTTCCAGGATGAGCACCGTCCATGGAAACACCTGGGCTATTTGCCACGTGACTGGGGTGTCGAAGACTGAAATATTCAATCCTCTGACTTAAAAGGCGATATTCACAATGGCTGAATATGATATAGATCTTGATAAAGTCGAGGAGGCGGTCGCTCATCGAGCGGCCGTCGAATATCCTCGCACACTGATAAGCGACATATTAGAGGGTATTGTTGAGTTTTTTGGCAAATACTCTTCACTAATCTGGATTGCGCTGATGTTACTGATCGTGGGTAATGTCATCATGCGTTATGTGCTTGGAACCAATCTGATTGCACTGGAAGAGTTGCAATGGCATCTGTTTGCTGTGGGATTCATGCTGGCCTTGTCCTATTGTGTGCTGCACGATGGTCATGTCCGTGTTGATGTTCTGGCAGAACACTTTCATCCCAAAACACGTGCCGTCATTGAAATTCTCGGTATCCTGATTTTGTTACTGCCTTTCTGCTATCTGATTTTGAGTTACGCCTATCCCTTTGTGGAAAGGTCTTATCGGATTAATGAGGTATCAGCCGCCCCGGGTGGCTTGCCGATGCGCTGGATCATCAAATCCGTCATTCTGATTGCGTTTACACTGATCTTCATGGCAGGGCTGGCCAGAATGATCCGTGCGTTTTCATTTCTGACCGGTTTTCCTGCCGCCAGAAAGTCACTTTCAGCAGATAAAAATAACACATCCACCTGACTGAGCAGCTCAGGCGGATAGGCTGTATAAGAGGATGACTCTGTGTTCGAAACCAATGAATTGATCGTAATGGCAATGCTCGGCAGTTTTATACTGCTGATCTTCTCCGGCTATCCGGTTGCCTGGATTCTGGCGGGTATTTCGGTACTCTTCAGCGTAGGCTCCATACTGGCATACCAGTATCTGGACGTAGACACCTATTTTCTCACCGACTGGCGCATTTTCGGGGTCATGGTGCAGCGTATCTATGCGCAAATGACCAACTGGGTGCTGGTGGCCTTGCCCATGTTTATCTTTATGGGGTTGATGCTGGAGCGTTCGGGTGTCGCTGAAAAGCTGATGAAGAACTTCGTCGATCTGTTTGGCCGGTTCCGCGGTGGTCTGGGTGTAGCCGTCATCACCATCGGTATCCTTCTTGCAGCGTCAACCGGCATTGTAGGTGCATCTGTTGTCTTGTTGGCAATGCTCTCCATTCCGACCATGCTGGAACAGAAGTATTCGCCCGCCTTTGCCAGTGGTATTGTCGCTTCGGCAGGAACCCTGGGTATTCTGATTCCGCCCAGCATTATGCTGATTATTATGGCGGATCAGCTGTCCCTGGCTGTGGGTGATCTGTTCATGGGAGCATTGATTCCTGGCGTGATGCTGGGCCTTTTGTATATTGCCTATGTGGTGATTGCGTCGCTGTTTGTACCTTCCTTATCCAAGCCACGTACTGATCTGCCGCCGATCACGCTGAAAATGATTCTTTCCACGCTTTGGGCTGTGGTACCGTCATTGGGTTTGATTCTGGCTGTGTTGGGGTCGATTTTTCTGGGTATCGCAACGCCTACCGAAGCGGCGGGTGTGGGGGCTCTGGGTGCGACAATCCTGGCAGCTATGAATGGTCGTTTGAACATGGCTGTACTGAAAGATGTCAGTATCAAGACCAGTCTGACAACTGCGTTTGTATTCGGGATCTTTCTGGGGGCAACCGCCTTCGCGGTCGTCATGCGCTCACTGGGTGGTGATGAATTTATTGGTGGTTTGCTGAAAGCCATCCCGCTGTCACCCGAAGGGATCGTCATCGTGATTCTGCTGATTACCTTTGTCGCAGGTTTCTTCCTGGACTGGCTGGAAATCAGTCTGATCCTGTTGCCGTTGGTGGGACCCGTGGTAGCGGCTTTGGGCTTCGATCTGACCTGGTTTGTCGTGTTGTTTGCACTGGCATTGCAAACCTCTTTCCTGACACCACCGGTCGGTTTCTCGTTGTTTTATTTGAAAGGGGTTGTCCCTCCGACAATCAAAACGACTGATATTTATAAGGGTGTGATTCCCTTCATCATGATTCAGTTGCTGGCTGTGGCCATGGTGTTCTACTGGAAAGATCTGGTGCTTTGGTTACCCGGTGTGCGTTACGGTTAACACATCACTTCCCTCCGGCAGTGTGCCAGCTGCTGGAGGGGCATTTATCCCCGCAAACGCCTCTCCATAACTGTTAATCTGTTTTAAAAAGATTATAATCGGCTAATAAATAACTTGAGAAAGTTCAACCGCCGGTGCCCTTATGTTCCTGAATTTAAACTCCGTTAAAAACCAGATGCGATTTCTGGTGATGTTGTTTTTACTTGCTGTGATCAGTTTAATAGCCTTCGCTTTGTATGGTTTTAATTACAAGGCTTTTCAGTTTGAAGACAATTATGACCGGCGTATGGTGCCGCTGTATGAAGTCGAGCGCATTGGCGGTTTGATGGAGCAGATACGTACAGAGTTGTTATTGTCTATTCAGCACAATCCATCCGGTCAGTTTTCAACCATGCATGATCATCCGACTACGCTGCATCTGGACCGAATTCAGCGTAATGCTGATGAAATTGAAAGCTTATGGAAGCATTTCATGTCAGTGTACCATGGTGGCGAAGCAACGCGTCTGGCACAGCAGTTTGAAACCGCGTATCAGCGTTATCTGAACGAGGCCGTAAAACCGACCGTAGCTTACCTGACACGGGGTGAGTATGTGCAGGCCAACCTGCACATACTGCGTTCTGTTAATCCGCTTTATGCTCAGGCCGATACGGCCCGTGAGGCGTTGAGTGATCGTAAACTGCGTGGTGCACAGGAAGCCAAAGCCAATATGGACCAGCTCTCCACGCGGTTGACCTGGCAATTGATAGGTCTGAGTCTGCTGTTGGCATTGCTGGTGGTGGTAATCGCCTGGCGGGTGATTAATCGTCTCAAGGGTGGCACCGCAGGTTTGGGTAGTATCGCTGAGCAGCTGGCGGCGGGTGATTTCAGAGAAACAGCGGTTGGGCATCAGAATGCATCGGATGAGTTTGGTGATATTATCCGACAGTTTGTGGCGACGCGTGCTCAATTGAATCAGATGAGCCGACAAATTGGCGAGTCAGGCAATGCATTGGCTGAACTGGCAGAGCAGGGTTCTGTCGTGGCTGAGCAGGCCAGTCGCGGTATACAGAAGCAGCGGGCCGAAACCGATATGGTTGCCACTGCCATGTATGAAATGAATGCGACAGTACATGAGGTTGCAAAGAATACTGCCAGTGCAGCCAGTAGCGCCAGTCAGGCCGATCAGAAAGCGCATGAAGGACAGGTGGTGGTGCAGAGCAGTGCTCAGGGAATGGAGCAGTTAGCTCAGGAGGTAGAATCGGCTGCTCAAGTCATTAATGAGTTGGCTGAAGATGCACGTAAAATCGGCTCTGTCGTTGATGTGATTCGTGAAATTGCGGAACAAACCAATCTGCTGGCTCTAAATGCAGCGATTGAAGCAGCACGTGCGGGCGAGCAGGGCCGTGGCTTTGCTGTGGTGGCCGATGAGGTCCGTTCACTGGCCAGTCGAACACAGGCTTCAACCAGTGAAATTCAGGCGATGGTAACGCATTTGCAAGAGTCCGCTGTTAATGCCACGGATGTGATGAACAAAGGGCAAGTGCGCGCACGTGAAGGTGTTGAACATTCGGTCAAGGCCAGCCAGGCTCTGGAAGATATTATGGCAGCCATCATGGCAATCAACGATATGAATACTCAGATTGCCAGTGCTGCCGAAGAACAGAGTTCTGTGGCGGATGAAATGAATGAAAACCTCAACCGGATCAATATGGCTGCCGATGAAACGTCTCAGGCATCTGAATTGACTGCCCAGTCCAGTCGCCGTATTGCCGAGCATGCTGATCAGTTAAAAGCGATTGTCGGGCAGTTGAAGTTCTGATTGTAAAGCGCTTCAATGCGTCAGGTGAATGACGGAAAACCCCGTCATTCACCTTTGTTTTCTTTGGGGGTCTGGCTGGCAACTTGCCCCAGTTGCTGCTCCATACGATTGAGCTGTTCTGCCATCATGACCATCTGTTCACGCATCCAGTGAATTTCAGCCACTTCGCCCTCTCCGGACTCCAACTGCTCGGCAGCACTTTCTTTCTGCATCACATCGAGCACAATGCCAATCATCATGTTCAGAAAAATGAAGGCATTTAGGAAGATAAAGGTGAGGAAGAAAATCCAGCTGTAGGGGTAGTGCTCCATGGTGGGATAGAGTACTGCGGTGGCCCAGCTTTCAAAGGTAGCTACTTGAAACAGGGTCAGCATCGCCAGCGAGATATTTCCCCATAGCTTTTCATCCACGCTTTCGAACAGGAAGCTGCCAATGGCGGCATAGATGTAGAAGATAATAAACATCAGCAGGGCCACATAGCCCATACGGGGAATGGATTTAACCAGCGCTACCAGCAGCATGCGCAGTTCAGGGATCATGGATACCAGTCGCAAGACGCGGAAAATCCTCAGCAGACGTGCAATCAGCACCATTTCAGAATCGTCAATCGGTATCAGGCTGGCGGTGACAATCAGAAAATCAAAAATATTCCAGCCTTTCTTGAAGAAATCCAGAGTGCGTTTTTCTGCAGCCAGGCGAATACAAATCTCGAACAGGAAGAACAGGGTAATGCCCAGATCCAGCCAGCGCATAATGATGTCAAAGCGGGATGTCTCTTCATAGGTTTTGGCGCCGATCAGCAGGGCCGAGGCGATGATCACGAAGATGACGAAGGTTTCGAACAGCTTGTTGGCTCGTAATCGTTCCAGGCGATCCTGGAGGCGATTCCAATAAATTCTCATGGTAAATATCACTCCGCATTTACATCATCAACGGGCATCGGGGCGCTATTATCCCTGATTCAGTTGTCAGGCAAAAGCGGAGTGTGAAGGGTTTTAGCTCAAGCTGTGTATGACTTCGGTTTCCAGCCGGGTGTTGTCATGCAGCGGGCAGCGATCACAGACTTCATCCAGAAACGCCTGCTTTTCAGCATCGCTCAGATCCGCATCGATCTCTGCCGTAATCCGTATCTGCTGAAATCCTGTACGGTCATCACTGGGCTTGCCGAGTAGCCCTGCCGGATTGTAGTCACCTTCAACTGCGATTTTCATACCGCGCAGTTCAAGTTTGCGCTGCATCGCGGCAATGCGGGCAATCGTACCAATACAGCCAGCGAGGGCAAACAGAAAATACTCCAGTGGTGTGGGTCCAAGGCCCGTGCCCCGTGCAGCGACAGGTTGGTCGATGATGACCGTATGTTCACCGAGCTGCGCTTTGACAGCAAAACCATCGGTCATCTCAGCCTGTACGCTGATGCATTTATGTTGACTCATGATCTCTCCACGCTCATGTCTATTTTATCCCGGCGAAGCAAAAATTGACGCTAAATGCTATTGCAGCACGTCAGAATCACTTCATACTTACGGGAATCTACTTATACACGGATAAAACAGGTTTTTCTAATGAAACTTTTGCAGATTAGCTGGATTTCACGTGTTCGTTCGGGCAGTCGGCGTTTACCCCTTTCACTCTTGCTGTGCCTTGCTGTGACAGGGCTGCTGGGGTGTCAGCCTGCAACGGAAACGCAGACCGCAACATTGCCTTTGGTGCGCCTGATGCAACTGGATCCACAGGGTGTTATCTCCGAGCGCTATTTCCCGGCCCGTCTGGAAGCGGCTCAGGCGACAAACCTGTCGTTCCAGGTCGCGGGTAAACTGGTTCATCTGCCGGTGATCAAGGGTGACACGATTCGTGAAGGTGAGTTGATTGCCCGTCTTGATCAGACCGATTACGAACTGCTGCTGGCCTCAACACGGGTGGCGTATGAACAGGCAGAACGGGATCTGCGTCGGGTACAGCAACTGCGCAGCCAGAATCATGTTTCTCAGGCACAGCTGGATGAGGCTCGTACTGCGTATGATCGCGCGACCGTTGAACTGAATCGGGCGCGTCAGAACCTGATTTATACAGAGATTTTTGCACCTTACGATGCGGTGATCGCGGATCGTATGGCAGAAAACTTTACTCAACTGGCAGCGGGCACACCTGTGGTACGTTTGCAGGATCTGAGCCGCATTGAGGTTGAGATTGCCGTGCCGGAAATCCTCTTGCCTCAGGTACAGGATCCGGGTGTTTTCCATGTAACCGCGACACTGCCATCTGTACCTGATCGCGAGTTTGTACTGAACTTCAAAGAGTATGCGACGGAGCCTGATCCCCGGTCACGCACTTACCGGGTCACATTTGATATGGAGAATCCGGCGGATTTGCGGTTATTGCCGGGCATGAGTGCCACTGTGCGGGTGGCCTTGATGGCTGATGCATCGCATCTGCCGGTGCTGCCATTACAGGCCTTGGTAGGTGAGGGCAGTGATACACGGGTTTTTGTCTATGATCCGCAGACAGAGCAGGTAATGAGCCATCCGGTCACCACCGGACGCCTGACCGCAGAGGGTGTTGAAATTTTGGAAGGGCTGTCTGCCGGTGATCAGGTTGTTGCGGCTGGAGCCGGTTTTCTCAGTGACGGAATGCAGGTGCGTGCCGATCCGGAACGTCGGGAGCGTCGCTGATGGATATTGCACGTGCCTCCATTGATAAGCCGGTCAACACCTGGTTATTCATTCTGGTATGTTTATTGGGGGGGATCTGGGCTGTTCTGACCTTGCCGCAATTGGAAGACCCGGAGTTTACCATCAAGGAAGCGATTATTCTGACGCCTTATCCAGGGGCTTCTGCCATGGAGGTCGAGCAGGAAGTGACCGACCAGCTGGAAATTGCGTTGCAGGAGATGCCGCAGTTGAAGCGTCTGGTGTCCCGATCCATGCCAGGGCTGTCTGAAATTACGGTAGAGATTAAAGATGCCTATCGTTCCGCGGATCTGCCCCAGGTATGGGATGAGCTGCGCCGAAAAGTGCAGGATACCCAGCCGAATTTGCCTCCTGGTGTCGGGCCTTCACGTGTCAATGACAGCTTTGGCGATGTGTTTGGTCTGCTGTTTGCGGTAACAGCACCAGGATTTGAAACGGCTGAACTGCGTGATTTTTCCCGGGAGCTGCGCCGTGTTGCTTTACGGGTGCCGGGTGTTGCCAAGGTGTCTATTCAGGGGGAGCGGGATGAGCGCATTCTGATAGAGATCCCCCAGGCTGTATTGATTCATCTGGGCCTGAGCCCTGAACAGCTGGCGGGGCGACTGCAACTGCAAAATGCGGTGATTGATGCCGGTCGTAAAACGCTGGGTGATCTGGCCATTCGTGTGATACCGACGGGGGACTTTGATAGTCTGGAGCAGATCCGTAATCTCTACCTGACCACGCCTTCCGGAGACACCCTGAGGCTGGGAGATGTTGCGGTGATCTCTCGTGATTACCATGAGCAGCCGCGGCAGCTGATTCGCTTTGCCGGACAGGATGCTGTAACGCTGGGGATCGCAGCGACGGGTGACAGTAATATTGTCGAGGTCGGGCATGCCGTAGAAGCGGCACTGAAAGCACATATGGCTGAGCTGCCGTTAGGGGTTGAGCTGCAGCCGATCTACCAGCAGCACCATATCGTGGAGCGGGCGTTGAATGCCTTCCTGCTCAATCTGGTGATGTCGGTTTCTATAGTGATTCTGGTGCTTTGCCTGTTCATGGGCTGGCGTGCAGGTGTGGTGGTTGGCAGTGCCTTGTTGCTGACTGTCACCGGTTCGCTGTTCTTGATGAAAATTACCGGGCTGCAGATGCAGCGTGTTTCTCTGGGTGCCCTGATCATTGCGATGGGTATGCTGGTTGATAATGCCATTGTGATTGCTGAAGGCATGCTGGTACGCATGCAACAGGGCCGTAATGCGCGCGAGGCTGCGACCGGAATAGCCGGACAAACACAGGTTCCTTTGCTGGCCGCTACGGTGATCGGCATCCTGGCTTTTTCCGGTATCGGGCTGTCGCAGGATGTGACCGGTGAATACACCTTTTCACTGTTTCTGGTCATCGGCCTGTCGTTGTTATTGAGCTGGATATTGGCGATCACGGTGGTGCCGTTGCTGGCCAGTCTGCTGTTTGTCACGGCATCAGCCTCTGCCGGTGATACATCCGAGACAACTTCGGCAGGTGCAGGCGGATATCGTGGCCTGTTGCAGCGGGTTTTACGGCATCGGCGCGTTACTCTGCTGGGGCTGTTGGCCTTTACCGGGATCAGTTTCGTGGCTTTTGCCCAGGTGCCGCAGATGTTTTTCCCCAATGCCCAGACGGAGGTGTTCTACGTCAACTACTGGCGTGAACAGGGAACAGATATTCGTGCAACCGATCGTGATCTGGAAGCCCTGAGTCGTTTTGTCGGTCAACTGGACGGTGTTGAGCAGGTGACCAGTGTTGCAGGCATGGGGGCGACACGCATGATGCTGGTGTATCAGCCTGAACGGACCAACCCTGCCTATGGCCAGCTGGTGATTACAGCAACATCAGCAGAGCAGATAGATATACTGGCTGATCAGATTGATGCTGAATTGCAGCAGTATCCACAGGCTCAGGCCTGGGTAGAACGTGTGCGTCTGGGGCCGGGCAAGGGAGCTCCGATTCAGGCCCGTTTTCAGGGTGAGGACCCCCAGGTACTACGACAGCTGGCAGAAGATGCCAAGCAGGTATTCCGTCAGACAGGTCAGCTAACGCATTTGCGCAGCGACTGGCGTCAGCCTGAGCGGGTGATAGTGCCGCACCTGGCTGATGATCGAGCCAGTGTATTGGGCGTCAGTCGTCAGGATTTGGCTGAGTCCCTGTCAATGGTTACGACCGGGCAGATGATTGGCCTGTACCGGGAAGAGGACCGCTTGATCCCATTACTGCTGCGAGCTCCAGCCAATGAGCGTGGCCGGGCAACACAGTTGAAAGACCGGATGATCTGGAGCCGTGCGACCGGTCAGTTTGTGCCTGCCAGTGAGGTTGTGGATGAGTTTGAGACGCGTCAGGAGGAGGCTCTGATCCTGCGGCGTAATATGCAGCGCACCCTGACAGTCAGTGCAGACCCGTTGCCGGGCGTCAATGTCGCCGCCGCCTTTGCTGACCTGCGCGGTCAGATCGAAGCCCTTCCGCTGCCGCCAGGCTATCGACTGGAGTGGGGCGGTGAATACGAAAGTTCCGGTGATGCGCAGCGTGCGCTGGCGCGGCAGCTACCCCTGAGCCTGTTGGCCATGATGATCATTTCAGTGCTGCTGTTTGCCCGCATCAAGCAGCCACTGATCATCTGGTTGTGTGTGCCCATGGCAATTTGCGGGGTGACCTGGGGCTTGCTGCTCACGGGCATGTCATTTGGTTTTATGGCATTGCTGGGGATGCTGAGTCTGTCGGGCATGCTGATCAAGAATGCCATTGTGCTGGTGGATGAGATTGATCAGCGTATTGCGCAGGGCGAAACGCCGGAGCATGCACTGGTGGAAGGCAGCGTGTCGCGTCTGCGACCGGTTGTACTGGCTGCGGTGACCACGATTCTGGGGATGCTGCCTTTGGCCTTTGATGTATTTTTTGCCGATATGGCGATTACCATCATGAGTGGTCTGGCGTTTGCCACCTTCCTGACCCTGCTGGCAGTACCGGCGCTATACAGTCTGTTTTTCAGAATTGCGCCACCTGGTGCGAAGCGCTGATCAGCGCTTCAGTACCCGGGCACCCAGCAACAGCATACAGGGCGTCAGCAGCAGAGTGAGCAGAGTGGCAAAAGCGAGCCCGCCCGCTATGGCGCTGGACAGCTGTGTCCACCATTGTGTGGAAGGTGCGCCAAGACCCAGGCTGGGTTCCAGCAGATTGACATTGACTCCCAGTACCATCGGCATGAGTCCCAGAATGGTTGTAATGGCAGTGAGCAGCACAGGGCGCAAGCGCAGTACGCCGGTTTCCAGCGCTGCTTCATAGGGTGCCATGCCTTCCTGACGCATCAGGTTATAGGTGTCGATCAGGATGATGTTGTTGTTTACCACAATACCCGCCAACGCGATGATACCCATGCCCACCATTACAATACCGAAAGACTGGCCATTGATCAGCAGTCCCAGTAATACACCGGCGGTGGAAAAGACTACGGCGGATAACACCAGCGCAGTCTGATAAAAGCTGTTGAACTGCACCAGCAGTATCAGCAGCATCAGAAAAATGGCGACGACAAAGGCTGTGCTGAGGAACTGTGCCGCTTCGCGTTGATCTGCATCTTCACCGCCGGTGCGTACTCTAACCCCTTCTGGTAGCTGATCAAAAAATCCACTCAAGGCGCTGAGGCGTTCATCCAGGCGGTAACCTTCGGCGATATCGGCCTGCAATGTCAGTGTACGCACCCCATCGACGCGATGTAGGTTACCGACACGCGGGGCTGGCTGCAGCGAGACAAAGTGGCTCAAGGGTACCTGCCCGCGAGAGGTATGCAGCGTTAAACGATTCAATTGATCGACGGAGCGCCAGTCCTGCGGCAGGCGTACCCGGATATCCACTTCATCGGTAGCATCTTCGGGACGGTAGGTTGCCAGTAGCAGCCCCTGGGTCACCAGTTGTACAGCGTTACCAACACTCATGACATCCGCACCCAGGCGTGCGGCCGCTTCACGGTCGACCTGCAGCCGCCATTCGATGCCGGGGAGTGTGCGGTCATCTTCAATATCCTGAAAGCCACCCAGTGTCAGCATCTGTTCCCGGATCAGTTCAACCGCCTGCTCTGACAGATCCGGATCATCCGAACTGATTAACAGCTCCACGGGTTTACCCTGGCCAGGTCCCATGTCCTGTTTACGAAACTCCAGCTCTATGCCATGAATATCCTCAGTGAGTTCGCGCATCGATTGAATAATCGCTTCCGAATGCCGGCGCTGGTGCCAGTCAACCAGGCGGAACTGCAAGATGCCGATCACGTCGGTACCCATTTGCATGGAGGGCATGGCAAAGCTGCGGGCATAGAGTGATTCGACTTCAGGGTAATGATTCAGTCGCGCTTCGATACGCTGCAACAGCTGGTCTTTCTCGTATACAGACAGGTCTCCTCGTGCACGTACCTGAAGCTGCAGGGTTTCCGGCTCCACATCGGGGAAAAACTCCACGCCATGATTAAAACGACCATAAGCGGTATAGATCAGCAGGATCAATACCAGCATACCCAGCAGTGTCAGCCAGGGCGCCTGCAGCAATTTGGCCAATAGCGCACGATAGAGTTGTGTAAAGGCTCCCGGCTGGGCCTCCTCACGAACACTTTTACTGGACAGAACGCCGCCCATGGTGGGCAGAAAGACCAGTGCCATCGCCAGCGAAGCCAGTAAGCACAGAATCACGGTTGCCGGCAGATACTTCATGAACTCTCCGACCACCCCGGGCCAGAACAGCAGCGGAATAAATACCGACAGGGTTGTGGCTGTGGATGCGATAATCGGCCAGCTCATGCGGCTGGCAGCCTGTATCCAGGCTTCACGGGGAGATTGTCCTTCACGCAGGTGCCGATCTGCCAGCTCACTGACCACGATAGCGCCATCGACCAGCATGCCGGCTACCAGAATCAGAGAGAAGAGCACAATAATATTCAGCGTATAACCGACGGCCCAGACCATCAAAATACCGGTGAGAAAGGCACCAGGAATTGTCAGGCCAACCATCACTGCTGATTTCAGACCCATGGTCGCAATGATCAGTATCAGTACCAGCACCACTGCAGTGAGGACGTTATTCAGCAGCTCATCCAGCATCATGCGGACTTCGTCTGACTGATCCATAATATAGTTGACCTGGATGCTGTCCGGCATCTGGCTGCGTGCCTGCTCGACCAAGGCACGTACCTGAGTGTTAGTATCGATGATATTGGCACCCGCACGCTTGCTGATTTCCAGTACTATACCGGGATGACCATTAATCCGGGCAAACCCCGCCGGGTCTTTGAAACTGCGTTGTAAGATAGCAATATCGGCGAAAGTGATGACCGTATCGCCCTCAACCTTGACCGGCATGCCCAGCACATCGTCCAGAGTCTCAATGACGCCTGGTACCTTCATCGGCATGCGCCCGGCACCCGTATCCAGACTGCCAGCTGCAACCAGGCGGTTGTTACTGGACACCAGATTGAACAGTTGTGCATAGTCGATCTGGTAGCTGTCCAGCACTTGAGGGTCGACAATAATTTCCAGCAGATCTTCCCGGTCCCCCCCGATATCCACTTCGAGGACTTCCGGGATGCCCTCAATGACCTCTTTGAGACGTCGGGCCAGATACACCAGCTCTGCTTCGGATACCGGACCGGAGAGCGCCACGGACAACACCGGGAACAGGGCAACATTGATTTCATGTACACGCGGTTCATCAGCCTCGGCCGGAAGCTTGGAGCGTGCCGTGTCGACTTTTTCACGGACATTCTGGAGCGCACTTTGCGGATCAAACCCTGCATCAAACTCCAGCATCACCGATGCATGTCCTTCACTGCTGGTCGAGGTCATTTTCTTGACCCCCTCCAGCGACCGCAATTCCTGTTCCATGGGGCGGACCAGTAAGCGTTCACCGTCTTCCGGGCTGATGCCCTCCAGGCTCATGGAGACATACATCATCGGAATTACAACATCCGGATTCGCTTCTTTCGGAATGACCTGGTACGCAGCAAAACCACCGATCAATAAAAAGGTAAACAGGGTCAGCGTGGCCCGGCTGCGAATCAGTGCGGCTCGAATTAGTGCTTCCATTTCAATCAGGCTCCACGCGTGAAGCCTGTACGCGCTGTCCTGGCTCCACGAATCCGGCCCCCTGAGTCACCAGCTCAACCCTGTCAGGTAAACCGCTGACCCAGACGCCGGAGGTGTCCAAGCTCAGAATCTCGACGGGCAGAAATACCAGTTTTTCATCTGAATCCAGCACCCACGCACCGGTCTGTCCGGCATCATCCAGGCTGAGCAGTGCGGCAGAAAAACGATGCGCCTGGCGATCAGGCAGATGGATATGCAGCGTCGCGCTGGCACCTGCAACACGCTTGAAGGCATCATTGTCAATCAGGGCTTCAATACGGTAGCTGCGAGTCTGGCTATCGGCGACACTGGCGATGAAACTGAGGTGTCCTGTCAATCGGCGGCCATCCAGCAGGATGGCCTCAACCGCCAGGCCTTCAGTCAGTTGATGCACCTGTTGCTGGGGAATCTGGCCAGTCAGTTTCAACTGACCGGTATCAGTCAGGCTGAGCAGAACATCACCAGGCTGTACATTGCTGCCAACTTCTACCGGTAGTGCTTCAACCGTTCCGGCAAATGGCGCCCGTATTTCGGTGTGATTCAATTCCAGCTGCAGGCGGTCACGTTCAGCACGCGCTGTGGCAACACTGGCTTGCAGACGCAACAGGTCATTTTCTGATACCAGACTCTGGCGCTGCAGTCTTTCTGCGGCACGCAGATCTGCTTCCGCTACGCGCAGATCCGCTTCTGCCCGTTGCAGCTGTGCCTGCCGGTCTTCAGGGTCGAGTGACAGCAGCAACTGGTTTGCTTGTACGGTTTCACCCAGGCGCACATGCCAGGTGGTCAAGTCGCTGCTCAGACGGCTGTTGAGTTGCAGATGACGGATGGGCTCCAGCTGTCCTTGCAGTTTGAGCAGGGGAGAGTAGGTCTGACTCTCTAGTATTCGGGTTTCAACGCGGGGAAGCCCCTGTGCCTGGCTATCCGGTGTGAAATCCGGTGCTTCAGTGGCACTGCTGTAAATCGAGCCGCTGAATAGCCAGACAGCCAGCAATAGCGTCAGTAGCAGTGCCAATAGCAGAGAAACGTTGAGTTTACGCCCGGTGAAAAACGGTGCCATGTTACAGTTTTCCTTAGTCCATGTCTGGCGAATGCTGATGAGCATAGCAACTTGTCGAGAAATGCGAAATCATCCGACGGGATCATCGTTGCATCAAGGGTTCCTATTCACTGCATTTGAGGGTATGTTTTAAGCAAAATAACGATCCAACTGGCTGGAGGTTCGATCCCTATGACAGCGCCAAAGTTCCGCCTGGTGACGCGCAGTGATTTTGATGGTTTGGTCTGTGCCGTGTTGTTAAAACACCTGGACCTGATCGATGACATCAAGTTTGTACACCCCAAGGATATGCAGGATGGCAGTGTCGAGATTTCTGCCCGGGATATTTCCACCAATCTGCCATTTGTTGAAGGCGTGTATCTGGCCTTTGATCACCATTTGTCTGAAACCCTGCGTAACGAGAAGCGTGATAACCATATCATTGACCCGGATGCACCATCTGCAGCACGTGTTGTATGGAAGCATTACGGCGGACATGCGGCCTTCCCGGTCGCCTGGGATGAAATGATGGAGGCGGTAGATAAAGGCGACTCGGCACAGTTTGAGCCGGATGAGGTACTGAATCCGACAGGCTGGCCGTTACTGAACTTTTTGATGGATGCCCGAACCGGGTTGGGGCGCTTTCGTGAGTTCCGGATTTCCAATTACAACCTGATGATGGATCTGATCGAGCACTGTAAAACCCTGACCATCGAAGAGATTTTAGAGCTTCCCGATGTCAAGGAACGTGTTGATCTGTATTTTGATCAGGCGGAGCTGTTCAAGGCGCAGGTTCAGCGTTGTGCCAGGGTTTACGGTAACCTGGTGGTGCTGGATCTGCGGGATGAGGAAACCATCTACGCCGGCAACCGCTTCATGATCTATGCGCTCTTTCCTCAGTGTAATATTTCTATCCATGTCCTTTGGGGACTGAAACAGCAAAACACTGTGTTTGCGACAGGTAAATCTATTTTTGATCGCAGCTCCAAGACCAATGTCGGTGAGTTGATGCTCCAGTATGGTGGTGGAGGTCATCATGCGGCGGGTACCTGCCAGGTCGATAATGCCCGTGCTGAAGCTGTGTTGGCAGAGTTGATCGCTCGAATCAACCAGGATGGTTAATCTGCGTTGAAATATCTCTGAGCAGAGAACTCAGGTATACTGTCTGTGACGTAACTCATAGACAGTATCCTCTCCATGATCCAGGCACAACACGCTTCCACCCTACCCAATACCTTTCTCTCTGCCAGCCGCCAGTCTGCTGCTCCGTTTTTGCCAATGAGTCGGCAGGAGATGCAACAGCTTGGCTGGGATGCCTGTGACATTATCATCGTGACCGGGGATGCCTATGTTGATCATCCTTCATTTGGTATGGCTATCATCGGACGCCTGCTGGAATCTCAGGGTTTTAAAGTCGGTATTATTGCCCAGCCGGACTGGCATTCGGCTGATGCGTTCAAGGTACTGGGTAAGCCTCGGCTGTTCTTCGGGATCGCTGCCGGTAACATGGATTCCATGATTAACCGCTATACGGCGGATCGAAAAATACGTTCTGATGATGCCTATACGCCAGGAAACCGGGCAGGCAAACGCCCGGATCGTGCCAGTATTGTTTACAGTCAACGGTGTCGCGAAGCCTATAAGGATGTGCCGCTGATCCTCGGTGGTATTGAAGCCTCCTTGCGTCGTATTGCCCATTATGATTATTGGCAGGATAAGGTACGGCGCTCAATTCTGCTGGATTCTCGTGCAGACCTGTTGCTCTATGGTAATGCAGAGCGAGCCGTAGTGGAGGTCGCCCGACGCCTGGATGCCGGTGAATCGATTGACACCTTGCGGGATATTCGCGGTACGGCTTTCGTGCGTAAGGATACGCCTGAAAACTGGATGGAAATTGACTCCACACGTATAGACCGTCCGGGTAAAGTCGACAAGATTATCAACCCCTATGTTAATACTCGTGATCTGCCTCAGTGCGAACTGGAAAATGAGGATAGATCTGCGGGTGAGGCGGTTGAAATGGATGCGGATGATGAGGTCCAGATTCTGCACATTGAGCCGCGTATGCGTCTGGATCGCAGTAAAACCGTCATACGTCTGCCATCTTTCGAGAAGGTGAGTAAAGACCCGGTACTCTATGCACATGCCAGCCGGGTATTGCATCTGGAAACCAACCCGGGTAACGCACGTGCTCTGGTGCAGTTGCATGGTGATCAGGAGGTCTGGCTCAACCCCCCGCCGATTCCGTTGACCACGGCTGAAATGGATAGCGTGTTTGATTTGCCCTATGCACGGGTACCGCATCCTGCGTATGGCAAGGAAGAGATACCCGCCTATAAAATGATCCGTTTTTCGGTCAATATCATGCGTGGCTGTTTTGGTGGCTGTACTTTTTGTTCGATTACCGAGCATGAAGGGCGCATTATCCAGAATCGTTCGCAGCAATCGATTTTGCGTGAAATTGAACTGATTCGTGATAAGGTGCCCGGCTTTACCGGTGTGATCTCGGATCTGGGCGGCCCGACAGCGAATATGTACCGCATTGCCTGCAAAAGCCCGGATATCGAAGCGGCTTGTCGTAAGCCTTCCTGTGTGTTCCCTGGGATTTGTCACAATCTCAATACCGATCATTCGGCCCTGACGCAGTTGTATCGTGAGGCACGGCAGTTGAAAGGGGTCAAAAAAATTCTGATCGCTTCAGGTTTGCGTTATGACCTGGCAGTTGAAGATCCTGAGTATGTACGCGAGCTGGTGACCCATCATGTGGGAGGCTATCTCAAAATAGCGCCTGAGCATACTGAGCGAGGCCCGCTGGATAAAATGATGAAGCCGGGTATCGGTAGCTATGATGCATTCAAAAAAATGTTTGAGCGTTTCTCGCGCGAGGCTGGCAAAGATCAATATCTGATTCCCTATTTTATCGCGGCACATCCAGGCACTACGGATGAGGATATGCTGAATCTGGCGCTGTGGCTGAAGCGCAATGGTTTCAAGGCGGACCAGGTGCAGGCGTTTTATCCATCACCCATGGCAACGGCGACGACCATGTATCACACCGGGCGTAATCCGCTGAAGCGACTGTCCTATAAAAAGACAGCGGAAAAAGTTGAAACGGTGAAAGGCGAACGACAGCGACGCCTGCATAAAGCTTTTTTGCGCTGGCATGACCCGGAAAACTGGCCATTATTACGGGAAGCTTTAAAAGCGATGGGTCGTGCAGATTTGATTGGTGCGGGTGATGCGCAGCTGATTCCAGCAGAAGGCAGTGAAGAAACAGCTTCTTCAAAACGTCAGCCTCAGGGACGTGGATCACGTGGACGTATGCTGACACAGCACACCGGACTGCCTCCCCGGTCGCACAAGGCGGGTAAAGGACCTCAGGCGGCCCGTGGCCGAGGTAAAGCGGCACGTAAACCTGCGCAGCGCTGATTTATTTGCTAAAAAGGGTAAATATTCATCAATCCTGCATTGTAATTCGGTAGAACAGGTGTATAGTTGAAGACATCAGGTGCTTCCCGGTAGGCACCTGTGTTTAGAATGATGGCTTTGCCGTCAATGTGTTGACCGGGATGCCAGCCGAGCGCTGGAGCTAGAGTTATAGATAATTTGATGCATGTAAATACACGTGAACTGCGGTTCACAACTGACGGATGCTTTGTTCAGCCGTCCACATTCAAAAAAGGCAGCAGGCTTTTCAGTCTGATCCGCTCACTCTCTCGTTTGACGACCACTCAATCGATTATCCAAGCGTTTATCTCTCGACAACTCAGGTTGTCTGGTATTGCTGTGTGCGTGACTGTGCCAGGTTTGAATCATGCGGAAGGAAAAAATTTCGGAAAGTGGGCCTGTTAAGGCTGGCTTTTCGCTACAGCGTTCAGTGTTGCCGGATTGATCTGGCAATGGGGACAGAAACGGGACCGGATTTACCGGTCTTTTGAAAAATGCCAAATTGATGGCAACTATGTAAACGAAAGAGGCAAGACATGTCACAGCAAGTAACCGGCACCGTAAAATGGTTTAACGACGAGAAAGGATTCGGCTTCATCCAGCAGGAGAACGGTCCGGATGTATTCGTACACTTCCGTGCAATCAATGGCACAGGTCGTCGTACACTGCATGAAAACCAGCAGGTAATGTTCGAAGTTACTCAGGGCCAGAAAGGTCCTCAGGCTGAGAACGTAACTGTTGTCTGATTAATAGATCAGGTACAGTTTTCTGACGGCGGGCCTGGTGCCCGCCGTCTTATTTTCTGCAGTTCGTTATATTTCCTGGCTTTCGGCCATTTCTTTTTCGAGTCGGCGCAGTATCTCCAGATACCTGGGTGTCGGTCCGATATCTTCATAGATGGGATCACCATCTTCTTCACGTATGACTCTCGGCCCGGGACGATAGGGCATGCGCGCTTCAATCTCCTTTAACAGGGTATGAAATAACGCAGGTCCAAGATCATCCAGAGACACAGCATACAACTCACAGAGCGCTTGTAACCTGAACAGGTCTTCTTGCTGGATCGAGAGGGTGATGTGTTGTTGCCCGCTACGCTTTTCAGCTTGCTGTTCCAGCTGTTGCAGCAACAGGTTGAAATAATCCTCTGACATGGTTTGATCTCCGCTTCAGCCATCCGGATGTTGTCAGCATAGCAGCAAATAGCATAGGGCGTGATGAATGCCCCTGTTCTGCCTCGGTATTCTCGCGCTTCTGAATCGATTATGATGCAGGCTCTTGAATTACTAGACCGGGAGGCGAAATGGCGAATGTGATGTTGCTGGTGGGATCTGTCTATGGAAACAGTTCGTCTGTGGCAGAGGAGTGTGCCGAGCTGCTGCGAAGCGCCGGGCACGAGGCTGATGTTTTCTCCACCGCGTCACTGAATGATCTGCTGGTTCGACCTGAATCAGTGCTGCTGTTTTGCACCTCGACCACAGGCCAGGGTGAAATGCCGGATAATCTCTACCCCTTGATCAGTGAGCTGCGTGAGCGTTTTCCACTAATGCCGGAGCGCCGTTATGGTGTGATTGCATTAGGTGACAGTTCGTATGAGACTTTCGCGGACGCCGGACGTCAGTGTGATGAATTGCTGCAGGAGTTGCAGGCACAGCGTATCGGTGATGTGCTCTATATTGATGCCTGCGAAACGGCTGACCCTGAAGGTGTCGCGATTGAGTGGTTGCGTGACTGGATGACGGCACTTTAAAGGCCGCCATCCAGTACTGTTGTGCAGGCAAGCTGTCCGTATCGGTAGCCTTCAGCGTTTCAGAAAACCCTGGCCCTGAAGGTAGTCGAGCATGTGAGGGCGCGCTTCCTTGACCAGCATGGCTGAAATTTGATCACTCCAGCCCATGACTTTCTTGCCACCGGTACGGGTCTGATAATAGTGCCTGACCGCTTCATCGTAGGCCTCAATAGCTGCCAGATCCTGCTTGTCCTCGTAGACATCCTGTTTCAGCACCACCGATAACGGTAGTCTGGGTTTGATCTCCGGGTTTTGATCGGGGTAGCCGATACACATACCAAACACCGGGTAGACCAGCTCGGGCAGCTGTAACAACTCGCTGACCTGCTCGATCTGGTTCCGCAGACCGCCAATATAGACCACACCCATTCCCAGCGATTCGGCAGCAATCGCGCTGTTCTGGGCAAACAGTGCGCAGTCCACAGTGGCGGTAATAAACTGTTCGGTAAAGCCGCTGAGCATCTCGGCCTGATGCCATTCACAGATACGTTGATGGCGGTGCATATCGGCACAGAACACCAGAAAGACCGGTGCGCTGGCGACATAGGCCTGGTTACCGGCATAGCTCGCCAGAGCGGTGCGTTTAGTCGGGTCATTCACCTGAATTACCGTACAGGCCTGGATAAAACTGGAGGTGGCGGCAGCCTGACCGGCTTCAATCAGCTGCTCGACGCAGTCCTGAGGCACAGGCTGGTCGGTAAATTTGCGGATGGAGCGGTGTTGCTTGAGTAATTCAATAACGGATTGCGTCATGTTGCTGTCAGTCCTCGGCGCTTCAGAGTTCGGATTGTAGCTGGCGTACAGCTTCGGCAAGTGCGGTACTGGTTTCAATCTTGTTACTGATATGTGGGATGCAGTCGGTGGTGATTACCTGGGCTTTTTCACTCAGCTGTGCATAGGCACTGCCTGCAAAAATACCATGTACACCGATTGCGGTCGTGCGCGGCAGTCCGGCACGATCCAGATGAGCAATGGTTTCCAGCATGGTACGACCACTGGAGATGATATCGTCAACCAATACAGGGTGGTGTTGCTGATAGGGTTCCAGCTCGGGTAGGGATACCGAGACGTTGTAATCACCAAAGCGCTCTTTCTCCAGCACCTGAAACGGTGCTTCAGCCAGGCGTGCAACTTCAGAGACCCATTGCTCACTCTCACTGTCGGGGCCAATGAGTACCGGATTCGGGATATGTTGTTGTATCCATTTCGCAATCAGTGGAGCGGCCTGAACAATCCGGGTGGGAATACTGTAGATTTCCGACAGGCTGTGATAACGGTGCAAGTGTGGGTCAATGGTAATCAGACCGTCGACCGCTTGTGACAGCAGACGGGCAAAAGGACGTGAACTGACACATTCACCTTCATGGAAGCGTTTATCCTGGCGCATATAAGCCAGATAGGGAGTGACCAGTATCACCTGGCTGGCGCCCAGCTCGCGCAGGGTGTCTGCCAGGAACAACAGTCTCAGTGTCTTTTTGTCAGGCTGAAACAGGTTGCAGAAAATAACACAGGGGCGATCGCGGCATTGATCATGCACGCGCAGATAGCTTTCACCGTCGGGAAAGTGGCGAAGCTCCAGTGTGCCAGCTTCGGCGGAAAGCGCCTGACAGAGTTGTGCTGCCAAGGCTGCATCGGAATCCAGATTGTAAAACAGAGTGGTCATGCGTGTTTTTCCTTTTCACGTCGTTCATGGGCCAGGCTGATAATGTCGTGATGCTCGCTGAGATAGTCAACAGCATAGTTGAGTTCTCCAACGCTTTCGGCATGGATCGTCAGCATTGGTGTACCGGACTCAACCGCTTGTCCCAGATGTACATGCATTTCCACACCTGCAGCGGGGTCGGCAGGGGCGCCGGCAAGCTTGGCCACTTTTGACAGTTTGCGGTTATCAATGTTCGTCACTATGCCGTCCTGGTGTGCGATGAGGGCATAGCGATAGGGTGCGAGAGGCGGTGATTTCATACCGCCCTGTGCCGCACAAATCGCCATGAACTTATTCCAGGCTGCACCGGATTTCAGCTGTTCTAACGCGATACGTACACCTTCACCCGCAGGGATGTCCTGCACCATTTCCAGCATGGCACCGGCAATCACTGCTGCCCGGTCACGCAAATCATCCGGTGAGTCGGCCTGATTTTGTAAGACAGCGAGAATATCCCGTGCTTCCAGTGCCGGTCCGATACCGCGACCTACGGGTTGTGAGCCATCGGTAAACAGAATGCGAATCTCCAGACCCAGTTGGGTAGCCACAGCGCGAAAACTCGCTGCCAGCTTATCTGCCGCTTCCTGGCTGCGCACCTTGGCTGTTGGTCCGACCGGAATGTCGATCAGTACATGGGTTGCGCCGGCCGCAATTTTTTTGGAGAGCACTGAGGCGATCAGCTGACCTTCGCTGTCAATATCCAGAGCACGCTCAACCTGAATCAGCAGGTCATCTGCCGGGCTCAGGCGCACAGACCCTCCCCAGGCCAGGCATCCTCCGACGCTATTGACCACATGTCGCATTTCATCCAGTGACAGGCTGACATGGGTCAGCGTTTCCATGGTGTCGGCTGTCCCCGCAGGTGAGGTGATAGCGCGGGAAGAGGTTTTCGGAATCGTGACTCCGCAGGCTGTAAGGATCGAGATCACAATTGGTGTGGTACGGTTGCCGGGCAGGCCACCCACACAGTGCTTGTCCAGCACAACAGGCAGTTTCCAGTCGATGCGGCTGCCGGATTCAACCATGGCACGTGTCAGTGAGGTGATCTCCTCATCATCCAGCTGGTCATCACAACAGGCAGTGATAAAGGCCGCCAGATGGACTTCGGCATATTGTCCCGAGACAATATCATGAATGATTTCCCGGAACTGATCCTGGCTCAGTCGATGACCGTACACCTTGGCACGAACATGAGACAGGGACTGAACCGGTCGGGGATGCGACAGCCATACCGGCGCGTCCGGCTCTATATTCAGTCGTTTCCAGGCAGCCTCGGAAAAGCCGACCTCATCGTCAGCAATCAGGTCGCTGGTAATAATATTGAGTGAGGCGATAATACATTTATCGCCATGGCTGCTGGCCAGAATGCGAGACAGGCTTTCGAACCCTTCCGAACGGCACACCGGGCTTTCGGCACGAAGATAAAGGGTGGGTTCATGATGGGTGTCGATGCCCATGCGGCGAGCCCGCAGTGGGGCCATACGTTCGGGTACAAAATTCATATAGAGCGCTATCCTGTTACCCGAAAAAGGAGTCATGTGACTTCAGGGGTCGGGTAGTGTTATTTAATATCAGTAAAGCTGACCCTTCCGGGGTTGGCAACGAGGGGGCCGGAATGGATAAGCAAGAGTGTAACTTCTGTCGGGCCGATGCGCCAAGGCTGAATGCAGAGCAGATACAACAGGAGCTGACAGTTTTGCCTGGCTGGCAACTGCTCAATGAGCAGGGTGAGGAGAAGTTGTCGCGTCAGTTTTCCTTTAAGGATTTTGCCTCTGCACTGGCCTTTACCAATCAGATCGGTGCCTTTGCCGAATCTATCGGTCATCATCCGGACCTGTTGACCCGTTGGGGCAGTGTCACGGTGACCTGGTATACCCATAAAATTGGCGGTGTGCAGCAGGGCGATTTTCTCTGTGCTATTGAAACCGAACTGCTGTTTTCCCGGCAGAATACGGGTTAAGGGCTTCAGCAGTTCGCCCCGGCGCTGCTTCCTGTTAAGATAGCCCGATGTTTAACTGACGGGAAGCGAACAGAATCATGGAACGCCGTTTTCGACTGGTGCTCTCCTGCCCTGACAGGGTAGGTATAGTTTCAATGGTAAGTAATTTTATTTCCAGCCATGGCGGTTCTATTGCCGATGCCAACCAGCATTCGGACCCTACCTCGGGTTATTTTTTCATGCGTGTCGAGATCAAGGCCGAGACACTGCCTTTCTCGCTGGATGCCTTGCGGGAGGCGTTTGCCCCCATCGCTAATTCATTCGCCATGGAATGGGAAATACAGGACTCCAATCGTCCCAAACGTGTAGTCCTGATGGCGAGCCGGGAGTCTCATTGTCTGGCAGACCTGCTGTATCGCTATCACAGTGATGAACTGTTTTGTGAAATCCCCTGTGTTATCTCCAATCATGACAAGCTGCGCAGCATGGTGGAGTGGCATGGGATTCCCTATTTCCATGTGCCGGTGGATCCACAGAACAAACAGGCACATTTTGATCAGGTGGAACAGCTGATATTGCAGCACGATGCTGACCTGGTCGTGCTGGCGCGTTATATGCAGATATTACCGGCAGGCATGTGTGAGCATTTCCCGCATCGTATCATCAATATTCACCACAGCTTCCTGCCATCGTTTGCCGGTGCGCGCCCTTATCATCAGGCCCATGAGCGTGGAGTGAAGCTGATCGGTGCTACCTGTCACTATGTCACTGAAGATCTGGATGCGGGCCCGATTATTGATCAGGATGTTACCCGTATCAGTCACCGTGATCACCCTGAAGAGATGGTGCGTCTTGGACGTGATGTGGAAAAACAGGTGTTGGCTCGAGGCCTGCGATGGCATCTGGAGGACCGGGTTCTGGTGCATGGCAATAAAACCATTGTGTTTGCCTGATTCTCTCTAAGTCATTCGAAAAGCGGGAAAATAGTCTACACTGAAAGTGTCATAAGACATTGAACTCTGGCGTTAACAAGAGGATAACCCCCATGCTGAGATCAGTGAAAGCTCAGGACTATATGGCCAGCAAACTCGTGACTTTTTCTCCGGAGACGGATCTGTTTCGTGCGCTGATGACGTTACGTGAATACAAGCTGTCAGCCTCTCCCGTGATCAGCGCCGATGGTGATCTGGTCGGGTTGCTGTCAGAGGTGGATGGACTGCGGGCTATTCTGAGTCAAACCTACCATGAAGAAGAGATGGGCAGTGGTGGCAAGGTCGAAGACTATATGAGCCGTGAAGTCGACACGGTCAATCATGATGCAGACATTATCGCAGTGTCGAAAACCTTTATTGAAAAAGGTCGTCGTTGTCTGCCGGTGGTGAAAGCCGGTAAACTGGTCGGCATGATTTCGCGCGCGGATGTGTTGCGTGCGGTTGAGGATTTTGCCAACGATGGCTGAGTGGATAAACTGTCGGACCTGTAATGAGTGAGTTGTTTCCTGAAAGACCTGTGTTGTTTTATCCATCCCTGGCACTGCGCTATGGTGCTGACGAAGCGTTGCTGTTAAGTATTCTTGACGAGTTGTTTCGTCAGCAAGCGCTCGCTGAAGGCGGTGTGGATACGCTACTGCTGGCACCATCCCTGTGTCAGATGTTGGCACCTTTCTGGCCTGCGGCCCGCTTTTCCGTGACGCTGGGAAGTCTTGAACGCCAAGGGCTGATACAGGCTCAGCAGGGTCACAATGGTACGCTGAGAATACAGCGTCGTCAGGCTGCGGTACCCAATGCTGTTCCAGCGGCTGAAGCTGTCAGTGTATCCAAACCAGAACCCGGACCAGAGCCGCGTCCAGCCTCCTTGCCAGTCTATGATACGCCACCTCCTTCACCTGCGCCTGCACCAGGGCGTACCCGGGGGCCTGCTCCCATGTTCGGTGGTAACGCTGGCTGGCGTCGGGGAAAAAATGAGCTGGAGCAGATTTTTGACTGGCATGAAGAGCGCAATCAGAGGTTGATGCCAATGACCATGGGCTGGCAGCCAGGGGAAGCTTTCCATGATATGTTGTCGCGACAGGCAATTCCGTCGGAGTTTGCACAACAATGTCTGGATGAATTTGTACTTTACTGGCTGGACAAGGATCGTAAGGAAACCAACTGGGATCAAAAATTTCTGGCCTGGGTCAAGCGTGAGTGGGTGCGTAAACAGTCACGTGACTCAGCTGGCCGATCTGAAGAACAGCAACCGCTAGGTCAATTGAATGAAAACACCCGACGAGATACTCGCGAAAACCGAAAACGGGTTACCGCGGCCATCATGGACATCAAGGACACCGATTGGTGACGAAGCACCGCACCAGCGTGAACTCACGGTTGAAACCAAGGCACACGTAAACATGATTTTTGCCCGCTTTATGGCAATTTATGGGCATAAATTTAAAAGCTGTTTTGAAACCGAGAATGAGATACGCCTTGCCAAGCGCGAGTGGGCACTGAGTCTGGACGGCTATACGGAAGCGGAGCTGGTGGCAGCGGTGAATCGTTGCAAGGAAACACTTGCCTGGATGCCCACAGTTTCCGAATTTCTCGCTATTTTGCGCGATCTTCAGGGTGACTGGGGATTGCCGGGTGCCCTGGCCGCTTACCATGAAGCCTGCTATCACGCTGCTGATCCGGCACAGCACAGCTGGAGTCATCCGGCTGTTTATCTTGCCGGTCGGGAAGTGGGCTGGTTCAGGCTGCGCAGTGAAGAGTCGGATGTGGTACAGCCACTGTTTAACTACACCTATGAACAGCTGTGCCGTCGGGTTCGGCGAGGTGAGCGGCTGGAAACGCCAGTGGTGAGGGCGATCAGTGATCAGCAGGATAATACCACTGCGCGCTTTATTCAGGCCTATGCCCAACAGCAGGGTATCGAAGAAGCCTTGCTTTACTACTTGACCAAGCCCAAGGGTACACGGATTCGCGAACGTCTGCGTATGCAGGCGCAGCAGCAGCTTGAAGCGCGAGGCATCACACTGCTGCTGCCAGAGGATACCTCAGTGGGACGTGTTGAGCCTTGACCCGAACATGGCACCAATAGCCTGGCTCAGAGATTCGCTGCGCTGCGGATCACGGAAGGCCATCAGAATCTGACTGCGCATGCTGGACAAAAACATCAGGTCACTGAGGATTCGGCTGAAGCCTTGCTGTCCGGCCTTGCCAGCTGCCAGGCACTCGAGAAAACGTTTCAGACGTTCCGGTTGCTCAAGGCTGGTATGACAGCGTGTGGCCAGTGCTGCAATCACTTCTGCTTCAAGTGCTAGCGGACTATCCAGTAACTGATCAATCACCTGATCGCGGCCACTGCTGTCGACCGCGTTGGAGAGGCCGCGTAGCAGTGCTGCAATGAGCTCGGGTGCTGTTTCCGGATGCTTGAGTCGCTGTGTCAGCAGCTGGCTCAAGGCGCGTTGCAGGCGATAATCAGGCTGGCAATGCTCCAACATGCGTGCCAGTGTCATCAGTAAAGGGTCTGGAAGTTGCGCTAAATTCTGGCAGAGACTCTGGGTGTTCTCGCCTTGATCGAGGCGCATAACATAGTCAGCCAGTCCCTGTAAGCCCAAATGTGTCCAATGCGCTTCGGGGTACTGTCCGGCCAGGTATTGCTGCACCTCTTCATAGTAGCGTGAAGCCGGTGTTTTCAGTGTCCGGCTGGCCAGCGCATGAAAACAGGCCATTTTTTCCGGATCCGGGGTGAAGGAAAATGGATTATCCTTGAGCGCATCTTCTTCGGTATCCGGGTGAATCACCTGTTGCAGCAAGCGGTTCACAATATCATCGCGTGCGGCCTGCACCAAAAATCCTTGCTCATCCAGCGGCAATTTCAGAAACCAGATCAGGTTCTGATTTCTGGCTGTTGGATTCCAGATCAGCAGACCAATCCAGGCCTGCTGCAGAAATGGCATCGGGTAGGGGATTTCGGCTGTTTCAATGCGGGCAAAGGTATCGTTGGACAGTTTACTGATACGCCGCCCCATATCGTAGATCCGCAGGCGGTTGTCCTGATGCTGTAACAGATCGATCAGGCGTTTTTCCATCATCTCAGCTCCGTGCCGCCTTCAGGGTATCTGCAATCAGGAACGCCAGTTCCAGTGATTGGTCCGCATTCAGGCGTGGATCGCAATGGGTGTGGTAACGATCCGCCAGCCCCTCTTCCGTGATCTGAAACGCACCGCCGATACACTCGGTGACATGATCACCGGTCATTTCGAAATGCACCCCACCTGCATGGGTGCCTTCTGCACGATGGACCTCGAAGAAACCTTTCATTTCCTTAAGGATCGCTTCCACACTGCGGGTTTTATAGCCGCTGGAGGCTTTCATGATATTGCCATGCATGGGGTCAGAGCTCCATACCACCGGGTGGCCAGATGCTTTGACTTCCCGGACGATCGGCGGCAGCAGCTCGGTCACCCGGTCTGCACCCATGCGGGCTATCAGCGTAATCCGGCCTGGAACACGCCCCGGATTGAGCAGGTCCAGCAGGCGCAACAGATCCGGCAGTTGAGTGCTAGGGCCGATCTTGATGCCGACAGGGTTGTGTACGCCACGTAAAAACTCGACATGGGCATGATCAGGCTGGCGTGTGCGATCACCGATCCAGAGCATGTGTGCTGAACAGTCGTACCAGTCACCCGTCAGGCTGTCCTGACGTGTCAGTGCCTGTTCATAGTTCAGCAGCAAGGCTTCGTGGGATGTATAGAGCGACGTTTCGTGCAGCTGAGGCGTATTCTGTGAGTTGATGCCGCAGGCTTCCATGAACGCCAGCGTTTGAGTGATCTGTTCTGCCAGGTGCTGATACTTTTCACCCTGAGGGCTTTTATCCACGAATCCCTGGTTCCAGCGGTGGACCTGATGCAAGTCAGCGAAGCCGCCGCTGGCAAAAGCACGCAGCAGGTTCAGCGTGGCAGATGACTGGTGGTAGGCGGCAATCATGCGCTGTGGATCGGGTTGGCGTGCCTCGGCATTGAAGGCGATGTCATTAATGATGTCACCGCGGTAGCTTGGCAGTTCAACACCCTCCATGACCTCTGTGCCGGCCGAGCGGGGCTTGGCGAACTGCCCGGCGATGCGGCCAATTTTGACCACCGGACTGCTGCCGGCAAAGGTCATCACCACTGCCATCTGCAGCAGCACCTGAAAAGTGTTACGGATTTTGTTGGCACTGAATTCGGCAAAGCTTTCAGCACAATCGCCGCCTTGCAGCAAAAAGGCTTCACCGGCTGATACCTTGGCCAGTGATCGGGTCAGTGATCGTATTTCGCCTGCAAACACCAGTGGAGGAAGGGCGCTGAGTTGCTTCTCCGCGTCTGCCAGCTGTGCCGGGTCAGGGTACACCGGCTGTTGCACAATGGGTTTGTTTCTCCAGCTATCGGGGCTCCAGTTTTCCATAAACTCTCTTCTGTGCTGAGTGACGCCTGAACATGCAGGCCATGCTTCTGTCAAAAATGAATCAAAGAGTTTAAGGTTTTGGCGCGGAGAAACAAGCTTCAGGCGGTTTTAATTCCTGTCAGATTGCGAAAGGTGATTTCGCGTGCGGTATTGAGAAAATCTACAATAAACTCAGCCTCAGCCTGTTCGCTGCGGACGGCTGCATAGAGGGTGCACCAGAGGCCCTTTTCACCCATGGGGCGAGCGGCGATATAGCCATTTTCCAGATATTCATGAATCGCCCAGTTGGGCAGTGCTGAAACGCCGCGCCCACTGGCAACCAGTTGCAAGATCATCACGGTGAGTTCTGAGGTGCGAGTCTGTGCGGGCTCCTGGCCTGCGGGGTCAAGAAAGCGGGTGAATACATCCAGGCGGCCATGATCGATGGGGTAGGTGATCAGGGTTTCCTGTGCCAGATCTTCCGGCTGAATCTGCTTTTTGCGGGTCAGTGGGTGGTGTTTGCTCATGGCCAGCACCGACTCATAACTGAACAGGGGTAAATAGCTAATACCGTTACGAGGCTCTGGGTCAGAGGTAACCACCAGATCCAGGTCTCCGCGTACCAGGGCTGGCAAGGGCAGGAAACTGAAGCCGGTACTCAGGTCCATTTCCACTTCGGGCCAGTCCTGGCGAAAGTGATCGATGGTTGGCATCAACCAGTCGAAGCAGCTGTGGCATTCAATGCAGATGTTCAGCCGACCGGTTTCCCCGCCTGCCAGGCGGGCAATATCACGTTCAGCATTGCGAATCATTGGTAATAATTCGTCAGCCAGCGTCAGCAGTCGTTTGCCCGCGGATGTGAAGGTAATGGGTTTGGTCTTGCGGATAAACAGTGAGCAGTTCAGACGATCTTCCAGATCCTTGATCTGATGTGACAAGGCTGATTGGGTCAGGTGAACACGTTCGGCGGCTTCCACCAGACTGCCAGCATCACGAAGTGCGGTAAGGGTTTTTAGATGACGAATTTCAACCATGCCCAACTCCACTGCAGGATAGGTCAGTGGTGCAGCGAGTTGCTGCCCCAGGTGACTGATTCAAGAGTATAGCGGTTGAGTCGCGGAAGCTCTAGCAGATGAAGTCATATCCATGAACAGTGTGTTACATAGGGTTGATAACTGTTCTAATTTAGTCTATCTGTATATGTTCTTGTTCATATTACAGATAGTGGTCCTGCAGCTGTTAAATATAGTTGACTCCAGTGGCGCTATATTAGTATGTTTCGTATGGATATAATTTAATCAAAACGGTGCGTATTAGTGTCTTTAGTCACTGCACGGCAGTACCAGGAAAAAATATTCGAGCTTTTTAACGAAGGCCCGGTTGCACTGTTTATCTGGTCTGTTGTGGATGGCTGGCCTGTCGAGTTTGTGTCTGACAATGTTTACGAGTTGCTGGGATATTCCGCGCGGGACTTGACGCAGGGGGCGCTGTCTTATGCTGACCTGATCCATCCGGAAGATCTGCCTCGGGTACGCGCAGAGGTACTGCAGTACTTATCCAGTCAGGCTGAATGTTTTGAGCAGCAGTATCGACTGAGATCAGCATCGGGCGAATATCGATGGATTAAAGATTTTACCATGCCGGATTGGAGCGCTCAGGGTGAGCTGCAGCGTATTCGTGGGTATATTTTTGACCAGACGGATGTGCAGGAGGCTGTCGAAACACTGCAGCTGGCGGAGCTGGTGAGAGAGCACTCCCGTGAAGCTATTATGATCACCGACCCGAATGGCGTGATCCTGAGCGTGAACCCGACGTTTACACAGGTAACCGGCTATACGTCTGAAGAAGTACTGGGTGCCAGACCCTCTTTGTTAAGCTCAGGTTATCATGACGCTGATTTTTATCGTGCCATGTGGCAGTGCCTGAATACGGATGGAAGCTGGCAGGGTGAAATTCTTGATCGTCGTAAAAATGGTGAGGTGTATCCCAAATGGCTCTCCATTCATACCGCCTATGATGCACAGGGTCAGGTGTTTCGTCGTATTGCAATTTTTTCGGATATCAGTCAGCAGAAACAAAGTGAAGAGCTTATCTGGCGTCAGGCAAATTTTGACACGCTGACTAATTTGCCTAACCGGCAACTTCTTACGCTTCGGCTGGAGCAGGAAATCGACAGGCAAAAGCGTAGCAGTCAGGGGTTGGCATTAGTCTTCATGGATCTTGATGGCTTCAAGGAAGTGAATGATACGCTCGGGCATCTGGTGGGTGATGAACTGCTGATTGAGGTGGGTAAGCGGCTGGAAAGCCTGTTGCGCACTACCGATATGGTTTCCCGTTTTAGCGGCGATCAGTTTGCCTTGCTTTTGACCGGTCTGGCCGACCAGCGTGCTGTTGAACGCTTGATCATGAAACTACGCAGTGCATTCGAAGTTCCGTTCCAGCTCAGTGATGAATTGATCTATACCTCAGTCAGTTTTGGTATTACGTTTAGTCCTGAAGATGGTCAGGATCCCTGGCAGTTACTGAAAAATGCTGAGCAGGCAATGTTCAGTGCCAAGACAAGTGGACGTGGTCGTTACCAGTTTTTTACCGAAACCATGCAGCTTACCGCTCAGCGGCGCATGCAGCTTGCCAAGGATTTGCGTCGTGCTCTTCCTGAGCAACAATTGTTCCTGGAATATCAGCCGATTGTGAGCCTCGCAGATGACGAATTAAGTAAGGTTGAAGCCTTGATTCGCTGGCAGCATCCGGAGTTAGGGTTGATCAGTCCGGCCGAGTTTATACCGGTTGCAGAAGAGATCGGCTTGATTTCCGAGATAGGGGACTGGGTATTTCGTACGGCAGTTGCTCAGGTTGAAGCCTGGCAGGAGCTTGTGAATCGTCCTTTTCAAATCAGTATCAATACCTCACCTGTGCAGTATCGTGATGATGCTCATCGAATCAGGCACTGGTTATCCTATTTGCGTGAGCGCTGTCTCAGTTCGCAGAGTATCTCACTGGAGATTACGGAAGGCATGCTGATGGAAAATACGGCAGATATCGAGCATTGCCTGCTGTTGATTCGTGATGCGGGTATGGAAGTGGCTCTGGACGATTTTGGTACCGGCTATTCATCCCTGTCTTATTTGAAACGTATGGATATTGATTTTCTCAAGATTGATCGTTCCTTTGTGCATAACCTGCAACGTGATTCCGATGATCTGGCTCTCTGTGAAGCAATGATTGTTATGGCGCATCGTCTGGGAATACGTGTGGTGGCAGAGGGGATTGAGACTGCTGAACAGAAAGCGTTGCTCAAAGCTGCTCAGTGCGATTATGGTCAGGGATATTATTTTTCACGCCCATTATCTGCTGAGCAGATAGGGGCCTGTCTGCGTCGTCGTAAAATTCACTAGTGATTGCAGTGGTGTCGGAACAGAGGTGGTTTTACGCAGGTAAAACCACCCGGTTTCTTTAAGATTGAAGCAGATCTTGCAATAAAAACTCAATCAGGGCTTTCTGTGCATGCAGGCGATTTTCCGCTTCGGGAAATGCCACACAGCGAGGGTCTTCCATCATGGATGCGCTGACTTCTTCACCGCGGTGTGCGGGTAGACAGTGCATGAACAGTGCATCCTTGTCTGCCAGATCCATGAGTTCCGGATTGACCTGATAGCCTCTGAATTCACGCATCCGCTGGCGCTGCTCATCTTCCTGGCCCATGGAAGCCCAGACATCTGTGACGACCAGGCTGGCGCCCGCAACGGCGTCTTCAGGTGCTTCCATAACGCTGACACGGTCAGCATTACGTTGTACCAGCTCAGCATTGGGTTCAAAGCCTTCAGGGCAGGCGATGTTTAACTTGAAGTCAAACTGGCGTGCTGCATTGATGTAGGAGTGACACATATTGTTGCCATCACCGATCCAGGCCACGGTACTGCCACGAATATCACCACGCAACTCATGAAATGTTTGCATGTCTGCCAATAACTGGCAGGGGTGAAAATCATCGGTCAGGGCATTGATAACCGGTACGCTGGAATGTGCCGCAAACTGGGTCACCAGGTCATGGCTGAAGGTCCGGATCATGACAATGTCGACCATGGATGAAATAACCCGTGCACTGTCTTCGACAGGCTCACCTCGGCCCAACTGGGTGTCGCGCGGTGACAGAAACATGGCGTGACCGCCAAACTGCGCCATACCGGCTTCAAACGAAACCCGGGTTCGTGTAGAGGCTTTTTCAAAGATCATTGCCATTACACGGTTTTTCAAAGGTTCGTAAATAACCCCTTGATTGCGCATCTGTTTCAGTTCTATAGCCCGGTGAATCAGGTGTTTCAGTTCATCGGGTGTCAGATCCAGCAGTGTCAGAAAATGTCGGGTACTCATCATGTATTCAAGGCAGCCAGGCTGCCGCTTCCTGAGTCGGTTTTAGTTAGAATAAGGCAATCAGTCGGTCGTCTCTTCACCGGCATAGACGCGGATCAGGCTGGATACAGTATTGACCAGCAGATCGGCTTCGCTTTGATTCATGATCAGTGGTGGCAACAAGCGGACGACGCGGCCGCCTCCAGTGATATTCAGCAGCACGCCCTTCACCTTGGCCAGCACCGCCAGCTCTGTACCGGCATCGGTGAGCTCGATACCGATCATCAGGCCTTTGCCGCGAATTTCCTTGATGTAGGGCTTGTCTGCCAACTGGATATGAAAACTGTCCAGAATATACTGACCCAGTGATGCCGCATGCTGGCAGAGGTTATCTTTCTCAATGGTATCCACAACGGCCAGTGCGGTTGCACAGGCAAGCGGGTTGCCGCCATAGGTGGTGCCATGTGTACCTGGGCCAAAAATCTCAGCCGCTTTGCCGCGCGCCAGACAGGCACCAATCGGGAAACCGTTGCCGAGGCCTTTGGCTGTGGTGACCACATCAGGCATGATCTGGGTGTGCTGGTAGGCAAAATAGCGTCCGGTCCGGCCATTACCTGTCTGGACTTCATCCAGCATCAGCAGCAGGTCGTGAGCATCGCACAGCTCGCGCAGACCTTCCAGGTAGCTGTTATCGGGTACATGGATACCACCTTCACCCTGAATCGGTTCGACCAGAATGGCTACAACATCACTGTTGTTACGCAGAATCTGCTGTACTGCTTCCAGATTATTAAAGGGTGCACGGATAAATCCACTGACCAGCGGCTCAAAGCCAGCCTGAGTAGCCCGGTTACCTGTCGCACTCAATGTTGCCAGGGTGCGTCCGTGAAAGGAGTTTTCCATCACGATAATGGCAGGTTTGTCGATGTTACGGCTGTGACCATAACGACGTGCGATTTTAATCGCCGCTTCATTGGCCTCAGCGCCCGAGTTGCCAAAGAAGACATTATCCATACCGGAAATGCGTGTCAGCTTCTCAGCCAGTTGCTGCTGCAGGGGAATCGTATAAAGGTTGGAGCAGTGAATCAGTTTGCCCGCCTGCTGACAGATAGCCTCGGTTACAGCCGGATGTGCATGGCCAAGCCCGGTGACGGCAATGCCGCTCAGAGCATCCAGATACTTGTGACCGTCTGTATCATAAATCCACGCGCCCTGGCCGTAATCAAACGCGACTGACAGACGATTATAGGTATTCATCAGAGGTTGTATGGCCATTCAGCTTCTCTCCCTACAACGCAAAAAGGCAGCCAGAGCTGCCAAAAAACAGCCATTTTAGGCTGAAGTGTTGCATTTGGCAATTGACTTTGCAGCTATAAAGGCAAGTTATCCTGCGGATAACCGGTGTTGTCATTGAAATTTGTGCTTGAGGCCTTATTATGAACAAACTAACCGTCATACAGATTTATAGGTGCTTCAATGAGTGTTGTAGATGTGATCAAAGAGCAGATTGAATCCAACGCAATTCTGCTTTACATGAAAGGTACACCGCGTTTTCCTCAGTGTGGCTTTTCTGCCCGTGCCACTGAAGCACTGATGGCGTGTGGTGAGCGTTTTGCATTTGTGAATATTCTGGAGCATCCGGATATTCGTGCCGAGCTGCCAAAGTATGCTAACTGGCCGACGTTTCCACAGTTGTGGATCAATGGTGAGCTGGTCGGTGGTTGCGATATCATTTGTGAAATGGCTGCCACCGGTGAGCTGGAGACAATGGTTAAAGCCGCCGCTGTCAATCAGGATGAAGCTCCGCAAGCCTGATCTAAACGTCTCTTGAAACCCCTGTAACCTTTTGGCTCAGGGGTTTTGCGATTAGCGGGTCTGTAACACCAGATCCCAGCCGCCCATATCTTTCCAGCGATTCACAATCATGCAGAACAGCTCGGCAGTTTTTTCCGTGTCGTAGACTGCAGAGTGAGCACTGCGATTATCAAACTCGATACCTGCGACTTCACAGGCTTTTGCCAGTACCGTCTGACCGCATGCCAGGCCTGCCAGTGTTGCTGTGTCAAAGGTTGAAAACGGGTGAAAAGGGTTGCGCTTTATATTCTGACGTTCGGCGGCTGCATTCACAAAGCCGTGATCAAACGTGGCATTATGGCCGACCAAAATAGCGCGTTTGCATCCCTGCGCCTTGATCGCCTTGCGAATCGGCTTGAAGATTGCTTCCAGGGCTTCGGCTTCAGATATCGCTTGGCGTTCAGGATTCCAGGGGTCTATACCGGTAAAGGCCAGTGCCGATTGTTCCAGATTGGCCCCTTCAAAGGGAATGACATTGGCGCTGTAGGTGTGTTCTGGAATCAAATAGCCATTTTCATCCATGCTCAGGGTGACGGCGGCGATTTCCAGCAATGCGTCTGTCCGGGCATTAAAACCTGCCGTTTCCACATCGATGACGACCGGGAGATAGCCGCGGAAGCGGTCGGCCATCAGGCTCTTGTCAGTTGGCGGGTTCAAAGAATATCCTTAAATGCTGTCGGGTTGATGTTAGACTATTCTATCAGTCACGCGTTGTTGAGTGAAATCCGGGTAAAGTTCTCGATTAGATGGCCGATAACTGAATCAGTTTCTATATTTTTCTTCAAAGGGTTATGCGCTGTATGCTTGGCCGGGCACTTATCCTGATACTGCTGTTAATACCCGCGCAGGTGCTGCAGGCAGTTACCTTTCGTGCCCCTGTGGATGCTGTGCACTGGCAGATTGAAGCCTCTCCGTTTATGTGTCGTCTGATTCAGCCTATACCAGCGTTTGGTGATGCAGTATTTGAGCAGGAAGCAGGCGAGCCAGTGCAATTTAACCTGTTGCCGGCACAGACGCAGCAGTTAAGTGGGCGGGTGCGACTGGTCGCTGAAGCAGCACCCTGGTCTCCGGGCGCCGCACCACGGCGCATTGCTGATATTGAAGCCCAACAGGGACGGGTTCAGGTGCGTGGTGATTCGGCAATTAATATGCTGGCTGCACTGCATCAAGGCATGATGCCGACTTTCAGTGCTGATCGCTGGTATGGTACGCGCGAGTCGGTCACAGTAGGTATCATGGCCGTCAATTTCCAGACTGCCTATCAGGATTACATGGATTGTCTGACCCAACTGTTGCCGGTTAACTACCGTCAGATTGCTCGTACCGCTGTCCTCTTTCCAACCGCTGAACACCAGCTCTCGGATGCCACCCGCGCCCGACTGGATCTGGTGGCTCAATACGTGCTCACGGATGATTCCGTGCAGCAGATTTTTGTCGATGGTCATACCGATAACGATGGCCGCCGTTTGCTGCTGCGTGACCTGTCGATGCGACGTGCTGAAGAGGTGACGCGTTATCTGGTGTCTCGTGGTGTGGATGAATCGATGATTGTGACCCGCTTCCACGGTGATCGCTACCCCGTCGTTGAAAACGATACGCCGGAAAACCGTCAGCGTAATCGTCGTGTCACCATTCGCCTGGAGCGCGACTAGGCAGGAATTTTGGCAATCTGTTATGATGTGCCTTTGTGTTTATTAGTCGCTGTACTCCGGTCCAGACAGCTGGAGTTCGTTTAATCGGGAGCATCAATATGTCCGACGTCAACAAGGTAGTTCTGGCTTACTCCGGTGGTCTGGATACCTCTGTGATAGTGCGCTGGTTGCAGGATACTTATCAGTGTGAAGTGGTAACCTTTACGGCTGACCTGGGTCAGGGTGAAGAAGTGGAACCGGCACGTGCCAAAGCGCAGGCGCTGGGAGTCAAAGAGATCTACATTGAAGATCTTCGTGAAGAGTTTGTGCGTGATTATGTGTTCCCGATGTTCCGCGCCAATGCCATTTATGAAGGTGAGTACCTGTTGGGTACCTCGATTGCGCGCCCGCTGATCGCCAAACGCCTGATTGAAATTGCCAATGCGACCGGTGCGGATGCCATCTCTCACGGTGCGACAGGTAAGGGGAATGATCAGGTGCGCTTCGAGCTGGGTGCTTATGCACTGAAGCCGGGTGTTAAAGTGATTGCTCCCTGGCGTGAGTGGGATCTGACCTCCCGTGAAACGCTGATGAAATATTGTGAAGAGCGCAATATTCCGGTGGATTTCAGCAACAAGAAAAAGAAATCTCCTTATTCGATGGATGCCAACCTGCTGCATATCTCTTATGAAGGGGATCTACTGGAAAATCCGTGGAATGAAGCTGAAGAAGATATGTGGCGCTGGAGCGTCAGTCCTGAAGCTGCACCTGACCAGCCGACGTATCTGGAACTGACCTATGAGCAGGGCGATATTGTTGCGATCAATGGCGAGCGCATGAGTCCGGCAACCGTACTGGAAACACTGAACAAGATCGGTGGTGCCAATGGTGTGGGTCGACTGGATATCGTGGAAAACCGTTTCGTCGGTATGAAGTCACGTGGCTGCTATGAAACACCGGGTGGCACCATCATGATGAAAGCGCATCGCGGTATTGAGTCTCTGACACTGGATCGTGAAGCCGCACATCTGAAAGATGAGCTGATGCCCCGCTATGCCAAGCTGATCTATAACGGCTTCTGGTGGTCAGAAGAGCGCAAGATGCTGCAGCAGATGATCGACTACTCCCAGCGTCATGTGAATGGTGATGTGCGCGTCAAACTCTATAAAGGTAGTGTGAGTGTCGTTGGCCGTCGCTCTGCTGACAGTCTGTTTGATGAAAGCATTGCAACCTTTGAAGACGATGCCGGTTCATACAACCAGAAAGACGCTGAAGGCTTCATCAAGCTGAACGCGCTGCGTATGCGTATTGCTGCCAGCAAAGGTCGTCAGTTCTGATCTCCGTTGTGCATTTAACCCTGTTACTGCCAGGCTGGAACTGCCTGGCAGTAACACGGCCTTGATGTTGTGCTGCCTGGCAATCTGTACTCTTCTCAAACCACGGAAAAGGTGAGTGCGTCTGTCCCTCTGACTGAAAGGGTGTGATAGTGGTAATTAGGCTCAATTTCATGCTACTTTTCAGATAGTTATTAAGAAATCTGGGCCATGACAGCACTTTTCTCTGATCAGACAGTCCTTATCGTTGAAAAAAATCTGGAAGAGCTGGAGCAGCTTCGACAGATTTTGTCGGCTATGGGCTTTCGGAAAATTGAAGTGGCTTCCTCGGTGAATATGGCGGCAAGCCTGTTGGCTGAAGTGCGAGTTGACTTGTGTTTTCTGGTGTATGATCTGGGGCGGGATGAAAAAAACGGCCTGCAGGTGCTGCAACAGCTCAAAGCCGCTGGGCGACCCAGCTATGCCACCTGTTTCCTGTTGGTGGTTGAACCACAAAAGCTCAGTTTGTTGATGGGTTCTCCGGATCTCTCGGCAGACGGTTATCTTGCCAAACCTTATGATCAGCTAAAGCTGCGAGCCCAGCTGGAAAAACAGCTGCGTATCAAACGCTGTATCGCTCAGGTCGAACGTTTTCGTGATCAGCGTGACTGGGACCAGGCGTTGGAAGAGTGTGAGCGGTTACAGAAACAGTTTCCGGCACTGGGAGTGTTGATCTTTCGGATCAAGGGGCTCGTATATCTGGAACAGCAGCAATACCAGAAAGCGCTGGCCGTGTTTGAGCGTATACGTCAGGCGCATGATAAACCCTGGGTGCATGTTGCCTTGGGACTGACGGCCTATGATATGACAGATTATCAGCGTGCACGTCGTGAAATGACCCAGGTTATTGAAGAGCAGCAGGTGTGTCAGGAGGCCTTTCTGATCATGGCCAGGATTCACTGGCTCAGTGGTGAGCGCAGTCAATGTGTCACGCTGTTACGCAAGGCCGTAATGCTGCAACCAACCATGCCGGTATTACAGGGTGAACTGGGCAATCGGGCAGCGTTTTCAGAGGAGTTGAGTGTTGCGGCTGACGGCTTTCGTCAGGCAGTTCAGCATGCCCGGCATACCGCGCTGCAGAATCCGGAGTACTATTTTGGCCTGGTGCGGGTCATTCAGCAGTTAATTGCGGACAAGCCGGATCGTACCGCCGAGTTTATTGCCGAGGCGATCCGGGTACTGGAGTCAGTGGTTCACGATTGCATGGATGATCCGCAAATACGTTTTCGTGCCCGTTTGATTGCCGCCGAGATCTATCGACAGAATGGTGAGCATCAGAATGCAGATTTTGCGGCAGGTGATGCGTTGGCGCAGTTTCGCAAGATTCCACTGAATGCACAGCTCAGTGTTGTGGATTTGCTGGCCGATGGCCTTGAATCGACGCGCTTTGCGGTGCAGGCAGCCGAGCTGAAGCAGGAAGTATCCCGATCAATGCCTTCTGTAGAGTGGGGTAAAAGCAATCTGAAAGGGATGTTGTCATTTCGTCAGAAAGCCATGGATGAGGCCTTTAAGTCGTTTGAACAGGCCTGGTTGGCTGATCCGGGCAACCCAGGTGTGGGTCTGAATCTGTTGCAGACGGGTATTGAATCCTTGCGTCGACAGACCGCACAGCCACAGATCGTCAAGCGCTGCAGTGAAATTGTAAACGCACTGCACTACGGCTCGCTCAGCGGCAAGCAACAGCAGCGTTATCAGATGCTGAGTGAGCGTTTTGGTGATCTCATCCGGGAAGCAGAGATTGCATAAGCGGGTACAGGTGGCTAAAATTCTGCGTTTCTTTGGTTCGGGAAGCTATGAAGTCTCATAAAATTCTGCAGGCACCTATTCCCATGCGTTGGGTAGGCCCCCTGAAAATCACCGGCCAGACTCTGAATGAAAAAATCAGTGTGCCTCTGGCAACCTATGAAACGCCATTGTGGCACTCTGTGGGCCGTGGTGCGCGTGTTTCTGTGCTGACGGACGGAATACTGACCAGCGTGATTGATGAGCGTATGACTCGCTCGATTTTGCTGGAAGCTGATAATGCCATGGAGGCACACCTGGCACTGCAGTCGCTGATGCGGCGTCAGGACGAGCTTAATCAGGTGGTAGCGACGACCAGTCGGTTTGCGCGTCTGATTGATATGCACAGCCAGATCGTTGGTAACCTGATCTATTTGCGTCTGGAGTTCACGACGGGTGATGCTTCAGGCCACAATATGGTGACCAATGCAGCAGATACGCTGATCCCCTGGATACTGCAGCAGTATCCTCAGCTACGCTACAGTTCCATTTCGGCAAACTATTGTTCCGATAAAAAAGCGACTGCCGTTAACGGTATTCTTGGTCGGGGCAAGTATGTTGTCAGTGAAATCCTGATTTCACGTGATCTGTGCGAGCGCAAGCTGAACACCACGCCTGAGAAAGTGGTGGAACTGAATGTACGTAAAAATCTGATCGGAACCCTGATTGCGGGTGGTGTGCGCAGTGCCAATGCGCACTATGCCAATATGTTGCTCGGGTTTTACCTGGCGACAGGGCAGGATGCTGCCAATATTATTGAAGGCTCGCAGGGCGTGGTGCATGCTGAAGTACGAGACGACCAGCTGTACTTTTCCTGCACCTTGCCGAATCTTATTGTGGGCAGTGTTGGTAATGGCAAGGGGATCGATTTCGTGGAAGAAAACCTGCGCCGTCTGGGCTGTCGGGAAATGCGTGAACCTGGTGAAAATGCCCGTCGACTGGCGGCAATTTGTGCAGCGACAGTGCTCTGTGGCGAACTGTCACTGCTGAGCGCGCAAACCAATCCTGGTGAGTTGATGGAAGCCCATATCCGATTGGAACGTCCATGAGAGATCAGACCAATAGCCGCAAGATAGAGCATATCCGTGCCATAGAGCAAGACGGTCTGACAGATCGTCAGGGGCATTGGTTTGATCAGATCCAACTGACACATCGGGCGTTGCCCGAGCTGTCGCTGGATGAGGTAGATCCGCGTTGTCAGTTTCTCGGTAAAACACTCAGTTTCCCGTTATTGATTTCCTCCATGACCGGTGGTGATCATGAGCTGGTGCGTCGTATCAACCGCAATCTGGCTATTGCAGCCGAGCGTTGTCAGGTCGCGATGGGAGTGGGCTCCCAGCGGGTGATGTTCAGCTCACCGGAAGCCAGTGAAAGTTTTGCACTGCGTCAGTTGGCACCCACTACTGTGCTGATTGCCAATATTGGTGCGGTGCAGTTGAACTACGGTATGACATTGGAGCAGGTGCGTCAGGCGATTGATCTGCTCCAGGCCGATGGTTTGTTTCTGCACTTGAACCCTCTACAGGAGGCTGTGCAACCTGAGGGTGATACGAATTTTACCGGTCTGACCCAGGCAATTGGGCGTTTACAGGCCGAGTTACCAGTACCCATTATTTTGAAAGAAGTCGGGTCAGGGTTGTCACCAGCGGATATTCAGGCAGGTTTGCAGCAGCAGATTCGCTACTTTGACCTGGCTGGGCGCGGCGGCACCTCCTGGAGCCGTATAGAGCACCACCGTCGTACAGACCCGCTTGCTGATATTGGCCTGAAATTTCAGGATTGGGGGTTGCCGACACCGCTGGCTTTGAAGCAGGCAGAACCCTTTCTTGATCAGGCAACGCTGATTGCCAGCGGTGGCATCAGAGATGGGATTGATATGGTGAAATCTGTTATACTCGGCGCCTCGCTTTGTGGGGTGGCGGCGCCGCTGTTACAGCCCGCGATGGAATCGGCGGACGCTGTGGTGAGCACCATTGAAAAAATGCGCCGTGAATTTGTTACCGCGATGTTTCTGCTCGGTACCCCGGATACTGCTGCACTGTTCAGGAACAAAGCGCTTATTGTCGAAGAGCGTTAAGGAATCCAACCGACTATGTCAGTAGGTATAGACGAAATCAGCTTTTACACGTCCAGTTATTATCTGGATTTGCGGACGTTAGCTGAGAAGCAGCAGACTGATCCTGAGAAGTACTACACCGGTATCGGCCAGGAAAAAATGGGCATGGCTGCGCCGGATGAAGATATCGTTACCATGGCTGCGAATGCAGCCTTGCCGATTATTGAGCGGGTCGGGTCTGAGGCAGTTGATACACTGCTGTTCGCGACAGAAACCGGTATAGACCAGTCCAAGTCGGCAGGTGTTTATGTCCACCGTTTGCTGGGCATGCATGCCAATTGCCGTGTCGTCGAATTGAAACAGGCTTGCTACAGTGCAACCGCTGCCCTGCAGATGGCTTGTGCACTGGTCGCGCGCCGCCCAGAGAGCAAGGTGCTGGTTATTGCCTCGGATATTGCCCGTTATGATCTCAATACACCGGGTGAGGCAACGCAGGGGTGTGGCGCAGTGGCGATGCTGATCAGCCATAATCCACGTATTCTGAGCGTGTCTCCGGATGTAGGTAACTACACGGATGATGTCATGGATTTCTGGCGTCCCAATTACCGCAGTACAGCCCTGGTGGATGGTAAGTACTCCACCAAGATTTATCTGCGTGCACTGAAAAAGGCCTGGGAACATTTCACCGCTGTCAGTCCTTTGCAGTTCAACGACTTCAGTTACTTTTGCTACCATCTGCCGTTCAGCCGCATGGCCCAGAAAGCGCATCAGCATCTGGCCAAGCTGAACCACTGTGCCTTGACTCCGGAACAGATTGAGCAGCAGATTGCCGATACACTCTTGTATAACCAGGCGATAGGCAACAGCTACACAGCGTCTATTTACATAGGCCTGTGCTCTTTGCTGGACCATCTTGAGGCGGATCTCTCCGGTCAGCAGATCGGCTTTTTCAGCTATGGTTCTGGCTGTGTGGCCGAATTCTTTGCCGGACAGATTCAGCCGGGATACCGTGAAGGCCTGCATACCGAGCGTCATCGGGCGTTACTGGCACAGCGGCAGGAAATTAATTACGACGAGTACCTGTCACTTTACCGTTACCCGGATCCCCAACAGGGTGAAAGTGTCGAAATACCCCAGACCACTCAGGGGCGTTTCCGCCTGGCGGCCATTACCCATCATAAACGCGAATACATTCCCTGCTAATGCGTGCCGCCTCTGCGCCCGGTAAGGTCATCCTCACAGGTGAGCACGCTGTGGTGCATGGCGGCGCGGCGCTTGCCGTAGCTATCCAGCGTCATATACGGGCTGTATTCATCCCAGACCATTCATCTGAGCTGCGCTGGAAAGATCCTTTTAGTGGGCAGATTCAACACATCACCGAATCCGTTCTGCGCGAACGAGCGGCCTTGCTGGATGCGCGTTATCGTGCGTGGCAGCAAGGTGATTTGTCGGTCCAGGCGATACTGCCAACACCTGCGGATCTGTTGATCTACACCCTGAGTCAGGCGCTGCCGCAGGAGCCGTTGAGCGGTGGTGACCTGACCTGGCGTTCCGATCTGCCAGTTGGGGCGGGAATGGGATCTTCAGCCGCGTTCATTGCGGTAATCTTGAAGCTTTTTTCGAGCGCACCCCTGAGTCATCATGAGTTACTGCGTCAGGTACAGTTCTGCGAGCGCTTGCAGCATGGCAAAGGCAGTTTTATTGATGCTGCCAGCGTCAGCCTGGGCGGTACGGTGCGTGTTCAGGGAACACATATAGAGCCTTTGCAGGCTTCTGGTGTGAACCCGGACAGTTACTGGATTTTTACCGGCACACCCTTGTCCACCACCGGAGAATGTGTAGAGCAGGTGCGACAGCAGTTCACAGGGTCATCCATTTGGCAGGCCTTTGCCGATATCGAGCATCAGTGGTTATCCGCCAGTGTGCTCCAGCGAGCTGAATTGATACGCCAGAACCATCGTCTGTTGTGTCAGTTGGGAGTCGTACCAGAAGCGACCCGGCGTCTGGTTGCACAGATTGAAGCTCTGGGTGGTGCCGCCAAGGTGTCAGGCGCTGGCAGCATTCGGGGTGATGCCGCCGGGCTGTTATTGGTCTGGTTGCCCGAGCATCAGCCGGATGCGCTGTCATTGCCAGCGGGTGCTGTCTGGGGAGCGTTGCAGGAGGAACCACAGGGTGCCACAGACTTCCAGCTTTAAAGTATCTGCACCCGGCAGCACGCTGTTGATGGGTGAGCATGCCGTACTGCGCGGAGAGCCTGCGCTGGTTTGTGCGGTGGATTCTCGCATGGAATTGACGGTGACCCCCCGGACTGATCGTCGGGTACTGATCGACAGTGCGTTAGGTCATTATGCGGCGTCACTGGATGAGTTGCCGGATCATCCTGAGCTGCGCTTTGTGTTGACGGCGTTGCGTCACTATCGTCCTCACCTGCATCAGGGTATGGAACTGGTGATCCGCTCCGCTTTCGAGTCCACCATAGGCTTGGGTTCTTCCGCTGCCATTACCGCTGCGCTGGTGACCGCGCTGGATCATTTGACCGGTCTTGAACGTGACCTGCCAGCACGTTTTCGTCAGGGGCTGGCGATTATCCATGAGGTACAGCAGGGGCGGGGATCGGGTGCTGATCTGGCTGCCAGTCTGTACGGTGGTTTGTTGAGATTTACCACTGACCCTGTCACCTTTACCCCGCTGAACTTTTCGCAGACACTGACCCTGTCGCTGTTTTATTCCGGCTATAAAATGAAAACGGCAGAAGTGTTGCAGCAGGTAGAGCAACAATGGCACCGCCAGCCAGAGCTGTTGCAGGCACTTTATCGCTTAATGGGACAAACCACCCAAGCAACTGAAAAAGCGCTGGCGCAGGGAGACCTGACTGAACTGGGGCGACTGATGAATGTCTACCAGGGATTGATGGATGCGCTGGGTGTGTGTGATGCGACCCTGTCTCGCATGGTCTACGCTTTGCGGCAGGACCCGCAGGTATTGGGCGCTAAAATATCCGGATCGGGATTGGGTGATTGTGTGTTGGCCCTATCTCGGGCCGTGGTAAATGAACTGCCACTACATCAGCGCCTGGATGTTCGGCCCGCGGCCGCCGGTGTGTTGATACACCATGGCGCCGACAAGTAGTGTGAACGAGGACAGGATGGATAAAGCAGCTGTATTGGCCCCCTGGATTTCACCCGGTCGTGTACCGGTGACTTCTGAAGAGCATTTTGCACCGAGCAATATTGCGCTGTGCAAGTATTGGGGCAAGCGTGATACGCAATTGAATCTGCCGGTGAATGCATCGTTATCAGTTTCTCTCGGTTATCTGGGCAGTCATACACGCCTGGTGCCGATTGACTATTCGGCAGACGAAATCTGGCTAAACGGTGACCGTCTGTTACCTTCGGCGGCGTTCAGTCAGCGTATATCCGCTTTCCTGGATCTGTTTCGCGCTCCGGGTCAGTGTCATTTCCGCGTGACGACACGCAACTCGATTCCAACCGCTGCCGGGCTGGCATCGTCGGCTTCCGGGTTTGCGGCCCTGGCCCTGGCGGTCAATGACAGTTTCCAACTGGGACTGAACACTGAACAATTGTCGGTACTGGCCCGTTTAGGCAGTGGCAGTGCCTGTCGTTCCGTGTTCAAGGGGTTTGTTGAGTGGCAGATGGGCCAGCGTGAAGATGGCCTCGACAGTCATGGTGTCGTGCTGCCAGAGACCTGGCCGGGCTTGTGTGTCGGACTGATCAAAGTGGATGCGTCGGTAAAATCCACAGACTCACGCAGTGGCATGAAGCGTACAGTTGAAACCGCACACCTGTATCAAAGCTGGCCCTTACAGGCAGCCGCCGATCTGCAGCAATTGCGGCGCGCGATTACCGTTGGTGATTTCACCCTGCTGGGACAAACGGCTGAACATAATGCGCTGTCGATGCATGCGACCATGATCGCATCCTGGCCTCCGCTGGTGTACTGGCAGCCTGAATCCCTGGCGTGTATGCAGAAAATCTGGCGTTTGCGTCAGGAGGGACTGCCTGTGTATTTCACCATGGATGCAGGCCCTAACCTGAAATTGCTGTTTGAGCGTGATCAGTTGGAAGAGCTGATGCGTCACTTCCCCGATATGGAAGTTATCCAACCCTTCGGTGATGACTGACAGCTGCACCGGGTTTCCACTGACCCGGCATCAGCGCGATACGGCTGCCGGAATTGAGCTGAGCTACTGGCTGGTGACAGATCAGGGACCACGCTGTGTCACCATCCCGGCACAAGAAGCCGTATTCTTTGTCCGTCAGCAGGACCTGGAACGTCTGGCATCTGTGCTGGCCGATCTGTCGGGCTGGCGTTGTCAGCCTCTGCCGTTAAATAATCTGCATAACCAGCCTGTCGCTGCGCTGTACACGCAACGCTTGTCAGTGATGCACAGCATCATAGAGCGCCTGCGCCAGGAAGGTATTCCGATGATGGAAGAGGATATCCGTCCGGCAGACCGTTACTTGATGGAGCGCTTTATCCATGCTGGCGCACGCTGGACGCAGCGCGAAGGGCGCAGTCGGTTGATAGCGGCGGACTACCAGCCACGTTTCCGGGTACTGTCACTGGATATTGAAACCACCCTGCGTGCCGACCGTATCCTGTCGATTGCACTGCAAAGTGAAGAGGCCGCGCAGGTGTTGATGCTGGGGCCAGAGCGCGCTCATGCTGAGATCCGCTACTGTGCCGATGAGAAGCGTCTGTTGCAGGTGTTTGTTGACACGCTTCAGGCATGGGATCCGGATATTCTGATTGGCTGGAATGTGATCGGGTTTGATCTCAGGGTCTTGCAGCAACGTGCAGAAGCCCTCGGGGTCAGGCTGTGTCTGGGACGCGATCAGCAGCCATTGAATCTGGGTCAGTATGGCAGCAATCGTCATTATGCCCGGTTAGCGGGGCGGGTTGTGCTGGACGGAATCGACAGCCTCAAGGGTGCCACCTGGCATTTTGAGCGTTATGCCCTGGAGTACGTTGCCCAGACCTTGCTGGGACGGGGTAAAGCCATTGACTCAGTGTCTGATCGTGGCGCCTCCATTCAGCGTATGTATGCCGAGGATCAGCAGGCTCTGGCGTATTACAACCTGGAAGACTGTCGCCTGGTGAGTGACATTTTTTCCAGAACCGGCCTGATTGAATACTACACGGAACGCACACGTCTGACCGGTCTGGCACTGGACAAAATCGGCGGATCTGCACAGGCATTTGATAATCTCTACCTGCCAGCCCTGCACCGTGCAGGTTATGTTGCCCCTGAATATGCCTCAGGACAGACCGGTGACCATGTGCCAGGCGGGCATGTGATGGATTCACGCCCGGGGTTGTACCGTAATGTGCTGGTGCTGGATTTCAAAAGTCTGTATCCGAGCATCATCCGTACTTTTCAGATCGATCCACTGGGATTGACGTTGGGGCTGCAGCAGTCTGAGTCCTCCTCCAACTGTCTGCCGGGATTTCTGGGCGCCCGTTTTGACCGGCAGCATGCCATTTTACCGGGAATTATTGAGCGTCTCTGGCATGCACGAGATCAGGCCAAAGCCGCCGGGCAGCAGGCCGTTTCTCAGGCGATCAAGATACAGATGAATGCCTGTTACGGAGTATTGGGCTCAGATGTGTGCCGCTTTTATGATCAGCGCTTGTCGGCTTCAATAACCTTGCGTGGTCAGGAAATACTGACACAGACGGCGGCACAGATTGAGGCCGCGTTTGGCTATCAGGTGATTTATGGTGATACTGATTCCGTGTTTGTCTGGCTGGGGGATTCGCTCAGTCCGCAAGCCGCACATGCAGAAGGGCCGCGACTGGCTGAAGCACTTAACCACTGGTGGCAGCAGCGACTCCGGCAGGAGTATGACCTGGAGTCGGCGCTGGAGCTGCAATATGAAACCTGCTATCGACGCTTTCTGATGCCCCGCATGCGTGATTCCGAGCTGGGCAGCAAAAAACGCTATGCCGGATTGCGCTGGTCAGCAGAGGGTGAAGATGTCCTGGTGTTCAAGGGACTTGAACAGGTCCGCAGTGACTGGACGCGGCTGGCAAAAGATTTCCAGCAGGATCTGTTTGCGCAGATTTTTAATGACCAGCCCTGTGCTGACCTGGTAAGGCAGCGAGTGGCCGCACTGCTGGCCGGAGAACTGGATGAGCAACTGGTCTATCACCGGCGCCTGCGCCGACCTTTGCACAGCTATCAGCGTAATGTGCCGCCGCATGTGCGTGCCGCTCGTCAGCTGTGCGAACATTATCAGCAGCAGGGGTTGCCGGTCCCGCTGCAGCAGGGCGACAGTGTGGCCTATGTGATTACGTTACAAGGGCCAGAGGCCTCAGAACTCGGCACCCAAACGCTGGATTACAGCCATTATATTGACAAGCAGCTGCGCCCGGTAGCAGACAGTATCCTGCCCTTTGTCGGTCTGAATTTTGATAGCCTGATTCGGCCACAATTGCCACTGTTTTAACCTCTATTCAGGCAGGCTATTTCCGCGTTACAATAGCGCCAACCTGTTCAGGGTCTTTCAACATTATCTATCCTGTATTGACCATCAGCAGTCGCTGATCAAGCTATAACTCATTATCGCAACACCCAATCAACGTGTATATTGAACCAACGATCTGGTCGCCGACGGCGGAGTGCCTGTATGAAAATTGCTATTCTTTCACGTAACCCCAAGCTCTACTCAACCCGCAGGCTGGTCGAAGCCGCCAGGAATCGCGGGCATGAGGTCAGAGTCGTGGATGCGCTGCGCTGCTATATGAACATTGCTGCGCACAATCCACAGATCCACTATCGGGGCGAGGTGCTGGAAAACTTCGACGCGGTAATTCCGCGTATCGGGGCATCTGTGACCTTTTATGGTACGGCTGTACTGCGCCAGTTCGAGATGATGAACGTCTATCCGCTGAATGAATCCGTCGCCATTTCCCGCTCACGGGATAAACTTCGCAGCCTGCAGCTGTTGTCGCGGCGTGGTATCGGTTTGCCCGTGACCAGTTTTGCCCACTCTCCTGACGATATCGAAGACCTTCTTAGTATCGTCGGCGGAGCACCTGCTGTGATTAAGCTGCTGGAGGGGACTCAGGGTGTTGGTGTCGTGCTGGCGGAAACCAATCAGGCTGCTGAAAGTGTTATTCAGGCGTTTATGGGCCTGAAACAGCACATTCTGGTACAGGAGTTTATCAAGGAAGCCAAAGGCAGCGATATTCGTGCATTTGTGGTTGGCGGCAAGGTAGTCGCAGCGATGATGCGTCAGGCGAAGGAGGGTGAATTCCGCTCCAACCTGCATCGTGGCGGCACCGCAACACTCTGTCGCATTACCCCGGAAGAGCGTGCTACAGCACTGCGTGCTGCCAAGGTGATGGGATTGAATGTGTGTGGTGTGGACCTGCTAAGATCCAATCATGGTCCGGTGGTGATGGAAGTCAACTCATCACCAGGGCTTGAAGGAATTGAAGCGGCTTCCGGTAAAGATATTGCCGACCTGATTATTCAGTTTATCGAAAAAAACGCAAAACCTAACCGTACCCAGACTAAAGGGCAGGGATAAGCATGGCGCGGCGCAATCAACCGATTACTGTTGGATCTGTCACAATACAGCCGGGAGAGCGCTGCACCGTTGATCTGGAAGTGGGTAAACTTTATACCCATACACCTGCTGTCATGCCGGTACAAGTGATCTGTGGACGTCAGGCTGGCCCCGTGCTGTTTGTCTGTGCTGCCTTGCATGGTGACGAAATCAACGGTGTTGAGATCATTCGTCGCCTGATGCGCTTGCCTGCACTGAACCGCATGAAAGGCACTCTGATGGCGGTGCCGGTCGTTAACCTGTTTGGCTTTATTAACCAGAGCCGTTACCTGCCTGACCGGCGCGACCTGAACCGCAGCTTTCCCGGTTCTCCAACAGGTTCGCTGGCGGCCAGAACTGCACGCCTGTTTTTGAAAGAAGTTGTCAGCAAGGCGACTCATGGGATCGATCTGCATACCGGTGCAATCAACCGCTACAATCTGCCACATATTCGTGCCAACCTGGATGACCCGGAAACCCTGGCACTGGCTAAAGCCTTCTCCACCCCGGTCATCCTGAATGCACCCTTGCGACAGGGGTCCTTGCGTCAAACCGCCTTCGAGAAGAAAACCCCGATTCTGGTGTACGAAGCAGGAGAGGCGTTACGCTTTGATGAAGTCTCCATTCGCGGTGGCGTGAACGGTATTCTCAGTGTTATGCGAGCACTGGACATGTTGCCTAAATCACGCAAAGCCGGATTCAAAGAGCCGCTGGTAGCCCGTTCCAGCAACTGGGTCAGATCTCCGCAAAGCGGTATCTTTCGTGCACAGGTCAAGGAAGGGGATCGCGTTACCCGCGATCAAACGCTTCTGGGCGTGGTGGCTGATCCTTTCGGTGAAGCGGAAGAGGAAATCTGGTCGCCCATGAGCGGGATCGTGATCGGTCAACTGAAACTGCCCTTGGTGAATGAAGGTGATGCACTGATTCATATTGCCCAGTTCCACCGTACTGATCTCGTTGCAGATCGTGTGGGAACCTTTCAGGAAACGCTCGAAGCGGATAATCATCCGTTTGCGGATCTGTTGTGATCCTCTGTATCAGTTAATGAAATGATGAATCCGGGTTTACCAATTCATCATTTCATTAATTTTTTCTGCCTTAGCCATCCATTTCAAGGTCGCCTCTAAAAATCTGCCAGTCCTCCTGTTTTGAAAAAACCATTCATTTTTAATGTGTTGAGTTTCTAAATGGCTCTATTTAATCGCTATTTCGAGAAACTGGCACAGCCTTTGCTCTAACACTTCTGACAATGACGATATAACAACATAAAAAGTCAGAGGTTACGCAATGCCAGATTTGCATGTTTACCACAATCCCTTGCCCCGTCTTCGAACAGGTGTCGATGGCCTGAAAAAATATATTCGGGTTCGTAGTGAGCCGGGTGCCCGTTTTGTCGAATTCGATTTTGCGATCGAAGATCCCTCTCTTTTTGTTGAGCTGATTATGCCACCCGTCGCATTTGAAGCCTTCTGCAAAAACAATCACGTCATTCACATGACCGATGAGCAGATGGCGGAAGTTGATGCGGAATTAGAAAAGTGGCGTTACGGCGAAGATACGCTAATGAGCAAGAATCACAACCGTTCTGTTGAATAACAATAACATCAACTTTGAGTGACGCTTATGACCATTGAAATTAAAACTTCAACACTGGAGCCAGTGCGCAATACCTTTGCCAATATCGAACGTCGATTTGGTGATAAACCCGCATCACGTTATCAGGAAGCAACCTATGACCTGCAGGCAGAAACTAACTTTCATTATCGCCCACTATGGCAACCTGAATTTGAATTGAACGATAAAAACCGTACCAAAATCGTCATGGAAGATTGGTATGCGTTAAAAGATCCACGCCAATTCTATTATGGTGCTTATGTTCAACAACGCGCCAAAATGCAGGAATCGGCAGAAAGTAGTTATGGTTTTTTCGAAAAGCGTAACTTGGCAGGCTATTTAAGTGATGATGTTGAAAACTTACTTATTACTTATTTAATACCCCTAAGACATATCGAGAACACTGCTAATTTAAACAATATGTACGGCTGTGCTTTTGGTTATGGTACGGCGATAACTCAAGCCCTGTTATATAACGCCATGGATCGCTTGGGCATTGCTCAATACTTATCACGTATCGGTCTGATGCTGGATGGTAATACCGGTCAATCCTTAATCGAATCCAAGCAGCATTGGATGGAAAATCCTGCCTGGCAGGGTATGCGTGCGCTGTGCGAAGAGATGACCACTGTCGAAGACTGGTTCGAAGTGGTGCTGGCGCAGAACCTGGTCATGGATACGTTGGTGTTCAACCTTTTCTACGAACAACTGGATGGCAAGCTCGCAGCAATGGGTGGTCGTGACATCGCTATGCTGACCGAGTTTATGCAGGCTTGGAACAAGGATGTAAGTAAATGGTTCGATTCTGTGTTGAAAACGGTTGCATCAGAATCAGATGAGAATAAAGCCCTGCTGCATGCTTGGACTGAGAAATGGCAGTCGAAAGTGCTGGATGCCTTGAAGCCTGTTATTCAAGAACTGCTTGAACCAGAAGCGCTTAATTTGGCCGTTGCAGAACTTGAAAAGCGCATTAAAAAAGCCGGAATAACAGCCTAAGGGGTTTAGCAACATGTCCAAAGTATATATCGCGTTACAAGACAACGACGAGTCACGCTACATCATTGAGGCCATTGAACAAGACAACCTGGATGCCACGGTGATTCACCAACCCGCCATGATTCGCATTGAGAATGAAAACTATCTGGTTGTTAAACGTGAAACTGTCGAAGAAAAAATGGGTCGTGATTGGAATGTTCAAGAGTTACATCTCAATCTCATCACGCTGGGTGGCAATGTCGATGAAGATGATGATCAGCTCAGTTTAAGCTGGAATGTTTGATTGTTATTAAAATAAAAAGGGTCAGAAAATGTCAGCTAAAAAACTTAATTTAAAAGACAAGTACAGATTGTTAACTCGAGATCTCGATTGGGAATATTCCTATGTCGATCGTAAAAAAGCATTTCCTTATGAAGAGTTTGAAGGCATCAAAATTACCGATTGGTCTAAATGGGAAGATCCCTTCAGATTAACAATGGATGCCTACTGGAAATATCAGGCTGAAAAAGAGAAAAAACTCTACGCCATATTTGATGCCTTTGCACAAAACAATGGTCATTTAAATGTCACTGATGCGCGATATGTGAATGCCATTAAAATATTTTTAACCGGTGTCTCTCCTTTAGAGTATCAAGCCTACCAAGGTTATGCGCATGTCGGTCGTCAGTTTGGCGGTGCAGGTGCTCGTGTGGCTTGCCAGATGCAATCGATCGATGAGTTGCGTCATGTGCAAACCCAAATTCACGCCATGAGCCACTACAACAAGTACTTTGATGGCTTCCAGGATTGGACACACATGCATGATCGCGTGTGGTACTTGTCAGTGCCGAAATCCTTCTTTGACGATGCGCGCAGTGCAGGGCCATTTGAGTTCCTGATTGCCATCAGCTTCAGTTTTGAATATGTCTTAACCAACCTGCTGTTCGTTCCTTTTATGTCGGGTGCGGCGCATAACGGCGATATGGCGACCTGTACGTTCGGCTTCTCCGCTCAATCCGATGAAGCACGTCATATGACCTTGGGTTTGGAAATCATCAAGTTCCTGCTGGAACAACACGAAGATAACGTGCCGATTGTGCAGAAATGGATTGATAAATGGTTCTGGCGTGGCACGCGCTTGCTATCCATTGTTGCGATGATGATGGACTACATGTTGCCTAATAAAGTGATGTCCTGGAAAGAAGCCTGGGAAGTCTACTTTGAAGAAGCTGGTGGTGCGCTATTCAAAGACTTGGCTCGCTACGGCATCCGTATGCCGAAGTTTGTTGAAGTGACTGAAAAAGAGAAAGAGCACGTTTCTCATCAAGCTTGGTGGATTTTCTACAACTATGGCCACGCCGCTGGTTTCCACACCTGGATCCCCAGTGATGAGGAGCTGGATTGGTTGAGTGAAAAATACCCCGATACCTTCGACAAATACTATCGTCCTCGTTGGGAGCTGGCGAAGAAAATGGAAGCGGAAGGTAAGCGCTTCTACAGCCAGGCACTGCCGCAACTCTGTACTACCTGTCAGATTCCGATGGGCTTTACCGAGATGGATGATCCCACCCAAATTGCCTATCGCTCAAGCGATTACGAAGGGGAGAAATACCACTTCTGCTCTGACGGCTGTAAACACATCTTTGATGAAGAACCTGAAAAGTATGTTCAGTCCTGGTTGCCCGTGCATCAGATTTATCAAGGAAACTGTGGTGGTGCCAGCGTGGAAGAAGTACTGCGCGACTACTACAAACTGAACCTCGGCGCTGACAACTTAGACATTAAGGGTTCACCCGATGAACAGCGCTGGAAAGAGTGGAAGGGTGTCGCTTAATTCTCTTCAGCGTTCATCCCTCAAGGTTAATCCTTAAAAGTAATCCGTAGTAGAGCCACTTCGGTGGCTCCAGAGATAGGAAACGATTATGTCAGTAAGAGCCATTACGCCTGACTACAAAGTGCAGGCACGGGACAGAGTTGAAAATTTTCACGGAAATCAAATTGTGTATGTCGCGTGGGATCGTCATTTGATGTTCTGTGCGCCCTTTGCTTATGCACTGCCCCCGACCATGACCTTTGCCGAGTTGCGTGACCAAGTCATTCCTGAAGCGTTTGGACTGCATGAGGAGTTCGCAAAAATCAATTGGGAAAAAGCGACTTGGTTGCTGGATAACCAGCCTTTCACCCCCGATCTCAACCAGTCACTCCAAGCACAAGGTGTGGGCCACAAATCGGTATTGAGATTCCAAACACCTGAGCTGACAGGGTTTCAGGGCAAAGCGGTTTAAGGAGCAGGTCATGACTTACGAAGTGACAGTGGAACCTACGGGTGATGTGATCGAAGTAGAAGAGGGGCAAACCATCTTGGATGCTGCGCTCCGTCAAGGCGTTTGGTTGCCGTTTGCCTGTGGTCATGGCACTTGTGGTACCTGCAAAGTTCAAGTGGTGGAAGGGGATGCAGATTTGGGTAATGCATCACCCTTTGCCCTGATGGATGTTGAGCGTGATGAAGGTAAGGTGTTGGCCTGCTGTGCCATTCCGGAATCTGACCTAGTGATAGAAGCGGATATCGATGTTGATCCTGACTTTGAAGGCTATTCTGTTGAAGACTTTAGCGCCAAAGTAATCAATATTGATGATTTATCCCCCACTATTAAAGGGATCACGCTTGAATTGGATCATCCGATCACCTTTCAAGCGGGGCAGTATATCAATCTGGAAATACCTGATGTGGAAGGCAGTCGCGCTTTTTCCATTGCTAACTCGCCCTCTCATTCAGCGATTGTCGAACTCCATGTGCGATTAGTACCTGGCGGTGCGGCGACGACCTGGTTGCATGAAACCCTGAAAGAGGGTGATGAGCTGTCACTGTCAGGTCCTTACGGGCAGTTCTTTGTGCGTAAGTCGGATGTTAAAGATGTGATCTTTATCGCTGGGGGATCGGGTTTATCCAGCCCTCAGTCGATGATTATGGATCTCTTGGAGCAGGGAGATACACGTCAAATCTATCTGTTCCAAGGCGCACGAAACCTGTCTGAGCTCTATAACCGGGATCTGTTAACCGAGCTGGCTGAAAAACACAGTAATTTTCATTACATCCCGGCTTTAAATGCCCCTGCGGCTGAAGATCAGTGGCAAGGTTTTACGGGTTATGTTCATGAAGCCGCTATTGATCATTTTGACGGTAAATTTGCAGGCCATAAAGCCTATCTGTGCGGCCCTCCACCGATGATCGATTCTGCCATTAGTGCCTTGATGCAAGGGCGTGTCTTTGAAGCAGATATCCATATGGAGAAATTCCTGACCGCCGCAGATGGTGCTGAGTCTGAAACTCGATCAGCACTGTTTAAGCGAATTTAGGCATGAGGGTCTGATGAGATGAATGCCCAACGTCATTTTCAGATTCAGGTTACCAACCGACAGCAAGCATTTTCAGTGCCCGAAGGTGAGCTGTTGTTACACGCCATGGAGAAAGCGTGTCAACAGGCCATCCAGGTGGGGTGCCGAGGGGGTGGTTGTGGACTGTGCAAAATCAAGGTGTTGGAAGGTGCCTTTCACACCAAGCGGATGAGTAAAGCCCATATCAATGAACATGAAGCAGAGGCGGGTTTTGCTCTCGCCTGTCGAGTCTTTCCAGAGAGTGATCTGGTGATTGAATCAGACTACTTCAACGATCTATCAACACAACAAACAGCGTGACATAACAAATATAAGAGGAAACGATCATGAAAAAAGGTGTAATGCGTCCAGGACATGTTCAAATTCGTGTATTGGATCTTGAAGAAGCCCGTAAACACTATGTTGACCTACTGGGCTTGATTGAGATGGATGCCGATGACCAAGGTCGCGTGTATCTCAAAGCCTGGACGGAAGTGGATAAATACTCCGTTATTCTTAAAGAAGCTGATGAGCCAGGTATGGATTTTATGGGTTTTAAATGCCTAAACGAATCCGTTCTGGACTCTCTGGCTGAAGAAATCCGTGCCTTGGGTATCTCTGTAACCGAATTACCATCTGGTGATTTGAAAGATTGCGGCCGTCGCATGCAGTTTGTGGCGCCGACAGGTCATACCTTTGAACTTTTTGCCACCAAAGAGCAAACAGGCAAGTGGGGAATTAGCAGCGTTAATCCAGAGGCTTGGCCACGCGGCTTAAAAGGAATGCAAGCCAACCGCTTCGATCACTGCTTGCTATACGGCGATGACCTTGAAGGAAATCTGACGCTCTTCCGAGATGTACTCGGCTTTGATTTAGCTGAGCAAGTCGTTGACCCTGAGCAGAATCGCGTTGCGTTGTTTTTAACCGCATCAATGAAAGCACACGACATTGCATTTATTAAACATGCAGAAAAGAACAAGTTCCATCACGCCTCTTTTTATCTTGAAACTTGGCAGGATGTGCTCAAGGCCGCCGATCTCATTTCAATGACAGACACTTCGATTGATATTGGCCCAACCCGTCATGGCTTAACTCATGGCCAAACAATCTATTTCTTTGATCCATCCGGTAATCGTAATGAGGTTTTTGCTGGTGGTGATTATCACTACCCCGATCACGAGACGGTGACTTGGAAAGCGGAAGACCTTGGAAAAGCCATTTTCTATCACGATCGTCAACTGAATGAGCGTTTCTTAACGGCGTTGACCTGATCTTAATCGGCGCTAATGCCGTGTCATTAGCGCCTGTCTTTTAGTCTGTGTATGAGAAAGCACGATGAATGAATTTAAACATTTCATTAACGGGGCCTATGTCGCTTCCGCGAGTGGAAAAACTTTTGAAAACCGTTGTCCGGTGGATAACAGCCTGATCGGTCTGGTACATGAAGCTAGCCGTGAAGAGGTCGACCAAGCGGTAAAAGCGGCTAAAGCCGCCTTAAAAGGCCCATGGGGCAAGATGACTCAAGCCGCTAGAACCGCGATGTTGAATCGCGTAGCGGATCGAATTAATGAGCGTTTTGATGAGTTTTTAGCAGCAGAATGCCGCGATACCGGTAAGCCATACAGTATTGCTAGCCATATCGACATTCCACGCGGTGCGGCCAACTTTACTGCCTTTTCGGAAACCCTGGCCAACCATCCCACGGAAGCCTTCAAACTGGATACGCCTGATGGGTTGGGCGCATTGAATGTCGGACAGCGCACTCCTAAAGGTGTTATAGCTGTTATCAGCCCATGGAACCTGCCGTTGCTGTTGATGACCTTCAAAGTCGGCCCTGCACTCGCTTGCGGTAATACCGTGGTGGTGAAGCCTTCTGAAGAAACGCCAGCCACCACGACTCTGTTGGGCGAGGTGATGAACGAGTGCGGAGTACCACCGGGTGTCTTTAACGTCGTGCATGGCTTTGGTCCTAACTCTGCCGGTGAGTTTTTAACCACGCATCCCTTGGTCAATGCCATCACCTTTACTGGTGAAACCCGTACCGGTGAAGCAATCATGAAAGCGGCATCCGTGGGTTTGCGCAACATCTCCATGGAACTGGGTGGTAAAAACCCGGCCATCGTATTTGCTGATTGTGATCTGGAAAAAGCGGTGGAAGGCACCATGCGTTCCGCCTTTGTGAACTGTGGTCAAGTCTGCTTGGGCACCGAGCGTGTCTATATTGAGCGCCCAGTCTATGACGCTTTTCTCAAGCGCATGAAAGAGCAGGTGGCCAAGCTGAAACTCGGTCGTCCAGAAGATCCTGCCGCCAACTTTGGTCCGCTGGTCAGCTTAGAGCACCGTAATAAGGTCAAGTACTACTATGACCTAGCCGTTGAAGAAGGTGCCACCGTTGAAATCGGTGGGGGTATTCCGGATATGGGTGAAGCGTTAAACGGCGGCGCTTGGATTGAACCGACCATCTGGACAGGTCTATCCGATGATGCCCGCGTCATTCGTGAAGAGATCTTTGGCCCATGCTGCCATATCCGTCCTTTCGATACTGAAGAAGAAGCGATTCAACTTGCCAATGATACGGAATACGGTTTGGCGGCGGCTATCTGGACCGAAAACTCCTCACGCGCCATACGTGTGGCCGAACAGATTGAAGCCGGTTTGGTGTGGGTGAACTCTTGGTTCCTACGCGACCTGCGGACCGCTTTCGGTGGCGCGAAACAGTCAGGTATTGGCCGTGAAGGTGGCGTGCATGGCTTGGAGTTTTACACCGAGCTCAAAAACATCTGTATCAAGCTATAAGGATCACGACGATGGAAAAGCAACAGATTCAAGCCTGCGGTGATGAACTCTTTGAAGCGATGGTGCAGCGTAAGGCGTTGCGCCCTCTGACAGAACGTTTCAGCGATATCACCCTCGATGATGCCTACAACATTTCTCTACGTATGCTGGAGCGTCGTCTTGCGGCGGGTGAGCGCATCATCGGTAAAAAGATCGGTGTGACCTCAAAAGCGGTACAGAACATGCTCAATGTGCATCAACCCGACTTTGGTTACCTGACCGATGCCATGGCCTTTAGCCAAGGCGAAGAGATGCCGATCTCCACGCGCTTAATGCAACCGCGTGCCGAAGGTGAAATCGCCTTTATCCTCAAAAAAGACCTGTTAGGCCCCGGCATTACCAATGCCGATGTGTTGGCCGCAACTGAATGCGTGATGCCCTGTTTTGAAGTGGTCGATTCCCGCATTGAAAACTGGCAGATCAAGATTCAAGACACGGTGGCAGATAACGCCTCTTGCGGTCTGTTTGTTCTCGGTGATCGTGCCGTTGATCCACGCAAAGTCGATTTAGCTACCTGCGGTATGGTGGTGGAGAAGAACGGCTCCGTGATTAGCACCGGTGCCGGTGCGGCTGCTCTGGGCAGTCCGGTGAACTGTGTTACCTGGTTAGCCAATACCTTGGGTCACTTCGGTATTCCACTAAAAGCGGGTGAAGTGATTCTGTCCGGTTCGCTGGTGCCACTGGAACCTGTTCAGGCAGGGGACTTTATGAGCTTGAGTATCGGTGGTATCGGCAAGGCTTCTGTGCGCTTTGTTTGATCCGACACACTTGATTGACTCAGCGAACAGCATAACGACAGGAATATAAATCATGAGTAAAAAACTCAAAGCGATCATCATCGGTCCCGGCAATATCGGTACCGACTTGCTGATGAAAATGCAGCGTTCAGAATGGATTGAACCGGTGTGGATGGTTGGTATTGACCCCGAATCCGAAGGCTTAAAACGTGCGGCCGCAATGGGCATTAAAACCTGTGCCACGGGTGTGGACGGCGTCTTACCTCACGTGATCGAAGACGATATCCGTGTCGCCTTTGATGCTACCTCCGCTTATGTGCATGCAGAAAACAGCCGCAAGTTGAATGAACTGGGCGTGATTATGATCGATCTGACACCGGCGGCGATTGGTCCTTATTGTGTGCCCCCAGTGAATCTAACCGATCATGCCAAAAACCTAGAGATGAACGTCAATATGGTCACCTGTGGTGGACAAGCGACGATTCCGATGGTGGCGGCAGTCTCACGTGTCCAACCCGTTGCCTATGGCGAAATCGTCGCCACCGTCTCTTCTCGATCTGTCGGTCCTGGAACGCGTCAGAACATTGATGAGTTCACCCGTACCACCGCCAGTGCAGTAGAAAAAGTAGGCGGTGCCAAGCAGGGTAAAGCGATCATCATTATTAATCCGGCTGAACCGCCACTGATGATGCGTGACACCATCCACTGCTTGACCGAGAGCGAACCGGATCAAGCCGCAATCACCGAATCCGTGCATGCCATGGTGAAGGAGGTACAGAAATACGTACCCGGTTATCGCTTGGTCAATGGCCCGGTCTTTGATGGCAATCGCGTGTCTTGCTTTATGGAAGTAGAAGGCCTTGGTGACTTCCTGCCTAAATACGCAGGCAACCTCGACATCATGACCGCAGCAGGCCTTCGCACGGCGGAGATGTTTGCTGAAGAAGCTGCCAATGGTGTTATTACATTACCTGCCCGTGGTTGAAGCCCAGCCAAGGTTAAGGAGAAGAAAATGAATTTACAAGGTAAACAGGTCACTCTGCACGACATGAGCTTGCGTGATGGGATGCATGCTAAACGTCATCAAATCAGCATTGAACAGATGGTCGCTATTGCCAAAGGGATGGATGAAGCGGGGATGCCGCTGATTGAAGTCACTCACGGGGATGGTCTCGGCGGTGCGTCCGTGAACTACGGCTTCCCTGCCCACAGCGATGAGGAATACCTCAAGGCCGTGATCCCGCAGATGAAAAACGCCAAAATCTCTGCGTTGCTATTACCTGGTATCGGCACCGTCGATCACTTAAAAATGGCGAAAGACTGTGGCGTCAGCACTATTCGTGTCGCGACTCATTGTACCGAAGCCGATGTATCCGAACAGCATATCGGCATGGCGGCCAAAATGGGGATGGATACCGTGGGCTTTCTGATGATGGCGCACATGGTTGAGCCTGAAAAAGTTCTGGAGCAAGCCAGATTGATGGTCGGTTACGGTGCGAACTGTATCTATGCCACTGACTCCGCCGGTTACATGCTGCCGGATGATGTGACCGCCAGAATCGGCCTACTCAAAGCAGAACTGCCGTCTAACATCGAGATCGGCTTCCACGGTCACCATAACCTAGGCATGGGTATCGCCAACTCACTGGCCGCGATTGAAGCCGGTGCGACACGTATCGATGGCTCGGTTGCAGGTCTTGGCGCTGGGGCAGGGAATACGCCGTTAGAAGTCTTCTGTGCCGTACTGGATCGCATGCAGGTCAGCACTGGAATCGATCTCTACAAAATCATGGATGTGGCCGAAGATCTGGTCGTTCCGATGATGGATCAACCGATTCGCGTTGACCGTGATGCCCTGACGTTGGGCTATGCCGGTGTCTATTCCTCCTTCCTGCTGTTTGCGCAACGCGCTGAGAAGAAATACGGCATTCAAGCCCGTGACATCTTGGTAGAGCTCGGTCGTCGCGGCACCGTGGGTGGACAGGAAGATATGATCGAAGACCTTGCCCTCACCATGGCAAAACAGAAACAAGCCCAAGGAGCCAAGTAATGGGAAATCTAACACGCGCACAAATTGAAGAACTGGCCACCTACTGTGAAGAGGCGGAATTGAAAGCCTACGAAATCACCAAGGTCACCGATCAGTATCCCGAGATGACCTACGAAGATGCCTTTGATGTGCAGTGGGAAGTCAGACGTCGCAAAGAAGCTCGCGGCCATAAAGTCGTGGGCATGAAAATGGGCCTGACCTCTTGGGCGAAGATGGCGCAGATGGGTGTGGAACACCCGTGCTATGGCTACCTAGCGGATTACTTCAGTGTGCCGGAAGGCGGCGAGATCAAGATGGATGAATTGATCCATCCCAAGATCGAAGCGGAAATCGCCTTTGTTACCAAAGCGCCCTTAAAAGGCCCAGGTGTTCACATTGGTGATGTGATGCGCGCTACTGACTTTATCATTCCTGCCGTGGAAGTGATCGACTCACGCTACAAGGACTTTAAGTTCGATTTGAAGAGTGTGATTGCGGATAACTCCAGTTCGACTCGATTTATCACCGGCGGTCGTATGGCCCGTTTGGAAGATGTGGATGTGACCACCTTAGGCGTGGTGATGGAGATCAACGGCGAAGTGGTGGCTACGGGCGCGGGTGCGGCTGTACTCGGACACCCTGCAGCCTCCGTGGCGATGCTGGCAAATATGCTGGGAGAGCGAGGAGAAGAGATCCCTGCAGGTACTTTCATTATGACGGGGGGTATCACCGCCGCTGTCACGGTGAATCGAGGCGATTCGATCAATATCCGTTATCAGGATCTGGGAACGATTACGGCTAAATTTGTTTAACCTGAATGTTGTATTCCAACAATAACAGTAATAAAGGAAACATGATGAATACGTTAAAAGCCTGCGCATTAACTGCGTTACTACTATCCCCCTTAGTCTCTCAAGCCGGGCAATACGTGCCTGGCATTGAGGGGGTGAAATCAGCCGTTGTACCGCCGCCGGGTGTCTATTACCGTGGTTACGCGGTTCACTATGATGCGGATAAAGCGGATGGTTTACCACCGAATAGCAGTGTGAAGGTGGATGCTTTGGCACACCGTTTTATCTGGGTCACCGAAACCGAAGTGCTCGGTGGTCAACTGGGTTTTGAGGCGATTTTGCCCATGGTCAGAACGGATCTGGATATTGGGAATGGTATGGTGCGTGACAAACAAACCGGACTCGGTGACCTGTTCGTCGGCTCCTTGATTGGTTGGCATGGTGATCGCTGGGATGCAGTCGCTGCCGCTGGTATTTGGAGTCCCACCGGTAAAAGCAGTCGTCCCGCTGATCCTGGATTTGGCTATACCGAACTGATGCTGACGCTGGGTGGCACCTATTTCTTCAACGATGAAAAAGATCTTTCTTTCTCGGCTTTATCACGTTACGAAATCGCAGATAAGAGCAGTGTGAATGACGAGTTGGTGGTTGAATGGGGGCTAGGTAAACATCACGGACTGCTGGATCTGGGTCTTGTCGGTTACAGCCGTTGGGAGCTGGAAGGTGGTAAAGCTGAAACCCATGCCGTGGGTGTTTCAGCAGGTTATTTCTGGCCACAACTGATGATGGGAATTGATGCCGGTGTCTACCAAGAACATAGCGTCAAGCAAGGTTTTGAAGGCACTAAGTTTAGAGTCGCGCTAACCAAGGTGTTTTGATCATCTTTATTAATAGGGGATTCATCATGATGCTTAGCTAAACCTGCCAAGTAGATGGTGAATCCCTGATAGGAGAGTGTTATGCCAATTGCTCAGCTCTACATTATGGAAGGGCGTAGTGATGCTCAAAAGGAGCGCTTAATTGAATCTGTGACTGAATCCATCGCTTCATCGCTGGATGCGCCGATTGAAGCAGTGAGGGTTATTATTACCGAGATGCCAAAGCAGCATTTTGGTATAGCTGGAAAATCGGCTAAGGCACTGGGTCGCTAATCTTAAGGCTCTTCACTACGCTTTAATCGATAGGCCAAAGCAGCCCGCGTTAACCCGAGCAATCGAGCGGCAGCAGAAATGTTGCCGTCAGATTTCTGCATCGCTTTGTCGATTAAGGCTTTTTCAACCGCTTCAATACTGATCTCTTGAGACAGTACCTGTTCCGACAGTGAGTCTAATACTAGCGATTCAACAGATCTGTTTTCCAGCTGTCCAGAGCGTGTATTGATCTTTCTGACTTGAGCACTTTCCGGCTTCTCTTGCTTCCAGCGGGTATTGAACAAGCTTTGTTCGTTAATAAAGCCCTGCTCATCGGTCAGAATAATGCCGCGTTCGATGGTATTTTCGAGCTCACGAATATTACCCGGCCAATCATGCTCATGTAGCGCCGCTAATGCCCGATCCGTAAATCCAAGCGTAGCTTTTCGGTACAATTTTTCGTAGCGTTTGCGAAAGTGCTCTGCTAACAATGCAATATCATTTTGCCGCTCTCGCAAGGGAGGAATCACAACCATATAGGCATTAATCCGATAGAAAAGATCAGCTCGAAAACGACCGGCTTTCACGGCTTCTGCTAAGTCCTCATTGGTTGCGGCAACAATACGTACATCGACTTTGCGTGTTTGATCATCACCTACACGCTCGAGTTCGCCTTCTTGAATAACGCGTAACAGGGCGGCTTGTGCTCTTGGTGAAAGCTCAACTACCTCATCTAAAAAAATAGTACCGCCATTGGCACGTTCAAAACGGCCTTTACGAGATTGAGTGGCACCGGTAAATGCACCTTTTTCAACCCCAAAGAGCTCTGACTCAATCAGCTCAGGAGGGATTGCAGCACAGTTAATCGCTACAAAAGGGCCCTCTTTTCGGGTGCTCATACTATGCACGCGTCGGGCGAGTACTTCTTTTCCTGTGCCGGTTTCACCAATCAGAAGCATGGTTACTTCTGCATTGGCGCCACGATCAATCATTTCTAATGCACTGGTAAAGGGCGGTGCTTCACCGATGGCTTTGGGCAGGTCTTCAGGAAAGCCCAGACTTTGCTCTAAATCAGCAATGCGTGATTGAAGCTCATACAGCTCATCAATTAAGGGAGCTTCTCTAAAAAAGTGGCTAAACTCTTCATGATCAGGCCATTCAGTTGCCACCTTGCCAACAATATAGCAATGTTGATCACCTTGGCCGCGACACTCCACTTCACGAAATTGAATATCGAGCCCGGTAAAGTGACTAGAATAGGCACAGGCATAACCCAACAGCATCCAGCAGGCTGGCTCGTTTAATTGCCCTAGGCTCATGCGGCAAATTTCTACTTCAAAGGAGTCAATCCATTCAAATTCGGCATAGAAGTGTTTTTTCTTCGGATCATACTCCAGCACCAAGGGCACGACTTTAACCATACCACGTAAGCAATGCAGTTGAGGGCCGGTTAAAAAGGCTTCATCAGGAGTTGCGTGGGGATTTAGTTTTTTGGCTAACTCGGCATCACGCATCCCGGAATAATAGCCAAGGCGCATGAAAAAGCCTTTGCCACGCTCCATGCCCAGTGTGGTGATAATTTCTTTACGAAAACTGGATAGCGCACCTAAACCCATCAGAACAGTTCGTTGTTCAGCTAACCAGATTTTGCCTTCTTCAGGGTTAAAGTGAAGCTTATCAACTAGGTGTTTTAGGTCTGGAAATGCCAAACGTGTATCAGACATGCTCTACCTGTTTTTGTATTTATTATATGCATTTACAGGTTATATCATTTACATGTACATGTGTACAGGCGGGGCCTTCATCTTAAGAAGAATACACCCGCCTTACCTTGAACCCGGGTTGATCAGGCCACCAGAAAAATCACCAGCCGACGAGGTCCATGTGCACCCATCTGCAGTTTTTGCTCTATATCTGCACTGCGTGATGGACCTGTGATCATGTTGACGGTACGCGGAAGGCTATCCGGGTAACGTGCTCTGAGTTGGCTCCAGGCTTCTTCATAGACACCGACGATATCACTGCGCTGCAGGATGACCAGGTGATTGTCGGGCAGGAAATTCAGTGTAGTGGGGCTCTCAGGGCGGGAGTAGAGCATCAAGGTGCCGGTTTCCGCAATGCCCAGAAAGGACAGGGTCAGGCTGGCCAGGTCACCTGCCTGAGCGACTCCCTGACGCACCCGCAGTGTCTCCGGCAATTGTTTGCACAGCTCCGGTAACGGATTATCACTGGCCACCACCAGCTCATCAATACCGGTTTGTTGCAGCCAGTTGGCGACAGCCGATGGCACCTGTTGCAGGCTGGACAGTTCAATCACTTCTGCAGCAGCTTCACGCGCCATCTCAATAAACAGTGCCTGACGTTCCGCCTCGGGTAGCTGTGCACGTGCCGGAATCGCATTACGGGCTTTGGCAGCCAGACGCGCGGCAACCCGTTCACGCTCGGCGGCTGTGGGTTCAATACGCCCGAGTCCACGGCCAATACGGCCCAGTATTTCTGCTTTACTCATGATGACTGTCTCGCTTTCTGCTGTTCCTGCCACTGTTGCATAAAGGTTTTGCCACTGGGTGCGGGCATCTCCCGTCCATCTGTCCAGCCACTGGCCAGAGGCAACTTGCTGATACGGCCCTTCTTGCCTGCCAGACTGCGCAGTACCCGACTGCCGATGCGGGTCAGTTGTCGATACAGGGCAGGACGCCTTGCTACAAAGCTCCATACGCCTAAGCCCCAGCGTGCAGCGCCTGGAGTCAGGTGCTTTTCAAACTCATCACGGCGCCAGTGGCGCATCAGCTTGGGCAGTGGAATACGAACAGGGCAGACTGATTCACACTTGCCGCAGAAGGTCGATGCATTGGGGAGCAGGGCTGCCTGTTCGATACCGATCATCTGAGGTGTCAGTACCGACCCCATCGGACCGGGATAGACCCAGCCATAGCTGTGTCCACCGATGGCCCCATAGACCGGGCAGTGATTCATGCACGCCGCACAGCGAATGCAGCGCAACATCTCACGCAGCTCACTGGCGATCATGTCACTGCGGCCATTGTCGACCAGGACAACATGATAGTCTTCCGGACCATCCTGATCACCGGGACGTCGTGGACCGGTAGACAGGGTGTTGTATACGGTGAACTCCTGTCCGGTAGCGGAACGGGCCAGCAGGCGTAAAAACAGCGTCATGTCTTCCAGTGTCGGCACCACTTTCTCGATAGAGGTGACGACGATGTGTGTTTTTGGCAGTGTCTGGGTCAGGTCACCATTGCCTTCATTGGTGACAATAATACTGGAGCCGGTTTCGGCGACCAGAAAGTTGGCTCCGGTAATGCCGACATCTGCGGCGACAAACTTGGTACGCAGTTCTTCACGCGCCTCCTGCATCAGTACTGCAGGGTCCATGGACTTGGGCTTGTGGTGATGAGCGTGAAAGGTTTCCGAGACATCTTCGAGGTTCAGGTGAATAGCGGGTGCAATAATATGACTGGGGTGTTCGCCCCGCAGTTGCAGAATATATTCGCCCAGATCTGTTTCAACAGGCGTGACGCCGTTGGCTTCCAGATACTCATTCAGATTGATCTCTTCGGTCACCATGGATTTGCCTTTGGTCACCGTGCGAGCCTGTTTGTCCTGACAGATTTTCAGAATTGTCTGACGGGCTTCATCTGCGGTGCGACACCAGTGTACATGGCCACCGTTTTCCAGCACTTTGGCTTCAAAGGCCTCCAGATAGAGGTCCAGGTGTTCGATGATATGGTTTTTCAGATCTCGCGCTTCATCACGGAGCTGCTCGAATTCCGGCAATCGGGCGATAGCGGCAGCGCGTTTGTGCGGGAAGCCGGTTTTGACATTCCCCAGCGCTTTCTGCAGGCCGACATCCTGCAGTGCAATACGCGCATTATCTTTAAAGTCGGGACTGGTAATCTGCATGCTAATTTCCCTTATCCGGCTTTGATGGACGACTGGGTTTCGCCCAGTGCAGGCTGATCGGTCATGCCAGCCAGTACTTCAACAACGTGACGGACTTCAACCGCATGACCCTGGCGTTGCAGTTTGCCTGCCATGTTCAGCAGGCAGCCGAGGTCACCACCCAGTAGCGTTTTGGCACCGGCATTAACAATGTTGTCGGTCTTGTTGCTGACCATGCGGTTGGATATATCCGGGTATTTGACACAGAAAGTACCGCCAAAGCCGCAGCAGGTTTCGCTTTCTTCCATCTCTTTCAGCTCCACACCCTCAAGCTGGGCGAGCAGCTGGCGTGGCTGTTGCTTGATGCCCAGCTCACGCAGTCCGGAGCAGGAGTCATGATAGGTCACAGTACCGGAATAGGGTTGATTGGGCAGTTCTGCATGCAGTACATCAACCAGGAAGCTGGTGATCTCATACGCGCGTGCTTTCAATGATTCTGCACGTGCCTTCCAGGGGTCCTGGTCATCAAACAGCTCCGGATAATGGTGCAGCATGCTGATGCAGGAACCGGACGGTGCTACAACATAGGCATAGCCATCCAGCGCCGCAATTGTCTGGCGAGCGATATCGGCACTGGTACTGAAATCACCACTGTTAAAGGCCGGTTGACCACAGCAGGTTTGTTGTTCCGGTACTTCTACACGACAGCCTGCCTGCTCCAGCAGTTTGATGGTGGCAAAGCCAACCTCGGGGCGGTACAGATCGGCCAGACAGGTTATGAACAGGCCAATGACAGGTGGGTTATTATTAGGTTTCACACTGAGTCCTCAAAGGGCAACAACATAGATAACGGTAAACCGCCATAGATCACTACAAGATAGGCGAGAAGCCGGTTAAAATAAATGCAGATGCGCAAACTGGTCTGACCAAGATGAATTCAGAGACACCTGTAACGCCACGCGAACGGCTCCGGCAACAGCTGACACAGCAAATCGCAACCGGGGCACTGATTCCCGGAGCACCATTACCTTCGGAGCGTGCTCTGGCGGCGGAATACAGCATGTCGCGTGCCTGTGTGCGCGAGGTGGTACAGGGACTGGTTGCTGACGACCTGATCGAAACAACGCAGGGCGGACGCAGTCGTTGTGCAAATCTGTTGCAGTCACATCTCAGCTTGCCGGTGGCAACCGAGTCGAGCCTGGCCTTGCAGCTGGAGGTGATGGAAGCGCGAGCCTTGCTGGAAGGTGAGGCGGCGTACTATTGTGCGCTGCGTGCAACTGATGCGCAGTTGGCGGCGCTTGATGCTGAGTATCAGGCCATGCAGCAGCGCAGTCGGGGGCAGTCTACCCTGCACAAAGCCAAGGCTGATCTGACGTTTCACATGATGATTGCAGAGTCCAGTCATCACCTGTTGGTGATCAGCTTCAGCCAGTTATTCTATGCCCGTTATTTCAATGCGATTCATGGTGCCTTATCCAGCACGCTGAAGCGTTATGGACGTTATCCGGATGGCATTGCCCAGCAGCATGGCCGTATTCACCGGGCCATCCAGGCGCGTAATCCTGAACAGGCGCGCCTGGAAGCCAGTGAACATATCTTATATACCCGACGCCTGCTTGAGACAGCCTGATGCGACCGGGCTGCGGGCAAAGGCACTCAGCACAGCCTGCAGGGTGGCGGCTGACGTGTCTTCAGCCGAAGTCACTGCTGCGTAGCTGTGTCCTGACACCTTCAATGCGACACACGCCTGAGCCAATGCATGGGTACCCTGAGTCAGAGCGCGTTCATCAAACTGGGTTACTTCAATGCTGACGCCAAAGCGTTTTTCCAGTGCCTGTACCAAGGCTTCGACTGCACCGCTGCCCTGGCCTTCAAAGGCAGGCTGCTGACCATCCACATTGAAGCTGCCCTTTACGATGCCCTGGGTGGTATGCAGGTCATAGCCCAGCAAGGTCCAGCCCGGTACGGCGGCATGGAAGTGCTCATCGAACAGTGACTTGATCTGCAAAGAGGTGATTTCGGCACCTGTCTGTTCCGATGCTTTCTGCACGACACGGCTGATTTCGCCGTGCATCCATTTCGGCAATTCAACACCATAGTCGCGTTCCAATACCAGTGCGACACCCCCTTTACCACTCTGACTGTTGATGCGCACAACCGCTTCATATTCACGTCCGATATCCCGTGGATCAATCGGCAAGTAGGCCACTTCCCAGTGAGGCAGCTGATGTTGCTCGTGGTAGTTGATGGATTTGCGAATCGCATCCTGATGGCTACCGGAAAAGGCGGTGTAGACCAGCTCACCTGCCCAGGGGTGACGGGCTGCAACTGGCAGTTCAGTACAATACTCGACCACTGAAATGATCTCCTTGATATTGGAGAAGTCCAGTTTCGGATCGATACCCTGGGAGTAGAGGTTCATCCCCATGGTGACAATATCCATATTACCGGTACGCTCACCATTACCGAGCAGTGTGCCTTCAATACGATCAGCACCGGCCATGACACCCAGCTCCGCAGCCGCTACACCGCAACCGCGGTCATTGTGTGTGTGCAAGCTGATAATGACCTGATCACGCTGTGCCAGGTGGCGACAGAAATATTCGATCTGATCTGCGAACACGTTGGGGGTCGACATCTCGACAGTCGCCGGCAGGTTGATAATGACACGACGTCCCTGCTCGGGCTGCCACTCTGCAATCACGGCATCACAGACTTCAACAGCATAGTCGAGCTCGGTACCGGTGAAGCTTTCCGGAGAGTACTGGAATGCCCAGTCTGTCTGGGGATAACGTGTCGCATACTCACGCACCCAGCGTGCGCCCTGAACAGCAATGGATTTGATGCCGTCACGATCCAGTCCGAACACCTGCTCACGCTGAACCGTTGATGTGGAGTTGTACACATGCACAATCGCACGTTTAACATCTTTTAAGGCTTCATAAGAGCGTGCGATCAGGTCTTCACGTGCCTGAGTCAAGATCTGAATGGTGACATCATCGGGGATCAGGTTTTCTTCGATCAGCTTGCGCACGAAGTCAAAGTCCGGCTGAGAGGCCGAAGGAAAGCCAACCTCGATCTCTTTGAATCCCAGTTTAACCAGTAGCGTGAACATCCGTGTTTTCTGCTCAACGTTCATCGGATTGATCAGCGCCTGATTGCCGTCACGCAGGTCAACACTGCACCAGAGCGGCGCTTGGGTGATTTGCTGATCAGGCCAGGTGCGATCGGTCAGACGCACGGGTGTGAAAGCACGATATTTACGATGGTCAAACATATTGGAGTCCTTTGAATCGGAATGACTGATGACAAGGACTAGTCTACGCCGATCCTGGCGCAATAGGGTTGCGAAAAAACTTTCATTTGCTCTTTTTACGCAATAATATGTAGATTATATGGATTTTTTATTTTTAAATATTGCGCAGAATGTTGAATGGGTGATGTATGCATGTTGAACTGGACCGATTTGATATAAAAATATTGCAGCAGTTGCAACAGGATGCGTCCATCTCAAACCAGGATCTGGCGGACCGTATCGGTTTGACGGCAGCACCCTGTTCGCGTCGTGTGAAGCAGTTGCTCGATAGTGGTGTCATTGAACGTCAGGTGGTGCGTGTGAATGAACGCAAGGTAGGTTTAAACCTGATTGCCTTGTTGCATATCATTATGGACAAGCACATTCCCGAGCGCTTTGAGGCCTTTGAAACCGCCATTGCCGCGATACCTGAAGTGATGGAGTGCTACCTGATTACCGGCCATGATGCGGACTATCAGTTGAAAGTGGCGGTGGCTGATATGGACAGCTATCACGATATCCTGTTGGGCAAGATTACCCGTATTACCGGTGTCAGTGGAGTGAAGTCATCCTTCATTATGCGCAAGGTGGTCGATACCACGGCGGTGCCGTTACATTATATCCGCTAAGGATATGTGTGAGTAGCGCACCTACACCTACTACCCCCCTGCAACGCTAGAAAAAACAACCAGAATCTGTATAATATTCACCCGCTGTACTTGGTTTGTACGGCTTTTTATTTTCCAGCATTCACAATGCTTATGTGGCCTGTCGTAGGGGTCACCACTGAGATAAGGATTTTATCATGCCTGTTATTACGCTCCCGGACGGCAGTTCGCGCCAGTTCGATCGTCCTGTTTCTGTTTTTGATGTTGCCGCCGATATCGGCGCGGGTCTTGCCAAAGCCGCGTTGGCTGGCAAGGTTGACGGCCAGCTGGTTGATACCAGTTACACCATTGAGCACGATGCTAACCTGGCTATTGTCACGGCCCGGGATGAAGAGGGTGTGGATGTTATTCGCCACTCGTGTGCCCACCTGATGGCTATGGCCGTACAGGATCTGTTTCCGGGTGCTCAGGTGACGATTGGTCCGGTGATTGAAAACGGCTTCTACTATGACTTTGCTTATGAGCGTCCGTTTACTCCTGAAGATCTGGAGAAAATTGAAGCACGCATGAATGAGTTGTCCAAGCAGAACCTGCCGGTTGAGCGTTCTGTCATGAGCCGTGACGAGGCGGTCGCCTTGTTTGAAGAGATGGGCGAGTCCTATAAGGTTGAGATCATCAGTGATATCCCTTCGGACCAGCCGCTGTCTTTCTATAAGCAGGGTGAGTTTATCGATCTTTGTCGGGGGCCTCACGTTCCCTCAACCGGCCACATCAAAGTCTTCAAATTGATGAAGGTGGCGGGTGCCTACTGGCGTGGCAATTCAGAAAATGAAATGCTGCAGCGTATTTACGGCACTGCCTGGGGTGACAAAAAAGACCTCAAGGATTATCTGTTCCGTCTGGAAGAAGCTGAAAAGCGCGATCATCGCAAGCTGGGCAAGTCCCTGCACCTGTTCCACATGCAGGAAGAAGCTCCAGGTATGGTGTTCTGGCATCCGAACGGCTGGAAAATCTACCAGCAGATCGAGCAGTACATGCGTGCCAAACAGATCAGGCATGGCTACCAGGAAATCAAAACACCGATGGTGGTAGAGCGTACTTTGTGGGAAAAGTCCGGTCATTGGGACAAATTCCATGAAGAGATGTTTACCACGCACTCTGAGAGCCGTGACTTTGCCATCAAGCCGATGAACTGCCCGTGTCATGTGCAGGTATTTAATCAGGGGCTGCGTTCTTATCGCGATCTGCCGTTGCGCCTGGCGGAGTTTGGTTCCTGTCACCGTAATGAACCATCCGGTGCGTTGCATGGCATCATGCGTGTGCGTGGCTTTGTTCAGGATGATGCGCATATCTTCTGTGCGGAAAACAGCATTCAGCCAGAAGTGGCCAGCTTTATCGACTTCCTGCATGAAGTGTATAACGATTTTGGCTTCACCAATGTCATCTATAAGCTTTCTACCCGCCCGGAAAAGCGTGTGGGTTCAGATGAAAGCTGGGACAAGGCAGAAAAAGCCTTGGCAGATGCATTGAACGCCGCCGGTCTGGATTGGGAAGAGTTGCCGGGTGAAGGTGCTTTTTATGGGCCGAAAATCGAGTTTTCGTTGAAAGATTGTCTCGGTCGCGTGTGGCAATGTGGTACTATTCAAGTGGACTTTTCAATGCCGGGCCGATTGGGTGCTCAGTTTGTGAATGAAGCAGGTGATCGCGAAGTGCCAGTAATGTTGCACCGTGCGATTCTGGGTTCATTCGAGCGCTTTATTGGTATTCTGATTGAGCACTATGCAGGTGCTTTGCCGCTCTGGCTGAGCCCGTTGCAGGCTGTGGTGCTGAATATTACCGATAAACAGGCTGATTTCTGTCATAAAGTGAACGAAAAACTGCTCGAAGCGGGTATTCGGTCACAGATAGACTTGAGAAACGAGAAGATCGGCTTTAAAATCCGCGAGCACACTTTACAGAAAGTTCCCTACCTGTTGGTAGTGGGAGACAAAGAAGTGGAATCCGGCAGTGTCGCAGTACGTACACGTACCGGTCAGGATCTTGGCAGTATCGCCGTTGATGACCTGATCGCACAACTGAATGCCGAGATCAGCCGCAAGGCGGCTCAAGAATAAAGAACTCGTCAGGAGATAGTATTATCAGGCGTGATAACAGAAGAGGTGGCCGTGCGCCGTTGCCACCCATTAATGAGAATATCCGTGCAACAGAACTGCGTCTTATCGGTGCAGATGGTTCACAGGTAGGTATCGTAACGATTGATCAGGCGCTTGAGATGGCTCAGGCGGCTGAACTTGACCTGGTTCAGATCTCTGATTCTGATCCCATTGTCTGTAAGATTATGGACTATGGAAAGCATCAGTATGAGCTGAAGAAGAAAGCAAATGAGGCTAAGAAGAAACAGACTCAGATGCAGGTCAAGGAAGTGAAATTCCGTCCCGGTACGGATGAAGGGGATTATCAGGTAAAACTGCGCAACCTGATACGTTTCCTTGAAAGCGGAGACAAAGCCAAGGTAACCCTGAGGTTCCGTGGTCGTGAGATGGCTCACCAGGAGCTGGGCATGCAACTGCTGAAGCGGATCGAAGCCGATCTGTCTGAACATGGCAGTGTTGAACAGCATCCGAAAATGGAAGGTCGTCAAATGGTCATGGTCGTGGCTCCGAAAAAGAAATAGTCACCCGTGCAGCAGACCCGCAAGCCGAACAGTATTCTGAACGGTGTGTGGGTTTTGTTGTTTCGCGCGTGGCCGATTAATAAACGAATGCGTGGAGAAGAGTAATGCCAAAGATCAAAACAGTCCGCGGTGCGGCAAAGCGTTTCAAAAAAACTGCGAATGGCATCAAGCACAAGCAGTCCTTTAAAAGCCACATTCTGACCAAGAAGAGCACCAAGCGTAAGCGTCAGCTGCGCCCAATGGCCCAGGTTCACGAGAGTGATGTGAAACTGGTTAAACGTATGCTCCCGACACTGTAAGTGTCCCTTGTGTCAAGACTGAAATTTTATAGGAAGGAAATGCTATGCCTCGCGTAAAACGTGGTGTTGTGGCGCGTCGTCGTCATAAGAAAATTCTGAAACTGGCCAAGGGTTACTACGGTGCTCGCAGCCGTGTATTCCGTGTAGCCAAGCAAGCGGTTATCAAAGCTGGTCAGTATGCTTACCGTGACCGTCGTCAACGTAAGCGTCAGTTCCGTGCATTGTGGATCGCGCGTATCAACGCAGCTGCACGTATTAATGGTCTGTCTTACAGCCGTTTCATTGCTGGCCTGAAAAAAGCCAACATCGAAATCGACCGTAAAGTACTGGCTGATCTGGCTGTAAACCAGCAGAACGCATTTGCTGCCGTGGTTGAAAAGGCCAAAGCAGCACTGGCGTAAGCCAACACCCGCCTATTGGTAGGTTAAAGACTGACAGATAAGGGGAGGGGTGCATACCTTCCCCTTTTTTATGCGGAGTTTGAACGATGGAAAATCTTGCACAGTTGTTGGAGCAGGGTAAACAGGCAGTCGCACAGGCAGATAATGTCAGACTGCTGGACGAAGTACGTGTTCAGTATCTGGGTAAGAAAGGTGAGCTTACCCAGCTATTGAAGGGTTTGGGCAAACTCTCCGCTGAGGAGCGTCCGGCAGCGGGCGCAAAGATCAACGAAGCCAAGGAGGCTTTGCAGGTCGAACTGGATGCGCGTCGCGCGCAGCTGGAAACGGATGCGCTCAGTGCCAAACTGGCAGCTGAGAAGATCGATGTCACCTTGCCGGGTCGTGTGGCTGATCTGGGTGGCATGCATCCGGTCACCCGGACTCTGGAGCGTATCGAAGCCTTCTTTGGCAGTATCGGTTTCAGTGTCGCTGAAGGGCCGGAAGTGGAAGATGACTATCACAACTTCGAAGCGCTGAATATCCCGGCGCATCATCCGGCACGTGCCATGCACGATACCTTCTATTTTGATGCCCACACGCTGTTGCGCACGCACACCTCACCTGTGCAAGTACGCACGATGGAAAGCACACAGCCTCCGATCCGCATTATCTGTCCGGGCCGTGTGTACCGTTGTGATTATGATCAGACCCACTCACCCATGTTCCATCAGGTGGAAGGTCTGCTGGTCGACAAAAATGTCAGCTTTGCCGACCTTAAAGGCACGCTGGAAGAGTTTTTGCGCGAGTTCTTTGAAGAAGATGTCAAAGTCCGCTTCCGCCCGTCCTATTTTCCATTCACAGAGCCATCTATCGAAGTGGATATTGACCGTGGTGATGGCAAGTGGCTGGAAGTGCTGGGCTGTGGCATGGTTCACCCGAAAGTTTTCCAGTACTCCGGTATTGATCCCGAAATCTATACCGGCTTTGCCTTCGGTATGGGGGTAGAGCGCTTGGCGATGTTGCGTTATGGCGTGAATGATCTGCGCCTGTTCTTTGAAAACGACCTGCGTTTCCTTGGTCAGTTTCGTTAAGTCGCCGTCATCGTCAGCTTCAGGATTAACAGGATATAGCAATGAAATTCAGTGAACAGTGGTTACGTGAGTGGGTAAAGCCCGCTCTGGCGACACAGGCGCTAGCCGATCAGTTGAGTCTGGCAGGTCTTGAGGTCGACGAGATCAGCGCGGTTGCCGGTCAGTTTGATGGTGTGGTTGTTGCAGAAATTATCGCTGCAGAACAGCATCCGGATGCTGATAAGCTGCAAGTGTGCCAGGTCAGTGATGGACAGGAGACCTTTCAGGTCGTCTGTGGTGCGGCCAATGCGCGCGCCGGTCTGAAAACTGCCTTTGCCCGCGTCGGTGCCAATCTGCCCGGTGACTTCCGCATCAAGCGCGCCAAACTGCGTGGTGTGGAGTCCATGGGGATGCTTTGTGCAGAGGATGAGTTGGGTATTTCCGATGATCACGGTGGTATCATGGAGCTGGCCGCGGATGCGCCGCTGGGCATTGATCTGCGTGATTATCTCAACCTGAATGACAGCCTGATTGATGTTGATCTGACACCCAACCGTGGTGATTGTCTGAGTATTGCCGGTTTGGCCCGAGAAGTGGGTGTGTTGAATCAGGTGCCGGTCAATCCGGTGACGATTACAACGGTTGCACCGACCTGTGCAGATACCTTCCCGGTAACACTGTCTGCACCCCAGGCCTGTCCGCGTTATATTGGCCGTGTTATTCGTAACATCAATCTGGATGCACAGACGCCCTTGTGGATGCAGGAAAAGCTGCGTCGGTCAGGTATTCGCAGCATCGATCCGGTAGTGGATGTGACTAACTACGTCTTGCTTGAGCTGGGTCAGCCAATGCATGCGTTCGATCTGAATCAGTTGAGTCAGGGGATTGACGTGCGTCTGGCGCAGGCAGGGGAAACCCTGGTGTTGCTGGATGAAACCGAAGTGACCCTGAATGCTGATACCTTGCTGATTACCGATGCCAATGGCCCTCTGGCAATGGCCGGTATCATGGGTGGTGCCGCCAGTGGCGTGACGGCAGAGACACGGGATATCTTCCTGGAAAGTGCATTCTTCAATCCATTATCGATTGTCGGCCGTGCGCGTAATTATGGTTTGCATACCGATTCCTCGCACCGTTTCGAGCGCGGCGTGGATTGGCAGTTGCAGCGTCAGGCGATTGAGCGCGCAACGGCCTTGTTGCTGGATATTGTGGGGGGTGAGCCGGGTCCCGTGACCGAAGCGGTCAGTGCAGCCGATCTGCCGGAAACACCGGTCGTGCGTCTGCGTGACGCCCGTGTCAATGCGATGCTGGCGATGGAGATGCCGCTAGAGACGGTTGAGGATATTCTGACTCGTCTGGGAATGCAGTTGTCACGTCGGGAAGATCAAGCCTGGGATGTCACCGTACCGTCCTGGCGTTTTGATATCACGTTGGAAGTGGACCTGATCGAAGAAATTGCACGCGTCTATGGCTATGACAATCTGCCGGTGCGCACACCGATCGCCCAGTTGCCGATGCCACCAATCGCTGAAAAAGAGGTTAGCCTGAGCCGTGTACGACGTCACCTGATCAGTCGTGACTATCAGGAGGCCGTGACCTATAGCTTTATTGAAGCTGGCCTGTCAGCGCTGTTTGACCCCAAGACCCAGCCGCTGGCGCTGGCAAACCCTATTTCAGCTGAGATGGCGGTCATGCGTACCAGTGTCTGGCCTGGGTTGATCAAGGCTGTTCAGTACAACCAGAACCGTCAGCAGTTACGTATTCGTCTATTTGAGACAGGTCAGCGCTTCCTGCCTCAGGCTGAAGGTGGTCTGTTGCAGGAAAATGTGATTGCAGGTGTGATCACCGGTAACCGTGATGCCGAAGGCTGGGTTGCCGGTAAAGATAAAGTGGATTTCTTTGATATTAAAGGTGATGTCGAAAGTCTGCTGGCATTGGGTGGCAGTCCTGCTGAGTTCCGTTTTGTGGCTTCAGAACACCCGGCGTTGCATCCTGGCCAGTGTGCGCGGGTTGAGCGTCAGGGCGAAGTGATTGGTTATGTTGGCGCTTTGCATCCCCAGCTGTTGAAACAGCTGGATCTGAATGGTCCGGTGTATCTGTTTGAATTACAACAGGATGCTGTGACAGCAGGGCGTTTGCCACGCTATGCCGCCTTGTCGAAGTTCCCGGAAATGCGTCGTGACCTGTCGCTGCTGGTTGATGAGCAGGTCAGTTATGATGCTATCCGTGAGGTTGTGACGGCAGCTGCAGGCGATGCCCTGAAAAAGGTCACACTATTTGACCTGTATCAGGGACAAGGTATTGAAGCAGGAAGAAAAAGTCTTGCTTTGGGCTTGACCTGGCAGCATCCTTCGCGCACTCTTACTGATGAAGAAATAAACAATAGCGTATCTGCTGTTGTGGTCGCACTGACAACCCATTGCGGTGCATCGTTAAGAGAATAAAGACAGGGTGATTGTCATGGGCTCTTTGACCAAAGCCGAGATGGCTGAGCGTTTGTTCGAGGAATTAGGCTTGAACAAACGTGAAGCTAAAGAGATGGTGGAATCTTTTTTTAACGAGATACGTGAATGTCTGGCGTCAAATGAACAGGTCAAGCTTTCCGGATTCGGAAACTTTGATCTGCGTGACAAGCGTCAACGCCCTGGCCGTAACCCGAAAACGGGTGAAGAAGTGCCAATATCGGCGCGGCGGGTGGTCACGTTCAGGCCTGGCCAGAAACTGAAGGAGCGCGTGGACACCTATGCCGGCAGCCGGAGAGAAGAGTCCTGAGCTGGAACCCATTCCGGGAAAACGCTATTTCACTATCGGTGAGGCCGCTAAACTCTGCGATCTCAAGCCGCATGTATTGCGTTACTGGGAACAGGAGTTCAAGCAGATACAACCGGTCAAACGGAATAATCGCCGTTATTATCAGCGACAGGACCTGTTGCTGATACGGCAGATCCGTAGCCTGTTATATGATCAGGGTTTTACCATCACCGGGGCACGTCAGTGGCTCAGCAGTGATGAAGCCAGTGATGATACTACGCGTTATCAGCAGTTGATTCGTCAGACTATTAATGAACTTGACGATATCCTCAAACTGCTAAAATCTGCCAAATAAATGCTTCACAGATTCAATCCCTTAGTGTAGTATTTGCAACCTCTCTCGGATCAGTTTACTTACTGATCCCGCCTAGTCGGGGCGTAGCGCAGTCTGGTAGCGCACTTGCATGGGGTGCAAGGGGTCGCAGGTTCAAATCCTGCCGTCCCGACCAATTAAATCAAAGAGTTACATGAATCGCCGCCTGGCGATTTTTTGCTTTTTGGGGTTTTAGTCCTTTCTGGTGACCGTTCCGTGACCGTTTGAGATTCGCTCATCCTTTGATGAGTTGTATGTCGTTTTAAGAGAGAGTTCTGTCCGTTCTCAACGACTTCCGCTCGAAAGGCTTGTAGATGATGCCGCTGTCTTGTTTAGCACTTCTAAAAGAAACATCTTCCAGGTAAAGCGGTATACGCAACTCTGATGCCTTAAGCAAATCCGGATCGGCGAAGCAGCCGATCAGTACAACAGCGCTCATTTACACCTCAAAATTAAACTGTATGTATATACAGTATCGCTCAGGGTGTTTGAATTAGGCAAGTGATATAGGGCAGCAAGGGCTTCATTTTTAGATTCTGCGACAGATATCGTCGCATGCTCTCGTTAGCATACTCACCATGTCTCATGACATCGATTAACGTCAGGGAGGAAGTGTTAATGAAGTTCACAAAACAGACGCAGGCTTTACGGTTAGTTCGCCAACATAATGGTCAAACAGCTGATCAGGATGAACAGGATACAGATCTATTACTCGGTGCGTTATACCAGGCCCTGGCTCAGCGAGAAAAGCGTAAGTGGCCCGAAGGTGACAAGTGTTTTTACCATCCGGCGTTTTCGAATACGGATCATTCATTAGAGCGGCTGACTCAGGTGCTAGCGTGTAGCCGTACTGCACGTATCTGCCTGGCTGGGCCACCGGGAACCGGAAAAACACGTTTTGCACAACATTTGGCTGTTCAGCTACAACGGCCCTTGATGGTTGAAAATGCATCAAACCTGAGGGATATATCGGTTGAAGGAGTTGGACAATCCTGGGTAGATGCCGTTGCTGAGGCGCGTCGCAGGAATGCCGTACTACTGATTGATGACGCGGATAATCTTCTGGCGGACCTATCCCACACACAATACCCGGTGGATGGATACGAAGGCATTCTGGTTCTGACAGTTCAAAGTAGGGAGCCGCTCAGTGCGCGAGTACGGCGCTATTTCGATTTCCACGTTTGTTTCAACTTCCTGAATCCAGAACAGACATGGATGTTGTTTAACCATCTACTTGGGCGCTGTGACCAGGAAGGGGGTGTGCTGGCATTGAGTAAAAAGATGCGATCTGCACTGGATCAGCTTAATCAGCTCACCCCGGCTGATTTTAGGCGTATTGAGCAGCAATATCAGTTATCGAACCAACGACTGACTCCAGAAGGGTTGTTACTTGGATTACAGCAAGAACATGCAAAAAAGACACATCATCAGTTTAATGTGACGGGGTGTATCAAATGAATTGTAAGCTGAAATTACGCCAAAGTTGTTTTAAAACACAGAATAGGTCTATGATGATCAAGTCATACAAGGAGGTCTCATGACACAACAGCGCGATACCCTTTTCAGAACACTGGCCATGTTGCAGTTAATACCCAGGTCTCCAGGGTTTCGGGCAACCTCAACGCTCTGTGCTCTACTGGAAGAGCGGGGGTTCCGAGTCGATATGCGCACAATTCAGCGCGACCTGGAAAAATTATCAAGCCACTTCCCGCTTCTGTGTGACAAACAACGCAAACCGTATCGTTGGTCGTTTGATCCTGCCTTCAAGAGTAACTTACCTGCACTGGATACCCCAACGGCACTGGCCTGGGTGCTGGCTGAAAGTTATTTACAGAATTTATTGCCCCAGGTTGCAGTGGAACAACTGAGTAACCAATTCAGTTCGGCGCGAAAATATCTGGAGCAGCTCAGTGAAAATGGTTTTAGTCATTGGAGTCGTCAGGTTAAAGCTATTCCCAATGGAAAGGCACTCATTCCCGCCTTGATAGACCCGCACGTCTGGGCCAAGGTCACAGATGCACTGCTAAATGCGCGGGCATTGGATGTGACCTATTTGAGCCGGGCCAAGGGGGCGTTCAAAACCTACACCTTACACCCTCAGGGTCTTGTTGCACGGCATAGTGTGACCTATCTGCTTGCCACTGTGAATGAATATGACGACATACGTCAGTTCGCACTGCATCGTATACAGCAGGCAAATGAGAGTGGCGACGCCTACAAACCCAAGGCCGACTTTGATTTGGATGATTACTTAAGCCAGGGAGCGTTTGGATATCCACTGGATGGGAAGCCGGTTGAGCTGGTGGCACGTGTGCGGCCTGAAGTTGCCTGGCTATTGTCCGAAACACCGGTCAGTGAAATACAACAGTTATCTGAACCAGACATTGAGGGTTGGGTCACCCTCACAGCAACACTGCCAAATGATCAGCAAACACTTTGGTGGATTATGGGGTTCGGTGCATCCATCCAAGTGATTGAGCCAGCAAGTTGGCGAGATATGATTTACCAGAATGCACAACAGATTGTGGACTGGCAACAGTCTGCTGTGGTTTGAGATGATGAGGTGAGCATGAAACTTATCTTTAAAGCCGTTTTTGTACTCATCCTGGTATCTTCTAATGCCTCTGCCTGGCCGACCAGAGATCATTTTAACGCTATGTATCAAGAGTGTGTTACCAGGGAGGGAGGATACCTAACCAATGGTATTATCTCTATGTGCACGAACGAAGTGTTAGTAGAAGTGATTGATCGGCTTGAACTTCGTGTTGAAGAAATGTCGCAACCTGAAGATTATGACCAGGTTAATGAAAGGTTCGAAGCTTATGATCTTGAACAGCGAACATTGTTTCAATCCGGTGTTGAAGATTACAAGAAATCCATCGTCCAGGTGTGCAATTTTATGGGGTATCACGTTGGTGGTCCAGCCAACCCATTATGTGTAATGGATATGATGGTTAATTTAGTTACGATATTGGAGCGATATGATTAAGGCGATGCGTTATACATTAGAGCTTGATGGGCATTGATCGAGTCAATGTAGTGCGATGATATTTATGTAGGTGAGCTTATGAAGCTTGAACCTCTCGTTGGAGTGTGGCTCGCTGAGGTGAGGAAATAGAGAGTTGTTGCTCATAGGTATGCGCTCTCTGATGGTGAGTTTTCAATACGCGATACGCTTGAGACTAAAAACAGAATATTCAGGAGAACATGGATGCCGGACACAAAACAAGATGTTTTGGTCAGTTGGATTGGTGGCAACGATATTGTTTCAGCCCAAAGAGGCCAAGATGGTCCAATCCTGTCAACAATCAAAGCTAATACGTTTGATCGTATTGAGCTTTTGTACAACTACCCCGATGAAGAAGTGGCTAGTTTCCTAGACTGGTTAACGTCACAAGTTGTTACACCTATTAACGTAACTAAAGTAATCCTATCCTCACCTGTGGATTTTGCTGATATCTATCAAGCGGCATCAGCTTTGTTGAATGATCTCTCTAATCAAAAAACTAAGCTATCAATTTTACTCAGCCCCGGAACACCAGCAATGCAAGCTGTTTGGATTCTTTTGGGGAAAACCCGCTACGAGTGTTTATTTTACCAGTCATCTAAAGAACAGGGAGTGGAGCTGGTTGAGATACCTTTTGAGTTATCAGCGGAATATATCCCCAAGGTTTCAAAAATTGCAGATGAAAAGCTTATCAACATGGCTGATTCACAAGTGCCGATTGATGCCGCTTTCGACAATATCATTACTCGCAATCCACGGATGATGGCTTTAAAATCGCAAGCTCAAATTTTGGCTCAAAAAACTGTTCCTGTGCTTATTTATGGTGAAACAGGGACTGGCAAGGAACTCTTTGCGCGTGCTATTCACAATGCCAGTTCAAGACAAAATAAACCTTTTGTTGCCATTAACTGTGGTGCTATTCCAAAAGACCTCGCGGATTCTGTTCTTTTTGGCCACAAAAAAGGTGCGTTCACCGGAGCTGTGTCGGATAAACTAGGCGTCTTTCAGCAGGCTAATGGGGGTACTTTGTTCTTGGATGAATTTGGCGAACTAACGCCAGAAGTTCAAGTGCGTCTACTAAGGGTGCTGCAAGAGAGTCGACTCACACCTGTTGGTGCAACGTCGGAGATATCAGTCGATGTTCGTATCATTACGGCGACCCATAAAAACCTGATGGACGGTGTTATCCAGGGAACATTTAGAGAAGATCTTTTCTATCGTATCGCGGTAGGCGTTCTTCATTTACCTCCCATTCGTCATCGGGAAGGTGACTTAATTTTACTAACCGAGATGTTATTAGAGTCACTCAGCAAACAAGATGAATCGCTGAGTAAGAAACTTTCCGTTGAAGCAAAAAATCTTATCTTAAAGCATCCTTGGCATGGAAATATTCGTGAACTGCAGTCAACACTTCTCCGCGCGGTGCTATGGAGTGATACTGACTCTGTTACTGGTAGTGATTTAGAGTCTGCCTTATTTAAAATGCCGACTAAAGAAAACGACCTGCTATCTCTCGATGTTTCACAAGGAGTTGATATACAAAAGGTTATCGGTGACTTAGTAAAGCATTACGTTCTGGAAACCCTCGCTTTTACTGGTCAGAATAAAACGCAAGCGGCACAGCTATTAGGGTTAAAGAGTCAGCAAACACTGACAAATTGGATGGAAAAGTACGGTATTTCTCAGTCATAGACTCACTTGGCACGCTCTTCGCATTGTGAAGGGCATGAATAGAATTATAGATATGAAATCAGTGAACTTTGAATTTCTACGACCAGAAAACGATGTACTGGCTAATTTGGGCGGATTGGCAGAAGCTGTGCTGCACATAGATCCGGGCAGCGCCCTGACTCGTCTGCGTAGTTTTGCTGAAGAGCTGACCAAGGCTATCTACAAAGAAGAACTGTTGCCACGTATGCCGCAGTCCAGCTTTTATGAGCTGATCAAAAGTCCAGTATTTGAAGACTGCGTTAGCAAGTCTCTCATTCACCAAATCAACTTCTTGCGTATACAAGGAAACGATACCGCTCATGGTGCGGAAGGTGAATTGCGTAATGCTCAGATGGCCTTAGGCACAGCGCATCAATTAGCCATGTACATGGCTGTTAAATACTATGGTAAAAAGAAAGAACAGCTTTCAGTGTTTCAAGAGGTCAAAGACCCAACATCCACGCTGAATCAACTGCATAAATCTGTCTCAACCTATGAGAAAGAACTACAGAAACAACAAGAAGAATTACAGCGCGTTATCGAACAGTTAGAGCAGGAACGGACTCGGAATATAGAAAAACTGGAAGCACCTGCCAAGCCAGATCAGCACAAGCGGCAACAGCAGAGCCAGCAAGTCGCAGACAGTCTCCAGTGGAATGAGACTAAGACCCGAGCACTTCTGATAGATGCCATGCTATTACAGGCAGGCTGGGATGTAAAAAATGCTGCAGAGGTTGGATTAGAGGTTGAAGTTCCTTTTAAATACAATCCAAGTGGCAAAGGTTACGTTGATTATGTCTTATGGGGCGATAATGGCCAACCGTTAGCCGTGGTTGAGGCGAAAAAGTCTGGTAATAAAAATCTGCAGGCAGGCCGCGAGCAAGCACGTTTATATGCTGATGCTATGGAGGAACAAGGGTTTCAGCGTCCCGTTATTTTTTATTCCAACGGTTATGAAACCTTTATCTGGGATGATCAGCAGTACAATACCTACCGCCCAGTATATGGTTTCTATCGTAAAGATAGTTTGGAATATCTTATATACCAGCGTCATTATCGTGCTGCTGAATTGGAGCAGTTTAATCCAGAATTGAGTATTGCTGACCGGCCTTATCAGATTGAGGCGATCAAAACGGTAGCGGCACATTTCCAGAATCAGCGTCGTAAAGCGCTTATCATTCAAGCAACAGGCACTGGTAAAACGCGGGTTGCTATCGCGCTGACCGAACTGCTACTGCGCACTGGCTGGGCAAAACGTGCGCTATTTTTGTGTGATCGTAAAGAGCTACGAACGCAGGCCGACGAGGCATTCAAGCAGAACCTTCCATCTGAGCCTCGTTGTGTCATAGGTGAAACGAATAAAATCGATCAGAGTGCCCGCATTTACATTGCCACGTATCCCGGCATGATGAACCGTTTCGCTCAGTTGGATGTGGGCTTCTTTGACCTGATTATCGCGGATGAGTCACATCGCAGTATCTACAATAAGTACCGTGACCTGTTTGACTATTTTGATGCCCTACAGGTAGGACTGACCGCTACGCCGGTAAAATTTATCAGCCGCAACACCTTCGATATCTTCGATTGCGAAACTACTGACCCGACATTTGAATTTGGACTGGATGCCGCCATAAACAATGAACCGCCATACCTTGTGCCTTTCCGTGTAAAAGACCTCACCACCGATTTTCTTCGAGATGGGATACATTACAACGATTTGACGGATGCACAAAAACGACAGCTAGAAGAAGACCTCGGAGAGGAAGAAGCGAAGATCACGACTATTGCTGGCAAAGATATTGGCCGTAAAATTTTCAGTGAAGACACAGACCGCATCATACTTGAGAACCTTATCAATAATGGCATCAAGGATGAGACGGGCTCATTGGTCGGCAAAACTATTGTGTTTGCTCAGCGCCAGGATCATGCCGAACATCTTGAAAAGCTGTTCTGTGATCTTTACCCGCAATACGGCACAAAAGTTTGCAAGGTCATCCACAACGGGATTCCACATGTGGAAAGTCTGATTAAGGAGTTTAAAAAAGCGGATAATGAGTTTCGTATCGCCATTTCTGTTGACATGCTGGATACGGGTATAGACGTACCAGAAGTGGTTAACCTTGTATTTGCCAAACCGGTTAAAAGCTGGGTGAAATTCTGGCAGATGATCGGAAGAGGAACGCGCTTGCGTCCAAACCTTTTTGGGCCGGGGAAACATAAAACCGAGTTCCTGATTTTTGATCACTACGGCAACTTTGATTTCTTTGAACAGGAGTACAAAGAGCCAGAAGATACCGGCAGCAAATCACTGCTACAAACTACCTTCGAAACTCGCTTAGAACTCGCGCAGGCTGCTCTCAAGCAGAATCATGCTGCGGCATTCGATACCGCAATTGAGTTGCTGAAAGCGGATATAAATGATCTGCCCGATACCAGTATTGCGGTGAAGCGTGAATTGCGTACAGTACACCAGTTGCAACAAACAGATCTGTTGCAAAAACTGGATGCCAGAACCCAACACCTACTTGCCAATACCCTGGCTCCGTTGATGTCCGCAAGGGTGCTGCGAGATAAACACGCCACCCAGTTAGATAAGCTGATAGCGGGTATTCAACGCTGTCTAGTGGAAAGGGCGAGCTGTTTTGATGATGGGCGTGATGAGCTATTGAGTGAACTGGATAAGCTAGCCATTAATATTCAGGCTGTTCGCCAGAAAGATACCCATATAGCTGAAGTACGCAGTGCCGACTTTTGGCAGAACCCAACAATCGAGAAGTTGGAAATGGTACGCAAAGAACTGCGCGGTATTATGAAGTATCGTCAGCAGAAAGTTGGACCAGGTTATGAAATCGCTAGCACGCGAACAGGCGATGCTGGCGTTAAAGAACATGAACGAGTCGTTAAGATCTCTGGTGCCAGTGAAGCCATGATGTATCGACGCAGGCTGAAAACGATTCTCGATAATATGGTGGCTGAAAACCCAACCTTGCAAAAAATCCGCAAGGGTGAATCCATCGCTGAGCTTGAACTCAAGTCTTTAACCTCTACCATCTTGACTAGCCACCCCGGTGTAAACCTGGATGTGCTAAATGAGTTTTATGGTCGTACCGCAGATCAGCTGCACATGACTGTGAGAGAAATTATTGGTCTTGATCCGCAAGCGATTGAAGAACATTTCAAAAACTTCTTACATGCTCATCCAACACTTAAAGCCAAGCAGGTACAATTTATGAACCTGCTGAAAAACTACATTGCCCAGCACGGCTCTATCGTGATCGAAACCCTGTACGATGCGCCATTTACCTCCGTATCGCACGAAGGCATTGATGGCGTATTCACCCCCGATGACGTAGGCGAGCTGATTACCGTGTTGAAACCCTTTATCAAGCAGGATGCACAACATGACCAATAAGGAGCTTATCTCGAATAATCTGTATACCGCCATTGCAGACGTTGTTCAGCACGCTCGCCAGCAGGTAAAACAGGCCGTCAACCAGCAGATGGTGCAGGCATACTGGCATATTGGACGCTTGATTGTTGAGCAGGAGCAACAGGGGCAGGAGAGAGCCGAATACGGCAAACAGCAGCTCGGCCAGTTATCCAAGCGCCTGCAAAGCGACTTTGGCAAAGGCTTTGATGTCACCAATCTGCGTAATATGCGCCAGTTCTATCTGACGTTTCCAAAACGCGACGCACTGCGTCTCGAATTGAGTTGGACACACTATCGCAGCCTGATCCGTATAGAAAATCCACAGGCTCGCGATTGGTATGCTAACGAGGCGGCAACACAAAATTGGAGCGCTCGTGCTCTGGAGCGCCAAATCGGTGTGCTGTATTACGAGCGCCTGCTCTCCAGCAAAGAAAAATCGCCGGTTGAGCAAGAAGCACAAACCAAAACCGCAGAACTGGCGGAAAGCCCCAAAGATTATCTGCGTGACCCATACATACTCGACTTTCTTAACCTGCAGGACAAAACCTATCAGGAAAGCGATTTAGAACAGTCCATTATCAGCAACCTACAACAGTTTCTGCTTGAATTGGGGAAAGGCTTTGCCTTTGTAGAGCGCCAGCAACGCATTCGCACTGACGATGGCGATTATTTTATTGATCTGGTGTTCTATAACTTCCATCTCAAATGCTTTCTGCTCATCGACCTGAAAATGCACAAGTTGACGCATCAGGACGTGGGGCAAATGGACATGTACGTGCGCCTGTACGAAGAGCAAAAACGCCGACCTGATGACAACCCAACCATCGGTTTGATTTTATGCAGTGAGCGCAACAACACCGTTGCCAAATACTCCGTACTCAATGAAAGCAAACAGCTTTTTGCCTCAAAATACGTTACCGAACTGCCCAGCGAAGAAGAGCTGCAACAAGAGCTGGCGCGCGAACGGGAACGCGCACGGAAAAAAATGCTGCGTATTCAAGAAGCTAACACTACTTATCGAACAGACACCCAGGAGTAAACATGCAATCACCCGAATGGACAACGGAACTCATTATTATTGCTTGTGTTGCTGGCCTAGTGCTCGCTGCACTGGGCTATTTATTGGCGATGGTCTTGTTGGGCCGCAAGAACACCGAGCTGAGTAGCCAGCTTCAGCAAGCGCTGGCATCTGCCAATGCGCAAAGCCAGCAACAACTGGATGAAATCAAGCAACTCAGCGCCACCGTGCATGCAAAAGAACTTGCAGAAAGCAAGCTGCAAACCCAGCTCGATAATGTGGAAGCTGTCGGACAAAGTACAGAGCAACGCCTAAACCACACACTGGCTGAACAAAAGGCGGAGTTAGAAGCCACTAAACGCACCCTCGACGAGTTGCGTCAGCAGCATAGAACCACAGAAAACGAGTTAAAAACCACGCAAGCGGAGAAGCGCTCGTTTGAGGAGAAAACCGAGAGCCTGAACGAACGCTTAGAGAACACAGAGCAATCCTTGCTGCGCGAGCGTGCATCAGTCAGCGACCTCAAAGATAAGTTGGCGCACGAGGGCAAAAAGTCAGAGTCGCTCGAAAGTAAGCTGGAAGAAGTGCGCAACCAGTTACAAGAGACAAAAACATCACTAGAAGCCGAAAAACAGCGCCTTGAAGCTTTACAAAACACGCATCAAGCGCTGGTGAAAACCCATACCCAGCTTAAAACCGAACTGGACGAGCGTGAAGCCAGTCATGCTCGTGAGCTCGCTAATTTTGAGAAGCAAAAGAACAGCCTAGCGGAGCACTTCAAAGTGCTGTCGAATGAGATTCTGGAAGCAAAATCCAAGTCACTTCAAGAAAGCAGCAAGCTCACGCTCAGCTCAGTCATGAGCCCATTCCAGCAATCCATTGATAGCTTCAAAAAAGAAGTGCAAGAAATTCACCACCGCGAAACCAGTCAGCAGGGTGAACTGCGCAAAGAGCTTGAATCTCTGAAAGAGCTGAATCAAAAAATCACCACGGAAGCCCACGAACTTTCAACCGCCTTACGCGGCCAGAAAAAACTGCAAGGCAACTGGGGTGAACTCGTACTGGAAAACGTCCTCGACCGCTCGGGTTTGCAACTGGGTAAAGACTACAAACGCGAAGTCAGCTTTACCACTGAAGAAGGTCGCCAGCGCCCCGATGCCGTTGTGTACTTGCCACAGGGTAAGCACCTGATCATTGATGCCAAGGTGTCACTCAATGCCTACACCCGCTTCGTGAATGCCGAAGCCGAGCTTGAGCGCAGCCAAGCACTGAAAGAGCATGTTCAGGCCGTGGGTAGCCGTATTAAAGAGCTAGCAGACCGCGACTACTACAAGCTACCCGGCTTGAACTCACCCGAAATGGTGTTTATGTTCATCCCTATCGAATCCGCCTTTGTCGAGGCGCTTAAAGCCGACGAAACCCTGTTCCAGCAAGCCATTGAAAACAACGTACTGGTGGCCACACCAACAACCCTGCTCACCAGCCTTAACATTGTGCGCCAGCTGTGGCGCTATGAGGACCAGAACAAGCACACCGCCGCGTTGGCCAGCCGAGCGGAAGGCGTGTTCAAAAAACTAAATGGTTTTCTAGCCAGCTTTGAAAAAATTAAAAAAGGCTTAGACAGCGCAACCAACGCGTATAGCACCGCAGAAGGTCAATTGATTAGCGGCAAAGGCAACCTAGTGAAGCAAGTCAGCGACTTCAAAAAACTAGCTCCCGCCATTAAAGCGGAACTGCCCAGCTACTTTACCGACAAAGCCGACCTGGAAATCGACTTCATTGCGGCTGAAACACCCGACATCACAGAGCAAGACATCACGCTTATTACTGATAACAACCTGACCGAGACTGAGAACACAGCATGCTAACCGGCAAAATACGTAACGATATCGACAAACTCTGGGAAAAATTCTGGACAGGCGGTATCACCAACCCCTTAACTGTGATCGAGCAGATCAGCTACCTCATGTTTGCTCGCATGCTCGACATGCAAGAAGAAACCGCCGAGCGCAAAGCCAGCCGCACCGGTAAAGACTTCGACCGCTTGTTCCCCAACACCCCTGAAGGCCAGCTGCTGCGCTGGAAAAACTTTAAAAACCTCAGTGGCAAAGAACTGCACAGCCACCTGAAACAACAGGTATTTCCTTTCTTTGCTACCCTGGGCGAGATCTCCGAACAGAAAGACGGCTTGGGCGAAGAGGGCAGTGCCAAGCAAGCACTGGGGCACATTGGCGAATACATGCAAGACGCCGATCTGGAAATTAAAAACGAATCGGTACTGGTGAGTGCCATAGAAATGGTCGATGCTCTGCCATTGACCCAAAGCGACGTCAAAGGCGACATTTACGAATACCTGCTCAGTAAACTCACCACCGCAGGCATTAACGGCCAGTTCCGTACTCCGCGCCACATCATCGATGCCATGATCGAGCTGATGGACCCGCAGCCAGACGAAATGGTTTGCGACCCTTCCTGTGGTACCGCCGGCTTTTTAGCCCGAACGATGGAATATTTGAACAAAAAATATTCCAGCGCACACGGCACCTTTACCGACGAAGACGGCAACATCCATTACAGTGGCGACCTGCTAGAGCCCTACCGTGAGCACATCAGCACACAAATGTTTTGGGGCTTCGACTTCGACACCACCATGTTGCGCGTATCCAGCATGAACATGGCCCTGCATGGCGTCAACGGCGCGAATATCTTGTATCAAGACTCCTTGAGCAAATCGATAAAAGAAAACTTCCCCCAGCAGGAAGAAAACTTCTTCGATGTCATCCTCGCCAACCCACCGTTTAAAGGCAGTTTGGACGAAACCAACACCAACCCCGATGTGTTGGGCTTGGTGAAAACCAAAAAAACCGAGTTGCTGTTTGTCGCGCATATTCTGCGTTCGCTCAAACTCGGTGGCCGCGCCGCTGTGATCGTACCCGATGGTGTACTCTTCGGCTCATCCAAAGCGCACCAGCAGTTACGCCAAGAACTCATTGAAAACAACCAGCTTGAAGGCATCGTCAGCCTGCCCAGCGGCGTATTCAAACCCTACGCCGGAGTGAGTACCGCCATCCTCATGTTCACCAAAGGTGGCAGCACCGAACGCGTTTGGTTTTATGACTTACAAGCCGATGGCTATTCGCTAGACGACAAGCGCACACCACTCAAAGGCGACAACAGCAACGACCTGCCAGATGCCATCGCTCAGTGGAAGCAATACCGCAAGCTGGTTGAAAGCAATTTCGACTTTAATGCCCTTGGTGATGCCGCACAGGGAAGTGCTAATCCCGAAAATGCAGGAGCATATTTTCGGGACAAAACCCAAAAGGCGTTTGTGGTCGATGCTAAAGACATTGCCAGCAATAAATACGACCTCAGCATCAACCGCTATAAAGAAGTAGTGTACCAGCAGGAAGAATACGAAGACCCGAAAGTGATATTGCAACGGCTGAAAGGGCTGGAACAGGAGATTCTGGCGGATCTGGATGAGCTGGAGAAAATGTTGTGAAGTGGCCGATGGTTAAAATTGGGGATGTGTCTGAAATACTATCGGGGAATGCATGGAAGTCTTCAGGATTTACACCGGATAAAGGTAGTCTGCTACCTGTTATTAGGATTCAAAATGTCTCAAATCAAGAAACAGAATTTGTCTATTGGGGCGGTGATGTACTTGATAAGTACAGAATCGAAAATGGCGATTTGCTATTAAGTCTTTCGGGTAATGTCAAACTATGCCAATGGAAATTTGGTTCAGCTCTTTTGAATCAACGCGTTGTTAGATTGACTCCGTTGAAAATGTTGGATAAGCGATATTTCTATTGGGCTTTGGATCGTGTTGTTCTACAGCTAGAAGCTTTGGCAAAGCATGCGGTTATTGCAAATGTGTCTGTTGCAGATTTAAAGTCGTTTGAAATCCCCCTCCCACCTCTGGCCGAACAAAAACGCATCGCCGCCATCCTCGACAAAGCCGACGCCATCCGCCGAAAACGCCAGCAAGCCATCCAGCTCGCCGACGACTTCCTCCGCGCCGTGTTTCTGGATATGTTTGGTGATCCTTCCATGCAAGGGTGGAAGTGGGCGACTGTAGAGGAGGTGGCTGACTTAGCCAAGGGAAGTATGAGAACAGGGCCATTCGGTAGTGATCTTAAGCACAGTGAATTTGTGGATTCAGGTGTGGCCGTGCTCGGTATAGATAATGCGGTTCAGAATCGATTTGTCTGGGGAAAAGAACGTTTTATTACCAATGAAAAGTATGAGAAGCTCAAACGCTATACGGTAAAAGCTGGGGATGTGATTATCACGATAATGGGGACTTGTGGGCGATGTGCCGTTGTGCCCGATGACATTCCTTTGGCGGTTAATACAAAGCATCTTTGTTGTATAACATTGGATCGGAAAAAGTGTCTTCCTGAGTTTCTTCATTCTTATTTTTTAATGCATCCAACCTCTAAAGAGTATTTAGGAGTTAGGGTAAAAGGAGCAATCATGGATGGTTTGAATCTGGGAATGATTAAAGAGATGCCAATCCCTTTGGTACCGATAGACACCCAGATCAAATATGTTGAGATATCTAAATCAGTAAAGAGATCACTTGATAACTTAAATCTGGTGGGCCAAGAGAATTTAGACCTTTTTTCTTCTCTTAGCCAACAAGCCTTCCGGGGCGAGCTGTGAAAAACCAAAATACATTTACTCGCACATCCCTGTGCTCGGGGCTTCGCCTCAGCCTGCGGCTGTGCCCATGTGATCCGGTCATATAGATAAGGAAATCCCCATGCACCTTAAGTCCGTCAAACTCACCCATTTTCGAGGCTACCGCGCCACCACCGTCATTCCCATTGACGAAGCCATGACAGGAATCGTCGGTCGCAATGACGACGGCAAATCGACCATTCTCGAAGCTCTGGCGATCTTCTTTGGCAGCGGCGCTGTGATGGCGTATAAATACGGTAGGAAGGGCTTCAGCCTGGCTGTCGGCGTGGGGGTACTCATGACTTACTTAAAACTTTTGCCAAGAATTTGAATTAATTTTACTCATTACAGGGACTATCCATGAGCCACACAGACCAGTCTGCCGTTGCGATCAATGTTACCTTGCTGGAAAAAATCAACTTCGCCTGTCATCAGAGTGCGTTTTCGGTGCTGCGTGAGCTGATTATTTGCAATACGGGTGACGAGTGCGCGCTGGAGAACCTGGTTTTACGCATGGAGTCGTCTCCTGCCTTTGTGGCGGAAAAAAGCTGGAAAATTGATCGACTGAGCGCCGGTTCTGAATTGATGGTCAAAGATCGTGATATTCAGCTGGATGGCGGGTTCTTGCTGGGTTTAACCGAGTCAATGAAAGGAACTGTGCGGTTTTCGCTGGTGCAGAACGGGGAGGTTCTTTGCGAGCGCACACTGCCAGTGGAATTGTTGGCGCATAACGAGTGGGGCGGCAATCAGTATATGCCGGAGTTGTTAGCGGCATTTTGTACCCCTAATGATCCGGCTGTCGATCGCTTACTGGGCAAGGCCAGTCAGGTATTACGAAAGGCCGGTAAAACAGATTCAATTGATGGTTATCGCGGCGGTAACCGCCAGCGGGTATGGGAGTTGGCATCGGCTATTTATTCCGCCATAGTGCATCAGCAAATTGGCTACGCCTTACCGCCTTCCAGTTTTGAACATAATGGTCAGAAAATTCGCTCCCCCGGTGCCATAGACGAAAGCAAGGTGGCCACTTGCCTGGATACCACTCTGCTGTTTGCTGCGGCGTTTGAACAGGCCGCTTTGAATCCGATTGTAGTGCTCACTGAAGGACATGCCTTGGTGGGGCTGTGGTTAGAACCGGAAGATTTCAGCAGTGTGATGATCACTGATGCCGAGTTGCTCAGACAGCGGCTGGCCTTGAAAGAGCTGATTCTGATTGAAACGACATTAGCTACTCATCACCCATCAGTGCCTTTCTCGCAGGCTGTGCAGGCGGGTAATAAAACGGTTTCTCTGGATAACGATGAAAAATTTGTGGCCGCAGTGGATATTCGCAGAGCGCGTGACCACCGCATTAATCCGTTAGCACTGGTTGTTCAGCGTCGTAACGATACTTCCGGTGAGCTGGAAGAATCGATTGAACCTGCGTTTGAAGAAGCGCCACTGTTGCCGTCGTTTTCGGTGCCATTCCACGATGATGAAATGCCGGACACTGCTGCAGGTAGACTGGAGCGTTGGCAAAGCAAACTGCTGGATTTATCGGCGCGAAACCCGTTGCTGAATCATCGGCCAGGAAAAAGCAGTTTGTCGTTTGTTCACGCTAATCCTGCGGAACTGGAGGATATGCTGGCAGCCGGTGCCCGAATTACGATTTCGCCATTTCCAAAGCTGAACGGTGGTGATCAGGACGAAGAAATTTATAGCCAGCGCAGCGGTGACGATCTGAAAGAAAGTTACGCGCGCGATGCGCTGCAGAAAAAGCAGCTACTGGTTGATAGAAGCCCGGAGGAACTTGATAAATCGACCGTTGAGATTTATCGAAAAGCGCAGACTTCGTTGAAGGAAGGTGGCTCGAATACCTTGTTTCTGGCGATTGGCTTTTTGCTGTGGAAGCAGAATGAAAAAGATTCTAAGCGTTATCGTGCTCCGCTGATTCTGCTGCCGGTGACGCTTGAGCGTAAATCCGTTCGCAGTGGTATTAAGATTGCTGCCAGCGATGATGAACCCAGATTCAATACAACGCTGCTGGAAATGCTGAAGAAGGACTTTGGTATTGAGTTGCGTGGTTTGCATGGGGCTTTACCCGAAGATGCCAGCGGCGTTGATGTTGAGGGTATATGGCATCAGGTGCGTCTGGCGATTAAAGATGTGCCGGGCTTTGAAGTGATTGAAGAGGTGGTGCTGGGACATTTTTCATTTGCCAAGTATTTGATGTGGAAAGATCTGGTCGATCGTGCAGATGCTTTGCGTGAAAATCCGGTTGTTCGACATTTGCTTGATACCCCCAGAGAACCTTACGAAAGTGATATTCGTTTTGTGGATGCCGATCATATTGATCGTGATTATGCGCCGTCGGATTTGCTTACGCCGCTGCCTGCCGATTCTTCACAGATGGCGGCAGTAGCGACCGCTGATCGTGGCAAGGATTTCGTTATTATCGGGCCGCCTGGCACGGGTAAAAGTCAGACCATCAGTAACCTGATTGCCCATATGTTGGGTAAAGGTAAAAAGGTGTTGTTTGTTTCAGAAAAAACGGCAGCACTGGAGGTGGTTCATCGCCGTCTGAAAGACATTGGTCTGGGTAATTTCTGTCTTGAGTTACATTCCAATAAGGCACGTAAAGCTGATGTTCTGGATCAGTTACGTTCTTCCTGGACTCAGGCTGGCAAGTCATCGGCAGAAGAATGGCAGAGCGAGGCTTTACGCCTGAAATCGTTACGGGATCGGTTGAATACGCTGGTAAATAGCTTGCATCAGCGTTATGCCAATGGTCTTACCCCACATTACGCCATGGGCGTGAGCATTCGTGATAAAGACTTAGCCGCTAAAGCAGAGTTCAGTTGGAGCTCTGCCAACGTGCATACGCAGGATGATCTGAACCGATTGCGTGACGTGGCCGAAACGCTACAAATTCAGGCGCTGGCGATTGGTGATGTATGCCAGCATGAGTTGGCCTCGATTGATCATTCGGTTTGGACGCCGCAGTGGCAAGAGAGGCTGGTCGCGCAGGTGCAGCAGCTCGATCGCTCGGCAATTACTTTGGATAAGCGCTTTTCGGAGTTGCTGGCAGCATTAGGGCTTGATATCCGGGTTCGGGAATTTGAGCGTTTGTATGCTTTAAGGGAGCTGGGTCAGGTATTGCTGGACTCTTACCGGCAATCTTCGTCTTTCGCTCTGGAGCCCGATGGGGTAGACCGTCTTGAGGCGATGGAATCCGTCATCCGGTTGCTGAAGGATTATGTGAAAGCTCAGGCTGGCTTGAGCTGTCAGTACGCATCGCGTGCCTGGCAAAACCTCGATCCGATTCAATTGGAGCAGCGCTGGCAGGATGCCAACGCTATGTGGTGGCCTAAGCGCTGGTTTGTCAAACGAGCATTGATTAAGCAGACCGTGCAAGCCGGCGCAAAGGGCAAGCCCGATCTCAGTGTGGATATAGAGCTGCTGAAGCAGATGAAGTCATCGGCCGAGAAAATTGATCAGCTGGAGAATATGCTTGCCGGACTGAAAGGATGGCAATCCTACGAGACTGATCCCGATGCATTAAGTCAGCTGCAACTGTTGGGTGCCCGTGCCCGTAATGCCGTGGGTAAGTTAGCCGACGATGCAGAAATGCTGATGGCCTTCAGAAGCCGGATTAGAACCTTGCTGTACGATGGTAATGATCTGTTAGCTGCCGATGCTCCGGTAGGTCGTAGTGTGTTGGCGTTCATAGAAGAGTTGACACGATTCGATGACTTGAAAAATCAGGTCGAACAGTTGGCTGGTGCATCGGTATGGTCAAACCTGGATAAATCTGAATCTCTTTTACCTGCTATTTCTGTATGGTGCCAACGTATCTGCAGTCAGCAACAGTCATTACGTGACTGGTGTGCCTGGGTTCGTCGGCGTAATGAAGCAATTGATTTGCAGCTTGGCTCATTGGTTTCCGGCATTGAACAGGGACTTGTTGCTGCTGAGGATATTCGCGATACCTTTGAGGCTGCTTACTGTCAATGGTGGTCGAAAGCCGTTATTGGTGAAAACAGTTTGCTGAGTTCATTTTCGTCTGCAGAACACGAAGCCGCCATCCAGTCTTTCCGCGAGCTGGATACTCGTTTTAGCCGACTCACTGCTGAGTACATTGCCGCTAAGTTGTCCGGCCAGATTCCGGATCAGGATGATGTGCAAAAAAGTTCTTCATGGGGAACTTTGCGCCACGAATTGCAGAAGAAAACCAAGCATAAGCCGGTACGCGAGATGTTGGAACTCATGCCTGATGTGGTGACGACTCTTGCTCCTTGTTTAATGATGTCGCCGTTGTCCATTGCTCAGTTCCTGTCGGCTGATCAAGCGCTATTTGATGTGGTGATTTTTGATGAGGCATCGCAAATCACCGTTTGGGATGCCGTTGGTGCTTTGGCCCGAGGTAAACAGGTGATTGTTGCCGGTGATCCGAAGCAGATGCCTCCTACCAATTTCTTCGCTCGTGCTGACAGTGATCCGGATGGTGATTTGGATAGCGAAGGCGATTTGGAAAGTATCCTGGATGAACTGATTGGTGCCAGCATTCCATCCCGTGTGCTGAATCTCCATTACCGCTCTCGTCGTGAGAGTCTGATTGCCTTTTCAAACAGTCGTTACTATGACAATTCGCTGGTGACATTCCCGGCGCCTGTTCATCCGGATAAAGGGGTTCGGTTGGAAAAACCTGATGGCTTTTATGCGAGAGGTAAAGCCCGGCATAACCAAGGTGAGGCAAAAGCGATTGTTGCGGAAATTCTTAGCCGCCTGACGTCATCAGACGAAAACGTCCGTAACCAGTCGATAGGTGTCGTAACCTTTAATACCGAGCAACAAAGTCTAATTGAAGACTTACTGGATAAGGCACGTTCCGGTGATCCGTCGATTGAATGGGCATTTTCGGAAGAGCATTCACTGGAGCCGGTTTTTGTGAAGAATCTGGAATCGGTTCAGGGGGATGAGCGTGATGTCATTTTGTTCAGCATTACTTATGGCCCGGATGAAGCTGGCCATGTCACGATGAATTTTGGTCCGCTTAACCGAACTGGCGGTGAGCGTCGATTGAACGTTGCAATGACGCGAGCGCGTTCTGAAATGGTGGTATTTTCAACCTTATCTCCAGACCAGATTAACCTGGCTCGTACCAAGGCGACGGCTGTGGCTGATCTGAAGCATTTCCTTGAATATGCAGAGCGTGGCGCTCCTGCGCTTGGTGCAGCGGTGCATGGTTCGTTGGGGGACTTTGAATCACCGTTTGAAATTGCAGTTGCAAGGGGCTTGCAGCAAAAAGGCTGGACAGTTCATCCGCAAGTGGGGGTTTCGGCTTATCGGATTGATCTTGGCGTTGTGCATCCGGATATTCCCGGGATTTACCTGTCTGGTGTGGAGTGTGATGGTGCGATGTATCACAGTTCAGCTTATGCCAGAGAACGCGACAAGATTCGTCAGCAAGTTCTGGAAGGCTTGGGTTGGCATATGGTGCGAGTCTGGTCGACTAACTGGTGGGTAAATCAGAAGTACGAAATCGATTTGTTACATACAAAACTTACTGAACGTTTGGCTGATGATCGCAAACGCCGTGAGGATCAGAAAGGCGTTAAGTCTCCTGGTGATGTGGTGGCTTCAGATACTCAAGAAGCACAGATAGAACCTAGGGCAATTGGTACGCAAATTGCGGGAATGGTTGCCGCTTCTGTATCCGAGCATCCGTTAGAGAACAACTCAGAGTCTGGAGCTATTGAAAGCTATAGGGTTATGGATTTTTCAGGCTATACCATGGATCCTGCCCAGTTTTATGAAGACAGTTACGACGCTTCTTTACAGGAAATGATTAGGGGGGTAATCAATACAGAAGGCCCGATTCATGAATTACTGCTTTTACAACGTATTGCCAGAGCGCACTCTTTCAAGCGTGCAGGAACAAAGATGCTTGACCGAGTGAATCAGCTAGCCTCTGCTCATTGTGAATTGAGTGAAGAGAGCACAGGTAAGTTCTGGTGGCCACAAGGGATTGGTGAGAAAGGCAAGGAGCGATATGCCCGGATAAGTAATCGCCCAGAAGAAGCGTCCAAACCCGAATGGGTTTGCGACACTGAAGTACGAAATATCATCAGGGTCAAAGGGCTGGATAATGATCTGGTTGGATTGTGTCGGGTGCTTGGTATTCAGCGACTGACAGCCAATGTGAAAGAGCGTCTCGATGCGCTGCTACAAATGGAGGACGCGTTTTAGGTTATGCCATTCCCCATCGAAGACAAACTCGTTATCGCCGTATCGTCCAGTGCGCTGTTTGATCTGTCGGAATCCGACAAGGTATTCCGCGAGCAGGGTCCGGCAGCTTATAAACAGTTTCAGGAAGATCAGTTAAATACCGTGCTGAGCACGGGGGTAGCGTTTCCGTTTATTCGTCGCTTTCTGGCGTTTAATCAGTATTTTCCCAATGAAAGCCCGGTCGAGGTGGTGCTGCTGTCGCGTAATTCCACGGCCACTGGGCGCCGTGTGTTCCGCTCCATCGCTCACTATGGGCTGGATATAACCCGCGCAGCGTTCACGGGTGGTGCATCGCCCTTTCCCTATATTCCTGCGTTTAATGCTTCATTGTTCTTATCAGGCAATGAAGAGGATGTGCGTTCCGCGGTATCGGCAGGGTCGCCGGCGGGCTTATTGTTACCCGGTGCTGTAACCGATCAGCAGGATGATAAAGAGCTTCGCATCGCATTCGACTTTGACGGTGTATTGGCCGACGACGAAGCAGAAACCGTGTTCAAACAGGAAGGGTTAGAGCGCTTCCATGAATACGAAGCACTGCACGCCGAGAAAGAACATAACCCGGGCTTGTTGGCGGATTTATTTCGTAAGCTGTCGAAGCTGCAGGAACTGGAAGACAGGCTACGTGCTAAAAACCCGGATTATCAGCGTTTGCTGCGTACGGCGATTATTACCGCCCGCAATGCACCTGCCCACGAACGCGTAATTACCACATTGAAGAGCTGGGGCGTTGAAGCCAACGAAACCTTTTTCCTGGGTGGCATGGATAAGCGCCGGATCTTGAATGTACTCAAGCCACATATTTTCTTCGATGATCAGCTGGACCACCTTCAAGCCAAAGACCTGGCCATGGTTCATGTGCCGTTTGGTGTCGCTAATAATGATAAGAAAAGTAGTAGTGAGTTGTTACAAAAGTAAGGAAAATTATTCTTCGAGTGGACATTTCATGGAGGAAAAGCAGTGCCTATCCAACAGCAAAGCTACGGCCTAGAAAGCATCATTCTGCATAATTCGTTCAGCCAGGTAAAAGGACGAACCATCAAGATTGATTGCCGCGAACGAACCGATGTAGGGGGCGTAAACGGTGCAGGTAAAACATCCATCTTGTCGTTAGTGCCTGCGTTTTATGGCGAAGAGCCTGAGCGCCTTGTCACCAAAGCTTCTGGCAAGCTGTTTGCCTGACTGCAGTCATTATCAGACCTGCCAAGGTACACCTTGGCGTGCTGATAAAAAGCTCAATTTAAGCGTTAACTAAACGGTTCATTTATTCTGCACTTCAGCAGGTATATTCGGTAACATCAGTGATCAGAATTCGAAGCCGCATTGCAGGAAGTGTCCAATGAACAGCGATAGCCTTATTTTATCTCAGCTTAGCGAAACCGGCGTTTTACGTTTAACGCTTAATGATGAATCGCGTCGTAATGCCTTGTCTGAAGCGATGCTGAATCAGCTTCAGAAGGTGATCAGTGATGTGTCTGAAGACCCGCAAGTTCGCGTCGTGATTCTGGCTGCCTCGGGGCCTGCCTTTTGTGCAGGGCATAACCTGAAAGAGATGACGGCGGGACGCGCGGCTGAAGATCAGGGGCGCGCTTACTTTGCCCGGATCATGCAGCTCTGCTCGTCGGTGATGCAATCCATTGTGAATTGTCCGAAGCCCATTATTGCCGAGGTAAAGGGTATTGCCACTGCAGCCGGGTGTCAGTTGGTAGCAAGTTGTGACCTTGCTGTCGCGTCCACGGAGGCAAAATTCAGTACACCGGGTGTGCATATTGGACTTTTCTGCTCAACGCCCATGGTAGCTCTATCAAGGAATTTATCTAATAAACACGCCATGGAAATGCTGTTGTTAGGTGACATGGTTTCGGCTGAGCGTGCTGCTGAGATGGGGCTGGTTAATCGTGTTGTTCCTGAAGGGGTGTTACAGCAGGTGACACAAGACATGGCGGATAGAATTGCATCTAAATCCAGTAAAACCCTGGCGATTGGAAAGCGAGCTTTCTATGTTCAGCGTGAAATGTCTCTGTCGGATGCCTATGAATATGCCTCGGCTGTAATGGTAGACAATATGCTTGAAAGTGACGCTCAAGAGGGCATCCGTGCATTTATGGAGAAGCGTGAGCCGAAATGGCAGGACTGACTAGCCCTGTGTATGGCTGGCAGTCTTGCTCATGGCGTAAAAAACAAACGCTACCACTCGGGAGGTAGCTCAATAAACTCAACATCATCTCCCGGTACTTTGGGAAACCGGCCTTGCTGCCAGTCCTGTTTCGCTTGAGCAATTCGCTCTTTACGGCTGGACACGAAGTTCCACTCCATAAAGCGTTTGCCTATGGATTCACCACCGATCAGCGCTATACGGCTTGGCGCGCTGGCGGTGATGCTGATGTTATCGGCAGTTTTCAATATGACCAGCTGGTGTTCCTGTATCTGGTTATCCTGCAGTGCTATTTGACCTGATACCAGGTAGAGCCCGCGCTCTTCTGAGTCAGGTAAAATAAGACTTTGGCCAGCTTGCAGTTCGGCTTCAAGGTACAGGGTTTCATAGAAGGTTTTGACAGGTGAAGTCAGGCCATAGGCTGAACCGATCAGTACTCGCACCGGAACGTCATTGATCCGGGTGGCCGGGATGCTGGTTGCTGGATAGTGGAAAAATGCGGGTTCCATTTCTTCATCCGCTTCCGGTAGTGCCATCCAGAGTTGCAAGCCGTGTAACCGATGCTGCTGAGCGGTGACTTCCGGACGCTCGCGTTCGGAATGCACGATGCCTTTTCCTGCTACCATCAGGTTAATCGCTCCCGGGGTGATAGGTTGACAGCTGCCGAGGGAGTCTCGATGCAGTATTTCACCTTCAAACAGGTAGGTCACAGTAGCCAGGTTGATATGAGGATGTGGCCGAACATTGATACCAGTGCCTGCGGTAAACTCGGCCGCACCCATTTCATCAAAGAACAGCCATGGACCTACGCTACGTTTTTGACGCACAGGCAGACATCGACGTACAGAAAAGCCGCCTAAATCCGTGTCTTTGGGTTCTATGATTAGCTCGATGGCTGCACAGCCCTGCTGGATCTTGCAGTCTGACTCTAATTGCGTGTCTTGAGTACTCATGGAAGCCTCTTTCTGTGATGGACGGTTAGTCTGGCCACTATTTAAATTTAGGAGCCGATCTCGGGTAAATCAAACCACAGCGCGCGTACCGGTTCTGTACCCGCCTGAACGCTGAGTTCCTGTATGCCGGATAATTTGATGCCATCACCTGCTGTGAGCCTGTTGCCAGCCAGTTCCAGCTCGCCGTCAATCAGATGCAGGTAATAGCAGCGATGGGCCAGGGTGGGGATCAAGCAGGTGTCCTGCACAGGCAAGATCAATTGTGAAAGACTGGCATCCTGTTTGATTTTCAGGGTTCCATTGCGTCCATCTGGTGTTATGACCGTGGTTAATCCAGATTTTTCATCAAAGTGTTTTTGCTGATACTCTGGTTCTCCATCGAGCTGATTGGGCTCGATCCAGATTTGTAAGAACGCCAGTTTGTCCTGTTGGCTGGCATTGTACTCGCTATGATAAATGCCTCGTCCTGCACTCATGAGCTGAAACTCTCCTGCCGGCAGTACCTTTTGATTACCTGCAGAGTCTCTGTGAGCAATGGCACCGTTCAGCACGTAGCTGATAATTTCCATATTGCGATGGCCATGCGTTTCAAATCCGGCACCGGGCGCTACCTTGTCATCATTGATCACCCTGAGTTTGGAAAAACCCATCTGCCTGGGATTGTAATAGTGTCCAAAGGAAAAGGTATGGCGACTGTTGAGCCAGCCAAAACTGGCACGACCACGTTCATGACTGCGAATGATTTCAAGCATGTCGTACTCCTGAGTTGTTACCTGTTCCTTTTACTTTAGCCTGAGTTAATGAATGATTATATTGGATAAAAATGATCGAATTGTTCGCTAATATGAATCATTAAGATTGCCCTGCACAGCATACAGTGCAGGGCTGTCATTACTTACCGGCAGTCAGCGTTGTAAAGCTGTTTATCAGGTTTCGGTAATCGGGGATATGATTTGAGAAGAGCTGTCCAAGTCCTTCTACATCATTACGCCAGTCTCTGTGTAGCTCGCATGCAACACCAAACCAGGTCATTAGCTGGGCGCCTGCATCGGACATGCGTTGCCATGCAGAATCTCGGGTCAATTCATTGAATGTTCCTGAGGCATCTGTAACCACAAAGACATCATAGCCTTCGGCAAGCGCGGACAGAGTTGGAAATGCAACGCAAACCTCCGTTACAACTCCGGCGATAATTAATTGTTTCTTGCCTGTGGCTTTGATAGCGGCAACAAACTCCTCATTGTCCCATGCGTTGATTTGGCCTGGACGTGCAATAAACGGGGCATCCGAGAATTGTTCTTTCAACTCGGGGACTAATGGACCATTGGGACCATCTTCAAAGCTGGTGGTGAGAATGGTTGGAAGCTTGAAATATGCTGCCAAATCGGCAAGAGCCAATACATTGTTTTTGAATTTATCCGGATCGATGTCTCGAACCAGTGATAGCAGGCCGGTTTGATGATCAACCAGCAGAACAGCTGCGTTGTCTTTATCCAGACGAATATAGGGCTTGCTCATGATGTTCTCCTTTAGTTTGTAGTTGTAGTGTGCCGGCAGTGGGTTATTAGCATGTATGGAACAATTCAAGTCTAAATAAAGAATAAAAGTGCGCTAGACTGCAAAAATGTATTGCAGCGTTTCATATCTGGAACGATGGAGGGATGATGCAGGATTTAAATGATCTTTATTACTTTGTGCAGGTGGTTGAGCATCAGGGGTTTGCACCTGCAGGACGCGCTCTGGGCATTGCCAAGTCCAAGCTCAGTCGTCGTGTTGCACTTCTGGAAGAGCGCTTGGGTGTGCGGCTATTACAGCGCTCCAGTAGGCGTTTTCAAGTTACAGATGTAGGCCTGCATTATCTGGAGCATTGTCGAGCCATGATGGTTGAGGCTGAGGCTGCTCAACTGGCAATTGATCAGGCCAGAGCTGAACCCTGTGGCAATATTCGGTTAACGTGTCCGGTTGGATTGCTGCACTTTCATGTGGCCGATATGTTGGCTGAGTTTATGTTGCTATACCCCAAAGTGACCGTACATCTGGAGGCGACGAATCGCCGTGTTGACTTGCTTGCCGAAGGTGTGGATTTAGCACTCAGGGTGAGGCCGTTACCATTAGAAAGTAGTGATTTGGTATTGAGGGTATTGTCGGACCGGGGACAGTGTCTGGTTGTGAGCCCTGAACTGCTTGAGCGACAGGGAGGGTTTCCGGTAAAGCCAGATGATCTGTGTATATGGCCCAGTATGAGTCGAGCAAATGCCGAAGAGCAGCATCAGTGGTATTTACAGCATAGTGATGGAAGGCTGTTAAAATTACCTTTCAGGCCACGTTATACCACTACGGATATGCTGGCGCTCAAGACCGCTGCTATGGCGGGTGTTGGTGTGGTTCAGCTGCCGTTATTGATGGTGCAGAAAGAGTTTGATGCTAAGCGCCTGATCCACTTGCTGCCTGAGTGGGAGCCTCGACGTGAAGTTATTCATCTGGTTTTTCCTTCTCGCCGGGGAATGTTGCCAGCAATCCGGGCACTGATCGACTTTCTGGTCGAGCGTTATGCTCGAATAATGGAACAGTAGCGCTGCAGATATATTATTCTATTTAATAGATCGTTTTGATTCTAAATATCCAATTTTTTGATTCATAGAGACGCTCTAAGCTTACCCTATCGATCACTGACTGAGGCTTGCTCAAGCAGGACGACATCATCCAAATAGATAGAGGGTAAAACCATGGCTAATGCAATGACATTGTTGAATAAAGTGACAGCTACCAATGCAGGTTGGGGAGCTTTGATGCTGCGGGTTCCGATCGGAATTATTTTTGCTGCGCATGGGGCGCAAAAACTGTTCGGCTGGTTTGGGGGTTACGGCTTGGCGGGAACGGGCGGCTGGATGGAAAGCATTGGGCTGGCTCCAGGGGTATTGATGGCCTTTTTAGCCGGAGCGGCAGAGTTTTTTGGTGGTATTGCACTGATTCTGGGAGTATTGACGCGTCCGGCCGCAGCGGTGTTGGCGATCACAATGCTGGTGGCAATTTTTGCGGTACATTTTGAGAACGGCCTTTTCATGAGTAACAATGGTTATGAGTTTGGTTTGGCACTGATGGCTGCCAGTGTGTCTCTGGCATTCAGTGGTGCCGGCAGGGCGTCTGTTGATGCGGTGCTGGCCCGGATGCATTAAACCGACTTGTGTATCGACCCGGCTCAGGCCGGGTTTTATTCTGTGTTGAGTTCAGGAGAAAAGCATGGCGCGTTCAACGCTGGAGCAGTGGCGAATGTTTAAGGCCGTAGCCGAGCATGGTGGTTTTCATCAGGCCGCTGAGGCTGTTTTCAAGAGTCAGTCCAGTATTCATCATGCTGTGCATAAGCTTGAAGATGTGTTGGGCGTTCAGTTGTTTCAGGTCGAAGGACGTAAAACCCATTTGAGTGCCGCCGGTCAGCAACTGCTGAGGCGTATCAATTTCTTGCTGGCAGAAGCTGAGCGAATGGAGCAGGTGGCTCTGAATCTGCAGGCAGGAGTGGAGTCAACACTGAGCATTGCTGTAGATGATGCATTTCCTCGGGATATTTTGTATCAGACGCTGAGCGCTGTATCGCATGAGTATCCGTTGATTCGGATTGACCTGATGGAGACGGTACTCTCCGGTGCAAATGAATTGTTGGCGCAGGGAAAGGTTGAAATTGCGGTTTCGCCTTTTACCTTGGCAGATAATCTCAGTGAGGATATTTGCCAGGTTGAGTTTATCGCTGTGGCAGGGAGTGAGCATCCGTTGAATCAATTGGGGCGTGAGCTGACGCTGGAGGATTTGAAAAGCTGCCGTCAGATTGTGTTGCGCGATTCAGGAAAAGCACGTGATAAAGAGCATGGCTGGCTGGGATCTGAACAGCGTTGGACTGTGAGTCATGTGGGGACTTCTATCGAGTTGTTGTTGAAGCAGCTTGGTTTTGCCTGGTTGCCACACCATGCCGTGAAACCCTATCTGGACAAGGGACAGCTAAAAGCGCTGGTGTTGCCACGGGGGAATTGTCGCAGCTCGACTTTTTATCTGAATTTTAATGATGCGGATACTCTGGGACCGGTAGCCCGTACATTCCTCGGGCATTTGCGTTATTTAACGCAGGATTAGGTGATTGGGAATGCTTTTTCGATTTGGCTGTTCCCGGTCCATTTGCCATACAGACAGAACGTGACGATACTGCTGATTGATAACTTTCAGGCCACCGGTTTAAGTTAACTGAGCAGGAAGAGCGAATTTGAACAGCTCAAGCAGACTGTTTAGCTATATGCGTCGACAATTCACAACCACGCAAAGTATGTTTATGCGTGGTGCGAGTGTAGCCTGCTTTCTCCTGTTGGTTCAGTTAGGCGGATTGGGTGAACGCCTTGGCTTTAGTGAATATGACGTTTTGAGTGTTTTGACTGCAGTACCGCCACCTTCACAAGGCGTGGTCATCATTGGCATTGATGATCCCTCTTTTCTCGAGCTCGATCTGTCTCCTCCTTTACCTCGCCGTTTGTATGCTCAACTGATTGAGGCGGTAGTAGAGGCTGATGCAAAGAGCCTGGGGATCGATCTGCTGTTTTCCGAGCCTCAAGGTCCGGATGACGACCTCCGGATGGAGCAGGCGTTATTTGCTGCAGATAAACAAGGGATAGCGGTTGTATTGGCTGGTGCCAGGGTTGAGGTGACTTCAACACAGGTGCAGTCTTACACACAGCACCTTTTGCCCATTTATGCAGATGTTCCGGTTGGTTATGTGAATCACCTGGCGGATGTGGACAGGGTGGTGCGGCGTATTTCCACTGATACACACAGCTTTTGGCATCAGGTCACTGAGTTATCCGGAGTGGAGTATTGGCCACCGCCACCCGGAGCTCGGCTTCGCTATTATGCTCCAGAGGTTGACCTGGACTATGTGCAGTTTACCCAGGCATTGTTCCCTGATAAAAATCTGCCGCCGAATGCCTTCCGGGACAGGCTGCTGTTACTGGGTGTTAATACTCCGGTTTCAGGAGTAGACCGTTTTCCAACCCCCTTTGGTGACCATGAAATTGCCGGTGTGGCGCTACATGCGACAGCCATAAACAATGCGTTATTCAATGACTGGATTGCAACACAACCACTTTGGGTGACGCTGGTCTCCACCACTCTTGTGTTGCTGGCCCTGATGATCGCTACCCGGCAGTGGAAGCCGGGACATGCTGCATGGGTGTTGCTCTGTAGTCTTGTTCTGCTCTGTGCTGGTGTCATTTGGCAGTTTTATCTGGGCTGGTGGTGGTTGCTTTGGCCATCCGTATTGGGAGCCATTTTTCTGTATAACTATGATGCAGCCACAAATTACTGGGTTGAGTGGCGGCGTAAGGAGCAGCTGCGCGAGCTTTTTTCAAGCTATGTTCCCTCTGCAATTGTAGACCAGTTGACTCAGCAACACATGGCACCGGTTACCAGTGGAGAGAAACGCGAGTTGACTATTTTGTTTGCAGATTTGGCTGGGTTCACCGCTGCGAATGAAGTCATGAGTCCAGATGAAGTGGCGACTGCATTGAATGAATATTTTTCAGTGATGACACAGGTAATACATGGGCAGGGTGGAACGCTGGACAAATTTATTGGTGATGCTGTGATGGCGTTCTGGAACGCGCCTTTGGATCAGCCGGATCATGCTAACAGGGCTTTGGCGAGTGCTTGCGACATGCAGCGTGCCATGGATGAGTTAAGAAAGCATTGGTATGGTACGCCTTTTGAAAACATTAAGTTACGTGTTGGTTTGCATACAGGAGAAGCCTCTGTCGGCAATATGGGCTCCAAGGCACGCTTCACCTATACGGCTGTAGGGGATAGTGTGAATACCGCTGCGCGGCTGGAAGGGGCCAATAAGGTGATGGGCAGTGATATTTTGCTGTCGAAATCCACTGTAGAGCAGCTGAGAGGTGATAATCTGCCACCCCTTGCCTGGTTAGACCGCTTGCGGGTTGCAGGGAAACATGACGCTATCGATGTGTTTACGCCTGTTCAAGATCCACTTCTGGCAGAGACTTCCAGGGCAGTATTAGACTATTTGATACGGGGTGAACTAGATCCCGCACTAAAAGCCTGCCAATTCTTGTGTATACTCATGGAACAGCAACAATCAGCTTTACTACCTCAAACTGAACGAATATTTGCACGTCTTCAGGGATTACAGGGGAGTATAAATACCGGCAGGGGTGCCTCCAGGCAGACGATTGACTTTAGTTTTAGCATCGGTAAATGAGCAGTAACACCGATAAGTCCTTCGGAGGTGTTCTATGCAGTTTAAACCAGTGGCTTCAGCACTGTCCTTCTATAGTTTACTGCTGTTGTTTAGCCCATCTCTGAGTGCTGACCCTGCTGCTGAAATTATCAGCCTGTCTGGTCAGGGCGAAACACGCTCATCAGAGTCACTCGCTTGGTCTGCTGCCGTTATTTCACAGCAGCTAAATGCAGGTGCTGATGTGCGTACACTCAGTTATTCGTCTGCGGCACTACTTCTGGCAGATCAGACACAGCTACGTATGAATGCTAATGCTCAGATCCGACTGCAGGAAACAGGCACGGAAAAAACCCGGCTACAACTGGTTGTTGGTCGATTATGGTCACGAACCAAAAGGGCTTCTGGAGCTCTGGAGCTGGAAACACCTGCAGCTTTGGCTGTGGTGCGTGGTACGGATTGGGATGTTCAGGTGGATGCTGAAGGGCGCACGACCCTCTCGGTACTCACAGGCCTGATAGAGGTGTCTAATGATTATGGTCGTGTTGAGGTAGGACCCTCTGAAGAAGCCTATGTGGAGCCGGGCCAGGCCCCGGTAAAACGTTTGCTTATCAATCCCCAGGAACGTGTGCAGTGGGTGATGGCTAATCCCATTGATCCCGAGAGATACCGGGAGTTTTCGGTATCATCCAGTGATCAGCCTTTGCTGCAGATACGTGAGCTGATTGGTGATCATGCGCTTGAGCAGGCTCATGTGCTCCTGGAGGGCTTGGCCGAGCAGGAGATGTATAGTGTGCCTGTTGGGTTGATGCTGGCTGATTTTGAGCTCTATTCAGGTGAGTTCGAACAGGCCCAGAATCGTCTGTATCACCTGTGGAATACCTATCAGGACCCCCGCGTGGCAGCTCGACGGGCTGATGTCTTGATCGCTCAGGATCGTATGGTTGTGGCACGTGACTTTCTGGATCAGGCTTTATCCGTGATGCCTGACTCAGCCGAGTTACGCTTGGCCAGTGCCAACTGGTGGCGGTTGCAGGGAGATGTAGCTCAGGCACTGGCCGGTTATCGATCGGCCATTGAGTTGGCCGTCTCGCCCTCTACACAAGCGGCTGCATATCATGGTCTGGGGCGCGCTGAGATGGAGCGAGGCGATTTGAGACAGGCGCGTGAAGCGCTGGCTACCTCAGTTGAGCTTGCTCCGGAAAATGCGGAATATATCGGGGAGTTGGCATTAGAGTCCACCTTGTCTTACCGGCTGTCGGAAGCAGACCGTCACTATGCATCTGCTTTGACACTGGCGGAGGATGATTATGTCAGCCTTGCGGGTAGTGGTTTGCTGGCATTGCAGCGTGGCGATACAGGCGTTGCTCAGGCGCAATTATTAAAAGCGGTCACTATTGAGCCACGTTTTGCACGCGGGCAAGTCTGGCTCGCCGTAGCCGAGTTTCAGTTAGGTAATCGGGCGGCTGCACTGGATTCTCTGAACCGGGCGATTCAGGCGGACCCCAATGACCCGCTTCCCTGGCAAATCCGTTCAGTAATAGAGAATGATATGGGAAGACCGGTGGATGCCATCAACTCTGCCAGAGAGTCCCTGATCCGCTTGCCTTACCTTAAATCACTCAATCAACTGGCCAACGATAGTCAGGGCTCTGCCAACCTGGGAAAGGCATTTGGTGATTTTGGTCTGGAACATTGGGCAAGAGCCTATGCAGAGGCGTCGAGTCATCCCTTGTGGGCGGGCAGTCATTTTTTTATGGCAAACCGTCTCGACAGTGACTTTGGCCGGCGTTCAGAGCTTTTTAAGGGTTATCTGGCAGATCCTATGGTGTTTGGTGCAGGCTCAGCAACGCCTACGCTCTTTGCTCGCCCCGGGCGTCATGTTGAGCTTGAATCGTTGTTCTGGCGCTCGGAGGCACGTGATGATGTGAGTGTTAGCGGAACTGTTCGCGGTTTAAACGCAGAACCTTTCAGGTCGGCCTGGTTGCTTCAGGCCCAAGGGCTGTATATGGACCCCAGGGAAAGCGATACCCTTGACGGGTATGAGTTACGTGAAGGTGGACTGGTCGCAGCGCTCGGGTTGAAGCCGACGGAAGAGCTGGGCGTGTTCTTGTTGCACAATGAAAGTAAATCGCGCCTGCGCTTTCCTGAACCGGTTTATCTGGGTGGTTTTTCGTTCTTTTATAAGCCGGAATATTACCATTTGCGCAGAACTGATGCGGGCGCTAGTTACCGTTGGAGCCCCGATTCTCAGACATCGCTGAAAATCAGCCATGCTGACTTTGATGTGGATACAGAGTTGTTTGATTTTCTATATGGTCCGCAGGATCGGCGCTACCAGGCGACTGAAACAGGTGCGCATGTGCAACATACCCATTTAATCAATGAGCATCGTTTAAATCTGGGTATCGAAAGTATCACCGCGAAAGGAGATGCCTCACTGGGTGACAGCCTGTTCCGCAATGATCAGCTGGCACGACAAGAGTATCGTATGGCGTGGCTGGCGGGTGAGTGGCGTTATGATGACTGGAGTGTGTATACCGAAGGTTACTGGCCCCGGTTTAAATTTGAGTTTTCCGATCGTGCCGTTGATCCCACCACGGGTAATCAGTTTGCGCCAGCTATCGAGTTTGATGACCGCTCATCGCCGGACTTTCTGCCACGCGTGGGAGTGACCCGGCGCTTTGGTGCAGGGAATGCATTGCATCTCGGTTACCTGGAAACGCTACAGGCTCCCGGAAACCATACGTTATCACCGGTCATGATGGGTGGAATACCCATAGATCATCAGTTTTTGTTACCGGGTAGTCATGCACGTAAAACGGCGGTTCGGCTGAATATGGAGTTGAATCCCCGTATGTTTCTGTCACTGGAAGCACAGCAACAGAAAATTTCCAATCCAAGGGATGCTACAGGTCGACTGTTTGCGCAGCGCCTGAATCCGATCCCGGATACGATCACCCGTATCGGGCCCAGAGAGTTTGTGGGTGGTGCACGCATACTCAGTTACGATACCCGTCCACTTTTCGGAAGAGGAGAGATACAGCGCATCAGTATGGGGTTAGATACTATTCTGACCGATAACCTGGCATTAATGACCCACTATGCGCATACCGAAAGTAAAAATGAGGAGGCTGCTTTTTACGGTAATCGCCTGCCCGGTTTTGCCCGGCATGATGTGGCGACGCTGGCGACGTATCATCATGGTGAGCGTAACTACACGATCGTGGGCGCGCGCTATCTGGGTGGGCATTTTCTGGATGAAGCCAATCAGTCCTGGCGAAAGGGGAGTGGCTCTTTCTCCATTGGACACAGTCGTGAAAACTTTCACAGAGACTGGCGTTTTGATATTGGTGCTGTGGGTCTGGCTCAGCGTGATCAGGACCCTGAGTATTTTGTCAAACTCTTTAAACGCTGGTAACGCGGTATAACTTGTCGTGGTATCCAGCAGTCTGAATCATGCGTTTGACATGACTCAGACTGCTTGGGCAGGAATGGCTCAGCAGAGCTGGTCCAGCTTCTGCTTCAAGAGACCCTGGACCTGGCCTGGGTTGGCTTTGCCCTGTGTCAGTTTCATCACCTGGCCCATAAAGAAGCCCAGCATTTTGCCACGTTTATCAGGCTCTGCCGCGATATACTGGTCAACCTGAGGCGTGCATTGGGCAATCACTTGATCAATTGCCGCTTCGATGGCGCCTGAGTCATTGACCTGTTTGAGGCCTTTGGCTTCTATGATGCTGTCGGCTGTGCCGCCTTCGTTCCAGAGCAGTTCAAAGACATTTTTACCGATTTTGCCGGTAATGGTGTCATCCTGGATTCGTTGAATCAGCCCTGCAAGCTGTTGAGCACTGACGGGTGATGCACTGATACTGAGGTCTGCCTGATTGAGGAAGCGTGCCAGTTCGCCGGTAATCCAGTTGGCCGACAGTTTGGCATCTCCTGTCAGGGTGACAACCTCTTCAAAGTAATCCGCCTGAGCGCGCTCGGATGCCAGTACGCCTGCATCGTAGTCAGACAGGCTGTATTGGTCGATAAAGCGCTGGCGGCGTGCATCTGGCAGCTCGGGCAGCTGTTCACGGATCGTTTCAATATAGGCATCATCAATGATTACCGGCAGAAGGTCCGGGCAAGGGAAGTAGCGGTAGTCATTGGCTTCTTCCTTGGACCGCATGCTGCGGGTTTCATTACGGTCCGGATCATAGAGGCGGGTTTCCTGTACCACTCTGCCACCGTCTTCGATCAAGTCGATCTGGCGGGCTACTTCAGTCTCAATCGCCCGTTCGATAAAGCGGAAAGAGTTGATGTTTTTCAGTTCAGTACGGGTGCCCAGTGCCTCCTGGCCTTTGGGGCGAATCGAGACGTTACAGTCGCAGCGCATGGAGCCTTCGGCCATATTGCCATCACAAATGCCCAGCGTGGTGACTATGGCGTGAATTTTCCGGGCATAGGCCGCGGCTTCCTTGGCGCTGCGCATATCCGGTTCAGACACGATTTCGACCAGTGGTGTGCCAGCGCGGTTCAGGTCGATACCGCTCATGCCATGAAAGTCTTCATGCAGGGACTTGCCTGCATCTTCTTCCAGGTGGGCATGATGGATGCGTACCCGTCGGCTGCTGCCATCTTCCAGTTGGATATCCACATGGCCCGTTCCAACTATGGGTTCAGCCAGCTGTGTGGTTTGATAGCCTTTGGGCAGGTCGGGGTAAAAATAGTTTTTGCGTTCAAAAACAGAGCGTTTACCTATCTCTGCATCAATCGCCAGGCCAAACATGATGGCCATGCGCAGGGCGTTCTCATTGAAAACCGGCAGCGTGCCCGGCAGTGCCAGATCGACAGCGCAGGCCTGGGTGTTGGGTTCAGCGCCAAAGGCGGTGCTGGCACCAGAGAAAATTTTTGTCTGGGTGGCGAGCTGGACATGGATTTCCAGCCCGATAACAACTTCCCATTCCATCTTGATTAGTCCTCGCTCAGGTTGGCTGGGGTGTGTTGATGCCAGTCCGTGACCTGCTGGTATTGGTGTGCAATGTTCAGTAACCGGGCTTCATCAAAGTAGTTGCCGATCAACTGCAGGCCAACGGGCAAGTGGCCCGAGAAGCCGCAGGGGATCGACATGCCAGGCAGTCCTGCCAGGTTGAGTGACAGGGTAAAGACGTCTTCCATGTACATGGACACCGGGTCGCTGTTTTTCTCGCCCAGGGGGAAGGCTGCGCAAGGAGTGACGGGTGCCATAATGACATCGACATCCTGCAATACTCGTACAAAGTCCTGCTGAATCAGGCGACGGATCTGCTGTGCTTTGCGATAGTAGGCATCGTAAAAGCCTTCAGACAGGGCATAGGTACCGACCATGATGCGGCGTTTGACTTCAGTACCAAAGCCTTCTTCGCGGGTGCGCTTGTAGAGGTCTTCAAGGTCCTTCGGTGCAGCGCAGCGATGGCCGTAGCGCACACCATCAAAGCGTGACAGGTTGGATGAGGCCTCAGCCGGTGCCAGAATGTAGTAGGCCGGGATGCTTAGCTGGGTATTGGGTAGGCTGACTTCTTTGACCTGGGCACCCATTTTTTCAAATTCGGCAACAGCTTCACGTACGCGTTGCAGAATTTCCGGGTCGGTGCCTTCAGCGAAGTACTCTTTTGGCAAGCCGATACGCAAGCCCGAAAGGCTGTTGTTCAGGCTGGCACGGTAGTCAGGTACTGGGTGCACTGCGCAGGTTGAATCCAGCGGGTCTTCGCCCGCCATGGCTTGCAGCAGCAGTGCTGCATCCTCAGCGCTGCGTGTCATGGGACCTGCCTGATCGAAGGAAGAGGCGTAGGCGATCATGCCATAGCGTGAAATGCGGCCATAGGTGGGTTTGAGCCCGGTAATGCCACACAGTGCGGCAGGCTGGCGGATTGAGCCACCGGTATCTGAGCCTGTGGCTGCAGGTACCAGTCGTGCGGCAACAGCAGCGGCAGAGCCACCGGATGAGCCGCCGGGCACACGCTGTGAATCCCAGGGATTGCGCGCCGGGCCATAGTAACTGGATTCATTGGATGAGCCCATGGCGAACTCGTCCATATTGGTCTTGCCCAGCGTTACCATGCCTGCCTGATTCAGACGTTCAACCAGAGTGGCGTTGTAGGGTGATACAAAGTTGTCCAGCATGCGGGAACCACAGCTGGTACGAATGCCTTGGGTACAAAACAGATCTTTATGTGCAACAGGCAGACCGGTTAAGGGCGTTGCATGTCCCGCGGCACGGCTGGCATCTGCGGCTTTTGCCTGCAGCAGGGCCTGCTCCTCTGACAGGGTAATAAAACTGTTGTACTGGCTATCCAGGCGCTTGATGCGCTCAAGGAGCGCTTGTGTCAGCTCCAGGCTGCTGAATTGGCCTTGGCTCAGAGCCTGTGATAGCTCGCTGAGAGTCAGGTTAAACATCAGTGGTTTCCTTGGGGTAGAGGGGCATCAATCATTCAATGACTTTGGGGACCAGAAACAGTCCATCTTCGACAGCGGGCGCACAGGCCTGCAAGCTGTCACGCTGATTGGCTTCGGTCACGACATCGCTGCGCAGGCGTTGTACCGCATCCAGCGGATGGGCCAGCGGTTCGATTCCGTCCGTTGGGGTGGCCTGCATCTGGTCAATCAGACTGAGAATGCTGTTCAGACTCTCGGTATACTCCGGAATTTCCGGTTCATGAATGGCCAGGCGGGCCAGATGTGCGATGCGTTCCACATCAGATCGGTCCAGAGACATAAAGCAATTTCTCACATTCGGCTTGAAAAAATAGTCTATCCTGCATAAGTTAACACATTTGTTCCTTGCTCAAAATCCCTGCCATTGTTAGAGTTACAGCCTTTCAGGATTATCGGCCAAACGGGCAAATCTCAGGTACTCATTCACATGTTTAAGAAATTCAGAGGGCTTTTTTCAAGCGACCTTTCCATCGACCTCGGTACGGCGAATACACTGATTTACGTCCGGGATCGCGATATTGTTCTTAATGAACCATCGGTCGTAGCCATCCGAACGGTAGGGAACCAGAAAACAGTGGCGGCTGTTGGTACCGAAGCCAAGCGTATGCTGGGACGTACACCAGGTAATATTACTGCGATCCGTCCGATGAAGGACGGTGTGATCGCAGATTTTCACGTTACTGAAAAAATGTTGCAGTATTTTATCAGCAAGGTACACGACAACAGCTTTATGACGCCCAGTCCCCGTGTGCTGGTCTGCGTACCCTGTAAATCCACCCAGGTTGAGCGGCGTGCGATTCGTGAGTCGGCTATCGGTGCCGGTGCGCGTGAGGTGTATCTGATCGAAGAGCCGATGGCCGCGGCGATTGGTGCCGGACTGCCTGTGGATGAAGCGACAGGCTCCATGGTGGTGGATATTGGTGGTGGTACAACTGAAATTGCGGTTATCTCGCTGAACGGTATTGTCTACGCAGAATCTGTTCGGGTTGGTGGCGATCGCTTTGATGAATCCATCGTGACCTATGTACGCCGTAACTACGGTAGCTTGATTGGTGATGCTACGGCTGAACGTATCAAGCAGGAAGTCGGAACAGCCTATCCCAGTAATGAAGTGCTGGAAATCGATGTGCGTGGTCGTAACCTGGCTGAGGGGATTCCACGTAGCTTTACCCTCAACTCGAATGAAATTCTGGAAGCCCTGCAAGAACCTTTGTCTGCGATTATTCAGGCAGTCAAAAGTGCTCTGGAAGGCTGTCCGCCGGAGTTGGCATCTGATATTGCCGAGCATGGCATCGTACTGACCGGTGGTGGTGCATTGCTGCGTAATATTGATCGCCTGATCAGTGAAGAGACTGGCCTGCCAGTGATTATGGCAGAAGATCCGTTGACCTGTGTGGCGCGTGGCGGTGGTCGGGCACTGGAAATGCTGGACAAGCATTCCTTCGAGATTCTGACAAACGAGTAATTCATGCCCAGCTGGCCCTTGCTGTTATTGAATCGGATGTCTCTGCTATTGCAGCAGCGGGAGGTGTCCGATTAATCCTATTTTTAAGGGGCGTAATCCCCGGTTTCTGTTTGTTTTCCTGTTGGTGCTGACCCTGGGGCTGATCACGGCTGATTTGAATTGGCCGAAGATGAAAGAAGGGCGGATGTATCTGTCGTTGCTGGTAACACCGTTGCAATGGCTGGTGGATATTCCCTCGCGTGCCGCTGATAGCCTGTCTGATCTGTTTGTCGATCGTGCTGCCTTGATTCGTGATAATGAACAGCTGCGCGCAGAGGCGCTGGAGCTGCACCGCAAGTCTTTGCGTATGGAGTCGCTGGCAGAGGAAAACCGACAGCTGCGCGAGCTGTTGAATGCCCAGCAGCGTCTGGAACCTGAGGTCAGAGCGGTCGAGTTGATTGGTATCAACCCGGATCCGTTTTTACATGAAGTGATTCTGAATCGGGGTTCAGAGGATGGCTTGAAAATAGGCCAGCCTGTCATTGATGCCGGCGGTATTATGGGGCAAGTGCTTTCACTGGCCCATTATACCAGTCGTGTGATGCTGATTACGGACGCCCGTACCGCTATTCCGGTTGAGGTCAATCGCAGCGGTTTTCGTAGTATTGCGCTGGGTAAGGGGGTGTTGAATGAGCTGGAACTCAGTCATGTGCCCAGTACCGCCGATATTGAAGAAGGTGACCTGCTGGTGACGTCCGGATTGGGTGGCCGCTTCCCACGAGGCTATCCAGTGGCAGTGGTTGAAGAGATTATTCGTGATCCGGGCCGTCCTTTCCTGTTGGTAAAAGCACGTCCCTCGGCACGACTGGATCGCAGTCGACAACTGTTGCTGATTGACTACTCGGAGGCTCATACGACTCAGTCCATGGCATCTGAAACAGATGCTGTAGTTGAGGAGCCTTAAGCAGCATGCGGCATGATGCAACTCAGGGTGGCTCCCTGATCATCTTTGCGACCTTTTTGCTGGGACTGGTACTTAGCCAGATACCACTGCCTGATTTTTTGCTTTGGTATCGTCCCGAGTGGGTGGCGCTGGTGTTAATCTACTGGGTATTGATGTTGCCGCATCGTGTGGGCCTGGTGAGCGCTTTCTCGATTGGCATCCTGCTGGATATTATCCGTGGCAGTGTGCTGGGATTGAATGCGCTTTCACTGACGCTAATCGCTTATCTGGTGTTGTTGCTGTACAAGCGCCTGCGCATGTTCCCTCTATGGCAACAGTCGATGATGGTGATGGTACTGGTGGGCGTGAATCAGCTGCTGTTCTTCTGGATGCAGGGCATTACCGGTACAACGGCAGGTGGGTTGCAATTTATGTTGCCTTCATTGATCAGTGCGTTACTCTGGCCCTGGGTCTATGTTGTCTTGCATGGTGTACGCAGAACCTTCCGAATAGAGTGAACCAACTATGAGCGAACTGATTCTGGCTTCAGCCTCCCCGCGGCGACGTGCGTTGCTGGAGCAGATCGGTGTGCCGCACCGTGTCGTGCCTGCCGATATATGCGAGGCAGTTATTCCCGGGGAGTCTCCCGAAGCCTATACACAGCGTCTGGCGCTGGAGAAGGCCAGGCAGGCGGCGGCTGGTCTGGCGGCTGATTCTGTTATTCTGGCTGCAGATACCACAGTGACCTTGGATGGCCTGCTGTTGGGCAAGCCTGACAATGAAGCCGAGGCAGTGGCTATGCTGATGGCACTCTCTGGACGTACCCATCAGGTGATGACTGGTGTTGCAGTCATCTCTTCTCAGGGAGAAGATGTGATCTGTGTTGCCAGCGATGTCAGTTTTGCGCCATTGGATGTTGCTCAGTGCCATACCTACTGGCAGACAGGCGAGCCCCGGGATAAAGCTGGCGCCTATGCCATTCAGGGGTTGGGTTCGGTGTTTGTAACGCGCCTGAATGGTAGCTATTCCAATGTCGTCGGCTTGCCGTTGCATGAGACGGCGGCCCTGCTGCAACGCCATGGTGTGCGGGTGTGGCAACTGGATGAGACAGAAAAGGAGCATTCCTGTGGCTGAAGAAATTCTGATTAACTTTACCCCGATGGAAACCCGTGTGGCGGTGGTCGAGAACGGCATGCCTCAGGAAATCTACGTCGAGCGTGCCAGTCGGCGTGGTATTGTCGGTAATATTTACAAAGGCAAGGTGGTGCGGGTATTGCCCGGTATGCAGGCTGCTTTTGTGGATATTGGCCTGGAGCGTGCAGCGTTTATCCCCGTTGATGAGCTGGTCGGCGCTGAAGCCCAGACTGCTCAGGGAAACCGAACCAGTGTGCCGATTGCCCAGGTGATTCGGGAAGGTGAAACCCTGCTGGTGCAGGTTACCAAGGACCCGATTGGCAGTAAGGGTGCGCGTTTAACCACGCATCTGTCGATCCCTTCACGTTACCTGGTACTGATGCCACACAATGATCATATCGGCGTGTCTCAGCGAATTGATGATGCGGATGAGCGCGAACGGCTGAAAACCTTAATGGAACAGCTGATGTCTGAGTCTGCATTGGCCGAGGGCAGTGGTGGTTTTATTCTGCGTACAGTGGCTGAGGGCGCCAGTGAGCTGGAGTTGCGCACCGATATCGATTTCTTGCGGCGCTTGTGGAAAAACCTGCAGCAGAAAATCACGACCGCCAGTGTGCCCTCCATTGTCTATGAAGATTTGCCGTTACATATGCGTGCGTTGCGCGATATGGCGCATGCGGATGTGGAGCGTATTCGTATTGATTCGCGTGAAACCTATCAGAGTGCGGTTGAGTTTGCTCAGATACTGGTCCCTGAGATCATTGAGAAAATCGAATATTATCCCGGTGAACGTCCCTTGTTTGACATGTTTAATGTCGAAGAAGAGATGCAGAAGGCTTTAGGGCGCAAGGTGGAACTCAAATCCGGTGGCTATCTGATTTTTGATCAGACCGAAGCCATGACCACGGTGGATATCAATACCGGTGGCTTTGTTGGGCACCGTAATCTGGAAGAAACCATTTTCAAGACCAATCTGGAAGCAGCGACTGCCATAGGTCGTCAATTGCGTCTGCGTAACCTGGGCGGCATTATCATTATCGATTTTATTGATATGACCGATCCTGATCATCAGCGTCAGGTACAGCGTACTCTGGACCGGGTGCTGGAAAAAGATCATGCCAAATGCAAGGTCACCGGCGTGTCCGAGCTGGGTCTGATCGAGATGACCCGAAAACGCACACGCGAGAGCCTGGAGCATGTTTTGTGCGAGCCCTGTCCTGTCTGTCAGGGTCGTGGCAGTGTTAAAACCCCGGAAACGGTTTCCTATGAAATTTTCAGGGAGATACTGCGTCAGCATCGGGCTTATGATACCGAGAGCTATCTGGTTCTGGCAGCCGTGAGTGTGGTGAATTACCTGCTCGACGAAGCATCTGACCATGTGGCAGAGCTGGAAGCCTTTATCGGCAAAACCATTCGTTTCCAGGCCGAGACGCTGTATTCCCCGGAACAGTTTGACGTTGTGTTGCGCTGAGTAGCCACCGATGAAACGCAAGCTTGCCAAGCTGTATCGGGTGTTGTTGGTGCTGGCACTGATTCCGGCACTGCTGATCCTGTCATTACGTCTGGGGTTGCCCCAGCTATCCCGTTTTTCGGATGAAATATCGGCCTATCTCAGTTCTACGCTGGGTGTTCAGCTGCGTATAGGGGCCTTGCATGCGTCTCTGGAGCAATTACAGATACGCCTGCACCTGGAGGATCTGACCCTGTTAAGTCAGGATGCATCTGCACCGATGGTTTCGGTAAAGGCAGAACGTCTGGATCTGACCCTGGATCTGCTGCGCAGTCTGCAATATCGGGTTCCCGTGTTTCGTATGGCGGAATTACAGCAGGCGGATGTGTTGTGGCAACAGCAGCAGGGGCGCTGGTTGCCCGATATGGGGGCGTCGTCGGGAGAGGGTGCACCGTCTCTGCTGGCGCTGCTGTCCTACCAGCCATCTCTGGTGTTGCGTAACGTTCACTTGGGGCTACAGCCCGAAGGCGGTGAGCTGCAGTTGATTTCACCGATCAACGCCATGTTTGAGGCGGCAGCAGGAGAGTATCAGATCAGTGGTTCTGCGCGTATGCCCAGAATAGGTGAGGATGCCTATGCTGTTTTCGCGTTGCATGCTTTGAGTCTGGATTTTGATGACCTGTTGGCTGGTCATTATCGTTTCTTCTTGCAGAGTGATGCGCTGGGTCCCGAGGTCTTGAATCTGGGGGTGTTGCCGCTGGAAATGGATGCTCTGAACCTGTCTGCCCATGTCTGGGGAGAGTGGCAGGCCTCCCGATTGACCGAGCTGCAGGGGGATTTTTCGATAACGCCTCTGGCATTATCCGGCGATCGCTGGCCTGAGATTGATCATCTGCGCAGTCGTTTTGTGCTGTTACCTGTGACCGATGGTCAGTATCAGTTGCAGTTGCGGGGAATTCAGGCTGCGACTCAAGGTGTGCTGCTGAGCTTGCCGGAATTAATCACCGAGTTTCATCTGGCTACCGGGCAGCAGTGGGTGATGCCTGAGTTTGTGCGTTTGTCTGAACTGGATCTGGCGGGTGTACACCACTGGGTTGATCAGCTGGATATTCTGCCTGAAGCGGCTGAATCTGTGTTGGCCCGTTTGGCTCCTGCCGGGCAGGTCAGTGATCTGTTGATCGCCTGGCAGCAGCCGGAAGACTGGTTAAGCTTCATACTTGAGGCACGACTGGATGAGGTGGCTGTATCTGCCTGGGAGGATGCACCTGAAGCATCCGGTATCAGTGGACAGCTGCAAGCGACCCTGACCGAGGGGACCATCCTGCTGGAAAGCGCAGCCTTTACCCTGAATTTCCCTGAGTTGTTTGGCAGTGGCTGGCAGTATTCAGAGGCCAGTGGTCAGGTCAGTTGGCAGGTGACCGGGGAGGCTTTACGACTGAACAGTGGTTTGCTGAGTCTGAGCAATGAAGCGATTCATGCCAAAGGCCGTTTTGGCCTTTACCGTCCTTTCGATCCGGAAGAGCAGATTGAATTCAGTCTGTTAATCGGGATTACCGACACTGATGCGTTGCAAACCGAGTTTTACACGCCGCCGCGTGAGCTGGGTGAAACGCTTTATGATTGGCTGAAGTCCGCCATCCGTGCCGGGCAGGTCAATCAGGCTGGATTGATGATTCATGCTGGTCTGCGCCCTCAAGCACACCATTTACCTGTGAGTGTGCAACTGTTTCTGGATGCTGAACAGGCTGAGTTTGCGTTCCATCCTGACTGGCCAGTGGTTCAGGATGGTCAGATTTTCCTGCACTTGAGAGATACCGAGCTGCGCATCGATATTGCTTCAGGCAGTATTCTGAATTCTGACATCAATAGTGGTTGGGTATATCTGCCGAGAGATAGCCAGCAGTTACATGTAGCGGCTGTGTTACAGGGAGATGCGTCGGACTTCAGCCTGTTGCTGCAGGAATCGGCATTAGGCGGTTATCTTGGCAGCGGTTTTGATGACTGGCAGTTACGGGGTGATACGCAGACCCGCCTGGGGCTGAGGGTGCCGGTGGATAATCCGGATGCCATCGATGTACAGGTATCCAGTCGTTTGCAAGGCAGTCAGTTGCATTTGCAGGATCGAGATCTGCGTTTTAATGATATCAGTGGGCAGGTGGTGTACACCACTCAGGCCGGGTTGCGATCCACCGGATTGCGTGGACGCCTGTATGGTGAAGCAATAGAGGCTGACATATCGACACAGGGTGAGCGCACCCGTGTGGCTCTTCAGGGGATGATTGCAACAGAGCATCTGGATCATTTGACCGGGTTGTCGCTGGGTGATCGCTTTGATGGCAAAAGTCAGGTGGATCTGGCATTGACGCTCTGCGCCGAGCAAGGCAGCTGTCCGCGTCTGGAGCTGAGCTCCAATCTGCTGGGAACTGCCATCGATTTACCTGCCGGATTGGGCAAATCGGCGGATCAGCAGCGCTTGCTCAATGTAGACCTGTATCCGGAGCAGCAGCGTCTGCATTTCAGTTATGACACCTTACTCCAGGGGGTGATGGATCTGTCACAGCCTCTGCGCGGGCAGCTGCTGTTTGGTTCAGGGGTTGCAGTTCTGCCGCAGTCCTCACATTTGGAGTTGCGAGGCAGTGTGCCGCAATTCAGTGTACAGGGCAGGGTGCTGCGTTTTGCAGATGACAGCTGGCAGGCGCATCTGGATCACCTGCATTGGCGTTCCAGTGAGGCTGAGGCATCCACTGTGCCGACACCGCCGGTCACAGAGTCTCCTGTCGATGTCAGTGGTTATCCACAGCTCAGCCTGAAAATAGATGATTTAAGAGTAGGAGAGCGGGCGCTGGGTCAGTGGTCGCTGGATATGAAGCCTCAACGCCAGCATGTCAGCTATGAGTCCATCAGTGGGCAGTTGCAGGGCTTCACGGTGACAGGGCATGCACATTGGCAGGCAGGACAGCACCCTAGCACCGACTTGACGTTAAACCTGAATGGCGCTGACTTGGCTGAAGTGCTGGAGCACTGGGGGCAGGGACGTCCGATAGAAACCCAGGCACTGAGTGCAACAGCACAGTTGACCTGGCGGGGAGCACCCTGGCAGTTTGGTGTGTCGTCACTGGACGGTGTATTCAGTTTTCAGGCGGATCAGGGGCGAATTATTGAGTCAGGCAGTGGTGCCAATCTGTTACGTGTGTTTGGTTTGCTTAATCTGAACACACTGTCACGCCGCTTGCGTCTGGATTTCAGTGATTTGCTGAAACGAGGGCTGGTTTTTGATCAGCTGAAAGCTGATTATGAATTGAATAAAGGAGTTGCCACCACACGTGATGCACTGATCATGACCGGGCCTTCTGCCAATATGGAGATTACCGGGCAGGTGGATCTGAATACACAACAGCTGGACAAAACCATTCAGGTCAGTGTGCCTTTGGGCAGTAACCTGACGTTAGGGGCTGTGTTGTTGGGCGCACCTCAAGTGGCGGGTGCCTTGTTTATTTTTGATCGGATTATGGGCGACCGGATCGAAAAAATGACCCGTATCGCCTACACCCTGAAAGGGGACTGGGACGACCCGCAGCTTAACCTGCTGAATCCTGCCGGGGGGCGTTAAATCAGTCCAGCTCAGCGGTTTCGCGCAGGAAGCGGAAAAGCTTGCGGAACTGTGTGGGTGGTTGTTGTTTCTCTTGCTCGCGACGTGTGTTGCGGATCAATTGACGCAGCTGCTGGATGTCGGTTTGGGGATATTCCTGAATAAAGGCTTCCAGTGCAGTTGTACCCGCCTCGCCCGGCTGCAGCAGACGCTCGCGCCACTGTTCCAGTGCGTGAAACTTCTGGTTGTGTGCCTGGCTGGCGGTATCAAAGGTGTCCAGTGCCGCTCGAATGGCTTCGATGTCTGCATGGCGCATCAATTTGCCGATATACTGCATGTGCCGCTTCAATGCGCCATTAGAGGTGATACGGCGTGTTTCCGCGATAGCTGCGCGCAGTGTCGCATCCATAGGGACCTTTTCCTGCTGATCGGCTCGCAGCTCTGTAATGCGTTTGCCCAGTTGTTTGAGGGCTTCCATCTGCCGTTTGATTTCTGAGCGGCTGATGATTTCATCATCCTCAAACACCTGTTTATCTGAATTCATATCGCTGTTATTCCGGTTCGTCGAAACGGTTGTTGATCAGTGTGGTGAGAGCGCTGTGCGCTTCAGTTTCATCATCACCTTCTATGTGCAGTATCAGTTCTGTGCCCTTGCTGGCAGCGAGCATCATGACGGCCATAATACTTTTGCAGTCCACACAACGGCCATTTTTCTCAACCTGAATCTGACTGGCGTAGTTTCCGGCCAGGGTGCTGAGTTTGGCCGCTGCTCTGGCATGCAGTCCGAGTTTGTTGATGATGGTAATAGGAGCTTTAATCATGCGGACTCTATCAGTTCAGTTCACGGTGACGGACGTGCACATTATCCATAGACTGGCGGAAATGACCAGCCAGGTTTTCAGCCAGGTAAACAGAGCGATGCTGTCCACCCGTGCAGCCAATGGCTACTGTCAGATAACTACGGTTATCCTGACGAATACGGGGTAACCAGCGTTCCAGGAACCGGGTGATATCCTGCTGCATTTCTGCTACATCAGGAGACTGTTGCAGAAAGGCCTGTACTGGTTGATCCAGGCCTGTTAATGGGCGTAACTCAGGAATCCAGTGTGGATTCGGCAGACTGCGAACATCAAATGTAAAATCTGTATCCAGTGGTGTGCCGTGCTTGAAACCAAATGACTCAAACAGCAGCGACAGGGATTGTTCGCGGCTTTGGGTAATACGCAGTTTTACCCGGTCACGCAGTTCGTAAAGTGTCATGCGTGTGGTATCGATACGCATGTCCGCCAGCGAGGCAATAGGCTCCAGCAAGACACGCTCCTGATCAATGGCGTCCCTGAGACCGGAGTACAGATCAGTTAACGGGTGCTTGCGACGCGTGGCACTGAAACGTTTAAGCAGTGTGGCTTCTGAGGCATCCAGATAGATGACTTCACAGACCAGGTCTGTGTATTGCTTCAGTTGCTCCAGTAATGTTGGAAAGCGCTCCAGATTACTGGTCAGGTTGCGTGCATCGATACTGACCGCAATTCGAGAGGGGCCCCCCTGGGTATCGGTCATTTGCCGGATCAGTTCCGGCAGCAGCATGGCCGGCAGGTTGTCGATGCAATAAAAGCCGGCATCCTCCAGTGCTTGCAGGGCCGTGGTTTTGCCTGAACCTGAGCGACCGCTCAACACGACCAGTTTCATGGGTCAGCCTTGCGAGCCTGAAAGTTCGACAAAGCGCTGGTAGAGAGCCTGGTCGTCAGTGCATTGGCGCAGTGACTCACGGATATCTGATTGACTGAACATCTCCGCCAGACCGGCCAGGGTTTGCAGATGTGCGGTAGCCGCATCCTCCGGTACCAGCAGGCAGCACAGCAGGTCGACCGGACGATTGTCTATGGCATCGAAGTCAACCGGCTCTTTCAGGGTAATCAGAAGTGCCAGTGCCCGGTCACAGCCAGCAAGGCGACAGTGGGGGATTGCCACACCGTCGCCAATGCCCGTGCTACCGAGACGTTCACGATTCAACAAGGCGCTGAAAACATCTTCTGCTTCCAGTGATTCGTTGTCAGAGGCCAGTAGTTCACTGGCCAGTTCCAAAACGCGTTTTTTGCTGACGGCATCCAGATGACAGCGTGTCATGGATGGTGTCAGCAGCTCGGATATAGGCATGAGAAAGTCTGTTTCCAGGGTTATTTATGAGACTTCATTTTTTCCTTGTGCTTAATGACCTGACGATCCAGTTTGTCGATCATGGCATCAATAGCTGCATACATATCTTCATGCTCAGACTGAGCGAAAATCTCACCTCCAGCAACATGCAGGTCTGCTTCGGCTTTCTGGCGTTGCTTCTCAACACTGAGGGTCACCTGTACATTGGTAATATTGTCGAAATGACGCTCCAGACGCTCGAACTTGCTACGAACATAGTCGTTGAGGGAATCAGTCAGTTCTACGTGATGACCTGTGATATTGATCTGCATGGTATATCTCCTTAGTGCCGGTACGATGAACGTCGTACTCTATATTAATTAAAGCAGACGCTTGCGCTCATTAGAAGGCGGAATCGCGAGAGCTTCACGATATTTCGCTACAGTGCGTCTGGCTACATTGATTCCCTGCTCTTTCAGCAGTTGGGCAATCTTGTTGTCACTGAGTGGCTTGGCAGTATTTTCTGCAGACACCAGTTTTTTGATCAGTGCACGTATGGCTGTTGATGATGCGCCTTCGCCATCTGCGGTATTCACCTGGCTTGAGAAGAAGTATTTCAGCTCATAAATGCCACGAGGGGTGTGAATATATTTTTGTGTGGTGACTCGGGAAATGGTGGATTCGTGCATGGATACCGCTTCGGCAATATCATGCAGCACCATGGGCTTCATGGCCTCATCACCTATCTCCAGAAAGTCACGCTGGCGCTCGACGATTTCGGTGGCCACTTTTAACAGCGTATCATTCCTACTGAGCAGGCTCTTCAGAAACCAGCGCGCTTCCTGCAGATGATTTTTCAGGTAGGTATTGTCTGCACTGCTATCAGCCCGGCGAATCAGGTCGGCATATTGTGTATTAATGCGCAGTTTTGGCGCTATATCCGGATTCAGAGAGACAACCCACTCATCCTGAATCTTGCGCACCATGACATCAGGAATCACATATTCAGACTGGGTTGAACTGATCATTGCGCCGGGTTTGGGATTCAGGGAACGAATCAGGTTAATGACACAATCCAGTTCGGTTTCTGACAGGCGCATTTTACGCATCAGCGTTTTGTAGTCATGGCTGCCCAGCAGTGGCAGAAACTCGCGACACAGGCGGATAGCTTCCTGACGCCAGTCCAGTTCTTCAGGCAGTTGCTGAATCTGAATGCAGAGGCATTCGCTCAGATCCCGTGCGGCGACACCCGGAGGATCAAACTGTTGTATGCGATGCAGTACGGCCAGAATTTCGGCTTCATCGGCATCGGCAAACAGTTCGGCTTCCTGTGTCTGAAACTGCTCCAGCAGCTCTGGCAAGTCACTACGCAGATAACCATCTGCATCAATGGCATCAATAATGGACTCGGCAACCAGTCGATCCTGTTCACTCATCGGTGTCAGGTTGAGCTGCCAGATCAGGTGGTCCTGCAGAGTGTCTTCGCGAGTATCATTTTCATTATCAGGCCAGTCACTATCACCAGCGCTACCGCTGCTCTGATGCTGAAAGGTATCTTCCCACTGGCTGTCGGTCGGCAGGTCGTCCGGTATGGACTCGTTCCATTCCTGATCAGCTGCCGGTTCGTCGGCAAAGCTATCGCTACTTTCAGTCTCATTGCTGCTAAGAGATGCAGCTTCCTTGACCTCGTAGGTATCCGCCATACGTTCATCGGGAAGATCGGCATCATCATCACTGATTTCCAGTAACGGATTGCTATCGAGTGCCTGCTGGATCTCCTGTTGCAGATCCAGAGTAGATAGTTGCAGCAGGCGTATGGCTTGCTGCAGTTGTGGCGTCATCGTGAGATGTTGGCCGATCTTTAGATGTAACGCTTGCTTCATATGCCGTTCAGATCACTTATTCAGAGGCAGGGATGGTGACTTAGAGTCGGAACTGATCACCCAGATAGGCGTTCCGGACCTGCTCGTTGTCCATTATGTCAGATGGGCTGCCATCTGCAAGGATTGTGCCTTCACTGACAATATAGGCTCGCTCACAAATGTCCAGTGTTTCCCTGACATTATGGTCGGTGATCAGAATACCGATATTGCGTGCTTGCAAGTGTCGAATGGTTTGCTTGATATCATTCACTGATATCGGATCAACACCGGCAAAGGGTTCGTCCAGCAAAATAAAGCGTGGTTCAGTTGCCAATGCACGTGCGATTTCCACGCGGCGCCTTTCACCGCCAGAGAGTGCCATGCCTGGGCTGTTGCGCAGGTGGGTGATATGAAATTCCTGCAGCAGTTCTTCTAAAGCGGTCTGACGTTGTGCCTTGGACAGGTCTGCCCGTGTTTCCAGAATGGCCATCAGGTTGTCGCTGACGCTCAATTTGCGAAATACCGAGGCTTCCTGTGGCAGATAGCCAATGCCTTGTTTGGCACGGCTGTGCATTGGCAGACGAGTGATGTCCTGTTGAGCCAGACGAATAGTACCCTTGTCTGCGGCAACCAGGCCAACGATCATGTAAAAACATGTCGTTTTACCTGCACCATTGGGGCCCAGCAGGCCGACAATTTCACCCTGTTCGATATGCAGTGACACATCACGTACTACATCGCGGCCCTTGTAAGATTTAGCCAGGTGCAAGGCTTCCAGTCGCGTTGTCATATCAGGGGTTAGCCTTAGGTTGAATCACCATTTGAACACGCTGACCGCCCTGGGCTTCGCTGCGGAAAGCATCGACTATGGAATTATCCATATCATATACGATGCGTTCGCCGGTAAATTCGTCAGCATCCTGTACCACGCGGGCATTTTCAGTGATGGTGACTGTTTGCGTGGGTACCTGGTAGTCCATGCGTAAACCATAGGCCTTGGTGACCGGCTGGTTTGGGCTGGCCTGCTGCTGAAACTCTGCCGGTGAGCCTGTGGTGATGATGCGCGAGATGCTCCCTTGACCATCACGGTGCATCTCGACACGAGAGCCTTGCAGGATCATGCTGCCCTGACGTATTTCGACGGCACCGGTATAGACGGCAACGCCGGTACGCTCATTCAGGGACGCCTGGTCGGCACTGACATAGATCGGCTGATCCTGGTCATCCGGCAAGGCAAATGTGTGCATGCTAAACAGCAGCAGGGAGGCCAGACTGATCAGGCGTATTTTAACGTGTAACATAATAACCTCTTACCTCAGACAGCAGGTCGACGCGATGTTCTTTAAGCCATGCGTGCATGCCAATGGCATCGGTGCGGTTCACGCCCTGTTGGATCTGAACCGGTGCATGGGTTTCGGCGTAGTGTTCCGGTGGCAATAACGTCAGAACTGATGTCGTCAGTACCCAGGGTGTTTCAGAAGCCGAATTATCAATAACCCTGACGTTTCCTGCAAGTTCAATCTGGCTTTCATCGTCAGGTATAGTGCCATAGTCGGATGAAATCTGCGTATCACCTGTATCACCCGGTAGCGTAACCAGTGGTGATTCCAGTCGAGTCATCTCAGTTGCCGGATAATGTTGCAGGCGTGGTGAAACCAGCAGGTACGCCAGTTCGCCCTGTTCATTAAAGCGGGTAATAAACGCATCCTGGATGAAAAAGTCCACCCGATCCGGATCATCCGGGTCGCCACTGAGAGTGTCAGTCGGGCTGCCAAAAAAGCCCCAGTAGAGTAACGTCACTGCCAGCAGTGTAACGCCTGTCAGCAGCCGCACCCGGGTCGAGCTGAACATTAGCGGAACGCTCCTATCAGATCATTCAGCTTGCCTTGCGAGGCCAGCAGCAACTCACAAAATTCACGTGCAGCGCCTTCACCCCCGCGCCGTGTGGTACACCAGTCAGCTTCTTTGCAGACCAGCGGGTGGCCATTGGGTACTGTGACACCAAAAGCGACCGTGGTGATGGCTGACAGGTCGGGTAAGTCGTCACCGATATAAGCGGTTGTGGCGGCGCTTTCACCACTTTCCTGCCAGATTTCTTCCAGTGCAACCAGTTTGTCTTCACGCCCCTGAATGCACCAGTGAATACCCAGCGCCTTGGCCCGCATGCTGACCTGCGATGAGCTGCGTCCGGTAATAATGGCTGTGCGAATACCCGCCTGATGCAACAGTTTAATGCCCAGTCCATCGAGGGTATGAAAGGTTTTAACTTCCTGCCCGTCAGGTAAAAAATTCAAGGCGCCAGTGGTGAGTACGCCGTCAACATCAAACACGGCCAGGCGTATGGCGTGCAAGCGTTGTTTGAGTGCGTCGGATAGGGCGTGTTCGGTCATGTCAGATGACTCCTGCTTTCAATAAGTCATGCATGTTCAGCGCGCCGGCAAGTTTACCGTCTGCGTCTGTAATCAGCAGTGCATTGATCTTGCGCTCCTGCATGATCTTCAGTGCTTCTGCTGCCAATGAACCGGTTTTTAGGGTCGTGCCACCGGGGGTCATAACCTCGGCTATCGGCGTGTTTTTCAGGTCAATCGACAGATCCAGGGTGCGTCGCAGGTCGCCATCAGTAAAGATCCCCAGTAGCTCTCCCTGATCATTGGTGACGGCAGTCATGCCCAGGCGCTTTTGAGTGACTTCCAGCAGTGCCTCATGGATGGGCGTATGCAGCGATACCTGTGGAATATCCTCGCCTGAGTGCATGATATCATCGACGCGTAACAGCAACTGGCGCCCGAGGCTGCCACCTGGGTGGGAAAACGCAAAGTCCTCCGGGCTGAAGCCGCGGGCTTCCAGCAGTGCAATCGCCAGCGCGTCCCCCATGACCAGTTGAGCGGTAGTGCTGGATGTTGGAGCCAGATTATGTGGGCACGCCTCGCGCTCTACAGGCAGATGCAGGTTGATATCGGCAAAGCGTGACAGGGTCGACTCCGGGTTGGACGTCATGCTGATCAGCGGAGCACCCATGCGTTTGATCAGAGGCAGAATGGTAATGACTTCAGCGGTTTCACCTGAGTTGGACAACGCCAGTACCACATCTTTGCCAGTAAACATGCCCAGATCACCGTGGCTGGCTTCGCCTGGATGGACAAAAAATGCGGGTGTTCCGGTGCTGGCCAGGGTAGCGGCAATCTTGTTGCCGATATGGCCAGACTTCCCCATGCCAGTGACAATGACACGACCCTCGCAGCTGAGCAGCAGTTGGCAGGCTTCACTGAAGCTGCTATTCAACTGGTTCAGTAAGGCGCTCAGGGTCGCTTGTTCAATTTCAATGGTACGTAAACCTGCGGCAAGGAAGTTAAAAGTGCTCATGCGAATTGGGATCAACCAGCTGTAGAGAATAAAAAATTCGTTCATTAATCAGCTAAGTTTAGCGCAGAATCTGCCGAGATCGTATCTCCTTTTGCAGCCGGATGATCTTATCCGTATCTGAGTACGTTTAAAGTCTGTGGCGGTAATGGTATATTTGCCGGTCTTGTCTGTTGTTACAGGGTAAAGGGATGGGTCTCGAGAAAACGGTTGTCGAGGGTGAAACACTGCCTTTGGACGATATTATCGTTGAAATACGCAATATGACTTTTTCGCGTGGGTCGCGACTGATTTTTGATGATGTCAGTCTGAAAATACCGCGTGGCAAAGTGACGGCGATCATGGGTCCATCGGGCACAGGTAAAACCACTCTGCTGAAATTGATAGGTGGGCAGTTGCTGCCGGACTCAGGCCAGATTTTACTGGAAGGGCAGAATATCCCCACGCTGAGTCGTCGTGATCTGTTTATCGTGCGTGAACGCATGGGCATGCTGTTTCAGAGCGGTGCGCTGTTTACGGATATGAATGTATTTGACAATGTGGCGTTTCCGATACGGGTGCATACTGAGCTGCCTGAAGAGATGATTCGCGACATCGTGTTGATGAAACTGCAGGCTGTGGGCTTGCGTGGTGCGGTATCTCTGATGCCCAGCGAACTGTCAGGTGGTATGGCCCGACGTGTAGCTCTGGCTCGCGCCATTTCCCTGGACCCGGATATTGTCATGTATGATGAACCCTTTACCGGGCAGGATCCGATAGCGATGGGCGTGCTGGTTAACTTGATTAAACGCCTGAATGAGGCGCTGGGGCATACCTCAATTATTGTGTCGCATGATATTCAGGAAACGCTGTCGATTGCGGATTACATCTATGTCCTGTCCGATGGAAAAATTATTGCACAGGGAACACCTGCTGCACTGAAACAGCAGGATTCGGCACAAGTCCGGCAGTTTGTTGAAGGGCTGCCGGATGGACCGGTACCGTTTCATTATCCGGCACCGGATCTGCACGAACAATTGATGGCAGGAGGGGTTTTCAGGTGATGCTGGACCGTATACAGCGACTGGGCCATAAAACACTGTCCAAATGTGCGGCAGTAGGGCGTTCCGGGCAAATTTTATTTCATTCCGTGGTTGCGCGACCTGCACCGGTGATGATGCTGCCACTGCTGGTGCGGCAGATTTATTTTATCGGTGTTCTGTCGCTGGTGATCATAGTGGTTTCGGGTGCGTTTATCGGCATGGTGCTGGGCCTGCAAGGCTATACCATTCTGGTGGACTATGGTTCCGAGCAGGCCGTGGGCCAGATGGTGGCATTAAGCCTGTTGCGTGAGTTAGCGCCAGTTGTGACGGCACTGTTGTTTGCAGGCCGGGCCGGTTCTGCCTTGACGGCTGAAATCGGACTGATGAAAGCGACTGAGCAGCTTGCAAGTCTTGAGATGATCGGGGTAGACCCCTATCGTCGCATTATTGCACCACGCCTCTATGCCGGATTTATCTGTATGCCGCTACTGTCAATGATCTTTGCAGTTGTCGGTATCTGGGGTGCTGCACTGGTCGCTGTTGACTGGCTGGGCATCTACAGTGGCGCCTATTGGGCCAATATGCAGCAGGCTGTGGACTTTCAGGGTGACGTCATGAATGGACTGATCAAGGCAGTCGTATTCGGGTTTGTTGTCACCTGGATAGCCGTGTATCAGGGATATGATTGTATTCCCACTTCCGAAGGGATCAGTCAGGCCACCACGCGCACCGTTGTGTATGCGTCTTTGGCTGTGCTGGGACTTGACTTTGTGCTTACCGCTTTGATGTTTGGAGACTTGTAAAATGCGTATCCGTACCGTTGAAATCAGCGTCGGTTTGTTCATGTTGTTGGGATTTGCGGCGTTGATCGTTCTGGCATTGAATGTCAGTGGCTTAAACCTGACGCCTAAATCGGGTGGTTATAAACTCTATGCCAGTTTCGAGAATATTGGTGGATTAACTCCCCGTGCCAAAGTGTCCATGTCAGGTGTACAGATTGGAGAAGTCCGCAGTATTCGCCTGGATCCACAAATGCTGATGGCTGAAGTCGAAATGGAAATTTTTGCCGATGTCGATTTTATCAGCACTGACAGCTCAGCGATGATTTTGACATCCGGGCTGTTGGGGCAGCAGTATATTGGTATCATCCCGGGCGGTGATATGGACGTACTCTCGGACGGCGATTTTATTTTTAATACCCAGTCAGCGCTTGTTCTAGAGGATCTGGTGGGTAAATTCCTTATGAATCAGGTTAGTGAGTAAATACGATGAAGAAGTTGCATACAGCCGGTTGGGTGTTCCTGCTTTCAATGCTGATGTCATTGAAAGCCTTGGCCGTTGAGCCTGAATGGGAAGCAGCCCGAAAAGTTGTGGAGGAAACCACGGAAAAAGTGATTGAGCTGATGGAAGATCGCTCTTTGCTTCAGGATGAGAACCGTGCAAGGCTGCAAGCTGAGGTGGAATCGCTGGTGTCTCCGGTCATCGATTTTTATGGTTTTGGTCGTGGTGTTATGGGACGCTTTGCCCGCTCTGCAACAGAAGAAGAGCTGCAACGCTTTGCTGATGTGCTGAAAACCACCTTGATTCGCACTTATTCTCTCGCCGTGAGTGAATTTGCTGTGCGCGAATACAACATTACTCCTCCACGGGCTCCTAGCCCTCAGCCGGATATGCAGGTTGTGAATGTTCAGCTGACCTCAACGGCAGGTAAAACCTATAATATTTTGTATTACATGCGCAATATCGATGGAAACTGGATGTTGGTGAACGTTGCGGTAGAAGGGATTAACCTGCGTCTGACGTTCCAGAACCAGTTTGCCGATATGTATCAGCGTTCGCGCAGTGTTTCAGCCGTTATTGATAACTGGGAAGAGCGCGTTGCCAGCACGATTGCTGAGGTAGTTGAAGATGTCGAAGGCTGAGGCCCCTGTGACTGAAATTGCAGTTGAAGGCGATCTGCTGTTCTCAACCGTAGTCGCGAAGCGCGATGCTTTGTTGAAGCAGCTTCAGTCACTCCAGGGTATCTGTCGATTGAATTTCGCAGCAGTGGATCGAGTGGATAGCTCAGCCCTGTCTTTGTGGTTGTGTTGCCTGCGCTACGCACAGAAGCGGGGGTTAACGCTCGAAATCATTAACCCGCCCGATGATCTGCGTTCCATTGCACAGTTGGTCGGCGTAGACGAACAACTGCACTGAATTTCCTGCACGAGCCTGCCTGAGAACATCCGGCAGGCTTGTTTCTGTAAATAGTCATGTTTTCCGGAGAACGTATGCAAGCTGAAGAAGTCAAACAGGTGATCGAGAAACAGCTCGAAGGCAGCCAGGTCATTACAGCTGGAGAGGGCTGCAACTTTGAAATTACTGTGATCAGCGATGCGTTTGCAGGTCTGATGCCGGTGAAAAAACAGCAGCTGGTATATGCCTGTCTGAATGAGCATATTGCCAGTGGTGCGATTCATGCTGTGACTTTGAAAACCTACACCCCGGAACAATGGGCCGCCCTGAACTGATAGCCCCCTCCTGATGGACAGATGAATGGATAAATTACTGATACAAGGTGGCGCTTGCCTGAATGGTGACGTGTGGATTTCCGGCGCCAAGAATGCAGCCCTGCCAATACTGGCCTCAACGCTGCTGGCTTCTGAGCCAGTGACCATCTCCAATTTGCCGCATTTGCATGATATTACCACCATGCTGGAGCTGATGCGCCGCCTGGGGGTTGAGCTGACATTGCATGAGTCCCTCTGTGTCGAGATCGACGCTACACAGATCAATTCGGTGGTGGCACCTTATGATCTGGTCAAGACCATGAGAGCGTCTATTCTGGTATTGGGGCCACTGCTGGCACGCTTTGGCAAGGCAGAAGTGTCGCTGCCAGGCGGTTGTGCAATTGGCAGTCGGCCCGTGGATCTGCACCTCAAAGGGTTAGAGGCGATGGGTGCGACGATCGAAGTGGATCAGGGTTATATCCGTGCAACCTGTGATGGGCGCCTGAAAGGGGGAACGGTGTTTTTTGATACCGTCACCGTGACGGGTACTGAAAACATCATGATGGCTGCAGCCCTGGCTGAGGGGGAAACCCTGATTGAGAATGCGGCGCGTGAGCCTGAAGTGGTGGATTTGGCTAACTGCCTGAACGCCATGGGAGCCGATATTCGTGGAGCCGGTACCGATATGATTACGGTTCGGGGAGTAGAGCGGTTACATGGCTGTCGTTATCCAGTGATGGCGGACCGTATTGAGACAGGTACGTTTCTGGTTGCTGCGGCAGCTACAGGTGGACGGGTCAGAACCCGCAATACCCGACCCGATACACTTGATTCCGTATTGAAAAAGCTGCGCGAAGCAGGTGCCGATATCACCACTGGTGAGGACTGGATAGAGCTGGACATGCAGGGGCGTCGACCCAAGGCGGTTGATCTGACAACGGCACCTTATCCCGCCTTTCCCACCGATATGCAGGCGCAGTTTGCGGCGATGAATGCCGTGGCGATAGGTGTTGGTATTATCAAGGAAACCATTTTTGAAAACCGTTTCATGCACATGCAGGAAATGCGTCGAATGGGAGCTGATATTACCATTGATGGCAACACGGCTGTGGTTGAAGGGGTTGCCCGACTGAAGGGTGCGCCGGTGATGGCGACTGACTTGCGTGCATCGGCCAGTCTGGTGATTGCTGCGCTGGTAGCAGATGGTGAAACCCTGATTGATCGTATTTACCACATAGATCGTGGTTATGAATGTATTGAAGAGAAATTCCAGGCGCTGGGTGCCACGATTCGCAGGGTAACAGGCAAGGAGGCCCGTGCATGACACAGCAATTGACAATTGCCTTGTCGAAAGGGCGTATCCTGACGGAAACGCTGCCGCTGCTGGCGGCCGCTGATATCCTGCCTGCCGAGGACATTTTCAGTAGCCGTAAGCTTATTTTTGATACCAACCATGACAATATCAAACTGCTGGTGATTCGTGCTACCGACGTACCAACCTATGTGGAATATGGTGGTGCGGACATGGGTGTGGCAGGCAAGGATGTACTGATGGAGCATGGGGGGCAGGGCTTGTATGAACCGCTCGACCTGGAAATATCTCGCTGTCGACTGATGGTGGCAGGCTTGAAAGGTGCTGCTCCGGTTGATGGGCGTCTGCGTGTTGCCAGCAAGTTTGTGAATATTACCCGTGAGTATTATGCCCGTCTTGGCGCCCAGGTTGATATCATCAAGCTGTATGGTGCGATGGAGTTGGCACCGATTATGGGATTAGCTGATCGTATCGTGGATATTGTCGATACAGGGAATACCCTGCGGGCTAATGGATTGGAGCCTCTGGAGCATATTGCCGATATCAGTTCACGGCTGGTGGTTGGCCAGCCCTCGATGAAAATGAAGTATGAGCTGATTCAGCCGATCCTTGAACAGATGCAGGCGGCTGTCATCGCTAAACGAGAGGTTTGATATGTCTATTGAAATCACCCGCCTGGTGGCGGGGCAGGCAGATTTTGATGCCCGGCTGGATGCTTTGTTGGCCTGGGAAAGTGTTTCCGATAAACAGGTCAATCAGATAGTTGATGAAGTTATCGCCAGAGTGCGTGCCGAGGGTGATGCAGCGCTGGTGGAATACACCAACCGCTTTGATCGTATGCGCGCGAGCCATATGACTGAGCTGGAAATGGGCCAGTCGCGCCTGTTGGCTGCACTGGAAAACCTGCCCGCTGATCAGCGTCTGGCGCTGGAAACGGCTGCAACACGTATTGCTGCCTATCATGAACGGCAGAAAAGTGAATCCTGGCGTTATACCGAAGCGGATGGCACTGTATTGGGCCAGCAGGTCACTCCCATGGATCGCGTGGGTATCTATGTGCCCGGTGGCAAGGCCGCTTATCCGTCGTCTGTACTGATGAATGCGATTCCGGCAAAGGTAGCGGGTGTACAAGAGATTATCATGGTTGTTCCCACACCGGATGGTGTGGTCAATGAACTGGTATTGGCCGCTGCCGCATTGGCCGGTGTTGATCGTGTCTTTACACTGGGTGGTGCTCAGGCCGTTGCCGCTTTGGCCTATGGCACTGAAACGGTTCCGCGAGTCGATAAGATTGTCGGTCCGGGTAATATTTTTGTGGCCACGGCCAAGCGCGCGGTATTTGGTGCGGTCGGCATCGATATGATTGCCGGACCATCCGAGATACTGATTATCTGCGATGGTCAGACGGATCCTGACTGGATTGCCATGGATCTGTTCTCTCAGGCTGAGCATGATGAAGATGCGCAGTCTATTCTGATCTGCCCCGATGCAGACTACATTGATCAGGTACAGGCCAGCATTGAAAAGCTGCTGCCGACCATGGAGCGTGAGACGATTATTCGTACTTCACTGAAGAATCGTGCCATTCTCATCGAAGTTGCCGATCTTCAGGCGGCAGCTGCCTTGAGTAACCGCATTGCACCCGAACATCTGGAGCTGTCTGTGGCTGATCCCGAAGCCTTGTTGCCGAGCATTCGTCATGCAGGTGCGATATTCATGGGGCGCTATACGGCAGAGTCCTTGGGTGACTATTGTGCAGGGCCAAATCATGTATTGCCAACCTCAGGTACAGCACGCTTTTCATCACCGCTGGGTGTGTACGACTTCCAGAAGCGTTCTTCGCTGATCATGTTCTCGGCTGAAGGGGCTTCGGAGATGGGCAAAGTCGCTTCTGTGCTGGCTCGGGGTGAAAGCCTGACTGCGCATGCACGTTCTGCTGAGTACCGTATCCTGCCTGACTGATCGGAGGAAGGTCCGGCCTGCCGCTGTATTCAGCGAGCAGGCTGGGCCCGCTCTGACATCTCGGCAAGCAGGGACAGCTTGCGATCATTACGTAACACCTCAAAACGCACGGTTTCACCCGGCTTGGTGCGGGCAATCCGTCGCATCAGATCGCGTCCGGTGGTAATCGTTTCTGAATTGATTGCCAGTAGAATGTCGCCGGGCTCCAGACCTGCTCTATGTGCCGGTCCGTTACGGACAATCCCTGAAACAATCACGCCATGGCTGGATTCGAGATTAAATGACTCGGCCAGTTGAGGCGTCAGCTCCTGAACCTCGATGCCCAGCCAGCCACGAATAACGCGTCCGTGTTCTATCAGATCCTGCATCACCTGACGGGCAGTGATGGCCGGAATGGCAAAGCCGATACCGTGTGAACCACCTGACTGGGAAAAAATGGCAGTGTTGATGCCGACAAGATGTCCATTCGGATCAATCAGTGCACCTCCGGAGTTACCCGGATTGATGGCTGCATCGGTTTGAATGAAATTTTCATAGGTGGTGAGGCCGATGCTGTTGCGCCCCGTCGCACTGACGATCCCCTGGGTGACTGTCTGGCCTACGCCGAAGGGGTTGCCGATAGCCAGTACCACATCTCCGACCCGTAGCACATCACTGGTGTTCAGAATGATACTGGGCAGGTTTGGCAAACCAATCTTGAGCAGTGCCAGGTCTGTTTCCGGGTCACTACCAATCACCTCGGCTAGAGCCTCGCGGCCATCCTGAAGTGATACAACAATGCTGTCTGCGCCGCTGATAACGTGATTATTGGTCACGACATAGCCTTGCGGGCTGAGAATGACACCTGAACCCAGACTTGACTGTATGCGCTCTTGTTGCGGCAGCCGGTCAATATTAAAGAACTGTTGGAACAGCGGATCACTCAACAAGGGATTAGCCGGCTGGCGCACGACGGTTTGCGTATAGATATTGACGACGGCGGGTGATGCCCGATCCACGGCATCAGCATACGACAGGCGCATAGGTACCGCCCGTTCCTGTTGAGCAGGTTGAGTCTGGGTTTCCAGTATTTCGACAGTAGTGATGCGTTGCATCGCCGAGGGATCGAAGAAAAACTGAATTATCAGTAAGGCTGCCAGAATACCGGTGGTGACCGGCCAGGACAGGAGTTTAAATTTACCCATACATCCGTTTCGTTTAGAGTGATGCGCTATTATACGTATCTGTGATGAAAATTGGGAATTGTGCCATGAACTATAATAGTGTCGAGTTAAAGGCGCTGGTGGAATACTGTGATCAAACGCTGAATTCAGCGGCTTTTCGGGATTATTGTCCAAACGGCCTGCAGGTACAGGGGCGACCACAGGTACAGAAAATCATGACCGGTGTGACGGCATGTCAGGCGTTGCTGGATGAAGCGGTAGCCTGGGGGGCTGATCTGGTTTTGGTACATCATGGCTATTTCTGGAAAGGGGAGTCGCCGGTGCTGACCGGTATCAAATATCGGCGAATCCGTACCCTGCTACTCAATGATATCAGCCTGCTGGCGTATCACTTGCCGCTCGATGCTCACCCGGTTCTGGGGAATAATGCCCGCCTGGGTATGCGTCTGGGCCTGGAAACTGAAGACAGTATGGAGCCAGGAAACCCTCAGGGGCTTGGAAATATTGGACGCCTGTCTGAGCCCTGTTCATTGAAGGCATTCAGCCAGCGCATTCAGCAGTTACTGGATCGTGAGCCTCAGGTCATTGCGGGTGGCTCGCATAAGGTCAGCAAGGTCGCCTGGTGTACAGGGGCAGCAGAGCGTTATATTGAAACGGCATTGGCCATGGGCGCGGATACCTATATCAGTGGTGAAATCTCTGAGCCTGTCGTACATATTGCGCGCGAGGCGGGTATTCACTATATCGGTGCGGGGCATCATGCGACTGAGCGTTATGGTGTGCAGGCTTTGGGTGAGCATCTGGCGCGCCACTTTGGACTGGAGCACCGTTTTGCAGAGATTGCCAATCCGGTTTGACCGGATTGGCAGAGGACGTTATTTCTGGCCGGGTTTCTCGGTTTCGTCGTCATTCAGGCCCGGGTCCGGTTGTGGTGGCTTATTCAGGTCGCTATCAGTGGACTTTTTCAAGCCGTAGCGATCTGACAGGGTGCCTTCATCATCCGGCTTTTTCGGTGCCCAGTCTTTCGGTGCTTCCGGTGTTGGCTCGGCTTCTTCCTTGGCCTTCACAGGTTGCGTCGCGCTGTTTTGTGTCGCTTCCAGTTTGGGTTGCAAGGACGACTGCAAGGCGCGACCGGGTGTCTGGTCCGGGCACAGATTTTGAGCGCCGGTTGCCAGGTGCTGGTGCACTTTGCGGTATTGCTCGGTCAGTTCGTTAACCAGGTTCGCTGTTTGTTCAAAGTGGCTGGTCACTTCCTGTTTGTAACGGTCCATTTCTGCTCGTGAACCCTTCAGTTCATCTTCGAGTATGCGGCGACGTGTTTCATTACCACCGGATTTACCCATCAGATAACCGATCAGTACACCGACTGCCAGTGCGACTACTGCAATAATCCAGATCGTTTCCTGTTCCACTTGAAGCGTCCTCTTTTCACCTGTTTTCGTTGAGAGTATCCCGTTTCGGTGTGTGCTGTAAAACCCACCCTTGGTCTTAGAGCGTTTCCTGCGGAGAAGGTTGCCAATGAATTTCCTGACCACCCTGCTCGCGAGCCAGTGTCCGGGCAACCACAAACAGCAGATCAGACAGGCGATTCAAATAACTGGCTCCCATTGGATTAATGGTTTCCTGTTCCAGTCCACCCAGTGAGACCATGCGCCGCTCCGCACGCCGACATACTGAACGCGCCAGATGTGCAGTAGCTGCTGCCTTGCTGCCGCCGGGCAGAATGAATTCCTTTAAGGGTGGCAGTGCGGTGTTCAACTCATCCAGGTGTTTTTCCAGTAGCGTCACTTTGTCGAGCGTGATGACCGTGTACCCCGGATCGGCAATAGCCAGCTCGCCTCCCAGGTCAAACAGATCGTTCTGCAAGCGCGACAGGAGTGCTGTTAGCGGATGTGGCGGATCGAGTTCGGCGATCAGCAGCCCAATCAGACTGTTCAGCTCGTCTACATCCCCAAGGGTTTCAATGCGTGGGTGAGATTTTGGGATACGCTTGCCGTTGGCAAGCCCTGTCGTTCCTTTATCTCCACTGCGAGTGTAGATACGATCAAGTCTGTCTGACATCTGAGTTCGCCTTTTAAAACATTTGATTTTATTGAAGCATAGTGGGTGGTGTTAGGCAATCAGCTTGCTTAACGGAACGTGCCTGTCAGGTCGATCGAGGTTCCCCTTGCCTCTGACACGCCATAAGCACATCCCTGTGGGCTTTGCAGAGGTCAGAGGCAAGTCAAACCACTATCGCCTTTTAAAAGCGATAAGTCAGGCTGGTTTCGAAGTAGCGTCCCGGGGTGTTGTAGCCAATCGCCTGCTCATAATCCTTATCGAACAGGTTGTCGATTTTGGCACGTAATGTCCAGTCAGGCGACAGGTGCCAGTGGGCGCGTGTATGTGCTAACACATAACCACCCATTTCAAGAGAATCCCAGGCTGAGTTAGCCCTTTTGCCCTGTCCTTCCACTGTAAAACCGGCTCCCCAGTGGGTGACCTGATAATCCAGATCAATACGTCCGGACTCTCTGGCTCTGCGAGGGAGCAGCTCATTGTTGCTTCTGTCTTTAGGATTCTGCAGGGTGAGAGAGGTGGACAGGTGCCAGTTCAGATAGGTATAGCGAGCGGATAGCTCCGCACCTCGGATACGCGCTTCATCCAGATTGTAATTTACCCAGAAGTCATCCAGCACGATCAGGTTATCAATTTCATTCTGGAACAGGCGTACTTCTGTTTGGAGCGCTGTGCCAGGCTGGTAACGCCAGTAAAGCTCGTAGTTCGTCGATTTTTCAGGTTGAAGATTCGGGTTGGCTCCCCAACTGGCAGGGCCATAAAGCTCCATCAGGTTGGGCGCGCGGTAGCCTTGAGAGATGCTGGCACCCAGGTTGTGCTGATTGCTAACCTGCCAATCCAGTCCCAGATTTCCGGTGGTCTGGTTGCCGAAAAACTCATCATCATCGTGGCGTAAACCGGCTGACAGCGTCCAGTCATCAGTCAACTGATATTGGGTTTGCGCAAAGATGCCGAAAATATCTCGTCGATCCTGTGTGAAGCCTGTCCCTTTCAAAATCCGCTCTTTTTGCGCATCAAATCCGGAGACCAGATTGAAGGAGTCTGTGGTGAGTGTCGCCTTGATCCCGAGCTGATCACGCTGCGTTTGCGTTCGGCCATTGGCTTCACCTTCAAAAAAGTCTTTGCGGTCCTCATCCATCCTTTGTAACAGCGTATCAATCTGCCAGGCTTCGGTGAGCTGATGTGTCCATCCCAGGCTCAGTGTTTGCAGTGTGAACTCTTCCTTGCACGCGTCAGATGTATTCCATGAGGCGTCAGAGCAGTTGTCATACTGGTTATCACCCTGGCTACGCAAATAGCCTGCTGACAGGGTATTACGCTCGTTCAGGTCGTGCTCAAGCTGTAAGCGAAGACCGTAGTGCTCATAGCCGTCCTTTTCACCTGATGTATCAGCAGGTCTGGCATTGAAACCATCGGTTTCACGATAGTTCAGTGCTGAGGTAAAACGTGTTGCTTCACTGGCTGCTGCGTAACTGGCATCGATCAGACGGGTGTTCTGATTGCCGGCACCGACACGAATCTCTCCCTGGTTGGTAGATGCAGTCGCTTGACGGGTGATGATATTCACAACCCCGCCTATGGCATCGGCACCCCAGACACTGGATTGAGGACCACGTACAATTTCTATACGTTCAATTTGGCTAACCGGTAAAAACTGCCAGCTGGCGCGACCATCGGTTGGGCTGTTGATTTTCACTCCATCAATCAGTACCAGCGTGTGGTTGGAGTTGGTGCCGCGCATAAACAGGCTGGTGACTGAACCCGCGCCGCCATTGCTGGCAAATTCAACGCCAGCTGTGCCGCGCAGCAGTTGCGCTACTGAATCTGGTTGCAGGCGTTCGATATCGGCACGGGTGATCACTGTCGTGGCTGCCAGGGATTCAGCGAGTGGTTGTTCCATGCGTAAAGGGGTGGTCACAGTGACTTGCAAGGGATCCAGCTGTACCGGGTTGGCCAGCAGTGGTGTACTGATTGCGGTCAGTGCCGATATCAGCAGGGGGTATTTAAATCGGGAGTGTTTCAAGGTTGTATCCTCATACGCTAATTCAGGGCGTGATGAGGGAGGGAAAGCCAAAGGAACAGGACTGTCTGAACAGCAGACAGGTCTGTATGTTTGACCGGGTGAAGCCCTCCGCAACACCAACAGTGATCCCACTCAGGCCGGTATCCGGGCTTGATGCGGCGCATTGCGCGATTCACCGCGCCTTCCCGTACTTGAAAGTACAGTGGCATCAGCGGTGACAACATCTTACCGTTGCGGGGGCAGCACAGGTCTTTCACCTGTTTCCCGTTTAACCCTGTGCATGGCACAAGGCACCTGAGTGTAGAAGTTCGATAAAGCTGAAATTTTGGCTTTGTGTCTTCGTCACGAAGTTTGATGTAACGAAAACTCTAAGCACAAAACCCCAAGATTCTACCTGATTCTAACGAAAATCGTCATCTATTTTTAAAAAAGTCTGGATACACTTTGACAGAGAGAGTATCTGACTGATTGTTGACGATTAACTTTTGTTTCCTTTATGCTTCCAAAGCATTGTATTGGTAGCTCATGCAGGATTTTGAGCTTCGAAAATCGTCATAAGGAGTTTGACCCCCATGTCTTCAACATTTTCCTCTTGCACCCAATCACGCCAGCTTCATCGTTCTATTCAACAGCGCCTCGAAAATCAACTCATGGAAGAATTTCGCATCAACGCCAATACCTTGATTGTATTGGACCTCCCTCATCTGCTGTCCGTCTGGGTTGAATCCAAGCGTAGACAAGGTCTTAATAATGAAAAGATAGCTGAGGCCTTCACTCAATTAGAGCCCAACAGCCCGTCTTTGCCGCAACTGATCTTTGGCTCGTCAGGCTACAGGCTGGTTCAGGATCAGTCAGGTACATTCCTGAGTGCTACGATGGAAAGCCATGCATTGAAAGTGATGATGGACGATTTCAGACGTTCAGGTAATTTATGGGGAGACTACCGAATTACCCACGGGAATGGACGCTACCATGTCATATTTACAGGCAACCAGAGACTTCGAAATTTGGTAAAAGGAACACGTTATCTAGCCAGTAATCCTTTAATGATTCAACTGGGGATCGCCGTACCTGCTGAAATGTTAAAAATTGGTATTAAACAAAGTACTTTTATTACCTTGATTATTTCAGGCGGCACGCATGGTATCCGCTGGGTTTTTGATGATGCCTATATCTGGACGCACTTTGTTTCAAATATATCGATTGATTTGATGAAAGCGGCATTGGCTGCTTTGGCAGGTGTCGCGGCAATGTACATCGCTGGTAAACGAGCAACACAGGTCATTGTTGTAAAACTCTGGGGGTTATTTGTTGGATTTAGTGCAGGTTATGGAGCATCTCTAATTTCCAATGAAAGCATCCAAGATGCGACTACACAAATGGCACAGGATATAGCGCAAACCTATGTTCAGGTTTATGGTGCAATCTCAAATCCATCCGGTGTTATCATTGAGACAGGTGATCGAGCAAAAGATGTCTTGATCTGTTCCGCAGATGTGACTTTTGAGAGAGTCGAAACCATCATTCGAGACAACATAAATCGAGCGGTGCGCCCATTTATCAACCCAATACAGAGGTTCTATTAAAGATGAAAGAACCTCGATTAATTATGGGGCGATCAGTTTTAAGGTATGTTCTTGAAGGAATGGTTATTATTATTGGCTCTTCTTTGTTAGCTTTATGGAGTGTATTTTCTTCTCTAAAATTGGTTAACACATATTTTGAATCTGCAAGCTTATTAGAGCCATTATTTGTAATTAATACCATACATTATGGGGGCTTGTTTGTTGGGGTCGGACTATTTTTTTTAACACTACATACTATCAAAGAAACTCTTTTTAAAGCTCTTGAATGGGATGGGAAACCTGTTTCGGCTAAACTCAATAAATTATTGATAACTCCACTGATAGCCCTTGTCTTCCTAATACTTCCATTAACTTATGCAGGACACTTTCTGACCAAGTACCAAATCACACAAAAAGGCTTTTATTACTGTGATAGTCTAAGACACAAAGATCGTCTGCGTGGTTCTTTTGTGTTAGAAAAAGAAGACTGCTACGACAATAAATTACAGCAAATTATGCTTCAACAAGGCAAAAATAATCAACTGATTCTTGAAGAGGCTCGTCTTTACTTACTGAATAAACATCGGGATCAGAGAACTCAGGCTGAGCAGACAGTGGACTCTATGGATCCATGAGTGATGAAGTCATTGTGTGTTTCCGTTATCCTGCAAGCCCTTACGGATGACACGAAGAACAGTAGATGAAGCAAACAAACCCTCGGACACACTGGCGCTGGCTGTACTGCTGTCTGCTGTTGGTACAGGCTTTTACTGCCAGTGCAGAGGCACGTTTGCCGGTTGCTCAGCGAATTGTCTCTCTGGATCTGTGCATGGACTGGATGCTGGTGTACCACCTCAACAGTACATCTGTGGCCGCGTTATCGCCTCTGTATCAACGTTACCCCTTGCCGATCCAGCCTGTGGACTGGCCGGTGCATGACGGTTCGCTGGAACAGATTTTCAGTTTGCAGCCTGATCTGGTATTGGTGGGTGAGTACAACGCACCGATGCTGCGTAGCCGACTTCAGCGTCTGGGTCTGCCTGTTCAGGTGGTGCAATTGCCACGCTCACTGGCTGAAGTGGTGGATTATGAGCAGCAGTTGCTGGCTTTGCTTGGGCTGCCGAAGGCGCAGTCGAGTCTAACACCAGTTTTGCTGGCAGCTGAGCCGGGTGCACCCAGATTACTGTTGCTGGGTGCGAACGGTATAGGGACGGGGCGTGGAACTTTTGAAGATCAAATACTGGTGCAGGCGGGATGGCAGAACTATCTGACGGAGTCGGGGTATTTGCGTCTGGATCTTGAGCAGTTGGTTAACGATCCACCTGATGCGCTGCTGTGGGCTGCACCCGGCAGTGCTGCGTTGGCAAATCGTTTTGCTGAGCATCCGGCGTTGCTGCAGCGTATTCCGGTTGCGCGTTGGTTAACCACGGATTATTGGCGTTGGCAGTGTCCGGGTCCCTGGACCTGGGAACTGATTGAACAGCTAAAGCAGGCACGGGAGGCTCTCGATTGATTCATGTGGTTTTAGGGTTGATGTTACTAGGTACTGCTGTGATCTCCCTGCACACTGGATCGACTCAGGTCGCGGTACTGGCAGGCCTGGTTGAATGGCTGAGAGGACTGGAAACGGTTGATGCTATTGTCGTGGGCGATATACGTTTGCCACGTACATTGCTGGCGTTGACGGTCGGGGCTGCGTTGGGGTTAAGTGGTGCAGCATTGCAAGGACTGCTGCGCAACCCCCTGGCGGATCCAGGATTGACGGGGGCCAGTCAGGGTGCTGCGCTGGGTGCGGCAGCTGTGTTCTATTTAGGGCTGTTTCCAGTCGCAGGCGGGGCGGCACCTGCCATGGCAGGACTGTTGGGCGCAGGCCTGGCCATGCTGCTAATGTTGTTTTTGGCGGGCAGTGCACGCCAGAGTATGGTGATTATGGCCGGGTTGGCGATTTCCACACTGACCGGAGCGCTGCTGGCGGCTGTACTCAATTTTGCGCCGAATCCTTATGCCATGCAGGAACTGGTGTTCTGGCTCCTGGGCTCTGTATCTGAACGAGGCCTGGAGCATTTGCTGCTATTGTTGCCAGCCTTGCTGGTCGGAGGCGGTCTTATATTGAGCCAGCGGCGTTTGTTGCTGGGTTTAAGTTTAGGTGAGCAGGTGGCTGACAGCCTGGGGCTGTCCAGTCGTACGGGCAGCCGTCTGGTCGTGCTGGGAGCCGCGATTCTGGTTGGAACCGCTGTCTCGGTGGCAGGCGCTATCGGCTTCGTCGGATTGATTGTTCCTCATCTGGTACGTCCCTGGGTGGGGAATCGGCCTGATCGGGTACTGCTGCCATCAGCCCTGGCCGGTGCAACGCTGGTGTGTCTGGCGGATATACTCATTCGACTCTTGCCACCTGGTCCAGAGCTGAAGTTGGGTGTGCTGACGTCGTTGTTGGGAGCGCCGCTGTTTATCTGGCTGGTCTGGAAGGAGCGTCGTCGATGGCTGTGATTAAAATGACCGACGTGTCGCTGGCGCACCGCCTGGCGCGTGTGAACCTGGATCTGCAGCCTGGTGAGGTGTTGGGCTTGATTGGTCCCAATGGTGCCGGTAAGACTTCTCTGTTGCACTGTTTCGCAGGTGTGGAGTCTTATACTGGGGAGATTCGTTTACTGGATGCCGCTTTGTCAGACTATTCCGGTGAGCAGCGTGCGCGCTTGATGGGGCTGTTACCGCAGCGTTGCCAGAGCGCCTGGTCGTTGAGTGTTGGTGATATTATTCGTCTGGGTCGTTTGCCCTGGCGGGATGACTGCCCGGAAAAAGTGTCTCAGGCAGCGCGGATGACCGGCGTCAATCAATGGCTGGATCATCCGGTTGATCAGCTCTCCGGTGGTGAGCAGGCCAGAGTCTGGTTGGCGCGTGTACTGGCCGGTGAGCCCCGGGTGTTGTTGGCTGATGAACCACTGGCCAGCCTTGACCTGTATTATCAGTGCCATATCCTGACGTTGTTGCGTGATTATGCTCAGGGGGAACGTTCGGTTATGCTGTCCATGCATGATTTGTCGATGGCTGCACGCTATTGTGATCGTCTTTGCCTGCTGCATCAGGGTGAAGTCTTTGCACTGGGCTCGCCAGCAGAGGTGTTAACCCGGGAAAATCTGTTGGCTGTCTATCAGGTGCAGGTGCAGCTTGATCTGGCGGCTACGCCCCCGGTTGTTTCGGTAATAGGATAAACGCCATGCCTTTTAAGCCGTCGAAAGATCTGGATGAGCTTTGCTACCCGTTTATACATGAAAACTCACCACTGTGTGACTACGAAGTCTTGACCGATGAGCTGTGTACGCTGCTCGGTATGGCCTGTTCAGCGATGCCGGATCAGATGGCAGATATTGCCAAAGATCTGGCGGTATTACAGCCGCTGGCATTTCATGCCAACGGTTCTGTGCGAGGGCGTCTGGCGTTGACGGAAGCTGATCTGCAAGCGGTGAAGAGCTGTTTGCATCATTACAAGGCTGAGGTGGCAGAGCGGGTACAGGGATTTGTCTTGCCTCGTGGTACCTCTCCGGTCAATGAACTGCATCAGGCGCGTTCGGTCAGTAAAAAAGCGATTCGAGCGCTGGTGCGCCTGGATGACGCAGGCACATCGGTTCCGGAGATATTGCCCCGGTTTCTCAATCTGTGTTGCAACCTGTGCTTTGTGTTGACACAGGTTGTCAATCAGCGACGGGGTGTTGCAGAGCCAGCGTTTGTCAGTAAAAGTTATGCGTTGCCGCGTTCAACGTCACCTAAAGCGCCTTAATTGACCATCAGTTTACGTGCCGGTATGCAGATTTTCGGGTCAGGGGTAATGTCGGTATCCGGGTCCCGGTCCGGGTAGGGGAGTTGGCTTAAAATATGGCGCATGGCATTAAGCCTGGCTCGTTTTTTGTCATCTGACAGAATCACTGTCCAGGGTGCTTCCGGCGTGTCTGTGTGGCGGAACATGGCGTTTTTGGCATCCGTATAGGCATCCCATTTATCCAGTGATGCCAGGTCGATGGGTGACAGTTTCCACTGTTTGACCGGGTCCAGGCGGCGTGACTGGAAACGCCGGAACTGTTCGTCACGGCTGACCTCGAACCAGAGCTTGAATAAACGTATACCGCTGCGGACAAACATTTTCTCCAGCTCGGGGGTCTGACGCATGAACTCCAGATATTCTGATGGCGAGCAAAAGCCCATCACGCGCTCGACGCCTGCGCGGTTATACCAGGAGCGATCGAAAAGTGTCATTTCACCGGTGGTTGGGAGCTGTTTGACATAGCGTTGAAAATACCACTGTCCGCGCTCTACATCAGATGGTTTCTCCAGTGCAATTATGCGGGCATGCCGTGGGTTGAGGTGCTCCATAAAGCGCTTGATGGTGCCACCCTTGCCTGCAGCATCACGTCCTTCAAACACGATGACAATGCGTTGTCCGGTTTCACGCATCCAGCTTTGCACTTTCAGCAGTTCAATCTGTAAAGCGCGCTTCTCTTGCTCATAGGGCTTGCGCTTCAGTTTGTCATCGTAGGGATAGGTGATTTCATTCAGTGCATCGGTCATCTGTCAGGCCAGCCAGGTGTGTTTAAGTCAGTTCAGTTTTCCCCCAGTTTAGCACGATGAGTCTGAACTGAAAGCTGTTTGATTTCCGTCAGTAACTGTTCATTCAGGGGCAGGTGGATGTTGAGCTGCTGAGCCTGTTGGCACAGGTAGCCGGTAATATAATCGATTTCGGTCGGGCGCTGATTCAGCAGATCGGTCAGCATGGATGAGCGGTTTTGTGCAGTCTGTTCGGCGATGTGAACTACGCGATCTGCCAGTGACGTGTCGAAGAGTGACAGCCCCAGTGCCTGGGTGACCTGTTCGATTTCATGACACAACTGGAGCAGTACTGCCCGCCGTTGCGGATCAGAGACGAGTTCGCCATTGCGACACCGATAGCGTGCCGTCAGTGGATTGATCGCACAGTTGATTGCCAGTTTGCGCCACAGGCTGAGGTAAATATCGGCTGTTTCAGCAGGGGGCGGCGTCATTGTGTTCCAGCCCTTTGGCATGTTGGTCGGCGTATTTTGCAGTGGACCGATTTCAGTATGCCCTTCGGATACCTGAATCAAGGTGTTGGCATCGGGTCTCCAGACACCGGCGGTGGTCACGGCTGCCCAGATGCGCGCCTGGGGAAACGCCCGGCATACGGCTTCATGTTGACCCATGCCATTCTGGAGTAACACAATATCGGCATTGGGTTGAACGCGTGAAGCAAGGCTGTCCAGTGCTGTCAGGGTATCCGGTGCTTTGGTTGCTATCAGCAAGTGGCTGATAGCGGTTGCCTGCGTTACAGGTTGCCAGGGCAGCAGATATGCCTGTGTGTCTTTACCCTTGTGCAGATGCAGTTGATAATAGTCTTCAGTTTGTGGCTGGCGAAGTAAAAGTTGCACGGTTGAGCCTGCTTGCTGCAAGCGTATTGCGAACAGGCTGCCAATCGCGCCCGCGCCCAGAATGTGCCATATCATGTCAAGCCTTATCCGTTAAAAATCACAGGAGTTATAGTATGCCTTCATTTGACATCGTTTCCGAACTGGATTCGCATGAGGTGACCAATGCGGTCGATCAGGCGAACCGGGAGTTGCAGAGCCGTTATGACTTCAAGGGGGTTAAGGCAGAGTACGAACTCCAGGATGATACGGTCACCATGGTGGCAGAAGTGGACTTTCAGTTACAGCAAATGCTGGAGATTTTGCGTGGCAAGCTGACCGCTCGCAAGATTGATATTCGTTGTATGGAGGTCAAGAAGCCTGATCTGAGTGGTGTAAAAGCCAAACAGCAGGTGTTATTGCGTCAGGGGCTGGATCAGGTGCTGTGCAAGAAAATTACCAAGTTGATCAAAGACAGCAAGCTGAAAGTGCAGAGTCAGATTCAGGGTGAGAAAGTGCGCGTAACGGGTAAAAAGCGTGATGATTTGCAGGATGTGATGGCGCTGTTACGTGAGTCGGATGTTGAGTTGCCACTGCAATACAATAACTTTCGCGATTGAGTCTGATACTGGCCGGAGATGCAGACAGCTTCTGCACCCCGGCCTTCAAAGATCAGATGCGCAGACCGCCATCCACTTCGAAGCAACGACCATTCACATAGTCATTTTCCAGAATAAAGCTGACTGTTGATGCAATTTCTTCAGGCTTGCCCAAACGTTTGGCCGGGATGCCTGCTGCAATCTTCTCCAGTGCTTCCGGCTTCATGCTCATCACCATTTCGGTGCCAATGTAGCCCGGAGCGATAGAGGCAGCACGGATACCATAACGAGACAGCTCTTTCGCCCAGGTCACCGCCATGGCTTGTACACCTGCTTTGGTAGCGGTGTAGTTGGTCTGCCCCATATTGCCTGAACGTGAAACAGATGAAATGTTGATGATGCAGCCAGGTACGCCCAGCTCAATCATTTTGATGGCTGCTTCACGACCACACAGGAAAGTACCGGTCAGGTTGACATCCATCACCAGATTCCACTGATCCATGCTCATCTTGCTGACCACCTGGCCATCTTTGACTTTGATGAACAGGCCGTCACGGGTGATGCCGGCATTATTGACCAGACCATGAAGGCTTCCGAAGTCGGCAACAACATCATTAAAGAGTTTTTCAACATCTGCTTCAACGGCAACGTTGCAGATGTAACCACGGGCTTCCGTACCGAGTTCCTGACACAGTGCAATCGTGTCATCGAGATCCTGTTGATTCAAATCAGCCAGTGCCAGCTTGGCGCCTTTAGCCGCCAGTTCCAGTGCCATGGCACGACCCAGGCCGCGTCCGCCGCCAGTGACGACGACTACTTTATCCTTCAGATCCATACGTTAATACCTTGTTGTTTGTTGATCGTTTTCTATTGTGCGCTGCAATATACTGCAGTGCAACAAATATTCCGTTATAAAAAAATAAGCGTAACTGATGCATGTAGAATAAGGGAAAACCCTTATTATGAAAAGATGCAATTGAGCGATATCTTGCGTGTATTGTGCGAATGTGATCCCATGATCGGCTAATCAGAGAGGATTGTTATGCCAATTATCTTTTTACTCTTCATTATTGTGCCGATCATTGAAATCACCCTGTTGATCAATGTAGGTCAGTGGATCGGTGTCTGGTATACCGTTGGGTTGGTGCTTTTATCTGCATTTATTGGTGTCAATATGTTGCGGATACAGAGTCTGGGCACCCTGATGCGTGCCCGCCAGCGGATGGAGCAGGGTGAAATTCCGGGTCGCGAAATGGGCGAAGGTATTGTCCTGGCGGTTGGTGGTGCATTATTGGTAACCCCCGGGTTTGTGACCGATGTGATCGGGTTTTGTTGTCTGATTCCCTACACCCGTCGAGCGTTGGTCAGTATTCTCAGTCAGCGCTTTACGGTCATTGCCATGCGTCAGGGCGGCATGCCCGGCGGTGATCCTGCCGATGGTTTTCAGTCTCACCAGGATCATGTACATCGGCCGTCGCGAGAGGGTGATGTCATTGATGGTGAGTACACACGCAAAGATTGAATTTTTTTTCATGCCGGATGTTGAAATCCTGTTGTACCCACCCCACATACGGGACAGGCGTCGGAACCCGCTGATGGGGCCGATGTAATTAACTTGATCAATCTGTTCCTAGATACCAGGAGAAAAACCAGATGAATATTCGTCCACTTCACGACCGTGTCGTTGTACGTCGCAGCGAAGAGGAAAAAACCACTGCAGGCGGTATCGTTCTGCCGGGTTCCGCTGCTGAAAAACCTAACCGTGGTGAAGTTGTTGCTGTCGGCCCTGGCCGCACCTTGAATAGCGGTGAAGTTCAGGTACCTTCTGTCAAAGTGGGTGACAAGGTTCTGTTTGGTCAGTATGCCGGCTCCAATGTTGTCAAAGTGGATGGCGAAGAGCTGATGATCATGCAGGAAAGCGAAATTTTTGCGGTGATCGAAGGCTGAATCAGTCGCCTTTGCGATCAACGAATTTATCTGTAACAGACTAATTGAACAGGATTTATAAGAAATGGCTGCTAAAGACGTACGTTTTGGAAATGATGCCCGTCAGCGCATGCTGGCTGGTGTAAATATTCTGGCCGATGCTGTAAAAACCACCCTGGGACCTAAAGGCCGTAATGTGGTTCTGGAGAAGTCTTTCGGCGCACCTACCATCACCAAAGACGGTGTTTCCGTTGCGAAAGAGATCGAGCTGAAAGACAAGTTTGAAAACATGGGCGCTCAGATGGTCAAGGAAGTTGCTTCCAAGGCTAACGATGTTGCCGGTGACGGTACAACAACTGCAACTGTTCTGGCTCAGGCTATTGTCAATGAAGGTCTGAAGTCTGTTGCTGCTGGCATGAACCCGATGGACCTGAAGCGCGGTATCGACAAGGCTGCTGCTGCAGTTGTTGAAGAGCTGGCTAAAATGTCTGTACCTTGTACTGACTACAAAGCCATTGCTCAGGTAGGTACGATTTCTGCCAACTCTGATTCTGAAATCGGTCGCATCATCGCTGAAGCCATGGAAAAAGTTGGTAAAGAAGGCGTGATCACCGTTGAAGAAGGCTCCGGCTTTGAAAACGAGCTGGATGTGGTTGAGGGTATGCAGTTTGATCGTGGCTACCTGTCTCCATACTTCATCAACAACCAGGAAAACATGTCTGCTGAACTGGAAGATCCGTTCATCCTGCTGGTAGACAAAAAAGTATCCAACATCCGTGAGCTGCTGCCTGTTCTGGAACAGGTTGCCAAGTCTTCACGTCCGCTGCTGATCATCTCTGAAGATGTTGAGGGCGAAGCGCTGGCGACTCTGGTTGTGAACAATATGCGTGGTATCGTCAAGGTTGCTGCTGTTAAAGCACCTGGCTTTGGTGATCGTCGTAAGGCCATGCTGCAGGATATCGCTGTACTGACCGGTGGTCAGGTCATCTCTGAAGAGATCGGTCTGAGCCTGGAGCAGGCAGGTCTGGAACACCTGGGTCAGGCCAAGCGCGTGAACATCACTAAAGAAAACACCACTATCGTTGATGGTGCTGGTTCACAGGCTGAAATCGAAGCGCGTGTTCAGCAGATTCGTGTACAGATCGAAGAAACTTCTTCTGATTATGACCGCGAAAAACTGCAGGAGCGTGTTGCCAAGCTGGCTGGCGGTGTTGCTGTCATCAAAGTCGGTGGCGGTACCGAAGTTGAAATGAAAGAGAAGAAAGCCCGTGTCGACGATGCACTGCATGCAACACGTGCTGCTGTTGAAGAAGGTGTTGTACCGGGCGGCGGTGTTGCGCTGATCCGTGCACTGGACAACATTGGCAAGCTGGAAGGTGAAAACCACGACCAGACAATCGGTATTGAACTGGCTTTCCGTGCACTGGAAGCTCCGCTGCGCCAGATCGTTGCCAACGCCGGTGGTGAAGGTTCTGTTGTGGTATCCAAAATCCGTGAAGGCAACGGTTCATTCGGCTTCAACGCTGCCAATGATCAGTATGGCGACATGATGGAAATGGGTATCATCGATCCAGCTAAAGTAACTCGTTCTGCACTGCAGGCGGCGGCTTCTATTGCGGGTCTGATGATCACGACTGAAGCCATGGTTGCTGATCTGCCAGAAGACAAGCCAGCAATGCCGGATATGGGCGGCATGGGTGGTATGGGTGGCATGGGCGGCATGATGTAAGACATCATCCGGCCAGTCCCTGACTGACCTGAACCCCGTTGTTTGCCAGCCGTGCCCTGAGGTAAGCTGACAGACAACGGGGTTTTTGTGTTATATAGCCTATTGATTAACAGTGTTGGGTTAACAGACCATGAGTGACAAACTGGAGCCAAGATTCAATCCGGACAGCATACGGGAGAGTGTGCGTAATCCATTGCAGAATCAGGATGATGACCTGGATGATCATTATGAGGTTGTACAGGCCAGGCCAGCAGGCAGCGGCATTTTGCTGAATCTGGTGTTACTGATTCTGGTGCTGGCGCTGGGCGGAATGGGGTGGTTGCTGCTGGAGCAGCGTCAGGCACTGGCAACTGCGGAGCAGCGTCTGCAGCATCTGGAATCCGGGCTGAATATCGGCCTGGAAACACAGGCTGCATCAGAAACATCGCTTCAGGATGAGGTAAGTCGGGTACAGTCGGAGCAGCAGGCTGCACAACAGGCCTTGACTGCTGAGTTGGCTCAGTTGAAAACCCGCGTGGAAGAAGAATCGCGTCAACGTCAGGCGTTACAGCAACAGCTTGAGCAGCGTGCATCAACAACGGCGTTGCAGCAGTATCAGTCTGAGGTGGAAGCCCTGCAAGGCAGCGTTAAACAGTTGAGTGACCAGTTGGCCGCTGTGAAGCAGGAGCTGGCGCAGCGTGAGGCCAGTGTCAGTGGCGATGCGTTTACCGAACAGGTGGGTGGTTTGACACAGAGACTGGAACGCCTGCAGACACAGCAGCAGCAGCAGCAGCAGGCGGTAACGCAGCTGACTGAACGAGTGGCTCAGGCACAGCGTCAGTCACAGTCGCTGGAGTCAGCGTTGTCCAGTCAGGTGCAGCGATTGCAATCCGAGCTGGAAGCGCTTTCGCGTTCAGTACCGGAAGCCGGTGCCCCTGCCTCAGAGTTGGCCGTTATTGAGATAGGGATGGCTGAATTGCAGGAAGATATTCGTGCCATTAATAATGCCCGTCAGTTGATTAACCGGGATTTACTGCAACTTCGTGAACAAGTCAGTCGTTTACAGTTGATGCTTAACTGAGCAGTCGGATTGCCATTGTGGCGCAAAATCGGCACAATGGCGCGCTTGTTTTCGGAGTAGAGTGACCATGCGACAACCAGAATTATTGTCCCCGGCAGGGACGTTAAAGAACATGAAATATGCGTTTGCCTATGGTGCTGACGCTGTCTATGCAGGGCAGCCGCGTTACAGCCTGCGGGTGCGTAACAACGACTTTAACTACCAGAACCTGGCAGAAGGCATCGAAATTGCCCACCGTCTGGGTAAAAAGTTCTTTGTTGCCAGTAATATACTGCCGCATAACTCCAAACTCCGAACCTATATGGATGACATCGTTCCGGTCGTGGAGATGGGCCCGGATGCACTGATCATGTCGGATCCCGGGCTGATCATGATGGTGAAAGAGCGCTTTCCTGATCTGCCGATCCATCTGTCGGTACAATCCAATACCATGAACTGGGCCGCCGTGAAGTTCTGGCACCAGGCTGGAATCGAGCGAGTCATTCTGTCGCGTGAACTGTCGCTGGAAGAGGTGGAAGAGATTCGCCAGCGTTGTCCGGAAATGGAACTGGAAGTTTTTGTTCATGGTTCACTGTGCATTGCCTATTCCGGACGTTGCCTGTTGTCTGGCTATATCAATCATCGAGATCCGAATCAGGGTACCTGCACCAATGCTTGCCGCTGGAAGTATGATGCGCATGAGGCGGTACAGAATGAATCCGGTGATATTGTACCGGTACAGAGTTTCGATCCGGCACTGGGTACTGGCGAGCCAACGGATAAAATCGTGCTGTTGCAGGAAGCTTCGCGCCCGGATGATTACATGCCGGCGTTTGAGGATGAGCATGGCACTTACATCATGAACTCCAAGGACCTGCGCGCCATTCAGCACGTGCATCGCCTGGCGGCCATGGGTGTCGATTCGTTGAAAATTGAAGGGCGTACCAAGTCACATTACTATGTGGCGCGTACTGCTCAGGCCTATCGTCAGGCCATTGATGATGCCGTTGCCGGCAAGCCGTTCAATATGGAATTGATGGATGTGCTGGAGAATCTGGCGAACCGTGGTTACACCGAAGGTTTTTATCGTCGCCATGTTCATGATGAATACCAGAACTATGAAACCGGTAACTCGATCGGTGTGCATCAGCAGTTTGTGGGCGAAGTGCTGGAGCACAATGCTGATACAGGGATGCTGCAAATTGATGTCAAAAACCGTTTTGAAGCCGGTGATACTCTGGAGTTGATGACTCCAGCCGGAAATAAGCGTTTCCGTCTGGAAGAGTTGCTGGATCGTAAAGGGTCGCGTATTGAGGTAGCTCCCGGCTCCGGGCATCGTGTCAGTATTCCGCTGGATTTCGATACTGACATGACCTATGCCTTGCTGATGCGTGATCTGCCCAATGCCCCGCCACGGAGCTGACCCGGTTTGCTGAGCGCAACGTCTCTGGATAAATATCGTTTCTCTCGGGCCTTGCGCCCGTTCTCTTTTCCGGTGGCTGTTATTGCCTGCCTGGTAGGGGTGGTCGCTGCGTATGCAGAGGGATACTGGCAGCCGCTGAATGTGGCGTTGATTCTGATGGCGGGCGTATTGTTGCAGGCAGGCGTCAATCTGATCAATGATTATGCTGATCTGCCGCTGCTGACATCAACTGATGCTATGCAGGACCGGGCACGCCAGTCTATTCGTTTTAACTTCAGAGCCGGTCTGTTGTGCTTTATGCTGGCGGCAGTCATAGGTCTCTATCTGATCTCTGTGGCAGGGTTGGTGCTGTTATGGATCAGTCTGTTGGGGCTGCTGGGTGCGCTTGGCTATACGCTGGCACCGATACAGTATAAAAACCGAGGCCTGGGTGTACTGCTGGTGTTCTGGCTGATGGGTGTGCTGATGATCTGTGGCAGTTACCTGGCCGCCGGTGCGCCATTTGACTGGACTATTGTGTGGATCTCCTTGCCTGTCAGTTGTCTGGTGTCTCTGCTGTTGTTGAGTAATGAACTGCGTGATTATGAACGCGATTTGGCAGAGGGGATAGGTACACTCACTGTCCGTATCGGTTATCAACAGGCAGTGTATTTATATTGGGCCCTGTTAGGTGCTGCGCTGCTCTTGACCTTGCTGCTCAGAAGTCTGGGATATCTGAGTCTGATCTGGCCTTTGGCTGGTGTCTTGCTGCTGGCCATTAAGCCCTGCCGCTTGCTGCAGGTATCAGCTCCGGAGCGAGTGGCCCTGACGCCTGCTACCGCGCGACTATTGCTCGGGTTTGGCACACTTTTCTGCATTTTGTTAGTGCTTTAGTAAAAGGGTAGTCTCTCCCTTGGTTGACCTCTTTAGCTAAATTGGGTCAGATACTTTGCCAATATTTCCTCCAGCCTGAGTGTGACTTGCCCTTTACTTTCGTTACTGAAGTGGAAACTGCTGAAGGTTTGCCACAGTAATGCCTGGGCTGTCTTGAGCGGCTTGAGGTGTCCTGCTTGAATGGCCGGATCTGCAAGCGGCTGTGGCAGCCAGGCCCAGCCTGCATTCTTCATCACTGCGTCGCGAATCAGTTCATACTGTGTCAGTGCCAGATAATTACTGCTGTTCAGAATGTCCGGCACCAATTGTTCATCTGAATCCACAAATGCCAGTGTCACCTGGGTGTGGGTGATCAGGTCATCCGGCTTCACTTCAGGTAGCTTCGACAGTGGATGCTGTACACTGGCAACCATGATCATGCGCAGCCCTGACAGTGGTGTCATGGTGATCCGATGATCCGTGTGCTTGTTCAGGTCCAGGCCATAGGCAATATCCACTGTTTGGGAGGACACCAGTGCAGGCAGCTCCTGGGGTGGTGCCAGGTACACCGAAATGCCGGTGAGCGGAAAACGCTGCTTCAAGGCATGCATGGCTTCCAGCCAGACAGCTTCAGGTAATGCATCATCACGGGCCAGGCGCAATGTGGTTTCAATGCCGCCACGCTCCAGCTCGCAGCGTGCCTGGATTTGACGATAGGTTTGTATCAAGCGCATGCAGTCTGGCTGAATGGCCCAGGCCAGATCTGTTGCACGTACCGCCTTGCCGGAGCGCTCGAAAAGTTCGGCATTCAAGTCATCTTCCAGTGCGCTGATGGCGGCACTGATGGTGGTGCGGCTGCGATTCAAATGGCGTGCCGCATCGATAATCGAACCTGACTCCAGTACTGCCAGAAAGGCCTCAGCCTGTGAAGGTCGCATGGTAGGGTCCAGCCTCAAGTTATGTCTGCCAAGAGACGATATTTTTGTCGCTTAGCGACTCTGTCACTTTTATGTTAGTCGATAAAATTCTATTGGATCTGATCGTTTGGATCCATAAATAAACGGATTGACAGTTTTTGTAGAGGTTATCATGTTTTCCCTTAAGGTTGGCTCTGAAAGGTCAACGCTGATTTTTTCAGCAGGTGTCTCAGGTTTTTTTGCCGTTGCCGGCATTGGCTGGGGCGTTTGGACCGGTTCTATGGCCATTCTGTTTGACGGTGCCTATTCCTTTGTCAGCCTGGCGTTATCCTTGCTCTCTGTACAGGCGTTACGCTGGGCCGAGTCACCTGCGAACAATCATTTTAACTTTGGACGCATTCTGGCAGAGCCCCTGGCAATCGCAATAAAGGGGTTGGTGATTTTGCTGGTATGTCTGATTTCTCTGTTCAGTGCGCTGAATGCGCTGATGACCGGTGGTCGGGAAGTCATGGCAGATATGGCTCTCGGATTTGCCTTGTTCAGTGTGATCAGCTGTGTGCTGACCTGGCGTTATCTGCAGCACAGTAATCGTATCCATCAGTCTGCTCTGGTCGAAGCTGAAACCCGTCAGTGGTGCATGGATAGCCTGCTCAGTGGCGCTGTATTTATGGGTTTTCTGATTGCCTGGGGAGTATCCGGAACCGGGTATGCACACTGGGCGTTATATGCTGACCCGTTGCTGGTGGTCTTGGCATCTGTCTATTTTATGGCTGTCCCGGTCAGAATGACGTTACAGGGCGTGCGCGAGATTATGATGATTTCGCCTGAACCCGAGATGCGCAAACGCGTGTATCGGGCGCTTTCTGAACTGGGTATTCACGCATCACAATGCAAAATGGCCAAGGTTGGCAGCTACCTGATTCTGGAGGTGACGGTCGCAGTTGAGCGGGTGGAAGAGATGGACGGTTTGCAACATCAAGTAGACCTGCTTTTCAGAAATTTTCCACTGGAGGTCAAGGCACAGATTTTGTTTTATCCCAAGTGGGCTGTTTCAGTTAAGGTTTGATGTGTCGGTAGCATGACAATCTCTCTGGCGATATTAGGCAAATTGTCTATTATTCTTAACAACATGCTGGGTTATGCTAATATTCAGTCTGTCTAAGTTAGGGATATCCCTTAGGAGTGTTGTGTATGCGAAATTTGCAGTTGAAAGTATTGCTGTCAGGTGGATTTGCCGTTGTCGCCATCATTTTGTTGCTGGTAGGGCTGCTGAGCATCTCTGCGGGGTCACGCATGAAAGCAGATATCGCTAACCTGGGACAGGTTCGCCTGCCTGCAGTCGATCTGTTAGCTAAAATGAATGAAGAGCGTTTGATGATTCGTGCCCAGACTTTGAGCATGTTGCGTTTTGAAGAGTGGGCACAATCGGCCGGAAGAGATTTGTCGGCTCTACTTGCTGAACGAGAGGCCTCCTGGAAACGGTTTGATGCAGTTTTATCCCGTTATACCGATATTCCGAGAACCCAAGAGGGTGAGGCTTTATATCAGCGCTTGAGAACTGCCATCAACAGCTGGCGGGAAGCTGCAAATCGGATGGACAGAGCCGTTGTTACCATGAGCCAGGCTGGTAATGCCCTGAGTTACGATGTGGCATTTCGTGAGTTCGAACAGCATTTTCAAGCTTTAATCCCTGTTTCCAGTGCCATGAATCAGCTTCTGGATGAGCTAATCAACCGTAACTTGGAAATTTCAAACGAAACTGTATCTGCAGCAATAGCACAGGCAGAAAATTCGGCCATGATCACAATAGTTTCTGTAATTATTGGTTTTGTGATCGCGTTGGCGGCAGGCTTTTTGATTACCCGTCAGGTAATGGGGCAACTGGGCGGTGAACCCGCTTATGTGCAACAAGTGGTGCGTCAGGTAGCCGATGGTGACCTGACGGTACGGATAGATACTTCCAAGGCACCATCTGACAGTTTGCTGGCAGCATTCGCCCAGATGGTGGCCACTTTGAAGAACCTGATGAAGCAAATTTCGGATGCCTCTACCCAGGTGTCTGCCGCGGCTGAAGAGCTGTCAGCTTCAAGCAGTCAGACCAATGCACAGGTGCAGCTGCAACAGGCCGAGATTACCCAGGTCGCAACAGCCATGAATGAGATGGCAGCAACGGTGATGGATGTTGCCAAAAATGCGGCCGCTGCTTCGGGAGCTGCACAGACGGCACATGGTGAAACCGATAACGGTATGAAGGTAGTGACGGATGTCGTCAAGGTCATTAATCAGTTGGCAAGTGAAATTGAAAAATCTGCAGCCAGCATGAATCAGCTGGTGCGTGACAGTGAAGAGATTGGTTCAGTCTTGAATGTGATTCAGGAAATTGCAGAACAGACCAATCTGTTGGCATTGAACGCGGCGATTGAGGCAGCGCGCGCTGGCGACCAGGGACGGGGCTTTGCCGTAGTGGCAGATGAGGTGCGTTCTCTGGCGAGTCGTACGCAGGCATCTACCGGTGATATTCAGGCGCGCATTAACCGGGTCCAGGATAGCTCATCTTCTGCTGCACAACAGATGGAACAGGGTAAGCAGAAAGGGTTGCAGACGGTTGAGCAGGCCAACAATGCCGGAGAGGCTCTGAAAATGATCAGTGCTTCCGTGGCGGCGATTAATGATATGAATGCGCAGATCGCGACGGCAGCTGAAGAGCAGTCATCAGTTGCCGAGGAGATCAACCAGAATATTTCCAATATCACTCAGGCGATTGATGAAACGGCGACCGCTGCTTCTCAGGTGACCTCTGCCAGTCAGGAGCTGGCGCGTCTGTCTGCATCTCTGCAGCAGCATGTACAGCAGTTCCGGGTGAGCTGATCTACGACTAAAACCTGACGCGATTTGCTCAGCTTTTCAGGTATAATGCCTCTTTTGCTGTGCGGGCTAAGGCCCGCACACGCCTGTCAATTCATTGAAAAAAGACTGACCGGAGAGAGTCCCCCATGAGCGTAATTCGCCAAGACGATTTCATCAGCAGCATCGCCGATGCGCTGCAGTTTATCTCCTATTATCACCCGATCGATTTTGTCAAAGCGGTGCATGAGGCGTATCTGCGGGAAGAAAACCCTGCTGCCAAGGATGCCATGGCTCAGATCCTGATCAACTCCCGTATGTGTGCCGAGGGCAAGCGTCCGATCTGTCAGGATACAGGCATCGTGACAGTCTTTCTCAAGGTGGGTATGAATGTGCAGTGGGACGCCAAAATGAGCGTCACGGATATGGTCAATGAAGGGGTGCGTCGCGCTTACCTGCATCCTGACAATGTGTTGCGTGCTTCCATCCTAGCCGATCCGGCAGGCAAGCGTCAGAACACCAAGGATAATACTCCCGCAGTGATCCATTACGAGATCGTTGAGGGTGATGAGGTTGAAGTACATGTTGCCGCCAAGGGCGGCGGTTCAGAAAATAAATCCAAAATGGCGATGCTGAATCCGTCTGACAGTATTGTGGACTGGATTGTCAAAACCGTTCCGACCATGGGTGCTGGCTGGTGTCCACCAGGTATGCTGGGCATCGGTATCGGTGGTACTGCGGAGAAAGCTGCGGTGATGGCAAAAGAGTCGCTGATGGATCCGATCGATATTCATGAAATTCGTGAGCGTGGTCCGCAGAACCGTGTCGAGGAACTGCGTCTGGAAATTATGGACAAGGTCAACGCACTGGGTATTGGTGCGCAGGGTCTAGGTGGTTTGACCACCGTGCTGGATATCAAAATCAAGGATTATCCTACCCATGCAGCGTCTTTGCCGGTTTGCATGATTCCGAACTGTGCCGCTACCCGTCATGCGCACTTTACGCTGGACGGATCTGGTCCTGCTGTATTGACGCCGCCGAGTCTGGAAGACTGGCCTGAAGTGACATTTGAGGTGGGCAGCAACACCCGTCGCGTAAATCTGGATGAGATTACACCGGAAGAAGTGGCTGAGTGGCAGGTCGGTGAAACCGTGCTGCTGAATGGCAAGATGCTGACCGGTCGTGACGCAGCGCACAAGAAAATGGTGGAGATGCTCAATAATGGCGAGTCACTCCCCGTAGATCTCAAAGGGCGCTTTATTTACTACGTAGGGCCGGTTGATCCCGTCCGTGATGAAGTGGTTGGGCCTGCAGGTCCGACAACCTCTACTCGTATGGACAAGTTCACACGTCAGATTCTTGAAACCACGGGACTGCTGGGGATGATTGGTAAATCCGAGCGTGGCCCGATTGCGATTGAAGCGATCAAGGATAACAAGGCTGTTTATCTGATGGCTGTCGGTGGTGCTGCTTACCTGGTTTCCAAGGCGATCACGAATGCGCAGGTTTTGGCATTCCCTGAACTGGGTATGGAAGCAATTTACGAATTTGAAGTCAAAGATATGCCGGTAACAGTGGCTGTCGATGTTCGTGGGGAGTCCGTACACACTACAGGTCCTGCCAAGTGGAAAGAAATTATCGCCAAGAGCGCATAACTCACTCCTCTTAAATTACTCAGAGGTGATGATATGTCATCGCCTCTGAGCTGTTTACAGATAAGGTGACAAGAGTCCTGCGGCAGCGTTGCGCAGTTTGATCAGTACGGATTGTCTGGAAAGAGATTCCAGCGTGATGACTTCACCCTGTATAAATTCCTGATCAAAATGCTGGTTTAACGCTTGCGTCAGCCAGTCATCATAACATTCCACATTACACTCAAAGTTCAGTGCCAGGCTGCGATTGTCCCAGTTGGCTGAGCCAAAGAGTGTCCAGCAGTCATCCAGCATAAACAGCTTGGAGTGAGTGAACCTGTCTTTTACCAGTCTCACGTCAACACCATGGCGTATCAACTCAGCCAGATGGTGACGACATGCCCAGTCGACCAGCCGCAGGTTGTTTCGGCCTGGCAGTAAAATCTGTACCTGAATACCACGTAAAGCGGCAGTGATGAGCGCCTCCTCAAGACTGCTGTCCGGTACAAAGTAGGGGGTCATGATGCGAATCTGTTGTTGTGCCGAGCTGATGGCACCGAGCATGACCTGCCGCAAGGTGTTAAACCTGTCATCGGGCCCGTCTGCAATCGCACGTGCCAGGGTGGTGCCGGGTGTTTTGGGTGGGTAAAACCAGGGCGTATCACGTAGCATCTCACCGGTACTGGCATACCAGTCTTCGGCAAAAATGGTTTGCAGTTCAGTGACAACCGGTCCTTCCAGCTCAAAATGTATGTCTTCGATAGGAATACATTGCTGAGGGTTACGACAATGATGATCACTGATATTCATGCCACCGGTGAAGCCCAGTTGTCCATCTATGACCAGCAATTTGCGATGGTTGCGTAAATTCAGGAAAGGCATTGTGTGTGGCCAGTTCGGCGGCATGAACTCTGCGTAAGGAAGCTGCACACGCTTCAGATAAGATTTCAGTGTCGGGAAGGAGTAGCGAAAACCCATGTAGTCAACCAGCAGTCTGACAGCGACACCGCGCTGTTGTGCCTGTGCCAGTGCATCTGCAAATTGTTTGCCCAAGCGGTCGTTACGCAGAATGAAACTGCTCAGTGTAACACTCTGCTGCGCATTCTCTATGGCCTGGAGCATGCGGGGATATGCCTGATCACCGTTAAACAGCGGGGTGATGTGATTACCGCCCAGCAAGGGCTGTTTGGAGACGCTGTTGGACAGACGTGACAGCGTCTGCATGCTGGCAGGGACATAGTGTTGCAGATTGCGGGTATCAAAAGGGTAGTTCTGGCGGTAGTCTGTGGAAAACTTGCGTTTCCATTCCTGTGCACGCGAGTGGACCCGGTTGATGCCAAACAGCAGATAGGTCAGTGGACCCAGGATAGGGGCCAGCCACACCAGACCAATCCAGGCGATTCCCGCACGGCTGTCGCGTTTTGTCAGTAGAATATGAATCGAACTACCAATGGCGAGAGATAAGGGAATGGCTGCCAGTGCCAGCAGTGTCAGATGTTTGAGTAGCGTTTCCGTGATCATGTCTGACATTTGAATGCAGGCTGCTGCGCCTGTCGGGCAGCAGCCATTGGCTTCATGATAGTGATTGCAGGAAGGCGCGCAGATCAGCCGCAGTTTCCGGGTGTTGCAATCCAAAAGCTACATTTGCTTGCAGCAGCCCTGACTTGTTACCACAGTCGTAGAGCTTGCCCGCCATGGAGTATGCTTGTAGACCCGCATCAGTCAGTAATGTCTGAAGAGCATCGGTTAACTGAATTTCATCACCGGCACCCGGTGGTGTGTTTTTCAGCAGTGTCATGATGCTGGCGGGCAGAATATAACGTCCGACAATCGCCAGGTTCGACGGTGCAGCGGCAGGGTCAGGCTTTTCGACCATGCCCTGAATCTGGGTACTTTCGCCCGGTTGTACAGCAACACCGGCACAATCCACTATGCCATAGCGCTGTACCTGGTCCTGAGGCACGGCTTCAACCATGATTTGTCCCAGTCCGGAAGATTGCCAGGCAGCAACCATATTGCTCATATCACGATTGTCTTTGCCGTTATCGATGAGCATGTCCGGCAGCATCACAGCAAAATCATCCTCGCCAACGACGGGAGCTGCGCAGAGTACTGCATGTCCCAGTCCCAGTGCTTTGGGCTGACGAACACTGATGACTTCAGCATCACTGGGAAGAATGTCACGAATGCTTTCCAGCAGAGCCGTTTTGCCTTTACGGGCCAGTTCGGTTTCGAGTTCATAGTGATGGTCAAAGTGGTCTTCAATAGCCTGTTTGCCACTGCGTGTCACCAGGATGATCTGACGAAAACCTGCGGCGATGGCTTCTTCGACGACATGTTGAATAACAGGTTTGTCGACCACGGTCAGCATTTCCTTGGGGACTGCCTTGCTGGCTGGCAGTACACGGGTTCCAAGTCCGGCAACGGGAATTACAACTTTACTTAACATCCTGGTTTCCTTGTAGTTGAAGTTTAATGACGGGTGAGTGAAGCAGGATCGATATCGGCTGAAGAGAAGTCATCCAGTTCCGGTTCTACCGGGATCTGGTAGCCTTCGCTGGCCCATTCGCCCAGATCGATGAGTCGACAGCGTTCACTACAAAAGGGGCGCGAAAGATTTTCCGGTGCATAAAGCGACGGTTTGCCACATTGAGGGCAGGGTATTTCACGTTTTGTCATAAGTGTCCATGTGCGTCATGCGCGAGGTGTCAGCCCGCTGTTTCAAGTGCAGGTGAAGTGCATTGACCTGCTGTGCCAGCTGGTCCAGATCACCGCTATTATCCAGAATAAAGTCGGCGCTTTCCAGCCGCAGTTCACGTGATATCTGTGCTGCAATGATTTTGTGTGCTGCCGCTTCGGTCATCTGGTCTCGTTGACAGGTGCGTTGCAGTTGAAGCGCTTCTGGCAGATCGACGACAATGACAGCATCTACCAACTGATGCTGGTCTGTTTCCAGCAGTAGTGGTGAGCTGAGTATGACATAGTCTTCGTGACAATGTTGTGCCAGCCAGTCGAGAATACGTGCCCGAATTAAAGGGTGTAACAGTTGTTCCAGCCATTGGCGCTGTTGCGGATGATCGAACACCTGCTGACGTAACCAGCGTCGGTTCAGCTGTCCTTCGGGAGTCAGTGCCGGGTCACCAAAGTGATCGGCAATGGCGACCAATGCCGGTTGTCCGGGCTCAACCACATCCCGGGCGACCTGGTCAGCATCAATGACCGCAATACCCAGTTGTTCAAAGAGTCCGGAAGCTGCTGATTTGCCGCTGCCGATGCCGCCGGTGAGTCCAAGGGTCCTCATCAAGTGTTTTTCTCCTGCATAGGTGTGCAAGACTAGCATTATAAGCCTCCCGGACAAACTGCAAAGCGGGGCATTCAATGCTAAAATAGCGCCTTTTACTCGCCGCGGAGTGATCGCTCACCTCATGAATCGTAATCCCGACCTGCTGAACGGTCCGATGCGCCCGGTGTTGGTACAGATGACCGTGCCGATGATGTTTGGCATTGTCAGCATCATGCTGTTTCATTTGGCAGATATCTGGTTTGTCGGGCAGTTGGGAACGCGCCCTATGGCTGCTTTGGCGTTTACCTTTCCGGTGTCGTTTGCCGTTGTCAGTCTGGCGATTGGCCTGGGTATTGGCACTTCGGCAACCCTGGCACGTCGTATCGGTGAAGGGAATACGGACTCAGCGGCACGCGTGGCAACCTCAATACTGCTGGTGACCAGTTTGCTGCTGATCGCTGTTGGTATTGGCGGACAGTTCCTGATTGATCCTATTTTCCGGATGCTGGGGGCGGATGCTGAATTGCTGCCACTGATTCGAGCCTATATGCAGATCTGGTTTGCCGGTTCTGTGTTCATGGTGCTGAACATGGTGTGCAACAGCATCCTCCGGGCAACGGGAGATGTGCGCGGTTCTGCCATGATTATGTTGCTGGCATCGCTGCTTAATCTGATACTGGATCCGTTATTGATTTTTGGTCTGGGTCCTTTTCCGGCGCTGGGCATACAGGGTGCCGCCATTGCCAGTGTGTTGGCCTGGAGCCTGACGACCCTGGTGGCCTTGAGTCTGATCCATCATAGACGCCATTTGTTGACCCGTCGGTTGCCTGGTTTTCCAACCTTGCTGCGTTACTGGCGTGAATTGTTCAGTATCAGTTTGCCTGCTTCGCTTTCCAATATCACCACACCCATTGCCAATGGTGTTCTGACGGCTATTGTGGCGCGCCACGGTGCTGAAGCAGTCGCTGCGTTTGGGGTTGGTAATCGGATAGAGTCTTTAGCCTTATTGGTGTGCCTGGCGCTGTCGATGAGCCTGCCGCCTTTTATCAGCCAGAACTTTGGCGCAGGACAAATGGAACGGGTTAAAAAGGCCTATGCACTGGTGATTCGCTTTGCTCTGGTGTGGCAGTTTTTGATTTATCTGGTACTGGTGGTTTTTTCAGCACAGGTGGCGGCGTTTTTCAGTGATGATCCCGATGTCGTTCGATGGATTCGTATCTGGATAATTATCGTACCACTGGGGTTTGCCTTTCAGGCGACTACCTTCCTGAGCGCTTCCGCGTTTAATGCCTTGCATCGGCCGATGCTGGCTCTGCGTGTCAGCCTTATTCGACTGTTTGTGATGTACCTGCCACTCGGTTGGCTGGGCAACCACCTGTTTGGTCTGGAGGGGTTGTTCAGTGCGCTGGTACTGGCAAACCTGCTGACGGCGGTCATTGCCTGGTGGTGGATGCGTCAACATCTTTCCAGACTATTGCAGTCTGCCTGATAAGCGAAAGGGCCGGAATACCGGCCCTGTGATGTGCGTTTATACCAGTGGATCAGAAATCCCGATGAGATGCAGGGCGATCATGGTGATCAGGCCTGCCATGACCAGATAGTACACGGTCGGGATGATGGTCATGCGGATGGTTTGCCCTTCACGACCAAGTAATCCAACTGTCGCTGAAGCCGCAACAATATTGTGTATAGCGACCATGTTACCGGCTGCTGCACCCACTGCCTGTGCGGCAATTAGCATGGCACTGGAAACGCCGATCAGTTGCGCGGTATCAAACTGGAACTGTGCCATCATCAGATTCGACACTGTGTTTGATCCAGCAATAAAGGCACCCAGCGCACCGACACTGGCGGCAAAGAAGGGATAGATATCACCCACACTGCCTGCGACCAGTTCCGCCATGGCTCTAGGCATGGACGGCAGATCGGCCATATTGACTCCTGAGTTGATCAGGATACGTACCATCGGAATGGTAAACAGCAGTACAAAACCTGCACCCAGCAGGGTTTTGGAGGATTCACCCAGTGCATCACGCAGCTCACTGAACTTCATCCGGTGCAGCAGGAAGGTCGCCAGTACGACCAGTACCATGATGCCACCCGGCAAGTAGAGGAACTGAATGCTACCGGAAACACCTGCCTCACCAAGAATGTTGCTCCAGCCCACTACCAGATTCTGGGTAAAGAAAGCCTTAACACCTTCGTGTACGCGTGACAGAACCAGCAGTGCAGCCAGCAGCAGGTAAGGCAACCAGGCAAGTGCCATGGACATCGGCGCCTTGGCGGTCAGACTGTCCAGTTTGATTTCGATATTACCCATCCACTCTACCGGCCATTCACGGGCATCCGCAAAATCCCAGGGTGTTTTTGGCAGCAGGAAACCTGCTTTGGCAGCGGGTACGACAATCATCAGTCCTACCAGTGCGCCGATCATTGACGGGAACTCTGGACCCAGGAAAACACCGGCAGCGGCATAGGGAATGACAAAGGCGATACCGGCAAACACGGCAAAGGGGGCAATAGACAGACCCTCGCGCCAGGAGCGGTTACGCCCGAAGAAGCGCGTCAACATCATCACCATGAATAACGGCATCAGAATACCGATCAACGCATGCATGATGGCGACTTCAGAGGTGATCAGACGGTAGAAGGTTTCCCAGTCAGAGCCATTGGCAACCAGTGATTCGGTAATACCTGCACGATCCAGTCCACCAGTGACACCGACAACGATGGGGGTTCCGACAGCACCGAAAGAAACGGGCGTGGACTGAATCATCATGCCCACCATGACGGCTCCCAGTGCCGGGAATCCCAGTGCAACCAGCAACGGTGCAGCAACAGCTGCGGGCGTGCCGAAACCGGATGCGCCTTCAATAAAGCAGCCAAACAGCCAGGCAACAATGATCACCTGCACACGTCGGTCAGGGCTGATATTGGAAAATCCGCCACGAATTGCGGTGATGGCGCCTGAATGCTTGAGCGTGTTGAGGAGCAGAATTGCACCAAAGATGATCCATAGAATCGACAGGGTCAGGATCAACCCCTGTAGTGTTGAGGCCAGGACACGATTAAAGGTCATTTCCCAGGCAGTCAGGGCGATCAATGCTGTCACCACAAACACCACCGGCATGGCGCGCTTGGCTGGCCAGTGCAAACCAACCAGTAAAACAGCTGCCAATACCAGCGGGGCAAAGGCCAGCAGTGAAAGGAGCGTTGAGTTCATAGTTTTTCTCTTTATATCGAATAAATCAGTCGCTTTTGGGTAATTGGTAATACCAATTACCCTCTGTAAGTGAACAAGGTTAGGGGGTCATACCCAGTGAGTCAATCGAAGCTGTGCAAAATTAGACCTTTGTCTAGGTGGGGTTAATAACCCTGTTTTTTAACAGAATAAGGCTAGTCCGGGTGGAGTTCAGCGTCTATGATTAAGGTGAGTGACGAATCTGATTCATCGTTTGCCGGTTTTCGGTACGAGGTGTCCGCTTCGTGATCTGCCGGCAGGGATTGATAATAAAACCGAAACAGAAATGGGATGTAAACTATGACAAAACGCGTAGCTTTGGTAACAGGCGGTACTGGTGGTCTGGGTACGGCGATTTGCCGTGCATTGGCTGATGCAGGGTTTCGGGTGGTCGCTGGCTATAATAGTGGCGGTAACCACGACAAGGCGAAGGAGTGGCAGGAAGAGCAGCGTCGAGACGGTTATGAAATTGATGTTGCCTATGGCGATGTAACAGATTCAGTGTCCTGTGCAGAGTGTGTCAAAACAGTTGAAGAGTTAACCGGTGGCAGTATTGATGTGCTGGTGAACAATGCCGGTATTACCCGCGATGGCATGTTCAAGAAAATGACCTGGGAGCAGTGGAATGAAGTGTTGTCAGCCAACCTCGACAGCATGTTCCATATGACGCGTCTGGTGATTAATCCGATGCTGGAAAAAGGGTTTGGCCGGATTATCAATATTTCATCGGTCAATGCCCAGAAAGGTCAGTTTGGTCAGTGTAACTATTCGGCCGCTAAAGCCGGTATTCATGGTTTTACCAAAGCACTGGCTCAGGAAGTGGCAGCAAAAGGTGTCACCGTTAACACTCTGTCACCGGGTTATATCATGACACCCATGGTGGCAAAGATTTCTGAAGATATTCAGACAAAAATCTGTTCAACAATTCCAGTGGGGCGTTTTGGTTATCCGGAAGAGATAGGTCGTGCCATTGCATTCCTGGCAGATGAGCATTCGGGTTATATCACCGGCTCAGATCTGTCCATTAATGGTGGTTTGCATATGAGCTGATGCTCTCTAAGCCCCGTATTCTGCGGGGCTTATGTTCCTCTATTCAGTTTTTCCGGTTTGCTGTAACAGACGTTGAAAACGCTGGTCCAGTTCTGGAAAAGACTCTGCAAATCCTTGTTGTTTCCACATCTGGCGCAGTTGCTCCAGCTCGCTCAATTGCTGATCTGTTGTCGGTGTCTCCAGCGCTGCTTCCAGACGCTGCATCTGGTACTCCATACGCAGGCACTGATCTGTCTCAGGGCTGGGTTGATGCAGCAAAATCTCCAGCCGTATACAAAGCAGGCGAGCATCGGTTTCAGAGGATGTTGAGTCAGTTGCATCCTGCTGTGCTCTCAGGCGTGCAAAAAGACGGTCGCCGTGCCCGCGAAAGGCTTGCCAGAGTTGACGTTCCCGTGAGTGCTCAGTGGCACCGAGTTGCTTCCATTGTTGCTGTAATTGTTTCAGTTGCTGGGTGGCTGATTGCAGTTCATCTGCATCACACTCAGCAAGTTGTGCGGCGTGATCCACCAGTGACTGCTTGGCTTCGGCACAGGCTGCTCGATGTGCATCCAGAGCTGTTTCAGCTTGCTGGATCAGTGAGTTGAAGTGCAGCTGCAGGGGTTTGCCGGGCGCCCGGTCAACAGGTGCGTAACGACGCCATTCCATCTTGGCTTTTTTGAGAATGGCTTCCAGTGCGTGCCAATCCGGTTGTTGCCAGTCCAGGGTATCAAAATAGCTTTGCAGGTGGGTACATATCTGTTCTCGTTGTGTCAGGTTCCAGGCTCTTAAACGACTCTGCTCGCGAAAATACTGATCACAGGGCTCATAGGCCTGTTGAGCCGCCTGGTGAAAACGGTCCCAGAGCGATTTCACTGAAACCTGATTGCTGTGGTCCAGCGCTTTCCATTGCTGTTGCAGGCTGCGTATCTGCTGAGCCCGATCTGAAGGCGGCAGGTCAATATCGATCAGTGTCTCCATGGCGACGCAGAGCTGCTCTTTTTGAGCGATGATAGAGAAGTGTTGCCACTGCTCTATTTCAGCCTGTTCCGCGGCTTGTTGTTGCCGGTGCTGCAGTTGTTGCTGGAGTTGCTCAAGGTGTCGTTGAAGATTGAGCAACAGTTCAGGTCTGGGAGTATCTGTTGGCCAGTGATAGTAAGTACTCAGCTGTTGCTGAACGGTTCCAATCAGTGACTGCAGGGCTGTATCATCCAGTTCCTCGGCGCTGACTTGTAATGATGTCGTGAGCGCATCGGCATCTTCTGACAGGGTTTGACACCAGGATAATCGTTGTTGCAGTTGCTCCAGGCACTGTTTTTGTTCGGTTGTCAAAAGTGTATCAGCGGCAATGCGCTCAAAAGCGTCAGACAGTTGCTGTAATGCTTGAGTACTTGTCGAGGATAGGGATTGCAGACTATGTTGCAGTTGTTGATCCAGGGCATTCAACTGAGCTGTAAGAGCAGCCTGGGCTGCGCGTTGTTGTGCTTCATGTGCAGCAGCAGCTTGCTGTTGCAGAATGAGCGCATCGGCTTTGTCGGACAGTTTCGGAAACTCTGTGTATGCCTGGGTGACAGTGTGTGGAAGTTGCTGCCATTGTTGGCGTAGATGTTCCAGTCGTGCTGCCAGATGTGGGTGTTCGGGTTGATTCAGCAGACTGTGAAGCTGTTGCAGAAACTGTTCAGCCTGAGACGCTGCCAGCTGTCTTTCTGTCTCCAGTTGTTGTTTGCGTTTCAGGTGTTCTCGAATAATACGGTAAACAGCTTTGTCATGCTCCTTGGCATACTGGCGGACAGACTCAATGCAGCTGTCTTCCTCTAAACGTATGGCGGCTTGCTGACGTGTGGCAGCCAGTGAAGACTGCATCGCGAGTTTTGCCAGCAGGGGCTGCTGTTGAATTCGGGGCAAAAGGCTTTCGTGCAGCAGGCTGTTTTGGCTTTGGCAGAGTAGCTGGGTCAGTGCAAATTGACCGGTATCGGCCAGGGTATTCAGGTTTAAGTGCTGTTGTTCGTAGAGTTCACTTAGCCGCATTGCAGCCAGTTCGGATTGCAAGGGCCGGTCTTCACGTTGCAGCAATTCAAGCAGCCGGTGTATGTCATTCAGGCGTGTGATGGCGATACGCTGTACTTCAGGAGCCGGGTCATGATTGGCGAGCTGCCAGAGTTTTTCAACATGCGCCGGTTTGTGCGGGTTGAGTTTTGCCGCTGCATGGCAGCGAATGGCTGCATTGGGATGGCGCCATCTGGGAATTAACAGGTTTACAAACATCAGTCACCGTAACCGAACACAGGGTTCGGTCATCCTTTTAAATGGTCAGGCTCGCCCGGAAGGACTCTATTCTAACGGTGGCAGGTGGTGCAATAAAAGACCTGTGTGCGGAGGAGGTGAAAATACTTGTGTCATGGAGACAGCTCAAACACTCAGATCCACATGCTGGATCAAACCCGCTTTACCTTGCTCTGAAACGTAAATTCCACTGGAACGGATCACTCCGAGGCGCTCATCTCCCAGGGCGTTATTCAGTGTGAAGGGGGTTTCTGCATGTCCCAGATAGATGGCCCCAATGCCAGCCTCTTTCAGGCTGACCAGTTGCTGGCTGTCACCACTGCCGGGTTTCAGCCAGAGTCGGAGGTGCTCAAAAACGGCATCATTCTCATCAATCCAGCCGTTACCATCATCGTCGTGTTCAGCCAGTTCGGCAAAGCCGTTACCGGTTCGGGCACCGAAGAGTTCACCGCCATCATTAATGATTCCGTCACCGTTTTTATCCAGTGCCAGAAAGGCCGAATGATTACCCAGGCGAGGAATCCAGTCTTTTTGTCCATCCAGTGTCAGATCAAACTCAAAGCGCTCCTGGCTGAGTTCAGCTGCACGGCCATCGAAGCTGATGACCAAAGGATCATGCAGGGCTGCCCCTAATCGCATGGAAAACTCATGCTGCAGCAGCAGTTCCCGACTCATGTTGAATGACAGCTCTATCTGAATCTGCTGACCATCGGCTGTGCGTACCAGTCCACTGGCACTGAAGTGACTGCTTTCCTGCTGATAGAAGGTTTCTGAGACCTGATAATCAAGACTGGCCTGAGGTGCCGGATTGAGTGCTGCAGGTGTTTGAGCCGGATGAGCAGGCAGGTCGGCGGCCTTGCCTGTGGAAGAGGGAATCCGCAGGTCTGTGATGCTGAAGTTGATTTCCCGTCCGGTCAGGCTGGCCAGTAACGACTGAATCAAGGCGATACGTAATTTGTCTTCAGGTGAAAGTTCCAGAAAGGATTCCTGCTCATCCACTTCATTGGCAGCTGTCGCTGCGGTTGATGCCGCTTGTTCTGCGAGGCGGTTGGCGGCCTCGACTTGCGGTGCCAGGCGTTCAGCTTGTTGGGTCAGCGCTGCTGCTCCAGCCTGATGCCTCAGGTCGCTATAAGTTGTTACCTGCTGGGTTTCAATGCTCTGACGGTGTTGATAATGCAGCTCCGTCATCTGGCCGTTACGTCCAGGCAGGTTGACGTGTAACTGCTCTTCACGTGTATAGCGACTACTGGCCTGATGGCTGGAGTGGAATTGCAGCTGGGCGGAATCAATGCGCATGGTCGTAACCCTGTCTTGGTTAGACAGGATATCGGCCAGTTGTGGTTAAACTTTACTCAGTTTTGACTCAGCGATTGATCAGTTCCAGGTCGCCATCGACATAATACCAGCGCCCGTTTTCCTGGCGAAAACGTGAGGTTTCCTTGAGTAAACCATTGCCATCGGGACTCTCGAAACTGGCTTCAAATCGCACCTGTCCTTCAGAATCTCCGGTTTGTCCGGCCTGTGTATCAATAATCTTAAGTCCGGTCCAGGTGGTGATTTGTGTCTGCTCCATTAACAATTCCCGGTCTTCTTCGCGGCGGTGCTCTGCAGCGGTGGAGTCAATCAGGTAATCTACAGCACCGACTGAAAAGGCGGCATAGCGCGAGCGCATCAGGGCTTCCGCTGTTTTAGCTGGACGACTGCCGTTGATGGCAGGGCCGCAGCAGTAATTGAAGGGCTTGCCGGATTGGCATGGACAGAGTTGATCACTGCTGGTCTGATCCTGCAACATAGGATGATCCCCGGGTTATTTACTGATAGGCTTCAGCATAACACGACCACTTGGCCGCATAAATAATGTGGCTAATCGACTTAAGCATGAGAAGGCACGATGGTACAGGCAGCAACTTTTTACTGGCACGACTATGAAACGTCGGGAACAGACCCCAAGCGGGACCGTCCGATGCAGTTTGCCGGTGTGCGAACAGATCTGGATTTTAATCCACTGGGTGAGCCATTGGTGCTCTATTGCGCACCCGCCGATGATTTTCTGCCACACCCGATGGCCTGTCTGGTGACTGGAATTACGCCGCAGAAAGCCTTGCAGGCGGGTGTGTGTGAGGCCGAGTTTATTCAACGTATACATGCCGAGTTGTCTCAGCCAGGTACCTGTGCGGTAGGGTACAACAGTCTGCGTTTTGACGATGAAGTTACACGTTACACCCTGTATCGCAACTTTTTCGATCCCTATGCGCGTGAGTGGCAAAATGGCTGTTCTCGCTGGGATATCATCGACATGCTGCGCCTGACCCGGGCGCTGCGCCCGGATGGTATCGAGTGGCCTTGCTATGAGTCCGGCGCGCTCAGTCTGCGTCTGGAAGATCTTACCCGGGCGAATGGTCTGGCGCATGATCAGGCGCATGATGCACTTTCGGATGTCTGGGCGACGATTGCATTGGCCAAACTGGTCAAACAGAAGCAACCACGCCTGTTTGATTTTGTATTTCAGAATCGTGGCAAGCAGGCGGTCAGGCAAATGCTGGATATTCAGCAGATGAAGCCAGTCTTGCATGCATCCTCCCGTTATCCGGTTGAGCAGGGTAATCTGGCCGTGATAGCGCCTTTGGCCGAGCATCCGGTAAACCGCAATGCGGTGATCGTTTGGGATTTGCGCCATGATCCGGCACCTTTGCTGGACCTGTCGGTGGAGCAGTTGAAAGCACTGTTATATACCCGTCAGGATGAACTGCCAGGGGATACTCCCCGAGTGGCACTGAAACTGGTCCATGCCAATCGTTGTCCGGTACTGGCACCTGCCGGTATGCTCAGCCCGAGTGAAGCCGAGCGTCTGAGCATTTCCGGAGAGCAGTGCCGCAAGCACCTGGCCAGCTTGCGTGCTACACGTGAACAGTGGATGAGCAAGCTGCAGCAGTTATACACTGAGCAGGATCTGCCAGCGGACCGTAATCCGGATCATATGCTCTATTCGGGTGGTTTTTTTGCTGATTCAGATCGGCACTTGATGGAAGAGGTGCGTCAAACGCCTCCAGAGCTGCTGCAGGGACTTAAGCCGCCTTTTCAGGATCAGCGGTTACCGGAACTACTGTTACGCTACAAGGCGCGTAATTTTCCAGGTAGTTTGACGGAAGAGGAGCAGCTACACTGGGAAGAATACCGGAGTCGACAGCTGCTGGGTCCTGATAACGACGGTTGTCTGACGATGACGGAACTGTTTGATGAGCTGAACCGTATTGCGGCGGAGCGTGAATTGACTGAGACAGATCAACAGGTACTGGAAGAGCTAGCCTTGTATGCTGAATCTATCTATCCCATGGAGTGCTGAGGCGTGATGCGTCTGCCTGTCCGGTGGCTGATATTGTGCAGTTTGGCTGTGCCTGTGATGGCGCAGCCGCTCGAGTATGATGTTGTCGTGCCGGAAGGCTATACTGGCGGGCGTTTCCATGGCCAGGATGTTTTTGAAATGCGTGAGGGATGGCAGTCCTTTGATCCCGAGATCATGCCGGAAGTCTATCCTTCTGCACCAACTCTTCCTCCCGAACCAGTGGTAATTATGTATTCTCCAAGTCTGGTTGAGCCTGAGGTACAGACCGTGATGAATACTTCGGAAGTTGTCTATGCACTTCAGGGTGAAGAGCGTATTTTTGCTGAGATAACTGAAGACATACGAGAGCAGCAGTGTTTTGCACTGGGGCTTAGCCGTGATTGTGATCCGGATGTCGGCTTTAGCGGTGAACTGACATTTGAGACAGAAACGGGAGAAACTGTCGGTCGGGATATGCTGGCGCCAACAAATTTCTATCGTCGTCTGGAGGCATTGCAGCAGGAGCCTGAACCGGAAGAGCGTTTCAGGCTTCTGGAAGAGTCCTTTCAGCCGAACCTGGCACCCCTGTTCGACTGAATGAAACACACCTGGTCATGACTCAGTGGAACAGGCTTTGCTGGCGGCGTTGCTGCAGCGTCTCGGTGCCACTGAAATCGGGGATCTCTATGCCCTTATCACTGTCTGGCAGCAAGCCGCCAAAACTGCGAATATCATATTGACGCTCCAGCAAAGCCTGCAGTTGTTCGACCAGGTCTTCGCGCTGAACCAGGCTCACCTGTTCTGCCAGTTGCAGATGCGAGGTAAAGCTGCCGTCACGATCCAGTTCACGCCAATAGCGCTGAGAGCGCTCCGACAGGCGCATGTCCGGCTGCAACAGGCGGGATCTTAACCCCTGTCTGAACTCTTCCAGTTGTGCATCTGTCAGAGACTCCAGTTCCGTCAGCATTTGCGACATAAACAGATCATACTCATTCGCCAGTTTCAGCGGGTCGGCTACTGGAGATTGGACTATCAGGGCGATGCCGGGTACGTCGCTCATTGGCAGGTAGTTGGCAAACACGATATAACCCAACTGCTTCTCGGTGCGTAGACGCGAATAAAACGGCGTAGAGATGACTTCATTCAGCAGGGCTACGCGAGCACGCTGCTCCAGACTGCGGTCACTGCCCTGCAGATAGCGCACCAGTGTGGCATCCGTGTGCTCCAGGCTCAGGGTGTCGATTAGCGGCTGGTCCAGAGGCAAGTCGACGACCGGCACGCGAATCCCGGTGACCGGGTTGGAGCCTGACAGCAGCGTGGATCGAATCTGCTCGCTCATACTCAGTGCGGTGTCAGGTGTCAGGTTTCCATGTGCCAGAATACGCACTTCAGTTTCCATGAACAGCTCATTGAGGAACTGCTGCAACTGCTCCGGAGTGATCTCTGCCAGGGCGTTGAGACGGTCTTCTGTACTCCAGCGTGACATGAGTCCGGTGAATAACTGCTGCATCGCCAGCTGATAAGGGCCTTCCTGACGTTGATTGATCAGGTGTTCTTCAAGTTGCAGGCGTACCCGTTCAAAACGTGCAGCCGTAATTTCTGGCGCATGCAGGATAGGTAGCAGCTTCTCGAGCAGCTTGGGCTGTTTGTCGTTATAGCCAGACAGTTGCAGTGAAACACCGCGCAGGTGAGCGTAAAGCGATACATTCAGCCCCGCCAGCGACGCATCATACAGCAGACTGTTGAGCTGATCGTTGAGTATCCGGGTGTAAAGTTCAACCATGACTGCATTCTCCGGACTGGCGAGTGCCAGATGCGTCATGATAGCCAGATAGAGATCTGCCCGAGGACGCTGAAATTGCTGATCCTGTTGATACCAGAGGGTGAAACCCGGTTCTTCCAGCAAGGCTATGGGTAGCTCGGACGGTGTGTCTACACGCTCCGTCAGCTCCAGAGAGTCTGGAATAAAGGGGTTCAGCGCCCGGATTGCCAGCGCCGGATTGGGCTGTGGATCCTGCCAGGATGCCAGACGTTCGGCTTCCAGGGAGGCGAAGCGATAGCCGGCATTATAACGCGCCTCGGTAAACACAGGTTCCACGTCGGGATGCTGGATTGTCAACAACAGGTTGTCCGGACGCAGTTGTAGCAGGTAGTGC
>NZ_JMSZ01000017.1 GCF_000691225.1 Nitrincola lacisaponensis
AATCAGTATTACAACGTGACTTACCAGACGGAATACACCTATAGCGAGGAGGAGCGTAATGCTTTGGTTGAGCTGTCGTTAGCATCCGCACAGGCAGCGTTAGCTCGCGGGTTTATCACCCAAGCGATCTATGATCAGTTTGCTGCTACAGCTTACGAGACCTATCCTACATCCGAAATACAAACTCATGATGCTGGCACTTGGCGTCCGGATGCCGAGGGTAACTACAGCCGAGCCACACACCCCTGCTTTAATGGTGAAATTCAGGGCGATGATGTTGTCAGTTGTCAGGCTCTCTCGGTCAATGAACGTATGACCGCCGAAGCCCAAAAGCGCAAGGATCATGGTTGGGTACCGCATTTTGGTATTGGCTATCGCCTGACTGACACCAGCCGCATGTACCTGCGTTATACCGAAATGCTGCGCTACCCCAGCATGTTTGAAAGCACCATTGGCTTCTCCGCATCCCTGAATCCCTGGGGGGTGAAGCCGGAGCATGCACGCAACTGGGAACTGGCCTATATCCAGGATTTAACCCCCTGGTTTCCCAAGGCAGAGTATGCCGATCTGAAACTGACCTACTACCACAATGATATCCGTGATGTGATTGAGCGGGATAACTACTTCAACTTCCGTAATATCGAACGTCAGCTTTTACGCGGTATCGAGCTGGACGGACGTTATGACACTGGTGGTTTCTTCACCAGTCTGGGATTGAATTACAGCCTGGAAAACAAGGTCTGTGATGAACATACCGCTGCCATGTTGACCAATAACCGCTGGGATGTACCGCATCACATACCTTCCTGCTTTAAATACGGCTATCCGAATGGCTACTTGCTGGCGCAGGCGGCACCGGACCTGTCGATCAACTGGACGCTGGGTGGCCGCTTTCTGAATCGTAAACTGGAATTGGGCAGTCGCTTTACCTGGCATAAGGCCTATAAAAACAGTGATCTGGAAAACTATACCCGTTATGCCGGACGGCTTGAGGATGGTAGCTACGGCTTTACCTACTTTGCCAATACGCCCTTCAGTTGGGATGAAACCCTGTTGGTGGATGCCTATGCCCATTACAAGATCAATGACAATCTTTCAGTGGAGTTGGTGGGTACCAACCTGACTGATCTTTATTACGTGGATCCGACCACCCGCTCACCGGTAGCGGCGCCGGGTCGGACCCTGAAGCTGAGTTTGACGGGGCGTTTTTAACAGCAGAGCAAGGTGCAGGGAAGCACCTGTATATTTTGCTGAGATGACATTTGAGTGTACATCTACAGCCCAATCAAGCGGGTACCACCCGTATCCAGTAACGGCTGATTTGGTTCACTTGCACCGGGAGAATCCGGGTGAGTTGTTGCAGTGCCTGATCTGTATTGGTGGTGGGAAAAACTCCGGTGACAGACAGGTTTGCCAGGCGGCTGTCAGCCAGCAGTACACCTTGCCGGTAGCGTGCCAGTTCGCTAATGAACTGATCAACCGGCATCCGTTCTGCGACCAGCTGTCCTTGCGTCCAGGCAACATCTGCAGGGCTTGCTGTGCCGGTGGGTTGCGTATGTACGGTATCAAAAACGACCTGTTTTCCCGGGGCCAGGTGAGCATCCGTCGATAGATGACTGCCATGAGTGCGGAAGGTTATCTCTCCCTCAAAGGCACTGACACGGGTGGTTTGATCGGTACAGCGAACGGAGCACAGTGCGCTGGACAGGCTGATGTGGCCATTGGGTGTTTCTAATGCCAGGGCTTCATTTGAGCCCCGACGATTATCAATCAGCAGTTCACCGGTATGCAGTTTTAAAAACAGCCGATGATTTTCATTGTTCAAATCCAGGCGGGTCCGGGTATTCAGGGTGACTTCAGTGTTATCACGAAGCTGTAGCATCCTGGTTTGACCGGCAGCCGTGCGATAATCAGCAGTGGCGGATTGCCAGTAGGGTGTACGTGTGCCGCCAGCGATAGAAAGAACCCCCAAGCCCATCATTCCCCAGCTCAGCAGTTGTCGACGGGATATTCCACGTTTATCCAGAAGGCGACTGTCCACCCCTTGAGCGGTCAGGTTGTCGAAATTAGCTTGTAACTGTAGCAGCTTTTGCCAGGCTGCTTCATGTTGTACATCTGCAGCTCGCCAGGCTTCAAAGTTCTGCTGGTCTGTCTGGCTTGCATCTTCTGCACTGAGCCGTGCCATCCATGCGGATGCCTGACGCAGGACACTGGAGGGCATGTGTTTCATGGGTCAACTCCAAAGCTGATCAGCAGGCAGGCATGTAAAGCACGCGCAATATATTTCTCGACTGATGAAACGGAAACACCCAAATGTTCGGCAATTTCCCGATATCCCAGCCCATCCAGACGGTTCATCAGAAATGCCTGTCTGACTTTGGCTGGGAGGGTGTCCAGCTGTTGATCCAGTTCCAATAATGCTTCAATAATCAGAGCGCGGGTTTCTTCAGATGGGGCCTGAATATCTGGTCGTTGACTCAGTTGTTCCAGGTAGGCGGCCTCAATGCGTCGACGACGATACAAATCGATGACCAGTCGTTTGGCGGTACAGGCAAGATAGCTGCGTGCCTGTTCGGGTTCAGGCAGGCGTTGTCTGCTCAAAAGGCGTAGAAAGGTATCCTGTGCCAAGTCTGCAGCGTGTTGAGAACACCCCAGGCGTTTACACAGGAAACCAGACAACCAACCATGATGTTCACGATACAGCACATCGAGTTGCTGCCGAATTGCCGTCTCTTTGACTGTCATGGCAAGCACTACACTCTTGGATAGGATTTTCAGTTAATGATAATCATTATCGAGAGGTAAGTGAACCCGAGAGACGGAAAAAGTCTCAGACAACCAAACGGGCGAGGTGCCAGTGCTATCAGACACTGGCACCGGAGAGGAAACACATATTATGCTGCGAAACAGCGCTCCAGATGCTGGGTAAAGCGGTCAAAGGCGGCGATAGCAGCGGCATCGGCCAGAGCCTCTTGCTCTGTATCCAGGCTAAGGTTATCCAGTACTGCAGTGAAACGTTTCCATCCCTCTGCCCGTCCACCTTCCGGTTCACCCAAATGACGGGCTCCAAAGGTTTCACTCAGACCCAGTGCAGGCATACGCTTGAGCAGGAAGGCGGCTCCCAGTTTGGAGCCTTCGGATACAAACAGCCAGGCCAATGCTTCACCCAGGTCCATAGACTGAGAACGAATCGCGTCATCACCTTGCGGGACAGGGTGCTTCAGGTCGGCAAGGTCCATACGTGTCTGCTGTACGCGGCAGCGTTGTGGTAGATCTGGCACCAAGGCGCAGAGACGTTCATCGGTGTAGAGAGCTTCCAGGTCGTACTGAAACAAATGCTGTGCCGCGACAAAGCGCGCAAAGCGCTCCGGACTGGCAAAGGGTTCGTGGCTTTTGACCAGGTTATCGAGTCGGCTATGTGGCTCATGGGTAATCTGGTTCAAGCGCTGGGATCGTTTGCTATCGGGTTTAATGGCAGTGGTTGCGGTCATGACCTGGCTCTCAATCTATGTCGTGAATATTGTGGTAAGAGCCCTGGCTGTTGGGTAAACAGCAGCAGCTCTACTATATAAAACGAACGAGTTGCTAAAATCCGTAATCATCGGGCTAAAAAGCATCATCAAATTTAATACAGCATATATTGTCTGTCGTACTGAGTGCTTAGAATCGATAGGCTACGCCTCCTTGTACAGTGCGCCCACGTCCCAGAGTGAAGGCTAACACGTCTCCCAGAGGCACTAAGTAGGCTCGATCTGTCAGGTTATCAATAGAAAAGTGCAGTGCCAGATTTTGATTTACCTGATAGCGACCAAAAATGTCATATACGGTGTAGGGCTTCCAGTCGGCGGGATAGGTCATATCCACCCGTTCATCGTCGTTGACCGTTAGGTAGTAGCCTGCGCTATAGCGGGCACGCATGCCGAGGTCCAGCTTGCGCTCCAGCAGGCGGGCGCCAAGAGTCAGGCTGCCACGATCCATTGGCATATGTTCGGCTGTGCCCATGATGCCGCCGCCACAACTGATCTGCTGATTGTTGGCTTCGTTTGGCACCATCGCGGTGATCGGTTGTCGGGAGCCAGCGGAGACCGCATCCATCGACCCGCCCAGCCAGGTGACAAGCTTGCAATAGTCGTTGTTTCCGATCATATGGGTGTAACTGAGATTGCCGTAGTAGCTGCCCGCGTCGTAGTCTAGGCTGTACTCCACTCCCCGGAAGCGAGTGGTCTCCAGGTTATTGACGTAGGCGGCCGTGCCGATGGTTGCGATTGGCTGGTAGCCGGGTCGCCTCAGGCCGTAACCCATGAACATGAAGTCGTCTATTTTGGTATCGAAATAGGCGACCTTGATACCTAGGCGATCTTCGGAAGTGAACAAACCTTCCCTGAAGATATTGACCCCCGCCTCCCAGGTGGTGGAACGCTCTGGTTCGAGAAAGGGATTGGGGTACATGGTGGACGAGCCGGTGGAGTGGCTACCGGTGACCAGAGTCTCAGTGACCGATGGCGGTCGCCAGCCCTTGCCATAGTTGGCGAACAGCTGTATCCAGTCGACACCGGGACTCACCGAGATGCCGACGGTGGGCGAGAAACGGCCCTCTTCTCGATCGACGTCGAAGAGCAGGGGCTCGTTGGTCTGCTGGGTGGTGCCGAGGATGAAGGTGCGGATGTTCATGCCGGTTTCGCCGCGCAGGCGATAACGGTCATAGCGCAGACCTGCATTCAGGTTGAGCCAGTCGCTATATTCATAGTCCAGGCGTGTGAACAAGCTGGCCATCGTTCGCGTCCCAGACGGGGTCAAGCCTTCGGCGGAAGGATAATCCACCGCCGAACTGCTGGCGACAGCCTGGTTGGAATCCGGACTGACCTTGTCGTGGAAAACCTCCAATCCGTAGTTGGCCTTGAGGATGGAGTTCTCGCTTAGGGTGAAGGACGAGATGTTCTCGGCTTGCAGGCCATAGGTGATGGTCTTGTAGGTAACGTCATACGCCTGGCTGCTGCCCCGAGCCAGGTTGCTCTGGTCATTACGGGTGTCGACGAGGTAAAGCTTGGCCTTAACGTCGATCAGCGGGTTGTCTGGAGCATAGTTGTAATCCAGCGCAAAATTCTGCGAGACGATATTGCTGTCACCCAGTTTTTCCCAGAGCGCCTCATTATCGGTATCCAGCATGTTGGCGTCGTCATAGGACACCTGGGTACGCAGGTAGCTGAACTGCATCCGCTGATCGTGTGGAAGATTCAGTCCCAGTTTGGCTAGTTGCGAGCGCATGGTGAAACCGGAATAATCAACGGGAGAATTCTTGATGCGATCCTCGATATCCGGGTTGCTCCAGGAACCTGTACGTAATTCACCGATACTGCCTTTGGTACCAGGGTCGAAATCACCCAGATGCCGTTCGCTGGCAGCAATCAGAAAGTCACCAATATCATTACCCATTGCGAAGACGCCGCTGCCAATAAAGTTGGTGCCGTTGGCATAGTCACCGAGGCCGCTGGTGGCACGGAACTGACCGCCAAACTCCTTGCCTTCGTGGATGAAGTCGCGTGCATTAAGCGTACTGAATTCGGCAACACCACCGATCACCCCAGCTCCACCCATGCCTGAGCTAGCGCCCTTTTCCACGGTCACTCCGCCAAGTAGCTCGGGGTCGACGTACATGGTGCCGTTGCGCTGCTGATGGCCACTCTGTTGGTAGTTCTGGCGCATGCCGTCAATGTTCATATTCACTCGGCCGTAGTCTTGAATACCTCGAATATTAACGGACAGGCCTGGATCTTGCTGGCTGACAGCGGTATAGACGCCTGTACTTTCTTCCAGCATATCTGCTGCATGGCGAGGGGGGGTACGTTCAATTTGTTCCCGGGTGATCACACTGACTGAGCGGGGCTCGTGGTATTGCAGATCACTTGCCGTGTAGCGGGCACCTTCATCCACAACCGTAATGGTCGGTAATTGAATAGCTTGATCATCAGTCTGGACACTGCGGCTCAGTGTTATCTGTCTAGGCCCACTGAAGTGGTAGCTCACGGGTGTTGCGCCCAATAGCTCGCGGATGGCCTCATCGACTGTGTAGCGTCCTTGTAATCCACGGCTAGACAAGCCTTGCAGGCGGGCGCTATCGAAGAAAACTTGCAGGCCTGCTTGCTCAGCAAAGGCCAATGCGGCGCGGTCAAGCGGCTGTGCGGCGATATTGAATTCCAGCATCTGGCGTTGTACTGATACAGCCGTGTTCTGTGGTTCAGTGGCAGATACAGTGTTACTCAGGGCCAGAGCCATGCCGAGGACGATGCCACTCGGTAGCGATACCAAAGGTGGACGGCGCAGCGAGGGTGATAAGGGGTGCTTGCGTTGGCTCATAACGGATTCCAGGTTATTTAATGATAATAAAAACAATAATCACTAGTAACAAAGACGTATAACTCGGATAAAGTCAGTAAACCAATGTGAATTTTTTTGTGTCACATGAATGGTGACATGGTGGAAAATCAGTAGATCAGGCTTAGTGCCAGCCACTGTGTATGTTGCAGCTGCATTTCATGAGTCAGCGTAGACAAGGCATCGTCTAGCGCGTCGAGTTGGAACACACCGCTGACTTCACGTCTGCCCAGCTTATCACTGGCAAGCAGAATGTGTCCTGGACGATAACGATTGAGTTGTTCTATCACCTGCGCCAAGGGCACCCGGTCGAATACCAGCACTCCACGTTGCCAACTGGTCGCATGTTGCAGGTTGAGTGGCATGGGGGTGATGCCGGCAGGTCCGTACTGCACACTCTCCCCCTCATGCAGGCGCTGGTGTTGGCCGTCAATGCTGACCTGTACTGCATGTTCCAGTACCCCGACCCAGGCGCGTGCTCCATCCTCTCGCTGTACTACAAAACGTGTGCCCAAGGCTTGTGCGGTACCACCGGCAGTCATGACAACAAAGGGTCTGTCGGGCTGTGATGCGACCTGAAAAATCGCTGTGCCAGCGAGTAGTTTAACTTGGCGCTGCTGGTCAGAATAATCCAGACGAATAGCACTGCCGCTATCCAGAGTCACTTCACTGCCATCGGGTAGTGTGAGGTGGCGCACCTCACCGCTTGAGGTGCGATGATCGGCCAGTAGTGGCAACATCAAGTGCTCACCCTGATTCAAACCGAGTCCACCGAGTAGCAGCAACAGGCAGGCTGCAATGGCCCATCGACGTGGTCGTACACTGTGTCGAGTCGCAGGTGCTAACTGCTTAGTTGGGAGCGGTATCGGGTGTTTAGTGCGGTGTTCGTTTGGCAGGGTGCCAAGGGCCTCCCAGGTACGCTGAGCAAAAGCCAGGGCTTCAGCGTGGCGTGGGTCGGAGCGCAGCCATTGCTGCAAGGCTTTCTGTCGTGCCGCGTCTGGCTCACTGCCGCTGAGGTAAATCGCCCATTCAGCGGCCGCCTCGCGGATGCTCTGCTCATCTGGGTCCTGGCTAATCACGTTCAACTCTCAGCTCTCGTTATGGGTGGTAGAGGCGCAGCCTGTTTGCTTATATTGCACCGTCTTAAGTAATGACGTGCAACACGGATTTTACCGTAATGTCGACTCATGGGCGTACGTCAACCTCAGCGAGTCTCGCCATCACATGTGCCAGGGCGCGGGCCAGGTGCTTCTGTACTGAACTCTCGGAAATACCCAGTTCACGGGCTACCTGGGCGTGGGTGAGGCCTTCAATACGGTTAAGACGAAAGATTTCCTGTGTACGCAGTGGCAGCTCGGCAATAGCACGTTGCAGCCGTTCGATTTCCCTGTGTGCTTCGGTGATTTCTTCCAGCGAGCGGTTACCCGATTCCACTTCGGCCAACACGTCATTAGTTACCAGGTCGGTTTTGTGTCGCAACTGTTGGCGTTGGTGGTCGATCAGCAGGTTGTTGGCCGTACGATAGAGATAGGCGGGTGAATTAGTGATGTGTTCACCACCGCGCTGCTCGGCAAGGCGCAAGAAGCTTTCCTGTGTAAGGTCGGCAGCCAGTTGCGGGTCGCGACTTTTGCGCAGCAGAAAGCTGTGCAGCGCCTTGGCGTGCATCTGGAACAGGCTTTTGATATCCAGGTTCGACAATCGCGCTTTCCTGATCTTGGGCAAGAAGAAAGCAGTATAGTATTTTTATTGAGAAGCATTTTCAATAAGAGTGACTTCAATGCGGTAACCACCGTGCCATTTTAACGAGTAGGGGGGCATCAAACTGCCCCCCCATTCCTTAGAAGCGGTACTCAAGCATGCCCGTCAGCGTGCGACCTCGTGCCAGCGACAGGTTGTTTACATCCCCCATCGCAACGAAATAGGCTTCATCGGTGACATTTTCCATTGCCAGAGTCAGGTTCAATGCCGGTGTCACACGGAAGTTGGCATAGAGGTCATAGACCTTGTAGCGAGGCCATAGAGCTTTATCCAGTAGAGAACCGGCCCAACTACCGTCCAGATGTTCGCCATTACCGGGGCTGTAACGCATACGCGCACCCATATCCAGGCGTAGATCAAGCAACCGCGTCCCCAGCGTCAATGAGCCGCGATCAGCAGGCATATAGGAAGCATTACCCATGATGTGACCGCAGGTGACCAGATTGTTCAGTGCATCGTTGGGACGTGCCTCGTAGATGGGAATATTTACTGGAATCTGAATCGGACCGACCTGAATGAAGCCAGGTTCGGTTCCTACCTGTACCAGCTCCTGTGCGCCGCCAATGTAGAACTCTTTTGAGCAGAAATTGTTGCTGCCAAGCATCTGGGTGTAATTCAGCTGGGCATAGTAATTGCCAGTATCATAATCAAGGTTGTACTCGATGCCGCGAAAGCGGGTCTCTTCCTGGTTGTTCTGATAGGCTGAACGCCCCATACTGATGCCGCCAACGGTTCCGCCGGGGACGCTGGCGTTGGTATCCATAAAGATAAAGTTATCGATACGGGTATCAAAATACGCCACTTTAATGCCCAGTCGATCATGTGGGGTTAGCATGGACTCTGTAAAAACATTAAAGCCTAACTCCCAGTTTTGAGAACGCTCTGCTTCAAGATAGGGGTTTGGATAGACCACCTGAGAACTACTGCCTGCATGAGGTCTGCCTGACATAAAGGACTCGGTTGTGGTAGGTGGACGCCATCCTTTCCCCCAGCGGGTGTATAGCTGTAACCAATCCACCCCGGGTTTTATGGCAATGCCCAGCGAGGGAGATAAGCGACCAGCTTCCTGGTCGACATCGAATATCAGATGTTGTTGTTCACGCCCGGTACCGGATTGAAACTGCCCATCTTTGTACATCCATAACGTCATGCCAGCTTCACCTTGCAGCCGGTATCGATCATAGCGTAATCCCGCATCAATCGTTAACCAGTCACCGTGCTGATAATCGATATGCCCAAACAGACTTCCCATCCAACGGGTGCCTTCAGGATTCGCGCCACCGGGTATGTAGGGTAAAACAGTTTCATTGACGGCCTGTTGACGTGTTGTCGAAGAGCTGAATTGATCACGATACAGCTCACCGCCATAGTTCAGGCTTAACATGCCTTGCTGGCCTATTGAAAAGAGAGAGGTATTTTCCAGCTGTAAGCCCCAGGTTTCGGTTTCAACACGATCGGTGTAATCCGGGTACCAGTTACCGCTACTTTGGCTGGCGGTACTCTCTGCGCTCCACTTATCCACACCCGTTTTGACAAGATAGAGCTTGGCATTCAAATCAATAAGCTGATTGGGGTTGAAACTATAGTCCAGGGCGGCACTTCTGCTGTTGGCATCCGTAGAGCCGGTATGACGATAGTAGTAGCGGTTGGTATCTGAATTCATGTAGGTCCAGGCGTCTTTGCTGTCAGTATCAGTTTCCAGATAGCTGAATTGCAACCGCTGATCTTCCGCCAGTTGGGTACCGATTTTAATGATCTGGGAGCGGGTGACGCTGTCCATATATTCTACTTCTGACGTGAGCCAGTCTTCCCAGGCTTCTGGGTTCAGGTCTCTACCACGTATATTGCTGCCCAGATTGTCCGGGTTGTTGGTGCCTGCGTAATAGTTTCCAAAATTCCGTTCACTCCATCCAACCAGTACATCCGCTTGTTCGTTACCCATTGCGAACACTGCGCTACCGTTAAAAAACGTACCATTGCTCAGATTTCCGATGCCATGCCCAGCACGCAGGCGTCCACCAAAGATTTTACCAGGTTCAAGGAATTGCGATGCGTTGATTGTATTAAAGGTAGCGATTCCACCTAAGGTACCGGCACTGCCCAGTTGTGACACGGCGCCCTTGTCGATTTGGATGCTTTCAATCAGCTCAGGATCAATAAATATAACGCCATTACGTTGCTGGTGACCGTTAATGCTGAAGTTTTGGCGCATGCCGTCAATGTTCATATTCACCCGGCCATAATCCTGAATACCCCGGATATTGACAGAGAGTCCGGGATCACGCTGGTTCACCGCCGAGTAGATGCCAGAGGTTTGCTCCAGCATATCCGCAGCATGCCTGGGAGGGCGTTGGTCTATTTGTTCACGGGTGATCACACTGACTGAGCGGGGCTCGTGGTATTGCAGATCACTTTCAGTGTAGCGGGCACCTTCCACCAGGACTGCTGGTAGCTGATGGGTCGCGGATGATTCGGATTCCAGCAGTTGATAACTGCCATCACGTTGACGCTGGGCGATCAGACCTGTTTGGCTCAGTATCTGCATCAGGCCGGCATCAATGCTGTAACTGCCGCGCAACCCGGCACTCTGCTTTCCAGCAGACAGGCTGGCATCCATATACAGGCCAATACCTGCATCCAGCGCAAACTGACTCAGGACACGATCCAGGCTTCCTGCCGCTATTTCGAACTGCTGTGATGATTGGGCGGCAATGCCACCGGTTCCATCTTGAGCCAGTATAGAGGTTGAGGTTATTCCGCCAGCCACGGCTAAAGCGAGCTGTATGGACAACATCAGCGGAGATATTGAGAGTGTTTTCATAGTCTGTCAGGACGCTCCATTTACAAAGTGTGTGCTCTTGAAACGTATGAGATGTGCTATCCCTCAATAAAAATTATAAATTTTAATATAAATGATTTGCATTTAGTTTGAGGGTTTTTTCGTTTGCTGCGGTATAGCCAGTATCAACAACCGCCAAAACGACAGGAGCCTCTATGCAACACCCCGGACGATCAAAGCTAAGAACCCTGGTGCTTGCTGTGCAACTCGGCACAGCCGCGATGCTGCTGCAACCGCTGGTGACACAAGCACAGGTTGCTGCTTCTCCTGTACAGGCTTTTGATATTCCGGCAGGTCAGCTGGATCAGGCGTTGCGACAGTTTGGTCTGGAATCCGGACGGGTGGTGTATGCCGATGCGGCTGTACTGCGTGGTCATAGTACAGTCGGCTTACGCGGGCAATATTCAGCGACAGAGGCCCTGAGTCAACTGCTGGCAGGCACAGGCCTGGTAGCACAATTACAACCGGATGG
>NZ_JMSZ01000018.1 GCF_000691225.1 Nitrincola lacisaponensis
GCTGTAGCTGGGTTGGCAAGCATCAGAACATCCTGCTGACCGGTCCTTGCGGCAGTGGTAAAACCTACCTGGCCTGCGCCCTGGCACACACGGCCATACTCAAAGGATACAGCGCCAAGTATTACCGTCTCTCTCGGCTGCTGATGGAGCTAAGCCAGAGTAAGGCCGATGGCAGTTACAGCAAGGCACTGAAAACCATCGCCAAGTACGACATCCTGCTGCTGGATGACTGGGGGCTGGAGCCATTGAAAGCGGCTCAGCGCAACGATCTGATGGAGATCATGGATGATCGGCACCAACACGCATCAACGATCATGATCAGCCAGTTGCCCACCGAAGAATGGTACCAAGCGATTGGAGACAACACTCTGGCTGATGCCATCCTGGACAGGTTGATGCACAACTCTCACAGACTGAAATTAAAGGGGGAATCGATGCGAAAAGTCGTATCTGAGTTGACTGAAAATGAACACCTAAGTTAAAAAGAGACTGAGCCCAACGCGGAAAGATCTGGGTGTTCACATTCACCAGAATCGGTGTTCAGATAAATCAGAATACGCACCTTGTAAAACTTCCAAGTTAATCAGCAT
>NZ_JMSZ01000019.1 GCF_000691225.1 Nitrincola lacisaponensis
CACGCCCCACCGGCACGACACCGCCCCGACCGCCCCGGCCATCCGGGTGTCGGGACTGACGATGACCTACGGCACCCGTCGGGTGCTCGAGGGAATCGACCTCGAGATCGGAATGCGCGAGAAGATCGCGATCCTCGGCCCCAACGGCGCCGGGAAGAGCACGCTCGTCGAGACGCTTGAGGGCATCCGCCGCCCCTCCTCCGGCGAGGTGACGGTGCTGGGCGAGATCCCCTCCACCGCGCCCGAGGCCTGGAAGTCGCGCATCGGCATCGTGCTGCAGTCGTGGCGCGATCACGGCACGTGGCGGGTGATCGACATCCTCCGCTACGTCGCCGCCGGGCACCGCACCGTCGGCCGCGACGATCTCCGAGACCCGGCCGAGATGCTCGCCGCCGTGGGCCTGGCCGACCGGTCCCGGCAGCTCATCCGCACGCTCTCGGGCGGCCAGCGGCGCCGACTCGACGTCGCGTGCGCGCTGATCAGTCGACCCGACGTCCTCTTCCTCGACGAGCCCACGAGA
>NZ_JMSZ01000020.1 GCF_000691225.1 Nitrincola lacisaponensis
CCATTGAACCAGCGCCCGATAACACGGCCCCATTTCGAATGCTCTTCATAGCGCATCCCCTCAAACAGTTGAGCATCATCGGGCTGGTTTACCTCTTCCTGTCTCATTCGGACATAATCCAAAAAGCCTATCTCAATGAGACGGTCATGAATCGGCACCTTGCGGGTGGCATTCTTGTTTTTGACGCGCTGTGACTTATGCTCTTCGCAGACCTGAATATAGGGCGTTGTGAAATGCCGGCCATGCCAGGTGATACCCTCAAGATGAATGTCTGATATTTGCAGCTGACATATCTCTCCCAGCCGCATGCCGGTATAGAGTGCAATCAGTGGCACCCAGTAGTGAGCATCCAGTAGCAGGCGCTTACACCCTGTATAGGCTCCGTGATAGACATATCCATTTAGAATGTTGATCAGATCCTGATCCGAAAATGGCTTTCGGCTTACATCTATAGATGCCCCTGTACCTGATCGTCCATTGATTTTGCGAATCTTGATTGAGGCTGCTGGATTACTGCTCAAGCATCCGAGTATACAACCATGATCCAGCACTGCTCTGAAACGGTCGAAGT
>NZ_JMSZ01000021.1 GCF_000691225.1 Nitrincola lacisaponensis
ATTCATCAAATGCTGTTTCGGGAGGAATATATTATTTCTTCTTTTCATTCGGCTGAAGATCCAAATAATCCCGGGTTCACAAGAACAGGGCGATCATATGAAGAGTTTAAAACTATTCAGCTTGAAGGTCATGGCCGTGGCATAGGGTGGGGCCTGTTTGTTATAGGTTTGCTAGTGGTCCCCTGGATTTTATTCAATATCAGCGTTCAAAACCCTGTCCGCTTTGATCGTAAGCGTCGCATTGTGTACACCTGGTCACGTGGGTGTTTTATGTGCATTCAGTTGCCGGAAAACACTGATGATCCACTAGCGCAGATCCGTGCCCATGTCCCACATGCGCCCAAAGTTAAGGACCCTTATAATCCCGACGGTGCTCTGGTGTTTTGGCTGCCGTTTCCGAAAAAAGAAGCCAATATGCCGATCGGTGTGGGTGCTAATTGCTTCATCGCACGAGCAGCGATCCGCTATCAGGCGCATTATCTGCGGGAGTTCATCGCCGATTTTATGACCAGCCCGGACCCACAATGGCTGAATCAGTTGGGATCGAAGCGTAAACCCAAGTATGTTCTGTGGATGGATTACTTCTTTTACAATATCGCCCGATTGCAACTACTGCCACAGTTTGCATTCAAAAAACGCAAAACTGAAAAGGCGATTGAAGAATTTATGCAGAATCCACGTACAGAGTTGTACACCAAGGATATGCCCTATTGATGGGGTGGGGCGGTTGTTGAGGACATAGAAAAGGATATTTTTAAAATCACGGAGATCTATATGTCAGTATATACTGTTTTAAGAGTTGAAAGTGTTAAGGATGGTGGGGCGGGTCATCAGGTTGGCTTGCAGAAGGGAGATATATTGCAAAAATATAACGACTATAAAATCACCAGTCATGCCAGTTTAGTTATTGCAAGTAGAAAACATAATGATCCTGATAAACCGGTTGTTTTGAGTGTTAATAGATCGGGGCAGGATTTGACTTTAAATGTTCAGCATGGAAAGTTAGGTGTTTCTTTTGAAGAGATTTTTACGTCATTAGATAATGAAAAGGTTGTGGAGTCGAAAGATAAGTCACTTATTAAAATCCTGAGTGTTGTTGCGTATGCATTTTTGATACTAGGTATTATCTCAAGTGGATTGGCATTTATTGCTTATGCTGATTCTTTTGAAATTGTAGCACTGCTTGCAGGTGTCGCTTTGTTAATTCAGAGTGTGACGGTTTTTTCTTTGCTAAAAGTTATTGCGGTAATGGCATTAGAGGTTAAAGATATTAAGTATCAGGTTTGTAAGTGATAATGTGGTATTTATGTCGCAATCATCTCATACAGCGACGTACATAAATAACTCCTGTCATGTCTGCATCCCTACACTGCAGGGTGTAGTACGTTCTTGACCCGCTAAAATAAACATAAATGGAGAAAAGCGATGGCTATTTCTACCGGAAATCGCGGTGTTGTGTACACTGGCCCAGGAGAAGTTGAAGTTCGCTCGATTGCCTTTCCTGAACTGTCTATCGGCAAGCGCCAATGTCAACATGGTGTTATTCTTAAAGTCCTCACAACCAATATTTGTGGCAGTGACCAGCATATGGTTCGCGGTCGCACCACGGCACCTTCGGGCCTTGTTCTGGGGCATGAGATCACAGGTGAAATTATCGAATGTGGTCGGGATGTCGAATTCCTTAAGGTCGGTGACATTGTCTCTGTGCCTTTTAATATCGCATGCGGCCGCTGTCGCAACTGCAAGGAAGGCCGGACAGGCATCTGTCTGAATGTTAACCCTGCACGTCCCGGCGCAGCTTATGGCTATGTCGATATGGGTGGATGGGTAGGTGGTCAGGCTGAGTATGTGATGGTGCCTTATGCCGACTTTAATCTGCTCAAATTCCCGGATTCAGATCAGGCGCGCGAGAAAATTCGTGATTTGACTCTGTTGTCAGATATTTTTCCAACCGGTTTTCATGGCTGCGTGACGGCAGGTGTCGGGCCGGGTTCAACGGTATACATTGCCGGGGCAGGGCCTGTCGGGCTTGCGGCGGCAGTCTCTGCACAGTTGCTGGGTGCGGCCTGCGTAATTGTCGGGGATATGATTCCGGATCGTCTGGCACAGGCAAAAAGCTTCGGATGCGAGACGATTGATCTTCGACAGGATGCCGAGTTGCCTGAGCTGTTGGAGCAGATCCTGGGCGTGCCTGAGGTCGATGCAGCAGTCGATTGTGTTGGCTTTGAAGCACGCTGCCATGGTCACTGTCATCATGAAGAAAGGCCTGCAGCGGTATTGAACTCGATGATGGATATTACCCGTGCGGGTGGCCAGATCGGTATACCGGGCCTGTATGTCACAGAAGATCCCGGCGCAACGGATGATGCCGCCAGGCATGGCAGTCTGAGCATGCGCTTTGGACTGGGTTGGGCTAAATCCCACTCCTTCCATACCGGTCAGTGTCCGGTCATGAAATACCACCGTCAGTTGATGCAGGCGATTCTGTTCGACAAGGTTCAGATTGCCAAAGCGGTTAACGTTCAGGTGATTTCACTGGATGATGCGCCCAAGGGCTATGCAGACTTTGATGGCGGCGCGGCGAAGAAATTTGTGATCGATCCTCACCGGTTGTTTGCGGCCTAAGCGCTTCTCGTTGCTGACCTTGTACCTTGTCACCTCTTGAAAGGCCTTTACGGGCCTTTTTTTATGCTGTTCATCACCTCCTGAAGCAAGCCTCTTGCGCAAAAAAATGCGATAATGTGCGGTTTCGCCAAAAGCTCCGTCTAATCCCAATCCGGTACCCCGCTCATGGAAATCAAAGTTAACTTTCTCGACAATCTCAGACTTGAGGCCAAGTTTGACGACTTTACAGTCATCACTGACCAGCCGATTCGTTACAAAGGGGATGGTTCAGCGCCCAGCCCCTTCGATTATTTTCTGGCGTCCTCAGCGCTGTGTGCGGCGTATTTTGTGCGGGTTTACTGTTTGGCGCGCAATATCCCGACAGAGAATATCCGTTTGTCGCAGAATAATATTGTCGACCCTGAGAACCGTTACAACCAGATTTTCAAAATTCAGGTGGAGTTGCCGGAGAGTATTTCAGACAAGGATCGTGAAGGGATTTTGCGTTCGATCGATCGTTGTACTGTGAAAAAAGTGGTACAGACGGGGCCGGTGTTTGAGATCGACACGGTTGAGAATCTGGATGAAGATGCGCAGGCGCTGTTGATGGTCAAACCGGAAGGGGAGTCCAGTACCTTTATTCCGGGTAAGGATCTGCCGCTGGAGCAGACCATTGCCAATATGACCGCGATTCTGGCTGACCTGGGTATGAAGATTGAGATTGCCTCCTGGCGCAATCTGGTGCCGCATGTCTGGTCGCTGCATATCCGTGATGCCGCATCGCCGATGTGTTTTACCAATGGTAAAGGTTCCACCAAAGAGAGTGCGCTGTGTTCGGCGCTGGGCGAGTTTATTGAGCGTTTGAGCTGTAACTTTTTCTACAACGATCAGTTCTTCGGTGAAGAGATCGCCAATAGCGACTTTGTCCATTATCCGAATGAAAAGTGGTTCAAGCCGGGCGTCGATGATGCCCTGCCTGAGGGGCTGCTGGATGAGCATTGTCTGGCGATCTATAACCCGGATGATGAGTTGCGTGCTTCCAACCTGATTGATACCAATTCCGGTAATGTGGCGCGGGGTATCTGTGCGCTGCCGTTTGTGCGCCAGTCTGATGAGGCGGTGGTGTATTTCCCGTCTAACCTGATTGAGAACCTCTATCTCAGTAATGGTATGAGTGCAGGCAACACGCTGTATGAGGCCCAGGTGCAGTGTTTGTCGGAGATTTTTGAGCGGGCAGTCAAGCGTCAGATTATTGAAGAAGAGCTGGCCTTGCCGGATGTGCCGCCATCGGTACTGGCGAAGTATCCGGCGATTGTTGAGGGTATCCAGGCCCTGGAAGCGCAAGGCTTTCCGGTATTGGTCAAGGATGCGTCACTGGGTGGCCAGTTCCCGGTCGCCTGTGTGACTTTGATGAATCCGCGTACGGGGGGTGTCTTTGCGTCCTTTGGTGCGCATCCGACACTGGAAGTGGCGCTGGAGCGCAGTTTGACGGAGCTGTTGCAGGGTCGCAGCCTGGAAGGTCTGAATGATTTCCAGCCACCGACCTTTAACAGTCTGGCGGTGACGGAACCGAACAATTTTGTGGAGCACTTTATCGATTCTTCCGGGGTGATCTCCTGGCGCTTCTTCAGTGACAAGGCAGATTTCGAGTTCTGTGAGTGGGACTTCAGTGGTTCCAATCAGCAGGAGTCCGAGACACTGTTCGGGATTCTTGAAGCCATGGGGCATGAAGTCTATATGGCTGTACATCAGGATCTGGGCGCTCCCGTGTGCCGTATTCTGGTGCCGGGTTACTCTGAGGTTTATCCGGTGGATGATCTGGTGTGGGATAACACCAATAAAGCGCTGTTGTTCCGCGAAGATATTCTTAACCTGCATCGTTTGACCGACACGCAACTGGCAGATCTGCTGGAGCGTCTGGAGGAGAGCCAGCAGGATGAATATATGGATATCATCACCCTGATTGGCATCGAGTTCGATGAGAATACCCCTTGGGGGCAGTTGACGATTCTGGAGTTGAAACTGTTGATTCATCTGGCCTTGGGCCAGCATGAAGAGGCGCTGGAGCGGGTGGAGCATTTTCTGCAATACAACACCAACACGGTTGAACGCGGGCTGTTTTACCGTGCCGTGAATGCAGTGCTGGAAATAGAGCTGGATGACAGTCTGTCTCTGGATGATTTTTTACCGAATCTGCAGCGCATGTTTGGTGAACAGACGATGCAGGCGGTAGTGGGATCAGTTAACGGTGACGTGCGTTTTTACGGTCTGACACCCACCAATATGCAGCTGGAAGGGCTGGATAAGCACTTGCGCCTGATCGAGAGCTACAAAAAACTCCATGCCGCCAGAGCGGCTGCAGGTTAAAGGCTTTTGTGGGCATACATGGCGCGGTCCGCTTTCTGGAGCAGGGCGGATGCGCTGTCACCGTCCTGCGGGTAGCGGGCAACACCGAGGCTGGTGCTGATGCGGATTTCGATATCACCCAACTGGAAGGGTTGTTCGATTGCCTGAATCAGCTTCTCAGCAACATGACTGACTGCTTTTTGCTCAGCATGTGGCATGAGAACCACAAACTCATCGCCTCCAATGCGTGCCAGCGTATCTGAATTACGTAAATGACTTTGCAGACGTTCAGCCACCGCTTGCAGGAGCTGGTCACCCATTTCATGACCCCAGCGATCATTCACGGGTTTGAAACCATCCAGGTCGAGAAAAATCACGGCGAGGGTGTGTTGATAGCGCTGCGCCTGATTGAGCAACTGTTCCAGGCGATCCATCAGCAGGCGGCGGTTAGCCAGTCCGGTTAGCGGGTCGTGGTTGGCCAGATGCAGTATTTCCCGTTCCGCTTCCTTGCGCTTGGAGATGTCGGTGACAAAATTCAGCGTAGCGGGCTGGCCATACCAGTCTACGACAACACCACTGACCTGAACATCCAGCAGGCTCTGGTCCTGGCGCAGTAATTGCACTTCGTAACGTTGCGGGGCAGTTTCACCCTGTAGCCGCTTACGATAATTCTGTTCAATCAGGCCGCGGTCCGCAGGTGCAACCAGTTCCAAAAATGTAGGCAGGTTGGTCAGACTTGCGAGACTGTATCCGGTCAGCTCCGCCAGACGGGGGTTCCCATACACCAACCGATCCTGCTGAATCACGGCGATGCCTTCATGGGCAGTATCGAGCAATGAACGATAAAAGTATTCGCTTTCGCGCAGCCGGGTTTCGATCTGGTTTTTGTCTTCCAGCGTGTTCTCCAGCGTCTGTTTCAACTGTAGCAAGCGTCGGTGGGCGCGGAACTGCAACAAACCTATGGCTAATAGCAGACTGACAAGGGCGGCTGCACCGACCAGAACCCGTAAGGTCATTGTCCAGTCCTGCCGGTAGTGCATGGCAATCTGAATATGCTGGTTAATGGCGGTGTTGATATCGGTTTCGGTCAGCGTGCCAACAGCCTGATCCAACTGCTCCAGCAGGCTGTTGTGCTCCTTTAAAACACCGATGCGAAGCAGGTTTTTGTAGTCCGGGATTTCACCGGCGACTTTGAGATTGAACCAGCCCTCTTTGCGAATAGTGTAGGCCGCAACCGTCAGAGCCCGAATGCTGGCGTCGGCGATGCCCCGATCCACCAGATCGAAGGCTTCATATTCTGAATCAACAGGGATGAGAGTGATCGCAGGATAATCACGCTTCACCCGCTCATACACGGAGGTGCCCGCAGGGAGGGCTACGCGTTTTCCGGAAAGCTGTCGCAGATCCGAGATATAAGGGTGCTCGTTGCGGGTCACGACAACATTTGGATCGATCAGATAGGGACGGGTAAAGTCCAGCCACTGGCTGCGGGCTTCAGTTTTATTCAATAAACCGATGATATCGCATTCGCCTGCCTGGGATTTTTTTAGCGTTTCATTCCAGTCGGCAGTCTGGACTATTTCGACCTTGAGCGCGGCCCGTTCAAAGATCAATCGCAGCAGATCTGCAGCGATCCCGATGAACTCACCTTCCGGAGTCAGTTTCTCCAGTGGCTCCCAGTCTGGGTCAACACACATCTGGACAGGTTGTTGTGTCCAGTCAGGTTCGGCGTGGCTGATTGTTGAGCCAAACACAAGTGTACACAACACACAGGTGAGCAGGTGTTTGAAACTCAAGCAGTCGACTCCTGAAGGATGGGAAATCTGTTGTCACGGTTGTGCGGAGTATATATTAATCAGCTAATTCAGAAAAATATATTTCGGAATTTTTCAAACGGATAGTTGATTTTAATCATATAAAACCTATGGATTTTGAGTAATTCAAACAAATTCTTTTTTTGTCGCTGTGTATTGGTTAGACTCGGGAACGCTGCAGAAAAAGTATAAGTAGTCACTGGAGCCGTCGTTGTCATCTAAATTATCGCTGCGTTTTATTTTGATTCTGGTCTTCCCGCTGATGCTGGTGTTGAGCAGTTTTGCATCAGTCGTTGCCAAGGGCCCTGCATTCGATCAGGTGTTCAGTGAATCCGGCGTCATGATGCTGTTGATTGAGCCAGAATCAGGACGCATCGTGGAAGCCAACAAGGCTGCAGCGGAGTTCTACGGTTATCCGCTGGATCAACTTCAACAGATGACTATTCAGCAGATCAATACCTTTACTCCCGAGCAGGTGGCGCGAGAGCGTGCCGCTGCTGAGTCAGCCGGGCGCAATTACTTTATCTTCAGGCATCGTCTTGCCGATGGTGAGATTCGCACGGTTGAAGTGCATTCCCGTCCTTATCGTTTCAACGATCAGAATCTGCTTTTCTCTATTATTAATGATATCTCTCCTGGTCGGCATGCGGATCAGGATTTGTGGTATTACCAGGAGCAACTGGAAGCGCTGGTCGATGCCCAGGTTGAAGAAATTCAACGCAGTCGCTCATTTCAGTACTGGACGCTGATCGGTGCGTTGGTGATTCAGGGATTGGTAATCCTGCTGTTAATCATCAATATTCAGCGCAAACGTCAGTTGCAGCGTCAGCAGCAGCAAACAACCGAGGCGCTGACCAATCTGGCGACAACCTTTGCACCCTTGTCGGGTCAGGATTTTTATCAGGCGGTATCTCAGTATCTGGTTGAAAAACTCAATGTCGATTATGTCTTTGTAGCCGCTTTGACTTGCGATGCCAGGCGTGCCGAGGTGCTGGCGGGCTGGGCTGATGGTAAACCCATACAACCCTTTGGTTACTCACTGGAGGGAACCCCCTGTGCTGATGTCTACGATGCGCATCGTATGATCCGCGCTCAGGGAATTCAGCAGGCTTATCCTGACGATGCCCTGTTGGCGGAGTTGGGCGCAGAAGCCTATATTGGCAGTGTGCTACTGGACAAGCGTCAGCAACCGGTTGGTTTGCTGGTCGCATTAAGTCGTCAGCCGATGCATAACGCCCATTCAGCCGATACGCTGATGCAGCTCTATGTAGATCGTGTCAGTGCTGAAATGCAGCGCAGTGAAGTTGAGCAGCAATTGGCCCAGATGGCGCACTTTGATCCCTTGACGAGCCTGCCCAACCGGACATTGCTGGCGGATCGTCTTAAACATGCGATGGCTCAGGCGTTGCGACATGAACAGATGCTGGCCATCCTGTTTATCGACCTGGATGGTTTTAAAGCGGTGAATGACAGCCATAGCCATGCAGTGGGTGATCAGTTGCTGGTGAGTATTGCTGCCCGAATGAAACAGGTGATACGTGATGAAGATACACTGGCACGTTTAGGGGGCGATGAGTTTGTGGCGGTGTTGCAGCATTTACACAGCCCTAATGACAGTGTGAAGTTCCTGAATCGTTTATTGACGGTAATTTCTGAGCCGGTGCTATTGGATGATTTGGAGTTCAGTATTTCAGCCAGTATCGGGGTGGTGTTTTATCCCCAGCAGGAAGGGCTGGATGCTGACCAGTTATTGCGCCAGGCTGATCAGGCAATGTATCAGGCCAAGCAGGCCGGCAAGAATCGCTACCATTTCTTTGATGTTGAGCGTGACCGGGCATTGCGGGATCAGCATGAAGGCTTGTTGAGAATACGTCAGGCACTGGAAGAGGGCGAGCTTGAACTCTATTACCAGCCCAAGGTGAATATGCGCAGTCGAGAGGTGATCGGTGCAGAGGCCCTGATTCGCTGGAATCATCCTGAACGAGGTGTGCTACCGCCAGCCAGTTTCCTGCCACTGATTGAGAATCATGTCCTGGCAATCGATATCGGCTATTGGGTGTTGAATACCGCGCTGGATCAGATTCTGAGCTGGCGTGAGCAGGGTATCCATGTACCGGTCAGCGTGAATATCGATGCTATCCATCTGCAGCATCCGGGCTTTGTGGACCAACTGGCGTCTGCACTCAGCCAGCGTCCAGGCATTCAGCCGTTTGACTTGCAGTTGGAAATACTGGAAACCACCGCGCTGGATGATGTCAAACAGGTATCCGGCATTATGCTGGCCTGTCAGCGTTTAGGTGTCGGCTTTGCACTGGACGATTTCGGGACAGGCTACTCGTCACTCACCTATCTGAAGCGTTTACCGGCTGAACTGTTGAAAATTGATCGCAGCTTTGTGCGTGATATGCTCGACGATCCGGAAGATCTGGCTATTCTGGATGGTGTGATACGTTTGGCGGGTGCATTTCAGCGACAGGTCATTGCTGAAGGGGTAGAAACCCAGGCACATTGTGATGAATTGTTGAAGCTGGGGTGTGAGTGGGGACAGGGATATGCAATTGCCCGCCCCATGCCCGCGTCCAGCCTGCCTGGCTGGTTAGCACAGTGGCTGCAATCTGAAAGCGTACCGTCTGCGTAGCATTAAACGCTTAATTCTTATACTCTATAAGACTTCCCTTATATTCAGTGCCGAGATGTTATGAAGCGGTTAAAACCTTTTGTGTTACCGGTGTTGCTGCTGGCTGTGTCCATAGCAGGATTTATGTTGCTGAAAGCGACTCGCCCGGAGGCACCGCCTGTTGATGAGGAGCAACGTCGCTGGCCTGTGGCTGCAATCAGCGTTGAAAAAGCCCCCCTGAATCCTGCCGTCCGGCTGTTTGGTCAGATAGATACGGCTGCTCTCACCAGTATTCGCTCTCGCAGTGCCGGTGATATTGAGCAGGTGCAGGTGCAGGTTGGTGACTGGGTGCAGGCGGGTGATCCGCTGATTCAGCTTGATCCGCTGGATGCCCAGGCTGAAAGGGATCTGAAACAGGCTGAGCGCGATGACTTGCTGGCGCAGCGTGAGCAGCGTTTGGCACAGCACCAGACCGACCTGCAATCACTGGCACAGGAGCGCGAGCTTCTGGCATTGGCCGAGCGTCAGCTGACCCGCTATCGGCAACTGGTTCAGGCGAACCGTGTGTCTGAACGGGATGTTGAGCTGGCTGAGCAATCCCTCAGGCAACAGCGTCTGGCGGTGCTGCAACGTGAGCTGGCTGTGGAACAGCACCCGGCCAGACTGCAGCAGTTGAATGCGGCCTTGCAGCGAGCGGAAACCCAGTTGCAATTGGCAGAGCGCAATCTGCATGCGACCGAGTTATTGGCACCGGAAGCCAGCCGTGTTGTGGCGCTGCTGGTGTCACCGGGTGACCGGGTGACGGCGAACACGACCTTAGCGACGCTGGTTGTGCCTCAGCGAATTGAGCTGCTCGCCAACTTGCCTTTGCGTTACGTCACCGAAGTTCAGGCCGCTGTTGCTGCACAACAGCCGGTGTGGGTGGAGGCGCTGATTGATGGGCAAGCCTATCGCTTTGTTCTTGAGCGTTTTGCTGCACAGACGGATCGTTCGGCCAGTGTCACCGGTTATTTTCGTCTGGTATCCGGCGATGCCAGTCTGCTTCCTCTGGGGCGCTTTGTCGAAGCCCATATGACCCTGCCGGTACAGGCTGACAGTATCTGGGTGCCGACATCTGCGCTCTATGGGCGTGATCGTGTCTACCGTATTCAACAGGGTGTGTTGCAACCGGTGAGTGTCGAATTACTGGGTGAATTTGAACAGCACCAGCAGCCGGGCTTCTTGTTGCGCGCGGATGTTCTGGCCGAGGGCGATCTGTTACTGGCGAGTCGGCTACCACAGGCGATTGAAGGCTTGGCGGTTGAGGTGGTCGGGAGTCAGCCATGAGTCTGCAACGCGGGTGGATCGCTTTATTTTTACAGCATCGGCTGGCCAGCAATCTGCTGATTGTGCTGATGTTGATGTCTGGCTTCTGGGCATTGATGAAGCTGAATACCCAGTTTTTTCCGACTTTCTCACTGGAAATTATCAGTGTTCGGGTCATCTGGACAGGTGCCAGTGCTGAGGATATTGAGTCAGGTGTGACGCTGCCGTTGGAGCAGGAACTGCGTAGCGTTGATGGTCTGAAGTCGATGACATCAACCTCCAGTCAGGGTATTTCCGCGATTACCCTGGAGTTTCGTGATGATACGGATATGACTCAGGCGCTGGCTCAGGTTGAAGACCGTGTCGCGCAACAACGCAATTTACCTGTTAATGCTGAAACGCCGGTTGTCTCCCGGGTTGTGCGCTATGAACCCATCGTGCGTATGTTGCTGACGGGGCTGCAATCCATGGATGAATTGCGTGTGCTGTCGCGTCAGTTTGAGCGTGAGCTGCTGGATATCGGGATAGAAAAGGTCGACTTTACCGGGCTTCCGGAAGAGGTCATGGCAATCGAAGTACCCAGTCATGCCTTGCAGGCTCTGCAGTTGACACCTCGGACGATGGCCGAGATGCTGGCGCGTTACACCACGGATCAGCCTGCGGGTGATTTTGGACGTGATCAGGGAACCCGGCAGCTAAGGGTATTGCAGCAGGCGCGTACGGAGCAGGCATTTTCACGGCTACCCCTCACCAGTGGTATCGATGCGGGACGTATCGAGCTGGGTGATGTCGCCTATATCGAACGTCGTGCCAGAGAAGGTGAGACGCGGATTCGCTATCAGGGGCAGCCTGCAATCGAGTTGCTGTTGCAGCGTACCGAAAGTACCGATGCACTGGTGGCGGCACGACAGTTCAGTGACTGGTTGCGAGTGACGGAAGCCTCCCTGCCTGCCAATGTCGAGCTGATTGTCTATGATCAGTTGTGGCAACTGATCAGTGAGCGTATCCAACTGCTGCTGAAAAATGGTGTTGGCGGCCTGCTGCTGGTGTTGGCTATTCTGTTTCTGTTCCTGAGTGGTCGTCTGGCCATCCGGGTTGCAGTGGGTATTCCGATTGCGTTCACCGCTGCATTCGTAGCGCTGTATTTAGCCGGAGGCAGTATTAATATGCTGTCCCTGTTCGGCTTTATCATGTCACTCGGTATTATCGTGGATAATGCAATTGTCGTCAGTGAGCATGCCTACACCCTGCGAAGTCAGGGAAAATCACCTGTCGATTCTGCCTATGAAGGGGCTCGGCGCATGCTAGGGCCTGTCATTGCGTCCTCTTTGACTACCGTGGCGGCGTTCTTCCCGCTGATGTTGATTGGTGGTGTGATCGGCAAAATTCTGTTTGAGATCCCGCTGGTCGTCATTTGTGTGATTCTGGCGACCCTGTTGATCAGTTTTTTAATCCTGCCGCATCAGTTGAGCCACGGACTGGCGGTGTCGCGTGCCCAGTTGCGTGAAGAAGAGCAGGGTTTCCGGGGGCGTTTTGAGCAGGGCTTGCTGCGTTTTCGGGACGGTTTTTTTCGTCGCACCCTGCAGCGTGCTATTCAGCAGCGCTGGACGACCTTGAGTGCTGCATTGGCCTTGCTGATTTTGTCTGTCGGGTTGATGGCTGGTGGTCGCGTCGGGTTCACGTTCTTTCCAAGCCCGGATGGAACGACTGTGCGTGCCAATATCTCGTTTGTTGCGGGAACCCCACCGGAAACGGTTGCTGCTTTTATGCAGGAGGTAGAGGCCGCTCTGGATCGGGTTGAATCCGATCAGGAGGAAGCCGTAGTCAAGGTCAAGGTGACCCGGTTGGGGCAGGGAATCAGTAGTCAGGGCACCGGGCCCCGAGGGGACCAGTTTGCTTCGATGATAATCGAACTGACCTCGCCTGATCGTCGTAAGCTGTCCAATCAGGCGTTAATCAATCAGTGGCAGCAGCAGATCCCCACCGCGCCGGGACTGGATTCGGTATTGATTACCGCGGTGTCCGGTGGTCCGCCAGGACGTGATGTGGATGTGCGCTTGAGCGGCGCAGATGCTCTGACGTTAAAGGCCGCAGCTGAAGTGCTGGCGGCACAGATGGCAGACATTCCGGGTTTGTATGCGGTTGAAGATGATACTCCTTACGGGCGGGAACAGTTGCTGATCAGCCTGACGCCACAAGGGGAGGCGCTAGGGCTGACGCCTGCCGGTCTGGCCAGTGAGCTACGCGGTTTTTTTGACGGGACACTGGTACAGCGCTTTCAGGATGGTCTGGAGGAGGTTGAAGTGCGGGTATCCTTGCCAGCCAATGAACGCCACAACCCCTTGACCCTGGACCGACTGTTTTTACCCTTGCCAGAGGGTGACTGGGTGCCTCTCGATCATGTGGCGCAGTTCAGCAGTCAGCCCGGCTTTGAAACGCTTCGGCACGCAGATGCCCGGCTGGCCATGCATGTGTCAGCAGAAGTGGATCGCAGCCAGGGGAATGCCGGGCTGATTCGTGAGCGTCTGGCGGCGGAGGTGCTGCCCAAACTGGCCAGTGACTTTGGTGTGGAGTGGTCATTTCAGGGGCGTGCTGTCGATCAGCAGGAAACGCTGGGAGATATGAAAATGGGGCTGGTGTTTGCACTGGTTGCTATTTATATCGTGCTGGCCTGGATGTTTGCTGATTACCGCCTGCCACTGGTGGTGATGGCGATTATTCCGTTCGGTCTGCTGGGTGCAGTGGCCGGACACTGGGTGTTAGGCCTGGAACTGACCATCCTGTCCTTCTTCGGGATCTTTGGCTTGACCGGAATCGTGGTGAATAACTCTATTATTCTGGTGAGCTTTTATCAGGAGTTGCGACGCCAGGGGATGGCGGCAGAGGAGGCCATCGTCGAAGCCGCCTGCCAGCGACTCAGAGCCGTGTTGATTACCTCGATTACCACGATTGCCGGTTTGACTCCGTTGCTGTTCGAGACCTCGGTGCAGGCGCAGTTCCTGATTCCGATGGCCGTTTCGATCATGTTTGGTCTGGCTGTTGCAACACTGCTGGTACTGTTTGTTATTCCTGCGCTGATGCGAGTTGCTGTGCGCTAAAGCCGCTGACCTGGGTTCGTAGCAGCCTGGGGACGGCGGCCTGTACGGCCGGTGATTCCCGCCAGCGCCATAAGCGTTCACGTGCGGCTCTTCCGGTGGCCTGAATATCAACGACCGGCTTCACATATCCTTCGGCAAACTCAGCAAACATCTGCGCTTCAAGTGGCGTCATCAGCCAGGGCTGATGGCGTAATGCGGTTGGAAAGTCACGCAGTTCGGGTACAAATTCAGTGATAAAGCGCGTCTCGGCATCTTGCTTGAGTGATTGTTGTACCGGATTGTAGATGCGCAGGGTATTAAAACCGGTCATGCCTGCCTGCATTTGTATCTGGGGGTAGTGAATACCGGGATCAAAATCGAGAAAGTGTTGTGCCAGATGCAGTGCAACGGATTTCCAATCCAGTTGCAGGTGATGGCATGCGACGCTGACCAGCATCGCCCGCATGCGAAAATTGACAAAACCGGTGGAGAGAAGGGCCCGCATGCAGGCATCCACCAGTGGCAAACCTGTTTGTCCTTCTGCCCAGGCTGTAAAGAACTCCTGCTGTTGAACCGGATCAAGCTGCTGCTGGTGCTCGGCCAATAATCGCTGGTATGCCGGATTCAGCGGCTCAAATTCAATTCGGCAATCAGATTCAAATTTCTGTACAAAGTGACAATGCCAGCGCATACGTGAGTAAAACGCCCGTCGATGCCGACTGGCAGGCAGGGGCTTCAGTGCATGCAGGACACTGCGTACTGACAGGTTACCATAGGCCAGATACGCGGACAGGCGTGATGAAAACTGCCGGCTGCTATGCGGCTTGCTGATATGAAAACTGTACTGTTCCAGGCGTTCATCGATGAAGTGCTGCAACTGCTGCTGTGCGGCCTGTTCGCCACCCGGTTGATAGTGCGGGTTTCGACTCAGCCACAGACGCGGCAGTTGCTGGCATTTCAGGCTGTACGCCCGGTGCTCCGGCTGCAGTTGCAGCGTCGTCAGCTGTTTTAGCTGAACCTGACAGCAGGGCTGTTTGAGAAACTGATCCGCAAAGGCTCGCCAGCCTGAGCGCCCACGATGGCCTCGTTGTACTGCATACTGGGGTATTTCTTGCCAGTGAACGCCATGTGTGCGACACCAGCGTGCCACGGCCTGATCACGCTGAAAAGTCGACATCACCCCGATTTCTTCATGGCTGTAAAGGTTCTGCAGGATGAAGTTTTCACTCAAAGACTCAAGCAGGGTGATAAAGTCGCACCAGAACACCTGCAGGGATAAACCCTGTTGTTTGAGTTGCCCGGACAGGTCGGCCAGCGATTCTACAATAAAGCGTTGGTGTGAGCTGTGCAGGTGCGGGTCGTTGAGAAGCGAGGGTTCAAAGCAATAACAGACTAGGGTGCGTCGTCCTGATTGACAAGCCATAGCCAGGGGGGCGTGATCCTGCAGGCGCAGATCGCGTTTTAACCAGACAATATCAATCAGTTCCATCGTGGCATCCTTGAAGCGTCGAATGCCTATGCGTATTTCGGGGTGATTTGGATCACTTTGCTGTAGTTACAGTGCGTCGAACAGATCCCCCTGCAGTGATGGTGGCCTGAAATCACGTGTGTTTAACCCCTGTTCGGTGTTGAACTGCAGTTGCCAGCGCTGACAGGCTTTTTGAAAACGCTGGGCAATCAACTGAGCAAATACACCTTCGCCACTGAAGCGCTTGCCAAATTGGGCGTCATAGTTCTGACCTCCCCGGCATTGTCGCATCAGACTCATGACCTTGGCGGCCCGATCCGGATAATGTGCTTCCAGCCAGGCTTCGAACAGTGGTGCCACTTCCCGTGGCAAGCGTAACAGCATCCAGTTGGCTGTACGTGCACCCGCCTGATGCGCAGCTTCCAGAAGTCGTTCAATTTCGTGGTCAGTCAAGCCGGGGATGATGGGTGACAGCAGGGTGCCGACCGGCACACCGGCTTCCCTGAGGGTCCTGATGATTCTTAAGCGCGCCTGAGGTGACGCGGCGCGTGGTTCAAGGCTGCGCTTGAGCTGCATATCCAGACTGGTCAGGCTGATAAAGACACGTACCAGGCGCTGTTGTGCCAGGGCCTGGAGTACATCCAGATCTCTGAGGATCAGCATGCTTTTGGTGACCAGAGTGACCGGATGACGGGCTTCCAGTAACAGGGACAATAGCTGCCGGGTGGTCTGGTATTTGGCTTCAATCGGCTGATAGCAATCGGTATTGCCCGACAGGTTGATCGGGCGACAGATATAACCAGGCCGGCAGAGCTCTTCCCGCAGCTGTTCAACCAGGCCTGTGCGAGCAATCAGACGGGTTTCAAAATCCAGTCCGGGCGACAGGTCCCAGTAAGCATGCGAGGGGCGCGCATAGCAGTAGACACAGCCATGTTCACAGCCACGGTAAGGGTTAATGGAGCGGTCAAATGGCAGGTCCGGAGAGCTATTCCATGACAGGGCGCTCTTGCAGGCTTCATCACGTACTTCGGTAGCAAGGGTTTCCTGCTGTTCTTCATGCCACCAGCCGTCGTCTACCGCTTCACTGATGCGGTCTGCAAAACGGTTATCCGGGTTGTAGGTTGCTCCCCGTCCGCGACGGGGGGCGGTGGATTGATCAGCCATAAAATCACCGATACTGTTTTTATATACAGTATACGATTGCAGGCTATAAATAAAGAGGCGATTAACCGGTCAATGCAACATACTACCAGCGCTTGGCTGGAGTGCTCTGTACGAGCAATCTTAGTGTTGGCAGGCAAGCTATCACTTGCAATATATGGACAGATATACCCGTTACGGGTATAGTTTTAAAAATGGACGGATATGGACGTTTTAAAGCGAAAGGACTTTGCACGGTGGCAAGCTACTGAAAAGCTCTCCGATACGGTCTTGTGCAAGGCTGTTCAGGAAATGGAGAGTGGGCTGGTTGATGCTGATTTGGGTGGCAACTTATACAAGAAACGAGTCGCTCGTCCTGGTGCGGGTAAGAGCAGTGGCTACCGCACTTTGTTATCGGCCCGTGTTGGCCACCGTTATGTATTCCTGCATGGCTTTCCGAAAAGCGACAAGCCGAATATCACTCAAGACGAGAAAAAAGCGTTGCAGTATGCAGGCAAGGTATTTCTGGAGCTATCAGCCAAGGGGTTGGCAAAGGCATTACAGGCTGGTGTTTTACTGGAGGTGTGTTGTGACAAGTAAAATCATTGAATCTTTGCGCGGTGACTTGGCCGCGCTGCACGACGCAGGCGCGATCAACAAAGTAACCATGCGCCAATTCGACGCGATTTGCCCGCCACCAGTGCGCGAATTCAGTGCCGACGATATTAAACGTTTGCGTGAAGCATTGCACTTCAGCCAGCCCGTATTCGCCCACCACCTGCATACCAGCGCTTCGACGGTACGCAAGTGGGAGCAGGGTGAAACGCGTCCTGCTGGCCCAGCGCTCAAGCTGCTTAACGTTATCGCCGATAAAGGCTTGCAGGCTATTATCTGATGATTGAACGCCGAAGATGCAGATAGTGGCGTCACAAATTACCTCATTCAGTTCTCTGCCATTGGAAGCTACCCACCGCACTTGCGGCGATAGTACTTGAGTGCCTGAGAGCCCAGCACTATCAGCAACAGGGCAATGATTCCCTGGGATATTGGACGTGTAAAAAACAGTGTCCAGTCATTTTGTGAAATCAGCATGGATAAGCGGAAGTTGCTTTCAGCCATGGGGCCCAGTAACACCCCCAGTACGATTGGAGCCAGAGGAAAATCCATACGGTTTAGCAGGTAACCTATCAGGCCAAATCCGAGCATCACATACAGGTCGGTGGTGTTGCCGTTGATGGTGTAAACGCCAATGGACATCAGTACGAGGGTGGTGGGCACCAGTAGGGTCGAAGGCAGTCGAAGTACCTGTGCAAACAGCCGTGTTGCCAGCATGCCCCCCAGTACAAAGAGCAGCAGTGATGTCAGTAACAGCTGCCAGATGAAGCCGAAAACGATATCGGCAGAATCGGTGAACAGGCGCGGTCCAGGCTGCAATCCATGGATCATCAATGCACCCAGTACCAGTGCTGCAATCAGGTTACCCGGGATACCGAGTGTGAGTGCCGGTATCATGGAGGATGCATTGTCAGCACTGTTGCCACATTCTGCGGCAGCGACACCTACCGGGTTGCCCTGGCCAAAACTTTCAGGTTCTTTGGCATTGCGCTTTGCCTCGTTATAGCTGAGCAGGGCTGCCAGATTCCCCCCGGCGCCCGGCAGTATGCCGACACAGACTCCGATGATTGAGGATTTTGACCAGGTGCGCCAGTAATCGCGGATCAACTGCAGGGCTTTGGAGGATTTGTGGGTACGGAAATTGGCGGGATCATAGTGTGCACTATTCTGCTTTTCCGCCATCTCCAGAATGGGTGGCACGGCATACAGGCCAATCAGCACAACCATTAATGGGAAGCCGCCAATCAGGTAGAGATTATCAAAGGTGAAACGCTCTTCGCCGCTGAGCGTATCAACGCCCACCAGTCCAATCAAAATTCCCAGTAAGGCCGCCAGCATCCCCTTGAACAGATCACCACCCACCAGCACTGCAATGCTGGTCAGGCCAAATACGGCGACCCAGAAATATTCTGTAGGACCAAACGCCAGGGTCATTTGGGCCAGAGGAGGGGCCAGTGTCATCAGTGCAATGGCACTGACGGTGCCACCAACTGCTGAAGACCAGCAGGCTGTTTTTAATGCCAGCCCGCCCATTCCTTTGCGGGTCATCGGGTAGCCGTCAAAGGTGGTTGCAATGGCGGAAGGTGTACCCGGAATCTTTAACAAAATGGCAGGAATCGCGCCACCATACATGGAGCCATTGTAGATACCTGCAATCAGGCCCAAGGCAATCAAAGGATCAAAACTATAGGTGAGTGGCAACATCAAGGCGATCGCCATCACCGGATTCAATCCTGGCAGGGCGCCGATCAAAATACCCGCGAGTGTGCCAACGAGCATGCTGAGCATGGAGGCGGGGGCCATAATGACGCCAAAGGCATGAAGCATTGCATCGAACATGATGTTTTCCTCAGACAGCCAGGAAAAATTCGACTGGCAGCGAGCGCTTGAGTACCAGTGCAAATAAAAGATAGAGAGCAGTAATAAAAACCAGCGTAATGGACAGAATCACCACGGGTCGTCGTTCTCCGATCAAGAGTGCCAGCGTGACGATGAATAGCGTGCTGCTGGTGTAGAAGCCGGCTACCGGCAAGAGCACGAAGTAGCCTATACAGCTGGTGAGTGTGGCGATGAATTTAGCCGGGTGGTCCATCAGTCGCATCTGGATCAGTTGGCTGTTCATCAAGCTTCTGAGCATTAACCCCAGTGCGAACAGGCTCATCAGTACACCGACACTGACCGGAATATACGCAGAGTCATCGTAGAAATCCTTTCCATACCAGACAGTGCCGATTCCCAGTAAAAAGAACAGGACACCTGTACAGAAATCCCGATAATTCATGCTGATCTCCCGTGTATCACACTCGACAGTTGGGTCTCATATCTATCCGTAGACAGACAGGAGGATATGAGACCCGATTCAGGTTCAGTTACGCTTCAAGCCCAACTGACCCAGTAGTTCACCCAGTGCTTCGGATTCATTCTTCAGGGCTGCCCGAAGGTCTTCTCCACGCATCAGGACAGGTACTTCTCCCTGCTTAGCCAGAAACTCCAGTAGTTCCGGGTTCTCCAGTGCACGCGCTACGGCATCGGCAATCACTGTTGCATGCGCTTCACTCATGCCGTTAGGCCCCAGCATCATTCGCCACAGCACAGTTTCCAGTTCGGGATGCCCAAGCGCTTCCAGGCCGGAAGCCTGAGGTAACGCCGGGTTGTCGCTGGCGGATGTGACGATCAGGCATTTGGCCTGGCCATCCTGTGCATAGGGTAGTACTGGAGGGATAGAGCCGCCGTAAATGTCGATATGCCCCCCCAGGAAGTTTTGCAGTGTTTCACCCGCGCCACCGAACGGAATGGCCCGGGCCTGGATGTCATAAGCTGCAAAAATGCGCTCGGCTGCCAGACGCATGGTGCCGCCTACGCCATCGTTACCATAGGTATAACGGCTGGGGTTGTTTTGTAATTCCGTCAGGAACTCTTCAGCGGTATCCGCTGGAAAGTCAGGTTTTACACAGAGCGTATAGGCACTTTGTGAAATGCTGGTAATCGGTGTCAGGGAATCGTAGGAATATTGAACGCGCTGCATATGCGGCACGGTTGTGATCGGGCTGTTCCAGGTGGACAGCAGTGTATAGCCATCCGGACGGGCGCGGGAAACCTGGTTAACACCGATGGCGCCACCGCCACCGGCAACGTTAATAATGGCAGCAGATTGCTTCAGTTCAGGTTCAAGATACTGATTCAGCATACGCGCGACAGAGTCGGTCCCGCCACCTGCCGGTGCTGGCACGATAATTTCAATTGGACGGTTTGGATAGTTACTTGCCAGAGCGGTCGTACAGGCAAGTGCGAGTGCGCAAGCACCCAAGAGGCGAACTGTGTACATGGTCATTTACCTTTTTAGTTTTATTTTACGGCCGTTGCCGATCTGTTTTAGTTGGGCTGTTCGCCCAGGGTTACGCGGTATCGAAAACGTTCAGGGCGTCCATGTGCCCGTCGGAACTCAATCACCCGGCCAATGGGGTTTCTGGCAAGGCGTTGAATGACAGCTACCGAAGACCCTTGTGGTAGCTCAAGGTATTTGGCGCTCTGGTCAGTGGCCAGGCCGAATGACAATTCATCGGTGGCTGAGCTGATCAGAATGCCAAACTGGTCCAGAAAAACGGGATAAAGCAGGGGCCCGCTGGTTTTGAAGTTGATCTTCTCCAGGCCGTTAAAATCTGGAAGTCTCAGATAGAGTTCTTCAAACAACAGCGGCTCACCCGACCAGAGACGTATACGTTCAAGGCGTATACAGGGTGATTTTGCCGGATCACCAAAGGCTGCCAGGACATCAGCAGGTGCCTCAGTGATCTCACAGCTGATAATGCGGCTTTCCGGTATCATCGGCTGATCATTGCCTTCCATGTCCATTACATGAAAGAAGCGAAACAAGTCGGCTCTGAAGGCCGGGCGTTTGACAAAGGTGCCTGTGCCTCGACGGCGCTCAAGCAGGCCCTCTTCGGAAAGCTGTTTGAGAGCCATGCGCATGGTGGCAACGGCTACACCATATTCTTCAGCCAGACGGTTTTCCGACGGAATCATGTCGCCAGGCGCCCACTCACCCTTTGCAATCCGTGAAGCCAACTGATCCCTGAGTCTTGCGTAGAGTGGCAGACGGTCATCAAAAGCACTGTTGATTGGATTGCTCAGCATAAAAAGCGTCCTGTTTCGGTTGATGCGTTTCATGAATACTAATACTATAGTTCTTCAGTAGTCAACTAGTTCTCTATAGAACTGAATAACCTCATATGACCTGAACGTCGGGGTATAAAATAGATGCAAACAGCAGGTTTCGACTGCCATGCTCACGTATATGGTGTGGTAAACAGAACACAGGGATCGAATTATAAACCCCGATCCGTTGCACCTTTAGCCACCTGGAAGCAACATCTGCAGAGCTGTGGCCTGGCAGGCGGAGTCATCGTTCAGCCGAGTTTTCTGGGTCACGATAATCAGCAATTGCTGGATAATCTGGCGATTGCCGGTTCAACCTTCAAAGGGGTTGCTCAACTCCCCAGTGATGCTTCATTGGCAGAAATGCAACGTCTTGATCAGGCAGGTGTAGTGGGTGTGCGCTGGAATCTGATTGAACATCGTGCCGAGCTGCCAGATCTTGACGACCCGCAATGGATTCAGTTTCTTGAGCAGTTAAAGGCGATGGACTGGCACCTGGAACTTCACCTGGAAGGGGATCGCTTGCCTGCTTTGTTGCCGGGCCTGATCCAGCGAGGGGTACGACTGGTGATTGATCATTTTGCCTTGCCTTATCTGGATAACCCTGACCAGGATGCAGGGTTTCAGCAAATCTTGCAGGCCGGTCAACAGGGTAATCTGTGGGTCAAGCTGTCGGCGCCTTACCGCTCTCCAGTGCAGGACCTGAAGCCTTATGTGTCTGCTTTATTGAACCATTTGGGCAGTGAGCGTCTGGTGTGGGGAAGCGACTGGCCCTGGACCCGCCATGAAGGCAAGCACGGCTATCCTGATACGCTGGCCTGGTTGCGTGAGTGGGTTGAGGATTCAGCCGACCGTATCTGCATACTGGAACGCTCACCGCGTACCCTCTACCGGATTACCGGGTAGGGGGTAAGCAGTTCATTGCCTCTCAGGTTAGCAGTCGCTCAGCTACTTCGATGAAGCCAAAGCCACCTTCCTGGCGGGTGATGTATTTTGGTGGTCTTGGCAGGCTGTCCAGGCAGTGGCGGATGTTGGCAACACCAAAGGTCAGCCGGAAGTGTTCAAACATGGCCGCGTCATTGGCTGAGTCGCCGATAAACGCAGTTTTGTGCAGCCAGTCCTGTTCCGGTACGCCCTGATCACTGAGCCAGGCCAGAGCGGTCGAGGCTTTGTCGTAGTCACCATGCCAGGCATTGATGTGAATGGAGCTGACCCGAGCATGCAGTCCTGAGGTTTGGAGTGCCTGACGCAACTGTTCAATCTCTTCCGCTGTATTCTGATGCTGCTGGCGAATATCGAACGCAATATCGGTTTCACGGTAGCGCTGATCCGCTGTGGCGCGTGCAAACGGAAAATGCTCAAGCAGTTGTTGCTGAATCTGGCGCAGTGCCTGGTATTGTTCACTGCGTTCTGGTTCTTCAAGGCGGTAGTGCGTATCGATCCGTCCCTGACCATTTTTCTGCATCCAGAAAGCACCGTTTTCACCTATGACGGCGGCAACAGGCCAGGTACGCACCATGCAGTCACACCAGCCAGCACAAGCACCGGTTACCGGAATAACCTGAATACCCGCTTCGGCCAGCTGTTCCAGAGCCTGCAGTGTCTGGCTTGGCAGTTTTCCTTGCCAGGTCAGCGTGTCATCGACATCGGTAAACAGATAGCGAACCTGATGCATTAGACTGTCGGGTAGTGGCAGGGCAAATTCTGCTTCAAAGAGGTTAAGGTGTGTCATGAACAGACGGCTCCAGGGTCACAATCAAAGGTTGGTGATCAGATAACGGGGTTTGTGTATCGACTGTAAAGGTCGCGGCTTGCAGTGACTGCAGCCAGATATAATCGCGGCAATGGGGTCCTTCTGGCCATTGCTCTGGATCATGCACACCGCAGGTTGGTATGGATGCTTGTCCAGGAAAACACTGCTGAAATGCATCCTGCCAGCCCTGCTGTGTCAGCCAGTGATACTGATCACTGCGACTGACCAGGTTCAGATCACCGCAGAGCAGGGTAGCCTGAGCCGGATAGGGCTGTGCATAGATACCCTGGCCCTTGGCACGTGTTGGTAAACGGTCCTGCCTGGCCAGGTCGCTGAGATAGGTCAACTGAGCATGGCGCTCTGCTGTATCATGGTACGCCAGATGGGTGTTGAAAATACGGATAGGTTGAGGGCCCTCAATCAGCGTCTCCACAGCGTTGCGAGGTGTTTGCCAGAGCTCTGTCGAGCCGGTACCGGGCAGGCTGTGCAGACGCTTGTCGAGCAGAGGCGCATTGACCAGTGTCAGATTTCCGAATTCCCGGCGCTGGTCCTGCTGTGGACCTGGCCAGCTCAGCGCCGCACCCCAAACCGGGGTGTATTCGCTGAAGGCCTGACACAGGACGGCGAGCTGGTCTGGTTGCATTGGCGATACGTACTCGTCGAAATAGCGAGCGACTTCCTGTAAACAGATCACCGTCAGCGGGCCTTGATCACGGATGTATTCAATCATCCGATCCAGCGCGATCTGTCCATCACAGCCTTTGCCACTCTGGATGTTCCAGGTGAGCAGACGTATGGGGGTCTGGGGCATTATTTCAGTCCTGCATGCATAAAGGATTGTAAGAAGCGCCGCTGAAAAATCAGGAAGACAATCAGCAACGGGCCGATGGCAATCAGGGTTCCGGCGCAGATGACTGGCCAGTCGACACCTGATTCCGGCGCACCGAAAATAGCCATACCCACGGTTAACGGGCGGCTGTTGATGGTATTGGTCACCACCAGCGGCCAGAGGAAGTTATTCCAGTGATGGCTCACCGACACCAGACCATAGGCCAGATAGGTCGGTTTGGCGAGTGGTACATAGACCTTCCACAACACCCCCAGCCAGGTACAGCCTTCCAACCGGGCCGCATCTTCCAGTTCTTGTGGCACTGTTTTAAAGGTCTGTCGCAGCAAGAAAATGCCAAAGGCACTGGCCATATAAGGCAGGCCAACCCCCAGCCAGGTGTCGATTAACTCCAGTTTGGCCAGGGTGCGGTAGTTCTCGACAATCAGAATTTCCGGCACGATCATCAGTTGCAGCAGCACCAGCGCAAAAATCAGGCTGCGTCCTTTGAAAGGCATACGTGCCAGCGCATAGCCTGCCAGGGTACAGAGAATCAGCTGGAAGACTAAAATCAGTCCGGTGATCATGACGGTGTTGAACATATAGCGCATAAAGGGTGCCTGTTGCCAGGCGGTCACAAAGTGTTCCAGTGTCAAGGGCGCGAACAGGTCAAAACGGGTGGCATATTCCGCTGGATGAAACGCCGCCCAGAAGGCGTAAAGCAGCGGAAATATCCAGACCAGGCCCAGTGTCCAGGCGGCGGTAAAGGAAAACATTCGAGTCAGTGTTGGCATCATCTTGTCTCAGCGGTAATGAACACGGCGTTCGATCAATAAAAACTGCACCAGTGCCAGCAGTATCAGTAGTGTCAGCAGAACCAGTGTCAGTGCAGCGGCATAGTTGCTGTCAAAGAAGCTGAAGGCGTTTTCATAGATGTAATAGAGCAGCAGATTGGTGGCGTTATTGGGGCCCCCTTTGGTCAGAATAAACAGGTGATCGACCAGCTTGAATGCATTCAGGACCGCATTCACCAGCACAAACAGCGTGGTTGGCATGAGCAAAGGCAGGGTGATGCGCCGGAATACATACAATGGACTGGCATTCTCTACGGCAGCGGCGGCATAGATATCCTTGTTCAGGCTTTGCAGTGCGGCCAGATAAAAGATCATGAAGAAACCGGCTTCCTTCCAGATCGTCATCAGCATCAGACTTGGCAGGGCCCAGTTCGGATCACCCAGCCAGTTGATTCCGGAAAGACCCACTGAATTGAGGAGTTTGTTAAACAAACCGATTTCAGGGGTGTAGAAAAACAGCCAGATATTGGCGACAGCAATCATCGGCAACATGGTTGGCGTGAAGTAGGCCAGACGCAGGGCTGCACGACCACTGATCTTGCTATTGACCCAAAGTGCCATGGCCAGAGCCAGTCCCATGGAGGTGGGTACGGTGCCGATGGCGTACCAGAGGTTGTTGTAGAAAGCCTGCCAGAACACGGCATCGTCGAGCATCGAGCGATAGTTTTCCAGTCCGGCAAACTCTGACGGACGTCTGCCGCGTGCCGGAAAAAACAGTGAATGCCAGAGGGTGGTCAGTGCTGGAATATGGGTGAATGCCAGCAGCAGTACTAATGCAGGCAGCAGCATTAACCAAGCATAAAGTTGATTGAGACGGTTCATCAGACAACCTGGATCACAAAGAGAGACAAGTGGTAGCCTCCAGGGAGGCTACCGGTTTGGGCAGTATCAGTAGCGAGACAAAATACGCTGCGCCTGATTTTGTGCACTGTCCAGCGCTTCCTGAGCGGATTGCTGTCCGTTCAATGCGGCCTGAATGGCATCATCCAGCAGCTTGCGGACACGGCCAGACTCATGCGTTGAAAGCTCGGCAGTGGCGTACTCCAGCTGGTCACGGGCTACGGCAGCCGGTGGGAAGTCGGCAACATAGGCCTTCAGCGCATCCGTTTCATAGGATGCCGGGCTGACGCCCATATAGCCGGTGGCAATGCTCCAGTGAGCTGCCTGTTCCGGAGACGTCATGAAACGTACCAGTTGCAGGGCAGCACGGCGCTCTTCTTCACTGGCATCCTTGAACAGGTAAAAGTTACCTCCGCCGGTTGGTGAACCCAGGCGCTTGTTTGCTGGCAGCATGGCAACCCCAAAGTCAAAACTGGCGTTGTCTTTTACAGCGGTCAGGTTGCCGGTGGAGTGCCACATCATGGCTGTTTTCTGCTCCAGGAAATTTTGACGCAGGGTGCCCCACTCAATCATTCCCTGCGGCATAACCGCATATTTGCCGCTCAGGTCCTGCCAGTAGGTCAGTGCCTCTACCACACCCGGGTTATTGAAGAAGGTTTCGTTTCCTTCGCTGTTCATCAGCACTTCGTCGTTCTGCATCGCCAGGGCACCGAACATCCAGTAAGGATAGCCGGTGGATGGAATCATCAGACCCCACTGATCGACTTCGTTGTTACTGCCACGTACGGTGAGTTGCTGGCCCATTTCAACCATTTCTTCCCAGGTTTGGGGTGGTTGTTCCGGGTCCAGCCCCGCTGTGCGGAAGGCATCCTTGTTGTAATACATCACAATGGTTGAACGCTGGAAGGGAATACCCCAGACCTGGTTATCAACCACGCCGTTTTCCATCAGAGCGGGGTAGAAGCTGTTCAGCCAGGCACGCTCCTCATCTGTTTCGACGACTTCGTCGAATGGCACGATGGCATCAATGCCCATCAATTCGTGTACATCAATGGAAAACAGCACGGATAGCTGTGCCGGTTGTCCGCTGTTTAACGCCGCAAGTGCTCTGACCCGGGTATCGTTGTAGTTGCCTGCATAGATGGCATTGACTTTGATATCCGGGTGTTGCGCCTCAAATTCACTGATCATGCCATCCACCACATCGGTGAGCGGTCCACCCACTGAGATGGGGTAATACATGGTGAGCTCTGTTTGCGCATGGGCGACGGTGCTCAGTGCGAATGCGGTAAAGCCGGTCGCCAGCAGGCGCTTAGTGCTGCGTAACATGGTGTAACTCCTTTTGGATTAAAGAGTGGGTTGTGAGCGTGGGTTGAGCGTAATCGGGCAGACGTTGCCCGGTGGTATTGCAAAACAGGTGCTGGTCATCACTGAACCACTGCAGGTTAAGCCGGGTGCCTGTCGCAAGCAGTTGGTGTCCGGGCAGGCGCAACTTGATCAACTGCTGTGACAGTGAAGGCAGGCAGGCGTCGATAATGGTGTCGGCACCATGGTAATCACAACGCTGCACGTCAGCGGCGATGCCGGTTTCTGCCAGGCGGATATGTTCGGGGCGCACGCCTAGCATCGATCTGTCCTGATGGAGCAGGTTCATGGGTGGGTTGCCGATGAAGCGTGCCACAAAGGTGTTTTCCGGTGTCTGATAGAGAGCGTTAGGTGTTCCGCACTGGGCAATTTCACCCTGATTCAGCAACAGAATGCGATCAGCCATGCTCATGGCCTCCACCTGGTCATGAGTGACGTAGAGCACCGTCATCCCCAGGCGTTGCTGTAGCGCACGCAGTTCAACTCGCATTTCATTACGCAGCTTGGCATCCAGATTCGACAGAGGTTCATCCATCAGGCATAGGGGTGCTTCGGCAATGATGGCTCTTGCCAGAGCGACTCGCTGACACTGTCCACCTGACAGTTGTGAAGGCTTTTTGGCCAGGTGGTCACCCAGATTCACCAGATCGGTGACACGCTTGAGTCGCTGATCCCGCTCCAGTGCTCCAACGCCACGGGCTTTCAGACCAAAGACAATGTTTTCGGCAATACTCAGGTGAGGAAACAGGGCATAGGACTGAAATACCATTGCCAGACCTCGCTTGCCGGGTGGCAGATGGGTTATATCCTGGCCGTTCAGGTGAATCGATCCGGCCGATGGATCTTCCAGTCCGGCAATCATTTTCAAGGTGGTGGATTTACCACAGCCGGATGGGCCGAGCAGGGCGACAAACTCCCCTTGGGCAATTTCAAAACTGATATCTTTGACGGCCAGTGTTTCCTGCCATTGTTTACGCAGCTGGCGCACTTCCAATTGACTCATTGAGCCTCCTCAGACTCTTAATTCAATACCCGCGGCTTCAGCCAGGCTGGCAAGCTCGGGGGTGATCTGATCGGTTACAAACAGGTCTGTATCACTCAGGGTCGCGGTGCGGACAGGAGCTTTGCGCAGATACTTGCTGCTGTCGGCGACCAGAATACGCAGATCACTGTTTTCAATAATGGCGCGGGACAGGTGTGATTCTTCCGGCGAAAAATCCATCAGTTCGCCTTCAGGCCCCAGTCCGCCAATACCAAAAATGCCGTAGTTCACCTGGAAACGGCGCAGAAAGCGGGTAGCATCTTCCCCCATCAGATCCTGATCGGAAGGACGTATGCGCCCACCTGTCAGCAGTGTTTCGATTTTCGGGTTATGGCAGAGCGCCATGGCGGCATTGAGGTTGTTGGTGATGACCTGCAGCCCCGGATGATCGATCAAGGCAGCGGCAACCTGTTGTGGTGTGGTACCAATACCCAAAAAAATGGTGGCGCCTTCGGGTAACAGCGCGGCAACGGTTTGCCCGATACGACGCTTGGCATCCAGATTGATGACCTGACGGGTCTGGAATGACAGGTTGCGGTTATGGAAGGGTAAACGAATACCGCCATGCACCCGCTGTACCAGTCCCCGGTCACTCAACTCATTGAGATCCTTGCGAATGGTTTGTACAGATACATGAAATGCATCGGTCAGCTCCTGGCTGGAGAGCTGTCCCCCCGCTTGCTTGAGCCAGGCGAGTATTTTGATTTGACGCTCGGATAATTCCATATCTGACCTTCGAACGAACTCTGATAAGTGATTTAAGCTTTCGAACGAGAGTCTAGGGCCGGAATATTTCATCCGAATGACGGAATTATGATGATTTCGTAAACCTTGCAAACAGGGTGCATTGCAACAGGCAGGGCGCATATGCCGCAATAAGTGTCGCTATCACGACAGTTTTGTTCGCTGTCAACAGTAATATTGATTTTACTTGATGTTTATCAAGTTTTTTATTTGGTGGTACAGTTTTTTTGAGTTTTAGGGTGGTGTGAGTCAGATCAATACGCGTTATTAAAAAGAACAATAGGAGAAAATCATGCAGATGATTTTATCGATCGCCTTTGTGGCGGTCCTTGTGTCAGCAGTGCTGATTGTACTGCGCTGGGGTGATCTGAAGTGTAAAGGAACCATGCCGGTATCCTTGTTTACCTTTATTGCTATTCTGTTTACATCAGGCCTGGATGTTGGCCTGATCATGTTTCCGCTGACAGAGTTTCCGGTATATGCAGAAGATTCTGCGTATGCTTTCACCAATCCGCTGGCGATTGAGTTTGGCTTCTGGGGTTTTCTGGTCTGGGGGCTCTACTTCCTGACCACGTTTTACTTCTGTGTTGTTGAGCCCAGGTTGAAGCTGTTCGAGATCCCGGTGGTCAAGATCGTCAACAACTTTGTCATCATCACGACCTGTGCCTTCACCGGTTTCCTGTTTCTGAGCTATCTGCCTGATTATATTGAAGGGATCAGTGATCCTGTTCGCTATCTGCTGGTGGCAGCGGTTGTGATGGCAGCGGTGATGTCCAGCACTGATATCAAATATGTCAAAATTCTCAGTGTCAGTTCAACCTGGTTGTTCTTTGCACTGATTGCGGCCATCTGGTTCAGCTCTGGTATGGGCGTCGGGGGCTTGGCGAGTAGCCTGAGCAATGTTGGTGGATACTTCAGCAACCTCCATCGTTTTGTCACGCCAATTACCGAATATCACGAATTTTATCTCTTCTGGTGGTTTGCCTGGAGCATCATGATCGGCCAGTTTGTCGCCCGCTTTGTGGGCGGGCTGAAAGCCTGGCAGTTACTGGTGGCATTGCTGGTGTTCCCATCTATCCCGCTGGCCATCTGGTTTGCAGTGCTTTACTTCCACTTTGTGTTTGATCAGGAAATCATAGGTTATCTGAGAATGGCCATGGTCGTGGTGGGCATTATCTTTGTGATCAACTCGCTGGACTCATTGATCCGCCTCTATACCGAGAATCTTGGTATGACGGTTGAGCGCTTTGGAAAACCTGCCTATATACTGGGTAACTGGACGCTGATGTACGGCATCATTCTGCTGTATCAGTTCACACCATTTGAGATCCAGTGGGTCGGTCTGGTCGTTATCACACTCTATATGGGTATCTACTCCATGCTTTTCCTTAAACGTGAAGATGTTCAGGCGGTGGTACACAGGGTTCACACGAGTGGCTGAACAGAAGTTGGTAAAAGGCCGATACGGCATCCGCTGTATCGGCATACAAAGCACATATATTTGATATTTCTTATCTCAGGAGAACACCATGCGTAGCAAACTGATTCCAGTTGCGTTCATTGCTGCGGTACCCATGTTTAGCGTTGCACCGGCTGTTGCAGAAGATGGGCCATTTTCGGCCAACATCAGCCTGGTTTCTGATTACGTATCACGCGGTTATAGCCTGTCGAATGGCCGACCTGCGCTCCAGGGAGGGCTGGATTATAACCATGAAAGCGGACTCTATGTTGGCACCTGGGGCTCCAGTGTCTCGGAGCGTGCGCTGGTGGAGGGTGTTGATGGTGTCGAGATTGATATCTATGTCGGCTATGCCGGTGAGGTGGGAGAGCTGGGCTATGATGTCAGCCTGGCGCGTTACATTTTTCCGGGATCGCATGACAGTAAGGAGACCGACTCTACCGAGTTTGTAGGTGTGCTCTCCTGGGATTTCCTGAGCTTTGCCTACAAACGCGATTTTGATTTCAAGGTCCATTATTACAATCTGTCTGCCTCTTATGAGGTGATGGACGGGCTGTCGATGGATGCGAGCTTCGGTTATTCCAAACCCGATAATGACAGTTCCTACCGTGACTGGAGTCTTGGCGCCACCAAGCACCTGGCCGGTCTTGATTTTGGTCTTCACTATGTCAACAGCAGCGTGAAGAATACGCCTAATTTCGATGATACGGTGGTGTTCTCGATCAGCAAGACCTTCTGATACAGACAACTCAGTGCAGAATGAACACGGGGTTGATCACTGACCCGCCCCGTGTTTTTCTACCATGCAGTCCAGATAGGATTCGGTCATGCGAAGTGCCAGAGAGCAGGGCACTTCGCAACCATCCATCGCCTGTTGCAGCCATAGACCATCCATCATCAGACTCAGTCCCCGGCTCACATCCAGAGCCTGCTCCAGTGGCATGAGTTTTTTCAGATAACACAACAGGTTACTCTGAAGGCGACTGTAAATCAGGTTCTGGAGTCTGACAAACCCCGAACTTTTTGGGGTTTGCGCATACAACGCCAGCCAGGCGCGTGCATTTTCCGGGTTAAAAATCTCCGGATCAAAATATCCCCCCAGTACGGCAGACAGTTTTTCCCGAGGGGTTGTTGCTTCACGCATCAGCGCCACTACGCGATCGCCGATCAGGCGATTCGCATAACGCACGACGGCATTCAGCAGTTCACCTTTATTCTTGAAGTGATAGTTGACGATACCGTGCGACATACCAGCCTGCTCACCTACACGGGCGACAGTGGTGTTTGCCAAACCGTGCTCCAGCATGACCTGATAGGCGGCGCGGGTGAGGTCCATGCGTCGAATATCTCTGATTCGGGTCTTCATACAACAATTATTCCCTGGGGCTGAGGGTCTTTTTTTATTTCAGTGGCGCAGTATAGGCCAGTCTGCTGCATCGACGCTATCCATGTAGGGCGTTTGTGCCTGGCCACCCCAGCGTTGGATGAAGCTGCCATCCGGATCATATTCCTGTGCCTGCTTGTGCAAATTGAAATGCCGCAGTCCTCGGGGATCCGCGCCTACACCTGCCAGATATTGCCAATTTCCCCAGTTGCTGGCGACATCGTAATCCAGCAGTTGCTGTTCAAAATAGGCAGCACCGTAACGCCAATCCAACTGCAACTCATTGACCAGACAACTGGCTACCCACTGACGTCCTCGATTGGAAAGGTAACCTGTAGCCTTCAGCTGTTTCATGCAGGCATTGACTGCAGCATAAGGTGTATTGCCTTCACACCAGGATCGAAACCGCTGCGGATAGAAGCTGGTCAGAGGGCGGCTCGACCTCAATCCGGAGAAGTTGAACAGGCGCTGCTTGTGCTTGAGTGCATACCACTGAAAGTATTCACGCCATAACAACTCAAAGTAGATCCAGTAGGTGGATTCGTTTGCACCCATGCTGTGTTCATGTTGGCGGAGACCACTCAGAATACGTCGTACTGACAAACTTCCCTGTGCCAGCCATGGTGAAAACTTGGTGGAGTGTTCCCAGGTATCCAGTGCATTACGGGTGATTTTATAGGTTTGTGGCGCCTGGCTGGCAAAATAGTCAGACAGATGCTGAAGACCAGGTGTCGCGCCACCTCGAAACGGATTTTCGTGATTGCAAGGCAAGGGCGCGGGTATCAGCAGATCATCAGGTTGCTGAAAAACTGGCGGTGGCAGCTGAGTGACAGGGTTTAAGGGCGGCAGTAGGTCCAGCGTTTCCACACGTTTACGAAAGTTGCTGAAGGTCTCAGGCAGGGCCGACAGTGAAAACGGCAGCTGTTCTTGCTCAAACAGCCGGTAGGTGTTGAGTTGTATAAAGCTGACACTGTCATGTTTTTGTTGCAGTGTCTGCCAGATGCGTTGCTCATCAGTACCAGCAGGTTCGGAGGAGAACACTGCGTGAACCTGATGCTCTGTTATCAGGCGTGACAGTTGTTTAACCGGCGAGCCTTGAAGCACCAGCAGCGTTTGCCCAAGCGGCTTCAGTTGTTGTTGCAGATCTTGAAGTCCCTGATGAAGAAAACGCCAGCGATGCGGTCCCAGCCCTTGCAAGCCATAGCGATTGGGTTGAGCCGGGTCGGTATCGAGACAGTACACCAACAGCAGTCGGTCACACTGAGCGGCACGCAACAACGCAGCATGATCATCAAGGCGCAGATCCTGTGTAAACCAGTAGAGATGAGTGCGTTTCACCCGATGAGACTCCTGTTCAATCAGTGATGTAGAGCCAATACGTCGGGTAAGTGGAAGCAGAGCAGGGGAAGGGTAAAAAACAGGCAAAAAAAACGCCGCATCCTAAGATGCGGCGGTCTCGCAGTGCCCCTCGAGTGCGAAAAAAAAGTGATTTGCTGGCGTTGTGCGCTCAGTAAATCTTGTCTTATATATAGCATTTGCCGTGCCAGTTTTTGATTTTCTATCAAAAACAAATACTTATTGTTTTTAGTGTGTTTTTTTGCCTTGTCGGGTGATTGAATGCGTGCTCAATAATGGTGCGTTTTTATCGATTCATGCGTTGATATGGCTCAATCGGATGCCATAGCCGCAAAGCCGGTCTACAGGCTATAATTACGGTTTTGTTTAACCTGAGCACAGAGACCGATTCCTATGACAGTTCGTACCCGTGTCGCGCCGTCACCAACAGGTGATCCGCACGTTGGCACCGCATATATTGCCTTGTTTAATCTGGCATTTGCCCGTCAACATGGCGGTGAGTTTATCTTGCGTATAGAAGATACTGACCAGACGCGCAGTACCGCGGAATCGGAACAGGCCATCCTGGATTCGCTGCGCTGGCTGGGACTTGAATGGGATGAGGGCCCTGACATCGGTGGACCTCATGGCCCATATCGTCAGAGCGAGCGTAAACACATTTACAAAGATTATGCGATGCACCTGGTCGAAGCCGGTCATGCTTTTCTGTGTTTCCGTACGCCGGAAGAGCTGGATGAACTGCGTGAAACACGTCGGGCCAGCGGTGACCATACAGCACTGAAGCAGAGTGATCTGGAACTGCCTGCTGAAGAGGCTGATCGTCGCCGTGCTGCCGGTATGCCGTTTGTCGTGCGTATGCGTGTCCCGGAAAGTGGTGTCTGCGTCATCGATGATATGCTGCGTGGACCCATGGAACTGGATTGGGCTCAAGTGGATGCACAGATTCTGCTGAAATCCGACGGTATGCCGACCTATCATCTGGCCAACATCGTTGATGATCATCTGATGCAGATTACCCATGTGATCCGTGGAGAAGAGTGGATCAACTCGGCACCCAAGCACAAACTGCTTTATGAGTACTTTGGCTGGGACATGCCCAAACTCTGTCATATGCCACTGCTGCGTAATCCGGACAAATCCAAGCTGTCCAAGCGCAAAAATCCGACCAGCATTCTGTATTATCAGCGCATGGGGTATCTTCCGGAAGCCCTGCTCAACTACCTGGGGCGTATGGGCTGGTCCATGCCGGATGAGCGGGAGAAATTCAGCCGTGATGAAATGTTTAGCCATTTCGATCTGACCCGCGTATCTCTCGGAGGACCGGTATTTGATCAGGAAAAACTTAGTTGGCTGAATGGTGTGTGGATACGGGAAGACCTTTCCACCGAGGCGTTTGCTGCTGAATTCCAGAAGTGGGCTTTGAACCCGGAATATCTGATGCAGATCATTCCGCTGATTCAGCCCCGTGTTGAAAAATTCTCCGATGTTGCACCCCTGGCTGGTTTTTTCCTGTCCGGTATGCTGCCTGTCACGGCTGACAGCTTTGCGCACAAATCCCTGACCCAGGAAGATTGTCGCCGTATTCTGCAGTTTGCTTCCTGGTATCTGGATAAACAGACCCAGTGGCATAAGGATGCCTTGTTCAGTGGCTTGAAAACGCTGGGTGAGGGCATGGGGTACAAGGTTCGTGACTTCCTGTTCCCGCTGTTTGTTGCGATTGCCGGCACTTCGCAGAGCGTATCCGTCGTTGATTCGATGCAGATTCTCGGACCGGATATGAGTCGTGCACGTGTCCGTTTTGCACTGGATCAACTGGGTGGCGCTTCCAAAAAAGAGGCCAAGCGCTGGGAAAAAGAGTTTGCAGCCATAGGTCAGCAGAATGAAATTACAGCTGAGTGATGCAGCCAGTTTTTTTCTGTTGCAGTTTTTGGCCCTCGCGCTGGTAGTGACCTTTATCCTGGGTTACTGGGATGGTGTCGACAGAGATGTCTTCGAAATTCTGAACAGCTGGCTGGTAATGTCGGTCAGCTGGGCTGAGTTTGTTGCACTGGCCAACCAGCGCTGGATCGATCTGCTGTCAGGTGGCTTCATGCTGGCGTCGGTAGGCTTTTACTTTGCCTGTGCGGACGGTCGTGAGCGGGTACGTGTTTGCTGTGCTATCGTCTTGATGGGTGCCGCCTTCAGTGTACAAGCCAGTGCAGGAGGGCTGTTTCCGAATCGGGACAGCCCGACACTGGTGTATGAGCATGCCGTCAAGGTGACAGAGCAGTTCCCGGAAATCAAGCGGACCAAGGATGCATCGCATTCTTCCAATCCCAGCGATCACGGTATTGGCTTTTTTACCTTCCTGATGTTTTGCTTTTACCGTTTCCGCGGCAAATATTTGTGGGTTGTTGTGCCGGTGGTTATCGCTCTTGGGACACCGCGATTGCTGGTGGGGGCTCATTGGCTCACCGACTTTATCTGCGGCGCATTACCGATGGCCTTAATCACAGCAGCCTGGCTGTTCCACAGCATGCCAGGCAAGTGGGTCGAGCGAAACATGGCAGTCCTGACCATTCGGTCACTGGAATGGGTCGGTATTCTGAAGCGACAAACGGCTGCAACCTAAACAAATGAAAATTATCTGAAAACGGCTCTTGACACGGACGGGGGGCGGGCTTAATATACGCCCCGTCCTGACGAGATGGGGTCTTAGCTCAGCTGGGAGAGCGCAACGCTGGCAGCGTTGAGGTCAGGGGTTCGATCCCCCTAGACTCCACCAAATTCCGGGTGTTCGGCGGTAAGTGAATACTGACCGGACAAAAACCGGACAAAAACTCATTCTGTAAAATCTCCTCCGATTACTTCCTTAGTAAATTGCACCTCAACTGTTTCATACGGTAGTTCGTGACCTTCCTGATATGGCCTATCCTGACAGGCTTGTTATGCTCCAAGTATTGGATTCACATCCATGCTCTTATGCAAAATACGGATGATCCTTATTTGTTGGCTCCCTGTTTGTTGATAAAAAATGACATGGTTAGCTTGAGGAAATTTTCGGTAGCCGTCTCGGATTTCATCGCACGATTTACCCATATCGGGATTTTCAGCTAAAAGCCAAAATGCATCATCAAATTGCCTTAAGTAGATATTTCGCTGTTCTCTGCCCCACCGACGCTGAGTAAATAAAGCGATATCACGTAAATCCGTTTTGGCTGCTGCTGTCAGATTAAATGGTTTCATCGTGTATGTGTTCACTATCGAGTTCATTGATAAAACTATCTAGCTCATAGTCAGCGTCACCACTTTGCTCACCTTCGACAAGCAGTTGTCGAAGAGTCTGTAGTTTAGTCTCTTGATTCTCGAGTAATCGTAAAGCTGAACGAATAACCTCACTTGCAGAACCGTAACGTCCACTTTTAATTTGGTGTGCAATAAAGCTATCAAAGTGATCACCAAGCGAAATACTTGTGTTCTTAGCCATGCTTTTTATCCTCGCTGATACCAACAATTACCTAATTTTGGTACTAAATGGCTTTTAAGGCAAGTCACATAACTCACATAGGATGCACCTCTTAAAAAGGAAAAAATCGTACGGTGAGCGTTTGCCAAGATTCATGGTCTTGGTTACCAGCCTCTTATGAAGCAGATCCTTACTCGGTTTGTAGAAGCAGAGAAAAAGCGACTTCTGCGTGAGGAAGCCTGTCGGGCAGCGTGCAGCGAGGATGCTGAACGCTGCCGTGACGAACCACAGCTTGCATGTGGTTAAGCATACCTTCTAAGCCTAGAACCCGCCCATTGAGGCGGTTTTTTTTGTGGGTACTTACTGGCCTGCGGCAGTGATATTCATGAGTGTATTAAGCTACAACCTGGGGCAGATGCTCGATAGTTAGAATGATGATAGCATTCAATATGGTTGTATCGGTCATCAGCTAGGGCTGTAAGGATAAGTATGAACGCGCAACACGTATTGAAATCAGTGAACTTTGAATTTTTACGACCAGAAAACGATGTGCTGGCTAATTTTGGCGGCTTGGCTGAAGCTGTGCTGCACATAGATCAGGGCAGTGCCATGACTCGCTTGCGAAGTTTTGCTGAACCGTTTATACGGCTACTACGCCACTACTGTCATTTTCATCGACTCATCCATTACCGGAATAAACGTTGGTAACAGATAGCACAGCGACCTTCGAATTGAAGATTTCACCTCACTGGTTGCCAAAGTTGTTTGGGGCCAAGCCGGCTGTGCTTAATATTGCAGATGGGAAGGTTTCAGTATCTGTTAATGGTTCGCAATCTGTTGCTGTTGAGTTAAACGACTTCGATCTGTCCAAGGTAGTCAAGAAAGGAATTTTCTTTTCTAGTGTTAACATTAAAACGGTTCATGGAAATATCCAGCTGAAGGGTTTGACTCATGATACAGCCAATGAATTTTTTGTTTGGCTGCGTGCGCAATGGCTGGTTCAGATCGCACCCTCGATAAGAAAAGTAGATGAAGCGGTACGACGTATATTAGGGCGAGGGTATCCCAGAACGTCTCGAATAGAAAAAGCACAAGCGTATGTCAGGAAAGCCTATTCAACATTCAAAGTGCTACCCGAAGCGGATTGGAACGATCAGCCTGATTCAGCTTCTTTTAAATTGCTAGCTGATATTGCGAATAAGGACAGCGATGGCTGGCGACAGTTCCAAAACCGATATGTGGCCAAGCAGCTAAAAGCCTATCGTGATTTCTTTGATACTGTAGAAAGTCAGCCGCTAACCGATAAGCAGCGTGAAGCCTGTATTGTCGATGAAGACAACAACTTGGTGTTAGCCGGTGCCGGCACAGGTAAAACCAGTGTGATGGTTGGTCGAGCAGGGTACTTACTAGAAAGTAAGCAAGCGAAGCCAGAGCAAATATTGATGTTGGCCTTTGCCAACAAAGCTGCCGCTGAGATGCAAGAACGTATCGAAAACCGGCTAGGGCATACCCATATCACGGCGAGTACGTTTCACAAACTGGGCAAGAATATTATTGCCAAAGTTGAAGGGGAGCAACCTTCGCTGAGCCCTTTGGCCGAAGACGATACCTTATTGGCTTGGCATATAAACAATTGGCATGCACAGCATCTTGAAGAACCCGCCTATAAAAAGTTAACGCTGGATTACTTCGAAAAATATCTATATCCAGAAGCGAATCCTTTCGATTTCGAATCTGAAGGGGCTTATTTCGACTTCATTCTGGCTAATGATATCCGCACACTTAAAGGCGAGTTGGTTAAGAGCTTGGGTGAGTGTTTGATTGCCAATCATCTCTTTAAGCTGGGTATCGAATACGAGTATGAAGCCGCCTATGAGCATCACACAGCTACAGTGCTTCATAGACAGTATCAGCCAGACTTCTATTTGCCAGAACACGGCATTTACATTGAATACTTTGGTATTGATCGAAACAGAAATACAGCCCCCTATATTGATAGAGATAAATATCACGAGGGAATGGAGTGGAAGCGTTCGCTCCATCAGCAACATCAAACTCAATTGATCGAACTATTTCACTACCAGAATCTTGAAGGAACACTACTGACTTCAATTGAAGAGCAGCTCACTTCACTGAATGCAGAGTTTGAGCCACTACCAGAAGATGCTGTACTCAATACCCTGAGAGAGTTTGGAGCAATTAATCACTTTGCTATATTACTCAAGGATTTGTTAAAACGTTATCGTGCAAATTGCTTCGAACCTGCGCAACTGGAAAGGACAATCCAGGCTGCACCCAACCAAAATCAGGTAAGAGCAGCGATTGGATTGTTAACACCTATTCTGAAAGACTACCAGGCATTTTTAGATGCTCAAGGATATATCGATTTCGACGATATGATCAACAAAGCGTTGAAATACGTTGAAATGGGCCAGTTCAAAAGCCCTTGGCGGTTTATCTTAGTCGATGAATTTCAGGATATCTCTGACCCTAGAGCACGATTAGTGAAAGCGTTGCGAGATAGTGCGCCAGATTCTTCTCTATTCTGTGTCGGGGACGACTGGCAAGCGATCTATCGCTTTACAGGGAGTGATTTAACCTTTACGACGCAATTTGAACAAGTATTTGGAACGACAGCCATTACACCTCTGGATCTAACTTTCCGTTTCAATAGCGCGATTGGAGAGGTTGCTACTCAGTTCGTGCTGCAAAATCCAAATCAGATCAAAAAAGAACTCAAATCAAATAGAGTCGAGAGAAGGCCGACAGTCTCGCTAATGCGGGCAGATAATAATGACCAAAAACCGGATGCTGAAAGCCGCACAGCAAGGGTTCTGCGAAGAATTTCCAGCATCGCTGAGCCAAACAGTAAGGTTTATTTTCTGAGTCGGTTTGGTTTCTATTTACCTGACCTCCATATGCTCAAAATGTTTCGAGCACAATACCCAGCTTTGAATATAGAAGCGATGACTATTCACACCTCGAAGGGCAAAGAAGCGGATTATGTTGTTGTATTAGGGTTGGAAGCTGGTAAGCATGGATTTCCTTCCGAAAAGGTCACCCACCCCTTACTGGAAGCATTGCTCCCGCCTTTAGAAGCGTATAAACACGCCGAAGAAAGGCGATTGTTCTATGTCGCACTTACCCGAGCTAAGCAAAGAGCCTATTTAGTTGCTGATATGGCTGTTGCCTCAGACTTCGTTGTTGAGCTGTTAAAGAACGACTATAAAATTGAACTTAACGAATTTGAAGCATCGCTGGCCCAACAGCTATTTCATTTACTTAAATGCGTCAAGTGTAAAACTGGCACCTTAGTCTCACGCCAAAGCCAGTTCGGCAAGTTCTTTGGCTGCAATAAATATCCGTTATGTTCGCACAAAGAACGAGGGTGCGCTCAGTGTGGTAGCCCCATGACACGCGTAGATAGATTTAAAGTATGCGTGAATTCAGAGTGCAGACACTGGGTTCCTATCTGCCCTAAATGTGGTGCTGAATTGACGTTGCGTAAAGGTAAGTATGGCGAATTTTGGGGTTGTCGTAACTACCGGCAAGAAGGCGATGCTTGTCGGCATACCGAGAACAGCATAATCTTTGATAAAGATAAGATTCTAAAGGAACTGGAGAAGCATATAGAGACGGCCACCTCCAATGCCGAGTAGAACTTCTGAGAAGCTTGTACTTATTTATTCACAAACAAGACCTCATTATAGCTACAGTCGCAGGTCAGCCAATAATGGTTGCCTTGCTTTTTAATGCGTGATTTAGGGTTTCCGCAAGCAGGGCAGGGTGTTTTCATCGATGTATTTGTTTCACAGACACCGCACTGAACGTAGTATCCGTATTTGCCATATTGAGCGGTGAGTTTTTCAGTTTCGCCACATTTCTTGCATGCTAAACTGATCGTTTTTTCATTATTTGGTTGTTCTTTAATAGCCTCTATTTTAGTTACGATAGGCTGTTCAATTGTTTCAGATTCTAACTTTTCTGCATGATTTGTCGAAGATAATACGTTTGTAGTTACATTTGATAGGCATCGTTCAAGCAAAAACTCACCGATATTTTTAAGCTCTTCGTCATTAAATACCGGTTTCGTTGAAAGCAAAGAACCTATTTTTGAGTAGCCACCGATACGCTTTACTTCATCAGCAACGCTTTCGCTTTTGATGACTTGTTTGCTAATGCTTTTGGGAATATCTTCCCTATGGAGAATGCAGTTGTTCGAGACGGTACAAAGAACATCCCATTCACGATGAGTAACTTGTGTTTGGATGCCAAGAATTTTTCCTAGAAATAATTCCACATTGGCGATCATAAGCTTGCGCAAGAGGTCTTTCTGTAATTCTGCTTGAATGATAGGTGAAGGCATACCTGTCCACTGGCCTTTGTAGCTTCTTGACCACTCACCATGACTGTTAACTTTAACTTCACCGAAAATACTCTTGGACTCAATGATGATGAAACCAGTTCGATGCACCACTAGGTGATCAATTTGTGCAATTTCTTCGTTAAAGGTGAAGCGGTAGTCATTTAATACAAGAAAATTTTCATTATTTTTAAATGCGCGACGGAGGTAAAAAGCGACATCTTTTTCTTGCTGTTCACCGGCCGCTAAACGTGGATTGGTGTGTTCAGTAAAATCCTTTTGCTTCAGAATGGTCATGGCACATCTCTGTCCAAATTAACTAATTGAATTAGATATACTTTATCAAACCTTTTTGCAAACAACCACATTCCACTACCGTTTATCTTGGTTAGGCTTGTTGTGCGGACTGTACTTTAAGGCTTACCTCGGTATAAGCGGTTGAAATGCCGCTGCTACATGCGTGATCTCACTGCCGACTCTAGTAATATAAGCTTACAGCATAGCTACCACATCCATACTGTGATACTTTCCAAACAACCCGTAAATTTTAAACTGTCCATTTAATTCTGTAGCAGAAAAGGACTCAAGATGTGCGCCAGCTGATTCAGGTAATCGCATGTGCAGCAGTGTCTTTACTGACCGTGGCGCTTGCCATGGCTTTTCTGTTTTTATTCCTTGAGCAGATCTCACCAAGTGAGCTCTTCACGTCATCTGCTGCGTTTCGGGTCGGGTTTCAGGCTACGCTTCTGTTTGGTGTTCTTCCTGCCATTCTGTTCGGTGCCCCTGCTTACTGGTGGATTTGGCGGCAGGGGCAGGCCAGGTGGCTGACGATTCTGCCACTGGGTGCTGTATTGGGTTTGTTGGTTTTTTTGCTGGACTCTGCACTGATTAGTTGGGGTGTCGGATGCGGTGTTCTGGTGGCTGGATTGACTCATATACTGGCACGTCGATGGCTGGGCGCTAAGCCTTCTGGCTGTTAATGGGTCTGTTATTTGAATGATTCTGACAAGTTAGTCATATAAATCTGTAAGAGACGAAATTATGCAACGTATAGCGACTCAAGATCCGTCGTTTTTTCTGCAGTTTGCTACTCCTGAAGATGCGGCATTGGTCGTGAGCTTCATGAAAAAGCTGGGTGCTTTTCAGCAAATGTCCGATAAGATTACTGCGACACCGGAGCGAATAGAGCGGCTGCTTGCCGCCAGGCAGGGTGAGGCTGTTTTTGGCGTCTACGATGACAATGTAGTTGCTTTTGCCTATTTTCATCAAAAAAGCTCAGCCTTTACTGGACGCCTGGGGTTATACATTGATGGTTTTTACGTTGATGATGCGCTGCGCGGAAAAGGGTTGGGTCATATCATGATGCAGTTTTTGTCGCAGCATGCTCTGGAGCGTGGCTGTGAAATGCTCGAGTGGGGCTGTTTGGATTGGAATACCCCAGCTATCGAATTTTACCAAAACCTGGGTGCCTACTGTGTTGATACAATGCGAATATACCGTCTATCACCTGAAAGTTTAGCGACAAATGCATTGTTATTTCAGGACGCTAAACACACTGAGTCAGATATCACTGTCTTGGAGGGATAGCCTGCATGACCTATGAAGAATTCAATCAGTTCTGTGGCGCATTACCTGCGACAACCCATGTTGTGCAATGGGGTGGTGCTCATGTATGGAAAGTTGGCGGCAAAGTGTTTGCGATTGGTGGCTGGAGCAAGGATAAGCAACCTGCATTTACGTTTAAGGTATCGGATTTGAACTTTGATTTTCTCCGTGATCTGGATGGCTATATTCCTGCTCCGTACTTTGCAAACCGTGGGATGAAATGGATTCAGCAAATCAGCACATCCCGTGAGCTGGATGATGAGTTAGGTTACTACTTATCAGAGTCTTATCGAATCGTATCACTTGGACTCAGTAAACGCCTGCAAAAAGAGCTGGGTATACAGCCTCAGACCTGACCCGCAAGCGCTTCAGAAGGCGGGTTCACTCTGGTGGGAAAGAGTCTCTTACTCGAGACCGCAAGAATCGGAGTGTTGTTGTTTTCCACTTCTCCTAAGTTAAGTGCATTCAAAAAACGGAAGGCCGAATGCACATGAAAGTCATAAATCGTTCAATGGGATCACTGGAGTGGTTTCTGCTGATAGCCCTGTCAGCCCTCTGGGGAGGATCATTCTTTTTTGTTGAAGTAGCCGTTGATTCTCTTGGTCCACTGACCATCGTTGCGCTACGTGTTGGGCTTGCGGCGGTTGCGCTCAATGTGATTATTGTGGCAATGGGGTTAAGAATGCCTCTGGACCGGCAGGTGTGGACGGCTTTTCTGGGCATGGGGTTTCTGAATAACATGATCCCTTTTAGTTTGATTGTCTGGGGGCAGGTATATATCACCAGCGCTCACGCATCGATCCTTAATGCATCAACCCCTTTCTTTACGGTAATTGCGGCACATTATTTAACCAGTGATGAAACGTTAAGCAGGGGGCGCTTTATCGGGGTTATGCTCGGAATTGCTGGTGTGATCGCCATGGTGGGGGCCGATGCGCTTGAGAGTATTAACGTCAACACACTCGCTCAGCTGGCTGTTCTAGGCGCGGCAATATCCTACGCGTGTGCCAGTATTTTTGGTCGGCGCTTTCGCACTCTGGGCTGCTCTCCTCTGGTTACAGCGACTGGGCAGGTGACAGCCTCAGCAGTTGTCCTGATTCCTTTGGCGTTGGTGGTTGAACAGCCCTGGTTGCAGCCTTTGCCCTCCCGGGAGGTTTTTGGCGCGGTTGTCGGACTTGCCTTGTTTTCGACAGCGCTCGCTTATATTCTCTATTTCCGTATCCTGGCAACAGCCGGTGCAACCAACCTGGCGCTGGTAACGTTTCTTATCCCTGTCAGCGCTATTCTGCTGGGCACAACTCTTCTGGGTGAGCAGCTTGAGCCGAAGCATCTTGCTGGAATGCTGCTGATTGGATTGGGGCTGGCAGCGATGGATGGCCGACCGCTAGGGCTTTTACGACGCAAATTGTCTTACAGCGAATAAAAACCGGAGGCTTTAGGGATGGTAAAGAACACTAAGGCGTCGGTAGCACTGATCGTTCAGGCCTGCCGTCATATTGAACAGGCGGAGACTGCTCCAACGCTGGAGCAGCTTGCCGCTAGTGCTAACCTGAGTCCCTGGTATTTTCATCGCCTGTTCAAGGAGGTCGTCGGGGTGACCCCGAAACAATATGCTACCCGACACCAGACTCAGCGCTTTCACGCCAGCCTGAATAGTGAATCGACTGTTACTGAGGCCATCTACAATGCGGGCTTTGGTTCAAGCAGTCGTGCTTACGATAAAAGTCGTGATCGTCTTGCGATGACTCCATCTGACTATCGAAAAGCGGCTGAAGGTTTGACGATTCGCTACGCTATAGCGTCGTGCTTTCTGGGTTGGGTCATTGTGGCTGTGACCGACCGTGGTATTTGCGCCATTGAGTTTGGTGATAATCCGGAAAGTTTGCCAGCGCTGGTTCAGGCACGATTTAGTAAAGCACATTTGCGAGAAGGTGGGGCTGAGCTTAGCAGTCTGATTGAATCAGTGATCTCTTTTATAGAAGTGCCGGGCAGTGCAATTGAGCTTCCTCTGGATATTCAGGGCACGGCATTCCAGGAGCGCGTCTGGAATGCTCTGCGTTCAGTACCGCCTGGCAGTAAGGTCAGCTATACCGATATTGCTTGTCAGATAGGCTCACCTAAAGCCGTGCGTGCGGTTGCTCAGGCTTGTGCTGCGAATAAGCTTGCTGTCATCGTGCCGTGTCATCGCGTGGTACGAAGCGATGGTCAGTTGAGTGGCTATCGTTGGGGTGTGGAGCGCAAGCGTTTGCTGCTGCAGCATGAAAGTGAGCTGTTGGAAGAGTGATCTCCTCGACAGCTCTTTACCTTGAAGGTGTTTTCGCGATCCTATTGATAATCAACCAGTTTGGCAACTTCCTTGGGATATCCCTTGAGTTCAAAGATGTTATAGATGACGCCAATACCTTCAGCGATACAGAACTCTGAATAGCCTTCTTTTTCCATATCAATGAAATAGATATGACAACTAAAGCTTCCGGCTGGAACAGTGGTCCTGTGTTTACCCCGATAAGTAATTACATCACCATCTACTGTGGTCCATTGTTCACCCGGTTCGGCTGGAAATTTGAATATCAATTGCATCTCTACACCAGAGGAGGGCGGCATCTCTGATGTCATACTGCTTAACGCCTCCATTTGTCCCTGGCTTGTATTCGTTATCCAAAATATCTCATCAAACTCCACTAATCGATACCATACAGTACCGTCCACTATGTGTTTATCGTCAATGTGATTGACTAGGGTATAGCTAGTGCCGCCTTTTACGTCGACCTCATATGTCCAGGAGGCTCCAACTCTCAACTCAAACAAGGGGGTTGCATTGACAGAAGTTGCAAACCAGAAGCCGATCGCCAGTATTAGTGGTATTCTCATATTACATTCGATCCATTGAATTCAGTTAGGTACTTATGTTCTGGGCAATAGTGCATGTTTTGCATGCGCATGCCTACATTTTAGCTTGACCATTCTAATGCAAGAAGGGAAGGGTTTATGCACACGGGAAGCTGTTTATGTGGCCGGGTGGCGTATCAGTATGAGGGTGAGATTCACAATCCACAGAAGCCGGATTGTGAACGCCAAAAATATCTCTATAGATCCTTGTTGCAGATCAACACTGCATTGATTAATGGCTTCCGCTCTTGTAAATAAAAACAATTCGCACTAGCATTTGATTGTTTTTAATTTCAGGAGATTGAAAGATGAGAAGCCTTACTCTGGCCCTGGTGCTGATGTGTTTACCTGTATTGGCTCAGGCGTCTGCGTGCGAATTGACGATCGACAGTACTGATCAGATGCGTTTTTCTGAGGCAGAGCTGACGGTTCCCTCCGGCTGCGAAACGGTGACCTTGACGCTGACCCACAGTGGCAACCTGCCTAAAACCGCCATGGGCCATAACTGGGTCCTGGTCGAAACGGATCAGTTGAGTGCGCTCGCGGCCGACGCCATTGCGGCAGGACCTGCCAATCAATACGTACCGGATAATGATCCACGTGTACTGGCAGCGACAGACCTGATCGGAGGGGGAGAAAGTACCTCTGTCGAGTTTTCTGTGGCTGGGCTGCAGGGCAAGGATTTGAGCTTTTTCTGCTCTTTCCCGGGACATTCTGCATTGATGAAAGGCAAGTTTATTGTTGAGTAACAGGTGAATGCAAGACACCGGATAACCCGGACGGGTTATCCGGTGGTTATGCTTATACGTCTTCCAGTCCCAGCTCTTTTACCGAGATTTCACGCATTTTGAATTTCTGAATTTTTCCGGTGACGGTCATTGGGAAGGTGTCTACAAACTTGAAGTAACGCGGTATTTTGAAGTGAGTAATTTTGCCTTTGCAGAAGTCACGCAAGGATTCATCACTCATCGGGTCGGCACCGGGTTGCAGTTTGATCCAGGCGATCAGCTCCTCACCATATTTTTTGTCGGGAATGCCGGTCACCTGAACCTCGGCAATATCAGGGTGAGTGTATAAGAATTCTTCCACTTCTTTGGGGTAGATGTTTTCTCCTCCCCGAATCACCATGTCCTTGATACGACCTTCGATTTTGATATAGCCCTCGTCATCCATACTCGCAAGGTCGCCTGTGTGCATCCATCCGGCTTCATCGATAGCTTCCTGAGTGCCTCTTTCGTTGTTCCAGTATTTCAGCATAACGCTGTAACCACGCGTGCAGAGTTCTCCGATTTCACCACGTGGCAGGATGCGGCCGGTTGCTGGATCTATGATTTTGCTTTCCAGGTGTGGCTGAGTCCGACCGACGGTCGTGACACGTTTTTCCAGTGAGTCAGAGGCGCCGGTTTGTGTGGATACCGGGCTGGTTTCTGTCATGCCGTAAGCGATCTGAACTTCCTTCATGTTCATTTTGTTGATCACCTGCTTCATCACTTCGGTAGGGCACAAGGAACCTGCCATAATCCCTGTTCGAAGGCTGGAGAGGTCCATCTTTTCAAAATCGGGATGCCCCAGCTCGGCAATGAACATGGTGGGCACGCCGTAGAGGGCGGTAGCACGTTCCTGGTGTACGGCCTGCAGAACGGTGCCAGGGTCAAAACCTTCATCAGGGTAGATCATGGTTGAACCGTGTGTAACACAACCCAGGTTGCCCATGACCATCCCGAAACAGTGATACAGCGGCACTGGAATCACCAGTCTGTCTTTTTCAGTAAACCCCATGCTCTCCGCAACAAAATAGCCATTATTGAGGATGTTGTGGTGAGACAGGGTGGCTCCTTTGGGGAAGCCTGTTGTGCCGGAGGTGTACTGGATATTGATAGGGTCGTCAAACTGCAACTGTGATTGCGTCTGGTCGAGGGTTTCCTGCGGGATTTCTTTGTACAGTTCAATAAAATCCTGCCAGCGCCACATTCCTGGGTGTTTGTGGTCATCCAGGTTAATGATGCCTTTGAGTAACGGCAGCTTTTGCGATTTCAGCTGACCTTCGGCAGACATTTTCAGTTCCGGGGCCAGCTCATACAACATGCTGCGGTAATCAGAAACCTTGAAACGATCTGCAGTGACCAGGTAGCTGGTTTCAGATTGATTCAGGGCATATTCCAGTTCATGCGTACGATAGGCCGGGTTGATATTGACCAGAATAGCACCAATTTTTGCGGTTGCAAATTGTGTGAGTGTCCATTCGTAGCGGTTGGGCGACCAGATGCCGACTCTGTCACCGCGGCGCACGCCAAGTGCCAGGAACGCACGTGCGCAACGGTTTACCTGTTCATGCAGCTCTTGATAGGTCCATCGAATCCCCTGATGTAAAACGATCAGCGCATCGTTATCCGGGTAGCGGTTTGCCGTGGTATCAAACATGTCTCCTATAGTCATACCGATAAGAGGTTTTTGACTGATACCGCTGGTATAGCTTGGAAGTGTTGACATAGCGCAGGCTCCATTATTTTTTTTATGCAAAGAGGCTGGTGTATTGTTAAGCTTATTGGCGATTACCGGTGCAGGGCGTGATACTCCGTGTTCGGCACCATCTCGACTGCAAGTGCGATACGGTTGGTCATGTTATAGAAACCGACCAGATTGCAGATATCCCAAATTCCCTGATCACTGAATCCGGCGTCACGCAACGGCTGAGAATCTTCCGGAGTGACTTCTGCCGGTGTGCGGGTCAAGCGGGATGCATAATCCAGCATTGCCCTGTGGCGAGGTGAGAGTTTGGCACTGCGATAGTTCATCACCAGATGCTCACCCAACTGCGGATCACCACTATACTCACGAACGGCTGCTCCATGTGCGACCAGACAGTAGAAGCACTTGTTGTCTGATGAAACGACAACCGCAATCATTTCCCGCTCCAGCGTGCTCAGTTCACTTTCGCCAAACATCAGTTGGTTATAAAAGCGGGAAAACACCTCAAGCTGTTCCAGGTTCTGGCTGTATGCCTTCAGCACGTTCGGGATCATCCCCAGCTTTTCCTGGCACTTGTCAAAGTACTTTTGAACGGATTCTGGCAGCTCCGAATAGTCCGGGACGGGTAAATCCAGTGCAACAACTTTGCTATTCATGGCAATCTCCTCTGGCCAGGGCAACTTTCGAACCGTTGTGACGACTAAGTGTGCGTGAAATCCAGTGACCCGTATTGATCAGTTGCTGGAGGTCTGTGCCGGTCTCTATGCCTAAGCCCTGCAGCAGATAGAGCACATCTTCTGTTGCCACATTACCTGAAGCACCTTTGGCGTAGGGACACCCGCCCAGACCTGCAACGGAGGCATCCACGACAGCGATACCTTCTTCCAGAACGGCGTACAGATTGGCGATTGCCTGGCCATAGGTGTCATGAAAATGTGCCGCCAATCGATCGATGGGGACTTCCTTGCTCACCGCTTCCAGCATCCGCTTGGCTTTCAACGGGGTGCCGACGCCGATGGTGTCGCCCAGGGAGATTTCATAACAGCCCATCTCAAGCATGGCTTTTGCAACCCGCGCAACCTGCTGCGGATCAACCTCGCCCTGATAGGGGCAGCCCATCACGGTAGAGACATAGCCACGTACCCGGATACCGGCGTGCCGGGCGGTTTCCATGACCGGTGCAAAGCGTTCCAGGCTTTCTGCGATCGAGCAGTTAATGTTTTTCCGGGTAAAGGCTTCGGAAGCGGCGCTGAAGACAGCGACTTCATCTGCTTTAGCCTCAATCGCAGCTTCCAGCCCTTTCATGTTGGGGGTGAGGGCCGCATAGATCACACCCGGTTGACGGCTGATGCCTGCCATGACGTCACTGGCATCACCCATCTGGGGCACCCACTTGGGTGATACAAAGCTGGCTGCTTCGATATGTGTGAGACCACATTGGCTTAGGCGGTTGATCAGTTCGACTTTAACAGTGGTCGGAATCAGCTCACCCGGTTCGTTTTGTAGCCCGTCACGCGGGCTCATTTCGAAGATTCGGACAGTGGTGGGGAAGCTCATACGGCAACCTCTTCATCACTGGTCACAGAAAGCAGTTCGGCACCTTCGGACACCAGTTCACCTTCGTTAAAGTAGATTTCATCCACCACTCCGGGTTTAGGTGCTTTGATGGCGTGTTCCATTTTCATCGCCTCCATGATCACCAGTGTTTGTCCCGCTTTCACTGTGTCACCGGATTTCACCATGATGGCGACGACAGAGCCGTTCATCGGGGCGGTCAGGCTGCCGGCAGCACTGACATCTTCCAGGCCGAAGGTTTCTTCATGAGCTTCGCAGCGGAAAGATTCACCCTCATGAAAGACCACCAGCTCTTTACCCTGTTGGGTCGCATGCACCGTGATGCGATGGCCGTTAATCACGGCCTTGAGTTGATCGTTAAGCAGGTCTGCTGCCAGAGTATACAGGCTGTCAGCGACACGTATTTCGTAATGCTGATCCTTCTCCAGCACTTTCAGCTCATGAATCTGATCTCCGACTTTGAGTGCCAGAGGCTTGGCGTATTCCGAGTTGAGGCGCCAGCTGTTTTGGTGGGCAAAAGGGGACCAGCGGTCTTCATTGTTGGGGTTAGGGCTGCGCTTCTGCTCGAGTAAAAAGCCAGCGGCCAAAACCAGCGCTTTATGCAGGTCCAGTTTGGCCGGTGGAAACAACAATGGACGATGCTTTTCAATAAATCCGGTATCCAGGTTCGCTTCACGGAAAGGCTGAGCATCTGCCAATGCATGCAGGAAGCGGATGTTGGTTTTTACACCGTGAATGCGATACTGCTCGAGGGCGTGCACCATGCGGTTGATTGCCTGGTCACGGTTTTCATCCCAGACGATCAGTTTGGCGATCATCGGGTCATAATGCACACTGACCTCATCCCCCTCTACTACACCGGTATCCACGCGAACATGAGCGCTTTCATCCGGCGTACGCAAATAGTTCAGCTGGCCTGTCGCGGGTAAAAAGTCATTATCCGGATCTTCTGCATAGATGCGCGCTTCCAGGGCATGACCGCGTATGCGGATTTGATCCTGTTGTAACGGCAGGGGCGAGCCCTCAGCGACACGCAATTGCCATTCAACCAGATCCTGGCCAGTGACCATCTCGGTGACCGGGTGCTCGACCTGAAGACGGGTGTTCATCTCCATAAAGAAGAAGGAACCATCCACGTCATAGAGGAACTCAACCGTTCCGGCACCGACATAATGAATCGCTTGAGCTGCCTTAACCGCCGCTTCACCCATGGCAATGCGGGTTTCAGTTGATAACCCCGGTGCTGGCGCTTCTTCCAGAACCTTTTGATGACGACGTTGAACCGAGCAGTCACGCTCTGCCAGGTAAACACCATTACCATGGCTGTCACAGAAGACCTGAATTTCTACATGGCGCGGTTGCGTCAAATACCGCTCAATCAGCATGTCGGGATTACCGAATGCATTTTGGGCTTCGCGTTTGGCTGCCGACAGGGCATCATCAAACTCGTCAATAGCATTCACAACGCGCATCCCTTTACCGCCGCCACCTGCAACGGCTTTTAACAGCAGGGGAAAGCCACACTTGAGTGCCTCTGCACGCAGTGTTTCAGGGCGTTGGTCATCGCCGTGATACCCTGGTACTAATGGGACACCGGCTTTTTCCATAATGGCTTTGGCGGCGGACTTTGAACCCATCGCGGCAATAGCCGCTGCGGGAGGGCCAATAAAGACGATGCCGTTTTGGCTGCAGGCATCAGCAAATTCGGTGTTCTCAGACAGAAAGCCGTACCCCGGATGAATTGCCTGGGCACCACTTTGAAGCGCAATCTCGATAATTTTGTCGCCGCGCAGGTAGCTTTCACTGCTGGGCGCCGGGCCTAACAGAAAGGCTTCATCTGCCAGCGCCACATGGCGTGCATTACGGTCTGCTTCTGAGTAGACCGCAACACAACGAATCCCCAGACAGCGCGCGGTTTGAATCACGCGGCACGCAATTTCACCACGATTGGCGATAAGAATTTTACTGAACATTGTTATTCTTCTCCTGATTCCAGTGTGGAAGACCAGTTAGGGCGGCGTTTGTTCAGGAAAGCACTGAGTCCTTCCTGCCCTTCATCACTCACGCGAATATCGGCAATACGCTGAGTGGTTTCATCGATCACAGTTTGCGTGATGGGCAGGTGGCTGACAGCAAAAATCAGTGATTTGGCTGCTTGCATGGCCTGAGGACTGTTCTGATTCATGGTGCTAATAAAGGCTTGAGCGGCTGGCAGCAATTCACTGGCGTCATCAACCAGGTGGTGAACCAGGCCAAAGTCCTGTGCGGTTTGGGCATCAAATACTTCAGCGGTCAAAAAATAGCGTCTGGACTGCCGCTCTCCGATAGCGCGTATGACATACGGGCTGATCACGGCGGGAATCAGGCCGATTTTGACTTCGCTCAGGCAGAAACGCGCATCACGGCTGGCAATAACAATGTCACAGCAAGCAGCAAGGCCGACTGCACCGCCATAGGCCGCGCCCTTAACCAGTCCGATTACCGGTTTGCTAAAGTGGTTAAGCGAGTTCATCAACTGTGCAAGCTGACCTGCATCTGTCAGGTTTTCAGCATGGCTGTTGTTGGCCATACGCTTCATCCAGTTCAGATCAGCTCCGGCTGAAAAGTGTTTTCCTTCAGAGCGAAGAATCAGTAGGCGAAGATCACTGTTTTGCTCTGCTTCATCCAGTTTGCTGATCAGTTGGCTGATCATGCTGTCATCGAAGGCGTTATGCTTATCCGGGCGATTCAGCACCAGTTCGGCGACACCTGTATCCAGCATGCGAAGTGTGATGATTTCAGTCGTCTCAGACATTATCCGCTCCTTACATTCTGAACACGCCAAAGCGTGTTTCTTCGGTGGGGCGGTTGAGGGTGGCGGATAGACTCAGTGCGATCACTTCACGTGTTTGTGCCGGATCGATCACCCCGTCATCCCACAGGCGACCACTTGCGTAGTAGGGGTGACCCTGGTGCTCATAGGTGTCGATGATGGGTTTTTTAAACTCGGCTTCTTCTGAGTCTGACCAGGTTTTACCATTACGCTCCAGACTTTCACGACGTACCGTCGCCAGAACGCCTGCGGCCTGTTCACCCCCCATGACTGAGATGCGCGCATTGGGCCACATCCATAAAAAATCAGGATTATAGGCACGTCCACACATGCCATAGTTCCCCGCACCAAAGCTGCCACCAATCAGCACGGTGAGTTTGGGTACATTGGCACAAGCGACTGCCATGACCATTTTTGCGCCGTGCTTGGCGATACCCTCTGCCTCGTATTTGCGACCGACCATAAAACCGGTGATGTTTTGCAAGAAGAGCAGGGGAATATTGCGTTGGCAGCAGAGTTCGATGAAGTGCGCGCCTTTTTGAGCAGACTCTGTAAACAAGATGCCGTTATTGGCAATAATGCCGACAGGGTAGCCATGAATATTGGCAAAACCTGTGACCAGGGTGGTGCCATAAAACTGCTTGAACTCGTCAAACTCGGAGCCGTCCACTAAACGGGCAATCACTTCACGCACATCGAACGGCTTGCGCAGGTCGGTGCCGACAATGCCATAGAGTTCATCGGCATCATATAAAGGCGCTTTGGGTGGTGCGATGGCGATATCGAGTTTCTTTTTACGGTTAAGATTCGCCATGCAACGTCGTGCTATTTGCAGGGCGTGCTGATCATTTTCAGCATAGTGATCGGCAACTCCGGAGATTTTACAGTGCACATCCGCACCACCCAGATCCTCGGCGCTGACCACTTCACCTGTAGCCGCTTTCACCAGTGGAGGGCCCGCCAAAAAGATTGTGCCCTGGTTACGCACGATGATCGACTCATCCGCCATGGCGGGTACATAAGCACCACCGGCGGTGCACAAGCCCATTACCACTGCAATTTGAGGAATGCCTTTGGCAGACATGCGTGCCTGGTTATAAAAGATACGACCAAAATGATCACGATCCGGAAACACTTCATCCTGGCGCGGCAGATTGGCACCGCCTGAGTCCACCAGATAGATGCAGGGCAGGTGATTCTGCTCGGCAATTTCTTGAGCACGAAGATGCTTTTTCACGGTTAAGGGGTAATAGGTACCGCCTTTGACCGTGGCATCGTTGGCAATGATCATGCATTCGACGCCGGAGACGCGGCCAATGCCGGTGATCAGACCGGCAGCAGGAACCTCTTCATCATATACCTTGTACGCCGCTAATTGAGACAGCTCCAAAAAGGGGGAGCCATCATCAATCAGGCGATTGATCCGCTCACGCGGCAGGAGTTTACCGCGCGCCAGGTGTCTGGCCTGATAATCAGCTCCGCCACCCTGTTGAACCTTGGCTATTTTTTCCTTCAGATCTGAAACCGCGAGGGTCATCGCATCTGCTTTGGCTCTGAATTCATCAGAGCGGGCATTTATTTTGGTCTGCAGAATGGGCATGGTTATGCTCCCGGTAAAAAGCCATCAATTATTGAGGAACAGCTCGCGGCCAATCAGCATGCGACGAATTTCGGAGGTGCCTGCACCGATTTCATAGAGTTTGGCGTCACGCAACAGGCGTCCGGTCGGGTATTCATTGATATAGCCGTTACCACCGAGTAATTGAATGGCGTCCAGTGCTATCTGAGTTGCCATCTCTGCAGAATACAGAATGACACCGGCAGCATCTTTACGCGTGGTTTCGCCACGATCTGCGGCCATCGCCACCATATAAACATAGGATTTTGCGGCGTTCATGCGGGTGTACATATCGGCCAGCTTGCCTTGTACCAGTTCAAACTCACCGATCGCTTTACCGAACTGTTTCCGGTCACGCACATAGGGTACAACGATATCCATTGCCGCTTGCATAATACCAAGTGGGCCACCGGCCAGTACCAGGCGCTCATAATCCAGTCCTGACATCAAGACTTTAACGCCGCCATTCAGCTCGCCCAGCAGGTTCTCTTTGGGTACTTTGCAGTCCTGGAACACCAGTTCACAGGTGTTTGAGCCACGCATACCCAGCTTGTCGAGTTTTTGAGCCTGGGTGAATCCAGGGCTATCCCGCTCAACAATAAAAGCAGAAATTCCCTTCGGACCGGCACTCACATCGGTTTTGGCGTAAATGACATAGACATGTGCATCAGGGCCATTGGTGATCCACATTTTGTTGCCGTTCAGCAGGTAGTGATCGCCGGCATCACGAGCCGTGAGTTTCATGGAAACCACATCTGAGCCTGCATTGGGTTCAGACATGGCCAGTGCACCGATATGTTCACCGGTAATCAGCTTGGGCAGGTATTTCTCTTTCTGCGCCTGGTTTCCGTTACGGTTGATCTGGTTAATACAGAGGTTGGAGTGGGCTCCATAGGAGAGGGCAACAGATGCAGAGGCGCGGCTAATTTCTTCCATGGCAAGCACATGAGCCAGGTAGCCCATACCTGAACCACCAAACTCTTCATCGGCAGTGATGCCCAAGAGTCCCATATCACCAAACTTTTTCCATAGATCCGCAGGAAAAAGATTGGCCTGATCAATTTCAGCGGCTCTGGGCGCGATTTCTGCTGCAGCAAAGCTGTTGATCTGCTGACGGAGCATGTCCAGTGTTTCGCCAAGACCAAAATTCAGTTCGGAGTATTGAGAGATCATATCTGTACCCTGTTTTGTTATTTTTAGTGGAGAGACGAATCCAGAGTGGAGTTATCCGTCAGCTGATGAGATGTTTCAGATTTCGACTTCTTGCTGCGTAACTCCTGAAGCGCTGCTTCACAACGGGCTTGAGCGCTGTCCAGCTCAATTTTGGCCATTTGAATATCGTTCAGTTGCGTTTCAAGTTGCTGTTTCTTCTGATCGAGGGTTTCAAGCATCTTCAGTAGCTGTCGTTCACTGCCACTTTCTGTTTCATCCCATAATTCGAACAGTTCACGTGATTCTGCCAGTGAAAATCCGAGTCGCTTTCCGCGCAATATCAATTTGAGTCTCACCCTATCCTTGGAGCTGTAGATCCGTGTCTGGCCTCTGCGCTCGGGTTTGAGCAAACCTTGATCTTCATAGAAGCGGATGCTGCGTGTGGTGATATCAAACTCATTCGCAAGCTCGCTGATGGAATAGGTTTTTTTAGGGTTTCCCATGAGGAATTTCCTTCGACTTCAGAATTGCAGTTGGTCATTCGAGCTTAAACAAAGTTTACGTAAACGTAAAGATAGATGGATCAAAATATTTCTGAGGCATACCTTTACGTAAAGGTAAAGCTGTGTTATCAATTGCCCAAGAAAAAATATAAAAAACAGAGGCAGGCATTATGAGTGGAATGGAATATTCTGATTTTTATGCTGCATTTCAACCAGATAGTGTTGAATGTCAGATTCTGCAAGGGCGTCTCGATTCAGGACTTAATGTGTGTAATGAGGTATGTGACCGTTGGGCGGATGATCCTGCCAGGGTTGCGCTCTACCACTTCGATCCGGATGGTCGCCAAACACAGCTGACCTTTCAGGAGTTAAGCTGTCAGGCTTCCAGATTTGCCAATTACCTGACACAACAAGGGGTTGTGAAGGGTAGTCGGGTTGCAGGTTTGTTGCCTAGATCACCCGAGTTGCTGGTTGTTATTCTCGGAACCTTAAAAGTGGGCGCTGTATATCAGCCGCTGTTTACGGCCTTTGGATCAGGAGCGATTGAATATCGTCTGCAGCAGGCAGGTACGCAGCTCATTGTTACCGATGCAGCCAATTATCCCAAGTTGCTGGATGTCAGTGGTTGTCCGCCTGTGTTGTGTGTTAATCCTGATGCTGGACAGTCTGTCATGGCGTTTGATCAGGCATTGGCAGGGCAATCTGATTCATTTGAACCGGTTCTAGTGACAGGTAATGATCCGTTTTTGCAGATGTTTACCTCTGGAACGGTTGGCAAATCCAAAGGGGTAGCTGTACCTGTCAGGGCTTTGTTGTCTTTTTATCTCTACATGAAATTCGCGATTGATCTGCAACCGCAAGATCGCTACTGGAATGTTGCTGATCCAGGTTGGGCATATGGACTGTATTACGCGGTGATTGGTCCTTTGTTGATGGGGCATGCTACCCATTTTAACCAGCAGGGGTTCACGCCCGAATCGACGTATCAGATGATTCGTCAATTCAATATCACCAATCTGGCCGCCGCTCCAACGGCCTATCGCTTGCTGATGGCCAATGACCATCTTCTGCCGCAAGGCGAGTCTATGGGTTTACGTGTTGCCAGTAGTGCGGGCGAGCCGTTAAATCCGGAAGTGATTCACTGGGTGTCAAAACGCCTGGGTTGCCCGGTAATGGATCATTATGGTCAGACCGAAACTGGCATGACCTGCTGTAATTTTCATGCACTTTCACACCCGCAACGCGTGGGATCAATGGGCTATTCAATGCCGGGACACCGAGTGGTGGCGCTGGATGAGTCCTTTAATGAGATAGGTGAAGGTGAGGTGGGACAGCTGGCGGTTGATGTTGAGCAGTCTCCTTTGTTCTTTTTTGATGGTTATACCTGGGCTGAAAAAAATCCGTTTCAGGGTCGTTACTATCTCACCGGGGATATGGTGTTTAGTCATGGTGATGGCGGCTTTTCATTCACCGGACGAGATGATGACATTATTACCACTGCGGGCTATCGCGTAGGACCAGCCGATATTGAAAGCACACTGCTGGAGCATCCCTCTGTTGCGGAGTCTGGTGTGGTAGGCAAGCCGGATCCGGAAAGAGGTTCGGTGATTAAAGCCTTTGTGGTGTTGAAAACAGGCTATGACGCGGTTGATTCCTTGAAAGACGAGTTGCAGTCCCTGGTTCGCAAGCGATTGTCGACGCATGCATTTCCGCGCGAGATTGAGTTTGTGGCTGAGCTGCCCAAAACACCCAGCGGTAAAATTCAGCGTTTTATTTTGCGACAGTTGGCCGCTGAGCCCAGTTAGCCGCTGAACAGGGTGCCTGGCATATCGCTCAGGAAAATAGGATGTAGGTGAGTCGCTACTCTACAACAATAAATAAAGAGGCTGCGCAATTTTATGAGTTCAGAATTTGTTCTGGAAACCCGGAACCTTGTCAAAGAGTTCAAAGGGTTTACTGCGGTAGATAATGTTGATCTTAAAGTCAGGCGAGGTCATATACACGCATTAATTGGTCCGAATGGCGCGGGGAAAACAACAGTTTTTAATTTGTTGACCAAGTTCCTGATTCCCACCCGTGGGCAGATTTTATTCAATGATCAGGATATTACCTCTCTTAAATCTGCGGCAATCGCCAGAATGGGGATTATCCGTTCTTTTCAGATATCGGCTGTTTTTCCTCATATGACTGCCCTAGAGAATGTCCGGGTCGCCTTGCAGCGGTTTGAAGGGAGCAGTTTTCACTTTTGGAAGAGTGAAAAAAGCCTGAACAAGTTGAATGACAAGGCGTATGCGTTGCTTGAGTCCGTCGGGTTGCAGGAATTTGCCAACACGGTGACTGTCGAGCTTTCCTATGGCCGTAAAAGAGCACTGGAGCTGGCGACTACTCTTGCAATGGAGCCTGAACTGGTGCTGCTGGATGAGCCAACACAGGGGATGGGTCATGAGGATGTTGATCGGGTCGTAGAGCTGATCCGCAAAGCGGCAGAGGGGCGCACCATCCTGATGGTAGAGCATAACCTGAGTGTGGTGAGCAAATTGTGTGATCGCATAACGGTGCTGACTCGTGGCGCTGTGTTGACCGAGGGCAACTATCAGGAGGTTTCACAGAACCCGGTCGTTAAAGAGGCCTATATGGGGAGTGAAGCCACGACGTTAGAAGGAGCCCACTGATGACTGATGCAATCAAACCGAATTATGAGCAGTTGAAGCTCACCGATTTGCATGCCTTTTACGGCGAGTCTCATATTCTGCATGGTATTGATTTACTGGTCAGAAGAGGCGAGCTGGTAACGCTTCTTGGCAGAAACGGGGCCGGAAGGAGTACGACGCTCAAGGCCATCATGAATATGGTTGGCCGTCGGACTGGGTCCATTATGATCAATGGTCGTGAAACGATTGGTATTCCTGCACATCATATCGCACGCCTGGGGGTCGGTTACTGCCCCGAAGAGCGTGGCATTTTTGCCAGCCTGAACGTTGAGGAAAATCTTCTGTTGCCACCTACCGTCCGCAGTGACGGCATGGCATTGGATGAAATCTATGAAATGTTTCCCAACCTGTATGAGCGACGTTTCAGTCAGGGTACGCGTTTATCCGGTGGTGAACAGCAAATGCTGGCCATGGCCAGAATCCTGCGTACTGGAGCCAATCTGTTGTTGCTGGATGAAATTACGGAAGGGTTAGCACCGGTCATAGTGCAAAAGCTGGCTGAAGTGCTGATCAAGCTAAAGGAGAAGGGTTTGACCATTATTCTGGTTGAGCAGAATTTTCGCTTCGCAGCGCCTCTGGCTGACCGCCATTACTTAATGGAGCACGGTCAGATTGTTGAAGAGATTGATGCCTCTGAGCTCAGCGCGAAACAAGAGTTACTCAATACTTACCTCGGAGTATAGGTAAATGTTTGCTGCTGTCCGAAAGGCGTAGCAAATGACCTGTGTGACACACGTGTTCTGTTATGTAAAACAAAAATAAAAGCCGATAGGCAATGGAGACACACTATGAATCTAATGAAAAAAATACTCACTGCTGCTGTTGCATCCGCAATGATTGCAGGTACGGCTCAGGCGGCTATATCTAACAATGAAGTACGTATCGGCTACCTGGCAGATATGTCCGGTACCTACCGGGATCTGGCCGGGCCGAACGGCCTGACTGCATTGCAGATGGCGATTGAGGATTTTGGTGGCCAGGTGCATGGGGCGCCGATTCGTGTACTGAGTGCGGATGACCGCAACAGTGCGGACGTTGCTTCCAGTACCGTACGTCAGTGGGTAGAGCGGGATAATGTCGACATGGTTGCCGGTATGGTTGCTTCGTCCGTGACATTGGCTGCGGTCAGAATTCTGGAACAGAACGACAAGCTCGGTATAGTGTCTGGCTCTGCTGCATCCAGTATTACCAATGAACACTGTTCACCTAATCATATTCACTATGTCTACGATACCTATCCGCTGGCGCATGGTACGGCACAGGCTGTTGTGCAGGAAGGGGGTGACAGCTGGTTTATTCTGACAGCGGACTATGCGTTCGGCCATGCACTTGAGGCAGATGTTGAGAAGGTTGTACTCGAGAACGGTGGTCGTGTGATTCAGAAGGTGCGTCATCCTTTCCCGACCAGTGATTTCTCTTCTTTTATTCTTCAGGCGCAGAGTTCAGGTGCCAGTGTTGTTGCGTTGGCTAATGCCGGTTCAGATACAACCAATGCGATTACGACTGCAGGTGAATTTGGTCTGACTCAAAGCGGCCAGACACTTGCTGCCTTGTTGCTGTTCCTGACAGATGTGCATGCATTGGGAGTTGAGGCTGCACAGGGTATACAGCTGACAACAGGCTGGTATTGGGACATGAATGATGAAACGCGTGCCTGGTCTGATCGATTTATGGAAAAAACAGGTGTGCGGCCAACCATGGTTCATGCGGGTATTTATTCCAGCACCCTGCATTATTTGAGTGCCATTGAAGCGACCGGCACGGATGATACACAAACGGTCCGTCGCCATATGATGGATACGCCAATCAATGATATGTTCGCCCAAAACGGCATCATTCGTGAGGATGGTCGCATGATCCATGATATGTATCTGGCACAGGTGAAAACACCGGCTGAATCTCAGAATGAATGGGATCTATACAATATCGTCCGGACCATTCCCGCAGAGGAGGCATATCGTCCGCTTTCTGAAAGTCAGTGCCGATTGGTAAATAACTGAAAAAAGTCATCACGCTCCCTTTAGGGGGAGCGTGTGTGATGTCTTGATTCAGTTGATTAAATTTTCTTTAGGCGGGAATTTTTGTATGAGTATGATATTCGGAGTGCCGGTAGCTGTACTCTCAGGTCAGTTACTGCTGGGTCTTATTAATGGTGCATTTTATGCGTTATTAAGTCTTGGGCTGGCAGTGATCTTTGGTTTGCTTAAAATCATTAACTTCTCCCATGGCGCATTTTATATGCTGGGAGCGCTGCTGACAGTGGTGTTATTTAACACTCTGGGCGTGAATTACTGGATGGCATTGTTTTTAGCGCCATTGATTGTCGGGATTGTGGGTGTTCTGGTTGAATACTTCCTGCTCAGAAAAATTGCCAATGAAGATCATATTTACAGCCTGTTGCTAACCTTTGGGTTGGCGCTGGTGATTCAGGGTGTTCTGACAAACATCTATGGTGTTTCTGGAATGCGTTATGCCATACCTGAGGTTTTCAGAGGGGGCGTTAACCTGGGCTTCATGTTTTTGCCTTACTACAGAGCCTGGGTCATTGTTGCCGCGCTGGTTGTCTGCTTCGGGACCTGGTTTATGATTGAAAAAACCAAACTCGGTTCCTATCTGAGGGCCGGCACTGAAAACTCCAAACTGATGCAGGCTTTTGGAATTAACGTCCCGTTGCTGGTCAGTTTAACCTATGGTTTTGGGGTGATGCTGGCTGCATTTGCTGGTGTTCTGGCAGCTCCTATTTACTCCGTTACTCCGGTGATGGGGGCAAATATATTAATCATCGTTTTTGCGGTTGTGGTGATTGGTGGTATGGGGTCAATCATTGGTGCAATTGTGACAGGTCTGGCGATGGGGGTTATTGAAGGCTTAACCAAGGTTTTTTACCCGGAAGCTGCAAGTACGGTAATTTTCCTGGTCATGGTATTGGTTTTGTTGGTTAAACCCGCAGGACTGTTTGGTAAGGAGGCATGATGATGACGCCTATTTCTGAAAACACTGCAACAAAGCGCTATGTTGAAAACGCCCTCCGATCCGAGCGTCGTCATTTCAAAATTTATGCTGTCTTATTGCTGCTGGCACTGGTTGCGCCCTTTGTCGTCTATCCTGTGTTTTTGATGAAAATTCTGTGCTTTGCATTATTTGCGGTCGCCTTTAACCTGCTGCTGGGCTATGTGGGGCTGCTGTCGTTCGGGCATGCTGCCTTTCTGGCAACGGGTGGTTACACCACAGGCTACTTGCTCAGCACTTACTCGGGCTTCAGTACCGAGTTGGCAATATTGCTCGCCACTGCGGCGTCAACGCTTCTGGGTTTGCTATTCGGTGTGTTGGCCATTCGTCGGCAGGGCATTTACTTTGCCATGATTACACTGGCATTGGCTCAGTTAGTGTTCTTTTTCTACCTTCAGTCACCTTTCACGGGCGGTGAGGACGGGATGCATGGTATTCCCAGAGGGGCATTGCTGGGCTTCATCGATCTGCAGAACAATCTGATGATGTACTACTTTGTTCTGGCTGTTTTCGTGTTTGGATTTGGACTGGTGCGTCGAATCGTGCACTCGCCTTATGGTCAGATACTGAAGGCGATCAAGGAAAATGAGCCAAGAGCAACCTCTCTGGGGTACAACGTCGACCAATACAAACTGGTTGCTTTCGTGGTGTCCGCCGGGTTGGCTGGACTGGCCGGTTCGGTTAAAACCATCGTCTTTCAATTGGCTTCTCTGAATGATGCGCATTGGCACATGTCCGGAGAAGTGGTGTTGATGACCTTGCTTGGTGGGGTGGGTACGCTGCTGGGGCCTGTAATTGGTGCCGCATTCGTGGTGAGCCTTGAGCATCAGCTGGCACAGAGTGCATTGGGGAACTGGGTGAACGTCATCCTGGGTATTATCTTTATTGTATGTGTGTTGACCTTCAGGGCCGGTATTGTCGGAGAGTTTCAAAAGTTCTTTAAAAAGAACTTCCGCTAGTCACTGGAGCGGCATTTAGTAGATCAAGTCAATGAGGTCAAAATGAGTGATTCAATTGTAATAGTGTCAGCAGCGCGCACGCCAATGGGTGGTTTACAGGGTGACTTGAGTCGTGTCAGAGCGCCTGATCTGGGGGCGGTGGCTATTCAAGAGGCCCTGCAGCGATCCGGCTTGACTGCTGAACAGGTCGATGAAGTGGTGATGGGCTGTGTGTTGCCAGCCGGATTAGGTCAGGCGCCTGCGCGTCAGGCCGCTCTTAAGGCCGGATTGCCTCTGTCTGTGGGCTGTACCACCGTCAATAAAATGTGCGGGTCGGGAATGAAAGCGGTGATGCTCGCCCATGATCAGATACTGGCTGGCAGCTGTGATGTGATGATTGCCGGCGGAATGGAAAATATGAGCCAGTCTCCCTACTTGTTGCCCAGAGTTCGGGAAGGTTTGCGCATGGGGCATGCTCAGGTGATGGATCACATGTTCCTGGATGGCCTTGAAGATGCCTATGAAGGTGGTCTGATGGGCTCTTTTGCGCAGCGTACTGCTGACCAGTTTGGTGTGACACGGGAAGCGATGGATGATTTTGCCATAGCATCGCTGGAAAAATCACTGACAGCTATTCATTCAGGTACCTTCAAGGATGAGATTGCATCTGTGACAGTCACAGGGCGGGCAGGTGACCAGTTGGTTGATACTGATGAGCAGCCGGGCAAGGCGCGTATCGACAAAATTCGCAGTTTGCATCCTGCTTTTGCTAAAGAAGGCAGTGTGACGGCGGCTAATTCGAGCTCCATATCGGACGGTGCATCAGCGCTGGTGTTGATGCGGGAGGCGGACGCGCTGGCGAAAGGGCTGACTCCGCTTGCCAGAATTGTTGCACATGCAACACACGCTCAGCTGCCAGCTGAATTTACGTTGGCGCCGATCGGTTCGATTGAGAAGGTTCTGGCCAGGGCTGGATGGGAGAAGGGCAGCGTTGATCTGTATGAGATTAATGAGGCCTTTGCTGTGGTCACCATGCTGGCTATTGAGCAGTTGGGTCTGAACCCCGACAAGGTGAACGTGAAGGGTGGTGCCTGTGCTTTGGGGCACCCGATAGGTTCCAGTGGTTCCCGTATTCTGGTAACGCTGCTGTATGCGTTAAAACAACAAGGCTTGAAACGCGGTGTAGCCTCCTTGTGCATTGGTGGTGGCGAGGCCACTGCTGTTGCGCTTGAGCTTTGTTGACGGGTTTTACTCCTTGTAGGTCGCCCGGCCCAGTCTGATATTGCGGTACTGGCTGGGCGATATACCCATCACTTTGCTGAAGCTTCTGGAAAAGTAGTAGGCATCCTCGTAGCCCAGTGTCCAGGCAATTTCACTGATGCGCTGATCAGTGATATCGAGCAAGTGGCAGGCTTTTTCAATTTTCATCCGGATAAAGTCATTAATAGGCGTGCTGCCGGTCAGTTGTTTGTAGCGTTTGATGAAATGGTATTTGGACAGGTTGGCTCTGGCTGCAAGGGTATCGATATCGAGCGATTCATGTAGCCGGGTCAGCATGAAGGTGTGTATCGCATCCAGATTAAAGCTTTGATCAAATTGATGCTGTTGCTGGGTTTTCAGGAGCGCAATATGTGTCAGGATCTGGCGCAGGAGACTGCTGGCGTGCAGGTACGCGGTAAACTGTTGCGTTGTTTTTCTCAAGTCCAGTAGCGATTCAAAGTCGTTCGCCAGTCTAGGATGCAGTCCGATAGGGCTGACAGGGCTTTGCAGGTTATGGTTGAGTGAGATTAAAAACTCGTTCAGCAAGATACCATCACAGTGTACCCAGTAAATACTCCAGGGATCATTCGTTGAAGCTTCATAGCTATGAATGACGTCCTTGGGGATCACGACGAGGTCTCCGGCAGTAATTTTGTATGTAAGTTTACCTATGCGTAAACTTCCTTGGCCTTTAACGCAATATATTAATAGTAAGTCGTCATGCCTGGATCTGGACATGCTGTGATCTCTGGCTTCCTGGTAAAAACCCAGGGCAAGAGGGTAGAGATCCTGGCTTATTCTATGAGACTTTAGTTGGCTAACTATCTGTCTTGGAAGCACAAAACGCATACTGCCTTTTGGAATTGGCCAGCTGGAAGGTTGGCTCATAATGATGGCTCTCTTTAGCTCAGGAAGTTTTTGGATTCTGAAAACTGTCACAATATAGTCCATCACCTTAGCAACTTATGCAATCATTTTGGCGCTTTCGGCATGTTAAAACATATATCTATTGCAAACCGTCTGATATGGATTTAACGTTAACGTAAAGGTAATTCAGTCTATGTCAGTCTTGGTCTTTTGAGACAATAACAACAACATCAGAGAGAACGGCTATGACAAAAAAAGTACCCCTGCTTATTAATGGTGAAATGGTCCAGAGTAAAACTCAGCACTGGATACCGGTCACCAATCCAGCAACACAGGAGGTGATTGCTGAGGTGCCGTGTGCGACACCTGATGAAGTAAACCATGCTGTTGCAATGGCCAAGGCTGCATTCCAGACCTGGAAAGAAGTGCCTGTGTCTGACAGGGCGCGTGTGATGTTGCGTTACCAGGCTTTGCTGAAAGAGCATCATGATGAGATTGCCACACTACTCAGTCAGGAAACGGGCAAGACGTTCGAGGATGCCAAAGGGGATGTCTGGCGTGGTATCGAGGTGGTCGAGCATGCATGTCATATTGCTTCGCTGTCGATGGGTGAAACGGTTGAAAACGTTGCGCGTAAAGTCGACTGTTACAGCTACACCCAGCCTCTGGGTGTGTGTGTAGGCATTACCCCGTTCAACTTTCCTGCAATGATTCCGTTATGGATGTTCCCAATGGCCATTGCCTGTGGTAACACCTTTGTCTTAAAACCATCTGAGCAAGATCCTCTGACGCCGATGCGCCTGGCGGAACTCTTCCAGCAGGCGGGTGCACCGGCGGGTTTGCTGCAAATCGTTCATGGTACCAAGGATGTGGTTGATCAGTTGTTGGTGCATCCCGATACCCCTGCTATCTCGTTTGTCGGTTCGGTTGCTGTAGGTGAACACATCTATAAGACTGGCACAGATCACATGAAACGTGTGCAGGCCTTTGCTGGTGCCAAGAACCACATGGTGATTATGCCTGATGCACAAAAATCACATGTCATTAATAACCTGGTCGGTTCATCCGTTGGTGCTGCGGGTCAGCGCTGTATGGCGATTTCAGTGGCGGTGTTTGTCGGAGCTTCACGTGAGTGGATTCCAGAGTTAACTGACGCTCTGGCCAAGGTGCGCCCCGGGGTATGGAATGATCCGCAAGCAGGCTATGGGCCTTTGATTAATCCTCAAGCTAAACAACGTGTACTCCGGTTTATTCAGGAAGGCAAGGACGCTGGTGCTGAGTGTCTGCTGGACGGTAGTGATTGCAAGGTGGACGGCTATCCTGAGGGGAACTGGATCGGGCCGACTTTCTTTAAAGGTGTCACAACCGAGATGTCTATCTATACAGAAGAGATCTTTGGTCCGGTATTGATTGCGATTGAGGTCGATACGCTGGAGCAGGCGATTGAACTGATTAATGCCAACCCTTATGGCAACGGCACGTCGATCTTCACTGCTTCCGGTGCCGCCGCACGCAAATATCAGCATGAAATTCAGGTAGGACAGGTCGGTATTAATGTTCCTGTTCCGGTGCCTTTGCCGTTCTTCTCGTTCACTGGATGGCGTAAATCTTTCTATGGCGATCAGCATGCTTATGGCAAGCAGGCCGTGCGTTTCTATACCGAAACCAAAACCGTGACGGCACGCTGGTTTGAAGATGATCTGGCGTCTGGGCCAAACATGACGATCCAGTTGAAATAAGTCATTTGAGCCGCCGTTAATCTTGGCTGCTTCTGGAGGCAGGAATGGATTTTGAACTGAATGAAGATCAGATTGCGTTTGCCGATATGGCGACAGCATTTGCGCGTAATGAGCTGGAGCCCTTTGCGGCTGAGTGGGATCAGACATCCTTTTTTCCTCTGGATGTGATTCGCAAGGCAGGCGAGATGGGCTTTGCTTCCATCTACTCGCCAGAGGCTGTAGGGGGGCTGGGACTGAGTCGTCTGGATGCCAGCATCATTTTCGAGCGTCTGGCCATGGGGTGTACCGCCACCACGGCCTATCTCACCATCCATAATATGGTGACCTGGATGGTGACCAGCTTTGCCCGGCCTGAAGTGATCGAAGCCTATGCGGCGGATCTGGTGTCTGCTGCCAGGCTGGGTTCTTACTGTTTAACCGAGCCGAATGCAGGCTCGGATGCAGCATCGCTTAAAACCACGGCGCAACGTGATGGGGACCACTATCTGCTGAATGGCAGCAAGGTGTTTATTTCCGGTGCGGGAAGTACCGATGTGCTGGTGGTGATGGCCAGAACGGGTGGTTCGGGTGCCCGTGGTATATCCGCATTTGTAGTGGATGCCCGTAGTGAAGGCATTACCTATGGTCGCTGTGAAGACAAAATGGGGTGGAACTGTCAGCCTACCCGCATGATTACCTTTGATAACGTCAAAGTCCCTGCCAATCACCTGCTCAGCGAGGAGGGCGATGGCTTTGTGCTGGCGATGAAAGGGCTGGATGGTGGGCGTATCAATATTGCTTCCTGTTCAGTGGGCACGGCGCAACAAGCGTTGAATCTGGCGCGTAACTATTTGCTGGAGCGCAAGCAGTTTGGTAAGCCGATAGGTGAGTTTCAGGGGCTGCAGTTCCGCTTGGCAGACATGGCTACTGAACTGGTTGCTGCCAGACAGATGGTTCGGCTTGCTGCGTGCAAACTGGATTCACAACATCCTGATGCCACCACCTATTGCGCCATGGCGAAGCGCTTCGCAACCGATGCAGGGTTCCGTGTCTGTGATGAAGCCCTGCAGCTTTTCGGGGGGTATGGATACATCAAGGAATATCCGCTGGAGCGCTTTGTACGTGATACCCGTGTACATCGAATTCTGGAAGGTACCAATGAGGTGATGCGGGTGATTATCGGCCGCCGCCTGCTCGCCGATAGTGACAGTGAATTTTAGGAGTTCATCATGACTGATAGTTTGTTGCTCGAAAAGCGTGGTCATATTGCCATTCTGACCATGAACAACCTTCCGGCCAACACCTGGACGGCAGAGAGTTTGCAGGCACTGATCGATATCGTTGAGGCGCTGAATGCCGACCCGAATATCTGGAGTCTGGTGTTGACCAGTGCCAGTGACAAGTTTTTTTCAGCAGGTGCTGATCTGAAGCTGTTTGCGGATGGCAACCGTGAGATGGCTCATTCGATGGCCGTGTTGTTTGGGCGTGCCTTTGAAATTCTGAGTCAGTTCAGAGGGGTGTCCATAGCGGCGATCAATGGCTGGGCCATGGGCGGTGGACTTGAGGTCGCCCTGGCTTGTGATCTTCGTGTTGCAGAAGAACAGGCAAAAATGGCGCTTCCTGAAGCCAAAGTCGGGTTGCTGCCCTGTGCTGGCGGAACCCAGAACCTGACCCTGTTGGTGGGGGAGGGCTGGGCCAAGCGCATGATTTTGTGTGGTGAACAGGTCGATGCTCAAAAAGCGGAAAAAATTGGCCTGATCGAAGAGGTGGTCCCTCGGGGAGAGGCGTTCAATCGGGCGCTGGCCCTGGCCGAGCAAGCCTGTCAGCAAAGTCCTTCGTCTCTGAAAGCCTGTAAAAAACTGATTCAAAACAATCGTCATATGCCTTTCGCTCAGGGATATATTCTGGAACGTGAGTGGTTTGTCGATCTGTTTAACACAGATGATCAGCGTGAAGGTGTCAACGCCTTCCTTGAAAAGCGTAAGCCCGAGTGGAAAAACCGCTAAGCGATGAATTCAAAAGGAGTCACACATGAGTAGTGTGTTGTTTTTTGAACATGCCGCTTCGGGGCATGCGCGTATTGCCGAGATTCGCCTGAATGCGGAAAAAAGCCTGAATGCACTGACGTTGGACATGATCGATTTGATCCTGCCTCAACTCCAGCGCTGGAAAGATGACCCTGATATCTGTGCGGTGTTTTTAGACAGTGAAGGTAGCAAAGCCTTTTGCGCAGGTGGCGATGTGGTCAAACTCTATCGTGCCATCACTGATGAGACAGACAGCCGTTTTCCGGTGGACTTTTTTACACGTGAATACCGTCTGGACTATCTGCTGCATACCTACCCTAAACCGGTGATCTGCTGGGGAAGCGGGATAGTTATGGGCGGCGGCATGGGGCTTTTGAGTGGATGCAGCCACCGCATAGTGACCGAAACTTCACATTTGGCTATGCCGGAAGTCACTATCGGCCTATACCCGGATGTGGGTGGCAGCTGGTTTCTGAACAGAATGCCAGGTGCCAACGGATTGTTTTTGGGCCTGACAGGGAATCCGGTCAATGCGGCAGATGCCCTGTTTCTCGGCCTGGCAGATCGGGCGATTCGGCAGGAATATCGGGAAACACTGCTCGATCAGTTATTGATGGCTCCCTGGCACAGTGCCTCGCCGGAACAGCTGGTTGGCGAAATACTGCGCAAGCTGGAACGGCAATCTGCAGATACCTTTGATCAGATGTCGGCCCCTATCAAAGCGCATCAGGCGATGATTCGTCAATTAATGGATCACCATAGCCTGTCAGAAATCCTGCAGGCTTTCGACCAACTTGATACACAAGACCCCTGGCTGCAGAGAGCACGTAAGGCGGTGCTTAAGGGCAGTCCGCTGTCGATTCATATCATTGCCAGACAGCTGCAGCGTTGTCGGCATTTGTCACTGAAACAGGTTTTCCAGAAAGAGCTGGATCTGTCAGTACAGTGTTGCCGACATGGCGAGTTTGCTGAGGGTGTTCGCGCTTTATTGATTGATAAAGACCAGCAACCCAAGTGGCGCTTCAGCAAGCTGGAGGAGGTGGAGTCTGCCTATGTAGATCAACTCTTCGAGTCGCCCTGGGCTGATGATCATCCCCTCAAAGATTTATAAGACCTATCTATAACCTGACAAGAACAACAAGAGGTTTCAAGCATATGGCTAGTATTGGATTTATCGGTTTAGGAAATATGGGTGGCCCGATGGCCGCGAATCTGGTCAAGGCAGGCCATCAGGTACAGGCATTTGATCTGTCTGCTGATGCACTGAGTATCGCTGAGCAGGCTGGGTGTCAGGTAACGAGATCAGCTCAGGATGCGGTAACCGATGCGGCGATTGTCATCACCATGTTACCGGCAGGAAAGCATGTTAAGCACCTGCTGATTGAGAGTGAACAGGCACTGTTTGACGCCCTCTCTCCCGGGGCTCTGGTGATCGACTGCTCTACGATTGATGCACAGACTGCGCGTGAGATTGCGGCAGTGGCTCAGCAACGCCAGATCGATTTTGTCGATGCGCCTGTGTCCGGGGGTGTCGGTGGTGCACAAGCCGGAACTTTAACATTTATTGTTGGGGGTTCTCAGGCGCAATATGCGACGGCACTGCCAATACTTCAGGGGATGGGCAAGAATATTTTTCATGCGGGTGACCACGGTGCAGGCCAGGTCGCGAAAGCCTGTAATAACATGATGCTGGCCATTCTCATGGCTGGTACTTGTGAGGCCTTGAGCATGGGCATCAAAAACGGTCTTGATCCTGCAGTGCTCTCCGAGATCATGAAACAAAGTTCAGGGAATAACTGGGCTTTGCAGGTGTATAACCCGGTTCCGGGAGTGATGGAGAATGTGCCGGCTTCGCGTGACTATCAGGGTGGTTTTCAGGTTGATCTGATGTTCAAGGACCTGGGACTTGCCATGGATTTAAGTCAGCAAAGCGCGGCAGCAACCCCGATGGGCTCAGCAGCACGCGCGTTATTCAATCTGCATAAAAGCCAGGGCAATGGCGGTCTGGATTTTTCAAGTCTGATACGTTTATACCAATAAAATAACAATAACGAGGCAGGGATATGTCTTATCAACACCGCTATGAGGCGAGCCTTGGCGACCCCTCCGCCTATTGGGCTGAGCAAGCAGAGGCGATTGACTGGTTCAGACCACCGACGCAGATGGCAGGCCAGACTGATTATGGCACCTTTCATTGGTATGCTGATGGTGAACTCAATATCAGCTATCTCGCTTTGGATAAGCAGGTGGCTGAAGGTCGAGGTGATCAGGTAGCGCTCTATTATGATTCACCTGTCACCCGGACCCAGCAGGCGATAACCTTTGCCAGCCTGCTTGATCAGGTTGCCCTGTTTGCAGGGGCCTTGCGCAGAAAGGGCGTGGCACAAGGTGATCGTGTGGTGATTTACATGCCGATGATACCTGAGGCCGCTGTAGCGATGCTGGCCTGCGCCCGCATCGGTGCTGTTCACTCTGTGGTGTTTGGTGGTTTTGCCGCTAATGAACTGGCCATCCGCATCGATGATGCAGAACCCAAAGTCATACTGACAGCTTCCTGCGGTATCGAATTTGACAAGACCCTTGCTTATAAACCGCTGGTCGACAAAGCACTGGCACTGGCCGCTCATCAGCCTGAATTCACTGTTGTGTATCAGCGACCACAGCTGCAGGCCGAACTTCAGGCCGGTCGTGATATTGACTGGCAGGTGTTTCAGCAAGGAGCAAAACCAGCGGCTGCGGTGGTAGTGAAAGGCAGTGATCCGCTCTATATTCTGTATACCTCCGGCACAACGGGTCAGCCCAAGGGAATTGTACGTGATACTGGAGGCTATGCTGTTGCGTTAAAGTTTGCCCTGCAGCATGTCTATGGCATGAATCCTGGCGATGTCTGGTGGGGTGCATCGGATATTGGTTGGGTCGTGGGGCATTCGTTTATTGTCTATGGTCCACTCATGGGAGGGTGCAGCTCTATTTTCTATGAGGGGAAACCGGTGCGAACGCCCGATGCAGGTGCTTTTTGGCGTGTCATCAGTGAATACCGGGTCAATTCAATGTTTTGTGCGCCCACAGCCTACCGTGCTATTCGGAAAGAAGATCCGCAAGGAGAGCTGGCCAGGGCGTATGATCTGAGCAGTTTGCGCTGGATTTTTGTCGCGGGTGAAAAACTTGATAGCAGCACCTGCCAATGGCTCAGTGACTTGCTGCAGGTTCCCGTGTTGGACCACTGGTGGCAGACAGAGTCGGGCTGGCCGATGACGGCTCCGATGATGGGGTGGCCGGAGCCATCAGAGGCCCGGTCGGGATCAACCAATAAACCGATACCTGGCTATGATATTCGTATTCTGGATGATGAAGGTCATGAGCTTCCAGACGGACAAACGGGAAATATTTGTATCAAGCTGCCTTTGCCTCCCGGCTTTGCATGGGGTATCTGGAATAATAATGAACGTTTCCGGCAGTCCTACCTGACGACCTTCCCGGGGTTTTATCATACCGGCGATGGTGGCTATAAGGATGCGGATGGATACATCTATATTACCGGTCGCACCGATGATGTCATCAATGTGGCGGGTCATCGGTTGTCAACGGGCGAGATGGAAGAGGTGGTTTCATCTCATCCGATGGTTGCCGAATGTGCTGTGATAGGTGTTGAGGATGCGATCAAAGGGCAGATCCCTCTGGCATTAGTGGTACTCAAGGTCGATGTGGACATTGCTGCCAGTGAGTTGGAAACGCAGCTGGTTCAACGTGTCAGGGAGCAAGTCGGTGCTGTGGCATGTTTTCGTCATGCGGTTCTGGTTGCACGCTTGCCGAAGACGCGTTCAGGAAAAATATTACGTGCAGTGTTAAGAAAAATGGCGACCAGTCAGGCTTATGCCATGCCATCTACGATTGATGATGCAACGATATTGCCTGAAATAGAAGATGCGTTAAAACAGGCCGGTTTTATAGACTAATGTACATGCTATACGTCAGTTGATGCGTACTGAGGAAATTTGTGATGCAAATCAAAGATAAAGTGTTTGTGATTACTGGCGGTGCCCGAGGACTGGGTGCCGGGATGGCATCTCACCTGGTCGGGTTGGGAGGTCAGGTAGCGTTAATTGATCTGGAGGCAGAGCAGGTTAGTCAGACGGCTGAACAGCTCGTCTCAGCGGGGGGGCGCTGTCGGGGGTATGCTTGTGATATCACGGATGAATCACAGGTTGAAGCAACCTTTGCACAAATCCGTGCTGATTTTGGCGGTATTCATGGTTTGGTGAATAACGCCGGGTTGATGCGCGATGGCATGCTGATCAAGGTTAAGGATGGCAAGTTGGTCGACAAGATGTCTTATGAACAGTGGAACAGTGTCATCAATGTGAATCTGACCGGCAGCTTTCTGTGTGGCAGAGAGGCTGCCGGGATCATGGCAGAGCAGGGCGAGGGCGGTGTAATTGTCAATGTCTCTTCTGTGTCGCGGGCGGGTAATGCCGGTCAAACCAACTACTCTGCGACCAAATCGGGAGTTGCAACCCTGGTGGTGAGCTGGGCCAAAGAGCTGGCACGTTATGGCATTCGTGTCGGCGGTATTGCTCCGGGGGTGATTGCCACTGATATGACGGCACAAATGAAGCCAGAAGCCATTGAGCGAATGCTGTCGGCCGTGCCTTTGCGTCGCCTGGGTGAAGTCGCAGAGATGGCGCATACCCTGCAATACATTATCGAAAATGACTTCTTTACCGGTCGTATTATCGAGATGGATGGTGGTCTGCGTATCTGAACCGATACATCACTCAAGCAGTGACGGTTTTGGGGTTTTTAGGATAATAGCGTTCAGGCAAGGATGCCTGTCGGGAAAACTGCCGGGTATTCTTGTAAGGCATTTTCATAAACCCGGAAACGCCCAGACCGGTGATATCCGGCAGATGCGTGACAATACGTTGCAGTGCACCTGAAAACTCTTCTTCACGACTGGGGTCCAGCAGCACATAGTAATTGTGAATTTTAAGATGTGTCGGCAGCGACTCAAAAATAATCAAACCGGTATGACGTATGTCATTCAGCCGCCGGATTTCCTGCATGATAGTCGCCGGTAGTTGTAATTGCTCATCAGGATCATCGCCATCTTCAAAGTAAGAGTGATTGCGACTGTTGTCTTCTGTCAGCGGAGCCTGAGTCACCTCAAACGGGATCTCCATACCCTGCGGCGGGATAAATGGCTGATCCATGTCCTGGCGTTGCAAGTGCAGGGTGTTTTTGGCATCGAAAAAACAGCATTTGAATACCCCCTTGCGGTGTATTGCCCGAGAGAGGGTGACCAGCGTGTTCGCTGCGGCAATAAAAGGCTGTTTTAACTCGGGATTGTGCAGGTTAAGGCTGGAATCGATGTAGACTTCATCATCTTGCCAGCGCACAGCCATGCCGCCCAGTACCGGGTATTTACCCAGACGGCTGACCGAGCACAGAAATGCACGTTCGGTTTTCCCCATACCGTGCATGAAGTTTTTATAGTATTTCTCCAGCTCCACATCCTTGACCTCAAACAGTGACTCAGGGTCGAGATGTGCTTCACGTAAAAAGCTTTTACGCGACGTATAGACAACACTTTCCATGTCATCATTGGCACTGTGTGTCCAGATCGGAATCAGTGGTTTTTCAGCAGGCTCATCCAGATCGGTGATCACCCATTTTTTCATATAGGCCATTTGTGACATTAAATAATCACCGGCCGCTCTTTTTTCATCATCTGCTCCTGCCAGCAGGGTTTGCAAGGTGAGTGCGAAGGCCTTTGGCAGGCCCAGTGCAGTGGCAGGAATCGCCTCATAGCCGTAACGGCAGCTCTGACCTGAGGCGAGCGCATAGAGTGTTCCAGCCAGACCCTGTTCATCAAAGCGCGGTGAGCTGAGTGCACCATTCAGCTGCTCTTCACCAATAAAGTAGACATCGCCCAGCTTGGCATTGGTCTGATGTGCCTGTTCATGGAAGAACAGTGTTCCCTGCTGTGCAACGGTCTGACCTTCTGCATCCAGTTGTGCAAACACACTGGAGCCCCAGTCGATTAGCTTGACTGCTTCTGTTTGCGGATCAAATACAATATTGGAGGGCTTGATGTCACCATGCACAATAGGTGCCGGTTCACCTTTGCTGTGGAACTGGCGCAGCACGCCGAGTACTTCAACCAGTTGAGCGGCTATCTTGATCACCAGGCGTGGTGGTAATCGCCCGACTTTCAGTGAGTAGGCTTCCAGATCCATACCTGCAGCGCGTTCCATCATCAGGACAGACTGTTTGGAAATGCGCGTGTATTCACTGACAGCCGGGATATGAGGATGCAGCACCTGGCTTTGCATCCAGGCCTCCTCTTCCAGTCTGTCCTGTACGGCTTGTGGCAGGTTGATGCGGGAAAATTTGAACACATAATCGGTCAGATCCTGTGTTCGTCCCGCAAATACAAAGCCATACGCGCCTTTGCCGATAAACTCGATATCACTGAAGCCGAGCAGGTTGAGTTGATCCATGCACAGTTGTACCCAGTCTTTAATCTTTTGAGCGTCCTCATGGCTCATCAGGTAAAGTGACTGTTCTTCATTGATATAAAACTGTTGCAGCAAAGGTCGCGTCATGCAGATCAGTCCTAGCGCAGATGGGCAAGCATGCTGACTGGGTCCTCAAGATAGGACTTCCAGTGATTGCAGAAGCGCGCCATGGTGGCACCATCCAGCACGCGATGATCACCCGACCAGCTCACCTGAATGATCTTTCTGGCCTCTACTTCACCCTGTTCATTGAAGCGGGGCAGGGTTTGTATTTTACCCAGTGCAGCAATGGCGACTTCGGGGGCGTTGATAATCGGTGTCGCGACAGTACCGCCCAAAACGCCAATATTAGACAGGGTGATGGTGCCTCCTTTCATCTGCGGGTTAGTCAGTTTGCCTTGCCGGGCTGCATCAACCAGTTCAGCCAATTGCCGGGCTATTTCATACAGGGATAGATCCTGAACCCTTTTGATATTGGGAACGAGCAGTCCCGCAGGGGTATCCGCGGCAAAGCCGATATTATGATCAGACTGGTAGATGATCTCGGTGCAATCTTCATTTACCTGGCTGTTCAGTAACGGATAGTGTGTCAAGGTCAGTGACAGGCTTTTGATGAAGAAGGGCATCAGGCTCAGGCGTATCCCTTGGGCTTCCAGACCAGGCTTGAGTGCAGCACGCACTTTTTCCAGTTCGGTGACATCAATTTCCTCAACGTAGGTGAAGTGTGGAATGCTGCTGGCTGAGGCCTGCATCTGTTTCGCCATTAGTGCCTTGATGCCACGAATGGGTTCTCTGGTCTGCTGAGCCGTAACCTGAGGTTTCAGATGTGCTTGCACATCTTCTTTATAGATCCGACCATTTTTACCACTGCCTTTGACATCGGTCAGGTTGATTTGCATTTCCCGGGCCAGACGTCTGACAGCCGGACTGGCGACCGGTTTACTGCACAGCGCTGCCGTCTGTGGTTCAGGTGGGGGCTGAACTGCATCAGTGGGTGTTTCCTGTGGCATCTCTACAGGTGTCGGAGACTCGCCTGATGGGTCGCTTTCAACCTCAATTTCAAACAGCGGTTGATGTACTTTGGCGATGTCGCCTTGCTGATAATGCAGTTTGCTGATCACGCCGGTGTACATGGAGGTGATCTCGACCAGCGCCTTGTCTGTCATCACATCAGCAACCGGCTGATCCTCGGTAATGGCGTCTCCTTCCTGAACCCGCCATTCAACCAGTTCACACTCAACAATGCCTTCACCTATGTCGGGCAAAATAAAATCAATTTTCATCGCTCACTCCATACTGAGTCAGATATCAGTAATTCATACTGGCCAAAATAGCTTCATAGGTTTTCAGGTGGTCAGGCATATACTCTTTTTCCAGCGCGAGCGGAAAGGGGGTGTCCAGGCCTGTCACTCTCAAAATGGGTGATTCCAGATGCAGGAAGCAGGCTTCCTGAATACTGGCAGCTATTTCAGCGCCAAAGCCGGAGGTTTTCGGCGCCTCATGGTTGATGATTAACCGTCCGGTTTTGCGAACGGAGTGAGCCAGGGTGTCTCTGTCCCAGGGCAGCAGGCTGCGCAAGTCGATTAACTCACAGGAAATGCCATCTTTTTCGGCCAGTTGTGCGGCCTGTTCGATGGCTTCCATTTGCGCCCCCCAGGCAACCAGCGTGATATCGGAGCCTTCACGCACCACCTCAGCCTGGCCCAGGGGGAGTTGATAGTCCTCGTCAGGCACTTCGCCCACTGCAGCACGATAGAGCTTTTTCGGCTCAAAAAAGATCACCGGATTAGGGTCGCGGATACTGGCCAGCAGCAGTCCTTTGGCTTGTTCCGGATTGCGTGGTACGACGATTTTCAGTCCCGGTGTGTGGGTGAAGTAGGCTTCGGGTGATTGAGAATGATAGTGTGCGCCGTTGATGCCACCACCATAGGGTGTACGAATGGTTAAACCACCCACATCAAACTGATTGCCGGAACGATAGCGAAATTTGGCGGATTCATTCACGATCTGGTCAAAGGCCGGAAAAATGTAATCAGCAAATTGAATTTCGGCAATGGCGGTCATGCCCTGAGCGGCGATGCCGTTGGCAAAACCGAGAATGCCCTGTTCAGTCAGGGGGGTATTAAAGCAACGGGCTTTGCCGAACTTTTCCTGCAGATGACTGGTAGCCCTGAATACCCCGCCAAAATGGCCCACGTCCTCACCAAAACACAGGGCCGATGGATCTGTCGACATGGCAATGTCCAGTGCATTATTGATAGCCTGGAGCAGATTCATTTTACTCATGATCGACTCTCCCTGCCGTTTTGCTGTAAGCCTGAGGATATTTGCGGATATGCTCAATGAGCGCCTGTTGTTGCTCCTGTAAATGCCAGGGCAACTGATCATAGACATCCGTAAACAGATCTCTGAGCGGTGGTGCCGGGACTTTTTCAGCTTTTTTCATCGCAGTCATGATCTGGTCGCGGTGCTGTTGTTTGCGCTGCTCATCGTCGGCCTCTGTCCACCAGTCTTGATGAATCAGCCATTTCTTGAAGCGCATGACCGGGCACTTGGCGCGCCAGGTGTCTTCTTCAGACTTGTTGCGATAGCCGCTGGGATCATCTGAACTGGAATGTGCGCCTAAACGATAGGTCATCGCCTCAATCAGTACCGGCTGGTGCTGTTCCACGGCCAGTTTGCGTGCTTCCTGGGTGGCTTTCAGTACGGCCAGAACATCATTGCCGTCGACCCGCAGGGTTTTCAGACCATAGCCGATACCACGCGGGGCAATTCCGTCACCGGCATACTGTTCGTGTGCTGGCGTGGAAATGGCATAGCCATTATTGCGACAGAAAAAAATTACCGGTACCTTGAAAACACCCGCCATGTTCAAGGCTGCATGAAAGTCACCTTCTGAGGCGGCACCTTCACCGAAGTAACAGATGACACAGTTGGGTTTCTGCTGTGCTTTTAGCGCAAAAGCATATCCGGTGGCTTGCGGCAGTTGAGTACCCAGAGGAGACGACACGGTCATGTAATGCAGTTGCCGTGAGCCGTAATGAATCGGCATCTGACGGCCTTTGCCCAGATCCTGCTCGTTAGAGAAAATCTGGTTCATGAACTGATCAGGTGTAAAGCCGCGGAAGGCGAGGGCGCCTTGCTCGCGATACTGCGCCATGATCATATCATCATCCTGCAGGGCTGCGGTGCTGCCGATATCCGCCGCTTCTTCACCGGTTTCAGTCATATAAAAACTGATACGACCCTGACGTTGTGAGGCGAGCATGCGCTCGTCAAGTGCGCGGATAAACAGGAAGGTGTCGTAGATCTTTAATGCCAGGGTTTTATCCAGAACAGGCAGGACGGCATCGCTGTAGGGGGTACCATCTTCTTGCAGTATTCGCAGGGTAGGAATTTGCAAGGCAGAGGCGTCAACAAATACCGAATCATGCACGATATGTGCATCGGTCAGACGTTTGTCACTCATATTGAACCTTTTTGTTTTTATTGTTCGTTAATTGATTGTGTCAATTACTCACTCGGGCCACCAGGATCACTCATGGCCTGTCTTGAAATGTAGCTATCTCTGTTGATCTTGTAAAGCGTTGAGTTATAGTCACTAGTCCGCCAGCCAGAGACAAACTGCCGCTGCAAGATCGGGGCAGGGTTAAACAAACCAGGACTGTATGAGGATTATTTTGGATACTTCTTTGGACCATTCGGATGGCAATGCAACCCAGGTGAAAGAGCATTTTGTTGAGGTGCCAGGAGGTCAGGTGTATGTGTGTAGCTGGACACCTGCCGTCATTGAGTCGAAGGTTCCGATTATTCTGTTGCATGATTCACTGGGCAGTGTGGCGCAGTGGCGCAGCTTTCCGCTGCACTTGTCAGAGCGCATGAAGCGTCGCGTCTATGCCTATGATCGCTTGGGATTTGGTCGGTCATCTGCACGTCAATGCTTGCCGTCCTACGACTTTATTGTTGAAGAAGCCGAAGTGGTTTTTCCGGCGCTGTGCCAGGCGTTGAATCTTCGCCAGTATTGCCTGGTCGGACATAGCGTCGGAGGGGCCATGGCATTGACCATTGCATCCTTCCATCACTCTGAATGTCAGGCAGTCGTGACGTTGGCGGCTCCGGTAGAGATTCATGAGCGGTTACTGGATGGCGTGCAGGCCGCCAAGCAGTACTTTGCGCATACGGAGTCCTTTAACAAGCTCAGAAAATGGCATGGCGACAAAACCCGCTGGGTGCTGGATGCCTGGACTGAAACCTGGCTGGCCGATGATTTCCGCTCCTGGTCCATTGATCCCTACCTGCCCGGGATAGTCTGTCCGGTGTTGGCGTTGCAGGGTGATGCTGATGAATACGGTTCTGCCGAGCTGCCAGCCCGAATCGCATCGGGCATCAAGGGAGCCGGTCAGCATGCGACCCTGGCTGATTGTGGTCATATTCCGCATGCCGAGCAAACGGATGCTGTGCTGACGCTGATTGAGTCGTTTTTAACCTGAAGGATCAGGCCTTCAGACCTTTTCGAAACAGGACAGACAGATTATTGGCAGGCATGGCATGTATGGCTTCACAATAAAGCCCTGCTGATTCAGCTAATGCACTGACCTGCTCCAGGTCACGAATACCCCAGGCCGGATTGCGTTCACGCAGGGATGCATCAAAGGCGAGGTTGCTTTCGACAGGCACCACGTCCTGCTGCCAGAAGGGACCATAGAGGTAGAGAATGCCGCCGTCTTCCAGCGTATGTCGGGCCAGTTGCATGAGTCCTTCAGCGGCATGCCAGGGCGCAATGTGAATCATGTTGATCGCCAACAGGGTGTTATAGGCGATTGCAGGTGAGTCCGGTGTTGTCGTGGTGTCCAGATATCGGGCAGGCTGCAGTGCCGGATGAGGGTCTGCGTGTCGCCAGGCGTCAATACTGCCCAGCGCAGCCGGGTCTATGTCTGTGGGTTGCCAGTACTCGATGTTTGGCAGTTGATGCGCCAGATAGATGGCATGTTCACCTGTTCCGGCTGCTATCTCCAATACCCGGGCGGGCTGAGGCAGGTATTGCTGCAACACCTGTCGTATCGGTTCACGGTTGCGTTGGGTGGCCGGAGCCTTGAGACGAAGCCGGGGCTGGGTCATATCGATTCGCTTATTCAGGTGAGGATGGTAAAAAATTAAGGCCCAAATGATGGGCCTTAATGTAGCTTAAAGCAGTACAGAGGTCATCCTGTCAAAGTGCGGTGTCAAGCAGCAGCATCAACACAAATCCCAGAATCAGACCATTGGTGGCAAAGAACTCATGGCCTTTGCGGTGTGATTCAGGAATGATCTCATGACTGATGACAAACAGCATGGCTCCTGCTGCACCGGCCAGTCCCCAGGGTAACAGGTGTGTACTGAATTCCAGCAGCGTGGCACCGATGATCGCCATGGCGGGCTCAGCCAGGCCGGTTAATACGCCGATGCTGATTGCAAATACCCGGGTATAACCTGCTGCAATCAGTGCCATGGCAACGACAAACCCTTCGGGCATGTCCTGAATTGCAATGCCTGCAGCCAGGCCATGACCCTCACCGGCGGCATAGGCCGCGCCGATAGCCAGACCTTCCGGAAAGTTATGCAGTGCTATGGCCAATACAAACAGCCAGCTTTGGCGTAACCGGGTACTGGAAACACTGTCGTTCCCTTTGATAAAGTGCTCATGTGGTACCAGCTTTTCAATCAGCAACATCATAGCGGCACCCAGCAATACGGCCAGCGCGACCTGGCTGGAGGACAGAAAGGAGCTGCTGGTTTGGCCCTGCATCATCTCCATGGAAGGAAGAATCAGTGAAAAAATACTGGCTGCCAGCATCACGCCTGCACCGAAGCCCATCAGGCTATCGAGCATACGATCAGAGATGCGATTGGCAAAGACAGCCATAGAGGCCCCGATGGCTGTAGAGGCCGCTGCCACCATACCCGCGTAAAAGGCATAGCGAACCAGCTCGCGGGTCTGCAACAGCACGATCAGCTGGTAGGTCAGCAATGTCAGGCCGGCGATCAGGATCAGGGCCCCCAGTATTTTGTTCAGTGGGAACCGGGAACCGCCTGATCGCGTCGGTGTCAGGATGCGGGTATTCATTGGTGGACTCCCATGTTTATCTAATAATAATCATTATCATCTAAGATGGGCGATCTCACCAGTAGAATTGTGCTATACCCTGATTAAATTTTGGCTATCACCAGGTTTCAGAAATCTCCTGGGGCACATTGCAGGCAGGTCAGTCCAAGCGCGCGCCACTGATGCACCACACTGTCACGATCATCCAGTACCAGCCAGGGGTTGAAGCCTGAGTCACGTATCTGCTGCAGCAATCTGGATTTAACCACTTCGTCTTTCAACTGGTCGTCACCTTGCTCGCGCAGGAACACCGCATCAAACGGAATCTCAAAACGGGTTAACCAGTCCAGTGTATGTTGACGGTGGCTGTCCGGGCGTCCACTGCAGATCACGATCTGCTGGCCCTGTTGCTTTAGCAGTTTGACCAGACGGCAGATGGACTCAATGGGCTGAGCACTGGCCATATGAGCAAAAAAGGGATCCCAGTGTTTCTCTTCGCCCAGTACCCAATGGTGAACGGCTTGTGGATCAAACTCAGCCAGAGTGCCATCCACATCCACAATAACGCTGTCTTTAAGCAAAATAATACTCCTTGGTTTGTTGGGTAAAGGGTTTGAAGGTCCATTCCGGTCGGGTGGCATCTGGCGGCAACAGCAGCACGGGTTGGGCATTACCAATACGTTCTCCTTCAGGTGTGCCAGTCACTTGTGCACGAATGACGCGATACACCCCTGAGTGTGCAACGATCAATGGCCAGTCATACTGGTTCAGCTGCTGATTGATCGCCTGGATGACCCGTTGGGTAAAGTCATCCCAGCTTTCGCCTGCCGGTGGCGTGTCGGTATAGGGTGGCAGGGCAGCCCAGGGAGCACCTTCCAGTTGGCCCCAATCACGTTCACGCAGACCCTCGACAGGCGTGAGAGGTTGCCCGGCGGTTGCACGTTGTGCAGTTTCCCATGCACGCAGTAACGGGCTTGCAGCGATACAGCTCCAGCGTATGTCTGCCAGTAGTGTGGCAGCCATATCGGCTTCCTGCTGTCCTTGAGCATTCAGCGGTGTATCTGTACTGCCGCCAATGCGCTGTTGCTGATTCATGGCGGTTTCACCATGACGAAGAAAAACAAAAGGTTTGTGGATCAATTTCATACCAGTATCCAGGTTGATGAAAGTTGGATTTAGAGAGTAATCACCGGTTCAACGCTCAGCCGTTTTCCCAGGGCAGTCTGCCAGCCGTTGTGATCAAGCTTGCAGAAAAGCGGGATAACCTGTTCAGCCTGAAGGGCATCTGCCAGCTGTTGAATGCAGGAGGTACGTGGGTGAACATTCCAGCGATACCAGCTCGCATGTCCTTGCTCGACATCCTGCTGTGCTTTCGGTGGCAGGTAGCCGGTATAGATGATCTGTCCGGTATAGTCTGGATCATCGATCAGTCGAGCGGCTTCACCACCAGTACCATCAGCATCCGCTGCCAGTCGGATCAACCGGCTTTCCTGGGTTTCAGCTTGCTGCCAGGGGAGCGGTTTCAAGGCGCTTAACTGTTGATGAATCCTGGGTTTCAACAGTTCCGGCGGTAATGTCTGCAAGGCTTTCTGAAATCGCTGACAGGCAGAATCCAAGGTCCAGGGCAGTGCCATTGACTGGCACCAGAGGGCTAACTCCAGTGCTCGCCCGGAGGGAGGTACCGGCAGCAGGCTGGCATGGTTCAGCTGTTGCCGGAGGATGGTCTGGCATTCAGTCTGATTGATTTCATACAGTCCATAAGAGGCATCCAGCAATGCCAGTCGTGCCTGAGGAGGCCAGTCGAAAGGATAGAGCAATGACTCAAAGCTGAAGTCACCGCTGTAAAAAATACCGCCAGCAATATCTAAATGCAGCCAGATGCCATCCAGAGAATGACCGGCCAGTCCGCAGGTGACAGTGACCCCTTCAATGATAATCTGTCCACGGCGTGGCAGAGGATGCCAGCGACGACCGGCAGGCAGGCTTTGTGCCACCGTGGGGGTGCAATAGAGGGGAATGGTATCGGGTAGCCAACGCACAGCACCCAGATGGTCTACATGATCATGTGTGATCAGCAGTGCATCCGGGTGCTGCTCCTGATACCAGTCACAGGGCTGGTCTGCCTGCAGAGGTCCCCCTGCATCCAGCAGCAGTGTGCGTCCATTCAGGTCAATGCGAATGGCGGCGGGTGCTTTGGCATCCAGCCCGCTGAGTATTTCAATGCGAGGCATCATGCCGCAGACTCCAGGCTCCAGCCCTGTAAAACCTGAAGTAGCACCTGACTGCCAGGAGCGATGGCCTGGTGATGATAGGCGGTCAGCAGGCTGCCATTGTCCAGTTGTAATGCAATCTCGTGACGCTCACCACGAAAGACACTGCGTTGCACGCGACCCTGCAGAGGGTTATCCGTGCTCAGGTCATTGAGCAAGGTGTCACTGGTGTGCAACCGGATATGTTCAGGCCGGATCAGTACAGCGGTGGTTTTATCTGAGTGGTTTTTATCTAAGGCGCTTTTGCCTGAAGCGATGCCCCGACTTAGCTGCCGCAGATCTTCACCGGAGAGCTGCTGTCCTGCTGGAATAGCGGGCACCTGAAGGATGCTGCCTTGGCCGATAAAACTGGCGATCCACTCGGTTCTGGGGTGCTGGTACAGGGTTTCAGGTGTTGCCCATTGTACCAGCTCCCCTTGTTGCATGACGGCGATATGATCTGCCAGTGACATGGCCTCGGACTGATCATGTGTGACATAGACCAGGGTTGCTCCAGTGCGCTGATGAAATTCACGGAAACTCTCTTCCATGGAGGCTCGCAGATGGCGGTCGAGATTGGCGAGCGGTTCATCCAGCAGGACAACATCCGGTTCGGTTACCAGGCAGCGGGCCAGTGCCACACGCTGGCGCTGGCCACCGCTCAGGTCCTGAGGCATGCGCTCAGCCAGACTTTCCAGTTGCACGATGGCCAGTGCTTCCTGAACGCGGCGCTGATAATCCTGTCCGCGAATGCCGCGATGCCGCAACGGATAGCCAACATTTTCGGCGACAGACATATGCGGCCAGAGCGCATAGGATTGAAAAACCATGCCGATATTGCGTGCTTCGGTGGGTACTTGCCATCCGGGGCGGGCCAGGCAATGCCCATCTCGCAGTATTTCGCCTTCTGTCAGGGTTTCAAAACCGGCCAGCATGCGCAGGGTCGTGGTTTTTCCACAACCGCTGGGGCCCAGCAGTGCGATAAACTCACCTTTAGGCAGGGTTAAACTCAACTGCCTGACCGCAGCACTGTTGCCGTAATGCTTGGATACGTTATTCAGAATCAGTTCTGCCATGGAATCACTCCCTTGGGTAAATAGCGAGCCATCAGGCTCAGAAGTAACATCAGTGCAGCCACCATCAACACCACCAATACCGCGATGGCAGAGGCGAGAATGCTGTCACCGCTTTGATCTAGGTTGAAAATCAGGACCCCGAGGGTTTCTTTGCCGGCACTCCAGAGCAGTGCTGATACCGTCAGCTCGTTTACCGCCGTCAGAAAGACCAGCAGACCTCCGGCAAAAACCGCCGGGGCGACGAGTGGCAGCAGAATATCCATCAGACGACGCAAGGTGCCAGCTCCGGCTATACGCGCGGCTTCTTCAAGACTGGGGTCTAACTCACTGAAACTGGCGGCTATCGGCTTGAGGCTGACCGACAGAAAACGCGCCAGGTAAGCGATGAAAATAATGCCGAGGGTACCGTAGAGCGTCAGATTCAACAGAGGTATCGGTTTGGCAAACAACAGGATACAGGCAATAGCCAGCACAACTCCCGGCAGGGCATAAGGGATTTCAATCAGACTGTTAAGTAGCGATTTCAGCGAATGCGGCAGGCTTTGCATCCGGTAGGCCAGCAGCGTTGCCAGACACATCAATACGGCGGCGGCGCCTCCGGCAAGCCACAGGCTGTTATGAAAGGCCCGGCGTGTCACGCCTTGACGCCCGATCATCTCCTGATAGGCGGCAAAGCTCAGGTTATCCAGCGTCAGGGGAACTCCCAGTGCGGGGACCAGTGAACTGGTGATCAGTGCCAACAGCGGTGCTACCAGGATCAATAACAGGATGACTGCCAACACAGCTTCCAGTGCAAAGCGCCAGACGCCGAGCGAAAAGTCCTGCGCACGACCACTGTGTCCCAGCAGGGTGAAGCGCCGCCGTTTCAGCATATGTTGTTGCAACATGACACCCAGGAGGGCCAGGACACCGATCAGTATCGACAAGGAAGCGATCTCGCTAAGTACACTGGTGCCGAAACCGGACATTTTCTGATAGATCAGCGTGGGCAGGACATAGTAGGACGCCGGAATACCCAGCATGGCGGGAATCCCAAAATTTCCCAGTGCTGAAACAAACGCGATGGAGGCTCCGGCTATCATCCCGTTACGACTCAGCGGCAGAATCATATCCAGCCAGACAGCTCGAGAACCTGCACCACTGATCCGTGCAGCTTCAATCAGATCGCGCGGCAGATGAATCAGACTGGTCCGTAATGCCAGAAACACCAGAGGTGCATGCTGGATACCCAGCAGCAAGGCAATCCCTTCTGCAGAGTAGAGTGGCTGACGTGATCCCAGCGGAGGTGCAATGCCCAGCGTATTCAGCAACGGACTGCCAGGGCCGGTCAATTGTAACCAACTGAGTGCTGTGACCTGTGGTGGAATCATCATTGGCAGCATAAAGCAGAATACCCAAAGCGCTTTCAGGCGAATGTTGGTCAGTGTGAGGGTAAAGGCAAACAGACTGCCCAGCAGCATGGCAATCAGTGTTCCCAGTGTGCTGGTGTAAAGGCTGTTCCAGAGGGAGCGCCAGGTTGCAGGTTGCTGCATTACTTGCATCAGTGGGGAGTCACTGCCCAGTTGCCAGCCTCGCAAGGCTTCCATCAGCAGACGGAGTGTCGGCAGAAGTGTCAGCAGGCTGATCAGCAGAACCAATAACATCAGCAGCCAGCGTGACTGGCTGCTTGCGTCGAATACGCGTTGAATCATCTGTGATTAACCGCCGAAGAGTTCACTGAAGCGCTGTTTGTTGGGCTCGGCATCATCCAGTGCCTTGGCGGCATTCAGCGGAATCAGCTGAATGCTATCCCGTGACGGAAATCCGGCAGGTGGCTCGATCCCTTCACGTGCAGGCAGGTATCCCTGCTCGCTGACCAACTGCTGGCCTTCTGCAGAGAGCAGAAAATCCACAAAACGCTGTGCGGCTTCGGGTTGAGCCGCATCTTTCAGAATGGCCACCGGTTCAGTGACGGCGGTGACGCCTTCCTGTGGAAATACGAATTGGATTGGCGAGCCTTTGGCCGCCTCACGAATCGCCATGAAATCCACGATCACTCCATAGGGATGTGTACCGGCGGTGATGGCAGAGAGTACGGCACCATTGCCTGCCTGGGCCGATGCTCCATTTTGCTTGAGGGCTGCATAGTAATCCCATCCCAGTTCGGCCTGGTCGGTGAGTGCAGCCAGATGAATCAGAGCTGCACCAGAATAGAGCGGACTCGGCATGACAACCTGATTACGGTATTGCTCATTCACCAGATCTTGCCAGCTGTCTGGTTGCTGCGATGCACGGGTGTGATACGCGATGCCGGTGGTAATCATCTTGGTGCCATAGTAATAGCCTTCCGCGTCATACAGCTCGGCATCATAGGCGTCGCGCTCCGGGCTCAGGTAAGCCTGTAACAGACCTTCACGCTTCAGGGATTCCAGCGTTACGTTGTCAGCAATCAGCAGCACATCGGGTTTGCTGATGCCTGCGCTCAGTTCAGCACGCAAGCGGGTGATGAGTTGGGTGGTGCCATCGCGTACCCAGTCAACCTGAATATCCGGGTTGGCGCGGGTAAAGGCATCCACTGTCATTTGAGCATCAGTGTTGGGTTGGCTGGTATACAGCGTCAGTGTTTGTTGGGCGAAAGCCGCACCCGGCAGTGTCAGAGCAGTAGCCAATAACCATGTGCGCAGTGTTGGGGTTGACATGACAGCATCTCCAGTTAGGTCGAATGAAGTGCATAGCCTAGTGTCATCAAATGACAATAAAGTGACATTAAGCTTTCGCATGCAGGTGGTGTTCTTTCGCTTGCATGTCTTTTGTTTTCGCTTTTTGACAGAGGAGCCGGGTGAATGAATACACTGCAGCGTCGACAGCAGATCGTGGCTTTAATCAATCAATCAGGCCGACAGTCGCTGGAGTCCATGGCGAAGCAATTTGGTGTCACGATACAAACCATTCGCAGTGATGTTCGGGTCTTGGCCAACCGAGGTCTGCTGATGCGTCAACATGGCAGTGCAGCCCCTTTTCCCGGTCGTGAGAATGTCGAATTTGATCAGCGTCAGATCGTCAATCGCAGTGGCAAACAGGTGATTGCCGAGCATTGTCTGACACTGATCAGTGATTACCACAGCCTGTTTCTGGGAACCGGTACAACGGTTGAGCAGTTGGCCATGCTGCTCAGTGCCCGCCAGGGAATTCGGGTAATGACCAACAACCTGCATGCGGCAACACAGCTGTGTCATCACCCTGACTGCGAACTGATTATTGCTGGTGGTCTGGTGAGAAAGCGTGATCAGGATGTGGTGGGCGGAGATGCGCTGCGTTTTTTCTCCCGTTTTCGGGTGGATGTCGGCATTGTATCGGTAGGCGGTATGAATCGGCAGGGACAGTTGTATGACTACAATACCGATGAAGTGATGGCTCGAGAGGCACTGCTGGAAAATGCCCGACTACGGATACTGCTGCTGGACAGCTCCAAGTTCGATACTGAAGCCAGTTGCAGTGCCGGACATCTGACCGATTATGATGTGGTGGTGATGGATCAGGCACCCGTGCCGACTCTGCGTAATCGCTTGTCAGCTGAAAAAGTGCGTTTGATTTATTAACAACTGAGTGCGTGAAGGGGTGTTGTACTGCGCTGGTATATTTATTGCTAGATGAGATCGTGTTTTAATATCATACTAAAGTACTAGGACTATATTTTAGCATCAGGACTGCCAATGAACTTACAAAAGAAAATCTATTTGATGTTGGGCGGCCTTATTGCGCTGGTCGCCGTGATTGCAGCCGCCGGCACTTTTCTGAATCAGCGTATTCAGATGCAGGCAGCTGCTGAATCGATACGCCAGGATGCTGTTGCGAATGTCACCTCATTATTGTCTGTTACAGACAGTATCATGTCGGAACGGGTGCGTAGCAGTATGCGTTTATTGATGGAGCGTGGTGAGTCATTGGGACGCGCCAATCAGGGCGAGGCTGTCAGTGTTAATGGGCGGATGGTTGCCGAGCTGTTGCTGGGTGATCAGGGGCAGGCAAATCGTTTCGAACTGGTGGATGGTGTGACCTCAGTAATGGGTGGCACAGCGACGCTGTTCTCCAGAAGCGGTGACGATTTTGTGCGCATATCTACCAATGTGATCAATCAGGGCCAGCGTGCTATCGGCACTCTGTTGGATCCTCAGGGGGCTGCGATTCGGGCTAACCGGGAAGGGCGTGCCTTCTATGGGCAGGTGGATATCCTTGGGAACCCTTTTTTGACAGGGTATGAGCCGATCCGAAATACTGCAGGTGAGGTGATCGGAATCTGGTATGTAGGTTACTCGGCAGATTTGCAGGCCTTGCAGGACGTGATTCAGCGTACACACATTCTGGATCAGGGCTTTATTGCCTTACTTGATGGTCAGGGGCGTGTGCGATTACATTCCGGTCATATGGAAGCGGATGAAGTGACCAATATTCTCAATACCCCCGGCCATTGGCGTGTAGAAACTTCAACCTTTACACCCTGGGGTTATCAGATTGCCACAGGCATCTCGACACAGGAGGTCAGCTCTATCGCCTTGGCGAATTCTGTGAAAGCCGTGCTGGTGATAATGGTGGCAGCCTTCTTGATTATGATGGTACTGGGTGCCTTGATCCGGCGTCAGGTCATTGTACCCATTAACCAGACGGTGACAGTGCTGTCGGGCATTACCGAAGGTGAGTCGGATCTGACCCAGCGCTTTAATTCAAAAAGTCAGGATGAGATCGGAGCACTTGGGCGTGGATTTGACCGTATGCTGACACGCCTTCAGGATATGGTTCGCAATATCCGTCAGTCCATGCACAGCGTGGTATTGTCGTTGGAGTCGTTGCATCAGCGTGCATCCAGCTCCGTTTCTGCGGCAGATCAACTGGACAGTGAAACGGAACTGGTTGCGACGGCTATCAATGAAATGGCCTGCACCGCTGAAGGTGTGGCTGTGCATGCTCAACAAGCTGATCAGGCGACCCGGGATGCCAGCCTGCGTGCTGAAGAGGGGAGTTTGTCTCTGGATAAACTGAGTCGCAACATTACGGATCAGTCGTCACACAGTGACAGTTTGATAGGGGTTACTGAAGAGCTGCGTTCCGCCAGTGAAGCCATTTTTTCGGTACTGGAAGTAATCCGGAATGTAGCGGAACAGACCAATTTACTGGCACTGAATGCAGCCATTGAAGCAGCGCGGGCGGGTGAGCAGGGACGGGGATTTGCCGTTGTCGCAGATGAAGTCAGAGCACTTGCCGGTCGGACTCAGCGTTCCACTGATGAAATTCGTGTCATGGTTGATCGTCTGGATGCAGGTGTCAATCAGGCTGTTGGCTTGATGCAGGACAACCAGTTGCTGGTGAATACCAATGTTGAGCTGGTGACAGAGGCGGGTGAATCATTTCGGGCGATTGTTACCAGCTTGAATGCGGTGCAGCAAGTCACGGCTGAGATTGCCAGCTCTGCAGCAGAGCAAAGCCAGGTTGCAGGCGATATTAACCAGAATATTGTCCGCATCCGTGATCTGGCTACACACAATCTGAACACCCTTCGGGAAGTGGACGCATCCACTGTTGAATTCCAGCAGGCGTTTGAACAGATCGAATCCCAGGTGGGGCGCTATCGAATTGATTAAGGGACGGGCTGGTCCAGGGCAAGGCTTTGATCAACGAGGGCTGAAAAGTGCTCCAGTCGGGATTGAATCGCCTCATCCAGTGGCCAGCCAGCGTTAAGACGTACATAGCTCTGATACAAGTCCAGCGTGGTAAATGCGGGGCCGATGCGCAGGTCCAGCTGTTGCTGGACTGCCCGTTTCCAGAGATGTTTACTGTTCAGTCCCGGAATTTGTAACCACAGTACCATGCCACCCGTGGGGCTGCTGATGGCTGTGTCCGGCGGTAAGGTTTGCATCAAAAAGGCTCGATAATCTCGCAGGTTTTGTTGCAGGGTCAGACGTACCTTATTGAGATGACTCTGATACTGACCGGTGCTGATAAAGTCTGTCAGCCCTGCTTGTACAGGCGTACTGATACCGAAGTGGCTGACGGCATGTCTGTGTAGATAGGCATTTAGAAAACGTCCTGGCAAACACCAGCCGAGTCGTAAACCTGCGCTGAGGGTTTTGGAGACTGAGCTGCACCAGAGTAGAAAACCGCCTTTGTCCCAATGCTTGGCAGGCAGGGGGAGTGTTTTGCCCTGCCCCAGTTCGATATAGATATCATCTTCAATGACGGGAGTCTGGTACTGATTTGCCAGCTCTGCCAGTCGCTGCTTTTGTTGCGCAGACATACTGATCCCCTGGGGGTTCATATGTGATGTACTAAACAAACCCGCCTTGATTGTTGTTGCTTGCAGCAAGTGTTCAAACTGGTCCAGGTCGACACCTTCATCTGTTGAGGGTATCTCTATCACCTGGCGATCAAGTTCGGCCAAAAGTTCCAGCAGACCACTGAAACAGGGTGAGTTAACCGCGATGGTATCCCCCGGACCCGATACGGTTTCCAGCGCCATGCGTACTGCATTGATACACCCGCCGGTAATCACCAGTTCTTCATCCTTGAATGGAAAGCCCTGGTTCGAGAAGTGCTGTGCCAGCGCTTTTCTCAGTGCCGGATCTCCCTGTCGATCAGGGTAGGAGCACAGTTGTTGATCCAGGCGTTTGAGACCGCGTTTCATGCTACGTTGCAGGCTTTCTATAGGCATCATTGACGGGCCCAACTGAGAAATGCCCAAAGGACCCGGTTGCTGCAAACCCGTCAGATAGTCAATCTCTGATTCCCGAAAGGCGAGGCTTTTCGGTTGACTGCGGAATTGGGGTAAGGCGGGTGTTTGGGAAGATAACAGTGGTTGAGAAACATAAAAACCCGATTGAGGCTTGGCGATGATCCAGCCCAGTTCTTCCAGGTGGTGGTAGGTGTTGATCGCTGTTGTCATGCTGACATCAAATTGCTGCGCCAGTTTTCTCAATGAGGGCATACGACTGCCCTGAGCCAGTTTTTTATGGCTAATATCGTCAATAATTTTTTCGGCAATCCCCTGGTATCGCATCGAATGACAAATCCTCTAATGGCAATCCCGTTAACTGGCTCGGTGACGATCAAGATTAACGGCTGTATTGCAAACTGTATACTTTTTATTTTCATAAATTGAATCTGTTATCTTTCTTTCCCGGGTGTGACACTGATGGCTACACACTACTGAGGGTAGGGGAGAGAGCGTCATGCGTTTAAAGGATCTGCTGGTCGGTCTGGCCATTATGTGTTTGTGGGGATTTAACTTTTCCGTTATCAAGCTCGGTGCGGATCAAATCAATCCAATCGTATTAACAACCCTGCGTTTTACCTTTGCCGTATTGCCGGTGATTTTTTTCATTCGATATCCACGTGTGAAACTGCGCTATCTGATTGGGTACGGTATCACTTTTGGTGTCGGAGTCTGGGGAATGATGACTTCAGCGATTTCACTGGGTGTATCTGCCGGAATGGCGGGTGTCCTTATGGATTTGAGTCTGATCTCCAGTCTATTGATTGGTTGGTTTGTGTTGAAAGAGAGAATTACGATTCGTCAATATATTGGGGCTGTACTGATCCTGATTGGCGTTTTGGCCAGTCTGGGTCTTCAGGATGGCTCTGTTCCTTTGGCCGGTTTGTTGTTGGTGCTTATTGGAGCCATTAGCTGGAGTGTGATAGGTCTGATTGTCAAACTGGCCAAACCTGAGCAGGTGTTTGCGTTTAGTGTTTGGGGCATGCTGTTCGCGCCTGCTCCCTTGGCACTGCTGGCGCTGATGTCCTATGGACCGGAGGTGTTTACGAACCTGCCTGCACAGATGAACGCCAGTGTCTGGTTCTCGGTGTTGTTTCAGGCCTACCCTACCACCTTGTTGGGGTATTGGGTGTGGAATCGGCTCATCGCCAAGTACCCACTGTCAACGGTTGCGCCACTGACTATGTTGACACCGGTGTTTGGTATGCTCGGCAGCATGCTGTTTCATGGAGAGTTGGTCGATAACACCAAGCTGTTGGCATGTGGCTTTATACTGCTGGGATTTTTTATTGGTCAATGGCAGCAAAACTGGTTTAAACGCCAGACTTGTGTCAGTAGCGGCACCCTGCGCTAGTCAGGGTTACACTACCGATAGCGTTTTGAATTCATCCAGCGCAAACTGATCCGTCATGCCGCTGATCATGTCCTGAATCAGGCGGCAACGGCAGTAGCTTTCCCATATATCCACATCACCGACCGGTTCCTGGCACAGCTGGTGATAGGCTTTGATGTGTTTATTGGGCAGGCGTCTGACCAATAAACCTTCCAGCAGCATACCTTGTGACTTGCCATCCAGTAGTTGGCGGAACTGGCTACGGGAGAGTTTGAGCAGCGGAGAGTAATGATCCAGCAGTCCGGTCAGAATGCGATAACCTTGCAGCTCCAGTGTTTTCACTTCATCAACCGAGAACACATGGCGGATAGCCACTTTTTTCAGGGTGCTGACAAGGGCGTGGCATGGGGAGTCATCTTCCAGTAAGGCACGGTTTAAACGTCCTGCATAGATGTCTTCGATATGATCGATAAAGGCTTGAGCGGCATGCTGTACCAGTGGATGGATCAGGCCAACTCTGAGCCAGACAAAAAACTCATGGTCCTTGTTGATGGTTTCTTTATCTGCACGGTCCAGTGCATACCGGACCAGTTCAGTAAAACTGCTGGCACTGCGTCTGCCGGGCGCTTGAAAATGCTTGTCGTCGGCATCCAGTGGTCGCAGTCGGGCAAACTGCTCAATGAGCAGATGTGTGAGCTGACGGATACTCAAGATCCCTTTATCGACGGCATCTTCCAGATCAGCGAGACAGTAAGAGATGTCATCCGCCGCTTCCATCAGGTAGGTGAGGGGAAAGCGGTGCCCTGGTTTGATTGCCAGGACCGTCTGCATATCCTGGATGAATTGGCGTTCCGAAAAATAGTAGCCAGGTTTCTTTTGCAGGTAACTGAGTGGCTGTTGGGCATCCGGTTTGGGGTCTGTCGCACAACGGGTGTATTTGAGTATGCAGGCAGATTGCAGGTAGGTGAGGTTCAGCTTCTGTAATTGGCTGATCAGCCGGATGGCCTGTGCATTGCCTTCAAAAGAACAGAGTTCCCGTTTCAGTTGTTGAGCCAGTAACTGTCCTTCTGGTGTACTGGCTGGCAGCATGAATCCGGGTAATTGATCGATATGTTCACTGAACCAGCGAGAGATCGCGGCTTCTCCAAAATGGCCAAAAGGCGGATTGCCTATGTCATGCATCAGGCACGCCATTTCGACCAGGCTTTCGGTGGCACGCTCACAGCCCGACAGACCGTAGCGTGCGGCATCAGCCCCCAGCTTGTCGAACAGGGTTCGGGTAATAAAACGGCCAGTTTGCTGGACTTCCAGTGAGTGGGTCAGACGAGAACGGACGGCGGCGTTATGCTCCAGCGGAAACACCTGGGTTTTCTGCTGCAAGCGACGTACCGCCGCCGAGTTGATAATCCGGCCTCGATCACTCTCTAACTGTGCATCCAGTTGACTGGATGCACTGGTTTTGCTGTAGGGGCGGCGCGCTGAAAAACGCTCGAGAAAATTAATCGAGGTCATCCAGTGTCACGACCAGATCACGTGTGGAGACATCGACACCCCAGAAGGTGTAGGTATCATCATCCTCATCAATCAGGCGTATATCAAACTTCGGGCTTTTATAGCCTTTCAGCGTGACCCGACGAGTTTCGTTATGACGCATCACTTCGCTTCCCAGAACATCCTCTTCCCAACTGGTGGATTTCTCCGGGCTGATATAGAGGTAGTAAATGGTGTAGCCTGTATTGTTGGTGATGTCGATGTAATAATCAGCAGCCAGGGTACTGCTGCTGATCAGCATGGACAGCAGAAAAGCGAGTATCAACTTGATTTTCATGGCGGTATCCGTACGTATCGCAGGGTTGATGATTGTGCTATTCACTATATCTCAGATTTAGAGAATAGCAATCGCCTGTTTATAACTCTTTCACATCCCAGCCAGCCGAGGTGACGGAGGCTTCCAGGCTAAGACGACCGATTACCTTTTCAACCACCGGATCATTGCGTTCTGTTGCCATCAATCGTGCTCTGACACAAACGCGCAATGTATCCTGATCATGCAGGTTTTCACTTTCAAGCTTCTGTAATTGAAGGCCGCTGTCTGCAAGACCTTCCAGCAACAAGGCGCGATTATGTGCCTCTTCCTGTTCGCGGCAGGTAATTTCCAGCAAGTACTGCCACCAGATTTCACCCTGTTGCGCTTCATCCATAGGCTGCCGATTGATCAGGCGAACCAGTGGCCGCAGCAGCATGTTGGTGGCCAGGATCACGCTGGCTACCACAACCGCCGCCATAAAGTATCCGGCACCCGCCATCACACCTATAGCCGCAGAGCACCAGAGTGTAGCTGCAGTATTCAGTCCCTTGATATTGGCACCTTCTTTCATAATGACACCAGCACCGAGAAAACCGATGCCGGAAACCACCTGTGCGGCGACACGTGTCGGACTGGCATCACCCTCGACCATCATTGACATCAGGGTAAAGCTGGCTGCCCCAAGGGACACCAGCGCATTGGTTCTGAGTCCGGCCATGCGCTGGCGCCATTGGCGCTCCATTCCGACGAGAGCGCCCAGAGCAGAGGCCAGCATCAGGGGCATTAACAGATTGAGTGCTGTATGCATCATTATCTGGTCCTCCGTGGGTTATCAGGCCAGTGCTGCAGGAATATCCAGTATCATGGTGGCGACACTGAAATAGATGATGACACCGCAGGCATCCGCAATCGATGTAATCAACGGCGCACTGGCTGTGGCCGGATCAAATTTCAGTTTGCTGAGCAGGAAAGGCAGGGACATGCCAATCACACTGCCGACAACAACGACCAGCTGCATGGTCAGTGCTACGACCAGAGCGATCTCCATACCACCGCGCCAAATACCCAGCAGGGAAACAGCGGCGGCCATGGTGGCGCCCAGTAAGCCTGCAACGGCCAGTTCGCGGCCCAGCATGCCTGCCCAGTCTTTCATGATAATCTCACCGGTTGCCAGTGCGCGCACCATCAGCGTGGCAGACTGGGAGCCCGCATTACCACCACTGTCAACCAGCAGTGGCAAGAAGAAGACCAGGGCGATATAGGCTTCAATGGTTTCTTCGAAGTAGGCTATCCCAGCGCCGGAAAAAATATTGCCGAACACCAGCAGGACCAGCCAGAACACACGCTTTTTATATAGCAGGCGAATGCTGGCTTCCTTCAGACCGCCCGCTATAGTGCCAACGGCACCGACCTTGCGGAAATCCAGGTCTGCTTCTTCAGATGCGACATCCATCGCATCGTCAATGGTGACGATACCCACCATCTGATTCTGCGCATTGAGTACCGGAATCGCCAGCAGGTCATATTTACTGATTGCCTGGGCAGCCAGTTCACGAGCTTCATCTGCACGCACATAGAGTGGGTCCATCACCATAAAATCCAGAATCCGCTCTTCCGGTTCAGCCATGATCAGGTCACGCAGAGAGACGGTGCCCACCAGGCAGCGATTATCATCAACCACATAAGCCTGATAGATGGTTTCTTTATCCTTACCGGTCTGGCGCAGTTGCTTGATACCCTCGGCAGCAGTGGACAGGGCCTCCAGAATGGCAAAATCAGAGGTCATTACCGAACCGACTGTGCCTTCCTCGTAGGCTGCCAGCTGCTGCATGTCTTCACGCTCAGGCTGGCTCATGTCACGCAGCAGGGATTGCTGTGCTTCCTCTGACAGCAGATTGAACAGGTCTGCACGCTCGTCATGAGGCATGGCATCAATCAGACGTGCCAAACGAGAGGTTTCAATCAGTGCGACCAGCTTTTCCTGCAGATCGGGTGGGAAGTAGCCCAGCAACGCCGCGGCACTGTCATCAGACATCAACAGCAGCAGATCACGTACTTCCTGTATTCTGAAGGTTTGCTGTGCCAGTTGCAGCTGGAGTGCATCGGCAATATCTGCCATCAATACCTGTTCCAGCAGGTTTTCCATGGCTTGAATATTTCCGCTGATACGAATTGCCCGAAGTTCACGGACCAGGTCTTCAAATTCCATTGTTATCACCCTCTTGGTTTGATGAGGTAATAAAATCCCTGCACTGAATAATCACTGAGTATATTCGGCGCATAAAAAACCCTCGGCATTATAAATACCGATGATGTCGGAAATATGATTTAAAAACACGTTTGGACCCAACTGAACAGATACAGTCAGATGACTACAGACTTGGTCTGTTGCAAACGGCTTTAAAAGAGTAGGCTTGTCGGTTCGGGCGGAAGGTGTGCGATTTGCAGCATGTCAGGCACTGGATTGACCTGACGGATAGAGTCGGAAAGAGGCTCTGGGTCAGGAAATTCCATGTGCAGGACAGTCACCGTCTGAACGGATAATCCTACTCTGGTATAATCGACTACTGGGGTCGTCCATTAGATTTTATTTCACCTCTGGTTTAAAAGTCGTTGCAAATTTTAGTCGGATAATTTTTAAAGTCAACCTTAAAAGTTTTATTGTTCATAAATATTTCATGAACTTTTATGTCCAGACTGGAGAATAAGGTGATCATTGTGTTGAGAACAGGATTTAAATGGTTGTTGCGTTCATTGGTGTTTGTTGTATTGGTGTTTTTTATACCGGTAGGGTGTGCGCTGACCTCTCACTGGAGCGGAGACGAACGTCATGCAGACTGGCGTACGGCACGTCTGGATAGTGCGGGTCTATTGACGGATGTACCCGGGATAGATGAAGCCGTGATACAGGTTTATGCCGCGCGAGCCTTTCGCTGGCGAGGTGCGTTTGGAGTGCATAGCTGGATCGCCGTCAAGCCCCGGGGCAGTGAACATTTTACCCGCTTTGAAGTGATGGGCTTTAATGTGGCGCGTGGCGGAGAGGCCGTTCGTATTGCACGAGGAGTCCCGGATGGCTATTGGTACGGTAACCCGCCGGTATTATTACGTGATCTCCGTGGAGGGGAAGAGGTAGATGCCCTGATTGAGCGGTTGTATCAGGCTGCAGAGGGCTACTCTCATAACCATGAGTACCGTATCTGGCCAGGGCCAAACAGTAATACCTTTATCGCCTATCTGGCGCGTGAAGTACCTGAACTGAGGGTCAATCTGCCCCCCACCGCTATCGGCAAAGACTATCTGCCTGACGGAGGGATTTTTGCAAAAGCACCGAGTGGTACAGGTATTCAGCTTTCTCTGGCGGGCCTGTTTGGGGTATTGCTGGCCAGAGAGGAGGGGCTGGAGATCAATTTTCTGGGGTTGAATGCGGGGGTGGATTTCTGGCCCTTGGCACTGAACCTGCCGGGTATAGGTCGTATCGGAATGCCAGTGCATGCGCCACTCAATGATAATTAAGTGCTCAAGTGGTTTGAAAAAACGCCTTGAGGTATGCTCTGGGGACCAATGAAATACAAAAGGAGTCGAAAGTGATTTCAATCGAAGTGTCAGGGATTTTGGGGCTTTTACTGCTGGTTCTGAATGTCTATGCGATTATTCGTATCGTCCAGAGTCGTGCCACAACCGGTGTGAAAGTCTTGTGGGTGGTCTTGATCCTCGTGTTGCCCTTGCTTGGTTTTATACTGTGGTTTTTGCTGGGGCCCAAATAAAACGGTTGGCAGGGGATGGTCATGGACCATCCCGAAGCGGCTTAGCTGTAGTAGCACAGGTAGGCTGTTGGCGCGGCGACTTTCAGATCAAATGAATCGCCAGCGCTGATATTGAACTCAGTGCCTGCCGGGAAAGCCTGCCAGTCCTGTTGACCAGGCAGTTTCACCACGAGTTCACCGTGTGTTACACACATGCGTTCATTCTGGCTGGTGCCAAAGGTGTACTCACCGGGAGCCATGACGCCGGAGGTAACCGGACCTTGCTCAGCCGTAAAGCCAATCGATACCACCTTGCCTTCGAAATACTCATTTACACTTAACATCGCGATTGCATCTCCACAGAAAAAGTGGCGCTCATCATAATGCGCTTTTCAAGCGGACGCTATTTTTCTCTACCAGACTTTTCCCATCCAGCGTTGATTCAGTTCGCGATATTCAGGACGTTTACGGAACGCCTGAATAAACTGATTAACAGCGGTTAACAGGTTTCGGCTGGCGGGATGATTACTGGCCCCTACGCTGTAATGCCAGTATTCATTGGCAAGATTGCCGGGCAGCAGTTCTATCCGGTTAAACCAGGGGCTTTGTGGATCTGTTGCTGCCCAGTAATAGATTGGCAGATCAACAGCAAAGGCGTTGACGGTGCCATTACAGAGGGCATCATGAATCCAGCTTTGATTGGTGTAGGCCAACAAGTTTGAGAGTTGAATCTGCCCACCTGGCACCTGCTGATTACTGCGCCAGCGCAAACCGGCATCTTCCAGCGTGGTAAAGGCGGCAGGATCATTGATGCACCCCAATACCTTGCCTTGCAGACTTTCAATACCCTGTATCGATTCATCTCCCTGGCGACGTGCCAGAATATAGGGAAGATAGACATAGGGTTCAGAAAAGGCGACACCTTCATAGTTCGGGTTTGGAGGCAGGGCGCTCCAGACAAGATCGACAGCCGTCTCATCAGGATGATCATGACAGTCGAGCAGTTGGGTACACAGATCCCAGGGTTGCTCGATAAATTCACATTTTACTCCGATTGATTGGGCGAAGTGGCGAGCCATTTCGGCATCGAAACCCTGTAAGGGGGCATGATTATCTGAACGAAACGAGAGACCTTTAAAATCAGGTTCGATGGCAATACGAATGACGCCCCGGGAACGAATTGCACTAAGACGATCAAAGTTTGGGTCGGTGATAATATGCTGCTGATGGCAGGTGTGCTGCCATTGCTGCTGAACAGCTGTTTTTCGTGTTGCCTGCGGGACAAGCAGAGAGATTAACTGACGTCCCTGGTGGATTTTCTGATCAGCGCGTTCGCCAGCTCCACTGCCTATTTCCAGTGTGGCATTGATGATGCGATTGTTGCTGTCTATCTCATCCAGGTGATCGGTCATCCCGGCAAGCAACTGGTGCAAGCGTTCCAGAGAGCGTTCAACCTGGCCGGATAACTCTGCAATGCGTGCTTCTGACCGATCCAGAAGCTCCAGAATGGCCTGTTCCAGAGGTGACAGGTCGATTTGCTCATAGGCGTTACGTGCACTCTCCCGTGTGCGTCGGGCCAACAGGCGGACTTCATCGGCGACAACCGCGAAACCGGCACCCGCTTCACCCGCACGTGCGGCTTCGATCGCGGCATTCAAGGCCAGCAGGTCTACGGTTTTACCTATTTTATCGATCCCTTCAATAACTTCACGTGCATGCTCGGCTTTGGTGTTCATGTCACCACGCAAGCGGGAGAGCTGTTCTGAAAAAAATTGGTGCACCGATTGCAGTTCCTGCTCAACTTCAGTGCGCAGGTGCTCTGCCTCTGCCGAGCCTGTTTGAACCGATTGTCTGGAGCTGAGCAGATAGTCTTGCTGCTCACAGGTTTTTCCGGCGATTTCCAGCAGCGTGTTACGTGTAACCCCCAGGCTGTGTTGTGTATGTCGTTGCAGCGCATCCAGACGGTCCAATGCGGCACACAAGGGCTGAGTGACTGTGGCAATCGATGGATCCTGCAGTTGTTGCTGTAAGAAATGCGGCAGATCCCTGGCGTTCAACAGCGCGTCTTCCTGAGCAGACTCGATAGCAGTTAACCACTCGGCAGTGGGTGTGTCGCGAGGATCGAGTCGTGATGGCGTTGAAAAAAACAGCATACATTCCTCTCCATAAATTCATATCCCTGATAGGAATGCAACTTTCGCGCCTACTTAATTATCCTGGAAGTGCCAGATACCGCCCGGGTCATCCCGGAGTGCTACCGTCTGGTGCGGGCAGTCGGTATGATAGTGGGCTTGTACATGAATAAAATTAGGGATCAGGCTTGAAGTTTCAATTACCCCTCTGGCTCTATCCGCTGGCTTTCCTGTTTGGCATCCTGATCGGAGCGGCTGCCTTGCGCTATACGCCGGATGGTCGAATTAACCTGATGCTGGTCTGGCTGGTGTGGGCCGGACTGCCCTTTGTCGGTGCCTGTGTTTCCGGGTGGATGATGTTTCGTAAACAGCAGGTTCCCTGGATACTCCGGTTCACTGGCTTGCAGCATTGGCAACTTGATCCTCAGGTACAGCTCAAGCTTTGGCTGAAGCTGCATCAGTTGTGGTGCCTGACGGCAACAGGTGTTCTGGCTGCGTTTCTGGCGCTGTTATTGTTTACGGATCTGGCGTTTGGCTGGAGCTCGACACTGGTGGATGATCCGCAACGTATTTATCAGCTGACGCAGTTGATCAGTGTGCACTGGCAGGCATACTGGCCTGCAGCGGTGCCGGATTTAACCCTGATTGAGAACACCCGCTTTATTCGTATTGCACCGTCCACCGCAGATGCTGGCAATGCGGGTGACTGGTGGCCTTTCTTATTGGCGAGTCTGCTGATTTATAACCTGTTGCCACGTGTTTTGCTGATGCTGGTTTGCCTGCTGCAACTGCGTCATCGTACTGTCACGCAGCTGTCTGTGTCGGCGCAACAGAATGCCGTGTCTGCAGATATCAATTGTTTCAGCCCCAGTGAGTTACAGCAGCAGTCCTGTTCAGCCTGGCAGGATGCTGAACGCGTGTTTTGGGAAGTGTCCAAACCCTCAGCCGATGGCCTGGTGCTGGGGCTCGGCTCCTGGGAGCAGGATCAACAACAATGGCAGATGCTTCTCAAACGTCGGCCCGCCAGACTGGTCTGGTGTGTTGACCTGCGCCGCTCACCGCTGGCAGAAATGGCGGACCGGATACAGCAGGCATCGGCTCAGGGAGTCCAGCAAGCACTTCAGATCTGGGAGCAGGATCTGGATGCTCCCTCCCATGCGCGTGAAAGCTGGAAAGTGTTTGCCCAACAGCATCAATTGATCTGGCTGGAGGCCTGAGATGGCAGCTGTCGCACATTTCTGTGTTGTTGGACATCCGAACAAGGGTAAATCTTCTATTGTGTCGACGCTTACCGAGAATGATACCGTTCAGGTGGGCGCCGTATCCGGTACGACGCGACAGGCTGACAGCTTTTCGTTCAGTGCGGACCAGCAGTTGCTACTGACATTGACTGACACACCGGGTTTTCAACGTGCACGCCAGGTGCTGGCCTGGTTGCAGGCTGAAGCAGTTGCTCCCCATCAACGTGCAGACAGGGTCAGGGCATTTCTGGCGACAGCGGAGCATCGGCAGCGTTTTCCGGACGAGGTTGAATTGCTGACACCGGTGATGCAGGGTGCTGGTATTATCTATGTGACAGATGCTGCAGGACCGGTTTCTGCCAGTGATCTGGCTGAAATGGAAATCTTGCGTTGGACCGGCCAGCCTCGTATGGCGGTGATCAATCCGATGGCAGGTACAGCGCATCAGCAGGAGTGGCGCCAGACATTGAATCAGTATTTTCAGTGGGTGAGAGTGTTTGATCCCATGAATGCACAGCTAGACTCACGATTGCAGCTACTGCGTGCGATGAATGAGCTGGCTGAACCGGCGCAGCAAGCCGCGATTGAACGCTTGATTACTCATTTGCAACGGCGTGAGCCGGATCGCATGAAGCACGATGCACAGCAGTTGGCCGCCTATTGGTGTGAACAGATGACACGCACCCTGGATGAGCAAGCCCGAATGCTAGGTGAGTCTCCTGAAGCCGCTTTGCATCGGCAACTGAATCAGGCGGAACAGACGCAATTCCAGCTGTGGTTAAAGCAGAGTGGTTATCAGCGTTTGGCACTGGAAACACAGCCGGACTGGGTGAAAGATTTTAATCAATTGATGAATACAGAGCACTGGTCTTTTTGGGGGCTGACCTCCAAAGAACTACTGATCGTATCCGGGGCTGCCGGTGCCGCTGCGGGCTCCTTGCTGGATCTGGGGACCGGAGGAGCGTCTCTGTTATTGGGGGCTGTTACCGGAGGACTTGTGGGTACGGCAGGTGGCTGGCTTGTCTCGAAACAGAAACCGGGTTCTCGCCTGGCGTTACCCGGTGTGAAAACAAAGCGGTTGATAGGTCCTGTTCGGCATCCCAATTTTCCATTTGTCGTGATGGCACGTGGCCTGAGCTTCCTGCAGCAGTTGAAATCACGAACACATGCCCGCCGTGATGCGCTTGAATTGCAGGTCAATGCGTCAACCTGGTCACAAGCGGAACAGGTACGCTTATTGGGCTGGGCCAGGCAGCTGCAATCCAACAAGTGGAATGTGAAATCTCAGCAGGCACTGGAGGCCTGGATACTGTCTCAGTCTTATCCGGACGAGCGGATTTAATGTTTCCCGGGTAACAGAAAATTCTGTTTTGATGACTCCAGTCCAGAGGTGTTTTTACGCACAGAGGTGTCTTTAAGTTGTACGCCTGATAGCTCCCTTCGGTAAGACTCCATCAGCAAAAACATCAGCTTGTCTGTGGCTTCATCATAGCTCAGCCCCTGGGGCCGAATGTTGGAGATACAGTTACGGGCCGCGTCTGTCAGGCCCACTCTGGGTGCGTAGGTGTAGTAGATCCCCAGACTGTCAGGTGAGCTGAGTCCGGGACGCTCGCCGATCAGTAAAATCACTGAGCGGGCATGCAGTAATTCACCCACTTCGTCACCGACAGCGACACGTCCCTGGCTGACCAGGCAGACAGGTCCGGGTCTCAAGCCTTCATGGTTGAGCGCCGCGCCCAGGCGTCGAGCCATGGGGGCTGCATGAGCGGCAACCGCAGTGGACGATAAACCATCGGCGATAACGATCAGCGTGTCGGGCGCTGAGCGTTGGTTGGCCTGATGTTGCAGATAGTCGACCGAGGCTTCATTGAGACGTCGTCCAAAATCGGGACGCTGCAAGTACTCCTGCCGATGACGTACCCGGCTGCTCAGGCGATAGACTTCAAAGCCATCTTCATGCAGTTGTTGTTGCAGGGCATCCTCATCCAGCGGCAGGTGTACAGCATCGCGTGCACGTGCATGATCCAACTGAAACGCCAGTTGCTCTCGTGTGGGAAGGCTGATGCCGGCGCGTCCCAGCCCGATACGTGCATCGGTAAAACGGCGCAACAGTTGCCAGCTATTGTGAATGACAGGGTCGGACATACTCGGGCACTCCTCAACGCAGGTTCAGGTTCAATTCGGCAAAGGCACCGGGTAGCTGGCTACCGGTACTGAGTCGCCCTTGTGCATCAAAAATACCCTGGCGTTGCAGCCAGGCCTCAAACTCGGGTGCCGGTTTTTTACCCAGAACCTGACGTATATACAGCGCATCGTGAAACGAGGTGGTCTGGTAGTTCAGCATAATGTCATCTGATCCCGGAATACCCATGATAAAGTTGATTCCGGCGACCCCCAGCTGTGTCAGCAGCATATCCATATCATCCTGATCCGCTTCGGCATGGTTGGTATAACAGATATCACACCCCATCGGGACGCCAAGCAGTTTGGCGCAGAAGTGGTCTTCGAGCCCGGCACGGATGATCTGCTTACCATCGTAGAGATATTCAGGGCCGATAAAACCCACCACCGTATTGACCAGTAATGGATCAAAATGCCGTGCCACAGCGTAGGCTCTGGTTTCGCAGGTTTGCTGATCGACACCATGGTGTGCGTTTGCTGACAGGGCGCTGCCTTGACCTGTTTCGAAGTACATCAGATTGTTACCCAGCGTGCCGCGCTGTAGAGAGCGGCCGGCTTCCAAAGCCTCACCCAACAGTGCCAGATTGATACCAAAGCTGGTGTTGGCCGCTTCGGTACCGGCGATGGACTGAAAAATCAGATCGACAGGTACACCCTTGTGTATCGCCTCAATTTGTGTGGTGACATGACTTAGGATGCAGAATTGAGTCGGAATGTCGTAGCGTTGAATGACGTCGTCCAGCATCTGCATCAGCGTGGTCACAGCCTGATAGTTGTCGGTAGCCGGGTTGATGCCGATAACGGCATCGCCACTGCCGTAGAGCAGCCCATCCAGGACACTGGCCGCAATGCCCATGGGATCATCGGTCGGGTGATTAGGTTGTAAACGGGTAGACAGGCGTCCAGGTAGCCCGAGAGTGTTTCGAAAGCGAGTGATAACCTGACACTTGGCGGCTACCCGGATCAGATCCTGCACGCGCATGATTTTACTGACGGCTGCGACCATCTCCGGCGTGAGTCCGGGGGCCAGTTGTTGCAGTGTCACTGTGTCGGCCTGATCGGAGAGTAGCCAGTCACGAAAATCTCCAACCGTCAGGTGTGCTACAGGTGCGAAGGCGGCTGTGTTATGGGTGTCCAGAATCAGCCGGGTGACCTCATCGGTCTCATAGGGAATCAGGGCTTCGTTCAGAAAGGTTTTCAACGGCAGATCGGCCAGCAGCATTTGCGCTGCAACACGTTCCTGCGCATCCTGAGCTGCCACGCCTGCCAGACAGTCCCCCGAGCGTAGCGGGGTGGCGCGTGCCATCAAGGCTTTCAGATCCTGGAACTGATAACGTTGTTCACCCAATACACATTGATAAGCCATGCATCACTTCTCCTGGCGCCATTGATCAGTACAGATGACAGGTTTGTTTATAACAAACTTAGCAGACACTTAAACTTAAACAAAAAAATCAAGCATAAAATATGCCAGTTATTCTGCTTCCAGAGGCGTTGCCAGTGTCAGTAACAGTTGATCCGTTTCGTGGCAAACATAGGCTGGGTCAAGGCAGTTCTCCAGCTCTGCATCAGCAAATTGAAGAAAGCGCCGTGCAGCATGGGGCAGGCGTCTGTCCCGGCGAACGATAAAGTGCCAATGGCTTTCCAGTGCAAAGCCGGGGACCGTCAGCTCAACCAGCCCGGTTGCACCGCTGGGAATGACATGACGTGAGATAACAGCAATTCCCATACCCGCAGCGACACCGACACGTATGGCTTCATTACTGGCCATTTGCAGGCTGCGGTTGAGTTGCAAGCCCTGAGTTTGTAACCAGCCATCAAACAACATCCGCGTCGCCGATCCGGGTTCACGCAGTAAAAAACGTTCTTTGAGCAGATCGCTCAGGCAGATCTCGGACGCTTGAGCCAGCGGGTGATTTGCGGCGGCGATAATCACCAGAGGGTTACGTAAAAATCGTGCAGCGGCGGCGTGGTCCAGTGCCGGGGGATGACTGAAGATATAGATGTCATCAAGTTGCTGGTTAAAGCGTTGCAATACTTGCTCCCGGTTACCTATCTCAAGGGTCAAGTCCACGTCAGGAAAGGTCTTGCTGTATGGCCCCAGTAATCTTGGCAAGACATACTGGGCGGTATTGACCATGGCAATACTGAAACGTCCGTGCTGCCCGGCCTGCACACTGTGAAGCTGATCCTGCAGGTCATCGACCCGCCCCAGCATATCCAGCGCTGCGGCATAGACCATCTGCCCGGTATCGGTCAGGCGAATACCCTGGCGATCGATCTCCAGCAAGGGTTCACCAATCGCTTCACTCAGGCGTTTAAGTTGCAGGGAGACGGTAGGTTGCGTTAAATGTAACTGACGAGCGGCCTCACTGATACTGCCGGTTTTAATGACCTGGGTGAATACTTCAAGCAGGCGGAAAGTCAGGTGGCGTAGCTTCATGGGAATATGGCCTATAGATAATTATCTATACTATATGTGTATTAATTTAATTAGTCTAAATATTCTATTCGGGGCAGAATGCGCCAACTTTGACTGAATGGAGTGAAATCAGAATGCCGGATATTGTGGTGATGTTTTTTCTGCTTGGGCTGGTTGCGGGACTGGTCCGTTCAGATCTGAGTGTGCCCAAGGCGGCCTATGACCTGTTGAGTCTGCTGCTGATGTTGACTATCGGCCTGAAAGGCGGTTTTGCACTGCACGGTCAACTGCGCCTGTCATTGATTCCTGAACTGCTGGGTATTGCGGTGATTGGCGCCTTGACACCCTTATTACTGATGCCTTTGCTGCGTCGCCTGGTGCGTTTGTCCCTGGCAGACAGTGCCAGTCTGGCTGCGCACTATGGTTCCGTGAGCGCGGGGACTTTCGCGGTGGCATTGGCCTACAGTCAGACCCATTTGCTGACGGTAGGTCCTGAAGTCACGTTGTATCTGGTGATGCTGGAGTTACCGGCGATTATTATGGCCCTGTTGCTGTATCGTCGGGCACAACCGGCAAAGCAGGGGACGATGGCAGGCCTATGGCATGAAGCCTTGACCAATCGCGGTGTGATTCTCTTGGTCGGTGGTGTCTTGATCGGCTTTATGTATGGTCCTGATCAGGGTGCCAATGTAACCGGTCTGCTGACGGGCGCATTTCAGGTGGTATTGGCTCTCTTCCTGCTGGATATGGGGTTGACTGCCGCCACGACGCTGAGACCTTTCCCGCGTGCCCAATGGCGAGTGCTGGTGTTTGCTCTAGTCGCTCCACCTGTGCTGGCGATAGCCGGTTTGCTGATGGGGGTATGGCTGGCATTACCATTGGGGTCAGTCGTGATTCTGGCCAGTATGACCGCGAGTGCTTCATATATTGCGGCCCCCGCGGCCATTCGGAATGCGATACCTGAGGCGAATATCGGTCTGGCAATGCTGGCTGCACTGGGCCTGACCTTCCCGTTGAATGTGATGTTGGGTATACCGCTGTATCATCAGATGGCAATTGCTCTACAATCACTTTGATTCTTTCAAGGGTGAAAGGACGTGGCTGACACTCTGTGTCAGGGAGATGCATGGCTAAAAACCACTTGCTGTTGGGTATTCAACCTGGCTTGTTCTGGCGCCTGGGGCGCTTCCTGTCACCCTACAAGCGCCAGATAGTGTTGGCGGCACTGGCCTTGATGCTTGCAGCAGGCTGTGTCTTGCTGCTGGGTCAGGGGCTCCGGCTGGTGGTAGACCGGGGCTTTGCTGCCAGTGATCCTCGCTGGCTGAATCGCGGGTTGCTGGCGACCCTTGCCGTTGTTGCTGTCATGGCGTTGGCATCAGCTGCACGTTTTTACTGGGTGAGCTGGATAGGTGAGCGGCTGGCAGCTGACCTGCGACGGGCGGTTTTTGATCATTTGCTGACACTGGAGCCGGAGTTTTTTGCCCGTAATGGCGCCGGTGAAATTCAGAGCCGTTTAACAGCGGATACCAGCGTGTTGCAGAGCCTGTTTGGTTCTTCGATCTCCATGGCGTTGCGTAATCTGTTGACCTTCATTGGCGCCCTGATTTTTTTATTGATTACCAGTCCGGTACTGACATTGATGGTGCTGGTAGGCATTCCACTGACGGTGGTTCCGGTGATCTGGTTTGGTCGTCGGGTACGTCGTCTGTCGCGCTCCAGCCAGGACCGGGTGGCGGAGCTGGGCAGTTACGCCGGAGAAGTGCTGCAGGGGATTGAGACAGTGCAGGCTTCTGTGCATGAAGCACAGGACCGGCAGCAGTATGCGACTCGGGTCGAGGATGCGTTTGACAGTGCCCGTGCCAGGATTGTGCAACGCGCCTTGCTGACCGGCTTTGCCATGTTGATTATTTTTTCGGCTGTAGGGCTGATTCTATGGCAGGGTGGCCAGGATGTGTTGGCCGGGCGCATGTCACCTGGCGAACTGACGGCTTTTGTGTTTTATGCCTTGATTGCTGCCGGAGCCGTGGCAACCCTGGCAGAAGTGGCTGGCGAGGTGCAGCGGGCAGCGGGCGCTACTGAGCGCTTGCTGGAACTGCTGGATGCACAGCCGCAGATTGCAGTGCCGAACCCTGCCAACCCCTTACCTTCACCTATAAGAGGCGAAGTGTCTTTTCGGGCCGTCAGCTTTGCCTATCCGTCCCGTCCTGACAACCGGGTGCTGGATCATCTGGATATCACTATTCAACCCGGTGAACGGGTGGCGCTGGTGGGGCCTTCCGGTGCCGGCAAAACCAGTCTGTTAAAACTGCTGTTGCGTTTTTATGATCCTCAGCAGGGTGAGGTGTGCCTGGACGGAGTGCGTCTGGACAGCCTCGAACCACAGGCATTGCGCAGTTGTATGGCACTGGTATCCCAGGAACCGGTGTTGTTTACCGGTAGTGTGGCGGACAATCTGCGCCTGGGTCGTGCGGACGCGGATGAGCAGGCGTTAATCACGGCTGCACAACAGGCCCAGGCCTGGGAGTTTATTCAGCGTTTGCCGCAGGGGTTGAATACACAGCTGGGAACCGGAGGCATGCAGCTTTCAGGTGGACAACGCCAGCGCCTGGCGATTGCCCGAGCCTTGCTTCGAGATCCGCGCGTGCTGTTACTGGATGAAGCCACCAGTGCTCTGGATGCTGAAAATGAACAGCGGGTACAACAGGCATTGGATCAGTTAATGCTGGGACGTACGTCGCTGGTGATTGCACATCGCCTGTCGACGGTGATCTCGGCTGATCGTATTCTGGTGTTGGAGCAGGGACGTCTGGTGGCTTCAGGAACACATCAGGCATTGTTACAATCCTCTCCACTCTACCGTCGACTGGCTGAGCTGCAGTTCAGTCTTGAATAGAGGTATGACAGATGCGATACAGACAGATAGTGGTGTTGACCGGAGCCGGGATTTCAGCTGAATCGGGCATCCGTACCTTTCGTGATCAAAATGGCCTATGGGAAGACCACAGGATCGAGGATGTCGCCAGCCCGGAAGGGTTTCAGCGTAATCCCGGACTAGTCTACCAGTTCTATAATCTGCGCCGTCAGCAGCTACTCGATCCTGCGCTTGAACCGAATGCGGCTCACCTTATGCTGGCCGAATTTGAGGCAGAGCATCTGCGTCGTGGTGGGCGTTTTACGCTGATCACACAGAATGTCGATAATCTGCATCAGCGTGCGGGCAGTCGCCACATCATCCCGATGCATGGTCAACTACAGAGTGCGTTGTGTCAGTCGAGTGGATTGTCACACCCCTGGACGGGTGAGCTAACTGCGGTTGACCGCTGTCGTTGTTGTGCAACACCGCAACCCCTGCGTCCTGATATCGTCTGGTTTGGTGAAGTCCCGTATCAGCTGGATCAGTGTTTTGATGCGTTATCAGTCGCCGACCTGTTTGTCTCCATCGGCACCTCAGGCAAAGTCTATCCAGCCGCCGGCTTTATGGATGTGGCACAACAGGCTGGTGCGGTGACAGTGGAACTGAACCTTGAACCTACCCGCAATGATGTCGACCAAGGTTACTATGGCCCAGCCTCGGAAGTGGTGGTTGAATTCTTTGAATCGCTGATGGAGCTGCCAGGTTAAGCCAGAAAACGCTGTAATATCTGCCGGTAAGCCGGAGTCAATTGTGACAGACGCCAGTCGTCAGGTGCCGGTTGTTCTGGTGGTGTCTGGAGCCATCGGGTTAATTGTGACAGGGCGGCATCTGCTTCAGTATCCGGGTCTTCAGGGTAGCTGGCATAGCAGTGTTCCGGTGGAATATATTCCGGGTAGGCCAAACGTTCAGGTGCCAGCGCGAGGCAACCTGATGCCATGGCTTCGAGCATCGATAATCCCTGAAAATCATGCAGTGCCGTCGATATCACCAGGTCAGCCTGTTGCAGCAACTGGTGGTAATCCTTGACCTGAGGCAGGTATCCGCAGTGCAGCAGACGTGCTGCATGGTCACGCTGGATCTGCGCAAAGGCTTCAGGCTGTTGGCGGAACTGTTCACCGACCAGACTCAAGCGAAAGTCCTGCCCTTGCGAAACCAGCTTATCCAGCAGCTTCAGCAACCGGTCCGGCCCTTTGTCGTATTCCCAGCGATGGTTCCAAAGCAGGTGCGGGCAAGCGGTATGGGTCAGGCGTGCCCGTTTTACAAACAGGGTGTCTTCAATCGGAACCGGCAGAATAGAGGATTTCTGTTGCAGTGTCTGCGGCAGGTTTTTAGGCAATGCATCGGGCAGTTTTTTCAATAACCCGGCAACACCCTGTACAAAGCTCTGGCGGTTCCATTCACTGTTAAACAGCAAATGGTCCGCTGCTACAGCACTGTAGAGGTTGATCATCTGAGGTTCATAGCTGTTGAACTGACGCCCGGAGTCTGGAAAGGCAAACTGGTTTTCGTGCAGGTAGAGGAGTGCGGGCACGCGTGCCAGAGATGGATGGAAACCTTTCAGACCGGCAAGGTCTGTCATGGATGTCGCCAGCAGCAGGTCCCAGGGTTGTTGCAGGAGAGGTTCATTTAACCAGCTCAGTGCATTGCCGCGTATACGCCAGCTGAAGTAGCGCGGCGGCAACGACAGGCAATGCCAGTCAAATTCCGGCAGAGCCTTCACCAATTGTTGTCGCCAGCGTTGGTGGCTGGCTGCATCATAGGCTGAGAGAATCAGTATTCGTGGACGGTGAGTGTGCATGTCAGGGTGTGGTGTCACTCGGGTAATTGATACAGCGGTTTTGCAAACGCACTGTATCCATGGACTTTTTTCGGTATGATGTAGTCAAGCGTACCATAGCTTTCGATGCGCATCCTTGGGTTTTGCCTGTTTTTTACTCTGAAAGGTCGATTGTGTTGATGAACTCGTTATCTGTTCTCGTTGTCGATGATGCAAAATTTATTTGTGAACTCGTGACCAAAATTGTTAAGAACTCCTTTCCCGGTTCTACGGTGACGGCTGCCTATCATGGGCAAGAAGCACAGTCGTTGATGAAACAGGCGAAGTTTGACCTGATTCTATGTGACTGGGAAATGCCCAAGATGAGTGGGCTGGAGCTATTGACCTGGACACGTCAGCAACCGAGCTATCAGACAACGCCTTTTGTTATGGTGACCAGTCGTGGTGAGCGCGAGTATGTATTGAAGGCGATTCAGGCCGGGGTGAATGACTATCTCGGCAAGCCTTTTACCGCAGAGCAGCTGACCCAGAAAATGAACAAGCTGTTATCCGGGGAAACGCGGGGGCCCAGTGCCCGCAAAGTCGATCAGGCGGCACAGACTTTGAGCAAAGCTCAAGAAACAGCGGCTCAAGCTGCCACACAAAAAACATCGTTGAAAGCCAAAGGTCTGGCTCAGTTGCGTGTTCGGGATCAGGTGATTAAATGTGCCATCAAGGATCTGAGCTTGAGAGACGTGCTGGTGGTGATCAAGAATGAAGGTGTATTTCCGACTATCCTTGATCAGGCGGTTGTCGATATAGAGCAGCTCTCTGGTGGCAGCGTGGCGCGCGTCAATGGTTTTATTGAGCGTATCGAAGCTCTGGAGCGTAAGGTGGATGCAGCGTTTATCCATGTCAAAGTCGCATTTGTCGACGATGACCCTGAAAAAATGGAACACCTGTCTCGCTACATCGCTTCGGTACGCTGAACGTTTTGAGTTGATTACTCCACCCTGATAGTGATTTTCTCGGAAATCATCGGTTCAGCGTGTGGAATGTGCATCTTGTCGCCCAGTAGCAGTTGTAATGTATGTTCCCCGGGTTCCATTTCCAGTGTCACTTCCGTCTGTCCACCACCAAAATGCAAATGACGCTCGTCAGTTGGTACCGGCATGTCCAGCGGAGGCAAGGTCTCCACGTTAATTAACAGATGATGATGTCCGGTGTTGGGAAAGTCTATACCGGCAGGTGCAACGCCCATGCCTTTCAGTCCAAACTTCACAGTGACCGGGCTATTTACAGTTTCGCCATCTGCGGGTGAGATAATGTATAGCGTCTTATCCTCGGCAGTTAAAGGCGCCAGCGGCAGTAACAGCAGCACGCTGATCAGAGGGGCATACCATTTCATGATGAACTCCTGTTATGTTTATTGTTGAGTGCATGCAGTCAATTCAGCCTAGATCAGACCGGGCATTTGTCAATTTTCTCCTGAATTGGAGCGTTCTCTTGAGTGTTGTGAGTGTGCAAATTTTGTACATTCCTTAAACCTCTTCTACAGTCATAGACTCGGGCTTTAACAAGCAGGGGAGAGGATATGATTCCGCGCACCATGGCAGCCATGTGCCTGATGGGACATGGTGGACTCGATCAGTTAATTTACCGGGAAGATGTGCCTGTACCTCAGCCGGGACGTGATGAGGTGTTGGTTCAGGTGACTGCGACGGCAAAAAACAACACCGACCGTAAAGTGCGTGAAGGACTTTATCCGGTCAACCCAACGGACCAGGCCACTTCTTTTCAAATGAGTGGATCGGCTACGCTCAAGTTTCCACGTATTCAGGGAGCCGATGTAGTGGGGCGGGTAGCTGCCGTTGGCGTCGGCGTACCTGATACACGTATTGGCGAGAGAGGGCTGCTGGATTTCAATCTCTACGCCAGTGAATCTGATCAGATCAATTTGGTCCCGGATTATTATGGCCATGGAGCCGATGGTGGCTATGCCGAGTATGTGGTAGTGAAGTCCAGCCAGTTTTATTGCATCGACAATCCGGAACTGGCTGATGCCGAGCTGGCGGCACTGGGGATGTGTTCCTATCAGACTGCTTTGCATATGTTAAACGTTGCCCAGGTTAAGGCGGGTGAGCGTATTCTGGTCTCGGGTGCCAGTGGCGGAGTCGGTACCGCATTGATCCAGCTGTGTCGCTTGCTGGGTGCAATTCCTTATGCTGTCAGTCAGCAGAACAAGACGGCCGCTCTGATTGCTTTGGGCGCTGAAGCCGTTGTGGATCGTGGTGACCTGACAGATTTTGTTAAGCGCACCCTCGCAGTGACCGGAGGCGCACCGATTGATGCAGTGATGGATCTGGTGGGGGGAGACATGACTGACCTTTTTATCGACACCATGATTCAGAATATGCGTGTACGTACGACCTACCCGCGTATCAGCATTGCGGGTGCCAGTGGCGGAAATTTCAGCCGGATCATGTGGACGCGAATCTATCTCTATCAGGTGCAGTTGTTCGGAGTATCACATGGTACGCCTCAGGAAGCTCGTCAATTGATCACCTGGATTCGGTCTGGAAAACTGAAGCCCGTGTTGCAGGGGACATTCAAACTGTCACAGCTGCACCAAGCTGAAGAGTATTTTATTGATCGTGATCAGAACCATCTGGGCAAGATTGTTATTGTGCCGGATGCACAGTGGGCTGAGCATGGGGCTCGCTTTGCTGTTCGTGGGCTCTCAGTATGAAACGACATCAATTAAATCTCATGGACATGCATGCCGGTGGCGATGTCAGCCGTATTGTGTATGGGGGTGTCGGTTCCTTGCCGGGTGAAACAGTCAGGGCAAAGATGGAATATCTTCAGGACCATGCCGATGTCTTGCGGCGGGTGTTGTTAAATGAACCTTATGGCATACCTGAAATGTCTGTAGATCTGCTGGTGCCTGCATCCAACCCGAAAGCTGTGACAGGCTATATAATCATGGAAGTCATGGGATACCCGGTGTATTCCGGTTCAAATACCCTGTGTACGGCAACCGCTGTGCTGGAGCTGGGTCTGCTACCCAAGCAGGAAGGTCGGCAGCAATTTATACTCGAATCACCGGCTGGACTGGTGCAGATCGACGCTGAAATACGCGACGGGGTGGTGGAGTCAATTACCTGTGAAGGCCTCCCTAGTTATATTGACACCTATCAGCAGACGATTTCAGTACCCGGCCTGGGCGAGGTAACCTATAGCATCGCGTACAGTGGTGGGTTTTATGTCCTGGTGGATGCCGCTGAATTGGGTTTTAGTCTGACATTGGATGAAGAGACACGCTTAAGTGCCTGTGCACACGCTATTATTGAAGCGATTCGAGCCGAACGAAATTTCCGTCATTATTCTCTGGGTGATGTTGGGCCTATTCCTTTTCTGCATTTTATGGGGCCGGTGGAAAGTTCAGCTAAAGGACAGTTCACCTCCCGCTCGGCTACCTATGTACATCCGGGTGTCATCTGCCGCAGTACCACGGGTACCGGTACCTCTGCGCGTCTGGCTTTGATGCAGCATGAAAAGCGCATTCTGCCAGGTGATACACTGGAAACCTGCTCTTTGAGAGAAACCCGATTTGTGGGCCGATTTACCGGTTTGAGTCAGGCAGAAGGGCAAACGCTGGTTGAAAACAGCATTACCGGTAAAGCCTATGTGTTAAATCGTGCTGAAATAATCGTGAATTCAGATGATCCCATGGTGAAAAGTGGTGGGTTAGGCTCGCTGCTGCATCCACGTAAGGGAGGCTGCGAATAATTCTACCGCATGGGATTTGGGCTTATTCGCAGCTTCCTTAGGTGCTGCAAGCTTGTTGGCCTGCAGCAGAGAAGAAGATTATCCAGTGTGCATCAGATAAACAACGCAGGAGATACGCCAAAGCGTTGGCTCAATGCTCTGATATGATGCAGATTCAGTTTTTTGCCCTCCGCCCCATTGAGCAGCTTGCTGACATTGCTTTTTGAGCCCAGCTCAGGCAGATCAGCAACACCAAGATTATGCTGTGCCATTAGTGTTTTCAGCACAGCCAGACCCTTGTCCATATCAGCCAGCGCAGCATTGAACAAAGCGAACTCCTCAGCCTGATCTTCCCAGTTTTCGATGCTGATGGACAGCATGTCGATCAGTGCCTTATTTGCACTGTAGTCATCAATCATTTCATCCATCAGCGCCAGGGCCAGCTCATAATCCTGTTGGGTGTTGATCTCAGTCAGATAGGGGATCTGTGCCAATGCTTCTCTGATTTCTATGCATGCAGTAGGGATCATAATCATGACTCCTTTGTTTGACGGTATTTATCAGTCAGTTTGTCATGCTCAGCATGGCTGACGACGTGTTTGACATACATCCTGTTGTCACGGAATTCTATGAAAGCGATCATTCGCAGATTATGGCCTCCAATATCGATGACCCACCATTTATCCCTATAGCATGCTGGTTTCAGAAATGGAAACCAGTAATTTGTTATTGATTTAGATGTATATGCGCCCACCCACTCCTGGCCTGGATGGCCGATCTGACAACGACTGAAAATAACGTTTTCCCCCTCGTTTTGTGTCAGTGTTTTTGCTATGTTCGAAGTCAGCATAACAATAACAGACTGTTTTAAAACATGATGAGGTGTTGGCAATGGAGTTTGCAAGGGTGCAGGAAGCGCTGGATTTTCTGCAGCGTTATCCCGAAATAGAGTTGTTTGAGTTGTTTATTCTGGATGCCAATGGTGTGCCCAGAGGAAAGTTATTACATCGTGAAGAACTGCTGCCTGTGTTTGAATCCGGGCGGCCTTTGCCGAGCACAATTATGGGTTTGTCGATTCTCGGTGAGGATGTCGAAAACTCCGGTCTGGTCTGGGATGTTGGTGATGTGGATTGCCGTGCCTATCCACTGCCGTGCAGTCTGGTCCCCTTGCCCTGGCGTACGATACCGACGGCTGCGCTGCAGGTCAGTATGCATCCACAGAGTGGCTTGCCAGCTGCGGTGGCTGATCCGAGACACTTGCTGATTCAGTGTATCGAACGTCTGAGAGCGCTCGGGTATGATCCTGTCATGGCCTGTGAACTGGAATTCTATTTGCTGGACCCTCAAACCGAAACGGCGGCGGGTCCTCTTCTGGCGGCGGAGCCGGGTGGACGTCGTCCTGAGGATACACAGGTGTATGGTTTGCGCGAGCTGGAACAGTTGGAGCCCTTTCTGGCTGATCTCTATGCGGCCTGCAAACTTCAGGGGATTCCTGCCAGAACCGCCATTTCGGAATATGCGCCGGGGCAGGTTGAAATCACGTTGCAGCATGGTGATGCATTAACGGCCATGGATCAGGCGGTCAGATACAAGCGTCTGGTCAAGGGTGTGGCGCATCGTCACGGCATGCAGGCCTGTTTCATGGCCAAACCCTTCTCACACCTTTCCGGTTCAGGTATGCACATGCATATCAGTCTGAATGACTCCAGGGGCGATAACCTCTATGCCAGTGATGACCCCGCAGGTACGGAGTTGTTGCGTTGGTCTATTGGCGGTCTTCTGGCCTCGCTGACAGACTCCTTGCTGTTTTTCTGTCCCAATGCCAACTCCTACCGGCGCTTTCAGTCGGAAAGCTACGCACCTTTGGCCCCGACCTGGGGGGTTGATAATCGCACGGTCTCCATGCGGATTCCGGGTGGCCCTCCGTCCAGTCGACATATTGAGCATCGTATCTGTGGCGCAGATGCCAATCCTTATCTCGCAGCTGCGGCGATACTGGCAGGTGTTTTGCGAGGTGTGGCCGGACAGATGGATCCGGGTGTTCCGGTAACCGGTAATGGTTATGCCCAGGTGACAGAAACGCTGCCTGGTGACTGGTTGACAACACTGGATGCGGCAGCGCAATCAGATTGGCTGGCTGAACAGATGGGCGAGGCGTTTATGAAGGTATATCTTGCCGTCAAGCGTGCCGAGTATCAGCAGTTTATGTCTCAGGTGAGTGAGCAGGATTGGCGCTGGTATCGTTACACTACCTGATGATGCTCAGATGAACTCATAAGGATTTAACCATGCAAGCAAGTCAATTGGCAGGCCCACCACGTCAGGAACGTCTGCCTTCCTATTATCACAGTAGCCTGAATGACACGACGACTTACCCGAGGCTGGAGGGAGACAGCGAGGCAGACGTCGTCATTATCGGTGCGGGCTTTACCGGAATTGCCTCTGCCGTGGAGTTGTCCGAGCGCGGTTATCGCGTAGCTGTTGTGGAGGCCAACCGGGTAGGTTGGGGGGCATCCGGTCGTAACGGTGGCCAGGTGACTGGCAGCCTGTCCGGTGATACGGCCATGCGCAAACAGATGCGAGCCAGCCTGGGTGATGAGGTGGATGACTTTATCTGGTTTTTACGCTGGCGCGGTCACGATATTATTCGTCAACGCATAGAGAAGTATGGAATTGATTGTGATCTTCGTTTCGGGCACCTGCACACGGCTATGAAGCCTGTCCACTTGCAGGAACTGGAAGAGAGCTATGCCGAAGCGCAGCAGCGGGGAATGGCCGATGAGGTCAGTTTACTGGATGCTCAGGGGGTCCGGGAAATTCTGGCAACAGATCTTTACTGCGGAGCAATTCGGAATAATCGCAACATGCATCTGCATCCTCTGAATCTGTGTATGGGTGAGGCGCGTGCGGCGGCGTCCCTGGGCGCGCAAATTTACGAGCATACCCGGGTTGAGGATATTCTGCCTGGAGATCAGCCGATCGTGGTGACTGATGCCGGGCGTATTCGCGCCAGGCACGTGCTGTTGGCAGGCGATGTGTATCATCGCCTGGCGCGTCGACAGCTGTCCGGGATGATTTTTCCGGCCATGGGCGGGATCGTCACCACTGAACCGCTGGGTGATCTGGCCAGGACGCTTAACCCTGAATGCCTGGCCGTGTATGACTGTCGTTTTGTGCTGGATTATTATCGTATGACAGCAGATGGCCGTCTGTTGTTTGGCGGAGGATGCAATTACTCAGGTCGTGACTCCCGTGATATTGCGGCGGAGCTGAGGCCTGCCATTGAAACAACGTTTCCGCAGCTAAAAGGGGTGGCGATTGAGCATCAGTGGAGTTGTGCCATGGGTATCGTAGTCAACCGTATTCCGCAATTGGGGCAAGTTTCGCCGAATGTCTGGTATTGTCAGGGCTATTCCGGACATGGTGTGGCCAGTAGCCACATTATGGGTGAAATCATGGCAGATGCCATCAGCGGCCAACTGGAAAAATTTGATGTGTTTTCCCGCTGCTCGCATGTACGTGTTCCGATGGGCGATTGGCTGGGTAATCCTATGCTGGCTGCCGGGATGTGGTACTACCGGTTAAAAGAAGCGTTGCGCTGAATTCAACTGAAACAGGGGGCAATAAATGTCAAAAGTGTGTTTGCGTGTTGTTGTTTCTGGTCGGGTTCAGGGAGTATGGTTCCGTCGTTTTACCCAGCAAAAAGCTGAGGCACACGGTGTGCTGGGCTGGGTGCGTAACCTGGCCGATGGGCGTGTTGAAGCACTGCTCTGTGGAGATGAAATCAATGTGCGTCATGTTGAAGCCTGGATGAGCCAGGGACCTGAGTTGGCGAATGTGGCTGAGCTGTTGAGTGAAGAGCAACCCTGGCAGGCAGACTATGCCGATTTTCAGGTGCTGGAGGATGCTGAGGCATAAAGTCTCGGGAACCTCTGGTGTTGGTAAATGACATAACTACTGAATGAGGAGAATTTCACAGGAGGTCGTTAATGTCAGAATCCCTTGAGCAGAGTCATTTCAAGCCACAAAACAGGTCGGACTGGATCGCTTATCGCATGACACGTTTTTTACGTTTTTTTGCCGATAAACTGTTTGCCAATCGTTATGGTCATCGAGCCGTGGTGCTGGAAACTGTGGCAGCCGTACCGGGTATGGTGGGTGGAATGCTGCAGCATTTAAAAGCTCTGCGGCGTATTCGGGATGATGAAGGCTGGATCCGCACCTTGCTGGATGAGGCCGAAAATGAACGCATGCATCTGATGACCTTTGTGCATATAGCTCAGCCCAACCGCTTTGAACGTCTGCTGATACTTTTGGTTCAGGGTATATTCTACAACAGCTTTTTTCTGCTTTATCTGTGTTCACCCCGTACCGCCCATCGTTTTGTCGGTTACCTGGAAGAGGAAGCGGTATACAGCTATACCGAGTACCTTGCCGGGATTGATGAGGGGCTGTATGAAAATGTACCGGCGCCACAGATTGCGATCGACTACTGGCAGTTGCCCGACGATGCACGTTTGCGTGACGTGGTATTGGCGGTGCGTGCCGATGAAGCCGGGCACCGTGATGTGAACCATCAGTTTGCCGATGCGTTGAATGACTGAGCTGGGGCCTCAGAAGAGAGGCACCGGCAGTTGGCAGTGTTCGATGAACGCATCTATCGGCATGGGACGTGCATAGAAATAGCCCTGGAAGCACTGGCAACCCAGCATTCTCAATGACTTGAGCTGTTGTTCATTTTCCACGCCTTCAGCGATAACGTTCAGGCTCAGGCTGCGACCCAGATCGATGATGGTTCTGGCAACGGCCAGATCACGTGGATCACGGTGCATGTCGCGCACGAAGGCCTGATCCACTTTGAGGGTGTCCAGTGGCAGGCTGATAAGCATATTCAAGGAAGAGAAACCGGTACCAAAGTCATCCAGTGAAAAGCGTATGCCATGCTGTTTCAGCTGCAACATCTTATCAATGGTGTGTTCTATATTGTCGATTAACAGACTTTCTGTCAGTTCCAGTTCCAGACGGTGTGCCGGTGCGCCAGTCTCGCTGAGAATACTCAGGACATCATCAACAAACTGATGGTGATGCATCTGTACGGCACTGATGTTAACAGCGAGGGTGAGATGTGCTGTTTCCGGATCATCTGCCCAGCGTACCAGCTGCTTGCAGGCCGTACGCAGTATCCAGTGACCCATGGGTACGATGAGCCCGGTTGTTTCCGCGACCGGGATAAAGTCAGCCGGTGACACCAGCGGTTGGTCGGGTGGTTGCCAGCGAATCAAGACTTCAGCTCCCAGTAGCTGCTGATTGCTATGATATTGTGGCTGATAATAGAGAATAAACTCGTTTTCTTTAAGTGCACGACGTAACCCGAATTCAAGCTCAGCACGGTGCTCTGCCTGCTGCTGCATGCGGGTATCAAAGAAGCGTACCTGATTGCGTCCGACCTTTTTGGCGTCGTAAATGGCCAGCTCGGCCTGTTTGATCAGTTCTTCTGCGCTGTGTTGACTGTCTGAGAAGAGCGCTACACCAAAGCTGGCCGTGGTAACATAGTCCTGGTTTTGCAGGATGAAGGGCTGTTCGAAGGCTGCAATCAATTTGTCGAGCACCTGCTCAACCTGATTGAGTAAAACAGATGTGTCAGCTGACAGATCTTCCAGTAGCAGCATAAACTCGTCACCGCCAAAGCGTGCAAGAGTATCACTGACCCGGATTTGATGGCTCAGACGCCGTGCAATAGCGGTCAGCAGCTGATCGCCGGTTTGATGTCCGAGAGTATCATTCAGCGTACGGAAATTATCCAGATCAATCATGATCACGGCTCCGTTGCCTATTTCCTGATGACGGTTGACCAGGCTGTGTTGCAGTCGATCCAGCAGTAAACGCCGGTTGGGAAGGCCCGTCAGTACATCGTAAAAAATCAGCTGATGCACTTCTTTTTTATGGCGTTGTTGCTCGGTAATATCGGTCGCCAGTCCGCAAAGTGCATAAATTTTGCCCTGATCATCGCGCATCGGCACTTTAACCGATAGGAAGGTTCTGGGCTCCTCTTCACCGGGAAGTTTGTTGACTTCCTCTCTGACCAGAGTTTCACCACTGAGCAGGGTCTGATCATCCAGACGGAAAATCTCAGCGGCCGAATCCGGATCAAAAAAAGCCTCGTCTGTCTGCCCCAGAATGTCAGATTCAGAGCAGTTAAACAGCTCACAAACCTTGGGGCTGGCATAGAGGTAATGGTGTTGCAGATCCTTGATATACACGTAGGCCTGCAGGTTGCTGAGAATCGTGGACAGCTTCTCGTCACTGCGCTTCAGTTCACGTCGGGTAAAGCGTATTTCCCGACGCTGGTATTTCATCAGTATCAGTGCCAGCAGCAATAAAACAATCAGGATACCGGCAAAAATCCACAGGCTTTTGGGCACTGTGTTCAGGGGTTTCTCTGTTTGCCAACCCTGCAGGATACGCTGATAGGGGGAGTCCGGTTGGTCGCTCCAGCGTGTTAGCCAATGATCAATGCGCTGCAGATAATCATGATGACTGTTTAAGGGCGCAGCAAAAAACAGTCGGGCGGGCTGAAACAGGATGGATGTGGACTCCAGTTGATAGCGATCTGCATGGTGGCTGCCAAACAGGTTGTTGGTTGCCAGGCCATCGGCCTGCCCGTCACGCACCTGTTCCAGTGCAGCCTGCAAGCTGCTCACGGGAAGCCACTCAACTTGCAGGGAAAACTCCTGGGCCACTTGTTGCAGATAGGCTTGCTGAACTGAACCGGCGAGCAGCGCAATCCGTTTACCTTCAAGGTCCAGTACAGAATCGATGCTGACATCCTGATGACGGAATACCTGTGACCAGCTGTGGAGTGCCGGGCGTTGATGAAATGTCATCTCACGTTCACGTGCTTCGGTTCGGGCAACGTCGGGCAGCAGATCCAGTTCGCCGGATCTGAGCGCAGACAAGCAGGCATCCCACTGGCAGCTGACAGCCTGGAGTTGCCAGTTTTCACGCAACGCTATTTCCCGGATCAGCTCACCGAAAATCCCGGAAGGCAAGCCATCCGGTCCCATCAGAATTTTGGGTGGATTCTCATAGACACCCACGCGTACGATGGTGTGGTCTGCGAGCGTGATTGAACTGGCCAGTAAACTCAGCAATCCGGCAGCGGCAATCTTCCATTTCATCAAAGCCATCCATTTCATCAAAGCGTTTATTCCTTAAAGGGATCATAGGCCCAGTATAGATCTGAAAAATCAAAACTGCGTAGCCTGGCGCTGCTGTTAACTCCACTAAACTTAGCATAGGATACACGGATGTTTAGACAAGGTTTTTAGAAGGAGCAGCCGCTTGAATGCGACAACGGACTGGCCGACCGGACTCATGGTCATCCAGGGGAACCATCTGGAAGAGTTACGTCATCTGATGGTGCGCTGGACGCAGCGCTATCCACTCAGGCCGCTCGAAAATGAAGTCATGCTGGTGCAGAGTAATGGCATTGCTCAATGGCTCAAACTGGCACTGGCCGCCAAGGCGGGAGATGAGCTGGAATCCGGTTTGGGGATCGCAGCGGGCCTGCAGGTGATGCTACCAGGACGGTTTATCTGGCAGGCCTATCGTGCGGTGTTCCCCAGGTTGCCCAGCGCCTCTCCTTTTGATAAAGGTCCGCTGACCTGGCGCTTGTTGCGCCTGCTCAATGATCTGCCCGCGCTTGCTGCACGGGCCGGGAATGCCCAGGTATTACAGCCACTGGAGTATTTTCTGCAGCAGGATCCCTCGGTGTCCCGAACCTGGCGTCTGGCTTCGCGGCTGGCGGATCTTTACGATCAGTATCAGGTATACCGTGCGGACTGGCTGGATGCCTGGTTGGCTGGCGAGACGGTGATAATCACTGCTCAGGGAGAGCGTCTGCCGCTGAGTGCAGAACAGCTCTGGCAGCCCTTGCTCTGGCAGTGGTTGCATGAAGATATTGCGGCTGAACATGCCGAGATCGATTTTTTGCACTACGCCAGTCGTTCCAGTGTGCACCGACTGTTTTGTCAGCAGCTCAGTCAGGTATCTGCAGGGCAGGGCGCGGCTGGTTTACCCCGTCGAATCATTGTGTTTGGTATTTCTTCGTTACCTCAGCAGACACTGGAAGTGCTCGAAGTGTTGGCACAGTTTTCTCAGGTCATGCTGTTTGTCTGTAATCCCAGTCAGCATTACTGGGGCGACCTGATTGAAGGCCGTGAACTGTTCAAAAAAGCCTATCGTCGCAATTCAGGGCGTCCAGTTCCTGACAGCCTGACTGATGAACAGTTGCATTTGCACGGCCATCCATTGCTTGCCGCCTGGGGGCGTCAGGGGCGGGATTATCTCCGACTGCTGGATGAGCGTGATCAGCCATCAACCTACCAGCAGCACTTTGAGCGTATCGACCTGTTTATTTCACCGGGTGATAAGACGCTGTTACAGCAGCTTCAGGACGATATTCTGGCATTACGCAGCCTGGCAGAACGCCAGGCGATGTATACACAGGTACAGGCGCAGGATCGCAGCCTGTGTTTCATGGTCGCACACAGTCCTCAGCGTGAAGTGGAGATACTACAGGACCAGTTGCTGGCGGAGTTTGAGGCCGCACAGCAGGCCGGTAATCCGCTGAACCCGCGTGATATTCTGGTTATGGTGCCGGATATTCAACAGTATGCCGCACATATCGATGCGGTGTTTGGCAAGCTGGATCGTCATGATCCGCGCTATTTGCCGTTTCACATTGCTGATCAGGGGCAGCGCCATAAAGCGCCCCTGTTGATTGCCCTGGAGAGCCTGCTGCACCTGCCTGAATCACGTTTCAGTGTAACGGAGTTGCTGGATCTGCTGGATGTCCCGGCGCTGCGTGCCCGTTTTGAACTGGATGAAGTAGATCTGATCAGCCTGAAACGCTGGATTCAGGGAGCCAATATCCGTTGGGGACTGGATGCTACGCAGCGTGCGGCGCTGGATCTGCCAGATGGTCTGGAAAGCAATACCTGGCGTTTTGGTCTGAAGCGTATGCTATTGGGGTACGCCAGTGGCGATACGGCCGGATGGCAGGGGACTGTGCCCTATGCGGAAGTGGCAGGACTGGAAGCGGCCAAGCTGGGGCCGCTGGTGTTGTTGCTGGATCAGCTGGAGAGCCTCTGGCATCTGCTGCCCCAACCGGCCAATGCATCTGGCTGGATTGCCCGTTTGCAGCAGCTGTTGCAGGACTTTTTCCTGCCTCAGAACGATCAGGATCAGGCACTGTTACTCAGGTTTGAACAGCAGGCAACGCAGTGGCTCGATGCCATTGCCCTGGGTGATGCCTCTGACTTGCCCTTGACGCTGGATGTGGTGCGTGAGGAACTTCTGTCCGGTCTTGACCAGCCGGGCCTGAGTCAGACCTTCCTTGCCGGTTCAGTGAACTTTGCCACCTTGATGCCGATGCGTGCAATTCCGTTTCGGCAGGTCTGGCTATTGGGGATGAACGATGGTGATTATCCACGCTCGGTCAGTGCAGTCGACTTTGATTTGATGGCACAGGATTATCGTCCCGGCGATCGCTCACGTCGGGAAGATGACCGCTACCTGTTTCTGGAGGCGTTACTGGCGGCTCGCGAGAAGCTGGTGATCAGCTGGGTGGGGCGTAATGTGCGTGACAACTCGGTTCGACCGGCCTCGGTGCTGGTTGGACAGCTGCGCGATCATCTGCAGTCCGGTTGGCAGGGGCAAACACCGGATTTGTTGTCCGAACTGACCACTGAGCATCCGTTGCAACCTTTCAGCCACCAGTATTTTGCCGTTGAGTCTGCCTCGGAATCCGGACGCAGTTACGCAGCTGAATGGCTGGCCGTCCATCAGCCAGAACCAGAGCCGCCAGACATACCCGCACTCGATACCTGGCAGCCCGATAGCCCCTTGTCGTTGACACAGCTGGTGCAGTTGCTGAAACAGCCGGTGGACAGCTTTTACAGCTTGCGCCTGCAAGTACCACGTACCGAGTCGATTCAGGTATTGCGTGATACGGAGAGTTTCGCACTGGACGGTCTGGAAGTCTGGCAATTGCGTGATCGGCTGTTGCACACGGCAGTGATGCCCGCCGTCGATGAGGAGGATTTTCTGCAGCGCAGTGCTGCAGAGGTTCAGCGTATGCAGCAAGAGGGTATTCTGGTTGAGGGTAGCCTGGGGCAACTGCAAGCGCAGACGCTGAAGCAAGGACTGGATGCTCTACAGGAAGTCTGGCAGGTTGAACGCCAGACCTACAGCGAGGCACTGGAAAGTCAGCCAGTGCAGTGTGCGGTACAGACCTCATGGGGTGTTCTGGCGGTTGAAACCCTGCTTGAACCCCTCTATCGAAATCCTGAAAACGGTGATCTGGCACTGCTGTTATTGCAAAGCAGCGGCCTGATCCGCCAGGGGCGCAACCGCAAATGGCATAATCATCTGCGAGGCTGGTTGATGCATCTGTTGGCTCATCAGCAGGGACTCAGACTGACTACCCGGATCCTGACACCGGAAGGGCAGATTGGCTTTGCCCCTCTGGACTCAGCGGCTGAGGCAACCGAATGCCTGGAGCGCCTGTTGCAGGCTGCTCATGAAACACTGCAAGCTCCCACGCTGATCAACCTGGAGACAGGTATTACCTGGCTGGAAAACAGTAGTGATCTGGACCCGTCAGGCACTCCTGAAGGTCGGCTGGTGACAAGGCTGCAGGACGCCTTGGATAATACCTTTCAGCAGAGCCGGTTTTTCCAGCAGCACTGTGCTGACCTGCAACAACTCCTGAGTGATGGAGCCTTTGCCCGTCGAGCCCAGGCACTCTATGGCGACTTTCATCATGCGGTGAAAACCCATAAGGACGGTGCGGCATGACTGATCAGATTAACCGTCTGGACCCGCTGACGTTTCCACTGCAAGGACAGGCACTGATTGAAGCCAGTGCCGGTACAGGCAAGACATTTACCCTGGCTTTGCTGTATTTGCGCCTGGTGATACAACATGGTGGTGAACAGGCTTTCACGCGCCCGTTACTGCCACCGGAAATACTGGTGGTGACCTTCACCAATGCGGCGACAGCTGAACTGCGCGATCGTATCCGTGCCCGCCTGGTGGAGGCGGCTCAGGTGTTTGAGGGAGCTGAGTCAGAGGATGCATTACTGCAGGCATTGAAGCAGCAATTGCCACCCGAGCAGCATCCACGTGCAGCCCGTCAACTCACACTGGCCGCTCAATGGATGGATGAATCTGCGATTTCTACCATTCATGCCTGGTGTTATCGCATGTTACGCGAGCATGCTTTTGATAGTGGCAGTGCGTTTGACCCGCAACTGGAAACACATGAGCAAACCTGGCAGCAGCAGGCCGCGGAAGACTATTGGCGTTCTGAGTACAGCCAGTTGCCACTGGATGAGCTGTCACGGGTTGTCAGTTGCTGGGCCTCACCTGATGCTTTGCTGAAAAAGGTCAAGCCCTGTCTGGACAAGCTTGTATACCTGCCTCAGCCCGGCGGGTCTGCATTGCAGCTGATTCATCAATATCTGCATCAGCGTGCACAGCAATTGGCCGACCTTAAGGCAAGATGGCAGCGGGAAGATTATATCGGGCAGTTACAGCAGCTGTTTGATCAGGCGGCCCGGCAAAAAGCCTTTCAGGCGAAAAAACTGAACAGCAATCATCGAGCGGGTGTGCTGAATAAACTGTCTGACTGGCTGGCGCAGGTATCACAGGAAGATCCGGGTATTTTTTCCGGAAAAAGCTGGCGGGTGATGTCCTCAGAAGGGGTGCAGGAGATTTGGCTGGAGGCGGATCAGGCACCGGTTGATCATCCTGCCTGTCGTGCGCTGGCGCAGCTGCAAGCGGATCTGGCCGCCTTGCCTGATCTTGAGCCTGATCTGCTATGTCATGCGGCACACTGGATTGCTGCCCGGATTGAAAAGGTCAAACTGCAATCCAATAGTCTCAGTCAGAACGACCTGCTGCTGCGGCTGGACCAGGCTCTGGCTTCAGCTCAGGGGGATGCATTGGCGAGGGCGATTCGCAAGCAGTTTCCGGTAGCGCTGGTGGATGAATTTCAGGATACAGACCCGGTGCAGTACCGTATTTTTCGCCGTATTTATCATCAGCAGGGCGATAGTGAAGCCGTTGGCTTTTTTATGATCGGAGATCCGAAACAGGCCATCTACGCCTTTCGGGGAGCAGATATTTACACCTATCTGCAAGCACGTCGGGACAGTGAAGGGCGGCATTATACCCTGGATACCAATTACCGCTCGACAGCGGCGCTGATCACATCGGTGAATGAGGTATTCAGCCTGGCTGAACAGCGTTCCCGGGGCGCATTTCTGTTCAAGTCAGATCAGCAGAACCCGGTGCCGTTTGTACCGGTCAGGGCAGGGCGTGCCGAACTGCCGGGCTTGCTGCTGAATGGACAGGCGGCTCCGGCACTACAAGCCTGGTGGGTTGAACCGGTAGACGGCAAACTGAATAAGGGCGATGCTCGTGCCCGTCTGGCTCAGGCGACGGCAGCCCGTATTACTGAATTACTGACTCAGGGGCAGCAGGGCAAGGCGTTGCTGCCCTTGGGCGACGCGGGCAGTTGGCGTGGCGTCCAGCCTGCGGACTGTGCTGTTTTGGTGAGCAATCTCACTGAGGCCAATTTGATCCGGCAGTCCTTGCAGCAGCTAGGGGTGGCCAGTGTCTATCTGTCGGATCGCTCCAGTGTATTTCAGACCCGTGTAGCCAGCGAGCTGTTACAGCTGCTGAGGGCTGTGGCGTCACCCTTGAATGAAAAACTGATCCGCGCAGCTCTGGCCAGCCCATTGTTACGCCTTGATGTGCGTTTACTGGAGCGCTTGAATCGGGATGAGCTCTACTGGGAAAGCCAGTCTGGACAGTTTGTCACTTACCACCAGCTGTGGCAGCGTCAGGGGATACTGCCGTTAATTTATCGGCTGATACAGGATTTCAAACTGGCTGCAGGTGCCACGCAGCGTGCACAGGGCGAGCGTGAGCTGACCGATCTGCTGCATCTGGGAGAGTTGTTGCATCAGGCCGCCGACATGCTTGATGGTGAACAGGCTCTGATTCGTTTTCTGGAAGAGTCGATACTGGAGCCGGATGAGCAGAGTGAAGCGCAACAACTGCGTCTGGAAACCGATGATCAGCTGGTTCGGGTAGTGACGATTCACAAGTCGAAAGGACTGGAGTATCCATTAGTTTTCCTGCCTTTTATTGGTGATAGCCGTCCGGCTACCGCGCGCGATACGCTGTTGATCACGCATACATCGGACCAGCAGGTGGAAGTGCATCTACGCAGTAATGCGGAGAATCTGGCCCAGGCGGATGACGAGCGTCTGGCAGAAGATCTGCGCAAGCTTTATGTTGGTTTGACCCGTGCCCGCTTTGTTAACTGGATAGGTGTGGCCGAGACAGACGGGTTTGCGTCATCGGCACTGGCTTATGTTTTGAATGCGCCCGCTGAGTGCCCTGTTGAGGCCCTGCAAGCGCTGCAGACACTCAGTCGCCAAGCCTTGCCCGAGCAGTTGCCAGAGCCCTGGCAGCCAGAGCAGACCGCAGTGCAGTTTGCGGTACGCCAGGCGCCCCGCTTGACACATGAACACTGGTGGATCGCCAGCTATTCTGCCCTGAAGCAGGGGCGAACACAGGTCAGTGAAACCGCCTGGCAGGAAACCCTTCTGGACTCTCAGGAGAGCGACGATCTGCAGACGGCCATGCTGCCATCCAGAGATCTGCACGGCCTGCCTAAAGGCAGTCATATCGGTACCTTCCTGCACAGTCTGCTGGAATGGGCGGCTGCATTGAGCTGGGTTGATGATCAGGGCGTTCGCCAACAGGGATTTGCCGGTGTACTGCAACCTGAACTTCAGGACAGCTGTCGCGAGTATCTGTTGCAACGCTGTCAGCAGCATCAACTGGAGGACTGGTTTGAGCCCTTGTTGCACTGGTTGCAGCAGTTTGTGCAGCAGGTCTGGCAGTTCCCGAGGCAATTGAATGATGATGCGGAGCCGGTGAGTCTGGCTGCTCTGTCATCACAGCAGTACAGCGTTGAACTGGAGTTCTGGTTCGCCAGTCATCAACTCGATACCCTGAAACTGGATGCCTGGGTTCAGTCGCGTACACTGGGTGGTCAGGCACGTCCGCCACTGGCAGCCAATCGAGTTAACGGCATGCTGAAAGGGTTTATCGATCTGGTGGTTGAACACCAGGGTAGATATTATGTTTTAGATTGGAAATCCAATTGGTTAGGTGTAAATGATCAAGCCTATTCTGAAGATATAATGCGTCAGACTCTGCTGGATAAACGCTATGATCTGCAATACCTGCTGTATCTGCTGGCGCTGCACCGGCAGTTGAGTGTGCGCTTGCCTGGCTATGATTATGACCAGCATATGGGCGGGGCGGCCTATGTTTTCCTGCGCGGCAGTCAGTCAGAAACCCAGGGGGTGTTTTTTGACAAACCGGCGCGCCAGGTGATTGAGGGACTGGATAAACTGTTTGCTGGAGACGTGATCGAATGAACAGGGAACAGGGTATGGCATTCGACTGGCTGGACCGGCTGTATGAACAGGGAAAACTGCGTGCCCTGGATTTGGCGCTATGCCGTTATATTGCTGACACCGCACCTGAATCTGATCCTTATGTACTTTTGGCGATCGGGCTGACCAGTGAGCGCAATGGTCATGGTGATGTCTGTCTGGATTTGATGGCGGCGCTGGAGTCACTGAAGCTCATTGCGAGTCCTGACGCACTGGGCCTGTCGCAGCTGTTACAGGCAACAACTCAGTTGAGCCCGGCTGAGTGGTGGGCGAAGCTGCGTGGGTCTGTGGCGATTCAGCCTGAAGAGGGACCGGATGCATCTCATTCTGAGCAGGCGAGTACACCACTGGTGTTGGCGGGCACTGCAGAATCGCCACTACTCTATCTGCGCCGTTACTGGAATTATGAGCAGCAGGTGTGTCAGGCACTGCAGCAGCGCATTGAACAGCGGTATGATTTCCCGGATGCGGCCATGGCGCCCTTACTGGACAGACTGTTTCCATCTGTTACGCCGCGCGAGCAACCGGACTGGCAGAAAATTGCCTGTGCACTATCTGCACGCAGTGGCTTTGCGGTGATCACTGGCGGGCCGGGTACAGGTAAAACGACGACTGTGGTGCGTTTGCTGGCGTTGCTGCAAGCCTTGGCCATGCAACAGCAGCAGCCGGCTTTGCGCATTGCTCTGGCAGCTCCCACAGGCAAGGCCGCTGCACGGCTGAATGCCTCTATTGCTGCACAGGTTGCAAGTTTGCCTCTGGCGGATCTCAGTGATCAGCCGGAACACCTGGCTGCGGCCATACCGACAGAGGTCACCACTCTGCATCGGTTATTGGGACCGCAGCCGGACAGTCGTCGTTTTCGACATCACCGGGGACAGCCGTTGCCGGTTGATCTGGTGGTGGTCGATGAAGCATCCATGGTTGATCTGGAAATGCTGGCTGCCCTGGTGGATGCACTCAGACCCCAGGCCCGGCTGATTTTGCTGGGAGACAAGGATCAGTTAGCTTCGGTTGAGGCCGGTGCCGTATTGGGAGATTTGTGCCAGCGGGCGTCACAGGGCTGTTATCAACCGGAAACAGTTGAATGGCTGCAGCGGGTAACCGGCTATGCTTTAGCGGTTGGTTATCAGAGTGAAACCGGACGACCGCTGGATCAGGTGATCACCATGCTGCGTCATAGTCACCGTTTCAGTGATCAGGGGGGGATCGGCGCGTTAGCGCGTCTGGTGAATGAAGGCTGTTTGTATGATCAGCCTGTCCCGGATCGGATGCAGGCTTTGCAGCAGCTGTTTAACGAGCAACAGGGGCCGATTCAGCGTTTGCTTGTCAGTCATGCGGCAGATGCTGCGTTGGCGCAACTGGTGGTGCAGGGATACCGTCACTATCTGGAGCTGATGCAAACCCGACGGCCTGCTGAAACAGCAGACAATGCAGCCTATGATGACTGGGCGGCACAGATATTACAGGCGCATACCGGTTTTCAGTTGCTCTGCGCCGTGCGTGAAGGTCCCTGGGGCGTTGAACAGCTCAATCCCTGGATTGCCCGAGCGCTGACCCGGGCAGGTTGGCTACAGGACAGTGACTCTCTCTGGTATGAGGGGCGGCCGGTATTGATGACCCGGAATGACTACAGTCTCAGGTTGATGAATGGTGATATCGGTATTGCCTTGATGCGGCCAGTGGAGCAGCCAGATGGTTCCAGATGTTTAGCCCTGAGAGTGGTTTTCCCGGGGGCGGATGGCGGCGTGCGCTGGATTATGCCCAGTCGTCTGCAGGCGCTGGAAAGTGTCTTTGCCATGACCGTGCATAAATCTCAGGGCTCAGAGTTCACGCATACAGCACTGGTATTGCCGGATCAGCCCAACCCGGTGTTGACTCAGGAGCTGATATATACCGGCATTACCCGTTCTCGAGAGCGTTTTACCCTGATCTACAGTCGTGAGAGCGCGCTGCGTCACGCGTTGGAAAAACGTGTGACGCGCCGCAGCGGCCTGCACCTTTGAGTGTCAGGCTAGTTTCGCAGGCCGTTCAGTAACGCCTCAACCTGCTGGAAGCGTTCTTCTGCATTGGGCATGGCGCGAGTAAAGCGCAAACCTGTGGGCCCATCCAGCTTGAAGATCTGCGGTTGGCGCTGAATCAACTGGATAAGGCGCATGGGTTCAATCTTGGGTTCACTGTCGAACTCAATCTTGCCGCCTTTGTCGTTGGCATCAAGTTTAAGAATGCCCAGTGTTTCGGCCAGCAGCTTCAGTTCAGTCAGACGCAGCAGATGTTTGGTCTGTTCGGGCAGCAGACCAAAACGATCGATCATTTCGACCTGGATTTCCTGTAGCTGCTCGGCGTCGCGTGCGTTGGCGATACGCTTGTAGAGCATCAGGCGGTTATGCACATCGGGCAGGTAGTCTTCCGGAATCAGTGCTGACAGATGCAGGTTGATTTCGCAGCCATGTTGCAAGGGTTTGTCCAGATCCGGGGTTTTACCTTCACGGATAGCATCCACTGCCTGCTCCAGCATTTCCATATACAGGCCAAAACCGATGGTCTGCATCTGGCCGCTCTGGTCTTCGCCCAGTAATTCGCCTGCACCACGAATCTCCAGGTCATGCGTGGCCAGCGTGAAACCTGCGCCCAGCGTTGAGGCTTCTGAGATGGCTTCCAGGCGTCGTTGGGCGTCTTCGGTCATGTTGCGTGCATCGGGTGTTAACAGATAGGCATAGGCCTGGTGATGAGAACGGCCGACACGCCCGCGTAGCTGGTGTAACTGGGCCAGGCCGAACTTGTCCGCGCGTTCTATGATAATGGTGTTGGCATTGGGGATGTCGATACCGGTTTCGATGATGGTGGTGCACACCAGTACATTGAAGCGCTTGTGATAAAAATCACTCATCACCTGTTCCAGTTCACGCTCCCGCATCTGACCATGGCCAATAGCAACCCTGGCTTCAGGTACCAGCGCATCGACGTCTGCAGCCACTTTATCAATGGTCTTGACCTCGTTGTGCAGGTAGTAGACCTGGCCACCACGCAGCAGCTCACGCAAAATGGCTTCTTTCAGCAGTGCCGGTTCGGATTGGCGCACAAAGGTTTTGACTGACAGACGTCGGGCGGGTGGTGTTGCAATAATCGACAGGTCGCGCATGCCGGACATCGCCATGTTCAAGGTACGCGGGATGGGTGTTGCAGTCATGGTCAGAATGTCGATTTCAGCCCGCAGTGCTTTGATTTTCTCTTTTTGCTGCACCCCAAAGCGATGTTCTTCATCAATAATCAGCAATCCAAGATTCTTAAAGGTCAGACTACCCTGTAACAGCTTGTGGGTGCCGATCAGGATATCGACCTGTCCTTCACTGAGCTGCTGAGCAATAGTCTGTTGTTGCTTGGCGCTGCGAAAACGGGAAATCAGCTCTACATTGACAGGCCAGTCAGCAAAACGATCGCGGAAGTTTTCATAGTGCTGCTGAGCCAGTAGCGTGGTTGGAACCAGTACGGCAACCTGTTTGCCTGCCTGGGCGGCAATGAAGGCCGCGCGCATGGCGACTTCGGTCTTGCCGAAGCCAACATCGCCGCACACCAGCCGGTCCATGGGTTTGGCTGCTCGCATATCACGTATAACGGCATCAATGGCGCTGGCCTGATCCGGGGTTTCTTCAAAAGGAAAGGCCGCAGCAAAGCGGGTGTAGTCATCTTCCGGGAAATCGAAAGAGAAGCCCTGTCGCGCGTTACGCCGGGCATAGATGTCCAGCAGTTCAGCGGCCGTATCACGGACTTTTTCAGCCGCCTTGCGGCGTGCCTTGCTCCATTGTTCCGTACCCAGGCGGTGCAGTGGAGCCAGATCATCCGTAGCACCGGTATAACGGCTGATCAGGTGCAAGGAAGACACCGGCACATACAGCTTGGCGTCGTTGGCGTATTCCAGTGTCAGAAACTCATTGGTCTGTCCATCCACCTGGATGCTTTGCAGTCCACGATAGCGCCCCACACCATGGTCAAGATGTACCACAGGTGCATCCTGAGTGAGTTCGGACAGGTGGCGGATTACCTGATCAGATTGCTCCTTGTCACGCTGACGACGGCGGCGTTGAAAAATCTGGCGACCAAACAGTTGGGTTTCGGTAATCAGATGGAAACGATGCTCGATGGAGATTCCCTGGTCGAGAGGGAAGTCGGTAATCGCCAGAGGCAAGGGATTGCTGTGATAGGCCTGCCAGTTTTCCACCCAGGTTGCTTTCAGTCCGGTTTTCTTCAGCAGTTCCAGCAGCGCCTCGCGACGTCCGGCCGATTCGGCACAGAGCAGCAGGCTGGCATCCGGTTGTGCCTGAATGAGCTGTTTGAGGCGAGCGAGAGGCTGATCACTGCCAGGCTCGGCGGTCAGATCAGGTGGCGGAGTGCAGGGCAGGTTGTCGCGTCCTGGACGCAGTGTTTCGGCATCACTGCTGAGCCGCAGTCTGCCATAGTGTTTCAGCTGACTCAGCAGTGTTTCCGGCGGCAGGTATAGTGCTTCCGGTGACAGCAGTGGTCGCTGGGTATCAAAATTGCGTTCATTGAAGCGATTGCGTACTTCTGTATCAAAATGGCGTGCAGCCAGATCAATGCCGGCTTGTTCAACGATAAGTGTCTGTTTAGGCAGATAGTCGAACAGGGTTGAGAGGGCATCAAAAAACAGTGGCAGATAATACTCAATCCCTGAAGGTACCAGCCCGTCAGAAACATCCCGATACACCGGGCAGCGGTTGAAGTCCACTTCAAAACGTTCACGCCAGTGTTGCTTGAACAGACGGATAGATGGCTCGTTGAACGGAAACTCGCGGGCTGGCAGCAAGCGGATCTGTTTCAGGGTATCAATCGAACGCTGGCTTTCCGGATCGAAGGTGCGCAGGGTTTCAATTTCATCATCAAACAGGTCTATACGGAAAGGCAGAGAACTGCCCATTGGAAAAATATCAATAATGGAACCACGTACAGCAAACTCACCGTGTTCATAAACAGTGTTCACAGCCTGATAACCGGCATGGACCAGTTGCTGGCGTAATTGATCCGGATTAAAGGCCTGGCCCGCATCCAGACTCAGGCTGTGCCCGGTAATAAAGGTTTTGGGTGCGATGCGTTGCATCAGCGTGGAGACAGATACTATCAGTATGCCGCGCTTCATCGACGGTAGTCGATAGAGCGTCTCGATACGTTGCGAGATAATATCCTGGTGCGGGGAGAAGCTGTCATACGGCAGCGTCTCCCAGTCCGGGAACAACAGTATTTCTTCCGGGTCCTGGCAGAAGAAGCGGGTTTCCTCGCGAATACGCAGTGCCGTTTCATTGTCCTTGCAGACCATCAGTACCAGGCCTTGATGCTGCTGCTCCAGCAGCTGTTGCAGTAACAGACCGGTACTGCAGCCAGTCACCTGACCAAGGCGTTTGATATCCCCAGCTGAGTGGGGAAGGGCATAGGAAAAAGCAGTCAGCACGTTTCGCTCCAGGATTGAACACCAGACAAGATAGGGCGTTAGTGTAACCAATGCTGTAAAAAAACACAGTCCTTGTCATGGGCAAGATGAAAAAATGAACCCGAGCTGAATGATCGGACCAAAGTCTAGCGAATGGGGTTTGATCCCTGCTGCCTAAACAGGGATAATGCGCCAACGCAAATGGAGCCTTTATATTTTCGGAGCAAGCTGTGAGCCAAGAACTGATTTTAGCGGACTGGAATGCGCGTGAGTCGATTGCTGAAGCAATGATTCCGTTGATCGGTAGACTTTACCGTGAGCGTAATGTCGAGATCTCTGTGTATGGACGCGTGATCGTCAAGCGATCTGTGATCGATATTATCAAAGCACATCGCTTTGTCAGACAGGTAGAAGATGAAGAGTTGTCTGTCGTTGATACCTTCCCTGTACTGGAAGTTGTAACCGGTCTGGATCTGCATAACGCGCATGTGGATATTGCCAAACTGGCGATTAAATTCCGCACGGCTGCTGAAGGCCGTTCTCTGGAGCAGTTTGTAGCCGATGAGCTGGCAGATGCTATCGGTCCAATTGATGACCGCAAACCGGTAGATGTTGTGCTCTATGGCTTTGGTCGTATCGGTCGTATTCTTGCGCGTCAACTGGTTGATCGTGCCGGTATCGGTCACAGCATGCGTTTGCGTGCTATTGTCGTGCGTAAAGGCAAGGCTGAGAATGATCTGGAAAAGCGCGCCAGCCTGCTGCGCCGCGACTCGGTTCACGGCTCGTTCAAAGGCACCATCCAGGTTGATGAAGAGAATCAGTGCATCGTGGCCAATGGTGTATCGATTCAGGTGATTTTTGCCAATCAGCCTGAAGATGTGGATTACACTCAGTACGGCATTCAGGATGCGCTGGTGATCGATAACACGGGTATGTTCCGTGATGCTGAAGCCATGTCTCGCCATCTTCAGGCCAAGGGTGCTGCCAAGGTACTGCTGACGGCGCCGGGCAAAAACATGAAGAATATCGTGATGGGCGTTAACCATCTGGATATTGCGCCGGAAGATAATATTCTGTCGGCTGCTTCCTGTACTACAAATGCCATTGTGCCAGTACTGAAAGCCCTGCAGGACAAGTACGGTATTGAAAATGGTCATGTCGAAACTGTCCATTCCTACACCAATGACCAGAATCTGATCGATAACTATCACAAGGGTAGTCGTCGTGGCCGTGCGGCTGCACTGAACATGGTTATTACTGAAACCGGTGCGGCCAAAGCGGTATCCAAGGCACTGCCGGAGCTGGAAGGTAAACTGACCGGTAATGCGATTCGTGTTCCGACACCGAACGTGTCTATGGCGATTCTGAACCTGAACCTGAAATCGGCAGCTGAGCGTGAAGAGCTGAACGAATACCTGCGCTACATTGCGCTGCACTCTGATTTGCAGAAGCAGGTAGATTACAGTAATTCACCTGAGGCTGTTTCTTCAGACTTTGTTGGTTCGCGTGCAGCAGGTGTGGTAGATGCGCTGGCCACTATCGCTGACGGTAATCGTTGCGTACTTTATGTATGGTACGATAACGAGTACGGCTATAGCTGTCAGGTGATTCGTATGGCGCAGCATATCTGCAACACAACCCTGAAGCCGTATCCTCTGTCAGGCATCTGATTCAGGCTCTGATTCAGGCAAAGAGTCGCTGTTCAAAAAAGGCGTCGTGGAAACACGGCGCCTTTTTGCGTATATGCAACTTTAGAATTAGCGCTTGCAGACAGTCTCCGGTAGAAAAATTACAAGAATATCAGGTATAATGAGAGAGTTTTTTGGTGGAATTTTGGTTTGTCTGATAACAAAAATCAGTCTCATATCAGTGGTGCTGAATATGGCTGGTTTTATCGGGCATGAAAACAAGATTTCGGAGTTTTTAGTTAGATTGGGTGAGGCGAATGATCAGGATCAAGAAAGGTCTGGATCTACCGATAACGGGCGAACCGGCGCAGATAATAGAAGATGCCGCTAAAGTAAGCTCGGTCGCACTGGTTGGCTATGACTATGTTGGCATGAAGCCAACCATGGCAGTCAAAGAGGGTGACCGGGTGAAGCTCGGGCAGGTGATCTTTACCGATAAAAAAACCGAAGGCGTTCAGTATACAGCTCCTGGTGCAGGTGTGATCAAATCGATCAACCGGGGCGAGCGTCGCGTACTGCAATCCGTCGTCATTGAGCTGGATGCAGAGGAAGAGGCGATTGAATTCAGTCGCTATGAGGCCGGTCAGCTGGCCTCGCTGACACGGGAGCAAGTGCAGGAAAACCTGCTACAGTCCGGTCTCTGGACTGCCTTGCGTACCCGTCCATTCAGTAAAGTACCCGCTGCCGGTACCGTACCTCACTCCATTTTCGTGACTGCCATGGATAGCAATCCGCTGGCTGCTGATCCGCAGGTAATCATTGCTGAACAGGCTGAGGCCTTCCAGCAAGGGCTCTCCTTGTTGACCAAGCTGACCGATGGCAAAGTCTTTCTGTGCAAAGCGCCTGGTGCAAACATTCCAACTGCTGAAGGTGTGACGACTGAAGAGTTTGGTGGTGTGCATCCTGCGGGTAACCCGGGAACACATATTCACTTCCTTGATCCTGTTTCACAGACCAAAACGGTGTGGTACATCGGTTATCAGGATGTCATTGCGTTCGCAAAACTGTTTACGACCGGCCGTTTGCAGCTGGATCGAGTGGTTTCGATTGCGGGCCCTCAGGTCGAAAAGCCTGTGCTGGTACGCACCCGTGTCGGTGCCTGCCTGACTGAGCTGACTGAAGGTCGTTTGCGTACAGGTAAAAACAGAATTATCAGTGGCTCTGTCTGGAATGGTCTGACCGCATCTGGCCCACTGGCGTATCTGACGCGTTACGCGACTCAGGTTTCAGTCCTGCTGGAAGGTGACAAGCGTGAATTTATGGGCTGGGTTGCACCGGGTACAAACAAATATTCCGTATTGAATATGTTTGCTTCCATGTTCTCTCCAGGTAAGCGTTTTGATTTCACCACTACAACCAATGGCTCAGAACGTGCCATGGTTCCGGTTGGTCAGTTCGAAGAACTGATGCCTCTGGATATTCTGCCGACTCAGCTGATGCGCGCACTGGTCACAGGTGACATCGTGCTGGCGATGCAGCTGGGTTGTCTTGAGCTGGATGAAGAGGATGTTGCACTCTGTAGCTTTGCCTGCGTAGGCAAATATGAGTACGGCCCGATTCTCCGAGACAATCTGACGCGCATTGAGAAAGAGGCGTAGGAGACAGGCATGAGTATTAGAGCTGTTTTAGACAAAATGGAGCCGCATTTTCATAAAGGCGGCAAATATGAAAACTGGTATGCACTGTATGAAGCAGTTGATACCATTTTTTACACACCGGGCAAGGTGACTCGTGCCGGTGCGCACGTACGTGATGGTGTAGACCTGAAACGTATGATGATCCTGGTCTGGATGTGTACTTTCCCCGCTGTGTTCTTCGGGTTGTACAGTGTGGGTCTGCAGGCGAATACCGCCATGGCAGATCTGGGTATCACCGAAGCTTCCGGCTGGCGTGGTTCCATCCTGACAGCGTTGACCAGCTATAACGCTAACAGCGTCTGGGATAACATCATTCATGGTGCTGTTTACTGGTTACCGATTTACGCAGTGACCTTTATTGTAGGTGGTTTCTGGGAAGTTCTGTTCGCCATGAAGCGCGGACATGAAGTCAACGAAGGTTTCTTTGTGACTTCTATTCTCTTCTCTCTGATTCTGCCAGCAACTATCCCGCTGTGGCAGGTTGCGCTGGGTATCACCTTTGGTGTGGTGATCGGTAAAGAGGTGTTTGGTGGAACGGGTAAAAACTTCCTTAACCCTGCTTTGACCGGCCGTGCATTCCTGTACTTTGCCTATCCGGCCCAGATTTCGGGTGACTCTATCTGGACGGCTGTGGATGGCTTCTCAGGGGCAACACCGCTGGCTTTGGCTGCTGAAGGTGGCGTAGAAGCCATTCTGGCGGCTGATGTCAGCTGGTTCAGTGCCTTTGTCGGTACTGTTCAGGGATCTGTGGGCGAGGTCTCGACTCTGGCCATTATGATCGGTGGCGCCATTATTATGTTTGCCAAGATCGCGGCCTGGCGAATCGTGGCAGGTGTGGCGCTGGGTGTCATTGGTACTACCTTGCTGTTTAATGTCATCGGTTCAGATACCAACCCGATGTTTGGCGTTCCATTCTGGTGGCACTTTGTCATCGGTGGTCTGGCGTTTGGTATGTTCTTTATGGCAACTGATCCAGTTTCAGCATCCATGACCAATACCGGCAAGTGGATTTTCGGTGCGTTGATTGGTGTGATGACCATTCTGATCCGTGTCGTCAACCCGGCTTTCCCGGAAGGTATCATGCTGGCTATTCTGTTCGCCAACCTGTTTGCACCGTTGATCGACAACTTTGTCGTGCAGGCGAATATCAAACGGAGGATGTTGCGTAATGTCGTCTAACAAAGATTCAATCGGAAGAACGATCATTGTAGCCCTGGTGCTCTGTGTGGTCTGTTCTGTGGTTGTATCGGCTGCGGCTGTCATGCTGAAACCGATGCAGCAATACAATATGGATCAGGACCGTAAGTCCAACATCCTGCGTGCAGCGGGTATTGTCGATCCATCCAAGAGTGTTGATGAGCTGTTTGAACAGATCACCACACGTACTGTTAACCTGCAGGCAGGGCAGTTTACCGAAGAGTTTATGGCAGAGGTTGAAGACTTCCGTCGTGCTGCCGGTGACCCGTCACTGTCCCGTTCGCTGAGTCGTAGTGAAGATGTGGCCTCTATCAAGCGTCAGCCGCTGAAGATGCCTGTCTACATTGTTGAAGCGGAAGATGGCTCGATTGAAAAACTGATCCTGCCGATTCATGGTTATGGCCTGTGGTCAACCATGTATGGTTTTCTGGCACTTGAGGGTGACCTGAATACTGTCGCAGGACTGGGTTTCTATGAGCATGCAGAAACTCCCGGTCTGGGTGGTGAGATCGATAATCCATCCTGGAGAGCTTCCTGGATTGGGAAGCAGATCTACTCAGGTGAATCGACTGATGAGCCAGCGTTACGGGTTATCAAAGGTGCCGTTGATCCATCTCAGTCTGGTTCTGAATACCGTATCGATGGTCTCGCGGGCGCGACGCTGACAGCTAACGGTGTGACGAACATGATCCGTTTCTGGATGGGTGAGTCAGGCTTTGGTCCGTTTATCGCAAATCTGCGTGCAGCCAGCGAGGCTGGTTCTGCTGAACTGGTAGAACCAGAAGCTGATGCAGATGCCGACGTACTTGAAGTGGATGAGGTGTAATTATGTCGAGCACTAAAGAAATCGTCATCACGCCGCTGTTCAAGAACAACCCGATTGCACTGCAAGTACTGGGTGTTTGTTCGGCGCTGGCGGTCACGACAAACATGAACAATGCGGTCGTTATGACCTTGGCGGTAATCGCCGTAGCGTCATTGTCCAACATGTTCATTTCTATCATACGAAATCAGATTCCGAGCAATATTCGTATCATCGTGCAGATGACCATTATTGCCTCTCTGGTTATAGTGGTAGACCAGGTACTGAAAGCAGTTGTGTACGATGTTTCCAAGCAGCTTTCGGTATTCGTTGGGTTGATCATTACCAACTGCATCATTCTGGGTCGTGCAGAAGCCTTTGCGATGAAGAACCCGCCAATCCCCAGCTTTATTGATGGTGTTGGTAACGGTCTTGGCTATGGCGTTGTACTGCTGTTTGTTGCGTTCTTCCGTGAGCTGTTTGGTGCGGGTACGCTGTTTGGCTATGAAATTCTGCCGCTGGTTACCAACGGTGGATGGTACTACAGCAACGGTATGCTGTTGCTGCCGCCAAGTGCGTTCTTCCTGATCGGTATCATGATCTGGTTGATTCGTACCAAGTATCCGGAGCAGGTTGAAAAGCCTGAATTCGTCATCGCCCCGAACACCCGTAAGGAGGCTGTGTAAGTCATGGAACAGTATATCAGTCTTGCTGTCCGTGCCATTTTCGTTGAGAACATGGCGCTGGCATTCTTCCTGGGGATGTGTACATTTTTGGCTATCTCCAAGAAGATTCAGACCTCTTTCGGTCTGGGTGTAGCCGTTGTTGTGGTGTTGTTGATCACTACGCCGGTCAATAACCTGATCTATAACTACCTGCTGCGTGAAGGTGCGCTGAGCTGGGCCGGTTATCCGGATGTGGATCTGAGCTTCCTCGGGTTTATCTCCTATATCGGCATCATCGCAGCGATGGTACAGATCCTGGAAATGTTTCTGGATAAGTACGTACCGGTGCTGTACAACGCGCTGGGGGTGTTCCTGCCGCTGATTACGGTGAACTGCGCCATCCTGGGTGCTGCACTGTTCATGGTAGAGCGTGATTACACCTTCGGAGAGAGTGTCGTCTATGGAGCTGGCGCCGGTATCGGCTGGGCACTGGCGATTACCGCGTTGGCCGGTATCCGTGAAAAGCTGAAGTACAGCGATGTACCGGAAGGACTGCGTGGCCTGGGTATCACCTTCATTATTGTTGGTCTGATGTCCCTTGGCTTTATGTCGTTCTCCGGCGTATCGCTTTAATCCACTGAAATAACTGTATAAGGGTGGAATAAGCTGATGAATGCAGAAATTACTCTGGGCGTGGTGATGTTTACGGCTCTGGTATTGGCAATGGTTGCCATTATCCTGGTCGCACGCTCAAAACTGGTCAGCTCCGGTGATGTCACGATTGAGATCAATGGTGACCCGGAGAAAACAATAACCGTACCGGCCGGTGGCAAGCTGCTGGGTGCTCTGGCAGACAAGGGCGTGTTCCTGGCATCTGCTTGCGGCGGTGGTGGTACCTGTGCACAGTGTAAATGTGAAGTACATGAAGGTGGTGGTTCCATGCTACCAACTGAAGAATCTCACTTTACCCTGCGTGAAGCCAAAGAAGGATGGCGCCTATCTTGTCAGGTACCGGTGAAACAGAACATGAAAATTCAGGTTGAAGACGATGTCTTTGGCGTGAAGAAGTGGACCTGTACCGTGGAGTCCAACCCTAACGTGGCCACTTTCATCAAAGAGCTGACCTTGCGTCTGCCTGAAGGTGAAAATGTGGATTTCCGTGCCGGTGGTTACGTACAGCTGGAGTGCCCGCCACACGTGGTGAATTACAAGGATTTTGATATTCAGGAAGAATACCGCGGTGACTGGGACAAGTTCGATATGTGGCGCTATGTCTCCAAGGTGACTGAGCCGACGATTCGTGCTTACTCTATGGCGAACTACCCGGAAGAGAAGGGTGTGGTGAAGTTCAATATCCGTATCGCTTCTCCGCCTCCTGGCACAGATCTGCCACCGGGTATCATGTCTTCTTATGTGTTTGCACTGAAGCCGGGTGACAAGATCGACGTCTACGGTCCATTTGGTGAGTTCTTTGCCAAAGATACAGACAACGAAATGGTGTTTGTCGGTGGTGGTGCCGGTATGGCGCCGATGCGCTCGCACATCTTTGATCAGTTGCTGCGTCTGAAGAGCAAGCGCAAGATCACCTTCTGGTATGGTGCGCGCTCATTGCGTGAAGCCTTCTATGTCGAAGAGTTTGATAAGCTGGCGGCAGAGAATCCTAACTTTACCTGGCATCTGGCGCTGTCTGATCCGCTTCCGGAAGATAACTGGACCGGGCCGACAGGCTTCATCCACAATGTGTTGTATGAAAACTATCTGAAGGATCACGAAGCCCCTGAAGACTGTGAGTACTACATGTGTGGGCCGCCAATGATGAACTCCGCTGTCATCAAGCTGCTTGAGGATATGGGGGTAGAGCCTGATAACATTCTGCTGGATGATTTCGGCGGCTGATCATAGCCAATAGCCCTGTAAATTCGATAAAATGGCCGGTAACTGAAATACCGGCCATTTTTTTATATATGCAGGATATACGGTATTGACCAAGGTTTTTTGGAGGTTTTATGGAAATATTTGTGATTACTCTGGTGATTCTGCTGTTGCTGACGCTGGGGATGTCCGTGGGTGTGATCATGGGACGCAAGCCGATTGCCGGTTCCTGTGGTGGCATGAGTGCACTGGGTATGGTGAAAGAGTGCGATATCTGCGGCGGCGATAAAGAAATTTGCGAGGATGAAGAAGAAAAACAGCGTATTATCAGTGCGCGCAAGCAAAAAACTGCACTGAATGCCGATCTCGCATACGAGGTTAAATCTAAAGGTTAATTGGCTTTCCACGGCAGGCTGTCTAGGCTAGAGGCTTGATCGTCTGCTGCAGGAATGGCCTGATCGACCGTGTATCAATAATCATAAAGGGGATAGCGAATGGCTGAGTATAACTACGATGTCGTAGTGATAGGGTCTGGACCGGCGGGCGAAGGTGCTGCCATGAACGCGTCAAAAAAAGGGCTGCGTGTGGCGGTGGTGGAAGAGCAGGATACTGTAGGCGGTAACTGTACCCACAAAGGCACCATCCCGTCCAAGGCTCTGCGTCATTCGGTTAAGCAGATTATTGAATTTAATACCAACCCCATGTTCCGCGATATCGGTGAGCCACGCTGGTTCTCTTTTCCTAAAGTATTGCGTCGCGCCGAGAAGGTCATCTCCAATCAGGTAATGCTGCGTACGAACTTCTATGCGCGTAACCGTATTGATGTGTTTTTCGGGTTTGCTTCATTTATTGATAAAGGCAAGCTGAAAGTCAAAAGCCCAGGTCAGGATGAAGAGATTCTGATAGCCAGGAATTTCATTATTGCCACGGGTTCCAGCCCCTGGTGTCCGGCGGATGTTGATTTTGATCATCCGCGTATCTATAACTCTGACTCCATCCTTAAACTGAATCATACGCCGCGTACCATGGTGATCTATGGTGCTGGTGTGATCGGTTGTGAGTATGCTTCCATTTTCAGTGGATTGGGTGTCAAGGTTGACCTGATTGATAACCGTGATCGCCTGTTGTCTTTCCTGGACGCAGAGATTTCTGACTCCTTGAGTTATCACCTGCGCAATAACGCGGTGAAGATTCGTCACAATGAAGAGTACCAGAGCATACAGGGCGATGACCGTGGCGTAACGGTTGAGTTTAAATCTGGCAAGCGTCTGCGTGCTGATGCGTTCCTCTGGTGTGCAGGGCGTTCAGGCAATACAAAGGGTTTGGGGCTGGAAAATATCGGTCTGACGGCTAACAGCCGTGGTCAGATTGAAGTGGATCAGCACTACAAAACTTCCTGTGAAGGTGTCTATGCTGTCGGTGATGTGATTGGTTGGCCAAGTCTTGCCTCTGCGGCTCTGGATCAGGGGCGCTCTGCAGCATCGGATCTGTTGCAGGCGGATGATTTCCGTTACATCAATGATGTACCTACGGGTATCTATACCATTCCTGAAATCAGCTCAGTGGGTAAAACCGAGGAAGAGCTGACGCAGGAGCGTGTACCCTATGAAGTGGGGCAGGCCTTCTTCAAAGACACGGCCCGCGCACAGATCTCCGGTGAGCCGGTTGGCATGTTGAAGATCCTGTTCCATCGTGAGACTTTCCAGATCCTCGGTATTCATTGCTTCGGTGATCAGGCATCCGAGATCATTCACATAGGTCAGGCGATCATGCGTCAGGATGGCGAAGCCAATACCTTGAAATACTTCGTGAATACGACGTTTAACTACCCAACTATGGCGGAAGCCTATCGTGTGGCGGCAATCGCCGGCATCAATCGGGTTGCCAATCTCTGATAGCAATCTGCTTTAGCCCCTCTTTACGTGATGCTGAATCCTGTGAAGAGGGCGTTTAGCAGGCGCATTATTTCTCAGTCCTTTGAGGGTGGCTTTTCGTATACATCATCCTCATAATAACGCCCGGTAATTTTCAGTCGACGCTCCAGTAAACGATTCAGATATTTCCAGATCAGAAAGGCAGGCGTCATCATCACCATAATGGCGACCATCAGCACGGCGCCGGCATGACTCTGGGGAGATTTGGCCACAGCCCAATCCAGAAAGCCGCTTTGACGCCCAAGATAAAACCAGCCGACCAGAAAAAGAAAGCCCGCAGCAATACCCAGGTGATGGAGCAGGCGTTGACGCTGTTCAGTCATCTTGCGGATCATCGTGCTGGGTATGATGCTGATCGAGTTGAGAGCGTAAAATCAGGCGTACCAGTTCAGTCCGGCAGACTTCCGGCATGCGCTGAAATTCCAGGCCTAACTCATAGTGCTCCTGTTTCTGTTCGCAGCGCTTCACTTCAGCCAAGAGGCGGATGCCGGTCTCAGATTCAGGCATAATCAGGCGGACAATCGCCATCCTTCCCAGCTCAATCGAGTCGGGAGTGTTGAAAGACAGTCCGCCTTCACTCAGATTGACACGATCGGTACGGATGTTGAACCCAAGTTCATCTGAAGCCGTCAGTGAGCGGGCGATGATATCCATTTTCTGGTTCATCAGCTGTAGTAATTTGGCTACCGGAACGGCTGTTTCGAGAGGTTGGTCCAGCTGTTGGTTGATAGCCGCGTTTAGCTGCTGCAACTCTGCATGCAACATAAAGTGCGGTGATACCTTAAAGGTTCCCGGCGCAGGGAGCTGGCTTGGATGCATCTCGGGGTCGATCAGATGAAACTCCAGTGCAACCCATTTGTCTATGCGATAGAATTGTCGGCGATCCTGTTCCAAGGCGATTCTCCGTCAGGTCAGTAGCGGTATTGCGCTTGAGTATACCCAATTATCCGATCAATCTGTTATAGGCAGCGTCAGCTGATTACGGGTTTAACTGAATTATGTTCCGACCCTTTTCCTGTTTTGTAGGATTGCGTTACACCGCTGCCAAGCGGGGCAATCATTTTATTTCTTTTATCTCAATGGTCTCCATGCTGGGCCTCACGCTTGGCGTTGCTGCATTGATTGTGGTGCTGTCCGTGATGAATGGCTTTGACCGCGAATTGCGTCAGCGCATTCTCGGCATGGTGCCACATGCAACGCTCAGTGATTATCAGCAGCCGATGAGTGACTGGCAGACTGTGCGTACGCGCCTGTCTGGTAATCCTCAGGTGGTTGCGAGTGCGCCCTTTGTACAGGCGCAGGGCATGTTGACACATGCAGGTCAGGTGCAGGGCGTCTTGGTGAGTGGTATCGATCCCGTGCTCGAACCTTCGGTATCCATTATAGAAGACCACTTTGTATCGGGTTCACTGGATACGCTGGAAAGTGGTGAATACAACATTATTCTCGGTGAGTTATTGGCGCGTCATCTGGGTGCGCGACCGGGTGATCGTGTAACGCTGGTGTTGCCGGAGGCTTCGGTCAGTATTGCCGGGATTGTGCCACAGATGAAGCGCTTTACCGTCACCGGGATCTTCTCTGTGGGGGCAGAACTGGATGCCAATCTGGCCTATATTCACCTGGCAGATGCGGCGCGTATCAAGCGCATGCCGGCAGGCAGTGTGGATGGATTACGCCTCAGCTTTGAAGACCTGTTTCAGGCACCCATGCAGGTACGGCAGCTGGCGACCCAGTTGGCGCGTCCTATGCAAGTGTCTGACTGGACCCGTACCCACGGCAATCTGTTTCAGGCGATTCAGATGGAAAAACGCATGATTGGCTTGCTGTTATTCCTGATTGTTTTTGTGGCGGCGTTCAATATTGTTTCGACACTGGTGATGGTGGTTACCGACAAGCGTGCGGATATTGCCATTTTACGCACCATGGGCGCGACACCGGCAATGATTATGCGGATATTCATGGTTCAGGGTGCGGTGATCGGTATGATTGGTACAACGCTGGGATTGATTTTGGGCGTTATTTTGGCCCTGACCGTTAGCGATCTGGTAGCGGGTTTTGAGCGACTGATGGGTATCGAGTTTTTATCAGCTGATGTGTATTTCATCAATTATTTGCCATCACAGATCGAGGTCAGCGATTTGGTCACTATTGTCACCACAGCCTTGCTGATCAGTTTTTTTGCCACGCTGTACCCGGCCTGGAAAGCATCACGTACACAACCGGCGGAGGCGCTGCGCTATGAGTAACATGGCTGTATTGCAAGCAACAGGCGTCAGTCGTGAATATGTTGAGGCAGGCCAGACGCTGACGATTCTGAAAGCACTGGATTTCTCGGTGTTGCCTGGACAGCGTTTGGCTATAGTCGGCAGCTCCGGTAGTGGTAAGAGTACCTTGCTGAATATTCTGGGAGGGCTGGATCGTCCTGATACCGGTGAGGTGCATCTGCTGGGTGACGCTCTGTACAGTGTATCGGAGTCACGTCGTTGCCGTATTCGTAATGAGAAACTGGGGTTTGTCTATCAATTTCATCATTTGCTGCATGAGTTCAGCGCGCTGGAAAATGTTGCCATGCCGTTGTTGATTCGTGGTACTGCCGTAGCGCAGGCGCGCGAGGCTGCCGCCGAGTTGCTCGAGCAGGTTGGTTTGTCACACCGAACGCGTCACAAGCCAGGGCAGTTGAGCGGAGGTGAACGTCAGCGTGTTGCCATTGCACGGGCACTGGTTACGCGTCCTGCTTGTGTGTTGATGGATGAGCCGACCGGGAATCTGGATCGTCATACAGCTGAAGAGGTGCAAAGCTATCTGAATCACCTGAATCAGACTCTGGGGATCGCTTTTGTGGTGGTGACCCATGACCTGCAACTGGCGTCACGTATGGATCAGGCCTTTCTGCTGGAAGAGGGGCGCCTGGTACCGCGGAGCGTTGTTTAGTCTTTACCGGACTGCTCAGCCTTCGCTTGTTGCCGTTTCAGGCGTTCCCGGCCGCGCATGATCCAGGTGCGGCGGACATGGATTGTCCAGATAATCCGAATCGTGATAAAACCGATCAGGCCAGCTATCAGTCCGCAAATGACTGAGCCAAGGATTAATGGACGCCAGATCTGGCGAAAATTATCGTACAGGGTGTCCAGATGCCATGTCATGGCATCTGCGTCGCTGCCGACGCCGAGAATGAGCTGACCGATACGGTAAGAAAAATAGAGCATCGGTGGCATGGTGATTGGGTTGGAAATCCAGACCAGTGCTACGGAAACCGGCAGATTGGAACCTACCAGCACAGCGAGTACTGCGGCAACTACCATCTGGAAGGGCATGGGTAAAAATGCACAAAAAATACCGACCAGAAACGCCAGTGAAACTGAGCGATGTGACAAGTGCCAGAGACCAGGGTTTCTGAGATGTTCACCAAGCCAGGTTAAGTGGGGGTGATTGCGGACCCAGTGTGGATCTGGCATGTATTTTTTTAGAATTTTACGCGGCATGATCGGCTAATCAGGGAGTGGTTATGCGGTTATTATGCCGGTTTATGCAGTTCAAACCAATAGTGAGGATCAGGGATGATCACCTATATTGCCGGTCTGTTGACGGTCGCATTTTTACCCGGTCTTGGTTATGTACTCGGTGCAGTGTTGTTGCTGCCACTGACATACTATTCCCGGCTACGTTTCTGGACTCTGACCTATCTGCTGGGCGTGCTGGTTGCTGTGGTTTACGGCAGTTGGCAGCTGCAGCACCGTTTACCGCTGTCTCTGGATCGCACGGATGTGGTACTGAGCGGGGTAGTGGTCAGCTTGCCGGAAGTCACTGAGCGACGTACCCGCTTTATTTTGCAAGTCGATACTGTGCAGAGTGACCAGCCGGCGTTGCAGCGCCTGCGTCGAATTCGTGTCAGTGATTACCGTTCATTCACCGGCGTTGCCGCCGCGCCGGTGCATGCTGGCGATTATGTGCAGGTCACCGTGCGATTACGCAGTCCGCATTTTCTTCAAAACCCCTATGCATTCGATCTGGAAAGGCATTTTTTAAGTTCAGGCTGGGATGCGTCGGCGACCCTCAGGGCTGTACATCAGCATACGGAAGGTGTGTGGATATATCGTCTGCGTGATGATCTCAGGTCTCACATACAGGCGCGCTTTCATGAACAACAGGTGGCCAGCTGGTTGCTGCCAGCCGTGACTCTGGGGGACAGGACGTCAATGACGGATGCGCATTGGCGTGTGCTTCAGCGCACCGGAACCGCGCATTTGCTGGTCGTCAGCGGCCTGCATATCGCTGTGATAAGTGGTGCCGGAATCTTGCTGGGACGTTTATTTAATGCAGCTTTGTTGTGTCTGAGAATCGAAACCACCCGTCTAAGATTCTTCCCGCTACTGCTGGCGTTTTTGCTGGCAACAGCGTACGCCTGGCTGGCGGGATTCAATCTTCCGGTGCAACGTGCCTGGATTATGGTCAGTATTTTTTTGCTGGGTGAGTGGCAGCTATTGAGATGGAGTGGCTGGACGCGCTGGCGTTTTGCCTTGTGCCTGGTGGTCACCTTGCAGCCATTGGCTGTTTTACAGCCCGGTGCCTGGATGTCATTTGCTGCTGTTGCGACACTGTTGCTGATGACTGATGTTTATCGTGGAGTCCGTCACACAGCATGGCTCGGGCTGGTGCGCGCACAGTGGATGATCTTTGTCGGTCTGTTGCCAGTCATGGCCTGGGTGTTTCAGCAGCTGAGTCTTTCCGCCCCCTTCATTAATCTGTTGGCCATTCCGGTTTTTTCAGTGTTTGTGATGGCGTTGCCGATCCTGCTACCTTTGGTATTGCTGGATCTGTTCTGGATGACTCAGCTGGTAGAAAAATTCCTTGAATTTTTCTGGCTTGGGCTGGTGTATGGCTCTGAATGGCAGTGGGGGTATCGGCCACTGGCAAAGCCAAATATCTGGATTGTTCTGTTTACACTCCCCCTGGTTCTGACGCTGTTGCTGCCTTTGCCGTTGCGCTGGAAGCTGCTGGGTATTCTCTGTTTTCTGCCATTGCTGTCTCCAAGGCAGCAGACCCTGCCGGAAGGTAACTTTCGTGCTTTGATATTCGATGCCGGGCAGGGGCTGGCTGTTTGGGTGGAAACCCGTGATGTGTCATTGATGTACGATACCGGGCCTGGATACCCCGGCGGGGGCAGTGCCTGGAAATATGCTATGGCACCCTGGTTTACGGCTCAGAATCGGCGGTCATTAACACATCTGGTGGTGAGTCATCGGGATCTGGATCATGCTGGCGGTATGGATGATCTGTTTGATCAGTTACGCGTGAGTCAGCTTTTCTCTGGCAGTGAGGATCTGCAGCAGCAAGGATTTGATAGCTGTCATGAGTCGCAGAGCTGGGTCTATAATCAGGTAAGCTTTCGTTTTTTGACACAGCCGCCAGCGGCAGATGCCAGTGAAAATGAACGTTCCTGTGTTTTGGAGGTACGTGGCAGTCAGTGTTCGCTGTTGTTGCCGGGTGATGCAGGGCATCCGACAGAATATGATCTGGTGCGCAGCGGCAGGTTACAGCCCATAACCTGGTTAGTAGCGGGGCATCATGGCAGTGCCAGCTCTTCCAGTGATGTGTTTGTTGAGCAATTGCAGCCCCAGGCGGTGATCTATACGGCTGGTTTCGGTAATCGTTATGGTCATCCGGCTGATGTAGTGTCAGAACGTTTTCGCCAACGTCAGATAGATGAGTACAATACCGCTACATCAGGTGCGGTGTGGCTGGAATCAACTGGTAAGGGTTGTCATCTGTCAACTCAGCGCCAACGAAAAAGACGTTACTGGACAAGTGGTTGAATTGCAGTTTTATGGTACAGTTAGGCCTGTAATTAGGAGGCTTGCAGCGTGTTTGAACTGATTAAAGCGGGTGGTTGGCTGATGCTGCCCATTATTGCCTGTTCTATCGCCGCGATGGCGATCTGCTTTGAACGGCTATGGTTTTTAAAAACAAACCGGGTGATTCCTGAAGGATTGCTGGCGGAGGTCTGGGAGTTGATTCGCAGTGGCGAAATGACGCCTGAACGACTGCGAGAGATCGCCGAGGGCAGTCCATTAGGTACTGTCATCGTTGCCGGGGTGCGCAATGCCCGATATGGTCGGGATGTCATGAAAGACAGTATTGAGGAAACCGCAAGCCACGTCATTCATGAAATGGAGCGTTATCTGAACTCGCTGGGAACGATTGCGGCCATTACCCCCTTGTTGGGACTGTTGGGCACCGTGATCGGCATGATCAAGGTTTTCACCGAGATCATGATTCAGGGAACCGGTAACGCCAATGTGCTGGCGGGCGGTATCTCCGAGGCGCTGATTACCACTGCAGCGGGTCTGTCGATCGCGATTCCGGCCCTGGTCATGCACCGTTACTTTCAGCGCCGGGTGCACACGCTGGTGTTGACCATGGAGCAAGAGGCGGTCAAATTGGTTGAAGTACTTCACGGTGAGCGTGATGATTCACTCTGAACCCCGAGGTGCATGGTGAAATTTGCGCATCAACAGCAAGAGCCGCTGAGCATTAATCTGACACCACTGATCGATGTGGTGTTCTTGCTCCTGATCTTTTTCATGATTACGACGACCTTTACGCGTGAAACCCAGCTGGAAGTCAGCTTGCCTGAAGCCAGCTCGGCGCAAGCCGCTTCTCAGGAGCAGCAGCGTATTGATATCCTGATCAGTGCCGATGGACTCTATTCAGTGAATGGTCAGGCGCTGGTCAATGCTCAGCCTTTGACCCTGCGTCGTGCCATTATCGAACTGGCCGAAGATGAACGGCAGATGCCCTTTGTTATTACGGCAGATGCCCAGACTCCACATCAGGCAGTGGTGACGGCGATGGATGTTGCCGGGCAGCTCGGGTTTTCTCAATTACGCATTACCACTCAGGATCTGGCTGGTGCGGCTGACGTCGATGATCCGTCCAGTCCATGAGTAGTCGGTTGGAGAGGGCCTGGTATCGCCAGGCACCTTGGCTGAAGCTTTTCCGTCCGGTATCAGTATTGTTTACCTGTCTGGTTAAACGTCGTCGTCAGCGCTGGTTGCAGAGCAAGGCAGTCTGGCACGCTCCGGTACCTGTGATCGTTGTCGGCAATATTAGTGTAGGCGGTACTGGTAAAACACCGGTAGTGCTGGCATTAATTGAGTGGTTAGGTTCTGAAGGTTATCAGCCAGGTGTGGTAAGCCGTGGATACGGTGCCAAACCACCTTCGTATCCCTGGCTGGTAAAGCCTGAACAGGACGCCTCCCTGACCGGTGATGAGCCCCTGTTAATTGCGCAGCGTGCACAGGTGAAGGTGGTGATCGATCCGGATCGTCCAGCAGCCGCTCGGGCGCTACTTGCTGATGGGCAGTGCAATGTGATTATCAGTGATGATGGCTTGCAGCATTACCCCTTAGGTCGTGATATCGAAATTGCCGTGATTGATGGCCAGAGAGGGCTAGGCAATCACCGCTGTTTGCCGGAAGGCCCCTTGCGTGAACCACCGGAGCGTCTGAACAGGGTTGATCTGGTGTTGCAAAATGGTGGTGATATGCTGCATCACCCGGCAGCGAATATTTTTCAGCTGCAGGCAACCCGCATCACCCGGCTGGATGGCAGTGATCCCCAGTCTTTGGCTCAATGGCTGGCCCAACTGAAAACACCGCGTGTGCATGCAGTCTGTGGTATTGGTCATCCTGAGCGTTTTTTCAGCACGCTGGCTGCCGTCGGACTGGATTGCGTACCCCATGCGTTTGCAGATCATCATGCTTTCAGTGAAGCAGAACTCCTGGCGTTAGATGGTTTGCCGCTGGTGATGACCGAGAAAGATGCGGTCAAATGCAAAGATTTTCAATTGCCTGATGGTTGGGTCCTGCAGGTTACCGCCGAGCTGCCTGACAGGTTCAAAGATATTTTATTGCAGCAATTGGCTGCGTGTCAGTTTAAAGAGGGTAAAGGAAATGGATAAGAAACTGTTGGATATACTGGTGTGCCCGGTGTCCAAGGCTCCGCTTGAGTACAATGCAGATGCGAATGAACTGATTTGCCGTGCCAGTGGCCTGGCGTATCCGATTCGTGATGATATTCCGGTATTGCTGGAATCAGAGGCACGTACCTTAACTGCCGACGAACGCCTGAAAGAGAAATAATGCCATGGGTTTTTCAGTGGTAATACCCGCTCGCTTCGCATCCAGTCGCTTTCCCGGAAAACCCCTGGCGGATCTGTGTGGCAAGCCGATGTTACAGCATGTCTATGAGCGTGCATGTGAAAGTGAAGCACTACGCGTGATTGTGGCAACAGATGATGCGCGCATCGCCGAGGTGGCTGAGGGGTTTGGTGCAGAGGTGTGCCTGACGCGTGCGGAACACCCCTCTGGTACGGACCGGTTGCAGGAAGTAGTGCAGCGGCTGGGCTTTTATGCCGATGATATAGTGGTCAATGTTCAGGGTGATGAGCCTTTGATTCCGCCACGTATTATTAACCAGGTTGCGCATAACCTGATGGCCATGCCTGAAGCGGGTATTGCAACTCTGTCTGAACCGATTGAAACCCTTGAGGCGTTGACCAACCCCAATGTGGTCAAGGTTGTCAGTGATCGCATGGGCATGGCGTTATATTTTAGCCGGGCAACCGTGCCCTGGCCTCGTGATGCCTTTCAGCAAACAGTCGACCGATTGCCTGCAGATTTTAGTTGGCAGAGACATATCGGCCTGTATGCTTATCGTGTTCGCATGCTTAATGATTTTGTCACCTGGCCACCCGCAGCGCTGGAGGAAACAGAGTGTCTTGAGCAGCTACGTGCCCTGTGGAACGGGGTGCGTATTCATGTCGCGCTGGCTGATGAGGCACCACCTGCTGGTGTTGATACACCGGAAGATCTGGAGCGGGTACGTGCCTTGCTGGTCGCAGGAACACTGGATTAATGCTGACATTTCAGACTGACTTCTCGCTGCAGCGCTATAACAGCTTTGGTTTTTCAGCTGTTGCTGAGCGTTTTGTTGCGGTTGAGGATATTGCAACGCTGATTCCGCTGGTGAACCACTGTCAGCAGCAACGTTTACCACTGCTGCTGCTGGGTGGTGGCAGTAATCTGGTGTTATCGGATTGGATTCCGGGTGTTGTGGCCCATATGGCGCTCAAGGGTGTCGAGGTTAGGCGTCGGGAGGGTACTCGTGCATGGCTGCGTATTGCGGCTGGAGAGCCCTGGCATGAAACGCTGGAATATTTACTGCAGCAAGGCTTTTATGGGCTGGAAAACCTGGCGCTGATTCCCGGTACAGTCGGCGCAGCGCCGGTACAAAATATTGGCGCATACGGGCTGGAGTTAAAAGACCGGCTGACCGGCGTTGAAGTATACGATACCCAAGAGCAGCGCATGCGGATGCTCAGTCCGGAGTTCTGTCAGTTTGGTTATCGTGAGAGTCTGTTCAAATCTGAGGCACCAGGGCGCTATATCATCACGGCAGTCGAGGTGTGCCTGTCTACCGAACCAGACGTGATGAAGCTTGAGTATCAGGCTCTGCGTGAGACATGTGAAGCACTTGCTCAGGGTGACATTATTACGCCACAACATCTGTTTACGGCTGTGTGCCAGTTGCGCCAGAGTAAACTTCCAGATCCCCGGTTGATCGGGAATGCGGGCAGTTTTTTCAAGAACCCGTATGTGTCTTCAACTGAGTACCAGCATTTAAAGGCGCAATATCCGTCATTGATAGGTTATCCTGAAGGTGATCTGGTTAAGCTGGCTGCTGGCTGGCTGATAGAGGCTTGTGGCTGGAAAGGGAAGTCTGTGCGAAATGTTGGTGTGTACGAGAAGCAGGCGCTGGTGCTGGTAAATCATGGTGGTGGTAATCGCGCACAGATTGAAGAGCTTGCAGCTGCAATAGGTCAAACAGTTGAACAGCGCTTTGGTGTCAAGCTGGAGGCTGAGCCGCGCTTCTATCCTTAAGGATATTCTGGATAAAATAAAAGGGCGGGTATTAACCCGCCCTTTTATGTATCTGAAAGACTCAGTCTGATTAGCTGTTGCTCTCAGTTTTTTCTGCTGATTCAGCCAATGCTTGCTGACGCTTCAGTCGTGGATCATTTGGCGCACGACGACTTCTGCGTTTCGGTTGCTCAGACTGCTCAGCTTGTTGAGGTGCTGGTTCAGTTGATTGGGCAACTGGCTCTGCAGCTGTCGGCTCAGTGACATCCTCTTGCGTCAGTTCGGCCGGCTCAGCTTTCGTCTCCTTTTCAGCGACGGGCGTTTCAACTTCAGGCGTTTCAACGGCTGATGTTTCAACTACAGGTGTTTCCGTGCCTTTGGCGTCATCCGTTGCCACGTCTGCTGTTACGTCAGTGATTGCCGCTACCTCTTCCTGCACAGGCATGGATTCAAAGATATCGGTTTGCTGAGCCTGAGGCTGGGTAGTTTTCGGCTCTGTTTCAGCTTCGACCTGAGTCTCTGAACGGGCCTCAACAGGAGCCTCAGTGGGTGTTTCAGCCTGAGTTTTGATTTCAGTTTCAGCATTCGTCTCAACCGGAGTTTCGAGCTCTGCTTCAACTTTGCTTTCAACGTCTGTTTCGGTCATTGCAGCGGACTCCACATCAGTCTCTGCTTTAACCTCGACGACAGCTTCTGTCGATGTGATTTCGGTGTCTGCTGCAGGTTGAGCCAGCTGGGCAGATGTCTCGGATACTGCAGATTCTGATTCAGCATCGTTCGATGTCTCTGCAGACGTATCATCAACAGTCAGCGTCCGTTTAGCGCTGCGTTCACCGTTGCGACGACGGCGACCGCGCTGACGACTACGTCCACTGTCCTGCTCAGGCGTGGATTCTTCGCCGGCAGTGTTGTTATCTGCGAGCTCCAGATCCTGTTCCACTACAGCTTGTTCAGTGGTGTCTGGCTTGTCCTGGCGACGCTTGTCGTTGTTGCGACGACGACGGCGAGGGCGAGTACTGCCATCTTCCTGAGGTTGCTGCTTGTCACCAATGGGTGGCAGGTTCTGCTCAGGTTCGATAGTGATGATTTCGTCCTGGCGGTCATCACGGCTACGCTCCTTGCCACGACGGTCATTATCGCGTGAACGACGACGGCGCTTGTCACCTGAAGCGGCCTGGCGTTGGCGGCGATTGTCGCCGTCAGCTGTTGCCTTGCTGTCATCCTGGCGTTGCTCGCTGGGTGTAGCGGCCTTCTTGGCAGCAGTAGCCGTGGGCGGTGCTACAAACAGCGTTTTCAGGGTCGAGATAACGCGGCTGGCGAATGAGCTGCCACTGCGCATGGCGGGTTGCGGTGCTGTTTCTGCTTGTACAGGTGCCGCAACAGCGGCTGCCTTGGGTGCTTCAGCCGCAACGGGTGTTTTGCGCTCAGGTGGTGCAATCGTTTTGACTGCCGCCTCTTCGCGCTTGACTGGCTTGCGGTTGCTGTTGTCGCTGGGCGCTGCCTGAGCTTCAGGTTTAATGGTGTAGCTGAGATTGTCCGTGGTGCTGACCGTATGGTCATCACGCAGGCGTACCACTTCGTAATGCGGCGTTTCCATGTTCGGATTAGGAACAATGACTACCTGCACATCGTGGCGCAGCTCAATAGCATGGACTTCGGCACGCTTTTCATTCAGCAGGAAAGTCGCAACACTGACAGGCAGGATCGCACGGATCTGTGCAGTGCGTTCTTTGGCTGATTCTTCCTCGATCAGTCGCATGATCGACAGGGCCAGTGAGCCAGTATCTCGAATCACGCCAGTGCCATTACAGCGAGGACACACGGTACCACGTGTTTCGCTGAGTGAAGGACGCAGACGCTGACGTGACATTTCCAGCAGGCCAAAACGTGAAATACGGCCCATCTGGACACGTGCACGGTCTACTTTCAATGCATCACGCAAGCGGTTTTCTACTTCGCGCTGGTTTTTGATCGGCGTCATGTCGATGAAGTCGATCACGATCAGGCCGCCAATATCGCGCAAGCGCAACTGACGGGCGATTTCATCGGCCGCCTCAAGGTTGGTGTTCAGTGCGGTTTCTTCGATATCACCACCGCGTGTTGCGCGTGCGGAGTTAATATCAATGGAGACCAGTGCTTCGGTTGGATCGATAACGATTGATCCGCCCGAAGGCAGGTGTACTTCGCGCTCAAAGGCCGTTTCAATCTGGCTTTCGATCTGGAAGCGGTTAAACAGCGGTGTCGCTTCTTTATAAAGCTTGACGCGGTTTTCGAAGGTCGGGATTACCTGACGAACAAACTGCAGTGCCTGTTCATACACTTCCGGGCTGTCAATCAGTACTTCACCAATGTCGGCACGCAGGTAGTCTCGAATGGCTCGAATCACGACACCGCTTTCCTGATATACCAGGAAGGGAGCAGGGCGCTTGTTGACTTCCAGAATGGCGTCCCACAGCGTGGTCAGATAGTCCAGGTCCCACTGCAGTTCTTCGCTGCTGCGGCCGATACCGGCGGTGCGGATGATGACGCCCATGTTGTCAGGTACGTTAACGCCGGACAGGGCTTCTTTTAACTGTGCGCGGTCATCGCCTTCGATGCGTCGTGAGATACCGCCTGCACGTGGATTGTTTGGCATCAGAACCAGGTAGCGTCCAGCCAGACTGATAAAGGTTGTCAGTGCGGCACCTTTGTTGCCACGCTCTTCCTTATCAACCTGAACAAAGACTTCGGTGCCTTCTTTGATGACTTCACGGATGCTGGGACGTTGGCCGCGCTCAGGCGACTTGTGAAAGTATTCGCGGGAAATCTCTTTGAGTGGCAGAAAGCCATGTCTTTCTGCGCCGTAATCTACAAATGCGGCTTCAAGACTGGGTTCAACCCGAGTGATGCGGCCTTTATAAATATTGGCTTTTTTCTGTTCCCGGCTGTCGGATTCCATATCCAGGTCATACAGCCGTTGTCCATCGACAAGCGCAACACGCACCTCTTCAGACTGAGTTGCGTTAATCAGCATTCTTTTCATGTTGTTATGCGTTCTCAAAAGCGTAACGCATTGCACCCCGAGCCTAAGCGTATCGGGTGAACCTGAAGTCCAGTCTTTGTGATCGGCTGTCGCTATCGGCGAATTCAGCACAGGGCAGAATATATCTGCCAAACATATCGGCGGTGAAGGAAACGTTAACCAATGTGGTTATTCTGTATGCCTTGTGTCTGCGTATACGCAGTTTCCGGGTTAACGTGCGTCTTCACCTCCAACCGGACCCTCGCTTCTGCAAAGGTGGTGAAAGCGTTACTTAAAATTCGGTTTAAAATTTCAAGTGAAATCTGTTTATGCTGCCGACTTCTGAGGCAAGGGCGGACTGTAAAGTTCAAACGGAAACATCACCGGTTGCCTTGAATCGAAAATAGCTAAAGCCAACGGCTTGCAGCATCGGTAGAATATAACAGTAAAGCTACATAGCATCAATCAATCGGATTCAATCAGGATTATGTCAGAGACACAACAGGACCCAAATAACCGCCCAAGCGTCAGATATGTCGTTGTGACAGCTGATCGAGAAGGTCAGCGTATCGATAATTTTTTGCGCACTGAGCTGAAAGGGGTACCGAAAACCCTGCTGTATCGCATTTTGCGCAAGGGCGAAATTCGGGTAAATCGTAAACGTATCAAGCCGGACTACAAACTGGTTGCAGGGGATGAGGTGCGTATTCCGCCAGTGCGGGTCCCTGAGCAGGATGCCCCGGCGCCCGTCGGCAAAAGCCTTGCCGGGCATCTTGAGAGTGCAGTGCTGTATGAGTCGGATGGGTTGGTGATACTGAATAAGCCATCGGGCTTAGCGGTACATGGCGGTAGTGGCATTCAGAACGGTTTAATCGAAGCTTTGCGCCAGATCCGCCCGGATGCGCGTTTTCTGGAGCTGGTGCATCGCCTGGATCGGGATACCTCAGGCTGTATTATGGTTGCCAAGAAGCGCAGCATGCTGCGCTATCTGCATGAAGCTTTACGGGAAAAGCGTATACGTAAAGTTTATCACGCGCTGGTAGTGGGGCGTTGGCCTAATCGTCGTCAGCGTGTCAATGCACCGTTGCTGCGTGATGAGCTGAGATCAGGCGAACGTATTGTACGTGTACAAGCGGAAGGCAAGGACTCTATTACTGACTTTCAGGTGCTGCGCCGCTTTGGTGATATGGCGACGCTGGTCGAAGCTTGTCCTTTAACCGGCCGTACGCATCAGATTCGTGTGCATGCTCAGTTTACCGGCTATCCTATTGTAGGGGATACGAAGTACGGAACCGATACAGACAATACGCAGATGCGTGAATGGGGTCTGAAGCGGCTGATGCTGCACGCCGCTGAGTTGCAGCTGACCTTGCCGGATGGTCAGCCGTTACAGGTCAGGGCAGAGTATGATGCCGAAATGGCGCGAGGGATTGATCTGTTGCTGGCAAAGCAATCCGCTACTGGCGTCGAGTAGGTTGATCAGGGTCTTGCGGAGGGGCGGGGTGGTGTTGAGCATACGAACCCAGATGCTGGGCCTTGTTGGCGCGCTTTTGGCCCTGATTCTGGGGATGCAGGGTGTGTATCTGAATCTCAGCAAGGCGGATCTGTTGAGTGAGCAGATCGGTATGCGCGCGCTCAATGTAGCCAAAACGGTCGCAGTTATCCCTGAACTGGTGGATGCATTTGATAGCCCGGACCCCGCAGCGATTATCCAGCCGATTGCTGAGCGAATTCGGGCTGAAACCGGAGCTGCCTATGTTGTGGTCGGTAATCGTGACGAAATCCGTTACTCGCATCCGGTTCCGGAGCGTATTGGTGGGCGCATGGTTGGAGACGACAATGCCCCGGCCTTGATCGAAGGACGCTCCTATGTGTCTCTTGCGACAGGGACGCTGGGTGAAGCGATGCGTGGCAAGACCCCGGTGAGACGGGCTTCCGGTGAGATTATCGGAGTGGTCTCGGTCGGTTTTCTGCAGGAGAAAGTCAGTCAGGATGTGGGTCGCTCATTGTATCTGGGCTGGTTGATGATTGCCGCTTCCGTATTGTTGGGGTTGACCGGTGCCTTGTGGATCTCAATGCATTTGAAGCGCTTGATTCTGGGGCTTGAGCCGCATGAAATAGCCAGGTTAGTCAATGAGAAAGAGGCAATTCTTCAATCAATACATGAAGGTGTTGTCGCGGTTAATCGAGAGGGGCGTATTACGCTGTTGAATCAGTCGGCCAAGCGTACGCTGGGTATTCAGGATGGCCGGGATTTTCTCGGTGTACCCGTAGATCAGCTGGTACCGAATTCACGTTTGCAGGAAGTTCTGACCAGTGGTGAGCGTCAGTTTGACCGTGAGCTTTGGGTAGGGGATGTCCCTGTGATCGTGAATCGGGTGCCGATCTTTAATCCTCAGGGGGATGTCGATGGTGCCGTGTCCACATTTCGCAGTCAGCAAGAGATTCGTGAGCTTTATTCGGCATTGAAAAAAGTCAGTGCTGATGCTGATGTGTTGCGCGAGCAGGCACATGAGTTTTCCAATCGCCTTTACACTATTTCAGGTTTGTTGCAGTTGAATCAGATAGATGAGGCTCTGGCGTTAATTCATCAGGAAGGGCGTATAGAGCAGGAAGAGGTGCGCTTTGTTTTGCAACATCTGAAAAATCCGGTTCTGGGGGCGATGCTGCTGGCCAAGATGAACACTGCGCGGCAGAAACACATCCAGTTTGAACTGGACAGCAACAGTTCCCTGGAAGTGATGTTGACCCAGTCAGGGCAGGATGTGTTGCTGAAAATTATCAGCAATCTGATTAATAATGCCTTTGATGCGGTGCGTGAACGCCCCGATGTCGTGCCGCGGGTGCGATTGTTTTTTACTGATCTGGGAGATCAGGTACTGATTGAAGTAGAGGACAGTGGTCCAGGTGTTGATCCGGAAGCTCTGGCGTTGATTACCCAGCAGGGCTACTCCACCAAGCCAGGTGAACATCGTGGCATTGGTCTGGCGCTGGTTCAGCGTATTGCCACGCTGTATGCCGGTGATGTGTATCTGGAAGAGGGTGAGTTGGGCGGTGCGTGCTTCGTGGTAACTCTGGACAAGATGCAAATCAGCCATGCTGATGTAATGGAAGAATAATAATGACGTATCAGGTATTGATTATCGAAGATGATTTCCGTGTTGCGGATATTAATCGGCAATTTATTGAGCAGGCCGAAGGGTTTGCTGTGGCGGCTATCTGTCATACGGCTGCTGATGCCTTGAAGTTTCTTGAACGTCAGTCGCAATTGCCGGATCTGGTGCTCTTGGATGCGTATATACCCGATGTGAACGGGCTTGAGTTGTTGTGGGAGTTAAGACGGCGTTTTCGTGCCATGGATATTGTGATGGTAACTGCAGCCCGTGAAGTTGAAACCATTCAGGAAGCGTTACGTGGGGGTGTGTTTGATTATCTGATCAAGCCTATTGAAAGTGCGCGCATGACACAGATGCTCAGGCGTTTTCGGGAAGAGCGCAGCCTGCTGTCCCAGCATGTTGAGCTGGAGCAGGCCTTGCTAGACAGAACGCTGATACGCGGTGAATCAGCAACAGCGGAAGGTGTGCGCCTGCCAAAAGGGATAGATCCTTTAACGCTGGAACGTATTCGCAAGGGGCTGGAACTGCTGGGGCCGTCACAAACGGCATCTTCCCTGGCACAGCAGACCGGCGTCAGTCGTTCGACTGCACGACGTTATCTGGAGTTTATGGTGGCTCAGGATGCAGTCCTGGCAGAACTGGACTATGGTGATGTAGGGCGTCCTGAGCGTCGGTACAGTCTGGTTGCTGCAGGCTCGTGAACAAAATGAACAAAATGCCATTTATGGTGTTTTTTTCAAAAATGAACAGAAACTTGTCGCTGTGGAGGTGGATGACTAGATTCAACGCTCATCAATAAAATGATAAGAAACAATGGAGCACACTATGAATGTAATGCTGAAAAAACCCCTCAAAACCCTGGCGCTGATGGGCGCAGCATTGACACTGGCCGGTGGCGTCGCGTCGCAGGCTGTCGCCAGTGACTGGACACCTTCCCGTGCAGTTGAGTTTATAGCGCCTGCAAACCCTGGCGGTGGCTGGGATACGCTGGTACGAACCACCTCGAATGTTATTCGAACCGAAAATCTTGCAGATCAGAACTTTGCGGCGATTAACGTACCTGGGGGTGGTGGTGCTGTGGCCTGGGCACAAATTGCCCGTGACAATCGTAATGATCACAAACTCTTTGCCACCAGTCCGCCTATTATTCTGGTTCCTTTGGCAGGCACTTCTCGTTTTAACCATACTCACTTCACGCCTGTGGCGCGTTTGATCACAGATTATTCTATTGTACTGGTACCGCAGAACTCTCCCTATCAGTCGATCAACGACCTGTTTGCGGCTATTGGTGAGAATCCACGCATTAGTGTTGGTGGTGGTTCAGCAGCAGGCTCCATGGATCATATTTCTATTGCGGGCGCAGCGGCTGCAGCTGGTTTGAATGCAGCTTCGGTCAACTATATTGCCTTCTCCGGTGGTGGTGAGGCGATGACCAATCTGCTGGGTGGTCATGTCGATGCTGTTATCACTGGAGCGGGTGAGGCCATGGCTCAGCTGCAGGGTGGTGAGTTGCGTGCATTGGGTGTTTCTGCACCTGAACGCATCCCTGGTCTGGATGTGCCAACCTATAAAGAACAGGGCCTTGATTACACCTTTGATATCTGGCGTGGTGTGATGGCGCCCAAGGATATTTCTGAAGATGCACTGCGCTACTACGAAGATCTGTTTGCTCGGATGATGGAAACAGATGACTGGAAAGCGGCGACAGAGCGTCTGGGCTGGCTGGATGCTTACCAGAACAGCGAAGAGTTCGGTGCTTTCCTTGATCTGCAGCTGGAACAGTTCCGTTCTGTTCTGGGTGAGCTGGGCCTGTTGAGAAACTGATTCCTGGCAGGTGATCCCTGAGCGCTGGCAGTGTAATGCTGTCAGCGTTCTGTCAATTCATGTTCTGGGTGAGCACATGGCACGTTTAAATATTAATCAGCTTCTGGCGCTGATTCTGCTGGCATTTTCCTTGGGTTATTTATGGATGGCCTATCAGATTCCGGTTTTCCCGATTCCTCGTCCGGTCGACTCCGACGCATTTCCTAAACTGTTGGGGTTCAGCTTGTTGCTGTTATCCGTTTTTCTGTTTTTTGAAAAAACGGCTCCGGCGGCGAGTGCAGAAAAGACAGAAGATGAGCTTCAGCCTTCGGGTTGGCATCGTCAGCCCAAAGTGCAGGTGTTCGGTACTGCTGTGGGTGTTTTGGCTTATGCCTTTTTGATTGAGCCCCTGGGTTTCCTGTTGGCATCAATTCTGCTGGGGGTCGGGCTGGCTTACTGGTTTGGCTATCGTCAGCACTGGATCAATCTGGCGACAGTGGGTGGCATCGTGTTGGCATTGTACCTGTTGATGAACAAGGTGATGGGCATCTACTTGCCACAAGGTCTGTTGCCTCTTTAATCCACGATTTACTGCATAATAAGAAGGTCTCCGATGGAATCCTTAAGTAACCTGATCTATGGCTTCAGCATCGCGCTGGATCCGGTCAATTTGATGTATGTCTTCATTGGTGTGTTTGCGGGCACACTGATCGGAATGCTGCCAGGGCTGGGGCCTATCAGCGCCTTGGCGTTGATGATTCCGATCACATTCAATCTGAACCCGGCAACGGGTCTGATACTGATGGCAGGTGTCTACTACGGCGCGATTTTTGGTGGTTCTACCTCTTCTATCCTGCTGAATGCACCCGGGGTGGCGGGGACTGTGGCGACATCTTTTGATGGTTACCCCATGGCGCAAAAGGGTATGGCGGGTAAGGCGCTGGCAATCGCGGCCTATGCCTCGTTTGTGGGTGGAACCGTTTCGATTATCGGTCTGATGCTGATTGCACCGCTGTTATCCAAGGTCGCGGTCAGCTTTGGCCCCGCAGAATATTTTTCCCTGATGGTACTGGGTTTGACAGCGGTTGTGAGCCTGTCAGACAAGTCCCTGACCAAAGGCTTGATTGCTGCGATTGTCGGGATGATGATTTCGATCATCGGGATTGACCTGCAAACAGGTACCGAGCGTTATACCTTTGGCAGTATTGAGCTGATAGAAGGTATCGATTTCCTGGTGGTGGCTTTGGGCGTGTTTGCGCTGGCTGAAGTCTTTTTTATGTTGCTGCGTAACAGCAATAAGCCACAAAAACGCAACGAGATAGGTTCCTTGAAGCTCACCGGAGCTGAAGTTAAAGAGATTGCGGCTCCGATAGGGCGCAGCTCTATCCTGGGCTTTTTTACCGGTGTGTTACCTGGTGCGGGCGCAACCATAGGCTCATTTCTGGGTTACAGTATGGAAAAGCGACTGGCCAAAGATGGAGATACCTTCGGTAAGGGTAATATTAAAGGTGTGGCGGCGCCCGAATCAGCCAATAATGCAGCCTGTGGTGGCTCCTTTGTGCCGCTGTTGACGCTGGGTGTACCGGGTTCAGGTACTACAGCTGTCCTGCTAGGTGCGTTACTGGTCATGGGTGTTACGCCAGGGCCGATGATGCTGGAGCAGCGTCCGGATGTGTTCTGGGGAGTTATTGCCAGTATGTATATCGGTAATATTTTCCTGCTGGTGCTGAACTTGCCATTAATTCCGTACATTGCCCGGATTCTGGATGCGCCGCGTCCTCTGCTGCTGTCACTTATTCTGATCTTCTGTATGGTTGGTGTGTACGGGCTGAGCTTCAGTAGTTTTGACCTGGTACTGCTGTTGGTGTTTGGTCTGATTGGCTTGGTGATGCGACTTTACGGTTTTCCGGCAGCTCCGCTGATTTTGGGCTTGATTCTGGGTGCCTTAATGGAAGAGTCCATGCGTCGAGCATTACAGATTTCAGGTGGCGACTGGAGTACCTTCCTGGATAAACCCATCTCGCTGACACTGCTGGTGATTGCGCTACTGTCCCTGACCTTGCCACTGATCAAAAAAGGCTGGCAGAAAGCACGTCGTTGAGATTGTCTTCAGGCATCAACAGATGCGATGGCATGGACTTTCCCGGAAGGCTATAATACCCGCCTTTCGGGAAAGGCTTTAACAGGATAACCATGACCGCGCTTGATGAAATTCACCAGTTCCTTCCATGTCCCACCCCGGATGCCTGGATTGCCGAGGCAGCCAAGGCTGAAAATCTCAGTTTGCTGTTAACCGATCATGCGCATTGCGAAAAGAAAGCAGCCTCTACGGCGATGACGCTGATGTTTCGTTATGTAGATCGCCCAGACCTGTTAAATAAAATGTCCCGTCTGGCCCGTGAGGAGTTGATCCATTTCGAGCAGGTGCTGGCTATCATGCAGGCGCGTGGTATGACCTATGGTCACATGAGCCCTTCGCGTTATGCTGCCGGGTTGCGTACCCATGTCCGCACTTCTGAACCGGGTCGATTGATTGATGTGTTGATTATCGGTGCATTGATTGAAGCGCGTTCCTGTGAGCGTTTTGCACGCCTGGCGCCTTATCTGGATGATGAATTGGCCAAGTTCTACCGCTCTTTGCTGAAGTCGGAGGCGCGTCACTACCAGGATTATCTGTTCCTGGCGCAGGAGTATGCCGGTGAACCGATTGATGCGCGAGTTGCCTTTTTCTGTGAGGTAGAGCGTGGCTTGATCGAAATGCCGGATACGGAGTTTCGCTTTCATAGCGGTCTGCCGGACTTTTCATAGCCGTCTGATGGACTGAATCCTCAGAGCGGAAAGTTAATCAGGCGTGTGCCCTGGCTGTCGGCAAGGATGTACCAGCCCTGTTGATCCCAGTCGCCCAGTACCAGTCGCTCAGCGGGTTCGCTGCTGAGTGTCAGGCAGTGTTGTGCCGGACGATGGGTGTGTCCGTGAATCAGTCGGCTGACAGCGGCTCTTTCCATGACCTGGTGTAAAGTATCAGTATTTACATCCATGATTTCCTGGCTTTTTTCTGCACCACGCATCTGGCTTTCGGTCCGCAGCTGCTCAGCAATTGCGATACGCTCAGTCACAGGTTTACTTAAAAAAGCCTGTTGCCAGGCAGGATCGCGCACCAACTGACGAAATGACTGGTATTCCAGATCATCCGTGCAGAGCTGATCGCCATGCATGAGCAGGGTGAGTGTGCCATCCGGAAAACGTATCTTGTAGGCTTCCGGCAGGTACTGGGCACCCGCTTTGTCCAGCCAGCTTTTGCCAACCAGAAAGTCCCGGTTGCCCGCCTGAAAGAAAATCTGCATGCCCTGTTGCTGAAGCTGCTTGAGCCGCTCGGCCAGTTGTTCAGAGCCGGGCAGGGGAGCATCATCACCAATCCAGTACTCGAACAGGTCGCCGAGAATGTACAGTTGCTGACAGTCAGCAGGAAGGTTGTTCAGCAGCTTGAACAGCCCTGACAGAATGTCAGGGCGTGTCGGTTGCAGATGCAGATCGGATATCAGAACAAATGACATGTGTTGTCTTATTCAGCTGACTCGACAACTTCGGCAGACTCAATGATTACGTCTTCAACCGGAACATCCTGATGGCCTGCACGGGACGTTGTTTTCACCTGCTTGATCTTGTTGACGACATCCATACCCTCAACCACTTTACCGAATACGGCATAGCCCCAGCCCTGACTGGTTTTGGCAGTGTGGTTGAGGAAGCTGTTATCAGATACATTGATAAAGAACTGTGCAGACGCTGAGTGCGGATCCATGGTACGGGCCATGGCGATTGTGCCTGCATCGTTTTTCAGGCCGTTATCGGCTTCGTTCTCAATGCTCTCGCGGGTATCTTTCTGCAGCATACCTGGCTCAAAACCGCCGCCCTGGATCATGAAGCCGTCAATGACACGGTGAAAAATCACACCGTTGTAAAATCCTTCTTTGACATACGCTTCAAAGTTGGCAGCAGTTTTAGGAGCCTTTTCATGATTCAGTTCGAGGGTAATGTCACCATGGTTAGTGTGCAGAATAATCATTGTTTTGTTCCTGTTGGTCTTGGTAGAGGGGGTATTATACTCAAGTCTTGGCTGGCTGCATCCGTGTTTTTCAGAATCGCCTCAGCGATGTGTACGCCCATGGACAGGCAGGCTGTCAGCAGATAGCCACCGGTTGGCGCATCCCAGTCCAGCATTTCACCAGCACAATAGACACCAGGAAGCCGCTTGAGCATCAACTCTGGTGTCAGCTCATCAAAACATACGCCACCGGCTGTGCTGATAGCCTCATCGATCGGCCGCATGCCGGTCAGTCGCAGGGGGCAGTGTTTCAATGCGTGTGCCAGTTGTGCCATATCTTGAAAAGAGCATTCTGGTTGCAGATCGCGAACTAGGGCTGCTTTGATTGCAGCTACGCCTGCCCGACGTAAATGATTGCTGAGTGAGCGTCGGCCGCGCGGTGCTTCGAGTCTTGCCTGGAGCTGCTCCAGGCTCAGATCAGGATGCAGATCCAGCCATATATCTGCATGGCTGTGTTGCTGCAAGGTTTCGCGTAATGCTGCAGAAAATGCATAGATCAGGCCGCCCTCCAGGCCATAGCGAGTGATTACCAGATCGCCTTTTTGCTGGAGTTCGTTGTTCAGGTGCAGGCGTATGCCTTTCAGTGGTGACCCTGCATGGTGTTGACGCAGATGATCGCTCCATTGACAGACAAATCCGCAGTTCGAAGCCTGTAATGGTACTGTGGTGATTCCCTGTTGAGCCAGCAGAGGCATCCACTGACCATCTGAGCCAAGTTTACGCCAGCTGCCACCACCGGTTGCCAGAATGACTTGGTTAGCGGTCAGTTGCTGAAGGCCTTTGGCGTTCTCAATCAACAGGCACTGGTGTTCGTCCCAACCTCGCCAGCGGTGGCGGGTCAGAAGTTCAACACCTTGGTAGTTGAGTCGCTGTAGCCAGGCACGTAACAGTGGTGCAGCTTTCATGGCTGTTGGAAAGACGCGTCCGGAGCTGCCAATAAAACTGGGCTGGTTCAGCTTGTCCATCCACTCAATCACCTGTTGTGGGCCGAAGCGTTTGAGCAGGGGTTCCAGTTGCTGAGAACGGGCGCCATAGCGCTGAACAAACAGGTCGAAGGCTTCCGAATGGGTAATGTTAAGGCCACCGCGGCCGGCCATTAAAAACTTGCGTCCAGGTGTTGGCATGGCTTCATAGATGCGTACGGGATGACCGGCACGGGATAAAATATCAGCCGCCATAAGTCCGCTGGGACCTGCACCCAGAATGACTGTGCCTGAAAAATGTTGCATAGACATGTGCGCTCAATGCCAGAAAAGTGAAAGCGCCAAAGCATAGCACAGGCGATGCTTTGGCTGAAAACTGCGAAACAGCGTGTGCGGGCCGTGCGTTCAGTGAATGAGTCAGTTTATAATAGCCGGTTATTACACGGGATGGCTTGAAGGCCATCGGTTTATCAGCCAGATTAAGTTGACTCTATGACCAAGCATGACAACGTAAAGCCCAGCAACTTTATTCATCAGATTATCGAGCAGGACCTGGAAAAAGGGGTGAATGGTGGCCAGGTAATCACACGATTTCCACCAGAGCCAAACGGTTATCTGCATATCGGTCACGCCAAATCTATCTGCCTGAACTTTGGTACGGCGTTGAAGTTTGGCGGCGAGTGCAATCTGCGCTTCGATGACACCAATCCTGAAAAAGAGAGCCAGGAATATATCGACTCGATTATTCGTGATGTCAGCTGGTTAGGTTTTCAGTGGGCTGGCGAGGTGCGTTATACCTCTGACTATTTTCAACAGCTGCACGACTGGGCTGTTCACCTGATCAAAGCCGGTAAGGCGTATGTCGATGATCTGAGCCCGGAGCAGATGCGAGAGTACCGCGGTACCCTGACCGAGCCGGGACGCAACAGTCCTTACCGTGAGCGCAGTGTAGACGAAAACCTGGCGCTGTTTGAGCAGATGAAAGATGGCACGCTACCGGAAGGTAGCTGCGTACTGCGTGCCAAAATAGACATGGCCGCCCCCAATATTAATCTGCGTGACCCGGTGATCTACCGTATTCGTCATGCGCATCATCACCAAACCGGTGATCAGTGGAAAATCTATCCATCTTATGATTTCGCGCATGGCCAGTCCGATGCGATAGAGGGTATTAGTCACTCCATCTGTACGCTGGAGTTTGAGGATCACCGTCCACTGTATGACTGGCTGCTTGCCAATCTTCCGGTGCCGGTAGTGCCGCGCCAGTATGAGTTTGCCCGGCTAAACCTGAATTACACCATTACCAGTAAACGCAAACTCAAACAGCTGGTCGATGAACAGCATGTTTCGGGCTGGAATGATCCGCGTATGCCAACCATTTCAGGTTTGCGTCGCCGTGGTTATACCCCTGCAGCGATCCGGAATTTCTGTGACATGATTGGTGTTACACGCTCCAACGGAGTGGTGGATATGGCGATGCTGGAAGCCGCAATTCGTGAAGATCTGGATAGTAATGCACCGCGCGCGATGTGTGTGACACGCCCTCTGAAGGTCACGATTACCAATTTTGCGGAAGGTGAAGAGGAGTGGTTTGAGCTGCCTGCACATCCGAAAGATGATTCTTTGGGTAGTCGTCGTGTCAGCTTTGGTCGCAACCTGTTGATTGAACAGGAAGATTTTGAAGAAATAGCGCCACGTAAATGGAAGCGACTGGCGGCGGGTGAAGCAGTGCGTCTGCGAGGTGCCTATGTGATTCGCTGTGACGAGGTCATCAAGAACGAGGCGGGCGATATTCTGGAGCTCAAGTGCAGCTATGATCCTGCAACCAAAGGCGCCAACCCTGAAGGCTATAAGGCCAATGGTGTGATTCACTGGGTGAATGCGGATCGTTCCGTACCCTGCGAAGTGCGTCTGTATGATCGTCTGTTTACCGAAGCGAACCCTGAAGCCGATAAAGCACGTTCCTTCCTGGATTTTATTAATCCTGAGTCTCTGGTGGTGTTGACCGATTGTCGTGCTGAGCCCGGGCTGGCAAACACCGAACCTGAAACCCACTTCCAGTTTGAGCGCTTAGGCTATTTCACTGTAGATCAGGACTCCAGCGCCGAGCGACTGGTGTTCAACAGAACGGTGACCCTGCGCGATTCCTGGGCCAAAATCCAGCAAAGCTGATTAGCGTAACAGATGCAGTATATCCCACTACTGGCGACCTGTGTGCTACTGATGTCTGGGTGTGCAGAGAGCCCACTGAAGGATGTAGTGGGCCGGGTTGAAGCGGAGCCTTTGCCTCAGGTGTTCTCCGAAGATGCAGAGGATGCGTTTGTCGAGATTGAGAGGCAGCTCTATCCCGAGTTGCCCGATCGTCTGGTTGTTGAGACTTTGGCACAGTTGCCGGATGCGGTGAACGAGACGTCGGGTTTGGCCTATCGCAACGGGCGGCTCTGGACGCACAATGATCGCGGGCATGATGCTTCACTCTTTGAACTGACCGAATCCGGTGACGCTGTTCGTCGCCGGGTGCACCCGCTGGGCTCGGAAAATGAAGATTGGGAAGCGTTGGCGCAGGATGACGACTACCTCTATATCGCTGATTGCGGCAACAATCATGGTGACCGTATCTGGATGCAGATATACAAGGTTGCCTGGGAAGAGCTGGATCAGGTCCGGCATCAGGGTGTAGTGGCTTCAGAGCGTCTTAACATCCGCCTGGCAGATACCCGGCCTCAACGTAACAGTCATGCGCATGACAATGACTGTGAGGCGCTGGCCGTGGTGGATGACCAGTTGTGGCTGTTTACTAAAAATTGGCAGGATCACAATACCCGTTTATACCGCCTGGACAAACAGGCCAGTGTGCAACAGGTTGTCAGTAGTGGAGAGTATCCGGCGCGCGGGTTAATTACCGGTGCGGACTATGATCCGCAGACACAGCGGTTAGCCTTGATTGGCTATCGAATTGGCTTTCTGAATCTGGCGGCATTTATCTGGCTGGTTCCGGTGGTTGACGGCAGTCCGGACTGGGACCAGGCCAGCTATCACCGCTTGAGTCCGCTAGGACAGTGGGAAGCCATCCTCTGGCATGAGGGTGATTTGCTGGTGACACGCGAAAGCAGCGTCCTGGGTCGAGCCCTGCTTGGACGCATTCGTTTACCCTGACCGGTCTAACACCCGTGTTGACTTATCCGCTATAATCGCATGTTTGCCGGTTTACCGGTATGACCTTTTCAGACCGACCAAGAGCCTAACGTATGTTGCAGATTTACAATACCCTGACTCGCTCCAAACAGCCATTCAAGCCCCTGCACGCCGGTAAAATCGGCATGTATGTCTGTGGTGTCACGGTATACGATTACTGTCATATCGGGCATGCACGGGTCATGGTGTCATTTGATGTGATGACCCGTTACCTGCGTTGGCGGGGTTGGGACGTCAACTACGTCCGAAATATCACGGATGTGGATGACAAAATCATCCGTAGGGCAGCTGAAAATGGTGAGTCTGTCGAGCAATTGACCGACCGCATGGTTGCTGCCATGCATGAAGATGAGACGGCATTATTTGTGCTGCGCCCTGACCATGAGCCACGAGTGACCGGGCATATGGACAATATCATCCGTTTTATTACTGATCTGATCGATAAAGAATATGCCTATCTCGCCAGTAATGGTGACATCTATTATCGTGTCGAAAAGTTTTCCGGTTACGGCAAACTCAGTGGTCAGCAGGTTGATGAACTGCGTTCCGGTGCGCGTGTGGAAGTGGACGAGTTGAAAGAGAGTCCGCTGGACTTTGTGCTCTGGAAAGCAGCCAAGCCAGGCGAGGTCAGTTGGCCATCTCCCTGGGGAGCTGGGCGCCCTGGATGGCATATTGAGTGTTCTGCCATGTCTCGCTGCTGCATCGGCAAGACGCTGGATATTCATGGTGGTGGCCCGGATTTGCCGTTTCCGCACCATGAAAACGAAATTGCGCAGTCAGAAGCAGCGAATAGCTGCACCTACGCCAATTACTGGATGCATGCCGGACCTGTGCGGGTTAATCAGGAAAAGATGTCGAAATCCCTGAATAACTTCTTCACCATCCGTGATGTGCTCAAAGTGCATGATCCAGAAGTGGTTCGGTATTTCTTAACCAGCGCCCACTATCGCAGTTATATTGATTATTCTGAATCCAGTTTGACTGAGGCACGTTCAGCTCTGGAGCGTTTCTATCAGGCGCTTCAAGGGGTGACACCTGCGGCGACAGCAGACGGCGTATCTGACAGGTATGAGACACGTTTTTGTGAAGCAATGGATGATGATTTCAATACACCTAAAGCCCTGGCCGTGCTGTTCGAACTGGTCAACGAGTTGAATATCGCCAAACGACAAGCGTCACCTGATTTGCCTGTGCTGGCGGCAGAGTTGAAGCGTCTTGCGGGAGTTATGGGCTTGTTGCAGCAGGACCCGGATCAGTTTCTGAAGGGGCCTGATCGGGAAGGGGAGTTGTCTGGCGAGGCTGTGGATGTCTGGATTGCCAAGCGAGCTCAGGCCAAAGCGGATAAGGATTACGCAGAAGCGGATCGTATACGTCAATGGCTGCTTGATCAGGGAGTTGTCCTGAAAGACAGTCGTGAGGGAACGACCTGGTATCGTCAATAAACTACCGATCCAGGATCTGGCTGCTGCGCTGTCAAAATTAGCGTAACAGCCAGATGATTGAGCCTAGTACTAGCAGCGAAGTGGATATAACTGCCCATACCAAAGTATTGAGGGCTCGCTCTTGTAGCAGATTTTGAAAGCGCCAGGATTTGCCTGGTATCTCATCCGATGCAAACCCATAAGACTGCTTTGACTTATGCATGAGTCTCTCCTCTGATATCTCTGATTGGCAGCTGACTCAGGTCATGACGCACTGATAGTGGCGTACCTCCGCGAACACGTGCCTGGCGTCTGCGGTACTGGCCAAGACGGTTGGCCATTGACAGTAACTGAGCCATCGGATTACCACCTGAGACCTGAACCGGGGAGTTCCATAGATAAAACAGTAAATCCTGAGTGATCTCCTGTGCAAATCCTCTTGAACCAAACAGTCCTGACAGGTAAGCGTTCAGCTCTTCATGGTGCTGTGACAGATAATCTGACAGATCGGTTGCATATTCATCCTGCATCACACTATCCCCTTATAAATCTCTGTGTATTCACTTACCTTAATCCTAATGATAACGATTATCAATCGTCTTGATAGATTTTTTTGAAAAATTAAATGCCATCAACAGGGCAGTGGATGTTTTACTAAAAAAACAGTTGAAATATTCATGATAAGCGTTATCATTTGTATTAGTTAGATCTTGGAGGAGCAGTAATGTACGTCTGTATCTGCAACGGTGTTACCGAACGTGATATTCATCTGGCAATCGATGAGGGTGCCGGAAGTCTGCGCGACCTGAATCGCTCGCTGCAAGTGGGTGGATGTTGCGGTAAATGTGTGGGTGTTGCGCGGGATGTGCTGCGTACCCGGCAGCAGGAGTCGCTACTGAACAGTTGCGTGGATGCCGCTGCCTGAACATAAATACCAAGCTGCTTCATAAAGAAACCCGCATTGTGCGGGTTTTTTTGTTTTTCAGGACAGGGTGGTGTGAATGGAAACAATACTCGGGACAAAAAAAACCGTAACACAGAAGTCTGTGTTACGGCTCAACGTGCTGAGAGCACATGAACTTGAGTGCCCTAGGGCACGAGTTCAACCTGTCAATGAATCTTCATGTTAATGCAAAGCATTATCGTTTGCAAATGGTTCATTGCAAAAAGTTGAACTTTTTTCAAAAAAATTTACATTTGCGACTGAAGGTAGTTCGGCAGACCGATTTTGTCGATCAGTCCGAGTTGCTGCTCCAGCCAGTGCGCATGATCTTCCTCGGTATCCTTGAGCAGAACCTGCAAAATATCACGACTCTGGTAATCCTGGGTGGACTCGCAGAGAGCGATTGCTTTTTTCAGGGCATCCGTCACTTCATACTCCAGATTCAGGTCAAACTGCAGCATTTCAGGGACGGTGGTGCCGATATGCACAGGGCCGCGTGTAGAGAGGTCAGGGGCGCCACCCAGTAGCAGGATGCGGTCAATCAGCAGACTGGCATGACCTTTCTCGTCATCAAACTCATGTGCAATGCGCTCATAGAGTTTGCTGAGGCCCCAGTCTTCATACATTTTTGAATGAACAAAATACTGATCCATGGCCGCCAGTTCGGCGCCGAGCAATTGATTCAGTGTGGCGATAACATCAGGATTGCCTTTCATGTGCGTTCTCCGTTAGGTCATGGATTGCAGATAGTTTTCAGTGCCAATGCTGTCAATCAGCTGTAGCTGGGTTTCCAGCCAGTCGAGATGGTTCTCTTCGTACTCAAGCAGCTCTTCGAGCAGTTCGCGACTGACATAATCCTGAAGGCGCTCACACTCGCTGATGGCCTGTTTCAGAAGTGGCAGCTGGTCCGCAACAAAACCTTTGTCTGCTGTCAGCATCTCAACAGGGGTTTCGCCAATGCGCAGCCGGTCCAGTTGTTGAAGGTTGGGAAGACCTTCCAGAAACAGGATGCGTTCAATCAGCTTATCGGCTTGTTTCATATCCTTGATGGACTTTTTGTAAGCTTTTTCGTTGAGCTCTTCAAAGCCCCAGTTGCCAAACATGCGTGCATGAAGAAAGAACTGATTGATTGATGTCAGTTCGTAGGTCAGAACCTTGTTCAGCTGTTGGATGACCGTTTTATCACCTTTCATCTTAGCACCCAGTAAATTTGATTGAGATTGATTCTGCTTTTTAATATCAATTTATTTATAAAACAATGGGTTATGATATTGGTTATATGATAGCTACAACTTTTGGTTAAGTAAAATCATATCGATACAAATAAAAATGTCTAAACGCTGATTCGCTATTGACAATTAATATAACGCTAACGATAATAGTTCTCGTTAGTGTTAAGGAGCTTGTATGAACAATCAATCATCAGCAAACGGAAATGTTGAACAGCAGCAGACTGCTCCACTCATTGGCAGTCAGGATGGTTCTTCACGAGTCAGCAGTGAGTCATTGCTGGCAGGCAATGGACGCCTGGAGATAGTGCATGAAAATGAAATCTATCGCCTGTCAAGGACGAAGAACGGGAAGTTGATACTGACCAAATAAGTTTCTTGGCACTGACCTTAAACCCAATCAAAATCAAAACGCGTTAAGCCAGCCACCTAATGCCCCCAGGCAGCCAGCTCGCGCGGATGACATCGGCAGATGCTGTCCACGGAGTGATTCATGAACAATTACTGGTTTGAGTTCGTCTGCATTGGCGTTACCGCCTTGTGTGCGTCCATGTTCCTGTTGCCGTCACAGCTTCCTGTCTGATTTCCCATGTATTTTTCTCAGGCGGGCAGTTAGATGAAAAGCAATACCCATTATCCTCGTCGTATTCTGGTTCTGGCTGTTGGTATGGCCGTCTCCGGTGTCGCATGGGCTGATGTGACCGCGCCAGTGTCTTCGCGCACATCACTTAAAGAATTGACAGTGACTGCTTCACATTCAGAGCAGGATGTTTTGAATGTTGCCAATACGGTGTCAGTGATCACTGAAGAGGATATTCAGAAGCAGCAGGCGGCTGATATTCAGGATTTGATGCGCTATGAAACCGGTGTGTCTGTGCGTGCGCAGCCGATGCGTGCGGGAGCTGCTATGGGTACTACCGGGCGTGGAGGTAACGAAGGTATCAATATCCGTGGACTCGAAGGCAATCAGGTTACGCTTCAGACCGATGGTGTGAGGCTTCCTGCGCGCTTTGAGTTCGGTCCGACTGTATCGGGCCGCGGTGATTACCTGGAGCCGGAAGGCTATCGTCGCGTGGAGGTTCTGCGTGGTCCGAGTTCGACGCTCTATGGTAGTGAAGGTCTGGCGGGTGCCGTGAGTTTTGTCACCAAAGATCCTGAGGATCTGCTGACTCTTGGGCAGGATACCCAGGTGAATTTGCGCGCAGGTTACGCCTCTGAAGATAAAAGCTGGTTTTCGGCGCCTTCGTTTGCGGCGCGGAATGACAATCTTGCAGGTATGTTGCTGTATACAGCGCGTGATGGCCAGCAAACACGAAATCAGGGGGCGAATGCCGGTTCCGGCACAGCTCGTACGCTCCCCAATCCGCAAGATATTGACAGCGAATACTGGCTAGCCAAACTGGTTTGGGATGTCTCTGAAGAGCATCGTCTGAAATTTACCGCTGAAAAACTGAACCGCTTTACTGGAGCGGACGTGCTGACTGGAGTTACGTCGTCTGTTTCTTCTTTGCGAGCAGATGATCGGGTTCGGCGAGATCTGCAAAAGCTGGATTATATCTATCAATCCGATACCAATCCCTGGTTGCAAATGGCGCGCGTCGGCATTTATCAGCAGGATAGTCAGAATCGTCAATTCAGTGACGAGCGTCGCCCTGTTTTGGGCGACCGAACGCGCGATAATGAATACAGTGAGCGTATTCGAGGTGTCAATGCTGTTCTCGAAAGTCAGTTTGGTACAGAGGATGTGCGCCACACCTTGCATTACGGGGTTGATTTCTCGACCACAGATGTACAGGCGATGCGCCTGGGTACGCCGGCAGGTACCAGCTTTCCGGATAAGCCTTTCCCGGACACGGATTACCGTTTGTTAGGTGTGTTTGTTCAGGATGAGATTGCCATAGGGCGGTTAAGGATTATTCCTGGTCTTCGTTACGACAGCTATAAGCTTGATCCGCTGGCGAATGATCCGCTCTATCGAGGGCTGGAGGTTGCGGCACTGTCGGATAGCGCTGTATCCGCCAAGCTGGGTGCCGTCTGGCAGCAAGCGCCGTTACTGAACTGGTTTGCCCAGTACTCTGAAGGCTTTCGTGCGCCTACACCCTTTGATGTGAATAGTGGGTTCACTAATCTGAGCAGTCCTTTCTTTGCTTATCAGACAATCGCCAATCCGGATCTTCAGCCGGAAACCAGCAAAATGTATGAAATAGGTTTGCGTGGGCGCGATGAGCAGTTGCGCTATAGCGTCAGCGTATTCCGTGCAGACTATAAAAACTTTATTGAAAACGTTGTGGTCAGTGGAAGTGGGTCGCCTGCAGATCCTTTGACCTATCAAAGTATTAACCGCAGCAAGGTCATCGTAACCGGTGTTGAGGGAAGTTTGCGCTGGAAGCTGGATCCGGTCTGGGCGGTATCAACAGGGGTGTCCTGGCATCGAGGCGACAGTCGTGAAGATGGAGAAAAGTCTCCGCTTAGAACCATCGATCCAGCTAAATGGATCGCAGGTCTGCACTATGACCAGGGTGGCTATTATGCTGATTTAATGCTGACGCATGTTGAAGCGAAGAAGCGTAACCCTGATCCGGATGGCTATACGCCTGGCAGCTTTACGACGCTTGACTTGATGGGTGGCTGGCAGATTAACCGTAATGCCAGTATTCAGGCAGGGGTGTTTAACGTCACAGATGAAAGCTATACCTACTGGGCTGATGTGCGCGATCTTGGAGCAACCTCTTCAGTGGTAGATGCCTATACACAGCCAGGGCGTAATTTCAAAGTGAGCTTTAATTATCAGTTCTGATCACCTGATCGGACAGGGGCAATCTTGTCCGCTCCGGCCAGGGGTAATTGTAATGAATATGATGAGGCATGATCTGGAAGCTATGATGCAAGAGCAAATGATTGAGCAAGTGGCACAACTCTTAAAGGAGAAGCCCCAGTTACGTCCAGTTGAGATGGCGGCTGTGTTGCAAACCAGTGAGTGGATGGTTGTTGCATCCTTGCCATCAAATCTGGTGGCTACTTTGCCGGGTAAGTTTGCCGAGGAAATTCTACAGACGCTTGCACACTGGGGACATGTGACCACTATCGTAGAGCGTGCTGGTTCTGTATTCGAGTTCAAGGGAAGTCTGCCAGAAGGCAAACCTGGATTTGGTTACTATAACCTGATGGGAGAGGCCGGTCAGTTGCATGGGCATCTGAAATTGGATGCGGTTGCGAATATCGCGCTGTTAAGCAAGCCTTTGCGTGGCAAGGAGGCGCATGCGGTAGTGTTTTATGATCATGCAGGCGATTGCATTTTCAAGGTCTATCTGGGGCGTGATCCGCAAGGCGTCATTTATGCGCATCAGCTTCAGGGTTTTGAGCGTCTTAAAGGTCTGGCCTATGCGGGTTAACACTGTGCGGATGTGGGGCGGCGCCCTTGCCTCCTTGTTGCTGATATGCTCAATGCAGGGGTGGGCTGCTGATGCGCCCGCTGAGAGGGTGATTTCAGTAGATGGTTCCATCACGGAAATTGTCTATGCGCTGCAACAGCAGCATCGCCTGGTGGGGCGTGATACGACCAGTACCTGGCCGGAAGTCGCGCAAGATTTGCCTGATGTTGGTTACATGCGGCAACTTTCGGCCGAAGGGATTTTGTCGTTACGTCCAGATCTTATTCTGGTGACCGCTGATGCTCAGCCACAGTCTGTACTGGATCAGTTGCAACAGGCTCGGGTCGATATCCGGGTGATTCCCAATGCTTATACGCTGGCCGGTGTTGAAGATAAAATCATTCAGGTGGCTGATGCGCTGGGTGTTCGTGAGGCGGGTGTTTTACTGGCAAGTGAGGTGGTTGAGCGGACAACTGATTTGCTTGCTGAGTTGCAGGCTCAAAGTGACTCGCCGGTTAAGGCGATTTTCGTCATGAATGCCCATAATAGTAGCATGATGGTTGCCGGAAAGGGCAGTCGTGCAGATGCGTTTATGTCTCTGGCGGGAGTGATTAACCCTTTTTCGGATGTGATCAATAATTTCCAGAACGTATCGGGTGAGGCGCTGATGCAGGCCAATCCGGACATTATTATTACACTGGATGAAGTCGCTATACCTGGATCAGGTATCGAGCGTTTGTTAAGTGATCCTGCTGTGCGGCGAACCGAAGCTGGTCGCTCTGGGAAAGTTGTTGCAATCGAGGCACGATGGCTTAATTTTGGCCCTGACTTGCCAAACAGCCTTGACTCGTTGGTCTCTCGTGTCAAAGCGATGAGGTCCAGGGGCGAATCCCAGGGGGATAGTTGATGCAGCGATTAATGTCATCCCCTCAGCTCGCCACTGGGCTCTTGTTGCTGGCACTAGTGCTGGCTTTTAGTGCGTCTCTGACACAGGGAGCTGTATCTCTGAGTGTTTGGCAGGTTTACGGCACCTTGAGCGGTTTGCTGGACGATGCCTATGCTCAGCTGGTGATCATTGATATTCGCTTGCCACGGGTTGTGCTGGGGGCAATTGTCGGTGCCGGGCTGGCAATTGCCGGGGCGGCCATGCAAGGGCTGTTTCGCAATCCGCTGGCTGACCCTGGTCTGGTCGGTGTTTCCAGTGGCGCCGCGCTGGCTGCAGTAATGGTCATTGTTCTGGGAGGTTCCTGGCTGAAGCAATGGACCGCCTTTTGGGGCTATTTTGCACTGCCTGTGGCGGCATTTGCGGGTGGCTTGTTGGTGACAGCTGTTATCTATAAAGTCTCTACGCGTAATGGTCGCACTGATGTAGCGCTTATGCTTCTCGCAGGGATCGCCATCAATGCGATCACAGGGGCAGCCACCGGTATCATGACCTACTTTGCAACCGATGAAGAGTTAAGAACCCTGACTTTCTGGTCAATGGGCTCTTTGGCCAGTGCCAGTTGGGTTGATGTTGCCATTGCCGGCTTTCCCATACTCTGTGCCTGTGGCTTGTTACCCTTGTTTGCGCGACCGCTGAATGCCTTTTTGATGGGGGAGAGTGTTACCCGGCATAGCGGATTTGATGTTCGACGGATGAAGCGCCTGGTGATTTCGTTGACGGCGCTGGCTGTCGGGGCGGCAGTAGCGGTGAGTGGTGTGATAGGTTTTGTCGGACTGGTCGCACCACATTTGGTCCGCTTACTGGTAGGTCCGGATCACCGCTGGGTGCTGCCGTTGAGTGCCATGATGGGCGCTTTTCTGGTGGTCGTCTCTGATATTTTTGCGCGCTTGTTGATCAGTCCGGCTGAGTTGCCTATCGGCCTGGTCATGGCTGCTATAGGTGGACCTTTCTTCTTATGGTTGTTATTGCAGCAGCGTGCTCGGGTGGGGTTTTGAAATGCTTAGTGCTCATGACATTACGCTGAAACTGTCGGGTCGGGATGTTCTGTCGCAGGTGAGTATCGCTGCTCCACCAGGACAGATGCTTGCCATTATGGGACCTAACGGGGCAGGCAAGTCTACCTTGCTGAAAGTGCTCAGTGGCGATTTTGCATCAGTAAATGATCAGGTGGCCTTGAATGGCCAGCGATTAAGTCACTGGCGTGATGGCGCTTTGGCGCAATTCAGAGCCGTGATGCCCCAGTCTGTGCAGTTGAATTTTGCATTTACTGTCGAAGAGGTGATCGAAGCCGGTATTCGCCATCCGATGTCATTGCAGGCGCGTCAGGTGCATATCGGCCGGATGCTGGAGATGTTCGATGTGGGACATTTGCGGCAACGAAACTATTTAACGCTCTCTGGTGGTGAGCAACAGCGTGTGCAGCTGGCCAGGGTGTTGGCGCAACTGGAGGCCATGCCTGCGTCTGCGCCACGTTACTTGCTTTTGGATGAATGTACGTCGAGTCTTGATTTGAGTCATCAGCATCAGGTTTTCAGTGTGCTGAAAGCCTGGGTGAGCACAGATCAGTCCGGTGTCATTGTGGTACTGCATGACTTGAACCTGGCGGCTCAGTATGCGGATTCATTACTGTTAATGGATCAGGGTCAAGTTGTTAAGCAGGGAAGTGTACATGATGTGTTGCAGGCTCAGGTGTTGAGTGATGTGTATCGTTATCCGGTACAGGTGATTGAACACCCGGCAGGTTGGCCCTTGGTGATTGCTGGTGTGTCAGCATCATCTGTCTGTCCCTAAATAGTGAATGGAGAAATTTTATGAACGATGATACTCAAGCATTGCAACAACGTCTGTTACCGGAAATCAGAGCTTTTCGGGATGCATGCCAAACGTTGATGATGGCAACGCTGGATCAGGTCGCTAACCCGAATGTCAGCTATGCACCCTTTGCTTTGCAAGAGGATGGTTACTATGTGCTGATCAGTGAAATTGCCCGCCATGGTCAGAACCTCCAGCAGTGCAATCGAGTTTCGATCATGCTGATTGAAGATGAAGGTCAGTCTCGGCAGGTCTATGCGCGTAAGCGTCTCACGTTCGATGCTATGGCGGATGAAGTGCCAAGAGACTCTGCTGACTGGGTGCGTGGTGTTGCCGCGTTACAGCAGCGTCAGGGAGAGATTGTCAATAATTTGTCTCAGCTGGGTGACTTCCATCTGTTCAGGCTGGTTCCTGAAAAGGGTTTATATGTCAAAGGGTTCGGGCAGGCTTTTACAGTTTCAGGTGATGAGCTGGTCGACTTTGTTCATTTGAAAGAAGGGCACCGCAAGTTGAAAGCCTCTTAAGAAAACGATTCACTTTTATTTAATAGATAGCCAGCCCAGGTTACGTCTCCAGCCAGCCATTTTCTTGCCTCGTTAGCCGGCTTTATGCCGGCTTTGTTCGGATTAAATGATGAAAATGGTGCGTTCATACTGGCAGGTTCAGCGAATCCTGCTACCCGCCAGTTGCGTTTTATTGGCTTCGGTTACGGTGATGGCTGATACGGAACAGGATGATGATTCAGCTGCTTCTGCACAGGCTCAACATCAGCTTCCTGTAATACAGGTTCAGGCAGGTGGTTATGCAGGACTGGACCAGGGTCAGCAGGTTTACGAACGCGACTTGCTGCAGGTGCTGCCAGCAGGCAGTGGCGATATTTCTAATGTACTGAAATTGCATCCGAATGTTCAGTTTGATGACACTCAGTCGAGTGGTCGTACACCCGGTGAGATAGACCCGGCCAACATCAGTATTAATGGCGCTGTGTACTGGCAAAATCTGTTTCTGCTGGATGGAATGTCATTTACCAATGATCTGGATCCGGTTCAGGGCAACCCGCTCAGCATGACTGATCTGCCAGGACGCAGTCAGGGACTGGCGCTCGATCTTGAGCTGGTTGATCAAATAGAGGTGCTGGACAGTAATATTAGCGCCCAGTATGGCGGGTTTAATGGTGGTGTTATCAATGTTACGTCGAGGAAGCCTGCAGACCGTTTAGCGGGTCGGATATCTGTGCAGCACAGCGGTTCAGACTGGACGCGTTACCATATTGCCGAGGCTGATCAGTTGGCAATGGAGAATTCAACTTCTGCTGTTCGGCAACCCGAATACAGTAAATGGATTACGCGAGCAACCCTTGAGGGACCTGTAACGGATGATCTTGGATTGTTGTTCAGCTTTTCCCGTAAAGAGTCAACGATACCGTTGAACCTTTACAACAAGGGTAGCTACGAGTCGCCTGAGGGTGGTTTTGAACGAGATCAGCAGCGTCGCATTGATAATTTCTTTTTAAAAGCGCACTGGCAGGCGACGGATGATTTAATCCTGGATGCATCCCTGACGCATGCTCCACAGCGTAATCGTTACTTTATTGCAAATGGTAAAGATTCTGGAACTGATATTTTATCAGGTGGTTACACCGGTAATTTAAAGTTTGACTGGAATTTAAGTGCAGGTCGATTGGTTCAAACCCTGGGTTTCAGTGATCTGGAGAATTCCCGAGAGACGGAAACCAGTTATTTTCGTGGCTGGCGCTGGTCGCCAGAAAAAAACTGGAGCAGCCCTGGTGCGGTGGCAGCAACCCACCTGAGTTCAGAAGGTGGTTGGGGTAATCTCGACAGTGAGCAGCGTCGGTTTAACTACCAGGCAGATATGCTCTGGAACCGTTGGATGACTGGTGTGGTTGAACATCAGTTGAGAACAGGTGTTGAGTTGGGGTGGCAGCGGGCATTTTACGGCGTCCAGAGGAGTTGCGTCATGGTCTGCAGCTGGCTGCGACCAGTAGCTGTATTGAGACGGAATGGTGTTCTTTAAGTCCTACACCGCAGTTTGGTGGGGCGGGTCAGGCATTCAGGCGCTTGTCTGTACATGAAGCAGGTGAGATCAGTTATGAAACCACTCAGTGGTCGGCCTATCTGGAAGATACGCTGAGCTGGGGGCGGTTACAGTTGCGCCCAGGTATGCGTTACGATGCCGACAGTTTTATGGAGCAGAATACCTGGTCCCCGCGCCTCGCGGCTGAGCTGGATGTATGGGGGGATCGCCGAACCCGCATCAGTGCAGGCGCGAATCGCTACTATGGACGAAATATGCATGCCTATCGTCTTAATGAAGGGCGTAACGCGATGCAGTACACGCTTAATCGAGCCAACGGAGGCCAGCAATGGAGTGCTCCTGTTCGAACACTGAGCAATACGCGCTTGCATGAACTGAAACTGCCCTATGATGATGAGTTGATGCTGGCAATTGATCAGCAGTTGGCTGGTTGGCAGTGGAGCCTGAAGTATGTGCAGCGAGATGGTAAAGATCAGATTGTGAAGGCACGGAATACGCACCTGGGATTGGATCCGGGTACGGGCGACCTGATGGCCAACTATTTCACTTACAGTAATGATGGTAGTAGTCATAGTGAAACGCTGACCCTGACAGTCTCACCCCTTGAAGCGATTCGATGGGGAAACACAGTGCACCATGTGCAACTGGCAATGGACTGGAGTGAAGTGACACGGTCACATCGGGATTACAGTAACACGCAAAGCCTGACAGAGTTGAATGATCCGATGATCCGCTACAATGGCCAGTTTATGCGTTACTCAGAGCGGCCTGCCGATAATTTTAATCGTCCCTGGACCGCGCGGTTGACTGCTGTTTCAAGCCACCCGGCGACAGGTTTGAGCATGACCAATTTTCTGCGGTATCGGGCCGGCTATCGCAACATAGGAGCAACAGGTGATGTTGCCGAATATGAAGGTAGCCCGGTTGCTGTGTGGGAAGGGCGGCAATATAAGTCAGCGATCAACTGGGATATGCGTTTAGGGTGGGAAAAAGCACTGCGTGGCAATAGTGCTGTTTTTGCGAATCTGGATATCTACAATGTACTGGATAAAGTCAACCTGGTTGACATCGCCACAGGTGATATTCCGGTTTATGAGACTGGACGCGAGTTCTGGCTGGAGTTGGGATACCGCTTCTGATGTTCTGGGGAACCCCTTGGGCGCTGGTGCCTTTGGTCCTGGTTATTCTGGTCTTGAAAGATTGCCAGACGACCTCGTCTGAGTCAGTTACCTTAAGCCTTCGTGAGCAATATGCGTTGTCCCCTGAGTTTTGGCCCAAACCCTGGATAGAAGAGGGTGTGCTCTGGCAGGAGCTGGGGCCCATTCCGCTGCTGGAACCTCAGCGTCCTGAAATTGTGGCGTTGGGGGAAAAGCTGTTCTTTGATCCGCTCTTGTCGGCTTCTGGTCAGATTGCCTGCGCTTCCTGTCATGAGCCAGACTTGGCCTTTGCTGATGGTCGAAGAGTGTCTTTTGGCCATAATCGGGCGGCAGGGATGCGCAACTCACCTTCAATTTTGCTGAGTGGACACTTTGATTCTCAGTTTTGGGATGGGCGAGCAGCTACTCTGGAGCAGCAGGTGCTCATGCCGATAGAAGATCCGTTAGAGATGGCTTTTTCACTATCGGGTTTGCGTGACAGGCTTTCGGATACGCCAGATTATAGCGAAGGTTTCTTTGCTGTATGGCAGGACAAAGTGATAACAACGGAGCGCGTGTCCGAGGCTTTGGCTGCTTATATTCGCAGCTTGCCCTGGCGCAGCACGCCCTTTGACCGTTTTCTGGCGGGCAATACGGGGAGTATGTCGGAGCAGGCCATCGAAGGGTTGCATCTGTTCAGAACCAAAGGGCGTTGTATGAATTGTCATTCCGGACCGCTGATGTCGGATCAGCAATTTCACAATCTGGGACTGACATACTATGGGCGACGCTTTGAAGATTTGGGGCGCTATGGGGTGACAGGCAGGCCGGAAGATGTGGGTGCCTTTCGTACACCGACATTGAGAGGTGTCAGTCGAACAGGCCCCTGGATGCATAATGGCTTATTTCCAAATCTGGACGGTGTGTTGCGGCTTTATAATGCAGGCATGCCTCGCCCCGTACCTGATTCGCAAACGGGTGATGATCCGTTGTTCCCGGTGACCTCGCCTTTGCTTCAGCCTTTAAATCTGTTAGCAACAGAGTTGCAATCACTTAAGGCCTTTCTGGAATCACTTTAGTTTGCATTGTCACGGGAACTTTACATCTTGTAACGAAACTTTATCTGAGTGATAATGATTCGTATTGAACTTATTGATACGTGAAGTGTCGCGCATAGCCAGCCAGCCCTCCAGGTCAGCCAGCCAAAGTGCCAGACGTTTGTCAGTCGTTTTAAATTGACAGACCATGCCAGCCTTTTTCCGGCTAACAATCAATCATTTGGAGTGGTGAATGAGACATCTCAGGTTAAAACTTTTGGCGGTTTCCATTGCATCGGTTACTGCAGCAGTTAGCGCCAACGATGCACAAGTACGTCTTGATAACCTGGTTATTAGTGCATCCGGTTTTGAGCAGAAAATCACGGATGCGCCTGCCAGTATCTCTGTTGTGACACGTGAAGAGCTGGAACAGAAAAACTTTTCCAACCTTGCTGAAGCCTTGCGTGATGTGGAAGGGGTCGATGTGCTGGGTAATACCGGTAAAACCGGAGGCCTGAACATTAGTATTCGCGGTATGCCTTCTGATTACACGCTGATTCTGATTGATGGTCGACGTCAAGGAGCAGCAGGCAATATTACGCCGAATGGCTTTGGTGAGATGTCTACCAGCTTTATTCCACCGGTGAATGCGATAGAGCGTATCGAAGTCATTCGAGGCCCTATGTCGACGCTCTATGGTTCTGATGCTATTGGTGGTGTTGTCAATATTATTACCCGTAAGGTGGGTAATGAATGGACCGGCTCCTTGACTCAGGAGTTCACCTTCCAGGAAGAAAACGAGTTTGGTGATAATCGTAAAACCAGCTTTTATACCAGTGGGCCTTTGATAGAAGACCGGCTTGGATTGACGCTGCGAGGCAGCTATTTTGAGCGTGATGAGTATAACCTCACGGCACAGGGTGTCGGTGGGCAGGAGATCCTGCTTAACTCTCGTGGTCAGAGTAAGGTTGAAGCGGAAATTTACACCTTTGGCGGTCGCCTGGATCTGATAGCACATGAAAATCATGACCTGTGGTTTGATTTCGATATTTCCCGGCAGACTTATGACAACGGGACACCGGATAACCGCAAGTTGAGTGCCAATGATACGCCGACTAACTGGCGTGGTTATGCTGATGAGTTAAGACATGATCGTGATCAGTTCAGCATTGGACATACTAGTCGAGTCGGAGCGGGAACCTGGGAGTCCAGTCTGATGCATAATCAGACCGAGACTATTGGCCGGACCATTCCGGGTAACCCGAACAATCCGACCAACACAGGTATTCCGGGTAAAAATGTGGCAGATCCGCGTGAGCTGGAATCTACTAACCTGATCTTTGATACCAAGTATATGCAGGCTATCGGTGATCGCCACTTCTTCACGGTGGGTGGTCAGTACTGGAAAGCCGAAATGATTGATGGTGTTGCTCTCAATAAGTTTAAACAGGATGACTGGTCACTGTTTGCCGAGAATGAATGGGCGGTCACCGATGATCTGATGCTGACGCTCGGTGCGCGTTACAACCATAATGAATTCTTTGGTGGTCATATTACTCCGCGAGCCTATGCGGTTTATAGTCTGGATCAGAACTGGACTGTGAAAGGGGGCGTGAGTACCGGCTATAAAACACCAAACATTGATGCCTTGTATGATGGTGTTAACGGTATTACCGCACAGGGTGCAACTGCAACAGTTGGTAACCCGGGCCTTGATCCGGAAAAAAGCATCAATGGTGAGCTGGGTGTTTACTTTCAGCAGGATAATGGCTTCAGTGCCAATGCAACCCTGTTTCAGAGTCGTATAAAGGATCGTTTTAGCAGTACAACCCGCTACAACTGTAATTACACTGGCGCTACCAACCCAATCAACCCACCGCCAGCGGACTGCTATAACCTGGTTGGGTTTGATAATCAGCGCAACGTGGGCTGGACTGAAAACCTCAATAAGGCACGTTCTGAAGGCCTTGAGCTGGCCGCTCGAATTCCGTTAGCACCTGCGTGGAATCTGTCGGTTAACTACACCTATACTGAAACCGAGATTGAAGATGAAACTGGTCAGGTAGTCGGTGAGTTGAGTGATACGCCGCGTCATCTTGCGAATGCCCGCTTGAGCTGGCAGGCAACGCCGCAGGCGAATCTCTGGCTGAGCGCCAGCTATCGTGGAGAAAGTCGCCGTTTTAATACCTTGCCAGCAGAGGGAACTGATAACCGTGCGCTCTATGATGCACTGGGTGATATCAAAGCCTATGCTTTGCTGGATCTGGGAGGCAGTTATCAGTTGACACGTAACCTGCGTCTGAGTGGCACGGTCGAAAATTTGCTGAATAAAGACTTCCGGGCATACAAGGCCTATGAGTGTTCAACAGGTACTTGTTACGGTAGCGAATACAGCCATCAAACACAGTCAACCAAAGGGGCAGTTCTGGATGGACGCCGCTTGTGGTTGTCAGCCAACCTGAGCTTCTAAGCTCACGCAACACCCTCTTCATCAACATTTCACCGCCGAGCTAACCCTCGGCGGTTTTTTGTATATGGATGTACTTATACCCTGAAGTGCATGGATGCATAGTAGCAACTGTAAATTATTGTAAAAACGCTGCTTGTTGATTGCTGAGCCGGTAGGATTTTCTGGATAATGATCCTGATGGCTTAAGGAATTGAATGATGGCGCATGCAAAACCAAAACGATATCTGTGGCGTGGATTGTTACTGTTGACTGCCAGTGCGGTTGCACTGGTGTCCTATTACCACTATTACCATCGTGAGGTGGATGCTTCTGTGGCCTATGCGACAGTGTCGCAAGGTACGATTGAAAATCTGGTCACTGCTACAGGTCGACTACAGCCGCGCGATTATGTGGATGTGGGGGCTCAGGTATCAGGGCAGTTGATGGAAATTTATGTCGAAGTGGGCGATCAAGTCGAAGCAGGTCAGCTACTCGCTGAGATTGACTCAACAGTGTACCTGGCCAATGTCGAGGCGTCGCGTGCTCAGCTGCGCAATCTTGAAGCGCAAATGATTGATCGCCGTGCACAACTGGAATTGGCGGATATTCAACTGCGCCGTCAACGCCAGCTGGTTGAAACGCGTATGGCTTCACAGGAGTCGCTGCAAATTGCGGAAGCTACACAGCGCTCTGCTGCAGCCCAGGTTCAAGCGCTGGCCGCTCAGATAGAGCAGACGGCATCGTCCTTGCGTGCTGAAGAAGCGCGACTCAACTACTCACAAATCTATGCACCCATGTCCGGTACAGTGGTCGAAGTTGTTGCCCGGAAAGGGCAGACTCTGAATGCTACCCAGCAGGCCCCCACCATTCTTCAGATAGCAGATCTTTCCGTGATGACTGTGCAGGCGCAGGTGTCCGAAGCGGATGTGAATCGCTTGCGTCAGGGCATGACAGCCTATTTTACGACTCTGGGTGACCAGAGCCGTCGTTGGACCGGGGTCTTGCGCCGTATTGAACCGACACCTCAGGTGGAAAATAATGTTGTCTTGTATAACGCATTGTTTGATGTGGAAAATATTCAGGGTGCATTGTTCCCGCAAATGACCGCTCAGGTGTTCTTTGTTCTTGAGCGTGCCGAAAATGTTGCGGTAGTACCGGTTAGTGCAGTCATGCGTGTCGAGCAAAGTCGCACTGCTGAAGCTCCCGGAACGGGTAATCGTACAGCTGTGTCAGGCCGCCCAGGCACTGTCAAGGTGTTGACCTCGGAAGGCCAGTCCGAGATGCGTGAAGTGCTGACAGGTATTTCCAATCGAGTGCAGATTGAAATCAAGCAGGGTCTGGAGCCGGGAGAGCGCGTTTTGCTTCCTGCCGGTACCACTGCTGTTATGTCGACTTCCGCACGCAGTCAGGCGAGCGGCATGGGTCCGATGAGGATGCCCTGATGGCTGATAACACGCCCTTGATCGAATTGCGTGATCTCTACCGGACGTTTCGTAACGGTGATACTGATATTGATGTGCTGAAAGGCATTAATCTGCGCATTATGCCCGGTGAGTTTGTTGCCATTGTCGGTGCCTCCGGTTCCGGGAAGTCCACTTTGATGAACCTGCTGGGTTGTCTGGATAAACCATCAAAAGGACAGTATCTGTTTAATGGGCAGGATGTGGCCTCTTTTGATGCTGATGCCCTGGCTGCTTTGCGCAGGGAGGCCTTTGGTTTTGTGTTTCAGAGCTATAATCTGCTGCCTGGTGGTACCGCGCGTGATAATGTTGAGGTCCCGGCTGTTTATGCAGGTACGCCACGATCTGAGCGTCATCAGCGTGCTGAAGCCCTGTTGAACCGACTGGGTCTGGCAGACCGGATGGATCATCAGCCGGGGCAGTTGTCGGGTGGTCAGCAGCAGCGTGTGTCCATTGCACGGGCGTTGATGAATGGTGGACAGGTCATCCTTGCTGATGAGCCTACAGGTGCACTGGATAGCCAGACAGGCGAAGAGGTGATGGCCCTGTTTGCCGAGTTGGCCGCGCAGGGACATACGCTGATATTGATTACTCATGACGCCAAGGTGGCGGCGCATGCTGACCGTGTCATAGAAATCAGTGACGGTGTCATTCTCAGTGATCCTGGCCCTGTAGAGCCTGTGGCCGCTGAATCAGGTGCAATAGCACCAACTGATCTGAATATCCGCCCTGGCAATATGCTCAGTAATCTGGCTGAAGCCTTGCGCATGTCGCTGAGTGCTCTGACCAGCAATCTGTTTCGCACCGTCTTGACCCTCCTGGGAATTGTCATAGGGGTTGCCTCAGTGATTACCATGCTGGCCATAGGAGACGGTGCCCGGCAATCGATTGTGGATCGTATCAGCTCCATGGGTAGTAACCTGCTATTGGTTCGACCTGGAGCACCTAATCAACGTGGCTGGGGCACGACCACCCTGATTCCTGAAGATGCTTATGCTGTACAGGCGCTTGACGGTGTTGTTGCCGCTATTCCCGAGCAGGGTGGTACTGTCACCCTGAGAGCGGGTGGTCGTGATCACCGTACTGAAGTGATGGCGACCTCCGCGGCCTATTCGGATGTACGTAACTGGCCCGTCAGTCAGGGCAGCTTTTTCTCTGCTGAAGATGAACAAAACTTTGCCAGTGTTGCGGTGTTAGGTCAGACAGCTGCTCAGGCAATTTTTCCGGGGCAAAGTCCGCTGGGAGAGTATGTCATGGTGGATAACGTACTGTTTCTGGTGGTGGGGGTGATGAGTCCGCGGGGGGCTTCACCCATGGGGCGTGATGAAGATGATGTCATCATTGTGCCCTTTGAAAGCGGTGGTGTGCGTCTGCTGGGACGCCGTTATCTGCGAACCATGACAGTCGCGGTTGCCAGTGATGCCGATATCTATGCGACTCAGCAGGCGGTGCATGATCTGTTGTTGATGCGCCATGGTGTTGAGGACTTTCAGATACGCAATATGGAATCGATTATTGAATCGGTTACTGCAACACAAAACACCATGACGCTATTGCTCGGGTCGATAGCGGCTATCTCCTTGCTGGTCGGTGGTATCGGTGTCATGAATATTATGCTGGTATCGGTAACAGAGCGTACACGTGAAATCGGTGTGCGCATGGCAACCGGTGCACGTACCGGCAATATTATGCAGCAGTTTCTGACCGAAGCTGTACTGGTCTCGGCGCTTGGTGGTGTGCTGGGGGTGCTGATAGGGCTTGGAGTGACGGCATTGCTGGCGCGTCTGGGAACCGATGTGGTATTCAGTGCCATGCCGGTGATTCTGGCCTTTGGCTGCGCCTTCATGACGGGTCTGGTGTTTGGTTATTTGCCGGCTCGTAAAGCGGCTCATCTTGATCCGGTGGTTGCGCTGGCGTCGGAGTAATTTCAGAGGTTTACACTTCTTTACATTTACCTGCCGCTAATGCTGTTTACAATAATTATCATTAACATTAAAGTGTTGATTATTAATCATTTGAATTTACTCTACTGATTGTTTCGGAGCTGAGTCCCTCATGAATAAAGGATGGGTGTTGGGTATTGGGTTGGTGATGGGTTTGCATCACTCTGCCTGGGCGCAGGAGGCGGTCACCATTGAAGTGACGCTTCCAGCAATTGAGGGGCCTATGTATTACCGCCCTTACGTAGCAGTATGGGTTGAGAATGATCAGGGTGAAGTGGTGAAAAATATTGCTCTGTGGAGCAAAGAACCCGATTGGTTGAAAGATATGCGGCGCTGGTGGCGTAAAACTGGCCGCTACGGTGGAGCCGATATTGATGCAGTTTCGGGTGCGACACGCCGGCCCGGGAGTTACTCGTTGAGTTGGGATGGTATGGATGCTCAGGGACAGCCATTGTCTCCAGGTCGTTACAGTGTTCATGTTGAGGCAGCACGTGAACATGGAAGCCGCAGTTGGGTTCAGGCTGATATTGAGCTCGGCAGTGGCCCGAAAAAGTACACCATTGAGCCAAGTGAAGAGCTTGGTGAAATTCACATTATGACAGGAGTGACACCATGAAAGCGGTAAAAAAACTGGTCTCGGCGACGGCAATCTCTCTGGTGCTGGTCGGTACCGGTGCCCAGGCGCATCCCATGTGGATGTTGCCCAGTGAGTTTAATCTTTCCACAGATGAAGGGCACTGGATTACAGTCGATGCAACCGCTTCTCATGGTGTTTTCAGTTTTGACAAGCCAATCAGTCTTGCCAATGTGACGATTTATCGTCCAGCAGGTGAGCGTCAGCGGATGGGAAGTTACTTTAAAGGTGAACGTCGCAGTGTGTTTGATTTGCAGCTGAATGATCAGGGTACCTATAAGGTTGAGTTGAAAACACCTGAGCGTTACATGACCCGGTTTGTAGTCGGTGGTCGTGACACCCAGCGCCGTATTATGGCGAACAAGCTGGAGGCTGCCTCACAGCTGCCGGATGAGGCTCGTGAGGTGGTGACGATGGCGATGCAGAATATCAGCGTGTTCTATGTCTCTCAAAAGGCTCCCACTCGTACAGTTCTTGAGGTGACCGGTGAGGGCTTTGAAATGGATGCCATTACGCATCCCAGTGACATCGTGGTAGGCGAACCAGCCAGTTTCCGGTTCACCTACAACGGTGAGCCGCTTGTTGATACGGCTATAGAGGTTGTTCCGCATGGTACGGCCTACCGTTCTTCCCGTCAGCAGGTTGATCTGCAGACTGATTCAGATGGTCGTGTCAGTTTTGTGCCGGAAATGGCAGGTCCGCATCTATTAAGCGCTAATGCCCGTTTTATGGGAGATGGGGTTCTTGCGGATGAAGTGGGCGTGAATTTCCTGTTCAGTTTTGAGGCGATCCCGCAATGATTGCTGCGGTTAATACAAGGTTCTCTGCAGCAGCGCTGGGGTGTTTGCTTGCAGTTTGCACGTCATCGGTCTGGGCACATTATCCCTATATGGACTGTGCACGTGAGGGAGATGGTATTCGTTGCGAGATAGGCTTCAGTGACGGAACATTTGCGGTGGGTAGCGACGTGGTGGTGTATGACTACGATGAACGTGAACTGGCCCGCGCCACAGCAGATGAGCATTCACAGGTCTATTTCGATTGGCCTGATGGCGAGTTTTTTATTCAGTTCGATGCCGGACATGAAGACCCGGCTGAGTATGACTATGTGGAACTGAAATAATGCCGCTGAATGGCCATAATTCTCCGGTTGGCGCAACCCACTATAAGGATGCGCCGCATACTCAAGTCGTAGTGGCAGATGATGGCAGGCGTGAAAGTCTGTGGGTCTGGTCACTGATCCTGCTCGTGCTGGCGCTGGGTGCTACAGGTATCTACCTGCGTCAGGTGCCCCAGGTCACCTCACAGGACGAGATCTTGATGACCCCCTCACAGTCACAGCAGTTGGTGTCCCTCTCGATAGCCCTGGAAGAAATCCGCTTTGTTGCTTCGCCGCCTTGGCCTTCACTTGACGAGCTGGTCAGCCTGGGTGTGGATCTGTTCGTGCCGACCGCGGAATATCTCTGGCATCAGCCTGGAGCAGGGTGTTATCAGTGGGTCTCGTTGCACCAACAGGGGGACTTTTTGCTTCGTCTTCAGGATGGAGCAATTTATTGGCATGCCGGTGCTGTAGAGCCTTTGAATCATTGTCAGCCAGATAACCACTGGATTTTATTGGAAAACTAAGATGAAAAGAGTACTTCTGGGAGCTTTGTCGCTGTTTTTGTGCATGACAGCCCAGGCAGACAAGTTGGTGGTCGGTATCACACTTCACCCTTATTACAGTTATGTCAGTCAGGTTGCTGGTGAGCGTGCGGAGGTGTTGCCAGTTATAGAAAGTGGGTTCAATCCCCACAGTTATGAAATGCAACCATCTGACCTGCGGCGTTTATCGCGTATGGATGCGCTGGTTGTGAACGGGATCGGTCATGACGAATTTGTCATGCATGCATTGGAAAATCTAGAACTGCCTAATCTGACCGTGATTTATGCAAATCAGGATCTGCCACTGCTGTCGTCCGGGCGAGGCAGTAATAGTTATAACCCACATACATTTGTGTCAATCGATGCTGCCATTCGTCAGGTCTATACCATTGCACGTGAGCTGGGGCAGCTGGATCCGGATAACGCGTCTTATTACCAGGCGAATGCATTACGCTATGCCCGTGAGTTGCGCGCGATGAAAAACCGCTATCTTGGCAGAATTCTGGAGCTGGATTTGTCTGGTGTGCGTATTGCCAGTACCCATAATGCCTATGGTTATCTGTTGCAGGAGTTTGGCATAGGTATTGATACGGTGATCGAGCCAGCCCACGGTGTGGAACCCAATGCGACACAACTTCAGGATACGATAGAGCGCATTCGTGCTGCAAATATCCGTGTCCTGTTTACCGAGCTGGACATGGAAAATCGCTATGTCAGTGTGATTGAGGATGCGACAGGTATAGGTATTTACCACTTTTCCCATATGACCCATGGTGAGTACGATGCGGATCTGGTCATGCGGGAAATGGAGCACAATCTTGCAACACTGGTCAAAGCGCTGACTACGGCAGTGTCTCCATGATGGGGCCGGCTATTGAGGTACAGTCTCTGTCATTGCAGTTGAATCGAGTCGTACTGCTGGAGCCGATTTCGGCCATGTTCAAGCCTGGACGATTGCATGCCATCAGTGGTCCGAACGGTGCGGGCAAGTCATCATTTATTAAATGTCTGTTAGGACTGATGCCCCATACAGGGCAGGTGTTACGGCACTGGTCCGGGCGCCCTGGACAGATTGCCTATGTGCCTCAGCAGAGTGCCTTCGAGGCATCACTACCGGTGACCATTGAAGAGTTTATGCTGACATCCATCACCCGCTGGCCGCTGTTTTTCAAACGTCGTGATGCCCACCTGCAGAGGATTGATGAGTTGTTGCAACGTGTTGGCCTGGCGTCTAAACGCCATTTACGGCTGGGACAATTGTCTGGTGGAGAGCGGCAGCGGTTGCTGTTTGCTCAGGCTCTGGAACGACAGAGTCTGCTTTGGTGTATTGATGAACCGATGACCGGCCTGGATCAGGCTGGCCAGCTCAGCATGACAGCTGAAATTGCACAGTTGCGCGACCAGGGTGCCACGGTGTTCGTTGTTCACCACGATATGGAATGGATCCAGCAATATGCGGATGAACTCTGGATCATTGAAGGAGGGCTTGCGCAGCATCGTATGGTGTCTCGCAAGCAGAGCTCGCTGATAGCAGAGGCCTGTGCCTGATGGAAATGTTACGTCAGCTGACTTATCAGCTTTATGCATCAGGCTATTTGCCAGAAATGTTTCAGTACGGTTTTCTCACCAACGCTCTGGTTGCGGCCTGCATTATGGGGCCGATTCTCGGGGCTTTGGGGCCCTTGGTCGTGGTTAAACGCCTGGCTTTCTTTTCTGAAGCTGTTGGTCATGGTGCCTTAACGGGTGTGGCGATCGGAATTCTTCTGGGTGAGCCAGTGACACAGCCTCTGGTTGCTTTATTTTGCTTTTGTACGCTGTTTGCTCTGCTGTTGCATTGGATTAAAAGCCGTACCCAAGTGCCCTATGATGCCTTGGTGGGGGTCTTTTTGTCTTTTGCGATTGCACTGGGCGCTGCATTGCTGCTCTATGTGGCTAAACGTGTGAATGTCCATATTCTCGAAAATGTTCTGTTTGGTTCAATCCTGACTGTAAGAGATATGGATATTCTGGTGCTGCTGCTGATTGCACTTATTTCAGTCTCCTTGTTGCTGTATTCCGGTAACCGGGCTCTCCTCGCAAGTCTGTCACCTGAGCTGGCACGAACCCGGGGAATTTCGGTCAGGCTTTATGATTACGTATTCGTATTGCTGATCGCACTGGTGACTGTAGCGTCAGTTAAAGTTGTTGGTGCCATCCTGGTCGGTGCGTTGCTCCTGATTCCGGCGACAGCGGCACGGATGATCAGCCGTAATGGACGAGAGTTTTTCTGGTTTTCGGTCATTTTTTCAACTCTCAGTTGTTTGCTCGGTATCTTATTACCGATGGCTGGTGCGATGCCGATACCCTCGGGGGCCGCTATCGTGATGATCGCGTCTGCATTCTTTATTTTGGCTTTAGGTGTTCGTCGTTGGAGAAAGGTGCAATGAAATATTTGCGTAAGCTTGCCCTGACAGTTTGCTGTCTGTTCAGTCTGTCACTGCATGCTGAGACTGCGGGTCGGGTCGTCAGCGTGATGCCAGTAGTGCATTTGATTGCTCAGGAGCTATTGCAGGATACCGGTATTGATGTCGTATTCCTGGCTCCAGAGCGTTTGCCGATCAATCGTATTTCCGGTTGGCTGCGACGGGTTGACAGTCAGTCTTTGACAGAAGCTGATGTCGTGATCACGGTTGAATCTGTCTGGCCATCGCTGGAACTCTACCCACTCATGCGTACTCTGTCGATCAGGACCATACCCATTGATCTGGCGACTGAACTGTCACCTGGTGGTGCCCGTGTGCTCATGCGTCCGGATGCAGCGCTGGAAAGTGAGTTTTTCTGGCTGGATCTGAATAATCTGACACAGATGATTAATGTCGCTGCACGAGATCTGGGGCGGGTGTGGCCTGAGCACGCTACGACCATAGATCAAAACCGTTTTGCACTGCAACGAGCCATCCAGCAGACACAAATTCGTATAGATAATCAATTGGCTGAATCAGGTGTAACCACCCTGAGTCTGGCAGATGAACGTCTGATGCCTTTGGCCTATACACTGGGTATTCCGCTGGTTGCGGACGCTGGTGATCTGTTGATGACCTCGACACCAGAGCCCGATACGGAAAGTATCTGGGTGATTGAAACGTTGCAACGCCTGAGCGTTGGCTCTTTGCCTGAGTGGCTTGTCAGTCTTGAAGCAGCAATTCAGGTTAACCGTCCGTGAGTTTGATGCTACAACTCAATCGTTGGGTGCGCTGGTTGCATGTTTACAGTGCAGTTCCGGTGTTACTGTCGATGGTGTTTTTTGCTGTCACAGGTTTTTTTCTCAATCATCCGGAAATGTCGCTGGGTGACACGCGTAGTCAGCAACTGGAGGTTCAACTCCCGGATGAGATTATCGAGCTGGACTGGCAGGAAAACCCGACACTTTACAGTCTTCGTGTACTGACATGGCTGGATGAGGTGCATGCCGTTCGTGGTGTCAGGATCGAGCTGGAGTGGGAGGAAGACGAACCGCTGTTGATGCTGGTGCTGGAAGGGCCTAATGCCAGTCGTTCTGTAGAAGTATACCCGGATGAAGGTCGGGCAGAGGTGTTTTCGTTGACGCTGCCGTTAATGCAGATGCTGAATAATGTGCATCGGGTTAAAAGTGTCAGTGAAGCCTGGCGTTGGTTTTCAGACCTTTCAGCGGTGCTGATGCTGATATTTTGTCTGACCGGGTTTTGGTTGTTGTTTATGAACCGGCTTCAGCGCGTTTCAACAATCAGTTGGGTGTCTGTCGGCAGTGCTGTATTTGTGCTGATTATCTACCTGATGCACTGAGAACTGAACGGTGACTGGATTGATACAAACACTTGTAAAACGGTCTGTGCTCATAACACCCTTGCTGGTCTGTTGGACTATGGGGTTGCTGGCGATGACCGGGTTGCTGTTGCTGTCAATGCAGCTGGATGACCGGTTTTTTCCAGATGCGCAAGTCTATTATATAACATCGACAGAGCAGGGCGTGCTCAAGCTGCTACAGCAGCTTTTTTGGCTATCAATGGCCAGCTTGTGTGGGGCACTGGGTTTGCTTTTGACTACGGGTCTGAAGCAGCACTGGCGTTATATCCTGCTGTTGATGCTGGCCTTGTTGTCGTTACTGCATCTGAATGCATCCCTGTCGTTATCTTTCGTCCACTCCGTTTCATTCAGGGATATTGCGCCACTGATCCTGTTGCTAGGGTGTTTGATCTGGTTAGTCCGGTCATCCGGAAAATCGCAATTTGAGCCGAAACGCTGGTTGATTGCCTATGCCAGTCAGACAGGAAGCGCTATGCAGCTTGCCAACACTCTGCATCAACGTATTCTGCCGCACAGTCAGCTCTGTTGCTGTTCTCAGTTGGATGTTGAGCGCTTGTCAGATTACGAGCATGTGTTATTTGTTGTCAGTACTTGTGGTCAGGGTGATGCGCCGGATACAGCTAAAGCGTTTATGCAGCAGCTGCAGCAGGCCGTATTACCGAGTAAACCTGCAGATTTTAGCGTATTGGCATTGGGTGACAGCCATTACCCGAGTTTCTGCGCTTTTGGTCATCGACTGCAACAGCTGATGCTGGCGAAGGGGTTTCAACAGCTTTTGCCACTGGCAGAAGTGGATCAAATGGATATGCAGTCTGTGAATGACTGGTGGTTACAGCTTCCGCTTCAGCATCAAGAAAGTGCTTCTGATCCAGTACACTTGGCATATAGTACTGCCACGCTGGTGCAAAACCAGTGTCTGAATCCTGAGCAGATATCGCGACATGTGCATCATTTGCGCTTGCGGCATGCAGATTTGAGCTATCAGCCGGGGGATCTTTTAGCCATTTTACCCAGGATTCATCCTGAGGTGATTGAGCAACGGTTATCCTTGCTGGGATGGTCCGGAGATGCTGAAGTCTTTTATCACGGTCAAGCTGAACGGCTGGGCACCCTGTTATTAAAGCTGGACTGGACCGACCAGCAAGCGGCTACCCCTCAGGCATTGATTGATCAACTAAAACCACTGCATGAGCGCCTTTACTCCATTGCCTCTTGTACTGAGGGAGAGGTCGATCTGTTGGTGAGAAAATACCGGCGAGCCGATGGCAGTACCGGAAATGCGTCAGGTTATCTCTGCAGCCTGGTACCTGGTGATCCTGTACTGGCCAGTGTGCGTGTGCATTCTGGATTCCATCTGTCACATGATTTTCCATTAATTATGATCGCAGCCGGTACCGGTATCGCACCATTTATAGGTTTTCTGGCCCAGTGCCAGCAGAGAGGCTCAACGGCGGGTCATTGGTTGTTTTTCGGTGAACAGTTCCCTGAACATGATGCTTACTTTGCCGATGCACTGTCGGACTTTCAGCGACAGGGCGTTTTGTCGCAGCTTGACTGTGTCTGGTCTCGCCAGTCTGGAGAGTATGTGCAAGACCGCCTGCTGCAAAAACAGGTAGAGTTACGCGAGTGGATATTACAGCGCAACGCGCACATCTATATCTGTGGCAGTTTGTCTGGTTTTGGCGAGTCCGTCATCCAGACGCTGCAGCAGTTATTTGACAGTGAACTTATGAAGGAAAGGTTGCATACAGACTTGTATTGATTCTGCCAGAGCATAAACCACGACACGACTAACGTCCCTATATTGCGATATTTGATCGTATTGATAAAAATTATCAATTAGATTACGATCAGGTTTCAATTTATTTACAGGACGGGAGTACTTATGTCTGAAACCTTCAATCAATCAACTAATCGGATAGGCCTGCAGCCTAATCGTCTGTTTCAATGCTGTGCTATGGCGACGATTGCCTGGCTTGGTACTTCGCAAGTCTATGCCAATGATACGCAGCCTCAACGACTTGATTCAGTTGTAGTCAGTGCGTCGGGTTTTGAGCAAGATGCATCTCAGGCACCAGCAAGTGTGACTGTGATTACACGTGATACGCTTGAGCGTGAAAATATCACCAGTATTGCAGATGCCTTGGCGCGCATTGAGGGTGTGAATACACGTTCACTGGATGCGCGTGATGGTAAAACAGGCAATCAGACGATCAGCCTGCGAGGCTTGCCGAGCCGTTATACGCTGGTGTTGATAGATGGCGTCAAGCAGAATTTATCAGCAACAGTGGCACCCAATTCATTTGGCGATTCTCAATCTGTTTTCTTTCCACCGGTGCAGGCGATTGAGCGCATTGAAGTGATTCGTGGCCCTATGTCAACGCTTTATGGATCTGATGCGATTGGAGGTGTTGTAAACATCATTACCCGTAATCCAGGTGTTGATTGGGAACGGTCTGTCACCGTATCAACACAACAGTACCAGTCATCTAAATTTGGTTCAGTGCAGACTGTTGAAGGCTATGCCGCAGGTGCGTTGAATGACATGGTGGGATTGCAGTTTTACGGTCGAGTTCTGGATCGTTCAGCATCGAATGTTCGAATCCCCGGTACAACTCCCAGCCTGACAGATAACCGGACAATGGGACAAAACCCTACGCAGTCGGATGTCTATACCTTTGGCGGCAGGGCGGTGATTACGCCTGATGCTCAGAATGAAATTACCCTGCGCTTTGATACAACGCGTCAGTCTTTGGATAACAGTATCGGACAGGTTGGCCGTTTGAATGGTGTCACGGATACCCCTGCCTCTTATACACGTGGCTACAGTCGTGAGCTGGAATTTGAGCGTGATCAGTTCCGTATCGGTCATATGGGGGAGTATGGTATCGGCTTGCTTGAAACCAGTCTGACACACGATAAAGTTGTAACCAAAGGGCGTACCATCAACTCTGGAGCTGTTCCTGATGCCTCCCGAAATGGTACACACCGGACGCTGGAGCTGAAGACACTGGTATTGGATACACGCCTGATTAACGAGTTTGATGATCACCTTGTGACGGTGGGTGGACAGTACGCACGCCCTAAATTTGAAGACGGTATTCTGCCTGAGACACTTAAGCGGGAGCAGTACAGTGTCTTTGTTGAGGATGCATGGTCAGCTACGGATGATTTGACGATTACGGGCGGTTTGCGTTACGACAAATATGAAGACATCAGTGGTGAGTTTACTCCTCGGATCTACGCCGTGTATACCGCAACTGACGAGTGGACTGTTAAAGGGGGCATTGGACGAGGTTTCCGCGCACCTCTGATGGAGCAATCGACCAGCGGTGTGAATGGTTTTGGGGATGGTGGGAGTACGCCTTTGTTTGGTAACCCTAACTTGAACCCTGAGCGCAGTACCAACGTTGAATTCTCAGTGCAGTATGACAATCAAGATAACTTCGCCGCTCAGGCCACTGTGTTTCGAAATGAAATCAAGGACTTGATTGAAGGTGGAACGGGTGCAAACAGCGGTCAGGATATTAATGTTGGCCGAGCTGTTATACAGGGGCTTGAGTTGAGTGCCGCGTATCGTTTCTTGCCAGAGTGGACCTTAAAGGCTAACTACACTTACACAGACAGCGAGCTTAAGAGCACTCAGCCGCGGGCAAACTTGGCTCAGGCTGTATCCTCATTAGCGGGTGATCCTTTTGTGAGTGTGCCAGATCACATGCTGAATGCAGGTGTTTATTGGCAAACAACACCTCAGCTTGAAACCTTTATGACGGCAGAATATCGCTCCAGTGCCTTCCGTCCACGTAATTTCCACGAGCCTATGAACGGCGGAAATTCACAAGGGCTTGCCGGACCAGGGCATCGTGACAGCAATATCGTATTGGGTGATTTCAAAGGGTATACATTGCTGAATCTTGGTGCACGTTATGCCGTGAATCAAAATGTCACCCTGAATGGTACCCTGACGAACCTGTTGAATAAGGATTTTATTGACTACAGCACTTATGACCGTTTTGATGGAGGCACAGCGCAAAGCAATGCTTACAATAACATCCTGCCGGGACGTGGCTTGTTCGTATCAATGAATGTCAACTTTTAATCTGGACGATTAAGAGGTTCAGAGCCGCTGTCTTTCCCCTTCGGCAGCGGCTTTTTGAATGACATCTGTTATCTGACTTTCATTTTTTATAGCGCCTGATAGATAGTAAATGTTATATTGTAACAAGTGCTATCTATCAGGTGTCTCTATATGACAGCTTTTACTCATCAACAATACGCTTCATCCTATGTGGTGATGGGTGATCAGGCTTCCGTACTATCAGAAATTTTTCATTCTGAAACACAGATTGTCATCTGGCACCAGCAGATGAGTGATTTAGCCATTCGATATGCAGAATCTTTTCAACAACTTCACCGCCATTTTTCGATTCGTGAGATTCTGGCTCCTGAAGCGCTGGGCGATTACCTCAAGTTGCAGCTCAGGGACGGTGAGGGGAAGGAAGATCTGGTTGAGGCCATAGAAACATTAGCTGAGATGTTCTGTTATCTGTTTGAGTTGAGAGCCTTGGGTTTTAGAATGCAGCTTTTAGATCGAGCTATGTGTCCCAGGTTTCATCGAGATCAGGTACCTTGTCGGCTGGTAATGACACTTCGCGGCCCGGCAACGCACTGGCTATCACCTGAGCAGATAAGTGATAAGGATCCGGTCGACGCTTTTAACCAGCTCGATACGGGCGATATCGCACTGTTAAAGGGGGCAGGCTGGTATGGCAATCAGGACAAAGGTGTTATGCATCGGTCACCTGCAGTACCACTAAACGATTGGCGCCTGTTTCTTTCCATGGATTTCGCAAACTAAGGCTGTGCTTTCACAGCTTAATATCAAGGTAAATACATGAGTGATTCACCCGAGAAGGCAGGTTTAATCCCTGTCACGTTGTTAACAGGTTTTTTGGGTAGTGGTAAAACCAGTTTACTGAATCAACTGGTCAAGCAGCCAGAATTTGCGGACGCCCTGATCATTATCAATGAGTTCGGCGAGATGGCGCTTGATCACATGTTGGTGGCACATTCTACCGAGAATGTGATTATGGAGATGGGCAACGGTTGTCTGTGTTGTACGATTCGTGGCGACCTGGTGAAAACACTGCAGGATATTACCTGGCGTTTTGCGCGTGGGGGTGAGCGTCATTTTAGTCGTGTATTGATCGAAACTACCGGGCTGGCAGATCCAGCGCCAATATTACATACCCTGATGACCCATCCACAGCTGGCGTCACGTTATCGGCTCGATGGTGTGATCACGCTGGTTGATGCCTGTGCAGGGGATCAGACACTGGATCAGCATATGGAAGCAGTGAAGCAGGCCGCGGTTGCGGATGTTCTGTTGTTGTCAAAGCAGGATCTGGTTTCTACTGAAAACTTTGCGTTATTGAAGAAACGTTTACGCAAGATAAATCCGGCTGCCCCTCAGTGGTCTGTCAGCGAGGGTGAAGCTACAGCTGGCAGGTTATTGAATCTGGGCTTGTTCTCATCACGAGACAAGGCGCCAGACGTACAGCGCTGGTTGCGTGAAGAAGCCTTTGCAGAGGATAAGCCGAATGAGGAGGCGTCCTCTCATTGTCATCACGGACATCATCACGACCACCACCATCATCATCACGACCACCACCATGATCACCATGATGTGAATCGTCATGATGATCGTATTCGTGCGTTCTGTTTCGCAATTGAAACCCCGCTCACAGAGGAGCAGTTGACCACCTGGCTGGAAGTGCTGATGAGCTTTATGGGTGAAAATATTTTGCGCGTGAAAGGTATTTTGAATATTCAGGGCCAATCCAAACCCTTGGTGATTCATGGTGTACAGCACATCTTTCATCCGCCGGTTTCACTGCCCGACTGGCCAACAGAGGATCAGCGCTCCCGGCTGGTCTTTATTACAAGAGACATAGGTCGAGAGGTTGTCGAGTCTGCACTGCAGGCGCTGACGGGCATTACGCCCGTACGCTGAGCCGTTATCGATCGCTGAGGCTAAAGCTGACGGGGAGGGTAATAACCAGCTGCTCAGCGGTAATTGAAGAAGGAAATGCTGGCATGGGCGCGGCCCGTTCCAGCATCTCCATCACTTCCCGATCCAGCAGGTTATGGCCGCTGCTGCGCAACAGGCGGGCATTCAGAACACGACCTGTCCTGCTGAGCGTGAACTCTACTTCCGCAACACCTTCCCGACGCTGGCGACGTGCGGCCATGGGGTAGCGCTTGTGCTGACCCAGGTAGTGGCTGAGTTGAGCAAAGTAGTTGGCTTCTGCTGCCGGGTCTCCGCCGGTATCAATCACTTCATCCTGGCCTTGAGTGTGCGCTCCGGCAGTGCTGGCTTCGCTGGCACTGGTATCCAGAGTATCGCTGCTTTCTGAGCCTTCAGATGCTACGTCTGCAACACGTTCGGTCGGTGTTGGAGCGGGTTGGGGTACGGGTGCTGGCTGTGGACGCGGAGGTGGCGGCACAGGCTTGGGCTCCGGTACTGGCTCGGGTTCCGGTTCAGGGATGGGTTCAGGCTCAGGCTCAGGTTCAGGTTCAGGAATGGGTTCAGGCTCAGGTACAGGTTCCGGTTCCGGTTCCGGAATAGGTTCTGGTTCTGGCTCAGGTTCTACAGGCGTTTCCGGCTGAGGCTCTGATGGTTCGGTTGGTTCTTCTTCAACAGGAGGCTGCTCTTCCGTGGATGTTGCAGCCGCAGCAGCTTCACTGGCATCCACCAGATCACCCGCACTGGCAAGGCTGACAGTGACACCTGCCAGTCCGGGTTGGATGGCGGTTTCTTCAGTCGTTTTTCGGTTAAGAATCCAGGCGAGAGCCAGACTCAAATGCAGAAGTAGCGCAATGATAAACGCGATCATTACGTGGCGTTTGGTTAAAATCATGAGGCTGTGCTTGTCTGACGAGTATAAAGGGTAACCTGTTTCATGCCGGTTTCGGTCAATAGCTGGAGTAATGGTTTGAGGCGTGCAGCGGTTGCCTCGCCATCAATTTTCAGCGCCAGCTGTATCTCGTTGTGAGACTCATGAAGCTGACTGAGTGTATCTCTCAGTTCTTCAGAGGTGATGCGTTGGTTGTTAAACGCCAACGTACCTTCGGCATCCATCAAGAGTTCAAGCTCAAGAGGCACAGTAGGGGCTTGCGTTTCAGAGCTGGGGGGCATCACCTGAAGCGCATCAGTGGATGTAATCTGTCCGGCCAGCATAAAAAAGATCAGCATTAAAAATACAATGTTGATCAATGGAATAACATTGTCATCATTGTTATTGCGTGTTGGCTTTGCAGGAAACAGCTTCATGATGACTAACGATCCGTATTCAGGGAGACACCGTCTGCGCCAAGGCGCTTGAGCCTGTCGATGGTTGAAACAATCTGCTGTACATCCACCTCATCGGCAGTTTGCAGAATAATACTGGCATCTGCATGGTCATTCAGTAATAGCTGAAGATCTGCATCCTGGGATGGCGTATAGGCCTGGCCAGCCACTCTCAACTCACCCTCAGCGTTCAGTCTGAACACAAGTGGTGGCGTGTCATTGCTCCGGCTGCTGGATTGAGAAGGTGCAGACACCGCCAGCTCCATGTTATGCCATTTGATGAAGCTGGAGGTGAGCATAAAGAACAGCAACAGAATAAAGACCACATCAATCAAGGGTGTCAGGCTCAGGGGCTTGCGTCGTTTTCCTGATTGAAGGTTAAGCTGCATTGACGGCTCCATCCGCGGTGCTCCAGTCGCTTTCGTCAGCTTGCTTCTGGGTTGCAGTCTTCAAATTGGCAGCGTCAAGGCAGTTGCGTGTAAAGACGCTGGTTGTCAGTATTTCCATATCATGTGCGATGCGCTCTGTTTTGCGTTCCAGTGTGCTGTGGGCCAGAAACACCGGAATGGCAACGATCAGACCTGCAGCCGTTGTCAGCAGGGCTTGCCAGATACCGCCAGAGAGCACGCTTGGATCGACCTGGTTTCCAGCCAGTTCCATCTGTTGGAATGCGACAATCATGCCCAGCACCGTACCAAGAAGACCCAGCAGAGGGCTCAGGTTCGCAATGACTTCCAGTGGACGCAGGAATGAGCGCAGGTTTTCCATTTCAACAGATGCAAGACGACTGAGTTCTTCACGCAACTGTGGGGTGTCGCCCTGCTGGTGTACACCGCGCATGGCAGTGCCTATCAGACGGGGCAGGGCCTGACGGCTGCCTTCCAGATCAGCGATAGCTTGTGCGTGACGACCCTGATTCCAGTGCTGAATCGCCTGGCGCGTTTTTCGTTTACCACCCGCGCCTACAACAGAAAGCTGCCAGAATTTCAACAGGATCAGCGTCAGAGCGAATACTGAAAACACACACAGAATCCATACAACAGGACCGCCAATATCCAGAAGGTTCAGAAGTGTATCCAGCTGACTGGTGGCTATCGGCTCCAGGTTGTCCGGAAGGGCTGAGGTGTCCAGCAATGAGGTGTCCAGTGTTGAAGCAGCGTCCACCATTTCAGAGTTTGCAGTATCTGGCAACTCAGTTGACAGCTCAGTCAACTCTGGGGTGGTCTCATTGTTAATGAGTTCTGATGTATCCAGTGACTGTTCGACGTTTTCCATAATAACCCATATGATAGTGCTTAGTAGTCGTTATAAGAATGATAAACGTTACCATTTGAGTTTTCAAACCCTGTATGGATATATTTGAGATAAATGTACATTGTCGTGATTTTTGGCGTACAACGTGAGACTTGTTGATTCTGCCATAAGCGTTGCTCTTGGAATGTAATGTCTAGTGCGCATGTTCAGTACCATCCATCAATACCAAGGCGAGCACTTTGATAGCAAAAATAATCATGTAGGTAATCGCCGGAAGTGACCCGTAGAAAAATATTTTGAAGCGAGTAGATGGGTGGCTGGTCAGCAGTGCGCTTCTTTGCCAGAGTAGCCAGAGTGTCCATAGCATGGCTAAGTAAGGCAGCCAGTTTAAGTAAGTAAACCAGGCATCTCCCCGAGCGGCCAGGGGTGCTATTTGCCAGTTAGCTCCCAGAAGTGTGCTGACTTCATTGCTAAGTGTGTGAGCGGTTCGGGTTGTAAAGCCTGTAACAGCATGAGGTATCAAGCCTATAATTGCTAATGGAGCAAGTGCAACAGCCAAAGTGTTGGCTGTGTGTGACCAGTGGATGCCTAAAATATGTGAAGCCTTCCAGTAACCCCATGTCGAGACTGTCAGCGTGATTCCCAGGCCCATTACCAGGGCCAGCAATCTGCCTATATTAAATGACTCTGGATTGACAGGTAGGTATCCATGCATCATATCGCCCAGAAGAGTCCAGGGAAGGTAGGGCTTCAGAGGGGTGTGTTGTAAACCGTGCAGAAATTGTATGCCAACTCCGGCAACACCAAGGATGATTACAAATACCCACATTTCGTATTTATTCTGATTGGCGATCGGTGCCTTCAGTGCGGAGCCTGGCGTTTTGGCAACCAGTTTTACGCTATTACACGCAGTGATACAGTCCATACATAGGGTGCAAGAGCCCATATTGTTGCGTTTTTCAAAGTTAAACGGTGACAGGTGATAACTACAGGCTTTAACACAGTCGAAGCTTTTACACTGGTTGCAATCGTTTTGATCTGTTTGAATTTGTAAAATGCCTATTTTCCCATGCGTAGAAAGCACTCGACCGAGTGGGCAGATGTGTTTGCACCATGCCATATCTTTGTAGATGAAAAAAATGGTGAATGCGGCCAGTGTAAACAGGGTGAAATAGATAGCTGTATTGCGAGTAGAAGATGATAAGAACCCTGGCATTGCATATGCGATGACCCAGTATCCGAGCACTATGGCAAATACGCCTCCCCAAATGCCTTTCAGCTTCTTTGGAAAAGAGCGTTGCAGGCCGAGCTTGTTGAGTTTCTTGCCTATAAAGCCATGCGGGCAGATACCGCAAAACAGGTTTCCTAATGAAGGGGTTACGATAGCCGTGAGCAAAGGCCAAAATATACCCCAGAATACCAGTGTTGCCAGGCCGACTCGTGCATCATTGAAAAGCAATCCGGTGATGATTGCTACGACGAAAGTCGAGCATGCAAACAACCGCAATCCTGTCATTAAAAAGCCTTTTTTTAACAGCCAGCCTAACAGGGGCCAGGCGGTTAATTCATTTTTAGCCGTATTGGACAGAGCCGGATCATGGGTATGTGATGTTGCAATGATTTTGTTCATGCTGTTGATCTCGCCTTGATCCATCAAAAGTCAATTCGTGCTGCCAGATGAAAATACCGAGCATCCGGGCTGTTGCGCTGGCTTCCTGCGCTGGTTATGGTGAAATTTTCAGGGTCTCGGTTATCAAACAGGTTATCGATACCGACCGTTAGCCCTATGTTGTTGTTTAGCTGAAAATTTGCGCTGATGTCGGTTAGGGTGAGGTTGGTGTTGCGGGGCGCTGCACCTCGTGGTGCGGATGCATCCACAGATAAATAGTCGTTCATATGACGTAATCTGAGGTTGTAAGAGCTGAAGCGACTTGGGGTGTAGTTAATTTCGCTTTTGGCGGAAAACTTTGCTCTTCCTGTTAATCGCTCATTGGTTTCAGTATCTTTTGCATCCAGCCATTCCAGGCTTGCATGCAGATCAAACTGACTGGTCAGAGGCCAGTAGGCTACAAGCTCAGCGCCTCGTATTGTAGCCTGCCCTATATTCCTGTATTCAACGACTGTTAGCGAGCCTTGCTGCTGTTCTGTGGTAAGGGATTGAATCAGGTTTTCAATTTTATTGTGGTGGATATTGGCTTCAATATAACCCTGACCTAAATTGCGCCTGATCATGGCCTCCCAGGTTTCGGACTCTTCCGGCTGTAGATCGGTATTGCCTTTTATAATCAATCGACCTCGTACAAATTCAGAATACTGCTCAAGTAAGCTGGGTGATCGAAAAGCAGTGCCATAACCTACACGCGCACTCCAGCGACTATCTGACCAGCCGAGTGATAAGCGCGGGTTTAAGGTGTTGCCAAAATCATTATATTGGTCATACCTTGCGCCATAGACGAGTTGCCAATTGTCGGTAAGGGTCCATTGGTCCTGTAAGAGAAAGAAGGTGTTTCGTTGTGTGGCTTTCTGGCTGTTGATGCTGACATCCAGGTGGTCATGCAGGCTGCCTAGCCCGATACTGAATATATGAGAGTTGTAAAAACGATGGTAAAGAGCATCGCCCTGATACTGCCTGAAATCTGTTGTTTCAATCGTTGGATAGCTTCTGTTAGTGGAGCCTTGGCTATCACCGGCGCTGGCGCGGAGGATCAGTTCATTGTCGTCTGTTGAGTGGGTGTAGTGAATACCAGTGAAATAACGTTTCTCTCGTTCAAAGCGGTTGATGGGGTTGTCGATGCTGATAGTGGCATCTGCATCGGATTTTCGGTCGTAGGTTTCCAGGGTCCAGTTCAGGCGATTTTGATTATCAAAGGAATACTGGCCTCTATAGTTAATTGACCAGTTGTTCAACTCTGCAAAGTCATCCAGGGTAGAGTCACGATGTTTAAAGCTATTTCGGTAATCTTGTTCAAGAGTCAGGCTGTGACCAGCGTTCTCGCTGCCTTGCCGGAAATTGATACCGGTTTGCAGGGACTCCCGCCCGCGGTTTTGATCGCTGGTTCCTGTCTTTACCAGAATGCTGGTTCCGGGGTTTTCTCCAGGCTGACGGGTAATAACATTAACGACTCCTCCAAGTGCGTCAGATCCATACAGGGAAGACAGCGGGCCTCGAATGATCTCGATGCGATCAATATCAAAAAAACTGATTTGATTGAGGTTGCTGCTTCCGTAGTTGTTTGTTCTTCGTTGGCCGTTAATAAGCACCAGCGTGTGGTTGCGATTAAAGCCTCTGATGGATATGTCAGCTGTTGTTCCGCTATCTGAAGTTGATACACCAACAGCGTGCTTGAGTGCTTGTGAAACACTGGAATCATTGAAGCGGTCCAATTCTTTCCGGGTGATGACTTGAACGCTGGCTTGAACGTCTTGTACCGGAGAAGCGCTATCGGTTGCCGATACGAATAATGTGTCAATTCTTATGCTGTCTGATGCATGTGAAAGCAGCGGAGCGGTGATGGCTAAAAAAGCGGTTCGTTTTAGCAGAGTGCAGATGTTGTTCATTTGAAGCATTTCTCGTAGTTGGAAATGCTTCAATTTTAAAGAAAAAGGAATGTCTTGAAGTGAGACACAATGTCGCGGTTGGTTGACTATCAGGGTGATAGTTGAATGGCCGCCTCAAGTGTATTTTCCATCAGACTGGCGACGGTCATGGGGCCTACGCCACCCGGGACGGGGGTGATCCATGCAGCGCGTTCTGCTGCGGGGGTATACTCAACATCACCGACTACGCTGCCATCATCCAGTCTGTTGATGCCTACATCTATTACTATGGCGCCAGGTTTGACCCACTCGCCCTTGACGATGCCTGGCTTGCCGACGCCAACCACCAGTATATCGGCACGTTTGACGTGCGCCGCCAGGTCGCGGGTGAAGCGATGTGTTGTGGTGGTGGTGCATCCGGCCAGTAACAGTTCAAGTGTCATGGGGCGACCAACAATGTTGGAAGCGCCAACAATGACGGCTTCCTGACCGTAGAGATCGACGCCAGTAGATCGCAGCAGTGTCATAATGCCTTTGGGCGTGCAGGGGCGTAATGCCGGAATGCGTTGTGCCAGTCTTCCCAGGTTGAATGCATGGAAACCGTCAACGTCCTTATCAGGACGTATGCGCTCAAGAATCGCAGTGGTGTCCAGATGAGCGGGCAAGGGGAGCTGAACAAGGATGCCATCAACGGCTGTATCCTGATTGAGGGTGTCAATCAGCGAGATGAGCTGCTGTTGCGAGATGTCTGCAGGCAGTTCGTGAGCCGCCGACTCAATGCCGACTTCTTTGCAGGCCTGTTTTTTGTGTTTGACGTAAATGTGTGAAGCCGGATCCTGGCCAATTAGTACTACGGCGAGACAAGGAGGGCGTTTGCCTTGTTCGATACGTGTTGCTATGCCTGCCTTGACCTGATTGCGTACCTGTTGTGCAATCTGCTTACCATCAATTATGTGTGCGCTCATCGTTGGAAACTGGCCCCTGTTGCTCAATCATCTGAAAAGGCCGCTAGTTTCTCATAAAAGCCCAGTCGCATAAATACGAACTCAACATATGTATGAGCGACAGGCGATAGGGATTGTTTTTGTTGAAAATTAAAATTTGGACTTGACGGGTTCGCTTTGCTCACTTAGGATACGCACCACTTCTGAGACGGGTGTCATTTTTGAGATCCGGTTCTGAAGGGTCAGGCTTAAATGCGCTCGTAGCTCAACCGGATAGAGCAACGGCCTTCTAAGCCGTAGGTTGCAGGTTCGAGTCCTGCCGGGCGCGCCAGTAACCTGACCACGCAAGAGAGACTATATGGTGGGCGTAGCTCAGTTGGCAGAGCTCCGGATTGTGATTCCGGCGGTCGTGGGTTCAAGCCCCATCGTCCACCCCAATCTCTACTTGTAAACTGCGGACGTGGTGAAATTGGTAGACACGCCAGATTTAGGTTCTGGTGCCGCAAGGTGTGAGAGTTCGAGTCTCTCCGTCCGCACCACGTTTTGAAAGATGTTATGGTGGGCGTAGCTCAGTTGGCAGAGCTCCGGATTGTGATTCCGGCGGTCGTGGGTTCAAGCCCCATCGTCCACCCCATTCATCTTTTATCTTCTTGTTTTTATTTCCTTATTTTTATTCAATCTGATTTTTAAAATACTTTTCTTTATTTCGCTTCTGCGGGTTTAACTTGACTCTTGAGCGCAGTTGACGGAAAATTTCGCGCTTTAGAATTCGGGTTTGGCGTGCTGCCGTCCGGTCAGTAACCCGGTTTGCAGGCTGGTGTCATTATGCAGGCAGGCCATCTTTTTTTGCGGCAATGTATTTGTGAGGAATTCCATGCAAGTTTCTGTTGAAACGACTTCCGGCCTTGAGCGTCAGGTTACCATCACTGTTCCGGCTGAGCGTATTGATCAGGATGTTAACAAGCAGGTTCAGCAGCAGGCGCGCAGCCGCCGTCTGGATGGCTTCCGTCCCGGTAAGGTGCCAACTTCTGTTATCAAGCGTATGTTCGGCAAAGCGATCCGTTCCGATGTGCTGAGTCAGGTGGTACAGGAGTCCTTCTACCAGGCAGTAGACCAGGAGAAGTTGATGCCGGCGGGTATGCCGAGCATTGAATTCCGTAAGGATGTTGAAGGTGAAGACCTGGAATTTGTGGCCACTTTCGAAGTTTACCCTGAAATCGCGCTGGCAGACTTCTCTGCTGTTGAGGTTGAGAAACTGTCTGCAGAGATTACTGAGGCTGATCTGGATGAGATGATCAGCACATTGCGCAAGCAGCAGGGCGACTGGGAAACAGTTGAGCGCGCTGCAGCAGATGGCGATCGTTTGAATATTGACTTTGAAGGCTTTATTGATGGTGAAGCGTTCGAGGGTGGTCGTGCCGAAGCGATGGATCTGGTGCTGGGCTCAAACAGCATGATTCCGGGATTCGAAGCGGGTCTGGAAGGTGTCTCCGCTGGCGATGCTCTGGATCTGAATGTGACCTTCCCAGAGAACTACCATGCTGAAAACCTGAAGGGTAAGGCTGCCGTTTTCAAAGTGAAGGTAAACAGTGTTTCAGGACAGAAGCTGCCTGAGCTGGATGAAGCCTTCTTTGCTCGCTTTGGCATTGAAGAAAGCACTGTTGAAGGTTTCCGTGCTGAAGTGAAAAAGAACATGGCGCGTGAACTCAAGCATGCGCTGAAAACCAAGCTGAAGGATCAGGTGTTTGGCAAGCTGATTGAGCTGAATGCGATTGACATTCCGGCTGCGCTGATTGACCGTGAAATCGATGTGTTGCGCCGTCAGGCGGTTCAGCAGTTCGGTGGTCCTGATGCCAAGATTGATCCGAACATGTTGCCAAAAGATATGTTTGAAGCACAGGCCAAGCGTCGTGTTTCAGTCGGTCTTCTGATGCAGGAACTGATTAAAGTCAACAAGATAGAGCCATCTGATGAGAAGGTTCGTGAAACTGTTGAAGAGATGGCGGAAACCTATCAGGACCCGCAGGAAGTGATCGATTATTACTACGGTAACAATGAGATCCTGAATCAGATCAAAGGACTGGTACTGGAAGAGCAGGTTGTAGAGCATTTGCTGGCCAGCGCTAAAGTGATCGAAAAGCAGGTGAGTTACGAAGAAGCTATCAAGCCTGCTCAGCGTGGTGAGGCTGCGGAATAACACAGTTTTTACTGAATGTGTTATTGATCTGCAAGACGACAGCTGGTTGCCAGCTGTCGTTTTTTCATTTTATATAGGCTATATTTTTGCACTGGCTATCAGGAGATTTATATATGTCAGAGATTTTCACCGGACGCAGTGACATCAGGAATGCTGGCGGCTTGGTACCCATGGTCGTCGAACAGAGCTCTCGTGGCGAGCGGGCTTATGATATTTACTCTCGTCTTCTGAAAGAGCGCGTGATCTTCCTGGTCGGTCAGGTTGAAGACCATATGGCTAATCTGATTGTGGCCCAGTTGCTGTTTCTGGAGGCTGAAAATCCTGAGAAGGATATTCATCTCTATATTAACTCTCCGGGTGGTTCCGTGACCGCAGGTATGGCGATTTACGACACTATGCAGTTTATTCAGCCGAACGTAAGTACCATGTGTATCGGTCAGGCTGCGAGCATGGGTGCGTTTTTGCTGTCGGGCGGAACCAAAGGCAAGCGTTTTGCACTGCCAAACTCTCGTGTCATGATTCATCAGCCACTGGGTGGATATCAGGGTCAGGCAACAGATATCGAAATTCACACTCGTGAAATTCTGAAGATACGTGAAAAGCTGAATCGTCACCTGGCTGACCATACAGGGCAGGATCTGGAAACCATAGAGCGGGATACCGAGCGTGATAACTTTATGGATCCGGAAGCTGCGCGGGATTATGGTCTGATAGACCAGGTTCTGACTCAGCGTAGCGTTGCATCTTGAGTAAAACAGAACGCTGGTAATGCCGGCGTTGGTATTGATAAGTTTTGAGGTATCAGAATGTCAGATGAGACAAGCGGAAAAGGGGAAAACAGTAAGCTTTTCTGCTCTTTCTGCGGAAAAAGTCAGGATGAAGTGCGCAAGCTGATAGCGGGACCATCTGTCTTTATCTGTGATGAATGTGTGGATTTGTGCAACGACATTATTCGTGAAGAGATTCAGGATGTTGTTGATAGTGAAGTGTCAGACAAGCTGCCGCTTCCTGCTGAATTGAAAAAGGCTCTGGACGAGTATGTGATAGGGCAGGAGCGCGCCAAGAAGGTTCTGGCGGTAGCTGTTTATAATCACTATAAGCGCCTTAAGCTGAAAGAGAAAAAGCCGGATGTTGAGCTGAGCAAGAGTAATATTCTGCTGATCGGGCCTACCGGAAGCGGTAAAACCCTGCTGGCACAGACGCTGGCGCGTCTGCTGAATGTGCCTTTTACCATTGCGGATGCGACGACGCTGACTGAAGCGGGTTATGTGGGAGAGGATGTTGAAAATATCATCCAGAAGCTGCTGCAGAAATGCGATTATGATGTCGAGCGTGCGCAGATAGGGATCGTCTATATTGACGAGATCGATAAGATTTCGCGTAAATCTGACAATCCTTCCATTACCCGCGATGTATCCGGTGAAGGCGTACAGCAGGCATTGCTGAAGCTGATTGAGGGTACTGTTGCTTCTGTGCCGCCTCAGGGCGGGCGCAAGCATCCCCAGCAGGAGTTCCTGCAGGTTGATACCTCTAATATCCTGTTTATTGTGGGTGGCGCTTTTGCCGGTCTGGAAAAGATCATCCGTGATCGCAGTGAGCGCAGCTCCATTGGCTTCAATGCAATCGTTAAAAGCAAGGATGAGAAAAACCTGACCGAGGTGTTGCATAACGTCGAATCTGAAGATTTGGTAAAGTTTGGCCTGATTCCCGAGTTTGTTGGACGCTTGCCGATGATCGCTACTCTGTCCGAGCTGGATGAGGAAGCGCTGATTTCGATTCTGACCGAGCCGAAAAACAGTCTGACCAAGCAGTATGCAGCTCTGTTTGAGATGGAAGGTGCCGAGATTGACTTCCGTAAGGAAGCCTTGCGTGCCGTAGCGAAAAAAGCACTGGAGCGACGTACCGGGGCGCGTGGCCTGCGTTCCATTCTTGAGGCAACACTGCTGGATATTATGTATCAGCTGCCTGCAATGAAAAACGTCTCGAAGGTTGTCATTGATGAAGGGGTGATAGAGGGTACCTCAGAGCCTATTCTGATTTATGAAAATCAGGAGCATGCGAAAGCATCACCGGATTCATAATACACCTCGCTTCTTCTTAAAAAGGCCCTGATTTCAGGGCCTTTTTTTATCTGTTCGGCTGGTTTCCTGAGCTTCCCTCCGTCTTTTTAGACTGTTTGTTATAAAACTTATTTGTTAATATGAACCTATATGAGAATTATTCGTCTTAATGTGACATTCATTATCTGTGTTTAAGGAGTCAATGATGCGTCATTCAGGACCTCGGATTGTCGAGGTGCGTTCCAGGCAGCAGTTATCCTCCCAACTGATGCGTTTGGAGCTGGCAGGCGATTTACAGGACTATCCCTACCCCCAGCCTGCTGCACATATCAAGTTGATGTTACCCAAAGCAGGGCAGATCAACCCTCAATTACCTGATATCGTCGAAGGAAAGCCGCGTTGGCAGGACCCATCAAGTAAACCCTGGGTACGTACCTATACAGTTCGCCACTTTGATCCGGTGGAGCAGGTCATGACTGTAGATATGGTGTTGCATGGTCAGGGGCCGGCCTGTGACTGGGCAAGACAGGCGGTGCCTGGAAGTCGCCTGGCGGTTACCTTGCCCGGCGGGCCTGATCCCATGCTGCCAACAGCAGATCTTTACTGGCTGGCTGGTGACTTGACCGCACTGCCCGGTATTGCGGCATTGCTTGAAAACCTGCCGGAGAGCGCCAGGGGGCAGGTCTGGTTGCAGACAGCCGAAGATGTACGTCACTTGCTTGGCAAAGTACCGACCGGTATCAAGGTGCATTGGTTATCACCTGTATCGGCAGGTTTGCAGCTTTTGCCTGCCTTGCAGCAAGCAGAGCGCCCTGATGGCGCACAGCTGTCCTTCTGGCTGGCAGGTGAACATCATGAAATTGTTGCTCTGCGCAATTGGCTGCGCCAGGACCTGAAGGTTGCCAAGGAACATCTCTATGCGGTGCCTTATTGGAAGCGACAAGCCGATGAGGAAGCCTACCATCATGAAAGACATCAGGTAATGGATGAGGAGTAACACGATGCCATCGTTTAGAAAAGCCATACTGGCGATTGTGCTGTCACTGTGTCTGGTCGGGGCAGCCGTTGCAGAAATACGGGTTCAGCATAAGCAGGGTGAATTGCAGTTGCAACAGGTCCCTCAGCGGGTGGTTACCTTTGATATCGGCGTGCTGGACTCTCTGGATGCCCTGGGTATAGACGTGCTTGGCGTACCGAAGGACTTTCTTCCTCCTCATCTGGCCCATTACGCGGATGCCCGTTACCAGCAAATTGGGTCGTTGTTTGAGCCCGATTTTGAAGCTCTGGCTGCGCTGCAGCCGGACTTGATTATTATCGGCGGGCGTTCTGCACCCAGTTATCGTCAATTGAATCGCCTGGCACCGACCCTGGATCTGAGCCATGAGTTTACTGATTTTCTGCCGGACTTTTACCGCAACATGCGCATTCTGGGGCAGGTGTTTGATAAAGAAGCTGAAGTTGAAGCACGTTTGGCGCAGATTGATGCGCAACTGGAGGATACGCGCGCCTTGGCCGAGCATGTTGAGAACGGTTTGGTCATCATTACATCAGGTGGACGTGTTTCAGCCAATGGTCAGGGCTCCCGGACGGGCTGGTTACATGAGCACCTGGGAATCGTTCCGGCGGCAGACAATCTGAAGGAGGGCACGCATGGTGATCCGGTATCCTTTGAGTTTATTCTGAAAACAGACCCTGACTATCTGTTTGTGCTGGACCGGGATAGCGCGATTAATGCAGGTACCGATGCCGCCCGTGCACTGCTGGACAATGAGTTAATCCATCAGACGCGAGCCTGGCAGAACAACCGGGTGATCTATTTAAATCCGCAGATCTGGTATGTGACGGTAGCCGGATTGAATGCGACCCCCGCCATGATTGAGGAAGTTCATGACGCGCTCGACGGTGCACACTAACCCGTTTTACTCACTGCGTTGGTTGTCAGGTGTAGCACTGCTCGCACTTCTGGCGATGCTGAGCATGATGGTCGGCGTGATGGACCTGTCGCTGACCCATCTTACCGATGAAGCGACGCAGGTACTGCTGATCAGTCGTATTCCCCGAACGCTGGCGGTGATGTTGACCGGTATTTCTCTGGCTGTGGCCGGGATGGTCATGCAAATGCTGGCACGCAATCGCTTTGTTGAGCCTTCTACAACCGGGACGTTGGAGTCGGCGTTGCTGGGGATGCTGGTCATGACACTGTTTGCGCCAGGACTCGGTGTGTTGTCCAAAACACTGATTGCAACAGCCTTTGCGATGGTCGGCAGTCTGATCTTCATGCTGCTGCTGCGCTCAATCCCGTTGCGTTCGACCGTGATGGTTCCGCTGGTAGGCATTATGTTTTCCAGTGTTGTGGCGGCAGTTGCTACCTTTATTGCCTACCGCTTCAATTTGTTGCAATCACTGGCTAACTGGACCAACGGTGATTTTTCCGTGTTGCTGCGGGGACGCTATGAGCTGCTCTGGGTGACCCTGATTTGTGCAGTCCTGGCCTATCTGTATGCCGACCGTTTCACGCTGGCGGGTATGGGGCGAAGCTTTACCACCAATTTGGGTATGAACTATGCGTTGGTACTGTTTACCGGGCTGCTCTTGGTGTCGATGATCGCTGCCATCACCGTGACCACTGCTGGCGTGGTGCCTTTTCTTGGTTTGGTTGTGCCCAATGTGGTTAGTCTGATGATGGGTGACAATCTCCGGCGCAGTTTACCCTGGGTGGCATTGCTGGGAGCGGGTTTCATGTTGTTTTGCGACCTGTTGAGCCGTCTGCTCCGTTATCCCTATGAAGTGCCAGTCGGAACGGTTATGGGGGTGATCGGGAGCGTGTTTTTTATCTATCTGTTATTGAAGCGAACACAGCCAAGTCATGTTTAAGTCTTTGTCTCCAGCAACGCGCCTTGGGTTGCTGTTGGTCGGTGTATTGCTGGCCTGCCTGTTGTTCATGACCTTGAACGTGCGTGCAGGCTGGGCATTTACACTGCCATTTCGTGGTGAAAAGTTACTGGGCTTATTGCTGGTGGCCTATTGCATTGCTGTTTCAACGGTATTGTTTCAGACCATCACTCATAACCGCATTCTGAGCCCCGGTATCATGGGGTTTGATTTTCTCTATCTACTACTGCAATCGTTGATGGTTTACAGCCTGGGCAGCATTTTTTTCAGTCAAATCAATCCTTCACTGAAATGGCTGGGCGAAGTCTTCATCATGGTGGGTGCAATGTGCCTGCTGTATTACTGGCTGTTCATTCGTCAGCAACGTCATCTGCATATCCTGGTATTGGTGGGAATTATCCTGGGAACGCTGTTTCGCAGTCTGAATGCGATGATTGCCCGGCTGATGGATCCGGTGGAGTTTGATCTGTTGCAGGATGTGATGTTTGCCAGCTTCAACCAGATAGATTCGACCTTGTTGGGCGTCTCGGCATTTTTGGCGTTGCTGGTAACGCTGTTTGGCTGGCGTTACCGTCATGCACTGGATGTACTGGCGCTTGGTAATGATCAGGCAGTTAATCTGGGGTTGAACCCCCGGCGCTTGATGATGCTGATTCTGATCGCTATTGCCGTGCTGGTTTCTGTTTCCACCGCGCTGGTCGGCCCGGTAACCTTCTTTGGCTTGCTGGTTGCCAATCTGGCTTATCAGCTGGCGGGTACGCATCGGCATGTGTATGTCGTACCCATGGCAGTTGGGCTGGCGGCAATGATCCTCATTGCCGGTCAGGCTGTGCTGGAGCATGTGCTGAGTTTTGCAACAGGGTTGAGTGTCATTATCGAGTTTATCGGTGGTCTATTTTTTCTGATTCTGGTGATACGGCAGGGGAGACGATGATTGAAGTAGCAGGGCTGAATAAGGCCTATCAGACACAGAAGGTCGTTGATCAGGTCAGCTTTCAACTCAAGGGCGCCGGTGTGACGGCTATTATCGGACCCAATGGTGCAGGAAAGTCCACGCTGCTGGGTTTGATCAGTCGCTTGCAGCGTCCTGATGAAGGCTGGGTGCGTGTAGATGAGCTGGATGTCCATCATTGTGCCGGTGATCGTCTGGCGCAAACCCTGGCAATTCTGCGTCAGGAAAACCAGATCAGTACACGCTTGACGGTTGAAGATCTGGTCAGTTTCGGGCGTTACCCTTACAGCAAGGGGCGGATTAACGAACAGGATCAGTTCAAGATTGAACAGGCACTGGCGTTTCTGGATCTGCTCGGGCTACGGCATCGCTATCTGGATGAGTTGTCAGGTGGGCAGCGTCAACGTGCGTATATTGCCATGGTGCTGTGTCAGGATACGCGCTACCTGCTACTGGACGAGCCATTGAATAATCTGGATATGAAGCATGCCGTAGGCATTATGAAGCTCTTGCGGCGTGCGGCTGATGAAATGGGCAAGCAGGTTATACTGGTGCTTCACGATATCAATTTTGCAGCCAGCTACGCGGATTGTATTTTAGCGATGAAGGAAGGGCAGTTGGTGTATATGGGGAGTCCTGAGGCCGTCATTACACCTGAAATCATGCAGGATCTGTATGATCTGGACATGACGATCCAGCAGATTCAGGGCAAGCCGGTAGCCTTTTATTATCGCTAGCCTGTACCCCTGTCGAGAGGATCAGTTACACTGACCGGCAGACGAATCAGGAGGATGACGGCATGTTTCACTTAATCTCGGCGTCTGGCGTACGTCATGGGTTTCTGGTTGCGCTGCTGGCAGGGGCTGTATCTGTCTGTCAGGCCAGTGATAGCGCTGCGGTTGCACCCGAAGCGGCATCAGGTCTTGCTGCCAGTCAGTTGTTTCAGGGGCAGCACTTTGCTGTGGCAGCCGCCAATCCCCTGGCAACAGAAGCAGGCTATCGCATTTTGCGAGCCGGGGGTTCAGCTGTCGATGCTGCCATTGCCGTACAGGCTGTTTTGACGCTGGTTGAACCTCAGTCCAGCGGTATCGGTGGCGGTGCATTCTTGTTGCTGTCTTCCGAGCAGGGCGTGCAGGCCTATGATGGGCGTGAAGTTGCACCTGCGGGCGTTGATGGCAGCTTGTTTCTGGATGATCAGGGTGAGCCTCTGGCATTTCTGGACGCTGCAGCCAGTGGGCGCTCTGTTGGTGTTCCCGGCCTGTTGAGAATGCTGGAGCAGGTGCATCAGCAGCATGGAGTGCTGGCATGGGAGCAGCTATTTGCACCGGCGATTGAACTGGCTGAAACAGGTTTTGCTGTCAGTCATCGTTTGCATACCTTGCTTGATTCAGACCCGCGTTTGCGTGATGACCCTTTGGCTGCTCGCTTCTACTATGATGCAGAGGGGCATCCTCATCCGGTTGGATATCCATTGCGTAATCCGGCGTTGGCGGAAATTTTCCGACAGGTGGCAGCAGGTGGCAGTGATGCGTTTTATCAAGGCGCGATCGCAGAGGATCTGGTCTCCAGGGTTCAGCAGCATCCTCAGGGTGGCGGTGAGCTGAATCATGCAGACTTGCTGGCGTATCAACCGCTGATTCGGGAGCCCATCTGTACACCCTGGAAAAAATTCAATGTCTGTGGCTTTCCGCCGCCTTCCTCCGGACATTTGACGGTTATGCAGATTCTGGGAATGCTGGAATCCTTGCCGGTTGAGGTCACCATGGACGATGGGTTGCCCGCTGCCGACTGGTTGCATCATTACCTTGAAGTGTCGCGCCTTGCTTTTGCAGATCGGGCGCAATATATAGCCGACCCTGACTTTGTGGAAGCTCCGGGTGGTGACTGGACTTTATTGTTGCAGCCTGAGTACCTCGCTGCACGTGCCGCTCTGGTAGCACCGAACAGCATGGGCAGTGGCGGTGCTCAGGCTGGTAATCCTGCCGAAACGACCCTGTGGAGCTATGCCCCTCAGCCCAACCAGCCAGAATATGGTACCAGTCATATCAGTATCGTGGATGCACAGGGCCGGGCGCTGGCCATGACCAGTACCATTGAGGCAGCCTTTGGCGCGCGTATTCTCACCGATGGCGGTACCGGGCTTCCCGGAGGCTATCTGCTAAATAATGAGCTGACAGACTTTTCTTTCCGCCCCGCGACGGATGAGGGGCAGTTGATAGCGAACCGGGTGGAACCGGGCAAACGGCCACGCTCCAGTATGAGTCCTACACTGGTATTTGATGCCGAAAGTGGCGACTGGGTGGCCAGTCTCGGATCACCGGGTGGTGCTGCGATTATTCACTACACGGCACGGACATTAATCGCACTGCTGGATTGGCAGTTGGCCGCAGATCAGGTGTTGTCTTTGCCGCATGCGGTCACACTCGGTGGACCTGTATGGCTGGAAGCATCAGGTTTTCCGGTAACCACGCTGGAAGCGTTAAACGAGCGTGGACATGATGTCAGCGAGCGTGAACTGACCAGCGGAACCCAGGTGCTGATAAAAACACCTGAGGGGATAACAGGCGCTGCCGATCCGCGTCGTGAAGGCCGGGTGATGGGAGAGTAACCGATGGCTGACGGACGTATGGTCAACCGGATAACCCTGTGTCCCATGCAGCCGGATGATCTCCCGGGTGTGCTCGGTTTGCAGGTTGCTGAAGCGCAATTGGGCTATGTCGCGCCGATTGCGGACATTCTGGAGCAGTTTCCGGCCAGTGCTCACCGGCATTTGGTGAAACGCGATAACCGGGTGATCGGCTTTTTCATGATCGACATGGAGTACAGTCGCGTGCATCCATTTGCCCCCCGGGATGATCTGGGCTTCCGAATGTTCATGATTGACCAGTCGGTTCAGGGGCAGGGGTGTGGCAGTGCCGCGCTGAAACTGTTGCCCGCCTACCTGTTGTCCTGCTATCCGGATCGAAAACAGGTCTGGCTAACAGTCAACTGCCGTAATCTGGCAGCCTATCAATGCTATTTACGCAATGGCTTTCAGGATACCGGAGCGCAGTATCTTGATGGAGGCTTTGGTCCGCAACATATTATGGTGATGCCATTCACCTCTGGAGGTATTGATGTACGCTGAACCCCTGGTTGTATCGGTGGATTGGCTGCATAGCCATCTGGATGATCCTGATCTGATTCTGCTGGATGTCAGCATGGAGCAGGTTGTCGGGCGTATCCCCGTGCGGTATGACCAGCCCTGTTATCTGCCGGGCGCACTGAAATTTGATCTTGAGCAGGTGTTTGTTGATCCAGACAGCACCTTGCCCCATACCTTGCCATCACCGGAGCGATTTACTGAACTGGCGAGAGCGTTGGGTATTTCAGCATCCAGCCGGATCGTCGTGTATGACAATCAGGGTATCTATAGTTCACCGCGTGCCTGGTGGATGTTTCAGGTCATGGGGCATGCACAGGTGCAGGTTCTGGATGGCGGTTTGCCAGCCTGGTTAGCCAAAGGCCATGCCACTCAGACAGAGCCCTGCTTGCCCCGGAAAACCGGTGACTTTCAGGCACATCTGCAATCCCGCTGGCTGAGTGATTCCACAAGGGTATTGCAGGCACTCGACGATCCTGACGCTTGTGTGATTGATGCACGTGCAGCAGCGCGTTTTGCCGGTCGCGCAGCCGAGCCCCGCCCGGGTTTGCGTAGCGGACATATGCCAGGAGCCTTGAATTTGCCTTTCCTGCAGTTGATGGAGGGCGATGGCTATGACTCTCTGGATACACTGGCGGCCCGCTTTGCCCGACTGGGTGTAACACCGGATCAATCGCTGATCTTTAGCTGTGGTTCTGGTATCACGGCCTGTATTGTCCTGTTTGCAGCCGCGCAGCTGGGTTATCACAAGCTCTCTGTATATGACGGTTCCTGGGCGGAATGGGGTGCTGATGACAGCCTGCCTGTCGTGACCGGTGCATCGGTGCTGTTTTTGTCGCATGGAGGCGGTCCTCTGCCTTTGCTGGGTGATCCGGGACATCAGGCGATGTGTGATAACTTGCGGGGCCTGGTCGGGAAAATTCCAACCCCGGAAGCTATTCTGGTTGTCAGTGCACATTGGGAGGCCTCTCAGCCGACCGTAACGCACGCGGCGAACCCGGAAATGCTCTATGACTACTATGGTTTTCCGGAAGAGGCCTATCAGCTGCAGTACCCCGCACCGGGGTTTCCGGTATTTGCCGAAAAACTGGCCAGTACCTTGCGTTCAAGGGGGATTGAGGCGCAGCTGGATGCGACCAGAGGGTATGATCATGGTGTCTATGTCCCGTTAATGCTGCTCTATCCTGAAGCCAGTATTCCGTGTGTCCAGCTCTCTTTGATGAAGCATCTGGATGCGGAGCAGCATCTGCAGCTGGGTGAAGCCTTGGCGGACAGTCTGGATGGGCGGGTGCTGGTGGTAGGGTCCGGCTTTTCGTTTCACAACATGCGTGCCTTTTTTGCAGCTTCAACGCCTGAAACTGAGAAAATGAATCAGGATTTTGAGGACTGGTTGCAGGAAACGGTCAGTTCCGGAGCGTTAAGTGAAGCTGAGCGTCGGATGCGCTTGGTTAACTGGCAGCAGGCGCCTCATGCACGTTATTGCCATCCTCGAGAAGAACATTTGTTGCCATTACAGGTGTGCTACGGTATCGCAGGCGGGCCTTGTCGAGAGGCCTATCGTGTTGAAATTCTTGGCAAGCAGGCCAGCGTGTTTCTCTGGTAGGGTGAATGATGCTGTCATTTTTGCAGGGCTTTGCGATGGGGCTGGTAATGATGTCTGGCCCCTGGTTGCTGGCCGGTATGGTGAAACCTGAGTGGGTACTGGCGGAAGCACAGCCGCGTCGCCTGACGGTGTGGTTACGCTATGGTGTGATCTTGCCGTTTGTCTGTTTGTTGCTGGGGCTTACGTCTCTCTGGGGCGGCTTTGGTCCCAGTCTGGCGGGCTGGTTGTCAGGGCTGGGTGTGCTGTTTGCCTGGGTACCACTGGAGCGCCGCATCAGACGTTTTTTTATGCGGCGGCAGCAGCAAAAAACGACTCAGGCCGAGCAAGAGCAGCCATTGGCAGATCTGGCCAGGGATGCCGCCTCTACGGATGCGCTTCCTCTGGTGAAGCAACTGGAACACCTGCGTCAGGATTTGCTGCAGGCAGGTGCTTCACCAGCATTGCCGGAGCGGTTTTACAGTCGCTATGTTCAGCTTCAGACTGTGTTGCGGCAACGTTTTCAGCCACAGGAGCTGGCCATGCAGCGCGCTCAGACGCTGGTGGGTGAGGTCTATGCGGGTTGCTTGCGTCGTTTGCAGCGTCTTGTCGATCTGTATCAGCACCTCCAGGCGCTGGACCCTGACTATATTCAGCGTCAACTGGCATCTCCGGGCGTTCCGGCTGGCACGCGTGATGCATTATTACAACGCTGGCAGTTGGTGGAAAACCTGCAGCAGGAGATAGCGATGTTGATGGCTGACGCAGAGAAGCTGTTGACCGCATTGGACAGTACACGTCTGGCCTTGGTGCAGTTGCAGCGGGAGGCGCAGTCGGATCAGGACCTGAATCAGGTACTGGAAACGCTTGAACGTTTTAATCAACGTGTTGCACACTATGAATCTTCTGCCTCAACATGGACGCGATCATGAGCCAGCCATTACAGCTCCCATCACCCGAGCAGCTTGCTGAGAGCCTTGCGCAGGAGCAGCCTCAGCCTGATACAGATCAGGTCGCCCAGGCAGCGGCTCAATTTGTTGAGCAATTGCTGGCAGCTGAGGCCGTGACTCAGCGCCAGCAGATCGACAGGCTGGGTCTGGAGCATCAGCAGGCATCGTCCAGGCTGACTCAGCTGTTAAATACGCCACTGGCTGAGTTGTCCGGTCAGTCAGGCAATGCTCAGGATGTTACCCAGTCACTGGAAGCCCTGCGTAGCGTGCTGAAGCAGCTGAAGCCTGATGCCCGGCAGCTGGAGTCAAATCACTGGACTGCTCGTTTGGGGCAGTTGGTTGGGCAGGCGCCTGTGCAGCGTTATTTTCGTCGCTATGAAACAGCACAGGACAAGTTGAATCAGTTGATCTCAGGATTACAGGCGGGGCGTGATCGTTTGACACGCGATGCCATCACGTTGAGCCATGATCAGCAGGATATGCACCAGGCTTTAGCGGGATTGAATTTTGCGGTCTTGCTGGGGTGTAGTATAGATGATCTTCTTGTAAATAAAATTGAAAACAATGAGTTGGATTCTGAATCCAAAGTATTTGTTGAAGATGAGTTGCTGTTCCCACTGCGTCAGCGCGTGCTGGATTTGCAGCAACAGCAGGCTATTTGCCAGCAGGGTATCCTGTCTGTTGAATTGATCATTCGCAATAACCGCGAGCTGGTGCGGGGTGTTGACCGGGCGCTGAATGTCACACTCTCGGCGTTGCGGGTTGCGGTAACCGTTGCGTTAGCGCTGACTCAGCAGAAGCTGGTACTGAATCACATTGATGCCTTGAATGATACAACTGAAGAGATGATCTCGACGACAGCTGAGGCGTTGAGGCGTCAGGGTACGGCGATTCAACAGCGGGCAGCAACAGCGCAGCTGGATTTGCAAACCCTGGAGCAGGCATTTGGTGATATGCAGGCCGCACTTGAAGAGGTGAGTCTTTATCGGCGGGAGGCCTTGCCCAGGTTGCAGGCCCAGATAGAGCGCATGCGTGTGTTGACAGAACAGGGGAGCAGTAAATGAAAGTAATTGGCATGTTGGGCGGGATGAGCTGGGAGTCTACTCAAACCTACTATCGAGCGGTCAATGAGGGCGTCAAGCAGGCATTGGGCGGCTTGCATTCGGCACAGATACTACTCTATAGCGTTAATTTTGCAGAAATTGAACGCCTGCAGCATGAAGGGCGCTGGGATGAGCTGGCGGAGATGCTGAGTCAGGCTGCGCGATCTCTGGAGGCTGGTGGCGCTGATTTCCTGCTGATCTGTACCAATACCATGCACAAGCTGGCACCTCAGATTGCCGCATCCATTGGTATACCGATATTACATCTGGCGGATGCGACCGCGGTTGCTCTGCAAGAAGATGGCGTACGTTGTGTCGGGTTACTGGGTACCCGCTTTACCATGGAGCAGGATTTTTATCGGCAGCGCCTTGAAGCCGAAGGTATCCAGGTGGTTGTGCCGGATGCGGAAGACCGTGAGCGTGTACATCAGGTGATTTACACTGAGTTGTGCCGTGGGGTGATTAAATCTGTTTCACGGCAGGCCTATTTGAGTGTTATTCATCGTTTGACACTGCAGCAGGCTGAAGCGGTTATTCTGGGGTGTACCGAAATCGGTATGCTGGTACGTCAATCCGACACCCTGGTACCGCTTTACGATACGACGCTGATCCATGCACAGCAGGCTGTCAAAATGGCGCTGGAATAAGTTTTTCTTTTTTGCCGCAAACCTTGCGTGATCTGCAGGTGCGTTCCATAATCTCGCTGTTACAATCCTCGGGCCAGTGATCCGGTGTGCTTCACTGACAAATCGAGACAATCCCTCCTACGTATTTGCTGATTTAAGGATAAACAATGAGCAAACCAAGTTCTTCGTTAGTGCTGGCCAGTTTGGGCAGTGCGGCTGTTGGTCTATTGATTGGCTGGCAGCTGTCTCCCGGTACTGCTCAGGAGGTCGCTGAAGTGCCTGCTGCTGTAGCAGCTGCGGTGCAGCAGCTGCAGTTGGGTGATTCGCATCGTGGAGAGTTGACTACCCAGAGTGGAGTGAATCGTAAAGACGGTAGTCGATTTAGTGAGTTCACTGTAGAACTCAGTGATAACACACTGATTGAAATAGAGTTAAAGGGAAGTCTTCATGGCGTTGTGTCACTGTTTGACTCACGTGATGATCTGTTAAATATGGCCTCTCACCTGCGTCATCGTATTGAGCAGCCAGGGCAGTACACTCTGGTTGTCAGTGGTATGGATGCCGACAGTTATGGTCCGTTTGATATCAGCGTGCGTGAAGTCGAATTGACGGACGAGCAGCAACTGTCTGTGCCTGCCGATGTCCGCTCCTGGTTGCAGGAAGGCTTGCCGAACCACTATGTGCTGCAAATTGATGAAGCCGGATTTTACCAGATCGACATGCGTTCCGATGACGTGGATTCCTATCTGGTGCTTGAAGGACCGGGTGGCTATCGTCATGAAGATGATGATGGTGGTGAAGGCCTCAATGCGCGCATTCGTGATCTTCTGGAGCCCGGTGAGTACCAGGTCACCGCGCGTGCATACAGCTCCGGTAGTGGTTTCTTTACCCTGTCCGTTGAAAACCGTGATCATATTGAGCAACAGCGTCAGCATCAGGCGGGTGAGCTGCAGCTGAATCAGACGCAGCGTGCACGACTGGAACGAGATCGTGAAGATGTGTATCAGGTAAGTCTGTCAGAAGCAGGTTACTATCAGATTGACATGATTTCTGATGATCTGGACCCCTATCTTGAACTTCAGGGACAGGGTGTTGCCTACAGTGATGACGATGGTGGTGATGGATTGAATGCCCGCATCTATACTTACCTGGAAGCAGGTGAGTATCGTGTTATTGCGCGCGGGTTTGATGAAGATGAGCGTGGCGCTTATCAAATTACCCTGACGCAGGATCAGTAAGCAGATAAAAGGAAGCAGAACAGTTATGTTGGCGAATGAGCAGGTCATTCTGAAAGTCCGTCGCAATCCCCTGTATTTGACTCGAGGTACGGTCGACCTGGTATTGGCAGGTGTGTTTTACAGCCTGTACCGCAGTGCCATCTCAGGGGTGCCTTTCTGGGATGAGTGGCGTTTGATCGGGCTGTATCGCAACATGATGATGGAGTTCTTTGATCAGGTATATGCCATACCGGCCACCTGGACGGGTATGGCATTACTGCTGATAGGGCTCTACTTTCTGCTAAAGTGCGTGCGTCGCTATCTGCACCAGCTCAGCACCGCCTACCAGTTCACCAATGCGCGCGTCATGAAGCGCAGTGGTGTCTTGGGGGTGGCGACTCAGGAGTTACTGTTGCGCTCCATTGATGGGGTATCACGGCAGCAGTCGTTGCTTGGACGATTGCTGGGTTATGGTACTCTGAAAATAGCAGGTCGTGGCAGTGAGGTGCTTGAATGGCACTATGTCAGTGATCTGGATGCGGTCAAGGAAACGCTTGAGAAACGCCTGCTGGCGCGTTCTTCCCGAATTCCAACACTGGAAACCAGTGCGGATTCATGAAATTTTCATGTTTTTTCCTCGAACCCCTGCTGGGATTCACTTATAATCGCGCCCTTTGATTCATAAGGGCCTGGTTGGGTCCGGTTTCAGCGGGGATTGCCATTGATGCTTCAGACACCCTATTACCTGATTGATCGCAGCAAGCTTAAGCGCAACATGGAAAAAATAGCCTATGTTCGTGAGCAGTCGGGTGCCAAGGCTCTGCTGGCCTTGAAATGTTTTGCCACCTGGTCCGTATTTGACCTGATGAGTCAGTACATGGATGGCACGACATCTTCTTCCCTGAATGAGGTGAAACTCGGAAAACTGAAATTTCCGGGTGAAACCCATGCCTACAGTGTTGCTTATGCCGATCATGAAATCGATGAAGTGCTGGCGCACTCGGACAAGATTATATTCAATTCGATCAGCCAGTTAGAGCGATTTGATCAGGCTTCTTCTGATAAGGTTCGTGGCTTGCGTGTCAACCCGCGAGTCAGCAGTTCCGAGTTTATTATTGCAGACCCGGCTCGACCCTACAGTCGTTTGGGGGAGTGGGATGCTGCGCGTATCGAAGCGGTCATGGATAAAATTTCCGGCTTCATGTTTCACAATAACTGTGAAAACAGCGATTTCGATCTGTTTGATCAGATGCTCACCCGTATCGAAACCGAGTTTGGCCATCTGCTGCATCAGGTAGACTGGGTCAGTCTGGGTGGCGGTATTCACTTTACCGGTGAGGGCTATCCCATCGATGCTTTTTGTGCACGTCTGAAGCGTTTTTCTGACAGCTTCGGGGTGCAAGTCTATCTTGAGCCGGGTGAAGCGGCGATCACACAAACGGCCACTCTGGAAGTGACCGTGCTGGATACGCTGTTTAATGGCAAGCATTTGGCGGTGGTTGACAGCTCGATTGAAGCGCACATGCTGGACTTGTTGATCTATCAGCAAAGTGCACGCATGGCGCCGAATGATGGTGAGCATCGTTACATGATTTGCGGCAAGTCCTGCCTCGCAGGTGATATTTTTGGTGAATTCAATTTTGACCAGCCGCTCAAGGCAGGCGACCGTCTATCCATTGAGGATGTTGCCGGTTACACCATGGTCAAGAAAAACTGGTTTAATGGCGTGCAGATGCCCGCCATTGCAGTGCGCCATGAGGATGGCCGTGTCGAGCTGATCAGGGAGTTTACCTTCGACGACTTTGTCCATAGCCTCTCTTGAGGCGTGTGTTCGGCCCATGTGAAAAGTGGAGTTGAGGAAAAAATGAAGAAAAACGTTCTGATAATCGGTGCTGGAGGTGTGGCCCAGGTAGTGGCTCATAAATGTGCGCAACATAATGACATACTCGGAGATCTTGCAATTGCGTCCCGAAGTATTGATAAGTGCGAACAGATTATTGCCAGTGTCCAGGAAAAAAACAGCCTGAAAGTGCCGGGTAAATTAACGAGCCATGCACTTAATGCACTGGATGTGGAAGCCACCAAGGCCTTGATCAGAGAAACCGACTCTCAGATCGTTATTAATGTAGGCTCTGCGTTCATCAATATGTCTGTACTCCAGGCCTGTATCGAAACCGGTGCAGCCTATCTGGATACGGCTATTCATGAAGAGCCGAATAAAATCTGTGAAACGCCGCCCTGGTACAACAATTACGAATGGCAGCGTCGTGAGCTGTGCAAACAGCAGGGTGTGACAGCCATACTTGGCGTCGGATTTGATCCCGGTGTGGTCAATGCCTATGCTGCGCTGGCAGCCAATGAGTATTTCGACTCCATCGACTCCATTGATATCATCGATGTTAATGCGGGTAGCCATGGGCGTTATTTCGCCACCAACTTCGACCCGGAAATCAACTTCCGTGAATTTACCGGTCAGGTCTGGTCCTGGCAGAATCGCCAGTGGACCAGTAACACAATGTTCGAGGTCAAACGTACTGATGATTTGCCCGTCGTAGGTGAACAAACCACCTACATGACAGGACATGATGAAGTGCACTCACTGTCACAAAATCTGGATGTGCCTAATGTGCGCTTCTGGATGGGATTTGGTGAGCACTATATCAATGTCTTCACAGTGCTGAAAAATCTTGGCTTGCTCTCTGAACAGCCGGTAACAACTGCTGAAGGACTGGAAGTCGTGCCGCTGAAAGTTGTGAAAGCCGTATTGCCTGATCCTGCGTCCCTGGCGCCAAACTACACGGGTAAAACCTGTATTGGTGACATTGTAAAAGGACAGAAGGACGGTCAGGATAAGGAAGTGTTTATCTACAACGTTGCGGATCACAAGGATGCCTACAATGAAGTGGGTAGCCAGGGTATCTCTTATACCGCAGGTGTTCCGCCCGTTGCTGCCGCCATTCTGATTGCTCGCGGTGACTGGGATGTTGCAGAAATGGTCAATGTTGAACAGCTGCCGCCGCAGCCCTTCCTTGGCTTGCTCAATGAGATGGGACTGCCGACACGTATCCGTGACGAGCAGGGCGATCGCGCACTGAATTTCTGATTCAGTGCTGCGTTATATCCCGTTAAAATACCCGGCCTTGGCCGGGTATTTTATTTTAATATTACCGTTTCAGCAGTAACCAGGCTTCCGCATAGTCACCGATATGGCGATTGTGGCGATGATAGTCATCCCAGTCACGGTAGTAACCGCTCAGCCAGTCCAGCTGATAGAGGTTGTCGTGAAAGGCACCACCGGTATCAGCCAGCAGGGTCAGACGGAATACTGGCTCGCCGTGTTCCTGGGTTCTTAACAGAATCAGTCGCCCCAGTCCCAGCTGAAAAATATCGCCAGCTACAGTGACTTTCGGACGTATCGGAATTTTATAATCGGCATCTTTACCATAGCCCAGCACTCCCGGAACCTCTTTGAAGTACCAGTAACGCTCCTGTTCTTCAGGGCGGCGTGTACGATCATAGGCAATGCCATTATTACGGTGAACATTGAAATAGCGTCGTTGACCGCCAGGTTCATTAACCACGGCGGTACCCTGTAATAACGCGCCTTCCAGATCATCACGGCTCAGCCATATCAGAGGAGGAGCAAGGTCACTGAGCCGGGTGGGCGGCTGGGGTGAGGTTTCCATGGCGACAATGGCCTGCTTGCCATAACGATAGCGGGTGATCTGATCACGCCTGGCATCGGCCTGTTCCAGGCTGAGCTGTGCTTCATCATGAGGCAGTCCATAGAGTGCGTGAGGAGTGGCTGCCGAGGGCGCTGTCTGGCCATCGGTCAGGCGTACATAGTATTTGGTCAGCAGCAGCCGGTCTGCAGGGAGGCGCTGTAATAACGGCTTGCCTTCACTGAGTTGCTGGGCTCGCTGTTGATCCGGCGACCAGCGGATAATCTCGAAGTGCTGCTGGATAAATTCAGGATCAGTGAGTCTGGAGCTGCGCCCGGCCTGAGCATCCTGCGCTACCACTTCACAGATGAAAGTCAGTGTGTCTTTGATGCGCTCGGCGGGTGTGTTAAGCCAGGGTGTGGTGCCGCCATGAATCGTGGCGGGGTCATAGGCATGACCCTGTGACAGATAGCGATGTGTCTCTTCTGCAACATCACACAGGTCTTCACTTAAATCGACCCAGGTGCCGGCGGGCAGCTGAGTGGCGGGTGAAAACGTTGGGCTTGCCAGGCTGCCAGCGCTAAAGCTGCAGGTGCCAGCAAGCACAGAAAGTACCAGGGTTAGTTTTTTTGCTCTGTTCATCGAGTGTGGCATTCTCTGAAATGGATGGTTACGCGCAGTGTATCAGAGCCAACCTGAACGCAAAATCAATATCCAGGCAGGTCTGGAGCTTGAGCAAAAACATCCGGTCGGGTAGCTCAAGTACAGGTGAGTTACAACAAAGCTGTGCGTATATCAGCAAGTGTAACCATCAAGGTCATCGGGTCCAGAGGGGAGGGTTCAAAGCCGATATTTTTGTAAAATGCCTGGGCCTCGGCAGAAAGTGCATGTACCAACATTCCGCGAATACCAATAGTGTCTGCAGCGCTTGATACCCGTAAGCACGCATCACGCATTAAGGCGCGGCCAATCCCTTGCCCTTGAAAAGATTGATCTATAGCCAGTCGACCCAGAACGACTACTGGAATTGGATCAGGCATATTTCGTCGCAATCGGCCTGTTGCAACGACCTCGGCAACGGCACTGGATGCCAGTGCGTAGTAAGCTATAACACGTTTTTCCTCGCATACAACAAAGGTACGTGAAGCACCTGTTTGCTGGTTTTTCAATGCTTTTTTCTTAAGCCAATGATCCAGACTATCAACATCACAGATGAATGAATCTGTGTCATGATCTGCAGTAATCGGTGTGGGTGCTGTCAGTATCACACCGGGTCCCAAGGCGCAGTTGTTTGTAGTGTTTTTTGCAAACGAGGGTTGGCTGCTGGCTGACAATCAAGGCGAGCCACAAATTCGGCATAGGTTTCAGGGCTGACACAGATGAGTGACTGGTCCAGCAACGCTTCTTCCGCAGCAAGCTGAGCGGCTTCAAGAATGAAGTCAGTGCGATTCTTGCCGCGCACTTTCGCAGCACGATCAATAAGACCGCGAACCTCCGGTTTGATGCGCAGGTTGAGCGTATCGCGCTTGGGGGTTGGTTCGGCGCTGGGCATGGTTGTGGCTCCTGTAATACTTCATGCATCAAAGTATAGCTTTGTGTAGTGTCATTGTCATTACGATAATAGGTCAAGTTATCTATCGTCCGTCTCATCCACCCCGATAATCCGTAATGTAATATAGAAAAAACCTATCCTCCCAAATCAAATTTTGATTTGAACACAGCGCCGCAATGCTGGATCATTGTCACCAACATAATTAACACCTGCGATGAAACACAGAGGCGCTTGATAGATGATTCCACGTTTAGCCGAACTTAATCCGGTGCAAACGCTTTATCTGGACTTCCTGGATACCCTGAAGCATCAAGGCTTTGAAGGCGATCTAAACCCTGATTATGCCAACCGCATTGTCCTGGCAACCGATAACAGCATCTATCAAGTGCTGCCTCAAGGCGTGCTTTACCCGAAAAATACTGAAGACCTTGTGCGTATTGCACGGTTGGCCGACCAGCTCCGTTTTCATAACGTGGTACTCAGCGCCCGCGGTGGCGGTACCGGTACCAATGGGCAATCCTTGACAGATGGCTTGATCGTCGACTGTTCCAAGTACATGAACCGTATTTTGGAGATCAATCCGGATGAGCGCTGGGTTCGTGTGCAGGGTGGGGTCGTCAAGGATCAGCTGAATAAGGCGTTAAAGCCCTATGGTCTGTTTTTTGCGCCAGAGCTTTCAACCAGCAACCGTGCCACGATCGGTGGAATGATCAATACTGATGCCAGTGGTCAGGGCTCTGTGCTGTATGGCAAAACGCGTGACCATGTGCTGGCGTTAAAGAGTGTTTTGCTGGGCGGCGAGTGCTGGGATTCTAAAGCCATCTCCGATGAAGAGCTGGCTGTGCATCAGCAGCGGGAAGGTCGCATTGGTGAAATTCACCGTGTTGTGAACCAGATTTTTACCGATTGTAAGGCGCAAATCGACAGCTGCTTCCCAAAATTGAACCGCTGTCTGACAGGCTATGATCTGGCGCATATCCGTGATGAATCCGGTCGTTTTAACCTGAATTCATTGCTTTGTGGGGCTGAAGGTTCGTTGGCCTTTATCGCTGAAGCGAAACTCAATGTACTGCCAATACCGAAATATGCGGCATTGGTAAATGTTAAGTACGACAGCTTTGAATCCTCTTTGCGTGACGCTAAGGCCCTAATGGATTGGCAGCCTACCTCTATTGAGACCATCGATTCCAAGGTCCTGAATCTGGCGATGGGTGATATCGTGTGGGATAGCGTGCGTGATTACTTTCCGCAAGAGGAGGGTGAGCCGACCATTCGCGGGATTAACCTGATCGAATACACCAGTGATGATGAGCAGGATCTGAAAGCCAAAGTCGAGGCGCTCTGTCAGCACCTGACCCAGATTAAAGGGCAGGCGGGGAAAAGCTTTGGCTACTCGGTGGTTTATGGCGCCGCAGAAATTAATAAAGTCTGGGCGATGCGTAAAAAAGCGGTGGGCCTGTTAGGCAATGCTCAGGGAGACAAGCGCCCGGTCGCTTTCGTGGAAGATACGGCGGTTCCGCCTGAAAATCTTGCGGACTTTATTATGGAGTTCCGTAAAGTGCTGGATGACCGTGGCTTGGCCTATGGCATGTTTGGGCATGTGGATGCGGGTGTGTTGCATGTTCGTCCGGCGCTGGATATGAAGGATCCTGAGCAGGAAAAGATGGTGCGTGAAATCACCGATCAAGTGGTCGTACTGACGCAGAAATACAAGGGATTGCTCTGGGGTGAGCATGGTAAAGGGGTGCGCTCTGAGTATGCACCCGAGTTTTTTGGTGAGCTTTATCCTCAGTTGCAGCGCATCAAGGCCCTGTTTGATCCACGTAATCAGATGAACCCGGGCAAGATTGCTACACCGTCGACAGTCGAGGGTGCGCAGTTGCTGAAAATTGATCAGGTGCCAATGCGCGGTCAGCATGATCGCCAAATACCGGTCGATGTGCGTCAAACCTATGATTCAGCAATGCACTGTAATGGTAATGGTGCCTGCTTCAATTATGATCCTCAGGATGCCATGTGTCCGTCGTGGAAGGGTACGCGTCAGCGGATTCATTCACCGAAAGGGCGCTCTTCATTGATTCGTGAGTGGTTAAAACTGATGAGTCAGCGCGGCACTGATCTTAATCAGGAAGCTAAACAGGTCAGAGAAACCGGTTTCCTGACCCGTCTGCCCAAGCGCTTGATCAATACCGTCAGGCGTGATCGTGGTGAATATGACTTCTCCAATGAAGTGCATGAAGCGATGATGGGCTGTCTGGCGTGTAAATCCTGTGTCGGGCAATGCCCAATAAAGGTTAATGTTCCTGATTTCAGGGCGCGTTTTTTAGAGGTCTATTACGGCCGTTATATGCGTCCGGTAAAAGACTATCTGGTCGGCAGTCTTGAGTTTATGATTCCAGCGCTGTCCAGGTTTCCTCAGCCCTACAACTGGGCTATGCAGAATCCGTTTATTCGTGCGGTCATGAAGCGCTTTGCGGGTATGGTCGACAGTCCTGTGATCTGTCGTCACAGTTTGCGCCAGGGGTTGATTGAGCGCTCGGTTGAGTTTGCCTCGGTCGAGTCGATCGGCCGTCTTACAGCCGCTCAGCGTCAGCGCAGTGTCATTATTGTTCAGGATGCCTTTACCTCTTATTTTGAAACCCAGTTGGTGCTGGATCTGGTCGACCTGTTAGGACGGCTGGGCTTCAATGTCATGGTTGCGCCGTTTATGCCGAACGGCAAGCCTTTGCATGTGCATGGTTTCATGAAAGCCTTCAATAAAGCGGCTGAAAAAAATGCACAGATGTTGAAAGACCTGGAAAGCTCGGGTATTCCCCTGATCGGTATCGACCCGTCGATGACGCTGACCTATCGTTCAGAATACAAGGATATCGGTGATGATCTGCCTAAGGTACAGCTGATTCAGGAGTGGCTGGTGGATGCGCTGAAAGCCTTCCCTGTTAAAGGTGAAACCACTCAGCATACCTTTAAGCTGATGGCGCACTGTACCGAAAAAACCAATGCTGCACCGTCGATTCGTCAATGGCAGGAGGTGTTCGCGGCACTTGGGCAGAAACTTGAAATTCTGGCGACAGGCTGTTGTGGTATGTCAGGTACTTTTGGTCATGAAACACAAAACTATGCGCTGTCCAAAGAGATTTATGCGCTGAGCTGGAGCGAAATAGTGAATAGCCCGGCGCATAGAGGGCAGTTGCTGGCGACTGGTTATTCCTGCCGTTCTCAGGTAAAACGTCTTGATAATCAACAGTTACTTCACCCGGTGCAGGCATTGCTGGGTGTAGTGCAAACGTTGTAAGGTAGTCGGAATTATCCTTTTTAACTTGCTTCAGGAGAAACACATGGAAGATTTGCTGCCCGAACTCTGCGATCAATTTCCAGAGTTGGTACGTGTTGTAGAGCCAATGTTTGCCAATTTTGGCGGACGTGAGACCTTCGGTGGTGAGATCGTCACCATTAAAGCCTATGAAGACAACTCGCTGGTGCGTGAGCAGGTAGCTCAGCCAGGTCAGGGCAAGGTGCTGGTTGTGGATGGTGGCGCTTCAATGCGTCGTGCCATGCTGGGCGATATGCTGGCGGAAAAAGCAGAAAAGAACGGCTGGGAAGGTATCATCATTTACGGCTGTATTCGTGATGTGAATGCGATCGGGCAGCTGGATCTGGGTGTTCAGGCACTGGGTACACATCCGATGAAAACGGACAAGCGTGGCCTGGGTGATCTGAATGTGCCGGTCACCTTCGGTGGTGTGACGTTTGTGCCGGGTGAATATGTCTATGCTGACAATAACGGTGTGCTGGTTTCATCTCAGCCGCTTGAACTGCCGGATGCCTGAAGCGATTCGGGGCTGCGAATGAGTCAGTCACATGACTGGCTCTGTTCCTCTGTACTGGTGGAGCTGTTGCGTGAGCACCCTGAGGGTCTCAGCGAACATGCATTGTTGACCCGCTTGCAACAGCGCCGGTACATTCATATTGATGCAGACGGGTTTCATGACCTTGTGAAACTGTTTCGGATGCACTTTCTGCTGTTTCACCGGTTATACCAGCTACGTGATGAGCTTCATGCCCGAAAGCAGGGAACCCTGGCTATTCATACGCTATGTATCCGGTTGCTGCCATACCAGACCGGCAGCTCGGGCGTTGAAATTGAGGACCCGTTGCGCGCCTATTATCTGGACTTGGATCAGCTGCGTTCGACCACGGAAATTGAGCTGGAAAGTATGCTGTCCCGTTTCTGGTCTGCATTAAAAACGCCAATCAGCAGTGCTGATCGGCAGTGGGCCTTGTCTTTGCTGGAGCTGGATGAGCAGGCGTCTGATCAGCAGATTAAACAATCCTGGCGACGACTGGCAATGCGCCATCATCCTGATCGCGGTGGTGATGAGGAGCTGTTGAAACAGTTAAATCAGGCGGTGTCCCTGTTGTTGCCGAGACACTGAATCCGGGAACTTTGTCGCTTTGCGGTGATCCGATAAGAGCCTTGCCTGGCCGCCATTCCATTTTTTGATATAGAGCAGGATATTGCATGCCAAAACTCGTTAAGCTTTCAATTGCATTGATTTCCACCGGCCTGATTGGCTGGGTCATGTGGACTTATCTGGGTGTCAAACCGATATCGACCGATCTGACTGTGATAGGTCAGGGCAAGCCGGTCGTGGTACTGGTTTATGAAAGCTATGCGCCTGCCGGCATGGAAGCGATGGAGCGTCTGAATCGTGTCCGCAGCGACTATGAACCGGATATCAAGTTTCGTGTAGCCCATATCGGGACGCCGGAAGGGGATCTGTTTGTGCGTCGGCATGAAGCATTCGATGGGGTCATGGTGCTGTTTGATGCGCTTGGTGAGGTGGTCAGAGTCACGATGGTGCCTCAGCCTGTTGAGCTGCTGAGAGAGGAGCTGGCACGGATACACTAGGCTGCATCCGGTATCTTGCTGAACGTTCAGATATCCCGCATAATCATTGCAACACAATCAATGCCCGCTGAGGGCTTGGGTATCAGCACGGCCATCCATATGGGGTGGCCTTGTTTTTTTACGGAGATGGAAATGTCAGAACTACCCCCGATTAAAGTGACCGAGCTGGATATTGACAGGTTGGAGGGGCTGCTCGACAAAACACCCTACCGGGGTGACAGTCGTTATGATGGTCTGCGTCATGAGCTGGCGCGGGCTATTGTTGTGAGTGAATCCGAGATGCCGGATGATGTCGTACGAATGAACTCAACCGTCACATTTGAGGTTGAAGAAAGTGGTAATCAGTTTCATCTGACCCTGTGTTACCCTCATGAAATCAAAGGGCAGCCAGAAACGCTGTCAATCTTTGCGCCGATTGGCAGTGCCTTGCTGGGTCTGTCTGTTGGTCAGCGTATTGATTGGGAGTTGCCGGATACCCAGCATCGCCATGTGAAAATTATTAAAGTGGAAAACGCATAACTTAAGAGGTTGTCAGTGTACGAATTACTGATCTTTGACTGGGATGGCACTATTATTGATTCTGAGGCCAGCATTATTCAGAGCATGCAGGCCGCAGCACGTGATCTGACGATTGAAGAGCCTGTAGATGCTGCAGTCCGCAATATTATCGGGCTTGGGTTGCCGGAAGCGATACAGATGCTGTTTCCCGCAGCGGATGGCGCTTTGGTACAGGCAGTCAGAGAGCGTTATGTGCATCATTTCCTGTCAGCTGATCCGACCCGGTCAAGCTTGTTTCCGGGTGTTCGTGAAACACTGCAGCGACTGAGTGATGAAGGGTTTCGTTTGGCTGTGGCCACGGGTAAAAGTCGTCGTGGTTTGAACCGCGTACTGGCGGATACCCAGCTGGGTGGCTTGTTTGAAGTGACCAAGTGTGCGGATGAAACGGCGTCCAAGCCGGATCCGCTGATGCTTGAAGAAATCCTGCTGATCACCGATCTGGCTGCTGACCGAGCAGTCATGATCGGTGATACAGAGTATGATCTGGAGATGGGTCAGCGGGCGCGCATGGACACGGTGGCGGTGAGCTATGGCGCGCATGAGCTGGAACGTCTGACGCGCTGGAATCCGGTCAGAGAGATTCATGCCTTTGCGGAACTGGAATCCTGGTTGTTGAGTCATAGAGCGGGTTAATTGCTGAAACATATAAGGAGCTTAAGGTGAGTCAGAACCCCTGGGATGATCCGGAGAAAAAGGACACTCCGCCGGAAATCATGTCTGAAAACCCCAAGGCCGACGCCAAGGTCGAGCAGGCGTTGCAGTCAGCATCAGAGACTGCCGATAAAAGCAAAGAATGGCGTTTGATTGAGAAAATCGTTTCCAGTCTCAATGTTGAGCAGCGTCGTGCGCGACGTTGGGGCATATTTTTCAAACTCCTGACGTTTATCTACCTGTTTGCGTTGCTCGGGTTTTTCCTGATGGGACGCGACATCAGTGGTGCCAAGGAGGCCGTCGATCGTCAGCCGCATGTGGCTATTATTGAAATTCGTGGTGTGATTGCGGATGGTGCTGATGCCAGTGCGGATAATGTCATTACGGCGTTGCGCAGTGCCTTTGCGTCGCGGCAGAGTCGTGCAGTGATCCTGCGGATCAACAGCCCGGGTGGCAGCCCTGTTCAGGCAGGCTATATCAATGATGAGATTACCCGTCTCAAGGCCTTGCATCCGGACAAGAAAGTCTATGCGGTGATTACCGATATCGGTGCCTCAGGCGGATACTATATTGCTGTGGCTGCCGATGAGATCTATGCAGACAAGGCCAGTCTGGTTGGTTCGATTGGCGTCACAGCCTCTGGTTTTGGCTTTGTCGACCTGATAGAAAAAATGGGCATTGAGCGTCGCATCATGACCTCCGGGGAGAACAAGGCCTTTCTGGATCCTTTCAGTCCGCAGCGGGAAGATGAAACCGCGTTCTGGACAACTGTACTGGAAACGACGCATCAGCAGTTTATTCGTGAAGTTCGCGAAGGGCGGGGTGATCGTCTGATCGAGTCTGACAAGTTGTTTTCCGGTCTGGTCTGGAGTGGAGAGCAGGCGCTGGAGCTGGGGCTGATTGATGGCCTGGGCAGCTCCAGTTATGTCGCCCGTGATATCGTGGGTCTGGAACGGATGGTCGATTATACCCATCAACCATCACCGTTCGATAAGCTGTTTGACCGCCTGGGTGTTGCTTTCGCCAAACACCTTTCCGCACAGCTGGTGCAGCACTGGAGTCCAGAGCTGCGCTGATTCATTCAGGACAGAATCTCAACACCTGCCTGCTCCAGCATTCGCGTCAGGCGAATCAGGGGCAGGCCGATCAGGGTGTTGGGATCATCTCCGTCAAGACGTTCGAATAAAATAATGCCCAGCCCCTCGGATTTAAAGCTGCCTGCGCAGTTGAAGGGTTGCTCACGCTCAAGATAACGGTCAATCATGGTTTCGGAGAGGGTGCGGAAGTGAACATCAAATGGAACGACTTCAGTCTGTGCGGTATCTGTTGCGCTGTTATACAGGCTGAGGCCAGTCAGAAAGGTTACGCAGCGCCCAGAAGCCCGTCGAAGCTGCTCCATGGCGCGTGCTTTAGTACCGGGTTTTCCCAGGATTTCACCATCCAGCACAGCAACCTGATCTGAGCCGATAATCAGTGCATTGGGAAAGTGCGGTGCCACTGCCCGGGCTTTGGCTTCCGCGAGTCGGGCGACCAGTTCTTCGGGTGATTCTGATGGCAGGGGCGTTTCATCTACATCGGGTTTTTTGCTGCGATAGGCGAAACCGAGCTTATCCAGCAGTTCACGACGATAGGGCGAGCTGGATGCCAGCACGATGGTTTTATCCATTATAATAACCTTCTAGAGAGTGAAATCAGATAAACGCTAATGGTATCCTGATTTTTATTGAATGAAACCCCTGATTCCCTTTGACAGATGGGGCTTCAGTCCCTAGAATTGCGCGCTTATGTCGAACGGTCCATTACCGAAAAAAGCTGATCCGCGCAAACTTGCTGAGCGGGGAGCGCAGATTACAGGGATCGCTGAAATTTCAGCGATGCCGCGCCTTGCCTCTTTTTTGTGCAATGAGCAGGGCGCAATAGATGTAACCTTGGATTTTGCAGTGGATGAACAGCATCTGCGAACGCTATCGGGCAAAGCTGTAGGGCAGGTTCAAATGACCTGTCAGCGATGCCTTGAACCGGTCGCCGTAGATGTCGAGGCAGAGTTAAGTCTGGCGGTTGTTCTCAATGATGAACAAGCGCGTAACCTGCCACGGTATTATGATCCGCTTCTCGTAGAAGAAGAGGATGTGGAGTTGTTGCCGATCGTTGAAGATGAATTGATTCTGAGTTTGCCCAGTGTGCCGATGCACGTGGATTGCTCGGTCAAAACGTCCTGGGGCGATAGTGAGACAGTTCGTCTTCAGCAAGAAAAACCTAACCCTTTCAGTGTGTTGGCCTCGTTGAAAAACAAGGCTGACAAGAGTTAATCAGGAGCTATATACCATGGCAGTACAGCAGAACAAAAAATCCCGTTCAAGACGCGATATGCGTCGTTCACACGATGCGCTGAGCGGCCCGACTTTGGCAGTAGACGCAACTACTGGTGAAACGCACCGTCGTCACCACGTAACTGCAGACGGCTTTTACCGTGGCCGTCAGGTGATCAGCAAGCAAGACGAAGAGTAAGCTTGTCTGAATACCTGAGCATTGCTGTTGATGCGATGGGCGGGGACTTCGGTCCCCGTATTACCGTTCCTGCCTGCATCAACCTGTTAAAACACCACTCTTTTCTTCAGTTGCAACTGGCAGGCGATCTTGCCGAGCTGGAATCGCTGCTGGCCCATGTGCCGCAATCCCTTCGTCAACGTATTCATGTGCATCACACGCTTAGTGTTGTCAGTATGCATGACAAGCCCTCACACGCCTTGCGTCATCGGCGTGACTCCTCAATGTTCAAGGCTGTAGAGCTGGTTCAGCAGGGCGTTGCTGCGGCCTGTGTCAGTGCGGGTAATACCGGCGCGCTGATGGCGCTGGGGTGCAGCCTGCTGGGAACGCTTCCCGGTATTGACCGTCCGGCGATTATCAGTGCGATCCCGACACAAAAGGGGCATTGCTTCCTGCTCGATCTGGGTGCCAATGTGAACTGTACCGCAGAACAGCTGTTGCAATTTGCCCTGATGGGGTCGGCCATGGTGTCGGCCGTGGAGGATAACCCTTCACCGAGGATTGGCTTGCTGAATATCGGTATTGAAGAGATCAAGGGTAACGATCTGGTGCGTCAGGCGGCGCGTCTGATACAGGCGCATTCCGGATTGAATTATATTGGTTACGTTGAGGGTGGTGAGGTCTTTAGTGACCGCGCCGATGTGATCGTCTGTGACGGTTTCACCGGTAATATTGCGTTAAAAAGTAATGAGGGGTTGGCTCGCCTGATTGCAGAGAAGTTGCGCAAGAGCTTTACACGCAATCTCTATCGGCGCTTGCTTGGCTTGCTGGCTCAGCCTGTACTGAAAGAGCTGCAGCAGCAAATCGATCCGGGGCGTCGTAATGGTGCCAGTCTGCTTGGATTGCAGGGCGTCGTGGTGAAAAGTCATGGCGGTGCCGGGCAAAGTCATTTTGAGGCAGCTCTGAATCAGGCAGTTACCGATGCATGCCTGAATATACCGGCGCGCATTACTGCCCAGTTGCAGCAGCAATTGTCCGGGAGCGGTGACTGAGCGTTTAACTCCGCGTGCAATGTTGTACACTATGCCTTTTATAGCCGGGCTGCCGGTTTTCATCTCTGATCTGTTGTTATGAGGATACTATGTCACACACGCTGGCTTTTGTATTTCCGGGGCAAGGCTCCCAACAGGTGGGTATGCTGTCTGAACTGGCAGCGGCCCATCCTGTAATAGAAGAGACATTTGCTGAAGCCTCGGCTGCCCTGGGGTATGATCTCTGGGATCTGGTTCAGTCCGGCCCGGAAGAGCAGTTAAATGCCACGGAAGTCACTCAGCCTGCATTGTTGACGGCCAGTGTCGCCTTATGGCGTTTGTGGGTGCAGCAAGGCGGTGCTACGCCGGGTATCATGGCGGGTCATAGTCTGGGTGAGTATTCAGCCCTGGTGTGTGCAGGTGCGCTGTCTTTGGCGGAAGGCGTCAAGCTGGTACGCCTGCGTGGTGAGCTGATGCAGCAGGCTGTTCCTGCGGGTAGTGGTGCAATGGCAGCCATTCTGGGGCTGGATGATGCCGGTGTCCGTGCTGCGTGTGAATCTGCTGCCGAGGGTCAGGTAGTCGCGCCGGTTAATTTCAATTGCCCTGGGCAGGTTGTTATCGCCGGTGAAAAAGCCGCTGTAGAGCGTGCGATGGAAGCCTGTAAAGCAGCGGGTGCCAAGCGTGCGATTCCCCTGGCTGTCAGCGTACCGTCGCATTGTCGCCTGATGGAGCCGATTGCCGGTGCCATGGCAGATGCGCTTGCGGGTGTTGAGCTGGTGCTGCCTGCCATTCCGGTAGTGCAAAATGTGGCAGCGAGCGCGCCTGATTCCGTAGAGGTGTTGCGTCAGAACCTGGTGGCTCAGCTCTACAGCCCAGTGCTCTGGACCGACTCTGTGAGCGCGATGGCGGCTCAGGGTGCGGCTGTCATGGTTGAGTGCGGCCCCGGTAAAGTGTTGTGTGGTTTGAATAAAAAAGTCGATAAGTCGCTTGAGGTCGTGTCACTGACGGATGCAGCGAGCTTCGAAAAAGCCTTGGGGCTAATTTAATCATAGCTGGATTCAGGGAGTCTTATGAGTATAGAAGGTAAAGTGGCGCTGGTGACTGGCGCAACCCGTGGTATCGGCAAGGCAATTGCCGAGAATCTGGCCGCGCAGGGTGCGGTAGTTATCGGTACAGCCACCAGTGAAAAGGGTGCTGAAGCCATCAGTGATTATCTGCGCGAAGCTGCTAATGCTGGTTGTGGCATGGTACTGGATGTGGCTGATGCCGCCTCGGTTGAGACTGTGCTGAAAGCAGTAACCGAGCGCTTTGGTGCGGTTGAAATTCTGGTTAATAATGCCGGTATCACTCGTGACAATATTATGATGCGCATGAAGGATGACGAGTGGGATGCGGTGATTAACACCAATCTCACGGCTAACTTCCGTCTTGCCAAAGGCTGTCTTCGTGGCATGACTAAAGCCCGCTGGGGGCGTATCATCAGCATCAGCTCTGTCGTCGGGTCGATGGGGAATGCCGGGCAGGCAAACTATGCGGCAGCCAAAGCCGGCCTGGAAGGTTTTTCGCGGGCGCTGGCACGTGAAATTGCCAGTCGCAATATCACCGTGAACTGTGTTGCTCCCGGTTTTATCGATACCGATATGACATCAGGCCTGGCGGAAGAGCATAAAACAGTCCTGCAGGGACAGATTCCGATGGCTCGTCTGGGTCAGCCAGAAGAGATTGCCGCGGTAGTTGGCTTTCTGGCCAGCCAGGGTGGCAGCTATGTAACAGGCGAGACGATACATGTCAATGGTGGCATGTACATGTCCTGAGACAGTAAAAGCGCAACAAAGAATTGTTTTTTGTGCTGATATGTTGATAATTGTCCGTCAGCAATAAGTAAATCGGTCGACATGCTTGCTAGTGTGTCATTGGTTCTAATAAAATTGCGTCTCGCATCCTGGGATGTGATGGTGTCTATAAGTATATAGGAAGAGATATGAGTAATATTGAAGAGCGCGTTAAGAAAATCATCGCTGAGCAACTGGGTGTTAAAGAAGAAGAGGTGGTCAACAGTGCCTCCTTCGTTGAAGACCTGGGTGCAGACTCGCTCGACACCGTTGAGCTGGTGATGGCACTGGAAGAAGAATTCGAAACTGAGATTCCTGACGAGGAAGCTGAGAAAATCACTACCGTTCAGCTGGCAATCGATTACATCAACGCTCACCAGTAATCGTCAGTCCCTGAGGTTTTGTTGAAAAGCCGCACCTATATAGACCCTATATAGTGCGGCTTTTCTGTTGATGGTGTGAATTTCTGGAGGAACAGATGTCTCGCAAAAGAGTGGTTGTGACCGGACTGGGCTTATTGACTCCGGTCGGTAACACTGTAAAGGATGCGTGGGACAGTATTCTGGCCGGTAAAAGCGGCGCTCAGCTGATTGAGCACTTTGATGCATCTGCCTTTGCAACCCGGTTTGCAGCCCCGATCAAAAATTTTGATCTTGAGCCATATATGAACCCCAAGGATGGGCGCAAGATGGACCTGTTCATCCAGTATGGTATGGTTGCGGCGATTCAGGCGATTGAAGATGCCGGTCTTGAAGTCACTGCGGAGAATGCTCCGCGAATTGGGTGTGCAATAGGTTCAGGCATTGGTGGCTTGCCAATGATTGAACGCACTCACGATGTGCTGAATGCTTCCGGTCCTCGTAAGGTCTCTCCTTTCTTTGTCCCGGGCAGTATCATCAACATGATTGCCGGGAATCTGGCGATCAGGTATGGATTTCGTGGCCCCAATATAGCCATCACGACTGCCTGTACCACAGGTACGCACAACATTGGCCATGCGATGCGGATGATCCAGTACGGTGATGCCGATATCATGATTGCCGGTGGTGCTGAAATGGCGACGACTCCGCTGGGTATTGCGGGCTTCTCCGCAGCACGGGCCCTGTCCACGCGTAATGACGATCCTCAGGCAGCGAGTCGTCCCTGGGATCGTGATCGTGATGGCTTTGTGCTGGGTGAAGGCGCTGGCATTCTTGTGCTGGAGTCTTATGAAAGTGCCAAAGCACGTGGTGCGCGCATCTATTGCGAACTGGCAGGCTTTGGCATGAGTGATGATGCCTTCCACATGACTGCGCCACCGGAAGATGGTGCCGGGGCAGCCCTGTCGATGAGCAATGCCATGCGTGATGCAGAAATGAACCCTGAAGAGGTTCACTACATCAATGCACATGGTACATCGACACCAGCGGGGGATATTGCTGAATCCAATGCGGCCAAGTCAGTGTTGGGTGCGGCGTCTGAACAGGTGCGAATGAGTTCTACCAAATCGATGATTGGTCATCTGCTTGGTGCAGCAGGAGCGGTTGAGGCAGCCTTTTGTGTGCTGGCGATCCGTGATCAGGTGGCACCACCTACGATCAATCTTGATAACCCCTCTGAAGGGTGTGATCTCAATTATGTAGCACATCAGGCTCAGCCTTGTCTGATCCGTGGTGCCATGTCCAATTCATTTGGGTTTGGTGGTACCAACGGTACCTTGGTATTCAGACAAATCTGATTGAGACCTTCCAGACAGGCACAAGGATGTGCTTTCTCAGCCAGGAGGTGGTGATGCGGATTTATTCCGAATGGTCATGACAATACAGCAATGGGTAAATGGTAAAGCTGTCTCTGAACTGAGTCTTCAGGATCGGGGGCTCAGCTATGGCCATGGTGTTTTTGAAACCCTGCGTATTGCCGGGGGCAAGCTGTTGCTTTGGCCCGAACACCTAGAGCGTTTGCTGGCTGGCTGTCAGCGTCTTTCCATTCCAACTCAGTGGTTAGCTGAGCAGTTGCAGCAGGAGATGGCTGCACTTCCTTCCGTCGAAGACGGAGTGTTAAAGATCATCGTCACAGCGGGTGAAGGCGGGCGGGGATACCGGCTTCCTGTACAGCCCTCGCCGACACGTATCCTGCAACTGATGCCCGTGCCTGTTTATCCTGACCTGCCAGCTGAACACGGCATTGAAGCACGCTGGTGCCAGATCAGGTTGGCTTGCGCACCTGCGCTGGCTGGTATCAAGCATCTGAACCGACTGGAGCAGGTGCTGGCCAGAGCCGAGTGGGCCGATGAGCACATTCGTGAAGGCATTCTGTGTGGTCAGGATGGCTACCTGGCAGAGGGCACCATGAGTAACCTGTTTCTGGTGTATGATGGCGTATTAATAACCCCGGACCTGCACGACTATGGTGTGGCTGGCATTATGCGCCAGCACCTGATGGCGTTAGCTGGTTCAGCCGGTATCAGCGTCGAGGTGAAAAAGCTTCAGCCGAAGGATTTGCTGGGTGCTGATGAGGTATTTTTTTGTAACAGTCTGATCGGTATCTGGCCGTTGCGTTTGCTGGAACAGCAGGTGTTTATACCCGGGCCGGTGACCCGAAGACTGCAAGCTTTGCTGACAGAGAGCTACTGTGCATGTTGAAAAAAATAGTGTTGTTGTTCTTGTTAACGCTGGTGCTGGCTGCCGCTGCCGCCTGGTATCTGTTTACCGATATGGAGCGTCAATTACATGAGCCATTACCTCTTGAAGAGACAGCCGTCATTCTGGTGGCACCGGGTACCAGCTTTCAGCAGCTAATGCGCCGTTTCGAGCGGGATGGCTGGCTGAAACAGGCCGACTTCATGCGTCTCTATTCCCGGCTATACCCGGAAATTACCGCCATTCGGGCAGGTGAATATGGCATAGCTCCCGGCAGCAGCCTGATGGATGTTGTGCAGCAGATGAATCGTGGTGAGGTGATCGCACATCGCTTTACCCTGATTGAAGGCCATACCTTCCGTCAGGTGCTGGCGGCGTTACATGCTGATGACCGGATTCAACCTACGCTGAAAGATAAAACTGAAGCTGAGATTATGGCACTGATTGCCGGTGATGCAGACCAGCCTGCTGAAGGCATGTTCCTGGCAGAAACCTATCAGTTTAACCGCGGTGCCAGTGATGTGGACTTGCTGCGACGTGCGCATCAGGACCTGCAAGCCTTTCTTGAAGCCCAGTGGCAGGCACGTGATGAGTCCCTGCCTTACAAAAGTGCGTATGAAGCCTTAATCATGGCATCCATTATTGAGCGTGAAACCGGGGTGCCGGATGAACGTAGCCGCATTGCCGGAGTATTCGTCCGTCGTTTGAATATCGGTATGCGGCTGCAGACAGATCCAACCGTCATCTATGGCATGGGTGAGCGCTATACAGGCCGGATAACCCGGGCAGACCTGCAGCGTCCGACCCCTTGGAACACCTATACCATTGACGGCTTGCCGCCGACGCCGATTGCCATGGTAGGTCGTGAGGCCATCGTGGCCGCTTTTTCGCCACTTGAGGGCGACGAACTGTACTTTGTCGCCCGTGGAGATGGAACCCATCATTTCTCACGAACCCTGCGTGAACATAACAATGCCGTGAATCGTTATCAGCGTAATCGTCGCAGTGACTATCGTTCTTCACCTGCACCCGGGAATGGCTCATGAAGGGATGTTTTATCACTCTTGAAGGGGTGGAAGGGGTTGGGAAAAGTACCAATCTGGCTTATGTACAGGCGCGCCTGGAGGCCAGCGGCAAAACGCTGGTGGTGACGCGGGAACCGGGTGGTACCGCGATGGCAGAAGAGATACGCGAACTGCTGCTACGTCCGCGCCAGGAATCGGTATCAGAAATGGCGGAATTGCTGCTGATGTTTGCCGGCCGCGCCCAGCACCTGCATGCACTGATCCAGCCCGCACTCGATGCAGGTCACTGGGTTCTGTGTGATCGCTTTACCGATGCCACCTATGCCTATCAGGGCGGCGGACGTGGCGTGCCGATGGACTGGATTGCAACGCTTGAGACCATGGTGCAGCAGCAGTTGCGTCCGGACTTGACGCTGTTGCTGGATGTGCCGGTCGAGGTGGGTTTGGCGCGTGCTCGTCAACGTGGTGAGCTGGACCGGTTTGAAGCCGAGCAGCAGCGCTTTTTTGAAGATGTGCGTCAGGTATATCTGCAGCGTGCACAGGCGGAGCCAGAGCGCTTTGCCATCATTGATGCCACACCTGCATTGAATGCGGTTCAGGCGCAGATCGATGAGGCGCTACTGATGCGTCTGGGAGTGCCCAAGCCATGAGCATGCCGTTGGTGGTGCCCTGGGCACAAGGGCTGTGGCAAAAACTGGTGCGGCAGCATCAGGAGTCCCGATTGCCACATGCGCTGTTACTGACCGGACATACCGGAATCGGTAAAAGTGAATTTGCTCAGGCGTTTGCGCACCGATTGCTGTGTCATGAACCCACGGCTTTGCAGCCCTGCGGCCATTGTCGCAGCTGCGAGCTGCTGAGCAGTGCGACGCATCCTGATCTGGTCTATCTGCACCCGGAAGAGGCAGGCAAGGCCATCAAGGTGGATCAGGTGCGTGAGCTGCTGCAGTTTCTGCACAATACGGCACAGCAGGGTGGCTACCGTGTAGTGGTTATGGAGCCGGCAGAAAGCATGAATATCAATGCCGCGAACGCACTGCTTAAATCCCTGGAAGAGCCGGGCGATAACACCTTGCTGCTGCTGGTATCGCACCAGCCGGGACAGCTGATGCCCACCATCCGCAGTCGCTGCCAACAGGTCACTTTCCCGGTTCCAGCTGCTGCGCAGGCAAGTGAATGGCTGGCGGCTGAGCTGCAGCAGACCCCCGAGCGCGCTGCACAATTACTCAGTATCAGTCAGGGAGCGCCGCTCAAGGCCCGGGATCTGTTCCAGCGTGACTTGCTCAAGCTGCGCGCCAGTTTGATGACCGGGTTGGCGGATCTGCTGAAGGGGCGTACATCGGCGGTTGCATTGGCAGAAACACTGCACAAGGATGATCTGGTGCAACTTCTGGAATGGTTCCACAGTCTATTGGTTGACATCGCCCGGTTACAGGCCGATGCTGACAGACAGGTCGTCAGCAATGCTGATATGCTGAAAATGCTTAATGCCGTTGCCAAAAAGACCACAGCCGGTAAACTTTATACCTTAATTGATCAATTACAGGCTGAACGTATCAGCCTGATGGAGCGCCATAACCCGAACCGGCAGTTATTGCTTGAAACGCTGCTGTTGGGTTGGGTGAAACTGGTTCGCTAACCTGAAGGAATATACACATGTCGATTGTGCCCAGAATCAGTCACGGTATCCTGTCCTTATCGATAGAAAATAAAGAGGATCTGTATAAATCCTTTATGCCGTTTGTGACCTATGGTGGGCTGTTTATACCAACCTCACGCTCTTATCAGCTGGGTGAGGAGGTCTTCATGCTGTTGAATATCATGGATGAACAGGAAAAAATTCCGGTAACCGGCAAGGTCATCTGGGTAACACCCAAAGCAGCGCAGGGCGGGCGCGTGCCGGGTATCGGCATTCAACTGACCGCCGATGATGCACCGCTGGTGCGCAAAATTGAAAACTACCTCGCCGGTGCACTGAACAGCTCCCGACGTACCTACACCATCTGATTTCAAGCAGGAATACTGACCGCTTTATGTACATTGACTCGCACTGCCATCTCGACCGCATCAATCTGGAAAAGCTGGGTACCTCTTTGCCTGAGCTTATCGACCATGCCCGATCACGTGATGTTCACAAAATGCTGTGTGTGTCGATTGACCTGGACCAGTTTGAAGAGATGGAGCGTGTAACACAGGGGTTTGACGGCGTCTTTCTGTCGGCCGGTGTACACCCGCTGCATGTCGATGAACAGCCATACAATGAAGCCCGGTTACGCCAGGCGGCAGCTCGCGAGCGTGTAATCGCGATTGGTGAAACAGGGCTGGATTACTATTACTCCCGTGACCATATTGATGCCCAGCATGAGAGTTTTGCCGGTCACCTGCGTCTGGCTGGCGAGCTGGGCCTGCCGGTGATCGTGCATACCCGTGACGCACGAGAGGATACCTTGCAGCTGATTGATCAGCATGGCAATCCGCAAACGGCAGGTGTACTGCACTGTTTTACCGAGTCGCTGGAGATGGCGATGGCTGCACTTGAACTGAACTATATGATTTCCTTCTCGGGAATCATTACTTTCAAAAATGCAGAAGCCTTGCGCGACGTGGTGAAGGCTGTGCCATTGGAGCGCCTGTTAATCGAAACCGACGCGCCATATCTGGCACCGGTGCCTTATCGCGGAAAACAGAACCAGCCCGCCTATGTTGTCGAGGTGGCGCAGTGTGTTGCCGATCTAAAAGGTGTTTCCAAAGAAGCGGTGGCTGAAATCACGCGTGAAAACTTTCATCGCCTGTTCAGTAAGGCCTGACCCGTCTCCTGTATTAATCAGAAGACAGGTCTGTGCAGGATCGAATCAATAACCGAGATCATCATCCGTTGCGGGAGTGATACTGAGCAGCATTTTGGTCAGGTCGAGCAGGATGATCAGAATGTTATTGTGATAGCAAACACCCTGGACGAAGCGCTTGGTTGACTCGTCGCCGCTGAGATTGGGCGCACGATCTACCCGGTTAGCTGGCAGGTTGATCACTTCATCAACGCTGTCGACCACCAGACCGATAACTTCTTTGTCATTCAGCTCTACAATGATGATGCGAGTGTCGTCATCATAAGGAACATCAGCCATATGGAACAGGCGGCGAGTGTCTATGACGGTGACCACATTACCACGTACGTTGATAATGCCCAGTACGGAAAAATCCGCACCCGGAACAGGTGTAATCTCGACATAGCGCAGCACTTCCTTCACCTGCATCACATCGATACCATAGAGTTCCTGATTGACGCGGAAAGTCGCCCACTGGTGGTACACCACTTCTTCTTCCTTGGCGCGACGGGCATTTTCTTCCTGCTTCTTTTTGTTATCGGAAATTTTTTCCCGCATTTTCAGTTGCTCTGCAGCGGCCTCTAAACTCATGATCAAGGTTCCTTTCTGCTTACTGTGAAGAACGTGTATTTAAATTCAGATGTGTTTGATTATAGCGGTAATAGTTGAGTGTAGCCATGGAATTGTCAGGTGAATAGCGCCACTTTCAAAGACAATTGTCCGGCTTTGGCAGTCCGGCAATACAGGCAGCCAGTTTGGCAGGGCTGCCGGGAAACAGTTGCATCAGGTAGATGCTGCGGCCTTTTTCTGCACCCAGCTGTAAACTGACCGCCTTGCACAGTGGTCGCATGGCCGGGGAATGCTGATATTGCTGATAGAAATCGCGGAGCAGCCATAGAACTTCCCAGTGAGCAGGCGTGAGCTGGATGCCTTTATCCTGTGCCAGTTGTTCCGCCAAAGGCTCTGACCAGTCTTCCAGACGGAACAGATAGCCTTCATCATCCAGCAGGGTGCGATAGTCCTGTGTCATTTAAAACCAGCTCACAACACGGTTACAGTGGAGCGTCAGATTGACGAACTCCGGATCACTGATAATGGAAATATCCGTAGCGTTTGTTAACCCGCGTGCCTGAAGATCGACCGCCAGCGCATGGATTGGCACCCCGGATGGCAGCTTGTGACGATGTGCAGGCAGGGTGAAATACACCGCATCTTCGATCAGCAGCAGCTCATCACCTTCACTGAGTGCCATCAGGCAGTGTGAAAGCGTATCTGTATCCGAGGGCGGCGTGTTGAGTGTGTGTAAGGATCGGCTCATGAGGGCACCTGTCATCTGTCAGAGTGGCAAGACAACGTCTTGTTCGCGGATCAGTTGCTGTAACGCATCAGGTTCCAGTGCCTGGGGCTTGAGCAATAGTGTTTCGGCGCTCAGGCCATGAAAGCGCAGGGCCTCAGCGTCGACGTATATGGATTCAATATCATAAAGTGCCAGTGAGGACTGAATGGCATTCAGGTTTTTCTGTCGAATAGCGGTCGGGTTTTGCTCCGGCAAGAGCTGCAAAATCGCATCTCCCATCAACAGCAGGCTGACGGATTGCTCAAATACCGAGCAGGTGAGAGCGATATCCAGCAGATCACGCGCGGCAGAGCTGCCATAAGGCGGACGGCTGCAGATCAGCAGAAAACGCTTGTTCATCCCCGACCTCCAAAGGTAATTACCCGGTCTGACAGCATGGCCGCTTCGACCAGTTGGCCAAGTCCTGACAGCTCAAAACCCGGTGCCAGATTATGCTGATTCTTGTCATAGCGGCGAGCCTCATTGGCATCCAGGACACCGCGACGGATCGCAGCCGCAATGCACACTACCAGATCCAACGGGTATTCTTTCGCCAGTGCCTGCCAATCCTCAGGAATATTGGACTCGTCTGCGGGTGAGCTGACCAGCGTATTGCCGTTCAGAACACCATCCCGGTAGAAGAATACCCGGTGCAGGGTGTGGCCCGCTTCCAGAACGGCTCGCGCAAAGCGCAAAGCGGTTTCCGGCGCCTGATGCTGTACCGGAGACGCATGAACCACCAGTGTAAAAATCATCAGATCACCTCGCCAGATAATAAAAAACCCCGCCATCTTAACAAAGAAGGCGGGGTTTTCTGAAGTGTTGCGGATCAGTCGCTGCTGAGCACACCAACCAGGTGCAGCAGATGTACGAACATGTTGTAGATGCTCAGGTACAGACCGACGGTTGCCATGATGTAGTTCTGGTAGTGACCGTTGACGATGTTGCTGGTGTCATACAGGATGAAGCCAGCCATCAGCAGAACCACCAGAGACGAGAATGCCAGATGCAGGGCAGGGATGTACACACCGAAGAATGGCAGTGCAATCAGTGCCACCATGGCAATCAGCATCACGATGGCACCTGTTGCCAGGAAGCCGCCCATGAAGCTGAAGTCACGCTTGCTGCTCATGACATAGGCAGACAGGCCGACAAACGTCAGCGCAGTCATGCCCAGTGCGGTCATGACGATCTGACCGCCACCTGCCATTGCCAGGTAGTGGTTCAGCAATGGGCCCAGGCCAAAGCCGAGCAAACCAGTGAAGGCAAATACCAGTGGTAATGCTGCAGCCGAGTTCTGTTTGCGATTCAGCACAAAAAGCAGACCGAAGCTGACCAGCACACTGCCGATGTAGAACAGGAAGGGCGGGTTGATGATCATGGAAATCACCGCCGTAACGGCGCTGAAGCCCAACGTCATTGCCAGCAACATATAAGTGTTGCGGATCATTTTGTTGGTCTGGATGACCGACACCTCGGTGCGGTGATCCAATGCATGTACTTTATCCATAGCAGTCCTCGTTATGATCAAATCTGGAACAGGCCTAATAATCAGGGTAAATTACCCTGAATTCAAGTTTTTGACCGGAATCCGTGTGAATAATTCCCCTCAGGGGTTCCTGTCACTGTTATCGATCGAGATTCTGTGAATACCTTACCTGAACCTGACATTCTGTATCAGGATGATGTCCTGATGATTTTGCATAAACCCGCAGGCTTGCTGGTTCATCCCAGCTGGATTGCACCGGCACGTACACCGAATCTGGTCGGCTGGCTCAAGCAGCAGTTTCCTGCGGATACTTTTCATACGCTGCATCGCCTGGATCGGGCCACCTCAGGCGTTATTGCTTTTGTACGCAATGACAAACAGGCGGCGCAAACCATGCATCAGCAGTTTATTGATCGACGGGTGCACAAAACCTATCTCTGTGTGGTGCGTGGCTGGACCGACCCGGAGGGGAGTATTGATTATCCGCTGACGCAGGAGAAGGACCATTTTGCTGAACCCTTTGCCAGTGACAGCAAGCCGCCACAAGAGGCGGTAACTCATTATCGTACCCTGGGGCATGTCGAGTTACCCATCCCGGTCGGGCGCTATCCCGTAGCACGCTATTCACTGGTTGAAGTGAAGCCTGAAACGGGCCGTAAGCATCAGATACGCCGTCACATGAAGCATCTTTTGCATCCATTGGTGGGTGATACCAAACACGGTGAAGGGCGACACAATCGTCTGTTCAGGGAACATTTTGATCTGCATCGTCTGCTGCTGATGGCAACCGAACTGCGTTTCGAACATCCGTACGAGCTGAAGCAGGTCAAAGTCAGTGCGCCACCGGATGACGAGGTGATGGCGCTCTTTGCCCGTCTGGGATGGCCGGATATTGAACAACTGCGTGAAAACCCCGATTTGCGCTGCTGAATCGATTGCGAATTCCCGCCTGCGTGGTAGCATGACTGGTACAACTATTTAATAAACGATTTGCATACAACATGACTCAGCAGCATACGACCCCCAAGACGCTGACCCACCGGATCACGTCAGAAAAACCTTTGCGCATCGCATTGATCGGTGCCATGGATCAGGAAATTGAACTGATTAAAGGTGCCATGGAAAATGTGCACTCTTTTAATCAGGCCGGTTATGAGTTTTATCAGGGACAGCTTCACGGTGCAGATGTCATCCTGCTAAAGTCCGGTATAGGTAAAGTCAATGCAGCCATCGGTACCACGATTCTGTTGCATGAGTTCAGCCCCGATTGTGTTATCAATACCGGTTCTGCGGGCGGGTTTGATCCGTCGCTGGCCGTGGGTGATGTGGTGATTTCAGATCGGGTCATACACCATGATGCGGACCTGACGATTTTTGGCTATCAGCCTGGACAGTTGCCGGGCATGCCGCCAGCTTTTATCCCTGACCCGGATCTTTCAGCCATCGCCGAAAAATGCATTAACGAATTTGTTGGCATCAATACCGTGCATGGACTCATCGCGACCGGTGACAGCTTTATGGATGCACCGGAGCGCGTTGCTGCAACACGCAACACCTTTCCGGAAATTCAGGCGGTTGAAATGGAAGCCGCTGCGATTGCGCAGACTTGTCACCGGTTTGATATTCCGTTTATTGTCATACGTGCGTTGTCCGATATTGCCGGCAAGGAATCCAACATCTCCTTCAAAGAGTTTCTGGAAACCGCTGCAACCAACTCTGCCAACATGGTGTGTGCCATCGTTCGTGGTATCGTGGCGCATCAGATTGAAATACAACAGGAGTCATGAGCATGGCGAAAACGGCATTTATCGGACTGGGTACCATGGGATTCCCGATGGCAGGACATCTGGCCGCCAAGGGGCATGAGGTGTGTGTCTATAACCGCAGTGCTGAAAAAGCTGAGCAGTGGGTAGCCCAGCATGGTGGACGCATGGCGCAGACACCGGCGGCCGCTGCTGAAGGTGCCGAGTGGGTCTTCGTCTGCGTCGGTAATGATGATGACCTGCGCTCCGTCACTCTGGGTGATACCGGTGTACTGGCTGGCATGGCTGCAGGCTCGATTCTGGTGGATCACACCACGGCCTCTGCCGAAGTTGCACGAGAACTCTACGCAGCCGCTGCGGCGCAGGGCGTCCATTTTCTCGATGCGCCTGTTTCCGGCGGTCAGGCCGGTGCTGAGCAGGGTGTACTCAGTGTCATGGTGGGTGGCGAAGAAGCGGCATACAGCCGGACTGAACCGGTCGTGGCCAGCTATGCCCGCTCACAGAAACTGATCGGTGGTCCTGGTGCAGGACAGCTGGCCAAAATGGTCAACCAGATCTGTATCGCAGGACTGGTGCAGGGCCTGGCTGAAGCGGTGCACTTCATCGACAAGGCCGGTCTGGATGGTGAAAAAGTGTTCGATGTTATTCAGCACGGTGCCGCAGGCTCCTGGCAAATGGCGAATCGTCACAAGACCATGCTGCAGGGTGAGTTTGATTTCGGCTTTGCAGTAGACTGGATGCGTAAAGACCTCAGCATCGCGTTAAACGAAGCGCGCCGTAATGGTGCCCAGTTGCCGGTGACCGCACTGGTCGATCAGTTCTATGCCGAGGTGCAGCAGCGTGGCGGTGGACGCTGGGATACATCGAGTTTGGTGAAAAGGTTTGAGACAGGTCGTTAATTCTTTATAATCGCGACCCAAAGGGCATCAAGACCCGCTGATTTCATTCAAAAACCAAAGGTAAGTTCTATGACTTCTATCGATAAATACAGCTTGATTTCACTGGCGCCAAGTCTGGCGGTTATCGTCGGCGTGGTGGCCATCACCGTATTTGGTATCGTTTTTCTGAAAAAAGCGATTGCCAAAGATGCCGCGAAAGCCGGTGAATAAACCCGTTTGACCACTTCAGGATAACGTCTATGCAGCGCTCAGTGAACATCAGTCAGCCAGAAAAAAGTGTCAGCGACAATCAGCGCCATCCGCTGCTGTCTGATAACGACATCAATACCATTCTGGTCAATGGCGCCCAGATGTCACTGAGCAAGCTGAAACGGGCACGCTCGTTTAATGCCCGGATCTACTACTACGCTGAAATCGGCGTCTATCTTGAAGTGTCACTGTCACGGGGAGCGGGCATTACCGACGCCACCCGTGAACAGTTGCAACAGATTCACAAAGATGCGACCCACATTCACATGAATGCCAACAAGCGACTGGCATTGAAATCCTGACCGCATGGCGGAGTCTCAATCGAACACCTTCGACGCTAAAGCCTTTCTGGCCAACCTGAGCACCCGTCCCGGGGTGTATCAGATGTACGACGAACAGGACAAGATTCTCTACGTCGGCAAAGCGCGCAACCTGAAAAACCGTGTCAGCAGCTACTTTCGCAGTTCAGGGCAGGGTGTAAAAACCCAGGCGCTGGTCTCGCATATCCGCCGTATTGAAGTGACGCTGACACACAGCGAAACCGAAGCCTTACTGCTGGAACAAAACCTGATCAAGGCACAGCGACCGCCTTATAATATTCTGCTGCGCGATGACAAGTCTTACCCCTATATCTTTATCTCTTCCACTGACCAGTTTCCTGCGGTGCGCTTCCATCGGGGAGCTAAACGCGCCAAGGGGCAGTATTTCGGTCCTTTCCCCAGTGGCGGAGCGGTGCGGGAAAGCCTGAACCTGCTGCAGAAACTCTTCCGTATCCGTCAGTGTGAAGACAGCTTTTTCCGCAATCGTTCACGGCCATGCCTGCAGCATCAGATCAAACGCTGTACGGCACCCTGTGTCGGCCTGATCGATGAGGAGCGCTACGCTGAAGACCTGCGCCACGCCAGCATGTTTCTTGAAGGCAAAAACAAAGCCGTGATTCAGGAACTGGCACTGCGCATGGAACAAGCGGCAACGGCACTGGACTTCGAGCTGGCCGCCGAGCTGCGTGACCAGATCTCTGCTTTGCGCCAGGTACAGGAACAGCAATATGTGTCTGGCAGCGGTGGCGAGGCCGATGTATTTGGCTGTGCGATCAACAGCGGCGTGATCTCGATCCATGCCCTGTTTGTGCGAGGCGGGCGAGTCATCGGCAGTAAAGCCTATCACCCCAAACTCTCGCTGGAAGGGACAGAGAGCGAAGTGCTGTCGGCCTTTATTGCCCAATTTTATCTGACAGGAGCTCGTGAGATCCCGTCAGCGATCATTTTACCCATAGCGCTGGAAGACGCCGATCTGATTGAGCAGGCGCTGTGCGACAAAACCCAGCGCCGCATACGGGTCATGCACAGTGTGCGAGGTGACAGAGCTGGCTGGCAGCGTCTGGCACAAACCAATGCCCAGCAGCAACTGGTCAGTCAGTTAGCCAGTAAACAGACCATTGCGCAACGCCTGCTGTCCCTGCAGGCACTGCTGGACATGGACACCAGTATTCAGCGTATGGAGTGCTTCGATATCAGTCACAGCTCAGGTGAAGCGACAGTAGCCTCCTGCGTGGTGTTTGACGCGAATGGACCACTCAAATCCGATTACCGCCACTTTAATATCGAAGGCATAACGGCAGGCGATGATTATGCCGCCATGCAACAGGCTCTGGAGCGGCGCTATACCCGCCTGAAGAAGGGGGAGGGCAAGCTGCCCGATTTGCTGGTGATTGATGGTGGCAAAGGGCAGGTGTCTCAGGCCATGAAAGTGCTGGAGTCATTGCAGATTACAGAGGTTCAGGTGATCGGCATTGCCAAGGGCACCACCCGCAAGGCCGGTTTTGAGTTCCTGGTGAATGGTTTGACCGGCAGCGAATCCGTTCTGCCAGCCGACTCTGGAGCCTTGCACCTGCTGCAGCATATTCGTGATGAAGCGCATCGCTTCGCCATCACCGGCCATCGTGCACGCCGAGGCAAACTGCGTAAACGCTCATTACTTGAGGATATTCCCGGTATCGGCCAGAAAAGACGTCGGGAGCTGCTCAAGTATTTCGGCAGTATCAAAGAGATAGAGAACGCAAGTGTTGAAGAAATTGCAAAAGTCTCTACCATAAGTGCTAAGCTGGCACAGGAAATCTGGTCGTGCCTGCATCCCGACAGCTGAACAGGACCACACCATGCTGTTTTCAATGAAAATACCTAATCTGCTGACACTGCTGCGGATTTTTTTGATTCCGGTATTTGTAATCATTTATTACATACCGGGCAGCTGGTCATCCTGGGTGGCTGCCGCCGTGTTTGGCCTGGCTGCGCTGACAGACTGGCTGGACGGCTACCTGGCCCGCCGACTGGATCAGCATTCACCCTTTGGTGCCTTTCTGGACCCGGTTGCCGATAAGCTGATGGTTGCCGTGGCACTGGTGATGCTGGTTGAGACCTATGCAACGCCCATGGTCACCATTCCGGCAGTGGTGATTATCGGTCGGGAAATCGTGATTTCAGCCCTGCGCGAATGGATGGCCGAAATTGGTGAGCGCACCCGTGTCGCCGTCTCCATGATCGGCAAGGTCAAAACCACCCTGCAAATGGTTGCGATCCTGGTGCTCATTGCCGTGCCGCCTTTCTCGCTGCTGTCCTGGGTCGGAATCCTGACCCTCTACGGGGCAGCATTACTGACACTCTGGTCAATGTTCCTCTACCTGCGTGCCGCCTGGCCGCTACTCAGTGACGATATTTGAGCTTTGAGCTGTTTATTATTTGATCATAAATGCTGAAAAAACAGAAACTTGAAAAAAACTATTGACGGCAAATTCTATATCCGTACAATACGCACCCACTGACAGACATTGCCTGTCCAGTGAAATGCGGGAATAGCTCAGTTGGTAGAGCACAACCTTGCCAAGGTTGGGGTCGCGAGTTCGAGTCTCGTTTCCCGCTCCAAATCAGGCCTCGCCTGATCGTTTTAAGAGAGTCAAAGGCTGGATGGCAGAGTGGTCATGCAGCGGACTGCAACTCCGTGTACGCCGGTTCGATTCCGACTCCAGCCTCCATTCTCTTAAACACCTGATCCCCGGATCATACCGTGACAACACCGGCCCCGATGGTGAAATTGGTAGACACAAGGGACTTAAAATCCCTCGGCTGAAAGGCTGTACCGGTTCGAGTCCGGTTCGGGGCACCATCACCAGAAATTCTGCTCAATCTTCCCAGATCATACCTGCAAGCAAGTCTTGCAATATTCAATGTTGCTTGTTTTAATTCCTGAAGACAATCTGGACATATTCTACAGCTGTGATGGAGCACCGGCCCTGCGGTAGCCTTCCTGACGTTTAGAGCTTCACCTGTCCAGGGGACTTGAAACATTGCGTTCATGTATACCGATGACATGGGTATAAATCATGGTCGTATTAATATCGTTATGCCCCAGTAGCTCCTGAATATTGCGTATATCTGTGCCTGCACGAAGCAGGTTTGTTGCGAAAGAGTGTCTTAACGTGTGGCAACTGGCTTTCTTGTGAATATGCGATTTTGCCAAGGCCCGCGCAACTGAACGTCGGACCTGTTGCTCACCTACGTGATGACGACGAATCACCCCACTGCGTGGATCTTTAGCGCGATTAGGTGCCGGAAAAATATACTGCCAGGCGGGGCTGGTAGCCGCCTTAGGGTATTTCTTCTCCAGCGCATAGGGCAAATACACCTTGCCAAAACCTTCATTGAGATCTTGCTGATGGATAGACAAGGCCAGATCAATTTGTATACGCAAAGGTTCAAGCAATGCCTTGGGTAGTAGTGTACGACGGCATTTATCGCCCTTGGCTTCACGAATAATCAGGCACTGCTGAGCGAAATCAACATCCTGGACACGCAAGCGAACCGATTCCATTACACGAAGCCCGGAGCCATACATCAAACTGGCAACCAGTTTATGATCCCCCTCCATAAAACCAAGCACACGCATGGCTTCTTCATGGGTGAAAACAGTCGGTATCCGACGGCCTTTATTGGTTCGAGTAAATGCCAGCTGTCCAAGATCCTTGTGCAGGAAGTGTTTATAAAGAAACACAACCGCATTCAACGCAGTTTTTTGCGTGTTGATGGCAACATGACGCTGATTAGCAAGATAGCTTAACCAGGCATCTACTTCGATGGCTCCCATCTCTAGAGGATGACGCTTCTGATGAAAATAAATGAAATCCTTGATCCAGCCGCAATAGGTTTTTTCTGTACGATAAGCCAGATGACGTGAGCGCATGGATGCACGGAGCTGATCCATGAAACGTGAAGGATTAGCAGGCAAGGGTGGTGGTATATCATCCATTAACAGCTCCTTGTTATGAATTAAATAACAATACTGTTTTTATATACAGTATTTTGTGTTTGGTCAAGTCAGAGTGGCTGGCAAAGTGGTCGTAGAGGCTCATATCCAGGAAGGTAGTTTTAAAGTTGTATTAATTTTAAGAAAATCATACTCTTGCTTTCATTTGGTGAAATCGTGATAGTAGTCTGCATGATCGATTTGCCATTGGCATGAATGTCATAGATGCTAGAGAAAATGGAACAGCCCAGGGTTTTGAGCTAGCTTGGGTTCAATTAATTGGCTGGGATAGTGGTCTTGGCAAAGTGGCCTTTGGGGCTACGATATAAATGTTAAGTGTCTATGAGAACTGAGCACGATATAAAATTAATGTTGTATGCCCAAAGCGGGCTTCTGGGTGAAGTTGCGCCATCCTTTAGGGCAGTGTCATTCAGCCTGTCTAAGGACGGTGAAGACTTGGTTGCGCGTTTTATATTCGATGGTGAGCCAAGCGAAGAAGCTAAGGAAGTTGCTAGCGTTGCACTGACCAATATCCTAGCAAATTATTCAAAGAGCCATCGCAGCTATACCGAAGAGATGTTAGCGGTTCCGTATCCAAATAAGATGGAGCACCTTCCGCTGCTGGTTTATCTGCGTAACGAAGACGATTGGAACTCATGGTCAAAACTATACAAAAACACTTAACAAGGCGCATCACTCGCGGCCTTCGGCCGCTGGGATGCCAACCGCTGCGCGGCTGTCACCCGTGTGCTTTGCGTTATATGCCTCCAGAAGCGGCAGCTCGTGCTTTTTATTTGGATCGAAAAGGGCGTTGGAAATAGTATCTTTAGCCTATTGATATTGGATTTCGGAGATGATTTTGGACAATAACTTTAATAATGGCGCTAGGTTTTTTCGAGCTGATCTTCACATACATTCTTACGGAAAAGATTCAGGTTCGTTTGATGTTAATGACCAACAAATGACACCTCAGAATATTGTGGACACAGCAATAGATTCTAATCTAAAAATTATTAGTATTACGGATCACAATGAAATTCTAAACAGTAAGGCCGCAATTGATTATGCAGAAGGCAAGGATATATTTGTTGTGCCAGGGATTGAGGTCAGCACAACACAAGGGCATCTCCTTGTATATTTTCAGAGCTTTCAAGACTTGAGGTCTTTTTACGGGAAACTTACTATTTCCGACGACAAAGAGCGTTGCTCACAAGGTATTGTCGAGTGCTTAAATTTTGCTTCGCAATTTAATGGATTTGGAATACTTGCTCACATTGAATTGGATTCTGGATTTGAGAAAACAGTAGTGAGATTTAATGCTCAAATGGAAGACATATTATGTCATCCGGCGTTGCTTGCTCTTGAAATAAGTAAAAAAGATAGTTTTTATCTTTATACAGATGATGATTCCGATAGTAATCGATTGGCTCTAGTAAAAGAGCGGAGAAGCAGACTTAACTTACATGATGATGCAATACTGCCTAAAGTTATGTCTTCCGATTCACACTCAATAAATAAGCTTGGGACAAATGCGGAAGGCAATAAGAAGCTAACACGTTTCAAAGTTGATGAATTGAGCTTTCAAGCAATTCGCATTGCTTTGATGTCCTATGAGTCTCGTGTGCGTATCGAAGATGTAATTCCTGAAAGGGTTCCAAAATTTGTCAAAGTGCAGATTAAGGGAGGCCTTCTAGATGGCCAGTTTATTGATTTCAGTAATAACCTAAGCTGCATAATAGGCGGCAGGGGTACCGGCAAGTCAACATTGATGGAGATTGTACGAGCAGCATCAGGGAATGAATCCTCGAAGGAAGTTGTTGATAGCGATGTGTGGCCTGATGATATTAGTTTGTTTTACGAAGATGAAACAGGAAAAGTAATCGAATTCCGTCGCTCTAAAAATGGTGATGCATTTAATTACACGGATGGAGATGATGGGCTCCAGAAAGTGCCTATGGAGTGTTACGGGCAAAGCGAAACAGCTGATACTATAAAGAACAGTGATGACGACCCGCAAAAATTACTAGATTTTCTCGACGGTTTTTTGGAGGTCGAGCATTTAAAGCAGGAAGATGCAAATGTCTGCCAATTACTGCTCGACAATCAGAGTGCGCTAGGAAAGCTACGAATTGAGGTTGCAGCAATAAAAGATACCGAAAGGCAACTCAATTCCTTAAAAGAGAAAAAATCTAGGTTAGAACAAGATAAAGTTGGAGATCTTGTTAAGCATCAAGTTGCTTTGGTTAAAGAGAAAGGGTTAAGGGATGACCTTATAGAGCAGCTAAAAAATCTTGTTAAAAACTATCGCGAAGTTCTTAAAGATTCAACCTTTTTTGAGTATTTTGACAATTTTTCCGATGATGAAATAATTGTAGGAAAAGACCAGATAGCCGAAGTAAAGAGACTGATTGATGAATTTTCTGAAATTGTTTCAGGTAAATCTGACGAGCTAAATTTGGCCTTAGAAGAAAAGATTGAGCTTCTTAAGGTTCAGCTTGAATCATGGAAGTCAAAAGAGTCTGACATTCAAAAGCAGATTGACGATAAAAAATCAGAGCTAGAAAAAGCAGGGATTCCTTTTGATATTGGAAAAATTAACCAGATTGCTAAAGATCTTGAATATTATGAGAAGCGTCTTAGGAAGCTACAGGCTGACCAAGTCAAGTTAAAAGACGCAGAGAATGAAAGAGCACAGCTTCTGAGGCAACGGATTGAACTGAAGAAAAATATCTATAAGGAGCGATATGCTTTTAGTGTCCAGATAAATAACAACTTAAAGAACTCGGTTGATGGGCTATTTGTTTCAGCTAAATTTTCCGAAGGGGGTTACTCGCCTAGGTTTGAGGAGCTTCTTAAGCAAGTAATGGGGTGGAGGACTTCCCAAGTTAAAAGGTCCGAAATTATAGCCTCTAATATGTCACCTATAACCTTTTCATCAGAAGTCAAACGCCGCCGAAAGTCAGCCTTTGCTAATATTCTGGATGAGAATGGAGGGCCTGTGTTTTCGAATGAAGATATAGATCGAATTTTCGAACAGGTCGGTGAGAGCAATACATATGAAGATTTTCAAGCACTTACATACGAGGATAGGCCGCATATTTTGGTGACTAAAGTAGTAGAGGTTGACGGACAGACAAGGAATATATCTAAGTCAATATCTAAGTTGTCACTAGGTCAGCAGCAGTCAATCCTATTGGCAATTCTTATTCAATCTAAAAACAATATTCCGCTTCTAATAGATCAGCCAGAAGATCACCTGGACAGCGAATTTGTATACAAAACTATTGTTGCCAATTTGAAAAAGATTAAAGAGACGCGACAAGTAATTATCGTTACACATAATGCTAATATCGCAGTTTTGGGTGATGCAGAGTTGATTGTTCCGCTTCGGAGTACAAGCGATAAAACTTCGATTGTAAATCGAGGATCAATTGACAGGGAATCTATACAGAAAGATTGCTGCGCAATACTAGAAGGGGGAGAAAGAGCATTTTTACAGCGGCAGAATATATATTCGTTATAATTGCATACAGTGTGTTGCTCAAAACCAATGACTAAGATTAAAAAAGATATTATCATTGAAAGTTCTGCTTGGTCATTGTCCCAGGCAGCATATAACAAGCGCATGTTGTCGGACTGGTTTTCCGCTGCGCTCCAAACCAGCCGCAAATGCGGGCGTTAACTGTACAAAAGGAGGCGTGCGTGAAAGGGAGCTGTTTGTGTGGGACCATAGAATATGAGGTTGCCACACTTGATATGTCAATCATTTATTGCCACTGCAAAACTTGTCGAAAAGCACATGCTGCACCTTTCGCGCCTACCGCTGGTGTACTGAGAGAAAATTTTCGATGGTTGCGTGGAGAGGATAAGCTTTCGAGCTTTGAATCCAGTCCTGGAAAGATGAGGCATTTTTGTTCGGTGTGTGGCACTCATTTAGTAGCAGAGAGGCCTGGTCAGCCACATGTCATTCTGCGGGTTGCAACCTTGGATGAAGATCCAGGCTTAAAACCAGAAGCCCATATTTGGACGGGTCATGATGTTGAGTGGCTGGAGTATGAAGGTATCCCCAGCTATAACGAGTGGCAGCCAGGCAGGTGATTAATACGGTTAACAAGGCAAATGCACACGGACGCCAAAAGCGCCGCTTCGCTCTGCTTTTTGGTGCCGGTGATTTGCGGCGTTAAATGGCTCGATGAATCATGGAGCAACTTCACAGAGTACAGCGCTATCTTGACCGAATAAGAGCCATATATGCTGGATGTCCTCACATGTTCAAGCGGGTTGAGTACTACGAAGATGATGTGGTTTCGTTCTTTATTCACTGTCATCATCTTGCCGATTGGCTTCCGGAAATGTACCCGGCGAAGTATCAACGTCAGGCGCTGCAAAAGTTCATCAATAAGCACGATGAGCTCAGGATTTGTGCTGACTTTTGCAATGGTAAGAAGCACTGCCGAATTAAACGGCTCAGAAGTGGTTCCCAACCTGATATCTCGAATCGTCACTGGTTGATTGCGACGTACAAACCGGAAATGAAGAAGCCAATCACATTTTTCTGTCAGTACGAAATTGATCACAATGGTGTTAGTTACGATGCACTCAAGTTGGCGGAAGATTGTCTCAGGCTCTGGAGAACAGAGATCCGTAGGGCGGCGCTTTCCGCCATTTAACCAGTCGCTGTAGTACGCGGCCGATGGCCGCCGGACACCCTTTTCATTGCGGCTTCGCCTCCATTACAAGGGTGCCGCTAAGCTCAGCGTTAGCCGTGAGTCGGAAAAAGCTTATGCTATCTATCTTTTGTCCTGTAAGCCGATGTCCTTCCGAAATGGAGAATGTAGCCTCTCTGGTTATTCACGAGCTCAAATGTGCAGAAGGTGGCTCCGTCTACCTGATGATCCGATTCCGCGATTTGACGGGAGTTCTTGCGGATAGCGACCATTGCTTTCTATCCATGGAAGAAGCACTAGATGAGGCTGAATGTTCTTTTGGAGTATCTCGGAGCAATTGGCAACCGCTTTCAGATGAAGAAGCGGCGAGAATCGATTCATCAATACACAATGGCATCGGCTAACAAGGCCAGCCAGTGTGAAGCCAAAACCGCCGCTTTGCTCTGGTTTTGTCTCACCTGCTGGCGGCGTTAGGCATCTGGTGTTACCCACGAATAGTAGGCTAGCAGTTACTCACAGGACACATGATGAAAGAAATAAAAGATTTTATATATCTTGATATGGAGAAGGTAAGTTCGCTGTATAGCCAGATATCAGGTGGAATAGTTCAATCTGTAGAAGCATCCTCAACGTCTAGTGAAAACAGTAAAAACTTAAGAAATTACGACTTCAAAATATTCAAGCATGAGGCAGGTGGCACTGAAACAGAGTCTCAAGCGATTAAAGAAGTCCGAGTTAGCCATCACGACGTATACAACGAGCTTGAAAGTGAGCTTTTTGAAAAAGGATACGCTGCTGAAATTGGCGTCGACGTTACCAGAGAAGCAGTTGAGTCAGGTAATGCCACCAAAATATTTGAAAGTGCTCTATGTATCAAGGTCGAAGGACACGTTGTATTAGAAGATTATGAGCGGATCACTAGAATCGCACATAACTATGAAGATATCGTCGGTTTTATAAATAACAGCATCAAATCGAATTTGACAGAAACTCCTGAGCTAAAAGAGCTCATCGAAAAAGTTGATGTTATTAAAGAAGACATCAAGAAGATGAAAAACGGTGCTGCAAAGACTAAGAAAAAGAGCGAATTATTAGATTTCGAAAACACTCTAAATACAGTCTTCAGCTCTAGGGAAATAGGTAAAGTAGATAACTGGATTATTGATGGGTTAAAAACATGGGTTCGAGTGTTTCTTCCTGATGTGTTTAATGTTCGAGTATACCCATTTGAAGACTTAGAAATTTTTCATGTAATGTCTAATGTAAAGCGAAAGTTTTTCCTTGATGATAATACTGAGTCTGTCCATTACCTGTTTGGTTCGAAGCCTACAATAAAAGTAACTATGTTAGGGGTTATCACATCCATTCCGAAGAAAGATGGGGACTCCTTCGAGCCAATGAAAGAGTTTGAAGATAAAGATTTAGACGAGGACGGCAATGAGTCACAATCATTCGAAAACGGGTTTCGTGGTGTTTTTCGAGGTTTTGATGGCTTAGAGGAAATGATTAGAACCTGTAGGTATCCTCGAATAATGGTTCAGCCTATTGCAATTTATCGGGCAATCAAGCCTAACAAAGCATTGCAGCGGACAAGCCGCTGAATGCGGCGTTATACATGATTTAGAGGAGATACCAAAGTGTTTAGAATAGCTATGCTTTTACTTGCTCTAATATTTTTATCTGGTTGTAGTGCCCATAGAATTTGGTATGGATCAGATAAACCGCAAATGTCAGTTGCGTTAATCGACAACAAAGGAAATGTTATCTTAAAAGATAGACAGCTGAGAGAGGGAAGTATCGTTGAAGGATATGTAATTGCATGGTCTCCGGAATATAACGCGGCATTTGTTTCTGCCTCTGGGAAAGGCTGTGTTCAGCCAGCAGTTTATGCAAGAACTGTAGTGGTCAAGTAAAAC
>NZ_JMSZ01000022.1 GCF_000691225.1 Nitrincola lacisaponensis
TATGTCTACCTGCTACAGAACAAAGCTAGGGATGCCTTCAAGATAGGCGTCAGTCTTGAGCCTGCTCGAAGAGGCGCACAGCTTCCCCAGGAACTAGATTGGGATCGAAGTCTGCAAGTGCCTATGCAGGGCGGCCATGCTTATAAGGTTGAATCAGCTCTGCACTACTTGTTTGCTGACTATTCACGGGAAATGCCGACTGGCGATGGTTATACAGAGTGGTTCGATATTGCTGCATGGAGCGACGTGCTTGCCTTCCTGGTCGAACAACGTGAGCGTCTGCGGATTGGGGAAGTGGAGCCTGTCACCTTTCCTTTAACAAGGGTTCGGCCCGCGCTGGCTGAGGTCGAGGCACGAAGGCAAGCCAAAGCCGATGAGCAAGCAGCGAAGCGGCACGCATGGGAGCAACGCCAAGCAGAACGTCATGCCAAAAATGCAGAGTGGAACAGCTCCCAGGTTGAACGGCTTGAAAACTTCCTTCTGAGGCTGGATGACATTGGTCGGCTGTACGGCATTCTTGTTTATGACGACTTGGATAGCGGCCAGCGGATGGCGGTTATGTATGTATCGCTTCCGGTGAATGTGGCAGGGTGCCTAGACCATGACTTTCCTTTGTTTGCAGAACGTGACCTCGGCCGCAGTATTTCCGCATTCCCCAGTTATCGCGCTCGCCACAACGACAGGCGTTTTCTTGCGGAGGTCAGAGTTCATACAGATTGCATCATGCTCCAGCCTCAAGACGACTTAGCCGAGAGCATTCCTGGTGCAGCCAGGGTTCAGGAGCTTTTGTTGCCGTTTGTCGCTCGCAGGGGCGACCGGCGCGGGCCTCAACTGATGCGCTTGCATCGGTGGATGAATGCAAGCCTCAACGTTTAAGGTTGAACGCCAAGAGAAGCCGGGTTGATCCTGCCTTCCAAGAGAAAAGACCGCCAGATTGCGTTTGTGCAAGGCGAACGCAGGTCGAGCAAGGGGTAAGACTACCCCGACACCTAAAGCCCTGTGACGGCCGTTTCAGGGGCTAATCCAAGCCATAGGGCATCATCCTGCAACTGGAAGCTATCGACCGATGGTAATTCCAGGAATCCCGCTGTAAATCTGTCTGTAGACTTGTATGTTGTAGTATGT
>NZ_JMSZ01000023.1 GCF_000691225.1 Nitrincola lacisaponensis
TGGCATCCCACTATGGCGTGGCCATCCTACCCACACGAGTCAGAAAGCCGCGAGACAAAGCCAAGGTGGAAGGCGGCGTGCTGATCGTCGAACGCTGGATACTGGCGGCGCTGCGTCACCGTCAACACTTCTCACTGGGGCAACTGAACGCCACCCTCCGTGAGCTACTGGAGAAGCTCAATAACCGGCCCTTCCGCAAGTTACCCGGTTGCCGGAGCGAACACTTCGAGCAACTGGACAAACCGGCGTTGCAGCCCCTGCCTGCAGAGCCCTACGTCTATGCAGAGTGGAAGAAGGTCCGGGTCAACATCGACTACCACGTGGCCGTCGATGGGCATTACTACTCAGTACCCTACACCCTGATCAAGAAGGAGGTGGAGGCTCGGATCACCCACAACACCATTGAGTGTTTTTACCGGGGCAACCGGATCGCCAGCCACCACCGTTCCAACCAGAAAGGCCGACACACCACCGTAGCGGCCCACATGCCAGAGTCCCACCGCCAGGCCGGTGAGTGGACACCGGAGCGTCTGATCGCCTGGGCGGCCAAGACGGGACCGGGTACGGAGAAACTCATCCGTACGGCCCTGGAGGTGCGCAAACATCCACAACAGGCCTACCGCTCCTGTCTGGGCATCCTCCGTCTGGGGAAGGCCTATGGTGATGAGCGCCTGGAGG
>NZ_JMSZ01000024.1 GCF_000691225.1 Nitrincola lacisaponensis
GGCCGTGTAGAGCGTGGTATCGTTAAAGCCGGTGAAGAGATCGAGATCGTTGGTATTCGTGCGACGACCAAGACGACTTGTACCGGTGTTGAGATGTTCCGCAAACTGCTGGACGAAGGTCGTGCAGGTGAGAACATTGGTGCGCTGCTGCGTGGTACCAAGCGTGATGAAGTTGAGCGTGGTCAGGTACTGTGTAAGCCGGGTTCAATCAAGCCGCACACCAAGTTTGAAGGCGAAGTGTACGTGCTGAGCAAAGAAGAAGGTGGTCGTCATACACCATTCTTCAAAGGCTACCGTCCACAGTTCTACTTCCGTACCACTGACATCACTGGCGCGTGTGAGCTGCCAGAAGGTGTTGAGATGGTGATGCCGGGTGACAACGTACAGATGACTGTTACGCTGATCAACCCGATCGCGATGGAAGAAGGTCTGCGTTTTGCGATCCGTGAAGGCGGTCGTACTGTAGGTGCAGGCGTTGTTTCCAAAATCATCGAATAATTGATTTGATCAATTGATGACAGAAAACCCTCTTCGGAGGGTTTTTGCATTTTTGGCAGTAGTGAAAATGACTGGTTATTATTTGTACCGACAGGGTTGAACTCACTTGACTCAGTAAGTATAATTTGCGTCCCCTCATGTAAGGGGAGGTCGGCTATTGCCGTAACAAAATCAACAGGAAATGCGTGATCAGAATGCAGAACCAAAAAATCAGAATTCGTCTGAAGGCTTTTGATCATCGCCTGATCGACTCGTCCGCGCAGGAAATCGTAGAAACTGCAAAGCGTACGGGCGCACAGGTGCATGGTCCGATCCCACTTCCTACTCGCAAAGAGCGTTTTACCGTTCTGATTTCACCTCACGTGAACAAAGATGCACGTGATCAGTATGAAATCCGTACGCATAAGCGTGTTCTGGACATCGTTGAGCCAACTGAAAAAACAGTTGACGCACTGATGAAGCTGGACCTCGCTGCGGGTGTAGAAGTGCAGATCAGCCTGGGCTAATCAAGCTGCGCAGAATTAATAACGTTTAATGAAGCGCTATTTGAGGAATGCTCTGTAATGGGCAGCCATAGTGGGTGACAGCCCCGTACTCAACTGGCAAGAGGTATTAAAATGTCTGTAGGACTTATCGGACGTAAAGCGGGCATGACCCGTGTCTTCACAGAAGATGGCGTGTCCGTGCCAGTCACTGTCATCGAGGTGGATCCGAACCGCGTGACGTGCGTTAAAACCATTGAAACTGATGGTTACGCTGCTATCCAGGTGACAACCGGTACTAAGAAGGCTAATCGCCTGACTAAGCCGGAAGCCGGCAACTTCGCGAAAGCTGGAGTTGAAGCAGGTCGCGGTTTGTGGGAGTTCCGTCTCTCCGGTGATGAAGAAATCAATGTCGGCGATTCGTTGACAGTTGAGCGCTTCGAAGCAGGTCAGAAAATTGATGTGACCGGTCGTAGCAAGGGTAAGGGTTTTCAGGGCGGTGTTAAGCGCTGGAACTTCCGTACTCAGGATGCGACTCACGGTAACTCACTTTCTCACCGTGCTCCGGGCTCCATTGGTCAGTGTCAGACTCCGGGGCGTGTGTTCAAGGGCAAAAAGATGGCAGGTCACATGGGTGATGAGCGTTGCACAGTGCAGACTCTTGAAGTCGTGCGTGTAGATGCTGAACGCAACCTGCTGCTGGTCAAAGGTGCTGTTCCTGGCGCGACCGGCGGTGACGTCATCGTTAAACCTGCTGTAAAAGCACGCGGCTGAAGGGGTTAACATGAATATAAATCTGACAGGAGCCAACGGTTCGGTCGAAGTATCCGAGCTGATTTTTGGCAAAGAGTTTAACGAGTCCCTGGTGCACCAGGTGGTTACTGCTTACATGGCAGGTGGCCGTCAGGGTAGCAAGGCTCAAAAAAATCGTTCCGCAGTATCTGGTGGTGGCGCCAAGCCATTCCGTCAGAAGGGAACTGGTCGTGCCCGTGCGGGTACAATCCGTTCACCGCTGTGGCGCTCCGGTGGTGTGACCTTCGCTGCAAGTCCACGTGACTATTCGCAGAAGGTTAACAAGAAGATGTATCGCGCTGCCATGCGCTGCATCCTTTCTGAGCTGGTTCGTCAGGATCGTTTGGTGGTTGTTGAAGGTTTCCAGATGGATGCCCCGAAAACCAAGCAGTTCATCGCCAAGATGAAAGAGCTTGAGTTGAGCAATGCACTGCTGATCACTGAAGAAGTTGAAGCAAACCTGTATCTGGCTGCTCGTAACGTGCCACACGTTGATGTGCGTGACGTTGCTGCGATCGACCCGGTCAGCCTGATTGGCTTTGACAAAGTGGTTGTGACCGCTGCTGCTCTGAACAAAATCAATGAGGTGCTGGCATGAATCCGGAACGCATTTATAAAGTGTTGTTGGGTCCGCACATCTCTGAGAAAGCAACTATTGTTGCTGACGGATCACAGCAGGTCGTATTTCGTGTAGCGCCTGATGCTACCAAGCCCGAAATCAAAAAAGCCGTCGAGCAGTTGTTCAACGTAAAAGTTGAAGGCGTCAATGTGCTGAATATCAAAGGTAAGACCAAGCGTACAGCGCGTGGCCTGGGCAAGCGCAATGATGTGCGTAAAGCCTATGTTCGTCTGGCGGATGGCTCTGAAATTGATTTCATGGCTGGCGAATAAGAAGGGGTTAGATCATGGCAATCGTTAAATCAAAGCCGACCTCTGCCGGACGTCGTCACGTCGTTAAGGTAGTCAGTGCTGATCTGCATAAGGGTAAACCTTTTGCGGCACTGGTCGAAAAGAAGAGCAAGTCCGGTGGTCGTAACAACAATGGCCGTATCACTACGCGTCATATCGGTGGTGGTCACAAGCACCATTACCGTGTTATCGACTTCCGTCGTAACAAGGATGGTATTCAGGGTACTGTAGAACGTATCGAATACGATCCAAACCGTACTGCGCACATCGCTCTGATCAAGTATGCAGATGGTGAGCGTCGTTACATCATTGCACCGAAAGGTCTGCAGGCAGGTGCTGTTATCGTTTCTGGTGAAGCTGTCGATATCAAAGTCGGCAACACCATGACTCTGCGTAACATCCCCCTGGGTAGTACCGTACACTGTATCGAACTGAAGCCTGGTAAAGGCGCTCAGATGGCACGTTCTGCGGGTGCTTCTGCACAGCTGGTTGCGCGTGAAGGGGCTTATGCCACTCTGCGTCTGCGTTCCGGTGAAGTGCGTAAAGTGCTGGTAGAATGCCGTGCCACACTGGGCGAAGTCAGCAACTCCGAGCATTCCCTGCGTCAGCTGGGTAAAGCGGGTGCTAAGCGCTGGCGTGGTGTGCGCCCGACAGTTCGTGGTGTAGCAATGAACCCGGTCGATCACCCACATGGTGGTGGTGAAGGTCGTACCTCTGGTGGCCGTCACCCGGTTACTCCATGGGGCGTCCCGACTAAAGGTCATAAAACACGCAAGAACAAGCGTACCAATAAACTCATTGTACGCCGTCGTAGCGCTAAATAAGGGGATACAGCTGTGCCACGTTCACTGAAGAAAGGTCCATTTATCGACCTTCACCTGTTGAAGAAGGTAGAGGCTGCGATTGAAGCAAACGAAAAACGTCCGATCAAAACCTGGTCGCGTCGTTCCACAATTTTTCCGAACTTTGTGGGTTTGACAATTGCAGTACATAACGGCCGCCAGCACGTTCCAGTGTTTGTCACTGAGGACATGGTCGGTCATAAATTAGGTGAGTTTGCTGCTACACGTACATTCCGCGGTCATGCAGCCGACAAGAAGGCCAAGAAGAAGTAAGGGAGGATAGATGATGGAAGTAGTCGCCAAACATATCGGCGCCCGCATCTCCGCCCAGAAGGCCCGTCTGGTCGCTGATCAGATCCGTGGTAAGTCTGTGGGAGAAGCTCTCGATATCCTGACGTTCAGCAACAAGAAAGGTGCTGATCTGGTCAAGAAAGTGCTTAACTCTGCGATTGCAAATGCAGAGCACAATGAAGGTGCTGACGTAGATGAACTGCGTGTATCGGCCATCTTCGTTGATGAAGGTATGACCATGAAACGCATTCGGCCACGTGCCAAAGGTCGCGCAGACAGAATTCTGAAGCGCACCTCGCACATCACTATCAAAGTGGCTGACTAAGAAGCTGACGGCTAGGAGATTTCGAAATGGGTCAGAAAGTTAACCCAACCGGTATACGTCTCGGCATCGTCAAAGATCATACTTCTGTATGGTACGCTGACAAGTCAGACTATGCTGGTAAGCTGCTGAATGACCTCAAGGTGCGTAGTTTCCTTGAGGGCAAGCTGAAGAATGCGTCTGTAAGTCGCATTGATATTGAGCGTCCAGCTCAGAACGCCAAAATTACTATCCACACTGCTCGTCCCGGTATCGTGATTGGCAAGAAAGGTGAGGATGTTGAGGTGCTGCGCTCTGCGATTTCTGAAATGATGGGTGTGCCTGTGCACATCAACATTGAAGAAGTACGTAAGCCAGATCTGGATGCCAAACTGATCGCGCAGAGCGTTGCCAGCCAGCTGGAGCGCCGTGTTATGTTCCGTCGCGCCATGAAGCGTGCGGTACAGAACTCCATGCGTATCGGTGCCAAAGGTATCAAAATCCAGGTGAGCGGTCGTCTTGGCGGTGCCGAGATTGCGCGTACTGAGTGGTATCGTGAAGGTCGTGTACCTCTGCATACCCTGCGTGCTGACATTGACTACGCAACCTACGAGGCGCACACAACTTACGGTGTGATTGGCGTTAAAGTCTGGGTCTTCAAAGGTGAGATTTTCGGCGGTATCGAACAGGTACGTGCTGAGAAGAATGCGCCCAAGAAGAAAGGAACTAAGTGAGGTAAACGTCAATGCTGCAACCAAAACGACTTAAGTACCGCAAGGTGATGAAAGGCCGTAACCGCGGCCTGGCGCAGCGTGGCAGCAAGGTCAGCTTTGGTGAGTACGCGCTGAAAGCGACCGGTCGCGGTCGTATTACAGCGCGTCAGATCGAAGCGGCTCGTCGTACCATGACGCGTCATGTAAAGCGTGGTGGTAAGATCTGGATCCGGGTATTCCCGGACAAGCCGATCACGACTAAGCCCCTTGAAGTACGTATGGGTAAAGGTAAGGGTAACGTAGAATACTGGGTCGCTCAGATCCAGCCAGGTAAGGTGCTGTTTGAAATCAGCGGCGTCAACGAACAGTTGGTGTCTGAAGCCTTCGCTCTGGCTGCTGCAAAGCTGCCTGTAACTACAACCATAGTTAAACGGACGGTGATGTAATGAAAGCGACTGAACTGCGCGAAAAATCCGCAGAAGAGCTTCAGCAGACACTGCTGGATCTGTTGAAGGACCAGTTTAATCTGCGCATGCAAAAAGCGACCGGTCAGCTGGCTCAAAATCACCTTTTAGGCCAGGTGCGTCGTGATATTGCTCGCGTCAAAACTGTTCTTAAGCAAAAGGCAGGTGCATAAATGAGCGCAGAAAAACGTATTCGTACTGTGACCGGTAAGGTCGTCAGTGACAAGATGGATAAAACCATCACGGTGTTGGTAGAACGTAAAGAGAAGCATCCAATTTATGGGAAGTTCGTACGTCGTTCGACCAAGCTGCATGCTCATGATGCTGATAATGCTTGCCGTATCGGCGACCTGGTAACCATCCAGGAATCACGTCCTCTGTCTAAATCCAAGACATGGGTACTGGTTCGGATCGAAGAACAGGCAAATAAAGCATTAATGGCAGTTGAAGAGCCTGCCGCAGAGGTGTAAACTAGTGCGCCTTTGCTCCATTACGCCAGCTGTCATTAGATGGCTGGTTTAACAGTTTTGTGGGGTAGACCATGATTCAAACTGAATCGATGCTTGATGTTGCTGATAACAGCGGCGCCAAGCGCGTGATGTGTATTAAGGTCCTCGGCGGTTCTCACCGTCGCTACGCCGGAGTTGGTGATATCATCAAGGTGACCGTTAAGGAAGCCATTCCGCGTGGTAAAGTGAAGAAAGGTCAGGTTCTTAAAGCTGTCGTAGTACGTACCCGTAAAGGTGTTCGTCGTGCGGATGGTTCCATTATCCGCTTTGATGTGAATTCAGCAGTGCTGCTGAACAACAACGGCGCGCCAATTGGTACTCGTATCTTCGGCCCAGTAACGCGTGAGCTTCGTACTGAGAAGTTCATGAAGATCATTTCCCTGGCGCCTGAAGTGCTCTGATCTGACTGCTTTTTTGCGGTTGAATCTTCAAAACGCCATGCCCGTGAGGGTTTGGCGTTTTTGAGCATGAGAGGGTAGTAGGAAAGGAAGGTAACTAATGCGTAAAATTCGTCGCGACGATGAAGTCATCGTGATCGCAGGTAAAGATAAGGGCAAGCGTGGCAAAGTAATGCGCGTTCTGTCTGACGATCGCCTGATCGTATCCGGCATAAACATGATCAAGAAGCATGTTAAGCCAAACCCGATGCTGGGTCAGCAGGGTGGTATTGTTGAGAAGGAAGCAGCGATTGCCACTTCCAATGTCGCCATTTTTAATCCTGCTACCGGCAAGGGTGATCGTGTAGGCTTCAAGAAGCTTGAAGACGGCACCAAGGTACGCTTCTACAAGTCTAACGGCGAAGTCGTCGTTGGTGATAAGTAAGAGAGGTTGGTGCAATGTCTAGATTGAAAGCGCTGTACGAGAACGAACTGAAGCAGAGCCTGAAAGAAGAGTTGAACAGTCCTAACATCATGGCTGTTCCACGTGTCACCAAAATCACTCTGAACATGGGTGTAGGTGAAGCTCTGGGTGATAAAAAGCAGCTGGAAAACGCTGTTGCTGATCTGACTGCGATTGCAGGTCAGAAGCCTGTTGTTACCAAGGCACGTAAATCCATTGCGGGTTTTAAAGTCCGTGAAGGCTGGCCGATCGGTTGTAAAGTCACACTGCGCGGTGAGCGTATGTGGGAATTCCTTGATCGTCTGGTTGATGTATCTATCCCGCGTATCCGCGACTTCCGTGGTTTGAATCCGAAGTCATTCGATGGTCGTGGAAACTACAGCATGGGTGTTAAAGAGCAGATTATTTTCCCTGAAATCGATTACGATAAAGTGGATAAGCTGCGTGGTCTGGATATCACGATCACTACTACCGCCCAGACTAATGACGAAGGACGTGCACTGCTGACCGCTCTGCAGTTCCCGTTCCGTAAATAATCAGGGGTAGAAGATGGCTAAAATTTCAATGAAAAACCGTGAAGCGAAGCGTGAAAAGCTGGCTGCAAAATATGCTGCCAAGCGTGCTGAGCTGAAGGCAATCATCGTTAACCCAGAGAGCTCTGAAGAAGCGCGTTGGGATGCACAGGTCGCTTTGCAAAAGCTGCCGCGTGATGCCAGTCCGATTCGTCAGCAGCGTCGTTGCCAGGTAACAGGTCGTCCGCACGGTGTATACCGTAAGTTCGGTTTGTCACGCATCAAACTGCGTGAAGCTGCAATGCGCGGTGATGTTCCGGGTCTGAAAAAAGCAAGCTGGTAATCAGCTTGTCAATGGTAAGCACAGCGGTCTGGGCAGGAAACGGTTCCTGCTACCGCGCTGCGCTGCACAACTGAGGAAATAAGCATGAGTATGCAAGATACCCTCGCGGATATGTTTACCCGTATCCGTAACGGTAATATGGCTGAAAAGCCTGCTGTCTCCATGCCGTCTTCCAAGCACAAAGTGGCAATCGCCAAGGTGCTGAAAGAAGAAGGCTATATCACTGACTACAGTGTTGAAGGTGAAAGCAAGCCGGTACTGACTATCGAACTGAAGTATTTCGAAGGCAAGCCGGTTATTGAAGAGATCAAGCGTGTAAGCAAGCCTAGTTTGCGTATTTACCGCCATGTTGCAAAACTGCCAAAAGTTTCTGATGGCCTGGGTATTGCAATTATCTCTACCAGTAAAGGTGTCATGACCGATCGCGCCGCTCGTCAGGCTGGTATCGGTGGTGAAGTCATCTGTACGGTATTCTAAGGGGAGTTCTGATGTCACGTATAGCTAAGAATCCCGTTGTTGTACCTGCAGGTGTTGAGGTTAAAATCCAGGGGCAGCAAGTTGCTGTCAAGGGTAGCAACGGTCAGTTGAGTCTGGATGTACATCCTTCAGTTGTTGTTGAGCTGAATGATGGCAAGGTTACGTTTGTTGCTCGTGATGGCAGCAAGCAGGCTGTTGCCCTGTCCGGTACGACTCGTGCACTGGTTAACAACATGGTGACAGGTGTCAGCACTGGTTTTCAGAAAACCATGCAGCTGATCGGTGTTGGTTACCGTGCTGCTGTTAAAGGCGATGTTGTCAACCTGACGCTGGGTTTCTCACACCCGATCGATTACCAACTGCCTAACGGTGTTAAAGCAGAAGCTCCGAATAACACGACAATCATCCTGTCTGGTGCTGACAAGCAGCAGGTTGGTCAGGTTGCCGCTGAAATTCGTGCGTTCCGTCCACCTGAGCCTTACAAGGGTAAAGGTGTTCGCTATGCAGATGAGTTTGTACGCCGTAAAGAGGCTAAGAAGAAGTAAGGCTGGGTCATGAACGAAAAAAATCAAGCTCGAATTCGTCGTGCGCGCCGCTCTCGCCTTAAAATGCGTGAACTGGGTGCAGTACGTCTGTGCGTCAACCGCACACCACGTCACATTTATGCGCAAATCATTTCCGCTGATGGCGCAACAGTGCTTGCTTCTGCATCAACTGTTGAAAAAGATTTGCGTGCTGGTGCAACCGGCAACGTTGAAGCTGCCAAGAAAGTGGGTGCACTGATCGCAGATCGTGCCAAAGCAGCAGGCATTTCACAGGTGGCGTTTGATCGCTCCGGTTATAAATATCACGGCAGAGTCCAGGCTCTGGCTGATGCGGCCCGCGAAGGCGGACTGGAATTCTAAAGGTTTCTAATATGGCAAATCACGAACAGAAAGACGGTGAACTCCAGGAGAGACTGGTCCAGGTAAACCGCGTCGCTAAAGTGGTGAAAGGTGGCCGTATCTTCGGTTTTACTGCGCTGACAGTTGTTGGCGATGGTAATGGCCGTATCGGTTTTGGCCGTGGTAAGGCACGTGAAGTGCCCGTTGCAATTCAAAAGGCAATGGAGCAGGCGCGTCGTAACATGGTCAGCGTTTCACTGAACGCCCATACACTGCAGTATCCTGTTAAAGCTCAGCATGGCGCGTCTCGCGTTTACATGCAGCCTGCATCTGAAGGTACCGGTATCATCGCCGGTGGTGCGATGCGTGCGGTTCTTGAGCTGGCAGGTGTACAGAACGTACTGGCGAAGTGTTACGGCTCCACTAATCCGGTTAACGTTGTGCGTGCAACTGTTAAGGGTCTTGCGTCCATGAACGCGCCTGAAGACGTTGCTGCCAAGCGCGGCAAGACCGTTGAAGAGATCCTGGGGAACTAAGCGATGTCAAATACGATTAAAGTGACCCTGACCCGCAGCACTATCGGCACTCTGCCGAAGCACAAGCTGTGTGTCAAAGGGCTCGGACTGCGCCGCATCGGCCACGTTGTTGAAGTGGAAGATACTCCTGCAGTGCGTGGTATGATTAATAAAGTCAACTACATGGTCCGTGTGGTTGGTGAATAAAAGGAGTCACCCAATGCGTCTGAATACATTACGCCCGGGTGCCGGATCCAAACAGGCTCCCAAGCGTGTGGGTCGTGGTATCGGCTCCGGTCTGGGCAAAACCTGTGGCCGTGGTCACAAGGGTCTGAAATCCCGCTCCGGCGGAAGCGTGAATCCGGGTTTTGAAGGCGGTCAGATGCCTATCCAGCGTCGTCTGCCAAAATTCGGTTTCACATCACGTAAGTCGCGTTATGTTGCTGAGATTCGTTTGAACGAAATCAGCAAGATTACCGCTGACGTGGTTGATCTTGAAGCGTTAAAAAATGCTGACATCATCCGCGAGGAAATCAAAGTCGCGCGTGTGATCCTGTCAGGTGAAATCACAAAGCCTGTTACTGTTAAAGGTCTTAAAGTGACCAAAGGTGCTCAGGCGGCGATTGAAGCTGCTGGCGGTAAAGTCGAGGCATAAATGGCTAAGGTAGGACAAGTACCGGCAAGACAAAACGGACTGGGCGAGCTTTGGGCTCGTCTGCGTTTCGTTCTGATCGCGATCATTGTATACCGTATCGGTGCGCATATACCGGTACCGGGTATCAACCCTGATCGCCTTGCTGCACTGTTTGAGCAGAACCAGGGCACAATCCTGAGTCTGTTCAATATGTTTTCAGGTGGCGCACTTGAGCGTATGAGTATTCTTGCGCTGGGTGTTATGCCGTATATCTCTGCATCGATTATTATGCAGTTGATGACGGCGGTCAGTCCGCATCTGGAACAGCTGAAGAAGGAAGGTGAAGCGGGTCGTCGCAAAATCAATCAGTACACCCGTTATGGAACGGTGGTGCTGGCGACGATTCAGGCATTTGGTATGTCCGTAGGTCTTGCAAGTCAAGGCGTTGCGTTCGCAGCTGATGCCAGTTTCTATTTCGTTGCGGTTGTGACCTTTGTTGCAGGCGCGGTATTCCTGATGTGGTTGGGCGAGCAGGTAACAGAGCGCGGTATCGGTAATGGTATCTCCATTCTGATCTTCGCCGGTATTGTCGCAGGTCTTCCTGGAGCTATCGGTCAGTCCTTTGAGGCTGCCCGTCAGGGAGATCTGAATATCCTGGCATTGCTACTGATTGCTGTACTGGCCATGGCTACTGTCGGATTCGTTGTGTTTATGGAGCGCGGTCAACGCCGTATCACCATCAACTATGCGAAACGTCAACAGGGGCGCCGGGTCTATGCGGCTCAGAGCAGTCATCTGCCGCTGAAAGTAAATATGGCCGGTGTTATTCCGCCCATCTTTGCTTCCAGTATTCTGCTGTTCCCTGCTTCCATGGGACAGTGGTTCGGGCAGAGTGAAGGTCTCGACTGGCTTCAGGATATGGCACTGGCATTAGGCCCAGGTCAGCCGTTGCATATTCTGCTGTTCGGTATCGCTATCGTGTTCTTCTGCTACTTCTACACAGCGCTGATGTTTAATCCGCGTGAAGTGGCGGACAATTTGAAAAAATCTGGTGCGTTCATTCCGGGTATTCGACCCGGTGAGCAATCTGCCCGATACATCGACACTGTATTGTCGCGTTTGACACTGTTCGGCGCGCTCTATATTACGGCTGTATCACTGATGCCACAATTTCTGGTTGTGGCCTGGAACATTCCGTTCTACTTCGGTGGTACCTCTCTGTTGATCGTCGTGGTGGTTGTGATGGACTTTATGGCGCAGGTGCAATCACATCTGATGTCCCATCAATATGAATCACTGATGAAGAAATCGAATCTTAAAGGTGGCGCAGGTTCACTGCGTTAAACCTGTTAGAGGTGGATCATGAAAGTACGCGCGTCTGTTAAAAAGATTTGCCGTAATTGCAAGATCGTACGTCGCAACGGTTCCGTGCGCGTGATCTGTAAAGTGGAACCCCGTCACAAACAGCGCCAGGGTTAACCACAAATTAAAAGCCGTGGAGGCGCCCGACTTGATTTATTTTTGATCAGGTTGTATTATTGCGCGCCTTCCACGAACGATGAATGATTTGTCTCTGCTAATGAGCAGAGCATTAATATGGAGTAGATTGAATGGCCCGTATCGCTGGCGTCAATATTCCTGACAATAAGCATGCGGTAATTTCTCTGACTTACATTTATGGGATTGGCCGCACTACAGCCAAACAGATTTGCGCTGCAGTAGGTATCCTGCCGACCGTCAAGATCGGCGACCTGTCTGAAGAGCAGCTCGATAATGTTCGTGGTGAAATTACCAAGTTGACTGTCGAAGGTGACCTTCGTCGTGAAGTCAACATGAACATCAAGCGTCTTATGGATCTTGGTTGTTTCCGTGGTTTGCGTCACCGTCGTAACCTTCCGGTTCGCGGTCAACGCACCAAAACGAATGCGCGCACCCGTAAAGGTCCGCGTAAGCCGATCCGTAAGTAAGCGATAGGAATTTCCGAATATGGCAAAGCCAGGTAATCGCACACGTAAAAAGGTTAAAAAGCAAGTAGCGGATGGCCTCGCGCACATCCACGCTTCTTTTAACAATACCATCGTCACCATTACCGATCGTCAGGGAAATGCACTTTCTTGGGCGACTTCTGGTGGTTCAGGCTTCCGCGGCTCGCGTAAGAGTACGCCTTTTGCGGCACAGGTTGCTGCAGAGCGTGCTGGTCAGGCGGCCCTGGAGTATGGACTTAAGAACCTCGACGTGTTTGTTAAGGGACCGGGACCCGGTCGTGAATCCGCTGTTCGTGCACTGAACGGCTGTGGTTACAAAATTAACAACATCACGGATGTGACGCCCATTCCTCATAATGGATGTCGTCCGCCGAAGAAACGTCGTGTTTAATCAGGAGACGGTATAATGGCTCGATATCTTGGACCAAAGTGCAAGCTGTCCCGTCGTGAAGGCACGGATCTCTTCCTGAAGAGTGGTGTTCGCGCGCTGGATAGCAAGTGCAAAGCAGAAGTTGTACCCGGTGTGCATGGCGCACGCCGCGGCCGTCTTTCAGAGTACGGTTTGCAGCTTCGTGAAAAACAGAAAGTACGTCGTACCTACGGTGTGCTGGAGCGTCAGTTCCGTGGTTACTACAAAGAAGCCGCTCGTCGCAAGGGCGCAACAGGCGAAGTCCTGCTGCAGCTGCTCGAAGGGCGTCTGGATAACGTTGTATACCGCATGGGCTTTGGCTCAACACGTGCTGAAGCGCGTCAGGTGGTTTCTCACCGTCAGATTACTGTGAATGGACAGGTTGTTAACATCCCTTCATTCCAGGTAAGTGTTGGCGACAAGATTGCTGTACGTGAAAAAGCCAAGAACCAGTTGCGTATCAAACACGCTCTGGAGCTGGCTGGTCAGCGTGCACCGGTTGAGTGGATTGAAGTCGATGCTGCGAAAATGGAAGGCGAATTCAAAGCCCTTCCTGAGCGCGGTGATCTGGCTCAGGACATCAACGAACATCTGATCGTCGAGCTTTACTCGAAGTAATTCTTGAACTCTTGACTGGTGATACTATGCAGCGTTCTGTAAACGAGTTTCTTAGTCCACGTCATATTGACGTACAGGAAATCAGCAAAACTCGCGCTAAGGTAACTCTGGAGCCGCTTGAGCGTGGCTTCGGTCATACTCTTGGCAATGCGCTGCGCCGTATTTTGCTCTCTTCAATGCCTGGTTGTGCTGTGACCGAAGTCGAAATCGACGGTGTGTTACACGAGTACAGCAGCATTGAAGGGGTTCAGGAGGATGTCATTGAGATCCTGCTGAACCTGAAAGGTGTGGCTTTCACGCTCCATAATGGAGATGAGGCCACGCTGACGCTGAGCAAATCTGAAGCAGGCGTAGTAACCGCAGCTGATATCCAGCTGACACAAGATGTTGAGATTGCCAATCCCGAGCATGTGATTGCGCATCTTAACGGCAATAACAGCCTGAATATTCAGCTCAAGGTCACTCGTGGTCGCGGATATGTTCCGGCTGATGCACGTACGGCTGATGAAGATGAGAACCGTACAATCGGTCGCCTGTTGCTGGACGCCAGTTACAGCCCGGTTCTGCGTGTCTCTTATCAAGTTGAAAGCGCTCGTGTTGAGCAGCGCACTGACCTTGATAAGCTGATCATTGATATTGAATCCAATGGGACCATCGATCCTGAAGAGTGTATTCGTCGTGCAGCGACAATTCTTCATGAGCAGTTGGCGGTCTTTGTGGATCTTAAAGATGCCAGCCAGCAGTCGCGTACAGAGACTGACGATCCTGAGATCGATCCAGTACTGTTGCGTCCGGTGGATGATCTTGAACTGACAGTTCGCTCGGCTAACTGTCTAAAAGCAGAACAGATCTACTATATCGGTGACCTGATCCAGCGCACCGAAGTTGAACTGTTGAAGACTCCTAACCTGGGTAAGAAGTCGCTGACTGAAATCAAGGACGTATTGGCCTCTAAAGGGCTGTCACTTGGTATGCGTCTTGAGAACTGGCCACCTGCCAGCCTCAAAAATGACGATAAAGCGGCATCCTGAGTTAGCCTTCTGACACTAAGTTGTTAAGGATTTTGAATAATGCGTCATCGTAAATCAGGTCGTCACTTAAATCGTACAAGTGCACACCGCAAAGCGATGTTCAAGAATATGGCAGTGTCTCTGTTCGAACACGAACTGATCAAGACAACTCTGCCTAAAGCTAAAGAACTTCGCCGTGTGGCTGAGCCGCTTATCACTCTGGCCAAAACTGACAGTGTAGCTAATCGTCGTCTGGCGTTTGCTCGTACCCGCAGCGATGCCGCTGTAGGTAAACTGTTCGGTGAGCTGGGTCCGCGTTATGCAAATCGCCCAGGCGGTTATGTTCGCATTCTGAAATGCGGCTTCCGCAAAGGTGATAACGCACCTATGGCTTACGTTGAACTGGTTGATCGTCCACTGAACGTGGAAGCTGTTGAAGACAATAGCGAAGATTAATTAGTTTCTCGTGTACAAAAAACCCGGCTGATGCCGGGTTTTTTTTGCCTGTAGGAAAGTGCGCGCGAGACCTTATTCGTCATCTGGTGGTTATGCAGGTCTGGCAGTGATGTGCTTTTGCCAGACCTGCCTGCGTGAAAGGCGGTCAGTCGAATAGTGATTCGAGTACGCGATTGCCAGACTGTCCTGGCGTAGATGCACGACGTCGAGGCACTGTTTCTTCAGTAAAGTATTCAACAATGGAATCGGTTTGGCCATCATAGGCCAGAAGTCCGGTCGCTGGGTCTATACGTGCCTGAACGACTTTCTCGGGGCGCGGGGGAGTGGACTCAGGTTTGCCGTCGAGTGCAACGCGCATGAAATCAATCCAGACGGGCAGTGCTGCAGTACCGCCATATTCGCTGCGTCCGAGAGGGGCTGGCTGATCAAAACCGATCCAGGCCGTGGTCACCAGATCACGGTTATAGCCCGTAAACCAGGCGTCTCGTTGTTGGTTGGTTGTTCCGGTTTTACCCGCCAGATCACTGCGTCCCAGTGCTTGCGCGCGACGCCCTGTACCTCGGCGAATGACATCTGCGAGTACATCGTGAATGATGTAGGCAGTAGATGCCTCAATAATACGGAAATCCTCCGGCTCATCATGATTCAGACGACTATTGGTATGTTTGAAAGCATCGCCAGCCTGTTCTGGTAGCATCACTGGCTGTCCATTGACGAGTACTTCGTCAATAAACCAGGGGACAACGCGGTAACCACCATTGGCAAAGGCGGCGTAAGCGGTATTGACCTGAATGGGCGTGACATCCGCTGCACCAAGTGACAATGACAGGTTGGGCGGAGTGCGTTCAGCATCAAAACCGAATTTCAGTAGTTTGGGATAGGCTGTGTCGATACCTATATCGCGTAGCAGACGTATCGATACCAGGTTTTTGGATCGGTAGAGTGCCTCGCGCAGGCGTATAGGGCCTTCGAAGTCACGTGAATGGTTCTCCGGACGCCACTCACCTGCAAGGCTGACATCGTGAATCACGATAGGGGAGTCATTCACTATGCTTGCAGCTGTATAGCCTTGCTCTAATGCAACTGCATAGAGGAACGGCTTATAAGTTGAGCCAGGTTGGCGCCAGGCCTGATTCACCCGGTTGAAATTGTTGTGGTTAAAGCTGAATCCGCCCGACAGTGCGCGGATGGCTCCCGTATCGGGTTCCATTGCAACAAGGCCGCCTTGTACACGAGGGAGTTGTGTGAGACGCCAGGTGTTTTCGTCGCGTGACACAATGCGGATAATATCTCCGGGTGTCAGTACTTCGCTGGCGGTGCGTGGTACAGGACCCATCGCGTTAACTGAGCGATAGGCGCGCGCCCAGCGGATGTTATCCCAGGATAATTCGGCGGTGCTACCGTCTCTGAGGAGTATAGAGGCTGATTGATCCTGTACATCCGTCACCAGTGCCGGATGCATGTTTCCTAATAAGGGGTAGCCTGACAGCTGGGTTAATTGTTGCTCGGCTGTTAATCCGCTGATATCAATCTGTGCTTCAGGGCCGTGGTAGCCGTGGCGTTCATGATAGGCGATCAAACCATCACGTAGTGCAGCATCGGCTGCTTCCTGCATGCGACTATCGAGCGTAGTGGTGACGTGGAAGCCTTCAGTATAAGCAAGGTCACCGTACAGTCTGAACATTTCAGCACGAACCATTTCTGCAACATAAAAGGCAGACAGCTCGATGTCCGCTGTATGGTAACGAGCGTTCTCAGGTTCCTGAACGGCTTCATTAAACTCATCCTGAGTGATATAGCCCAGGCTCAGCATGCGGCCGAGAATCCAGTTACGCCGTTCCATGGAGCGCTGAGGGTTGCGAACCGGGTTGTTGGCAGACGGTGCTTTCGGCAGGCCTGCAATGGTGGCCATTTGTGCAAGCGTCAATTCGCTGATATCACGACCGTAATAAATATTAGCGGCAGCCTGAATGCCATAGGCACGCTGCCCCAGATAGATTTTGTTCACATACAGCTCAAGAATTTCTTCCTTGCTGAGTTCCTGTTCTATTTTCAGTGACAGCAGGATTTCGTTGAACTTCCGTTCGAAGGTGCGTTCCGGGGTTAAAAAGAAGTTTTTGGCAACCTGCATGGTAATTGTTGAGCCGCCTGTTTGAATCTCACCCGATGATGCCAGTTGAAATGCTGCACGACCCAGACCCTTAAGGTCGATGCCAAAATGTTCGTAAAAACGACTGTCCTCTGCGGCAAGTATTGCCAGGCGCATGGCATCAGGTATTTCAGCGTAGCTGATAGGGGTGCGGCGTTGCTCTCCATACTCGGCCATAAGCTTTCCGTCCGCCGAAAAAATTCGTAACGGAATCTGGAATCTTACCTCACGAAGCTCGTGTACATCGGGAAGATTAGGCTTATATTGATTCAAGGCAAAAAATGCGCCGCCGATAACCAGTAGAATGGCAAGAACCAAAAGGGCAAGAAACCACTTAAAAACTGTTAAAACTTTGCGCATGATCACCTTTTGGTCTAATTTCGGTCTAAAATGACTATTATATCTGTCGCGGCGCTTTACAGTATAGCTGACAGGCGTTTAAATTACTGAAAAGGTTTATCGCTGTTAACCTTCTGAGACTTCCGGTATCTGCGGAAAAGGAATGAAATGTGGTCAGCTTATTCGGAAAAAAAACATCGGGCTGGATCGGCATCGACATAGGGTCATCTTCAGTGAAGTTGGTGTCTATGTCCACTCATGGTAGTCAGCGACAGATCGACGCCTATGCCATAGTGCCTTTGCCTGCAACAGCTGTGATTGATGGTAATATCGAGGTCGTCTCCGAAGTCACTGCGGCTGTTCAGCGAGGACTGAAAATCTGTGGTGGTAAATATAGTGCCGCTGTTGTTGCTGTTCCTTCTTCAGCCGTGATAACCAAACGCATTCATTTAAGTAACCTGTTTGCCGGGATTGAGCTTGAAGATCAGGTGAAAATCGAAGCGGATCAGTTTATTCCCTACCCTCTTGAAGAAGTGGCGCTTGATTTTGAAGTCATAGGGCCGGTTGCCAAAGACCCCAATCTCAATGAAATTCTGTTGGTTGCCTGCCGTAAGGAGAGTGCGGATACGCGTGAAGATGCGGTAAATGCAGCGGGTGTTAAGTGCGAGATAGTGGATGTCGATACTTACGCTATGGAGCGCTTGCTGTCCCTGGTCGATCAGGCGCCTGATGATCAGTTGGTGGCGGTCGTTGATATTGGTGCATCTACGCTTTGTCTTAATGTGTTCATGAAAGGCAAAATCGCGTACAACCGTGAGCAGGCATTTGGGGGTAATGATCTGTCCCAGGCCATTCATCAGCAGCACGGGCTGTCAATGGAAGAGGTGGATCTGGCATTTCGTGAAAATACCCTGGATCCGGGTATTGTCGAGCAGATGGTGGTGCCCTTTACTGATACAGTTGTGCAACAGGTATCACGTGCGCTGCAGTTTTTCTATTCATCCGGTGTGCATGGTCAGCTAGGACGTGTTTATGTCTGTGGTGGTGTATCCGGGCTTCCTGATCTGGCAAAGCGCCTGACAGAAGAGCTGGAGATAGACACCCAGGTGCTTACACCATTTAATCATACCGCGGTTAATCGCAAGCTGAATCCCGAGCGTCTGGCGCGCGATGGGGCAGTCTTGGCCAAGGCCTGTGGTCTTGCGCTGCGAAGTTTTAATCAATAGGACTTGAGACTATGGCCCGAATTAACCTCAGACCCTGGCGCGAAGAACGGAATGCTCTGCATCAGAAACGCTTTGTTTCAAACTTGTTAGGCTCTGCTGTGCTGGCGGGCCTGGTGGTATTTGGGATCAGCTACTACTATGACATGCAGATGGAGCGCCAACAGGCCCGTAACGACTATTTACGTGCAGAGAATGCCCGTCTTGACCGGCAGTTGGCTGAAATCAACGAGCTCAATCGTATGCGGGCACAATTGTTGGAACGCCTGCAGGCCATAGAAGATCTGCAGGGTAGTCGACCCGTTATCGTTCGTAATTTTGATGAGCTGGTACGTGTATTGCCCGATGAGCTTTATTACACGGCAATCAGTCGTAGCGCTGATTCACTGACTATTGATGGTTACGCAACCCAAAACCGTGATGTTTCAGCGCTGATGCGCAACCTGAACAGTTCTGTCTGGTTTGGTGAGCCTAACCTGACGCGGGTCAGTACTTCGAACAACCTGCGGCAGTTCAACCTTTCTGTGCCTATGCGTCGTCCGGCTGAAGGAGGCAGTGCACAATGAATATGAATGGTTTGCAGAATGCGTTTCGTGGTTTTGACATTAATAACCTGGATTTTAAAACAGCAGGTAACTGGCCAATTGGCGTCAAGTTTATCTGTTATTTACTGGCGTTTGCTGCGGTCGTGGGTGCGGGTGTTCATTTTCTGATCACAGATAAACACCAATCGATTGAACGCGAAGTCGCCCGTGAGTCGGATCTTAAATCCCAATTTGAAGATAAGGCGTTCCGGGTAGCTAATCTGGATGCATTGCGCAGGCAGATGGCGGATGTTGAAGAGCGCTTCTCTGAAATACTGAAGCAGTTGCCAACCGATAAGGAAGTCCCCGGGCTGCTCGAGGATATATCCGATATTGGTCGTCAGGCGGGGCTGTCTATTGAGTCTATTGCCCTGCAGCCGGAAACCCGCTCACAGTTCTATATTGAGTTGCCCATTAATATCCAGGTCACCGGCAGTTATCATCAAATGGGTGAGTTTGTCAGCGGTGTCGCTGCCATAGAGCGTATTGTGACGCTGCATGATTACAGCATCCGTGCGGGCTCTGGCGACACCTTGTCTATGACCATCAATGCAAAGACCTATCGCTATGAACAGAACTGAACGACATAACGGAAATAGAGTATTGTTGTCTCCGCGCTTCTGGCTGGTTGCCTTGGTGGTCGTCTCTCTACAAGGTTGTATCTGGGTAGAAGACACAGCTGATCTGAGGGCATTTGTCGCTGACCGGTCTTCAAGACCTGTCGGTGAAGTGCCACCTTTACCTGAATTTAAACCTTACGAAGCGTTTGTATATGAAGGCTCAAGTCTGCGTAATCCATTCGGTGCCATGGTGCCAGAAGTATTGGAATTGCCTGAAGAAATCTCGGATGTATATCCGGATCCTGATCGGTTGAAAGATTATCTTGAACAATATGCCGTCGACAATCTGTTGATGGTAGGTACGATCACTTCGCCGCTGAACACTGACCAGCTGTATGCCTTGGTACGTGATCCGCGTGGAGAGGTGCATCGTGTACAGCTGGGCGATTATCTGGGGCTGGATAACGGTCAGGTAGTCGGATTGGATGAAAGACGGATTGAATTGTCCGAAATTGTTTCAAATGGCCGTGGCGGATGGATGAAGCGACCACGCACCATAGCGCTTCCCGAGTCCAACTAAGGGATACTGACCGTGAATAGAATCGATATGCATCAAAATAAGAGATCCTCCTTGCTGAAACGTTTTGGCAGTTGGCTGGTGATCCCGGTTGCTTTGCTCTTGTCCTCCCATCTGTTGGCACAGGAAGCGAAGCTTGTAAATACTGAGTTCGTTTCGTTGCCCGGCCAGGGTGTTGAGGTGCGGATGGAGTTTGATGTGCCACCGACGGCACCCAACAGCTACATGATTGACAGTCCGCCGCGTCTGGTAATGGACTTCAATGGTGTAACCAATGCCATGGGGCAGCGATCGGTTTCTGTTAATACGGGGATTGTCGACAGCGTGAACTTCGCTCAGGCGCAAGAACGTTTGCGAGTGGTTACTAACCTCTATGGAACGGCGACCCACGACGTACAGATGGATGGTCGTCTGCTGGTGATGCGCTTTCAGGAAGCTGCAACGGCACCTGCCCGAAGTGTGCGTCAGCCTGCAGCAACCAGTATGCCGGTACAGGATGTCGCTGGTCGTACACGTATTCAGTCGATTGATTTCCAGCGTGTAGAAGGCAACCAGGGTCGCGTCACTATCGGTATGTCAGATGATCGTGCGGCAATGGATATTATGCGTGAGGGTGGCAATGTTATCTTGAACCTGAGCGATGCGGTGTTGGACCCTTCGCTTGCGCGTCGTCTGGATGTGCAGGATTTTGCGACGCCCCTTGAGTTTATTGACAGCATGTCATCCGGAGCTGGTGCGACAATTTTACTGCGTCCGGGTAACAGTCCATTCGATTACATGGCATATCAGACCGGTAATCAGCTGATTGTCGATTTTAAACCACTGACAACCCGTGAGCAGGAAGCCCTGCGAGAGAGTCAGTTTCCTTACAGTGGTGAACGTATAGATCTGAACTTCCAGAATGTTGAAGTGCGTGCCGTGCTGCAAATTATTGCAGAAGTGGCCGAAATGAATCTGGTGGTCAGTGATAACGTCGGTGGTACCACAACCCTGCGATTGAAAAATGTGCCCTGGGATCAGGCGCTGGATATTTTGCTGAAATCCAAGGGGTTGGATAAGCGCGAAGTCGGTAATGTGCTGATGATTGGTACGGCGACAGAGATAGCAGAGCGTGAGCGTGTCGAAATGGAAAGTCAGCAGCAGGTTCAGGAGCTGGCACCTTTGGTCACAGAATTTATCCAGGTTGATTTCCGCCGTGCCTCGGACATGAGAGCGCGTCTGGAAGAGGCTCGCCTGATTTCAGACAGAGGCTTTATTCTGGCTGATGATCAGACCAACGTACTGATGATTCGTGAAACCTCGCGTCAGATGGAAGATATTCGTCGTACGCTGCGTCGTTTTGATGTCGAAGTGGCACAGGTACTGGTTGAGGCCCGCCTGGTCACTGCATCCACCGAGTTTGCTCGTGAGTTGGGCGTTCGCTGGGGGGCTGCAGGTAGCGCCAATACCCGTGTGTCAGTCGGTGGTGGTGCGGGTACTGTTCCAGCTATCCCTGGCATTGGCGGTGTTGCGCAGCCGAGTGTGCCTGGTATGGTTGATTTCGGTGTGGGTGACCCAACCTCAGCCATCCGTATCGGCTATTTGAGCAGTGGTTTGCTGTTGTCTGCTGAGCTGTCAGCACTGCAGAGTGACAGTAAAATCGAAATTGTTTCGCAGCCCAAGGTGATCACCACCAACGGACGTCCTGCTGTCATCAAGTCGGGTCAGGAAGTGGCGTATCAAACTGTTGAAAATGGTGAAGTTAACCTGGAGTTCAAGGAGGTTGTGCTCAGTCTTGAAGTCACACCTCAGATTAACCCGGGTGATCGTATTTCCATGGATCTGAAAGTGCTGCAAGACTCTCTCGATCCTAACCGTCTGGGTGGTGAGTTGCTGATCAATACCAACCAGCTGGAAACATCTGTCGTGGTGAATGATGGTGATACCATCGTGCTGGGTGGTGTTTTCCGTAACGACCTGGAGAACGTAGTGCGTAAAACGCCTTTGCTGGGTGATCTGCCCGTATTGGGCGGTCTTTTCCGCTACACGCGTGAAACGGAAACCAAGCGGGAGTTGCTGATCTTTATCACACCTACTATGATTCGGGAATCCTTAGCTATTCAGTAGGTTTTCCGCGTTGAATGTCTTTCTTGTTGGCCCTATGGGTGCTGGAAAAAGCACCATAGGGCGTCTCCTTGCTCAAGAGTTGAGCAGTACCTTTATTGACTCAGATAAAGTCATCGAAGAGCGCTCGGGTGCGGATATCCCCTGGATATTTGATGTCGAGGGCGAGGCTGGCTTTCGAGAGCGTGAAATGGCTGTTATTAGTGAGCTGACGCAGTTGAATGACTGTGTGTTAGCCACGGGTGGTGGTGTGGTGCTGCGGCCTGAAAACCGTGAGTGTCTTCAGAACCGGGGCGTTGTAGTCTATTTGCAGACATCGATTGAGCAGCAACTGGAACGTACAGCCCGGGACCGGAACCGGCCATTGTTGCAAACCGCCAATCCTGAAGAAGTATTGCGAAAGCTGCTGGAACAACGGGATCCGCTTTACAAAAGCTGTGCGGACATTATCATCCGTACGGACAAGCGCCATCCGCGTGCAGTGATTCAGGAAATTCTGCGTCAGCTCAAACAGTTGTCGAAACAGCCATCCTGATCCAAAGCCAGGCTGAATCTAAATTTCTGGAGTGTCCACCTATGCAAACCCTGACAGTCGATCTGGGCGATAGAAGTTACCCCATCTACATTGGTGCTGGTGTGCTGCAGCAGTCGTTACTCGCGCAGCATGTGCGCGGTAAGCAGGTCATGTTAGTGAGCAATGAAACGGTTGCCCCCTTGTATCGTGCAGCTGTTTGCCAGTCACTCTCGGAGTTTGAGGTGGATGAAGTCATTCTTCCGGATGGTGAAGCCTATAAGGATCTTGCACATTGGAATCAAATATTTGATCAGTTATTGCTGAAGCGTCATAACCGAACCACAACACTGATTGCGCTGGGAGGTGGTGTGATTGGTGATATGGCAGGTTTTGCGGCGGCCTGTTATCAGCGTGGGGTTAATTTTATTCAGGTTCCGACAACGCTGCTTTCTCAGGTCGATTCTTCGGTAGGTGGCAAGACCGGAGTCAATCATCCTGCAGGTAAAAACATGATCGGTGCTTTTCATCAGCCAGTAGCCGTCCTGGCGGATACTGGGGTGTTGAATACTTTGCCGGATGTTGAGCTGTCAGCCGGTTTGGCAGAGGTGATCAAGTATGGCCTGATTCATGATGCAGACTTTTTTACCTGGCTTGAAAATAATATGCAGGCTTTGCGTAGCCGAAATGCGGATGCGTTAGCCTATGCGATTTACCGCTCTTGCGAAATCAAGGCTGAAATGGTGGCGCTGGATGAGCGCGAAGCCGGGGTGCGAGCGTTGCTGAACCTGGGGCACACGTTTGGTCATGCCATTGAAACTCATGCTGGTTACGGTCAGTGGTTGCATGGTCAGGCTGTGGCGGCAGGCACCATGATGGCAGCAGATCTGTCCTGTCGCATGGGATGGATAAACGCTGACGATGTCGATAGAATAGAACGACTGTTTAAGGCCGCGGGCTTGCCAATCAAGCCGCCCGCGGATATGACACCGGCACACTTTAACGCCCTGATGTCGATTGATAAAAAAGTTCTGGATGGTCGTTTGAGATTGGTGCTGCTTGAGGCCATTGGCCAGGCGGTGGTTACAGATCAGTTCGATCAGGCCGCATTGATGCAAACCCTACAGGGAGTGCGCTGACCCTGTCGGATAACTCTTTAAGCAGGGAAACTAGCAGGGAAACTTCATGTCAGTCAATGACCACCTATACGTTGAACCCGCCTCCCGTATGCAACTGGCTGAGAAGCTTAGCCATTTGTCCAGCTATTCGGCTTTTCTGATTCTGCTGCTGGGTGATTCCGGCAGTGGGCGCTCCATGTTGCTGGATCAGCTGGAAGCGCTACATGAACCACGTACACAGCGTTTGGCCCGCATCCATCTGCAGCAGAAAACCGATGTCACCGGTCTGCTGAGTGTATTAATCGAGGCATTGGGACTGGACCCTGAGTTGCTGAGCGATAATCGCAAGCGCCTGGCTGCTGTTCATAAGCACATTAGGGCGCTGGCAGAAGTCGGAATCTCTCTGCATGTTCAGGTGGACAATGCAGATTACCTGTCCGATAACGCGCTTGAGTTGCTATTGAGTCTGTTTCAACTGGGTGAGTTGGCGCCGCATCTATTGCTGACAGCCTTACCCGAGTTTGAGCAACGGGCTGAAGAAAAGGGTGTGTTGGAACGTCTTGAAAACCGGGTGCACATTCAAAGGCTCATGCCTTTTACTGATGTTGAGGCAGAAGACTTTGTGCTGTCTCTATTGCCGTCCCAGGTAGAGCTTACGCCACGTCAATTGCGCAAGTTGCTGGATCTCAGTGATGGGCAGCCTGGGCAGTTAAAAATGGCGGTTGATACTCTGTTGCAGCAGAGTGGTGGCGATGAAATGTCTTCACGGAGTTTCCCGCTGCCGCCACTGCATATTGCCGCAGTTGTTACGGTTTTGTTGCTGATCACCGGTTTTGCTGTCTGGCACTATTTGCCCAAAAAGAACCCGGAACCTCAAGGTGTGGCAAGAATTCAAGTTGCACCTGAGCCTATTCGGATTGAAGCTCAGTCGTCATCAGTTGCTCAAATCGAAGCGCGGGATGTGTTGGCAGAGCGTCTTGCAGAGCAGGAGGCGTTGCAGGAGTCTGAGGTTTCATTGACTCCGTCAGCAGGTCTTCAGGTGTTGCAGGATATGGAAAGCATGTCTTCGGGTGTATCCGAAGAAGCGCCTGAGTTGCCAGTGCCTGAGGTGACTGCTCCAGAGCCGGTCGTAACATCTGAACCAGAGCTGCCGACTCAGTCTGAACCAGAACCTCAACCAGAGCCAGCAGCACCTCAGCCAGAGCCAGCACCTCAGCCAGAGCCGGCACCTCAGCCAGAGCCGGCACCTGCTGCACCTGCGCCCACACCTTCTGCAGAGCCTCGCCCTGCTCCTGCTCCTGCTCCTGCTCCGGCACCTGCTCCGGCACCTGCACCTGCACCTGCTCCAGTAGCAACTGCTGCGACTTCCGCGGCAGCAGGAACCCAGGCCGAGGTCTTGCTCAGTTGGCCGGATAACGGTTTTACATTGCAGATGCTGGGCGCGCGTTCTGAAGAAAGTGTGATAAGATTCATTCAGTCACAAGCCCAGCCGCAGCGTTTTTACCGTTTTAAAACGTTGCATCAGGGTGAACCCTGGCATGTAGTGGTTTATGGTCAGTACCCTACGCGTGCAGCGGCAACAGAAGCTGTCCGTGGTCTGCCCGCTGACCTGAGAGATCGTAATCCTTGGGCCAGAACGATTTCCAGTGTGAAAGAAGATATTAGAAAGATCGATCAGTAATCTGCCGGATTACTAGAATAGATTCGCCCCTGAGCGTATCACAGACGTGATTCCAACCGGTTCAGGGGCAAATACTGAGAAAATTTCAGTGCCCCGCATCAATGCCAGAAATTGTTCTTATCCCACAAGGGGTGTAGCATTAACACCCCTTTTTTGACTCCGGGATAAGGGTTTTTGATACTCAGTGTTATAAAGTTTTGATTTTATTGGTTTTTAGTGAGATTGGCTTATGAGCAATGGTCTGTACCGCCCAGGTGAATTCAAGGACAACTGTGGCTTTGGTCTGATGGTGCACATGCAGGGAACAGCAAGTCACGGTCTCCTGCAAAAGGCAATTCAGGCGTTAGCCTGTATGACGCACCGCGGGGGGATTGCAGCAGATGGCAAAACCGGCGACGGTTGTGGTCTGCTGATGCAGAAACCGGATGCATTTATGCGTGCGGTCGCGAAAGAAGCGCTCAAAACAGATTTAAGTGATCTGTATGCCGTCGGCATGGTTTTCCTGTCGCAGAACCCGGCTTTGGCGGACAAAGCCCGTCAGCAGTTGAATCAGGAACTGTCTGAATTGGGATTGCGTGTCAGGGGCTGGCGTGAAGTGCCGACTGACGATACCTGTCTCGGACCGATTGCCAAAGACACTCTGCCTCGTATTGAGCAGGTGTTTGTAGACACTGAAGAAAAATCTGAGCGCGAGTTCGTAATCAGCCTGTTTACCGCCCGCCGGAAAGCTGAAATCGCACTGAGTGATGATCCCGATTTCTATATCTGCAGCCTGTCAGACAAGGTCATCTCCTATAAAGGTCTGATGATGCCGGTCGATCTGCCGGTCTTTTATAAAGACCTCAGCGATGAGCGTCTGCAGACGGCTATTTGTACCTACCACCAGCGCTTTTCTACCAATACTGCGCCACGTTGGCCGCTGGCTCAGCCTTTCCGCTTCCTGGCACACAATGGTGAAATCAATACCATCGAAGGTAACCGTGCCTGGTCTCGTGCTCGCAGCACCAAGTTCGCCACGCCGTTGCTGCCCAACGTGGATGAGTTGCAACCGATCGTCAACACCACCGGGTCAGACTCTTCCAGTATGGATAACATGCTGGAGTTCCTGATGGTGGGCGGCATGGATATCTATCGTGCAGTTCGCATGATCGTGCCGCCTGCCTGGCAGAACGTTGAAACCATGGATTCAAACCTGCGGGCTTTCTACGAGTTCAACTCCATGCACATGGAGCCCTGGGATGGTCCTGCAGGCATGGTAATGACCGATGGCCGTTACGCCGTGTGTATGCTGGATCGAAATGGTCTGCGTCCGTCCCGCTGGGTGATGCTGAAAGACGGTCTGCTGTGTACCGCCTCAGAAATTGGTGTATTTGACTACGAGCCTTCCAGTATCGAAGCGCAGGGGCGTGTCGGACCTGGACAGATTCTGGTGGTCGATACCCAGACGGGTGATGTGCTGCATACCCCGGATGTCGATAACCTTTTGAAATCGCGTCAACCTTACCGTAAGTGGTTGCGTGAGCACTCGATTCCTCTGGAACAGACCATGAGCTTTGTGGAAGAGTCGACCTCTTTCCGCGAAATGAGCCCGGAAGAAACCCGCACCCACATGAAAATGTTCCAGGTCACCTTTGAAGAGCGTGATCAGGTGCTGAGACCGCTGGGTGAGTCGGGTATGGAAGCCGTAGGCTCCATGGGTGATGACAAGCCGATGGCGGTGTTGTCCGGACGTGTGCGTTCCGTCTATGACTACTTCCGGCAGCAGTTTGCTCAGGTCACCAACCCGCCGATTGACCCGCTGCGTGAAGCGATTGTCATGTCGCTGCAGACCTGTATCGGCCGTGAGAAAAATGTCTTCGAAGAGACGCCGGAACATGCACGTCGTATCGTGCTGAAATCCCCAGTCTTGTCGGCCAGTAAATTCCGTCGCCTGCGTGATATGAACATCGAAGGCTTCGAGTCTGAAACGCTCGACATGCAATACGATCCGGCTGTCGGCCTGAAGCAGGCGATTATCAATCTGTGTGAGCAGGCTGAAGCGGCGGCACGTCGTGGCAAGGTTATTCTGATTCTCAGTGATGCCTATATCAAACAGGGGCAACTACCGATTCATGCGGCGATGGCGACGGGTGCAGTCAACCAGCATCTGGTCTCCAAGGGGCTGAGAACCAGCGCCAACCTGGTTGTTGAAACCGCTACGGCACGTGACCCGCATCACTTTGCCGTACTGTTCGGCTTCGGTGCTACCGCGGTGTATCCTTACCTGGCTTACCGGGTACTGAATGATCTGTGCCGTACCGGTGAAATCACCGGTGAGCCTCTGCAGTCGCATGAGAATTTCCGTAAAGGGATCAACAAGGGTCTGCTGAAGATTCTGTCCAAAATGGGTATCTCTACCATTGCCTCTTACCGCTCAGCGCAGCTGTTTGAAGCGGTGGGACTGTCCAGCGAAGTTGTTGATCTGTGCTTTAAAGGCGTCACCAGCCGTATTGAAGGGGCGAAGTTCGATCACTTCCAGGCGGATCAGGCGTTACTGGCCGCTGAAGCCTGGAGCAACCGCAAGCCAATCCAGCAGGGTGGTTTGCTGAAGTATGTGCATGGTGGTGAATACCATGCCTATAACCCGGATGTTGTTACCAGTATCCATAAGGCAGTGACCAGCGGCGACTGGCGTGATTACCAGCGTTATGCCGATCTGGTGAACCAGCGTGGCGTGGCGACGCTGCGTGATTTGCTCGGTATTCGCAAGGATATTCAGCCGATTCCGCTGTCAGAAGTGGAGCCGGTCGAAAACCTCTTCCCGCGCTTTGACTCGGCCGCGATGTCTCTCGGTGCACTGTCACCTGAAGCACATGAGGCGCTTGCGGTCGCCATGAACGAATTGGGCGGACGCTCGAACTCGGGTGAGGGTGGTGAAGATCCTGCCCGTCATGGCACGATTAAGCGCTCCAAAATCAAGCAGATTGCCTCCGGTCGTTTTGGTGTCACACCTGAGTACCTGATGAGCGCCGATGTTATGCAGATCAAGGTGGCTCAGGGTGCCAAGCCCGGTGAGGGTGGACAGTTGCCAGGTGGCAAGGTCAACGCGCTGATCGCCCGGTTACGTTATTCAGTACCCGGTGTGACGCTGATTTCGCCACCGCCACATCATGATATCTACTCGATTGAGGATTTGGCACAGCTGATTTTCGATCTCAAGCAGATCAATCCCGAAGGTCTGGTGTCGGTCAAGCTGGTGTCGCGCCCCGGTGTTGGTACGATTGCCTGTGGCGTGGCGAAAGCCTATGCCGACCTGATCACGATTTCAGGTTACGACGGTGGTACTGCGGCCTCACCACTGACCTCGATCCATTATGCCGGTTCCCCCTGGGAACTGGGCCTGGCGGATGCGCATCAGTCACTGCGGGGTAACCAGTTACGTGGCAAAATCCGTCTGCAGACAGATGGCGGTCTGAAGACCGGTCTGGATGTGGTCAAGGCTGCGATGCTGGGAGCCGAGAGCTTTGGTTTCGGTACCATGCCGATGGTGGCACTGGGCTGTAAGTACCTGCGAATCTGCCATCTGAACAACTGTGCGACCGGTGTGGCCACTCAGCGTTCAGACCTGCGTGAAGAGCACTTCCGTGGCACCGTGGAAATGGTGAAGAACTTCTTCCGCTTTGTTGCTGAAGAAACACGTCAATGGATGGCGCTGTTAGGTGTGCGGACCATGGAAGAGCTGGTCGGCCGTACCGATCTGCTGGAAATACTGGCGGGTGAAACGGACCGTCAGCAGTCTCTGGATCTGTCGCCGTTACTGAGTCAGGCGAATATCCCGGCAGAAGCGCCGCACACGGTGCAGCAGCATCGCAATGAACCCTATGATCCGGGTGCGCTGAACAATGAAATGCTGGCGCAGGCCAAAGGTGCTATCCATGATAAAACCGGCGGTGAGTTCCTGTTCAAAATCACCAACTGCGATCGCTCTGTCGGTGCGCGTACCTCCGGTTTGATTGCCAAACTGCATGGCAACCTGGGCATGTCGGATACACCGGTGATCTTTAACTTTAAAGGCCATGCCGGACAGTCCTTCGGGGTCTGGAATGCCGGTGGCCAGTACCTGTACCTGGAAGGTGATGCGAACGACTACGTTGGCAAGGGTATGGCAGGCGGTAAAATCGTCCTGCGCGCATTCGACGATGTTGGCTATAAGACCCATGAAGCCTCAATCATGGGTAATACCTGTCTCTATGGTGCAACGGGTGGAAAACTCTTTGCGGCCGGTCAGGCGGGTGAGCGTTTTGCGGTGCGTAACTCCGGTTGCCACGCTGTCATCGAGGGTGCAGGTGATCACTGCTGCGAATACATGACCGGTGGTGTCGTCACTGTACTGGGTAAAACAGGCTATAACTTCGGTGCAGGTATGACCGGTGGCTTTGCCTATGTGCTGGATCTGGACAACAGTTTTGTGGATAAATACAACCACGAACTGGTGGACATCCACCGTATTGCGACTGAGCAGATGGAAGCACATAAGAACCACCTGCGCTCGACCATTATCGAGTTTACCCGTGAGACGCGCAGCGCCTGGGGACAGGAAGTGCTGGATAACTTCGATGACCTGATAGGTAAGTTCTGGCTGGTGAAGCCCTATGCAACCGGGATTAACGACCTGCTGAACAGCATCCGCAAGCGTCCTGAGTAACACCCTGACAGGTAATGATTAAGGTAGTGCCGGCCAAGTGCCGGCCTGCGAATGAGGTGTAAAGATGGCTGACCGTCTGAGTAATGATTTTCAGTTTATGGAAGTGGGCCGTAAAGGTCCGGAAAAAATCAGTGCAGCTGTACGTAAAAAACAGTTTGCCGAGATTTATGAACCGTTTAAACCCCGTAATGCATCCAACCAGGCACACCGCTGCCTGGAATGTGGTAACCCCTATTGTGAATGGAAGTGTCCGGTACACAACTTCATTCCCAACTGGCTGAAGCTGGTCTCTGAAGGCAATATTCTTGAAGCAGTAGAGCTGAGCCACCAGACCAACACCCTGCCTGAAGTCTGTGGTCGTGTTTGTCCACAGGATCGTCTGTGTGAGGGAGCCTGCACCCTGAATGATGGCTTTGGTGCCGTCACCATCGGTTCGGTTGAGAAATACATCACGGATACCGCCTTTGCGATGGGCTGGAAACCGGACATGTCCAACGTTGTCTGGACTGACAAAAAAGTGGCCATCATCGGTGCGGGTCCTGCGGGCCTTGGCTGTGCCGATATTCTGGTGCGTAATGGCGTCAAGCCGGTGGTATTTGATCGTAACCCGGAAATTGGTGGTCTGCTGACCTTCGGTATTCCTGAATTCAAGCTGGAAAAATCTGTCATGGTGCGTCGCCGGAAGATTTTCGAAGGCATGGGTATCGAGTTCCGACTGAACACCGAAATCGGTCAGGATATTACGCTGGAGCAACTGCTGGCTGAGTATGATGCTGTTTTCCTGGGTATGGGTACCTACACCTATATGAAAGGCGGCTTCCCGGGCGAAGATCTCCAGGGGGTCTATGATGCACTGCCATTCCTGATTTCCAACGTGAACCACTGCCTGGGTTATGAAAAAGACCCGTCTGACTATATCAACCTGAAAGGCAAGCGCGTGGTTGTGCTCGGTGGTGGTGATACCGCCATGGACTGTAACCGCACCTCTATCCGTCAGGGCGCCAAGTCAGTGACCTGTGCCTACCGTCGTGATGAAGCCAATATGCCAGGTTCCAAAAACGAAGTGGTCAACGCGCGCGAAGAAGGCGTCAAGTTCGTGTTTAACCGTCAACCGGTTGAAGTGATCGGCGAAGAGGGCAAGGTAACCGGCGTGAAAGTCGTCACCACACGCATGGGTGAGCCTGACGAGAACGGGCGTCAGCGTGCTGAAGTCGTAGAGGGTTCTGAAGAGATCCTCAAAGCGGATGCCGTGTTGATCGCGTTCGGTTTCCGTCCCAGCCCTGCACCCTGGTTTGCAGATTTCAATATCGGCTTGCACTCGGATGGCCGTGTTGACACCTCCGCACAGCCTAAAGAAGCAGGTCGCTTCGCGTTCCAGACCACCAACCCGAAAATCTTTGCCGGTGGCGATATGGTCAGAGGCTCTGATCTGGTTGTGACCGCAATCGATGAAGGGCGCAAAGCGGCTGAGGGAATATTGGATTATTTGGAAGTGTAAGGTTCAATCGTTGAATGAAAAAAGGCGCTACCTGTTCGAGGTAGCGCCTTTTTTATGTTCGTGCGGTATTGTATGTATGCAGGCGCACGGATGCGCTGGAGCGGTGTGTCAGTTACGCCAGCATTGGTCCAATGCGAGTGCTCCACTTCTGCCTTTTACGCCTGCATGATTTAGCGTCAGGTTACCGCACCCATCTCCAGCCATGGCCCCCTTGGGGGTTGCAGTCAGCGTGTAGGTATTTGCAGTTATGACTGTTAAAGACAGATCATAATACTTGTTTGCACCATCCTTGGGTGATTCGTCAAAAGGCAGAACTGGAGCCGAAGGTGGTGTAGTCGCAGCATTATTGTAACGATTATTGGCCGTATAATATCTTTCCATAAACTGCGCGAGCTCAAGTAAGTTGGCTTGCGCCTCAGCACGACGGCTTTTAGTGATAGAGTCCTGGTACGATGGATAAGCAATTGAAGCTAATATAGCTACGATTGCTACCACGATCATTAGCTCTATAAGGCTGAAGCCTTCTCGTTTTCTAAAGTGAAAATACTTTATTTTTAAGGTGTTTAAACTTATCGCAGTTGCTGCCATGATTGCCTTCCAAATTGTTGTCCAGTTCCCAGTATTTCTGTCAGTTCTTCGCCTTCTTCTAGTCCGCCTTCGAGTGTAAAGGCTCTACCTTCTTCATCACTGACAATAGTTGCAGATTCACCTGTATGAGAGCCACCGGTTAAACGGCTAACAACTTGACCATCAATCAAGTCACCATCACCGATTACTCCATCTTGATTCAGATCAAATACAGATAGCAAATTTCTGTCACCTGTTCCAATCATCAAATCTGTATAACGTCCTTCCACGCCACCTATGCATGGGTCCACTGCAGGTGCCATGGATGTAAAGAGCACTCGGTCTCTGCGGATTCCCGGTACAATGGTTGGTTTATTAATAACACGTTCTCCATCACTTACACCATCAATAGCTAAGTCCAAATACCAGCCTTTATAAATTTGAGTTGCACCGATAGAGTTGGTACTAGTTGACTGATAACCATTGGCTGAATCAGACCAAGTTATTTCTTGTTTAAGGAGCTGGTTTTTTAAAATTGTAGTCGAACTACTTATTTGTTCGAGTCCATAGAGGGTCTGAACCTGATAGTTAGTATCGGTGTCAGAGCTTCTGAAATAGCTGCCTGTACCGAATAAAAGCATAATGCTGGAGCTGGTGTTGGATTTAGATGCGATTAGTATTTGCGAAGTTATGGGTTGTGCAACACCGTCAGGATCTGTAGCTGAAAACACTAAGTTGACATTGTTTTTCCATTGGTTCTGGCTAACAGAAAGGTTAAATTTCCATACGTTACCCTGTAAGTCACCTGCGTATACGTTATTGATGGCCAGATTGTTAGCAGGCCAGTCTGATATAGAAACTGGTGACAGACCATTAGGTGAAGACGCGCTGCCTACACCAGTATCTAATTTTTCAATTAAGGTTCCGTCTTTTAGGTCTACAATAAACAGCATGGCACGGTTCGAAGCACTATTGTAGCCATTACTAAATACAGCTACCCATCGACAGCTAGTGCTTTGGCCTGATGTGACCGAAATGCAACCTATCTGTGGGTGGGTTACTCCATAGCCCAAATCTGGGTGTTGGAACTCCCATAAAACATCAGCAGAAGTAAAGTTTGTTGGGTTGCTGACATCCAGTGCGAAGATGCTTCTGCCTCCTGCCCCCATACTGCCAACTGCAACCGTTCTCCATTTTGCGGAAGTTTCTCCTGGGGCCTGGAAATACGCGTCATTTGTAGCAATAGTGCCGTCAACCATGTATTGATGATTGTCAGCATAGTCTATATCCATTAATCGATTTACTTTTGCTGCTGAGCCAGTGGTTGATTCAGGTTCAAGCAGTTCGCGTGGGATATAGGCAAACAGTTCTTTACCACCATCTGTACTATCAGCACTGGCATTGAAAGCGTGAACAAAGCCTGAGTTCGTTCCCACAAACAAAACGTTTGGTCTTGCTTTGTAGTTTGTCGAGTTCCTATAGTTGGAATAGCTTGCTGCTGCTGGGTCATTAAGTAAGCTGTATCCAAGATTGCTTTTACCCATAAACTGAGGGTCAGAGTTAATGATGGATCCAAGTAAGCGAACTCCACTTGCTGTTTGACGGCTTCTGAACGAGCTGTCTGCGGAGTCATTGCCACGAAGCCATGCTACACGCTGTGGTCCCAAGCCGTCAGCATTATTGCTTAGATCTTTATTTAAGGCTCCTTTTTGAGTATCACTGAGTTGATTAAAATCAAACTCAACGGGTTCTTGAGACCATTGTTCATCGTTTAGCACCAGCCGTGTTGTAAAAATGTTTCGGTTTACATTTGCTTGCGCCATTTCACGTAGCTTGCTCTCAGCATCCCAAACCATTGAGCCAACAGAGCCATTGGTATTCAAGCTGAATGCTTTTAGTTGGCCTGACCAGTCTTCGGGGCGAAATCCTGCTGTATAGGCAAGTGTTCCAGTTCTGAGTGATCCAGAGCTTACTGCAGCGGCGGTAGTAGATGGTTCCCCCAGAACCAAAATGGCTTCAAAAGCTGATGTCAGTTGCTGTTTTAAGTTTGAAGCATTGGTCACTAAAAAATAATTAGGTGAAGCTTCACCTGTGGATAGGTTTTCAGATCCTGCAGAGCCATATTTTGCTGCATACCAAAGTGGATCATTGAGAAGTGTAGCTGTAGATGTTGCACTGGGTGTAAAGGTGCGTGAAGCATAGAGAGGCAGTGAAGGCTTGTCAGGGCAGGATGCGGGACGTGTAGCGCCACTGCAGTCGCCTATCTCAAAACCTGGGGGTGTGTCCATAGGGAACCATGGATCATTTCCGGCTGATGTCGCTCTATCACGTACTTCTAAATAAACTCCATCCTTCGTTGTACCAGAGATAACATATCCCATGTGATGAATAATACCTCCAGCAGCATACTCAGAATCAAGTATTACAGTGATAGTATTATCATCGTTAACCTTAATGTCGTATCGAACGATAGCATCCATGTCATGATCGGCGCCCTGCTCAACATCTTCAAAGTTAATTCTGAATATGTAATGGCCTGGTTCGAATTTTTCTACAAAAAAATCAACTATAGTATTTGTTGGTTGAAAAGATCTTGATGCCCAACTGGTAGAGTCTTGTCCTACCGATTTTCCAAACGGTATTATTGTTACAATTTTTCCATCAACTGGAATTTCTATTTTAGGTAAAGGTGACGCAAGAGCTACAGCAAAGGTATTTATGTTTTGAGTGTTTGGAAGGTCTGAGCGTAAATCATTATTATAGGCATAATGAGTAACTGCTGCTGAATAGTATCCACCTTCTTTAGTCGGCTCAGCAGGGCTGAGACCTCTAATATTTCCGAAACCGGTTACTGTTTTTGCAGAGGGAACCCCATCACTTTCAGAGCCCGATACACCAATAAAGTGTAAGCTGCTACTACCATATTCTTTATTCCAAACCTTGTTTGCTTCAGACGTGGCATTAAAATTTAAACCACTAGGAAGGTCGCCGGAAAAGCTTGAATTAAAATAGCTTCCAGGAATATAGGTTGTGTCATAAGAAGGATTCACGTCACTAATGACCAACTGTGCGGCAGGTGTACACCATAAACGATCTTCGTAAGGATCTTCCCAGTCTGGAGCAGGAAGAAACATATGATTGGTTCCAGAGTGATGTCTCAGTGTCACCTTTTCACGTTTGTTGTCTAATGCTGGAGAAAATTGAGTAGTAGGAGAAGTCTTTCCGGAGAAATATCTCAGGCTTTCATACAGCATTTCGGCAACCGGATTACCCCAGTCAGGAAATTTTGTATCTGAATCTGACATGGGTTTATCTGTTAACCAGCCTCCGTGATACTGGAAGTTACCACCAGCATCAAAATCTACAATTCTAAGCTTACTGATAGTGTCAATAATTCCACTTGTTGTAGTAAATACACCAGTAGCAGAAACAATTTCATCAGAAATGCTGGCTATATTTTTTCTTAGAACCCCTCCCCTCATGTTGTAAGGATGGGTATAGGACCCAGTTATCAGGCCAAAAAGCATCTGGTCATTTTTACCAAATTCTTGGAGTAATCCGATGGGTTTATAATTGCCTTCTGGGTACTGCTGACAGTTTTCTTCCAGATATGGCGAGCTACATACTTCTACCCTGACAATGTAATCTGTCATGCTGGAAGCAGGTATAGTCGCATTTTTTGACCAGGTTGTAATGATAGGCGCTTTATTGGTTTCACTCTCGCTGGCGCGTAAAAGAGAGCTTGGCACAATTTCCCAGGATGTTTGTCCAGGACGCATGACTAGCAACTGCCAATTATCACCCCCAGTTTGCTCTTCATGTCTGAAAGTAAAGTCATGCCACCCTTGAGTTAAATTTATTTCACCAACATGCGCATTTGTTTCAGCAATTAAAGCTGTACCGATTTGCTGGGCTGTGCCTGTTTTATTTCCGTGCCCCCCATACCAGTAAGATACGACTGTACCATTAATTTCAAACTCTACAGCATCGTCACCGTTTACTGCAAATTTGTATGTTCCACTTTGTTGTGCATGAAACTGGCCAGTAATATTTGTTAAATAATAATCATGACTGCAATAGCTTGGTGCCGTGAAAGGATTGTTATTCGAGCCTGTTGTATCTATTCTGCCGTTGCTGACATGGCCGCTACCGCATTGAAAATCCTCTAAGGCTTGGCGCATCTGTAAGAAGTCTTGGTGACTATTAGCATGGCTTGTGGGCAGAGTTGTTGCGCCATATACACAAGGATTATTGTTGTTACCACCATGAATGCAGCGTGAACCCGCTACATGGCGTTCAATAGCTACCCACTCCCAAATCCGGTAACGTGAGTTCGTCAGAACGCGCATTAACGGCTCCATGTTTGCGCTTCTGTGTGGGCTTAGCACATCATCTTTTAATAAAGTTGTATTTGCAAATAGATGACGAGTTCCAGATGCGGGTAAGTCCAATGGAGTATATTTTCTAATATCGTATCCATCATGCTCAATACTTCTATACTCTTTTCCCCAACTGTGCGCATCTTGCGGTATATAGCTTCTTTCAAGAACCGTTTTTTCGGCAGTATCGGTTACTCGATTTCCACCGTATAGGACTTTTCTCAGGGCATCTATCCTGGCTGTAGTAATATAATTAAGAAAATCGCCACTCCAGCCAGAGGTGCATTGTTTGTTATTGGCTTCGGCAGAGGCCTTAAATTGATTGTCAGCGTATGAGTAGCAAAGCGTTGAGTCAAAATAGCCATAATAATCTACTTTGTCTGGTTCGTAACCTATATTTAAAATGCCGTCACCATTGAGATCGGAGGCATCATTATAGGCTTCATAGTAAAGGGTGTGGTCTCTGCCCATTACAATCATGTTTAAAGGTGGAACTGCTTCACCCCTGACAGAAAGAGGTACTTGAGATATGTCAATGCTAGCTATGGCATAGCTACTTGATATCAGTGTTATCAATATAAAAGCTGTTTTTATTGATAGTTTTTTTATGGTTTTGGAAATATTCATTTGAACCACCTAATTTTCAGCTTTTAAGTTTACTGAACAGGCCTAAACCTTGATTCAACAACTACAGTTGTTACGTCTGTGCCACCCCAGCCTATGGCATTCACTGGAAAAATATTATGAAATTCAGCGGGTAATTCACCTGGGTTAACACGATACAGACCGGGTTCACTCACAAAGTATCTTGGGTCCTGATGCAGCATGTTGCTTAGAGCGTGGGTTGTCCCAGCTTCTCCATCCCAGTCCTCTGGGTCTGTCAAACTATTAGCAAACAGGGCTTCATTGTCTGAGTTAGCTCGCACAAAATCCTCTCCACCACGCAGTGCCGCTTCAGCTGCTTGAAATGCCATATTTCGGTCACGCATATTGCCGGACATACGTTCCTGCATGGATGTAGTTTGAATGCCTGCGACACCTAAAATAGTCAGTATCAATAAAAAAAGTAAACTGACTATAAGTGCGCTGCCTGCCTGTTTGTATAAACTCATCATTTATTACTCACGGTAATTTATTACGTAATCCGATTGTTGTCGTAAATGCCTGATACATTCTCCGATCACCGGCGGGTGCATCAAATGTCCCTCCGTCAAAAGGAATGCCTGTCATATTGTTTGGTAATATATTGGCATGCTCACTGCGTGCCAACAGGCTGACTCTTACTGCGACAACGTCTTCCCAGTTGGCTACAGCGTCGGCGGAAACATAGTTGTCAACACGCTTGTTGTTATTTGTGTCTACACCGTAGCGGATCTGCATATTAATGATATTATCGACCAGTTCCTGATCTTCGCCTGCACCAGTACCACTAAAGCGTATTCTTCTTAGTGCGGTATTGTTTGGGTCTGCATCACTGGCGCCTATGTAGTAAAGGTCACTTTGAAACAGCATGATGCGCATGTTTTCAGAATAGGTTTTACTGAAGAGGTTGGAATTGTTTGGTGTTTTATTTCCTGGCCCTATGCCTTGACCTGGATTACCTCTATTTAGGTTATTTCCATTTTCGTTATTCGCTTTTTGAAATATGTCGCATGCATCATCCTCAGCTACTATTATTATCTGACCCCTAGGAATACCGTTGTCTGTCTGGTCGATAGTTATCGTTGCTGAATTTGCTAGCGTATTACCGTTGGCTGTGATCCCTGATCTCGTAGCCGCATGCTTTACCAGCAGTACATCTGTATTGGCAACATAGCCATTCATATTGCCTGCGTAAGCGGCGGGAGAAGCATTATTCCAGCCTTCTAATCCTGCACCTAGTGTATGTATCGCTTGATCATAATTAGCATCGGTTTCATCCAGAAGAATGTTAATATCGACATTCGTACCACAGCCGCCTTTATAGCCCGCCTGACGAATATTACGGCTCAATACTTCGGTGGCGTAACGACCGCTTTCCTGAATTCGCGACATGGCTTCCTGGGTGCGATAGGCTTGTTGAGTAGAGGCAAATACCTGGATGACACCGGCCAGTATCAATAAACCCAACACCATAGAGATCATCAGCTCTATCAGCGATAGCCCCGCCTGGTGTGTTTTGGTCTGTTTGGGATAGTGATTGAGTTTCATAAGTCAGTGACCATTGCAAAAGATTGCAGGGCTTCCGTTCCGCGACTGTCATCCCATTGCACGATAACGGTTACTGTTGTTCCATTCATTGCCACACTGCTATTGCCTGATGGCAGGGTGGCTTGAATGATTTGCCGCCACTCACGCAGGTCCTGCGCTGGTACTGAGTTTCCTGCGGGGTTGGCTGCGTCTATGGCTAGTTGATAATCACCATCCAGTGCGGCGCGCCGGTTGGCACGCATTCTGTCAGTTATATCATAAGACAGGTTAACAGCCTGGGTTCTCTGATACGCACTGTGATTCAACGACAGAGTGCGTGCTTGCAAGCCAGCCATGCCCAACAGGCCAACAGAGAGTATGACCAAGGCTATAAGTATCTCTATTAGGGATACGCCTTGTTGATTTCTGCTCTTAAATGTATTCATGATGTTCATTCATATTCATAAGCATGTTTAAGGACAAACAACTCTTGTTGCACTTATGCGGCCACTAGCGTTTATATTAATTGATCTGGCTTGGTCTCCGGTGCATCCTGAAAAGTGAGTGGATAGTGTCGTTGCGCCTCCACTAAGCTCACCCAAAGCATTAAAAGTGATGTCTCCAGCAGCACCTGCCTGGGCCATGACTACGCTGGCTGGCGGAGTTCCCCACACTCTGAGTGGATCTTCACCGGCGATATCCAGTGTCACTATCCATCCACTGCTTCCGTCCCAGGCGCCGTTACAGGTTGCCTGATTAGTACTTGCACAGACTTTCACGTCCCGAGCTCTTCTGACAGCTTCAGAGCGCGCTAAATTGAGTGCGGTCACTAGCTCATTAGCCAAAGCTGTGGAGCGACTGTTCTGAATAACATTGTTAAAACTTGGAACACCAATGCCCAGCAATATTGCCAACACAGCTATAGCCACAAGTAGCTCAATTAAAGTTATACCGGATGACTTATGTTTCATAATTTAGATTCATCTGATGAGTTTTATGCCACATTCGATCTAGCCATGCTCTGTAGTGAGCTTAGGATGTGTTGGGTGTCGTGAAAAGTACTTTAGTGCTCAACGGTCCGAAACTTCGGATAAGTGGTAGTCACGTTTGAGTTGTGAAGCCATTCGGCGGCTAATTTCAACTTTGTCTGATGTGCCAGAAATCTCAGCGAAATAACAGGCGTGCGCATCTTTTTTGATGCCGATCATGCGTGATTTATTGAGTACGCAGTTTCTGTGTACCCTCAAGACGAGCTGCCCATAATGCTGTTCAAGCTGCTTCAGACTCTGCTCAACAATCGCTTCTCCGCCATCAAATGCCATTTTGACGACTTTGTCTTCAGCCATAAAGTACTGCACTTTCTCGAAGCGAATGCGCCGGATGCTGTTGCCTATCTGATAGCTGATCCAGGGGTTCAGCTCATCATTTTTTTCCAGGTGTGCGCGGGTGTGGGTGCCCAGCCGATCCAGTGCGGCTTTAAGACGCTTTGGATCAACCGGCTTAAGCAGGTAGTCACTTGGACCGACTCGATAGGCGTCCAGTGCATGTTCAGGGTGTGCGGTGACCAGGATAATGGCAGGTGGAATCTGACGCTGGTTCAGGGTTTCGGCCAGCGATAACCCATCGCCACCCGGCATCTCAATATCCAGCATGACCAGGTCTGGATCGAGCTGTATGACTTTCTGCAGTGCTTCTGCTGCATCAGCGGCTTCACCGACCCACTCAAAGGCAGGGTGTTCGGCCAATAAACGCTTCAACCTGGCCCGGGCCAGGGGCTCGTCGTCTACGATCAGGGTGCGCATGCGTTCGTCTCTTGAAACGGAATCACCAGTTTGACGCGATATTCGCCTTCCACCTCACCGGTTGTCAGGCGCGCGCGGTCATCATACATCAGTGCCAGACGCTGGCGGATGTTTTCAATAGCCATGCCATTGCCCTTGAGCCTCTCTGCATCTGTAGCGGGCAGAGGGTTTTGAATCAACAGTGTCAGGTGTTTTTCACTCAGCAACACCTGAACCTGTATCGTCCCCGGTGACGGATTTGATTCGATACCATAACGTACGGCATTTTCCAGCAGAGGTTGCAGGGTGAGTGTGGGCAGGGGAATGTCCGGCAAGTGTTCGGGTATCTGGCGACTGACACTCAGCCGCGAGCCAAGCCGCCAGCTTTCCAGCGACAAATACGCATCGGCCAATTCCAGTTCCGCTTTCAGATGGCTGCTTTCACCGGCTTTCAGCGCCGCGCGAAACAGGTTGGACAGGTTCAGTAGTGCTTGTTCTGCAGCTTCAGGGTCCTGTCGCGTCAGTTCTGCGGTGGTATTCAGACTGTTGAACAGGAAGTGCGGACGAATACGTGCCTGCAGGGCGTCCAGTTCGGCGCGTGATTGTGCCGCTATGCGCTGGTGGCGTTCGAGGTGCATCAGGTAGAATTGTAAACCGATGACGCCGACGATACCCGCAATCAGCAGGTTGTGCAGGATAAACAGCCCGGGTTCAACTTGCGCTTCCCAGCCTTTACCGGTGAGCAGGCCATAAGCGACCAGGCTGACCAGAGCAGTGCAGCTCAGTAAAACGCTCAGAGCCAGAATGGCTAGTTGTTTGGGGGTCTGATGTGGCCAGCGCTTTTGTATCTGACACAGGATCATCAGTGACAGCAGTGTAACCCACTGCACGAACAGGGTGCTGAGGCCCAGTCGAAACCAGCGATCTTCCAGTGTGCCAGGTGCCAGTGCCAGCAGGATTGCAACGGCTTGCGCCAGTACCGTAGCTCGCAATACCAGTTTGCTACTGCACAGGGGAGGGCCATGTTGGGCTGTGTGTATTTTGAGCATATCCCGGCCGAAAGTGAGATCTCTGGATGTCCATAACTAATACAGAGCCTCAGTATAGAGCCAAGGCCTTGGCTATACAAAGGAGGATGCGGGTCTGATAGTATGGCTCCAGGTTGGCAGGATGCCAGGGTTTATTTTTTGAAAAGGATTTCAGATGACCTATCACGATAAAAGCTATAAACGCTTCTTTTCCGATCCCTTCATGGTACGCGAGCTGCTGACCGGATTTATCCATGAACCGTGGGTCGAGACCCTGGACTTCACCACACTGGAAACCGTTAAAAGTCAGTTCATCACCGATGACTTCCGCCAGCGGGAGGACGATATCATCTGGCGTGTCCGCAGCACAGAAGGCTGGGTCTATGTCTATCTGTTGATCGAATTCCAGAGCCGTATCGACCGCTTTATGGCGGTGCGGATGCTCACGTACGTGTCTTTATTGTATCAGGAGCTGATTCGTCAGAAGCAGTTTACAACAGCCGGGAAGTTACCTCCGGTGTTTCCCATTGTGCTCTACAATGGCGAGAGCCGCTGGCATGCGAGTGTGGATATTCAGGATTTGATCCAGACGGTAGGCGGTGGCTTAAGCCGTTATACGCCGAGTATGCGCTATCTGGTACTGGATGAGGGCCAGTGGGTTGCCCAATCACCCGGCAGGCAAAGCCAGGTCAACCTGGTTAGCGCACTCTTTCAGATGGAATACAGCCAAAGCCCGGAAGTGCTGGCTGAACTGGTTGGCTACCTGAATGACTGGTCAGCTGAACATCCCCGATTGAAAAAGGTCTTTCTGGGGTGGCTGAAACGGGTGTTATTGCCGAATCGCTTTCCGGGTGTAAAATTAGATCAGATAAACGATCTGGATGAGGTGAAGGATATGTTGGCCGAGCGGGTTAAAAACTGGACAGAAGAGTGGAAGCTGCAAGGGTTGCAAGAGGGTCTTGAGCAGGGACTGGAGCAGGGCCATGAACGTGCTCAGGTTCAGATTGCCCAGAAAATGCTGTCTCAGGGTCTGAGTGATACCTTGATTCTGGAACTGACCGGTATATCAGCAGAAGCGTTGAAGATTCTGAAACAGCAGCCATAACAGATTGGGTTATTTTTAGTGTTCTGATTCAGTCTGAATCTATCTGACCGTCTGCCACATGGAAGTGGCAGACGAATCTGCAAGGATGTATCTATGGCATATCAGATAGATTCAGGGGTATTCGTCATTCTTATTTCAGCTTACAACTCGGTACTACCCAGCTCCAACAGTGTTGCGTTACCGCCGACTGCGGTGGTGTTGATGGTGCGGGTGCGCTCAGTGACGAAGCGCAGCAGGTGATCCGGTTGCAGCAGGTGGCTGCAGCCTTGTGGATCGGTTTCACACACCAGCTGTACCAGCAGTCCATCACGCTGGGCCAATAGTCGGTTGATCTGGCGCGCCTGTTCGGTGGTGCAGACAGCTGCGACAACAGCCAGGCCATCTAGGGCCAGGGTGTGCTCCAGCGGGCTGTCTGGCAGGTGTTGAATCACTGCTTCTGGCAGGCCGAACATATGGGCTTTCTCAACCAGGTTGCGCACCCATTCACTCTGGCCAGGCCATTGCAGAACAACACAGTTACCACAGGCCAGCGCCGAGATCATCTGACCGATAAACGCGACTTCGCTGGCGCTGTCATCACCGATTACCAGCGTGACACCGCGTCCGTTCAGATACAGTTCGTTGGATTCCCCGGTGGGTCCGGGCATCACCTGGATGGGTTCCATGGTGATGCTGAGATCCAGCAAGGGGCGTAACAGTGCCTGTACCTGTGCATCGCGTAAGGGTGGCAGTTCACTGGCCAGCTTTTTCAGGCGTTCGCTGCGTTTGGTGAATCCCAGGTGATTCCAGGCTTCCCAGGCAGCCTGTGCCTGAGTGATACGAGGATCTTGAGTGCTCATCAGCGCATCTCCTGAACAGGGGTAAGTTGAGTGTAACGCATCAGGTAGTGAGGTCCACCGGCTTTGGGGCCGGTACCGGACAGTCCCTGCCCGCCGAACGGCTGCACGCCAACAGCAGCGCCTATCTGATTACGGTTGATATAACAGTTGCCGACGCGCACACGTGCTTCGATCTGTGAGGCGGTGCGTTCGTTACGGCTGTGAATGCCCAGAGTCAGACCATAGCCGGTGGCGTTGATCTGGTCGATCAGGTTATTCAACTGACTGGCTTTGTAGCGCAGCAAGTGAATGATGGGGCCAAACTGCTCACGTCCCAGCTCATCAATCGAGCGGATTTCAAAGGCTGTGGGTGGCACGAAGGTGCCCTGATCACAGTCGGCTGGCAACGGAGTTTGGGCGATCAAATGTGCGCTCGATTTCATCTTCTCGATATGCTCCAGCAGACCTGCCTGGGCTTCGCGGTCAATAACCGGGCCGACATCCGTGCTGTGCAAGCGAGGATCACCAACGACCTGCTCGGCCATGGCGCCTTTCAGCAGTTCAATAATGCGCTCTGCAATGTCTTCCTGAACACACAGGATACGCAGTGCCGAACAGCGCTGACCGGCAGACGCAAAGCCGGACAGAACAGCATCCTTGATCACCTGTTCTGGCAGGGCGGTTGAATCGACAATCATCGCATTCTGACCACCGGTTTCCGCAATAAAGGGAACCGGATCGCTGTCACGTTGTGCCAGTGAACGGTTGATCAGTTGAGCTGTTTCGGTGGAGCCTGTGAAGGCAACACCGGCGATACGTGGATCACGCGTCAGAGGTGCTCCGACGGTAGCGCCATCACCCGGCAGCAGGGTAAAGGCATTGCCAGGTACACCGGCGGCATAGATCAGTTCAGCGGCTTTGCTGGCGATCAGGCTGGTTTGTTCTGCCGGTTTGGCGATCACGCTGTTACCGGCGGCCAGTGCAGCAGTCACCTGTCCCAGGAAGATTGCCAGCGGGAAGTTCCAGGGGCTGATGCAGACAAACACACCTCGACCCTGACGCTGCCAGAGGCGTTGGCCGCCCTGCAGTTGGCTCAGGCTGATGGGACGGGCACAGTGATGCTCAGCCTGATTGGCATAGTAGCGGCAGAAATCCACGGCTTCACGCACTTCGTCAATGGCGTCCTGAATGGTTTTTCCAGCTTCCATGTGACAAATGGCACAGAGCTCTGCCAGATTGTCTTCCAGCAGGTCCGCCAGTTTGCGCAGTGCATCAGCACGCATTTTAACCGGTGTTTCATTCCAGCGCTGGAAGCCTTCTGCGGCCACTTCAATCGCCTGATTGACCAGTTCAGCATTGGCAAACTGTACTTCGCCAACCGTGATGCGGTGGTCATGTGGTGCCTGAATACTGTGTCCGGGCAAGCCATCCACTGCCTGTCCGTTCAGGTAGGGACGTCCAAGCCACTGTTGTTGACTGAAGCCGGTGACCGCTTCACTGAAGGGCAGCCACTGGGATTCAATCTCAATGTTGGGGCCCGTCGAGTTGGCGCGATCTTCAAAAATGGCACGCGGCAACGGAATGTGCGGGTTGTGCAGTGTTTTACGCTGGTTCAGTGTGACATAAGGGTGCTGTACCAGGTCGCTGACCGGGCAGCGTGCATCCACCAGACGATGGACAAACGAGCTGTTGGCTCCGTTTTCCAGCAGACGGCGTACCAAGTAGGGCAGCAGATCCTTGTGGCTGCCAACCGGTGCATAAATGCGCACGCTGACACCTGCCTCACGAATCACACGGTCATACAGCGCATCGCCCATACCGTGCAAACGCTGGAATTCGAATTCCTGGTGTTGTGCCAGGGTCATGATGCTGGCAACGGTATGTGCATTGTGGCTGGCAAATTGCGGCCAGATCACGCCCTTGATCTGCTCACTCAGCAGAAAACGTGCACAGGCCAGATAGGATACATCGGTCGCTTCTTTGCGCGTCCAGACCGGGTAACCACTCAGGCCTTTCTGTTGGCAGAGTTTGATTTCGCTGTCCCAGTAAGCACCTTTGACCAGGCGAACCGGAATCAGGTCACCCTGTTCTTTCGCCAGTGCAGCCAACCAGGCCAGTACCGCCAGTGCGCGTTTGGAGTAAGCCTGTACTACCAGGCCGAAGCCGCCCCAGCCCTGACAGGCGGGATCACGGTAGAGTTTGGCAAACAGATGCAGCGACATTTCCAGTCGATCCATCTCTTCGGCGTCGACTGTGATGGCAACATTCAGAGAGCGTGCTTTTTTGATCAGCAGCAAAACGCTGTTGTACAGCTCTTCCATCACACGTGCTTCCTGTCCGACTTCATAACGCGGATGCAGGGCAGACAGCTTGATGGAGATACTGGGGCGCGGACCTTTGGCTTTCTTGTCGACAAAGTTGCCGGTGAATTCAATCGCCTGCAGGTAATCGTTGAAATACTTCTGCGCATCCTTGGCGGTGAGTGCGGCTTCTCCGAGCATGTCAAACGAGTAGGTATAACCCTTCTGACGATAGTCACTGCCACGCTTCATCGCTTCATTGATGGTGCGACCCAGGACAAATTGATGCCCCATGATCTTCATTGCCTGCTGCATCGCTTTACGAATCACCGGCTCACTCATGCGATTGACCAGACGGTTGATGATACCGCTGGCAGAGCCATCTTCCTTTTCATCCATAGTCACTACTTTACCGGTCAGCAACAATCCCCAGGTTGAGGCGTTGACCAGCAGTGAATCACTGTTGCGCAAGTGCTTTTTCCAGTCGGCAACGCTGAGCTTGTCACGAATCAGTGCGTCTGCAGTCTCTGCATCCGGTACACGCATCAGGGCTTCTGCCAGACACATCAGCAGAATACCTTCTTTGGTGTCCAGGCTGTATTCCAGCAACAGCGCATCAATCATATGGATAGAATCGCCATCTGCACGTACGTCTTGAATCAGACGTGTGGCCCGTTCTTCGGCCTGCTTGAGCTCGGCATCGTCCGGCTTGGCCAGCGGCATAAGCTCACGCAGCCAGGTGTCTTCATCAATGGCGTAGAGTGGCGAGATCTCTTTCCAGAGCTCAGTGGTTGGACGCTCGATCCAGCTGGGGTCCAGAACGTCGTGTGGCTTGAACATAGTGCAGTCCTCAGTTTTGACTTCACGCAGAATTTTTATGATGGCATCACTGTAAGTATAAGAAGGCTGTGCCGTCTTGCAGGATTCTCCGGAGGTTTATTGAAATGCTCTTGTTGCAGAGGGTTTGTACGACAGGACGTGGCGTTGTGGCCTGAGTCTGAGTACACTCAGCAGCAACAAAAAACTGGCCGTGAGGAGTGACAGATGGAAATGCCGGTGAAAAAAATCACCTTTATCGGTGCTGGAAATATGGCCAGTGCCATATTCAAGGGTATGCTGGCGCAGGGGTATCCGCCTGAAGCCATTACGGCAACTGCACGTGAAGCCGACCATCTGGACAACTTGCGGCAGACCCTTCAGATTCATGTCAGCGGAGATAACGCAGTCGCTGTTGCTGACGCAGATGTGATTGTGCTGGCAGTCAAGCCTCAGGTTATGCAGGCAGTCTGCCGGGAAATAGCGGATCAGGTCTGTCAGACCCGTCCATTGATTATTTCCGTAGCGGCTGGTTTACAGGCCGAGACCCTGAATGCCTGGTTGGGTGGCGGTCATGCGGTGATTCGTTGTATGCCGAATACGCCTTCCCTGGTAGGGGCAGGTGCCAGTGGTCTCTACGCCTTGCCGGGTGTGCTGCCAGCACAGCGTGAGTTTGCAGATCAGTTGCTCAGCCGTGTCGGGCTGACAGAGTGGGTTGAGCAAGAGGCGCTGCTGGATGTGGTGACGGCGATTTCCGGCAGTGGCCCCGCGTACTTCTTTATGATCTTTGAAATGATGGAAAAGGCTGCTGTTGAATTGGGGATGCCTGCCGCTGAGGCGCGTCGTCTGATTCTGCAAACCGGTTTGGGAGCTGTACGCATGGCTCAGGAAACCGGTGAAGAACCTGCTCAGCTGAAACGAAACGTGATGTCACCCAACGGCACGACAGAGCGCGCCATTCACACCTTTGAACAGGAAGGTATGGAGGTCATGTTCCTCAAGGCGATGCAGGCCTGTGCCGATCGCGCGGCTGAAATGGCGCGAGAACTGGGTGGTTGAGTGTACTGTTCCCTAGCGACCACCCTGATTCGAAACCTGCTCCAGCAGGTACTGTGCCGTCATTAAGTCCAGGTGAGCACCGCCCCCATTCTTGTAGAGGGTAATGTCCTGGTCGTTTAAACGGCCAGGTGCGCCACGTACCAGATCATACAGATCCGCCAGAACATCGGCTTCAGTGATTGCACCTGATTCGATGGGCTTGATCAGCTCGCCGATCTCTCCCAGTGTGGTTTTGCGTGAATCGACAAAGACACGACTGACTTGCGTGGCCTGATCATCGGCTTCGCGCATATCCGGACGATAGGCGCCGATCAGATCCAGATGTGTACCAGGCTGTAACCAGGCGCCCTGAATAATAGGTTCGACACTGACGGTTGCCGAGCTGATGATATCGGCCTGGCGAACACCTTCTTCCAGAGATTCGATGGCTGTGCCGCCCAGCTGTCTGGCCAGTTTTTCTGCATTGGCATGGGTGCGATTCCAGACCAGCAGGCGTTTGATGGAAGGAAAGAGTGTCGGGTAGGCCTGTGCCAGTGTTGTGGCGATGGTGCCTGCGCCAACCAGAAGCAGGGTTTCACTCTCGGGTCGTGCGAGTAAGGACGCGCCCAGCAGTGAGTCGGCGACTGTTTTCCAGCGCGTGAGGGTTGCCCCGTCAATCAGCGCCCTGACCTGACCATCCTGATCATCGAAGAGTACGAACACGCCCTGGACGGTTGGCAAAGGGTCTGGACGGGAAGGGTTTCCGGGGAACACCGAGACAGTTTTCAATCCCACGCCCAACCCCGGAATCCAGGCGACACGATTGAGCATGCCGCCCTGATCCATCTTCAGATGCTGATCAGCAATAGTGGGGGCGGGGGTAAGATGCGCCTGTTTCAGTGCTGCGACCAGTCCAGGCCAGGTCAGTACACGATCTGCATCCTCGGCAGATATATAGCGTGGTATCGACATAATCTCTGAGTCTCCCTGTTCCATGATCACTGGATCATAACAGATCAACCCGGAAATGACAGACGCGTTACGAGTCGGCAGAAAGCTGGCTGGATTTACGGTAGCGGGCCGGGGAGATGTTCAGATATTGGGTGAACGCACGTGTCAGTGCACTCTGGTTGGTAAAGCCAAAGCGCCCTGCAATCTCGATCAGGGGGGCGTTGGAATTTTTCAGTGCTTCCTGGGCGCCTTTCAAGCGTTTATTGAGAATATAGTGCTGGGGGGTCATGCCGGTTTGCTGGCGGAAGCGGTCAAAGAACTGGCTGCTGCTGAGAAAGACCAGGCCCGCCAGTTCAGTGACCCTGATTTTGCGATCAATATGCAGATCTATGTAGTTGTTGATCACATCCATATTGATTTTGCCGGGGAGCCTCACCCGGTGATAGCCTGCCAGCTGTTGTTCAAGATGACGTTGCAGGGCGCAGACGATGGCGTTACTGCAGGCACTTTGCAGTAACGCATCATCCGGGTTTTTCTGCATCTCCCGGCTCAGTGCTGCAATCAGAACCTGCAGGTCGCTGCTGCAATGAATAAAGCGGGACTGGTTGAACAGCGCATCAATACGCGGTTGCAGCTGGTGATCTGCATGAACCGGAGCCAGGTTGACGACAACAATGCTGTTGTCTCCCACGCCCCAGAACGCATGATCGGTTTCACAGGGCAACAGACAGCCCATACCGGTACTCACAGGGCGTGTGTGTCCGGCAATATCGAATTCTGTAGCGCCTTCCAGACCAAATACCAGTTGATGATGGTGGTGGTCATGGTGCTCTGCACTTTGCGGAAGGCTGATAACTTCTGCCTGTTTAACCATGAATGACCATTGTTGCCTTGATCAGTGACTGTCAGTAGGTAGTGCTGACTTGATGCATCATAGCACAGCTGAAAAAACTCGCCGAGCACTGTGCACAGAGGCCGGAATTATTTTTTTGATCAGGGTACAATACGCACAATTTTCCTAAGTTGATAACAGGATCCGGAACCTATGGCCGAACTCAAGAATGATCGTTTTCTCAGAGCCTTGCTGCGACAGCCCGTCGATGTAACCCCCGTATGGATGATGCGACAGGCAGGCCGCTATCTGCCGGAGTACAAGGCTACCCGCGCCCAGGCCGGTGATTTCATGAGCCTGTGCAAGAATGCGGAACTGGCATGTGAAGTTACCTTGCAGCCGTTGGAGCGTTATGACCTGGATGCGGCCATTCTGTTCTCCGATATTCTGACCATTCCGGATGCCATGGGATTGGGTTTGTACTTTGAGACAGGAGAGGGGCCTCGTTTCCGTAAAATCATTCGTACAGAAGCTGATGTGGCTGCGTTGCCGGTGCCAGATGCCGCGCGGGATCTGGATTATGTGATGAATGCGGTAAAAACCATTCGCTCCGCATTGAATGGTCGTGTACCGCTGATCGGTTTTTCCGGCAGCCCCTGGACCCTGGCCACCTATATGGTTGAAGGTGGCTCCAGCAAGGATTTCCGTCATATCAAGCAGATGATGTATGCGACACCAGAAGTATTGCATCAGTTGCTGGATAAGCTGGCGCAGTCAGTCACCGATTACCTGAATGAACAGATACGTTGCGGTGCTCAGGCGGTACAGATTTTTGATACCTGGGGTGGCGTACTGAGTCCGCAAATGTATATGGAATTCTCATTGCGTTACATGCGCCAGATTGTCTCCGGACTGATCCGTGAGCATGATGGGCGTCAGGTGCCAGTGATCCTGTTTACCAAAAATGGTGGTCAGTGGCTGGAAACGCTGGCCGAAGCCGGTGCGGATGCGCTGGGTCTGGACTGGACCACGAATATTGATGATGCCCGCCGTCGTGTGGGTCACAAAGTCGCCCTGCAGGGCAATATGGACCCCTCTGTGCTCTATGCTCCTCCTGCGCGTATTCGTGCGGAAGTGGCGGATATTCTGGAGCGTTTTGGGCCGGGTGAAGGTCATGTCTTTAACCTGGGCCATGGTATTCATCAGTTTGTCGACCCGGAAAGTGCCGGGGTGTTTGTGGATGCGGTGCACGAACTCAGCGCCAAGTATCACCAGTAAGGATACGGGTTATGAAAAATTTGGCGCCCTTGTTTGAGAAGAACCGGGAGTGGTCCAGCCGGATCAATGCGGAAACGCCCGACTTTTTTCCGACCCTGTCTTCTCAGCAGGCTCCTGAGTATCTGTGGATAGGATGCTCGGACAGTCGGGTACCTGCCAATGAGATTGTGGACCTGCTGCCCGGTGAGCTGTTTGTTCACCGCAATGTATCCAATCTGGTCGTGCATACGGATATGAACTGCCTGTCGGTATTGCAGTATGCGGTGCAGGTGTTGAAGGTCAAGCATGTCATGGTGGTCGGGCATTACGGTTGTGGCGGCGTCAAAGCTGCACTGGACAGCCGTTCCAATGGTCTGATCGATAACTGGTTGGGCCATATCCGTGATGTGTATTTCAAGCATCGTCAGTTGGTGGGAGAGTGGTCCGCCACAGACGTTCAGTTTGATCGCATGTGTGAACTGAATGTGATAGAGCAGGCAGAAAATGTCTGTAACACCACTATATTGCGTGAAGCCTGGTCACGCGGACAGGATGTCACCGTGCATGGCTGGATCTACGGATTACAGAATGGACTGCTGACGGATCTCAACTTCTGTGTCAGTGCTGCCGAAGAAGTGGAACCCGAGTATGAACGGGCTATCGCCAGAGTACAGCGTCTGGCAGAGTAAATTGGTACTGCAGGGTGACGAGAGCGAATCTGGCTGACCGTCTGCCGCCAGGGATGGCGGCAGTCGAGCCCCCATGGATGGGTTCATGGCGTGTCAGCCAGGTTCGCTCTCGTCACCCATTCACGACCACACAGACTCTCATGTGGCCGTGAGTCTGGTCAAACCTTGCTAAGCGCCTGCTCCAGGTCAGCCAGCAAGTCATCAATATGCTCGATACCGATCGACAGACGTACCATCTCCGGTGAAACACCCGCTGATTTCAGTTCTTCATCATTCAACTGACGATGAGTGGTTTCAGCCGGGATCGATGCCAGGGATTTGCAGTCACCGATATTCACTAAGCGCAGGAAAATCTGCAACGCATCATAGAAGCGTCGAGTTGCTTCACGACCTGCCTTGAGACCAAAACTGAGAATGCCTGAGGCTTTGCCATTCATGTATTGCTGCGCCAGTGCATAGTCTTTATGCGAGGGCAGTCCGGCATAGTTGACCCAGGAAACAGCAGGGTGTGCTTCCAGGAACTGTGCCACCTTGGTGGTGTTTTCACAGATACGTTCCATTCGCAGGCTCAGCGTTTCCAGTCCCTGAATCAGCAAAAAGGCATTCATCGGTGACAGGGCTGCGCCCATGTTACGCAAGGGCACAACACGGCAGCGACCAATAAATGCTGCAGGACCAAAGGCCTCGGTGTACACCACGCCATGGTAAGACACATCTGGCGTGTTCAGCAGCGGGAAGCGCTCTTTGTGCTCAGCCCAGGGGAATTTTCCGGAGTCTACAATCACGCCACCAATCGAGTTGCCATGTCCTCCAATATATTTGGTGGCTGCGGTGACGATAATGTCGGCACCCTGCTCAATCGGTCGCCACAGAGCCGGGCTGGGAACCGTGTTATCCACAACCAGCGGAATGCCGTGACGGTGGGCAATTTCGGCCAGTTTGGCAATGTCGGAGATACCACCGGAAGGGTTGCCGACCGATTCGCAGTAGAGCATTTTGGTGCGCGAGTCGATCTGGGCTTCAATCGCAGCAAAATCATCCTTGTTAACGAAGCGTACCTGAATGCCTTGGCGAGGCAGGGTGTGTGCAAACAGGTTGTAGGTACCACCATAGAGTTCGCTGGTAGAGACAATATTATCGCCGCTTTCAGCCAGTGTCTGAATGGTGTAGGTAATTGCTGCCATCCCGGACGCAACGGCCAATCCGGCAATACCGCCTTCCAGTGCGGCGACGCGCTGCTCCAGTACATCAGTTGTTGGATTCATAATCCGGGTATAGATATTACCGGCCACTTTCAGATCAAACAGATCAGCGCCGTGCTGGGCATCGTCAAAGGCATAGGAGGTGGTCTGATAGATCGGTACAGCAACGGCTTTGGTGGTTGGATCGGGGCTGTATCCGGCATGTAGTGCGAGGGTTTCTAGTTTCATCTGGATTCTCGGAACCTTGTTGTTATTGAAAGCCTGATAACAGGCGGTGTTGCCAAAGGTAGCAGATTTTGGAATTGTTTGGCCATCTCGTTACAATGCGTTCAGACTCACTGACCCGATGGATGGAAAAAATGGCCAAAGCAAAATCTGCCTATGTCTGTAATGACTGTGGTGCTGACTACACCAAATGGCAGGGGCAGTGCAGTGCCTGTGGTGCCTGGAATACCCTGACTGAAGTGCGCCTGAGCACGGCTGCGTCCAGTAGCGGCAGCCGTGGTGCGCGATTTGAAGGCTATGCGGGAGAGGCGGCTGTCAGTGCGCACCAGCGGGTCGTCAGTCTGAGCGAGGTCGATTTGCAGGCCATGCCGCGCATTGCCACGGGAACCGGTGAACTGGATCGTGTTCTGGGTGGTGGTCTGGTGCCGGGGTCAGCTGTACTGATTGGCGGACATCCGGGTGCCGGTAAAAGTACGCTGCTATTGCAAACGCTTTGTCATCTTGCCGGACAGTACCCGGCGCTCTATGTGACGGGGGAAGAGTCCTTGCAGCAGGTGGCGATGCGTGCGGCGCGTTTGGGGTTGAAGGCAGATCATCTGAAAATGCTGTCGGAAACCTCTGTGGAAACCATTTGTGATGTGGCTCAGCAGCTGCAACCCAAGGTGGTGGTGATCGATTCGATTCAGGTGATGCACGTAGCCGATGTCCAGTCTGCTCCCGGTTCGGTGTCTCAGGTGCGAGAGTCGGCGGCCTACCTGACCCGCTTTGCCAAGCAGACCGGTACGGTGCTGTTTCTGGTGGGACATGTCACCAAAGACGGTACACTGGCCGGGCCAAAAGTGCTGGAACATATGATTGACTGCTCGCTGCAGCTGGAGGGTTCCTCTGACAGCCGTTTTCGGACGTTGCGCAGCCACAAAAACCGCTTTGGTGCCGTAAATGAACTGGGCGTGTTTGCCATGCTGGAAAGTGGCTTGAAAGAGGTGCGTAATCCCAGTTCTATCTTTCTGACACGTGGAGAAGAGCCCAGCTCTGGCAGTGTGGTCATGGTCGTATGGGAGGGTACGCGCCCTCTGCTGGTGGAGTTGCAGGCACTGGTGGATGAATCCCACTTATCGAATCCGCGTCGGGTAGCCGTAGGATTGGAGCAAAACCGCCTGGCCATGCTGCTGGCTGTTCTGAATCGTCATGGGGGGCTGATGACCGGCGACCAGGATGTGTTTGTCAATGTGGTCGGCGGCGTGCGGGTGCTGGAAACCAGTGCCGATCTGGCCTTGTTGCTGGCCATAGTATCCAGCTTCCGTGATCAACCTTTGTCGCAGGAACTGATTGTATTTGGCGAAGTGGGGTTGTCTGGAGAGATACGCCCGGTGCCGAATGGACAGGAGCGGATTCGCGAGGCAGCCAAACATGGCTTCAGGCGTGCGATTGTGCCCAAAGCCAATGTGCCGAAAGAGAAGTTAGCGGGTATCGAAGTTCTGGGTGTAGGAACCTTGTCAGAAGCGCTGGACCAGATCTAGATCAGTCGAGAACCATCTGTTCCAGTTCGCGCTCCAGCAAGGCTTCATCACCGAGATTCAGCTCCAGCAGGCGGCGCAGATGCGACATGCTGTCGAGATCGATCTCTTTGACAAAAAAGCCGTAACTGGGTGGCTCAGCATAGTTGAGCTGGGTTTTCATGCGGATCAGTACATCATTGGCCAGATAAATATTGACCTCTGCTTCACCGCCAATATCCAGCGCCAGAGGATGGTCAAACTTTAACAGCACCCCGCGCAGCGAGATGTCGACCAGTTGCATGACAAGCGCGCCACCCGCGTAATGGACTTCGCATTCGGCATCAAAGTGAATGCGGGTAAAGCGACGGCGGTCGGGTTCTGTGGTGTTCACGGTGTCTGTCCTCATCTGATGTCGCCGCTGACACGTATTGCCTATCTGTGGCGATGGTTCCATTTTAGTATAAGTTACCGCGCAGCGTTAATCCCATGATCTGGATTATGGTTTGTTGGCAGTGAGTCCGCTATGCTTTCAATAAATTACCACACACTGTCCAATGTTGTCTGTACACTCGGGCGGGAAAAGGAGTGAATTGATGTATCCCTTTCTGGAGTTGTTCTCAGCTCGCAGCCATACCCACTATTTTCAGCATACGCGCAGCTTTTATATCTACCGTCGTGTGCGTGTAATCGCGCTGTTATTGGCTGTGTTGCAGAGTGCCTGGATCTTTGTCGATCAATGGTTATTGCCAACCGGAGTGCAATGGCCGATTGCCATTGCCCGACTGGTCAGCAGTGTGCTGTTTCTGGGGTTGTTTTGCTGGTGGATTCGTCCTTACAGTCGACGGCTGGCCATGCTGCGCCTGTTGCTGCTGTTTATGGTGCTGACCGCTTTTCACTCATTCAGCAGTGCCACGTTGATTCTGCATGGTTATGAGCAGAGTGTGGCAGGCTATCAGTTCTTTCCGTTTATGATTATCAGCATGATGGCGATTTTTCCGCTGGCGATCATTGAAGTACTGGGATTGACCCTGCTGTTAACGCTCGTCGAGCTGGTGACACAGTTGTCACGGGGAAGTCTGGGTGATGTGGCATCGGTCAATAATCTGTGGTTATTGCTGGTGTTGGCGGTAGTCGCGGGCTGGGCATCTGTTAATCAGCTGAATATGCTGCTGGTACTGCACCGTCAGGCGACGCGTGACCCACTGACAGGTCTGGCGAACCGACGTCTGGTGCTGGAGCAGTTGGAGAATGATATGGCCAGTTGTCGGGATGATGACCAGCCCATTGCTGTGTTGCTGTTCGATCTGGATAAGTTCAAGGGCTTTAATGATAACTACGGCCATGCAGCGGGTGATATCGTCCTCAAAGAGTTTGCCGATATCCTGAAAAAACAGGCCCGCAAAAAGCTCGATCTGCCGGGGCGCTTTGGTGGCGAGGAGTTTCTGATGGTGCTGCCGGGGATGGATGCAAAGGCGGCATCGGCTGTAGCGGATGCGATCAACAACACTTGTCGTGGCGTCACCGTACAGGTACCCAGTGGTGAACGGGTCGGGTTCACGACCAGTATCGGTGTGGCTGTGTTGAAGCCGGGTGAAACCCAGTCAGAGCTGATCCGGCGCGCTGACGAGGCACTCTATCGTGCCAAGGACAGCGGCCGTGATCGGTACCAGCTAGCGGATTGATGTACTAAGGCAGTCGATCTATCTTCGGAGAATGATGGGGTCGTCAGGTCGATGTGGTCGGACCTGTCTGACACGCCATGAACTCATCCCTGAGGGCTCGCCTGCCGCCATCCCTGGCGGCAGACGGTCAGACAGGCCCGGCCACATCCCCCTCGGATAGCCCGCTGCCTCTCTCAGGCATGGATGGCCGCCTATGATGATATTCACTGAGTTGCAATGATGCAGTTCTCCGTCCGAGATCGCTGATCAATCTTACCTGTCGTTGTATATCGCGATGGCTGGTGAAAGCGCGCAGGCTTGATATATCTATCGTGTGATACCGTACTCAGAGGGGAGGTGGTAGCGCTGCCGAGGGACCGTCTGCCGCCAGGGATGGCGGCAGTCGAGCGGTCATGGATGACGAAAAGCGAGTCACACGGAAGCGGTACCACCGGACCGGGGTGGTACCTTATGCGATCAGATAGAGTGATTACCCTGTCAATTCATCCGCTTGTACTTGATACGCTCAGGTTGGTGATCTTTGCCGTAGCGCTTGCGATAGTCTTCGGCATAGTCGGTATAGTTGCCTTCAAAGAAAGTGACTTTGGAGTCCCCTTCGTAGGCAATCATGTGAGTACAGACTCGATCCAGGAACCAGCGGTCATGCGAGATCACCACGGCTGAGCCAGGGAAGGCCAGAATGGCTTCTTCCAGTGCTCGCAGGGTTTCAACGTCAAGGTCGTTGGTTGGCTCATCCAGCAGCAACACGTTGCCGCCTTCTTTCAGCAGCTTGGCCATGTGCAGGCGGTTACGCTCACCACCGGACAGGTCTTTGACAAACTTCTGCTGATCCGAACCTTTGAAGTTGAAGCGACCGCAGTAGGCGCGAGACGGGGTCTGATACGTGCCTACAGTGATCATATCCTGACCGTCAGAGATCTCTTCGAAAACTGTTTTGTTGCCTTCCAGCTCACGTGACTGATTCACATAGGCCAGCTTGACCGTGCTGCCGATGACGATTTCACCGGAATCCGGCTGCTCTTCACCTGTAATCATGCGGAAGAGTGTGGATTTACCGGCACCGTTTGGACCAATAATACCGACAATGGCACCGGGCGGAATGGTCAGGCTGAGGTCTTCAAACAGCAGCTTGCCATCGTAGGACTTGGTCACATTATGCAGTTCGATGACCTTGTCACCCAGACGTGGCCCAGGTGGAATGTAGATTTCCTGGGTTTCGTTGCGCTGCTGAAACTCACGGGAATTCATCTCTTCAAACTGCTTCAGTCGTGCTTTGGATTTTGCCTGACGACCTTTGGCGCCCTGGCGAACCCACTCCAGCTCGGACTGAATGGCTTTACGATGTGATGCTTCCTGCTTGGCTTCCTGTTCCAGACGCTGTTCTTTCTGTTCCAGCCAGGAAGAGTAGTTGCCTTCGTAAGGAATGCCGCGACCACGGTCCAGTTCCAGAATCCAGCCTGCGGCATTGTCCAGGAAGTAACGGTCATGGGTAATCGCCACAACAGTACCAGGGTACTCTTGCAAAAAGCGTTCGATCCAGGCGATAGACTCGGCATCCAGATGGTTGGTCGGCTCATCCAGCAGCAGCATGTCCGGATTGTCGAGCAGCAGGCGGCAGAGGGCTACACGACGACGCTCACCGCCGGAGAGTACAGCAACAGAGGCATCCCAGGGTGGCAGGCGCAGCGCATCTGCAGCACGCTCCAGTGCATTGTCGAGGTTGTGGCCATCTTTGGCCTGGATCAGATTTTCCAGTTCAGCCTGCTTTTTGGCCAGTGCATCAAAATCTGCATCCGGATCAGCGTAAGCCGCATAGACGGCATCCAGTTCGGTCAGGGCGCCTTTGACATCGGCCACCGCTTCTTCGATGACTTCGCGAACCGTTTTGCTGTCATCCAGTTGAGGTTCCTGCGGCAGATAACCGACTTTGATACCCGGCATAGGACGGGCTTCACCGATATATTCCTGGTCCACGCCTGCCATGATTTTCAGCAGCGAGGATTTACCCGAACCATTCAGGCCGAGTACACCGATTTTGGCACCAGGGAAAAAGGAGAGGGAGATATCTTTCAGAATTTCACGCTTTGGCGGAACGATCTTGCCAACGCGGTTCATGCTGTAAACGTATTGAGCCATGCAATGCATCCGTTAAAAAATGACGGGAATGAATGTGCAAATTCTACCCGTCTGTGTCGTGGAATGCGAATCCTGCATGTGCACGCCGGGGTGGATTTCCCGGCGTGCGAAGTGATTACTCGCTCAGGCCGCCCATCTCTTCGATGATCGCCTGGTAGCTGGTCACTTTGTTGCGCAGGTCTTCGTGAACAGTTTCGCCATCCATAAACACGACCGGCATCAGAATGCGCTCTTCAGTGATTTCAATGAAGCGAGGATCCTGGGTTGCGGCTTCAAGCGCCTCTGCCAGTTTGGCAATGCGTTCTTCCGGGGTATTTTTTGGCACCATAACGACACGAATATCACCTGGGTCGATGTCATAACCCAGTTCACGCAGGGTTGGTGCATCCGGGAAGGCGACCAGGCGGTCGTCCGCCAGACTTGCCAGTACCGGCATTTCACCGGTTTCAGCATAACCTGAGTGTGTACCGCCGCTGTAAGCGAACTCGACATCACCAGACAGAATCAGCGGTGCCATACCTGCACCACCAGAGGTCGGTACAATACGCAGGTCGATGCCTTCCTGCTTGGCGATGTATTCAATCAGCATGCGGTCAAAGGCCAGCTGAGTCGCGTAGCTGGTGCCAGGGTTGGCCTTGGCATACTCGATCAGTTCCTGCCAGTTGCTGTAGGCGCGATTGGCACCTGTGACCAGGGCGGACTGTCCGAGTGTGACACCGGCAACGTATTTGAAGCTGTCAACATCATAGTTGGTGGGTGTTGCCAGTGGGCCAAAGGTAACGGACATGGAGGTGCCGAATACAAAGGTGTAGCCCTCATCGCGGTTGTTGGCCAGCTGTTGCAGAGCAACACCGCCACCTGCGCCCGGACGGTTGATGACATTCACGGGCTGACCCAGGTGCTCACTCATCACGTTGGCCAGTACGCGGCCTTGAATGTCGGTACTGCCGCCAGCACCCCAGCCGATGACCATGCTCAGTGGTTTGGATGGAAAGTTGTCCGCCATTGCGGATGTGCTGATCGCCAATGCGCCAGTCACCAATGCGGTTTTCAGAAAGCTCTGCAGTTTCATAGGTATCCCCCTAGTTATTGTATGTCAGACCAGGCCTTGGCTCAGTCAGCATTTGGAACGGTTTTCTTACGTTGTTTCAGGCCTGTCCAGGCGAAGCGCAACAGCAACAGCAGCGTAAGCACGACAAAAAAAGCGGCAATAGGCCGGTCGAGCAGAATGGCTGGGTCGCTACCAGACAGGATGATGGATTGACGCAGGTTCAACTCCAGCATGGGTGTGACAATAAATGCCACCAGGAAGGTGACAAATGAGTAGTCAAATTTTTTCAGGAAGTATCCCAGGATTGAAAATCCGAAGACCACCAGCAGACCGAAGGTGCCATAGCCTTGAACCTGAATACCGGCCAGGCAGAGGAAAATCACGATCGGAATGACAATGTGAGACGGGATATTCGTAATTCGGGCAAAAATACGCAGGCCATACCAGCCCACAGCCAGCATGATCAGACTGGCAACCAGCATGCCGGAAAAGATCGAAAACAGCATTTCCGGCTGTTCTCTCAGCATCAGCGGGCCGACGGTGATGCCGTGAATCATAAAGGCACCGACCAGCAGGGCGGCGGATACACTGCCGGGAATCCCCAGGCCAAACAGTGGAATATAGCTGGCGGGAATGACCGCATTATCAGCCGATTCCGAGGCCGCAATGCCGCGTGGGTCACCCTTGCCGAAGCGTTCGGGATCTTTCGCTGCGCGTTTGGCTGCACCGTATGACATGAATGAGCCGACCGACGGGCCGAGGCCCGGCAGTGCGCCAACAAAAGCACCGATCGCCGTCCCCCTGAAAATGGTCGGCAGGGTTTTGCGGAATTCAGGCCAGCTCAGGTCATCCTGCTGGTTATCACTCAGATTGATCGCTTTCTGTCCCCGGTTGCGGCGATATTCGTCCAACTGCACAAACATTTCAGACAGAGCCAGGGTGCCGATGACCAGAGGCAGAATCGGTACACCCTCCATCAATTCAATATAACCAAAGGTCAGGCGCATGGCGCCGGTTTCTGGGTCCATGCCGACGGTGCCGAGAATAATCCCCAGTCCGCCTGCAGCCATTCCCTTGAGGAAAGAGCCGCCCGCCATGCCGGCAATAAAGACCAGTGCAAAGACCAGAATGGCGGCCAGTTCATAAGGGCCAAATTTCAACGCGACCGCTGCAAACGGAATGGCCACGGCAATCAGTAACAGCGTTGCCAGCAGGTCACCGATCACTGAAGCCAGCAGTCCGATTTTTAACGCTGTGCGTGGGCGCCCATCCCGGGCCATGGGATAGCCATCCAGACAGGTGGCTGCCGATGAACTCTCACCCGGTGTGTTCAACAGGATGGCGGAAACAGCGCTGCCCGCAGCCGTGCCCTTTGACAGGCCAATCAGAAATGAAATCGCAGCATAGGGTGACATGTAAAATGTCAGAGGAATGGCAATGGCGATCGCAACGGCGCGATTCAGTCCGGGAATAACACCAACAACATATCCGAGCAGTACACCGCCCAGTATGACGGCAATCGATTCCCAGCCCAGAGCGGTGGAAAATGCATTGTACAAAGCACCAAATTCAGGCATTTACACCACTCCTATACGCATCAGATACACCGTCAAAATGTAGAGCCCTGCGGTAGGTGTCAGGGTGCATAACAGATAAACCAGCCAGCGGCGCTCGCCGAGAATGAATAACAGGCCGCCAATCAGTAGAGGTGCAATCCAGGTCAGGGGGAGGTATATAGCGAGGCAGATAAACAGAAGAACGTACAGGAAGGGCCAGGTTTGGTGCCAGATCCCGGAGAGATCGACACCTTGCAGGAGTGGCTCTCGTGATCGTACCTTCTGGGCAATCGAAACCATGACCAGTGTGACTGCACTGATTAACATAATCCAGGCGCCAATGGTGGCGACCAGCTGTGGTGGAAGGCCAAACGAAAAACCGCCGCCTCCGTGTGTGGGAATCACCCACACTAACAGTGCTGTGGCCAGGGCAGTCACTGCCAGCCCGGACCAGAAATTAATTCTCAGCATGAAAAAAACCTGTGTGATTATTATATGAAACAAGTGTATTGGTCTTTGGTCTTATGCATTAAATCAAAGTGACAAGGGGATGCCCATCCGGTTTATGCGACAATGTTACGCGCAATGCGCATCAGTTCTGATGCACTTTGTGCGTGAAGTCGTGAAGCTCCTGTCGGTTTTTGTCCTGGAAAGAGTTCGTATGAGGGGCTGTTTTGCAGATATTTTCACTTGGGCATGATCGCCTTTCATGTGCCTTCTGCCCGGGCTTTGTACTATAATGTGCTCCTTTTTTTCAGGTTATCCGGAAAACAGCGCCCGCTCCGGTCAACAAATAGAGGAAAGCCATGTTCAGCAAAACGATGACAATTGCCGGTTATGATCCGGAACTCTGGTCTGCGATGCAGTCTGAAGCCACGCGTCAGGAAGAGCATATTGAACTGATCGCATCTGAGAATTACACCAGCCCTCGCGTCATGCAGGCCCAGGGTTCTGAGCTGACCAACAAGTATGCTGAAGGCTATCCCGGCAAGCGCTACTACGGCGGTTGTGAGTATGTTGACGTTGTTGAAGATCTGGCGATAGAGCGTGCCAAGGCACTGTTTGGTGCTACCTATGCCAACGTACAGCCACACTCCGGTTCGCAGGCTAATGCCGCTGTCTTTATGGCGCTGTGCCAGCCGGGTGATACGGTTCTTGGTATGAGTCTGGCCCACGGTGGTCACCTGACGCATGGTTCGGCAGTTTCTTTCTCTGGCCGCATCTATAACGCTGTGCAGTATGGCTTGAACGAGCAGACTGGTGAAATTGATTACGACCAGGTTGAAACGCTGGCGCTGGAACACAAGCCGCGCATGATTATTGCCGGTTTCTCTGCCTATTCACGTATTGTTGACTGGCAGCGCTTCCGTGATATTGCAGACAAAGTGGGTGCTTACCTGTTTGTCGATATGGCTCATATCGCTGGCCTGGTTGCGGCTGGCGTTTATCCTTCACCCGTGCAGCTGGCGGATGTGGTCACCACGACAACCCATAAAACACTGGGTGGCCCGCGTGGCGGTCTGATCCTGTCTGCGCGCGCAGATGAAGAACTGCAGAAGAAACTGAACTTTGCCGTATTCCCTGAATCCCAGGGTGGGCCTTTGATGCACGTGATTGCCGCCAAGGCGGTCTGCTTCAAAGAAGCGATGGAGCCTGAATGGCAGGCTTACCAGGCGCAGGTTGTCAAGAATGCCCAGGCGATGGTGAAGGTGTTCCTGTCACGCGGTATTGATATCGTTTCCGGTGGAACCGAAGATCACCTGTTCCTTGTAGACCTGATCAAAAAGGATATCACCGGTAAGGATGCAGATGCGGCCTTGGGCCGTGCCAACATCACCGTGAACAAGAACTCTGTGCCGAATGATCCACGTTCGCCCTTTGTCACTTCCGGTCTGCGTATTGGTACGCCTGCGGTGACACGTCGCGGCTTCAAGGAAGCTGAAGTGGAGCAGCTGGCGGGCTGGATTTGTGATATTCTTGACGATATCCAGAATGAAGACACAATCCAGCAGGTCAAGGCTCAGGTGAAAGCCATCTGTGCACGTTTCCCTGTGTATAAGTCATAACTCACATGCGGCACCGATTCCGGTGCCGCGACAACGCTCTTTAGAACCGAGGCAGCCAATGCATTGTCCATTTTGTGGCGAACATGAAACCAAGGTTGTTGACTCCAGGCTCGTCGCTGAGGGTCAGCAGATACGTCGGCGTCGTGAATGTATTAGTTGCCATGAGCGTTTTACCACCTTCGAAGCCGCTGAGCTGTTAATGCCCAAAGTGGTGAAGAATGATGGTACCCGTCAACCTTTCGATGAAGACAAACTGCGTGCCGGTATCCAGCGAGCGCTGGAAAAGCGTCCGGTCAGCGTGGAAGAGTTTGAAGCCTGCCTGACCCGTATCAAACACCGCCTGCGTGCGACAGGTGAGCGCGAACTGCCATCCCGTGAAGTGGGTGAGGCGGTGATGCAGGAGCTGCATAAGCTGGATCAGGTTGCCTATGTCCGTTTTGCATCGGTGTATCGCAGTTTTCAGGATATTCACGAATTTCGTCAGGAAATTGACCGACTGGCTTCCCATAAGGTGCCGTCCGAGGCGTCTGAATGAGTTTCAGTGCTGACGACCATCGTTTTATGGCGCGTGCATTGCAATTGGCAGCACGAGGCCTGTACACCACTGACCCAAACCCGAGGGTCGGCTGTGTCCTGGTGCGTGATGGCGACATTGTGGGTGAAGCCTGGCATCAGCGTGCCGGTGAACCGCACGCCGAACCGCTGGCTTTGTGTCAGGCAGGTGCCCGCGCCCAGGGTGCCACAGCCTATGTGACACTGGAACCCTGCAGTCATTTCGGGCGCACGCCACCCTGTGCCGATGCGCTGATTGCAGCGGGTGTCAGCCGGGTAGTCGTTGCCATGCAGGATCCCAATCCACTGGTCGCAGGTCAGGGGCTGGAGCGTCTGCAGCAGGCAGGTATTGCTGTTGAGTGTGGTGTTCTGGAAGCCCAGGCAACTGCATTGAACCCTGGTTTTATCCAGCGTATGCGTGTTGGACGCCCCTTTGTGCGCCTCAAACTGGCGATGAGCCTGGATGGTCGCACAGCCATGCGCAGTGGTGAATCCCAATGGATTACCGGCAGTGCTGCGCGCGCAGATGTGCAGCGCTTACGGGCGCGCAGCTCCGCGATCATTACCGGAATCGATTCTGTGTGTCTGGATGATCCCCAGCTCACTGTACGTGATCCGGATCTGCTGTCTGAGGGTACAGCATTACAGCCTTTGCGGGTGGTGCTGGATTCACACCTGCGCCTTTCGCCTTCTGCGCGTGTGCTGCAGGTGCCTGGCAAGGTATTGCTGGTGACATCGGATCAGGTCGCACCTGCTCAGCTAGCCGAACTGGCATCAGGCAGTGTCGACTGGCTGGCATTGCCACTGGATGATCAGGGGCGCATACCGCTGGCGCCAGTACTGCAGCATCTGGCGCAGTCCTGCCAGTCTAATGAAGTCCTGGTGGAGACCGGTGCGACGCTGGCTGGCAGTTTTATGGCTCAGGGTCTGGTTGATGAGCTGGTTGTCTATATGGCCCCCACTCTGTTGGGCAGTGATGCACGTCCCTTGCTGGAGCTGCCGCTGACGCAGATGGCACAGCAGCAACGCCTGCAACTCACAGATGTGCGCCATTTTGGCGATGATTTGCGTTTGACATACAAGCCGCTAACGGAGTGTTGAGATGTTTACAGGTATTATTGAGGCGGTCGGAGAAGTCGCGGATATTCGCATGAAAGATGGCGATATGCAGCTGACTTTGCGTACCGGCAAGCTCGATCTGAGTGATGTAAAACTGGGCGACAGTATTGCGGTCAATGGCGTCTGTCTGACCGCTGTGGTATTGCCGGGTGACGGCTTTGTTGCGGATGTGTCACGCGAAACACTGGCGCATACCCGTTTTGAAAACCTCAAAGTGGGTGAACCGGTGAATCTGGAAAAAGCCCTGATGCCGACCAGTCGTCTGGGTGGACATCTGGTCAGCGGCCATGTCGATGGTCTGGGTGAAGTGGTTGAGCGTCATGATGATGCCCGGTCAATCCGTTTTACCCTCAAGGCGCCTGCCGAGCTGAGCCGCTATATTGCCCATAAGGGTTCGATTACAGTGGATGGTGTCAGCTTGACGGTGAATGCCGTCCAGGGCGATCATTTTGAATTGAATATAGTGCCTCACACAGCCCAGGAAACCATTATGGACCACTATCAAAGTGGTCGTCAGGTGCACCTGGAAGTGGATCTGATTGCCCGTTATCTGGAGCGATTGCTTCAGGGGGGCGCTGCCGGACATTCGAGTAGCGCTGAATCTACAGGTATCAGCCTGGAAAAACTGGCAGAATACGGCTTTACCCGCCGCCGATAAGTATCCGGAGAGTACACCATGGAGCTGAACAGCCCCGAAGAACTGATTGAAGATATACGCCAAGGTAAAATGGTCATCCTGATGGATGACGAGGATCGTGAAAACGAAGGTGACCTGGTGATTGCGGCAGAGAAGGTACGCCCTGAAGATATCAACTTCATGGCGACCCACGCTCGCGGACTCATCTGCCTGACGCTGACGCGGGAGCGCTGTGAGCAGCTTAATCTGCCGTTGATGGTGAGAAGCAATGGCGCGCAGTTCTCGACCAACTTTACCCTGTCGATAGAAGCGGCCACCGGCGTGACGACCGGTATTTCTGCTGCCGACCGTGCGCATACTGTTCAGATGGCGGTGAAGCCGGATGCACGGCCCGAAGATATCGTGCAGCCAGGACATATTTTCCCGCTGATGGCACAGCCGGGTGGCGTACTCAGCCGTGCCGGACACACTGAAGCGGGTTGTGATCTGCCACGACTGGCAGGGCTGACGCCTGCGTCGGTGATTGTCGAAGTGATGAACGATGATGGCAGCATGGCGCGTCGTCCGGATCTGGAAAAGTTTGCGGCTCGCCATGGCCTGAAGATCGGCACCATTGCCGACCTGATTCACTACCGTACCCTGAACGAGCACACAATTGTGCGTGAAAGTGAAGGGGAGCTGCCTACAGAATATGGCACTTTCCGCTATATTACCTATCGGGACGAGATTAAGAACTGTACCCATCTGGCGATGGTGAAAGGTGATATTCAGGCTGATATCGCCACGCTGGTGCGGGTACATATCCGTTCAGAGGTGTTGCGTGATGTTGTTGGCGCAGTCACCAGTGAAGAGAAAAAATGGACCATGCGACGCGCATTGCGCCGGGTGGCTGAAGAAGAAAACGGGGTGGTGCTGTTGCTCGACAGCGGTCACCGTATTGATCTGGGCGATGCCGTCGATCAGATGCTGAATGGCAGTCTGGCACGCTCCAAGGTCAACGTCAGTGCATCAGGTGCCTATTTGACCGTCGGTACAGGTTCGCAAATTCTGCGAGATCTGGGCGTAGGTAAAATGCGCCTGATGAGTGCACCGATGAAATTTAATGCGATTTCCGGATTTGATCTGGAGATTGAAGAATACATTCCCTACCAGGACGAATAACGGAAATCTTATCTATGTCAGTTAAAACCTATGAAGGCGACTTTGTCAGCGCCGATGGAAAGTATGCAATTGTGGTAGGCCGCTTCAACGCCTTTGTTGTGGAAAGTCTGCTGGAAGGTGCGCTGGACACGCTGAAACGTCACGGTGTCAGTGAAGAAAATATTCGTATCATCCGTGTTCCGGGTGCATTCGAGATTCCGCTGGCGGTGAAGAAAGTGGCTGGACAGAAGCAGGATGACGCCATCATTGCACTGGGTGCCGTGATTCGTGGCGGTACACCGCATTTTGAATATGTATCGGCTGAAAGCTCCAAGGGCATCGCACAGGTGATGATGGACTATGATCTGCCTGTAGCCAACGGCATTCTCACAGTCAACAGCATCGAGCAGGCTGTCGAGCGCTCCGGTACCAAAGCGGGCAACAAGGGTGCTGAAGCAGCCCTGTCAGCGTTGGAAATGGTCAGCCTGATGCGTCGCCTTGAGGCCTGATGGAATGAGTGAGTCATCCGGTTCCGATAAAAAACGTAAACTGTCCCGCACTGAAATGCGTCGCAACGCACGTAACTACACGTTACAGGCGTTGTATCAGTGGCAGATGGCCTCTCAGCCTGTGAATGAAATTGAAGCGCAGTTTCGCGTCAACAATGATATGTCCGATACCGATGTAGCCTTGTTTGGTGAGTTGCTGCGGGGTGTCACGGCACGTGCCAAAACGCTGGATCAGGCCTACTCGCTGTTTCTGGATCGCTCGGTAGACGATCTTGATCCGGTTGAGCTGGCGGTCCTGCGTATCGGCGCCTATGAGCTGATCGAACGGCTGGAAGTACCGTATCGCGTGGCGATCAATGAGAGTGTCGAACTGGCCAAAACCTTTGGTGCGACAGAAAGCCACCGTTATGTAAACGGCGTGCTGGACAAGCTGGCACAGAAAGTGCGCGCTGCGGAAGTGATGGCCCGACGTGAGCGCTGATGGGCGAGTTTGAACTGATCCGGCGTTACTTTGCGCGCAAGCAACCGACTTCCAGCAGTGTACTGCTGGGAATAGGGGATGATGCCGCACTGCTGCAACTGCCAGCTGATGAACAGCTGGTAGTATCAGTTGATACGCTGGTATCGGGCGTTCACTTCCTGCCGGATGCGCCCGCCGAACGCGTGGCGCAACGGGCACTGGGTGCTGCTGTCAGTGATCTGGCTGCGATGGGTGCCCGGCCACTCTGGTATACCCTGGCGCTGACCTTGCCGGAAGTGTCTGAGGGCTGGCTGGAGCGTTTTGCGTCTGCTCTGGCACAGCGTTCAGCTGAACTGGGTATTATTCTGGTGGGCGGTGATACCACCCGTGGGCCTTTGTCGCTGTCTTTGACTGTGCATGGGGCTGTCCGGCCAGGTCATGCACTGCGTCGCAGTGGTGCCCGTGCCGGTGACCTGATTCTGGTCAGCGGCACGCTGGGAGACAGCCGGGCCGGTCTGGAGAGTCTACTGCATCCGCAGACCGCTGAACGTGCCAGTCTGGACTGGCTGCGTGAGCGTTTTTACCGACCGGAACCGCGCTTGCAACTGGCAGAGCGTCTGGCATCACTGGCGCATAGTGCCGTAGATATTTCGGATGGCCTGCTGGCTGACCTTGGACATATTCTGCAAGCCAGTCAGTGCGGTGCCGAACTGGAAGTGACGGCCTTGCCACTGTCGCAGGCACTGTTGGACTTTACACCGGATGTCGAGACACGTGAACACTGGGCGCTGACCGGGGGAGAGGACTTTGAACTCTGTTTGACTCTTCCTGAGCAGCACTGGGAAGCCGCGCGTCAGATTGCGACCGCGCTGGATGTTCCCTTGACCCCGGTCGGACGCATTCTGAGCGCGCCCACACTCTGTCTGCTGCGTGAAGGGCAGCCCATCACCTTGCCTTCCATTGCTTCAGGTTATGATCATTTCAGGAGTCAGCATGGCCGATAAAACACCTGCATCAGTCTGGTATAACCCGGTTCACTTTGCCGCGTTTGGCTTTGGCAGTGGCGCCGCACCTGTTGCCCCGGGTACCTTCGGGACACTGGCCGCCTTGCCTCTGTGGCTGTTTATTTTTGCTCCTTTATCGACCGATGCCTATCTGTTGACGCTGCTGGTGAGCTTTATTATCGGCGTCTGGCTGTGTCATCAGACTTCGGAAGATATCGGCGTACATGATCATGGCGGGATCGTCTGGGATGAGTTTGTCGGACTCTGGATCGCGCTGTTTGCGGTGCCGATGCACTGGTTCTGGATACTGCTGGGTTTTGCCTTGTTCCGTCTGTTTGATATCTGGAAACCCTGGCCGATAGGCTGGGCCGACCGTCGTGTAAGTGGCGGGCTGGGCATTATGCTGGATGATGTGATTGCCGGTGTTTATGCATTGGTGGTACTCCAGTGTTTACTTTTTATCTTTAATTAACGGGTACTGATCTTGTCTGTTGAGTATGTTGCGCAATCCAGGCTGCCTACCCCTTGGGGTGTGTTTACCATGGTCGGTTTCGAAGATACCGTCACAGGTAAAGAGCATGTTGCATTGGTGTGTGGAGATGTCAGCGGTGATGCACCGGTGCTGGCGCGGATGCATTCTGAGTGTCTGACAGGCGACTCACTGTTCAGTCTGCGCTGTGATTGTGGCTTTCAGCTACAGGAAGCCTTGCGTCGTATTTCTGAAGAAGGACGCGGCGTGCTGCTGTATCTGCGTCAGGAAGGGCGTGGTATCGGTTTGCTGAACAAGATCAAGGCATACCATCTTCAGGACCAGGGTGCCGATACGGTTGAAGCCAATGAACAGCTCGGGTTTGCAGCCGATATGCGGGATTACAGCCTGTGTCTGCCGATGCTCAAGCATCTGGGTATCCAGTCGGTCAGACTGATGACCAATAACCCGCGCAAAGTCAAAGCACTGGAGGCGGCGGGCGTGACTGTCGCTGAGCGTGTGCCGCTTCAGGTCGGTAAAAACCGGCATAATGAAGGCTACCTGCAAACCAAAATGGGCAAGCTGGGCCACATGATGCAGGATGAGCATTTCCGCGATCAGGAGTGATCGCGGATCCAGCGATGTATTGAGGCTTCGATGCTCTGGCTGTCCAGACCGCAGCTTTGCAGTTGTTGTTCACGGCTGGCGTGATCTATCCACACATCGGGGATGCCCAGTGTCAGCAGAGGGTTGCTGAATCCCTCAGCATGTAGCCATTCACCGACAGCAGAGCCTGCGCCTCCCTGAATCGCATGATCTTCCAGTGTCACGATCAATCGATGCTGTTTTACCAGACCTGTGAGTAACCCTGTGTCCAGTGGCTTGACGCTGCGCATGTCCACCAGTGACAGGTTCAGGCGTTCGGCAACTTGCCAGGCCTGATCCAGTAATGGGCCGAAGTTCAGTAGCAGGTGCTCACCACCCTGGCGCAACAGATGTGCGGCAGGCAAGGCGGGTGGCTGATTCAAATCCGGTAAGTCCTTCGCCTCACTGCCTCGCGGATAGCGGACAGCCACAATACCGGGTGTCTGATGCGCATAATCGAGCATGCGGGTCAGCTCGGTATGGCTGGAGGGTGTCAGAATCTGTACATCGGGCAGGCAACGCAGAAAAGCGATATCAAAGCATCCGGCATGGGTCGCGCCATCTTCACCTACCAGACCCGCACGATCAATGGCCAGCACCAGATCCAGTTGCTGAATGGCCAAATCATGAATCAACTGATCATAGCCGCGTTGCAAAAAAGTGGAATAGATCGCAACGACCGGCTGCATGCCACCAGCTGCCAGGCCTGCGGCCAGGGTGAGTGCGTGTTGCTCGGCAATGGCAACATCAAAGTAGCGATCAGGATACTGCTCCGAGAAAGCGATCAGATCAGAGCCTTCGCGCATCGCTGGAGTGATCGCGCAGAGGCGCGGATCAGTGGCAGCACGTGATACCAGCCACTCACCAAATACATTACAGAATTTTTGCCGTTTCAGACTGGGCGTGTTTTGCTGCGGCTCCATCTTGGTGATGGCATGAAAGCCGACCGGATCGGCTTCTGCCGGTGCATAGCCCTTTCCCTTGCAGGTAATGACATGCAGAAATTGTGGCCCCGGCTGCTGTAACACCTGGGTCAGGGTTTGCAGCAGGTGTGGTAAATCATGGCCATCGACCGGACCGGTATAGTTAAATGCCAGGGATTCGAACAGGGCTGCCGTGGTGTCACCGCTGAGACGGTTGCGCAGCTTGTTGGCCAGATAGGTGGCCAGCCCGCCTTCATTGCGCGAAATGGACATGTCATTGTCGTTCAGGATCACCAGCAGATCAGCACCGGTATGTGCCGCATGGTTGAGTGCTTCAAAGGCCATACCGGCTGTCATGGCACCATCGCCAATCACGGCTACACTGCGACGCGATTCACCTTGCAGCCGTGCCGCCAGTGCCAGCCCCAGCGCGGCACTGATCGAGGTGCTGGAGTGTCCGGTACCAAAAACATCCCAGGGGCTTTCATCCCGTTTCGGGAAGGGCGCCAGGCCGTGTTGTTGGCGCATGGTCAGCATGCGGGCCTTGCGTCCGGTAAGAATCTTGTGTGGATAACACTGGTGGCCAACATCCCAGATCAAATGATCGGTGGGGGTGTCGAGGCAATAATGCAGGGCAAGAGTCAGTTCAACCACACCCAGCCCGGCACCAAAATGTCCTCCGGTTTGTCCGACAGTGTAGAGCAGCCAGTGACGCAGCTCTTCTGCCAGTACAGGCAGTTGCTCGGGAGACAGACGACGCAGATCGGCAGGCGATTCAATTCTGTCCAGCAGTGGCGTGATGGGCGGGTGTTGCGGCAGTGAGTCCAGCATCAGTATTGGCGTCGCACAATATATTCAGCCAGAGCCAGCAGGTCATCCGCTTCGGTGCCGAAGGGCTGTAGCTCTGCGCGGGCCTGTTGCAACAACTGATCCAGCAGTGTCTTGCAGGCTTCCAGTCCCAGCAATGAGGGGTAGGTGGGCTTATTGCGAGCCTGGTCAGAACCACTGGGTTTACCCAGCGTGCCAGTGTCGGCTTCAATATCCAGCAGATCATCCTTGACCTGGAAAGCCAGTCCGATCAGGTCACCGAAGCGTTGCAAGGCTGCCAGTCGTTCGCCTTGTAACTGTCCGGCTGCTTGCGCGCCCATCACCAGGGCGCAGGTGATCAGGGCACCGGTTTTCAGTGCATGCATCTGTTGTAACTCTTCCAGCGAGAGTGCCTGACCGACATGGCTCAGGTCAAAGGCTTGCCCCAGTACCATACCACGCTCACCGGCGGCCCGGCTCAGCGCATGTACCATGGCCAGCTGTTGTGGCGCTGCGTAGTGCTCACTGGGGCGGCTGAGCTGCTCGAATGCGGCGGTCAGCAGGGCATCGCCCGCCAGAATCGCGGTGGCTTCATCAAAGGCGATATGACAGGTGGGTTTGCCACGGCGCAGCTCATCATTATCCATCGCTGGCAGGTCATCATGAACCAGAGAGTAGCTGTGCAGCATTTCTATGGCGACAGCCGGAGCATCAGCCTGTGGCAGCGAACCGCCGCAAAAACGACAGGCAAGGTAAACCAGTAGCGGACGAATGCGTTTGCCACCGTTCAGTAGGCTGTAAAGCATGGCTTCCTGAAGCGCAGGGTAGAGGCTGTCCTGAGTGCTCAGGCTCTGCTGCAGTAACTGCTGGACCCGTTCGGAATACTGCTGGAGTTGCTGTTCGAGTTTCAAGCGTCTGCCTCGGGGTCATTGAAAGGAGTGGCCAGAATCTCACCCTTTTCTTCGGTAAGCAATTTCACTTTCTGCTCGGCCTGCTCCAGTATCTGTTGGCACTGCCGGGTCAGGCGTATGCCTTCTTCGAAGGCCTGCAAAGAGGCTTCTATGCTGAGTGATCCGCTTTCCATTTCGCTGACCAGAGTTTCCAGACGCGCCATCGACGCCTCAAAGCTGGGGGTATGTTCAGTGTCTGACATGCGACTCACCTTCATTGAAAATAACGCTGCAACTTACCCAACCTGCCGGACCGGGTCAATCCGGCGCAACAGGAAATGCTTAAATAGCAGGTGAACAGTTGTATAAATCTGGTATTATCTGCATTAAATGCAGTGGTATAAAGCCTTATCCTGTCTGTTTCAGAGGTCTGTTCGTGGATATAGCAACAATAGTCGGTATTATCGGTGCCTTTGCAATCATCATCATGGCAATGGTACTGGGTGGAGATCTCGGAATCTTCGTGAACCCTCCCTCCTTGTTGATTGTAATCGGCGGCAGTATTTTTGTCGTGTTAATCAAGTTTACCCTGGGCCAATTCCTGGCTGCCGGAAAAGTGGCAGCCAAGGCCTTCATGTACAAATCGGTCAACCCGGAAGACATCATTTCAGAAACAGTTGAAATGGCCGATGCGGCGCGTAAGGGCGGTTTGCTGTCGCTTGAAGACAAACAGGTCTCCAGCGACTTTATGCAACGCGGTATCCAGTTGTTGGTGGATGGCCATGACCCGGAAGTGGTCAGGCAGCTACTCAACAAAGAAGCACGTTTGACCTATGACCGTCATGATTTTGGTGCCCGTATTTTTGCCGCTCTGGGTGATGTGGGTCCGGCGATGGGGATGATTGGTACGCTGATCGGTCTGGTGGCGATGCTGTCCAATATGGATGATCCCAAGGCGATAGGCCCTGCCATGGCGGTAGCGCTGCTGACAACCCTCTATGGTGCGATGATGGCAAACATGTTTGCCATTCCTGTTGCCGATAAGCTTAACCTGCGTCGTGATGAAGAATCGCTGAATAATGCCCTGATCATTGATGGTCTGCTGGCCATTCAGGCAGGCCAGAACCCGCGTGTGATTGACCAGATGCTGCGTAACTATTTGCCGGAGAAAAAGCGCTTTGCCAAGGCCGCGGGGGCTGAAGGCTAGTTATTATGAGTGCCGAAGAAGAGTGCAACTGTAAACCCTGCAAAAAAGGGCTGCCCGCCTTGCTGGCGACCTTTGGTGACTTGATGTCACTGCTGATGTGTTTCTTTGTACTGCTGCTGTCTTTCTCCGAAATGGATGTGCTTCGCTTCAAGCAGCTCGCCGGTTCCATGCGTGAAGCCTTTGGTGTGCAGGCGCAGATCAAGGTCGAAGACATTCCCAAAGGTACCTCCATTATTGCTCAGGAGTTCAGTCCCGGACGCCCGGAGCCCACGCCGCTGAATGAAGTGCGGCAGATGACCACGACCGTTGAACTGCATACCCTCGATGTGCGCTCCCAGGAAGGTGAGGCGATCGTGCATGATCGTGAATCAGCCGTCGACCAGCATCAACAGCAGCAGCGTGAGGAGCAGGCACGTCAGGATGCGATCCAGTTTTCCATGGCGCTGTCCGCCGAGATAGGCGAGGGTGCTGTGGAAGTGGAAACGGAAGGTACCAAGGTAATTATCCGTCTGAGAGAACAGGGTTCTTTTGCACCGGGTTCCGCTTATGTTGAAGATGACTACATTCCGGTGCTGGCTAAAATTCGTGATCTGCTGATTACCATCCCGGGATCTGTTGCCATTGAAGGTCATACCGATTCTGTCCCTTATAGTGGTACCCGGTTTGCCTCCAATTGGGATCTCTCGGCAGCGCGTGCACTGGCGGTAGCCCATGAGCTGTTCGCGGATCGGCGTGTTAATGAAAACCGTTTTACCATCTCTGGTTTCGCGTCTTCACGTGCCCGTGTACCGAATGACTCCGAGGCCAATCGTGCCCGTAACCGTCGCGTAGAAATTATTCTGGAGCGTGGTCAGGATGAGCAGGCCATGCCGATACAGGCTCGCCCTGAAGGGGATACCGAAGGGCAGCGACTGACCCCGCGGGACATCTTCTGATCCACTGCGCTGACGGTGACCTGATCAAGCCAGTCTGACGTATCACGCTGAAAAGGAGATTCAAGTGAAGCACAATTCCTCGCGCCCGGTTCCTGCCGGGCGTTTTTCCCGTATGGCGCATTTAGGCGGTCTGGCGACACGCATTGCCTCCGGTATGGTCGCGGAAGGCGTACGTCAGGTGGCGAGTGGCAAACGTCCCGCTGCCCGTGAATTACTGATGACGCCCGGTAATGTCCGTCGTGTGGCTGAAAAGCTGGCACACCTGCGTGGTGCGGCGATGAAAATGGGACAGTTGCTCTCCATGGATGCCGGGGATCTGATGCCGCCTGAGCTGGCTGAATTGCTGGCGGTATTACGTGCCGGAGCCACGCCCATGCCGATACTGCAGTTGGCGGGGGTGCTGGAAGCGTCTTTGGGTGAGGATTGGCAGCAAAATTTTCAGCAGTTTGGTTTTACCCCGATTGCGGCGGCGTCAATTGGTCAGGTACATCGTGCCGTGGACCCGCAAGGGCGTGAGCTGGCGCTCAAGATCCAGTATCCGGGGGTTGCCCAGAGTATCGATGCCGATGTGGATAACGTGATAACACTGTTGAAGTTGTCACGCTTGCTACCGGAAGGTGTGATTGCCGATACGCTGGTGGAAGAAGCCAAACAGCAGTTGCATGCTGAAGCGGATTACCAGTTGGAAGCGGCACATCTGCAGATGTATCGGCAGGCCTTGGCAGACGATCCTGGTTTTCGGGTGCCGGAGTGCTATCCACAACTGAGCAGCCGTACCCTGCTGGCAATGAGCTATGAATCGGGTGTCCCGATTGATAGTTTGCAGCACCAGCCGCTACAGGAGCGTAATCGCTGTGCAGCATTGTTGCTGTCGCTGCTGTTTCGTGAGCTGTTTGAGTTTGGCTGGGTCCAGACAGATCCGAATTTTGCCAATTTTCTCTACGATCCGGAAACAGCCCAACTGGTGCTGCTGGATTTCGGTGCCACGCGAGCCTATCGTCCTGAGCTGGTGGAAGCTTACCGGGCATTGTTCCGGGCCGGCTTGCAGCAGGATCAGGACGGCCTGCTTCAGGCAGCAACCCGGATAGGTTATTTCCACCAGCAGATTACCCCTTCACAGCAAGCGGCGGTGTTGCACTTGTTCGAGCTGGCAATGGAGCCCTTGCGCTCCGATCACTATGACTTCGGGGCTACTGACCTGGCACGACGCTTACGTGATCAGGGGATGGCATTGAGTATGCAGGAAGGATACTGGCACTCACCACCGGTGGATGCGCTGTTTTTGCATCGTAAGCTGGCTGGTTTGTATTTGTTGTTTGCGCGCCTTAAAGTTTCTTTAGCATGTCGTGATATACTTGAGCCTTGGTTAAAAACAAGCTAATCAAGGAATTGCAGCATGTATACGCAACAGATATCACCGGCGTTTTACGATACAGACGGATTGGGTCACATTAATAACACCCGTGTTCCCCAGTGGTTTGAAGGCGCACGAAACGAGTTGTTCCGCATTTTCACGCCCGATCTGGATATGAAAAAGTGGCAGCTTATTCTGGCACGGATTGAGGTGGATTTTGTCGGTGAACTGTTTTACGGCAGTGACATCGAAATTCGTACAACGGTCAGCCGTATTGGTAACAGTTCATTCAGCGTGCATCAGGAGGCCTGGCAGAATGGCACCCTGGGTGCCAAGGGCGAGGCGACCATGGTGCGCTATGATTTTGCTGCGGCCAAAACTCTGCCCCTGACGGATGAGCAGCGTGCCCAACTACAGGCACATCATTCCTGAGCGGCCTTGATCCGCTCTTCAAGTCGATTGCGGATATACGCGACATGCAGCCTGAGGTTGTAGAACTCTTCCATGTACGACAGTGGAACGACTGTATCAGCAACCTCATTCTCGAACTTCCGCACCAGCTCCAGATCACTTTGCAACAGTGACAATGGCAAGTCCATTTTTGCCAGATCATCATCAATAACCCGCAAGCGTTTGTACCAGCGATAGATACGTCGGCGTATCCGCCAGCGGAAAGCCGGTGGTGCCATGCGTATTAGCGGAATCAGTATTGCCAGCAGCGGGATGATCAGAATTGCCATGCGGTCAATCAGTGAAGCCAGCCAGAAAGGCAGGTGGCGATGCAGAATATTGGGACCGCGTTCGTAGAAGTAACGGGCATCGGAAGCAATTGGCAGATCGGTATAGAGCAGGGATGGAAACTCTGTGCGTTCTGCGACCAGGCTGATGCGCTGCTGATCCACCTTGGCGGCTTCAATCAGTAACTGAACGATGGACTGATGTACGCCCTGGCGGATGGCGATATAGGTAGCCGGTGCAATCAGTTGAATATCACGAGCCGGAAGGTTCTGCTGCAGATCCACGACCCCCTCATAGAGCGTCACCTGGGTCAGGAACGGGAAGCGCCGTGATAGAGCGGATGCGCGGGAAAAGTTCATCACTTGCAGCTCTGGGTCAGCCAGCAAACGCATCATTAAGGGGGCATCCGGGGCCATGACAAATGCGGCCACATCCAACTCACCCGACAGAAGTGCCTCGGCTGCCTGCTGTCCGCCCATCGCGTGCAAGTAGCGCTCTTCAGCATCCGGCTCCAACAGACCGGCAGCTTCCAGCAGGGTAAGCACTAACTGACGTGTGCCGCTGCCTTCCTGGCCGATGGCAATGCGTAAGCCATCCAACTGATCCAGTCTGGAGATCTCCTGGGTATCCGTCAGATTGACCCGTTCCGGGCGATAAAAGACAAACAGAGGCTCCAGTGCGATACTTACCACTGCCTCCAGTGGCGGAGCCTCCCCTTCAGGAAGGGTGCCACTCTGGACCAGTGCCGCATCGACATCGCCATTCAGCAGACGTTGCCAGTTTTCCACAGAGCCGGCGGTATTCAGCAGCTCCAGTTCGAAGCCACTGGCGGCAAAGGATTCTGCATAACGCTCACCTGTTTCGGCATAAGCACCGCCACTGCCACCTGTTGCCATCGTAAAGCGACTGGGAGGTGCGGGTTCAACAAACTGCCAGGCGATATAAAAAAATACCGCGCCGAGCAGGATAAACGGGATCAATACGCGAATGGAGTCACTGATCAGGGTGAGGAACAGTCGTAGATTTCTGGGCATGCCTGTGCTTTCCTTGTGATGCTTAGATGCACTTTAGCATGCTCAGAATCCTGTGCAATTTTCAACGCAGTAACAAGACGGGTATCCGGCTGTGCTGCAGCAGCTTGGTAGTGGTACTGCCAACCAGGAACTGGCGAATACGGGAGTGCCCATAGGCGCCCATCACCAGCAGATCGATGCCGAGTTCTGCAACACATTGGTTGATAACCTTGTCGACATCACCGGCGCGCAATACCGGGGTGACGCTGAAACCGGCTTTCTCCAGTGTGCCGGCGGCTTCTTTCAACTGCTCATGCAGGTTGTTGGTGTCCGGGCCTACGGTCAGCAATGTGCAGGGAATACCTTGTAGCAGCGGGCTGCTGGCAACCATTTGGATCGCTTTTTTGGCGGTTTCACTGCCATCGTAGGCGATCATGAACCGCTCAGGAACCTTGAAGTCTCCAACCGTGATCAGCATCGGACGGTGCAGGGTGCGGATCACACTTTCAAGATGTGATCCGATTTGTGCGGTTGAATGCTCCTGGCTGCCCTCACGACCCATCACCAGCAGGCGAATGTCCTGCTCCAGCTCAGTGATATTTTCAATCAGGTCACCATGCAGCTGCAGCGTTTCCGCTTCGGCAATGCCATCTTCGGCAGCTCGCTTCCGGGCTTCCTTAAGCATCACCCGGCCCTGCTCCTTGAGCAGTTTGGCGCGTTGTTCATCCAGTTGCGACAGCTCATCCAGCAGATGCTCACGCGTACCCAGACCAATATTTCCGCTCAGGTTGGACTTGGCCGGTTGATCAGATTTCTCCAGTACATGCAGCAGCAGTAGCGGGGCTTGCAACTGCTGACTGCTCCAGGCCGCAAAGTCACAAACGGTCTCGGCGGTGTGGTTGAAGGTATCGATACAGGCGATCACTTTATTCATGTTCTGTTCCTTATCAGTGACCCATGAGTTTTTCGACCGCGTCCGGCTTGTCATGCACACCAAAACGGTCAACGATGGTCGCGCTGGCTTCATTGAGGCCGACGATTTCGACTTCGATGCCTTCGCGGCGGAACTTGATGACGACCTTATCCAGTGCAGCCACGCCGGTAATGTCCCAGAAGTGTGCACGGCTTAGATCGATGATCACCTTATCAAGATCTTCCTTGAAGTTAAAGGAGTCGATGAACTGATCAGATGAGCTGAAGAATACCTGGCCGACCACCTGATATTCACGGCAATTTTCGGCTTTCAGTTCGGAGCCGATGAACAGGAATTTACCCACCTTGTTGGCAAAGAACAGCGCAGCCAGCAAGACGCCGACAAAGACACCGTAGGCAAGGTTGTGGGTGGCAACCACCACGACTACCGTCGCGACCATAACGATATTGGTCGACAAGGGATGTTGCTTGAGATTGCGGATTGAGTCCCAACTGAAGGTACCGATGGACACCATGATCATGACGGCAACCAGCGCAGCCATGGGAATCATGCCTAACCAGTCGCTGAGAAAAACCACCATCAGAAGAAGAAAAACACCGGCAGCGAGAGAAGATAGACGACCACGTCCGCCGGATTTGATGTTGATGATAGACTGCCCGATCATCGCACAACCAGCCATACCACCCATCAGGCCCGCACCAATATTGGCAATGCCCTGGCCCTTGCACTCACGGTTTTTATCGCTTTTGGTGTCGGTCAGATCATCGACAATGGTGGCGGTCATCAGCGATTCCAGCAGACCCACTACGGCCAGTGCTGCTGAGTAGGGCAGAATAATCCACAGGGTTTCCAGGTTCAGCGGTACATCCGGCCAGAGGAATACTGGCAGCGTGTCGGGCAGATCACCCATATCACTGACCGTCCGGATATCCAGGTCCAGCCAGAGCGCGATGCCTGTCAGTACCAGAATGCAGACCAGCGGTGAAGGAATGGTTTTGTTGACATAGGGAAACAGGTAAATAATCGCCAGACCACCGGCTGTCATGGCATAGACGTGCCAGGTGACATCCGTTAATTCGGGCAGCTGAGCCATAAAAATCAGTATGGCTAGCGCGTTCACAAAGCCGGTGACTACCGAGCGTGAGACAAAGCGCATCAGGCTGCCGAGTTTGATATAACCGGCAATAATCTGGAACACCCCTGTCAGCAGGGTGGCGGCCAATAGATACTCCAGACCATGTTCACGCACCAGCGTGACCATCAGTAATGCCATGGCACCGGTGGCGGCCGAAATCATGCCGGGGCGACCACCGACAATCGCGATAATAACCGCAATACAGAAAGAAGCGTAGAGCCCGACGCGCGGGTCGACACCGGCAATAATGGAAAAGGCGATGGCTTCCGGTATCAGTGCCAGTGCCACGACCAGACCTGCCAGCAGGTCGCCACGTACGTTACCAAACCAGTCTTGGCGGGTAGAAGAGAGCAGCATAGAAAAATCCGTTATTAAAATCAGTTAAGTCAATATTGATTCGGGATCGAATCACGAACAAAAGAGAGTGATCAAGTGACAAGCAAATGCCATGCCGTTCATTTTACTACAGTCGAAAGAGCTGGCTGAACCAGTCAGTATCGGTGAGTAATTGTCGGTTGGCGGCTGTGCGCTAGGGTGGCGTCATGATCAAAAGAGGATTCCAAAAATTGGATGAATAATTGAAGGTCGGCAATGATACAGTGTGGCTGAAGATAAGTAAAATACGCCTGAACAGATCCAGATCACTGTAATTTGCCGCTGAACAGGCTAAAATGCGCGTTTTTTAACGACAGGTTGTTAAGCAGAACCATGAGCGAGCAGCATCTCAACGCCGATCCTTTTCAGTCGATTCGCCCCTACCGGGATAATGAGGTGGCCGAGGTTTTGAACCGCATGGTACGCGACAACGAGCTGGTGGACGCCATTGCCCACTATCAGTTTCCGCGTTTGCCGCGTTCTATCCTGCGCTGGTTGCGTCCGATTGTACGTATTGGTCTGGCGGCCAAGGTTGGTGAAATTGAGAATATCACCAGTTTTCAGAAACTGGTGGCCAATTACATGACCAAGATGATCAACCGTTCAACACGCAAGCTCAGTTGCAGCGGTATTGATCGTTTGGACCCACAGGAAGCCTACCTGTTTGTTTCCAACCACCGGGATATCGCCATGGACCCGGCCTTTGTTAACTGGGCTCTCTACCAGTACGGCATGAATACGGTTCGCATAGCTATTGGTGATAATCTGCTGCGCAAGCCCTATATTTCGGATCTGATGCGTCTGAACAAGAGCTTTATCGTGAAGCGCTCGATTAAGGCACCCCGCGAGATGATGGCCGCCATGACGCTGCTGTCCGAATATATCGATCACAGTATCAGCACCGGGCATTCAGTCTGGATTGCTCAGCGCGAAGGGCGCTCCAAGGACGGTAATGACCGTACCGATCCGACCCTGCTGAAAATGTTCTACATGTCCCACCGCAAGCAGCGTAGCTTTGCCGAAATGGTGGAGCGCCTGAATATCGTACCGGTATCCATCTCCTATGAACTGGACCCCTGTGATGTGATGAAAGCACGTGAGCTGGCCTCTGTGGCATCGCAGGGTAAATACCAGAAGGGTGAGTTTGAAGATATCGACAGTATTGTGCGTGGCATTACCGGTGAAAAGGGTCATGTACATGTCGATTTTGGCGAACCGATCCGTGGACAGTTTGATACACCGGAAGCCTTGGCGGCTGAAATCGACCGACAGATACTGGGTGGCTATTACCTGCATCCGACACATCTGGCTGCAGCGGGTCGAGCCGATTCTGCCGAAGCGCAGGCCCTGTTAGAGCCGCGTTTGGCGCAGCTGGAGCCGGATGCTCAAGCTTACCTGAAGAACATGTATGCCAACCCGGTATTCAATCGTGAACGTATCGAGCAGCAGGCACAGTCGTCACAGGAGGCGCGGGATGCTTAAACTGCGCGCCTTGTTATTTGCTGCCGGGTTTTACCCGGTCACCATGATCTATGCGATCCCCTGTCTGTTGCTGGGACCTTTGCTGCCGTTTCGGGCCCGCTTCCGCTTCCTGACGGCAATCAACTATTTTTACATCGGCTGGTTGCGGGTGACCTGTGGCGTTAAAACCCAGGTGGAAGGATTGCATCATCTGCCCAAGGATCAGCCCTATGTAGCGCTGGCCAATCATCAGAGCGAGTGGGAAACCCTCTATTTTCAACTGGTGTTCCGGCCGCAGTCGGTGGTGTTGAAGCGCGAATTGCTCAAAATTCCATTATTTGGCTGGGCATTGGCCTTGCTGAACCCGATTGCACTGGACCGTTCCCAGCGTCGCGAAGCGCTCAAGCAGTTGTTGCGTCAAGGCAGTGAGCGTCTGGAGCAGGGCATTCCGGTACTGATTTTTCCACAGGGTACACGTGTGGCCGTGGGCAAACCGGGGCGTTTCAACAAGGGCGGTGCCATGTTGGCCGTGAAGCAGGGTGTGCCGATTGTACCGGTGGTGCACAATGCCGGGCACTGCTGGCCAGGTAAGTCCTTCGTCAAATACCCGGGTACGGTGACACTGGTGATTGGCGAGCCGATTCAGACGGCCGGTCGCTCAGTCGATGAAGTGCATCAGGAAGTGGAAGCCTGGATGCTGGATCAGATGGCGCGTATTGGTGCCTGATCCTGGCGCTGAAAAAAGGACAGGAAGGCGCGTTCCTGTTGTTGTGCCTCAGCCAGGCTGAGGCGACGAAACTGAATCACTTCACCTGGGCGTCCTTGTGCCAGGCGATCCAGACTCCGCAGTGTGACAAAACCGGGCTGTGGATAACCACCAATGCTTTGGCGCTCATTCAGCAGAATGATCGGCTGGCCACTGGGGGGGAGTTGTACTGTTCCGGCGGCAACGCCTGAGGACACCAGCGGATAGCGTTCGACCTGCAAGGGCTGTCCGTCCAGCAGTGCGGCCATGCGGTTGGAGCGACTGGACAGTGTCCAGCGTTGAGCCAGCAGGGTTTCAATCAGTTGTTCCGGCAGCGGTGAGGCAGGGTTGTCACAAAAATCCAGTATCAGTGGTGCCTGATAGTCCGGCCGAAATGCGGCAGGTACGCTGCAGGGTCGCCCCTGATCCGTATCCCGGGTGCAGGCATAACTGAGTTGATCACCCGCTTTCAGTGGGCTGCCCAGACCATCCTGCCCACCCAGCTGTTCCCGGACGATTGCAGAACGGCTGTTACCCAGCCCCACAGGCGTTTTCCAGCCGCCCCGGACGCAGAGGTAACCACGCAGTCCCTGAGCGGCATAACCGGTTTCCAGCAGATCTCCAGCCTTGATTGTCAGGGTTTCCCAAGTGGCAACAGGTTGGCCATTTAAACGCGCATTGAGATCAGCGCCGGTCAATGCAATTTGCGTGGCCTGACTAAAGCACCCCTTGAAGCCTCCGATAGTGATTTCAATGGCGGCCTCGCCCCAGTGATTGCCCAGCAGACGATTGCCCCAGGCCCAGGCATGACGATCCATCACGCCGCCCTGAGTCAGGCCCAGATGGGCTACATGCTGGCGTCCGCCATCTTCGACCAGGCTGAGCATGCCGCCTTCCAGAACCTCGAGAACACGATGCAGAGAGTTCATAGCGTGCCACCGAGTGACAGATAGGTGTCACGGTCGACCGCGTGAAAACGTACCGCCTGACCTGGTTGCAACAGCGCTGGCGGGTCGGCGTCGACATTAAACAGCTTCATCGGGGTGCGGCCGAGCAAGTGCCAGCCTCCGGGGGACTCAATCGGGTAGATGGCGGTCTGGTTGTCGGCGATGGCGACGCTGCCTGCCGGCACCCGAGATCGTGGTGTTTCCCGGCGCGCGCTAATCAGCCGCGAATCCAGTTCACCCATATAGGCAAATCCGGGGGCAAATCCCAGTGCATAGACACGGTATTCCCGGCTGCTGTGCAGGTGTATCAACTGTTCCACTGAACACTGGCAGCGTTCCGCCAGTGCCGTGAGGTCTGGGCCGGTGGTGTGTGGATCATAAAAGACCGGAATATGAATCACTTCCGACCGGGTTTCCGGGGCGCTTTCCGGCTGATGGTTGAGCAATGGCGTTAAACGTGCCAGCAAGCTGTCGTAATCTTCCAGACGCAGATCATATTCCAGCAGCAGCGTGGTATAGGCGGGTGTAATGTTCAGCAGCGAATCGCCCAGGCAGGCGCGCAGGCGTTGACCTAGCTGGTGGATGCAGGCGCTGAGTGCCGGATCCATGCGCTCGCCGAATCGCAGTAGTATCGCATTGACGCCTGCAGGTTCGGCTGACCAGTGCATATCAGGACCTCAGTGCCTGATATATCGCTTGCAGGGTGAGCACCGATTCCGGGTTGTCGCCGTGCACGCAGAGGGTATCGGCTTGCAGCGAGAGCATGCCTTGCGGTGTCTGGACCTGCCGGGTGTGTGCCAGAGATCGGGCCTGTGCCAGAATCTGTTCAGGCTGGTGATACACTGCACCTGATTGCTGGCGAGACATCAGCTGGCCATCGGCGGTGTAGGCACGATCAGCAAAGGCTTCAAAGATCAGTGGCAGATCAAACTGTTGTGCCATCTGTTGCGCTGGCTGGTTATCCGGACGGCTTAGCAGCATCAGTGCCAGTGGTGTGTCGCTGTGTTGATTCAGAGCCGATACTGCGGCCATTACCTGCTCCAGCAGGGCAGGGTTTGCCATCATGTCATTGTACAGCGCACCATGGGGTTTAACGTAATCAACCTGTCCGCCTTCTGCGCGACAGATCGCCTGGAGCGCGCCCACCTGGTACTGGATCAATGCACGGCATTCAGCATCGGAAACACTCAGGCTGCGACGGCCAAAGCCAAGCAGATCAGGGTAGGCAGGGTGAGCACCGATACTGACATCAAATTGCAGAGCCAGCTGAACGGTTTTTTGCATGGTGAGGGGGTCTGAAGCGTGAAAGCCACAGGCGATGTTTGCCTGGTCAACCCAGGGCATAACCTCGGCGTCTCGTCCCATCGACCAGACGCCGAAGCTTTCACCTACGTCCGCATTCAGCAGCATAGGTGACAGCTGCTCAGCCGTTGTACTTCTGCAGCACCAGCGTGGCGTTGGTGCCACCAAAGCCGAAGCTGTTGGACATGACGCGCTGCAGGTCAACGTTGTCCTGACGCTCGATGGCAATCGGGAGGCCGACCGCTTCCGGGTCCAGCTCTTCGATATTGGCCGATGCGCAGATGAAGTTATTTTGTTGCATCAGCATGCAGTAAATGGCTTCCTGAACCCCGGTGGCACCCAGTGAGTGGCCTGCCAAAGATTTGGTGGAGCTCACGGTAGGCATTTTGTCACCGAAGAGTTCACGCATCGCCTTCAGCTCCTGAATGTCGCCAGCAGGAGTCGAGGTGCCGTGAGAGTTGATATAGTCCACTGGACCCTCAACTGTCGCCAGGGCTTGCTGCATGCAGCGAACCGCGCCTTCACCAGACGGTGCAACCATGTCATAGCCGTCTGATGTGGCACCATAGCCAACCAGTTCAGCATAGATTTTGGCGCCACGCGCTTTGGCATGTTCCAGCTCTTCCAGAACCAGCATACCGCCGCCACCGGAGATGACAAAGCCGTCGCGATTGGCGTCATAGGCACGTGAAGCTTTCTCGGGCGTGTCGTTGTATTTGCTCGACAGGGCGCCCATGGCATCAAACATGACGCTCAGCGACCAGTGCAGCTCTTCACCACCACCGGCAAAAATAACGTCCTGTTTGCCCAGTTGAATCAGCTCCATAGCGTTGCCGATACAGTGTGCGCTGGTGGCACAGGCAGAAGTAATGGAGTAGTTCACACCCTTGATCTTGAAGGGCGTGGCCAGACAGGCTGATACGGTAGAACCCATCGTGCGTGTAACACGGTAAGGTCCGACACGACGGACACCTTTATCACGCAGAATATCGGCACTTTCGACGATATCGGCAGAAGATGCGCCACCTGAACCGGCAATCAGACCGGTACGTACATTGGAAACCTGCTCTTCAGTCAGGCCGGAGTCTTCGATGGCCTGTTTCATGGACAGGTAGGCGTAAGCCGATGCGTTGCCCATGAAGCGACGCAGCTTGCGGTCGATCAGGCTGTCCAGATCAACATCTACTTGACCGGCAACCTGGCTGCGGAAGCCCATTTCCTGGTATTCCGGCTGAAAACGTATGCCAGAGCGGCCCTGCTTCAGGGAATCGAGAACTGTTTCTTTGTCATTTCCCAGGCAGGAAATGATGCCCATTCCGGTAACCACAACGCGTCGCATGTGCTGACTCTCTCTGCTTTGACGTAACTTAACTGGTTCTTATAATCGTCTGACCCTGACAGGGCTCAGAAGTTGTCTGTTGAAGTAAACAGACCTACCCGCAAATCCTTGGCAGTGTAGATTTCACGACCATCGACTGACATGCTGGCGTCGGCAATACCCATAACCAGCTTGCGCTCGATGACACGCTTCAGTTGTATATGATAGGTCACTTTCTTTGCAGTCGGCAGTACCTGACCAAAGAACTTCACTTCACCGGCACCCAGTGCGCGCCCACGGCCCTTGTTGCCTTTCCAGCCGAGGAAGAAACCAACCATCTGCCACATGGCATCCAGACCCAGACAGCCAGGCATGACCGGATCTGTCGGGAAGTGGCAATCAAAGAACCACAGCTCGGGATGGATATCCAGTTCTGCAATGATCTCGCCCTTGCCGAACTCACCACCATCTTCGGTGATGCTGATGATTCGGTCCATCATCAGCATGTTGCCAACGGGCAGGCGGGCATTACCGGGGCCGAACATTTCGCCGTAGCCGCATTTCAGGAGGTCTTCGCGTTCAAAAGAGGAGGGCTTAGTCATGAAGTTCTGTCTGTCCAAAAACGTTAAAATCAAATGAATGCTGGTGATTATACCGTCTGAGTGTAGCAGAGGCACGACCTGTTGCTGATTATTTGCACAGTCACTGCCTGGCTGCTGCTCATCCGGCCTCAGCGTTTGCGTGCTACGGCAAGCCCGGCCAGCTCCACCAGCGTGGTTTTAAAGGAGGTGTCAGGCAGAACTGCAATCGCCGCGATGGCCAGATCGACCTGCTGTTGTGCTGCCTGTTGGGCATACTCTATGGCGCCGGTGCGCTGTACGATATCCAGTACTGGCTGCAAGTCTTCCAGCCCGCCCTGACGAATGGCCTGACGGATGATCTGACGCTCTTCATCGGTACCGCATTGTATGGCACGAATCAGCGGCAGGGTTGCTTTACCTTCTGCCAGATCGTCACCCACATTCTTGCCCATCTCGTCAGCGGTAGACAGGTAGTCCATCACATCATCGATGATCTGAAAGGCAATACCGATGTGGCGGCCATAGCGGCGCAGCGCTTCACGATCCTCGGCAGAGGCATCAGCCAGAATGGCACCGCATTCAGTCGCTGCTTCGAACAGCATGGCGGTTTTACCCAGGATGACCTGCATATAGCTGTCTTCGGTGGTATCCGGGTTGCGCTGATTCAGTAGCTGCAGTACTTCACCTTCTGCAATGACCGTGGTGGCATTGGAGATCACCTGCATGATTTCCATGCGGCCAATTTCCACCATGATCTGGAACGAGCGTGAATAGAGAAAGTCGCCCACCAGTACACTGGGGGCATTGCCCCATTTGGCATTGGCGGTTGCATTACCACGGCGCAGTTCGGAGTTGTCGACGACATCGTCGTGGAGTAAGGTCGCGGTGTGAATAAATTCGATGACAGCAGCCAGACGAATGTGCAGCTCCCCTTCATAGCCGCAGGCATTGGCGCTGAGCAACGCCAGTAATGGCCGCAGGCGCTTGCCGCCGCTTTCGACAATATAGTGGCCCATTTTCTCAACCAGTGGCACATTGGAACCGAGGTTGTTGAGAATAAAATCGGTCACGGCGTCGAACTGAGGTTCGATGAGTGGGTTAAGCTGATGTGGCTGCATGTATTCGGATGGCTGGAAAATTAATGTTGGCTGAATGCTAGGGAGTGCGCTCCCCGATGTCAAGAAACACGATAGTTTGACGGGTTAAGGAGACTGTGTATGAAACGCTGTGGATGGTGTAGTGATGACCCGCTGTATATTGCCTACCATGATCAGGAGTGGGGTGTGCCGGTGTATGATGATCGGCATTTGTTCGAGATGCTGATCCTGGAAGGTGCGCAGGCAGGTTTGAGCTGGATCACCATCCTGCGTAAGCGTGAGGCCTATCGTGAGGCTTTTCATCAGTTTGATGTCGAGCGGGTGGCGGCTTATACGGATGCGGATGTCGAACGTTTGCTGGCAAATCCCGGTATTGTGCGTAACCGGCTGAAAATCGAAGCGGCAATACGTAATGCGCGAGGTGTGCTGGCTATTCAGGCTGAAGAAAGCTCGTTGAGTGATTATCTGTGGCAGTTTGTGGGTGGTCAGCCAATACACAATCATTGGCCAGATCTTAAATCCATACCTGCGCAGACGCCTGAATCGATCAATCTGAGTCGGGCATTGAAAAAGCGTGGCTTCAACTTTGTTGGTCCGACGATTTGCTATGCTTTCATGCAGGCGGTCGGAATGGTCAATGATCATGAGCAAAGCTGCTTTCGCTACAAGCAGTGAAATTGCACTATTGTCAGGTCGGGTCGGTGGTGTCGCTGCTGTGTGACCGTCTGCCGCCATGGAAGGCGGCAGTCGAGCGGTCATGGATGACGAAAAGCGTGTCACACAGCAGCGACACCACTGACCCTCTACAGTAAGTGCCAATTGGGTAGTGTGCTTTCTGAAGGGTGATTGTCCTTGATTTACCCGCGATAGTACTTGAATGCGCAGTGAGTGCTCTGTATAATTGCGCGCCCTGAGCTTGTCTAAATCACGCTCCCTGTTATAGGGTTTACTTGCGATCAAGTCTAACTTGAATGCAGCCCTTAGAAGCAGGTTTCGTTTCAGTAGCCGGACAAGCGTAACCTGGAGAAAATTATGTTCGCAGTAATTGTAAGTGGCGGTAAGCAATACCGTGTGCAGGAAGGTCAGACCCTGAAGCTGGAAAAACTGGCTGTTGAGCAGGGCGGCAAAGTGGAATTTGATCGTGTATTGCTGGTTAGCAATGGCGATAACGTCACTGTGGGTGCGCCGGTTGTTGAAGGTGCCAAAGTGTCTGCTGAAGTGGTTAGCCATGGTCGCGGAGACAAGGTTACTATCATCAAGTTCCGTCGTCGTAAGCACCACATGAAGCGTCAGGGCCACCGTCAGTGGTTCACTGAAGTCAAGATTACCGGTATCAGTGCGTAAGCACGCTGCCGAAAAACGCATAGGAGAGATATAATGGCTCATAAGAAGGCAGGCGGTTCAACGCGTAACGGCCGCGACTCACAGTCCAAGCGACTGGGTGTAAAGCGTTTCGGTGGTCAGGCTGTGATCGCTGGTAACATTCTGGTTCGTCAGCGCGGTACCAAGTTCCACGCAGGTGAGAACGTTGGTCTGGGTAAGGACCACACTCTGTTTGCAACAGCAGACGGCGTAGTCAAGTTTGTAGTGAAAGGCCCGCAAAAGCGTCAGTACGTTACAGTCGTACCAGCGTAAGCAGCTTCTCCACGCATTCGAAAAAGCTCCGCCTGGCGGGGCTTTTTTTATGTACAGGGATGTATTGGCAGAAAGCTGCTCCTGCACTTTCTGCATACGCGCCATCCTTGGCGCAATATGCCGCGAACGCATGGATGCACAGGGGCGGCGATGATTTGAAAATTTGAAAGGCGCTGCCTTTCGGGAGAGAAAAGATGAAATTTGTCGATGAAGCAACCATTACCGTAGAAGCGGGAAAAGGCGGAAACGGCTGTATGAGCTTTCGACGGGAAAAATTCATCCCGAAAGGTGGCCCTGATGGTGGTGATGGTGGTGATGGTGGTTCGGTCTGGGTTGAGGCAGATGAAAGTCTGAACACGCTGATCGACTACCGTTTCACCCGTCACTACAAAGCTCAGAATGGTGAAGGTGGACGTGGCGGTAACTGCACGGGTGCCAAAGGTGAAGAGTTGGTACTCAAGGTGCCGGTGGGTACCACGATTGTGGATATCGACACCGATGAGGTGCTGGCTGACCTGACAGAAATCGGACAACGCGAGAAGATCGCTCAGGGCGGTTTTCACGGTCTTGGAAATACGCGCTACAAAAGCAGTGTTAACCGTGCGCCGCGTCAGACCACTAAAGGTTCTCCGGGTGAGCTGCGTAACCTGCGTCTGGAGCTGAAAGTGCTCGCAGATGTGGGTCTGCTGGGCTTGCCGAATGCCGGAAAATCGACCTTTATCCGTTCCGTGTCTGCGGCAACGCCGAAGGTGGCGGATTATCCCTTTACGACACTGGTGCCGAATCTGGGTGTTGTGCGTACTGATGCGCACCGCAGCTTTGTTATCGCGGATATTCCCGGCATCATCGAAGGCGCTGCAGAAGGTGCAGGTCTGGGGATTCGCTTCCTCAAGCATCTGGCGCGCAACCGGGTGCTGCTGCATATCGTCGATATGGCGCCCTGGGATGACACCACGCCTGCCGAGGCTGCAGTGACGGCGGTGCGCGAGCTGACGCGTTTCAGTCAGACGCTGGCGCAACAGCCGCGCTGGCTGGTGCTGAACAAGCTGGATCTGTTGCCGGAAGACGAGCAGGACGCCGCCTGTCAGGCTGTGCTGGATGCGCTGGAGTGGCAGGGTCCGGTCTATCGTATTTCGGCGCTGAACAAATCCGGTCTGAAACCGCTGATTCATGAGCTGCAGAACTTCCTGGATGCGCGTGTCGAAGCGATTGCTGAAGATCCGTCATTGCTGGAGCAGGAGCAGCAGACCCGCATGGTCATTGATCATGAGGCTCGGGAAAATCTGGCGCGCTTGCGTGCTGAGCAGCGTGCCAAGCGTGACGATGATGATTGGGATGATGATTTCAATGACGACGACTATGATGTCGAAGTCGAGTATGTGCGCTGACGGAGAAACACAGGCATGACAGGGCGTGAACGGCTGGCTCGGCGAGGGCGTTGGGTTGTCAAGATTGGCAGCTCATTGCTGACCAATGATGGACGCGGGCTGGATCAGCAGGCAATTTCGCGTTGGGTGGAGCAGTTGGTCACCCTGCGTGAGGCGGGTATCGAGGTGGTATTGGTCTCCTCGGGTGCAGTTGCAGAAGGCATGAATCGTCTGGGCTGGAAAACACGACCGCATGAAGTGTTTCGCTTGCAGGCTGCTGCCGCTGTGGGTCAGATGGGTCTGGTACAAACCTGGGAAGCCTGTTTCTGGAAGCATGGTGTGCATACCGCTCAGGTGCTGCTCACGCATGATGACCTGTCCAACCGCAAGCGTTACCTGAATGCCCGTTCCACATTACGCACTCTGATTGAGCTGGGTGTGGTGGCTGTGGTGAATGAAAATGACACAGTGGTCACCAGTGAGATACGTTTTGGTGATAACGATACGCTGGGTGCGCTGGTAGCCAATGCGGTCGAAGCCGATGCGCTGATTCTGTTGACCGATCAGAAAGGTTTGTTTACGGCCGATCCGCGACAGGACCCTAATGCCCAACTGATTGCTGAGGCTCGCGCCGAAGATGAGCAGATCCAGGCGGTTGCCGGTGATGGTGGTGCGCTGGGGTGTGGTGGCATGATCACCAAGGTGCGTGCTGCGCGTCTGGCGGCCCGTTCCGGGGCGGTGACTGTTATTGCCAGTGGTCGGGAAGATGAAGTGCTGCGTCGTCTGTTTGCCGGTGAGGCGCTGGGTACGCTGCTGACGCCGGATCGTGAGCCGATGGCGGCACGCAAACAGTGGATAGCCGGTCATTTGCAGGCACGTGGTACTGTGATGGTTGATGCGGGCGCGGTGAGGGCGTTGACCACAGGCGGTCGAAGCCTGTTACCAGCCGGTGTGCTGAATGTGACGGGTGACTTTTCCCGTGGCGAGATGGTCATGGTGCTGGATGAAGCCGGACGGGTCATTGCCCGTGGTCTGGCAAACTATGGTGCTGAAGATGCGCGCAGTATTATGGGGCATCCTACACGTGCGATAGAGTCTATTCTTGGCTTTATGGGCGAAGAAGAGTTGGTGCACCGAGACAATATGGTACTGGCCTGATCCAGGATGCAAAAAAAACCGGCGATTAGCCGGTTTTTTTTCAGGTCATCAGGCAATTAAGCCAGCGCTTTGATCTTTGCAGACAGGCGGCTCTTGTGACGAGCAATCTTGTTAGCGTGGAAGATGCCTTTGTTGACAGAGCTGTCCAGAACAGGCTGAGCTGTTTTGAATGCAGTTTCTGCGGCAGCTTTGTCGCCACTTTCAATTGCTTTGATGACTTTTTTCAAATAGGTACGCGCCATGGAGCGCAGGCTAGCGTTTTGCTGACGACGCTTCTCCGCCTGGCGAGCACGTTTACGGGATCCTGCGGAATTAGCCACAGTCTGGCTCCTTTAAACTTAGGTTGATCAAATTACGGCGGTAGTAGTGCCGAAAAACAGACGCGAAATTATTCATGTTAGCGGACCAGAAGTCAACTGTTTCTGACGATTTCTCGCGCGCATACGCTATGAGCGGCACTCAAAGCGCGTTATCATCTGCGCGTTCTGCCGATCATGGCCAAGGATAACACAAACAAACGGAGTATAGCAGCGTTGCAAGCACCACAGACTCGAAAAGCCGGGCTGCTGAGATCCAGTGGCGTGGTTGGTATCATGACCCTGATTTCGCGTGTACTGGGCTTAGTGCGTGATGTCACCGTGGCCTCGATTTTTGGCGCGGGTGGGCATGCTGATGCATTTTTTGTTGCCTTCAAGATTCCCAACTTTTTGCGCCGTCTGTTTGCGGAAGGTGCATTCTCGCAAGCCTTTGTTCCCGTGTTGTCCGAATACCGTACCCAGCGTGATCTGCAATCGGTGCAGTTGCTGGTCAATCGGGTCGCCGGAACACTGGGGATGACGTTGATGCTGTTGACGGTGGTCGCGATGATGGCCGCTCCCTTGCTGGCGGCATTGTTTGCGCCGGGTTTCTACCTGGCGGATGATGAGCGCTTCCCGCTGGCCACAGAAATGCTGCGCATCACCTTTCCTTACCTGCTGCTGATTTCGCTGACCGCCTTCTGTGGAGCGATCCTCAACAGTTATGAGCGCTTTGCCATTCCGGCGTTTACCCCGGTGCTGCTGAACCTCTGTCTGATCGGCGCAGCGCTCTGGATCAGTCCGATGATGGACCCGCCTATCATGGGTCTTGCCTGGGGTGTGTTCCTGGCCGGTGTGATGCAGTTGCTGTTTCAGTTGCCATTTCTGGCGCGTCTGAGACTGCTGCCGCGTCCGACCCTCGGCTGGCGTGATGAAGGTGTGCGCCGGATCATGAAACTGATGGTGCCCGCTTTGTTCGGGGTTTCAGTTGCGCAGATCAACCTGCTGCTGGACACCGTGCTGGCGTCCTTCCTGCAGGATGGCAGTGTCTCCTGGTTGTACTATTCAGATCGTCTGGTTGAACTGCCGTTGGGTGTGTTCGGGATCGCCATCGCTACGGTGATTTTGCCAGCGCTGTCCCGCAATCATGCTGAAAAGAGCGTGCAGTCCTTCTCGGCAACGCTGGACTGGGCGCTGCGCATGATTCTGTTGATCGGATTGCCTGCCGCGCTGGCACTGGTGGTGCTGGCTGAGCCGATGATTGCCACGTTGTTCCATTATGGGCAGATGCAGGACCGGGATGTTTTGATGGCGGGCCTGAGTTTGAAAGCCTATGCGGTCGGGTTGCTGGCCTTCATGCTGATCAAGGTACTGGCGACCGGATATTTTTCCCGTCAGGATATGAAAACACCGGTACGTATCGCGGTTTGGGCGATGCTGGCCAATATGGTGTTTAACCTGATTCTGGTCTGGCCGCTGGATCATGTCGGCCTGGCGCTGGCGACCTCCCTGTCTGCATTTTTGAATGCCGGGCTGCTGTTGCATGGCCTGCGCAAAGCGGATGTGTTGCAGTGGCAGCCCGGCTGGTTGCGGGTCTGGCTGCGCAACGGCCTGGCCAATGTGGCGATGCTGGGCTTCCTGATCAGCTTCCGAGGTGCTACGGATGAGTGGTTGGCAGCGGGGCTGTGGCAGCGTGTCGAGTGGCTGTTGTGGCTGGTGATCGGCGGTATGCTGGTGTATTTGGCCGTTCAGGCAGTGCTGGGCTTGCGCCTGCGCCACCTGCGTGCCTGACAAATACGCGTGCAGGGCTGATAATGCCAGCGTTTTTCGACTATAATGCGCGGTTTAGATTTTGACCCAAGACAGCGGCATGGAACTGATCCGAGGCTTACACAATCTGCGTGACAAACATCGAGGCTGCGTGGCCACTATCGGTAATTTCGATGGTGTGCACCTGGGGCATCAGAAGGTGTTGGAGCAGGTTAAATGCAAGGCGCGTTTGATGGGGTTGCCCAGTGTGGTGATTATCTTCGAACCCCAGCCGCGCGAGTTTTTTGCCGGTAGCGATGCGCCACCACGCCTGACCCGCTTTGATGAGAAGGTGCGTTTGCTGCGTTATCAGGGCATTGATCGGGTGTTGTGTCTGACCTTCAATGCGCGGTTGCGCAGCATGTCGGCGCAAGCATTTGTCGATGAGCTGCTGCTGAACGGCCTGAATGTCCGTCATTTCGTGGTAGGCGATGACTTTCGTTTCGGCTGTGACCGCATGGGCGACTATGCCATGCTGGAAGCGGCCGGGCAGGCACATGGCTTTTCGGTTGAGCATACCCATACCTATCTGATCGATGATCAGCGCGTCAGCAGTACGCGTGTGCGGGAAACACTGATGCGTGGTGACTTTGAGCTGTCACGCAAATTGCTGGGGCGTCCTTACTGTGTCACCGGGCGTGTACAGCATGGCAACAAGATTGGCCGTCAGATCGGTGTGCCGACAGCCAACGTGCGAATGCATCGTTTTCGCTGTCCGTTGCAGGGGGTGTACACCGTGCGTGCACGCTTTGCCGATCAGCAGGTGTGCGGTGTCAGCAATGTCGGGGTCAGACCCACGGTCAACGGGCGCTTGCCAGTACTGGAAGTTCACCTGTTCGACTGGCACGAGGAGATTTACGGGAAGTTGATGCAGGTTGAATTTTTGCATTTTCTGCGCCCGGAAAAGCGCTTTGATGGACTCGATGCGCTGAAAACACAGCTTTTTACAGATATTGAAACCGCCCGTCGCTGGTTTACCGATGCGTCAGGGCTGCATTCACGAGCGGAAGTTAATTGACATGACCGATTACAAACACACTCTGAACCTGCCGGAAACCGAGTTTCCGATGCGCGGTAATCTGCCGCAGCGTGAACCTGAAAGACTGGCACGCTGGGCTGAAATTGATCTCTACGCGCGTCTGCGAGAGGAAGGTCAGGGGCGTCGCAAATTCATTTTGCATGACGGCCCTCCTTACGCCAATGGCAGCATTCATATCGGTCATGCGGTCAACAAAGTCATCAAGGACATGATCGTCAAATCGAAAACCCTGAGTGGCTACGACTCACCCTATATTCCGGGTTGGGACTGTCATGGTTTGCCGATTGAACACAAGGTTGAAACCACCATCGGCCGTGCCGGTGACAAGGTGCCTTACCGTGAATTCCGCCAGCACTGCCGTGACTATGCAACGCAGCAGATCGCCGGTCAGAAAGCTGACTTTATCCGTCTGGGCGTTATCGGTGACTGGGAACAGCCCTACCTGACCATGAATGCCGAGACCGAAGCCAACATCGTCCGTTCACTGGGACGTATCATCGAACGTGGTCATCTGGTCAAGGGATACAAGCCGGTCTACTGGAGCGTTGTCGGTCAATCTGCACTGGCTGAAGCCGAGGTGGAGTATCAGGAAAAAACCTCTACCGCCATCGACGTGCGTTTTACGCTGGTGAACCCGGAGCTGGCACTTGAGACATTCAAGGTGGCCGCCGGTGAAGGCCCGCTGTCCGTAGTGATCTGGACCACCACGCCCTGGACCATCCCGGCCAACCAGGCTGTTTCTCTGAACGCTGAGCTGGATTATGCGCTGGTGCAGACCGCCATCAACCATGGCAAGGAACAGCTGATTCTGGCCGCGGACATGGTGGATGACATCATGGCACGTTGGGGCATCCAGCAGTATCAGGTGCTCGGACGTTGCTCAGGTCAGGCGCTGGAAGGACTGCTGTTGCAGCATCCGCTCTATGATCGTCAGGTACCGGTCATTCTCGGTGATCATGTGACCACCGATGCCGGTACGGGTGCGGTACACACTGCACCGGATCACGGTATGGAAGACTTTGTTGTCGGTCAGGCATATGGTCTGGGAACCCTGAATCTGGTTCAGGCAGATGGCACCTACAGTGCAGCCGCTGGCGAGTTTGCCGGTGTGCATGTGTACAAGGCGGATCAGCCCGTTTGTGATGCGCTGGAACAGGCGCACAAGCTGGTGCATCTGAAAAAATTCCAGCACAGTTATCCACACTGCTGGCGTACCAAAACCCCGTTGATCTACCGTGCCACGCCGCAGTGGTTTATCTCTATGGATGATAAAAACCTGCGCGCCGATGCACTGGAAGCGATCAAGGGCGTACAGTGGTTCCCAGGCTGGGGTCAGGCTCGTATCGAAGCGATGTTTGAGCAGAGCCCGGACTGGTGTATCTCGCGTCAGCGTACCTGGGGCGTACCGATTACGCTGTTTACCCATAAGCAGACCGGTGAACTCCACCCGCGCACTCAAGAACTGATCGAAGCGGTTGCGCTGCGTATCGAAAAAGACGGGATTGATGCCTGGTTCGAGCTGGACCCGGCTGAACTGCTCGGTGCGGAAGCGGCTGAGTATGACAAGGTCACAGATACCCTGGATGTGTGGTTTGATTCCGGTACCACCCATCATTCCGTATTGCGTACCCGTGAAGAATTACACTTTCCGGCAGACATGTACCTGGAAGGCTCGGACCAGCATCGTGGCTGGTTCCAGTCTTCGCTGAAAACCTCTATTGCCATCAATGGTGTAGCGCCTTACAAGCAGGTGCTGACCCACGGTTTTGTGGTCGACGAAAAGGGCTACAAAATGTCCAAGTCGCTCGGCAACGTCATTGCGCCACAGGAAGTGACCGACAGCATGGGCGCCGATATTCTGCGCCTGTGGGTTGCCGCAACCGACTATTCCGGTGAAATGGCGGTTTCCAAGCAAATCCTGCAGCGTACGGCGGATGCCTATCGTCGTATCCGTAACACCTCGCGTTTCCTGCTGGCAAACTTGAATGGTTTCGATCCGGCGACTGATCTGGTCGATGCCGAACAGATGCTTGCACTGGACCGTTGGGCCGTGGATGCGACCTGGCGTCTGCAGCAGAAAATCATTGCCGCCTATGACGACTACCGCTTCCTGGATGTGTACCAGGCTGTGCATAACTTCTGTGTACAGGAACTGGGTGGTTTCTACCTGGATATCATCAAGGATCGTCAGTACACCACTCAGTCTGAGAGTCTGGCGCGCCGCTCCTGTCAGACTGCCCTGTACCATATCGCTGAAGCCCTGACGCGCTGGATCGCACCGATCCTGAGCTTCACTGCGGAAGAGATCTATGAAGTCCTGCCGGGCAGCCGTCGTGAAAGCGTGCTGTTGAGCACCTGGTATGAAGGCCTGTTCACCCTGTCCGCCGAGGATGATTTTGGTGATGCTTACTGGCGTCGCATCATGGACGTCAAGGATGCCGTCAACAAGTGCCTGGAAGATGCGCGAAACGAGAAACTGGTCAAGGCTTCACTGGCGGCTGATGTCGTGCTCTATGTGAATGAAGCCCTGCAGGCAGATCTGGAGCGTCTGGGCAACGAGCTGCGCTTTGTACTGATCACTTCATCGGTGACGCTCAAGTCACTGGCCGAGGCCGATACCGCGCGTGAAACAGCGGTCGAGGGCCTGAAAGTGGCGGTGGCGTCATCCGAGCATCCGAAATGTGGCCGTTGCTGGCACCATCGTGAAGATGTGGGCAGTCACGCCGAGCATCCGGAACTCTGCGGACGCTGCGTGGATAACGTTAGCGGTGAAGGTGAACAACGCTATTATGCTTGATGGCAAAGCCTGGGGACTGGGGGCACCGGTACACGCCGGTGCTCTGCGCTGGTTGTGGCTGACCCTGCTGGTCATTCTGCTGGATCTGGGCAGTAAGTGGCTGGCCAGTGAATGGCTGGTCTATGCCCAGCCAGTACCACTCCTGCCATTTTTTAACCTGACCCTGCTGCACAACCCTGGCGCAGCGTTCAGCTTCCTGGCGTCTGCCGGTGGCTGGCAGCGCTGGTTCTTTGCGCTGGTGGCCATCGGTGTCTGTGCACTGCTGTTGCAGTGGTTACGTACCACTCCAGCTCGTCACTGGTGGATGCGCATGGGGTTGGCATTGATCATGGGGGGTGCTCTGGGCAATCTCTATGACCGTATCATACATGGTCATGTAGTTGATTTTATCTCACTGCATTACGGTGGCTGGTATTTCCCGGCGTTCAATCTCGCGGATACGGCCATTACCATCGGGGCCGCTATTCTGATTGTGGATATGCTGTTTTTTTCGGGCCGAAACCAGGCGAACGGCTCATCTGAGGATCAATCATGAGTGAAGTTACAGTAGGCGAGGGAACGGAAGTTACCCTGCATTTTGCAATCAAACTGGAAAACGGTCAGGTGATCGACTCCAACTTTTCGGCACAGCCCGCCCGTTTCGTATTCGGCGATGGCAATATCCCGGAAGGCTTTGAACAGGCGCTGACCGGTCTGAAGGTGGGTGATCATCTGGATCTGACCATTGCTCCGGAACGGGGTTTTGGGATGCATAATCCCAGCAATATTCAGGTCATGCCGCGCAGTCAGTTCAAGGATATGGATCTGGAACCGGGGCTGGTGGTGTCGTTTCAGGAGCCGGGCGGTGAAGTGCCGGGTGTGATCACCGAATTCAGTGATGAGCGCGTGACGGTCGACTTTAATCATCCGCTGGCAGGCAAGACCCTGCTGTTCGAGGTGCAGATACTGGCGGTAGAACCCGCACAAGACAAGGCGCTTGACCTCAACTGAGGATCGTACTAGTCTGCAAAAATGCAACCGCCAAGGACTGGCGGCTTAACTCTTAACTGTTTCAAGGATGGAACATCTGATGCGTCGCATAGACTTACCACGGCCTCTGCAGCAGGGCGTTGGTCTCACCGAAGTGATGATCACCCTGCTACTTCTGTCAACGGCCAGCCTGGCCTTGACCCAGCTACAACTGCGTAACCTGCAAACTGCCCATCAAAGCCATACGCTGACGCGTGAATCACTGGTTCAGGGCGAAGCTATAGAGCGTCTGTGGCAACAGCGCTGTTATCTCGCCTGGCTCGATGCCGGTAGTCGCAGCGAATACCTGCTGGGACGCTATCCCAGCCTCTTCAGCCCCGATCCGGAACATCCGCTGTCACCCAGGCAGCTGTGGGATCAACATGCACCGGTCACCCTGGACTGCTGAGATGAAGCGTTTACAGGCCGGATTCAGCCTGACCGAGTTGCTGGTCTCCCTGACCCTGAGCAGCTTTCTGTTGCTGGCCATGTCGTCATTGCTGATTGCCGGTAAAACCAACTGGCAGCACCAACTGCGGCTGACCTCCGCACAGGAAATTGAACGCTACACAGTGGTGCAGCTGCGGCGGGCAATACGACAGGCCGAACAGGTCGATGAAGACAGTCATCCCGGCCTGCTGATACTGCAATACCGGGCGGTCGAAGGTAGCCGCAACTGTCTGGGACAGCTACAGGATGCCGGACAGCTGTATCAGGATCGCTTTCATGTCAGCGATGATCAGCTGCGCTGCAATGGGCAGGCATTAATCAACGGGGTCGCCCAGATTCATTTCAGCTACGCTGTGGATCTGAATGGCGATGGCCGTGTGCTGACAGAGGAATACTTCGACCAGCCACACTGCTGCTTCCCGGTTCGCAGCGTCGGTTTTGAACTGCAACTCTCCGGAGAGCCTGCCCCGGAAACACAACACTATAGTGCGGCACTGCGCCGCTATTGAGGTGATACAAGGAGGTATCCATGTGGATCAAGCATGCCAGAATGACAGGCAACGCCTTGATAATGACGCTGGTGTTTTTATCAGTCATCACGCTGCTGACCTTCAGTGCGGCGGTTAACTCACAACTTCAGCAGCGTATGAGTCATCAGCTGTGGCTGAAAATGCAAGCCGATCAGGCGGCTGATGCCGGTGTGGCGGCGTTCTACCACTGGTTGCATGATGACCCGGAGCACTGGCAGGCCGAGGGCTGGCCTGCATCGGGTCAGGTAAATGCTGAAATAGACAGCTATTATCAGATTCCCGAATCAGAACTCCAGTGGCAGAGTGATCGGGTCACTCTGACCGTTGAAGGGCTGATTCAACGCGAGAGCGAAACGCTCAGCCAAAGCCGTTTGCGGGTGACCTTCCTGCACTCCATCGACACTGGCCGAATTCATCTCGATCAATGGGTTGAGCTGCAATGAATCGCTATGCTTATCAGCAAGGACTCAGCCTGCTGGAACTGTTGGTCACACTGGCACTGATGACCTTTCTGCTCACCGTGGCTGTGCCCTCTCTGGCAGAATTGCTGGAAAAAACACGCCAGGACACGGTCGCCGAGCGCATCAAGCACCATCTTGCCCTGGCCCGTATCGAAGCCATCTCCCGGCAGCAATGGATCACCCTGTGCCGTACCCAGGATGGCGCCTCCTGTGTCGGCGATGCCCTGAATGGCGAGACTGAATGGCAAGGACTGCTGATGTTCGTCGACACACAGCGTCAGCGCGTGCCTGAACAGCCAGAACACCTGCTGCGGGTCGACCGCTTTACCGCACCGGTCCGCGTCACCTGGAATCGCGGCGATAGCCTCACCTATCAACCGGATGGCAGCGTCACCGGCTTTTCCAATGGCAGCTTCCGGGTACAGGCCGGATCATCCCCGCCGCAGCGACTGGTATTGGCTTTATCCGGACGTGTCAGGCATGAGTAGGTGAGCTGATTGATTTATGTCTTGCATTATATGATAATTATTATTATTTAGATTATTGAAAATGCAGTCAGATGATTAATGATAGTTTGTATTTCAAAACACTCTATGTAGAGCACAATAACTGGCTTAAGCGTTGGTTGCAGGGGCGTTTGGGCTGTCATGAATCTGCTGCAGACTTTGCCCAGGATACGTTCATACGCCTGATGACAACAACCCGGAAGGTACAGTTTGACTCAGGGAATGAAGCGCGTGCCTATTTGAAAAAAACTGCAAAAAATTTGTGCATTAATCGTTGGCGTCAGCAAGAAATTGAGCGTGCCTGGATTGAAACATTGCAGTGTACTTCTGAAGAGCTACACCCCTCTCCTGAGCATCAGGTTGCGGTTCTGGCGGCTCTGGAGCAACTCAGCCAGCTACTTGAGCGTTTGCCTGAAAAAACGGCACGTGCATTCATGCTGGCGATTGTGTGTGATCTGACAGATCAGCAGGTTGCAAATGAAATGGGTATTTCGGATCGTATGGTAAGAAAGCATGTTGCTAAAGCTATGTTGGCTTGTGCAAGGTTATCGATTCAAAATACCGTACACACTTTACTTGAATAACCTGTGTTATGACGCAACAATCTTCTGTTTGTGATTTAACTAAAGAAGTACCTGATAGCCTGTTGCTTGAAGCTGCTGAATGGTTTGCTGTGCTGCGTGATGGTCGTGCTTCATCAGTGGAACGTGAGGGTTGGCAGATCTGGTTGGCAACGAGCGATCAGCACTTTTTCGCTTGGCAGTATATTGAACAATTACATAGCAATTTTTCCTCTTTAAAGTCTTGCGCTCAACCGGACGATATTTTTCAGAAAATTACGGTGGTAAACCGTCGATTAATTTCGAGACGAAAATTTCTATCTTCTATTGGTTTGGTATCCTTAGGTGCTTTGATTGGCTCCTCGGTGTTAAATAATCAGTCTGGGTCATTACCATGGATAGTCTTTATGCCTGACATACGAACAGGAAAAGGTGAGATTCAAAATCATAGCTTGGCAGATGGCACGGCACTCTGGGTCAATACGCGTTCAAAGTTAAACCTGCATCAGGGAGTAGATAGTCGGATTCAACTTTTCAGTGGTGAAATACTGATTGATTCAATAAAAGCAGATCCAGTACCAATCTATATAGATACACGTTTGGCGATTATTAATTCAGCTACAAAAGTCTGTTTCAGTGTATATTGCGATCAGAACAAGGCCATCATTACCGTTTTTGAAGGTGATGTGCAGATGACCATAGCTTCAGACTCGACAGTTCAATCATTGCATACAGGGCAAATGCTTACGCTTCATTCCGATGGGCGCTCAGAAAAAGCCAGCACTGATGCAAACAGAAGAAATTGGATTCAGGGCTCTTTCACGGCTAATCGTATATCGCTTGGGACTTTGCTCCATGAGTTGGAGCGTTATTACTCAGGTTTTATTTCTGTTTCACCAGCAGTATCTGATTTGGAAGTGTATGGTAACTTTCCTATACAGGATATGAACACGGTCATTAAGATGCTGGAATCGACTTTGCCGGTGAAAGCATCCAGGCCCTTGCCCGGATGGATTAAGATAGAAGCCATCAAAACAGTTTGATTCTGCAGCGAATACAGGTCACTGCAGAAGTTGCAACGATATGATCAGCGTTCAGCTTGTGTCAGCTGCAGATTTTTTGCGTGAGCCAGTGAGCAGTATTCGAAGAGTTTAAAAACATCCAGGGCATTCGCATCGACAAAAGGATGTATCCCGTCTGGACGTGATTGTGTTAATAGCTTGATACGCTCCAGTGTGTTGTCCCGACTGGAATGGTTGCTTAAAAAGATATCCACATTATGCTTCTCAGCAAGCTCTCTGAAGCGTGATGCGGATGCAGAGTACTGTTCAAACCGTTGGATATTAGGTCCGAAGTTAAATCCAGTGCCACCCCACAAGGCAACATAGTGTGTTGTATTGCCATCTTTTACAGGAAATATCAAAGATAGTGTACCAGGGGTATGTCCGGGCGTTAAATACAAGTAAAGCTGTTGATCACCCAGATCAAGCACATGACCGTCCTGTACAGAAATATCCCGATGGGGTGGGGTGCCCCAGCGAGGGTTTCTTGTATTGACACCATCAAGTTCGAGCATGAGCCACTCTGTTTCGCTCATGACAACACGCGCACCGTACTCAGTAACGATATATTCCTGCCCCCCGTAATGGTCGCCGTGGCCATGTGTGATCACTAGGTACTTTATATCTGCGGGGTCTAATCCAAGCGTGACAAGCCCTTCTTCGATATAGCGCTGTGCTTCTTCGTTATTATTCAAAGCGTCGATAATAATGATCCCTTCATCTGTTGTCAGTGCCCAGCTTGAAACGCCTGCATGCCCAACAAAATATAAATTATCAAAAACCTGCGTAGGTATTGGTTCTGGCAGACTGCGCACGCGCTGCTGAGTCGAGCGCTCATTGACAAGGTTGGCGGGGCGGTTGCCTGCTGTACGTAAGGGTATTGTTAAATCGCATAAGTTCAGTAACCCTGGATAGTGCTGGCCAGCCTGTATACCTTGCTCTGCAAGTGCTTGAGGATCTAGAGGCTCTGCGTGTGCTGCTGTCAGACAAAGAGCAGCAAAAACAGAGTAGGTTAAAATATGTTTTTTCATGGCTATTCTCATATGCTTAGAAAGAGGCGGTTAAAGAGGCAAAATAGCTGCGGCCTGCCTCATTGTAAGTTGCTGCGCCTGCTCCGTTCTGATTGTGTTCGCGATACAGCTGTTTGTTCAGCAGATTGGAAACCCCAACTCTGCCGCGGATGTGTTCATTGAATCTGTATTCAGCGCTGGCTCCAAAAATATGGTAGGGCTTGCGCACTGAGAGAGCATCTCCAGTCGTGTCAGCACCATTAATATTGCGGGTTCTGGGTTCCTGCTCACCATAAAAGGTCGCGGTTAGGACAAGGTTAAGTTGTTCGTTCGCTTGCCAGTCCAGCGAGCTGTTGATGGTGTATTCAGGAATAACCGATAAGGGTTGATCTGTTGTTTTGTTATGGTTTTCGATCATATACGTGAAGTTATTACTGAGCTTCAAACGATGATCATGCCGGCCCAGGAGTGGTATTGTCAGATGACCCTCAATTCCTTGAACGATCGCCTTATCGGAATTGCTCCACTGGAACAGATAACGACCGCTGGGGAGTAGTTCAGGTGTTAAATCGGGCATGTCTGCAACCACTTTATTATCGTAATCGTTGCGGAAGTAGGTAATTCCGGCAGATACGTTTTGATCGTCGAAGAAGAGGCCAACCTCTTTATTGATGCTGATTTCAGGGTTCAGATCGGAGTTACCCTGGATTAAACAACCGGAGTTGTTGGGTCTGGGCCAATTAACGGGACAGCCATTACCGCGTGTTTCCCAAAAATAATTGGTATTGGATTGATACAGATTAGGTGCTTTAAAGGCACGTGCAATACCACCTTTGATGGACCAGTTCGGTGCGAAATCAAAAAAGAGGTTCAAGCTGGGGCTCAAGTTATAACCAAATTGGCTGTGGTGATCGATTCGCAGTCCGGGTGTGATAGCGAGTTGATCCGTAAGCTGCATGTTATTTTCGATAAAGACGGCAATGCTGGTCGCATCTGCTACAGAGTTTCGATTCTCATCCAAGCCAAGATCTGCACTGCTATTGCTCAGCGAGTAGGGGTCATCCAGTGAGTCATACCGGACTTCATAACCGAGTGTTAACATTTGATCGACGCTGTCATGATGTAAAGGTGTATTAAACTCACCATTCATGAACCAGTTTTTCAAAATTGAAGTCGACATCTCATTGGTTGCGGCAGCTGTGTTATCGGGATCACGCAGGAAAGCGCCTTCGGATCCACCTGAAAGTCCCTCTCTCAGGCGTCTGTTATTGGTTTCTTCATAGGCCAGGCTGACACGTGATGTGCGTCCACCTTCCCATATCCCTCGGTGTGAAAGAGATCCGGTGTAACGATAGATGCGATTGGTCTCTGTGCCCTCCTCCGCCAAATTATTAATGCCCTCATAGCCGGCATTCATGGCTCGGTCACCTGCATAAATGTTGCCCTGGCGACTCACTCCTGAATTAAATTCAACGATATTGGACGGATTTATATCCCAACGGAGTCGAAGGTTCGCATTTTCATTCACCACTCCTTCACGGCCTGCAGGTGGAGTAACGCCTGTGGCAAATGCTTCATTCAAATCCAGTGAGTCTGCATCTGTTTTGTTGTAGCTACCATAGAAACGATAGGATACCGATTCACTGACAGGTCCTGAGACGTTATAGCCAACACGGTTGGTTATTTGCTCATTATCATTTTCGGGCCTGTTTGTGTAATAGGTGATTTGGCTCTGGGTTGTTTGACTTGGAGCCGTTGTAATGATGTTGACCACACCGCCAGATGCACCAGAACCATACCTTGCAGCAGCCGGACCTCGGATGACTTCGATACGCTCTACCATTTCTGCAGGCACCCAGTTGCTGTCGCCTCGTGTGTTGCGTTCGCCACTACGTCCCATGCGAGTAGAGTTGCGCGACGACACAGGTACACCATCAATCAAAATCATGGTGTTTTCAGGTCCCATACCACGCAGATCGATTTGTCGGCTATTGCCAAATTGACCTGTTGATGAATTGCCAGTCAGGTTAACACCGGGCATCCGGCGAACAATTTCTGACAGGTCATTAGTAACCGGTGTTTTCTCCAGGTCTGTTCGTCTGATGATTGAAACCCCTGGTGACTGGCGCAGCATTTGCTCTGCTGTGGCTGTCACGAAGAGATCTGCAAGGCGTACTTGTTCGTCCATTTGAGTGGTCTGCACCGCTCGTAATCCGTAGCCCTTGTCTGTAAGCGGAACGATTTCAAGCCCTGTATTCGCAAGAAGTTGTTTGAACCCACTCTCCACTGTGTGATAACCACTCAGTCCATTACTGGATAAACCCTCGGCTAACTCTGTAGATCCAATCAAGTAGACATTTTGTTCAAGTGCAAACTTTGTCAAGGCGTCAATGAGCGTGCCTGCAGGAATGTTAATGGTTTGCGCTTGCTGCTGAGCTTCGGCTTTCGGAGCATGGCTTATAAAAAAAATGCTTCCAGACAATAATGCCAGGTGCATGGATAGTAACAGTGGTTTTGTATAGAGGGTGCGTTTGGCTTTCATGTTGAACTTCTTGGCTAGTATGTTGGATAAATATATTTATCTATAACCAATGGGAGCTGGAAATCCGGAACTTTTATTTGTATTTTTTACATTCTAACGTTCCAGGTCAGCAAAACTGGCTCTTGAACCCCAAACATTGCAAAATAGTGGGGCAGGGCCGTTCTGATGCAGAATGGCTCCATCTTCATTGAGCCCAGATGAGCACTTTCAGGTAATGACCAACACCCTTCGGGTCGCGATGGCCCAGTTGAACTTCATGGTGGGAGATATTCCCGGTAATCTGCAACGCATTCTGGCGGCTGCCGCTGAGGCGCGGGACCAGCATCAGGCGGATCTGCTGCTCTGTTCCGAACTGGCGCTGACCGGCTATCCACCTGAGGATCTGTTGTTGCGCCCCAGTCTCGAAACCCGGGTCGAGAAAGCCTTGCAGCAGCTGAAAGATGAATTACGTGGCATCACGCTGGTACTGGGCTATCCGCGCTATCAGGCCGGGCGGCTGTACAACATGGCGGGTGTGATTCATGAAGGTGAACTAATTTTCGAATATGCCAAACAGTGTTTACCTAACTTCCAGGTGTTTGATGAAAAACGCTACTTTGTCGCAGGCAGCCAGTCGGGCACCTTTAACCTGAAGGGCTGTCGCATTGGCCTGAGTATCTGTGAAGACATCTGGCATTCCGGGCCTGTCGGGCAGTTGAAAGATCAGGGAGTCGAGCTGATTCTGAACCTGAATGCATCCCCTTTCCATGCCGGCAAGACCGGTTTGCGGCAGCAGGTGCTGGCGCAGCGGGCACAGGAGTGTGGTGCACCGATTATCTATGTGAATCAGTTTGGTGGTCAGGATGAGCTGGTCTTTGATGGTGGCTCGATCGTCGTGAATGCACAGGGCACCCCGGTGTTCACCGCTCCACATTTCTGCGAATCGCTGGATTGTGTCGATCTGTGTCTCGAGAGTGGAACCCTGACAGCCTGTCAGCCTTCATCACCGGAACTGTCGCTGGAAGCAGCGGTGTATCAGGTGTTGGTCACGGGTGTTCGGGACTATGTTGAAAAGAACCGCTTTCCTGGTGTCGTACTGGGACTGTCCGGCGGGATCGACTCAGCCGTGACCGCTGCGGTTGCCGTAGATGCGCTGGGCCCTGAGCGTGTTGAAGTGGTGATGATGCCGTTTCGTTATACGGCATCGATGAGCATTGAAGATGCAGAAGCCCAGGCGCAATTGCTGGGTGTGCGTTATCAGGCGATCTCGATTGAGCCACTGTACGACAGCTTCATGCAGCAACTGGCACCATCGTTTGTGGGGCGACAGCCGGATACCACCGAAGAAAACCTTCAGGCGCGCTGTCGAGGCGTGTTGCTGATGGCGCTGTCCAATAAAACCGGTGCGCTGGTGCTGACCACTGGCAATAAAAGCGAAGTCGCCGTGGGCTACTCAACCCTCTATGGCGATATGGCCGGTGGGTTTGATGTGCTGAAAGATGTCCCCAAAACCCTGGTGTACCGCCTGGCGAACTATCGCAACAGTCTCTCGGCTGCCATTCCGCAGCGGGTCATCGACCGTCCGCCGTCGGCTGAGCTGGCACCGGATCAGAAAGATCAGGATTCACTGCCGGATTATGATGAGCTGGACCGCATTCTCGAGCTGTACGTGGAGCAGGATTACAGTGCCCACGCCATTATTGCCGAAGGCTTTGATGCCGATGTGGTACAGCGGGTGATTCGTCTGGTCGATCTGAATGAATACAAGCGACGCCAGGCACCGATAGGCCCGCGTATTACCCAGCGTGGATTCGGACGTGACCGGCGTTACCCGATTACGTCCGGCTGGCGGGCAGGCGAATAGCCTGACAGCGCGTTACCACTCACCTTCTTCGGCGGCATCCCAGTCGTAGGGGGTGATCTGAAAGGCCTCCAGGCGATAGCCGGAGGTACCCATCTCATGGCTGAAGGTCACCGTGTTCAGACGTCCGGTCACCCAGACAGCATCCCAGAGGTTTTCAACCTGAGTGCCAGGCTCAAAATGCACATCGATAATCTGGTTGGACGGTGGTGGCGGTACATGAATACAGGCACCGAAATAAGGCACCAGAAAAAAGCGGTGTACGCGGGTCTGTTCCGCTTCCAGAGGCACAACAAATCCGGGAATACTGATCATTTTGCCGTCCAGCTCACCGCGCACCGGTGCTGACGCCAGGACTGACATCATCTGATCGAGCATTTTTTCTGCTTCGGGACTGAAGTCATCCAGCATGTCAAAACTGTAGGGATCATAGTCGAAATCGCCGAGCAGATCGGCCAGTGACAGGGTGTAGTCTTCCGGCATCAGTTCATCCCAGGTGAACTCCACCGGGTCGTTGGCATGTGCGGGAGCGGCCAGTAGCAGGGCTACCAGCAGGGTCAGAATCAGCTTGGGCATACGCCTCCTGTCAGCAATCAGAGTCTGGGTGTCAGGCCGTCGGCCAGAGTATAGCGGTAAGCACGCCAGGCAGGAATCAATCCGGTGATCAAACCTGCGCATTGCACGGCACCCAGCAGCCACCATTGTGTGCCAGTGGGCCAGCCAGGATTACTGAGGAAAATACCATACTCTAACGCCAGCCAGTCCTGAATGCCCAGTGTCAGGAGGGTCAGCAGTAACATTCCCAGCAGAATGCCAAGGAAGGTCAGTAACATCGCCTCAAACAGCAGCAGCGCCACAATGCGCAGGGGGCTGGCACCTACAGCACGTAAGACCGCCAATTCGCGACGACGTTCATTCAGGCTGGTCAACAACATGCCCAGCATACCGGTGAAGCCAGCAAAGACGACACAGGCAGAGATAATCAGCAGGGTGCGTTCGGCAATCGACATCACCTGCCAGAGTTCCTGTAACGCGACGCCGGGCAGAATGGCTTGCAGCGGCTCCGCACGGAAGTTGTTGATGGCACGTTGCAGGTGGAAGGTACTGATACGTGACTCCAGGCCAAGCAGAAAGGCGGTAATCTGCTTGGGTGTCAGATCCATCTCGCGTGCCTCATCTTTGGAGACATTCAGACCGGGAATTCGTGTACCCGCGCGCCAATCCAGATGAATGGCTTCCCAGGCGGAGAGACTGATAAGCAGATTACGGTCAACCGGTGTGCCGGTGGGCTGCAGAATACCGGATACCTGGAAGGGTTTGTCATCATGATTGGCAAAACTGCCAGGTCCCAGGCCATGCGCAATCACCACCCGGTCACCCAGTTCATACTTCAGCGCGCGTGCGACCTCAGCACCAATGACGACATCGAACAGATCATCAAAGGCTTGACCCTGGCTGAACTGCAGGGGTTGCTGCTGGCCGAAACGATAGTGTTTGAAGTAATCCTCTGTGGTGCCGACCACACGAAAACCGCGATGCGAGTCACCCAGTGTAATCGGAATGCTCCAGGCCACCTGATCATGCTCGGCGATCTGCTGGTAACTGCTCCAGCGGATATTGTTGGTGGGTTGGCCAATGTTGAAGACAGAGTAGAGCAGCAGCGGCAAAGAACCACTGCGTGCGCCAACGATCAGGTCCGTGCCTGACACGGTATTGAAAAAACCCTGTCGGGCATCCTGACGTAGCTTGTCCACCCCGGTCAGCAGCAATACGCTGATGGCAATGGTTAACAGGGTCAGTGCCGCGGTACCGCGACGATTCCATAAACTGCGTAGTGCCAGCATCAACATCAGACAGCTCCCTTGTGGTTGATCTCGGACAGATCAATGACGCGGTCAAAGTGATGACTGAGGCTCAGGTCATGGCTGACAAATACCAGCGTGGTCTGATGCTGCTGGCACTGCTGTGACAGCAATGTCAGAAACTGATCCCGGCTGTCACTGTCGAGCGCTGAAGTGGGCTCATCTGCCAGCAGGATTTCCGGCTGCCCGATCAGAGCGCGTGCAGCCGCGACACGTTGTTGCTGACCGATCGACAGTTCTGCCGTTTTCACCGGGTGCTCGACAAACGACTGTAACCCCAGCGCCTGCAGCAGGCTTTCAGCTGCCGCCTCAGGGTTACCTGCACGCTGACGGCGCAGGCTGGAAAAACGACAGGGCAGGGTGACATTATCAATCAGATTCAGATAAGGCAGCAGATTAAACTGCTGGAACAGCACGCCAATATGGTCCGCACGAAAGCGGTCACGAAAGCGCTGTGAACGCGTGTTAAGGAGTTGATCGAGTAACTGAATCTGACCCTGCTGCGGTGACATCAAGCCACCGAGCAGGTTCAGCAGCGTACTTTTACCACTGCCGGAAGCACCGCGCAGAAACACCTGCTGACCTTTGGGGATATGCAGATGTTCAATTTGCAGAACCGGCTGGTCAGGTTTCCAGCCAAAACGGAGTTGTTGTACTTCAATCGCAGTGGTATCAGTCATTAGTTCATTCGGATCAGGTTTTGTGCAGCATTCAGTGTCTGGCCTTTTTGACCACCTTCAGTGATCAGCTGAACCTGAATGTCGTGCAGTGATGGAAACGCGTCGAACAGATTGACACGAACAGTATCCAGATGTTCCGGATGCGCGCACTCATAATGATAATCGACCAGTACATCGCTATGCGCATGATCATGATGGTCATGGTCATGGTCATGTTTGTGGTCGTGGTCATGTTTGTGGTCGTGGTCATGTTTGTGGTCGTGGTCATGTTTGTGGTCATGGCCGTGCTTGTGGTCATGATCATGTTTGTGATCGTGGTCATGTGCTGCTTCCAGCAGATCGTGTTCGACCTGGACGTCCTGACGCACACACTCGGCGGCAACCGGAAGTGACCAGAGTATTTCAGGCAGCTCCATTTTGCCAAGCATGTCATAGACCTGGCCGCGCTGTTCATCGGTTTTGGCCTGATGCTCGAAGCCAACCAAGTCTGCAGCAGGTGCTTTCAGACTGACCAGCAGCATGGAACCTTCCAGAACGACATCCAGGTTCGCCATACCGTGGACATGCGAATCCAGTGCATGCTGGTCGTGGCTATGATCATGGCTGTGTCCGTGGTCGTGGTTATGATCATGGTTGTGATTGTGATCATGCGATGAATGGGCGAAGGCCAGGCTGCTGGCAGCCAACAGGAAAGGAAGCGTCAGTTTAATCATGTTGTACTCCTGGAACAGGTTAATTTTGTTATAACATAACAGACCGGTTGCGTGACGCAAAGTTCCATCATGGCTAAAACGGCACAAGCCACCCGAAGGTGGCTTGTTGGACAGGGCGCAGATGCGTTTACTGAGCCTGTTCGATCAGCTCGCCGCTTTCCTGCTCATTGCCATCGCTGCCCAGTGTCCCGAAGCTGATACGGTGCAGCAGTGACCGGCGTCCGCTGCTGGTATTACGTTCGCCATCAGCTTCTGCCTGACGCAGGCGATCCGGGTTTACCGGACGGGCCGGAGTCGCCGGTTCAATCTGACCGAGCAGACCAAAGGTTGCGGTATACAGCAGGTCGAAGCGCTGTGGTGAGAAAGGACGAATTACATAATCCGGGAAGTTCACCCGCAAGACTTCCAGTGCATTCTCCGCCAGATCATGCATACCCAGCTTGGTATAGGATTCTGCCATGATCGCCAGTGCATCCGGTACAGCCGGGGTTTCCTGCAGATTCTCGACGACATAGCGACCACGGTTCGCGGCAGCCACCCAGGCTTCACGCTTCATGTAGTAGCTGGCAACATGAATCTCATAGGTGGCCAGACGGTTCTTCAGATACTGCATACGGCGCTGGGCATCCGGCGCAAACTCACTGTCCGGGTAGCGGTTCAGCAGAATCGAGAAGCTCTCAAAGGAATCCAGCGCTGCACCCGGATCGCGCTGGGTTTCGTCCAGCGGCAGGAAGCGGGCCAGGAAGTTGCGATCCTCCTCGAACGACGTCAGTCCCTTCAGGTAGTAGGCATAATCAATATGATCATGGTTCGGGTGCAGTCGCACGAAACGGTCAGCGGCTGCCCGGGCGGCTGCAGGCTCACTATTGCGGTAGTAGGCATAGATGAGTTCCAGCTGAGCCTGCTCGGAAAAGCGACCGAAAGGATAACGGGCTTCCAGCAGCTGAAGCTTTTCAATGGCCAGCGACCAGTTGCCTGCATCCAGCGCACTCATGGCGTCGTCATAGAGAATCTGTTCGGGAATATCCGGAATGGTTTTATCGCCACCAAACCAGGAACAGCCGGACAGGAGGATCAAAAGGGTCAGAGCGCCAATCACTTTGACAAGTTGCATATCGCTTTATCCTGAGATGTTGACTGAATCCGGCGTTTCAGATCGGATTCAGTTATACTGGAAGTACGTTTAATCGGGCCTATTAAAACACAACCCGATGCCAAGCTAAAACATCCCTGAGTAAAGATTGGAATCCGATGTCAGAACAGGTTGAATTACAAGCCAGCGTACCGGCCGATATGTACGGTTTACGACTGGACCAGGCGGTCTCGCAATTGTTCCCCGACTACTCCCGTTCCCGGCTGCAAAGCTGGATCAAAGACGGTGCATTGCGGGTCAATGGCGAGGCGCGCCGTCCGCGTGACAAGCTGAACGGTGGTGAAGAGATCACCGTGTCCGTCGAGATTCCGGCGATTGAGCGCCATGAAGCGCAATCCATCCCGCTGGATATCGTCTATGAAGATGAGGATATCCTGATTCTCAACAAACCGGCCGGGCTGGTGGTGCATCCTGCCGCCGGACATGCCGATGGCACCTTGCTGAATGCCCTGCTGCACCATTCACCGGCGATTGCCCATGTTCCGCGAGCGGGGATCGTACACCGTCTGGACCGTGATACCACCGGTCTGATGGTGGTGGCAAAAACCATCCAGGCGCAAACCGATCTGGTTGCACAACTGCAGGATCGCAGCATGGGGCGTGAGTATGAAGCCATCGTCCAGGGCGTGATGACCGGTGGTGGCTGTGTTGATGAGCCGATGGGGCGTCACTCCAAACATCGCCAGAAAATGGCTGTAGTCGGCGTTGGCAAGGAAGCGATCACTCACTACCGGGTGCTGGAAAAGTTTCGTGCCCACACCCATATCCGCCTGAAACTGGAAACCGGACGCACCCATCAGATCCGCGTACATATGGCGCATATCAACTATCCGCTGATAGGTGATCCGCTGTATGGTGGTCGTTTCCGCTTGCCCAAAGGCTGCTCTGAAGCCCTGCAGGAAAACCTGAAACAGCTGCGCCGTCAGGCACTGCATGCGAAAAAGCTGGAACTCTGGCACCCGCGTACAGGTCAGTTAATGAGTTGGGAAATCGATCTGCCCGACGACTTTGAATCCCTGCGTCAGTTGCTGAAGCAGGATGCGGAACAACACGACTACGAGCTGTAAATCATGAAACTGATCAGAGCCAGCTGGCCGGTAAAGCCGAGTATACATGCCCTGACCACCACCCGACTGGATGGTGTCAGTGAGGCACCTTTTGCCGGATTGAACTTTGCCTTCCACGTTGGCGATGATCCTGCTCATGTTGAACAGAACCGTCAGATACTGCAAAAAGCCCTGGGACTGAAAAAACCGGCCCAATGGCTGGAACAGGTACATGGCTGTGGTGTGGTTAAGGCTGCTGCCGATGACTGCCCCATGGCTGCCGATGCCTGCTGGAGTGATGAACCGGGCCTGGCCTGTGCGATCATGACAGCGGACTGCCTGCCGGTACTCTTCTGTGATCGTGCCGGTAGCCGGGTTGCGGCAGCACATGCTGGCTGGCGTGGGCTGGCAGGCGGTGTGCTGGAAAATACCCTGGCCGTATTCGACGACCCGGCTGAAGTACAGGTATGGCTCGGCCCGGCCATCGGTCCGCTGGCCTTTGAAGTCGGAGACGACGTCTTTCTGGCCTTCTGTGAAGAGCAGCCCCTGGCATCCGATGCCTTTGTCCGCTCGCCCACCAATCCGGAAAAATGGCTTGCCGACATCTACCAGCTGGCGCGTATCCGTCTGAATGCGGCGGGCGTCACCGACATTTATGGCGGTGATTTCTGCACCTTCACCGATAGTGAGTACTTCTATTCCTACCGTCGTGACGGTCAGACCGGGCGAATGGTCAGTCTGATCTGGATCGAAGAATAATTGAGCTGTTTAAAAAGTAACCACTTGAATTGATCAAAATGCAGCCCCATTAATTCAGCAAACCCAAATGTGAGCGCCCAGCCGCGCCGCACTGATGCAGAATTAAGGAGAGGGGCATGAGACCCGATAAATTTACATCCAAATTACAGGATGCACTCACCGACGCCCAGTCCATGGCGGTCGGTAAAGACCACAACTTCATCGAACCGATTCACCTGCTGGCCGCGTTTATCGAACAGCGCGATGGCTCCGTGCGCCCGTTGCTGGGACAGGCCGGTGCCCAGTTGCCCCTGCTGACCCGTAAAATCGGTGAAGCACTCGACCGCCTGCCACAAGTACAGAACCCGGACGGTGAAATCCGTCTGTCGCAGAATATGGCCCGCCTGTTCAACCTGACCGATAAACTGGCACAACAGCGTGGCGATCAGTACATCGCCAGCGAACTGATGCTGCTGGCCATGATAGATGACAAAACCGATGCGGGCCGTGTGCTGAAAGAAGCCGGTGTCACCCGTGAAAAACTGATCGAGGCCATCAACAACATGCGTGGAGGCGCTGCCGTGACTGACCCCAATGTCGAAGAATCCCGTCAGGCACTGGATAAATACTGCGTTGACCTCACCGAACGTGCCGAAAGCGGCAAACTCGACCCGGTGATCGGTCGTGATGAAGAGATCCGCCGCACCATTCAGGTGCTGCAGCGTCGTACCAAAAACAACCCGGTGCTGATCGGTGAACCCGGTGTCGGTAAAACCGCCATCGTTGAAGGTCTGGCGCAGCGCATCATCAACGGTGAAGTGCCCGAAGGCCTGAAGCACAAACGGGTGCTGGCGCTGGATATGGGCTCGCTGATCGCCGGTGCCAAATTCCGGGGCGAGTTTGAAGAGCGCCTGAAAGCCGTTTTGAATGAACTCTCCAAGCAGGAAGGCCAGATCATCCTGTTTATCGACGAACTGCACACCATGGTGGGTGCCGGTAAGGGCGAAGGCGCGATGGATGCCGGTAACATGCTCAAACCTGCGCTGGCACGTGGTGAACTCCACTGTGTTGGTGCTACCACCCTGGATGAATACCGTCAGTATGTGGAAAAAGATGCCGCACTGGAGCGCCGTTTCCAGAAAGTCATTGTTGACGAACCCAGCGAAGAAGACACCATCGCCATCCTGCGTGGCCTGAAAGAACGTTACGAAGTGCACCATGGTGTCGATATTACCGACTCGGCCATCATTGCGGCGGCCAAACTCAGCCAGCGCTACATCACCGACCGTCAGCTGCCGGACAAAGCCATCGACCTGGTGGACGAAGCCGCGTCCCGTATCCGTATGGAGATGGACTCCAAGCCGGAAGAGATGGACCGTCTGGAGCGCCGTCTGATCCAGCTGAAAATGGAACGCGAAGCACTGAAAAAAGAGAAAGACGATGCCACCCGCAAACGTCTGGAAGAGCTGCAGCACAATATCACCAAGCTGGAGAAAGAATACTCCGACCTGGAAGAGATCTGGAAAGCTGAAAAAGCCACCCTGCAAGGCTCCGCACAGGTCAAGGAACAGCTCGACCAGGCACGTGTCGAGATGGAACAGGCCCGTCGTGCCGGTGATCTGACCAAAATGGCAGAGCTGCAGTATGGCCGCATTCCCGAACTGGAGAAACAGCTGCAGGCGGCTGACTCGGCGGAACAGGGCGCGCATGAATCCAAATTGCTGCGCAACAAGGTCACCGAAGAAGAAGTGGCCGAAGTCGTCGCCCGCTGGACCGGCATTCCGGTCAGCAAAATGCTGGAAGGTGAACGCGATAAACTGCTGCGCATGGAAGATGCGTTGCACAGCCGTGTCGTCGGTCAGGCTGAAGCCGTCGTCGCCGTCTCCAATGCCGTGCGCCGCTCCCGCGCAGGCCTTGCTGATCCCGCACGTCCCAGCGGCAGCTTCCTGTTCCTTGGCCCAACCGGTGTAGGTAAAACCGAACTCTGCAAAGCCCTGGCACACTTCCTGTTCGACACCGAAGAGGCGATGGTGCGCATCGACATGTCCGAGTTTATGGAGAAACACTCCGTTGCCCGCCTGATCGGTGCACCTCCCGGCTATGTCGGTTATGAAGAAGGCGGCTACCTGACCGAAGCTGTGCGTCGCAAACCCTACTCAGTCCTGTTGCTGGACGAAGTCGAAAAAGCGCACCCCGATGTCTTCAACATCCTGTTGCAAGTCCTCGAAGATGGCCGCCTGACCGACGGCCAGGGCCGTACCGTCGACTTCCGTAACACCATCGTGGTGATGACCTCCAACCTGGGATCTGACCTGATTCAGGGTTACAGCGACGATGACGACTACGAACTGATGAAAAAAGCGGTCATGGAAGTGGTCGGCATGCACTTCCGTCCGGAAGTGATCAACCGTATCGACGAAGTAGTGGTATTCCACAGCCTGCGCAAAGAGCAGGTGGCCGGTATCGCCAACATCCAGCTGGAACGTCTGCGCAAACGCCTGGCCGAATTCGACCTGCGTTTGACTCTGACACCCACCGCCATGGAAAAACTGGTCGACGTCGGCTTCGAACCCATCTACGGTGCCCGCCCGCTGAAACGCGCCATTCAACAGTGGATTGAAAACCCGCTGGCCCAGAAACTGCTGGCTGGCGACTATCCGCCCGGCAGCGAAATTGGCGTCGATGTGGAAGCCGGTCAGTTCACCTTCCGCTAATCAGCGACTAAAGTCCCCCAATCAAAGGCTTGCTCACGCAGGCCTTTGTTGTTTTAATCAGACCTCGACAATTGGAGTAGTACCACGCTGTGATGGAGCACGGTCCGGGCGGTAGCGTGCCTAAAGCTCAAGCCTGGAAACTTCATCAAATCCTTTTCTGTCACTGATATTCATCCGAAGTCGAAGCGCTATGCGGTTTTTCGCAATATCTGTATGGCTACCGGGCTCGTATGCCATCGAGGGGTTATGCAGTAGATGCTTTCTTGTCAGGTCAGAATGACGGGCAAAGTGGTCGTCAGGGCTCATATCTGGGAAGCTAGGGTTTACAAACATATCCTGCTTTAAGGTGAAATTTTGATAATGGTCGGCATGATTGGTTTGCCTGATGAATATGAATATTGTAAAGGCCGGAAATAATAAGGCTGCTCTGGGTTTTGAGTTATCTGAGGATTAACTTATGGGCTGGGATAGTAGTCTGGAGGGAGTGGCCTTTGGGACTGCTGTATAAATGTTAAGCGCTAAAAGAATATTGGAGTTAAAATTATGGATTGGAAATATACACTTCCAACACAATGCCCACCAAAAGAAGCACGAAATGATGAAATAGAACTGTACAGGTTGGTAGAAAACTCCCCTCCTACTTCTAGTGATTTTGTTCCGCTTGCGGTTGAGCTTAAAACTCCACATCAGAAATTTGATGAATTCATGAATTGCTGCTCTCATGGATTGTCAGCTTTTAAAACTATTGAGGGCGCTATTAAATGGAGAAAGAAATATAAAAAGAAATTTAAGAATCACAAAATATCAAAGGGGGTTATTAAGAAGAAAGATGGAATGGTGCTTGAAACATTTAAAAGGCCTCATATAACATGGTGGGTATCCACTGAGCAGCCTGAAAGAGGGTTTATAGAGGTGGAAGAAAATGCCGCAGCATAACTATCTAAGTGTTGAGGTGAAAAATCTCAAGCCTTGGGAAATATTTGATTTTTTTGAAGGTCCAAGATTCTATAGCTGCAAAAATAAAACAGGACAAATATATCTTGTCCACTGGGTTGACTATATAAATGATAGTGATGTTTGGCTTTACTCAAAAGTTAGCTTTGAAAAGTACTGTGCTTTAAAAAATAATACAATTGATATTCGTTCGAGCTTTGAAAAACCTGAAGAAGGGTTTTCATACTTGGTTACAGTTGCATCTACAAATGAATTTAATATAGACCTAATTAGTCCAGAAAATTACGACCCTGAGTGGCTGCCTGATGAAGGTGAATTTTTAGAATACGACACCCCATCAACTACGCTTCCTCAAAAAGTAGTAAGTAATCAAGAAGCAGCTGTTGCAAATTCGAGACAAGTTCTTGACTTGGCATTTAGTAAGGCGCATCAAACATATGAAATTGCATCCGATGAGCTGGGTAAAATACTTACGACATTACAAAACTACCTTTTTTCATCAGCATGTCCCAGCGATATTGATATTCGTAGAGTTCCAGAGCATGTAAAAGATGAAAATACGCTCATGGTAACAGGTCTTTTTGCGAGTTCTTTTGGTGTTAGGCTGCAAAGCAAAAATAGCGATTTATTCCCAGACTCAAGCCAAAATCGAAATCTCCACAAATTCATGGAGTTGCTTACTGCTACTGAAGAAGGTAACCGAGTTCTAAAAGTAGTGAAAGGATACAATTTGCTGTCTAGGGTTAGATACAAAGCGGTACTTAAAGAGTTGGTGGCGGCAGGAGTTTCAGTTAAATCTGAATGGTCTGATCCGCATGGTAATTCTATATCTTCAAAAATCTCATTCGATCAAATAAAACAGGCATTGAGACAGCTGGAAGAAGATGATTCGAGTGATACACAAACAACCAAGTATCAAGATATAAGGCTTGTTGGAGTTGATATCGAAAATGATTTTTTTGCAGTTGTAAAAAATGATGGGGAATTGTTAAAAGGTAAGCTCGATAAGTCTTTGGAGTCATATCAGTTCAATGTTCCAAGTATTGTAAATGCAACAATCGAAGAGACATGTAAAATCAATCCGGTAACAGATAAAGAAAAATGGTTATATAAACTTATAGCGATTGAGCAATCATCGCTTAACAAATGAATTCAGGTGACGCCTACGTCGCACCTGATTCAGGCGTTAGGCATCTAAAAGGAGAGATCATGTTCGGATGGTTGAAAAAGAAGAATACTAGGGAAGTTGTATATCGTAATAAGACAGATGAATTTGAGCTTCCTCCTATTCCTAAAAGTCTTGATCAACAATTCCAAGCACTGAAAGTAGAGACTAATCAGTATTTAGACAATCAGTTAAAAGTTCTAAATGCTATGTATGGATATATGAATAAATATAATAAATTCATATCTGGTTTTTCAGTGTGTAAGAAAGGGTGCAGCCACTGCTGTAAAAATGATATTAATATTACCTCACTGGAAGCAGAGTATATTGCACAGAATGCTAACGTTAAACCGAACTCTATTCCAGTAAAAAATGAAAATGGTAAATCAATTTGTCCTTTCCTATCAGAATATGGCGAGTGTAAGGTATACGAATTTAGACCTTTTAATTGTCGGACATTCCATGCTCTTGATGACCCTAAATACTGTATGACAGATGAAAATCATATGATTTACGGATCCTCCGGGCATGGTTACGGTTCAATCATATTGGTTAAAATATATCACGCCATTAACCAGCTGAATGGAAGTCATAGAAGCGGTGATATTAGATCATTTTTTAGCAAACGCAGCTAACAAGTTGCAGAACTTCAGCCGCTGCGCGGCTCGGACCTCCAAAAGCTACGCTTTTTTCGTCCGGTGTGCAAAGCGTTATATTTTTAAATAGTTATGGAATTCTAGAGAATGGAATTTAGAGAAGTTACAAAGAAAGATGCTTTGTACTATTGTATGCGAGAAGAGGATCACTTCTATGACCGCAAAGCATATGGTTTGAAAGGCGATAAGGTACAACGAATAGCAGTTGCATTTGCTAATGCTGATGGAGGTGAGTTTGTCGTCGGTGTCGCAGATGACAAAGTTTCAGATGATCCGCTATCGAGATGGCAACCAGTTGATAATTACGAAAAATTTAATGAGATAATTCAGAATCTATCGATGCCTGAACCTACCATCGATTATCGCTGCGCCTTCTTAAGACAAAAGGGAATACCTGGTTATGTTCTTCATGTGACTATCGAGAAGGGATTAGAGGTACATGAAACAAGTAAGAAGCAAGTTATTGTGCGTCTAGGCGCCCAATCCCAAGAAATTAAAGGTAATCTTCGTATAGCAGAGTTAGCATATGCAAAGGGACAAAGATCTTACGAGGATATAATTATTCCTGATGCTCAAATTGATGAGATAGAGTCCTCTAGCCACCTTAAAGATTTTGTAAACTCTTTACCCTCTGATGGTATAGACCCCTTAGATATTCTCCTTAAGCAAAATTTGGTAGATAAGGAATGGACCCCTAGGGCAGCAGCTGTCTTACTTTTTGCAGAGAATCCGTCAGCTGTATTTCCTAAGCAGTGTGCTATAAGAATTGCAAGGTATAATACGGCAGATGAAGATCCAGAAAGAGATTCATTAACTGATGACATTGTCTCTATTGAAAAGCCAATTTATCAGCAAATTAAAGATGCATACGAGATAATAATAGAGCTATTAAAAAAGCATGAGGTTTGGACTCTTGATGGATTATTTCCAATGTCTTTCCCAAAAGAAACAATTTGGGAGTTGTTAACAAACGCTGTTATTCACCGAGACTACTCGATTTCAGACAATATTTACGTCGGTATTTATAATGACCGGATTGAGATAAGAAGCCCTGGAAAACTTCCTGGATTTGTGAAAGTAGAAAATATTTTAGAAAATAGATTTTCAAGAAATTCAAAGATAGTGCGGTTATTATCTAGATATCCGTCCTCACCAAACAAGGACTTGGGCGAAGGGATTAATACTGCATTCCAAAAAATGGTGGCTATAGGAAAGCATCCACCAGAAATATTGGAAGATGGTAATTTTGTTAGAGTTACAATCCGTCACTGTCTTAACTCTGAACCAGAAGATATAATCATAAAGTTTATTGAAAAACACGGTACTATTAACAATAAGCAAGCACGGGATCTGACTGGTATTAGATCACCCTCCAAAATAAGCTATATTTTTTCTAAGTTGAGAGACAAAGAAATGTTAGTCAAGAATGACGCTGATTCAAGCTTAGAAATTTCTTGGTCATTGCCAGATATTTGCATATAAAAAATAATTGTAGTTGCTTAAAAGCGGGCTGGAACTTTCGCTACTACGCGGCTCTATTCCCTAAACTAGGCGTTATGTGCTTTGGCGAAATGAGGAGTATTGGAGTAATCATGAAAATCAAAGAATTGATAGAGAAACTTCAGCAGTATGATCCGGAGCAACCCATCGCGTGCTATTCAGAAGACGAAGGACTGAGAGCAGGTGATAGTCCCGCCCAAATCTTCGAGGTTCTGAATGTATCTGAGGTTGAAGCCGAATCCAGCAGGTTGGATGACGGAACAGGGAAGCCTTGGCTGAAGTTTGGAAAATCTGAAAACGCGTCAAAATTTGTACTTATTGAAATTACATCCGATGCCTAGCCCTTGCAGGGTAGCACATAACCAAGCGCATCAATTCGCAGCCTTCGGCTGCCGGACGCTCGCAAGCTCGCGCCGTTGTGCTTGGCGTTGAGGCTGTCGGATAAGTCCCCCAGCCCTTGGCGGGTGGCACAGTGATCCGCTAAGATCAATGAATCGACTTTGAGACCAGAGGTGGCAACGGATGGCGCGGTACAAGCACTACGATTACAACCAGACCAAGATGATTCCGCTGCGTTTTGCGGATCAGATCCAACCTGGCACCTTTGAATATACGCTGAACCACGTCGTGGATACTGATCTTGATCTCAGCGTGTTTGAATCCCGCTATCGCAATGACGTCAATGGTGCTCCGGCTTATGATCCGGCAATCTTGCTGAAGGTGGTGTTATTTGCTTACTCCCGAGGGATCACCAGTAGCCGTAAGATAGCTCAAGCGTGTCGTGAGAATGTGATTTTCATGGCGCTGTCGGCTGACAGCCAACCTCATCACAGCACGATTGCTGAGTTTATCTCCCGTATGGATGAAGTGATTGCACCACTGTTTACGCATGTGCTGATGGTGTGTGATGGACTCAACCTGATTGGTCGAGAAATGTTTGCCATTGATGGTTGTAAGCTACCGTCCAATGCGGCCAAGGAGTGGAGTGGTACACGCGCTGAATTAAACCGTAAACAAGCCAAGATAGACCGTGCGGTTTCACGCATGCTGACCGCGCATCAGCAAGGTGACCGTCAGGATCAACCGCCTGAAATCCTCGCCCGAGAACAGGCCCAGATTGAAAAACTGGAAACAAGATAAAAAAGCACTTAGCGACCGCGCCTGAACGACTCGGTCAGCGTGGCACACCGGTCAAGGGAAATATCACTGATCCCGATAGTGCAAAAATGAAGACTTCAAGGGGCGTGATACAAGGCTACAACGGTGTCGCTGCTGTTGATAACAAACATCAGATTATCGTCCATGCCCACGCTTATGGTGCGGGTCAAGAACAGCACACCCTGGAACCTATGTTGATGGGGATTCATCGCCAGTTCCGGCAGATCGAACCAGGTTCCTCGATTCTGCGTGAAACCAAGATTACGGCTGACAGTGGATTCCACAGCGATGCCAATATGAAGCTGATCTATCGCTTGGGTATCGATGGCTACATTGCCGATAACCAGTTCCGTAAACGCGATCCACGCTTTGCTGAATCCGTGACCTTCAAATCAGCTAAAGCTCAGCGACGTAAAGAACGCGGTGGACAGGTAGCACAACGCTTCACATCCGCTGACTTTGATTATGATCCGCTGACGGAAACCTGCCGTTGCCCGGCTGGCCAGCCCATGTGGAAACGCTTCAAGGGTTTGATAGGTGAGCAAGAAACCATCAGCTTCCAGGGTTACCGTCAACACTGTCGAGATTGTTCTCTAAAACATCAATGCCTGCGTAGACCCAATCAACAAGATGGACGTCAGGTTAGCTTTGCACTGGGTGAGCGCAAACCCCTGTCCAGTTTTATCGAGAAAATGAAGCAGAAGATCGACAGCCCAATGGGCCGCCATATCTACAGCCAACGATTGGGTACAGTCGAGCCGGTGTTCGGTAACCTGGAAAGTAATAAAGGCTTGAATCGGTTTACTCTGAGGGGTAAATCCAAGGTGAATGCACAGTGGTTGATGTACTGCATGGTGCATAACCTTGAGAAAATTGCGACTCAGGGACAACAAAGGTATTGAGCTAAGTCATAATCCACCAAATGGTGACTGTGATAGCCTGAACTGATGAGTATCGACTGTTTGAATGAGTGGCAAAGTTCACTGGTTTGAGCAGGTCACAATTAACAGAATGATGAAGGGGCTGTCGATGCTCGGGATTTTGATTTCAAAATGTCTAATCCGGCAGGCTCGTTAGGCATACGGAGGTTATGTGCCAGTAATAAATTACCCATCGACATGTGATGTCAAGGCAGTTTTCGATTTTTGTAATGAAATTGAGCAGCATTGTGGTGCGGATAAAGTTGTAATTGATTTCTCCAGCATGGGACGAATAGAGCCATTTACGATGGTTTATGTTGCGAAATATATCAGGGAGTTTAATCGTAGAAATAAGGATACGGTCGTTTCCTGCATGGGCTATCAATCTAAAGATTACGCGGCTAATATGGCGTTCTTTAGAGCTTTTGGCCTGAAGCACGGTAGAGAACCTAATTGTGTTGACGGAAATGAAAAGTTTGTTCCTTATACGATTCTTCGGGTTCAGACTATCGTTGATGAGGCGACTAAAGAGTGGGAAGCAGAGCAGGAGGTTATAGAGCGGCGCGCCGCTCATCTTGCTGAAATATTAGCGCAGCAAAATAGTGGGCACCTTGTTGATGCTCTTACATTTTCAATACGTGAAATAATGCGTAACGTTTATGAACATAGTAAATCGAAGAGTATAGAATATTGCGCACAATATTGGCCTTATTACAGTAAAGTTGAAATAGCAATTATTGACAACGGTATAGGGCTTAAAGCTTCCCTAAAGAATAACCCTCATGTTCAAATTGAAAATCATAGTGACGCCATCCAGCAGGCTCTAATGCCAGCGATTTCCAGTAAAAATTATAAGGGAGCAATCATCGATACCAATGATCCTTGGCATAACTCTGGTTTCGGACTTTATATGATCAATAGAATTTGTCGCCTGGGTGGTAGTTTCTTAATTTGCTCTGGGGATCATGGCATTAAGCTGGATGAAGTTGGAAAGGAGCACATTGATCTTCCACATATATGCAGGGGAACAGCAGTTAGGATGGTTTTGAATACAAGCAAATTAACTGAGTTAAGTTCAATGCTTGCGAAATTCCGAGATGAGGGTTATGAAATCGCCAAGCAAATAAAAGGGGTTGGCATGTATGAGGCTTCTGCAGCTTCCCAGATGCTATCACGGGATTTTAACAAAAATGCCTAACACATATGAGCCTCTCGGGAGTCAATAGGTAAAACCGCTCTCCTGGCCACGGTAGCGGCCAGTCTGTTGTCCATCAGCAAGATAGACTGCTTCATCTGTCATTATGGTTGCCAGGCGATAGCCTGCAACAAACACATATCGGGGCTCTCTTATCTCATGCTCAATGAGCGCCTGCTGGTTTCAGCTTCCGTACTGATAGCAGGGGCACCACGCCTACAAGGATGTAGGCGATAGAGCGACGCAGGAAGCCAAAGCCGAGACATTCATCGGTTAACCTGTTGCTGGCACTATTCAAGGCGTCGGGCTTAAAGCCAGTTAGTTTCAGGCTCAGTACAGGTGCAAACCATCTTGCTGATGGTAGTGCGCGGCGGCAAGGTGTCTAATCAAAGCGCTCTGGCTACGGCTGTGTGCCAGAAGATAGGTGATTCAACGTATATGGCTAAGGGTAACCCAATCTTCATTTGAGCATCAGCCAGGGTGTTCCAGTTAGACGTTCAGCTCACCTTGCCCCGCGACTTAACCGGTCAGGAAACGTTTTTCATCGAACACCTTTTGATTTTTCAGCATGTAGTACACGCAGCGACCAATTTTGTGCGCCAGAGCCGAGAGGGCTTTGGCTTTACTCATACGTTTTTGTAGTTTTAACAAGTAGGCTTTTGCCTTGTCGTTACCACGCAGGTATAGCACAGCAATTTCGCCAAAGGCCCACTTCAGATGCGCATTGCCGATTTTATTGCCCTGAGTGCCGTAGCTTTTACCCGCTGATTCGGCTTTACACTTTATAAGTCGGCTATACGAAGCAAAATCCTGTACCGTGTTAAAACGACCAATATCACCGACTTCATACAGAATCGTCAGTGCCAGAATGCGACCAATGCCAGGGAAGCTGGTGAGTATGTGGTAATCTCGGCCGTTGTGATGCTTGGCATGCTTTTCAATAAAGCACTCGATTGAGCTGAGTTCATGGCGGTAAAACGCGATGATGTTTAAGTCCAGATCGATATTGCGTTGCACGAACGCATCATCAAAGCAGTTCCGCATCGCTTCCCGAGCGCAAGGATACTTTAGATCCAGGTTATTCGGTGGCAAATTGTATTGGCTGGTGGTGTTTTTCACATGCGCTTTTAAGTCGTCACCATGACGAACGATACGGGTACGACGACGGAGTAAGTCACGAGCAGCACGCATTTTGGGTGGGTACACATAGGCCAACGGGAAGTTGCCGCCACGGATAAGGTGAGCGATTTTATAGGAATCGATGCGGTCGTTTTTGGCTTTGCCGCCATGGATGGTGTTGAAAAGTACGTCCTGTACTTTTCCCTTCGGGCCAGCTAAAGCTGCCCAAATTCTTTCCTGAAGAATTTGTCATATAAAGCGCATGGCCCAGAATAAAGTCGATGCCATGTTGAGCACAGACATCGCTAACCCAGTACCAGCAGTGCATGCACACGACACCGACAACAATGTTGCTGATATAGGGCGTTAATAAATCCAGTAAGGGTTCTGGTCGAGCTTTGATTTCGCGGTGCAGGATGGTTTCACCGGTTTCATCCAGAATGCAGACGTACAAAGACCGTGCATGCAAATCGATTCCACAATAGTACGGATGTTGTGTAGTATAAAAGTTCATTGGGTCTTCTCCTTTTTGGTTTCGTCGCCTTCCAGCTTAGCCAATCTGGCTAGGCTGGGGAGAAGGCTCAATGAGTATCAAAAGGCTGTTGTCGGACGCACCTACGCTAGCGCTCCGGTGCGCCGCAAAGCCAAGGCGTTAATTTTCAGAATGGAATCCAGAGGTTAAATTGAGTGTAAAGACGAATCACAAAAATTTCTTGGATGTTACCTCCTACCCACCACTTGCTTATGGAGTGATTTATTTAGCCAATATTTTGATATTCAGCCTGGTTTATGTATTTATATTCGCCAATGACTTCAAAGGTGATTCAATAGGTTATGTGCAATCGTTATATTTTAGTGTCGTCACAGTCACTACATTAGGTTTTGGTGATCTGACTCCAAGGCTTGATGCTGCCCCACTTCTTCTCGTAGTGACTGCTCAAGTTGTTCTGGGAGTTATTACTATTGGTTTATTCTTGAATTCCATATCTCACAAGCTGAGCGAACGGAAAGACTTTGCCCAAAGAAAATTTGAAGAAGAAGTTGAAAAGAACACCCTGAAAAAGCTACTAACAATTTTAAAGCCAGCGGTTGTCAGCTATATGGAAGTTCTTTCCGAAACCTATAAGGTGACAACGACTAGAGTAACAGGTGACTTCGTAAAGTTAGTTCCTGAAAATCTATTTTCTCAAGAATATTATGATCAAATATCTCGACAAGATTTCTTTTCAAACGAGACTAGATATGGGGAAGATGTAATAACTTGGGGCGAATTTATTGAACAGGAGAATAGTAAGTTCACTGCCCAGATAGACGACTATTTGAATAAGTTTGCCACGTCACTACCCATTGATTTAATTGAGTTGCTTGTTGGCTTGAAAAATCATCATTTTCTAAATCACTGCAGACAAGCTAAGCAAATGATTCAGCTTGAGAGAGCCCAAGGGGTAAAGATTTCTCGCATCAACATGTTAACTATTGAACACAGCAGTGTTGAAGTGCCTGAGAAACCGAATTCAATTAGAGACTTCCATGAGAAGCTGCTAAACCTAATCGCTCTGCTAGATGAAAATACATCAGGGGAGCGCATTATTATGACTGTTGATTTAAGGAAAGGCGTCACGGCCCCCTCTATTGGATCGGCTATTGCCGATATTATTAAATTTGGCCCATTTGAGCAGCAAAAAAATTAACAATCGCGTCAATTAGGACGCTCGCAAGCTCGCGCCTATTACGCGGGCGTTCTGTCGGGAGGAAACTTGGAAGCGTTTTACGAAAGTACAACTGTAAAGGCTGTAACGTTCTTCTTGGCCGCGGGTCTGTTCCTGATTACTCCACTGATTAATAGTGCAATCAATAATCGGCTTCCTGTGGCAATGAGGGCGCAGCACGCCAAGCTGGCAAAAGACGCGTGGATGAAAACCATTATTCTTTTTGCTGGTTCAATAGCTGCAGGACTTCTGGCCCTCGTTAATGGCGGTTTCGATAAAGCGATTTCGCTGGCATTTTTCGGAATGTGTCTGTTTTCGTCTATTGGCTCAGTTTGGACAGTCAAGAAGACAAAAACACTAATTCAAGAGGCGAAGGAGCTCTCTCTGGCTGGCAATCGAGCGGCCCGAATTTGCGATGTTGAAAGAATGAACAGCGAAAAGGCCGCGAAAGCAACACTTGTCAGCTTTACGATTGGTCTATTGGGGTTTCTGTATGTCGCGCTTATCTTCGATATATATGGCTTTTCTTGGGTCTGGTTTACGGGCTTCGTTTCCACGGCATTCGCGATCCAGTCAGCAAGATGGAGCGATGCAGCCAATTTTGCGATTGCAAAATACGTCTCGGATCCAAATCATGGCCAATGAATCTAACACGTCGCTCCAGCCGACGTCAGGCCGCGGCGCGGCCTTCCACGGCTGAGCTTGGCGTTAGGCGTAGGGAAACGATGGCGCCCTTGCTTGGCACAACCACAAAGACCATCAATGTCTCAAGGAGAGAAAAATGAGCATTCAGACGATCATTGAAGAAACGGCCAATGCACTGAAAACAAATGCGGATGAACTTGATTATATCTCTGAGGATCTGATCATTGATTATTTCCTGAATTCTTTGGATGAGGACGTATCGGAATCGGATGCTGAGGGGGAGAAAACAGCCAATAGGTGGGGCGTTTATGCAAACAGCCTCACCTATTCAACAAACCATGTACACTATAAGCGCGGCAGGAAGGGCACACCAAATTATGGATGCGGTAACGATAGTTATAGGGTGGGCAAGAACAACGCGAGATACATCATAGAGCAAGGTACATGCTCTGGCGGTAAGAAATGGTACTTCATAGGTAACTACCGGCCTTAGCCGCCTAACAAGACAAATCCAGCAGACCCGAAAAGCGCCTTGCGGCTTCGCCTTAATTCCATAGCCGTGCGTGCTGAGCGGCGTTATATTTAATGAGTCAGAATGATGCTTGAACTTGTAGAACATGTTGAAAAAAAAATATCTATAGTGCTAATAGGTATTGGAACAGTTGGATGTAAAATCGCATATAAGATTTCCGAAGGATTGAGCTCTCGAGATTCTGTTAGTGTTCTATATGTTCATAATTCTAAGCCATACTTAAATGACTTAACTGATGATATTGATCACCATTTTCATATCTCTAGCCATGTACACTTTTTTAAGGAAAAATTAGTAAATGAAATTGTTGGAAAGGACATTGTCTTTCTTGTTTCAGGATTGGGTGGAGATACTGGAAGTCAAGTGTCTCCTTATATGGCAAAGATAGTCAGAGAGAATAGTGTTTTATGTGTAGGTCTATTTTCTTTTCCATTTAAATTTGAGGGGCGTCGAAAGGTAAGTGTAGCTCAAAAAGCCTACAAGGCTTTATCTACATATACTGACTCTCTGATATGTATTGAAAACGACAAGTTTTTAAATTCAGAGTCGGTTAAGCATGAAATAGTTAAGCCTGAAGATCTATTTCTAGGTTCAAATAGATATTTTGAGGCTGCTGTTAAAGGCATGGTAGATCTACTTATAAGGCCGGGAATGATAAATGTAGACTTTGCCGATCTTAAACTAGTGATTTCGAACATGGGGCTGAGTATTGTTGGTTTTTCCAAAGTTAAAGGAGATCTAAGAGCGGAAGAATCAATGATTAAATTGTTAGAAACCCCCTTACTAAAAAGTAACCAACTTCACCGGGCCAAAGGGTGCATTGTTTGTATATTAGCAGGTATGGATTTGACGCTTGGAGAGTTTTCAACGGTAGGCGATAAAATAGAAGAAGTCGTTGGTGATGAAGCAATAGTTGTTGTGGGGACTGTAATAGATCCAAGTTTGAGCGGGGGATTTGAAGTAATAGTTGTACTTACAGGTTTTCCTGATCTTGAATTTGAAAGTGGGGTTGGCGAAAGTGAATATGATGTTGTGCATCTATCTAAAACCATAATATTTGAACCCCATCAAGCAAGTGCTGGGCTTTCTATCCTCTCATATTTTAACGAGTTTTTGCATCAAAAGTACAGAGGGACACAAGCAAAGGTAAAAATCGAGCAGAGTGGTAATGTAGTTAAGCTTATAATTGAGAGTCCATCTGGAGAAGTAGAAAGCATTGAAAAGTCTTTAAATGAGTTTGGACAGGTGGTCGTGGGTGGAAAGAAGGCTAATGATGTTTTAGAAAATAGGATAGATGCAGAACGGCTTGAAATGAAGCTTGAAATGGCAGCTTTAGAACTTAGGAATAGTGAAAAAATACTATTAATGTACCAGGCGGAAAATGATGGTTTTAGATCTAGAGTTGAAAGCTTGGAAAGTCAATTGAGTGATCTACAAAGCACGATATGCTCCAGTTTGTCATTTGCACAAAGAGAACTATCTAGAGAGCTTGAAAAGTATCAAGGTTTGCCTGAAAATCTTATAAATTTGATTCAATCTGGAATCGATAACGGGCTAGATGACAAAACTAAATACCTTATTGAAACCGAAGTTCAACGATATCGTGACGATAAAAATACTTTAATAACTTTAAGAAAGCTTGTAGAAAATACCGTTTATGGAATTTCTGGAAATACTGTATTCAGTTTTATTGTTGGTATATTGAACTCATTGCCTAAGTAATATAATGAGAGACTCCACGCAGATGTCCAAGCCTGCGCTATTTTTGTGGCTTAGCTACGCTACACTTTAAAATAAAAATTACATCGGCTTAGCTGCTGATTAGCCTGGCGCTATGTGTACTAAGAGGTATTATGGAATTAACTGATTTTATGGCTGTATTGGGAATAGTTGTCTCTGTTTTTGCACTTGGCTTAGGTGTTGTTAACTACAGGAATAATATTGATCTAACTCGACGCTCAGTGCTTCTTGCAGAGAAAAAATTGCTAAGTGAAGAATTTAAAGAACCTCTCTCACGTATTAATAACACAGTCGTTCAACTTTTACCTGTTGTTGGTGAACTACGTAGGGAGCTAATTCTAACTTTAACTGACTTATATCGCTCAGTAGAACAGCCGTCAGACGAATGTAAATATACCTATAGACCTATCCCTCATCATTTTAGTGATTTGGTGTTAGCTATTAAAGATGAAATAATGTCTAAATTTGAGTCTGAACAGTTCACCTCACTCGCACAAGGCCAAATCAGGATACTGAACATAGTTCCAGCAATAGATATTTATCCTTTGTTAGATAGAAATCAAAAGACTCGTTATCAGTCATTTAAGTGCTTGGAAAATAAAAGTGTTGTACGCAATTATGGTGCACTATGTGAAGTAGATAACTCTGGCTTTGATAGGTTCTTTGACTTAGTGGCTACAATACAGTCCTCGGTAAACAGTTTGATCAGCAGTCTTGACCTATCAGTCATGCTTGAAGCTATGCGTGGGCTTCAAGTCGCAAACAATACTCATATTGTAAAGTTCAATAATGATATGGAGTTTGCTCAGAACTTCAATATCGTAAATAATATTCTCACTCTTCTGAACGATGATTATGAACTTGATGTTTCTAAACGTGTTGCTGGCCGGCAATGCTTGGTTGTTGGTTATGCAGTGTTGTTAGCATGTAAGCTTCAATTATTACTTGCTGCTACTGATACCTTTTTACATAAGTTTGAGCCATCGTGAACATAACACATATCAGCCCTCTCGGAGTCAATAGGTAAAACTGCTTTTCTGGCCGCGTTAGCGGCCAGTCTGTTGTCCATCTGCAAGATAGACTGCTTTATCTGTTATCATAGTTGCAAGGTGATAGTCTGTAACAAATATATATCAGGGCTCTTTTATCTTACGTTCAATGAGCGCCTTGATCTCAGTTTCCGTACTGACAGCAGGGGAATCACCCCTACAGGGATGTACGATAGAGCGATGCAGGAGACATTCATTGGTTAACCTGTGGCTAGAACTATTCAAGGCACGGGTTTAAAGTCAGTTAGTTTCAGGCTTAGTACAGGTGCAAACCATCTTGTTGATGGTAGTGCGCGGTGGCAAGGTATCTGATCAAAGCACTCTGGCACCGGCCGTATACCAGAGCAGAGAGTGCTATTGTAAAAGTTCAGTGATCATTAACTCATTTAAGTCCATACTCTTTGGTAGCAGGGCTTAATCCAAGCATTAAAGAATATATGGACCCGAAAATACCCATACCTACCGGCAATATTTATAAATTTCTTGCCACCTTCGGTCTGGTTGCAATTGTTGCGAGTATGACTTTAATGGTGTTTTCAATAGGATGGGCTAAATCCTAAACGTTAGGCAATAATTCACCCACAAATCGAGGCAGGGAAATGGAAGAAAAAATATTCTTCAACCAAGGAAATGTAAGTGTCAGTAATAGCCGATTCATTGTTGACGGCCAGACATATGCTATGAGTAATGTAACCTCCGTAAAGTCTGGAGTGACGGCTCCAGATAGAGTCGGTGCGATTATGCTTGCTGTAATCGGCTTAGCTTGTTTGTTTGGAAGTGGGTGGGTCTTCATAGCTGGATTAGTATTGATTGCGTTAGCAGTCCTGTCCTGGATTAAGAAAAAGGCAAAATACTCTGTCATTCTTAATACCTCGTCAGGCGAGAACCAGGCTCTAGTCAGCGAAGACCAGTCATATATAGCCAATGTTATTTCTTCACTAAACGAAGCAATCGTTAGTAGGGGGTAAGTTTCAGCTTTATATCTACAGCCAGTTTTTGGATAGGCTAGAGCGGGTCTTTAGTAACCAAGAAAGTTATTGGACGAAATCATAAGTCACCAAACGGTGACTTATGGTGGTGTAAACCATAGTTGATATATATTGGCCTGTAAATTACAGTTAACACATGATAGAAGTCAGGAAGACAGCGCATTTCACTAGGTGGTTCGAGTCTCTCAAAGACCACAGGATAAAAGCTCTCAAGCAGCTGATATCGCAAAAGCCAAAGAGATGGCGAAGCAGTTGGAGGTATAGGCTATGGGTATCAAAACGACTCGTTGGGATTCGGCTGAGTTCCTTAAAACCGAAGAGGATATTCAGCTGTATTTGGAAGCATGTATTGAAGAGGCGGGTGACGATCCTGCGTTTATTGTGCAGGCGTTAGGTGTGATCGCGCGGGCCAAGAATATGAGTCAACTTGCAAGGGATACGGGTCTGACTCGTGAAGGCTTGTATAAGGCTTTATCACCGGACGGAAATCCGACGTTTAGCACTGTCGCCAAGGTGGCGAAGGCGTTGGGCTTGCAGATTACAGTTTCGGCGCCTCTCAAAGACACTTCTCAAGACCACTTTCTTCGCCTTCCTTGAGCAATTGTTGAGCGGTCTGGTGGCAGAAGCTGCGCAATCCTGAAACTACACTTCGGATGGATTACCGCTGAAGTCGGGCTGAGGACTACCGCTTCACAGTAGCCCTCCGTATGTCGGATTTTATCTTGAGAGCAGTTCATCACGCACAATTTGTGCCCCAGCTGCCAGGGCACTGAGCTTACCTGTGGCGACCTGGCGGGATAGGGGTGCCATGCCGCAGTTAGTGCAAGGATACAGCTTGTCGGCATCGACAAATTGCAGGGCTTTTCTCAGTGTTTCTGCAACTTCTTCGGGTGTTTCGATGGTGTCGGTGGCCACGTCGATAGCGCCGACCATCACTTTTTTACCCCGGATCAGTTCCAGTAGCTCAATGGGCACACGTGAGTTGTGGCATTCGAGCGAGATGATATCGATATTGGATTGTTGCAGTTTCGGGAAGATTTCTTCGTATTGCCGCCACTCCGATCCCAGGGTTTTTTTCCAGTCTGTATTGGCTTTGATGCCATAGCCGTAGCAGATATGGACAGCCGTTTCGCATTTCAGCCCTTCGATGGCTCTCTCCAGACAGGCAATGCCCCAGTCATTCACATCATCAAAGAACACATTAAAGGCGGGTTCATCAAACTGGATGATATCCACACCCGCTGCCTCTAGCTCTTTCGCTTCCTGATTCAGTATTTTGGCAAACTCCCAGGCGAGCTTTTCACGGCTTTTGTAGTGGTCGTCATACAGGGTATCGATCATGGTCATGGGGCCAGGCAATGCCCATTTGATGGGTTGCGTGGTCTGCTGACGTAAAAATTTGGCATCTTCCACAAACACGGGTTTTTGTCGCGAAACCGGGCCTACGATGGTGGGTACGCTGGCATCATAGCGGTTGCGGATTCGGACCGTTTGACGGTTTTCGAAATCAACGCCGCTCAGGTGTTCAATAAAGGTTGTCACAAAGTGTTGGCGGGTTTGTTCGCCGTCACTGACAATATCGATACCTGCCTGTTGCTGTTCCTGCAATGACAGGCGTAGCGCATCCTGTTTGCCATCAATGAGTTCCGCGCCCTGCAGTTTCCAGGGTGACCAGAGTGTTTCAGGTTGTGCCAGCCAGGAGGGTTTCGGTAAGCTGCCTGCTGTGGATGTCGGTAAGAGTGTTTTCATGTTAAATACTTTTATCTGAGTGATTGATTAGGCGTAGTTAGCTGACCATTTATCCAGAATGGCCCGGTAGGGTTTGATAAAGTGCTCTTCAGCAAATTTTCCCTGTGCGATGGCTAAGGTGCTGCGCTCTTCCCGGTCATACACGATGTGAGTGACTGAGTGGTCCGGGTTTTTCAAATTCGGTCGATAGCATTTTCCGGCGACAGCGTTGGCATTATAAATTTCGGGCCGGTAAATCTTTTGAAAGGTTTCCATGGTGCTGATGGTGCTGATCAGCTCCAGGTTGGTGTAATCGTTCAGCAGATCACCAAAGAAGTAGAAGGCCAGCGGCGCAACACTGTTGGGCGGCATAAAGTAGCGCACGTCCAGCCCCATTTTTTTGAAATACAGCTCGGTCAGTGATGACTCGTTTGGCTGGTATTCCACGCCCAAGACCGGATGCTGGTTCTCTGTGCGGTGATAGGTCTTGTTATCGGACACGCTTAAGCAGATCACCGGTGGTTTTTTGAAGTGCTGCTGATAGGCTTTCGAATTGACGAAGTACTTGAACAGCTTGCCATGCAGATCACCAAAATTCTCCGGGATGCTGAACTGGTCTTGCTGTTTGTTATGATCAAGCAGCAAGACGCTAAAATCATAGTCCCGCACATAGGAGGAGAAGTTGTTGCCAACAATGCCTTCGATACGCTCGTTGGTGGCATGATCCACAATATTGGTTTTCAGCACTTCAATCGTGGGAAAGCTGTCGCCCTGGCCTTCGATTGTCATATCCACGGAAATGATTTCCAGCTCGACTGAGTAACGGTCGCTCTGCGGGTTATCCCAATGTGCGAGCGCATTGAAACGGTTGTCTATCATCTTCAGTGCATTACGCAAATTCTGCTGACGGCACTCGCCTCTTGCCAGGTTGGCAAAGTTGGTGGTGATACGGGTACTGTCCGATGGCTGATAGTGCTCATCGAAGCGAATACGCTTAATACTGAAAGTGAAATCTTGATTCATTGCTGTCTGGTATCCCTGTCGCTGTCTGATCTGTCTTCTGTACTTGAAGACTCGGTGTACTTTATACGTTGAAATTTACATGAATGAAAACGATGTTATTTCATTCCTGTATGAGTAATATTAATCACATCTTGTTATGTGGCTGCAGGCGCTGCTCTGCAGGTAGAAGCCATACAGACGCGCAAGTGGTACATTTGCGTCTCTGATCAACACGTGACTTTCTCGATACCAGGTTCAACGATGCATACAGAAATACCGGCTCTGATGATTATTGATATGCAAAAAGGTATGGCGGATGCGTCGGCGGGGCCGCGAAACAATCCGGATGCCGAGGGTAATATTGCCGCACTACTGGATGCCTGGCGCCGTGCTGATGCCAGGGTGGTGCATGTTCGGCATATTTCCAGAACTCCGGGTTCGCCCTTCTGGCCGGGACAGCCGGGTGTCGAGTTTCAGGAACGTTTGGCTCCTTTGCCTGGCGAGCATGTTGTCGAGAAGAATGTGCCGGATGCGTTTATTCATAGCGGTCTGGAGCGCTGGTTGCACGCGCGCGGCATTACACAGCTGGTGATCGTTGGTGTGAGCACGAATAATTCCGTCGAGGCGACCGCGCGTACGGCTGGCAACCTGGGTTTCCATACGCAGGTGGTATCAGATGCGACCTTTGCTTTCGATAAAGTGGACTACTCTGGCACAAAGCGCAGCGCTGACGAGGTGCATGCCATGTCACTGGCGAATCTTGAGGGTGAGTATGCCGTCATTACAGATACGCAGCGGTTGCTGTCGATATAAATCCCTATTAACGCAAGCATTGTTGTGGCCAAAAAACAGGAGTGTATTCGTTGATTTCACATCTTGATCATTTAGTACTCACAGTCAGGAATATCGATACGACTGTTGAGTTTTACGTCGACATTCTCGGTATGGAAAAAGAGGTGTTTGGTGAAGGGCGAGTGGCGCTGAAGTTTGGTTCGCAAAAGATCAATCTGCATCAGTACGGCAAAGAGTTTGAGCCAAAAGCGGATCATCCGACACCTGGCTCGGCCGATCTGTGTTTTATTACCACTTTGCCGATTCGTGATGCGTTAGCACAGGTAGCAGAGAAGGGTGTTTGTGTTATTGAAGGCATTGTCACCCGAACCGGAGCGAATGGGCCTATTCAATCATTCTATTTTCGAGATCCTGATCAGAACTTGATTGAAGTATCTTCATATGAAGCAGCCATATTGTAGGAGTGTGGGTTATGGAAAATGTATACGGTAAGCTGGCTTCATGGGTTTACCATTTGGATAAACCCATAGGTCGGTCTTTTGGTGATCTGGAGTATTACTCGAGCCGTCTTGAGGGTTGTTCTGGTCCGGTATTGGAGCCTGGGGTTGGTAATGGCCGTATCTATATTCCGATGTTGGAGCAGGGCTTTAATATCGAAGGATTTGATGCATCTGAAGAGATGCTGGCTTACTGCAGACGTGAGTCTTCACTACGTAATTTATCTCCCAAACTGACATGCCAGACATTTAGTGACTTTAGTTATTCAGATAAGTTTGAAGTAATCATTATACCGGCAGGGACCTTTCAGCTGATTTTTGACTTCAGTGCAGCCATGACGGTGTTACGACGACTTTATAGTTATCTTATGCCGGGTGGTCGCATAATACTGGATATTGATGCGATGAAAGGCATGATCGAGGCATCTGATTCAATACGTCGCTGGAGCATTTCTGAGGATGAAATGCTCACCTTAACATCGAGTGCACCGCAAGTGGATTGTGTTAACCAGACAGCTTTGTCGTATCTGAGGTATGAGCACTGGAGTAAGGGGCAACTGATTACGACGGAAATGGATCTGTTTTATTTGCGGTGGTGGGGGGTTAATGAGTTGATACTGGCATTGAATGCAGTGGGGTTTACCGATGTTATCGCTTCGGGTGGGTATGAGTATGGTAAGGAACCGTCACAGGATGATCTTGTCATCACCCTTGAGGCACAGCGTCCACGCATAGGAGCATAACCCCATGATTCGCGATTACCAGCCATCCGATCTGGATCAAATCCTGACCATCTGGCTTGCTGCATCAATTCAGGCTCATCACTTCATTGGCGCTGATTTTTGGGAGTCCAAGGTCAGTGATATGCGTGATATCTACCTGCCTGCATCGGAAACCCGTGTGTATGAAGATCAGGGGCGGGTGGTTGGATTCTACAGTCTGTTCGGCAACAGCCTGGCCGCAATTTTCGTGGCACCTGAGTTACAGGGGCAGGGCATAGGCTCGGCCTTGCTTGAAGATGCCAAGTCCAGACGGGAAACACTACAGCTTACGGTCTACCGGGAGAATGCTTCAAGTGTCCGGTTTTATCAGCAGCATGGGTTTTGTTCGCTGGGCGAACAGGTGGATGAGCACACGGGACATCCTGAGCTTTTGCTCGAATTTAGTCCTGAATATCACAGGAGCTGTTGATGCTGAATCCGACAGACTCGTTATGCGTATGTCGCATTTCGCAGGCCCAGATGCTCTACGAAGGGTTGGAAATCGTTATCTGAGAAGAGTAAAGGAAGGTTATGCTCAATACAGTAGGATGCAATGATAACGTCGGCGGTCTTCCGTATAGTAATACCTTTCTTACGTAGCTTTCGGAAATTGTCTGCGCTCTGTATAGCCATTTCTGTCCCGAGAAGCTCAAATACAGTAAGTTCCTCCAACAGGCTCTTGGCAACTTTGTAGTCCTTGTCGTGCCGAAACCCCTGCAATACCTCTGTGAGTATCAAGTCGCCAATAGCAACTTCGCGATTGCCCAAGGTGCGGTCGAGAAAATCGGCCTCTGCGGAGTCGTTGCCGCTGAAGTAGTCAATCCAGACGCTGGAATCCACAAGGATCACGAAACACGCCTCATGTCGTCCAGATCACCCGACCACTCTAGTTTTCCTCTGAAGCGCTTGATTCCCTCCTGTTTTTTCAGCTTAATCAAGGCCTTGAGTCCTTGTTCTACTGCCTCTTTCTTGGTTTTCAGGCCCGTAGCTTTGAGCGCGTCATTCATCAGCTTGTCATCAATTTCAATATTTGTACGCATGGCCTTAATCTCAGTAATGTGTATAGATTGAAGTTTATATACACATGAAAATCGCGTCAAATGCGACGCTCGTGGACGTTATGCATAAGTGGAGTTTCTCAGTGCTCACCCCCAGCGTTTTTAAACAGTCCATAGTGCCAGCCGCGGATGGCAATGATCACGGTCGCTCCGTGACGCGTATCAAAATCCAGCGCAACATCCTCCCGGTTAAACTCTTCAAACTCGCGCGCCAGGCGCTGCATGCGTCGTTGGAATGCCTGATTGGATGATTTCGACAGCATGCCGTTAAGCACGATCAGGTTCTCATCCTCGGCCTGAAAACGGGAATTGAAGTATTCGCTGGCGATACGCTGCTGGAAGAACTGCTGGATCGGGCCATTTTCGATCCAGTTGAAGTTGGCAGCTACCTTCAGTTTGACCCGGTTTCGGGGCAGCAGGTCGATAAGCTGAAGTTTGTCCAGGCGCGCCAGTTTCTGGGTGCAGGTGTGCGGGTCAAGCTGATGGACCTGCAGGATATCGTCCAGAGTCCAGCGGTTGAGCACGCACACGGTGATCAACAAAAGCGTCAGATCGCCTGCGATTTCGCGTTCCTGCTCAACGGTAAGCCGTTCGATACGGCCCGTATCTTCTTCCATCTGTTTGACCAAATCAGTGATCTCCAGTCCGATCAGTTGGCCAATGGCTTCCAGCCGGTCCAGGGATAACTGGTGTGTGGATAGTAGTCGTTTTACGCTGGCTTCGGATAAGTCCAGCGCTGTGGCCACATCGGCGTAGGTTTTGCCGTGGGCTTTCAGGGCGCGTTTCAGTGTGGTGATCAGTGCTTTGGTCTGTCTGGCCATGGGTTTCCTGCTATTTCGTTTCAGCCGTCCGGGATGAAAGTATCGTTATATAATACTTTGCGGTGGCTTTTGCGCAACTATTCACAGGGAGGTTGTACCTCGCTCTGATTCTGATCATGATGGCGCGGAACAAATAAATCGCAATAGGACGCTGATTATGAACCAGCTTTTCAGAGTTAAAGGATTTCTGGCCTATACCCTTGTGGTGTTTCTTAACGCCTTTGTGGATCTGGGTCACAAGATTATTATTCAGAACACCATCTTCAAAACCTGGGATGGCAACCTGCAGGTGATTCTCACGGCGCTGATTAACGGCCTGATTCTGCTGCCATTCATCCTGTTATTTTCTCCTGCCGGGTTTATCTCCGACCGTTTTCCCAAGCCGACTGTAATTCGCTACGGTGCGCTGGCTGCTATTGCTGGTACGGGGCTGATTGCACTGAGTTATATGGCTGGCTGGTTCTGGGTAGCATTCGGGTTGACGTTACTGCTGTCGATTCAGAGTGCGATCTACTCACCGGCCAAGTATGGCTATATCCGCGAATTGCTCGGCGATGAGCGTCTTGCTCAGGGTAATGCCTTGGTGCAGGCGACCACCATTGTGTCGATTTTGGCGGGTACGATTGTATTTTCCGGGCTGTTCGAGTATTTCTACCAGCCGGATTTCAGCGACACCTCTGAAGTGATGCACGCGATCGCACCGCTGGGACTGGTGCTGGTGGTATTGTCTGTGGTCGAGTGGATTCTAGCCGGACGAATGCCTCAGCGGGACGCGGGCGAACCTGGCAAGACATTCAGTGTGAGCACCTATGTGAAGGGCGGTTATCTGCGCGGTAACCTCCGTGCGATTCGAGGCAACCGGGCTATCTGGTTGTCTATTGTCGGTTTGGCGATGTTCTGGGCGATCTCTCAGGTGCTGCTGGCGGCATTTCCGGCCTATGCCAAAGAGGCGCTGGACGAGAGCAATACGCTGGTGATTCAGGGACTGCTGGGCGTTAGTGGTATCGGTATTCTGATCGGTTCCATTGTTGCTGGCCGTGCTTCCCGTGCGCATATTGAACTGGGTCTGGTGCCGCTGGGCGCTATAGGTATCGCCCTCTGTCTGGGGGTCATGCCGTTGTTCAGTGGGTTGTACTCTCTGGCGGCACTGCTGCTGTTGATCGGTGTGTGCGGTGGGTTGTTTATCGTGCCGTTGAATTCACTGATCCAATACACCGCACGTGAACAGAATCTGGGCACGGTGCTGGCGGGCAACAACTGGATTCAGAACCTGGCGATGATCGGCTTTCTCGGGCTGACGGTGCTGTTTTCGCTGCTGGGTTTCAGTAGCACCGGTCTGTTCTACCTGTTGGCGGTTGTGGCTGTCGCGGGTGCCGCTTACACGCTGTACTGTCTGCCTCATTCGCTGGTACGCATCTTCGTCGCTGTACTTCTCAAACGTCGCTACCGGGTGAGTGTATCGGGGCTGGAGCATCTGCCGAAAGAGGGCGGCGTGCTGTTACTGGGTAATCACATCAGTTGGATTGACTGGGCCATGGTACAGATCGCCTGCCCGCGTCCTGTGCGTTTCGTCATGCTGCGCAGTATCTACGAAACCTGGTATCTCAAGCCTTTTCTTAAGCTCTTTGGTGCGATTCCGATCAGTGCCGGTGACAGCCAGGGCGCGCTGGAGAGTGTCAATCAGTGCCTTAAACAGGGTGAGGTTGTGTGCCTGTTCCCGGAAGGTGCGATCAGCCGCACAGGACACTTGGGCATGTTCCGACATGGGTATGAGAAAGCGGTGGAGGGTGTTGAGCAGGGAGTGATCGTGCCCTTCTACCTGCGTGGTCTGTGGGGTAGTCGCCTGTCCCGCTCGTATAGCGAAAAACTGCGTGAGAACACAGCCGATGGATTCAAGCGCAATGTGATTGTCGCGCTGGGTGAACCTTTACCGCTGAGTACCAAAACCGATGCGCTTAAGCAAAAGGTGTTCGAACTGTCGGTGGATGGTTGGGAAGACTACACTGCCACGCTGGAGCCTCTGCCGCAGGCATGGATGAAACAGGCCAAGCGTCGTCCGAATTCGGTCAGTCTGATCGATACGCTCGGTGATAAGCGTTACAGCAATGCCCAGGTGATCGCGGGTACTACCGCGATGGCGCGCAGTATGAAGAAAATTTGTAGCCAGCAGAACGTGGGCCTGATGCTGCCTGCCAGTGCGGCGGGGGTGATGGCGAATCTGGCGGTGATGCTGAATGGCCAGACCGCCGTGAATCTGAATTTCACCGCAGGCGTGGACTCAGTGCAAGCGGCGATTCGCAGCGCCGGAATCGATACCGTGTATACCTCTGAGCGGTTTGCCAAAAAGCTCTTGGATCGCGGGCTCGATCTGGATGCGATGCTGGCCGGTACCCGGGTGGTCTACCTGGAGGACGTACGCGAACGCATGACCAAAACCCGTTTGCTGACGCATTTGATCAGTGCCTATCTGTTGCCAGCCTCTTGGTTGTGTTACCTGTACGGACGCGGTACCACACTGGAGAGCCCGGCGCAGATTCTGTTCTCCAGCGGCAGTGAGGGGACACCCAAGGGCGTGGTGCTGACCCACCGCAACCTGATGGGCAACATCAAGCAGATCAGCGATGTGCTCAACACCGCTGAAAACGATGCCATGATGGCTTGCCTGCCGCTGTTTCATTCCTTCGGCCTGACGGTAAACAGCCTGCTGCCGATGGTGGAGGGGATTCCTGCGGTATGCCACCCGGACCCTACCGATGTGCTCAATATAGGCAAGGCGATCTACCGTCACAAGGTGAGTATTCTGTGTGGTACCGCCACCTTCTTGCGGCTGTATACCCGCAACCATAAGGTGGTGCCGGGCATGCTGGATTCTCTGCGTGTGATTGTCGCCGGTGCTGAAAAGCTAGCACCCGAGGTGCGTAACAGTTTCGAACTGAAGTTCAAAAAGACCATCTTCGAAGGCTATGGCGCCACCGAAACCGCACCGGTAGCCAGTGTGAACGTGCCTGATTCCATGGACCCGGACAACTGGAAGGTTCAGACGGGTAACAAGCCGGGCACAGTGGGTATGCCGCTGCCTGGCAGTTGCTTCCGTATTGTCGATCCCGAATCGCTGGAGTCGCTGCCCGGTGGCGAAGACGGCTTGATCCTGGTTTCCGGTGGACAGGTTATGCAGGGCTATTTGAATGACCCTGAGAAAACCGACGATGCCATCATCGAACTGGATGGTCGGCGCTGGTATCGCACGGGTGACAAGGGGCATATAGATAGCGATGGTTTCCTGAGTATTGTCGATCGTTACTCCCGCTTTGCCAAGATTGGCGGCGAGATGATCAGTCTGGGCGCTGTGGAGGCGGCCGTCGCCGGGGTGGTAAACAGTGATACCACCGAGTTTGGCGCTACCAGTCTCCAGGACGATAAAAAAGGCGAAAAGGTGGTGCTGCTGATCACCGAGGGCGCTACTGATATCCGCCAGAAAATGCTCGCGGCGGGGGTGAATCCACTGATGATCCCGGCACAGGTCGTTGCTGTGGACGTGCTGCCCAAACTTGGTAGTGGCAAGGTGGATTACAAGGGGCTGAAGCAGACGGCAATTCAGCTTAGTCAGGGGCAACTATGTACGCCTGAATTACAGTATGATCTGTGTGTAGTGGCATAGTTAATTT
>NZ_JMSZ01000025.1 GCF_000691225.1 Nitrincola lacisaponensis
CCATCTTTTTTGGTTCTATTTCAGGCTATGATCCAGGCTGGTTTACCAAAGATGGAAGCCCTGGTGTCTATTATCAAGATATTCATCAAATGCTGTTTCGGGAGGAGTATATTATTTCTTCTTTTGAATTTTATGAAGATAAAGATAACCCAGGTTTTACTAACACTGGTAGATCTTACGAGGAATTTAGAGCTGGTCAGTTAGACTTCCATGGTCGAGGTATAGGCTGGGGTCTATTTGCCATAGGTTTGCTAGTGATCCCCTGGATTTTATTTAATATCAGCGTTCAAAACCCTATCCGCTTTGATCGTAAGCGTCGCATTGCGTATACCTGGTCACGTGGGTGTTTTATGTGCATTCAGTTGCCGGAAAACACTGTTGATCCACTAGCACAGATCCGTGCCCATGTCCCACATGCGCCCAAAGTTAAGGACCCTTATAATCCCGATGGCGCTCTGGTGTTTTGGCTGCCATTTCCGAAAAAAGAAGCCAATATGCCGATCGGTGTGGGTGCTAATTGCTTCATCGCACGAGCAGCGATCCGCTATCAGGCGCATTATCTGCGGGAGTTCATCACCGATTTTATGACCAATCCGGACCCACAATGGCTGAATCAGTTGGGACCGAAGCGTAAGCCCAAGTATGTGCTGTGGATGGATTACTTTTTTTACAATATAGCTAGACTGCAGCTACTGCCACAGTTTGCATTCAAAAAACGCAAAACTGAAAAGGCGATTGAAGAGTTTATGCAGAATCCACGTACAGAGTTGTACACCAAGGATATGCCCTATTGATGGCGTTACCACCGATTCAACTGATTCCAAGTCCCACTGAAAATCCTGATGTGGTTGAAGCGATCAATCTCTCCATTACCCGGATAGATAAGGACACAATTGAAGTCCCCTCCATGGCTGCGATGGGGATCAATGTCTGGCTTAAAATTATCTTTTTTGCCATCTTTTTTGGTTCTATT
>NZ_JMSZ01000026.1 GCF_000691225.1 Nitrincola lacisaponensis
CTTTCGATTTCTGCTAGAACAGAGATGGTAAATAGACCTCTAACTCCACCTCCATTGAGAGCTAATACGCGTACGGTATCTTTCTGAGTGCTGTCTGACATGCTCTCTCCTTCGAGTGTTTCATCTTTGATACATTGGGGCTGTCTACTATTTGTTCAATAGCAAATTAGACAATTTGTTCAGAAGATCCTTGAGCCTGCGTAAACCGCTGAAGGTTGCCACCTATTCCACGTGAAGCCTGCCACCCGGACCGGGCAAGGTTGCCACCCATCGGAGCGCAGCGACGCGGGTTTGTCATTGTTACTCTGAAGCGAGGGTGTTCGTCAACTGTGCTTGTCGCTTTCTCATGGATTCACCCCTGAGATTGATCTTGTAGGCATTGTGTACAAGGCGATCCAGGATGGCATCCGCCAGCGTGGCATCACCTATCACTCCATGCCACTCTTCGATAGGGAGTTGGCTGGTGGCGAGAGTTGAACGCCGACCGTGCCGGTCTTCCAGCACCTCCAACAGGTCACGTCTGTTTTCCGCGCTCAGTTTCATAAGCCCCCAGTCATCCAGGATCAGCACATCCACTTTGGCAAGGCTGGCCAGGAGCCTGGGGTACTGGCCATCGCCCTTGGCCATGGTGAGTTCCCGTAACAGACGAGTCAGGCGTACGT
>NZ_JMSZ01000027.1 GCF_000691225.1 Nitrincola lacisaponensis
TGTAGTGGCATAGTTAATTTGGCCACCTAATTAGAGGTGCTATCATGCACCAAGAGACAATTAGGTGACAACATGACCAGAAGACCAAAGCGTAACTTTAGCCCTGAATTTCGACTTGAAGCAGCGCAGCTGGTAGTCGACCAAAACTACACAGTTCGAGAAGCTGCTGAAGCCATGAACGTCGGACATTCGACTATGGATAAATGGGTTCGTCAGCTTCGAAAGGAGCGTGACGGGGAAAGCCCAAAGGCCACGCCCATGACGCCTGAGCAGCTGAAAATACGCGAGCTTGAGAAGCGCATTCGTGACATTGAGATGGAAAAAGACATATTAAAAAAGGCTACAGCTCTCTTAATGTCGGACTCCCTGAACAATTCTCGATAATCGAGAAACTTAAGACGAGCTATCCAGTAAAAAAGCTCTGTGCGGTGTTCAACGTGCACCGCAGCAGCTTTAAGTACTGGAAACAACGTTCAAAACAGCCTGTATGTGCGAAGAAAGCCGAGGAAATCGCCAAGGTCAAAGAGCTCTTTCGTGAGAGTGAGGGCTCTGCTGGTGCGCGTAGCATCGCGGAGATGGCGACCACTCAGGACGTGCGGCTAAGTCGCTACCGCGCTGGCCGTTTGATGGCGAAACTGGGACTAATTAGCTGCCAAATACCCGGTCACACGTACAAGAAAGCAGGTGATGAACATGTTGAGATACCGAATTATTTAGACCGCCAGTTTAACGTGGAAGCGCCGAACCGCGTTTGGTGTGGCGACGTCACGTACATCTGGACCGGCAACCGCTGGGCTTACTTAGCGGTTGTCATTGATTTATTTGCGCGAAAGCCAGTGGGCTGGGCGATGTCATTATCACCAGACAGCGAACTTACCGCGAACGCGTTGAAAATGGCCTATGAAAGCCGTGGGCGCCCTAAAGGAGTTATGTTCCATAGCGACCAGGGCTGTCATTACACGAGCCGTAAGTTCCGCCAGACACTCTGGAAGTGCCAGATAAAACAGAGCTTAAGTCGACGTGGAAATTGCTGGGACAATGCTCCGATGGAGCGGTTCTTTAGAAGCCTGAAGATTGAATGGATGCCGACGTATGGCTATCGCTCGTTCTTGCAAGCAAGGCATCACATTGTGAAATATTTAATCGGGTATTACAGCCAGCTTCGGCCGCATGAGCATAACAGTGGCATGAGTCCGAATCAGGCGGAGGAAAAGTACTGGATTAACTATAAACCGGTGGCCAGTTTTACTTGACCACTACA
>NZ_JMSZ01000028.1 GCF_000691225.1 Nitrincola lacisaponensis
TCTCGATTAAGCTTTAATGCCTAACCTGAACAAGCGCCCACACGCATTACCTGATTAACTTGTTAAAGAGCGGCTTGAGATCTCAGTGAAGCCCGATGTGCTGGGCTGTTGTCTCAAGCGAGGTGCGTATAGTACAGAGCCACTTTCACTGCGTCAACACCCTTTTTAAATCTTTTTTACATTCGGATTCAGATCAACCAAAGTGCTGAATGTCGATGAGCTCAACCTGATCAGCCTCAACCGATTCAGTGTAGAAATGCTTCGCAACTCGTGCAAATCGAGAAGGGCTGTCAGTTACCAAAAAGCGCACATGCCCCACTGCTGTCGAAGCATTCAACAAATTAGCAGCCGTTAATTGCTGCTGCAGCACACGCGCAGAGGTTTCTGCCGAATCCACTAAACGAACCTGATCACCTATTACGTTTGTAATAGCAGACTTCAATACCGGAAAATGAGTGCAACCCAGTACCAGGGTATCCAATACATCAGTGCCTGTATGATAGTGGTCAAACAAACCACTGAGTGAGCGCTTCACGATAGCTTCTACCAGCTCACCGTCATGCCACCCCTCTTCAGCCAGTGCGACAAACAGGGAACAGGGTGCTGATTTAACGTTTGCCTCAGGCATCAGCGACAGTATGGCCTTTTGGTACGCCTGATTATTTACAGTACTTTCAGTTGCAATCACACCCACATGCCCCGTTTGGGTCACATTGACTGCCGCTTGCGCACCCGGCTCTACAACACCGACAATCAGCAACTGTGGATAAGCGGCAATCAGGGACTCCAAAGCAACAGCCGACGCTGTATTACACGCGACCACCAATGCTTTAATGTCATAGCGTAACAGCGCTTTCAGTGCCTGTTCAGCATAACGGGTTATGGATAATGCACTTTTAGTACCGTAAGGAACACGTGCCGTATCGCCCAAATAAATTAAATGTTCATTTGGCAGCGCCTGGCGCACCGCATTCAGCACGGTCAACCCGCCTACACCCGAATCGAATAGACCGATAGGTCGTTCATTCATACTGGGCACTGACTTACTTCTTCCGGGCACGTTTAATAGAGCGTTTTTTAAGCTCTTTGATATGTTCCATATTACGCTGCTTTTTCATTTTCTGGCGTGCTGTCAGAATATTACGCTTGCCTGCGAAAGGATTGTCCCCGGTTTTGAATTCAAAACGGATCGGTGTACCGCGTATTTTCAAAACCTTGATAAAGCGATTTTCAAGATAGCGCTTATAAGAGTTAGGCAACGCATCTGTCTGATTACCATGCACAACAATAATCGGTGGATTAGACCCACCCTGATGCGCATAACGCAATTTAATGCGATGGTTATTGACACTTGGAGGCTGATGGTCAGCAACCACATCTTCAAGCAAACGCGTCAACTTGTTAGTTGACCATTTAGCCATGGCGGCATCATAGGCTTCATGCACAGAGCCATACAGATCACCCACTGCTGTACCATGCAAAGCCGAAATAAAATGCATACGCGCAAACTCGGCAAACTCCAGACGTCTGCGAATCTGCTCTCGCACTTTGTCTTTTTGCTCAGAAGTCATGCCGTCCCATTTATTCAGGGCAATAACCAATGCGCGCCCGGCATCCACCACAAAGCCCAGCAGATGAAGATCCTGCTCCGTTACACCTTCACGCGCATCGATAACCATGACGACAACGTTTGCATCACGAATCGCCTGCAGCGTTTTGACTATCGAAAATTTTTCTACCGCTTCTGTAATATGCTTGCGACGGCGAACACCTGCCGTATCGATGAGCGTGTATTTTTTTTCATCACGCTCATAGGGGATGTAGATACTGTCACGTGTAGTCCCGGCCTGATCAAAAACCACGACACGATCTTCGCCAAGCATGCGGTTAACCAGAGTAGACTTGCCCACATTGGGACGCCCCACAATAGCAATACGGATACTGCCATCTCTGCGCGGATCAGTTGTCTCTGCATCAGCATCTTCTTCAGGCCGGGCATAAGGTGCCAATACATCCTCCATAAGGGACAGCACACCACGCCCATGAGAAGCCGCAATAGGAATCGGATTACCTATACCCAGCCGATAAAAATCAGCCATCGCCACATCCGGATCGATACCATCAGTCTTGTTCACGACCAGATAGTGATGCTTGCCGCTGCGACGCAGATGATTGGCAATCATTTCATCCGCGGGGTTCAAACCTGCTCGCCCATCAACGATGAACAATACAATATCAGCCTCTTCCACTGCGATCAGAGACTGCTGCGCCATCGCATGATCGATACCGGTTTCATCACCCGTGATACCACCCGTATCAATAACAATGTAACTCTGCTCCTCCAGACGACCCTCACCATACTTTCGATCCCTGGTGAGCCCCGGCAAATCAGCTACCAGCGCATCACGTGAGCGCGTCAGTCGATTGAAGAGTGTAGATTTTCCAACATTGGGACGCCCAACGAGCGCAATAACCGGTAGCATAGTGTTTTCCAGAAAAGCGTCGAAGAGAGCAAAGGCAACTCTTCGACGCTGAAGTCAATCAGTTCAGTTAAGTGTAATCGCGACCAAACGGCCAGCATTGGATAATACGTAAAGTGTATTATCCCGTACCAGCATATCGCCTTGAAGCCCGGATGAATCAACTCGATGACGCGCAACAAATCGACCATTCACCTGAGACATGAAATGCAAATAACCCTCCTGGTCTCCCACGACAACACTGTTTCCAAGTACTGCAGGTGATGTCAGCTGACGATGCGTCATAGCTGTTTGAGACCAGACGCTGGCACTGCTGCCAGCATCATAGGCATGCACATGTCCTGTAGCATCGGCAACGTAAATATTGCCAAACCCTGATGCCAGGCTACGGTAGCTGGAAACATTTTGCGCCCAGACAGCCTGCGCATTAAACGGATTAATCGCCAGCAAGCGTCCTTGATAACCTACGACATAAAGCATGTTATCCACAATAATGGGACGACCATTGATATCGACGATTCGCTCAAGATCGGAACGACCTTCATCCAGCGCCACACGCTGATCCCAGATCAACTGCCCGTCACGATTATCCAAAGCGACCAGACGACCGTTAGACATCCCTGCAAAGGTAACATCAGCTGCCAACAGCGGCACACCTGTTCCTCTCAACGTCAGAGCTGGCACTTGCGCATCGAAAGACCAGCGGTGTTCACCTGTCATGCGATCCAGCGCAGTGACCCGGCCACTAATCTGCTGCAACACCACCAGCTCACGGTTAATCTGAACCTGAGCCGTCACCTCTGAGGCCACACGCTGACGCCAAAGCTCTTTACCATCATTGCCATTCAATGCAACCACTTCACCCGCACGCGTGGTCAGCAACACCTGACCAAAACCAGCACCGACACCGCCAACAACCGGCTCACGTAAACTGATACTCCATGCACGCGCACCCGTGTGACGATCAAACGCGGTTACAATACCTTGACTGTCTGCAGCATAAATACGATCACCGTCAATCGACGGAGCCATCTGATGAAAGCGGCGTCCTGGACCACTACCTACCGTAGCACTCCACTTGACAGATACACTGTTCTCAGCGGAAAAATCAACCAGCGGAGATGGCTGAATTTCTTCACTACCACCCCAGAAGCTACATCCGGCCAGCAAACCCGCCACACAAACAGCCATTAAAGGCCTGATCCAGCTGTTCATCACCCTGCCTCACTACCCAGCTCATCACGTTTCATTTGCAACACTGGACGTGTCGGAAGGTTTTCAGCTGCCGCCAAAGCCCGATCATACGCCTCCACCGCTGCACCCACATTGCCCTGGCGGTATGCCACATCACCCTGTAGCTCATAGTAAATGGCACTGAAGCTGCCTGGACTCAAACCACTCAATGCACTGGCCGCCTGATCAACCTGATCTGCCGCCAATAACACTCGCACACGGCGCAATCCTGCAAGGCGTTTCAGGTCATCTTCCTTGGCCTGCTCAATTACCCAGTCCAGCTCCGCCAACGCCTGGTCATAGTCTTGCAATTGAACAGCAACACGTGCCAATAACAGAGCTGCATATTGAGCATAGGTGCTTTTGGCATGATTTGCCTTAAGCTGATTTCCCAGATGCTGAATTGTTTCCACCTGAGGAGCAGGGTTTTCATCCAGCTCACTGACGACAGCTTCTACCATATTCTGATATAACCAGGATGCCTCAGTTGCCTGACGCTCGGTATAGGACTGCCACCCTTTCCATCCAAATACAGCTGACAGCGCGACAACCAAACCAATGATCAATGAGCGACCATTTTCTTTCCACCAGTTTTTTAACGCTTCAAGCTGCTCTTCTTCTGTGCGAAGTTCTGCCACGACTACTCACTCCTCAAAATATTCGGTTGCAGCCGTCAGCACGGCAGCGATCTGATCAAAAGGTACTAACTGCGGGTCTTGTGAATGCCGTAAAGGGCGCAATGCAACAACCTGCTGCTCCATTTCAGCGTCACCTATCAACAGCGCCACACAGGCACCACTGTTGACAGCTTTTTTCATTTTATTCTTGGCACTCCCGCCTGAGCAGTCCAACGTTACTCTCCAGGGAAGGACATCCCTGAGGGATTCAGCCAACAGCACTGCCTGGCGCCCAGCGGCATCTCCCTGAGCAGAGATAAACACATCAGTTGCTCGTTTCAGATGCTCGGGCAAACAGGCCTCAGCCTCCAGCAGCAAAATCAGTCGTTCAACCCCCGTGGCAAAACCAACAGCTGGCGTAGGACGACCGCCCAACTGTTCAACCAGACCATCGTAGCGTCCACCCGCACAGACGGTTCCTTGAGCACCGAGCTTGTCCGTCACCCATTCAAACACTGTGCGGCCATAGTAATCCAGGCCTCGTACCAGCCTTGGATTCACCTCATAGGCTATACCCGCAGCATCCAGATTACTCTTCAGCTGTTCGAAGTGAGCCAGGGATTCTGCATCCAGACAGGCATGAAAATCGGGAGCGCTATCCAACAACGCCTGTACTTGTGGATTTTTGCTGTCCAGAATCCGTAACGGATTCGTTGACAGGCGTCGCAGGCTGTCTTCATCCAGCTGGTCGCGATGCTCTGTCAAAAAAGCCACCAGACGATCACGGTATTGTGCACGCGCTTCTGAACTTCCCAGGGTATTCAATTGCAGTGTCACTGCATGACTGATACCCAAAGCTTTCCATAACCGCGCCGACAGCAGCAATAGCTCAGTATCGATATCAGGACCTGCCATACCAAACGTTTCAACCCCTATCTGGTGAAACTGTCGGTAACGACCTTTCTGTGGGCGCTCATAGCGGAACATCGGACCTGTATACCACAAACGCTGAACCTGATTAAAAATCAGACCATGTTCTTCACAGGCACGGACACAACTGGCCGTTCCTTCGGGCCGGAGTGTGAGACTTTCACCGTTACGGTCGTCGAAGGTATACATTTCCTTTTCAACGATATCAGTCACTTCACCGATTGAGCGGCAAAACAGCTCTGTTTGTTCAACAATAGGCGTTCGTATTTCACTGTACCCATAGCTGGATAGAACAGCACGAGTATTCTGCTCCAAATACTGCCACAGCGGTGTTTGCGCCGGCAGGATATCATTCATGCCACGAATGGCTTTTATCTTGGCCAAACCTTGTTACCTTAATATCCAAAGAGAATCTGTTATCGACTGAAAGGCAGTGTAAAGCGAGCAACATTACCGGATGTGAAGCTACTCAAATCAACCTGCTCACCATCAAAGCGCATTTCTGCCACTGCATCCCGACGACCGATGACCAGCGACAAGGGTGACTCGCCTGTTAAATGCAACTCAGTACCACCCTGCGCCACACCGGAATACAGCAGCGCTTCATTAACATCACGAACCTGTACCCAACAGTCATCACTAAAACGTACATAGAGGCCATCCGTTACGACGGAAACTTCCTGATCAACAGCACTGCTTTCAGGTTCGTCCAACGCGCCGCTCTCACCATTCGTATCTGGCACCTCTTCTTCCACTTCAGTATCCGAGTCTGCTTCAACCTGCACAGCAGGGACCTCGACAACAGGAGGATCAAATACATCAACAGAAGGTGCACGCTCTTCAACAACAGGCGCCTGCTCAACACTGACAGGGCTGCGACCATATTGCTCACGCGACCACCATACAATCACCGCAATGATGGCCAGCACAAACAGCCAGGAAAACAGCTTCATGAACGGAGAACGGGAAGGGTCCCGGTCCTGAACACTGGTTGTTGAGCGAATAGCAGCCGGCTTCAGATCAACGCCCGGCAAGCTGGCATAGAGGTTGGCATAATGCGTCGAGTCCAAACCAAGATGCTTGGCATAAGTACGGATGTAGCCACGTAAAAACACCGGGTTATGAAAACTCTGAGGGTTCGCTGATTCTATTGCATTCAGCACTTTTATCGGCAAATTGAGTTCGGCTGATACCTGCTCAAGACTCAAGTGCAGACGCTCTCGCTGCTGAGTAAATTCATGACCTGGAAAACGCAACGGCTGTGTATCCTGCTCGTCAGTACTCACTGCGCTGACTCCTTAAACAGTCTATACTCTTCGCTATCGGGATAAAGATTTCTTAACAACAATCCATAGGTAGCAGCCAAACCTGCATTTCGGTCTGCTCGCGCAATGCGCACACCGACCCACAAGCTATTTGCATCATGCTCAACCAGTCGAGCATCCACCTGTTCTCTGAACCGCCCAAACCAGCGCACAGCCTCAGCCGTATTACCCTGTTCCAGCAAAAGACTTGCCAAGGCAACCTGGGCATAGGGGCGGTCCCGCTGCAGATCCAATGCGCGTCGCAATGCGTGTTCAGCTACATCAAGGCGCCCCACCCTCAGGTAGCAACGCCCCATATTTTCAAACGCCTGAGCACGAGATGCGTAGAAAGGATCTTCAGTTGCTCGGGAAAATTCCTGACAGGCTTCCGGGTAGCGCTCCCGTGCATACAAAAAAGCGCCATAATTATTGTGAAAAATGGCGCTCATGGGTTCAAGCTCAATCGCACGCTTGAAGTAGCGTTCTGCAAGTTCAAATTCTCGTTCAGCCTGAAAAACCAGAGCTAATGCATTATGTGCCGGAGCATAGCGCTCACCGATAGCCAAAGCCCTCTGCAGAGAGTTCTTGGCATTGACTGTATCGCCTGCCTGCAAGTACTGGATTCCCAGTTGAGTATATGCTTGCTGAGCAGCCTCAGGTGACGTATCAGACTGAGTTGTTTCAGACAGCGCACAGCCATTCAGCAGCAACACTAGCAAAATAAAACTGATCAGCCTGTTCTTCACTCAGCCTTCCCCTGCTCGAGTTACGGTCTCATTAGTTGCATCAAGTTGTAGCACAGACAGGTATTTTTGACTACGTCTGGTACGATCGTCAACCTGTCCGACAAGCTGCCCACAAGCAGCATCAACATCATCGCCTCGGGTTTTTCGCACGGTAGTCACAATACCACCATTCACTATAATTTGCTTGAAACGCAAAATAGCATCTGCAGAGGGTTTGCGATAACCAGAATTCGGAAACGGATTAAAGGGAATCAGATTTAACTTACAGGGTAACTGCCGCAAGACCTTCAACAACTGACGAGCATGCTCTGGCTGATCATTCACACCCGCAAGCAGCGTATACTCAACTGTAATGACACGTTTATCGTTGAGATGGCGCAGGTAATTATTACAAGCAGCAATCAAGTCACTGAGTGGATAACGACGGTTAACAGGGACCAGCTGATCACGCAGTTCATCATTGGGTGCATGTATCGACACCGCCAGTGACACATCACTCAAGCCAGCCAAGCGGTCAATCGCCGGAACCACACCTGCTGTACTGATAGTGACACGACGTTTGGATAAACCATAGGCGTTATCATCCATCATCAGCTCAGTCGCAGCGACAACATTATCAAAGTTCAGCAACGGCTCGCCCATCCCCATGAAAACCACATTGGTCACACGGCGTTCATCTTTGGGATCGAAGGGACCGAAGGAACGAATCGCCACACGTAGCTGCGCAATAATCTCCGCCGTACTCAGGTTACGATTGAACCCCTGCTTGCCTGTCGAGCAAAAACTGCAATCCAGAGCACAGCCAACCTGTGAAGAAACACACAGTGTTTTACGACTACCTTCAGGAATGAGTACCATTTCGATACTGGAACCACCATCCATACGGATGACCCACTTACGGGTTCCATCGGTGGAGATTTTCTCCAGTACTACTTCAGGTTCACGAATATCAGCAACCTCTGCCAACTTCTGTCGCAGCACCTTGCTGATATTAGTCATTTCATCAAAACTGCTGGCTCCCTGCTGATGCAGCCACTTGAGAACCTGCGTAGCACGAAAACGCTTCTCACCAATGGATTCGAAAAAGTCTTCAAGTCCTTTTGGAGAGAGTCCTAGCAAGTTAATTTTATCTGGCTGTTCTAGCATGACCCGGTACCCGCAGTCTGGTTGGTAAAAGGCCGGACGAAAGTCCGGCCTGAGTCTGAGTGCCGCTAATCAAGCACCGAAAAAGTATGCGATTTCGCGTGCTGCAGAAGTCGTTGAATCAGAACCGTGTACAGCATTTGCATCAATCGAGGATGCGAAGTCACGACGAATCGTACCTTCGGCTGCTTCCTTGGGATTGGTAGCGCCCATCAGCTCACGATTCAGCAATACTGCGTTCTCACCTTCCAGTACTTGAACAACAACAGGACCCGAAGTCATGAAGGCAACCAGATCAGCAAAGAATGGACGCTCTTTATGCTCAGCATAGAAGCCTTCGGCCTCTTCTTTGCTCAGCTGTTTCATCTGCATAGCAACGACTTTCAAGCCTGCTTTTTCAAAACGGCTGACAATCTCGCCGATGACATTTTTAGCTACTGCATCGGGTTTAATAATGGAAAGAGTACGTTCAACTGACATGCAAAGTGTCCCCACATAAAACTAAGGTCGATAAAAGGCGATAATTATACGTGATCGGCAACAAAGAAAATAGACAGAAGGGATTCTTTAACGAACGGGGACCTAGTGCTTGTGAGTAAGCGATCGCTCATCCTGCAGTTCACGATGCAAGAGCGCCATCAACTCTGCTTCAGGACGACCAATACCACAGGAACGAACCAGATCATCTACACCCGCACCCATCTCCATCAACTTGGCTGCCTGGTTATAAGCCAGTACACCGGGGTCCCGATTCTCCAGTTCATGCTGCTTTTCGACAGCGATATCGAGCTTTTGTTCAACCGTTTTCAGCCGCTTGCCCATGCCAATTGAACTACCCGTCATACCCTGAATTTCATTTCGCAGCACATTAATCAGCACCTGATGGCGCTTTTCCTGTCGACGGATACGCACCCAGAGCAGCGCCGTCACCAAGACGGCTGCCAGCGACACTAACGCCAGCAACCCGACGGCTAACCACAAAAATGAAACACCAGGCGCTCCACCCATCAGATGATCATGACCTCAAACTCTTCCAATAACTGATCCGTATCCAGAACGGCACAACGCTGCTTTAGACTGGTACCGTACAACCAGGCACGACGATCCTTATCCTGATTCAGGTTAATATCCTGCAGTGACAAATCAACAGACTGAATGATCTGATTACAGGCCAACGCCCAACGCCGACCTTTCAAGATCAGCACATCGGTATAGGCCGCCTTGTCAACTGAGTAACTCTGAGGTATTACCCAGCGCCCCGTATCGATGACACTGACTGGAGTATCATCCGGACCGAAATGACCAATAATCCAGTCATGTCGCATCTCAATACTCATCGTCAGGCTGCTGATTTCCTGGGCACCATCCACATCACTGATGGGGATAGCGAGCTTAAGACCATGCACATCAACCAGAATGCAGCGCACCACAGGTGAATCAACCTGCTCCGAAGATCCAACCACTACTGGCTCTGGCTCTGGCTCAGAGTGTTGCGCCAGGTTACAAGAGTCAAGCACTTCAGCTACAGAATCTTCCGGTATTTCAAGCCGCTCCTGACGCTCAGACAAAGGTGCCTCAGACGTTTCAGCATCCGGATCGTGCAACAAGGCCTCAAGATATTCATATACAACTTTTTTCTGGTCAGCCATCAACTTGCACCTGCTTACGACGCTCCAACAACCCTCTTAACAGACGCGCATAGGCATGAACCCCGCGACTGCCGGCATCCAATGACGAAGGAACCAATCCCTTGATGCTGGCATTACGAAATTTGGTATCAACCGGAATTACTGCATTGGAAACCTGGTCGGCATAAAGTTTATGCAATTCCCGCAGACTACTGACAGAAGCCTGAGTTCGCCGATCATAAAACGTGGGGATTATCGTATAAGTCAGCTTGTTTTTGCGCGCACGATTGACCATTTCAATGGTCCTCACCATGCGCTCCAGCCCTTTCAATGCAAGGAACTCTGTCTGAACCGGAACCAACAGATGATCACAGGCAGCCAGTGCATTGACCATCAGCACACCCAATACCGGAGGACTGTCAATCAAGACATAGTCATAGTCTTCCCGGACAAAACGCAGCGATTTGGCAACCTGCAACCCCAGCCCTTCTTTGCCGACCGCCTTGCGTTCCAATGTAGCCAGCGCAGTTGAAGCAGGTACCAGACTGATACTCTCGTGGCTGGTCTCCAGAATCAGAGAACGAAATTTTGACGCAGTCACCTCTGACTGTTCAAACAGATCATACACACTGTGTTCTATCTCATCCGGATCGAATCGGAAATAGCTGGTCAAAGAACCATGCGGATCCAGATCCACAATCAAGACCCGATAGCCAACTTCAGCCAATAATCCCGCCAGAGATACGACCGTTGTGGTTTTTCCCACACCGCCCTTCTGATTCGCGACCGCCCATACCTGCATAGTTATCTTCCCGCTACACTGCTGGACTTAAGCATTCCTGCACTTTGCCAACAAACTGCCAATATCATCCAGATCCAATACTGCGTCCGTCAAACCTGCATTCACGACAGCCTGCGGCATACCGTATATCGTGCAAGTTTCTTTGCTTTGCGCCCACAGGGTGCCACCCGCCTGTTTTAACAGACGCGCACCATCACACCCGTCAGACCCCATGCCGGTCAGCATTATCGCCAACACCTTGGCTCCATAAGCCTTGGCAGCGGACGCATAGGTCACATCAACACTGGGCTTATAGGTCATTCTGTCATCACCGGGTAATATTTTCACACGATCCGTCTGCCGGGGATCCAGCATCATCTGCATTCCACCCGGGCACAACAAAGCCAGCCCGGGCTCTAACCGGTCACCATCGACTGCTTCCCGCACGCGGATACGCGCCTGCTGATTAAGACGTTCAGCAAACACCTTTGTAAAGGTACCTGGCATATGCTGAACCAATAAGATAGGACAAGGAAAATTTGCCGGCAGTGCTACTAGAACCTTCTGTAACGCAGCAGGGCCACCCGTCGAAGCACCAATCACAACCAACCGCGCATCCGGCACTCGAACCCGCGACAAAGGCTGCGTCGCAGCCCCTGAACGATCATCAGCAGGGCGTACCACACGCTCCTGAGCAACCGGTTCACGAACAGCTGGGCGAGCCGCCGAGGCTGCCGTAGGACGACCTGGTGACGTAGCTGGCTCAGGTCGAAATACCATACTGGTACTGGTTGTTGATGTTGCCGCAGAAGGCTCTCGACTGAAGGCTGGTGCACCACGATAGCGCCGGGATTTACCCAAGGCAACCACTCGTTCAATCAACTCCTGACGCAACACACTGGAGCGATCCATCCAGGCCCGGATATCTTTTGCAAGATAGTCTGCAGCACCTGCCTCAAGTGCCTCCAAGGTCACACGTGCACCTTCATGCGTCAATGAAGACAGCATCAGCACATTGGTTGGTGATTGACGCATAATCTGTCGAACCGCCTCAATTCCGTTGAGCTGAGGCATTTCAACATCCATGGTAATCAGATCAGGCTTTAACTCCTTGGCCTTGGCAACCGCCTCACGGCCATCCACAGCAGTGCCCACAATTTGTATTCGTGGATCACTGCTGAGGGCTTCCTGTATCCTGTTACGGAAAAAACTTGAATCATCAACCACTAAAACCCTAACGGTCATCAGACACAATTCCTTTTATCATGTCATCATGCTTATGAGGCATAACGCTTCAACAGATTAGGAATATCAATGATCAATGCAATACGTCCATCACCGGTAATGGTTGCTCCCGACAAACCCTGGGTGCCATGCAGAATGGAGCCCAGTGGTTTAATCACAACCTCTTCCTGACCTACGAGCTGATCAACCACAAAGCCGACGCGCGTCGTGCCGACAGACACAATCACGACATGCCCCTGATCAGGCAAAGGTTCATGCTCACAGCCTTTGACCATCCAGCGTTTCAAATGGAACAGCGGTAATGCCTGATCACGTACAATAATGACCTGCTGACCATCAACGATATTGGTTTTGGTTAAGTCGAGATTGTAGATTTCATTAACATTGACCAACGGCAATGCGAACGCCTGTCCTTCGAGAGTTACCATCAAGGTTGGCATGATTGCGAGTGTCAAGGGTACCTGAATAGCGATCTGGGTACCCTGACCCAGTATAGAGTCGATACCCAGTGTACCATTCAGCTGGGTAATCTTGGTCTTGACCACATCCATGCCCACACCACGACCCGAGACATCAGAGATCTCAGTCTTGGTAGAAAATCCTGCATGGAATATCAGATTAAAGCATTCCTGATCAGTCAGACGTGCCGCCGATTCAGTATCCAGCATGCCACGCTCAACTGCCAGACGACGAAGTTTCTCGGGATCCATGCCCGCACCGTCATCCCGAATGATCAGTAGAATATGATCCCCTTCCTGCTCAGCGGACAACAGCACGCTTCCTTCACGAGGCTTGCCCATTTTTTCCCGGACATCAGGCGCTTCAATACCGTGATCCACCGCATTGCGAACCAGGTGAATCAACGGATCAGCAAGGGCTTCAACCAGGTTTTTATCCAGGTCTGTTTCTTCTCCTCGCAACTCCAGGCGTATCTCTTTTTTGAGGCTACGTGAGAGGTCACGAATCAATCGGGGGAAACGCCCAAACACCTTCTTGACTGGCTGCATGCGTGTTTTCATAACCGAGGTCTGCAGGTCAGCCGTTACCATATCCAGGGTACCTAACGCCTTGGACATTTCCTCATCTTCACGGGTACCACCAAGACGGACCAAACGATTACGCACCAGCACCAGCTCGCCAACCATATTCATGATTTTATCCAGCAGTGCTGTATCTACGCGCACGTTACTTTCCTGAACAGCTTTTTGCTGCGCCTGCGCCGGAGCGGCATTACGCGCCGCAGTATCGACAGAGGAGGAGTCACTTCCTGCTGGTGCAGCTACAGCCTGTGGCGGTGCAGCTACAGGGGCAATCGGCTGGCTTACCGCACCCGGAGTCGTCGCAGCCGCAAATGCGCCCTGCCCTTTAGCCTGCAGTTCATCCAGTAACGCTTCAAATTCATCTTCAGTAATTTCGTCGCTGCTGGCCTTGACTCCGGAGCTCTCGACTCCAGCCGACGCGCCCGGTCCTTTGCCAGCACCATGCAGCTCGTCCAGCAGTGCATCAAACTCATCCTCAGTGATCAAATCATCACTTGCAGATGACGCCGTCGCAGCAGGCTTTGGCTCTGAATCACCTGCCACCAGATCTCCCAGCAACTGGTCAAACTCATCATTTGAAGTATTTGGATTTGCAGGAGCAGGGGAAACTGAGGGTTTGACTGCTGGTATCTCCACCTCGTCTGGTACATTACCCGTAGTATATGCATCAAGGCGCTCAAGCAAGGCTACCGGTGCCGGCTCAGGCTCCCGACCACTGCGCACCTGCTCAAACATCAGATTTACTGAGTCCAGTGCCTGCAATACCACATCCATCAACAATGGCGATACGGCCAGCTCACCATTACGCAATAAATCAAACAGGTTTTCAGCTTTATGGCAGCAATCCACCATTGCTTCCAGCTGCAAGAAGCCCGCGCCCCCCTTGACGGTATGAAAACCGCGAAAGATTGCATTTAACAAGTCACGGTCTTCGGGACGCTGCTCGAGTTCAACCAGCTGTTCAGATAACAGCTCGAGTATCTCTCCCGCTTCTACAAGGAAATCTTCAAGAATTTCCTGATCAACATCCAAACTCATAGAGATCTCCTAATCAAAAACCAAGACTCGAGAGCAGTTCATCAACATCATCCTGATTGCTGACTGCACCAGCTTCTTTCTTTTTCAGCTGCGGGCCCTGAGCGCGGATCGCATCGGCCTCGGGATTACGTTCATCATCCTGAGCCATTTCAATACCCGTCAAACGCTCAACTTTGGCTGCCATATCCATCAACTTGACCAGTTGGGATTCCACTTGAGTCATCAAGGTAATCACTCGTCGGATCAACTGCCCCGTAATATCCTGAACACTTTGAGAGACAAGGATATCGGTCAGAGTATTTCGCAACTCTTCGATAGTTTTTTCAGATTCATTTTTGACAGCGCAGGTACGGTCATAAACGCCATCCAGCGCCTTAAACTCCCCCTCAAGCTGACCTACCAGAAGCAGCAGGTCACGAAAACGTTCAGATTGACCATCCAGACGATCCACCAGACTCAGTGAACGGTCCACGCGATCCATGGTTTCGTGTGATGTTTTTTCAGTCAGCTCAATCACATACCCAAGTCGCTCGGAGGCATCGGTCATCGCCGTGAGTGGGCTGGCCTCTTCTGCTGGAATTTTTTCATCTATATCTGAAGAAAAAGCCTTGATAGCTTCATGAAGTCCACGCGTCAGATGCCCGACCTCATTATAAAAAACCTGATGCCGCGCTTGCTGAAGGTCATTAATCAACTCCATGGCATGGTTGAGATTACCCTGCTCTATGGTCAGAACCAGTTCTCGAGCCATCTGCCCCAGCAGATCCTCCAGACCGTCGTATTCCAGTGTCGCTATCATTTTTTTCATTATTTTGTCTCTTGCCAGGCACTAGGTGATACGCTCGAATATCTTCTCGATTTTTTCCTTGAGCACTACCGCAGTAAACGGCTTGATCACATAACCATTTACACCTGCTTGAGCCGCCGCAATAATCTGCTCACGCTTGGCCTCTGCTGTAACCATTAACACCGGAATATGCGACAGCTCGGGGTCAGCTCTAACCGTCTTGAGCAAATCAATGCCAGTCATACCGGGCATATTCCAGTCTGTAATCAGAAACTCAATGCGCCCCTGCTTTAGGATCGGCAAGGCAGTCTTGCCATCATCAGCTTCTTCCACATTGGTGAAGCCAAGATCTCGCAGCAAGTTTTTTATGATTCGTCTCATTGTGGAAAAGTCATCCACTACAAGAATCCTGATGTCTTTTTTCACAAGACACAGCCCCCCCGGCTTATTACAGTAAAATATTAGCGCCCTGATTCTATACTAGACAGGCACAGGACGGATAACAAACAAAAAAATCATTGCCAGTCGCGCAAACGCCCTCTGAGCCTCAGCGCTGCCTGAGAGTGAATTTGACTCACCCGGGATTCACTGACACCTAGAATACTGCCAATTTCTTTCAAGTTAAGCTCTTCATCATAGTAAAGTGCCATCACCAGCTTTTCACGCTCAGGCAGAGCTGAGATGGCATCCGCCAATGCCTGACGAAATGCGTGATTCTGAAACAGGGCATCCGGTCCGGGCTCATCACCTTCAAACTGCACTCCCGCACTCTCATCATCATGACTGAGCTCATCCATGCTGAACAGCCGGCTATCCAGAGAATCCTGCAGCAACCCGTGATATTCAGCAACGGATATTTGCAACTCTGCCGCCACTTCCGTATCTGAGGCATCTCGCCCCGTCCGAAGCTCCACTGCCCGGATCGCTTCACTCACTCTGCGACCGTTTCGATGCACCGATCGCGGCGTCCAGTCACCTCGACGCACCTCATCAATCATGGCGCCACGAATTCGAATACCGGCGAAGGTCTCAAAACTGGCCCCCTTACCCGGATCAAACTTACGAGAAGCTTCCAGCAAACCGATCATTCCGGCCTGTATAAGATCGTCCAGCACCACACTGGAGGGCAGCCTGAGCATCAGATGCTGAGCGATACGCCTGACCAACGGGCCGTACTGCTCCAGCAACTCATTATTGGACTTGAATTGGAGCTGATTATACATACAGCTGGGTTCCGCTATTCAGTTATTGCCGCCTTACCAATTGCTCCACAAAGAACTCCAGATGACCTCTGGGAGTCTTCAACACTGGCCAGTGATCAACCTTGTTTGCCAACTGACGATATGCCACCGCAGCCTTACTTCCAGAGAACGCTTTTAAAACAGCCGTTTGCCTCTGTACTGCTTTGCGGACAGCCTCATCATAAGGTATTGATCCAACGTATTGAAGCGTTACATCCAAAAACCTGTCAGTTACTGTGACAATCTTATTGAACATATTCCGCCCCTCAGTCTCACTATGAACCATATTGGCCAGAATTCTGAAGTGCGTCATTTTATGATCACGGTTTAACATCTTAATTAAAGCATATGCATCGGTAATTGACGTAGGCTCATCACAGACAACCACCAGTACCTCTTGAGCAGCTTTCACAAAACTAACAACCGACTCGGAAATGCCCGCAGCAGTATCAATGATCAGCACATCCATCCGATCCGCGATATCATTGAATGCATAAATCAATTCTGCATGCTGATGTTCTGACAGCGCCGTCATTGCCTGGGTCCCCGAAGAAGCAGGCACAATTGACATATTATCATCTACACGCACCAGCACATCTGCCAGGGAGCAACGCCCCTCTAGTACATCGGCTATGGTTTTCTTGACCCGCAGACCGAGCAAGACATCCACATTCGCCAACCCCAGATCGGCATCCATCAATACAACACGACGCCCCATTTCACTCAGCGCAGCGGACAGATTGACCGACACATTGGTTTTGCCAACACCACCTTTTCCGCCCGTCACGGCAATGACCTTCACTGGATGCGTGTGCTTCATAGACTATCTCTAACCCGCTCTAAAAAACTGGCCGCTACTGAGCGGGTCACTTTCTGCACTGTCTGACTGAGCTGCAACAACGGCTCGACTCACCAGATCCTGGCGCTGAGCCACAATCAGATCATCCGGTATTTTCTGACCATCGGCGATATAGGCAATTGGCAACCGCTTTTCAACCGCCAGCGTCAACGCATCCCCCAAGCTCCCCGATTCATCCAGCTTGGTCAGAACACACGCATTCAGCTCAAGCTCCTGATAATTACTCCAAGCCTTTTCGATCAGTTGCCGCTGACTGGAACAGGACAGCACCAGCAACTTTTTCAGGCGTACAGAAACTGACGCTAACATCTGCTTCTGCTGAATGCCTTCGGGATCACTGGCATTCATACCGGCCGTATCAATCAGCACCAATCGTTTGCCCCGCAATGACATCAGCACCTCATCCAGATTGTGATTCTCATCCACCACACGGACAGGCACGTCCAGAATACGGCCAAAGGTCTTCAACTGTTCATGTGCCGCAATTCGATAACAATCAGTCGTCACCAGGGCAAGACCTGAGCTGCCATGCTGAAGCACGTATCGTGCAGCCAATTTGCCAATTGTGGTGGTTTTACCCACTCCCGTGGCCCCCACAAATGCAATCATACCGCCACGCGCTATGTACTCCTCACCAATCACCGGGACAGAGTCAGCCAGACGTGACAATACATTTTTCCATGCTGCAGATTCTGACAGTTCAGATTCCAGACTGGCCGTCAGCTGACGGATCAGCCCACTACCAAGCCCCAATCCCTGAAGCCGCTGCTGCAAGGGAGCTGCAGGGGAGACACTCGACGCAACTGGCACTTCAGGGACAGCAGACAGACGATTGAGCTGCTGCTCCATCAGTGCACGCAACTGATGAATTTCCTGCTGCATGCTTTGCACCAAAGCTCCCGAGGCATCATTCTCAGACGCTTCTGCCGCAGGAACCGTTGCCCATAGATTTTCAGGCTCTACCGACTCAGCCACCTGATCACGGCGCGTCTGCTCATCCTGACGAGTCTTAAGCGACTGTAAAATAAAGCGCAGATCCTCATCTTCTTCCGTATCAATCTGGCGGTTCACTGCCTGACTGACCTCGGCTTCAGGCTGCTCAGCTCGTCGACGCGCTTCAGCTATGCGCAATTTGGCCCGTCGCAATTCCGCTGCCAACGCATCCTCTGCAGGCACTGACGCAGGCGCTGCAACAGGGCGGATTTTCTGCTGACTACGCTTCAGCTCGGCCTGAGCTCGCTCGTAATCTTCCTCGCGTGCAGCCACAACTTCCACACCACCAGCCACACGATGATTGGAAATAATCACAGCATCGGCACCGATTTCATCACGAACCCGGCGCATTGCCTGACGCATATCTGGCGCAAAGATACGTTTAACCTTCATAACCATTCCTTATTGGCGCTCCGTCAAACGCCAGCATCTGCTTAGGCATTTCCACCTCCGACTGTCGCCACGATTGTTACGCGCTTGTTTTCCGGAATTTCCTGATAAGACAATACATGCACCTGGTGCTGACCATAACGAACAAACCTTGCCATCAACGGCCTGATTGGCGCAGCGACCAATAGCACAGAGGGTTTCCCCGACATCTCTTGCTGCTGAGCTGCCTGACCCAGTGATGTCTGCAACCGCTCTGCCATGCCAGGCTCAAGCACCAGTGTTTCATCACTTGCTCCGCCCTGCTGCATGGAGTTCAGCAACATCTGCTCAAGAGCAGGCTCCAGTGTAATCACCGGCAACTCGGGATCAGACCCGTTAATACTCTGCACAATCAAGCGTGACAGTGCCACACGTACTGCAGCGGTCAACGACAAAGGATCCTGAGTACGATCGACCGCTTCTGCCAGTGCCTCTGCAATGGAACGAAAGTCTTTGAGCGACACCTGTTCCATCAGCAGATTCTGCAACACTTTCAACAACACACTGATCGACAGTTTTTTAGGTACCAGCTCTTCAACCAGCTTGGGTGATGTCTTGGTCAGCATATCCAGCAGTTGCTGCACTTCTTCATGCCCCAGCAAGGCATGCGCATGGTTTTGCAAGATCTGGTTCAAGTGTGTCGCAACGACAGTACTGGCATCCACTACAGTATAACCCAGCGTCTGGGCATGCTCCTTCTGGCCTTTCTCAATCCACACCGCATCCAGACCAAAGGCGGGGTCCTTTACGGCAACCCCCTTAAGGGTCCCAAACACCTGACCTGGATTAATGGCCAGCTCGCGGTCCGGATATACATCTCCTTCACCACTAATCACCCCCATCAGGGTAATTCGATATGCACCTGGCATTAAGTCAAGATTGTCACGAATATGCACCGAAGGCACCAAAAATCCAAGGTCTTGCGATAGCTTTTTACGCACCCCTTTGATCCGACCCAGCAACTGTCCACCCTGCATCTTGTCAACCATGGGAATCAGACGGTATCCGACCTCGAGTCCTACCATATCAACCGGCATCACATCATCCCAGTCAAGATCGCGCCGCTCTTCAGGCTGATCCGACTCTGCAGGCTCATCCGGCTGGCCCTGCTGCTCTGCTGTCAGTTGCTGCTGCCGACGCAGGATCAGCCAGCCCGCGCCTGCAGCAGCACCAGCCAGTGAAAGAAATGCAAAATGCGGCATACCCGGGACAATACCCATCAGGAAAATGACACCCGCTGCAACAAACAATGCACGCGGTGAGCCAAACATCTGACTGAATACCTGACTGCCCATAGCTTCCGAAGAGTTGGCTCGCGTCACCATGACGGCAGCCGCTGTAGACAACAGCAGTGAAGGCAACTGCGCAACCAGTCCGTCACCAATGGTCAGCAACGAGTAGTTACGCATCGCCGTATCAAAATCCAGCCCATGCTGCAGCATCCCGATTCCCAGCCCACCCAACAGGTTAATCACCAGAATCAGAATGCCGGCGACGGCATCACCACGGACAAACTTTGACGCACCATCCATGGCTCCATAGAAATCAGCTTCCTGAGTCACTTCCTGACGCCGGGCACGCGCTTCATCCTGGGAGATCAACCCGGCATTCACATCGGCATCAATGGCCATCTGTTTACCCGGCATGGCATCCAGCGTAAAGCGGGCACTGACTTCAGAAATACGCCCGGCGCCCTTGGTCACTACGACAAAGTTGATAATGACCAGAATCATGAACACCACGATACCAACGACATAATTGCCGCCGACAACCACCTCACCAAATGCCTGGATTACCTGACCAGCCGCATCGCCGCCCTCATGGCCATTCAACAGCACAACACGGGTCGATGCGACATTCAACGCCAGACGCAGCAACGTTGCCGCAAGCAAAATCGTCGGAAATACAGCAAAGTCCAGTGGACGCAAGGCATAGATACACACCAGCAACACCACAATAGACAAGGCTATATTGAAGGTAAAGAAAACGTCCAGCAGGAAGGTGGGCATCGGCAAGGTGACCATAGCCAGCACCACCAGCAACAGCAATGGAATCCCCAGATTCCCTCGACTGATACTTTTGGCACCCTGAAGTATGGCTGCTCTATCCACGTCACCTACCGTCAAATAAACGTCAAAAAAATGCTGTATTGATCATCAAAATCAATAAATACCCGGACATTCTAGCGAATACGTCAAGTTAATGACACCTCTTTATCCATAAGTATTTAAAGCAAGAATTGCGCCAGTTACTCATCCCGGCGAAGTGAATCTGGAATATCCAGCTCATGATCGGAAGGGGGACGCAAGGCTCCCCGCTGTGACTGCCCATCGCGCAGTTGAAAGACATAGGCCAACACCTGCGCCACTGCAGTATAGAGTCCGGAAGGCACCTCTTCATTTATCTCTGCTGCATAGTAAAGAGCTCGCGCCAGTGATGGTGCTTCAAGAATTTCCACCTGATACTCTTCAGCCACCTCACGGATTTTTAAGGCCATAAAATCAACGCCTTTCGCCACAATAACGGGTGCATCGCTGCGACTCTGATCATAACGAATCGCTACCGCATAATGGGTCGGGTTGGTGATGACAACATCCGCCGTAGGCACTTCTTTCATCATTTTACGCTGAGACATTTCATACTGCAGCTGACGAATTTTGCTCTTCACCTCAGGCTTACCTTCGGTGCTTTTCATTTCGTCCTTTACTTCCTGAAGGGTCATTTTCAGCTTTTTGTTATAGTCGTACAGCTGAAAAGGCACATCGATCAACACAATAAAAATCATCGCAGCACTGATAACCAGAAATGCCCAGGCGATAATCGTCAGGGCATGAAGTACGGCAGGATTAACCGCCTCCGCAGTCATGCCGAGCAGCTCCGGGCGCAGCAGATAAATAGCCAGAATTGCAACAGAACCCACTATCACCACTTTACCGATCGCCTTAAACAATTCCACCAGCGACTTTAATGAAAACATCCGCTTGATACCGGCAATAGGGTCGAGACGACTGCCTTTGGGCTGCAACGATTCACCACTGAAGTTCCAGCCCCCCAATGCCGTGGCTGAAAAAATTGTCGCAAGCGTGACTAACAGAAAGAAGCCCCACAGGCTGAGAAAGGCATCAAACAGCGATCGAAACAGGTGGTAGCCCATATAGGCCGGATCTATAATCTCGTCACGGCGCAAGTCAAAATTGAAGCTGAACAGCCCTAACATGACTTCACCTATGGCACTGCCAAACAGCAATGCAGAGGCAGCCGATGCCATCAACAGCGCCAGCGTGGTCAGCTCTTTGGAGCGCGCGATATCACCCTTTTTCCGCGCATCCTGGATACGCTTCTGGGTAGGTTCTTGTGATTTTTCCTGACCAGTATCTTCAGCCATGACTCACCCGCTCAGTGGAGGCAGCAAACCTTCAACAAAACCCAGCACATAATGAGACATACGCACATAATGATCGTAAAAAATGGGCAGATTGATCCAATGCATAATCAATCCCATTAACATCGTAAATGGAAAACCGATCGCAAAGATATTCAACTGCGGTGCAGCCTTGGTCATAATACCGAATGACAGGTTAATAATCAGAAGCGCTGTAATTGCAGGAAGCGCCATCAGCAGCGCCGCTGAAAACAACCAACTCACTGACAGCACAACCCGGATAAACACATCAGTGCCCAAACCAATCATACCTATCGGCAATACATGAAAGCTCTGCGCCAGAATCTCCATCATCACCAGATGACCATTCATTGCCAAAAACAGCAGCATCGCCATCATCGAGTAAAATTGCGCGACCACTACAATCTGCACACCGGTACTGGGATCAGTCATGGATGCAAACCCCAGACCCGACTGCATCGCAATCATCTGGGCACCGGCGATAAAGCTTTGAAACAGAAACTGTAAAGCAAATCCCAGCAAGGTACCGATCATGATCTGATTCAGAATGACCAGCCAGGTACTCAAAGACAAGCCTTCAAATACCGGCATTTCAGGTAATACGGGCAGCAGCAGCAAGGTAAAAGCCAGCGCAAGGCTCAGGCGGACACGCATAGGCACCATCTGCGTACCTATAATCGGGACCGCCATAAAAAACGCCCCTATCCGAAAAAAGGGCAACAGGAAGGCACCTACCCAGTACTCAAGATCGGCGAGCGAGACAAACACCGGCTCAACCTATCATCAGGGGAATGTTCATAAACAGAAAGTTAAACAAATCTAGGATCTGCATCACAATCCAGGGACCACTATACATAAGCGCCAATAAGCTGACGATTAAGCGTGGTAAAAAACTCAGTGTTTGCTCATTGATCTGGGTGGCTGCCTGAAATACGGAAATCATCAATCCGACAATCAAGGCAGGCCCGACAATAATGGTGACGAACTTGATAATCAGCCAAAAAGCACCGCCATACAGATCCAGTACCGTTTCAGTCAGCGCCATCGTAATCCCCCTGACTAGATTCCAAAACTCGCGGCCAGCGTTCCTACCACCATCGCCCAGCCATCAGCCAGAACAAACAACATGATTTTAAAGGGCAGAGAGACAATCACTGGTGACAACATCATCATACCCATCGCCATGAGTACACTGGCTACCACCAAGTCTATCACCAGGAAGGGAATAAACAGCATGAAGCCTATCTGAAAAGCAGTTTTCAGCTCACTGACAACAAAGGCAGGGACAAGCACCCGAAAGGGAACATCCGCTTCAGTTTCAACCCGAGGTGTATCTGAAATACGCATAAACAGGTCGAGATCACTTTCACGTGTATTACGAATCATGAACTGATGAAAAGGCCTGGAGGCCGCCTCAAGCGCTTCCAGGCTGGTCATTTCCTCAGCCATATAGGGCTGAAGGGCTGACTCATTCACCTGATCGAAGACTGGTGCCATAATAAAAAAGGTCAGAAACAGTGCCAAACCGACCATGACCTGATTCGACGGTGTCTGCTGCAAACCCAGAGCCTGACGCAAGATCGCAAATACGATGATAATTCGAGTAAAGGACGTCATCATCATCAACATTGCTGGCAAGAATGTCAGCAATGTCATTAACGCAAGAATCTGCAGAGTGATCGAGTACTCGGTATTTCCGGCGTCATCCACTGTCAGACTTACAGCGGGAATCCCCACGTCAGCGTATGCCACGCCAGGTAAAAACAACAGCAATAGCAGCGCACTATAACGCATCATTGTTATTCCGCTTGTGTAAATACTGACCCAGCGTACGTGAAAAGGCGGTCTCTGCCGGCGCTTCCGGCTGTATGACAGGCTGCTCAAAGCTTTTTAGCAAAGTGACTTGCCCCTGTGCCACACCCAGCAGTACCTGCTGCTCCCCTACCTGTACCAGCACGGCACGCTCACGCTGACCTAACGACAACGCCGCTATCACTTTGAGCTTGCGATGCTGCCCGGGGATCAAGGTAACACGACGCAGCAGCCAGGCAATCAGAAAAATAGTGCCGAGCACCAGACCCAGACCCAGCAAAAGCTGTAGCACTGACTCCAGACTCAGCGGATCAGCACTGCGGTAAGCGGATACAGATACCCGACGCTCCTCACCCCAGGCAGCAGAGCTGAACAAACACAATAGCAGCAGGCCACGGTAGATCACTATTTAAGTCGCCAAATACGTTCCTGTGGACTGATTACGTCGGTTAAGCGAATGCCGTAATGGTCATTAACCACCACCACTTCACCATGCGCAATCAGCGTACCATTCACTTTGACATCCAAAGGTTCACCTGCAACCCGGCTCAGCTCCAGAACAGAGCCCTGGCTCAACTGCAACAGATTACGAATGGCAATCTCGGTGCCACCGACCTCAACGGTCAGCTTCACTGGAATATCCAGAATAACGTCCAGCTTTGGATCACTGACCGGTGTAGAGTCATCTTCCAGCTCAGACAGTTCAACCGTTTTGGCAGCAGCGCCTACAGAAAGGTTCTCTGCCTCGGCGCTGCTGACCTGTTCTTCCATGGCGGCAGCCCATTCATCAGCCAAGGCTTGCTGGTCTACATTGTTATCGTCTTCACTCACAAACGCTATCTCCAGACCATCACATCAGTCATGATCATGCTGAATAGTTTCGACAATTTTTACTGCAAGATTACCACGCGATGCACCGAGTTGGCAGGTATACATTGGCAAACCATTGGCGCTCAGCGTCAAGTGCTCGTCAATATCTACCGGGATCACATCACCTTTTTCCAACGCCACCACATCACGTAATGTCATCTCTCGTTCGGCAACCAGCAGGTCCAGGTTCAAACGGGCACTGACAATATCCTTACGCAGAGAGTTCAGCCAGCGCTCATCAGTTTCATGTTCGCTGTTTTGATAAGAGGAGGTCAACTGATCACGAATCGGCTCAACCATGGCGTAAGGCAGGGTGACGTGGAAATCGCCATTCCCCCCCTCCAGATCAACCTGGAAGGTACTGACAATCACCACTTCACTCGGCCCGACAACATTTGCCATAGCAGGGTTGAGTTCATGCGAAACCTGCTCAAAAGACAGATCAGCGACAGGCTTCCAGGCATCCTTCAGGTCGCGAAACAGCTCACTCACTGTTTTGTGCACCAGCCGGGTTTCAGTTGGCGTGAAGTCACGCCCTTCAATTTTGGCATGGCGGCCATCACCACCAAAATACTGGTCCACCAGTTTGAACACCAGCTTGGCATCAATAATCAGCAAGCCTGTACCGCGCCAGGGATGTACTTTCATCAGCGACATACTGGTGGGTACATAGAGAGTATGGATGTAGTCTCCATACTTCATCACCTGTACCCCGCCCACAGTAACATCAGCCGTACGACGCAACAGGTTAAACAGCGTTACACGCGCCAGTCGGGCAAAGCGCTCATTAACCATCTCCAGAGTCGGCATTCGGCCACGGACAATACGCTCCTGACTGGCCAAATCATAAGGACGCACACCACTGCCATCATCCTCATCTGCATCGTCAGTAGTGTCCACATCGCCGTCATCGACACCATGCAACAAAGCATCGATTTCATCTTGCGACAGTAGATCTTTGACCGACATACTCAGCGCTCCTTCACTGCATTACAAAATTGGTAAACAGTACAATTTCGACACCTGGCTCACCACCTCTGTCCTGGATCAATCGATTAACCAATTCGGTGGCATCCCGCTGCAAGGTCCTGATGCCATCGACACTGCGTAATGCTCTGGGATCGGCTGTGGTAAACAGTGTATTCAGGCGCGCCACGATCAGTGGCATATGCTGGTTCAACACCGCCTCAACTGCTGGATCACGGGTTTTAGCCTCGGCATAAATTTGCATAAAGTGACGGTTGCCATCCGGATTCTCCAGAGAGGCAACAAACATGGGACGCCCTTCAAGGGTACGAATCTTGACGTAGATCGCTTCCCTCTGGACAGGTGCAGATGAGCGGGCCGACTCGTCATCTCCGCCCGAGAGAAAAAAGAATGCAGCACCGCCACCAATCAGAAGCACCAGGAGTACAGCTGCTGCAATGATGATCAGCTTTTTCTTACCGCCCTTGGGTGCCGCTTCACCACCCTCACTACGAGCATCTTCTTCAGCCATGCATCGCCCCTTTTTAGCCGTCACATTTGAATGATGGCTAAATATACCACAGCGTGCTCAGGACAGGGGAACAGCTTCATGCATAATAATCAATGATTCCGACTTTCCGCAGCACCTGACGGCTGGCAGGCAATTCACCAAACTCTTCACGTGCTGAAGCGGCACCTGTACCGCGCTCATCGCGCTGGGTCCTGTCGGAATGTTCCTGTGCAGACTGATCAGAGACCGACGCATCTGCCAGATTCATTCCCTGCTCATTAAACATCTCACGCAACCTCGGCAGACTCTGCTCCAGCACTTCACGTACGGCAGCATTCGGGGCGTTAAATGACAGAGATACCTGATCATTTCCATGTATCTGTACCCGAATGCGTAATGAGCCCAGCTCTGGAGGGTCTAGACGTACCTCGGCAATGCGCGGCCCCTGCTGTGCCATCATCACAGCCCGCTCACCCAGTGCACGGCTCCAGGCTGGATTCAGCATTTTCTGCATTAATGCATCCTGAGAATTGTGCGCTTGTGCAACCGCCGTCGCACTGTTGGGTGCAGGCGTTTGCACGCGAGCTGTTTCAGACAGGTTCTGTGTTACCGTTGCTTCCTGACGGCGATTCAGCTCAGCAGCAGGCTCATCTATCGTAGCGCCCCGCGAGGTTACTGAAGCTGCATTCCCAGGGCTGCTTTCCACAGCAACGCGGCGGGCATCTGGCAGGGGCTCTGCCGATACTCGCTCAGAGCCCGGCTCTTTTGCGGCCGGCGGTATATATGCATTGCGCTCAGTTGTACGCTCCGCAGATCGCTCCTCTCTCATGCCATCACGGGATTCACGTACAGGCGGTAACACATCAACTGATCTCTCAGCACCACGAGCTGGCGTGCTTTCTGCCGAGATCCCCTGCTCCGGCAATTGCACCTCCTCTGAAGCCTCTCCAGCAACAACATCATTTCGAACGCTGACTGGCACCGCATCAGCATCTTCAGGTGCCTGGTTTAACGCTGAAGGTGCGGAGTTCTGCAATTCAGCATCCGCTGTTTCGGAAAACGCTTGCTGAGCCGGAATAAACGGAGACGTATCATCAGCTGAAGTGGCAGTAACTCTTGCCGCTTGCTTTTCAATTGCAGCCTGATGGGCCCGTGCAGCTTCTAACTCAATCCAGAGTTGGCGTACGTAAAGTTCACGCTCAGCCTGCCGGGTGTTATCTTCCTGACTTTCTGCATCCAGAGGCACCTTGCGTTCCAGATAGTCAACCAGAAGCTTTTCAAGAGAGAGATCAACCGACTGCTTTTCATCAGTCGCTGGACGGGCTGTATCAGTATCAACAGGGCGCGCTTCAGGCGTTGAATACAGCCACTGTATAAAAGCACGCAACTCATCATCACTCGGTATTTGAGGCGCTGAATCTGCTGTTTCCACACCACTCTCTGCCGAACTTGAAGGCAACAAACTCTGCAGAGTCTGACGCAACAGATCCAGAGCATTCTCCAGGCGTTCCACCGAATCGCCTTCGGACTGCAACAGAAGACGCTCCAGCTGCTTCAGCACCTGTTCTGGCTCAAGAGACGGCAAATCACTGCCGCCCAACCCTGACAAATCGACATCGGCTTGCCGCTGAGATGTTGAAACAGGTGTCTGCGGCATCGATGTTTCAGGCATTCGGGTCATGCCTGTCCACAGCGCATGAAAATCACCTGATGAAGACGGTACCGGGTGTATTCCTGCAGGCGCAAGGCCATGACCCGCAGCACCGGGGGCCAGGGACAGCAAACCGCCCAATAACTGGATTGTAGAAGTTGGGGAGGACATACTCAGCTCCTGAAGTCAAAGTCCAAACAACGCTCAGCTCACTCTCAGCCAACGCTACTTCAAGAATGCAATTATCGCGCCAGTTTGATAGCAGCCGACCCCGGCCAAGTTACAGACCCGAACCTCTGAAACGCTGTGAGCGCTCATCGATTTGCTGCTGTTCACGCTTATCCTGTGCCAACTGCTCTCCCTGACGTACTTTCTCGGTTAACTTCTCGATTCCCTTGAAGCGTGCGTAAACACTTTGCCAGTATTGCGTCACCTGCTCCAGTTGCTGACGCGCGACTCGAATTGTTTCCTGCTGTTGACGCAGTGCTTGCTCCAGACGACCAATAAATGCCTGATGCTGCCGTAAACGATCGGTTGTCATCCCCTGCTGTCCGGCTTGGGTAAACTGCTGCTGATACTCGAGCATATAGTTTTGCAACTGCACCTGCTGCGTTTCAGCTTGCTGCAGGCGCTGACGACTTTCGGCAAGATACCGGTCCGCTGCATCACGCTGCTTTTGTGCCAACCCCAGTACCACCTCCAAACGCTTTGATCGACGAACACTCATCGCCGGTCAGCCTGAGAAACCTGCCCACGCATTCCCTGCTGAGGCGCACTGGGAGTTGGCGGCATGCTCATCAACATGATCAGTTCCTGAATCGAACGCTGCTGATCAAACGATTCAGCCATACCCTGCTGCAGATATGCCTGCAATACCGGCAACATTTCAATGGCCCGGTCAGTCAGTGGATCACTGCCACGCGCATAGGCTCCCACACTTATCAGATCTGCGTTTTGCTGATAGCGCGAAAACATTCGCTTGAATTCCAGCGCCTTGGCCAGGTGCTCCGGGGCAACGACTTGCGGCATGACTCGACTGATTGATGCTTCAATATCGACGGCAGGATAGTGTCCCTGCTCCGCCAGACTGCGTGACAGCACAATATGCCCATCCAGAATGGCTCGTGCAGCATCCGCGATAGGGTCCTGCTGATCATCCCCTTCTGTCAGAACTGTATAAAAGGCCGTAATAGACCCTTCACCCGACTGAGCATTACCGGCACGCTCCACCAGCCGCGGCAAACGCGCAAATACCGACGGTGGATAACCTTTAGTTGCCGGCGGCTCCCCCACAGCCAAGGCGATTTCACGTTGCGCCTGGGCATAGCGGGTCAGCGAGTCCATCAACAGCAAGACACGCTTGCCCTGAGCACGGAAATACTCCGCAATACGCGTTGTCAGCTCAGCCGCTCTCAAACGCATTAACGGAGAATCATCTGCCGGAGAGGCCACCACCACTGAACGAGCCATTCCCGCAGCACCCAGACTGTGATCAATAAACTCCCGAACTTCACGGCCTCGTTCACCGATCAAGCCAACCACAGTGATATCTGCTTCAGTATTACGTGTCATCATCCCCAGCAGTACCGACTTACCCACGCCACTACCGGCAAACAAGCCCAACCGCTGACCACAACCAACCGTCAACAATCCATTGATCGAACGAATACCCACGTCCAGAGGTGTATCTATCGGATGGCGTGCCAAGGGATTGATCGTTTCACCCTGCAGAGACACAAAGCGCTCCGCGTCCAGCGGACCTCGCCCATCAATTGGCTGGCCGATACCATTAATGACTCGTCCCAGCAGCCCAAAGCCAACCGGAACCTGACTGGCACTCTGCTGAGGTGTCACCCGCGCACCCGGCTGCAAACCTTCCACACTGTGCAGTGGCATCAGATAAATCCGGTCACCGGAAAAACCGACCACCTCAGCCTCAGCCAGCTGCCCCTCTGCAACCGCGATGCGGCAATAATCGCCCAACGCCACCTTCAAACCAACGGCTTCCAGGGTCAGGCCAATCAGACGGGTAATACGCCCACTCACCAGTGGTTTGGCAGGCACAAACAGATCGGGATCGCTAAGATGTGAGTGATTCTGAAATAACGCCATGGCGCTTCACTCTCCGGAAACAGATGCGGAAGATTGACCTAATGCAGCAGCCAGTTGCTCCGTAATCTGCTGAAAGCGTGTCGATACACGATGATCAATTCGGGTGTTATCCGTGGTCACACTGCATCCACCCTGTTCGATTGAGGGATCCTCGATAAAGCGTACACCCTCCAGTCCGGACAATGCCTGCAGTACCGGCAGATCTGCCGGATTTACGCGCAGATCGCACACCAGTGTAGCACCCGGCAGCTCTGCCAGAGCCGCACGCACCGCCTGACATATTGGCTCAGGATTGCTTTGCAGCTCTGCATCAATCACTGCGCGAGCAAACCCTTGCACCAGGCCTGTCAATAATTTTTCAAGTTCCTGCTCCTGAGCGGCGACCGGATTGGCCAGCGCCTGACACACGCCCATCAGCAAGGCCTGCTGACGCTGTATTTCAGCCAGGCCTGATTCCAGCCCCTGCTCATAACCCTGCCGTTCGCCAGCAGCCAGTCCCTGAGCAAAACCTTCCTCTCGCCCCTGAGCGAAGCCCTCTTTGGCTGCATCTTCACGTATCTGCTCAATTTCCGCCAAGGTTAACTTCTCGACTTCAATTTCTTCTTCAACAACGGTGACCTGAGATGCCGGACTGACTGTCTGAAATGCCTGATCCACAACACCAGCGTCCATCAGGGGCAGCTCCCAGCGGGTCAACTGCCGGGCTTCAGCTGCCGGAATTTTGACGGGGCGTAGATTATCCTGCTTCATCCGATCAAATCATATCATCTGAGCTGCCAAGGGTAATCTCACCCTCATCGGCCAGGCGACGTGCCACATTGAGGATCTCTTTCTGCGCCGCCTCGACTTCACTGACTCGCACAGGCCCCTTCGCTTCCAGATCGTCGCGCAGCAACTCTGCAGCTCGTTTGGACATATTCTTGAAGATTTTTTCCTGCAGCTGAGAATCTGCTCCTTTCAGAGCCACCACCAGCTGGTCGGTCTGAATCTCACGCAAGATCACCTGAATTGCACGATCATCCACATCCATCAGGTTGTCAAATACGAACATCAGATCAGAAATCTGGTTAGCCAGCCCCTCATCAGTTTCCTTAATGGCATCCATGAGCTCTGCTTCAATCTGTGTATCAATAAAGTTCATGATATTGGCAGCAGACTTGACACCACCCAGACGCGTGAGCTGTGTTGAACGCGGACCGCTGAACTGACTTTCGAGCATATCATTCAACTCCTGCAGAGCCTGTGGCTGAATCTGATCCAGTGCAGCCACTCGCATCACGATATCCAGGCGCACCTTGTCATCAAAGAAGCTTAGCACATTGGCTGCCTGATCCGGCTCAAGATAGGAGATGATCACCGCCTGAATCTGCGGGTGCTCAAAGCGAATAATTTCAGCCACCTGACGCGGGTCCATCCAGCGCAGCGTATCCAGACCGGACGTATTGGTACTGAAGAGGATGCGATCTATCAGCGTTTTTGCCTTATCCTCTCCCAGAGCCTGATTCAGCATGGCACGGATATAGCGATCATTATTGATCCCGATCCCTGTCTGATCGCTCACAATATCCAGAAAATCTGACACTACCGACTCAACGCGCGACTGAGGAACGTTATCCAGACGTGACATCGCCTCACCAATCCGTTGAACCTCCTTGGGGCCCAGATGCTTCAGTATCTCGGCTGCATCACCCTCACCCAGGCTGATCAGCAATACCGCTGCCTTCTCAATGTCAGTCAGACCATCACTCACGTTCTACCACCCATTGCTTGATGGCCTGCGCGACCCGCGCCGGGTCCTCAGCGACCATGCTGCGAATCTCATTTAACTGATAATCAAAACTCTCATTCGGCGTCACCATGGCGGCAGACTCCACGCCACCAAAGGTCACCTTGTCATCCGCAATTCCTGAACCGTCCAGAGATTCCAGCTCTGCCGAAATCTGACCGGCAGGTCCCAGATCACTAGTGGTGCGACCGCCACCCGTGGTCGACAGGTGCTTGAGTACCGGCCTCAGAATCCCCAACACCAGCAACAAGACAAAAGCCGCAGCACCAATCTGCTTCAGCAGATTCCAGAACCACTCCTGCTGCCAGAATCCCGGATCATCGAATTCAAACTCCTCAGGCGGCACAAAACTCGAGTTAATCACATTGACGCTATCACCCCGCAGCGCCGAAAATCCAACCGAGTTCTCCACCAGCAAACGCAGTCGATCCAGATCTTCATCTGACCAGCGGGCACGACTACGCTCACCGGTTTCAGGGTTGACGACTTGCAGGTCATCGACCACAACGGCAACGGACAGACGCCGGATACCACCCATCTGCTGCCGGGTATAACTGATGCTTCGATCCAGCTCAAAATTACGTGTCGCCTGATTACGACTACTGCCTGAAGCACCGGCTCCAGCACCACCTGCACCATTACCGGCAATTTCTGGCACAGCGACAGGTCCCGGCGGCTGATTGGCCAACGCTCCCGGCACACCGACGGCCGCCTCACCTGAGTCACGCCGTTCTTCCAGAGTCTGCTCACTGCGTAATGCAGGCAAATCCGGGTTAAACATCTCACTGGCCTGTTCAACTTCAGTGAAATCCACATCTGCAGACACTTCTGCACGGAAATTACCCAATCCCACAACAGGCTGCAGAATGCTGTTAACACGATTCACCAGCGTATCTTCAACCTGGCGCACATATTCCAGCTGTCGCGCAGCTAACACTACATCTGAATCAATATCCCGCAAATTCAGCAAGCGACCTCGCTGATCGACGATCGTGACATCCTTGACATCCAGCTCAGGAATACTGGAGGCAACCAGATTGGCAATCGCCGCCACCTGATCACGCTCCAGCTGCCGCCCGGAAAACAGCTCAAGAAAAACAGAGGCGCGCGGCTTGCGCTGATCGCGGATAAAAACCGTATCTCGGGGTATCGCCAGATGTACACGTGCAGACCTGACAGCAGTCATATTGGATATGGTTCGAGACAGCTCGCCTTCAAGACCTCGACGGTAACGCGTCGTTTCCATGAACTGACTGGTACCCATACCGTAATCCTGGTCCAGCAATTCAAAGCCGACAGTACGATCAGCGGTAAAACCATCAGCGGCCAGGCGCAAACGTGCCGCGTGAACATGCGACTCCGGCACCAGAATAGCTCGGCCATCTGCATCGAAACGATAGGGAATTTTATTCAGCCGCAGTTGCTCAATGACTTCATTGGCATCGGAAAAACTCAGATTAGCGTAAAGGACACGATAATCAGGCTGCTGCGACCAGAGCACTACAGCAAACCCGATCGCGACACTGGCAGCCAGGCCGACCATCAAACCCAGCTGGCGCAAAATTCCCAGGCTGTTAAAACCAGCCATGAGATTGCCTCTAGCATTTAATGGAGTTGCTGTATTTTCCATTTACACCCGCTCAATCAGATCGGCATTTTTGAGATGTCTTCGTAGGCTTGCACCAGGCGATTACGCACCTGGGTCATTGCTTCAAACGAAACAGACGCTTTTTGTGCCTGAATCATGACCTGTGGCAGATCTACTCCGGGATCACCACGTTCATATGATTCACGCAAACGGTTGGCACTTTGCTGATGTCCATTCACCTGATCCACAGCAGATTTTAGCAATGCCGTAAAACTGCTACGCTCAGTTTCACCAATGGACCGGATTGACCCGCTTTCCGGCCGCAAACTCGGCAGCTCGATCTGACCGGAAGATTGTTGCATTTCCGCACGCAACGAACGCATTTGCGCCAGAACACCGTTGATGTCAGCCCGTTCAATCATCTTCAGCCCTCATCTGACAGCGGCATTTTTTTGACATTATAACGCCATTCTATATTGATCCACTGAAAAGCGCCAACAAAATGGCAACTTTATACCCTTCATTGCCGCTTATCCCGCATAGGACAATAGAATGCAAAAAGCAGGCCAATGCCTGCTTTAGTTTGGAAGACCCTTACAGGGTCAAAGAGATAGGAATTTATTCAGCCAGGGGAGCGCCAAATTTCAGACGCACATACATCAATGCAACAGTAATTGCATCGCCCAGAGCGGTGTGACGCTGAATGATGGGAATATCCAGCTTTTTGGATATCGTATCAAAACGCAGATCGACATCGCCTCCCACGGTTTTCCACTTGATGATATCGTGATACACATGCGATAACTCAATGGCCTTGTTAGGCAAACCAAAGCCATAGCGGGGACGGATATATTTATCCAGCATACGAATATCATAATTGACATAATAACCAAGAATCGGACGATTCCCGACAAACGCCAACACTTGCTCCAGCGCCTCATCCAACTCAATGCCATCAGCCAGATCACTGGCACGGATCTTGTGAATCTTGATCGACTCTCCCGTCAAGGAAGCAGGCGGTTTCAACTTGATATCCAGCCGCTCACTGGTAATCACCCGACGCCCACGAATGCGCACCGCACCGATAGACAGTATTTCGCCTTTTTTGACATCCAGACTGGTTGTCTCACAGTCCAATGAAACGACCTCATCACCCTTATAGGGCTCGAACAAATGAGCATAGGGACTGTCGCGAAATTCTCTGCGCTCCTTAAAGCGCCGAATGGTTCTTGGAATAATCATTATGTCATGAACCTATATGATAACGTGACGCCAGATGCTTCTTGAAATCCTTCACGATTCTCAAGGCATCTCTTAACAGATCGCGCTCCAGCTTATTCAGACGCTGCAGATCGATTGCATTCGGCGTCGAATCTCTTCCATCCTGACTTTCTTCAACACGCTGTATTTGATGCTTCAGCCGGATCTGCACAAACAGTGACAGAGCCTCGGCCAGATTTTCCCCATGGTTTTTACGCATCTGCTCCATCTCTACCAAAGCCTCAATACGCTTAAAGGTATTGGTCTCCAGTATACGATGCTCCAATGCCATGGTACGGACACCATGCACAATCGGGAAAATACCACCCTTTTTAATATCCAGCACACCCTTTTCTTTGAGATTACCGAAGAATGTCAGGGGCGTATCAAAGTTCAGGGAAGCCTTGGCAAAGTGAGAAAAGAAGATGTCATTATTGCGCACACTGCGCAAAAAGGCATTTCGAGCCACTTTAAATAATGCCGCATTACCGGCAACAGGCTTACCATCAACCGCAATCGCCAGCTTCATGACAGACTCTCCGTCAAATTTTTGACTCCAGTCATTCAGCTTGTTGGCCCAGTCACTGGTGGAATTCACCCACTCCGGATTGGATACCATGATATTACCGGGACACGGCGGAAAACCAAATGAGATCAAAGTCTCACTAAACTTTCGCATAACAGCATGCTTCTCCGGCCACTCAAGACCATCACGGAAAATCAAGCCATTATCCTGATCGGTCTTCATGATCTGCTCACCACGCCCCTCTGATCCCATCACAATCAAACAGACGTGGGGCCGAAGATCATTAGGAATGACCAGATCAAACAGCTTGGAGATAATGCGCCCGTTCATGGCCGCCAGCAGTTCCATGGTAAAGCGTATTTTGACACCGGTTGAAATCAGCGCCTTGATCAAATCTGTCAGCCCCCTTGAGGCCTCACGCAAATCCTCGACAGTCTGTGCCCGCTCGACGCGCAAGCCAATCACATGGGAATGGCTGGAAAAATGACTCAGAACGTCGGTCAATTCAACGATCCCCAACAACTCTGTACCACGCATAACCACAACACGCTCTATCTGCTGCTGCGTCATCATGATCAATGCATTGAACAGATAATCCTGAGGGTCGGTCGTAATCAGTCGATAGCTGGCAATTTCAGAAACATCCGATTCCAGCGGCAAGCCGTTGATAATCACAGCATCTAACAGGTCAGTGCCGGTAACCATACCGTACCGGTTACCTTTTTTGGCCAGCACACAATCCGCTTTCATCTCACGCATCATACGAGTCGCTTCAGCAATACTCGTACCTTCCAGTACGATAAGCGGCTCACGGATGGTTCCGTCTTCAATGCGCGCCAGCATGAACTCGGCCATATCCTGATTTTGACCATGCTGGGCCACTATCTCCCGCTTGGCGGTAAGATTCTGCTGAAAGTAATCCGCGAACAAGGCATTGCTGGCGATCAACTCCATCAACGTCCGGGTAGGCAAAACGTGGCAAATGGTTTCTTCGACAGCGATAAAGTTATGGATCGCACGGCCATTCAAGACCGACCAGCCACCAAAATAATCTTCATCCTGATAATGCACAAACACGTTTGCAGCGGAGACATCCTGATCTATCGCTTCGCTGCCGTCACTCTCGCCAACCTTACCCTTCAGAACAATGAACACCCCTTCCGGGACTTCACCTGCCGATATAATCGTCTCGCCTTTCTGAAAGTACGCAATATCAAGATTATTATTCAGCAACTCCTGCTCTTTCGCGGTCAGTAAACTGAACGGCAAGTTATCCATATTGAAGGATTCAGACATAAGGGCTCCTATTGTTATTATTCAGTCGATACAGCCGTGTGCCTTGCACTCTCCCGGTGAGCGTCCGGCAATACCCGGGCTAATAAAACCACACATATCAGGTTAACCAGCATGACCACCCCTGCCATAGAAACAGGGGGGTAGACTGGCCAGGACTCCGGCCAGAAAGTAACCAGCCAGCCAGTATCATATGCCAGTGTATAGCCCAGGCTCAGTAACAATCCGCCAAGCATTCCGGCACCGGCGGCCCAGGCAGATATTCCTGGACGCCAAAGCAACAGCAACACTGCCGGAAACAGTGAAGCAGCCGTTAACGCAATAGCCCGGTTCATCCACTCCAGTATGCCACCCGGCAACAACACCGCGACAAGCGCAGCCAGCAGCAGCACACTCAACGCAACCAATCTCACCAGCACTGACTCAAGCCGTGATGATAGTGGCAATACAGCACCAAGCTGTAAAACACTCGACTGCACCGTGGAAATTAAAATGACGGCAGCAGTCGACAGCAACGCAGCCGTAATACCCACATTTAACAAGCCTACAACCCAGCCTGGCAGATGAATCAACTCGGGCAGCAGGTATAACCGTATATCATCGGCAACATACAATTCTCCGGGAAAACGCTGCTGAGTCAGATACACAGGATTAGCCGGATTCGTCAGCACACGCTCACCCAATACACCAGCCTGATCGGCAAACCGGGGTTGCGCACCCTCGAACACCGCTCCAGCTGCGTACTGAACCCGACCATCATATGTATGGTCATACCAGGCCAACTGTGCTGTTTGCTCCCAGGCATAAAACCAGCTTGGCATACGGGTATAGGCAACACCCTCATTCAAAGGCCCATTGACCACTTCAATCAAACGCAGTTGCCCCATGGATGAAACCCAGGGCATGGAGGCGTAAATCACTGCGATAAACACCAGCATCCAGGCAGCACTGGAGCGCACATCCTGTTCCTGTTTTACACTCTGGAAACGAATCAGCAGATGGGGCAGCAATGCTGTCCCAGCCACCAGAGCCGCCAGCATTAACCCCTGTTCAACCACGCTCAAGGCGTGTGTACCACTCAAACCCAACTGTTGCTGTAACAGATCCAGACGTAACTGCAAATCGGGTGTCGGGTCAAAAAAAATCCAGTGTGTCGGCAGACCTAACTCTGCCGCCAGATAAATAGCAGGAACCAGAAACGCACAAAAGCAAATGCAGTACTGCAGCATGTGCACCTGTGTCATAGCCTTCATGGCTGCCAGCAGAACGTAAAACAGGATCAGCAACAACGCCACCACTATGCCGGCATGGACAGACAACTGCAGGTGACGAGAAAACATGATCCCCAGCCCCTTGAGCTGCAGAGCCAACAACAGCACGCTGACCAATACCAGTATCAGCTGTACCTGATAACCCAACCAGCGCGATGCATACCCCTGCGCCACAAAACCTGCCAGACACGTTTGTCCGGAGCGAAAAACGGCAGGCGCCAGCCAAACCCCAAACCATACAAGACCTGATAACCAGCCCAATAAGATCCACTGTGCATACTGGGGATCAACAGAAAACAGCCCGAATAAGCCCAGAAAAGTGGCTGCACACAACCAGTCAGCCGCCGAAGCCATTCCGCGACCAAGCGGCGTAACACCGGTGTTCAGTGTGTAGAAATCACGTACGGAACCCGTACGGCCTGCCATAAGCACCAACAGGTAAAAAATTGCTGTGGCACCCACAAAAAGATACACAAACAGATCTGTCTGCATCAGATCTCCTTCTGGACTCAGGTCAGTCCGGACAACTTAATCTAACAAAGCCGTCGATTGACAGATAGCCGGACTTTAGTCTGAAACCAGACTAGTCCTGACAGACAGTCTGATAGAGCACATCGTCTCTGTCCAGGCGACTCAGACGCTGCAGTTGAGGCTGGCGCTGGTCATTCAAAGGCAGCATCTCGGTAGAGGCGCAATTGAGCAAATAGGCCTGATGCGTCACCAGATCGACATGCTGTTTTTCAAATCGATAGAGTATGAACTCAACCACCTGAGCACCATCGTCCAACTGTGTTGTGACCAGATTTCGCGTATCTACGACACTGAATGCAATAATCATGGGGAAATGGTATGTCCAGGGACGCCAGAAGACCTGCCCTGTTTCGGTAGAAACCACCACCGCACCCTCTGGCTGGCGCTGCTGCTGATGCTCAAACCAGGAGTACTCGTAGGATATCTGATAACCCAGCATACCCAAGCCACCAAACACTGGAATAATCCACTTAGGCAGTTTATTACGTGATAACTTGCGCAGAATCAAGGCAACCCCTGCAGCCCCTAAACCGGCAAATACAATCGCGACTATCGTCCAAATCATGCTATAGCTTCCCGAAATAAATCGGGCCTCCAGAAGGAGGCCCGATCAGTTGACCCTGGTGAACAGCACTAGGCTGTCATGGGCCTATTATGATCAGTGATCCAGAGCAGCGCCAGCACCTTTTGGCGTACGAACGCTTTCAACCAGATCCTGAATTTCCTGTGGCGGCTCTTCAGTAGACAGAGACACCGCATAAGCCACAGCAAAGTTGATAACCGCACCCACTGCACCGAAGGACAGCGGAGAGATACCAAACAGCCAGTTATCAGGAGTGTTCGCCAGCATGTTAGTACCTGAAATGAAGAACCATCCCAGGTAGGTAAAGATGTACAGCAGCGTTGACAGCAGACCTGCCAGCATACCTGCAATCGCACCCTTGTCGTTAACACGCTTGGAGAAGATACCCATCATCAGTGCAGGGAAGAGCGAAGCAGCTGCGATACCAAATGCCAATGCTACCACCTGTGCCGCAAACCCTGGCGGATTCAGGCCGAGATAGGTTGCCAGCAAGATCGCCCCCGCCATGGAGATACGAGCTGCCATCATTTCGCCTTTTTCACTGATATCCGGATTGATAATGTTTTTGATCAAGTCATGACTGATCGCCGAAGAGATCGCCAACAACAAACCTGCTGCCGTCGACAATGCTGCCGCAATACCACCCGCAGCAATCAGACCGATAACCCAGCCCGGCAGGTTGGCGATTTCCGGATTCGCAAGAACCAGAATATCGTTGTTTACCGTCAGCTCATTACCCGCCCAGCCACGCGCTTCTGCAGTTGATGCAAAATCAGCATTGGCATCATTGTACATCTGGATACGACCATCGTTGTTCTTGTCTTCCCAACGAATCAGGCCTGTCTGTTCCCAGGTTTTCACCCAGTCAGGACGCGCTTCATATGCCAGTGCTGGCGCATTCGGGCCATCCGGATAGATGGTTGTCAGCAGGTTCAGACGAGCCATTGAAGCTACTGCAGGTGCAGTCAGGTACAACAGCGCGATGAATACCAGCGTCCAACCCGCAGACCAGCGAGCATCAGCTACTTTGGGTACGGTGAAGAAACGGATGATAACGTGTGGCAGACCCGCTGTACCGATCATCAGAGACAGGGTGAACAGAACCATGTTCAGCTTATTGCTGACATCAGCTGTGTAATCACGGAAGCCCAGCTCACGCACCACTTCATCCAGTGTTGTCAGCAGTGGCTGACCGGACTCAACGTGAGTACTGAACATACCGAACATCGGAATCGGATTGCCAGTCAACTGCAATGAAATGAACACCGCAGGAATGGTGTAAGCGATGATCAGTACAACGTACTGCGCTACCTGAGTGTAGGTAATCCCTTTCATACCACCGAATACGGCATACAGGAATACAATCGCTGCTGCGATCCAGATACCTGCAGACGAACTGACTTCGAGGAAGCGAGAGAAGGCCACACCGGCACCGGTCATCTGACCGATTACATAGGTCACGGACATGATGATCAGACAGATAACTGCCGTCAGACGTGCACCACGACTGTAGAAACGGTCACCGATGAAGTCAGGCACAGTAAACTTGCCGAACTTGCGCAGGTAAGGTGCCAGCAGCATGGCCAGCAATACATAGCCACCAGTCCAGCCCATCAGGAAGGTTGAGTTGGCATAACCGCCAGCAGCGATCAAGCCGGCCATGGAGATGAAGGATGCAGCTGACATCCAGTCAGCAGCTGTTGCCATACCGTTGGTGATAGGATTTACACCACCACCCGCTACGTAAAATTCTTTCGTTGATCCCGCGCGCGCCCAGATCGCAATACCGATATACAGCGCAAAAGAGGCACCTACAAACAGTAGGTTGATTGCAAATTGGCTCATGCTATTACTCCTCGACGCCGAATTCTTTATCGAGCTTGTTCAGTCGCCACGCATAGTGGAAAATGATCGCGATAAAGGTAATGATCGAGCCTTGCTGAGCAAACCAGAAACCAAGATCAGTTCCTCCGATAGGAATACCGGCCAGCATGGGACGCAGAAGTATGGCAAAACCATACGAGACTAAAGCCCAGACAACCAGGCTCCAGGTGATCAGGCGAACATTCGCCTTCCAGTACGCAGCAGCATTTGCTTTATCATCTGCCATTGTCGTTCTCCGTTTTGTTGTTATTTGGAGTTGAGAAATTTCCAAGAGCAATCTTGCAAAATTAATCTTGGGAATAAAAGCCCCGACTTTAGTATGAACAGCGCAAACAACTTTTATACAAATACAAATTAAATCTTTACTATCAATCTGTTATACCGGAATTTACCTTCAGCCCATGCACGCTTTGACCCTGCTGTACAGGACAATAGTCTAACAACAATAACGGGGCAGGCTGTGTCTCGGCGCTGCACAGGGTACACTAGGCAAAACCTCGCTAATCTCAACAGGAAACACCATGCTGTCCGGCTGGATCATTATTCTGATTTCAATCGCTTATCTGATGCTGTTATTTGCGATCGCCTACTATGGTGACAAGAGTGACACCGGACAACGCTGGGCTAACCATCCGCTGGTCTACTCTTTGTCGCTGGCCGTCTACTGTTCTTCCTGGACCTTTTATGGTGCTGTTGGCCGGGCGTCCACGACGGGCTGGGAGTTTATGGCTACCTATATCGGCCCGGTGATCATCTTTCTGTTCGGCTGGCGGATGATTGAAAAGATCATTTTGGTCAGCAAACAACAAAACATCACCACTATTGCCGATTTCATCTCATCCCGCTACGGAAAAAGCCAAAGCCTGGCAGTCATGGTGACGGTAATCGCTGTACTCGGCACCATGCCGTACATTGCGCTGCAATTGAAAGCCGTCGCCATCAGTTATAACGCGATTGCACCCGGCACCACTGAAGCCTTGAGCAAAGGTAGCGATACCGCCTTGTTTGTAGCACTGCTGATGGCCATTTTCAGTATTCTGTTCGGCACCCGCCATATCGATGCCACCGAACACCATCCGGGGCTGGTACTGGCAGTTGCATTTGAATCAGTGATCAAACTCACAGCCTTCCTGGCAGTCGGCTTTTTTGTCGTGTTCTATCTGTTTGAAGGTCCGGGCAACATGCTGTCGGCGGTATCGGAACAGCTGCGCTTCAACCCGAACTTCCAGTCCCCGTTTGCCGGAAGCTTTATCACAGAGATCGTACTGGCCTGCGCAGCGATTATCTGTCTGCCGCGTCAGTTTCATGTCACCGTGGTTGAAAACACCAATCCTCGCAGCCTGTTAACCGCGCGCTGGCTGTTTCCACTCTACCTGATCCTGCTGGGCGTATTTGTGCTGCCAATCGCCGTCGCCGGGCTGGATATTTTTGCCGGCAGCTCTGTCGATGCAGATTCCTATGTGCTGATGCTTCCCAGTGTGGCAGGCTGGGAATACCTGACTGTGTTTGCCTTTATTGGTGGCCTGTCCGCCGCAACCAGCATGGTCATCGTTGCCAGTATTACTCTGTCGACCATGGTATGTAACGATATCATCATGCCTCTGCTGTTGCGCATCCGCTGGCTGCGTCTCTCTCAGTCGAAAGATCTGGGAGCGCTGTTACTCCGGGTACGACGCATCACCATTCTGGGCCTGATGCTGCTAGCCTATTTTTACTACCGGGTATTTGGTGACCACGGGCCGCTCGCATCTTTTGGTCTGCTCGCGTTTGTGGCTGCCATTCAGTTCCTGCCGGCCATAGTGGGCGGTATTTATTGGAAAGAAGGCACACGTTATGGGGTGCTGGCGGGCATGAGTGCCGGCATGCTGCTCTGGTGCTACACCCTGGTATTGCCCACCATGCGTGAGGCTAATGTGATCCCCAACGCCATGGATGCACTGCTGCCTCCAACACTGAATACTGCTGAATGGCTGCAGCCAACAGCCTTGTTCGGCCTCTCGGGCATGGATCCTCTTACGCACGGGGTGTTCTGGAGCCTGAGTATCAACCTGCTGTTGTATATCCTGGTGTCACGCCTGTCGAAGGGACGCCTGGTAGACCGCATACAGGCCAGTGCTTTTATCAACGCCTACAATAAAGATCTGTCTGATCAGTCACGACTCCTGGGGCATGTAACCGTCGGCGACCTGCAAACACTGACAGAACGCTTCCTCGGCCCTCAGCGTACCGAACATGCCTTTACCGGCTTCGCACTGCAACGCGGCGAATCCTATCCGCTCAGCGGCGACAAGGCCAGTTCCGAGCTGATTCAGTACACCGAGCGCCTGCTGGCCGGGGTTATTGGTGCCTCATCCGCACGTATCGTTATGGACTCCACGCTGCGTGGAAAAGAGATGCAAATCGGCGATGTTGTCGCCATTGTTGATGAAGCCTCTCAAGCACTGCGCTTCAACCGTTCATTACTGCAATCCACTATTGAAAACATCGGCATGGGTATCAGCGTGGTGGATCAACACCTGCGCCTGGTGGCCTGGAACAAGCAGTATATCGAGATGTTTGACTACCCGGACGGGCTGGTCTGTATCGGCCGTCCGATTGTGGAAATCTTCCGTCATAATGCCAACCGGGGTGAGTATGGCGGCGGGGATACCGAAGTGCACGTGCAGATGCGCCTTCGTTTGCTGCAAGACCGCGAACCGCATTCCTATGAGCGTCTGAGACCGGATGGCACCGTACTCGAAGTACGTGGCAACCCCATGCCCAACGGTGGTTATGTCAACACCTACATGGACATCACCGAGCACAAGCGTATCGAGGAAGCTCTGCGGGAAAGCGAACAAAACATCCGCATCTATACCGACAACGTACCGGTACTGATCGCCTATCTTGATCCACAGCTACGCTATCTGTTCGTTAACAAGGCGTATGCTGACACCTTTGGACTGGACCGTCATACCATTGCCGGTGTCCCCTGTTATCAGGTATTACCACCTGAAGAATATGAACAGCGCCGCCTCTATATCGACAAGGCACTCGCTGGCCAGCGCCAACGCTTCGAAACACGACTACCAACCCGGGACGGCAGCGTGCGCTTTGCTGAAGTCACCTATATTCCGCATCGCGGTGAACATGGCGACCTGTTGGGCTACTTTACCCTCTATCAGGATATTACCGAGCGTCGCCATGCTGAAATCGCCCTTCAGGAAACCAATGAAAACCTGGAAAATCGTGTGCGCGAACGTACTTTGGCCCTGTCGGTTGCCAACAAGGATCTGCGCAAGGAAAACACCATCCGCGCACTGATGGAAGATGAGCTACGCCAGGCAAAATCTGAAGCAGAAGCCGCCAACCTTGGCAAAACCCGTTTCCTGGCGGCAGCCAGTCACGATTTGTTACAGCCACTGAACGCAGCGCGACTGTTTACCTCAGCCCTGGCTCAACACAGCTACGAACCTGAGGTTAATCAACTGGTCGAAAATCTGGATGGTTCCCTGCGTGCAGCTGAGGAGCTGATTACCACCATTCTGGATATTTCCAAGCTGGATGCCGGAGCACTGGAAGCCAGTCCTCGCCATTTCTCGCTGGCCAGCCTGATGAGCAATCTGTCGGCTGAGTTTTCAGCACTGGCAAATGAAAGACAGCTGAATTTCCGTCATGTAGATTGCAAACAGGTGATCTATTCCGACCCCACACTGCTACGCCGCATTCTGCAAAACTTTCTTTCCAATGCAATGCGCTACACTCAATCCGGGAAAGTATTGCTGGGAGCCCGACGCGTCGGACAATCCCTGCGACTGGAAGTCTGGGATACCGGTGTAGGTATTCCGAAAGACAAGATTCGCGAAATTTTTGAAGAGTTCAAACGGATCGACAACCCTCGACACAGTCAGGTGAAGGGACTCGGTCTGGGCTTGTCCATCACTGAACGTATAGCACGCATGCTCGGACATGAAATCGAAGTCCGTTCATGGCAGGGTAAAGGCTCTGTTTTCAGTGTAACCGTACCCTTGGGGCAACCTGACCTGGCGGTGAAGAGCAAGCCTGAACAACGTGGCTGGATTCGTAGCAAAGGCCTGAATGGCATCCATATCCTGGTCATCGATAATGAACCCAAAATACTGGAAGGCATGAATGCACTGCTGAAAGGCTGGTCCTGTGAAGTACTGACCGCGCTGAGTGCTGATGAAGCAGAAGCCAGAGTACGCGATCAGGGCTTCACCCCGGATATCATTCTAGCAGACTACCACCTCAGTGAAGTGCATACCGGGATTATGGCTCTGGAACAGTTGAAACCACTCTGGCGACAACCTGTGCCCAGTATCATTATCACAGCGGATCGGACAGAAGCGGTTAAAACCGAAATAGAATCGACATCAGCTCAGCTATTGACTAAACCTGTCAGACCGGCGGCACTGCGTGCCATGATTAACCGTATGATTGCTCAGGCACGCGAGTAGATTATCGCGTGCAAAGTGCCACTTAAACGTCAGTTTTAGGTGGCTCCACCCCCAGACGCTGAGCCGCTATAACGGCCTGGGTACGGCTATGAACACCGAGCTTACGCAGAATTGCCGTCACATGTGCCTTGATGGTCGCTTCCGAGACATTCAGCTCATAAGCGATCTGCTTATTCAACAAGCCTTCGGTCAGCATCGTCAGTACACGAAACTGCTGAGGCGTCAGCGATGCAATTGCCGTAGCAAAGTTGTAGTCCTCTTCTGGCAGCTCATCCATACTGTCGCTGATATCCTGTGGCAACCACTCCTCGCCCTGCAATACCAGAGAGATAGCTTCAGCAATGGTTTCCAGTGGTGCAGACTTGGGGATAAACCCCGAAGCGCCATAGTCCATGGCGCGTTTCATGACATGCACTTCTTCGCTGCCGGAAACCACTATCACTGGAATGGATGGATGCTGACCACGCAGGAATACCAGCCCGGAAAAGCCCTGTGCACCTGGCATATGAATATCCAGCAGAATCAGGTCCGCATCTGAGTGCTGCTCTGCTGCAGCCTGAACAGCTGTCAGTGAGTCCGCTTCAACCACAGCAACACCCGGAACGGCTTGCAATACAGCCTGTTTCAGAGCTGCTCGAAACAGCGGATGATCATCTGCAATAATAACCTTCTGTGCCAGTTGCATAGTGTTTTTCTCCCCCGAGCGCAGTTTTTTCAGAATCGCATCATAGCACCTCTTTAAATGCAAAACTCCCCCCTGACGTCAGTCAGGGGGGAGTTTTCGATGCATTATGATAGATTTAGCTGTTTTTACGATTCAAACGGTGCTCAATCAGGTCATCCACAACAGACGGGTCTGCCAGCGTCGAGGTATCACCCAGAGCACTGAAATCATCTTCAGCAATCTTGCGCAGGATACGGCGCATGATTTTACCTGAGCGTGTTTTGGGCATACCGGGTGCGAACTGGATCAAATCAGGTGATGCAATCGGCCCGATCTCGCCTCGAACCCAGTTACGCAGCTCTTTCATCAGCTCATCAGACTGATCATAACCTGTTTTCAGCGTGACATAGACATAGATCCCCTGCCCCTTCAGGTCATGCGGATAGCCTACCACAGCCGCTTCAGCAACCGCCGGATGTGCCACCAGTGCGGATTCAACCTCTGCCGTACCCATACGATGACCAGAAACGTTAATCACATCATCCACACGTCCGGTGATCCAGTAATATCCATCCTCATCACGGCGCGCACCGTCACCAGTGGTGTAGTAGCCTTTGAAGCTGGAGAAATAGGTTTGTACAAAGCGTTCATGGTCACCGAAGATAGAGCGGCTCTGCCCTGGCCAGGAATCCGCAATGACCAGATTACCTTCACCAGCACCTTCAACCGGATTACCCTCGTTATCCAGCAGCATCGGCTGTACACCAAAGAATGGACGTGTTGCAGAACCCGGTTTGAGGTCTGTAGCGCCTGGAAGTGGAACAATCATAATACCGCCGGTTTCAGTCTGCCACCAGGTATCAACGATCGGACAGTTGCCCTTGCCAAAGATGCGGTGGTACCAGGTCCAGGCTTCAGGGTTGATTGGCTCACCCACAGAGCCCAGCAGTTTCAGACTGGACAGGTCAGAGTCACCCAGTACATCTTCTCCCTGCTGCATCAGCGCACGAATGGCTGTAGGTGCCGTGTAGAACTGGTTGACCTTGTGTTTCTCAATCACTCGACCAAAACGACTGTTATCCGGATAGCTGGGCACCCCTTCAAACATCAGCGTGGTTGCACCATTCGCCAGTGGACCGTAAACGATATAACTGTGACCTGTTACCCAACCAACATCTGCAGTACACCAGTAGATGTCGCCATCCTTGTAATCGAAAATCAATTCATGGGTCATGGAGGCATATACCAGGTAGCCACCGGTCGTGTGCTGCAACCCTTTTGGTTGCCCGGTAGAACCGGAGGTGTAGAGGATAAACATCGGATCCTCTGCATTCATCTCTTCCGGCTCACACTCGGCAGACGCTGCAGCAACTACTTCGTGGTACCACACATCGCGGTTAGCGTGCCAGGCTACATCTTTGGTCGTACGCTGCACCACCACGACAGACTGAATAAATTCTGCAGCGCCGTGTTCATCAATGGCTTCATCCACATTGGCTTTCAGCGGAACCTGCTTACCGCCACGCAGTGAATAGTTGGAGGTCACTACCAGCTTGGACTTGGCGCCAATGATACGGCTGGCCAGTGCTTCCGGAGAGAAACCACCGAATACGATTGAGTGAATTGCACCAATACGGGTACAGGCCAGCATAGCTACAGCAGCCTCAGGAATCATTGGCAGATACAGCGTGACCACATCGCCTTTACCCACACCCTGAGCCTTCAATGCATTGGCAAAGCGACATACGCGCTCATGCAGGTCACGGTAGGTGATTTTTTCATCTTCTTCCGGGTTATCACCTTCCCAGATAATGGCAACCTGATCACCACGTGTAGCCAGATGACGGTCCAGACAGTTGGCTGATACGTTCAAAGTGCCGTCTTCATACCACTTGATAGAGACATTATGTGGATCGAATGAGGTATTTTTGACTCTGGTATAAGGCTTGATCCAGTCAATCCGCTTGCCCTGTTCACCCCAAAAGGCATCCGGGTCCTTGATGGACTGCTCATACATTGCCAGATACTTGCTGTTATCGATGTGTGCCTTGGCCGCAAATGCCGGATCAACCGGAAAAATATTTGCATCACTCATGGGTTGTTGTCCTTCGCTTAAGATTTGTTGTTATGTAAATTCACGCCGGATGTTTCGATGACAAAACGAGGTATTCAGGCGTTTCAATTCTGAATACTACGTTTATACAGAAGCCTTGATGCCCTCTTAATTAGACATTGGTCTGATCAAGGGGGCTACGTTAGTTCTATACATCCTCAATAGTATGCACTTACTTACCAGCTAACACCTGCTCCAGATCAATTCCCTGCTCACGAATTTTTGCCAGCTTATAACGCAATGTTCTGGGGCTGATCCCCAGGTGCTCCGCTGCCAGTTTACGACTGCCCTGAAAGTTCACCAGGGCATCCAGGATAATCTGGTATTCATGCTGTCGAAGATCCTGATCCAGCACCCCGGCACCGGGCTCATTGCGGCTCAAGGACACCACCGCAGGACGGTCAATCACCTCATCTTGCAAACGAATAGAGGACTCTGACAGATGCAGGTCAGCAGGCATGATCCGCGTACCACCTTGCAGGATCAGCGCCCTCTGAATCACATTATCCAGCTCGCGCACATTACCAGGCCATGGATAGGACTCCAGCTCCATCAGCGCCTGCTCTGACAACACCACTGGGCTACGACGCATTTTGGTACAATGATGCTGCAGCAGCCGCTGCACCAGGGGTTCGATATCTTCAGGGCGCTCTCTCAACGGCAGCCATTGCAATGGAAAAACATTCAGCCGGTAATACAGATCCTCTCGAAACTGTCGTTCCGCCACACAGGCAGCCAAGTCCCGGTTACTGGTCGCCAGCACCCGGACATTCAGCTGAATCAGCTTGCGGCTACCGATACGTTCAACCTCCTGTTCTTGCAGTACCCGAAGCAGCTTGGCCTGCAAACCCAGGTCCATTTCGCTAATCTCATCCAGCAGTAGCGTACCACCATTAGCCTGCTCAAACTTGCCAGGTACGGCTTGATGCGCACCGGTAAACGCGCCCTTTTCATGCCCGAACAGCGTAGCTTCGAGCATGCTTTCCGGTATGGCTGCACAATTAATCGCAATAAAAGGCTGATCGGCACGACCGGAGTGACGGTGGATATAACGGGCCAGAACCTCTTTCCCGGTGCCCGACTCACCGGTAATCAACACGGTCGAGTCTGTCACCGCTACCCGCTTTGCCAGTTTCAGCAGCTGTTGACTGGAAGTCGAACGGGCCACAGGCTCAGCATCTGCAGTGACTGCGGGGCCTCCCACATAGCGTTGAATCAGCTCAATCAGCTGTGCGGGTTCAAAAGGCTTCATCAGATAATCGACGGCACCCTGACGTATGGCATCTACGGCACGTTCAACCTGTCCGTAGGCCGTAATCAGGGCTACCGGCAGCATGGGATAGCGCTGACGCAATTCTGCCAACAGCGCATGACCATCCATTCCCGGCATATTGACATCGGTCACCACCATGTCGACCGTTTCCTGCTCCAGTAGCGCCAGCGCCTCTTCTGCCGATCCGGCCTCCAGAAACCCCAGCCGGGCTAACGCCAGAGTATCTGCCAGCGCTTCTCGCAAACCCAGGTCATCTTCAACGATCAACACCTTTGCTGACATTTTCTGTTATCCCGTTATGTAGACTGTATTAAAGGTAGACGAAAGCGCGCGCAGGTGCCCTGTCCAGGTATTGAAGCCAGCTCAAATTGTCCATGATGTGCACGTGCAATGACCTGGGCAATTGCCAGCCCCAACCCCGTGCCATGCGTTTTCGTGGTATAGAAAGGTTGCTGAGCTTTTTGCAGCGCCTCATCATCCATCCCCGGACCGTTGTCGATTACACTGATCAGCACATCATTCGCTTCCCGATCCAGACGTATCTCCAGCGCGGCCTGCTGACCACATGCCTGCAGGGCGTTATTCACCAGATTCAGCACCGCGCCGAGCAGCGCTTCGAGATTGCATTGTAACGACTGCTCTCCGGCGTGATTGATAAACTCACACTCTGCATCATATTGCGCCAGCGGTTGATCCAGCATATCTTCAATACGCAGCAGCAATTCAGTGGTACTGACCTGATTATCCAGGCGGGTTTCACCCCGGGCAAAGATCAACATATCACGCACCTGTTGTTCCAGATGCGTCAATTGCTGTCGGACCTTGGTGGCAAAACGGATACGTTGAGCATCGGTCAACTCAGCCTCACACAGATGCGCCGCATAGATCAGCGCAGCCGACAGCGGTGTCCGCACCTGATGCGCCAGCGAGGCCATCATGCGCCCCATTTCCGACAATCGCTGATAATGGTGCAGTTTGGATTGCAGATCCCGGGTTTGCGTCTGGTCGGTCATAAACACCAGTTGGCCTGGCTCATCCGGCAACGCCAGCGTTGACAGCAAAACTCTGCGGCCATTTTTTAATGACACCTCGTGTCCATCATCCGGACGCGGCGCAAAGCACTGCTGAATCACCTCTATCCAGGCCTGATCCTGAACCTGTGAACCCAACAGCGCTTCAGCAGCGGGATTACTCTCGGTAATTCGACCTCGATTGTCGATGACCAAAAAGCCAGTCGGCATCAGATCAACCAGTTTCCGCAGGCGCACCAATGCCTGCTGCTCTGTTTTCAGTGCAGCAACTTCGGCCTCCAGTTCAGCGATACGTGTCCCTGTCATGGCCGTGCCATCTCGTACTTGCGCATTTTTTCAACCAGCGTGGTGCGTCGAATACCCAACAATCTGGCGGCACGTGCAACCACCTGACCGGACTGATCCAGTGCCTGTTCAATCAGCTGTTGCTCGGTTGTTTCCAGATAGGCCTTCAGGTCCAGCCCACTCTGCAAGACCTGCAAGCCCACAGCAGATGTCGCTAGCGGCGACTTAACAGGAGCACTGTGCTGGTCCGGATCATCAGGCATCAGATTGACAGGCGGCTGCGCCTCATCATAACGCTGCGGGTCTGGTTCCTCGATATGACGAAACTTTGCCGGTAACTCGGATACACCGATCACCCCCCCGGCATGCATGATCGCCAGACGTTCCAGCAAATTTGCCAGTTCACGGACATTACCCGGCCAGGGATGCTGCTGCAAAGAGGTCATGGCATCAGGTAAAAACTGCATGGCAGCTAACCCCTGCTCTTGCAGGCGACGACTGAACTCATGAATCAGCAACGGCAGATCGCTGATCCGCTCACGCAGCGGTGGCATTTCGATGGGAAATACATTAAGACGATAATAGAGGTCTTCACGAAACTCGCCGGAACTGATCATCGCTTCCAGATCTTTGTGTGTCGCAGTGATAATACGGACATCCACCTCCAGCGTCCGACTGCCCCCTACACGTTCAAATTGACGCTCCTGCAACACCCGCAACAGCTTCACCTGCATAGGCAAGGGCATGTCTCCGACTTCATCCAGAAACAATGTACCGCCATCTGCCAGCTCAAAGCGTCCGGCACGACTGCTGATCGCGCCGGTAAACGCCCCTTTCTCATGCCCAAACAACTCACTTTCCAGCAGTTCTGCCGGAATAGCGCCACAGTTGACCGGCACAAATGGCTTATCACGACGCGATGAGTTTTGATGCAAGGCACGCGCAACCACTTCTTTACCCGTACCCGACTCTCCGGTGATCAGCACACTGACATCACGTGCAGCCACCTGAGCAATCAGATGGCGTATCTCACAAACACGCGGACTTTGGCCCACAAAATCCTGACAGTCGATTTGTGGCGCCTGTACACCGGTCTGCTGCGTCAGATATACCTGAGCCCGGTGCAACAGATCCAGAAAGCAGTCGTAACGATACGGCGGGAAAAAAGTATCCAGTATCCCCAGGGTGCGCATACTGCCCTCAGCCAATTCCGGCCAGTCACAGAGCAACAGCTTCGGCAAAGGGCGATCATCAACCTTCAACTCCCCGACCAGCTTTTCCAGGGCAATCGGCAGGCCGCTGTGACCGATCAGCACCAGTCCGACACTGGCCAGATCAAAATCACGGCTGCGTTGCAACCAGGTCACAAAGTCAAAAATATGACACTCAACACCTAGAAATGCCAGACAGGTCTGTAGCGTCTGGGCGCGTTGAGGGTCATCATCCAGCAGTAAAACGTCAGAAATTTTACGATTCATGGGTAAAAACCAAGGGTTAAGACAGCGTTACACTAACCTGCACCCCCGCTTACGTCAATAGTTTGACTCTACCCAGATGACCCTTACGTGGACTTTTTCGGTGGCATGACAGGAAAAGGCGTAATCGTACCCTTGGCTTCAGAAATCTTGGCAACCCCGCTCTGACGGACTTCATCAATGCGAATAACAGCGTGCATCGGCACATAGGTGCGTTTCACTTCGCCAAACTGTTGACGCAATTTTTCTTCCGAAGGGTCAACAAGCAGCTCTGTACGAGAGCCAAACACAAAGCCTTCCAGCTCCAGGAATCCCCACAGGTCGCTCTGATACACATGCCGGACATAGAGTTCATAAACTTTGTCCTGATTGACAAATACCACACGGTAAATGGGCTCTTCTACTGCCATGACAGACACATCACTCCTGCTAAACATCGGGTTATGGTTCAGACTTTATCGGGGCGACAGCCAAGGCTTTCAAGTGGCCGATAAATACTGATCAAAAAACGTCCAGTTTGTAGCGGCAGCCGGGCAGCTCCGCTATAATCTTCGCCCTATTTTAATACCCAATCCGGAATGCAGGTAACACATGAGCAAAAAACTGTTTATCAAGACACACGGTTGTCAGATGAACGAGTACGATTCCTCCCGTATGGCGGATCTGCTGGGCGAGAGTCACGCATTGGAACTGACAGACAACCCTGAAGAAGCCGATATACTGCTGCTGAACACCTGCTCCATTCGTGAAAAGGCACAAGACAAGGTCTTCCATCAACTGGGCCGCTGGCGCAAGCTGAAAGAAGTGCGTCCGGAGCTGATCATTGGCGTTGGTGGCTGTGTTGCCAGCCAGGAAGGTCACGCCATCCGGGATCGCGCGCCCTATGTTGATATGATTTTTGGTCCCCAGACCCTGCATCGACTCCCGGAAATGATCAATGAGAGTCGCAAAGGCAGTGTCGGCATTGTGGATATCAGCTTCCCTGAGATCGAAAAGTTCGACAGCCTGCCCGCACCACGTGCAGAAGGCGCGGAAGCCTTTGTATCTGTTATGGAAGGTTGCAGCAAATACTGCACATTTTGCGTAGTCCCCTATACCCGTGGTGAAGAGGTCAGCCGTCCATTACAGGATGTGTTGAACGAATGTCAGGAACTGGCAGAGCAAGGGGTGCGTGAAGTAAACCTGCTGGGCCAGAACGTCAATGCGTACCGTGGAGCCGTCCCGGGGGAAGATGAGGCCGACCTGGCCGAACTGATTCGCCGGGTTGCCGCCATCGACGGTATTGATCGTATCCGTTTTACCACATCGCATCCGGTCGAGTTCAGCGACAGCCTGATTCAGGTCTATGCCGAAGTGCCGGAACTGGTCAGTCATCTGCATCTACCAGTACAGAGTGGCTCAGACCGGATTCTGATGGCCATGAAACGCGGTCATACTGCACTGGAATACAAGTCAAAGCTGCGCCGTATCCGCAAGCTGCGCCCGGAGATCAGCTTCTCTTCTGATTTCATCATCGGCTTCCCGGGTGAGACTGAAGCAGACTTTCAGGCCACCATGAAGCTGATCGAAGAGATAGGCTTTGATGCATCCTTCAGTTTCATCTACAGCCGACGCCCGGGCACACCGGCTGCTGACCTGCCGGATACCGTCTCGGAAGACGAGAAAAAGCAGCGACTGTCCTTACTGCAGCATCGGATTACCCAACAAGCCATGGCGATCAGTCGCCGGATGGTGGGTAATATCGAACGCATTCTGGTCAATGGTTACTCGAAAAAAGATCCAGGACAGCTGTCAGGACGGACCGAAAACAATCGAGTGGTCAACTTCCGCAGCGATAATCCGGACCTGATTGGACACTTTGCTGACGTCAAGATTGTGCAGGCCTATGCCAACTCACTGGTCGGCGAGCTGATCAGCTCCGAACTGGATACGACCCACTAAACCGGAAATCCGGTGAACAGGAATTAGAATTGTCTACTCATCATACGCTCAGCTTTTTGCTCGAACCCGACAATCCAGCCGCGCTGGCCAACCTCTGTGGCCAGCTCAACGAGCATATTCTGCTCATTGAGGAACGCCTGGGCATCGAGGTACTGCATCGCGGCAATCATTTTCAGCTTCTGGGCGACCCTGAGCTCTGCGCCAGCGTCAAACCCATGTTGCAACAGCTTTATCAGGATGCATGTTCCGGCACCGAACTGACACCTGCCCATCTTCATCTGGCGCTGAAAGCAACTGGCGCAGAGATGCGTTTACCCAGTCAGGATCCGGTCCAGCGTGACCTGACCATTCGCACCCGCAAGATGCAGATACGCCCTCGCAGTGACAATCAAAAACGCTATGTACAGTCGGTGCAAACGCTGGATATTAATTTTGGCATCGGCCCTGCCGGTACCGGGAAAACCTACCTGGCTGTCGCCTGTGCAGTCGAAGCACTGGAGCGCGAAGAGGTCAGCCGTATCCTGCTGGTGCGTCCAGCGGTTGAAGCGGGCGAAAAGCTCGGGTTTCTGCCCGGGGACCTGTCCCAGAAGGTTGATCCCTACCTGCGCCCACTTTATGACGCCCTCTATGAAATGCTTGGTATTGAAAAGGTCGCACGCCTGATTGAGAAAAATATCATCGAGATCGCACCGCTGGCCTATATGCGTGGACGCACACTGAATGGCTCTTTTGTCATTCTGGATGAAAGCCAGAACACCACACGCGAACAGATGAAGATGTTCCTGACCCGTATAGGCTTTGGCTCTACTGCAGTGATCACAGGTGATGTTACTCAGATAGACCTGCCTAAGGGCGTGCGCTCAGGACTGGTGCATGCGATTGAGGTGTTAAAAGGTGTTGAGGGTATCGGCTTCACACATTTCAGCGCCAAGGACGTCGTGCGACATCCATTGGTACAGCACATCGTGCTGGCATACGACCGCTTTGAACAGCTGGAAGCACAGCGCCAAAAAAACGGGGAGAAACGCTGATGGCCATTGATGTGGATGTACAGGTCGCCGTAGATGGCTGCTTTCTGCCATCAACAGCAGAGCTGACACAGTGGGTTGAGGTTGCACTGGCTGGACGACTGGAACAGGCCGAAGTCTGTATCCGCCTGGTCAGCACTGAAGAAAGTCAGGAGTTGAACCACACCTGGCGCGGTAAAGACAAACCCACCAATGTGCTCTCATTTCCATTTGAAGCGCCGCCAGGAATCGATACCAGTCTGATCGGGGACCTGGCCATTTGCGCTGAAGTCGTGGCTGCAGAAGCGCAGGAGCAGCAAAAGCCGCTATCGGCACACTGGGCACACATGGTTATTCATGGAGTCTTGCATCTGATCGGATTCGATCATATAAATGATGCTGACGCGGAAGAGATGGAAGCGCTCGAAATCCAGTTACTGGCGCAACTGAATTTTCCCAACCCCTACATATCCGCCTAGAGGACAGCATGAGCGAAGAGCGATCGGGAAACACCCAAAAAGGTTGGCTGGGCCGTCTGGCTCAGGCTTTTTCAGATGAGCCGCCTACCCGTGAAGACTTGATCAATGGACTCTATGAAGCTGCTGAAGCCGGTGTCCTCGACAATGATGCCTTGAGCATCATCGAAGGTGCAATGCAGGTTTCGGATATGCGGGTACGCGATGCCATGGTACCCAGATCGCAAGTCACCATGGTCCAGATCAACCAGCGCCCGGTCGATTTTTTACCGGTGATTATTGAAACGGCTCACTCTCGCTTTCCTGTCTGTGGCGAAAACCCGGATGAGGTTATCGGCATTCTGCTGGCCAAAGATCTGCTCACCTACATGCTCGACGGCAATCTGGACAATTTCAGCCTGCGTGACTGCTTGCGCCCTGCGGTGTTCATTCCCGAAGGCAAACGCCTGAATGTACTGTTGCGCGAATTCCGTGGCACCCGAAACCACATGGCGATCGTAGTCGATGAATATGGCGGTATCTCCGGCCTGATCACCATCGAGGATGTGCTGGAGCAGATCGTTGGCGAGATTGAAGATGAGCATGATGAGGATGAGAACGAAGGCAACATCAAGGCACTGGACGAGAAAGGCTATCTGGTCAAGGCGCTGACACCGATCGATGACTTCAACGAACACTTCGACTCACACTTCTCTGATGAAGAGTTTGACACCATTGGCGGCATTATTACGCAAAGCTTTGGCCGACTGCCCTGCAAAGGCGAGTCGGTTTGCCTGGAAGGCTTCACCTTCAGTGTCGTCTCGGCTGATAACCGCCGTATTCGTTTGCTTCAGGTCACGCCCGAGGACAACTGACCCATGCACCTGAGTGCGGCCCTGGGCCCTCTGCTCGCACTGCTCGCCGGTGCCCTGTCGATTCTTGCGTTTGCGCCCTTTGATATTGCACCGCTGATTCTGCTGGGGCCAGCGGTGCTCTTCGGCGTGCTGCCCAACCATATCAGTCCGCGCCGGGCTGCCTGGATCGGCTGGGCATTTGGCTGTGGATTTTTTGGTGCCGGTGTTTCCTGGGTCTGGGTCAGCATCCATGTCTATGGCGGTGCGTCCTTTCTGCTGGCAACCCTGGCAACGCTGCTGTTCGTCATGACACTGGCACTGCTATTCGCCGCCCAGGCCTGGCTATATCAACGTCTGTTTCATCCGGCTACAGCCCGCTGGCTGGGCTTTATTGCGATCTGGATGGGTTTTGAATGGTTGCGCAGCTGGTTCCTCACCGGCTTCCCCTGGCTGCTGCTTGGCTATGCCTGGCTGGACACGCCTTTCAGTCCACTGGCTGCGGTCCTGGGTGTCTGGGGACTGTCACTACTGACCCTCTGCCTGGCCATCGGCCTGTATCATGCCGTGCGTCAGCGCTCACCCGGTGCTCTGCTCCTGGCGCTGGGCCTCCCCCTGATCAGCCTGCTGTTACCAGACACCTGGACAGACGAACGCCCGGACAGCCAGTTAAAAGTCGCGCTGGTACAACCGAACATTTCTCAGCATGATAAATGGGATGGACGCCTGCTGAGCGACATACTGCAGCAGATGATCGATCTAAGCGAGCCCTATCAGCAAGACCATGATCTGATTATCTGGCCAGAAACGGCAATACCATCACTTTATTATCAGGCGGCACCCTATACAGAGCCTTTCTTTAATCAGCTAGACAGCTACAAAACAACACTGATCAGTGGCTTTCCCTTTATGACCCGGGACTCCCAACAACCGGAAATACCCCGCTTTCATAACAGCCTGGGCATTTTCAGCTATGGCAGCGGCGTCTACCATAAACGCCGGCTGGTACCTTTCGGCGAGTACGTTCCGCTGGAAAATCAGTTACGCGGGCTGATTGAGTTTTTTGACCTGCCAATGTCGGAATTCAGCCTGCCGGAGCACACCGAACTCAGTCTGGATGTTCAGGGGCGCACACTGGCACCCTTGATCTGTTATGAAATTGCCTATCCTGAGCTGACACGCACATCTGCACGTCAGGCCGATATGCTGCTCACTGTCTCCAATGATGCCTGGTTCGATGACTCGCTGGCAGCCGAGCAGCACTTGCAGATTGCCCGCATGCGGGCACTGGAAAATGGTCGCTGGCTACTGCGCGGCACCAATGATGGCATTACTGCACTGGTCGCACCTGACGGTGGACTGGTCGAACGCCTCAGCCGTGAAACAGCGGGGGTCCTCAGCGTAGACGTCCCAGCCATGCAGGGCCAGACACCCTATCAAACGCTGGGTATCTGGCCTGTCTGGCTGTTCAGCCTGGCATTATTAATTGTCGCTCGCTGGCCAAGGGCGCGATAAGCGTTCAAAAATCACCCCGTGACAAGCACTGCAGGGCTCAATCACACCACTCTTGATCAGCAACTGCTGCTCACCGCAGCTGACACATTCCAGTCGGCCCGGTAAGGTAATTTCACCCGCCAGGTACTGCTGCTCGGAATGACTCAATTGCTCCCTGAGCAACTCATGCTGGACCCGGGTTTTGTCTGCCAGCTCCCACAACCGGTTCATTACCGTCTGCTCCAGCGCATTCAGGTCAAAGTTAAGCCAAGCAGCAATGCCTTCACCGGTTTCATGCGCATAGTAGCCAATTTGCTTCAGATCGCGCTCAATATAGGCGTTCAGGAGATCCATCTCGTCGCGGGTCATCTCCTCCGCAGCCATCTCCAATTCAATGGCTTCCTGAATACGCGCTCTGAGCGATTCCCAGGTCGTTTCTCCGGCTTCATCCAGACTGCGCCGCAAACGATCCAGTATCCGATCATAGGCTTCTGGAGCCACTTCGGAATGCTGTACCGGTTTTTTATCTGAATCACGCATAGTCACTCCTTAATCACCCGAGGGTGATGAGATTAAGCCCTGTTTGCAGGCTTGTATATATTGTATGCTATGCCGCATTCAGAAATCTTTCCAATCCAACCGGGTCACTGAAGCCAATCACTGTGTTTTCAGGCCCAGAATTAGGTTTTAACCAGAGACAATGAACGAGCACTATCAGCCACAGGAAATTGAGCCTCTTGCACAAAGTTTTTGGCAAGAGAATGATAGCTTCAAGGCCATCGATGATCCGCAGAAAGAAAAATTCTACTGTCTGTCGATGTTTCCCTACCCCAGTGGCCGACTGCACATGGGGCATGTTCGCAACTACACCATCGGCGATGTGATCTCACGTTACCAGCGCATGCAGGGCAAAAGTGTTCTGCAGCCGATGGGCTGGGATGCGTTCGGACTGCCCGCTGAGAATGCCGCCATCAACAACAAGGTGGCACCGGCAAAGTGGACCTATGAAAACATTGACTACATGCGCAATCAGTTATGCCGCATGGGCTTTGGCTATGACTGGTCACGTGAACTCGCCACCTGCCACCCGGAATACTATCGTTGGGAACAGTGGTTCTTTACCCGTCTGATGAAAAAAGGACTGGTATACAAACGTGAAGCTGAAGTGAACTGGGACCCGGTGGACCAGACCGTACTGGCCAATGAACAGGTCATTGACGGACGCGGCTGGCGCTCGGGCGCCTTGGTCGAGCGCAAGAAAATTCCGCAATGGTTCCTGAAAATCACTGACTATGCCGATCAGCTACTGGATGATCTGGACAAGCTGGAACACTGGCCTGAACAGGTCAAGACCATGCAGCGCAACTGGATCGGGCGCTCTCAGGGTGCAGAGATCAGTTTCCATGTACCCAACTATGGCGATCTGGAAGTCTTTACCACACGTCCGGATACGCTGATGGGAGCCACCTATGTCGCGGTAGCGCCCCAGCACCCGCTGGCACTGCAAGCGGCTGAAAAAAATGCCGATATCGCCGACTTTATTGCCGAGTGCCGTAACATGAAGGTCGCTGAGGCTGACATGGCGGTGATGGAGAAAAAAGGCATAGACCTGGGCATTGAAGCAGTACACCCGCTGACCGGCGAACTTCTGCCCGTCTGGGCCGCCAACTTTGTACTGATGGAATACGGTTCTGGCGCGGTCATGTCTGTACCCGCCCATGACCAGCGTGACTGGGAGTTTGCCCAGAAGTACCAGTTACCGATAAAGCAGGTCATAGCGGCACTTGATACGGCCACCGTCATTGACCTGTCAAAAGAAGCCTACACAGACAAGGGGCTGCTGATCAATTCAGGCGATTTTGATGACCTTGAGTTTGATATGGCGTTCAAAGCCATCACCAGTGAGCTGACTCGCCGCAAACGCGGCAAGGTGGCAATTCACTACCGCCTGCGTGACTGGGGTGTGTCTCGCCAACGCTACTGGGGCGCACCGATTCCGGTCATCAACTGCCCAAGCTGTGGACCCGTACCGGTACCGGAAGACCAGTTACCAGTCGTACTGCCGGAAGACGTCGAATTTGATGGTGTAGGTTCGCCGATCAAACGCATGGACAGTTTCATTCAGACCACCTGTCCATGCTGTGGCGGTGCTGCGGAGCGTGAAACCGACACCTTTGATACCTTCATGGAGTCCAGCTGGTACGCGGCCCGTTTTGCCAGCCGTGATGCCGCGGATGCCATGCTGGACCCGGAAAAGGCCAACTACTGGCTGCCAGTAGATCAGTATATTGGCGGTATTGAGCACGCAATTCTGCATCTGCTGTACTCACGCTTCTACCATAAACTGATGCGTGATGAAGGTCTGGTCAACTCCGATGAGCCCTTCACTCGCCTGCTCTGTCAAGGCATGGTACTGGCGGAAACCTATTACCGTGAAGATGCCCGGGGCGGACAGGTCTGGATCGCACCCACGGATGTCATCACAGAAACCGACGACAAGGGCCGTATTATCAGCGCCCGTCACCGGGTCGATGGTGAACCGGTGATCGTATCGGGCATGGCCAAGATGTCCAAGTCAAAAAACAACGGTATCGATCCCCAGGTGATGATCGATCGCTATGGCGCTGACACAGTACGTCTGTTCATGATGTTTGCAGCCCCGCCTGAGCAGTCACTGGAGTGGTCTGACTCTGCTGTTGAGGGTGCACATCGCTTCCTGAAACGTCTGTGGAAGCAGGTCTTTGATCATCAGGTACGTGGACTCCCGGTCGCCCCGTTGCAGCCGGAGCAACTCAATGAAGAGCAGCGCGAATTGCGACGCAAAGTACATGAAACACTGCTGAAAGTGACTGATGACACCGAACGTCGCCAGACATTCAATACCGCTATCGCCGCAATCATGGAGCTGTCCAACGCGATCGGCCGCTTCCAGGATGTCAGCGAACAGGGACGCGCAGTGCTGCATGAAGCACTGGAAACAGCAGTGCTGCTGCTTTCTCCGATTGTGCCACATATCTGTCACAGCCTCTGGCAGGCTCTTGGTCACAGCGGTGCGGTGATACATGCTCCCTGGCCAAAAGCTGACGAAAGTGCACTGACTCGCGCCAGCGTCGAAATTGTTGTGCAGGTAAATGGCAAGGTCCGTGCCCGTATCGAAGTCGCTGCAGATGCAGACAAGGATACTCTGTTACATCTGGCACTGGCGGAAGAGAATGTGCAGAAGCATATCGGCGACATGACCATCCGCAAACATATCGCAGTACCAAACAAACTGCTCAATATCGTGGTTGGCTAGGAGAAATGCCATGTACCGTCTGACAGTCCGACCTACATCCTTTGCCCGGCTGCTACCTTGGCTGCTACCTTGGCTGCTGCTTGGACTGCTGTTGCTGTCCGCCAGCGGCTGTGGTTTCAAGCTGCGCGGGCTGTATGACATTCCTGAAAGCCTCAAGCGGGTCGCCATTGATGCAGGCTCGCAGCAGGACTCACAACTGTCGCGCACACTGGAACAGGCTCTGGAAGCCAACGGTGTCGTGATCGATAATCAGGCGCCCTATCGCATTGAACTCCTGCAACAAGGCATTACTCGCCGTACGCTGTCACTGGATAGCAGTGCCAGGGCGTCTGAGTATGAATTGCGCGGTGAAGTCACTTTCCAGGTCAGTGATCGTGACGGAAACCTGCTGCTGCCCGAACGCACCTTGATGTCTGAGCGCGCCTATAACGTCGACAGCTCCAACATCACTGCCAGCGATTCGCAGGAACCGATATTGCGCCAGCAGATTCATCAGGATCTCGCTCAGCAGATTATGCGCCAGTACATCCGGATTCAGATGCCGTGAAAACCCGCAGTGACCAGCTCCAGAACGTGTTGCAACGCTACCAGGGTGCAGACGTTTTTCTGGTGCTGGGTGATGAACCCCTGCAGTCACAGGAAGCCAGCGACGCCCTGCGCCGCTGGTTAAGATCCCAGGGCTACAGTGAGCGGGATCTGCACCATGCAGACGGGCACTTCAGCTGGGAACGGATCCTGTTAGGCACTAACGAGCTGTCACTGTTTGCCGAACGCAAGCTGGTTGAAATCCGCCTCGGCGGACACAAGATCAACAAGGCAGACGGCCAGTTGCTGCTTGCATGGCTAAAGGACCCGGCACCGGACACAGCCTTGCTGATTGTGCTGGACAAGGCGGATGCGGCCAGTCGCAAAAGCGCCTGGTTCAAGCAGATCGAGGCGCAAGGACTGCTGGTTGAAGTACACACGCCCGATGCGACACAGCTTCCGCAATGGCTGGCTCAGCGTGCAGTACAACAAGGTCTGCAACTGGATGCTGATGCCCTGCATGTTCTGTCTGAACGCATTGAAGGCAATCTGCTGGCTGCCCATCAGGAGCTGGCTAAACTGCACTTGCTGTTCCCAAATGAACAGATTTCGGCAGAACAGGTAATTGCATCCGTCTCTGACAGCTCACGTTATGATGTGTTTGCACTAACAGAAGCGGCACTGGCACAACAACCGGAACGTTGTGAAAAAATCCTTACCGCATTGATCCATGAAGGGCTTGAAGCACCGGTCGTGCTCTGGGCACTCACACGCGAGATTCGTACCGTCTATACTGTACAACAGGGGCTGCAACAAGGGCAGCCATACGACAATCTGTGTCAGAAAGAACGTATCTGGGGTAAGCGCAAGACACTGGTGCGCAAAGCCAGTCAACAGCTGCAGGCGGGCACTCTGGAACAGATGCTGCAATCAGCCTCTCTGGCGGATCAGGCCATCAAAGGCATGCGCGATGATAACCCCTGGCTGATCATTCGGCACATTACCCTTAAACTGGCAGGCATCAACCTGCTCCCGGTACAGATGGACAGCCTATGACTCGACTGCTCTCAGTTTTTTTGTTGCTGACTCTGTTACTGCTCAGCGGTTGTGACCGTGAGCCGTCTCCAGCCAAAATGACGCGCGGTGATCAGCTGTATGCTTACTACTGCCAGGAGTGTCATACCTACAGAGGTCTGGGCGCAGAACTGCAAAACCTGCCTGCAGGCGTCAGCCAGTTACAGGTTCATGATGTAGTACTGATCATCAAGCATGGCTATCAGTTTGGCCATCCTATGGGACACTTTCCCAATCTAAGCAATGAACAGGCTGTTACAGTTGCAGAATATGCCGTGGAGCTGCGTCGCCGTCAGCGTGAGCAGCGCTTGCAGCAAGAGCAGGAATCAGGCCAGTAAACGCCCCAGAGACAGGCACGTGCGATGAAACCGAGCCAAAATGGCGCACTTTATATCCAATCGTTAACCCCCCTCCTTTACTGAACATCTTGAGTTTCAAGCAATAAGTACATTTATTCCGCCTCCGGTACAGCTTGGCACAAAGACTGCTTATTTTCTCTGTCAGAACTTTTTATAACCCTTAATAAATAAAATATTTGCTAGCCGCCCCGCAACCTGATTGAGGATTGACCTATGGATGAGCTACAACCCCCTTCCCTGGAAGAGCTACAGGCTCTGATCGAGATGACCAACACCCTGAATATGGAGATTTTCTACTGGTGGTGTACAGCCTTGATGGTGCTGATACATGCCGGATTCCTGTCCTATGAAATTGGTGCTTCGCGCCTGAAAAACGCACTGGCCGCCGGTGTCAAAAATATACTGGCCTTTGCCCTGGTCATTCCGATGGTCTATCTGATCGGCTGGGCCATTTACAACGCCTTCCCGGATGGTCTGGTACCACGCATGGATGACCTCCTGGCATCCATGCCTTGGAACGAATCCATGGGCCCCAATATTCAGGATAATGCCACCGGCATTTTCTGGGGGGCTTTTGCTTTGTTCGCTGCCACGACCGGTTCCATTTTTTCCGGTGCCATCATTGAACGGGCCAGAGTCAGTGCGTTCCTGATTCTGGCCATGTTACTCGGTGGCGTCCTCTGGCTGCTGGCTGCGGCCTGGGGCTGGCACCCGGAGGGCTGGCTGACCGTCAAGTGGGGTTATCACGATGTGGGCGCAGCAGGCGTCGTGCATATGGTCGCCGGTTTCTTTGCCCTGGCGGTGGTGATTAACCTTGGACCGCGTATCGGTCGCTTTAACCCCGATGGCAGTGTAAATCCGATTGCCGGTCACAGCATGCCCATGAGTGTCGTCGGACTGATGCTGATTATCGTCGGCTTCTTCGGCTTTCTGGGCGGCTGTATTATCTACAATGAAGGTGGCCAATGGATCAATATCTATGGCCAGCCGACAACCCTCTCCGCGTTTTCCTTTAATACTCTGATGGGCTTTGCCGGTGGCGTCGTCGGTGCTTACCTCATCAGTCGCGAACCTTTCTGGATGATGTCAGGCGGACTGGTGGGAATTATTTCCGTCGCCCCCGGGCTGGATCTTTATCATCCGGGACTGGCCTACCTGATTGCACTGGGTGTCGGCTGCCTGGCCCCGATGGTCAATCAACTGCTGTTACGACTGCGCATTGATGATGCGGTGGGCGCTTTTGCCGTGCATGGCTTTGCCGGATTTGCAGGGCTGCTGATCAGCGGTATCTTCCTGAGTGGTTATCCCAACATGGAAGGTATGGCCGATATCAGTTTCAGCGGACAGCTCATCGGCGCACTGGTGATGGCATCACTGGGCTTCATTCCCGGTTATCTGATCTCTTACCTGCTGAAACAGGCAGGTATGCTGCGTGTTCCGGCACATGCAGAAGAGCGCGGTCTGGATTTAACCGAAGTGCCAGCACAAGCCTACCCCGAGTGGGCCGCCATGCAGGGACAGGCTCCGGTGAAGCGTTTTGAGAATACAACACCGGAACCCGGCATCGCTATGGAAAACAAACTGGCCTGACGCCATCTCACACCTAAGACAGGAGAACGAACATGAGTTTAAAGACATTCGAAGGTGCTGGTGCAGTATTCACGTTTTTTGATCAGCCACTGGTGCTGGGTCTGATCACGTTGGGAGTTGTGGCTGCCGTTGTACTGGTCGTGGTTGCCAGCGCAATCCATGAAAAGCACAGTTTTAGCAGTCCGATGGATCCACGAAAAAACCGTTAAGCAGCCTGTGGCCGACCGACAGCTTGCTCCATGCAGGCTGTCGGTCTTAGTAGCGATATTATCCGGATAACAACTCAGCTGTCGTCATCCTCATCATCAGACTCCATTCCCAGTTCCTTGATTTTCCGGGTCAGGGTATTACGCCCCCACCCCAGCAATTCTGCTGCGTCCCGCTTGCGCCCGGCCGTATGCTTCAGGGCAACTTCAATCATTGCCTGCTCAAATGTCGGCAACGCTTCATTCAGGATCGCTTTGCGCCCTCGCGTCAGTTGCTGATCTGCCCAGCTGCGCAACAGCTGATCCCAGCTACCTCCCACCGGATGCGCGGTTTCGGGACGATCCAGTAATTCAGGCGGCAGATCTGAAATCAACACTTCCCGACCGGACGCCATCACCGTTAACCAGCGGCAGGTGTTTTCCAGCTGGCGCACATTACCTGGCCAGGGCAAGTCACAGATAAACTCTTCTGTTTCCGCCTTGAGTGTTTTCGGTTCGACATTCAGCTCTTCTGCAGAGCGGGCTAAAAAGTAGCGCGCCAGACGAGGTATATCCTCACGCCGCTGCGACAGACGCGGAATATGAATACGTATTACGTTCAGACGGTGAAACAGGTCCTCACGAAAGCGCCCTTCACGTACCAGATTTTCCAGGTTCTGATGGGTTGCGGCAATAATACGCACATCCACCTTGACCGGCGTATGGCCGCCCACCCGGTAAAATTCACCGTCAGCCAGTACACGCAACAAGCGGGTTTGCGTATCGGCAGGCATATCACCGATTTCGTCCAGAAACAGGGTGCCACCATCAGCCTGCTCAAAGCGGCCACGGCGTGCCGCGGCAGCGCCGGTAAAGGCACCCTTTTCATGTCCGAACAGTTCTGACTCAATCAGATCTTTAGGTATTGCCGCCATATTCAACGGAATAAATGGATGGGCCACACGCGGACTGTGACGGTGCAGCGCATGTGCCACCAGCTCTTTACCCGTACCAGAGTCACCATTGATCAACACAGTAATATTGGATTGTGACAAACGCCCTATGGCCCGAAAAACCTCCTGCATCGCAGGTGCTTCACCAATAATTTCGGCGGTATCCGCTTCCATCAGGTCAGGCGCTTTCTCGCGCTGCTCATGGGCATGTTCAACGGCGCGGGCAACCAGCGCAACTGCATCATCCACATCAAACGGCTTGGGCAGATATTCAAATGCGCCGCCTCGGTAAGAAGCAACTGCGCTGTCGAGATCCGAATGTGCGGTCATGATAATGATCGGCATGTTCGGATAATCACGATGAATGCGTTCCAGCATTTCCAGTCCATCCATGCCGGGCATGCGGATGTCGCTGATGATCGCGTCCGGCTGTTCAATGCTCAGGCGTTTCAACAAAGGGTCAGCACCGTCAAACAATGCCGTTTTCAGACCCGCAGAGGCCAATGCCTTGTCCAGCACCCAACGAATTGATCGGTCATCATCAACCACCCAGACATTACCGGTTGTTTTCATGATTCTGCTCCAGTGGTATTAATAATTGAAATCGTGTTTGTCCAGGCTCGGTAGTGCACTCAATCAAGCCTCGATGGCGATTGATAATCGATTGGGCAATCGACAGACCAAGACCCGAGCCTTCTGCACGCCCAGTCACCATCGGATAAAAAATGGAAGACAACAGCTCCTCAGGAATACCGGGACCGTTGTCGATAATTTCGATGGAACACACCAGACGATGGCGCTCTGTACCCAGGGTCATTTGCCGCAGTGCACGTGTACGAATGATAATCGCGGGCTGCTCAGTAGCTGACTCATGCATCGCCTGCATGGCATTGCGCACAATATTGAGGATGGCCTGTATCAACTGTTCCTTGTCACCTGAAAATTCCGGAATACTGGGATCATAGTCCCGCGTAAGCTGAATACGTTCAGCTGACTCAGCACGGACTAAACTGCACACGCGTTCCAGGATGGCATGAATATTCACGCTTTCCAGATGCGGTAATTTATGCGGACCCAGCAAACGGTCCACCAGATTTCGTAAACGATCCGCTTCATCAATAATGACCCGGGTGTAGTCGTGCAACTCTTCATCAGCCAGCTCACGTTCCAGCAGTTGTGCAGCGCCACGTATACCACCCAGGGGATTTTTGATTTCATGCGCCAGCCCCCTGACCAATGAACGTGCAGTGGCATGCCGGGTCAGCAACTCTTCTTCACGCTCTATGCGTAACAATCGATCCCGAGCCTGCACTTCCAGCAACAACCCTATGGTGGGCGTGATATTCACACTGTAGTCAATCAGCAACTCCTGCCCCATGGCATTCATCAAACGGGCTTCGCGCTTGCTGTATGGATGCAAGGTCAAGAGCGCATCTTTCATCAGCTCAAGGTCTTCTTCACTGAACACCAGCCATTCATGGATGGCCTTACCCTGTAAACGACGTGATGATGCTTGCAGCAACATTTCCGCTGCCGGATTCATATACTGGATGAATAACTGCTCATCAAGCAGGATGACCGAGGTGGTCAAATTATCCAGAATTTGCTGATGAATGGGTTTTATGGGCATCAAAAACTCTCCTCTTGCATAGACTTAGCAAGAAAGGTGCCACTTGATAGCAGCTCTTCGGTCCAAATAAGTGCAGAGATTACGGCACTCAGAGCCAGCTGATCATAGAACACACACCTGACTCATGCACTATTTTTGTGCACATGCATTTTTTCGGGTCGTGAATCTGCAATAGGAAGAGGCAATCACGGGCATCGCCGCTCCTGCGCATCCATGCGCTCGCGGCATACCGCACCCTGCACATAAAAAAAAACCTCCTGACGGAGGTTTTTTTTCAAGCTGAATATCAGACTGAGTAGTAGAGATCGAACTCGACAGGGTGCGTAGTCATATTGACACGTTCCACATCGGCACGCTTCAGTTTGATGTATGCATCCAGCATATCCTTGGAGAACACACCGCCCTTGGTCAGGAACTCGTGGTCTGCTTCCAGGGCATCCAGTGCTTCAGTCAGACTGGAAGCCACTGTCGGGATCGCCAGTGCTTCTTCAGGCGGCAGATCGTACAGGTCTTTATCTGCTGGATCGCCAGGATGGATCTTGTTCTGGATACCATCGATACCCGCCATCAACAGTGCGGCAAAGCACAGGTAAGGGTTGGCAGCAGGATCCGGGAAACGTGCTTCTACACGACGCGCCTTAGGCGTAGTGGTGTAAGGAATACGCAGTGATGCAGAGCGGTTACGGGCAGAATACGCCAGCATAACAGGTGCTTCAAAACCAGGTACCAGACGCTTGTAGGAGTTGGTAGACGGGTTACACAGTGCATTCAATGCTTTAGCGTGCTTGATAATACCGCCGATGTAGTAGAGTGCATATTCACTCAGACCACCGTAGCCGTCACCCGCGAAGATATTCTTGCCATCTTTGGACATGGACAGGTGAACATGCATACCTGAACCGTTATCACCTACCAGAGGCTTAGGCATGAAGGTTGCTGTTTTACCGTAGGCATGCGCAACGTTGTGTACGCAGTATTTCAGAATCTGAACTTCGTCCGCTTTCTTGACCAGGGTGTTACCACGCACACCGATTTCACACTGACCAGCAGTCGCTACTTCGTGGTGGTGAACTTCGATAGTCAGCCCCATGGCTTCCATGGCATCACACATCGCGGCACGCAGGTCGTGCAGAGAATCGATTGGCGGAACAGGGAAGTACCCCCCTTTCACGCGTGGACGGTGACCGGTATTACCACCTTCGATTTTGTGGTTAGACGCCCAGGAGGCTTCTTCAGAAGAAATGGTGTAACCGCAGCCACCAATATCCGCATGCCAGGTCACTTCATCAAATACGAAGAATTCAGGCTCCGGGCCCAACATGGCGGAGTCAGCAATACCGGTAGATGCCAGATACTGTTCTGCACGCAGTGCAACAGAACGCGGATCACGGTCATAACCCTGACCTGTTGCAGGCTCGACGATGTTGCAGCGAACAATGATGGTCGGCGCTTCAGAGAACGGATCCAGGATAGAGGCGGAATCATCCGGCATCAGGATCATGTCAGACTCGTTGATGCCTTTCCATCCGGCGATAGAAGAACCATCGAACATTTTACCTTCTTCGAAGAAGGAATCACCCATATCTGACACAGGGATGGTCACATGCTGCTCTTTACCTTTGAAATCGGTGAAACGCATATCCACCCATTTCGCATTGTGTTCTTTAATCAGATTCAGAGTATGCTCTGACATAGGACGCTCCTACATTGCTTCAATATAAATTGCTATAAGCCGGATCCGCCGGTTTCATGCCGACACGACTGCTTGAAATTAATAAAGCAAACCCCGTGCCAGCCGCTGAAACCCTGTTATTTCCAGCAAATATAACCGTTACAGCCTTTCGCGCCATCTTTTTATGCACCACAAGAGTGCATATTAGATTAAATCAGCACCTAAACAGTGCATCGAGGCCCAGTAAGTTCTGTTAATGTGCATCGACTCGCTAATACTACGCCAATTCAGGGTTTCTTGCGCTATCGCAGTGCACCATTTTGATTAAATCACCTGAACAAACTTTCGTCGATTGTTCCGACAGAGTCACGTATAATGCGCCTCTTTACAAAGAAATCTGGAACACTCCTGTGATCGAAAACCTGAGAAATATCGCCATCATCGCCCACGTTGACCATGGTAAAACCACCCTGGTTGATAAACTCCTGCAACAGTCCGGTACACTGACACGTCGTGACGAAAGTGCTGAACGTATCATGGACTCCAATGACCAGGAGCGTGAGCGCGGCATCACCATTCTGGCCAAAAACACGGCTATTAAATGGAACGACTACCGTATCAATATCGTTGACACCCCCGGGCACGCCGACTTCGGCGGCGAGGTTGAACGTGTACTTTCCATGGTGGACTCTGTGCTGCTGCTGGTCGATGCGGTAGATGGCCCGATGCCTCAGACCCGTTTCGTTACTCAGAAAGCCTTTGCCCAGGGTCTGAATCCTATTGTGGTCATCAACAAAATTGACCGTCCCGGTGCACGCCCGGATTGGGTTATGGACCAGGTATTTGACCTGTTTGACAATCTGGGGGCGACCGATGAGCAGTTGGACTTCCCTGTAGTTTATGCGTCAGCACTGAACGGTATTGCCGGTCTGGACCATGAAGCTATGGCCGATGACATGACGCCACTCTTCGAAGCGATCGTCAAACATGTGCATCCACCGCGCGTTGATGCAGATGGTCCATTGCAGATGCAGATTTCAGCACTGGACTACAACAGTTATGTAGGCGTCATCGGTGTGGGTCGTATCTCTCGTGGCCGCATCAAAACCAACACACCGGTCAAAGTAATCGACAGCCATGCTGGGCTGCGCTCAGGTCGCGTATTACAGATCATGGGTTACCACGGTCTTGAGCGTGTCGAAGTTACTGAAGCAGAAGCCGGCGATATCGTGTGTGTCACTGGTCTTGACCAGCTGAACATCTCCGACACGCTGTGTGATCCCAACTGCGTTGAGGCACTGCCCGCGCTGTCAGTTGATGAGCCTACCGTTTCCATGACCTTCCAGGTCAATGACTCACCTTTCGCAGGTCAGGATGGCAAGTTTGTCACCAGTCGTAACATCAAGGAGCGCCTGGAGCGTGAACTGATTCACAACGTTGCCCTGCGTGTAGAGCCAGGCGAAACACCGGAGAAGTTCAAGGTTTCCGGTCGTGGTGAGCTGCACCTGTCAGTCCTGATTGAATCCATGCGTCGCGAAGGCTTCGAGCTGGGTGTTTCCCGTCCTGAAGTTATTCAGAAAGAGATCGATGGCGAAATCCGCGAGCCTTATGAGCTGGTCATGCTGGACGTTGAAGAACAGCATCAGGGCTCGGTCATTGAAGAACTGGGTAAACGCAAAGGTGACATGACCAACATGGAAGTGGATGGCAAAGGCCGTGTCCGCGTTACCTTCATGATCCCGTCACGAGGCCTGATCGGTTTCCGCAGTCAGTTCATGACCATGACCTCTGGTACCGGTATCATGACATCGATCTTCGACCACTATGGTCGAGTCAAAGACGGTGAAATGGGCGAGCGTAACAACGGCGTACTGGTCTCGATGGTCAATGGCAAGGTACTGGCTTTCGCTCTGTTCAATCTGCAGGACCGTGGCCGTCTGTTCATCCCACCAAATATCGATGTCTACGAGGGCATGGTTATCGGTATCCACAGCCGCTCCAATGACCTGGTGGTCAACCCGACCAAAGGCAAGCAGCTGACCAATATCCGCGCATCCGGTACTGATGAAAACATCGTGCTGACGCCGCCTATCCAGTTCTCACTGGAGCAGGCTCTGGACTTTATTGAAGATGACGAACTGGTTGAGGTGACACCGAACCACATTCGTATCCGCAAAAAGTTACTGAAAGAAAACGAACGCAAGCGCAACAAAAAGTAACTCTCTGGTACACTGAAAGGGCAGCTTAAGGCTGCCTTTTTGCTGTCTGTCACTTTCACGCTGCGATTTCTGGAGTCCATGATCATGCGTACGCTGTACCCTGACATCTCGCCCTATGCTGAATACTGGCTGGATGTCGATTCAACACACCGCCTCTATGTTGAGGAAAGCGGTAATCCATCAGGCATCCCGGTGATTTTTATTCACGGTGGTCCCGGCGGCGGTACATCAGCAGCACACCGATCCTTCTTCAATCCCGAACGCTACCGTATCATTCTGTTTGATCAGCGCGGCTGCGGACGCTCAACGCCTCATGCCAGCCTGGAAAATAACACTACGGCAGATCTGGTTCAGGATATGGAGAAGATCCGCGATCACCTGAATATCGACACCTGGCTGCTGTTTGGCGGCTCCTGGGGCTCAACACTGGCGCTAGCCTATGGCCAGGCACACCCGGAGCGGGTCAGCGGCATGATCCTGCGTGGTATTTTTCTGTGTCGCAAGCAGGATATTGACTGGTTTTATCAACAGGGCGCCAGCGCGCTGTTTCCGGATTACTGGGCCGACTACCTGCAACCCATCCCGGTTGATGAGCGCCAGAATCTGTTACAGGCGTACTACCAGCGCCTGACATCAGATAACGAGATCGCACGCATGGCAGCTGCCAAGGCCTGGTCAATCTGGGAGGGACGCTGCTCGACGCTACATCCCAATCAGGATATCGCCCAGCATTTCGGCGAACCTCATGTCGCCCTGGCCATGGCGCGTATTGAAGCGCATTATTTCTATCACGGCTGTTTCATGCGCGAAAATCAGCTCATCGAAGATGCCGGGAAACTGCGTGACATCCCGATCACACTGGTGCATGGGCGCTACGATGTCGTCTGCCCGATTGAGCAGGCATTTGCCTTGCATCAGGTGCTCCCGCATGCGGAGTTCAATATCATCCGTGATGCAGGCCATTCGGCGTTTGAACCCGGCATCACGGATAACCTGATTCGGGCAACAGATCGCTTCGCACGCCAGCAGGCCTGACCGATGAAAGGTCTGATCCAGCGTGTCAGTCATGCCTCAGTCAGCGTCGACCAGCAGCCAGTCGGCAGTATAGGTGCCGGTCTGCTGCTATTACTGGGCGTGGAACGACAGGATACTGAACAGACCGCCGACAAGCTGCTGCATAAGCTGATCAACTACCGGGTGTTTGCCGATGCCGAAGGCAAAATGAATCTGAGCCTGCTGCAAACTGGCGGCGGTTTACTGATCGTCTCCCAGTTCACCCTGGTAGCCGACACCCGTAAAGGACTCCGCCCTGGCTTTTCACAGGGCGCGACACCCGCTGAAGGCGAACGCCTGTATCACTATTTTATACAGCAAGCCCGGCAGCAACTGCCACAAGTAGCCAGTGGCCGCTTTGGTGCCAATATGCAGATCAGCCTGTGTAACGACGGTCCGGTGACTTTTTTACTGGAAAGCTGATCTGAGTCGATATAATTACCTGACGAACCCGGTGATTTTCTGTAAAATCGCGCACTTTATTGCGTCTTTAGTCTAATCTATTCTGGAATTTCTCAACCATGAGTTCACCTAAAATCTGGACCCACAAAGGCACCTTCCTGCTGGCAGCGGTAGGCTCTGCCGTAGGACTGGGTAACCTGTGGCGTTTCCCTTATCTCACCGGCGAAAACGGCGGTGGTGCGTTTATCCTGGTCTATGCCTTAACCATCGCGTTAGTCGGCATCCCGATTCTGATCGCAGAAACTCTGCTCGGCCGCGCCAGCCGCAAAAGCCCGATCATGGGTATGCAGTATCTGACCGAGTCACACAATACCAGCCGTAACTGGCGTGCGATTGGCTGGATGGGAGCCTTTGCGGCGTTTATCATTCTCAGCTTCTATTCCGTTATTGCTGGCTGGGCAATTCATTACACCGGGCTGATGTTCTCAGGGTCCTTAGTGGGTGCCGATGCGGCCACCATTGGTGAGTCCTTTGGCGACCTGCTGGCCTCACCCGGACTGTTGCTGACCTACCACACTCTGTTCATTCTGGCATCCGGACTGATCGTGGGCATGGGCATTCATAAAGGGATCGAAAACGGTCTGCGCTTCATGATGCCCGCCCTGTTTGTCATCCTGCTGATCGTACTCGGTTATGGCGTGGTCGCAGGCGATGTTGGCGCTGCGATGAGCTTTCTGTTTACCTTCAACCTGGCTGACCTGAGTCTGGAAGGCTGGTTACAGGCCATGGGGCAGTCCTTCTTCACCCTCAGTCTGGGCATGGGCGCCATCATGGCATACGGTGCATACATGTCCAGTGAAGCATCGCTGACACGCACAGCCATCTCGATCGCATTTGTGGATACTGCCATCGCGCTGCTGGCTGGCATTGCGATCTTCTCGCTGGTGTTTGGCAGCGGTCTGGAAGCCGGACAGGGGCCGGGATTGATGTTTGTCACCTTGCCGATTGCCTTTGCGGAACTGCCTGCAGGCTGGCTAATTGGCGGCGTATTCTTCATTCTGGTTATAGGTGCGGCAATTACCTCCTCTATCTCACTGGTAGAGCCTGTAGCCGCTTACCTGGTAGAGCGCTTTGGTCTGAGCCGTCCGATTGCGGTCACGCTGATGATCACTTTTTGCTGGCTTCTCGGATTGCTGACCGTATTCAGTTTCAACTACTGGTCAGAAGGCACTATTACGCATGACTGGTTTGGACGTTCGCCTTTCGATGTACTGGAGTTCATCACCAACATTCTGATGCCGCTGGGCGGTCTGTTGATTGCCTTGTTTGCGGGCTGGGCATTGAGCCGTGAAGAAGTGCTGCGCGAGATGTCAACCAATGATACCTGGTTCCAGTGCTGGCAGTTCCTGGTACGTTTTGTGGCACCGACCGCCGTTGCGTTTGTCTTCCTGCGCACCATGCCACAAATTGATGGTTATCTGATCCCGGCAGTGGGATCGGTCCTGCTCATCGGTGCATTCACCGCTGGCAGAACCTTTATCCAGCAGCGTCAGTCGTAAGACGCTGATCCCTGTTTGTCCGCTTGCCAATGCAGGCGGGCAAACAGCACCGAGCCGTACAAAACCAATACATAACCCAGTAATTCCAGCCCCTCCTGCACTGAGTTCTTTACCAGTGCTGGCGCATTCATGCCCGCTCCCGAATCAAGAATGGCGCTCCAGAGTGAACCGGTACCAAAGATGCGGCTAAAGAACAGGACGATTGCCAATCCAGCCAGGATGTAGGCAAACGGATAAGAGCGCGTCGCTTCAGCCATGGCGGGAACCACTGTACGCCGACAGATAGCTGCCAGCCCAAGGCTTAACAGCACAACCAGTGCGACCGGATACTTCCAGAAACCATGCCGGATCATATCAAACAGATAATCCAGCTCACGCAGCCACATGGACAGCAGCAGTCCCGCAACCAGAATCAGAAAACCTCGCTGTTCTGGTAACCTGAACGCCATCACATAGATTAACAACGTAGATGCCAGCAACATCAGTTCCTGACTGATCTCAGTAACACCATGTTCAGGCATACCATGCTTGAGCACCGTCACATCCAGAATAACGGCCACAGGTGCCCAGAGCATGCCCAGTACCAGCAACAGAAAGCTCAATGCAGCCTGCTTGATCCTTTTCAGATCGTTATTTTCCATCTGCGCCTCTCTCCACAGGATTCAAAAGCGCTATTGTCATCCAGACAGCAGTCCTTTGTCGAGGCGCGACTCAGTGGCCAGCAAGTCAGGCCGAGGTTTGCCGCTGCGCCAGCTCCGCCAACGCACGACTTTCCTCCACCAAGCGGAACCAGGTATCTGCAATCTGATCATGCAACTGACTGATATCAATCTGTATCTCATCGATAAAGTCATGCAGTTTATCTGGCTCTGCAGCCAGTAATGAGACATCGGCCTGGGTCAGATCCTGCCGGCAGTGTTCAACCGCAGCCAGAGCATTGGCACTGCCCGGAAGGGTTTCCAGTTCCCGGCCTATGCGTGCGATACAACAGGCTACCGCCCGGGGAAAGCGCTGATCCTGCAACAGGAAACGCAGCACATCCGGTCCACGAACACGCAAACGTACATGCTGACGGTACATCTGAAAGCCTGTCAATGACTTGAGTACACTGACCCATTGCAGCGTTTCGAAGGGTGTAAAATCATCTGAATTACGTGGCAACAAATTGGCAGAACGCACATCGATGATACGGGTCGTCATATCGGCACGCTCGATCTGACGTCCGAGCATCAAAAACGTGCGCGTCTGGGTGTAACTCAAGGTACCCGCAATCATGCCATTGACTGCCTCACAGCTGCGAATGACCCGGTTCAGAAATACATCACGGTTACGAGGATTAATGCCGGACTCCACCTGGTGGCTGACGGTCAGGTATAGCTGGTTAACCTCCTCCCAGATACGACGCGGCATCACATCGCGTGTGGTGCGCAGGTTTTCTCGCGCCGCGGCCAGCGAAGCGATAATAGAACCGCTATAACGCCGGTCACCACAGAGGAAGTTCAACACACTGGTTTCATCGCGCTCACTGTAGTGTTGATCAAACACCTCTTCACTGCCGGTAATGGTTACCAGGGTCGACCAGCCCAGTCGATTGGCACGCGGAAAATCCAGTAATAAATGACTGTTAACACTGATCAGACGAGCAGTATCCTCTGCACGCTCCAGATAGCGCGCCAGCCAATACACGTTTTCAGCAACTCTTGATAACATGGCTCAGCCCTCTTTCTCGTCAACAATCCAGGTATCTTTACTGCCACCCCCCTGAGAGGAATTTACCACCAATGAACCTTTGGTCATGGCGACACGGGTCAGACCACCGGTTGTCACATAGGTCTCACCACCTCCCGACAGGATAAAAGGCCGCAAATCGACATGGCGCGGTTCCATGGCATGACCACACAGCGTCGGCGCTGTCGATAACTTCAGGGTCGGTTGCGCCATATAGTTGCGCGGATTGGCACGAATCAGTTCAGCGAAGGCTTTACGTTCACGTTTGGTAGCATGCGGACCGATCAACATGCCATAACCTCCTGATTCATTCGCTGGTTTGACCACCAGCTTGTCGAGGTTGGCCAGTACATACTCCCGATCCTCCTCAAACATGCACAGATAACTGGGCACATTGGGCAATAGTGGTTCCTGATCGAGATAATAACGAATGATCTGAGGCACAAAGGCATAGACAACCTTATCATCAGCCACACCTGCACCCGGTGCATTAGCCAGCGCCACCTTGCCAGCACGCCAGGCACGCATCAGGCCCGGAACACCCAGCATGGAATCCGGATGAAACACTTCGGGGTCCAGAAACATATCGTCAATACGACGGTAAATGACATCAACACGCTGCAGGCCATTGACTGTTTTCATGTACACGCAGTCATCATCACTGACCAGCAGATCCGAACCCTCGACCAGCTCCACTCCCATTTGTTGTGCCAGATAGGAGTGTTCGTAGTAAGCAGAATTATAAATACCCGGGGTCAACACCACGATCTGAGGATCATCCCCCGGCCGGGGAGACATGGATGCCAGCATGTCAAACAGCTGATCTGTATAGTCATCCACTGGCTGGATCCGCCCGGTTGCAAACAACTCTGGCAAAACTCGCTTGGTGACATTACGGTTTTCCAGCATATAGGAAACGCCGGACGGCACACGCAGGTTATCCTCCAGCACATAGAGCGTCCCGTCATTGTCACGTACCAGATCAGAACCACAGATATGTGCCCATACACGGTGTGGTGGCGAAATGCCGACACACTGGGGACGGAAATTCACTGACTGGGCCAGTACCTCAGCGGGTACGACACCATCTTTGATAATACGTTGATCGTGATACAGATCGTCAATAAACAGATTGAGCGCCTGGACACGCTGGCGCAAGCCCGCTGCCGTTTTCTCCCATTCAGGGCGCGGTATGATTCTGGGTACCGGATCAAAAGGCCAGGCTCGATCAATCATGCTGCCTTCTGTATAGACCGTGAAGGTGATCCCCATGGTCTGAATTGCAACATCCACCGCATGCTTGTGCTCTATCAGCTCAGCGGCTTCCAGTTTCTCAAAATAATCACACAGCATTCGGGCCTCAGGCCTGGGCTGTCCGGGTGCGGCGATCAACTCATCATAAAAACCATTGCACGCATACTCTTGCCAGTTCACTTTCGTCATAGCGTGTATCCACTGTTGTCATCTGAACGATAGTGTTTCTTTTGCAATTGCTGTACCAGCTTCTGTAGGCCATACGCCCCAGCCAGCCTTTGCAAGCCGGAGCACGCACCCAAACAGCTCATGTGCACCATTATAGTGCCAAATACGCCCCTCAACTGGGCGCTTTGCCGCATTTCGTCTCACAGTACGAAGGGCGGAAACCTTTACCAATCCCCAGATCCGGTTATTTTTCTGAAAGACTGCCGGGTTGTGGCATATCTGTTGCTGATGAACCATGATAGTTCCAGTTAGCCAATTTGCTCAGCAGGGTATGAGATCATGACGATTCGCGTTGCACTCAAGCACACCACCCGCTACGACTTCGATAAACCGGTACAGGTTTCGCCTCACCTGATTCGCTTACGACCTGCGCCTCACTGCAGAACACCGGTCGATGCCTACTCCCTGAAAGTGTCTGGCGGAGAATACTTTATCAACTGGCAACAGGACCCTTTCGGCAACCATCTGGCCCGCTTGGTGTTCCCGGAGAAAATTAAGCACCTGGAAGTCGCTGTCGAACTCATCGCACCGATGACCGTCATCAACCCGTTTGACTTTTTCCTTGAAGACTATGCTGACAACTTTCCATTCAGCTACCCTGAAGCGCTGCGTAAAGAACTCACACCCTATCTGGAAATTACTGAAAAAGGCCCATTGCTTAAACGCTGGTTGCAAGGCGTGTCCAGAGAGCCCAGAGCGGTTGTCGATTTTCTGGTCGCGCTCAATCAGCAACTGGAACAGGAAATCGAATACACCATTCGCATGGAGCCCGGTGTTCAGACAGCGGAACAAACGCTGGAGAAACGACTGGGCTCCTGCCGGGACTCAGCCTGGCTGCTGGTACAGATTCTGCGCCATCTGGGACTGGCAGCGCGTTTTGTGTCCGGTTACCTGATTCAGCTGACCGCCGATGTCAAAGCACTGGATGGCCCTTCCGGAACAGAAACAGATTTCACTGACCTGCATGCCTGGACCGAAGTTTTTATCCCGGGTGCAGGCTGGATAGGGCTGGACCCGACTTCAGGACTGCTGGCTGGTGAAGGGCACCTGCCGCTGGCCGCCACACCCGACCCATCCAGTGCTGCACCAATCACCGGTGCTACCGAACCTTGTGAGGTCTCGTTTGACTTTTCCATGTCAGTCGAGCGCATCCATGAAGATCCACGTGTTACCAAACCCTACACAGAGGAAGCCTGGGCTGAGATCAATGCACTGGGCGAAAAGGTCGATGCCACGCTGGAAGCAGAAGACCTGCGGCTGACCATGGGAGGTGAGCCAACGTTTGTCTCGATTGATGATATGGACTCACCTGAGTGGACCATCGCTGCTCAGGGACCCAACAAACGCCGTCTGGCCGAAACGCTGATGCGTCGTCTGCGCCCCCACTTTGCTCCGCAAAGCCTGATGCATTACCAGCAGGGCAAGTGGTACCCCGGAGAATCCCTGCCACGCTGGGCGCTGGCCTGTTACTGGCGCCGTGATGGCAAGCCCATGTGGAAGGATGACCGCTGGCTGGCCGATATTTACAAGGACTATCGCGTTGATGTAGAAGACGCCCGGCAGTTTGCGCTGGCACTGACACGACGCCTGAACATTCAGGAAAAGTTCCTGATTCCCTGTTATGAAGATGCCTACTACTATCTGTGGCTGGAGCGCAAGCAACCCGTTGATATCGATCTGAGTAAAGAAGATCTCAAGTCAGATGAAAATCGACGCCGTCTGGCCGCACTGCTGGAGCGCGGCCTGGACGAAATCACCGGTTTTACACTGCCGTTGAGCCGGGATCTGAAACACTCCCGCTGGCACTCCGGAAACTGGTCGGTCAAACGCCGTCAGTTGTATCTGATTCCGGGCGACTCCCCTATGGGCTATCGTCTGCCATTAAGCGAACTGCCCCTGGCTGGCCGTGAAGAACCGCATCAGCCCGCCTCCCTGTTTGAGATCAAGCCCCCTCTGCCGGACCTGCATGGAGAGGTCTCCAGTCGGTACAGCGCCTGGCAGCAACAGCAACCTGCTGCGCAGCTAACAGAAACGGTACCCTCGCAAGGACATCAGGAACAACAGCCATCATCAGATCCACGCGTACTGCATACCGCGCTCTGTGTTGAACCTCGGGAGGGCAAGCTGTTTGTGTTCATGCCTCCACTGGCCGAACTGGAGGATTATCTGGAACTGCTGGTGCATATCGAACACACCGCCGCCCTGCTGGAACTGCCGGTCTGCCTTGAGGGCTACCCGCCTCCGTCTGACACCCGTATTGAAAAGTTTATGATCACACCCGATCCGGGTGTCATCGAAGTGAATATCATGCCGTCGAAAAGCTGGCATGAACTGGTCAACACCACCACACGTCTCTATGAAGAAGCGCGCCTGTCTCGTTTAGGCACCGAAAAATTCATGCTGGATGGCCGCCATACCGGCACCGGTGGTGGTAATCATGTCACCCTGGGAGGCGCAACCCCGGCTGATTCGCCGTTCCTGAGGCGCCCCAGTCTGCTCACCAGCATGATCACTTACTGGCAACATCATCCCAGCCTGTCCTATCTGTTTGCCGGTTTATTTCTGGGCCCGACCAGCCAGGCACCACGGATCGATGAAGCACGCCATGAAGCCCTCTATGAGCTGGAAATTGCGTTACAACAGATGCCCCTGGGTGAAGTACCACAACCCTGGATGGTTGACCGCTTGCTGCGCAACCTGTTGACCGACATCACCGGTAATACCCACCGGGCTGAATTCTGTATTGATAAGCTTTTCTCACCCGACTCTGCCACCGGCCGTCTGGGGCTGCTGGAGCTGCGAGGCTTCGAGATGCCGCCTCATGCACGCATGAGCCTGATGCAGCAGCTGTTGATTCGTGCGTTAGTCGCCCGTTTTACCCGCAGCCCGTATCGTAAAAAGCTGGTTCGCTGGGGAACCCAGTTACATGATCGCTGGATGCTGCCCCACTACCTCTGGCATGACCTGCTGGATGTGCTTGACGATCTGCGCAGCTTTGGTTTCGACTTCAACCCGGAGTGGTTTGAACCCTTCCTGGAGTTCCGCTTCCCTCTTTACGGTGAGGTCATTTACGATCAGGTGCGTCTGGAACTACGTCAGGCCATTGAACCCTGGCATGTGCTCGGTGAAGAAGTCAGCGGCAGTGGTACAGCGCGCTATGTCGACTCCTCGGTAGAGCGTTTGCAAGTCAAGGTCTTTGGTTTCAATCCAGCCCGTCACCTGCTGACCTGCAATGGTCGTCGTGTGCCACTGCAGCCCACCGGCGTCAACTCTGAGGCGGTCGCCGGTGTCCGTTACCGTGCCTGGCAACCACCTTCTGCCCTGCACCCGATGATCCCTGTGCATGCACCGCTGGTGTTTGATCTGATCGATACCTGGAATCAGCGTTCGGTCGGTGGCTGCACCTACCATGTGTCGCATCCGGCCGGACGCAATTATGAAAGTTTCCCGGTCAATGCAAACGAAGCTGAAGCACGTCGTCTGGCACGTTTCTGGGCACAAGGTCACACTCAGGGAAGATGGCAGGTCCCGCCGGAAGCCGTGCCTGGAGAGTATCCCCACACTCTGGATTTGCGTTACAACCACAGCAATCCGGGTGAGACTGAGATATGATGAACGCTTTTACAGCGAATTAACCACAACCATGTACGATTTCAGTCAACTCAACAGTGAAATGCAACGCCGCCTGGAAGCCTATGTCGCCAGCCGACAGGCGCTTGACCCGAAAACACTGGGGTTTGATGAGTTACTGCAGCGTACTGGCCGTATTCGCGCACACTGGCAACTGGTACTGGATGAACTGTCGATCTATGACCGTGAAGGCCTGCGCAGCCGCTGTGAAGAAGCACAAAATCTGCTGCATGAAAACGGGGTTACCTTTAACACCTATGAAGATGACCCGGGAAAACTGCGCTCCTGGCAGCTCGACAGTCTGCCCTATGTGATCAGTACTGAAGAGTGGGATCAACTGGAACAGGGGCTGATGCAACGCTCTCGCCTGCTGGAGGCGATTGCGGAAGACCTCTATGGTCCACGCACCCTGATCAACAGCGGATTACTGCCTGCAGAGTTGATTCACAGTTTCCCCAGCTATCTGTTACCTGCTGTAACAGACCAGCCGGCACGCCGCCCGATGCTGATTTTTCACGGCACCGATCTGATCCGCAATGCCGAAGGGCAGTGGCAAGTGCTCTGCGACTGGACGCAATCACCCTCGGGGACAGGATATGCATTGGAAAACCGCATCACGCTGGCCAGAGCACTCCCGGGACTCTACCGCGAAGCCCCGCTGAAGCGACTGGCAGGTTTCCTGCAGGCCCAGCACCGCGCACTGGCGTCACTGTGCAACAGTCAACGGGAACAGCCCAATATCGTCCTCTTGTCACCTGGCCCTGGCAGCCCTGGCTATTTTGAACATGCCTGGCTGGCTAATTATATGAACTTCTCACTGGTCGAAGGGGCGGATCTGGTGGTGCGCGATGGTCAGGTCTCCATGCGCACACTGGGCGGATTGCGACAGGTAGATGTTATCGTCCGCCAGATCAACGATCCCTGGTGCGATCCGCTGGAACTTCGCGGCGACTCCTTGCTCGGCGTCCCAGGCCTGATGCAGGCCGCCCGGGATGGCGAGGTTGAAATTGCCAATGCCCTGGGAACCGGTATTCTGGAACACCCCGCTCTGGCCGCCTATCTGGAGACCATCTGCCAACGCCTGCTCGGTGAAAGCCTGCTGCTTGATCACCGCGAAACACTCTGGGCTGGCGATGCTGAGCACCTGCCTCGTATTCTGGCGGCGCCGGAGCTATGGATTTTCCGGGATATCACGGAACCCGCCAAACACCTGCGCAGTGAGCGCCTGTCAGCAGCTGAGCAAAGCGCGCTATTGAACCAGTTACAGAAAACACCCTGGCGCTATGTTGCACAAGCCAGACTCCAGGCGGCGACTTCACCTGTCTACAATACCCGTAGTGACAGCTTTGAAGCACGCAACATCAACCTGCGATTATTCAGCCTGATTGAACCTGATCATCTGTTTGTCGCACCCGCTGAGCGCCAGTATCGTATTATGCCGGGTGGACTGGCCTGGGTCGGAGAGCCCGGTACCCTGTTGATGGAAAGCCATACGGTAAAGGATATCTGGGTCATGGCGCCGGTTCCGCAGCCACATATCAGTCTGTTGCGTCAGGCCAATGGCCCGATTGTGGTGACACGTGATGGTACAGACCTGCCCTGTCGCGTGGCTGACAGTCTGTTCTGGATGGGACGCTATGGTGAGCGCCTGGACATCCGCTCACGTCTGTTACGTGAAACCCTTGGGCGCTTCCTTCAGGAAGATCAGTCGGCAGAAGAAAGCGGCATGCTGCCCGACCTGTTTACAGCCCTGGAAATTCAGAGCCCTGATCCTCTGGAGACAGATGACCCCATCGCGGAGACGGATGTTCCATTCAAATACAAACAGCTCTATCTGAACTACCGCAATCGTTTGCTGGAGTTATTTGAGGAGCACCATGCCGATGGCATGCCCTGGTTATTTAACCATTTTCTGCGTAACTGCCGGGCTGTGCGTGATCATCTGGGCGATGATGCCTGGCGTACGGTCAACAGCCTGCGCCAACGCTTCAACGATATGCCACGGACGCAAGGCATCATTGTCGGACAGCGCCAGCTGGAAGGCGTGGTCACAGACCTGGCAGCCTTTTTCGGACTGTGCAACGAAACCATGCCTCATCACTATGGCTGGCGCTTTCTGGATATAGGTCGCTTTATTGAGCGCGTACTCTGCACCCTTGAATTATTGAAACTGGCGTTACTCAGTGCCCGTCAACCCGGCATACCGCTTTGGGAGGTCGTGCTGGCAACCACGGATAACTTTACCGTCTACCGGCGCCGCTACCGTTCCCAGTTGCACCCCAGTGCCATACTGGATCTGTTACTCTTTGACGAGACCAATCCACGCTCAGTCGGCTATATGCTCAAGCGTCTCGAACGTCAGATCCAGCGCTTGCCACAGCTGAGCAGCTCGCCCTATCGCAATCAGGAATCACGACTGGTTATTCAGGCGACCAGCGCCTTGCATCTGGTGGATATCGACCGTTTAAGTGATATTGAACATAGCGCAGATTCGCGTGCAGTATTGGCACAACTGCTGGATCAGTTGATTGCACCACTGTCAGAACTGACCAATGCAATATCTCACAGTCATTTCAGCCATGTGGAAGCGCCTATTCAGCTGGTGACAATGCAATCTTAGGTTTACTATAGGCGCTCATCAGCGAAACACTGACCGGAATTCCATGAAATACCAACTCCGTCATACAACCCGGTATGACTACAGCAGTGATGTCACGCTCAGCCACAACGAAGCCAGACTTCTACCCAGAGATCTGCCCTGGCAGCGAGTCAGTGACACAAGTTTGGTCATTACGCCACAGCCTGTGCGTGTACGTGAACGGCTGGATTTTTTTGGCAACCGGGTCAGCTATTTCAGCATTCAGGAACTGCACTCCAGTCTGGAAGTGACGCTGAACAGCCAGATCACGACCTTGCCCAGACAGTTACCGCCCGCCACACTGGATTTGGCCTGGCAAAACTGTGTGGCACAGATCACCACAGATACACTGGCACCTGTTTCACTGGCCGAAGCACGCCTCATGATGCTGGACTCTGACTTTGTACGCAGCCATACAGATCTGGCAGACTATGCCCGCCAGTCTTTTCGGGAAGACTGCTCACTGGTAGATGCCATTCAGGCCTTCAATCGGCAGATTTTCGAAGAGTTCACCTACGACCCGGAACACACCACCATCGCAACACCGGTGCTGGATGTGCTGAACAGCCGTCGTGGCGTCTGCCAGGATTTTGCACACCTGGCCATCGGCTGCTTACGCTCACTTGGCCTGCCCGCGCGCTATGTCAGTGGTTATATGGAAACCTTGCCTCCACCTGGACAAACCAAGCTGCAAGGAGCTGATGCCACGCATGCCTGGCTGGCCGTGGCCATCCCTGGCTGGGGCTGGCTGGAGATAGATCCGACCAATGGCACCCTGCCTGATGAGCGCTACATTACGCTGGCCTGGGGACGGGATTTTGCAGACGTAACCCCGCTCAAAGGCGTTATGAATGGCGGTGGCAAAGACCAGCTCTCCGTTGCTGTTGATGTAACCCCCTTGACTGACGAACACCTACTGGAACTTTTCTGATTACCTATGACTTCTTCAATGGATTGGCGTGCCCGTCTGGCACTGCTGCTTGCCATGGCAATCTGGGGCAGCTCGTTTATAGCACTGAAGGTGGCAGTCGATACCATCCATCCAATGCAGGTTATTTTTCTGCGTATGCTGATTGGCAGTATCACCTTTTTACTGCTTCTGCCACTCTGGCGACGCGGTTTTAATTACCAAGCCGGAGACTGGAAGTGGCTGGCAGCCATGGTGTTGTTTGAGCCCTGCCTCTACTTCATTTTCGAAAGCCTGGCATTGAAATATACCAGTGCCGGTCAAGCAGGTATGGTCACCAGCATTCTGCCTTTGCTGGTTGCAATAGGTGCCTGGCTAATGCTGAAAGAACGGATTTCAAACCATCAATGGCTCGGCTTTCTGATCGCCTTTGCCGGGGTCGTATGGATGTCCTGGGGCAGTGATATCAGCAGCCACGCACCAAACCCACTGCTGGGAAACAGTCTGGAGCTGATGGCGATGATCTGTGCTGTCGGCTACACCCTGGTGGTAAAAAAGCTGACCGACCGATACAGCCCGCTGTTCCTGACCGCCATTCAGACCCTTTTCGGGGTTATTTTTTTCCTGCCTCTTGCACTGCTGGCACCACTCCCTGAGCAAGTATCCTGGGAGGTCATGGGCTATATCACGTATCTGGGTATTTTCTCTACCCTGGGTGCCTATGGCCTCTACAACTATGCACTCAGCCGGACACATGCCAGTCATGTCGGAGCCTATGTGAACCTGATTCCGGTGTTTACCCTGTTGTTTGCTTTTATATTGCTCAACGAAGTATTAAATACACAACAATGGCTTGCCGTATTACTGGTCTTCACTGGTGTGGCGGTCAGTCAACGCAGTCGTCGCGGGCGCAAGGCGCTGGATCAGATTCCACCCGGTGCGGTCAGCTGAATCAGGCAGGCAGATCTGTCTGGTTATGCCGGTTCAGTGATCGCCAGTGCTGATTTTCATCTGACAGAATGCGCGTCAGTGTCGCAAACAGCTGCCGCAGCTCCTGGGTCTGGCGCCAGCGTTGTGCTTCACTGGTTTCACCTCGTGCAGCCGTGATGTGCTGATAGTCGGTACAAGCATCATCCAGCACACTCAGTTGTCCGGATACCTGACCAGCCAGGGATGACATACGCACCACCTCATTGTGATTCAACAGGCCATGAATGGCGGCCCCCCAGGCCGGGAAAAAGGCGGTGAAGATGAGTATCCAGGAAATTTTCACAAAAAAATGCAGTGTGACTGCCAGAAAAGTAATAAAAAACAACGCAAACGCCAAGCGGTGCAGATACACATGATCACGATGCAGATTGTGATGACTGCGGCGAAAATACTGACGATGCTCATCAATGACCTGCTGCAGATAGCCCGCCATCTCCTGGTTATGTTCAGCCAGGCTATAGTACTGAGCATCCTGACGGCTTTCTGGTAACCCGGTCGCAATCAGCACACGCTGCAGTAACCAGTTCTCAGCACTCAGCAAGCGCGGTTCACGGCGACTTCCTTGAGGACTCCAGAGTGGACGTACAAATGCTTGTGGCAACACCAGCAAAGGATAACCTATGCGCAAATAGCGTAACTGCTCCGCCAGATAGCGATAGCTCATCCAGTGGCCATGCCAGTCACGAAATCGTGCCTGCAACACATATCCGACAATAAAACGCAGCAGTAAAAACTCACTAACCGCCCAGATCATGATCAGGCCTGACACATTCGCAGGCCACAAGCTCAGGGCTCCGGCAACCGCACAAAACACGGCAAAAGCAGCCGCATAGTAAATCATCCAGATACCGTCACGATGACGTCGTCCAAAACAGCTGGCCTGAGCTTCGGCCCAGTTAAATACCTGTGCCAGCTCGGGTTCATGTATAGGATGCTGCTCTGAACGCACAGGCATCACCTGATGGTACCCCCGCGGGGCACCCGGAGGCCGCAAGGCCGCGCGAAGATCCGCAGGGTTCAACTTGGCAATGGCGGAACAGAACAGATGCAAACGGGCAATAATACGTTCACGTCGACTCAGAACATCCTGCTTATGACTGAGAATCTCCAGTAAACGCGAGGCCTGAGAGCGCTCAGGAGGGTCAAGCATCACCCTGAACCACTCGCCAGCACCCGATAACCAGCTACCGAGTCCCGGAGGACGAGGTGCACGGCCAGCCAATACTAAAAAGAGTAGCCAGCGGTATAAAAAGCTTAGCAATGAAGGCTGTTGAGCAATCCGGGTTAAACGCTGACTTTCAGCAGTCTGGGTATTCAAGGCGGGCATGAAAGGCAATAACAGTAACGAAGTCCACTCCTGCAACGCTACCGTCAGTTGCGTTTCCTGCTCGATCAGCGAAAAATAGGCCAATAACGATTCGGTGTCACTGCTCAGGGCTTCCAGCTCCAGCAACCGGGCATCGGTGAGCGCAGAGGGCCTGTTCAACAACACCTGCGGCGTATCCTGATCAGCCAGTAAACGCAGCAGCAACACCGGCTTTCGGCGCAGCAAGGCTGTACGGATCATCCGGGCAGTGCCACTGGTAACAATCAGCGGCTCGCGGGTATCCCATACCGCCACTAACAGATCTGCGAAACTCAGGGCCAGCTCATCCCGTAATGAGTGATCATCCTGAGACAGCGGCTGATCAGCCGCAGGGGCATGCATGCCGATCACTAAACGCCGCTCTGCAGGAAACCTGTCAACCTGCGTCTGTTCCTGAGCACTGATGTATGAGAGTTGATAACCGCAGCTGGACGCCAAGCTGGCCGCTAACTGGTCAACACCGCTGGCTTCGCCTGTCAGCAGACGAAACACTGGCGGTCTCTTTGAATAGAGTGCAGCCCCCTGCATAAAGGCCTGCTCTGCAGCCTGATGTACCTGACCCAGCAAACCCTGCAGGCACTGCGTCAGGCACTGCTGTTTATCGGAACAGGGCCCGAAACCATTACGCGTCAGTCGCTGTTGTCGATGCCCGGCTACCAGAATACTGAAGACCGGGTTGAGTTGAGGGCTCTGTGTTTCAGACTGGCCAGACACAGAGCCTGCAGCAGAAGGTTGCGAAGGCAAACCTGACCTCCAGCTTAGCCCGTCAGGCGTTTGAAAAAGTCCGGCATATCATAACCTGCGTGCTGTAAGTGCTGTACCAGCTGTGCTCCAGATTGCTGCGTACGCTGACTGAGTGCCCAAAGCATGCCACAACGTGCACCTGAGCGACAAAAAGCCACTACAGGCGTTGCTGCACTTGCCAATATTGCAGCAAACTCATCGCCCTGCTGATCTTCAACCTGTCCGGATATCACTGGCTGGTAATACCATTGCATGCCCAACTGCTCCGCCACTGCCTGCAGGCTGGCAGTCGAAGGCTGCCCTGGCTCTTCCTGATCAGGCCGATTGCAGATCAGGCTTTTCACCCCCGCTGCTGCCAACGCTTCTATATCACTGGCAGTCAGTTGGCCACAAGCACTCAGGGTTTCCGTCAATTGTCGCATGGGCGGTAGCGTGTGAGACATTCAGTACTCCTTGGTGATCAATATATCAAGCCTAGGCGATTATCTCGCCCCTGTCAGATTAGCGTTGCACATACAGATTAGCGTTGCACATAGGGCAACAGGCGTTCATTCAACTCTGTCAGCCATTTCTGTAGCCAGATCTGCCCAGCCGCGGCGAGCCCCTGCGGGCTGACTTCAGGCAGTGCTTCAGATTGTTGCCACTGCCAGCTGACCAGCGGCTGGCCATCCGCACGAATCAGATCTGCATGTATCACCACCAGCAGACGCTGTGATGTTTGATCCAGATGCCACTGATGCAGATGGATGCGCAAACGGAAATCTCCGCTGACACCCGGCTGATCTACCAGCACATTCACACCGGACAGATTCGCACTGAAGTATTCCGAAGCCAGACGCTCAATCTGTAATGGCAGCGGCTCAGTCCAGATATGATCCCGGAAAGGTGTCAACTGGTGCTCTCCCGTCTGATACCAGAGCGCACGGCTGTTCAGGGCGGTGGTGGCTTGAGGTGTTTCCAGAATCAAGGTGCCCCGGTCAGTGGACCACACTGTTTCAGAACTGCGATCAATCCCTGGTACAGACATCAACTGTAGCTGAACAGGTGCAGGGCCGGCTTCAGGCAACACACCACAACCAACCAGTCCTGCACACACCAACACAAGTATTGCGCGCTTTATCATCGTGTTTCTCCTGGCCCGGGAGGAAGCTCACCGGTACCTTTAATCAATATATCACCCTGACGCGTTAACATTTCACTCAATGTCCGGGTCTCCCGGATCAGGGGTGCCAGCTCACGCGCCAACACCTGGCTGTCTCTGGACATGGCTGTCAGCTGCTGATTGGTTCGCTCCAGATTCTCTGCCAGCAATTGCCGGAAGGCTGCCATCTCATCCGGGAACCCCTGGCTCTGCTGGGTCAGTGAATCCGCCAGTGTGGTCATGGAGTGAGCCAGTGTCGTCCAGGCATCCAGGTCAACTTTTTCCAGCTGTCGTTCCGCCGTTTGTGACAAACTGACCAGCGACTGGATCATACTGTCCAGCTGTGTACGCATACGCTCATCACTCAGTGCACTGAGATGATTGGTCAGCTGTGACAGATTTTCTGACAGCTGATTGAAGCGATTCAGCGTTTCATTCATCGCTTCGGTGATCTGCAGCAGCCGGGAAGGACGACTCCGAATTACCGCTGGCTCTGACGATGATGTTTCCAAACGTGATGATTCAGGGTCACCGCTGCTGATTTCAATAAACAGTAATCCGGTAATACCCTGGTTCTGCAAGCTGGCAATGGAGCTTTCCCGTATCGGCACATCCGGATCAATACGCAGATCCAGACGAACACGTCCTTCGCGCTCCTGATCCAGTGAGATGCGCTCCACCACGCCCACAGGCACACCCAGAAAACGCACACTGGCACGCTCGTTCAGCCCCGCAACAGACTCTTCAAAATAGGTGACATAGGATAACCGCTGAGTTTGGCGATCATCACGTGTCATCAGCGCCAGCATCGCCAGCCCCACACCGATCAGCAGGATCACAAAGGCCCCCACCCAGGTATAGTTGATCCTCGGGTTCATACCATCTGCTCCTGTCGTATCGCACGTCGTGCGCGATCATTGGCAAAATAGGTTTTAATCACAGGATGTTCATTCCTCACCATCTGTTGTATGGGTTGCTTCACCAATACCCGACGCTCTCCCAAAAACGCTACCTGATCGGTAACTGTCCAGATAGAGTCCAGATCATGGGTCACCAGAATCAGGGTTAAATTCAATGCCGCATGCAATTCCAGCAGCATCTGATCAAACGCTGCAGCCCCAGCCGGGTCCAGACCTGCCGTCGGTTCATCCAGCAACAGCAATGGCGGATCCAGCGCCAGCGCTCGGGCAACAGCGGCACGTTTCAGCATCCCGCCACTGAGTGACTGAGGATACAAATGTGCCGCATGATCAGGCAAGCCGGTGAGCCGCAGTTTCAACATGGCCAGCTCTTGCAGTACGGAAGCCGAGAGCCGCTGGTGCTCCTGAATAGGCAACATGATATTCTCCAGCACTGTCAGGCTGGAAAACAAGGCCCCTTGTTGAAACATCATACCGATACGCTGTCGCTGCGCGGTCAGCTGTCGTCCGGTTAACTGTGTAATGGGCTGCCCAAACAGGCAAATTTCACCGGCATCAGGCTCCCGTAGCATGGCAATCTCCGACAGCAACACCGATTTCCCGGTACCACTGCCGCCCACCAGCGCGACCCGCTCACCTTCATAGATCGTCAGATCCAGCTGCTCATGTACGACATGCTGACCAAATCGTGTTGCCAGCTGCTGCAACTCAACCACTGTACGTTGCGCTACTGTCATTGTTACCATCCCAACTGCGCAAACAAAATCGAAAATAACGCGTCCACGATGATCACCAGAAAGATACTCTGTACTACACTGCGCGTCGTGCGATGCCCTACAGCTTCTGCACCACCTTTCGCCAGCATACCCTGCATACAGCCAACATTGACAATCAGCAAGGCAAATACTGGCGCCTTGATCAGGCCGACCCAGAAGTGGATCGGGTCCACAACAGCGCCAAATCGCTGCACAAATTCTACCGGACTCAAATCCAGCTGAATCGAAGCCACCAGCATACCGCCACCGATGCCAGTCAGCATCGATAAAACTGTCAATAACGGCATCACCAGCATCAACCCCAGCAGCTTAGGCAACACCAGCCAGGCAAAAGGGTCCTGCCCCAGGCTTTTCAGTGCCAGGACCTCCTGATTCATTTGCATGGTCGCCAGCTGTGCTGCGTACGCAGAACCGGACCGCCCTGCGACAATAATGGCACAAATCAACGGCGCTAATTCCCGCAGCATGATCAACGAAATCAATTCGACAACAAAAATATTGGCACCATAAGTTGCCAACTGTAACCCGCCTTGAAATGCAATCACCGCTCCCAGCAAAAAGGCCAGCAGCGCAATAATTGGCACCGCATGCAAACCATCGCGCTGCAGTACATCGAGCAACATTTTAATCTTCAGCTGACGTGGATGGCGCACCAGACTGACCAGCAGAACCGATAACTGTCCGGCAAAATCCAGTAGCTCTTTGGCATGTCGGGTCAGATGGAAAACCTGACGTCCCAGTTCAGCCACGGCACCGAGACGCGGTTGGCTTTCGGGCACGGCCACAGCACGTGATCGAACCAGATCCAGCAAACCATATTGCTCTGTGGTCAGGCCTTCCGGCCAGTCCTTGGGGTCAGAGCCTATAATCTGTAACAACAGCAACGCACCATTGGTATCCAGACGACCAATATCCACTAGCTGTACCACACGTCGCCCACCACTGGCCAGAACCTGCTGCTGCTTCAAGAAAGCTGTAGTCCAGTCACCACTGATCTGAACACTGTCACCTGACCCGAATATTCGGGGAGCCTGTAACCTTTCACTCATGTTAAAACTCCATGCTACTGGCACCATGGTAGCAGAACATTTTACTTCAGCGTATCGACATCTGATGCTTGTGTCTGGCGTTGGCTTTGGGATAATGCCATCAGCGTATCTAACCGGAGAACTCTGATGCTTGCGCCACGTTTCAATACTCTGTCACGTATCACTCAACAACTACTCGTGTGCCTGGCCTGTGTAGCCAGCCCGGCCGCTATGGCGCAGTTACCGGACAGTCTCAGGCAGACCATTAATGCCCAATCCTTGCCTGCCGATTCGATGGGTATCTGGGTACAGTCGACTGACAGCTCGACGCCCCTGGTCGCACACAATGCAGACAGACTGTTCAATCCGGCATCCACCATCAAGCTGGCCACAACACTGGCTGCTTTGCTGGAGCTAGGACCTGCTTATACCTGGCGTACCGACTTTCGCTCCAATGTACCCGTTGAGAACGGTGTCCTGCGCGGTGATCTGATTATCCGGGGCACAGGTGATCCAGGTGCAGTCAGCGAGGAGCACTGGCGTATGCTGAGAGACCTGCAACGCATGACCGGGCTGAAGCGCATTGAAGGCAATGTGATTCTGGATGCCGGTTACTTTATGCTGCCGCCAGGTGATCCCGGTGAGTTTGATGGCCAGCCCTATCGTGCCTATAACCAGCTCCCCTATGCATTGCATGTCAATTCCAACGCCATACGTTTTCATATCATCCCGGATACCAACGGAATACGGATTGAGGCTGAGCCACCTTTACCAGGACTCACGCTGGTCAACCGCTTAACTGCCGGCAGCGGCAATTGTGATGCATGGCAGCGCGGCATTCGCTATGAAGTGGATCATCAACAGGTGACATTCAGCGGCAGCTACCCGGTTAACTGCGGCACCTATGAGCTCCTTCGCACAGCTGTTGCGGCAGATGTTAACGCTGCAGAGCTGTTCAAGCTGCATTGGGCCCAGTGGGGCGGTGAGCTGACCGGAGACGTGCTCAGTCACCAGGGATCACCACTCAGCTACAACCATACACTCATGGTACATCATTCCAGACCACTGGCTGACCTGATACGCGTTGCCAACAAGTGGAGTCATAATGTCATGACTCGCCATATGGCACTGACACTCGGCGCTCAACGCATGGGAGAACCGGCCACACTTGAAAAAGCACGTGTGTCACTGATTGACGTGCTGTCGACAGCTGGTGTGGATACACAGGGTATGTTTATCGACAATGGTTCCGGGCTGAGTCGGGTTGCCCGTATTTCGCCCAGACAACTGGGGCAGATTCTGCAGGTCGGCTGGGAGAGCCCCAGACGCCCTGAATTTGTCTCCTCGCTGTCAATTTCCGGCATCGACGGGACCACCCGTCGACAGTATCGGAATGAAGCCCGCACCGGACAAATGCACCTGAAAACAGGTTTATTAAATCAGGTCTCCGCTATCAGCGGATATGTGCGTAATCAGTGTAATGAAGATATGATGGTTGTACTGTTGGTCAACCACCCGGAGGCGCATCTGGGTCATGGAACGCGTATGCAACAGACACTCCTGGACTGGGTGTATACTACCGGGAACTGTCCCCGGTAATCTGACATAATAGACAGAGACTCAACAGGTAAGCAGCATCAATGCAAAAGCGATACATCCACTCAACGTTACTGACCTGCCTGACAGGCCTTTTCGGTATGACCAGCGTCAGTGTGGCGGCATCGCAACTGGATGAAAGCGCCTTTTTGATTGATATCCCGATTGTGACGTCAGCAACACGCCTGTCACAACAGCAAAGCGACGCACCGGTTGCCATGACGGTGATAGATCGAGCCACTATCGCCGCCTCCGGTGCCCAGACAGTCCCCGACCTGTTCCGCCTGGTGCCCGGTTTCCAGGTTGCACATGTTAATACCAACAAATACGCGGTGACCTATCATGGTCACAGTGATGACTTCCCGCGTCGACTGGAAGTCATGATTGATGGGCGCTCAGTGTATATGCCATTAATTTCATCCCCGGATTGGACCTCATTAGGGCTGCATCTGGATGATATAGAGCGGATCGAAGTTGTTCGCGGCTCAAACACTGCAACACATGGTTCAAATGCTTTTATGGGTGCTATCAATATTATTACCCGGCATCCCTCAACTGAAGCCAGAGCCAGTGGTTCAATTACACTTGGATCATTGAATACACAGAACAGCAACTTACGCTTCAGCGGACATAATTCGATCGGGCACTACAGACTCTCAGGCGGTTACGAAGAAAACACAGGCAGCCAGCGTTTTGGTGATGGTGCCAGACGTAACTATTTAAATTTCAGTGGGAGCTTTGCACCAACTATCAGGGATCAGATCGAAATCTGGGCTGGTGTTGATCGTGGACATACTACGGGCGGCTCTTTGAAAATGAACGAGAATCAAACATTAAACAATATTGTAACGATGCGGCGAGACTATCGTTCAGATTTTCAGCATCTATCTTGGAATCGCATACTAGATACCAACCTTTCATTGGAATTAAAGGGTTACAGAAACGCACTTGACCTCGCTGAGCAGCAACCTAGTATAGATGACATTTTGAGAGCTGAGCTGAATAATGATGTGTATTTATTCTGGAAAAACAATCCAGGAATATTTAATAACTGTGCAATATTACCTGTAAACCTGATTGCAACATGTAACCAGTATAATCGTTATTTGAACGCATTTAACAGCACTCCAGCTTTGAGACTATTAAATGAAAATGGTTCAACAACGCAAGAAGATATACAGGTATCATTAACTCACCAAGAAAGTTGGATATCTACCTCATCTGGAATAGGATACCGGCGTGACTCCGGCAGTGGCCGAACACTCTTTGACCAAGGAGACATTAGCTCTTCACGTTATAGGGCATTTGTAAATGCTGCAGTAACCCCCAGTCCAGCCTATACCTTGAACATAGGCACCATGTATGAAAAAGAAGACTCTGGCCCCTCTGCTATTTCCGCCAGAGCAGGGCTGAACATACATCTAACCCCCGATCTTAGCTTAAGACTAGGCCTCAGCCAAAGCGAGCGGCTACCATCCCTACATGAACGCTATGGTGAGTCAACCATCTATTATAATGGTGATGGAAATGAGATTTTTAATGCATTTCGTCGTCCCAACCCTGACCTGAAACCCGAACGAGTAGTAAGTCATGAATTTGGTGCCCTATATAGATTTTCTACAATACCCGGAACACTTGACTTAAGGTTATTTAAAGAGGATGTATCTCGAGGGATTGAAACTTATAGAGCAACATTTCCAGAAACACAAGAAAATGGCAGTTCAACAACCCATGTCAGCAAAAATCTTTCCAGCTGGACGAGTCAGGGAGCGGAAGTACAGTTAAAACTACAACCTAGGAATGACCTGTGGATGCTATTGAATTACGCCTATATTAATAGCACCAAACCTCCTTACTTCAATGGCAATCAATGGACAAGCCGTACTGATGCTCTCGCACCTCGCCACAGCGCATCGGCGCTAGTGAGCTGGCACCCCCGACCCGATCTTCAGCTCAGTGCCAGCCACTATTTCGTGGATCGCTTTCATTGGTTTGAAGGTGATACACGTGATGCATACAACCGTACTGATTTACGTATTGCCAAGCTCTGGACACCAAACATGCAGACTCAGGCTGAGCTGTCACTCACCCTGCAAAATGCATTGGGCCCAACCTATCAGGAGTTCTATGACTACCATGATTTTGAGCGTCGTGTTTTTATGCAGTTTCGTTTAAAATACCACTAATTTTATGTAAGCTAATGGACCTGACTGTGGATGGAGCCGCATGCTGTATTCTTCATTTTTAAAACAGAACACTTCAAGCTGCTTGAAACGTGCCACAGCGGTGACTGTTCTGCCGGGTATGCTGACACTTTCCCTGTCTTTATCTGCTGATACCCTTTTTCTGAAAGAAACCGATCTGCTGAGCGATCTGCCTGTCGTCACCTCAGCCAGCCGGTTGAAACAGAATCAACACACCTCACCTGCATCCGTCACTATTCTCGACCGCGAAACCATCTCAGCCTCAGGTGCCCAGACACTGCCCGACCTCCTTGCTCTGGTCCCTGGATTTCAACTGTTCCAGATCAACAGCAACCGACAGGGTGTAAACTATCATGGTGTAAATGATGAGTTTCCAAACCAGCTCGATATTATGGTGAATGGACGCTCTGTCTACCTACCGCTGCTGTCCACCGTTCTCTGGCACACGCTGGGCATTCATCCGGAAGATATTGAGCGGGTTGAGGTCGTTCGAGGCTCGAACGCCGCTACACATGGTTCCAATGCATTTCTGGGTGCCGTAAATTTCATTACCCGTCACTCTGCCGCCGATGCCGATTGGCGCGTCAGCGGCACCTTCGGCTCCATGAACAGCCAGAATGGCTATGCAAGCCATAGCGGTCAACTCGATGGGCTGTTATATCGAGTCAGTGTCGCCAGTGAGTCCAATGATGGTAGTAACCGCTTCCACGATGCGACCCGACGCCACTATCTGAATGCTGAGTTCAACTGGTCACCCAGTCTTCATGATAATCTGACGTTGCAGCTCGGATATGATAAAGGTATGTCGCATATTGGATATTTATTCGATTACCGAGGCTTCCCTGAGGGAGAGCATTATATCAGTCAGCAGGATTACCAAGCTTACCATCAACAACTCACTTGGACCCGGTGGCTGAATAATGACACACAATTACATGCCCACCTTTATCGCAATGCACTTAGGTTGGATGAAACACCTCCAAGCCCATCCGACATCCAGCGGTTTTATCAGCTTGATGATGAAAATCTAGCGTCTTTATTCCTGTCAATGAACCCTGGTTTTCGAGGTTATCGAGAGCATGGGCGAACCCATGTTATAGATGCAGAAATAGCACTGGAACATCGTAGAGGTTCTACTCGGAGTTATACCGGCATGGGGATACGACGAGATAAAGCATCCAGCCCGGTATTATTACAGAGTAGTAATATTGAAAGTGAACGTCTGAGACTTTTTCACAGCAGTATGATTGAGTTTAACCCAAAGCTACGGATCAATCTTGGGCTGATGCATGAACATCAATCCGCTACATTACATGGGACATCCGGCCGTATCGCTCTGAATCATCAAATAACACCTCAGACCAGCTTACGAATAGGCTATAGTCACAGTGAACGACTCCCATCCATACTTGAAAAAAACGGGAACTACAGCACCCTGCGTCCTGACAATACTATCAATCAGGTCGATCTGAGTAATCCTGCATTACAAGCTGAGCATGTCCAAAGCTGGGAGCTGGGTATGCACCACCAGTTTACTCATCTGGAGGGCTTTATTGATATTCGTGCTTTTCACGAAGAAGTCTCTGATGCAATTGTTAATGTAATGGTTAATATTGACGACAATGATCGAGCTGGCCAAAAGCAGAATGCTGGCTATTGGCGTAATCAAGGTATTGAAGCTCAACTTAAGCTACAGCCTGTTAACCATTTCTGGATGCTTTTCAACTATAGTTACCTTGATAACCAGGTCGGAAACTGGAGTCAGGGGCTGGCAAGCTTTTTTGACGGAGGGCAACTCGCCCCCAGACATACCCTGTCGGCACTTGCCAACTGGCAGCTATTACCTGACCTGAACCTGAGCACAAGTTACTATGCCATGGACAGTGTGCGCTGGCGACGCAGTTACGGCACATTGGCGCCGCAACCTCGCTTCCAGCGTATAGACCTGAAGCTGGCGAAAAGCTGGAGCGGACCTGGCCACCAGTTGGAATTGGCGGCGGTCGTGCAAAATGCGTTGCACAAGTCTTATCAAACCTTTTATCAGGACCATCGGTTTGATCGCAGAACACTGGTACAGCTCAAACTGACAATGGATTAATGGCAGACAGGATGTGTAGTACGGAAGGATTCAAATCACACAGACGTGACAGTCTCGCATATCACTGCATGCGAGTGATACTGTCAATATTACTCTGGCTGCCAATCTCGGCGCAGGCGGAGAGCATCATCATTCTGCTGAGTGATACACAGCAAATCTACCGCGACATGGCGGCAGTAATTGAACCCGGACATCCGCAACAAACACGCACTGTTTTGCTGGATGAGTTTATTCAGTCTGGCATGGACTCAAATGCACACACCCTGGTTGCTATCGGTACCCGCGCCTGTGAATCTGGCATTCAGTTCAATCCGGCTCAATACAGGGTTATTTGTACCTTCCTGCCCTCTCAAACCTTTGAACAGCTCGTAACTCACCATATTGATGCGATCATAAATCAGCAGTCCGTCACTGCCGTTTTTATGGATCAACCACTGCAACGCCAGATCGATCTGGCACGATTAATTGCGCCAAATGCCCGCACACTGGGTACTGTTTTTGGAAACACCTCAGTCTACCAACAAGAAGCATTTGAACGCCTGGCTCATACAGCAGGCTTCGCGCCCCAACATGCGTTTCTGGATGAACGCCAGAATCCGGTACAGATTTTGACCCCTTTAATCCAGCGCAGTGATATCTTTTTATCCTTACCGGATAGTGCCAGCTTTAATCGTAACGTGACGCGCTGGAGCCTGTACATCACGTTGCGAAACCGGGTGCCGTTAATCGGTTTTTCTGCCAGTTACGCAGAGGCCGGAGCTGTGGTATCACTCTACTCAACTGTGCAGCAACTGGCAGAACAAACCAATGAGGTCATTCGTATTGTTGAACAGGGAGGCGAGTTGCCTGCACCAGCCTACCCCAGTGCATTCACCATCAATATCAACCGCTCAGCAGCGCGCACACTGCGAATGGAATTGCCTGAAAGTGAGACCCTGGCCCAGCAGCTGAAACAGCGCGGAGACGGACAATGAAAGCGATACTTAAGAGTGATATTCGCCAACGTGTCCTGTTTCTATCCTTGATTCCCATGCTCGCTATTACCTGCATATTGGGGTTCTTCTTTACCTATACCCAATTACAAAACGCACGTTCAGGGATGATCGAGAAGGGGCAGGAATTAAGTGAACTTCTGGCCGCCGCTGCAGAGTTCGGCATTCTCAGTAACAACCCCGCTGAACTGCAACCCCTAAGTCAACAGCTCATGCAAAACCCGTTGGTGGTTGATGTGCTCTTTATGGATCAAGAGATGCATATTATTCACCGCGAGAGCCAGTTTGAACTGGCATTGAGCTTTCCACCCGATTCTGTGGCTCTGGCAGATAAACACTGGTATTTCAGCCACCCGGTATCACTGGCTCCCATTCGTACTGCCACTGTACCGGAGCTGTTTGCCGAGCAGAGTTCTGTCGAAGTCATGGGGTGGGTCACACTGGTATTCTCCGATGACCCGATACAGCAACAGCAGCTGATCATTATTCGCAACAGCCTGATTATTATCTTCAGCGGCTTTTTACTGACATTTTCTATCTCGAGCTTCTTTGGACGTAAGATCAGCCAGCCGGTAAAACAGCTCTCCAGCATTATTACTCAGCTCAGACGCGGTAATTTGGGTGTTCGGGCAAGCCAGTCACAAACTGAAGAGTTTAATCAGCTTGCCGAGGGAATTAATGAGCTGGCCAAGTCACTGGAGCAATCCAATCGACACATGGAAACCCGTATCACGCAGGCGACCCAGGCATTATCCGTCAGTCTTCAGGAACTGGAACGCAAGAATCTCCAGTTGATGCGCGCACATGAAAAAGCAGACTCGGCCAACCGGGCCAAAGATGCTTTTCTCGCGAGGATGAGCCATGAGCTCAGAACACCACTCACATCCGTTATTGGCTTCACCCGCATGATTCAGGAGGGTAGCTCTGAGCAGGAGCGCAGCCATTATCTCAATATCATCGATCATACCTCGCAAATGCTACTCACCTTGATTGATGACTTGCTGGACTTTACCCGTCTGGAGTCTGACGCGCTGGAGCTGGAAAATATCGAGTTTCATCCTGAACAGCTTTTTCACCAGGCTTTGGAGATGCAGGCACCCGCAGCACATACCAAAGGGTTGGAACTGATTTTCAGCGGCGCCTGCAACCTGCCTGTGCATTTTTCAGGCGACCCCACGCGTATACGGCAAATTATTACCAATCTGATTGGCAATGCCATCAAGTTTACTGAAACCGGCTATATACAGTTACACACAGACTATCAGCAAAGTAACCAGCTGCTGACACTCTGTATCAGTGATACAGGCATAGGTATTTCGCCGGAGTATCAGAGCAAAATGTTTGAGTCATTTACACAGGCAGATAACAGCATCAGCCGCAAATATGGTGGATCAGGACTGGGCCTGGCAATCGTATATCGCCTGGTGAAACTGATGAATGGCGATATACAGGTTGAAAGCGAACTGGGCAAAGGTACACGCTTTACTCTGGAAATCCCCCTTAAGTCCGATAATGAACCTGTCAGTCTGGGCCTGATTGATGATTTCAGTATCAAAACAACCCGTTCAGATTTTTCCGTGCTGGTAATTGAGAAGAATTCACCTTCACGCCGCAATCTACTGCAACTGTTTGAGTACTATGGTTATCGCTGCAAAGTCACAGAGCGCCATGAAGATGCCCTCGCCAACGAAGACAATTTCAGCCATATACTACTCAGCCATCCGGCCTCTGAACCCGATGCAGAACTGTTGCAACGCCAGACAGAATCGCTTAGACAACGCTTCCCGGGTGCAAAACTGCTGTTGCTGCTACCGGCTACAATACGACGTGACTCCCTGCAAAGCATAAAAGCACAGATGCTGACCAAACCCGTATCGCCAACACAGATTTTGACGGCACTGGAAAACCCCAGACAATATGAGCATGGCCGTGATTATGCCAACTATCAGCTGCAGGAACTGGAAATTCTGATCGCGGAAGACAATGACTATAACCGCCTGCTGATCAAACGCATTCTGAAGCAAGCCGGTATTCAAAGTCGCGAGGTCACGACTGGAGAGCAAGCCATTCAGGCAGTAAACAGCAAGATGCCGGATATTGTGCTCATGGATATCAACATGCCCGATATGGATGGCATTGAGGCATCAAGGCAGATCCTGGCACAGCACCCTGATACCCACATCATTGCCTTGACCGCAAACATCTCCTCACGCGAGCAACAGCTACTAAACCAACTGGGTATTAACAAAATATTAATCAAGCCACTGAATATAGAAAAGCTCTATGCCCTGCTGAGCACACTCGATGTCAAAAAGGCCAATATGCAAAACCCGCCTGCAGATCCTCTATGGCAGAAGCAGGAGTTCGAACATGAAATTAACCGTCAGCTAAACGAGATACAATCGCACATCTATGCCAAAGACTATGCCAGCATTGGCCGTAACGCACATCAGTTACATGGTTTTGCAGGTCTGTTTGAGCACCCGGAAATAGAGATGATTGCACACCAGCTAGGTAAGGCGGTGATCAGTAAAGATATTCGCAAAATATGGAATGCTTACAACCAGCTGGCCAGAGTCGTACAGGGGATGAAACGGTTATAGGTTAAAACTCGCGTGTGACAGGCGCTTCCGCGATAAGCTTCTCAAGACGCTCAATCACTGCAACCAAACGCTGCCGGGACTCTCGGTCATAAATATAGCCATTGATGCCTTCCCGCGCAGGCTTATGACCATCTGTGCCTTCATGCAAGGCGACCAACCAGCGACGGATGGCTTCCAGTTCAGGATCATGACTGATCGGATAGCCTATCAGCATATCCCAGGCCTGAGGGCTGGTAGTGCGTGTTTCAATACCCTTTATCAAATCAAGAACATACTGGCGGTCAGGTCGATAACTGGGTGACTTGCCAAATGCCATGGCAACACCGATCAACAGCAAGAACACGGCACTGACAATAAAGACGATCAAAAACTCCATCAATGTAACCGCTGTTCAAAAGGATAATCCTGTAAACACCGAGCAGCAGCCTGTATCGCCTCTCGATATTCGTTTTCCAGGTCATCAATTTCCTGCTGAAAGACTTTACGCTGAGCGGCAGGTAAACGCTTCCAGGCAGCCAGTGTGGGTATATGCTCGGTTTTGCGATACATGGTCTCAATAACCTGCAACTCTGCCTGATGATGCAGCTGGGGTGACAGGTTATCAATCATGACCTTGATACGAATACAGCCCTCTGCAAGCGGGCACTGACCCTCCAGAATACCCCGAGAGAGGATTCTGATACTGTCTATCAGATAGTCTCGTTGCTGTTGAGCAGACGCGGCATAGGCCTCCTGCGCAGCCTGAGCGTTCTTGCGCTGCTGTTGCAATCGCTTTAGCAACACCCACACATAGACTGCCAGTCCAATCGTTAACAGGCTGAACAGTGCGATCAATGAATACATCAAGGTATCCGACATAAACCAACCTTAGTATCAAATGAATATCTGCTGTATTTTATCTGCTATACGAAAGAACTGCGAACCTGCAGCGGTGGAGAGAGTTTTTTGCATAAAAAAAGGGGTTACC
>NZ_JMSZ01000029.1 GCF_000691225.1 Nitrincola lacisaponensis
ACCTTCGTCGTACCGCCGAGGCAGGTCTGAGCTGGCCATTACCGAGCGATCTGGACGACACCAAACTGGAGCAACAGCTGTTCCCGCCACCACCCGACCTGCCTGCTCATGTGCGGGGCGTGCCGGACTGGCGTCAGATCCACCAGGAACTCAGGCACCCACACGTCACGCTGTTCCTGTTGTGGCAGGAGTATCGAGAGGCGAACCCGGAAGGTTATCAGTACAGCTGGTTCTGCGAGCACTACCGGGCCTGGCAAGGCAAGCTGGATCTGGTCATGCGTCAGGATCACCGTGCCGGGGAGAAGCTGTTCGTGGACTATGCCGGTAAGACGGCCCCCATCATTGATCGCACCACGGGCGAAATCCATGAGGCACAGATCTTTGTAGCGGTGCTGGGAGCCTCCAATTACACCTTTGCCGAGGCGACCTGGAGCCAGACACTACCCGACTGGATCGGCTCTCACATCCGTGCCTTCGCGTTCCTTGGTGGTGTTCCGGAACTCGTGATTCCAGACAACCTCATATCGGTTGTCAGCAAAG
>NZ_JMSZ01000030.1 GCF_000691225.1 Nitrincola lacisaponensis
TTTACTTGACCACTACAGATCGCAATACGCTGATCTAAAGAGGCGTGTGTACCAGACAAATATGCCTGGAAAAAATGGGTGATCTTATTTCGAACCGCATCGTAGTTGTTGCTCTCGTCTTCGAAGTCCGCGACGCGGATTAGAAGCTTTGCGCAACGGTCAAAAGCGCTTGGTTCATATGCCAGAGACTGTAATAAATTGAGAATGACTACTCGCTGTGAGTTGTAACGTGGCTTCATACCATTAAAGTCGGGTGAAGTAATCTCTACTTCGATCCTGTCGAGCAATACTGCCGGTGCAACTGGGCCGATATAGTTCAGCATCCTTGCTTTCATGCCATCCAGTACTAATACCCGTCCTAGCAGCCCATCCGATTGTAGCCAGGCTTCAGCAATTTCTTTTGCCACGGGGTGGTCGTGTAAAAGGCCTAGCCTATGAGCGAATGACATTAACAGGCGTTCACGACCTGGAGCTTCAAAGGTTGCTCTGAGTTGATCTACTGGAATACTATCAAGTGCCGATTTTGCCAATCTGTTCGCAATAGCGTGGGGTAATATTGCTCTCCACTGCGCTCTCTTCTGCACAATATGTGCGACCCAATAGCTTTTGCACGGATCGAAATAACTGACTGTGTGAGTGTCCCAAAATCGAGCCCAGTACCTCCAGCTCATTTTGGCTATTTTCAGAGTCTGAAACGGAGAACGAGTAGACTAATGACAGTATTTCAACCTGCTCTCTCAGATTTTCATCCGGACGATTGCGCTGCTCAAACAAGCGGTTAAATAGCTGTGCATCAGAAAGGTGAGCAAGGCTTTCGCCATTTTCTACTCTCTCAGCTATTACCAAGGACACCCTCGCATTCCCGTCAGCAAACGCTGCTATCCGGCGAGCATTATTCTGGCCGAGATTAGGGAAACGACGGTTCAGAAGCTGTTCGGCAACTTCCGGCCCGGTTGCCTCAATGTGGATCACCTCAGTGGTCTGAGGCTTATCATCTTTGATGTCATACTCAACGGTGATCAGGCTCACTCCTTCGCCTGCAGCGGATATTCTGCTGGCCAGCAAAGAGTGCAGTTCTGATGGGCAGTTATCAAGGATCATGATGGCGCGTCGGCCTTCAGCAATAAGCCTGTCCAGCATTGCCGTAGCAGAAGGATCGGGGTTGGCGCCTGCATCGACATAGACAGCAATGGTTCGGTCGAGGGCGTCAACACCTACTGTTTCATCAAAGAGCGCCTGCACTATTCTGGTCTTCCCAACACCAGACAAACCAGTGATACGAACTGCCTTATTAGTAGACCGAATGAGGTTGCGCATCGATTGAATGGCATACTCTATGCAGAGTTTCTGTTCCCCCCTTGATGGCAGGGTGATCGTTACACCTGGGGCGGAAATGAAAGTGTCTGCAACACCTTGTGGTGGATTGCTCCATGCGCCATATGGCTGCCAACCGGAGAGCCCCTGACCGAGCTTTCCTTTTACCCATAGCATGATTGATGGATGCTGACGCAACCATTGCGTCAGCTTTGATCGGTCATAGAAATCCAAGTGAATATTACCGCCATTGGGATCCTCATTGACAGCATCCCGCATAGCTTTGAGGCGCTCTTTCTTCATGATAGGAGAGCAGTCATCAGCCAAGCTGACAATGATGTAGCTGCCGCCCTTTGCAGCTTGTTCAGATATAGTCGGTGATAATTGGCTGCCGGAGAGCATTTCCTTTGTAATCTCTCTCTTCGGCATCGAATGCTTTTTGGCTTGGAGGATTGTATCCGACCTTGTAAGGAATCCAGTGCTCAATTGCTCTACGGGGACTTGAATATGGATATCAATTCCTCCATCAGGCGCATTGATTGAACCCGACCAGTTTACCCATGCGGGGCTATAGCTATGCGCTGCTACTTCAGCTTCGGCAAGGCGAGCAATCAACTCTTCTAGCTGCATATCGGAGAGCCGAAGTAATTCGTCTTTCTCTATATCAAAGATTGCCACGCCTTCACCTCAGTAGAACATATTGGTGTTATACCCAGAGGTGACCCAATAATCCAGCTAATATGAGAGGAGCACTTCTTAGAGCCGACGGTACAGATTTAGATAGCGTTGAAATGGCTACAGAGAGTGAATCCACCAGCGACTCTCTTGACAACACCCCGGCTTCGACTTCTGCAGCCCTCCACCATTGGATATACCCATACCAGGGTACCGAAACAACTTGCGTTCTTTCCAACATAAAAAACCCACCTTTCGGTGGGTCTTCTACATCATGGTTGTAGAGCCTTACCGGCTCACTCCCACTCAATCGTCGCAGGTGGCTTACTGGACACGTCATAAGTGACGCGTGAGACTTGAGCGATTTCATTGATGATACGTCCTGAAACCGTTTCCAGCAGCTCGTAAGGCAGATGAGCCCAACGTGCGGTCATGAAATCGATGGTTTCGACGGCGCGCAGTGCGATGACGTATTCATAACGACGGCCATCACCCACCACACCGACTGATTTCACCGGCAGGAACACGGCGAATGCCTGGCTGGTTTTATGGTACCAGTCAGCCTTGTGAAGTTCCTCGATGAAAATAGCATCGGCTTCACGCAGGATGTCGGCGTACTCTTTTTTCACTTCACCCAGGATGCGCACACCCAGCCCCGGACCCGGGAAAGGATGGCGATAGACCATATCGTACGGCAGTCCCAGTTCCAGACCGATCTTGCGCACTTCATCTTTGAAGAGTTCACGCAGTGGCTCGACCAGTTCAAACTTCATATCTTCCGGCAAACCACCTACGTTATGGTGTGATTTGATCACATGCGCCTTGCCGGTCTTGGAGGCTGCGGATTCGATCACATCCGGGTAAATGGTGCCTTGCGCCAGGAAACGACAGTCGGTCAGGGTCTGGGCTTCTTCATCGAAAACTTCGATAAAGGTGTTACCGATGATTTTACGCTTGGCTTCCGGGTCTGCCTGTCCGGCCAGACGGCCAAGGAAGCGATCTTCGGCATCAACACGGATCACACGAACACCCATGTTGCGGGCAAACATCTCCATCACCTGATTGCCTTCATGTTTACGCAACAGGCCGTTGTCAACAAACACACAGGTCAGGCGATCACCGATGGCACGGTGCAACAGCGCCGCTACAACGGAGGAGTCGACACCACCGGAGAGGCCCAGCAACACTTTGTTGTCACCAACCTGCGCCCGCACTTTGGCAATCAGATCATCGATAATGTTCTGTGCTGTCCACAGCGCTTCTGCGCCGGAAATTTCACGCACAAAGCGCTCCAGCACACGCATACCCTGTTTGGTGTGCGTCACTTCCGGATGGAACTGTACGGCGTAGAAATTGCGCTTGGGATCACACATCGCCGCAATCGGAGCTGATTCAGTGGACGCGATGACATGGAAGCCTTCCGGCAGCTCTGTCACTTTGTCACCATGGCTCATCCAGACATCCAGCGACAGCGCTCCGTTGTTGGCAATATGGTCTTCGATGCCTTCCAGCAAGCGGCTGGGGCTGTCTGCCAGTTTGACGCGTGCGTAACCAAACTCGCGCTTGTCGGAGGTTGCTACCTTGCCGCCCAGTTGTTCAGCCATGGTCTGCATACCGTAGCAGATACCCAGTAGTGGAATGCCCATCTCAAAGACAGCATCTGGTGCACGTGGCGAGTCCAGTTCTGTGACCGATTCAGGTCCACCCGCCAGAATAATGCCTTTAGGAGCAAACTCTCGGATCGCCTCCGGTGTCATGTCCCAGGGATGGATTTCACTGTAAACCCCAATTTCCCTGACCCGACGCGCAATCAGCTGCGTATACTGGGACCCGAAGTCCAGAATCAGAATACGTTGCGCGTGAATATCTTGGCTCATCTTTGCTCACTCCGGCAAATGGTCTGATCACTCATAAAGCGGTTGCCCGATCAGACGGCTGTAAAACGAAAAATGGGGCGGCAACCGCCCCACTGATCCAGGGATAGACCCTGATTAACTGACCCGATAGTTCGGGGCTTCTTTGGTGATGCTGACATCATGGACATGGCTTTCCGTGATACCGGCATTGGTAATCCGAACGAAGGAAGGTTTGGTCCGCATTTCATCCACAGTGGCACAGCCTGTGTAGCCCATGGAAGCACGCAAACCACCCATCAGCTGGTGTACCACATTGTGCATGGGACCTTTGCAGGGTACGCGACCTTCAATACCTTCGGGCACCAGCTTTTCAACACCTGCCTTGGCATCCTGGAAGTAACGGTCAGATGAACCGGTCAGTCCGGACATGGCACCCAGAGAACCCATTCCACGGTAGGACTTGAAAGCGCGTCCCTGGAAGAGTTCGACTTCACCGGGTGCTTCATCGGTACCAGCCAGCATCGAACCAACCATGACAGCAGAGGCACCCGCGGCAATCGCTTTGGAAATATCGCCCGAGAAGCGGATACCACCATCAGCAATCAGAGGTACACCATAGTCTTTCAGTGCAGCTGCGACATTGGCAACAGCGCTGATCTGAGGTACACCGATACCGGCCACGATACGTGTGGTACAAATGGAACCAGGACCGATACCGACCTTGACGCCATCAGCACCAGCTTTCGCCAGTGCGATAGCGGCTTCAGCTGTTGCGATGTTACCACCCACTACCTGTACTTGCGGGAAGTTGGCCTTGATCCAGGAAACACGGTCAATAACCCCTTTGGAGTGGCCGTGCGCTGTATCAACAACGATCAGATCAACCCCGGCATTTACCAGCGCTTCCACACGGGCAGGTGTTTCAGCACCGGTTCCCACCGCTGCGCCGACAATCAGGCGAGCCTTGCCGTCTTTGGCTGCGTTCGGGAACGCCTGGGCTTTATTCATATCCTTAACGGTCATCATGCCGGTGAGGCGGAACTGATCATCCACCAGCAGGATTTTTTCAATACGATGCTTGCGTAACAGTTCGCGGATGCTGGCCGGATCATCCCCTTCTTTGGCAGTTACCAGACGCTCTTTCGGGGTCATGATGCTGGACACACGTGCTTCCAGATCCTGTTCAAAACGCACATCACGGCTGGTGACCAAACCGACCAGCTCCTCGCCCTGCAAGACCGGAAAACCTGAGAATCCATGACGCTGGGCCAACTGCAATACTTCACGCACAGTGGTATCCGGCGTGCAGGTGACCGGCTCAGACACGACACCGGATTCATATTTTTTAACACGACGGACTTCTTCTGCCTGCTGTTCCGGCGTCAGATTTTTGTGGATGATACCTATGCCGCCTTCCTGCGCCATGGCAATCGCCAGACGGGCTTCAGTGACCGTGTCCATCGCCGCAGATACTAGAGGAATGTTCAGCTCAATCCCTTTGGTCAGGCGGGTTTTAAGGGAAACGTCTTTTGGCAGTACTTCAGAGTACCCGGGAATCAGTAGTACATCATCAAAAGTGAGCGCTTCTTCAACGATTCTCAACATGGTCGGCCAGCCTGTCTATCTTGGAAAATTAAGCGAGTAATTTTACACCAAAGCCGTGACTGTCTCAATCTGATCACCAGGCTTCTGTTGCAGACCGGGGGTTTTATCCCATCGCTGAAGTCACTACTATTAGCGCCATGAATACAGCATCCAATACGACTCTGTCAGTGAGTCAATTAAACCGAGAAGCTCGACGCCTGCTGGAAGCCAGTTTTGCCTGGATTCGGGTAGAAGGTGAGCTGAGCAATTTTGCCCGTCCAGCATCGGGCCACTGGTACTTTACTCTGAAGGATGCCCAGGCACAGGTTCGCTGTGCCATGTTCCGCAACCGCTCCCAACTGATTGGCTTTCGTCCGAACGAAGGTGATCAGGTTATAGTCACCGCCAAAGTCAGCCTGTATGAAGGACGCGGTGATTTCCAGCTGATCTGTGAACAGATGATGCCCGGTGGCGAAGGTCAATTGCAAAAAGCATTTGAGCAATTGAAGCAGCAGCTGAACCAACGCGGCTGGTTTAATGCTGAACGCAAGCGTCCTTTACCTGCGCATCCTCGCCGGATCGGAGTCATCACCTCAGCCAGCGGCGCCGCGATTCACGATATTCTGCATGTATTGAATCGCCGTTTTCCCGGCCTGCCGGTGAATCTGTACCCTTCAGCCGTGCAGGGACCCGAAGCGGCTGACCAGCTGGTTTCGGCGCTGCAGCTGGCAAACCGTCATGCTGAGTGCGATGTACTGATCATTGGACGCGGGGGCGGTTCTCTGGAAGATCTCTGGCCTTTTAATGAGGTGCGTGTAGCTGAGGCAATTATCGCATCAGCCATCCCTGTTGTTTCGGCTGTCGGACATGAAACCGATACCACCATCAGTGATCTGGTTGCGGATTATCGTGCGCCCACCCCTTCTGCAGCTGCAGAGGTACTCAGCCCGGATCAACATCTGCTAGGGCAACGACTGGCGCAGTATCAAACCGCGTTAACACGCCAGCTTGCACGGCAGTTGCAACAGGCCAGGCAGCAATTGCACCAGCAACGCCAGCGTCTGAGGCACCCGGGTGAACGACTGCAACAGCAAACCCAGCAACTGGACCGACTGGAAATGGCGCTGACCCGCCTGCTGGGCCAGCACTTGCAACAGCAAGATCATCAGGTACAACAGTTACACCAGCGTTTGCTGCGCCAGACACCCAGATTTCAACTGCAGCGCCAACGTCTGTTATGGCTCACAGAACATTTGCAGCAACGCACAGAGCGCCAGCTGGCATTACATCGCAATACCCTGGGGCAAACGGCACGTCGCCTGAATGCCATCAGCCCGCTGGCAACACTGGAGCGCGGCTTCAGCCTGTTACTGGATGCAAGCGGACAGGTGGTTCAGCATGTTGAACAGGTCAAACCCGGCGATCAACTGACGGCACGTTTGCAGGACGGCGAGCTGAGCTGCCGTGTTATGGATCCACAGGAGATGAGTCAAAGCACATGAAGCTTCATTATCAACGCACGGGTCAGGGTACTCCACTGATCATTCTGCATGGACTGTTCGGGACGCTGGAAAACTGGGGAGCACAGATCAAGGCACTTGCTGAGCATCATGATGTTATCGCCGTCGATCTGCGCAACCATGGACGCTCTCCACACAGCATGGACATGAGCTATCCGCTGATGGCTGAAGATGTGATTGAACTGATGGATGATTTACAGCTATCTCAGGTGAACCTGATGGGGCACTCCATGGGCGGCAAGGTCGCCATGCAGATGGCGCTGAGTTATCCACAACGCATTGCCAGATTATTACTGGTTGATATCGCACCGGTATCCTATCCACCCCACCATGAAGCGGTCTTCAAAGGCTTGTTCAGCATTGATCTGACCAGCCTGACCTCACGGGCTGATGCCGACAAGCAGCTGCAAGTCTGGGTTGAAGAAGCGGGTGTGCGAGCTTTTCTGCTGAAAAACCTGTATCGCAACGAACAAGGTCAGTTTGCCTGGCGCATGAATCTGGACTGCCTGCGATCAGAGTATGATGCTATCGCTGCAGCTCCCGAAGGCTCAGCTTTCACGGGACCCACGCGTTTTATCAAGGGCGGACTGTCTCACTACTTGAAACCTGAATACACAGACGCGGTCAGACAGCGTTTCCCGAACGCGGATGTCAAAGTGATTGAGGATGCCGGACACTGGCCGCATGCCGAAAAACCGGCACTGTTCACCCGGCTGGTGGATCGGTTTTTCAGTGACACTCAGACCTGACGATCAAGCAAACTGCCGACCGGGCTACCACCCTTGAGTGCGCCAGTCTCAACCAGGCGCTTGTTCAACTCGCGCAACTGCGCCTGAATTTCAGCCAGATCCCGGGCAAACTCACGCAGCGCTTCAGCAGAACGCTCACGGCGCTGTTGCAGCTCTTCCGCCAGTGCTTCCTGACGTAACTGCTGGGCTTCTGCAGCTTCATCCTCGGCTGCCTGCTGCTCACGTTCCGCCTGTTCAGCCCGTCTGGCTTGCTCCATCTCTTCAGCCTGCTGCAGCACATCGGCTTCCAGCTCATCGGACGTGGCTACACCTTGAACAGGGTCATCCGATTCCAGTGCGTCTTGCTGTTCACGCAAGAGTTCTGCACGTGCTTCTGCGGCCATGGCACGTGCTGAAGCTGCAACACGCAAATCCTGAGGTGAGGGATCCGACGGAGCCAGCGCGGCACGCTCAACCGTTTCCGCCTTTTGCAAGGTAGCTTCAGGATCACCCGGCACAGGCGATGTATCAATACGAACCTCACCGCCAACGGCATACATGACCCCATCCGGTCCACGTTCAAAGGTGTAAGTCACCGCACCGGTATATTGACCGCCCGCCATCTGGTGCGCCATTTCATGCTGTCGCACCTCACGGTCACGCGCTGCCAATTCACGAACAACACGCTGCTCCGCTTCCACCTCCTGACGGTCACGGGCAGCACGATTATCGGTAGATTCTGGGGTGGTGGCTTCAGGGGCACTGCCAGGAGCGACTCGACGCCCCGCATCACCTTGCAGTGACACAGACGCACTGTCGGTTACCACTCTGTCATTCAGAGCAGCGGTTTCGAGGGTACGACCAGAGCTGTAAGCTCCCGCGTAGCCCAGTGGGTTGGAAAAGCCATTGATCTGCATACAACAGCCCTCGATTCACTGCAAACATGCTGAATGCTCGCAGTATGTCCCGGCTCATGCACGGGTATCGATCAGGGACCCCAGTGTTTCATTCACCTCACGCACAACCTGTGTAGAGGCTGTGGCTTCGTTTTGACTGACAGCGGCTTGGTTGACAGCCTGGTCAACCCCACGCCCTGAGGCTAATTCAGGACGATCAGGCGTTCCGCTTCCCTGGATATCACCCGCAGCTCTCTGGGTATTATCCAGACCTCGATTTACATTCATCAGTCCACTGGTTTGTGCAGCGACACCGTTGATATTCATATAGCACCTGTCATCTTGTGTTGATCTCAGTCTTTGACTGCAAGTATCAGTCTAGCATATCAGACAGAATTGAACAGATTTTGTTCAATTTATCGCATGCGGATTCTCAGTCTCCAGCAGCACAGAGAGATCCAGATACTGGGCGGCCTGAGCAGGCTGAGGATCTTCCAGCCAGGGAATCACACCCAGTAATGGCGCTCGCAAACGCTGACGCAAACTGCTGACATTATCATCAAAACGCGACATATCCGGGTCGGTCTGACAGGCAACCCAGCCTGCCAGCCTGACGCCATCGCGCGCAATCGCTTCAGCGGTTAACAGCGCATGATTCAGGCAGCCCAGTTTCATTCCCACCACCAGTATCACCGGCACCTGCAACATCTGCACCAGATGCGACAGGGTCTCCCGGGGATTCAGGGGCACGCGCCAGCCACCGGCACCTTCAATAAATACCAGGTCGGCTTTCTGCAACATGACACCTCGACAATATGCCGCCAAACGATCGGCACTCAGCTGACGCATACCGGCCGCCAGATGTGGTGCAATCGGATCTGCCAGAGCAACCGGATTGACCTGATCATAGCTCAAAGCCACTGTGGCCTGTTGCTGCAACTTCAGCGCATCCGCATTACGCAGTCCGTCAGGAGTGGATTCACACCCCGCGGCCAAGGGTTTGAGCGCCAGCGTTTGCAAAGATTGCTGGGCAGCCAGATACAGGAGCGCAGTGGTGACCAGCGTTTTTCCGGCATCCGTATCTGTTGCGGTGACAAAATAAGCCTGCTTCACGCTTTACTCCTTACGCCAGCGAAAATAATACACCTGATAACTTAATGGTAACCGCCCTGCTGCAGATTGCAGGGTGGCATAGGCTTGAGCTAACGCCTGTAAACGTCGACGCCCACCCAATCCGGTCGCTTCCCGCCCGATCACAACGGAAGCACCCAGCGTTTTCAATGCCTGCAAAACCGCCATCAGATTGTCATACTCGAGTGTATAACACTGCGTCTGCTGCTGCAGCAATCTCAACGATTGACTGGCCTGCAGCAACACAGCATCTGCAACAAATTCATTTACATGCCGCTCCGCATCGACTGCACGCCAGGCCTGTCGCAACTGCCACAGACTCTCAGGCCCCAGGGTGGCCAGATGCAACTCTCCACCAGGTCGAAGCACTCTGGCGCATTCTGAAAACAGTGCCGGATAGTCTTGGCACCACTGCACAGCCAAACTGCTGCAGATCAAATCGAGACTCTGGTCTGCCAAAGGCAAGGACTCTGCATCTGCACAGAGAGGGTGCACTGACAAGTGTGCCTGGCAGAGTGCAGTATGCCTTAACATGCCCTCGGCAATATCCAGTGCAATCAGATCAGCCCGGGGATAGGCCTGACGCAAGGCGGTTAATCCATACCCCGTACCGGTCCCCAGATCCAGAACCCGTGTGTAGTCATGTGCCGGCAAATGCCTGAGCAAGGTATCTGCCACCTGGCGCTGCAGCTCGGCAACCCGATCATAATCCGGTGCCGCACGGCTAAAGCTCGCAGCAACTTGCTGTTTGAGCTGATATTCAGCCAGCGTCATGCTGTTCATGCCTGACACCACTGGCGCAGGTCCTCACACCAGCGCGACGCTTCAGACAGAAACGGCAGGTGTGCGCTCTGCGCATAGCAACGCAGCTCAACCTGAGGATTCAAGTGAGGATAGGCTGCCAACAAGGAAGCACAGGGCACCAGGGTATCCTGCGCGCCCAGGCAGTGCAGTTGAGGCTGAGACAGACGCTTAAGCTGCGGGCGCAAATCATCCGCAAGCAGCTGCAGTAACTGTGACAATCTGGCGGGCGGTAGATGCGCCGGGGATGACTGCAGTGCCGCTATCACCTGACGGCGATCAACTGAACCCATCACCTGTAACGCCTGAAAACGTTTCAGCGTCGCTGCCGGCGCGGTCAAAAAATTCTGCTGAAAATGTAGAAACTCTGTCTGAGGCATGGCACAGGACCAGTCATCACGCTGCACAAAACAGGGATTAAATGCCAGTGTCACCAAACGACTCACTTTTTCCGGAAAGCTGTCTGCCAGCGTAAGCGCCAGATTGGCGCCTAAAGACCAGCCAACCCAGATCGCTCGAGAGGGCGCCTGACGACGCAGGCAATTCAGCAGTTGATAACGTAACTGTCCATCGTCCGCTGGCCACCCAGATGTCTGCCACAAAACACGATGGACTCTGAAATACGGGCTCAGCAGCGGCAGTAATGGATCAAAAATACCGCTATCACTTCCCCACCCTGACACCAACACCAGGTCAGCACCTTGCCCTGCCAGTGATTCAATACTCAGCATTGACCGTCTCCCAGGCAGAGGTAAGGGCCTGCAATAATTGATTCACCTGTTCTGCCGTATGACTGGCGGTCAAGGTTACGCGTAAACGTGCACTGCCAACCGGTACAGTTGGTGGACGAATGGCGGACACCCAGATCCCCTGCTGTCGTAATACTTCGCTCACCTGCAACGCGCGCTGACTGTCTCCAACCAGCAACGGCTGAATCGGTGTTGCCGATGACATCAACGGCAGTCCTGCCTCGGCACAGCCTTGTCTGAACTGGGCAATCAGCTCGGCCAGTCGCTGGCGTCGCCAGTGCTCGGTCTGTACCAGTTGCAGACTCAAGCAGGTGGCTTCAGCCAGAGCCGGGGGCAAGGCGGTGGTATAGATATAAGTGCGCGCAAACTGGATCAGTGTTTCAATCAGCGCCTCTGAACCGGCCACAAAGGCGCCCGCCGTGCCAAACGCCTTGCCAAGTGTGCCCACCAGAATGGGCACGCGCGCCGGCAGCAGGCCACTGACTTCAGCACAGCCGCCGCCCAGTTCTCCCAGCACACCAAAGCCATGCGCATCATCGACCATCAACCAGGCTTGATGTGCATCACAGACGTCAGCCAGGTGAGGCAAATCGGCCTGATCACCATCCATGCTGAACACCCCATCTGTGACAACCAGTTGGTGATTGGCACGACTGCGATGCAGCTGAGCATCGAGCAGCGCATAATCGAGATGACCGAAACGACTGAAGCGTGCCCCGCTCAGCCGCCCGGCATCCAGCAGAGAGGCATGATTGAGGCGATCCTGAAAGACGGCATCACCGGCGGCCATCAGTGCCGTAATCACCCCCAGATTGGCCATATAACCACAACCAAACACCAGCGCCCGCTCGCGACCGGTAAACACGGCCAGCGCGTCTTCCAGTTGCTGATGCGCCTGAGTGTGCCCAGCGGTCAGATGGGATGCACCACTGCCGACTCCCTGAGTGCGCACAGCATGGATCATGGCATCCGCAATCCGCGTATCAGCCGCCAGACCGAGGTAGTCATTACTGCTGAAGTTCAGAAAACTTTGCCCTGCCAGTTTGCGTACCGGTCCCTGAGGGGAATCCGTCAACCCACGCTGTCGATACAGCGAAGCCTCCCGGCGCGCCTGTAAGCGCTGCTGCAACAACTGATCCAGTTGCATCAGCGACTCATCGCATCATAAAAGAAGGCCTGATCCTGCTGCGCTTCAATCTGATGCAGCAGTTGGGCCTCTGTTGGCTGACGGTCCGGACTGACCTCTTCAGGGTACAAGCCCAGACGCGCAAACAGCGCTTTATCGGCCTCGGCCTGAGGATTTTCCGTCGTTAACAGGCGCTCGCCATAAAAGATTGAATTGGCTCCCGCCATAAAACACAGCGCCTGCATCTGCTCGTTCATATCGGTACGACCCGCCGACAAGCGCAGATGCGATGCAGGCATCAGAATGCGAGCCACCGCCAGGGTGCGGATAAACTCGAAGGGATCCAGGTCCGGGGCATCTTCCAGTGGTGTACCGGCGACACGCACCAGCAGATTAACCGGCACTGACTCCGGATGTTCAGGAAAACAGGCCAGTGTTTTGAGCAGGCTGATACGGTCCTGACGGGACTCCCCCATTCCCAGAATCCCGCCACAGCAGACTTTCATACCGGCAGACCGTACATGTGACAGGGTGTCCAGACGATCCTGATAACGTCGGGTGGTAATAATCTGACCATAATAGGCTTCGGAGGTATCCAGATTATGGTTGTAGTAATCCAGACCGGCTTCAGCCAGCTCCTGTGCCTGCTCGGCTTTCAACATACCCAGCGTCATGCAGGTTTCCAGACCCAACGCCTTGACCCCTCGAATCATTTGCAGTACATAGGGCATATCCTTGGCACGCAAGTGCTTCCAGGCCGCACCCATACAGAAACGGCTGGCACCCGCCGCCTGTGCCGCCTGGGCTTCCTCCAGGACGGCTTGAACCTGCATCAGTTTCTCGGCTTCAAGCTCTGCACCGTGATGGATACTCTGTGGACAATACTTGCAATCTTCCGGACAAGCCCCGGTCTTAATCGACAGCAGGGTACTGATCTGCACCGCATTGGCATCAAAAAACTGCCGATGAACACTCTGCGCCTGAAACATCAAATCGTTGAATGGCAATTCGAATAATGCTGCTATCTCTGCTTCCGACCAATCATGGCGCACACTGTTCACCTGTATCATCGCTTCATTCCCACGGCTGAGCTAAACTGGAAGGCTCAAGCCATACCGGTTTTCCGGTAGCCCGAGCCATGGCGCTGATACTAATTTGACACAAGGACTTGTCAACTTATGTTTTTTAATAAAGTTAACCTTAGGTTGTTTTTTAAACAAATCTGCCAGCTCTGCCGCCTGCAGCCTGCACAACTGAATGGACTCTGCGAGGACTGCCATGCCGACCTGCCCTGGCGTCTGTTTCCCTGTCCGGTCTGTGGACTGTCCCGCACCAGTCCGATGGCCGACTGCCCTGACTGTCAACGCCTGCAGCCGGCCTTTGATCACACCTGTGTCGCTCTCGATTACCGCTTTCCCCTGACCCAATTGCTCCCCGCAATCAAGTACCATCAACAGCTGCGCACACTGGGTTGGCTCGCCCCTGTGCTGGCGGCACAGATCAGGGATACAGAACAGGCACTGCCACACTGCCTGTTACCCGTACCCATGCACCCCTGGGATCAATTGCGGCGAGGTCATAATCAGGCTGCACTGCTGGCAGAACAGCTGGGACGCCAGCTGAACATACCCGTCCAGTACCAGGCGCTGCAAAAAATACGGCATACCCGCAAACAACACAGACTGAGCGCCCGCCAGCGTCGCCATAACCTGCAAGGTGCCTTTGCCCTCAACAAACCACTGCCCTCCCATGTCGCACTGGTCGACGATGTGATGACCACGGGCAGCACACTGAATGAAATCGCCCGGCTGCTGAAGTCCCAAGGGGTGCTCCGGGTGGATAACTGGGTGATTGCGCGTACGCCAGAAAGCCAGGACAGCACTGAAGAAACGGATGAAATAGAGTAAACTGACACGCCTGCCCGGCAACACCCACTATTCAGGAGCAACCTTTGGCAACAAGACCCGATTGGCCGACCACTTCATCCGGCCGACTGAGAGACTTTCTGTCTGTTTTCCAGTACAGCCGTCGGGCAATTGAGCTGGTCTGGAGCACCTCCCGACCACTGACCTGCGGACTCATGCTGCTGACACTGATTGCCGGTGTCTTGCCAGCCGTTGCCGCTTACCTGGGACAGCTGATCGTCGACGGCGTACTGCTCAGCATCGACACCTATCAACAGCAGGGCGCTGTCGATTGCACACCGGTCATGCAGCTGTTACTACTGGAAGGGATTGTCATCACACTGATCGCCGCAGCAGGACGAGGACTGTCCGCTCAGCAATCACTGCTCAAGGCGTTGATGGGGCAGCGTGTCAATGTGATGATTCTGGAAAAAGCTCAAACCCTCTCACTGGTGCAGTTTGAGGACTCCGAGTTCTATGACAAGCTCACCCGCGCCCGGCGGGAAGCCTCAACCCGCCCGTTGGCACTGGTCAACAAAACCTTCAGCCTGCTGCAAAATGCCATTGCGCTGTTCAGCTTTGCAATTCTGTTGATACAGTTTTCCCCCTGGGCGCTGCTGGTATTGTTTCTTGCAGCCCTGCCGGTGTTTATATCGGAAGCCAAATTCTCCGGTGATGCCTTTCAGCTGTCACGCTGGCGATCTCCCGAGTTGCGTCGGCAAATGTATCTGGAAACACTGCTGGCACGCGAAGACTCTATCAAGGAGGTCAAACTTTTTGGCCTGGGCTCCCTGCTTCTGGAGCGCTACAAAGCCATCTTCAACACTCTGTTCGGAGCTGAAAAAAAGCTCATCATCCGCCGCGATCTCTGGGGATTTATTCTAGGACTGCTGGGCACTCTCGCGTTCTATGCCGCCTACGCCTGGATTGTCATTGAAACTATTCAGGGTGCGATAACACTGGGACAGATGACCATGTATCTATTGGTCTTCAAACAGGGACAAACAGCGATCAGCAGCAACCTGACTGCAATCAGCGGCATGTATGAAGACAATCTCTACCTGTCGAATCTGTATGAATATCTGGAACAACCGGTCATCAGCGAATCCGGCCAGGCAACTGCAGGCCCCTTGCCTCAGGATGGCATACGCTTTGAGCAGGTCAGCTTTACCTATCCCTGTGCCAGCAAACCCGCGCTACACCAGATCAACCTGCACCTGAAACCCGGTGAGAGTCTGGCGCTGGTCGGTGAAAACGGTTCAGGGAAAACCACCCTGATCAAACTGCTGACCCGCCTGTATCAGCCCAGTGAAGGGCGCATTCTGCTGGATGGTCTGGATATTAACGACTGGTGCCCGACGCGGCTGCGTGAGCGTATCGGTGTTATCTTTCAGGACTTTGTGCGCTATCAGTTTCTGGTCGGTGAAAACCTTGGGGCCGGTGATGTGGGAGCGTTTGATGATGAAGTGCGCTGGCAGGAAGCCGGACAGCTGGGACTGGCTGACCCGTTTATTCAACAGCTGCCAGCTGCCTACCATACCCAGTTAGGGCGCTGGTTCAAAGGAGGCCAGGAGCTTTCCGGCGGGCAGTGGCAGAAGATAGCGCTGGGACGTGCGTTTATGCGCACAAAGGCTGATATTCTGGTGCTGGACGAACCCACCGCGGCAATGGACGCAGAAGCGGAAGCCCAGGTTTTTGAGCATTTCCGCAGCCATGCAACACAGCGTATGGTGATTCTGATTTCACACAGATTCTCAACCGTACGCATGGCCGACAGGATTCTGTTGCTTCGTGGTGGAGAGGTACTGGAACAGGGCAACCATGCGACACTAATGGCCCAGCAGGGTCGCTATGCCGAACTTTTCCAGCTTCAGGCACGTGGCTATCTGCCGGACACCTGAACACCCAGGTTTACCCCGGCGGATGCCGGATAAACCACTGCTGCAAATGCTCAACAGCGGCACGCACCCGGGCAGACTGAGCCAAGCGTTGAGGATACACCGCCCAGATACTCGCAGGCTGTGAAAACTCACACAACACCTGACGCAACTGTCCGGAACGTATCAGTGGCGCCACATCCCAACGGGAGCGCAACAAAATACCCTTGCCCTGCAGCGCCCACTGCAATGCCACCTCACCATGGTTACTGGACAAACGCCCCTGCACGCGGATCTGCTGTTCACCTTTGGCAGACACCAGACGCCAGAGACCAAAAGGATGATCTCGCTCTTTGATCACCAGACACTCATGCCGATTCAACTCTGAGAGCTGACGAGGCTCGCCCTGTTGCGCGAGATACTCAGGTGCAGCACAGAGAATACGGTGATTATCCGCCAGCTTTCGCGCGATCAGATGCGGGGCGATGTCATCACCGACACGGATATCCAGATCAATCCCCTCACCCGGCACATCGACCAGACGATCAAACACTTCGAAACGTACTGATAGCTCAGGGTACGCCTCGGCCAGACTGGCCAGTGCAGGAGCCACATGACAACGACCAAAACCAAAACTGGAACTGACCCGCAGCGTGCCACCGGGACGCTGCCGGGTCTGAGCCACGGCCTCCTGCAACTGCTCCAGATCATCAAGAATACGTTCAGCACAGCGCAACACTTTTTCACCCGGCTCCGTGAGGCTGACCCGGCGGGTTGTACGGTGCAATAGCTGGGTATTCAAGACCTGTTCCAAAGTGCGTATCCGCTTACTGACATACGCAACAGACACCCCAAGATCAGTTGCAGCCGCAGCAAAACTGCTGCGCAGAGCCACCTGGCGAAACACATTCAAATCGTCGTTAGAAGGCTGATTATTCATGATATGGAAACAGTCGCTTAACTTATTCAGGGATTGTACTCAAATCGTACACAACTACACTAGCCAGATACAGACTCAAGACAGAAAGGAGCCAGCAGATGTCCAAAACCTACAAGATTGCAGTAATCCCCGGAGACGGCATTGGCAAAGAGGTCATGCCGGAGGCATTGCGCGCCCTGTCTGCCGTTTGCCAACGATTCGATATTCTGTTGGAAATGACGCACATCGACTGGGCCAGCTGTGACTACTACACCCAGCACGGCACCATGATGCCGGATGACTGGAAAACCCGGCTAGCCGACATGGATGCCATACTCTTCGGCGCCGTCGGCTGGCCCGATAGCGTTCCTGATCATATCTCCCTCTGGGGATCTCTGCTGCAGTTTCGTCGGGAGTTTGACCAGTATATCAACCTGCGGCCTGTGCGCCTGTTTGAAGGTGTCCCCTGCCCCCTGGCAGGTCGCAAGGCTGGCGATATCGACTTCCTGGTGGTACGCGAAAACACTGAAGGTGAATACACCAATCTGGGCGGACGCATCTTTGCAGGCACTGAGCGCGAGGTGGTGATTCAGGAATCGGTCTTTACCCGGCTGGGTACGGACCGGGTACTCAAGTACGCATTTGAACTCGCTAAGCAACGCTCACGCAAGCACCTGACACTGGCAACCAAGAGCAATGGTATCGCAATCAGCATGCCCTGGTGGGATGAGCGTGCCGACGAGGTAGCAACCGGTTATCCTGATGTACAACTCGACAAGCAGCATATCGACATCCTGTCGGCCCGCTTCGTACTGCAACCGGATCGTTTTGATGTAGTGGTCGCCAGCAATCTGTTTGGTGACATTCTTTCAGATCTGGGACCTGCCTGTACCGGTACAATTGGCCTGGCCCCGTCAGCCAACCTCAACCCTGAAGGACGCTTCCCTTCACTATTTGAACCGGTCCATGGTTCTGCACCGGACATATATGGACGGAACATTGCCAACCCGGTTGCGATGATCTGGTCAGCCGCCCTGATGCTGAAATTTCTGGGTGAGACAGCCGCTCATGACGCACTGCTGCATGCCATCGAAACCGTCCTGGTTCAGGGACCCAGAACACCCGATCTGGGCGGCCAGGCCAGCACGACCGACATGGGAGTAGCAATTGCGCAGTTAATCTGAGGCCTCTGTGAACCCTAAACAACAGAGACTTTGACTATCTTGCCCAAGCCATTACCGGTGTAATGAGGGTAAAATTTGCCGCAGCGTATCCTGTTAATTAACATTCTTTTTGAAATTAACAGGATACACCGTCCTTATACTTCCTCGTACACCAGAAATCACTATAACCCCAAGACCATCTCATTTTAGAAACTTCAATTCGAATAACGAATCGTTTAGGATACTTGCCGTAGCTGAAAAAGGAACAACAAGGAATTTACAGAAAAGGATGACGACGGATGCCTACGATCTATTTCTCCACCCATTCATGTCATGTAACTGAACTGATCGAAGGTTCAGAAGAAAACATCAAACGCTTTTCTACGCTTAATAAAATTAGTCCTTCAGGTAGGCTATCAAAAGGTCAAGCCTATACTCTTGATGACAAAGATCCCTACGCAGTTTCGATTGTCAACATACTTAATCATAGTTCACACCAAGAGCGTGAATGGCTGATGTCAGCCGTAGAGACACAAGGCGAAGAGTTGCATCGAGATGCTGCGTTTGTCGATCAATACCTGACACGAGACAGCCTTGAAGCCGTTATAGGGCTTATTGGCGCATCTAATAATGCAGTCAGACATGCAGCAAGCCGCCTGGATGGTTTTCAGGAAGCGCTCGTTCGATATGAAAATGCATTATTAGCTTTACAAAACCCGGTACCCAACAACATGCCTGGTGCTGGCCCCAAAAGCCATTGGCAAGCACTTGCCAGACGTGACGCCATACAAGCCTATGAAAAGCTCACGGCCGAATACAGGGTGACCATGATGCGTTTATCACCGGCAGTGATGCGCGCCAAAAACCGTGGCACTGCCTTAAGTAATCCCCAACGAGGCATTCTGCTTGCTGAGCGCAGTCGTGGTAGAAACATTGACCCTAGAATCCGTGTCGCCGATATGTTCCAAGCGCAACGATTAAAAGGCCTCGCGAACTGGGGTGTCAAAATTACTGGCCCCATGGCGTATAGTTTAGATGCGGCGAATCGATCGACTAAGGTCTATTCTGCTGATAACCGAACCGAAGAGTTTTTTGCGCAGACGGGTGGTTTTGTTGTGGGTGGATTTGCCGGATCACTTACTGGAAAAATTTTATTATCTCCACACAGTATTGCCGCAGTCAAACTAAAAGCAGGTGGCGCATTGGCTGGAGGCCCAATTGCATGGATATTATTAGGCTGTGTTGCTGTTTATGTGGTTTATCAAGTGGCAAAAATTGGTGATAACCAAGGAAAAAAAGCTGGTCAAGAACTATACAATATAATTTTTCCAGCGTTGTAGCCATGGGTACAGAATCAGTCAAATGAATATCTACACTCGCTTTATAGAAACTCTTCAGAGGATTATCCCTGAAGGGTTTCTCTTAGTTTCATTGGGTATTTCCGGCGCTATAGGGTTCACAATGTTGTTAATAATGTTCTTTTATTCAGTATTACGTATTGAAGGAGAAATGAAACGTGATGGACTAAAGCGCCCTTTTAAATGGGATATCGTGATAACACGAATACCATATTATTGGGCACTACTCAGCGATACACCAGAGGGATTAACCAAGCGCGCTCAAGAACATGCCGATTTTGATGGTTTTTTTGATCTTAGAGTTAAAGATGTAGCACCCTATATCAGACCCATTGATCGTTATATTGCCAAGATTGCACATTACATAGGTTTAATTTTTCTGATCAGCTTAGCATTATCGGTATTACTGTATTGACAACCCACATGCAAAACGCAGTTGAGGATGAAGAATCGATTCTACAATCCTTGTCGCCGATATGCACCAAGCACAACGATTAAAAGGACTCGCGAACTGTGGATGTCAAAATTACTGACCCATACGCCTATAGTTTAGATGCGGCGAATCGATCCACTAAAGTCCATGCCGCTGATAATCAAACTGGCAATTCTTTGTGCAGACGGGTGAATCATACCAGCTTTCGTGGAAGCATATTTCTATGAGAGAAAAGGACTTCACAAAAGCCAGTACGATTCACTGGCACCGAGCTGTGGGTGGGGATATACACCTCAGGACCACTTATGCTTTGGAGGCTGGTACTGGCGGATCGACGTCAGCAGGGCCTCCGGGCTGTTTTCACGAATCAGCATGTCCGCATGCATTTGCTTCAGAAAACCTGCACTGCACATCTGATCCACCATCTGCAACAGCGGGTCATAAAAACCCTGCACATTGTAGAATGCACAGGGCTTGGTGTGATAACCCAACTGAGCCCAGGTCCAGGCTTCAAAGATCTCTTCCAGAGTGCCAGCACCTCCCGGCATCGCCACAAACGCATCCGCCAGCTCTGCCATGGCGGCTTTACGCTCATGCATATCGGCCACTACCTGCAGTTCAGTCAGCCCCGGATGTGCTAACTCCTTGGAAGCCAGAGACTCCGGAATCACGCCATACACCTGACCACCTGCCTCAAGCACCGCATCAGCCACCACACCCATCAACCCCACCTTTCCACCGCCATACACCAGCGCAATGCGCTGCTCAGCCAGATAACGCCCCAGACGCTGGGCCGCTTCGGTATATACGGACAGGTTCCCGGTACTGGAACCACAGAATACGGCAATTTTCATGCACTTTGCTCCTCTCCAACGCCATCACGAGGTCAGTCCCCGGCGGCGAAACGCATGTCAGCCCGGAGTGTAATCAACACGGGTTTTGTCAGCAACCGCCGGGCAGGGTATCATCGCCTCTCTTTTCCTGTTGCAGGAGGCCCCGGTGTTCAGTTTTGATCCAATTGGTTATGTCGAAAGTCCGTATAAGGAAAAATTTGGCATTCCCCGGCAGCCCGGCCTGACCCATTCCATTCGGGCCACGCTTCGCCTGCATCCACCCTACAGCCACCCGGACAGTGTCCGTGGTCTGGAAAGCTGCAGCCATATCTGGATCATTTTTGTGTTCAGCGCCACACAGGACAAGGGCTGGCACCCGACAGTACGACCACCACGCCTGGGCGGTAACCAGCGGCTCGGCGTGTATGCCACCCGATCCACCTTTCGACCCAACCCGATAGGCCTGTCGGTGGCCCGACTGCTGAGCTGCCAGCAACAAGGAGAGCACCTCTGCCTTGAACTCGCTGACGTCGATCTGCTGGATGGCACTCCCGTACTGGATATCAAGCCATACCTGCCCTATGCAGACAGCCTGCCGGAAGCCCGCTTTGCTCTCGGCGCAGCACCTGAACCGCTCAAGCTGCCGGTACATTTCTCAGCCACCGCACAGCAACGCTGTGATGCCATTGAGCGTCAGCTGCAACTCCCTTTAGCCACCCAGATCACCGAAATTCTGCAGTGTGATCCACGACCTGCCTATCAGCAGGACTCAACACGCATCTATGGTGTTCGGTTGCATCAGTTCAATGTCCGCTGGCAAGTGCTGGACACCGCAATTGAAGTGCTCGATATCGAAACCCTGAACGACTAAACGAGGAAGCCTGTATGTCATCATCACCAGAAGGAACCCGGCTGGCACAGCAGTTACGCTTTGACCAGCAGCATATCTGGCACCCCTATGCATCCATGACACAGCCCAGCCCGGTATTTATGGTGACAGGTGCCGAAGGTGTGCGGTTACATCTGGCAGAAGGACAGCAACTGATTGACGGCATGGCCTCCTGGTGGTCAGTGATCCACGGTTACAATCATCCGCGTCTGAATCAGGCCGCTCAGCAACAGCTGGAACGTTTTGCACATGTCATGTTTGGTGGCCTCACGCATGAACCGGCCGTTGAACTGGCTCAGCGTCTGGTCGACATCACGCCCAGGGGACTGGATCGGGTGTTTTTTGCCGATTCCGGTTCAGTCAGTGTCGAAGTCGCCATCAAAATGGCACTGCAGTATCAGCAAGCCCGACAGCGCCCTGAGAAAAATCGTCTGATCAGCCTGCGCCGCGGTTATCATGGCGATACCTTTGCCGCCATGTCAGTCTGTGATCCGGTGACGGGTATGCATCAGCTGTTTAAAGGCGCACTGGCCGAGCAAATCTTTCTGCCCGCCCCTTCGACCCCCTGGGGTGAAGCGATCAATTCAAATGATCTGACAGCGCTGGAGCACACACTGGCTCAGCATCATCACGAAGTGGCTGCCCTGATACTGGAACCGGTTGTACAGGGTGCAGGGGGCATGCGTTTTTACTCGGCGGACTATCTGCGCCACGCTCGCCGCCTCTGCGACCAGTATGACGTGCTGCTGATCGCAGATGAGATCGCGACAGGGTTTGGACGTACAGGTGCGTTGTTTGCCTGTGATCATGCGGGCATTACACCGGATATTCTCTGTGTTGGTAAAGCGCTGACAGGCGGTTATATGACGCTGGCAGCGACACTGACACAGGCACATCTGGCCGATACCATCTCATCCAGTGGCGCCGGATGCTTTATGCATGGACCCACCTTCATGGCCAATCCGCTGGCCTGCGCGGTGGCCTGTGAAAGCATTGATCTGCTACTCGAACAGGACTGGTACAGCCGCATTCAACAGCTGCAACAGCAACTGCGGACAGAACTGGCGCCCGCTGCCCAGCTGAGCTGTGTGTCTGACGTCCGCTGCCTGGGTGGCATTGGTGTGATCGAGCTGCATCAACCTGTCAGCTTGCAGCAGATACAACCCTGGTTTGTTGAACAAGGCGTCTGGGTTCGACCATTTGGAAAGCTGGTCTATATCATGCCGCCTTACATCATCAGTGAGGCTGATCTGAAATTCCTGTGCGCTGCAATTATTCGCGTCTTGCAACGACTATAATAGCCAGTGGATACTGACATTATCCCTGTGTTTATCAGTGATTGAGGAGTTTAAGGAAGCACTATGCCACGCATCAAAATCGATATGCCGGACAACTACCTGTTCACCACAGAGATCCCGGTACGCATCAGCGATATTAACTATGGCGGTCATCTCAGTAACGATGCCATGCTGTCCATCATTCATGAAGCCCGTATCCGCTTTCTGAACCAGTATCAGTACTCCGAGCTGGATATCGAGGGCTATGGCATCATCATGACCGACTCTGCCATCGTCTACAAAGCTGAAGGATTTCATCGGGATACCCTGCAGATCGCCATCGCCGTTGCCGATTTCAACAAATATGGCTGTGACCTGTATTATCTGCTGACCAACAAGCAGAACGCCAAAGAGATTGCCCACGCGAAAACCGGCATCGTCTTTTTTGATTATCAGGCACGCAAGGTGGTGCCCGTCCCGGAGGCGTTTAAAGACCGCATGCTCAAAGAAACCTGAGGCGGCTACTCATCTGCATAGTCATAATGGATGTGGCTGAGATTTTCAAAGCGCGTGTATTTGCCGATAAAGGCCAGACGTGATGTACCGATCGGACCGTTACGCTGCTTGCCGATAATAATCTCGGCCACGCCTTTTTCCGGACTGTCTTCGTTATAGACTTCATCCCGATAGATAAACATGATGACGTCTGCGTCCTGCTCAATCGCACCGGACTCCCTGAGATCCGAGTTGACCGGGCGCTTATTGGGACGGTTCTCCAGGCTTCGGTTAAGCTGAGACAGTGCCACAACAGGACACTGCATCTCTTTTGCCAGAGCCTTAAGTGAACGTGAGATCTCCGAGATCTCAGCCGTACGCCCTTCCGTTTTACCGGTTTTCAACTGCATCAACTGCAAGTAGTCGACCATGATCATCGCCAGATCCCCCTGTTCACGGACAATCCGGCGTGCCCGGCTACGCATCTCATTGGGACTGATACCGGCGGTATCATCAATAAACAGTGGCTTGCCTTTCAGCATGTTCACGGCGGTGGTCAGCTTTGGCCAGTCCTCTTCAAGTAACTGTCCATTTCGAACACGGGTCTGGTCTATTTTTCCCAAAGAAGACAGCATACGAGTCACCAGCTGGTCTGCAGGCATCTCCAGACTGAACACCAGCACCGGGCGTTGGGTGCCCATCAGGGCATTTTCAACCAGGTTCATGGCAAAGGTGGTTTTACCCATCGATGGACGCGCAGCAACAATCACCAGATCAGACGGCTGCAAACCACCCGTGCGGGCATCCAGGTCATCAAAACCTGTGGTCACCCCGGTCAGCGCATCGGCGTTATTGAACAGATGATCGATACGCTCGACTGCACGTTTCAGCAACGGATTGATAGGCTCGGGGCCACCCTGATTGGGTCTGTTTTCTGCAATCTGGAAAATTTTCTGCTCAGCTTCGTTGAGTATTTCTTCCGAAGCACGCCCTAGCGGCTGAAACGCATTGTCGGCAATTTCATTGGCAACCTGAATCATCTGCCGCAGCAGAGCCCGGTCACGCACGATTTCAGCATAGGCACGAATATTACTGGTACTGGGCGTATTTCTCGCCAACTCCACCAGATACTCCAGACCACCCGCACTGTCCAGCTCCCCAAGACGGTCCAGCTCTTCTGACAGTGTAATTACATCGAAAGGCCGGTTGTCATCAACCAGTTTCTGTAGCGTACGAAACAACATACGGTGTTCAGGACGATAAAAATGTCCATCCACCAGAATCTCTGAAACCGTATCCCATGCCTGATTATCCAGCATGAGTCCACCGAGCACTGACTGCTCTGCTTCCAGCGAAAAGGGAGGTGTTTTGACCTGAGCGATCGCATCGCGCGACTGTTCTGCGAAATCCATTGCCAGACTACCGGGGTATATAAACAGAAAGGGTTATTCTAGCGGTATTGCGCGGAGGGGTACAGCGACAAACGGCAGAGCAAACACCTGTCCGAGCAACGGACAGGTGTTTATCAACAGCAATTACTCAGCAGCAACAGTCAGGCTGATACCAACCATGACTTCTGGGTGCAGCTGAATATCAACAGCGAACTGACCGACGTGACGGATCGTGCCTTCTGGCAGACGCACTTCGCTCTTGTCAACCGCGTGACCTGCAGCAACCAGTGCATCAGCGATATCGCGAGTTCCGATAGAACCGAACAGCTTGCCTTCCTCGCCTGCTTTACCCACGATGGTCAAAGCAAACTCGTTCAGTGCATCTGCACGACGCTGAGCTTCAGCCAGTTTGGCAGCAGCAGCTGCTTCCAGCTCTGCACGACGCTCTTCAAACTTCGCTACGTTTGCAGCTGTCGCAGCAACCGCTTTACCCTGAGGCAGCAGGTAGTTACGTCCGTAGCCGCCTTTAACAGCAACCTTGTCGCCCAGCTTACCCAATTTACCAATATTTTCGAGCAGAATAACTTCCATCTCGTAAACCTCTTTTGTCTGCAATCGTTGCAGTGTCTTAATTCCTTGCCGGCAGTCTTGCTCGAAGATCCATTAACGAATCAATCAATGCAAGGATAACCAGCAATGTAACCATATAGGGACCGACAAAGATCAGTGACAGATATACAGCTATCAACCAGCCTTTATTCAATCCCCGCTTAGAAACCAGCCCATGTATCAGTGCTAATGCCGCCACAACCAGGGGCAGTAAAAGCAATGCAAACCAGCGGGACAGATCCATTCCGGTGATTTTGGCGGATACCAACAGTACTACCAGCACCACAGCAGCCATCGCAGGCAACCTGAGCCGATGAAACTCTTGCTGGAAGCCCCCCGGGTTAAACAGGGATGCTTGCCAACTCCGCGCCAGCATCAGGCAACCGAGCATGCTGGCAACCTGAAACGCGCTGACAACGCCTAGCAACAAGCTACGCACCTGTTCAGCAGGCCAGGCCTGCAACACGGCACCACGTTCACTGGCCAGTTGCTGTACAGCTACCGCTATCTGATCCAATAACGGTGCCAGGCCAACATCCAGTAAAACACTGCACATTACACCCAGCGGAAGCACAGCCAGCAACACCTTCTGCCAGGAGACTGTTTGCCGAAGCAACACAGCCAGGGCATAGGTGCCGGTTATCACCAAAATTGCAGATGGATCTCCGGATAACATCCAGAAAAATCCGGGCAGTACCGCCCATATCCACAGCTTTGCACCTTCTGATACACCCTTTCGCAGGGTTATCAAAGCCACCCCTGCTGCACTGACCCAGTACAACAGCGGTAACATGGCAGCAATGACCACTACCATGATCGCCTGACTGCGACCCTTCATCAGCGTTTCAGCCAAGGCTCGCACGGCGGTTAACTCCGAACCTTACTCGTGGCCGTCAGTGTACGGCAGCAACGCAATGTAACGAGCGCGCTTGATGGCAGTCGCCAGCTGACGCTGGTAACGTGCTTTAGTGCCCGTGATGCGGCTCGGTACGATCTTGCCGGTTTCAGTGATGTAAGCTTTCAAAGTTTCCAGATCCTTGTAATCGATCTGGGAGACGCCTTCTGCAGTGAAACGACAGAATTTGCGACGACGGAAAAAACGTGCCATTTTCCTCTCTCCTGTAAATTCAGATTAATCTTCAGCAGTTTCCTGCTCTTGCTCATCAGCGGACTCTTCGTCGCGAGACTGACGATCAGAGCGCTCTTCACGGCGAGGCTTGCGCTCTTCGCGTGACTCAGCTGCCTTGACAGGAGAAACTTCAGTGATGGCTTCTTTACAACGCAGAATCATGCTACGCAGGACAGCATCGTTGTAACGGAACAGACTTTCCAGCTCATCCAGGGTTTCCTGGTTGCATTCGATGTTCATCAGAACATAGTGTGCTTTGTGAGCATTGTTGATCGGGTAAGCCATCTGACGACGACCCCAGTCTTCAAGGCGGTGAATTGTGCCTTGAGCACCTTCGATCAGGTTTTTGTAGCGCTCCAGCATTGCTGGAACCTGCTCGCTCTGGTTCGGATGAACCAGAAATACGATTTCATAGTGACGCATTTTTGCTCCTTACGGTTTTGCAGCCCTCAGATCACCCTTTGTGACAGAAAGCAAGGAGTTGAACAAATAAAACGGAGTCGGGATTATACGCGACTCCGCAAATAACCACAATCCTGCAATATCGCTATTTATCCGGCGATCTCAAAACTATGGGTAATCTCGACGCCACCACGTTCCAGCATCAGCGAAGCAGAGCAATACTGCTCTGCCGAAAGCTTGACTGCACGCTCCACATGCGCCGGTTTCAGGTCATCACCCGTCACCACAAAGTGCACATGTATCTTGGTGAAAACAGCCGGTACTGTCTCGGCACGCTCAGAGGTAATCTGTGCACGGCACCCGGTAACCTGCTGCCGTGATTTTTTCAGAATCTGCACCACATCATAGCTGGTACAACCACCCAGACCCAGCAGTACCAATTCCATAGGGCGCGGCCCCTGCTGAAGATCAGCGTCAATCATGACCTCAAAGCCACTGCCGCTGGTCCCCTTGAAACGCAAATCTCCATCCCACTCAATACTGGCTTGCATTTGTCTCTCCTGCTCAGGCGAACAGCGCCTTTAATTTCTCACCCGGATCCTCAGCGCGCATAAAGGCCTCGCCGACCAGGAAACTGTGCACACCCTGCGCGCGCATCTGCGCAACATCCTCGGGCGTATTGATACCGCTTTCAGTGATCACCAGTCGGTCTGCCGGAATAGAGGGCAAGAGCTCAAAGGTATTTTCAAGCGACACGGCAAAACTGTGCAGATCACGGTTATTAATGCCGATCAGACGGGTATTCAAAGGTAACGCCCGCTGCAACTCATCAGCACCATGGACCTCTACCAATACATCCATCCCCAACTCCTGGGTCAAAGCAGACAGATCCGCCAGCTGGGCATCGGACAGCGCTGCCACGATCAGCAGAATACAGTCAGCCCCCAAGGCCCGTGCTTCATAAATCTGATAGGGATCGACGATAAAGTCTTTACGGATAACCGGCAGATCACACGCAGCACGCGCCAACTGCAGGTTCTGGTCAGATCCCATGAAGAAGTCAACATCCGTCAGTACCGACAGGCAACTGGCACCCGCCGCCGCGTAACTGCGTGCGATTTCAGCCGGATCAAAGAATTCCCGAATCACCCCTTTGGACGGACTGGCTTTTTTAGCCTCGGCAATAATCGCCGCACGCCCCTGGGCAACACTGCGCTCCAGTGCCTGTACAAATCCACGCGGATCGGTTGCACCACCGCGCTGTGCGGCAATTCGGGCCTGCAGGTCAGCCAGACTGACCTGAGCTGAACGCTCACGCACTTCTTCATGCTTGCGTGCAATAATCTTTTTTAAAATCGTCGGCGTATCACTCATACCTTCGCCTCAATAAATTGCTGGCTGAATTTAGCCAGTGACTCTAACTGTTGCTGTGCACTGCCATCCTGCATCCTGGCCAGCGCCTGTTCAACGCCCTGTTGATGTGTCTCTGCCTGACCACTCAGCCAGATAGCTGCGCCAGCATTCAGTGCAATAATGGAACGCGCCTTGCGTGCCAGGGGCTCATCATTCCCTGAAAACGCCATCTGGATCAACTTCAGGGAATCTGCCGAGTTTTTCACCTCAAGCCCAATCAGACTCTGGCTCTCGACTCCCAGTGACTCTGGCGTAATGCTGTACTCACGCACCTGCCCGTCACGCAACTCAGCCACGTGCGTTGCGGTGGCCAGGCTGATTTCATCCAGACCATCATCGGCATGCACAACCAGAACATGTTCGGCACCCAACTGATGCATCACTTCAGCCATCGGACGACACAGCGGCTTGCTGAACACACCGATTACCAGATGTTTTACTCCGGCAGGATTGGTCATGGGGCCCAGAATGTTGAACAAGGTACGAATGCCCAGCGCTCTGCGCACACCTATCGCGTGGCGCATCGCACCATGATGCGCCGGAGCAAACATAAAGCCGACTCCCACCTCATCAATACAGGCCGCCACCTGCTCCGCATTTAGATTGAGATTGATACCTGCGGACTCCAGCAAGTCAGCACTGCCGCTGCTGGAGGAGACAGCGCGATTGCCATGTTTGGCAACATGAGCGCCCGCTGCGGAAGCCACAAACGCCGAGGCCGACGAAATATTGAACAGATTGGCACCATCACCACCTGTACCAACGATGTCGACCAGCCGTGTGGCCTTAGGACGTACCGGAGTCGCCAGTTCACGCATCACTTGCGCTGCACCGGCAATTTCATCAATGGACTCGCTTTTCATGCGCAACGCAACCAGAAAGGCCCCCATCTGCGCATCATTGCACTGGCCGGTCATAATTTGGCGCATCACATCGACCATCTGTGCCCGACTCAGGTCCAGGTGATCAACCACCCAACTCAGTGCTTCTTGTATCTGCATTGTAGATTCTCTCCTGTCAGGAAACTGCAGCAAGGGATGGCTGCACAAAATTCGCCAGTAACGCGTGCCCTTGCTGCGTCAAAATAGCCTCTGGATGAAACTGCACACCCTCAATCGGATAGTGCCGGTGTCGTATTGCCATCACCTCGTCTGGCTGCCCCTGTTCATTTTCAGTCCAGGCCGTAACTTCCAGACAATCGGGTAATTGTGTTGGCTCCAGCACCAGAGAGTGATAACGCGTTACCTCAACCGGATTTGGCAACCCCTGAAAAACCCCTTCACCACGATGGTAAACACGGGATGTCTTGCCATGCATCACTTGACGCGCCCGCACAACCACACCGCCAAAAGCCTGACCAATACTTTGATGCCCCAGGCAGACTCCCAGAATCGGCAGTTTACCCGCAAAAGCGCGAATCGCTGCCAAAGATATGCCGGCTTCATTGGGCGTACAGGGCCCGGGGGAAATCAGTAAATGAGAAGGCTTTCGTGCTGCAATTTCGTCCAGCGTCACTGCATCATTGCGTACCACTTCAACCGACTGGCCTAACTCACGTAAATAATGTACCAGATTCCAGGTAAAGCTATCGTAGTTATCGATCACCAACACCATGACTGACACGCCCATCCTGCGGGATTAAAACCGGTTAGAATAGAACAATCTGTCACGGACCGAAACCCTTAATCCGACTCACAAACCGTTTCGGTTCAGATAACAGTCAGCTAAGATATTGATAATCACCTACTGAACTTACTTCCAGATTCAGGACCAGGACTCAATTATGCCCAGATTCATTTCAGGTTTGCGGTGTTCTTTCACAGTACGCGCCTTGACCTTGCTCTTGCCTTTGGCTCTACTGACCGGCTGCGCAACCTCACCCACCGGCCGCTCACAGCTGACCATGTTCAGCGAGTCACAAATGGCCAGCATGGGCCAGGCCAGCTTCCAGCAAATCAAAGAGCAGGAAAAAATCTACAACCACCCAGCCACACAACGCTATGTCCAGTGCATTTCGGATGCTTTGTTTGCTGTCAGCGGGACACCGTATAACTGGGAAGTTGTCGTATTTGACGATGAAACACCCAACGCCTTTGCGTTGCCGGGACAAAAAATCGGCGTCTACCGCGGCATGCTGAGCGTGGCTGACAACCCGGATCGACTGGCCGCTGTGATAGGTCACGAGATAGGACATGTACAGGCACGTCACGGCAACGAGCGTGCTTCTGCCACCTTTGCCACACAAATGGGACTGGCACTGGCCAGCGCAGCACTGGCGACAGAAGGCGGTCCAGACGAACGGATGCTGGCGGCACTCGGCGTGGGTGCACAGGTTGGCATTCTGCTACCTTTCTCGCGCCAGCATGAAATCGAAGCTGACCTGATCGGCCTGGATCTGATGGCGCGCGCAGGCTTTGATCCACGTGAAAGCATTCAACTCTGGGAAAACATGCGCGCCAAAGCAGGCAGTAATCCAGTGGAGTTTCTGTCAACCCACCCAGGACATGACACGCGTATCCGCACGTTACAGGATGCTATGCCGGGCGCCATGAACACCTATGAGCAGGCACGCAGACAAGGTCGGCAACCTCGCTGTACACCACCTCGATAAGCGCCAACCAAGACACCGGTTAAAAACAAAACGGCTGCCAATGGCAGCCGTTTATTCAGTCAGCCTGAAGTGTCTCAGGCGCGCAGAATAGAGACATCCTCAGCCTGCAAGCCTTTATCACTCTGACGCACGTAAAACTTGACGCGCTGACCTTCGTTCAGAGAACGGTGGCCGCGACCACGTATATTACGGAAATGTACAAAGACATCATCACCGTTTTCGCGGGTAATAAAACCAAACCCTTTGGACACATTAAACCACTTCACGCTTCCGGTTTCACGATCATCCTGCCCGTTGATCTCCTCATCTTCATCATCCAGATATTCATCGTCTGATGAATTCGATCCTGCGACACGCGCTTCGGCCGCTGGCACACTCAACACAAAACCCGCCACCAGGGAAATGACAAAGGCCACTGCAACAACAACCCAAAGATTGCCAGTGGATATTTGGGCAACTGCTACGCCCGCTGCAACTACAACCGCAAAAATGATCGCTTTTATCAATTGATTACCACTCATTTATCTTATCTCTTTCACTTTTCACAACAGATTATTTATAGTCATATGACGGTCAGGGCAGGGGTCCTTTCCTGTAACGCAACTTCCATAAACCGCCAAAGAAACAAGGTATATATTATTTTGCGCCTTTTTTCAACGCGTTATACACAAGATCCTGGCACCGGTTTACTTTCTCAACCGTTTACCCAGAGGAGCTGCTGACAATGTCGGATGCCCAGTCACTGCAAAACCTTGAATCCCGGGTCGCATTCCAGGAAGCGGCCATCGACCAATTAAGCGATGCTCTGGCACGCCAGGAACTGGAGCTGGATAAAATGTCACGCATGATTCATCATCTCACTCAGCGCATCAAGGAGCTGAGCGAAGGTCATGTACTGAACGATAACAATCCGCCACCACCGCATTATTGAGCGCTGTATGAGTATCACAACGAGCCTGTATCGCCTGCTACTGAAGCATTTGATTCGCAAACGCGTGGCCGGAAGTGGCCAGCTCAGCCACCAGCCAGATACCGTGTATGTACTGGAAAAACCCTTTACTGCAGATCGCCTGATTCTGGAAAACCTCCTGACGACTGAACACAGTCACTGGCAACCCGAACAAATCACTGCCATTGATAACCAGCATCCTGATACTCTGCGTCACCAGGTCGAAAGCCTGGTCGCACTGCAACGCAATGAGCCAGACCGCACCGTACGACTGCAACCCGTCATGGTTCTGGCCGGTCACCTGCCCAACAGTGCACAACCACTGTTCCTGTCGGCACTGTCAGAAAGCTGGGCAAACAGTGGCAGCCTGGTACGTTTTACCAAGCTCTTGCTCAACTGCCGCTCAACCCTGGTGCGTATTGATGAGCCTTTAAGACTCAGCGACCTTATCCAACCGGGACTCAGTGACAGTGAAATTGCTCGCCGTGCTCTTTGGGTACTCAGAACCCACTTTCAACGCTGTCGTCAGGCGATCCTCGGCCCTGATTTATCGCATCGCCGAACACTGATGCAACAGGTACTGGCATCACCTGAAGTAGGTCAGGCGATTACCCAGACAGCCTTGAAGAAAGGGGTTTCACCACTCAAACTGGAGCAGCAGGTTGCAGATGCACTCGACAGCATTGTTGCAGACTTCAACCCGGGCACGGCACGTGTTCTCAACCGCCTGATTCAGTTCATGCTGAACCGGCTATTCAGCCGCATTAACCTGCAAGGGCTGGACCAGATCCAGCAACTGGCCCTGACACACAATCTGGTTTACCTGCCCTGCCACCGCAGCCATCTGGACTACATCCTGCTGTCCTGGCTGCTGTATCGCCATGGTCTGATGGTTCCGCATGTGGTGGCCGGAGACAATCTGAACATACCGGTAGTGGGTGCCATACTGCGCCGTGGCGGTGCTATTTTCATGCGCCGCAGTTTTCGGGATGACCCGCTCTATGCACTGGTATTCAGACAATACCTGACCCTGATGCTGCACCGTGGACATAGCATTGAATACTTCATTGAAGGTGGCCGAAGCCGTAGCGGGCGCTTACTCAGCGCCAAAACCGGACTATTGAAAATGACCCTGGATGCCTGGCAACAGTCACCTTCCCGCCCCATGGCCTTCATTCCGGTCTCGATCAGCTATGACCGGATGGTGGAAGGACGCAGCTATCAACGTGAACTGTCTGGCGGCAGCAAAGTACGTGAAAACCTGCTGGGCACACTGAAGTCGCTGCGCATTCTGTTTCAGCGCTATGGCGAAGTCAGCATCGGCTTCGGCCAACCCGTACGTCTGGAACAAGAAGCATCCGCTGCACAGATCGCCGGGGAGCATTCTGCCAGCCTGCTGGGCCAGCAGGTGATGGAGCGTATCAATCAGGCGTTCATGCCATCAGCCATGTCACTGATTGCCAGTCTGCTGCTGTCTGCACCACAGCAACAACTGCGTGAAATCGAGCTGCTGGAACGACTGGAAGCACTGAAACACTGGCTCAGTGATGAAGGCATACCCCTTCCACCCGGAAACGCGCAGGATTGGGTAATCGCTGCCGCCGAACGTCAGCAAATCAGTCGCGGTCAAAATGCCGTGGCCGTTTCTGCCGAGCAGGCTGCCGAGCTGACCTTCTATCGTAACATGCTGATGCATCAGTTGATTCTTCCGGGTCTGGTACTGCTCTTCTACCGCCGTCTGGCAAGTTCCGGGGTCAGCACCCAAACCCGCCTGCTGCGCGCACTCTATCCCTACATCCGCGCTGAACTCAGCCTGACATCACCCGAACAGGATCAGGATCTGCACCAGATCCGCCATATTCGCGAGCGCCTGTCAAAGCAACAACTGCTGGCCACTGAAGGCCAGCCTCTGCAACCCCTGGCCGAACATCTGATACGTCTGGCTGAGCCTGTACTACTGCGCCAATACCTGCTGGTGCGTGTTATGACAGCCCTGCAACAGACCACTGAACTGGAGCTGTTTGATACCACTCGAGCACTGGCATTACATCTGCATGAAGAGTATGGCTATGCTGCACCTGAATATGCTGATCGGCGCGTTTTCGAGGGGATGACTGAGCAGTTGCTGTTACAGGGCGTACTCAGCGGAAACCCTCAGCGACTGCTATTGGCCCGACCTCTGGATCAGGTACTCAGAGTCGGTGAAAAGCTGCTGCCGACAAGCCTGATTCAACGTGCCGAAGGCTGGCTGAAGCAACAGGGTATTTCCGCTTGAAGCACTGACACCAATACGCGTCAGCTCAGTTTTTTCAGGGCATAGACATCGAAGCGACTGCTTTTCCCCTGTAATTGATATGAAGGACTGCGCTGCATTAATGTCGGCGCTTTACGCGGACGCTTCACCACAACACGGCACTCTGCAGCCGCCAATGCGGCATCGAGCAGGCTGTCGGCATCGGCGTCATCGCCTACCAGATCACGGAACACCAGCATCTCCTTTTTGACCAGTGCAGACTTGTCACGATGAGGAAACATGGGGTCAAGATAGACAACCTGAGGGCGCTGATGCTCAGGACGCAATGCCGCTGCCTGCAACCAGGCAACGGCTTCAGCCCTGACCAGCTGCATGCGAGCCAGAATAGGCTGTAATTCATCCGACTGAGCCGCACGCTGCAAGCCGTCCTGCAACAATAGATGTATGACCGGCGAGCGCTCAACCAGCTCCAGGTCACAACCCAGCGTCGCCAGTACAAACGCATCCCGCCCCAGACCAGCAGTCACATCCGCGATACGTGGACGTACGCCCTTGGCTACTCCACAAGCCTTGGCAATCATCTGCCCTTGCCCGCCACCAAATTGGCGCCGGTGCGCTACCGCACCACCAACAAAATCTGCACGGACTGCGCCTGCCGCTTTAGGTCCGCAAGGTTGCAGAGCCAAACCTTCCGAGTCACAACGCAACACATAGGCACAGGACAGAGTGTGCAGCGTGTCCAGCGAGACGACAGGCACACCCAGTTGCTCAGCAACGGCAACTGCACGTGGCTGATCCGATGCCTCCTGCCAGCCACAGACAAGCGGTATCAACGCCGACATCCCGTTAACTCATCACTGGAAATTTAAAATAGATCAACAGCAGAATAACACCCAGCACCAGCCGATAGACTACAAATGGCATCATACCAATTCTGGCAATCCATTTTAAAAACAAATGAATACATGTCCAGGCACTGATGCCCGCAATCACAGCGCCAGCCAACAGCATCTCCAGTGGCAACACACTCTGCCCCGATGTAATTCGGGTCGCCATCATCACACAGGCACCCAGAGTGACAGGTATCGACAGCAGGAATGAAAAACGCGCTGCCGAGGCTCTGTCAAAGCCCAGCATCAGAGCCACTGTAATCGTCGCGCCGGAACGGGAAGTACCGGGAATCAGCGACATGGCCTGAGCCAGACCTATCCAGATAGCATCTTTAACGCCTATATGAGTAATATCACGGCGCTCTGTACGCTTCAGATCAGCCCAGGCCATCACGGCAGCAAACACCAATGTCGTACCTGCAATTACCAGTATTGAGCGCCCCCAGGTTTCAATCAGCTCCACAAAGAGGGCTCCGGCAATGACGGCTGGCACAGTTCCCAGAATCACCAGCCAGCTCAAGGTACCATTAGGGCTGTGACGCCCCTGTATAGACGCTATCCAGGCAACAAACATCTGCTGCAAGTCCTGCCGGAAATACACCAGAACAGCACAAAGTGTTCCCAGATGAACCCCGACATCAAACGCCAGCCCCTGATCTTCCCAGCTTAATAGCTGGGCTGGGAGAATCAGATGCGCCGAACTGGAGATCGGCAAAAATTCGGAAAGTCCCTGAATCAGCGCCAGAACGGCGACCTGAATCCATTCACTGATGTTCATTGTTGGTCCTTTTTCTTCCAGGCTACTTGATCACGCAAATACACAGGCTGAGCCGCTTCAGGTGTAAACACCCTGCCCGCCTGCAACTCGATAGCGGCCAACTTCAACATATCGGCCGCATGTGGATAACACTCACTTGCCGCGTGCTGCACGGCTAACTGCGTTGCCTGCGGAAATTGATCCAGATAACGCACACCCGTTCCTCTGGCAATAACAGGCAACCCCGCAGTCCCTAACTCAACCGCCTGAGGTGCACTGACCTGTTCAGGCTGCAACAGCTCAACACCCTCACCCCGCGCCTGACAGACAGACCAGTAGACCTCATCCATACGCGCATCAAGCACTGACAACACCCGTGATCCGGGATGTTCTGCGAAGGCCGCGAGGGCGATTGCACTTAATGTCGATACTGGAACCACCGGTAAATCAGCCGCCAGTGCCAGTCCCTGGGCGGCTCCGGTCGCTATACGAATACCGGCAAAAGAACCCGGCCCGCGCCCAAACGCGATGGCATCAAGCGACTGCACACTCAATCCGGCTTCAGCCAGCATCTGCTCGACCATGGGTAACAACAGATGTGTGTGACGACGCGGTTCAATCCGGAAATCCTCCAGAATTGCATCACCCTGCATCAAGGCAACAGAACAGGCATCCGATGATGTATCCAGCGCCAATATACGCATCATGACAAAAAACTCTCCCCCCAACGCGGCATGAGCTGCTGCTCAATACCCAACTGATTCAGAATACGCGCCACCACGAAGTCAATCAGTTCTTCGACAGAGGTTGGCTTATGATAAAAACCGGGAGCAGCTGGTAAAATCACCACCCCCTGACGGGACAGTGACAACATATGCTCCAGATGAATTGTCGATAAGGGCGCTTCACGCGGCACCAGAATCAACTTGCGCCGTTCTTTGAGTGCCACATCCGCGGCACGTTCAATCAAATTATTGCTCGCCCCGGTTGCAATGGCCGACAGGGTTCCGGTGCTGCAAGGGCAGACAACCATGGCCGCGGGGGCACCTGATCCAGACGCCACCGGTGCCATCCACTGTTCGCGACCAAATACATGCAACTGGCCCTCCGCAGCACCAAAGTGCTGTTGTAAAAACTGTTGCTGAGCATCCGGGGTGCCGGGCAATGGCAAATCCGTCTCTGTCGCCACCACCACCTGAGCTGCTTTGGAGATCATCATCATTACCTGGATATCGGCCCGCAACAAACATTCCAGCAGGCGCAGACCATACTGCACGCCTGATGCTCCCGTCAGTGCCAGCGAGACACGTCCACTGAAGTTATTCGCCATGCGCTTTCGCCTCCAGAGCAGCCAGCAGCTTGCGATGTATACCACCGAAACCACCATTAGACATGATAACAAGGTGCATTCCCGGACGCGCCTGCTGCACCAGCTGGCTGATCAGGTTATCAAGATTATCTGTCACCGATGCCGGACACGGGCTGTCAGCCACAACACGGGACAAGGACCAGTCCATGCCTGGCGGTTGATACCAGAAGACCTGATCAGCCTGACGGGCACACTCAGCCAGACGCTGCTGATGCATACCCAAACGCATCGTATTGGAACGCGGCTCAATCACTGCCAGTATCGGCGCATCACCAACACGGGCTCGCAACCCGGCGAGGGTCGTTTCAATCGCTGTCGGATGATGCGCAAAATCATCATAGACACTCACGCCCGCTACACAGCCGAGCAGCTCCATCCGCCGCTTGACGCCAGCAAACCCACTCAAGGCTTGCATGGACTGCTCAGGCAATACACCAACATGGCGCGCAGCCACCAACGCATTCAAGCCATTCATCACATTGTGCTCGCCTGTCAGCGCCCACTGAACCTGGCCCAGTAACTGCCCCTGATGCCATACCTCAAACTGGCTTCCGTCAGCCTGTAGCAATCGGGCAGACCAGTCGCCCTGGCCATTCAGGCCGGTCAGTTGCTGCTCACTCCAACACCCCATGGCCAACACTTCATCCAGAGCAGCAACACCCTGGGGACGAATAATCTGACCCGATGCTGGCAACAACCGCACGACATGATGAAACTGGCGCTGAATAGCCGCCAGATCATCAAATATATCAGCATGGTCATATTCAAGATTATTGAAGATCAATGTACGTGGCTGGTAATGCACAAACTTGGAGCGCTTGTCGAAGAAGGCCGTATCATATTCATCCGCTTCTATGACAAAGAACGGGGTTTCGCCCAAACGTGCGGAACGCTCAAATCCCTGCGGTACGCCACCGATCAGAAACCCCGGAGACATACCGGCTTGATCCAGAATCCAGGCCAGCATTGTTGCCGTGGTGGTCTTGCCATGCGTTCCTGCTACGGCCAGGACCCAACGACCCGGCAACAGGTGATCGTGCAGCCACTGCGGTCCGGAGGTATAGGGCAAGCCCTTCTCCAGTACATATTCAACACAGGGATTGCCACGCGACATGGCATTACCGACAATCACCAGATCCGGTGCTGGCTGCAGCTGGGCCGGATCATAGCCCTGCACCAGTTCAATCCCTTCAGCTTCCAGCTGAGTACTCATTGGCGGATAGACATTCAGATCCGATCCGGTGACCCGATGCCCGGCTTCTCGCGCCAAAATAGCCAACGAGCCCATGAAGGTTCCGCAGATACCTAATATATGAATATGCACCTTGAATCCATCCTCAAACAAACGATTCAGATCATATCAGCTTTACCCCCAACTGTTTATCCCTTACGCAGGCGCAGCATGGCATTTTTTCACTGCTGATCCTTGTGCATTTGCGGTTTTTTTCGCGTACAATCGGCTCTGTTGTAAGGAATACACCAACATCTGCCAGTAACACACGCCGGGGACCGAGCCAGCCATGCAACTTCTGAGCAATTTTCTCAAGCACAAAAAAATCGACTCTGAACTGATCGAACTGATCGACACGCTGATGCTGGCGTGTAAAGAAATTGCGCTGCAACTGCGTGAAGGTGAACTGTCAGGCGTGCTCGGTATTTCCGACAACACCAATGTTCAGGGTGAAACCCAGAAAAAACTCGACATTATTGCCAATGAAGTCCTGAAGAAAGTATTGCTGGACAATCCATTGGTGCGTGGCGTGGCGTCAGAAGAAGAAGACCATGCCGTATTTGGCAATCCGGAAGGACGCTTCCTGGTCACCTTTGACCCGCTGGACGGCTCATCCAATATTGATATCAATGTATCAGTCGGCACCATTTTCTCGATCCTGGAGGTTCCTCCCGGTGAACATGAAGACAGTGACAGCCTGTTCCTCCAACCAGGTACACAGCAACTGGCAGCTGGCTATGTGCTCTACGGCCCGCACGCAGTACTGGCACTGACCACCGGTGACGGCGTCAATATGTTTACGCTGGCACATACCGGCGATTTCCTGCTGACACATGAAGATGTCACTGTTCCTTCTACTACACGTGAATTTGCCATCAACATGTCCAACCAGCGCTACTGGGAACCTGCCATGCGCGACTATATCGGCGACCTGATTGCCGGATCGGATGGCCCGCGGGAACAGAACTACAATATGCGCTGGATTGCCTCAATGGTAGCCGAAGTACACCGCATCCTGACCCGTGGCGGTCTGTTTTCCTATCCCTGGGACTCTCGTAATCCAGGACAACCCGGGAAACTGCGCCTGATGTACGAAGGCAACCCGATGAGCATGCTGATTGAACAGGCAGGTGGCGCCTCTACCACCTGCTACGATCGCATTATGGAAATTCAGCCTGAACACATCCATCAACGCGTGGCAGTTGCACTCGGTTCCCGAGAAGAAGTACAGACACTGATGCGCTATCACCAGGATAGCTGAGCACCACGAGTATTGACCACCTGTCTGACCCTAAGTCGTATATCCCTGGGCAGGTGGTGACTTTAAAATAGCCTCAACGCCGGAATTCATTTAACCGTAACTGTAACCACAGGAACCTACCCATGAGCTTTGTAAACGTACCTTCAGGCAAAGATCTGCCGAACGATATTTACGTCATCATAGAAATCCCGGCTGAAAGCTCGCCGGTCAAGTATGAGATAGATAAAGACTCTGATGCCGTATTCGTTGATCGCTTTATGGCAGCGCCAATGTTCTATCCCGCTAACTACGGCTACATTAACAACACCCTGGCAGATGACGGCGATGCACTGGATGTTCTGGTCATCACTCCCTACCCGGTTGCTGTCGGTTCAGTTGTTCGCTGCCGTCCTGTCGGCATCCTCAACATGACCGATGAAGCCGGCGAAGATGCCAAACTGGTTGCGGTTCCGCATGAGAAACTGTCCAAAGCCTATGGCGACATCCAGGACGTTGAAGACCTGCCCCAACTGACCAAGGACCGCATTGCTCACTTCTTCGAGAACTACAAAAAACTCGAAGTCGGCAAGTGGGTCAAGGTTGAAGGCTGGTCAAATGCAGATGCAGCACGCAAAGCCATTATGGATGCGGCCGCAGCCTATGAGGCTGATGCCAAGAAGTAACGGCCCAGCCTGTAAAAAAAAAGCCCGCTACTGCGGGCTTTTTTTATGGAAGATACCCGCCGTTTCACTCAATCACGTGCATGCTTGACCAGATCATCCACCACTTCCTGCTCAACATGCAGATCATCATCATCCTTCCGGGCTTGCGGCAACACCAGATTCAGCACAATCGCGACAATACCACAGAGGCTCACACCCTGCAGACTCATTGCACCATCGCCCAGCGCCATGCCACCGATACCGAACACCAGCACTGTCGCCACAATGACCAGATTACGCTGCTCTGCCATATCGACGCGCGCCTTGATCAGGGTATTCATACCCACCGCTGCAATCGAACCAAACAGCAGAATCAGAATACCACCCATGACCGGCGTTGGAATGGTTTGCAGTAACATGCCGAACTTTGCCACAAAAGCCAGCATAATCGCGAAACATGCCGCCCAGATCATAATGACAGGGTTGAAGGCACGGGTCAGCATTACCGCACCGGTCACTTCAGAATAGGTCGTGTTTGGCGGACCACCAAACAGAGCAGCCGCAGAGGTCGCCACGCCATCACCAAACAAGGTGCGATGCAGGCCCGGCTTTTTGACATAGTCCTTGCCGGTCACATTACTGATGGCCAACATATCACCCACGTGCTCAATCGCAGGCGCTATTGCCACCGGAATCATGAACAGTATCGCCTGCCAGTGAAACTCCGGCATCACGAATGCGGGCATTGCCAACACAGGTGCATCGCGAACAGTGGAGAGATCCACCATACCCATCATCCAGGCAGCGATATAGCCCACCACTACACCACACAGGATTGGCAGCAACCGAAACAGACCGTGTGCAAACACAGCCACGGCACCAGTCGTAATCAATGCCGCCATGGCGACAATGATTGCGTCCTGATAGGGGTAAATCTCAAAGCTGCCATCACCAGCCTTGCCCATCGCCATATTGACCGCAATCGGCGCGAGTCCCAGACCGATCACCATAATGACCGGACCGGTCACGACTGGCGGCAGTATGCGATGCAAAAAGCCAGGCCCCTTGAGACGCACCAAAGCAGCCAGACACATATAGGCAATCCCGGCAGCAAACAATGCCCCCATCGTTGCAGGTACGCCCCAGGTCTGGACTGAATAGATAATCGGCGCAATGAATACAAAAGATGACGCCAGAAAAATAGGTACGCTGGCCCCTGTGATCAGATGAAACAGCAGTGTCCCCACACCTGCCGTAAACAGCGCCACACTCGGATCCAACCCGGTTAACAGAGGCATCAGCACCAGCGCACCAAAGGCCACAAACAGCATTTGTGAACCGGCTAGTGCGGTACGCCAATGGAAGGTTTTTTCGGTACCCGCCGTTACATCCTGCATAGAGTTCTCCACTCGATTCAATGTCTATCCCGCTTTATTCAGCGGGTGCCAAAAATTTTATCGCCTGCATCGCCAAGCCCAGGAATGATGTAACCCTGCTCATTCAGGTGAGAGTCCACCGAGGCTGTAAAAATATCCACATCCGGATGCGCCGCGGTCACCTTGGCAACCCCTTCCGGCGCTGCCACCAAAACCAGTGCACGGATACTGCTACAGCCCGCTTTTTTCAGCATCTCGATGGTGGCGATCATGGAGCCGCCGGTAGCCAACATCGGATCAACAATCAGTGCCATGCGTGAGTCAATATCACTGGCCAGTTTCTCGAAATAAGGTACCGGATCCAGCGTTTCTTCGTCACGATAGACGCCCACAACTGAAATCTTGGCACTGGGCACCAGCTCCAACACCCCATCCAGCATGCCCAGCCCTGCGCGCAGGATCGGCACGACGGTAATTTTTTTGCCCTTGATGCGGTTTACTGTCACCGGGCCATTCCAGCCCTCAATTTCATAGGGCTCCAGCTCCAGATCCTTGGTCGCTTCATAAGTCAGCAAACACCCTACCTCGGCAGCCAGCTGTCTGAAGCCACGGGTACTCTTGTCAACAGACCGCATCAGACCCAGTTTATGCTGGATCAATGGGTGTTTTATCTCATGCAGACTCATGCCTAACCTCTCTATGCACTCAGTTAATCCCGTCACGGGCAATCTCATGTGTCAATTCTTAGGGAAAGCCCCTCGTATTTCAATCCATTTACACCTTATCTTGCGGCAGATCAGTTGCCCTTTGGCCCACAGACCAGTATTGTTCTGCGTTTAGCAACTGCCCTCTACAGAGTTCATGCATGTCACAGGTTGAATTGGAAGAAATCAAACAGGTCTATCAGGAAGCAGATCAGCTGTTCAGCACCGAGGAAGTGGATCAAGCCATCAGCCGCATGGCGGCTGCCATCAGCGCACGCTTAGGCGATCAGAACCCGGTTGTATTCTGCGTCATGAACGGTGGACTGGTGATCACCGGCCAGCTGCTGACCCGTCTGGATTTTCCACTGGAAGCCAGCTACCTGCACGCCACACGTTACCGCAATACAACCTCGGGGCACTCGCTGGAGTGGAAGGTTCCGCCCATGTCTGCCTTTCGTGGACGCCCGGTTCTGGTAGTGGATGACATACTGGATGAAGGCCATACACTGGTGGAAATCATGGAGCACTGCCGGCATGAAGGCGCCAGCGAAGTCTATGCGGCTGTGCTGATTGATAAACGTCACGACCGCAAGGCCCGCCCCGGACTCAAAGCCGACTTTACCGGCCTGGAAATTGAAGACCGCTACATCTTCGGTTACGGCATGGACTACAAGGGATACTGGCGCAACGCCCCCGGCATTTTCGCCGTCAAAGGGCTTTAATCAGCCCTTTTATCCGCCATGCAGCTCGTTATAGAGCGCAATGAACTCCTGCGTCAGCTTGTGTGCAGGCGCCAGATGGATCAGTGGTCGCGCCTCATTGTGTGATTCTTTCATTTTCACCGATGATGAAATACGCGACCGCATTACAGGTACAGTCTCCGCTTCCAGTTCTGCAACCATGCGCTGCGGCAGGCTCGCACGCGGCTGAAACTGGTTCACAACGATTCCTTCAACCGTCAGGGCCGCATTATGATCCGCCCGGGTTTCTTCAATATTATTCAACAGACTGTACAGCGCCTGACGGGCAAACTCGTCACAATCAAATGGAATCAGGCAGCGCTCTGCACCCGCCAGAGCCGACAAAGTAAAGAAATTAAATGCAGGCGGAGTATCGATATAGATGACATCGTAGGATTCACGCAGCTCTTGCAAGGCATCTCTGAGCTTGTAAATTTTGTGCTTGCTTTCCAGCTTGGATTGCAGATCAGTCAAATCCGGATTCGAGGGGATCAACCAGAGGTTTTCAAAGGGTGTAGGGTGTACATAGTTGCTCACCGGATGGGGTTTCAACTGGAACGCCAGTGTTTGCTCAAAAAAATCACGCATATCACTGTCTGGCAGGTTTGAATCATCACCCAGTAAATAGTGCGTTGAGTTGCATTGAGGGTCCAGATCCACTACCAGGGTTTTCAACCCATTGTGAGCACTGATCGCAGCCAGATTGACTGCAATACTGGATTTACCCACACCACCTTTCTGATTGAACACTACCCGAATCATCTGCAGCCTCTCTAGCCTGAACATCTTTCGGCACTATGCTACGAATGCGCCTGCCGGTCAACGGTCTGAAAGTCTGAGCCGGGATTTATCGGCAAGCTTGCCGGTTAAATGTACTGAACGTCGCCTAACTGGCCGCCATCCGACAATTTAAGCCTGGTGAAATAGACATAGAGACGGTTTTCAGGCACACTACGACTTTTATCGTACCAGGACAGAACGCGGCTTAATCATGGCTCGAATACTGCTGATCAACGGTCCAAATCTGAATCTACTGGGCACTCGTGAACCCCATATCTATGGCAGCCTGCGGCTGCAGGATATTGAAGCGATGCTCACCGCAGAGGCTGAGAAACTTGGCGTTGAGCTCAGTTGTTTCCAGAGTAATGCCGAGCACGCCCTGATTGATCGCATCCATCAGGCCCGCGATGAGCAGGTCAACTATATTCTGATCAATCCGGCGGCTTTTACGCATACCAGTATTGCACTGCGTGATGCGCTGGCCGGTGTGGCTATCCCGTTTATCGAGATTCACCTGTCCAACGTCCATGCGCGCGAGCCTTTCCGACACCACTCTTACCTGTCGGATCTGGCTCGTGGCGTCATTTGCGGACTCGGTACCGATGGCTATCGCTTTGCTCTTCAGGCCGCCTGTAACAACCTGAAGGGCTGATTTTTTTCACTCTCAATCCAATCAGAGAAGCTAAACAGAATGGACATTCGTAAGGTTAAAAAACTCATCGAGCTGTTAGAAGAGTCGAACATCAACGAAATCGAAATTAAAGAAGGTGAAGAGTCCGTTCGCATCAGCCGTGGCGGTACGGTAGCAGCGGCACCTGTCTATCACGCACCGAATTACCAGCCAGCACCTCAGCCAGCTGCAGCGCCCGCGGCCGCACCGGTTGAAGCGGAGAAAGCTGAAGCCACACCGCGTGGTCATGTCGTACGCTCACCCATGGTTGGCACCTTCTACTCCTCACCATCGCCCAGCTCGCCTGCTTTTGTTGAAGTCGGCAAGCCTGTCAAGGTCGGTGATGTCATCTGTATCGTCGAAGCCATGAAAATGATGAACCAGATCGAAGCTGACAAGGCTGGTATCGTCGAAGCGATTCTGGTTGAAGACGGACAGCCGGTTGAATTTGATCAGCCCCTGTTTACGATTGTCTGATCAATTTACTGATGCAAGGATCTTTTCAAGATGCTGGATAAAGTTCTGATTGCAAACCGCGGTGAAATAGCACTGCGTATTCTGCGGGCATGCAAGGAGCTGGGCATACGTACCGTTGCCGTGCACTCACAGCCTGACCGGGACCTGATGCATGTACGTCTTGCGGACGAGGCTGTGTGTATTGGCCCGGCACCTTCAGGCAAAAGCTACCTGAACATTCCTGCCCTGATCAGCGCGGCAGAAGTCACTGACTCTATCGGTATTCATCCCGGTTACGGCTTTTTGGCAGAAAGTGCAGCCTTTGCCGAGCAGGTAGAGCGCTCCGGCTTTACCTTTATCGGACCTTCTGCGGATGTAATCCGCCTGATGGGTGACAAGGTCTCGGCCATTGCTGCCATGAAAAAGGCCGGTGTTCCCACTGTACCTGGATCTGATGGTCCGTTACCGGATGATAATGCTGAGCTGTATGCGATTGCTGAGCGCATCGGTTATCCGGTGATTGTCAAAGCAGCTGCCGGTGGCGGTGGCCGCGGTATGCGCGTCGTACATTCAGAAGCCAGCCTGCTGAATGCTATTCATGTCACACGTTCAGAAGCCGGCGCCGCCTTTGGTGATGATACCCTCTACATGGAGAAGTTTCTGGAGAAGCCTCGTCACGTAGAAATTCAGGTACTGGCCGATGGACAGGGTAATGCCATCCACCTGTTTGACCGTGACTGCTCAATGCAGCGCCGACACCAGAAAGTGGTTGAAGAAGCGCCAGCACCCATGATTGATGAAACCGCACGCCAGGCTGTTTTCAAAGCCTGTGTGGATGCCTGCATTCACATCGGCTACCGTGGCGCAGGTACATTCGAGTTTCTGTATGAAGACGGGCAGTTCTATTTTATCGAAATGAACACCCGTGTTCAGGTCGAGCACCCGGTCACGGAAATGGTGACTGGCGTGGATATTGTCAAGGAACAGCTGCGCATTGCCTCTGGCATGCCACTGTCGTTCAAGCAGGAAGATATTCAGCTGCGCGGCCATGCATTTGAATGCCGTATTAATGCCGAAGACCCGAAAACCTTCCTGCCCTGCCCTGGCAAGGTATCTCATTTCCATGCACCGGGTGGCAACGGTATTCGCGTTGACTCACACCTCTACGATGGCTACACGGTACCTCCTCACTATGATTCACTGATCGCCAAGTTGATCAGTTATGGTGAAGACCGGGCCACCGCATTGAAGCGTATGCAAAACGCACTGGATGAGACCATGATTGATGGTATTCGCACCAATATCCCGTTGCATATGGATATTGTCCGCGATGCCAACTTTATCAATGGCGGCGTCAACATTCATTATCTGGAGAAAAAGCTCGGCCTCTGAGCAGGCTGAACGCTTCTTCCCCGAAAAGCCCGCTCCTGCGGGCTTTTGTTTCATGTCAGGAACATAACATTATGTCATGGTTGCAGATCAAAATTCCCGTCTCCCCTGAACAAGCCGATGCCTTTGAGGATCTGCTACTGGAAGCTGGCTGTGCTGCAGTGACCTTTCAGGACGCTGAAGACACACCTATCTTTGAACCCGATCTTGGCACCACGCCACTGTGGCAATCCACCGTCGTGACCGGTCTGTTTTCCGCCGAACATGACCTGGAAACAACACTGAGCCATATCCGTGCCCGTGCGCCAGAACTCTTACCCGCTGGCCAGGCTGTTCCTCATATCCATGCAGAGATACTGGAGGATAAGGACTGGGAGCGAGCTTGGATGGACATGTACCATCCGATGCAATTCGGGCAACGCCTCTGGGTCTGCCCAAGCTGGCGCGAAGTACCCGACCCACAGGCCGTTAACCTGTTACTCGACCCGGGACTGGCATTCGGTACAGGCACACACCCCACAACAGCCCTGTGTCTGGAATGGCTGGATGCCACAGAGCTGAAAGGCTTGCAGGTAATCGACTATGGCTGTGGCTCAGGCATTCTGGGCATTGCTGCACTGCTACTGGGCGCCCAAAAGGTACTGGCTGTAGATATAGATCCGCAGGCGCTGCTGGCAACGCGTGACAACCTTCAACGCAACCAGCTGGACGACGCTTGCCTGACCACGTACTTGCCACCAGAAGTACCCGAATGCCAGGCAGATCTGTTGATTGCCAACATTCTGGCCGGTCCGTTAATCCAGTTGGAGCCGGTGTTTAGCAAACTGCTCAAACCCGGTGGTAAACTGCTGCTATCCGGATTACTGGACCATCAGGCAGACGAAATACAGCAGGCCTATACGGCCAACTTTGATCTGGATGCAGTCGCCACAAAAGATAACTGGATTCGTATTACAGCCCAACGTCGGTAATGCATCATGACTAAACAGGTCGCTCAATGCCCAGCCTGCAAAGCACGTTACAGTGTGACGCCAGGACAGCTGCGCATTGCGAATGGCAAGGTACGTTGCGGTCAATGTCTGACTGTTTTCGATGCCTTGCAGCGACCTGCAACACCGCCCTTGACGCCGCGGACGCCCCCTTCTTCCCCTGCGACCTCACCGGTTCAGCCCGAACCCAAACGTCAGGAAACAACAGCTAAAGCCATACCACCCCAGCCGGCTGATCCTCTGACACTGCTCAGCCAGTTGCGTGCAGATCCACCAGAACTGCATCGTCGCCCGCCACCCTCACGTCGTTATGAAGGCTGGGCATTCAGTGGTTCTGTGCTGGCATTATTGTTACTGGCAGGCCAATATCTCTGGTTTGAGCGCGCGCAGCTTTCCAGCGATCCCTGGCTGACAGATGTCTATCAGTGGAGCTGCCGATACCTTGACTGTACACTCCCAAGCCAGTCAGGACTCAAAGGTCTGCAAACAACCCACGTGCTGGTACGTCAGCTAGACTCTCCCGATGACGCTCTGGAGCTCCTGACCGGCTTGCATAACACCCACTCGCTACCCGTCAGCCTGCCACAGCTCAGAATTCACTTCAGCGATTCCAGCGGGCGTATTCTGGCAGCACGGGATCTGCTACCCGTCGAATATCTCCCAGGCTCTGACAGCACACAGATCGAACCAGGTGCACGTCTGAACATCCGTTTGATGATACAACGTCCAGCCACGGGACATCTGGGCTACGAGATCGACTGGATCGCCAATCCCGAACCGGAACACTGAAACAGATCAAAAAATCATCAGATTCGACTTGGAGCCCTTCGCCTTAAGGGGTATCATTGTCCCCCTTCCGAGAAATGACCCTGTTTTAAAGATGCGCTACGGCGTATCGGATATTTTCTGACCCACGTAAGGTATGACATGTTCCGGATTGGCCCCTACAGCATCGATAGCAAGGTAATACTGGCACCGATGGCTGGCATCACTGACCGCCCATTTCGCCAGCTATGCCGACGGCTGGGCGCAGGGATGGCTGTGTCCGAAATGGTCATATCTGACACTGCTTTCTGGAAAACCCGCAAATCTGCTTTCCGACTCGACCATACCGGTGAAGCCACACCCCGTTCCGTACAAATCGCAGGTTCCGACCCTGCCATGATGGCGGATGCAGCTCGGATGAATGCTGAACGTGGCGCACAAATTATTGATATCAATATGGGTTGTCCTGCCAAAAAAGTGTGTAACCGGGCAGCAGGTTCAGCACTGATGCGAGAACCCGAGCTGGTCAAAGAGATTCTGGAAGCAGTGGTCAACGCCGTCGATCTGCCAGTAACACTGAAAATGCGTACTGGCTGGTGCCCGGAAAGCCGAAATGGTATTGAGCTGGCTCGTATGGCTGAAGCCATTGGCATTCAGGCACTGGCTGTTCATGGACGCACGCGTGCAGACGGCTACCGTGGTGAAGCCGAGTATGACACCCTCGCACGGATTCGTGATGTCATTCAGATTCCGCTATTTGCCAATGGCGATATCGACTCACCCGAAAAAGCGCACCAGGTTCTGAGAAAAACCGGTGCAGATGCGGTCATGATAGGTCGTGCCGCCCAGGGACGCCCCTGGCTATTTCGTGAGATCGACCACTACCTGCGTACAGGCCAGACACATCCGGCCGCACCGCAGGATGAAATCAGCACAATCATGCAACAACACCTGCAGGCACTTCACCGTTTTTATGGCGAAGTGCTCGGGTTGCGGATTGCGCGCAAGCACATTGGCTGGTACCTGCAACACTTTGAACAGGGACAGGCTTTTCGGAAGAGTTTCAATACAATCGAATCAGTAGAACGACAGAGCAGTGCCCTGGCCGATTTTTTGGCAGAACAGCGCCGCACTGCTGCCTGACATCAGGATTAAGTTTATGAACGCAATGGATAACAAAATTGTGAAAGACTCCCACCTCACACAACCAACCACGCCACCACAGACACTGCGTGACAATGTGCACCAGTCGATGACCAGCTACTTCAAGCAGCTGGATGGCCAGCCGGTCACGGATGTGTACCAGATGGTGCTGTCAGAAATCGAAGCCCCGTTATTTGAAAGTGTCATGGCTTACACCAAAGATAATCAGACCAAAGCTTCTGAATTGCTGGGTCTGAATCGCGGTACGCTGCGAAAGAAACTGAAACAATACGGTCTCCTGTAATTCCTGAACCCACAAACTGGTCCGAGTAATTTATGTCTCAGCTCCCTGTCACCCAAGTCCGCCGTGCATTGATCAGCGTTTCTGATAAAACCGGCATCACCGACTTCGCCCGCGCCCTCAGCGCACGCGGTGTTGAAATCCTCTCTACCGGCGGCACCTACAAACTGCTCCAGGAGCAGGGTATCCCCGCTGTTGAAGTATCTGATCACACCGGTTTTCCTGAAATGATGGATGGCCGCGTCAAAACCCTGCACCCGAAAATTCATGGCGGCATCCTCGGACGCCGTGGTCAGGATGATGCAGTTATGGCGGCTCACAGCATCGCGCCGATCGATATGGTCGTGGTGAACCTCTACCCGTTCGCCCAGACTATTGCCCGGCCTGACTGCGATCTGGACATGGCCATTGAAAACATCGACATTGGCGGCCCGACCATGGTCCGCTCCGCAGCCAAGAACCACAAGGATGTAGCCATCGTTGTTAACAGCAGTGACTATCCGCGTATTCTGGCGGAACTAGATGCACAACAGGGGCTGAGCTACGCCACACGCTTTGATCTGGCGGTCAAAGCCTTTGAACATACCGCTGCTTATGACGGCATGATCGCCAACTATCTGGGTACGCTGACCGAAGGCGATGATCTGGAGCCTGCCAGCTTCCCGCGTACCTTCAACACCCAGTTTATCAAGGCGCAAGAGATGCGCTACGGCGAGAACCCTCACCAGAAAGCCGCTTTTTACGTTGAAGCCAACCCGGCAGAACCCTCTGTGGCAACAGCACGACAGGTACAAGGCAAGGCGCTGTCCTACAACAACGTTGCGGACACAGATGCAGCCCTGGAATGTGTCAAGCCCTTCCGTGAGCCCGCCTGCGTTATCGTTAAACATGCCAACCCGTGCGGCGTAGCGGTTGGAAGCAACCTGCTGGAGGCTTACAACCGGGCCTTCCAGACAGACCCAACCTCTGCGTTTGGCGGCATTATTGCTTTCAACCGCGAACTGGATGGCAAGACGGCCCAGGCCATCGTAGACCGTCAGTTTGTTGAAGTGATTATCGCCCCCACCGTTAGTGCAGAAGCTTCTGACATAGTTGCCAGCAAGCCGAATGTACGCCTGCTCGAGTGTGGTCAGTGGGATGTGCAACGTGCAGCGGGGCTGGACTACAAGCGCGTCAATGGCGGCTTGCTGATCCAGGACCGTGATATCGGCATGATTGATGTTTCACAGTTGAAAATTGTCACTGAGCGCCAGCCATCCGAGCAGGAAATCCGTGACCTGCTGTTCTGCTGGGAAGTAGCAAAGTTTGTTAAGTCCAATGCGATTGTTTATGCACGGGATGGCCAGACGATCGGTATTGGTGCCGGCCAGATGAGTCGCGTCTATTCAGCACGTATTGCTGCCATCAAGGCGGCAGATGAAGGCCTGGAGGTCAAGGGCTCAGTGATGGCATCTGATGCCTTCTTCCCTTTCCGGGATGGCATCGACTCTGCTGCCGAAGCGGGTATTACCGCAGTCATTCAACCCGGCGGCTCCATGCGCGATCAGGAAGTGATCGACGCAGCGAATGAACATGGCATGGCCATGGTCTTTACCGGTATGCGCCATTTCCGCCACTAAACCAGGAGTTTGCATGAAGATACTGATTATCGGTTCCGGTGGACGCGAGCATGCGCTGGCCTGGGCTGTCGCACGCGATACCAAAGTCACCGCGGTGTATGTGGCACCCGGCAACGCAGGCACAGCGCATGAGCCTAAAGTCAGCAACCTGGATCTGGACGCTCTGGATACAGAGGGATTGATCCATTTCGCCCGGCAAGAGGCGATCGATCTGACCATCGTGGGCCCTGAAGCACCGCTGGTCGCGGGTGTGGTGGATGCCTTTCAGGCCGCCGGACTGAAAATATTCGGCCCGAGTGCCGCTGCTGCTCAACTGGAAGGTTCAAAAGCCTTTACCAAGGACTTTTTGGCACGCCACCAGATTCCAACCGGTGCTTACCAGAACTTTACTGATGTGGATGCAGCACTGGCTTACCTGCGTCAACAGGGTGCTCCGATTGTGATCAAAGCGGATGGTCTGGCAGCCGGGAAAGGCGTCATTGTCGCCATGACTCTCAGCGAAGCCGAAGAGGCTGTACGCGACATGCTGGCAGGCAATGCCTTTGGTGATGCCGGACACAGGGTCGTTATCGAAGAGTTTCTGGAAGGTGAAGAAGCCTCCTTTATCGTGATGGTCGATGGCGAACATGTGCTGCCCATGGCAACCAGTCAGGACCATAAACGTGTAGGCGATGCGGATACGGGTCCCAACACCGGCGGAATGGGTGCTTACTCCCCGGCACCGGTGGTTACACCGCAGATTCATGATCGCATCATGCAAGAGGTGATTCTGCCAACTGTCCGCGGCATGGCGGCAGAAGGCAATCCCTATACCGGCTTCCTCTATGCAGGACTGATGATCAGCCCGGCCGGAGAGCCTAAAGTGATTGAGTACAATTGTCGTTTTGGCGATCCGGAAACCCAGCCTATCATGATGCGTCTGAATACCAGCCTGGCTGATCTGTGCCTGGCTGCTCTGGAACAGCGTCTGGATCAGGTGGATGCTGACTGGGATCCTCGTCCTGCTGTTGGCGTCGTCATGGCTGCCGGTGGCTATCCGGGCGACTATCGTAAAGGCGACGAAATTGAACTGCCTGTCGAACTGGACAGTGACAGTAAAATTTTCCATGCCGGTACAGCCTTGGTCTCTGGCAAAGTGGTCACTGCAGGCGGACGTGTGCTTTGCGCCACAGCCCTGGGCAAGAGTGTCAGCGAGGCGCAGCAACGTGCCTATCAGGCCGTGCACCAGATCCGCTGGCAGGATGCATTCTTCCGTCACGATATTGGTTACCGGGCGATTGCACGCGAGCAACAATCGGAATAACAGGAGCGAACCATGGACTGTCTGTTTTGCAAAATTGTGGCTGGCGACATTCCGGCCAACAAGATCTACGAAGATGAACTGGCTGTGGCCTTTATGGATATTAATCCACAGGCTCCCTTTCATGCGCTGATCATTCCGCGCCAGCACCTGGCAACGCTTAATGATATCAGCGTCGAGGATCGTGAGGTGGTTGGACATCTGCACTGGGTCGCCGCAAAACTGGCTGCAGACCATGGCTTTGCTGATGATGGCTACCGCACTGTCTTTAATTGCAATCGACATGGTGGACAAACCGTCTACCATATTCACCTGCACTTGCTGGGCGGCAAACCCTTGGGCTGGCCTCCCTATCAGGATACTCTCAAGGTCGCCATCGACGACTAAGTGACTCTTATGCTGCAGTGCGTCATAATGGCAAAAACTCTGCTATTATGATGCTCTGTGACTAACAAGGAGTCAGACCATGAGTGATGCAAACCCCTCTGTCAGCCTGCGTAAAGAACGTCCACCGGTCCATGATCAGCTGGAGTTCTTTATTGAGCAGGCACGGCAGGCTACACCGATTCGTACGGCTGTCGTTCACCCGGTTGACCATAACAGCCTTATGGGAGCCATCGAAGCTGCCGAGCAAGGCCTGATTGAACCCTTGCTGGTTGGTCCGGAACACAAGATTCGTGCGGCAGCTGAAGCCGAAGGTGTGGATCTGTCCCCTTACGAAATCGTCAGCACCGAGCACAGTCATGAAGCTGCCGAACGTGCGTGCCAACTGGTTCGCTGTGCCGAAGCCGTAGCCCTGATGAAAGGCAGCCTGGGTACCTCGGAGCTGCTGGCAGCGGTGATACACAAAACCAAAGGGATACGTACTGAGCGTCGCCTCAGCCACGTGTGGGTATTCGATATTCCCAACTACCATAAACCTCTGGTCATTACTGATGCCGCCATCAATGTGGCACCCGATCTGCTGACCAAGCGCGACATAGTGCAGAATGCGATTAACTTCTGTCACTCGCTGGGCATTCACAAACCCAAAGTGGCTATTCTGGCCGCTGTCGAGAAAGTGAAACCCGCAATGCAAAGCACGATTGATGCCGCCGCACTGTGCAAAATGGCCGACCGTGGCCAGATCAAAGGTGCCATACTGGATGGTCCTCTGGCATTTGATAACGCCATTTCGTTACAGGCCGCGATTGACAAGCATATCGACTCTCCGGTTTCAGGCGAAGCCGATATATTGCTGGCACCCGACCTTGAGTCTGCCAACATGATTGCCAAGCAGTTGATTTATCTTGCAGGCGCTAAGTCTGCCGGACTGGCTGTCGGCGCAAAAGTGCCCATTATCCTGACCAGCCGTGCCGAAGGTACACTGGGACGCCTGGCCTCCTGTGCCATGGCATCTCACATGGTCTACCATCCGGAACAGGACAGCTGACATGAAAACCCTGTTAACCATTAACGGGGGTTCTTCCAGCCTGAAATGCGGCTTGTATCAAGTCCATCAGGACACACTGGAGAATCTCTGTGTTATCAAACTGGGTAATCTGCTCGGCAGTGGCGTACGCTTCAGTGCCACTGATGCGGCAGGTACCCCACTGGCATCAACCACACTGGATATGGACGATATCGGCCGGGAACAACGGCATCAGGCGGCACTGAATGAAGTGCTCAACTGGCTGCAGCAGCGTTACCCGGACCACCAGCTGGTGGCAACCGGTCACCGCATTGTCCATGGCGGGAACGCTTTCAGCGCGCCGGTGTTGATCGATGACGAAATCAGCAGCCAGCTGTTACAGTTTATCCCGCTGGCGCCGCTGCACCAGCCCTATAACCTGAAGCTGATTGAAGCCATTCGGACACTGCTGCCAGCACTGCCGGTGGTCGGCTGCTTTGACACCATGTTCCACGCCAGCCAGTCACGTCTGGAGCGCCTCTATGCGCTGCCGCGCCGACTCAGCGATGAGGGGGTGATGAAGTATGGCTTTCATGGTCTGTCTTATGAATTTATTCTGCATCAGTTGAAACAGTGTGACAGCAGCCAGCTGAAAACCCTTGTCTGCCATTTGGGCGCAGGGGCCAGCATGTGTGCCATTGCCGATGAACGCTCTGTCGCTTCCAGTATGGGCTTTACGGCTGTTGAAGGTCTGCCCATGGGCAGTCGCTGCGGCAATATAGATCCGGGCGTCCTGCTGTATCTGATGCGTGAATATGCCATGGATGTGGATGCCATTGAGGCGCTGCTGTACAAAGAGAGCGGCTGGTATGGCGTCTCTGGCGGCATCAGTTCAGAAATGCTGGAGCTGCACAAGGCTGCGCACCCGCATGCAGAAGAAGCCATTGACCTGTTCTGCCTGCGCATTGCTGAAGAAGCCGGTCGACTGGCAGCAGCTATGGGGGGAGTCGAGCAGATCGTCTTTACCGGCGGTGTCGGTGAAAATGATGCCGATGTGCGCGCTCGGGTCATTGAGCGTTGCCGCTGGCTGGGTGCAGAACTGGATGCCGAGGCAAACCTGAAACATGCCCTGCAGATCAGTACAGATGCGTCCGCATTAATGCTACGGGTCATTCCAACGGATGAAGAGATGATGATTGCGATGCATACCCTGCATCAAATTCACTGAATCCGATACAGACGGGACCGGCAGCATAGCTGTCAGTCCCTGTTTCCAGAGCAGCTAGAGTCCGCGCTGACGCACCATTTCATACAGACACACACCGGTTGCGACTGAAACATTCAGACTGCTGATGCTGCCCAGCATGGGAATTTTGATCAGCTGGTCACAATGCTCTCGTGTGAGGCGGCGCATGCCTTTACCTTCCGCGCCCATCACCAATGCCGCCGCGCCCTTCAGCTCAACGTCATACAGAGTTTGCTCAGCTTCCCCCGCCGTTCCGGTGATCCAGACACCTGCCTGCTGCAACGCCTGCAAGGCACGCGACAGGTTTGTCACCTGGATATACGGCACAATTTCTGCCGCGCCACAGGCGACCTTGCTGACGGTCGCGTTCAGAGGTGCCGACTTGTCTTTTGGTGCAATCACGGCCAGCACACCCGCAGCTTCAGCCGTCCGCAAACAAGCACCCAGGTTGTGAGGATCAGTTACGCCATCCAGCACCAGAAACAGCGGGTTTTCAGGCAACGATGCGAGGATGTTCTGCAAATCACTGTCATCACCTGCGCTGATCGCCTTGCACTCAGCCACCACCCCCTGATGCACTCCATCCACCATCGCATCCAGCCGCTTACGCGCACTGCGCTGAACGGTGACTCCCGCCGCCTCGGCCTCTGCCAGCAAACCGTTCAGACGGTCATCTTCCCGCCCTTCCTGAACAAACAGCACTTTGACCCGTGCAGGATCTCGCTGCAACACCGAACCGACAGCATGAAGCCCAAACACCCGCTCTGAAGACATGACACCTGACTCTTGAAAATAAAGGTCTATGTTAGCAGAAAACCGATCCGGGGAGGCAGTCTGCCATCAGCAGAATCCTGTACAAGGCTTGAAAAGCCCTGCAGCAGCGACAATACTGAAACACCTCTTAGGTTTTCATCGGTTATCAGGAGCAGATTATGGGTTTTGCACTTTCCAGTATCACACTGAACAGCCAGGCGTTCACCTCTGGCGGTCCTATTCCGGCACGTCATACAGGTGAAGGAGAAGACCTTTCTCCAGCCTTGTCCTGGGACCAGGTTCCCGATGGCACCCAAGCCTTTGCCATCATCTGTCACGACCCGGATGCCCCGCTGGTAAAACAAGGCAGTTATGGTTTTGTCCACTGGGTGCTATACAACCTGCCCGGCAATTTACGTCATCTGGAAGAAGCCACGACTGAAGGTACGTCAGGCAGCAATGACTTCGGCAAGTCGGGTTATGGTGGCCCTATGCCCCCTGAAGGACACGGCACTCATCATTACTATTTCTGGATACTGGCACTGGACCGCCCGCTGGATCTGCCTGCCGGTCTGAGTATGGCCGAGCTACTGAGCCAGACAGAACCCTATTTGCTTGGCATCAATCGGCTGGTGGGCACTTATCAGCGTGGCTAGTGTTGACTCTCAACGTGAAACAACCTCCAAGCCTTCGCGTACCAGGTAGCAGCCTCCCTTACACGCCCGGTTGTGATAGGTTGCCCCATCAATTGCGATGCAGACGTTTGGATAGATCATGATTTTGACCGTCACTGTGGCATCACAGTGCGTCTGCTTGCGGCCGTTCAGTCGTGCCTGAACGGCCTTGATCCGTTCGGCCTTCTGTACATAAGCTTGACGCGTAGCCTTAATTTTAAGACTCAACTGTTCGTTGATTGATGTTTTATGCTCCGGACTTTCAGAAGAGGCGAGCACTTTCTCCAGTTTTTCACAGTTAGCAAGGCAATTGCTGTACTCCGTCTGAAGCTGCTCTTCCAGCTTGCGTTTACAATTGACTCTGCCGACTCGGACCTGCGTCGGAACATTCGCATCACTCCCAAGGCAATTGGCAACTATTTCACTGCGGGCAAGGATTTTTCCACCGATAATACAGCCCTTACTACCAGGCTGGGTCAGATAGACGCCTCCCTTGGCAGACAGGTGGCTTTGCAACACAAACTCACGAACAATAATATCACCGCCGGCACGAAGATAAGCCAGATTGGTATATTTAGCTCTGATATTACCGCCTGCTCTGAGGCGTGCCTTGAGAATCAGCTCGTTATTCTGATCACGTCCCAGGTCCTCTCCTGCCACACCGCCAACAACAGTCAGATTTCGACCGGCAATCACGGTGGCTTTTTCAACCATACCGCGAATCACAATATCGCCAGTTGCCTTGAGCGAAAAGCCACTGGTAACGTCGCCTTTCACCTCAACCGACCCATCAAAATCGATATTGCCACTCTCAAGGTTGATCGAATCAATCCGGAGTGTTGGGTCAACAAAGACACCATTTCCTAGCAGTACAGGATGTCCTTTGACCGTGGCGACTAGTTGATCCGGATTATCCGGATCAACGATTGCACCTTCCACATCAGTATTGAACTCCAGTACTTCTCCGGGTTCAGCAGGCAACACCTCACCCAGCACAGTCAATCCAGGTACGCCAGCGGTAGGCGGCAAGCGCTGCATCAGCACTTCTCCCCTTTCAACCACAATAAAATCCTGCACCTGATGAAAGTCAACCTGCTCTTCTTCTGAATAGCCCGGAAGCAGCTTTTTACAGCCTTCAACAAGCACTTCAAACCGGCTATTCAATCCAGACACAGGTTCAATACCACGCGCCACACAGAGACGTTCCGCCTGACCAACCGTCAGCACCTGATCCAAGGCAGCCTGATCCACACAGGTTTCATCGATCCCCTGCGCTTGCAGCTCTTCAATCAACCAGTCACGGGTTATTGCTTTACCGCCACAAGATGGCAGCACTGTTAGATACACGGCCATTTTATCGGGGTTGACCATCCATTCCAGCTCAGCATCTCGTTGATACGCTATGACTTTACTGCACGCATTGCCCTGGCTGGCCTGGAGAATCAGTTCGTCTATCGCAGAATGAGATGTATAAAACGCACCATATCCCTGAGCGTCCAAAAGTGCCTGAAGCATGGGTAAGTCTATTTTATGCGCAGCCGGAGAGGACTCCAGTGTTGCCAGTACGGACCGGGTGTCTGGATCGAAAGTGAACAAAACCGCTGAAACCAGAGACTGATTTGCAGCAGTGTTGTCCTGGGAAGGTTCAGCTGCTAATGAGGACATAGGCCTTTGTAATTATTCTAATGGCTCAAATCGGCTGACTTTGTCAACCATAATACTAACCTATAGCATAACAACTGATCAAAAATCAAACAGCAACATCTAATACAGACGTCTGCGCGACTATATACATCCTCCAGTGCCTGTAAAAACCCAGCACTTAGCCAGTAGTCCAGCAGACCCTATCAACACAAGGTTTGACGATATACCAACCCCAGATGTGATACGGCATCGTCTATCTGATCGGCCGTATCTGCGCTGAAACCCAGAATTAACCCCTGCTGTTGGTTCAAGGGGTCGTAGGCCGATAAAGGACGGGCTCCTATGCCCTCCTGATTGAGGCGCTGACATAGAGCCTGATCCGCACGACCCGATGGCAAAGCCTGAACCAGATGCATACCGCCACCTGCATCAATCACAGGCAATTCAGATAAAGGCGAAGCCGCGATAGCTGTGATGAGCGCCTCACGGCGTTGCTGGTAAAGCTGGCGCATTTTTTTCAAATGCCGACTGTAATAGCCCTCAGCCATGAATTTACCAAGCGCATGCTGAGACAGGCGCGTCAGCCCACCATCCTGATAGCCACGTAACTTGAGCATGCCCGGTACCAGGGCTGGCGGGAGTACCAGATAGCCCAAGCGCAACGCTGGAAACATGGTGCGGCTGAAGGTCCCGGTATAGATCACCCGCTGTTCTCGACTTAATGCATAGAGGGCTGTGATGGGCTGCCCGGTGGCAAACTCGCAGTCAAAATCATCTTCAATAATCCAGCAGTCTTGCTGTTCAGCCCAGTTCAGTAACGCCAGCCGAGCCTGTAGAGTCAGCGTGTGTCCCAATGGAAAATTACGTGAGGGCGTCACACACAAACACGCTGCCTTCAACCCAGTCGGCAACCCTTGTTGTAATAGCTGCCAACTGATTGATTCAACCTTCGCACCGGCTGCTCGCATCACTGCCGCTGTTCCCGGATAACCTGGCGATTCAACTAATACCCTGTCATTCGGACATAACAGCAACTCAGCTACCAGATGCAGGGCTTGCTGCGAACCTGAAGTAATCAGCAGCTGTGATGCATCCACCTGAATACCCCGACGGCTCGCCAGATGCATGACCAGTTCCTCTCGCAACAACCCATCTCCCGCCAAAGGGGTGTGCTGAAGCTGATGCCGGGAGACCGACTGACCCAGGCAGCGTTTCCACTGCTGTAATGGAAACGCATCCAAAGCAGGAACCGCCGGCTGTAGACGCTGAGGGGCACGTGTTTCCGGTATACGAAATGCCTGCAAAGCATCCAGGCGGTGATTTAAACCCGGTAGCGATGATTGAGCCAAAGCATCTGAGTGGGTTACAGGCGCATGCCGCAACAGATGGGCAGGCAAATCAATCACAAAGCTGCCGGCCCCCTGACGGGCTTCAATATAGCCTTCCGCTTGTAACAACTCAAAGGCGCTTTTCACCGTATTACGGGACACATTCAACTGATGGGCAAGCTCCCGCGTAGCCGGTAGTTGCTCACCGCTTTTCAGCTCGGCAGCGAGTATGGCTTGCTGCAACCAGACAAACACCTGTCGATAACGAGGCAAGCCGGGATGGGTTAAAGGATTAAACGGAGTCAGAGGCAAGCGTGTCAATATTGGGCCTATTAATTTTACAGAAATTGGATCTTTTACTACCCATTTTAGCCCCCTACACTGAGATTTATCCACAGTAAAGGACACGACCATGAGCACCTATCCAATCAATGATCGAAACCGCGTTATCCGCGGCCCCAAGCGAGCCAATTATGATCAGGCTGTTATTCATGCCATTATTGATGAAGCCTTGGTATGCCACCTTGCCTGTGGTGATGAACAGGCATCTTATATTCAGCCCACACTGCACTGGCGGGTAGGTGAGACCCTCTATGTACATGGCTCTGCCAAAAACGGGCTGTTTCAGCGGCTGATTAATGGCGCGGAAGGCAGCATTGCGATTACGCTGTTGGATGGGATCGTCTTTGCACGCTCTGCCTTTCACCATTCGGTGAACTACCGTAGTGTGATTCTGTATGGCAAGGCCAGACTGGTAACCGATGAAGCAGAAAAGTGTGCATCACTGGATGCATTGATGGAAAAGTTCCATAGCGGCCGCTCAAAAGAAGCACGCCCTGCCAATGCGACGGAACTCAAAGCCACCAGCGTTCTGGCATTCACGCTCAGCAACATTGCCGCCAAAATCAGAACCGGAGGCCCGGTCGATGATCCGGAGGATATGCAACTGCCGGTTTGGGCAGGTGTTCAACCCATACACCTGCAACTCGGCGAAATTATCTACGAGTAACCCGCTATCGGAACCCATCTAACGGTATCGATCATGTTCCGCATACCAGTGTTTTTTGTCTTCATACATCCGCTCATCAGCACACTTCAGGACCTCATCCGGCGGTACCTGATCAGAGCAGGCCAGACCAACACTGAGTTCAACAGGTACAGCCAGGGTGTCACCTTGATCAGTGGGCAAAGATACCACCCGCCCCTTGACGTTGTCGTGGATACGCTGCATCAGGGCCCTGGCACCTTGCCCTGTTTCATCCATACACAGGATGACAAATTCATCACCACCAAATCGAAATAAACGATCATCTTCTCTGCAGATCGCACGCAAAGCATCGGCTGCGCTGCAAATCAATTGATCACCCGCGATATGGCCGTATTGATCATTGATCTGTTTTAAGCCAATCAGATCGATCAAAATAACGCTAAAATGTGCATTCACATTATCACGGAGCCTTAACTGAGCCTTGGCGATTTCCTGCTCCAACCGACCACGATTATAGATACCGGTTAGCGCATCCCGCTCAGCAGCGGATTTCAACTCCAGGGAGAGCAACTTGTTGGCAATCGTGGTACTGAGCTGTTTCAGTAGCAACTTCATCGATTGACGCTCATCCTCAGGCAGCTTCTGCCCATGAATCAGCAACAGCCCTTGAAAACGATCAAAGCGCTGCTTCAACGGAAACACATAACTATCATTACCCTGATCTGTGATGTTCACAAAATGCCCTTTAGGTAAATACTCACTCACCCGAGACAACTGGCACTGCAAACGGTCACGCTGCTCCTCGTCCAGATCCTGGGTATAAGCGGCAAAGTGCAGGGCAGACACCTCTGGATCTTTAAGTACAAATCCAAAGGATTGATTCGGATAAAGTCCTTGCAGCACTTTCAAGGCCTCATCAATCAGGCGTTCAAGGGTTTCTGATTGATCTCCCAAATCAGTCAGTTTAAGCATGGTTAAAAAAATAACATTCTTCTTTTCGGCGTCTGTTTTGGTACAGAACAGACGCCGGTTCTGTATGGACAGTACTCTGGCAACAAGAAAAATATAGACCAGCAGTGCAATCATGGTCATGACTTCGATACCCAGCGGGGCCTCGGGTGACCAGTGAGTTCCAAACAACAAAGCGCCAACCAGCAGGCCCGCACCATAACAGCAAGCCGCACGTATAAACTGAGACAAGCCACCGGTCATCGTGTTGTTCAGAATAACCGCAGCCAGAAACGTAAAGCTGACCCAGCCGGAAAATTCGATCACAACTGTCCATAAGGCCAGCATAAACGCATCGAACATCATGGCAGGAATTTCGACCCCCTTGCGTGATTCACGTAAACGGTCGAACCAATACACACCATGGGGATAGAGCAAAAAATAGACAGCCGCAGAAAAATAGATCCAGGCGGACCAGTCACGAACATACGTCAGCCAGGAAATGGCAACAAAAATCGCAACAAATCCGAACACCCGTGGCATGTAATTGATGCGCGTTAACCGCGGCAAGCGATTAATGCGAGATTCTCTGGCAATTTCTGTCAGTGTACGATCTCCTGATTATTATTTTTTTGGAGTGTAAAGAAGCATAAACCGCCTATTCTGAATAGGCAATCCGTCTTCCGGATCGGGCGTTATTCGAGACCAGGTGCGGGTCAAGCAAGGAGAGAAAGTGCAGAAGCTGAAGAGAAAACTGAAAACATCTGAGTGCCCGGCAATACCGGGCACTCAACCGATCAAATATCCTTGACCAGTCGCAACGCGTCATAGATAGCCGCATGGGTATTACGTGCGGATACCGCGTCCCCAATCCGATAGAGACGGAAGCGCCCTTCAGGGTTGCGAACCGCTGTTTGCGGCTGTCCGGCAATCAGCGCATCATAATCCACAGCTCCCAGATTCAGGGCATGGGGCTTCAGCTCAAAATATAGCTCGTCCAGCGGCAGGGTTCCGTGGTTCACCACCACCTGATCAACATGGCGAGTATTGAGTACGCCACCATAGTCGCTGCTCAATCGCGCCAGCAACCCGCCCTCATGGCGTTCCACAGACGCCAGACGATAGGTGACAGTGAAGGTCACCTCTTGTGCCTGCAAGCTGCGCATATAGGGCACCAGGTTCATCGCCATAACTTCCGGTGCAAAGGTGCGATCCGGCGTCATGATTTCCACTTTGGCACCACTGGCCGCAATCGTCTCGGCTGCCTGCAACGCAGCATGATCCCCGGCATCATCATAAATCAGTACATTGCGCCCCGGTTTCACATCACCCGCAATAATATCCCAGGTCGATACCACCAGTTCATTCCCCTGGCTTAGCACATCCGTATGCGGCAAGCCACCTGTGGCCAGAATTACCACATCGGCTTCTTCAGCCAGCACATCCGCGGCTTCTGCCCAGGTGTTAAAACGGAATTGCACCCCGAGACGCTCGCACTCAGCCATACGCCAATCGATAATACTGATCATCTCCCGACGACGCTCACTCTGCGCAGTCAGGCGTACCTGTCCGCCCGGCAGGGCAGCAGCCTCCATGACCGTAACCTGATGCCCCCGTTCTGCTCCCACTCTGGCGGCCTCCAGACCGGCTGGACCTGCACCGACGATTAACATTTTTTTGGGTTCTGCCGCTGCAGGTATATCATGCGGCATGGTCAATTCACGTCCGGTCGCGGGGTTATGAATACAGTAGGCGTCCCCGCCCTGATAGATGCGGTCCAGGCAAAAATTGGCCCCGACACACGGACGAATGCGATCTTCCTCACCGGCCAGAATTTTCCGAACAATATGTGGGTCCGCCATGTGCGCGCGGGTCAGGCCTACCATATCCAGTTTGCCGGAATCGATAGCATAACGTGCCGTCGCAATATCCGGGATTTTGGCCGCATGAAACGTCGGCATACCCGTCAGTTTTCGTACTTCTCCGGCAAAATCGAGATGTGGTGCATTACGCATGCCCTGCACCGGAATCACATCCGTCAGCCCGGCATCGGTATCGATATGTCCACGAATCACGTTGAGGAAATCGACCATACCACTGGCTTTCAACTGCTCGGAGATCCACAAGCCGTCTTCAACGGAAATCCCGCCTGGCAGCTGTTCATCGGCGGTATAACGTATTCCGACAATAAACTGCTCACCCACACGTTTACGAATTTCGCGCAATACATCAAAGGTGAACAGCAGGCGGTTTTCCAGTGAGCCGCCATAGGGCCCCTCCAGCGTATTGGTCAAGGGTGACCAGAACTGATCCATTAGATGCCCATAGGCCTGCAGCTCGATACCATCCAGTCCAGCCGCATGCATGCGCTCGGCAGCATCCGCATAGTCTTTGATAATCCGCTCAATATCCCAGTCTTCCATTTTTTTCGGAAAAGCCCGATGGCTGGCTTCACGATGATGTGACGGAGACACGACAGACAGCCAATCCCCTTTGGCCCAATGGGTCCGCCGTCCCAAATGGGTCAGCTGAATCATGACGGCCGTTCCATGCTCGTGGCAAGCATCGGCCAAATCACGCATATAGGGCACCACTTCATCCTTGTAGGCCAGAATATTGTTGAACACCGGAGGGCTGTCTTTAGACACCGTCGCCGAGCCTGCTGTCATGGTCAGGGCAATACCCGCTTTTGCCCGTTCAGCATGGTAGGCACGGTATTTGGCTTTCGGCATACCATCTTCCGGGTAAGCCGGCTCATGCGCCGTGGTCATGATACGGTTTTTCAACGTCAGATGCTTTAACTGATAGGGTTGCAACAGTGGATCTTTGGACCGTGAATCGTTGGACATGGCGACAGGCTCCCGGTGTGTTGTTATATTCAGCAGACTAGTAAAAATGTACATGTGTGTCAATTATAGGTACATCAATGAACACAAGATTGCCTTGAACGACCAAAGCCCGTATTCTTCGCGACATGAATATGCCTGAAACCGGCTGGCGCGGCTCGCCAGAAGTCTGGATAGATATTGCCTATGACATGCTGATTTCGCGTGGAGTGGAATCTGTACGCATACAACCGCTGGCCAAGCAGCTGGGGCTTTCACGTACCAGTTTTTACTGGTTTTTCAAAGATCGGGAAGCCTTGCTGGATGCGCTGGTACAGCGCTGGAAGGACAAAAATACTGGCAATCTGATTCAGCAAACCGAAGCCTATGCTGAATCAGTCAGTGAAGCTGTACTCAATGTGTTTGACTGCTGGCTGGATCCGGATTTGTTTGATGATGCTTTCGAGTTTGCAATGCGCCACTGGGCACTGCAATCCGAGCAGGTAGCGACAGAAATCGATCAGGCTGATCAACGTCGTTTACACGCATTGCGCAGTCTGTTCGAGCGTTTTGGTTATACCGGACAGGAAGCGGACATTCGGGCTCGCACCCTTTATCTGACTCAAATAGGCTATGTGTCCATGCGGACCCGGGAGAGTCTGGATGTGCGCATGACACGTATCGAAAACTATGTGCGGGTATTTACCGGTCACGGCCCATCGGATAGTGAACTCAAGCGCTTTTATCATCGCCATGGGTTCACCGACCCGATAAATTGAGCCCTGACACAGCAGGGCTGCCGGTTAATCAGCCCTGAAGGCTGGCAAACACCTTGTCACGGATCTCTTCAACACTACCCACACCCGCCACATAGACATAGGTGGGTGCATTGGCTGCATCCTGCTCAGCCCAGCCTTTGTAATAGTTGATCAGCGGCTTGGTCTGATCATGATACACATTCAGACGCTGACGTACGGTGTCTTCCTGGTCATCTGCACGTTGAACCAGTTCCTCACCTGTGACATCATCCACGCCTTCTACCTTGGGCGGGTTGAAAATAACATGGTAAGTCCGTCCTGATCCCGGATGCACACGACGACCACTCATTCGCTTGATGATCTCTTCATCATCCACATCGATCTCAACCACCGCATCAATTTTGACACCGGCATCTTTCAATGCATCGGCCTGGGGCAGCGTTCTCGGAAAACCGTCAAACAGAAAACCCTTGGCACAATCCGCTTCGGTAATACGCTCTTTAACCAGGCCAATAATAATGTCGTCCGACACCAGACCACCCTCATCCATGACTTTTTTCGCCTGCACACCCAGTGGTGTACCGGCTTTGACAGCTGCACGCAGCATATCACCGGTGGAGATCTGCGGAATGCCGAACTTCTCAGTAATAAACTGGGCCTGGGTACCTTTACCGGCACCGGGTGCGCCGAGCAGAATGATTCGCATTGAGGGTTTACTCCTGATTGATTTCTAATAAGTTTTTCGCCAGCTATCTGCATTGAGCCGGAACACACAAAAAATAGTCCCCGAGGGTAACGTTACCGGGGATACTGTCACAATTCGACATTAGCACTAACCGGTGTTGCGCATCCCCGCAGAGATACCTGCCATAGTCACCATCAGCGCCTGCTCCAGACACTGATCAGGCTGGTTGCGATCACGATACAGCAGCTCAACCTGAAGGAAATGCAAGGGATCCAGATAAGGATTACGCACTTCAATCGACTGACGGATAATCGGATGATCTTCCAGCAACTGTGACTCCTGTTTAATCTGCTTAACCAGCGCAACAGTCTGCTGCAAACGATCCCGCAAGCTGGCTCCCAGCACACCCAACTCTTCCGATGTCAGACGTTTTTCGTAATATGCGGCAATACTCACATCCGTCTTGGCCAGCACCATCTCCAGCATATCGATATTGGTTCGGAAAAACGCCCAGTCACGATACAGCTGCTGTAAACGTTGCAGCTCTCCCCGATCAATCGCTTCACCCAGCGCCGTATCCGACCCCAGCCAGGCCGGCAGTAACAGCCGGATTTGTGTCCAGGCAAATATCCAGGGGATTGCACGCAGGCTTTCCACTCCGCCATCGACACGACGCTTGGCCGGCCGCGATCCAAGCGGCAGCTTGGCCAACTCCTGCTCAGGCGTTGTGGAGCGGAAGTAGGGTACGAACTGTGGATCTTCACGCACCACCGAGCGATAGCCTCGCAAGCCAGCCGCCGCCAGCTGGTCCATATACTGACACCACTCGGATTCGGCAGGTGCTCCGGGACACAGCGTAGCCTGAAGTACCGCACCGGTATAGAGCTCCAGATTGCGGACAGCAATTTCAGGCACCCCGAACTTGAAGCGTATCATTTCACCCTGCTCAGTGACACGCAGTGCACCTGCCACAGAACCGGGCGGTTGAGACAGAATAGCCGTATGGCTCGGACCACCGCCACGCCCGACTGTACCCCCGCGGCCATGAAACAGCGTCAGATGTATGCCCTGCTGCTGACAGACCTGGGTTAATGCCTGCTGTGCTCGGTATTGTCCCCAGGCTGCAGCCAACTGGCCCGCATCCTTGGATGAGTCTGAATAACCGATCATCACTTCCTGACGACCTTCGGTATAGGCTTTATACCAGTCAATACTCAACAGTGCAGCAATACAGTCAGGTCCGCCATCCAGATCCGCCAGGGTTTCGAACAGGGGTACCACGCGCATATTCCAGCCGATACCCATCTCTTTCAGCAGCAAAATGACCGCTAACACATCGGAAGGTTTGCTCGCCATGGAAATCACATAGGAGCCCAGTGAGTCGGGGGAGGCATTTGCGGTGACCCGACAGGTATCCAGAACCTCCTGCACCTCAGCTGAAGGCTTCCAGTCACGCGGTATCAGTGGGCGCTTGGACTGTAACTCGGTTAACAGGAAAGTCTGCTTGTTCGCTTCAGACCAGTTGGCATAGCTGCCCAGGTTATAAAAATCACACAGTTCATCCAGAACCTGAGTATGACGTTCGGCATTCTGGCGGATATCGATTTTCACCAGCGCCAGCCCAAAACAGGCCGCCCGACGGATAATATCCTCTAACAGCCCAGCCGCGATTTTCTCCATACCACACTCACACAGAGAGCGGTGACAAAGCATTAATGGTTCCAGCAGTGCCTGATCGTCCAGCAGCCACTGACTGCTGTCACAGGGATAACCTTTGAGTTGTGCCTCAATACCATCACGCGTTGCCTCCAGCCGGGCACGCAGATCACCCAGCAACGCGCGATAAGGCTCCGCCGTCTGATCTCCTACCTGGGCACGCAATTCCGCACTGGCTCGATACATGGAGAGTTCTTTGCGCAACTCATCCACATCCTGGACAAACAGATCGGCTGCCATCCAGCGTGCCAGCTGCAGTACTTCGGCAGTTACTCGCGCGGTAACATTCGGGTTACCATCACGATCCCCTCCCATCCAGGATGAAAAGCGTACGGGAGAGCAATGCAACGGCAGCCCGGTACCGAGACCTGCCTGCAGTGTTTGATCAAGACGCTTATAAAAGCGCGGGATTGCCTTCCACAGCGAGTTTTCGATGACCGCGAACCCCCACTTGGCTTCATCCACCGGCGTGGGGCGCTGCTTACGGATCTCATCTGTATACCAGATTTGTGCAATCAACTGATCCAGTCGCTCACTGACAGGTTCCTGTCTGTCGAGCCGTTTGAGGCAGTCGGTAATCGCATCATATTTCTGGATCAGGGTACGGCGATTCACTTCTGTCGGATGCGCCGTCAGTACCAGATCAACCTTAAGCTGCGTCAGGGCTTCGGTAATCTGCTCTGGTGTTTTGTGTGACTGCTGATGCAACTGCTCTATCAGCACAGCCAGATCATCCGGCTCATGCTGTTCATCAGCATCCAGATGACGTCTGACCCGATGATGTTCCTCGGCGATATTGGCCAGGTTCAGGAACTGGGTAAATGCGCGTGCCAACGGCAGTACATCGGTTTTATCCAGGGCTTCAATCGCTGCCAGTAACTCCTCATGATCCGGCTTGGCTGCACTGCGTCCCTCTTTCGCCAGCTGGCGAATCTGTTCTACCCGGTCCAGGAAGTCATCACCCAGATCCGACGCAATGGTACGCCCCAGGCTGTCACCCAACATACGGACATCATCACGCAGCGCCTCATGCAGATTAACGCTCATGCTCCCCTTCTCCCTTCTTGGCCAGTTCCCAAAACTCATCAAGCTGCTCAAGGCGATAGTCACTGAAGTCAGCGCCGGATGCAGCTACCTGTTTTTCAACCTCACGAAAACGTCGCTCGAACTTTCGGTTTGCACCACGCAGCGCCTGTTCCGGATCCAGATTCAGGTGGCGACACAGATTGACCTGGGCAAACAGAAAGTCACCTGTTTCATCTTCAATTGCAGCAGGATCCCCTGAAGCCAGCGCCTCTCGCAATTCGGCAATTTCTTCTTCGAGCTTATTCAGCACACCACTGACATCAGGCCAGTCAAAACCGACACTGGCAGCACGCTTCTGCAGCTTTGCAGCTCGGTTGAGTGCGGGCAAGGCCTGGGGTATTTCATCCATCACTGAATGACGTTCACGTGCACCCCGCTCCTGCTGTTTGATCCGCTCCCATTGCTGATTGACATCCGCCACGGCAGCCTCGGTGGTTGCCATCGAGTCACGCAGTCGTCCGGTTGGAAACACATGAGGATGACGGCGGAGCAGCTTGGTAACCAGCTGATCGATAATCTCGGAAAAGTGAAACAGCTGCTGTTCTTCTGCCAGGCGTGCATAAAACACCACCTGGAATAACAGGTCACCCAGCTCATCCTTGAGATGAGACCAATCCTCGCGCTCCAGCGTATCGATCACCTCATACACCTCTTCGAGAGTATGCGGCACAATTGTCTGGAAGGTCTGCTGTTGATCCCAGGGACAGCCCCCGGGACCACGAAGACGCGCCATCAGGTAGAGCAGGTCATCCAGTGTATAGCGTTCAGTGTTTGCCATCACGCTCCCGATGTACATCAATCACGTTGGGCAGCTGATTCAGCTTATCCATCAGGCGTCCCAGCAGTTCCAGACGCGAGATTTCAACAGTCAGCGACATTTTGGCAATATTACTGTTTTTATCGGTACGGGTATTAGCCGACAAAATATTCAGCTTTTCATTCGCCATAATCATCATCACATCACGCAACAGCCCGGACCGGTCGTACGCTTCAATCATGATGTCGACCGGATAGGTATTTTCACCCGCCTCATCCCAGTCCACCGTGACGATACGACGCGGTTCTGTTTCACGAAGTGTTTGCAGGTTACTGCAGTTTTCATGGTGAATCGAGACGCCACGTCCCTGAGTAATGAAGCCGACAATCGGATCACCCGGTACCGGTTTACAGCAGCTGGCAATGACGGTCAGCAGGTTACCCACACCCTGTATTCTGACACTGTCGCCCTGTCCGGGAGGGACATGACGGTGTTGTGCAGGCTGCAACTGCAGATCCATTTGTTCTTCGTGGGCAGGCTCTGTCTGCTTCTGTGCTTCATTGAGCAATTGAGACAGACGCAAGTCGCCAGCACCTATCGCGGCAAACATGTCTTCACTGGTTTTGAAATTAAGTGCCTGCGTAATGACTTTCAGGTTCAGCTGGTGCAGATCAATCGCCAGACGCCGCAACTCACGTTCCAGCATATCCCGACCTGCGTCGGCATTCTGGTCTCGCGCCTGCTGTTTAAACCAATGGGCAACCTTGGCACGGGCACGCGATGTAGTGACATACCCCAGGTTAACGTTCAGCCAATCACGTCTGGGGCGTTGTTCACCACTGGTCAGGATCTCGATCTGATCACCGGTTTTCAGCACCCGGTTTAATGAAACAATACGGCCATTGACCTTGGCACCCCGGCAGCGATGGCCTACTTCGGTATGTACCCGGTAAGCGAAATCGACAGGGGTCGAACCAGAAGGCATATCGATGACATGACCATCCGGGGTAAAGACATAGACACGATCCTGTGTGACATCACCGCGCAGAATTTCGCGCAGCCCTTCACTTTCACCCAGGTCTTCATGCCATTCCAGCACCTGCCGCAGCCAGGATATTTTTTCTTCATAGCCATCACGACGTGCGCGTACATCAGTACCTTTGTAAAGATGGTGTGCACAGACACCCAGCTCTGCCTCTTCGTGCATTTCAAAGGTACGAATCTGTATTTCCAGCACCTTGCCTTCCGGCCCAAACACGGCGGTGTGCAGAGAACGATAACCATTCGACTTGGGTGATGCGATGTAGTCATCAAATTCGTTGGGGATATTGCGCCACAGCCCGTGCACAATACCCAGAACGGTGTAGCAGTCACGTACTTCAGGCACCAGAATACGCACAGCACGCACATCAAATACCTGATTAAACTCGATATTTTTGCGCTGCATTTTGCGCCAGATGCTGTAGATATGTTTGGCCCGGCCGTGTACATCACCGGCAATGCTGGCATCTTCAAGACGGTGCCGCAGCTGGTCTACGACTTCGTTGATAAACAGCTGGCGATCCAGGCGCTTTTCATCCAGCAAACGGGCAATGTTTTTATAATCATTCGGCTTCAGGTAACGAAAGGACAAGTCCTCGAGTTCCCACTTGATATGACCAATACCCAGCCGATGAGCCAGCGGGGCATAGATATCAAATACTTCCCGCGCCACCAGATAGCGTTTCTTGCGGCTTTCATCCTTGACCCGACGAATGGCACAAGTACGCTCAGCGATTTTGATGAGTGCAACACGCACGTCATCGATCATGGCCACCAGCATTTTGCGCAGGTTATCGACCTGCCCTTCACTGTCACCCAGAACCGCCGAGTCATGACGCGGATTCTTGCGACTACCAATCGCCGCCATCTGCAACACACCCTGAATCAGGGTTTCAATAGTGCTGCCAAAATCACGCTGCACCTTGGCCAGGCTGAGCTTTTCTTCCCGCACAGCACGATACAGGATCGCCGCGATCAGCGACTCCTGATCCTGCTGCAACTCGGCCAGTATCTGGGCCATTTCCAGACCAATCAGATAACTGTTTTTATGCTCACTGGCCCAATCATCACCGTCCGTATTGGCCGCTTTTTCCTGTGCCTGCCGGGCTGTTTCACAGGCCTTGCGAATCGGCTCCAGATCAACAATATCGGTTTGCATCTGCAAACGCTGTAACCAGAGTTCAAGATCGACAGATCCATCCTCTCGGATGGGGTGTTCATCACGTACCTTGACCATTGAGAGAGTAACTCCTTAGACCTTTCTAACGTGGATCAAAAACACCCGTAGACAGATAACGATCTCCACGATCACAGATGATGCAAACGATGGTTGCATTTTCCACCTGTTCGGCCAGTCTCAAGGCACCCGCCACCGAGCCACCCGAAGATACACCGGCAAAGATCCCTTCTTCCTGAGCCAGACGACGCATCATCTGTTCCGCTTCAGTCTGGGTAATATCCAGCACCTGATCGACACGAGCTGCTTCAAAAATGGTCGGCAGATACGCTTCAGGCCAACGGCGAATACCGGGGATTGCCGCCCCTTCAGCAGGCTGAAGCCCGACAATCTTCACATCAGGATTTTGCTCTTTCAGAAAGCGTGACACGCCCATAATGGTTCCGGTAGTCCCCATGGAACTGACAAAGTGGGTGATCTGACCAGCGGTCTGACGCCAGAGTTCAGGCCCGGTACTACGATAATGTGCTTCAGGGTTATCCTGATTGGAAAACTGATCCAGTACCTTGCCAACCCCTTCTGACTGCATGCGCAATGCCAGATCTCGTGCGCCCTCCATACCCTGCTCTTTACTGACTTCAATCAGCTCCGCGCCATATGCTGACATGGCAGACTTGCGCTCCTGACTCATATTCGCGGGCATGATCAACTTGAGCGGATAACCTTTAATCGCCGCCGCCATTGCCAATGCAATACCGGTATTTCCCGAAGTAGCCTCGATCAGTACATCTCCAGGATGGATATCACCACGCAATTCAGCCAGCTCAATCATGCTCAATGCAGGACGGTCCTTGACTGACCCGGCGGGGTTATTTCCCTCCAACTTGCACAACAGGGTATTGTTGTTCGGAACCCTGATTCGCTGCAGCCGTACCAGCGGTGTATTGCCAATACATTCTGCAATGGTGGGATAGTGTGGTGCTGTCATCATTACAACCCTGTGCCAATGGAATAAAATATGCTGAAGCGTTACGCATTACGGATGGTAACGGCTCAGGCTGTTCGTCTCAACTTTCCGCGATCGCCGTAGCCACCACGTAATCCTTTTCATCACTGTATGAGAGATGCCAGGCTCGAATCTGGAACTGCTCAGCCAGCTGTTGTGCATGTCCCGTCAAGGCCACACAGGGCCTTCCCTGAGGCGTTTTGTCAATCTGCATCTGCTGCCACCCGACACCCTGACCAATGCCGGTACCCAGTGCTTTTACAACCGCTTCCTTGGCGGCAAAGCGCTTGGCAAGAAAGCGGACAGGATCACGGGTTTGCTGAAACAACTGATATTCAGCCGGTGTCAGAATTCGGGTCGCCAGGGCCGGAGTGCGTTCAAGTGCTCTGGCCACGCGTACGATCTGAATAATATCAACACCCAGGCCGTAAATCATGGCGTATTGATCCGCCCCGCCAATAAACTCTGCTGCCGAGCTGTTTGCATCTGCTGTTTCATCTCTTTCACTGCAGCGGTCAAACCCACAAACAACGCATGCGAGATCAGCGCATGACCAATATTCAGCTCATGCAGCTGTGGAATTTCGGCAATCGCATCAACATTGTGGTAGTGCAAGCCATGCCCTGCATTGACGATCAGTCCACACTCTGCAGCATAAGCTGCTGCTGTACGAATACGCTGCAATTCAGCCTGAAGCTGTACCGGAGACGTTGCGTCTGCATAAGCGCCAGTATGCAGTTCAATCGCAGGCGCGCCACAACGCACGGCTGCATCGATTTGAGCCGGCTCAGGGTCAATAAACAGTGAAACTTCAGCCCCCTTGGCGCTCAGCACCTGACAGAAATGGCTGACCTGGCTTTCATAGGTGATGACATCCAGTCCACCCTCTGTGGTGAGCTCTTCCCGTTTTTCCGGTACCAGACAGATATGTGCCGGATTGATTTCCTGCGCAAATGCCAGCATTTCCGGCGTCAGAGCCATTTCCAGATTCATACGGGTTTGCAACACCTCTGCCAGCAAACGTATATCCCGTTCCTGAATATGTCGACGATCCTCACGCAGATGAACAGTAATACCATCCGCTCCGGCTGCTTCAGCCAGCTGAGCTGCATACACAGGGTCCGGATAACGGGTACCACGCGCCTGCCGCAGCGTGGCAATATGATCAATATTGACGCCTAACAGTATTGGCTTGACATGGTTCATGAGCTTCTCCTGGTTTTCATAAAAAGTTCTCGGCTTTTCAGGGGCTTTCCACCCAGCAGTACGGACAAGGCTTCACGCATCAGCCGTTTGGCAGCACGCCGCACCTCAGGCTGATCGTAACGGTCTTCGGCTATCGCCAAGAGCCAGTGTCCCGGATAATTGTCCGGATGTTCGATATCTGTCAGCAAACCTAATTCGGGATCAAAACGGTAATAGTGGCTGGCATGGCATGTTGCCAGCATCAAGCCATAACCGAGACTCTCCAGCAATTGTCGCTCGAAAGTACGCAACGCACCTTCGAGGTCATCTGGCTGCAACAGCTCGCGTAACAGGTAGGTATAGTAGAGATAAAGTCTTGGATGCGGATCAGCAGGTGGCAGCAGGCGTTGCAGCAATTCATTGGCATAGAGACCACATAACAACGCATTACCCTGGGGCGGTGCCATGACTTGAGGCACCTCTGCCTGAGTCAGGTTTTTCAGTTCATGCCGGCCCGACCAACTGACATGCAAAGCCTGAAAGGGCTGCAGTGTAAAACGTCGCGAGGAACCCGAACGCCGGGCACCTCGCGCTACTACACTGATACGCCCCTGTTCCAGCGTAAACAGGTCTACCAGAAGGCTGGTTTCTCGATAGGGGCGGGTATGCAGAACAAAGGCTGCGGCCTGTTCAGCACGCTGAAACATTACTCGTGCCTGTATCCCAGACTGCGCAGGGCACGCTCATCATCCGACCATCCCCGACGCACTTTGACCCACAGGTTCAGCATGACTTTGCATTCGAACATTTTTTCAATATCGATACGCGCATCACGACCTATGGTTTTCAATACACTGCCTTTATCACCGATGACGATGCGCTTTTGTCCATCACGTTCAACCAGTATCAACGCACTGATTGTGAGCAGCTGACCGTCATGTTCAAAGGCTTCAATCTCGACGGTTACCCCGTAAGGAACTTCATCGCCCAGGTTGCGCATCAGTTTTTCGCGCACAATTTCAGCAACCACAAAGCGTGAGCTGCGATCTGTAATCTGGTCTTCTGGGTAATGGTGCGGCCCTTCCGGCAAGTAACGACTCACCAACTGTTCCAGTTCAGCAACATTATGTCCCTGCTTGGCAGACATCGGCATGATGGCGACGAACTCTCGCTTGCTGGCCAGCTCGTCGATCTGCGGCAACAACTCATGCTTCTGCTTCAACTGGTCAATTTTGTTAACCACCAGAATCACCGGGCAGGTCACATAACGCAGCTTTTCCAGTACGATCTCATCTTCTTCAGTCCAGCGGGTGCGATCCACCAGGAAAACCACCAGGTCCACATAGCGCAACGCATCGGAAGCCGCCTGATTCATGAAGCGGTTCAGCGCCTTGCCTTTTTCATCTTTATGCAGCCCGGGGGTATCGACATAAATGACCTGATCCGCACCTTCTGTCTTGATACCCAGTATCTGGTGCCGGGTCGTCTGAGGTTTACGTGATGTAATACTGAGTTTCTGCCCCAGAATATGATTCAGCAAGGTCGATTTGCCAACATTGGGACGCCCAACAATCGCCACAAAACCACAACGCGTTGTCTCAGCCACGGCTTACCTCCTGTCGTAACTGCATCAATGCGGCCTTGGCTGCATTCTGTTCGGCCTGACGGCGGCTGTTGCCCTGCCCCTGAGTCGGGTTGTCCAGCAACACCGTGTGGCACTGAATATTAAAAGTCTGCGCATGGGCTTCGCCCTCGACACTGACCAGCTCGTAATCCGGCAGATTCAAGCGCCGCGATTGCAGGAATTCTTGCAGGCGGGTTTTCGAGTCCTTGATTGAGCCGTCCAGGTCCAACTCATCCAGACGTTTCTCGTACCAGCCCAGCACAAAGCCTTCGACTGTCTGCAAACCGGCATCGAGATAGATGGCTCCGATAATGGCTTCAACCGCATCGGCCAGAATTGAATCACGGCGGAAGCCGCCACTTTTCAGCTCACCGGAACCCAGTCGAAGATAGTCACCCAACCCTAACTCACGGGCAATTTCGGCCAGCGTTTCACCCTTCACCATCAAGGCTCTCAACCGGCTTAACTGCCCTTCACGAGCTGCAGGAAAGCGCTGATAGAGATCCGCTGCAATCACAAAGTTGAGCACTGAATCACCCAGAAACTCCAGGCGCTCGTTATTTCGCTTTCCACAACTACGATGGGTCAGTGCCAACTCAAACAGTGACTCGTCTTTAAAGGCATGCCCTAAACGCCGGGCCAGCTCAGATACAGGTTTTTTCAAGGCTTTCTGGCTTCGTAGCTATCCTGGAACATGATCACCGCATCAACATTACCAAACATCGGTACCCTGACTTCATAATCCAGATTAAAGAAAATCATGCCCGCATCTTCAGTGATCGTTAAGGCATCCCGGTCAGGTAAAGAAACCTGATTGATATGAAAACGGCGATCCAGATTGGTACGAATCTGTGCAATCGGGCGCGCCAGCTCTTCACGATCTTCCGTAGTTGCTTTCACCACTGAGGTGATCGTCCGATACTCCCAGTAAGGCGTAAACAGCTTGAAGGCGACCGTCAGGACAACACCCAAAACGATCAATATGCTCAGCACACCAAAGAAAGATGCACCCGCTTGCCTGTGACTTGCATGATGTTCCATGGTTAGATTCCTATCTGATTTTACGCATCACACTGAAATCGGGCAGACTGAAGAAGTTATCCCAGTGCATCCAGACAACAACCGCCTTACCCACCAACAGGTTTTCCGACACAAAGCCCCAGTAACGACTGTCATTACTGTTATCGCGATTGTCACCTACTGTGAAGTAATGCCCTTCAGGGACAACCCACTGAGCTGACAGGGATGGACGCCCTACATCCTGATAGGTTGTATAGGTATGCTCTCCCAGTGTTTCCTGCAACAACAGCACTTCCGGATTCACCGGCGGCAAGCGTGCCAACAATTCAGGTTCTAGCGCTTCACCATTAATATAGAAGGTTTTATTGTGATAGCTAATCACATCGCCGGGAACCCCGATCACTCTTTTAATATAGTTGATCGAAGGGTTGTTGGGATAGCGAAATACAGCCACCTCTCCACGCTGAGGGTCATTCACTTCCAGTACCCGGGTATTTACTACCGGAAGACGTACGCCATAGTGAAATTTGTTCACCAGAATAAAGTCACCGATCTGCAAAGTAGGTAACATGGAACCTGACGGAATCTGGAAAGGCTCAAACAGGAAGGAACGCAATACCAGCACAACGGCCAGTACAGGAAACATTGATTTTCCCAAATCGGCCCAACCCGGCTGCTGCAAAATTTTAGTCCGGGTGGACTCTGGCAAGGGTTCTGCACTTTCTGCTTCAGCCGCCTGCAAGCAGGCTCTCCTGCCCGGCGCAAAAAACAGACTATCCACTAACCACAGCAACCCCGTCACCGCCGTCAGCGTTACCAATACCAATGAAAAATCAAAATCCATATCAGCCTCAGCTATCGACTTTCAATACAGCCAGGAAAGCATCCTGGGGTATTTCTACACGCCCCACCTGCTTCATGCGTTTTTTACCCTCTTTCTGCTTCGACAAGAGTTTCTTCTTACGACTGACGTCACCACCGTAACATTTCGCCAGTACGTTTTTACGCAGCGCCTTGACAGTCGTACGGGCAATAATCTTGCCACCAATCGCAGCCTGAATAGCCACATCAAACATCTGACGCGGGATCAGGTCTTTCATCTTTTCACAAAGCATACGACCCTTGTACTGCGCATTATCCTTATGCAGGATAACCGCCAGTGCATCGACCTTTTCACCGTTAATCAGAATATCAAGACGACACAACCTGGCTGCATCGAAGCGAATAAAGTTGTACTCCAGGGATGCATAACCACGGCTGACAGACTTCAGTCGATCAAAGAAGTCCAGTACCACTTCTGCCATGGGCAACTCATACTGCAGCTGTACCTGGTTACCGACGAACAGCATATGTTTCTGAACGCCTCGCTTTTCAACACACAAGCCAATTACCTGACCGAGATAGTCCTGTGGTACCAGAATACTGGCCAGGACAATAGGCTCACGCATCTCTTTCATGGTGGCTGGGTCAGGCATTTTCGACGGGCTGTCAATGTGGATAATCTCGCCACTATTGAGTTCTACTTCATAGACAACCGTCGGTGCAGTAGTCACCAGATCAAGATCATACTCTCGCTCCAGGCGCTCCTGAATGATCTCCATGTGCAACATGCCGAGGAAACCACAGCGGAAACCAAACCCCAGTGCATCAGAGCTTTCAGGCTCAAAAAATAACGACGCATCGTTGAGGGTCAATTTATCCAGTGCTTCGCGGAAGTCTTCATAGTCATCGGCACTGGTTGGAAAGAGGCCAGCATAAACCTGTGGCTGTACTTTCTGGAAACCAGGCAAACTGGCAACATCCGGTGTTTTTGACAGCGTCAGAGTATCGCCGACCGGAGCACCATGAATATCCTTGATGCCTGCGACCACAAACCCTACTTCACCCGCTTTCAACGAATCAGTTACCAGGCGTTTGGGGGTAAATACACCGACGCTGTCTACCAGATGCATCTGGCCGGTCGATTTCACCAGAATCTTGTCTTTCTTGCGTAGCTGGCCATGTTTCACGCGCACCAGAGACACAACACCCAGGTAGTTATCAAACCAGGAGTCAATAATCAGCGCTTGCAAAGGCGCATCTATGTCACCTTCAGGTGGCGGGATCAAACGCACTAACTCTTCCAGCACTTCATCGACACCCAGTCCGGTTTTCGCCGAACAGGCCACTGCATGTGTGGCATCAATGCCAATGACTTCTTCTATTTCATGCTTGACCTTTTCCGGCTCCGCCTGTGGCAAGTCCATTTTGTTCAGTACGGGCACAACTTCCAGGCCTTGCTCAATCGCGGTGTAGCAGTTCGCCACCGACTGAGCTTCAACCCCCTGAGCGGCGTCCACCACCAGCAGCGCACCTTCACAGGCTGCCAGAGAACGCGAAACTTCATAGGAGAAATCCACATGTCCAGGGGTATCAATGAAATTCAGCTGATAGACTTTACCGTCTTTCGCTGTGTAGTTCAGGGTGACACTCTGCGCTTTGATGGTAATACCACGCTCACGCTCAATATCCATCGAGTCGAGAACCTGTTCAGCCATTTCACGTTCGCTCAGGCCACCACAAACCTGGATAAAACGATCAGCCAAAGTGGATTTTCCATGATCGATATGGGCGATAATGGAGAAGTTGCGAATGTGGTCCAGATTACTCACGTGTCAGTGTCTCAAATCAGTTGCCAAAAGGGGCAGAAATGCCCGGACAGGGGCCGTAGTCTACCCTATTCCAGTGATTACAGCCATTAGCGGAAAGCAATTCCGCAGCAGGGAAGACACCCTGCTGCGGTAACGAAGCGGGGCGTTAATGGTCAGGGATTCAGACGTAAAGGAATAAACATGGCACTACCACGACGCACTATTCGCATGGGCACTGCACGATCCTCAGGAAGCGCCTGCACAACCTGATGAAACTGATCAACCGTTTCTATGCGTTCACCATTCAGCATGGTAATAACATCGCCATTGACCAGGCCTGCACGCGCACCAGGCCCCTCGTTAACCTGGGTCACCAGCACACCTGAAGAGAGATTCCAGCGACTACGTTGCTCCTGGGTCAAGGGTGTCACCACCAATCCCAGCGACGTATCAGCAGGGTCAGCATCCGGCTCACCACGACTGCGGCGTGCCAACTGATCTTCATCAGGCAACAAGCCAATGGTCGCAGTCAATGTCTGCAAGCGGCCATCACGTATCACTTCAACGTCTGCTTTCTCACCAGGACGGATGCGCCCGACCTGATGAGGCAGATCAGACGAGAGTGTAATGTCATTGCCATTGAAGCGCACGATCACATCACCTTCACGCAAGCCGGCTGCCTGCGCAGGACTGTCAGACATAACATTGACCACCAATGCTCCAGCAGGCTTGTCCAGACCAAATGATTCAGCAAGATCACGACTCACTTCCTGGATGACAACGCCCAGCCAGCCCCGCGTCACGCTGCCAGTATCTCGTAACTGATCAGCAACTTCCATGGCAACATCAATTGGAATTGCGAAAGACAGCCCCATGAAACCACCCGAACGGGTATAGATCTGCGAGTTGATACCGATCACCTCACCGTCAAGATTAAACAGCGGTCCGCCGGAGTTACCCGGATTAATCGCCACATCGGTTTGTATAAAGGGCACATAGGTATCATTTGCCAGCGAACGCTCCGTTGCACTGACAATACCGGCGGTAACACTGTGGTCAAAACCGAATGGTGAGCCGATAGCCAGCACCCATTCACCTACCTCAACATCAGCGGACCGGCCTGTTTTAACTGTTGGGAGACCTTGTGCATCCACTTTCAACAGCGCCACATCTGAGCGAGGGTCAGAACCTATGACCTCAGCCTCCAGCTCGCGACGATCACTGAGACGCACAATGACCTGATCAGCATCACGGATAACATGATGATTAGTGAGTATATAACCGTCTTCAGAAAGAATAAAACCGGAACCTAGTGAGCGCGGTGCGGGATTACCACGTCGAGGGGAGGGCGATATTTCCGGGAATCCACGGAAGAAATGCCTGAAGATATCCGGTAATTCTTCACCGCCAGGACCACGAAACTGACCAAAAGGGTCACTGGCCTCATCAGGCGCTTTTTGTACTGTACTGATGTTAACGACCGCTGGAGACGTTTCACGAACCAGGGTCTTGAAATCAGGTAGCTGCTGAGCCCAAGTCTGCACAGAGACCAGCAGCAGTAGCAGCAAGCCCCCTAAGGACAAGTGTACTTTTTTCATACTGAGACCTTTTCAACGCTAGTTGTGTGTTTAGTGGTGTGCCTTTAACAGCACCGGATAATACTTCGGGTTTGACAAAAGCTGTGCAGAAAATATCCGTGCCAGCCAAAAACCAAGCAGCAACCCCAGTAACCCCGACAGGATCACCATGCCCTCCTTTCCGGTGAAATAGCTCACCAGCAGAGCAACCAGCATCATCAGCAACAATGGAAACAAGTAGAGTAATAACGATGACCTGAGCAGTGCACCTTCATGCAAGCCAATCACCACCGACTGCCCTGTTTCAACAGGCCAATGATCCGGGTTTTCTATGCGCACAATCACCTGCTTATTGCCGAACAGACTTGCCAGCTTGCGCTGACCACAGTCCTGGCTCGCCTGACAGGACTGACAGGCACTTAATCGGGAACTGGAAACCAGCAGGTGGTCGGGATGCACCTCAACCACCTCTGCAATTTCTTCCAGCATGCGCGATCAACGACTCTGAGTGACAGCTGCCGCAATGCGCTCAGCCACCATGATTGGCATATCACCCACCACTGTTACAAAACGATCTTCAGTCGCTTTTCCCAGTGCAATAAAATTACCCGCATCGGTAACCCCTTCCGGCATGGACTGCAAGCCCAGTTTTTCCACACTGACCGAAAACGCTTTGTGACCATTGGAAAACACCATCACCTCACCCGCGCGGGTCGATTCATGACGAATATTCTGATATCCCTCAGGCAACCAGGCCAACCCCCACTGTAACGGGCGCGGTTCAACCATTGCCAAATGCTGATCGATGTAGCGTTGCATGTTTGCAGGTGCACGAATCATATCGTCATCCTGAAACAGCGAACCGCTATAATTCGAGCTGAGTGAACGCTGACCAAAGGTGACCGGTTGAGCCAGCTGATTACGCTGTATCGAGTCAGAAACAGTCGCTGAAGCAACAGCTGGAGTCTGTACCCTTGGCGTATCCTGAGTCAGCCAGCCAGGTCCCAGAATAACGACAGCCGTCACAGAGGCTGCCACTGCCATACTGATCAAAGACCTCATCATGCCGGATACGGGGCTAGCCGCTTCGGCTCCGGCAGATTGCATCGATACGGCATCAGACGGCATATCCTGATCCAGAGACTGCATCACACGCTGACTGAAATCCGGGCTTGGGAAACTGACCGGCTCACGCTTCATCAATGCACTGGCCAGGTGATAACGCTGCCAGCTGTCTGACAACTCATTATTGTCCTCCGTCTGCTTAAGCAGACGTCTCAATTCCAGTTCATTTGCTTCACCATCCATGAGCGCGGATAGCGATTCTTTATGCTCACTCATGCTGTCACCTCAGCGTTTACTGCGCGCATCTCAGTCATTCCTGAGCAGCGGTGCGATCTCATTATCAATGGCCTCCCTGGCTCTGAATATACGGGATCTCACCGTACCAACAGGGCAATCCATAACCTTGGCAATCTCTTCATAACTTAACCCTTCAAACTCACGAAGGGTTAATGCCACGCGCAAATCTTCCGGCAGTCGATCCAGTACCTGGTTGATCACCCGTTCCAGCTCATCTTTGTAGAGCGCATTTTCAGGGTTCTCAATATCTCGCAGGTCCGAGTCTGACTCAAAATACTGCGCATCCTCAGCATCGACATCCGTATCCGGTGGACGCCGTCCTCTCGCAACCAAATGGTTTTTCGCCGTATTGATCGCGATCCGGTATAGCCAGGTATAAAACGCACTGTCACCCCGAAAATTTGGCAAGGCACGGTAGGCCTTGATAAATGCCTCCTGAGCGACATCCATTGCTTCATGATGGTCGTATATATAACGGGAGATCAGCCCGATGATCTTGTGCTGGTACTTTTTCACCAACAGATCAAAGGCTCTTTTATCACCCGCTTGGACACGCTCGACCAGCAGCTGATCAGTGTTGACCTGGCTCTCTATAGACACTTGGAATCCTTACAAGCCGGTTAATGTAACCTGTTCATTCATTTCAAAATCAGTATGTGGTTAAGCTAACCGTCATTCAACCCCAGTGTCACAGTTTTTCACTGTACTCATTCGATTCAACTGTGTTGATGAAGTTCCACAGCAGATGATTTTTTTCACACAAGACTAAGGTATCAGGCATAATGGACCACAGTGCAACCAAGGCAACAGGACAAGCAATGACAGAAGCACAACATTTTGATGTTCTGGTAATCGGCAGCGGTGCTGCCGGACTGACACTGGCACTGCAACTGGCCGACAAGGCCCGTATAGCCCTGCTCAGTAAAAGCACGCTTCAGGCAGGCTCGACCTGGTTGGCACAGGGAGGTATTGCCGCTGTCCTGGACCCACAGGATGACTGTGAAAGTCATATCCATGACACCTGGGTTGCGGGTGCTTATCTGAGCCGCCCTCCTGCCATAGAGCACACTATACGTAATGGTCCCGATGCAATTCGCTGGCTTATCGATCAGGGCGTCCCCTTTACTCGTGATGAGCAGGGGTACCATTTAACACGCGAAGGCGGACATACCCATCGTCGTATTATACATGCGGCTGATGCAACCGGTAGAGCCGTCCATGAAACCCTGATCCGCAACGCACTCGCGCATCCGAATATCACTATATTCGAGCACCACATTGCCATCGACCTGATCACTCGACGCAAGCTGGGACTGAAACATAACCGCTGTATCGGTGCCTATGTACTCAATCATCAGACAGGACATGTCATTGCATTCAAAGCGCCGACTGTTGTACTGGCCACAGGTGGAGCATCCAAAGCCTATCTGTACACCAGCAACAATGACGGAACTACCGGTGATGGCATTGCCATGGCCTGGCGTGCTGGTTGCCGGGTTGCCAATATGGAGTTCAATCAGTTCCATCCAACCTGCCTGTATCACCCTAAGGCCAAATCATTTCTGATTACCGAAGCCGTTCGGGGCGAAGGCGGCGTACTGCGTTTACCCGATGGTACTCGTTTCATGCACAAGTTTGATTCACGCGAAGAACTGGCACCTCGTGACATTGTTGCACGCGCCATTGACCATGAAATGAAACGTATCGGGTGTGATTGCGTTTACCTGGACATATCGCATCGCCCGGCTGACTTCATCAAGGAGCACTTCCCAACCATTTATGAACGCTGCCTGGGCTTCGGTATCGACATTACACGGGAACCTATCCCCGTCGTGCCTGCAGCACACTACACCTGTGGTGGCGTGGTAACAGATCAGCAGGGCTGTACGGACATTCCCGGTCTCTATGCCATTGGCGAAACAGCTTTTACCGGGCTGCATGGTGCAAATCGTCTGGCATCAAACTCTCTGCTGGAGTGCGTCGTCTATGGGCGTTCAGCTGCAACACACATCCTTGCACAATCACTGGATGCACTGGACAGAGCTGACTGCAGACTACCTGACTGGGATGAGTCGCAAGTCACAGATTCCGATGAAGACGTTATTATTTCACATAACTGGGACGAACTACGTCGTTTTATGTGGGACTATGTGGGTATTGTACGCACCAGCAAACGACTTGAACGCGCCATGCATCGTATTCATCTGCTGAAACAGGAAATCGCTGAATACTACTCCAACTATAAAATCAGCAGAGATCTCATCGAACTGCGTAATCTGGCAACAGTCGCAGAACTGATCATCACCTGTGCCATGCAACGCAAAGAAAGCCGTGGTCTGCACTTCACACAAGACTTCCCTGCCCAGGCGGCAGAGTCGGCTGACACCATCATCACGCCGACGAACTTTTCCTGGCCGGATTCGATAAGGGAAGCTGATATAGCAGAAGCACCGATAAACGTCTAAACAGGAACCACTCAACCGCATCCCGGGGGATGATCACCCAATGGTGACGCCCCTGCTCATCTTCTACAGACAATATCAGCAAAAATGGCAAACACGTGTAATGACGGATAGCCTCCACCGAATACTGCTGTCCAAGACGATCGGTTATCCACCAGTGACGATGATCTGGGCAACAGCCCACTGCTATTATCGTCCCGGGAGCACTCCACAGATCATATAAGGTATAGAAGTAGCTGTAAAAAATCAGCAGAATGAGAGTGATGCAGAGCAAAAATGGCAAAGCAGTCAAAGCCAGGGCAAGCACTGCCGACAGATGAAGTACAAACAGTGCTACCAGTAGAGCTCTTGAATCACCTATCAGAATTTCAAGATGGCTGAACCCGTTCAAGTATAATCCTCACAATCCGTTGCAAGTCTGGATCTTCAGGCTGTTCTCTCTCCATAAACCAAACGAACAGATCCTGATCCTCACAAGATAGCAACTTAACAAATCGCTGCTGATCCTCAAATGCCAGCCCTCTGAAAGCCTCTTTGGCAAAAGGCTCTAGCAGGATATCCAGCTCCAGCATTCCACGGCGGCATTGCCAGGCTAAACGTCTGATATCGTCTTCAGTATACATGCGCACTCATCCACCTAATGAAAACAGCTGGCTATTTAACACTGACTGGAGCATAAAAGCAAAAAGGGCCACCCAACG
>NZ_JMSZ01000031.1 GCF_000691225.1 Nitrincola lacisaponensis
ACGCTCTTTAACAATTCGAACTGAAAGAAATAGATTGTCTTGTAGAAATACAAGCGCCAACCGGCGAAATCGATCGTTACGATTTAATTGAACAGACGCCTTCGGGTTATATGGTCAAGTGAATAAGCGTGCACGGTGGATGCCTTGGCAGTCAGAGGCGATGAAGGACGTGGTAGCCTGCGAAAAGGTGTGGGGAGCTGGCAAACGAGCTTTGATCCACACATGTCCGAATGGGGAAACCCACCTAATTTATTAGGTATCTCTTAACTGAATACATAGGTTTTGAGAGGCGAACCCGGGGAACTGAAACATCTAAGTACCCGGAGGAAAAGAAATCAACCGAGATTCCCTTAGTAGCGGCGAGCGAACGGGGAGCAGCCCTTAAGCGGTGTTGTGGTTAGTGGAACGCTCTGGAAAGTGCGGCCATAGAGGGTGAAAGCCCCGTACACGAAAACCTATACGCTGTGAAAACGAGTAAGGCGGGACACGTGATATCCTGTCTGAAGATGGGGGGACCATCCTCCAAGGCTAAATACTCCTGACTGACCGATAGTGAACCAGTACCGTGAGGGAAAGGCGAAAAGAACCCCTGTGAGGGGAGTGAAATAGACCCTGAAACCGTGTACGTACAAGCAGTGGGAGCCGTTTTAATACGGTGACTGCGTACCTTTTGTATAATGGGTCAGCGACTTACTTTCAGTGGCAAGCTTAACCGATTAGGGGAGGCGTAGGGAAACCGAGTCTTAATAGGGCGTCAAGTCGCTGGGAGTAGACCCGAAACCGGGCGATCTATCCATGGGCAGGTTGAAGGTTGAGTAACATCAACTGGAGGACCGAACCGACTACCGTTGAAAAGTTAGCGGATGACCTGTGGATCGGAGTGAAAGGCTAATCAAGCTCGGAGATAGCTGGTTCTCCTCGAAAGCTATTTAGGTAGCGCCTCATGTCTCACCTTGGGGGGTAGAGCACTGTTTCGGCTAGGGGGTCATCCCGACTTACCAACCCGATGCAAACTCCGAATACCCAAGAGTGCAATCATGGGAGACACACGGCGGGTGCTAACGTCCGTCGTGAAAAGGGAAACAACCCAGACCACCAGCTAAGGTCCCAAAATTCTGGTTAAGGGGGAAACGATGTGGGAAGGCTTAGACAGCTAGGAGGTTGGCTTAG
>NZ_JMSZ01000032.1 GCF_000691225.1 Nitrincola lacisaponensis
AGACTCATCAGGTTGGCAGAATAGTACTGATGGTAGAAGTCGATCAGGGCATCACGTATCGCGAGGTCTTCCTGATCTGATAGAGAGCGCAGATCCCCGACCGCAAAGCGGCTCCAGCCGTGGGCTGGATTCATGACCTGCTTGGAGACTTCATGTGCCCGACGTCGATCATCACGACGTCTGGCCTGAAATTCGGACTCCACGGCATGGCGTTCACGCTCGACATACTCAGGTGAAAAGAGTGGATCGATGAAGAAGCGTGAAAAGCGGTCCAGCGCTCCAGGGAGTGCCTGGGGGCGGATATCAAAGAAGTAGTTGGTGTTTTCATAGGCGGTAAACGCATTATGAGAGCCACCGTTGGCGCTGATGAAAGACTGATAGCTATCGGCTTCGGGATACTTTTCGGTGCCTAGGAACAGCATGTGTTCAAGGAAATGCGCCAGACCGGGAATGGCTTCAGGATTAGCTCCGGAGCCAACGGCGACATCCATGGATGCGGCGGCTTTTTCGGCTTCCGGATCGGAAATGAGCAACACTTTCAGCTGGTTGGGCAGGACGAAGGCGTCGAATTCGCGGTTGTCAAAGGGGCTTTTCAGCACCTCGGCAGAGACCCCGGCGGGTATCATAAAGAGTATAATGGTAAATATCGATAACAAATATTTACCTCTAGAAAAAATGAGCATTTATCTAAACTGCCTATATCCTGAAATTAAAGTAAGCTTGAAAGATGTTGACAATAATCTATTGATGGGATGGCTGGTACAAATAAAATAAGATCTGCAACAGGTTGTTCATTAATATGGCTTTTCATGTAACTATTGGGGTTCTCTGATTCACCGACCTGTTGCAGGATGATTGACTTGGTTTTAATATCGCTATCAATCCAATTTGATACACCTATATCACTTCTGATATGCCCAGCACCTGCAATAAGCAGATTTATCTTCCCAGGTGATGTATTCTCACGCATCTGTGATGCCATAAATTGGTCACGAGCAATCTGCACATCCACCATAGGTTGTGCCTGGGTACTGCTAATTTTATTACAATGTCCTTGTATGATGGTATTTATAAGAAGTTCACTATGTTTTGTGCTATGTGATTCAACCGCTATATCTCCTTTCATAATTTTTGCCACCTGACTATCTGAAATATTCCCAGCCAATACACGGGGAGCAAGATCCAAAGCGAAGCTGACCTGATCCCGGTAATCCATCCAGTTCCATTTGTTTGGGTTCCAGTGAAGATCATGACCAGAAGCGTTAGATCCATTACCTAACCATTGATCAAACTGACTTTGCTGTTCAATATCTACCATTTCAAATATGACATTACCCAATTTTCCAGCATGGGCAAGCAAGCGAATAAAAAAGGTTTCAGTACTATGGTGATCAGGGTGATTATGTTGTTCACCAATCATTAGCCAGCCGCCTTCAGGTAGGTCACTCAGAGCCTCTCTCCAACCGAGAAATTTTTGTTCTTTGGGGCTCCAAAAATGCCCTATTAAAGGATTCTCAGCAAACTCAGTCGCTGTAAATGTAAGCACCTTATCTGCTTCATTATTAGGTTTTGGGTAATCGATATCGGCTTTTTTATGTTGAAAGCTATTGCATCCGGAAATAAAAAAAGTCAACACAAAGCAAAGAGATATTAATTTTTTCACATTCAATTCCTTTATTTAAAATTGTATTCCGGTTTCTATCCAGAACTGTCTTCCAGTGTCATAGTAACGCGTTCCACCTGTGGCTTTGGAAACGTTGCTATCATTCAAAACGTTTAAAATATCAAGTTGAACATATGGCTGACTTTTTCCTAGCGCTGGGCTCCACCTGATATTCATATCCCAATTCAATCGTTTGGAGTAGGATACTTTTTCATAGCTGTAGAGCATTTCGCCGGTGTTTGGGTCGATGGCTCTATTGGGCGATGTGCTTTCAATAGCATTGTGACCAGCTTTGATATCAAAAAAGTTGTTAATATTCAGGTTATATTGGGGAACATCGACGGCAAGTTGAATGCTGGATCGCCAAGGAATGTTAAAAGCATTGGCCGGTAGGTCATTGACATCAATAACACGACCATCAAGGATCACTCGGTCTGTTCTATCGACACCAAACCCATCATTTCCTACACCTTCAAGATAGCCACTATTTGAGCCAGGGTTTAGATTGCGAGCATTTGTCAGTGTTTCCTGCCACTCGATCATGAATCTGGGGGTCCAGTTTGCATTGGCGAAGTGAATCGGCTTATGTAAAGCTGAAGTCAGTGTCAGTGTCTGAGTGTCAGATGTTCCACGATTTCCAAAGCGGTTTTGCCTGGTTTCAGAATCATAAATATAACTGAACTGATCTCTTCCTTGACGTGTTACAAAGGCAAGATTGTGCTGCCAGCTACCTAATATGTGAGAGGCACCAATAGAGAACTCATTGTTATAAGGCGTTTTAACGTTTAACAAGCCATCCCAGTTTGTCGTACCCCGGCTTTCTGTTTTGAAGTCAGGCATGATATTGGGCAGAGGCCAGGTTTCAGAGTAGGTGTACTTGTCGCGTAGTTGTGCAGCTTGAAGCTCAAGAAATGAACGTCCATAGTAACGGTTTGCACCGGCATAAATATTAGTTCTGTTATCACCAAAAATATCGTAGCTTATGTTGAACCTGGGTGAGAAATTTGTATTTCCCAAGAAACTATTATGATCAATTCTGAGTCCTGGATTTATAGAGAATTGATTGTATTCCATCTTGTTTTCAGCCCAAAATCCATATTGGTTTTGAGTTACATTGATATCATAGGGTAGTCTTTGATAGCGGCTAAAAAGATAAAGTTGATCTGCGCTTGAGCAAACGCTTCCCCATGGCAGGCATGCCCAGGTATACTCTGTTGATTTCTCTGAACGTATCTCTTCCAGATCGGTTTTTGAAATATCAAAGCCGAATCTTATATTGTTTGTCAGTGAGCCATATTCAATTGAGTTTAATTCTATATGTGGATTAAGACTATAAGTATTTTGTGATTGACTCATTGGGCCAGGCACACCTGTAGTTATATTCTGATCGCCTCGTAATATAACTAATAATTCAGGGTTTTGAGTATTTACAGTGCGCTCATTTTTGAAGGTATCCCAGTTTGTTTTAAGGAATAGATTTCCTATGGGTAATTCAGACTGATAGTTTAGTCCTGCTCCCATAGCATCATTAAAATAATCAAAAGATGAGTTTGAGTGTCCACCAAGGGACATTCTTGATTTATTGGTGTTGTATCTAAGGTTTAGGTCTACTTCAGAAAAATCATCTATAGTTATCGTTGTTTTTGTGTTGAATCCAATACTTTCCCTGTATTGATCTATGTTTGGGTTTTCATCAATACTTTCTGTTAATTGACCATCAATTACTTCATAAATAAAGGGTTGATAATCATAAAGAGGGATTTCAGATTTTTTATGGAATATACTGAAATTAGTTCCAATATTGTCGGTATGTCCTAGATCTCCGCCAAGATCAAAAAAATTCTTTGTGAATCTCGGTTGATTTAAAGTAAAACTTTTCCCGGAAGGAATGGAGCCTTGTTCAAACTCACTTGCCATCGATGGGTCGACATGGAAACTGGTGAGAGTGTCACTGGTATGTCTCCAAGTCATCCAGAAGCTATCATTGCCACTATATTTCCGTGACTGTGCATCGACAACACCTCCTGTAAATCCACCATATTGTGCACTGATGTTGTGATCCATTATCTCAATGCTTTCGAGATTTTTCAGGTTTACAAAGTAGCCTTGAGAATGGCTTCCCAGCCTTTTTAAGTCACCTTTATCATCGTATGCAGGATCAATGTCATTATTGATGACTGCACCATCAATCTGGAATCTATTTTGAAAGAAAGGAGATCCATGTATGGAGATATTGTCTGGTGTGATTTCCCCGGCTCCTGTAGATCGTCGTGAGTCTCCACTCAGACTGACACCAGGTGTTCTTGTAAGCACATCAGTCAGGTTTGCGTTTCCTGTCGTGCCGGACTCAATATGCTCTCTATCTATGCGAGTCGTACCATTTTCATGGCTGTTTCGGTCATGTATATATAGAGTTCCTAATGTATAGCCGTTCCTTTCTTCTCTCCTGCGAATCTCAAATTGATTGACTCCCTGTTGAATGTAGTAGTAGCCAGAGTCGCGCAAGATCAGTTGCAGTACTTCCGTGACAGAGTAATTTCCATGTATGTTGGGGGTAGTAATTGGCCCTGCTTTTTCTGATGTTAGTGTGATTTCAACATTATAAATATGGCTAATTACAGGAATTAGTTCGGTTAAGTAGGTGGATTGAAGCTGTAATGCTTTTTCGATGTCGTTGATATTTCTATCGTTAGAATATGCGTTACTGCATGTCAAAACGCTGGCAACAAAAACGACAGAGGCTGACTTCTGTACTAAACGTTTAACCATTGCATCCTCAAAAGTATAAACATCATGTTTTATGTGCGTAACTCTATTGACCCTTCAATAGAGCTCCCCCGTTGGCGCACAGGTGAATACTAAGCGTAGTGAGAACAATAATCAACAACGATTTTGGTTTTGTTATTTAACAGGAGGAGTGAGTGTTTAAAAGAGTTTTGTCATCAGCAGAGGTACTGGCTTCGCAGTGCGAAGCCAGTCGTTTGGCAGGTGATTACTTGTTCAGAACACGCAGCATCCAGGCGGTTTTTTCATGTACGCGCATGCGGTCAGAAGCCAGCGCTGCGGTAGATTCATCATTGCCTTCCTGAGCGTGTTTCAGTACATCACGGCAGGTACGGACAACGGTTTCATGGCCTTGTGTCAGCAGGTCAACCATTTCCTGAGCAGTCGGTACACCCTCCACTTCCTTGATATTGCTCAAGCGCACAAATTCCTTGTAGGTGCCGGGTGCTGCGACATCAAGTGTACGGATACGCTCGGCAATATCATCCACGGCGAGCGCCAGTTCATTGTAGTGTTCTTCAAACATCAGATGCAGTTCACGGAACTGCGGACCGGTCACATTCCAGTGAAAGTTGTGGGTCTGAAGATACAGTGTATAGGTATCAGCCAGCAGGTGTTTCAGACTCTCTGCGATGGTTTCGCGATCTGCCTTGGTGATACCGATATCCATTTGAGTCATGCTTGGCTCCTTAACTGTTAATGATCTATGTAGTTATATTCTAGCGTGAATTTTGCGTGAATACCGATTCGCCACAATAATTAATGTTTATAATGATCATAGTCAAGACAAATGCTGCAGATGATCTTCGGAGTGCTCATGGGAAAAGAAACCGAGTTGAAATTGTCGTTGCCATCCGCGTGCGTGCCAGCATTGCGAGCACATCCCCTGTTGCAGGCAGCGGAGACGGTGGGTGCTCCGAAGACACTGGATAATACCTATTTCGATACAGCCGATCTGCAATTACAACAGCGTCAGATTGCGCTGCGAACCCGGCAGCAAGGTGATGTCTGGTTGCAAACGGTCAAGTGTTCCTCGGTCTCTGTGGGTGGTTTGAGTCAGCGTCCTGAATGGGAGAAGCCCTATACCGGTGAGTTTGACTTCAGTGATATCGAATTGAAGCCGTTGCGTAAATTGCTTTCGCAGTTGCAATCTCAATTACAGCCGGTGTTTACGACACTCTTCACCCGTCAGACACTGTTTATGAAGCGTGAGAGTGGTGCGGAAATTCTGTTAATGCTGGATCAGGGCGACATACTGGCTGGGGGGCACCAGCAACCGCTGTGCGAACTGGAGCTGGAACTGGTTTCAGGGGCACCCGAAGATCTGTTGCAACTGGCTGTGGAACTGTCTGCAACCTTGCCCTTGCTACCGTCGGATGTTTCCAAGGCCGAACGCGGCTATCGACTGTATCGTTCAGAGCCGGAAGTGCCGGTGACGATGCCATCGGTTTTGCTGCATAAGCGTCAAAATCCTGTTGAGGCTTTTAAGGCGCTGGCGTTTGCCTGTGTGGCTCAATGGCAGGGGAATGTAACCGGTGCGTCTGTCAGCCATGATCCGGAGTTTGTACATCAGTTGAGAATCAGTCAGCGACGCTTGCGGTCGTTACTGCGTTTGTTTGCACCGGTGTTGCCGGAAAGCTGGTGCGCACACTGGAATAGTGTTCTGGCTGATAATGCCCGGCTATTTTCCGATCTGCGGGATCTGGATGTGATGAGTGATGAAGTTCTGCCTGGTGTGTTGATCTTGCCAGGTGCAGATGACTGGCCATTACAGAGCTTGCATCAGTTGGTGTGTGCTCAGCGAGATCAGGCACGCATGGCGTTGATGGACCATCCGGACCTGCAGCGCCAAGGGCAGCTGATTTTAACCCTGGTATTGGAGTTGCATGCTTTGGCAGCGAGCTCGGATCAGGATCTGTCACTGTCCAGATTTATTGATCAGGAATTGAAACCGTTGCGTAAGCGGGTGCGAAAGCGCTATCGGCAGGCATTGAAAACCCGGGATGAAGCTGCATTACACGCGTTACGCATCGCGTTGAAGCCACTGCGTTACGCTCTGGAGTTTTTTATGGGTGTGTTACCTGGCCAGAAGACCCTGACGCTCTATGAGGCGGTATTGGTTGCAGTTCGGGCCTTGGGACAGGTGAATGACTTACATGTGTCCCGACGTGTGCTGGCTGGTTTGACGGCTGCTGATGCGGGGCATCAGGCTGCCTTGGCCTTTATGTCTGGATTGCAGAGTGCGACGTTGATTGAGCAACGCAAAATTGCATTACGTGCACTGAAGAAAGTGATGTAACAGGGTCAGGAACAGTGCCTCGCTTCGTCTGTTGCCATTGACGAAGCGAGGCGATTTTTCCTGTCTTACATGTTGGGATAGACGGGACCGCCACCACCTTCAGGAGTTACCCAGGTGATGTTTTGTGCGGGGTCTTTAATGTCACAGGTTTTGCAGTGTACACAGTTGGAGAAGTTGATCTGGAAACGCGGCCCGTTCGCATCCTCCACGACTTCATACACCCCTGCAGGACAGTAACGCTGTGCTGGTTCAGCGTATTTCGGCAGGTTTTCACGAATCGGCAGCTCCGGATCTGTCAGGCGCAGATGGCAGGGCTGATCTTCTTCATGCGTGGCATTGGACAGGTAGACGGATGACAGTTTGTCGAAAGACAGCTTGCCATCGGGCTTGGGATATTCAATCTTGCGTGCTTCCGCTGCAGGTTTGAGCATCTCATGGTCTTTGTGGGTGTCATGCAGGGTCAGCGGGATCTTGCCACCAAAGATATTCTGGTCGACAAAGTTGAAGGTGCCGCCGAGGAAGGTACCGAACTTGTGCATGGCAGGACCGAAGTTGCGGCCACGGTAAAGTTCATCGTACAGCCAGGAGGCTTTGAACGCATCATCGTACTGCGTCAGATCCTTGCCACCTTCATCACCAGCCTTGAGCGCGTCTGCAATCACTTCTGCCGCCAGCATGCCGGATTTCATACCGGTGTGAATGCCTTTGATCTTGGCGAAGTTCAGGGTGCCGGCATTACAGCCAAGTACAAATGCACCGGGCAGCGTCATTTTCGGCAGACAGTTGAGTCCACCTTTGGTGATGGCTCGTGCACCATAGGAAACGCGTGTGCCGCCTTCCAGATACTGACGGATTTCCGGGTGATGCTTGAAACGCTGGAACTCATCAAACGGGCTGAGCCAGGGGTTGGAGTAGTTCAGATCGACGATGAGACCGACTTCTACCTGGTTGTTTTCGTCGTGATAGAGGAAAAAACCACCACTGGCGCCATCACTCAGCGGCCAGCCTGAACCGTGTACTACCAGTCCCGGTTTGCTTTTGGCCGGATCAATATCCCACAGTTCCTTGATGCCGATAGCATAGTGCTGCGGGTCTTTGCCCTGATCCAGGGCGAAGGCGTTCAGCAACTGCTTGCCGAGATGTCCGCGAACGCCTTCAGTAAACAGGGTGTATTTGGCGTGCAGTTCCATACCGGGTGTGTAGCTGTCTTTCGGCTCACCATCGGCTCCGATGCCCATATCACCGGTGGCAACACCTTTGACACTGCCATCTTCGTGGTACAGGATTTCAGAGGCCGGGAAACCCGGGAAAACTTCTACACCCAGCGCTTCGGCCTGTTCCGCCAGCCAGCGGGTCACATTGGCCAGGCTGACGATATAGTTGCCCTTGTTATGCATGGGCTTGGGGACGGCAAAGCCTGGTAATTTGACCCCTTTGCTGTCATTCAGCAGCAACAGGGTATCTTCAGCAGTGACTTCACAGGTGATGGGCGCGTCACGCTCTTTCCAGTCGGGAAAGAGTTCATCCAGTGCGCGCGTTTCCATCACGGCGCCAGAAAGAATGTGTGCACCGACTTCAGACCCTTTTTCCACGACACAAACGGTCAGTTCCTGTTCTTGTTCCTGTGCTTTTTGCATCAGGCGACAGGCCGCTGCCAATCCGGTGACACCTGCACCGACGACAACGACATCAAACTCCATCGATTCACGTTCCACAGTTCTGGCTCCTTATATTATTCTCAGACAGGTTCATTATAGCCTTACAAGGCGTGGTCACTTTAGAACACTTTCAGCAAATTATGCCCTGATAATGCCTTTTTTTGTCAGTCAGATTGCAAATCAGCTGTGCATTTTGGCAATAATCATCCAGTCATGTGTGTCCGGGACACAGTTTACCTGAGACGATATCATCAGAGTCGATCTATAGTATAAGTGAAATCCCTTATCTGATAAAATTTTCTTATAGCAGGCGGGTTGTGGCGCAATCAGCGAATTCTGCTATAGTCCGTGATGCATTCAGCTGGCTAAACTGAAGGAAATCTATTCATGAAGGTTCTCGTTACAGTTAAACGTGTAATCGACTATAACGTGAAGGTCCGTGTCAAACCGGATAACACTGATGTCGATCTGAAAAATGTCAAAATGGCGGTTAACCCTTTCTGTGAAATCGCTGTCGAGCAGGCCGTACGCTTGAAAGAAGCAGGCAAGGCGTCTGAAGTAGTGGTTGTGTCCATGGGTCCCCAGAATGCGCAGGAGCAGTTGCGTACCGCTCTGGCGATGGGAGCCGACCGTGCAATCCTGGTACAGTCCGATGAGGTGCTGGAGTCTCTGACAGTTGCCAAACTGCTGGCCAAGATTGTTGAAGAAGAGCAGCCGGGTCTGGTGATCATGGGTAAACAGTCCATTGACACAGATAACAACCAGACCGGACAAATGCTGGCTGCCCTGACGGGTATGTCTCAGGGTACGTTTATTTCCGGCCTGGAGCTGAGCGATTCTGAAGCTCAGGTAGTACGTGAAATTGATGGTGGTCTGCAAACCCTGGCAGTCAAGTTGCCTGCTGTACTGACGGTTGACCTGCGTCTGAACGAGCCGCGTTACGCATCTTTGCCGAATATCATGAAAGCCAAGAAAAAGCCGCTGGATACCAAAACACCGGCTGATTACGGTGTTGAAGTGAAAGCCAATACCCGCTTGCTGAAGGTTGAGCCTCCTGCTGAGCGTCAGGCTGGTATCAAGGTGGCCAGTGTCGCCGAGTTGGTAGATAAACTGAAGAATGAAGCGAAGGTGATCTAATGGCTATTTTATTGATTGCTGAACATGACAATTCCGCTCTGAAGTCGGCCACCCTGTCGACCGTGACAGCAGCGACTCAGATCGGTGGCGACATTGATTTATTGATTGTTGGCAGTGGTTGCACACCGGTGGCTGATGCTGCGGCCAAAGTACCGGGTCTGCGTAAGGTTCTGGTGGCTGATGATGCGGCTTATGATCATGAGATTGCCGAGAATGTGGCGGATCTGGTCAAGGGCCTGGCGGCTGATTACAGCCATATTCTGGCACCTGCAACGACGAATGGTAAGAACTTTATGCCGCGTCTGGCGGCGTTGCTGGATGTGGGACAGATCTCCGAGATCGTTTCAGTCGAAGCGGCTGATACCTTCAAGCGTCCGATCTATGCAGGTAATGCGATTGCTACTGTGCAATCACTGGACCCGATCAAAGTTGTGACGGTACGTGGCACTTCGTTTGATCCGGCGGCTACTGAAGGTGGTTCTGCGACTGTGGAAAACCTGAGCCAGGTCAGCAATACCGGCCTGAGTCGCCTGGTTTCTGAAGAGCTGGCTCAATCGGACCGTCCTGAACTGACCACAGCCAAGGTGATCGTGGCGGGTGGTCGTGGTATGGGCGACAAGGCACACTTCGCCATGCTCGACGCACTGGCTGACAAGCTGGGTGCCGCGGTAGGGGCTACGCGTGCAGCTGTTGATGCCGGTTTTGTACCGAACGATTATCAGATTGGGCAAACCGGTAAGGTTGTGGCGCCGGAGCTTTACATTGGTGTCGGCTTGTCAGGTGCTATTCAGCACTTGGCGGGTATGAAAGATTCCAAGGTGATTGTGGCAATCAACAAGGATGAAGATGCTCCGATCTTCCAGGTGGCGGACTACGGTCTGGTTGCTGACCTGTTTGAAGCTGTTCCGGAGCTGGAAAAAGCACTCTGATGGCTTGAAAGATTCGTCCGCCACCTTCGGGTGGCGGACGAAGACCTGGTGGCTGTCTTCCTGACTTAACGGTAGTCCTCTACCGGCACACACGCACAGAACAGATTACGGTCACCATAGACGTTATCAATGCGATTGACGCTAGGCCATACCTTGGCATCTTTCAGCCATTCTGCTGGAAAGGCACCCTGCTCACGGCTATAAACCCGATCCCAGTTCGCATCCATCAAATCCGCCTGTGTATGTGGTGCATGACGTAACGGACTCTGTTCAGCCGTCATTTCACCTGTTTCCACTGCCGCAATTTCCTGACGTATCTGTACCATCGCCTCGATAAAACGGTCCAGCTCGGCTTTGGATTCCGATTCGGTGGGTTCGATCATCAGGGTTCCGGGTACCGGGAAAGACATGGTTGGTGCATGGAAACCAAAGTCCATCAAGCGCTTGGCAACATCTTCTTCGGTGATGCCGGTACGTTCTTTCAATGGGCGCAAATCAATAATGCACTCATGCGCCACGCGTCCATTACGGCCTGTGTAGAGTACCGGGAAGTGCTCATTCAAGCGGTTGGCAATATAGTTGGCACTGAGAATCGCCACTTCGGTGGCCTGACGCAAGCCGATGCCACCCATCAGACTGATATACACCCAACTGATTGACAGAATACTGGCGCTGCCCCAGGGCGCGGCCGAGACGGCAGTATTGTTCTGATTATCATTGTTGACCTGTACCACCGGATGGTTGGCCAGATGAGGCACCAGATGGGCTTTGACACCAATCGGTCCCATACCGGGGCCACCACCACCGTGCGGGATGCAGAATGTCTTGTGCAGGTTCATGTGTGATACATCGGCACCGATCTCGGCAGGTTTACTGATGCAGACCTGCGCATTCAGGTTGGCACCATCCATATACACCTGACCACCACACTCATGCACAATGGCACAGATCTCTTTGATCTCTTCCTCGAATACACCGTGAGTGGAGGGGTAGGTGATCATCAGCGCAGCCAGGTCATCTTTGTGTGCCAGAGCCTTGTTACGCAGATCCTCAACATCCACATTACCCTGGGCATCACAGTCAATCAGTACGACCTGCATATCCACCATGGCCGCAGACGCGGGATTGGTGCCATGGGCAGATGTGGGGATAAGGCACACGTTACGATGCCCTTCACCTTTGGCACGCAGATAGTTGCGAATCGCCATCAGACCGGCATATTCACCCTGAGCACCTGAATTGGGCTGCATGCAGATGGCATCAAAACCGGTGATTGCACGCAGCATCTGATCCAGCTCATCAATCATTTGCTGATACCCCAGAGCCTGTTCCCGTGGTGCAAAAGGATGCATGTTGGCCAGCTCTGGCCAGGTCACAGGAATCATCTCCGCCGTCGCGTTGAGCTTCATGGTGCAGGAGCCCAGTGCAATCATACTGTGTGCCAGTGAGATATCCTTGTTTTCCAGCTTTTTCAGGTAACGCAGCATCTCTGTTTCGCTGTGATGCGTGTTAAACACCGGATGGGTCAGAATCTCGTTTTCACGCAGCAGGGATGCGGGCAGGGCAGGGGTGCCGTTTTCGATCAGTTGGTAATCCAGTGCTTCCATATCCAGATGGTGGGTTTCGCCCAGCAGCGCTTTCCACAGGGTGTGAATCTCTTCACGCGTGGTACGCTCATCACAGGTAATGCCCAGTCGGGTGTCACCAATTTTGCGCAGATTAATTCCCAGCTCGGCAGCGCGCTCATAGGCTGCATCGCGTGCAAAACCGAGTTCCAGGGTCAGAGTGTCGAACCAGTGGGTATTGACGATGGTGACGCCTTTGCTACTCAGTCCGGCAGCCAGGATATTGGTCAGACGATGAATACGTGAAGCGATGATTTTCAGCCCTTCCGGTCCGTGATAGACCGCATAGAAAGCGGCCATGTTGGCCAGCAATGCCTGGGCGGTACAGATGTTGGACATGGCTTTTTCACGGCGGATATGCTGCTCACGGGTTTGCATTGCCATACGCAAGGCAGGCTTGCCTCGGCTATCCACTGATACGCCGATAATACGGCCCGGTACAGATCGCTTGAAGGCATCACGGGTAGCGAAATAGGCGGCAGATGGACCACCATAGCCCATGGGGACACCAAAACGCTGCGATGAACCGAACACGACGTCGGCACCCAGATCTCCCGGTGACTTCAGCAGAACCAGTGCCATAATATCGGCTGCCGCACAGAACAGTGCTTTTTGCTCATGCGCCTGTTGAATCAGCGCCTGATAGTCCTTGATTTCACCCAGGGTGTCCGGGTACTGGACGACCACACCAAAATAGTTGTGTTGTGCCATCAGACTGGCTACATCACCGATCACGACTTCAATGCCCAGCGGTTCGGCACGTGTCTGGATAACACTGATATTTTGTGGATGCAGCTGTTCATCGACGATAAAGACATTGGCATGTTTGGCTTTGGACATGCGCTTGCACAATGTCATTGCCTCAGCCGCGGCAGTGGCTTCATCCAGCAGTGAAGCGTTAGCCAGTTCGAGGCCGGTCAGATCCATAATCATCTGCTGGAAGGTCAGCAGTCCTTCCAGGCGCCCCTGAGAGATTTCTGGCTGATAGGGGGTGTAAGCGGTGTACCAGCCCGGATTTTCCAATACGTTACGCAGGATGACATTCGGGGTGATGGCATCGGTGAAGCCCATGCCGATCATGGAACGCTTGACGATATTCTGGCTCATGATCGCCTTGAGGCGTTCCAGAGTTTCGGTTTCCGTACGCGGGGTATCCAGCTCTGCAGGGATATCGCAACGAATCGAAGCCGGCACCGTGCGTTGAATCATATCTTCCAGTGTCTGAAAGCCGGTCGCTTCCAGCATGGCCTGCTGCTCTTCGACTGAAGGGCCGATATGACGCTCAATGAAGGCATCATGGTGTTCAAGCGTATGTAACGAAAGTGAATGTGGGCACATTACCAAGTAATCCTGCATAGGTTGTATCGGACCCGGCGAACAACACCAGAGCCGACCGGGAAAATTCACCCCGGATTGTCAGATTCAGGCGCAGATTTTAACCTTTTTTTCATCTAAGTGGGTAAAAAATGGTCGTAGATGGTTTTCAGCGTTGAGCTGCTTTGAGGTTGGTGTACAGATGCCGTTCATCCAGATGGGGTGTATTGAGCTGTAGCAGTTGCGTCCGCAGGGCCGGTGTTGTCACCACCCGAACCTGATGGTGTTGTTCCAGTTTTTCGACCATGCTGTCCAGCGCAAAAATAGCGGTCAGGTCCATAAAGTTGACTTTGCGGCAATCAATAATGATATGACGGGTGCCGATAACCTGATCGACTGTCTCGATACGGTCCAGCATCTGGCTGGCTGAACCAAAGAATAGTGGACCTTTGACATGAATGACCCGGACTCCTGGGCCAATTTTTTCCAGCTGATGTGACTGATGCCCGTTACCGTCATCAAAACGTATATCCGCATCCCGGGCTACCCGTCGGGTCAGCATGCCCATCGCCAGGATCACGCCGACGGCAACCGCCATGACCAGATCAACAAGTACCGTCAGCAGAAAAACAGCAAGCATGATCAAAATATCGGATCTTGGTGCTGTTTTCAGTCGCTTGAACAGGCGATAGTCGAGTATATCAATCCCCACCTTGATCAGAATGCCTGCCAGAACAGCCAGGGGAATATGTGTGGCCAGAGGCGCCAGACCCAGCAGCAGCGTCAGCAGTAGCAGTGCATGAATAACGCCGCTGAGCCGCGTGGTTCCACCCGAGCGGACATTGATGACGGTACGCATGGTGGCACCGGCACCGGGTAGTCCACCAATAAATGCACACAGCATATTACCCAGACCCTGACCGATCAGCTCACGATTGGGCTGGTGGCGAGTGTGGGTAATTGAGTCCGTGACCAGCGATGTCAGCAGGCTGTCAAGACTGCCCAGCAGGGCCAGTGTCAGGCCAAGGCTGATAATCAGGCTCCAGTCTTGCAGGGAGAACTGGGGCAGTCGCCATTCCGGCAGTCCGACAGGAATATGGCCGATTTCAGCAACCTCAAACTGCAGCAGCAGACTGACACTGGTGAGCAATACCAGTGCCAGCAGAGGTGAGGGGATCACGCGACTGATACGCATCGGTGTCAGAAAGAGAATCACCAGGGTCAGCACACCCAGCGTCAGTGCTTGAGGGTTTACGGCAGTGAGTAGTTGCGGCAGGTGCAGCAGTGCTTGCAGTGGAGCAGACTCTGCGGGTACTCCGATTAATGGGCCTAGCTGCAGTAACACGATAATCACACCCACACCGCTCATGAAGCCTGATATCACCGGGTAAGGAATGAAGTGTACCAGTGATCCGGTGCGTAACAGGCCGAGGCCGATCTGTACCAGACCGCCTATCAATACGACGGCCATCGCCACTTCCAGATTGCCACCAAAGGCACCGAGGGCTGATGCAAAGACAACCGTCATCGGGCCGGTAGGCCCGGAGATCTGTACGCGTGTGCCACCGAGCAGCGCGGCAATCAGTCCCAGTGCAATGGCACCATAGAGTCCTGCGGCCGCGCCTGCACCTGAGGCGACGCCAAAAGCCAATGCCAGAGGAAGTGCAACGATACCGGCAGTAATGCCACCAGAGAGATCACCTTTAATCGAGGAAAAGACTGAAGCAGGCATTAGAAAAGCGTCCGGGTGCGGTAAAACATCTACTTTGCACAGCCATAGGGCGCTTTGCAATCCCCATTTGATCACTCCGTGATGCCAAATATGCTGCGACATTATGTCTCAATGCAGTCGCATCTATTTCCATTAGACTTCGCAGGGTTTTTTAAAGGTTCGCCATTCATCGAACAGAGAGTCCAGAGGAGCTGATATGAACCCTGCCGTTTTTACACCCAGGCCGCTTGCGGTTGCGATCACCTGTGTATTGGTACTGCCCTGGTGTTATGCCAGTGCCAATGATGCCATGCTGCTGGAAGTCACCAAACCTGTAGCGAATCCACTGGATACATCAGTCGAGTCATCGCCATCAGCCCTGGCGCTGTTGCGTGCTGCAACACATGATACGGCCAGCTTATTACGAAATATTCCGGGCATGAGTCTATATGGTGCTGGAGGGGTGTCGAGCTTGCCAGCTATTCGTGGCCTGGCCGATGATCGTGTACGCATCAAGGTGGATGGGATGGATCTGATCGCAGCCTGTCCCAACCACATGAATCCGCCGTTATCCTATGTTGACCCCAGCCAGCTTGCAGTGCTGAAAGTCTATGCCGGTATTGCGCCAGTCAGTGTTGGCGGTGACAGTATTGGCGGTTCCATTGTTGCTGAAAGGGCTACCCCCGAGTTTGCATTGCCGGGAGAAGCGGCGCTGACACGGACTGAAATAGGCGCTTTTTATCGCAGCAACAACCGGGCTGTTGGTACGCACCTGTCGACCCGTTATGCCACGGATACCCTGAGCCTCGATTACAGCGGTGCCTGGAGTCAGGCGGACAATTATAAAGCCGGTGGTGACTTTAAGTCGTTTGTGGATACAGGACGGCCTGGACATACCCTGGCGCGTGATGAGGTGGGATCAACCGCTTACGAGACTCAGAATCATGCCCTGGGTATTGCGTTCAAACTGGATGAAAACCTGTTTGATGTTCGCTTCAGCTATCAGGATATGCCGGAACAGCTGTTCCCCAATCAACGTATGGATCTGCTGGAGAATACCCAGAAACTGGTGAATGCGTCCTGGAGTCGTCCCTTTGAATGGGGTTCGATGGAGGCACGGGTTTATCATGAACAGGTGGATCATTTTATGGACTTTGGTGCAGACAAGCGTTTCTGGTATGGCACGCTGTCCGGTGCGGGTAACCCTTGCGATCCGATTCGCTTTCACGGTGATCCCGCAGGCACCTGCGCTGCCGGGATGCCGATGTACTCTGAAAGTGATAACACCGGGGTAAGTCTGTCCGCCGATGTGAATGTCAATGACCGGCAGGTGTTGCGCGTGGGAGCTGACCTGCAACGTTATCGTCTGGATGACTATTGGACCGCATCCGGTGGTGGTATGGGGCCTGGTACCTTCCTGAATATAAATAATGGTCAGCGTGATCGAGCCGCTGTATACGGTGAAGTGGAAACCCGGCACAACGCAGCCTGGACCAGTCTGATGGGCGTCAGGTATGAGCGTGTCGAGATGGATGCCGATCCGGTACAGGGCTATGCGGCTGCGAACATGCCCGGTAATCAGTTAGCTGAGTCTGAAGCCTTTAATGCGCAATCGCGTTCACAAACCGATCATAACCTCGATCTGGCACTGCTGGCGCGTTACCAGCATAGCCCTGGTCTGGATATTGAGCTGGGACTGGCGCGCAAGGTTCGTTCTCCGAATCTGTATGAGCGCTATACCTGGTCAACCTGGCCGATGGCAGCCACCATGAACAACTTTGTCGGTGATGGTAATGGCTATGTCGGCAGCATTGATCTGAAACCTGAAACAGCCTATACCGCCTCGGCAACGTTTGACTGGCATGCAGAGGATCGACGCTGGTCAGTTGCGGCGACACCTTTTTATACTCATGTGGATAACTATATCGATGCTGTACGTCGTCCTGGCTGGAGCGAAAACCAGTTCAACGTACTGCAATATGCCAATCAGTCAGCGCGTCTTTATGGTATTGACCTGTCCATGCAGCTGCCTTTGATGGCCAATACATGGGGGAATTGGGGACTGAACAGTGTGGTCAACTATACCTAGGGCAAGAACCGTGATACCGGGGATGCACTCTATAACATCATGCCACTCAATGGTCGCTTTACACTGACACATCAGTTGCAAGGCTGGGACAATGCGCTGGAATGGATTGTAGTGGATGAAAAATCATCCGGATCGGCTGTTCGTAACGAAATCAGCACGTCCGGTTATAGCCTGATTAACCTGCGTGCCAGCCATACCTGGAATCAGGTACGGCTGGATTTTGGCATCGAAAACCTGTTTGATCGCTATTATGTACTGCCTACCGGCGGAGCTTATACCGGGCAGGGGAGTACCATGGCGATCAACGGCATTCCCTGGGGCATCGGCGTCCCGGGCATGGGACGCTCGGCTTATGTCGGGGTGAAAGTGCAGTTCTGATCAGTGTTGCTGATAGTCTGTGTTGGTGATCAAGCTGGAGGGACGAGTCCACTCACGCAGCTGATCTGAAAACACGAAGCTAATCGGCAATACACCGCCTTCCGGGTGATATTGGCAGACCCGGTAGGCGGTCCAGTCACCCTGGTTATCCAGTGTCAGGTTGGCCGGCCCCTGAAGAATCAGGTCATCCTGTCCGCGGACCTCGACCCTGACCTGAGTCAGTGACGGTTGAAAACTGTCTGCTTTGATCTGATAAAAGTTACACACCAGGCCATCGCTGAACTCACGATACAGGCTGTCCCGGTCCCGACGTACTTCAATAACCAGATCCTTCTTCTCAAAAAAGGCATAGCCTGTTGCGCTGAATGCGATAAGCAATACCGCCAGATAGCCGAACAGCCGTGGACGCCACAGACCTGATGGCTTTTTGTTGGCAGCTTCAGCACTGGCAAAGCGAATCAGGCCTATTGGCTTGTGCAGTTTGTGCATGATCTGATCACAGGCATCGATACAGGCGGCGCAATCGATACAGGCGGCCTGCAGACCATCACGTATATCGATTCCGGTTGGGCATACCTGTACGCAAATCCTGCAATCGACACAGTCCCCCGTCTGACTGGAAGACTGTTTCAGTGCACCGCGAGGTTCACCTCGATTACTGTCATAACTGACTTTCAGAGATTGATTATCCATCATCACCGCTTGAAAGCGTGAATAAGGGCAGGCATGCAGGCAGATCTTCTCACGGACCAGACCCGCATTGGTGTAGGTCAGCAGGGTCATGATGACCAGCCAGGTCAGCAGTGGCAGCGAGACTTCCGACCCGGTCAGAGCGGGCAGTATGTCCCGAACCGGTACAAAGTAGCCGGTAAAGGTGACTGCTGTCAGCAGGGCGACAAGCAGCCAGATACTGTGCTTGAGGATTTTGCGCAGCAGGCGCTTGCCACGCAACGGCAGTGCGTCCTGACGCTGGCGTACTGATGCACGTCCTTCTGTCCAGCGTTCAATGCGGATGAAAATCCAGGTCCAGATTGTTTGTGGGCAGGCAAAGCCGCACCAGACACGCCCCCAGAGCATGGAAACGAAAAACAGCAAACTGGCTCCGCTGATCATTAATCCGGTGAGAATATGCAGGTCATACCAGGAAAAAGCCGTGCCAAACAAGAGAATCCGACGTTGTGGAAAGTCAAACAGCAGCCAGGGTGTGCCATCGGCTTCAACCCAAACCAGGCCAAAAAACAGCGCCAGAAGCGGCCAACTGATCAGTCGTCTGAGTGTCTGAAAGCGGCCTTCGGTGAGACGAACATGAATTTTACCTCCTTCAAGTCCGGATGCATCGGCCACGGGGTAGAGTGGAATTAGGGAATGTTTTGACATGGAGTGCCTCCTCAGATACCGCAGAAATCTTAGGGGTTAAGTAAAAATAAGGACAGGCACAAAAAAATAATAAATAATAGGTACAGATGTGATGTGTGGAGCCTCGGTATGAATCAAGAGTATGCCTATCTGGCACTGGAATCCTGGTTGTTACAGCAGTTGCAGACAGGGCGCTGGCAGGTGGGAGAACGATTGCCTTCAGTACGCATGCTATGCCGGGAGCGCGGTGTCTCCAAGGCAACGGTCATACATGCCTACCAGCGTCTGGAAGCACAAGGGCGTATCGAGGCACGTCCCCGTTCCGGCTATTTTGTCTGTGCCCCGCTTGCTGCTGTGCGGGTATCCGACAGGTCAGATGAGTCGACACTGATTCCGCAGCCTGTACCGGTGACCAGCAGTGAGCTGCTGACGGATATCATGATGCAGGGCGCCGCATTTGATCTGCTGCCGGGGCAGCAGGCACCCTATCTGCCTGCCGGACTCTTGTTGCTTAACCGGGCTATTGCCCGCGCATTGCGCCAGTCCCGCGGTGTTTCTCACCAGAGTTACGAAGAACCAGCAGGCTTTTTACCCTTGCGCCAGTTATTGGCACAGCGTTATCAGCGAGATGCCTGTCAGGTGACTGCAGACCAACTGTGCATTACCAGTGGCTGTCAGAATGCCCTTTATCTGGCACTGAAAGCCAGTTGTCAGCCGGGAGATCTGGTGGCGGTAGAGAGTCCTGGATTTTATGGGGTGATTCAATTGCTGGAGACTTTACAGTTGAAAGTGATTGAAATTCCGGTCAAGTCCGGTGTGGGTATGGACTTGAAAGCCTTGGAGCGTGCCTTGATGCACTGGCCGATACGTGCCTGTGTGGTGACTCCCAGCTTTGCAACACCGGGGGGCACGCTCATGCCGGCGGGTGAGCAACAATGCTTGCTGGAGCTGGCTGAGCGTTATGATCTGGTGGTGATTGAGGATGATATCTATCGAGAATTAAGCTTTGCCGGGCGCCTTTCTCCCCTGAAAGCACGGGATACTCAGGATCGTGTAATTCTGTGTGGCTCCTACTCCAAGACGCTGTCACGTGATCTGCGTCTGGGTTGGGCTATCAGTAAACGTTGGCATGCACGCATCGTCTATCTGAAGTTGATGACACAGCTGGCCAGCAGTCACTATGTGCAGCAGGGATTGTATGATTATCTTAACTCTGGCGAGTATGACCGTTACTTGCGTCATCGGGTCACTGAACTCTATGGTCAGGCGCAAGACTGGATTTCGGCAATTCAGAGGCGCTGGCAGGATCAAATAGTGTTTGACCGACCTCAGGGGGGCTTGTGTCTCTGGGTAACCTGGCAGTGCCCGATTGATACGCTGGCCCTCTATCCACGTGCGCTGCAGCAGAATGTGGCACTCACGCCCGGGCCACTCTTTTCCGCCAGCGGTGATTTTCGCCAGGCGCTGAGGTTGAGTTTTGCTCAGCCCTGTACTGCAGCACATGAAGCTGCGCTGGACCGCTTGCAGGGGTTAATGCATCAGTGAGTCAGACATTGGCGCGCCCGTGCTTCCCAGTCATCCGGTACGATAAACAGACGCTGCCTTTCCTGACCTGTGGCCGGATCTATTCGTGCGACCTGTACAGGGCGCTCAAGTAGTGTGTCGAGTTGATGCGACAGCGATGTCAGTGGGGCATCTGGCAGGAGCTGTTCAGCAAACCATTGGCGTCGCTCCAGGCGCAGGTAGATTGAATCCCCGGGTAATCGAGGCAGTTGGTGTTGAGCCAGCCAGGCAGGTTGCAGGCCGGAATCTTCTGCCCAGGGCTGAAACAAACGCCCTCTGAACAGTGCCTGAGCCTGATCGACCTGTATGTTCAGATGTGCCAGTGGTGGCTGTGCTTCCTGCCGGGATGACAGGGGCAACTGGTGCTGACAGGTATGCTGGTATTTTCGAATCAGCAGATCTTTCAGGCCTGGACCAATGTATCGGGCCAATGCGTTTGCAGTATCGGGATCGGGCAGGGCGAGGTAAAATTTGACAGCCAGTTCCAGATGCAGCGTGCAGGGTGGATGCTGACGCTGGATGAGCAGGTCCAGCTCGCCCAGGGTGCGTTGATCGGCATCCCGGATTTGCAGGTTATGGGCGAGGAGTTGGTAGTCGGGATGCTGATGAAGGTAAAAATGCCAAAGGCGCTCAAAATAGAGTCCTAATCTGAGTGGACGCCCTGCAGCGTGCCCCTGTTGCAGATGGTCTAACAGGGGGGCTGGTTGTTGATCCAGCTGTTGCAGGAGTTGTCGAAACGCATCACTGTGATCCTGCCAGTGCGTCACGCCTGTGGTGTTGATCAGGCTCGGGCTGTTGATTGCCCAGTAGAGATCACGTACCGCCGGGTGGCGCAGGCTATTCAGCATCTGCTCAGTTGAACAGTTTACGCTGGCGCTTTTTCAGCTGTATACCTACCAGCAGCAACAGGAAGATGAACAGCAGGGCTGTTTGCATCGGGATGGTCATCCCGAGAAATACCCAGTCAATTTCAGCACAGTCACCAGAACCTTGCAGCACTTGCCGCAGTGCTCCAAAGACGGGCTGGGTTTGCAGTAAAAACTCCAGCCCGGGTCCACAGGCAGGCACCTCATCAGGTGGCAGGTTTTGGAGCCAGATATGACGTAGCTGAATGGCAAAACCTGTCAGGCCAATCAGCAGGTTGATACCGCCATAAATACGCTGTCCCAGTTGTCCCGGGTTATGAATCAGGGCAATGAAAAAGACCACCGCCATACTCATAACCACAATACGGGTCAGTACACACAGAGGGCAGGGATCGAGTTCAAGGTGGTTCTGCAGATATCCGACCGCAAACGCCATCGCGGTGATACAGGTCATCAGTCCCAGCAGGTTGAGTTGGCGATAGCTTAGCAAGTCGGACTCCTTGATACAGGGTTGGGGTTATTTACGACGCCATTGACCATTGGCATCCTGAATGTATTCGCCGGGTCTGGCGCGTTCTTGCAGGCGCTGTCCAGCACGGGCTTCAAAGACATCCAGTGCGACGGACGCATCCTGTGCCGAGCGTTGATAGAGCGCTCGACGTTTCTGGTTCACATCGGTGACCAGTGCCCGCAATTCATTGCTGGGGCTGCGGGTAACAATGCCGACATAGCCGTTCAGTTGTTCACCTACCAGTCCCTGTGACTTGGCCTGGTCCAGTGACTGAGCCCAGGCGGGAAGCGACAGCAACAGGAGCAACAGAACCCATAGATAACGTTGGCTTGAATGTAACATGGTAATCTCCTAGAACAGGTCGCTGTTTTCTTGCAATAAGGTATCAATTTCCCGATCGACTTTGACCAGAATCTCATGCTGAATTTTGACGTTCAGATTGATTGTGATCGGGTCCTTGGGTGCGGCTACTTGTACCGTTGGCGTACAGGCTGCCACTAAGGGGATCAGCAGCATCAGCAGCACTGATCGTGATAAGAAAGCGGTCATAGAGGCCTCGTTGTCTGTCGTCATATCATTGAATGTCCTATTCTGACGCGGTGCGCCTTAACCTGAACCAAACAGTAGGTGTTACTGGCGTTGAAAATGCTGGTCAAGCGCGTCGGTAATTCTGCCGGTAATCTGCAGGGCGCGCAGCAAATCCGGTATGTTGTCTTCAATTGTCAGCGTCAGGTCAATTGGCCGGCCCTGTTGCCATTCAGGGTTATGCCCTTGCAGACGTGAACGCAGCGTCAGATCGCCATTCGGCTGGTAGTACACATCCAGATCCAGTAACTGGTATTGCAAGTCGCTGAGTGCATCCAGTGCCAGACGCAAGCCTATATTGCCCTGGGCCATGGCATCCAGACTTTCATTCGGCTGATAGCGTATCACGCCTGGAGCGACCGTGCCGATATTCCCGCCCTGAATGCTAAGTCCTTCGGCGTTGTAACGCACCGGTAGTTGCCCGTCAATCAAGCCTTCACCATAGAGCCCCTGCTCGGCATAAAGTTCCAGAATTGCACCGAGATTAAATTGTCTCAGGCTGACCAGAAATAACAGCTCCGGTGCGCGAGGGTCAAAGCTCAGCGCAGGCACATACACTTGGCCGCCTAACAGCCGAGCATTGAATGCGGACAGTTGCAGCGTCAGTTGTTGCGCGCGATGTTCCAGTCGATAGTTCAACGGGGTCAGGCTGACAGGCAGGCCGATATTCAGGCGCTGCAGCTGAACATCACCGGTACTGTGCCAGTGACCACGATGATCCCACTGCCATCGACTGTTCCAGTTTACCCCTTCAATCTGTGTGTTGGCGTGGCTCAGGTTGGCATCAGCGAGTTGTGCCTGACCGCTGATTTGCCAGCTCTCCGGTTCTATCCTGGCCGTACCTGTAGCCGAGAAACGACCCGTGTGCAGGCGGATTTGTGGTGGCAGATCGGCCAGATAGGGGCGCAGCCCATCCAGTAATTCAGGGGCAGATGTTTCTGGAATACGCCACTGTATATCTGCCTTGCCGTCGGGTGTCATGGTTCCACGAAAGGTAATTGGTGCTAAGGGGTTATCAACCCTGAACTCTCCAGAAAGTTGTCCCTGCTGCAGAGTTATCTGCGCCAACAGATTGAGTGCGAGAGGGTGTGGTTGGTCAATCCAGCGTGGTTCCAGTCGGGTGGCCAGGGTGAGATCACCGGTCAGTGTCTGCAGCAGTGCCGCAGGTGCTAGCGGTAGCTGACGAGGCAGGCGAAACTCGGTGGTAAAGGAGAGTGGGTCTTGCAGTCCCGGGTGCCAGTTGTAGCTCAGGTTGAAGTGTTGTTGTAACCATCTCAGCAGTGGCGTGCTGAACACTTGATGGCCAAGGTTGAGTTGCCACTGCTGCTCCTGATAGGCGAGGCTGCCAGAGGCCTGATACAGGCTGTGTTGTGTGTCGGTCAAATGCAGAGATAGAGAGGCGTCGCGGTGAACGCGTAGCGTTAAATCCGCCAGACGTTGCTGATCCAGGGTGAGATACCAGCTTGAGTCCAGCGTCTGACTATTCAACTGCAGGGTGCCGGTTGCGCCCAGTGCCGGGCTGTCATCTGCCTGATAGTGAACGGTGACCTCGGCAATGTGTAGCTGCTCAGTCGGGAGCCTGTCAAAAAACGTCTCCAGCTGTTGCGCGGGCAGGTCCAGTGTTTCACGCTGAAGTGTTTGCAGGCGTTGCGGCAGGGTCGTGTCAATCTGAATGGCAATCTGAAGCTGGTCAATCGCTATGCTTGAGAGCTGTGCTGTTTTGAGCAGCTCTGCCAGTGTATACCTCAGTTCTGCCTGATGGATATACAGATGGGTCAGTCGCTGGCCATCCAGATGAGTGAGTTGCAGCTGGTTTATGATCAGTCGATTGCCGTGAGGAGGCTGCATCTGAAACTCAATGGCATCGAACCCCTGCTGCTCCAGCCATTGACTGATAAGCCAGCGGGACAGCTGTGGCGTCAGCATGTAGGCTGCCACCAGTGATCCTGCCAGCAGTATCAGTATCAGGCCAGATAACAGTAGCAGTTTTTTTGCCACAGCAGCTCCCTCTCAGGCTGAAAGCGATGTGTGTTTAGCGTTTTCTGACAATGTTCATGCCATCTCGCACGGTGAGAAACACGTTTTCCACCTCCGGGTCGGCGGCGATCAGGCGATTGGTTTCAACCAGGATGTCATCCAGCTCAGACTCGGGTTGTAATACCTTACCCGACCAGAGCACATTGTCCAGAATAATCAGTCCACCGGAGCGGGTTCGTTGTTTGACCGCCTGATAGTAGTGCAGATAACTGCGTTTATCCGCGTCAATAAAGGTGAAGTCCAGCTCCATATCCAGCTGTTCCAGTGTATCGGCAGCACGACCAAAAATGACTTCGATTTTATGCCCGTGTTCACTGCGATCAAAGAACCGCTGTGCCATTTCGATGGCTCTTGGATTGGTTTCGCAGCAGATGAGTTTGCCGTCATCAGGCATACCCTCGGCAATGGAGAGCGCGGAGTAGCCGGTGAACATGCCGATCTCCAATGCGTGTTTGGGGCGTGTCAGCGCAGCCAGCATTTTCAATGTGCGTCCGACCAGGCGTCCGGAAAGCTTCTGTGGCCAGCCCATCTGTTCATTTGTTGCATCAATGAGCTCCTGAAGTAGTGGAGGTTCGGCTTGGGTGCTGACATAGGCATAGTCTTCAACAGCTTCATCGACGAGAAATTCAGGCATGGTGTGTTCCGATCACTCAGGAGGTTGAACCGAAGGGTAAACGCGCAGTGTAGCATTTTTTCGGGTTTCATCCCGCTTTGTCGTACAATAACCGGCTGACAAAATTGGATCTTACACGGGAGCCTTCATGACTGATGCATTGTTGATTTTCCTGCTGACCGGACTGGTGTCCATGTCAGCGGCCTTGAGCGCGGGTGCGCTGAATAAATTGCCTGAGGCTGACAAGCCCTCATTTTTGCAGAATGCCAATGGTCTGGTGATCGTCATGGTGTTGGGTAATCTGGCAGCACTGACCTTGATTGGTTCGCTGGCGTATGGTTTCTCCCGTCTGGACTGGTGGATTCCATTGAGTTGTGTCTTTATTACGTTCCCGGTGGTGCATCTGGTCATTATCAAGCGCCTCTTGGGTGATCTGACCAATGTGTTTGTCTGTGGCGGACTGACGATGATCTCTATTCCGGTGCTTTGGTGGTACTGGTAAAAAACGTTTTCTCCAGTGAGTTTTTACGGCTCACTGGATTTTTTGATCCATTTTTTTCTTGCTTTAAATCATATTTCGTGAGCTCTCTAAAATCAAAACTCCATCATGATATTTGATGAAAAATCAAGATTAATTTTTGATATAATAGCGACAAATCAAAACTTAATCTTGAAATATCGCCTTTTATTCAAAATTTAATCTTGATTTAAATTAAGATTTCGATGATGAAAAAAATGCCGCTGTTTATTTTTTGAGCGGCAATAACATTCACATTGCCTTGCCTTATCTGATTGAAATTACATAAAAATGCAGTTTTTGGCGGCAAAAAATTGCCGTTCTGTTCATATAAAAAAATCTTGAAAGAGTGATTAAAGCTCAGCGATAATAAGCCGATAAGATGTTTATCATCATCGCTTGAAAAGTTGGTCTGTGATTTGCAGTCTAATATTCGGAAGGATGGTTAGTAGACCTCGCCGTATTTTTTGAGCGAACTATCAGGAATCTGTAAGCACTATGTTGACTGCCAACAATATGATCGTGGCGCTGGATATCGGAACATCAAAAGTGGTGTGCCTGGTCGGTGAGTTGCGTGTCGACGGCAGCATTGAAATTGTCGGTGTGGGCAATCATCCAACCACTGGAATGAAACGTGGTGTAGTCGTAAATATCGAATCCACGGTCAGTGCGATTCGACGTGCGGTTGAAGAAGCCGAATTAATGGCGGGGTGCAAGGTGCACTCAGTTACAGTCGGGATGGCCGCCGGTCATATCAGCAGTCTTAATTCCAACGGTATTGTTGCCGTACGTGATCGTGAAGTCACTGAGCAGGATCTTGAACGGGTTATCGAAGCTGCTCGCGCGGTTGCCGTGCCTGCTGATCAGAAACTGCTGCATATCCTGCCGCAGGAATACATGATCGATAACCAGGACGGTATCAAAGAACCGCTGGGCATGTCAGGTGTTCGTCTGGAAGCCAAAGTACATTTGGTGACGGGGGCCAGCAATGCTGTGCACAACCTGGAAAAATGTATCCGTCGCTGTGAGCTGGAAGTGGATGGTGTGGTACTGGAGCAGCTGGCTTCGGGTTATGCCGTGCTGACTGAGGATGAAAAGGATCTGGGTGTTTGTCTGGTCGATATCGGTGCAGGTACGGCTGATATTGCTGTCTTTACCAGGGGGGCTATTCGTCATACAGCAGTTATCCCTATTGGTGGTGATCAGATTACCGGTGATATTGCCATGGCGCTGCGTACGCCGACTCAGCATGCTGAGCAGATCAAAATCAAGTATGCCTGTGCCTTGTCTCAGTTATCACGTGCCGATGAGATGATTCGTGTCCCCAGTGTTGGTGACCGGCCTGCACGCAATCTGTCCCGTCAGGCGCTGGCCGAGGTCATTGAGCCACGTTATGAAGAGATGCTGGGTTTGATTCAGGCGGAGCTGCGCCGTTCAGGTTATGAAGAGCTGGTTGCCGCCGGGCTGGTGCTCACCGGTGGATGTGCGCGTATGGAAGGCGCGGTGGAGCTGGCTGAAGAGATATTCCATATGCCGGTGCGTCTGGCTGTACCGGATGGTGTTCGCGGGATGGAAACACTGCTGCACAATCCCATTTATGCCACCAGTATCGGCTTGCTCCACTATGCGCGTCAGGCGCAAAGTAATTTGAATGAATCTGGACTGACAGTGCCGGAGGCAGCCAGACACCCGAAGGCGACGGTACCGGTCGGTAATGTGTTGGGTCGTATGAAAAGCTGGTTGCAAAGTAATTTTTGATTTGGCAAACCCGTCATAGAACGGGGAATTTCCTGGAGGGATGACTATGTTTGAACTGGTAGAGAGTTTGCCGCAAAGCGCGGTGATTAAAGTTATCGGAGTCGGTGGTGGCGGTGGTAACGCAGTTGAACATATGCTGACAACTGATGTTGAGGGTGTTGACTTCATCTGCGCGAATACTGATGCACAGGCGCTGGCGAAATCGGCAACCCGTACCGCGTTGCATATCGGCGGTGGTTTGACCAAGGGGCTTGGCGCGGGTGCCAACCCGGATGTTGGACGCCAGGCGGCTCAGGAAGATCGTGAGCGTATTGCCGAGGCACTGGAAGGGGCCGACATGGTGTTCATTACTGCCGGAATGGGGGGCGGTACTGGAACAGGTGCGGCACCTGTAGTGGCAGAGGTGGCCAAAGAAATGGGTATCCTGACGGTGGCGGTTGTAACCAAGCCGTTTGCCTTCGAAGGGCGCAAGCGTCAGCGTGTTGCCGAGGAAGGTATTCGTGAGCTGCAGGAAAATGTTGATTCACTGATCATTATTCCAAATGAAAAGCTGCTGCCTGTTCTGGGGCGTAACACCAGTCTGATTGATGCTTTCAAGGCAGCCAATGATGTGCTGAAGGGCGCAGTTCAGGGGATTGCTGATCTGATTATCCGTCCAGGCATGATCAACGTCGACTTCGCGGATGTGCGGACGGTGATGTCTGAAATGGGTATGGCCATGATGGGTACAGGTTATGGTCGTGGTGAATCGCGTGCGGTAACGGCAACTGAAGCAGCAATCAACAGCCCGCTGTTGGAAGATATAGACCTGAAAGGTGCCAGCGGCATTCTGGTCAACATTACCGGTGGTCTGGATCTCAGTCTCGGCGAGTTTTCCGAGGTGGGGGATATCGTTGAAGGTTATGCCTCCGATGGTGCAACAGTCGTTGTCGGTACTGTAATCGATCCGGAAATGAGCGATGAGATCAAGGTAACTGTTGTGGCAACTGGTCTGTGCAAGGCTCAGGAAGTTGCACAGGTATCAGGTGGTGATACACGCAGTACTGTGAGCTCGGTTCGCAAGGGTGCTGATTATGGGCAGTTGGAGTTTCCAAGTGTTCGCGGGCGTCGTGATGACAAGCCTGCCGTTGTTGCCAAGGCTGTGAAAAAGCCTGAGGTGATGGCGCCATTACCTGAAGAGATGAAGAGAACCGGAACGGATGATATGGATTTTCTGGATATTCCGGCATTTTTGCGTCGTCAGGCAGACTGATACGCAGCTTTTTTTAAACCATCCAGGTTGCCGCCTGCCCGGTTTCGGGAGGCGGTTTTTTTCATTTGTTGTAACCGTCCAGGCAATACTTGATCTGCTGTTTACGCTCCGGGCACTGGAAATGCAGTTCGGTTGCCAGCAGTTGCAGGCCTTCATTATTCTTGTTTCCACGACCATAGCGAGGGTCACCGATAATCGGGTGCTCTATGGCGTCGAGATGTCGGCGTATCTGGTGGGTTCTGCCGGTTTCCAGTCGAATGCGCAAGCAGCTCTGATTCAGTGAGGCGTCATAGCTTAGGCGCTGATAGTGTGTGATGGCTGTTTTACCATCCAGAGGCAGATCAATGCGGCCTTCTGCGGGTGTTTCACCGCGAACGCGTGCCTGATAGATTTTCTCGATCTGGTGTTGTTCAAACAGTCGCGACAGCGTGGCGGCAGCTACAGAGGTGTGTGCAATCAGCATCAGTCCAGCGGTTTCTCTGTCCAGTCGATGTACCAGAAAAACCGGGCGATTGAGCTGTTGCTCGGCCAGGCGTAGCAGTGACAGGTGATCTCCAAAAGCGGTCCCCTGAGACATGAGTCCTGCTGGCTTGAACCAGACGCTGTAGTGTTTCTGGCGTGCAATGCAACGTGTCCCTTCAGGTGGCTTGCGTGCCAGAATGTCAGTATCATAACTGAGTGAGAGTTGATCACCGGTTTGTAGCGTTTCTGTTGCCCGCCGCAAGCGTTTGCGTTGCCGTCGCTGAAGCTGAACGGCGCCTTTGGCCATGGCGTCCTTGATGCGCTGCTTGGGTAGCTGGCTGAGCTGGCACAGCAGGCTGGCCGCATCGGTGCCAGCTTCTTCCGCAGTGACGGTGTGGCGCAGTTCCAGAGCCATTGTCTGTGTCGATCAGCGTTGCAGTAGCGGTGTGTATCCGCCTGGAATGCCTTTGCTGACAATCGCTACGGCGTCATGATCGTGCAGGCTTTCGTGATGCTCTACACGAATCCAGAAATCCAGGTACTGCTCGGCCTGATTGAAGGCGGACTTGAGTCGTCGTGCGGCATCTTCACAGAACATCATATTGGCGCCGTTAAGGCGAGCGAATTCCTGCTCATCTTCACGTTTAACGGCTGTCTGTACGGGGGTTTTCAGCGCCTGTTCGGTGCGGTCGATCAGGTCCAGTAATGGCAGCAGGGTGTGATCGACAGGGTTTATTCGGGCACGTATGCGCGCATAGCTACGCTGGCTATGGGGTGTGGCAACACTGCCGCGTTCAGATCGAAGCCAGGTTTCCACGCGTTCGCGGCTAATCTGCTCTTCGTTGGCAAAGTCGTCCCTGAAGGCTTCCTGTAGCAGTTGCCGTGACAGCGCTGCAGAACAAGGGCAGGTTGATGAATAGGGTACAGAGACAGATAGCTCCAGACTGAACTCATTATTGCGCTTGATAGCTTCAATGGTCGTGGGATAGGGCTTCCAGCCGCTGTAGTCGCTCTTTAACGCAGGGCGGTTCAGCGGGTAATCGAAGGTCAGGCGTAAAATGGCTGATTCGCTGATCCCTTCATGGCTGTCGCAGACCTCAGTCAGAAGTGTTTCCATGGCGGCAGGCGTCAGTGTCTGTTCTGCGGCAAAGCGGTTCAGCAGCAGATACAGGCGCGACATGTGAATCCCTTTTACTTCGGGATTGACAATATCGACATGAATGTCCAGATGAGCAATTACCGGCTGTAATCGACCGTCAGGCTGTGCGACATTTAAAGGAAGGGTAATGTGGCTCATGCCGACCCAATCCAGGGTTTCACGAGTCACCGGAGCTGTGTGGGCGGCGACATCGGGCATTTCTGCGCGGGCATTCATATGGGATCTCATGGTGTCTTAATGCATATCGGAGCTGCCAGCCATTGAAGCTGACGGCGCAACTGTAAAATAAGCCGACTATTATCCCCGTATGGGCGGAAATTGCCAAATGTAAAGTGTAAGGTTATTACGTCCATGTCGTCTCTGCGCTATTACAGGGGCTGTTACAGGAGTGTATGAGGGTGTTCGATCGGCAGTGCGAGTCCCTCTTTGACACTCTCCATGACTATATAGCTTTTGGAGTTCTTTACGCCGGGTAATTTCAGCAGCATATCACCGAGCAAGGCGCGATACTGGGTCATGTCCTGCAGGCGCGCTTTCAGCAGGTAGTCGGCATCGCCGGATACCAGATGGCATTCGAGGATATAAGGAAGTTCTGAAACGGCTTTGCTGAAACGCTCGAAGGCATCGGCTGACTGATAGGAGAGCGAAATTTCCACAAATACCAGCAGGTCAAAACCCAGTAGTGCCGGGTTGACCTGTGCGTGATAGCCTGTGATCAGGCCGTCGCGTTCAAGTCGCTTGACACGTTCCATGCAGGGCGTGGTGGACAAGCCGACCCGATCAGCCAGATCTGTGTAAGAGATCCTGCCTTCTTTTTGTAATATATTCAGTATATTACGATCAATTCGATCAAGTTTTCTCTGGCCGGTTCTGAGTGTTCTGGACACAGGGAGATTTCCTATTTAAATTCTTTTTTCGAAGAAAAAATCTATTATGCATCAAATTTTGAATTATATCTCTGATGAAGATGCATTAGTATAGTGCATCTTTCGGCTTATGTCGTTTTTGAGGCAGTATTTTTCGTGTGCCTTTGCTAGGCTAACCCTTGGCTGCTTGGCAGTACTATCCATGTTTAATTCTCAGGAGTGTGTTATGACCGTTAAAACTATTATCAATACAGACAAAGCCCCCGCTGCTATTGGTCCCTATTCCCAGGCAGTCAAGGCAGGTAACACTGTTTACCTGTCGGGTCAGATCCCGCTGGTACCTGCCACCATGGAAATGGTGACTGAGTCTTTTGAAGCTCAGGCAGTTCAGGTATTTGAAAACCTGAAAGCGGTAGCTGAGGCGGCAGGTGGTTCATTGTCTGATTGTGTCAAGCTTACCATTTTGTTGAGTGATCTGGGTAACTTTGCATTGGTGAATGAAGTCATGCAGCGTTATTTCAGTGCACCTTTCCCGGCGCGTGCTGCCTATGCAGTGAAGGCGTTGCCAAAGGATGCAGATATTGAAGTAGAAGCTGTGATGGTATTGGCAGACTGATAGCGTCGGGCTGTTGAGTGTTCAGGAGCAGAAATGGCACGTAATTTGATCGCTGACGTGGATTTGTCCGCTATACGTCATAACTATTGTCTGGCCCGCGCTCAGGCGGCACATGCGCATGCTGTGGCTATTATCAAGGCGGATGCCTATGGTCACGGTGCCGTCAGGGTTGCCCGAGCACTGGAAACTGAGGCTGATGCTTTTGGCGTGGCAGCCATAGAAGAGGCGTTAGAGTTGCGTGAAGGCGGGATTACCCGCCCCATTCTGTTACTGGAAGGCTTTTTTGAAGCGGAAGAACTGGAGCTGATCTGTCAACATCAGCTCTGGACGGCCATGCACAGTCTGGAACAGCTTGCGCTGCTGGAGCGTTTTCTGCAGCAGCGTACTGATGTCAGCGGTTTGCATGTCTGGTTAAAAATAGATTCAGGAATGCATCGTCTGGGGGTTCACCCGGATGATGTGCAGAGCGCTTTGGAGCGCCTGCAAGCGCTGACTGCAGTCGAGTCCGTGGTCGCAATGAGTCATTTTGCCTGCGCAGATGAGCCGCAGCGACCGGATACCCTGCGTCAGCTGCAGCAGATAGATCGGTCGTTGAGCGGCATGAATATCGCTCGCAGTCTGTGTAATTCGGCAGGTGTGATGCACTGGCCTCAGGCGCATCATCAGTGGTTGCGGCCAGGTATTATGCTGTATGGTGCCAGTCCTTTCGCTGAGCCTCAGCCGGTGGCTGCGCAGCTCAAACCTGGTATGACCCTGAGCACCGAGATTATTGCCATTCGCGAGGTGCCTGCGGGTGATGCCGTGGGTTACGGTGCCAGCTGGATAGCGGAAGTACCCACGCGGATCGCAACCCTGGCAGTGGGGTATGCGGATGGCTATTCCAGGCATGCTCCCAGTGGTACGCCGGTCTGGTTAAACGGACGTCGTGCAGCCCTGGCCGGGCGTGTATCCATGGATATGGCCACGGTAGATCTTTCACTGCATCCGGAAGCGCGTGTGGGTGATCGTGTTGAGCTTTGGGGTGCCAACATCCCGGTTAATGAAGTCGCAGATTACTGCGGCACCATACCTTATACACTGCTCAGTGGTCTGACACGGCGCGTCAAGCGTCGTTATACATCTGAATGAGTGCTCAGGTTACTCCAGCATGCGCTGGAGTAACCGTTTCACCAGCGTTGGTTCAAAAGGCTTGTCGACCATGGCATTGACACCGCATTGTGCAACATTGCTCAAGTGCGTCTGATTGGATTCAGAAGTCACCATCAAAATAGGCAGGTGTGCCAGCTCTTCATGACCGCGTATATGTTCGGTGAGCTGCAATCCGTTGACTTCCGGCATGTTGTAATCTGTCACCACCAGATCAAAACCTTCCTGGCTGAGAATGCTGATGGCTTCTGAGCCATCTGCTGCTTCGGCAAAATGATGAATTCCCAGGTTGGTGAGTACGCGCCGGATCAGATTGCGAGCCATGCGGCTATCATCGACAATCAGTACCCTTAGCTTTTCAGTATCATAGTATTCCAGTGACAGCTCATCTGCCGACAGCAGGTCCAGCGTAGCGGCAATAGCTGAACTCAGGTGTTGACTGGTGAAGGGTTTGGGCAGGATGGCGATGACACCGGATTGACGGAAGGTTTCCAGTTGTTCCCGGCGGGTTTCGCTGGAAACCAGCATGAAGGGCAGTTCGGTAAATCCGGGCGTATGACGAATCCAGCTGAGCAGATCCAAAGCCGTGCCATCACTGAAATGCAGTGCACTGACAATCAGGTCGGGCTTGATCCGGCGGATTGACTCGATTGCGGTTGCAACCGAGTCGACACCATCAATGGCCATTACGCCAGCAGCATTCAGCTGCTGAGTGATGATTTTACGCTGTAGTTGCGATGGCTCAACCAGTAGCAGGTTGAGTTGAGCTGCAGACAATGACCGCATGCTGACCTCATGAATGCCGGACCTTTAAGTCAACCATAGCAGTATGGGTATTTTTTACCAGTCTAAATCGTCAGGTATTTGATATTCAGCATATTCTGCTTCTTCTGCGGCGATTTTATCACGTCGTTCGGTATCTTCCTGGATGACTGCATCTGGATCGCGCTGAATAATACGTTCACCAATAGCCTGGGGAACCAGTTCAAAGCGGTTGTTGACGCAGACCAGTACCAGCGTCTTGTTTGCCAGCTGCCGCTGAAGTTCGGCATTAATCCAGAGTTGTTTAACCTTGCCCAGACTCAAAAATTGATACCGAATATCGCCTTGGGCCGGAAGCGCGATGCGATGCTGTTCAACCAGTTGGCGTATCTCTGCCTGTGCTGCGCGTTGCGCCTGCTCAAGCTGGCGCGCTTCATTCAGTGCGCGGTCTTTCTGTTGCTTTTCCAACCGTGCGGCCTCGATGGCTGCTGCAGTGTGATTGTCATCTTGTGCTTTGTTTTTCTTGCCTTGCTTGGACTGTTTGCGTTGATCCAGCTCGACCTGCTTGACCTGTTTTTTGCTAGCCAGGCCCGCTTTGAATAACTGATCTTTCAGTGATCCCGCCATGATATGTAAACCCTGATAAAACTGATGAGCTCAAAGGGGTAGTGTAACATGATGGTGCCGGGCTGAAATGCAGTTTGATGACAATGCTGATGGCAGTGACGGGACCTGAAAGCATTTGCAATCCGCCGCAGGCCTGCTTATACTTCGCGCCGACTGATTCATTCAGTCAGCGCGTTATGGTGGCTCTGCCGGTCCTCTCGCAACGATACACCGTGAACCTGGTCAGGCCCGGAAGGGAGCAGCCACAGCGGTCGACTCGTGTGCCGGGATGTGGCTGGTGGAGCCGCCTCCATTCACAAGCCTGCCTTTACTTCATTTCTGTATCAGTTTGTCGCTTTTCAGATGTAATGCTGTGTTATTTATGTGTTGTTCAAATCTATCTTGTATTATGCATTTATGGTCTAAAGAACTATAAAAATAACCCTTTTGGCGCATAGTGGTCTGTTGTGCGTTGCACTATACTGAGCAGCCATCCCGACAGTGCATTCGGTACAGTCGACCTAACGCAATGCGATGTGACAGACCATGAATTTCAGACGCATTACCCTCTCTATCTCTCTGTTTTTAATTGCAGTTTTATCTATTTCTCCCGTCTTTGCCGCAACAGGTCCTTTGGATCTGACTGCCTCTACAGCAGGCTATGTTGCGTTGGTGGTATTTGTGCTGGCGTACATATTGGTGATGGGGGAGGAAAAGCTGCATCTGCGCAAATCCAAACCTGTATTGGTTGCTGCAGGTATTATCTGGGCGATTGCCGGCTGGGTATATGTTCAGGCAGATTTGGTAGGGGTGCCGGAAGACGCTTTCAAAGTGACGCTGCTGGAATTTTCCGAGTTAATGTTGTTTCTGCTGGTGGCGATGACTTATATCAACGCACTGGAAGAGCGTCGTGTGTTTGATGCATTGCGTTCCTGGATGGTGCGACAAGGGTTCAGTTACCGCACTCTGTTCTGGATGACCGGATTTCTGTCTTTTTTCATCTCTCCAATTGCCGATAACCTGACTACTGCGTTGTTGATGTGCGCGGTAGTGATGAAGGTGGGAGAGGGGGATAACCGTTTTATCAATCTCTGTTGTATCAACATTGTTGTTGCCGCCAATGCCGGTGGTGCTTTCAGTCCGTTCGGGGATATTACTACCTTGATGGTATGGCAGGCTGGTCTGGTACGTTTTGACGAGTTTTTGGTGTTGTTCTTGCCATCCATGGTGAACTTCCTTATTCCCGCTATCATCATGAGCATCTTTGTTGGCAATCAGAAGCCCAGCGTGGTGGATGAAGAGGTAGAGTTGAAGCGTGGTGCCCGTCGTATCCTGTGTCTGTTTTTGCTCACTGTTGCGACTGCCGTTGCCTGTCACACACTGCTGCATTTGCCGCCTGTACTTGGCATGATGGCAGGCTTGGGATACCTGCAGTTCTTCGGTTATTTCCTGCGCATGACATTACCCAGCTCGCTGGCGAAAAAGCGTTTGATGGCTGAGCATGCGGGCGATAAGAAGCGTCTTGAGCGTCTGGGCAGTGTGGTGCCGTTCGATGTGTTCAGCCGTGTGGCGCGCGCTGAGTGGGATACTCTGCTGTTTTTTTATGGTGTCATTATGTGTGTGGGTGGCCTCGGCTTTATGGGCTACCTCGCGATGATGTCCGAAGTGCTCTACGATCAGTGGGATGCAACCTATGCCAATATAGCGCTGGGAATCATTTCGGCTGTGATCGATAACATTCCGGTGATGTTTGCGGTGATCACTATGGAGCCGCATATGTCGCATGGCCACTGGTTGTTGATTACGTTGACAGCCGGAGTCGGAGGCAGTTTGCTGTCGGTCGGCTCAGCGGCCGGGGTTGCTCTGATGGGGCAGGCGCGTGGAATCTATACCTTTATGGGGCATTTGCGCTGGATGCCTGTGATTCTGTTGGGGTATATCGCCAGTGTACTGTTGCACCTGTGGCTGAATGAGTCACTGTTCAGCGTATATTGAACCGCTGATTGGCAGGACGTGATTAGCAAAATCGTGCTAGGATAGCGCCTTTATCAGGGTGACTTGAGAGAGAGCCGGACCCTCTATGAGCTATCAGGTATTGGCGCGCAAATGGCGTCCACGAAAATTCAGTGAAATGGCAGGGCAGGAGCATGTTCTGCGCGCGCTGGTCAATGCACTGGACAATGACCGTTTGCACCATGCTTATCTCTTTACAGGGACGCGAGGTGTTGGCAAGACCTCCATTGCGCGACTGTTTGCCAAGGCATTGAATTGTGAGGTTGGTGTCTCCTCTGAGCCTTGTGGTGTGTGCACAGCCTGTCGAGAGATCGCTGAAGGTCGGTTTGTCGATCTGATTGAAGTGGATGCTGCCTCACGCACCAAGGTCGAGGACACGCGTGAACTGCTGGAAAATGTTCAGTATGCACCCAGCCACGGACGCTACAAAGTGTATCTCATCGACGAGGTGCATATGCTCTCCAGCAGCTCGTTTAACGCGTTGTTGAAAACACTGGAAGAGCCACCACCGCACGTCAAGTTCCTGCTGGCCACGACAGATCCTCAAAAACTGCCGGTGACAGTGTTATCACGTTGCCTGCAGTTCAACCTGAAAAATCTCAGCCCGCAACGCATTGTTGAACATCTGAATTATGTCCTGACTGAAGAGCAGATCAGTTTTGATGAGCCTGCCTTGTGGTTGTTGGCGCGAAGTGCCGATGGCTCGATGCGTGATGCCTTGAGTCTCACGGATCAGGCAATTGCCTTTGGTTCCGGCAGTGTCAGTGAGAGTGATGTGCGCAGTATGCTGGGCAGTATTGACCAGCGGCTGGTGTACCAGTTACTGGTTGCACTGGCTCAGCAGAATGCCCAGGGTGTCATGGACGCTGTGCAGTCTTTATCTGAATTCAGTCCGGACTATGCCGCTGTTCTGGCTGATCTGGTGAGCCTGTTGCACCGTGTCGCGCTGGCACAGGTGTTGCCGGGCGCGATAGATAACAGTCTCGGTGATCAGCAGCAGATCATGGAGCTGGCTGGATTGTTGCGGCCTGAAGATGTACAGCTGTTTTATCAGATCGGCTTGATGGGGCGGAAAGATTTGCCTTATGCACCGGATCTGCGAGAGGGGCTGGAGATGGTGTTGTTGCGGATGTTGGCGTTCCGGCCAGCATCGGTAGTGCCTACTGCGTCTTCCGGGCCTGACGTTGTTGCAGCGCAGCCTGCTGTCCCGGCAGCTGTTGCCGTCCCCGTGGTCGAATCAGTGGTTGAATCCGTGCCAGCGGCCGTTTCAGAGGCGCCCAGGGCTGCTGAGCCTGTCGTTGCGGCTGTGCCTACAAAAGAGCCTGTGGCGGTCGATGATGTCCCGCCCTGGGAAGATGCACCGCCTTATCTTGAGGCTGAGCCCCCGCTTGAGACCGAACACCCGGCACCTGAGGCAGATCCCCAGCCAAAAAAGCATGAAGCTGCTGAGGTGCGCCCAGCAGCAACGCTGGCGAAACTGGCACTGCATGACTGGGTTACGGTTGCGCCTGAGCTGCCGTTGGTGGGTATGACAGCCAGTATCTGCCGGAACCTGTCGCTGGAGCTGAGTGATGCCGAGCAACTGATCTTTCATTTCACCTCAGAGCAGGGTGCATTGATGAATGCCACCCAGCAGTCCCGTATTCAGGATGCCTTGCAGCAGCATCTGGGTGTTGAGTTGCAGATCAGTTTTGTCCAGGCGGAACAAACCCGCGAAACACCAGCCCAATACAGTAATCGTAAAAAAGCAGAGCGTCAGGCTGAAGCGGTAGTGGCGATGCAGAAGGACCCTTTGGTTCAGCGTATAATAGAACAGTTTTCTGCTGAGTTGGATACCGCCTCAGTCAGACCCATAGATTAAGTGAGGAACAGAATATGATGAAAGGTATGGGCGATATCATGAAGCAAGCCCAGAAAATGCAGGAAGAGATGCAGCGCGTACAGCAGGAAATTGCTAATGCTGAAGTACGTGGTGAGTCTGGTGCAGGGTTGGTCAGTATCGTGATGACTGGCCGTCATGATGTTAAAAGTGTCGCCATCGACAGCAGTCTGATGGAAGAAGATAAAGAAATTCTGGAAGATCTGATTGCCGCTGCAGTAAATGATGCTGTGCGCAAAGTGGAGGCAGATTCGCAGCAGCGTATGGCTAAAATTACAGGTGGTATGCAGATGCCTCCTGGTTTCAAGATGCCTTTCTAATGTCATTCAGTCCACTGTTACAGCAACTGATTAATGCGTTGCGCTGCTTGCCGGGCGTGGGCCCAAAGTCAGCCCAGCGCATGGCATTGCACCTGTTGGAGCGTGAGCGTGATAATGCCCGTCAACTGGCGGGAGCCCTGCTGCAAGCTGTTGAGCAGATAGGTGAGTGCCAGCAGTGCCGTACCCTGTCAGAAACGCCGGTCTGCGATATTTGCAGCGATAGCGAGCGAGATGCGGGGCTGGTCTGCGTACTGGAATCCCCGGTGGATTTGCTCGCTATCGAGCAGAGTGGCGGGTTTCAGGGGGTGTACTTTGTACTCAAGGGGCATCTGTCACCGATTGATGGCATCGGGCCGGAAGATCTGGGGATTCCGCAACTGCTGGATCGTATTGAGCAGGGCGGAATACGCGAGTTGATTCTGGCAACCAATCCGACAGTCGAAGGTGAGGCGACAGCACACTACATTACGGGACAAATTGCTCGTGAGGATATTCGTATTACGCGGATTGCACATGGTGTCCCTGTGGGTGGCGAGCTGGAGTTTGTTGATGGTGGTACACTGGCGCACGCACTGGCGGGCCGACGTGTGATCAATCGGGACGTATCATGACTGCAAATGTGCCAGGTTATCTGTTGAGCCAACTTGAAGCCAGCGCGCGTCAGCCTGTCTGGATTGCCGATAACGATCAACTGGCTCACTACTGTCAGCAGTGGGCGGAGTTGCCACTGATTGCGCTGGATACCGAATTTATGCGGGTAGATACCTTCTATCCGATTCCAGGTTTGATTCAGGTCGCAGATGATCATGCCTGCTACCTGATCGATCCGCTCAGTGTGACGCAGATGGCTCCGTTTGCCGCTTTGTTGGCCGACACCCGTATACTCAAGGTGCTGCATGCTTCCAGTGAGGATCTGGAGCTGTTTCGTCACCATTATGGTGTCGTGCCTGAGCCATTGCTGGATACCCAGGTTGCAGCCGCTTTTGCTGGCTGGGGGTTCAGTATGGGCTTGCAGCGCATAGTTGAGAAAGCCTTGCAGATCAGTCTGGGAAAAGGTCATACGCGCTCAGACTGGTTGCAACGTCCTTTGAGTGAAGAGCAGATTCACTATGCTGCGCTGGATGTGGCTTATTTGCCTGCGATTGCCTGGCAGCTCAAGGCTGAACTTGAGCAGTTGGGTCGTTATGACTGGGCGCTGGATGAATGTCATCTGTTGAGTGCGTCGTCACGCGACAGTGATCCGCAAGGCACGCATTATTATCAGCGATTTACCCAGTTGAATATCAGTTCACCCGTAAAACTTGCGGGTGTACGTGATTTGACTGCCTGGAGAGAACAGGCCTGCCGTCAGCGTAATCTCTGTCGCCCTTTGGTGCTGAAAAACGAAGCGTTACTCAAGGTGATTGAGGCCTGGCCAACCAGTCTGGCTGCACTGGATGCGCTGGGTGTTTTGCGTCGGCAAAATCTGAAGCAGGATGGTCAGCGTATTCTTGATATCCTGGCGAATGCAGAGCGGTCTGCAGAGCAGGCCCCCCCTGCACCAATTCATCTGCCTTTGCATGTTTACCACAGTCAGACATTGAAACGTCTCAAGGCGATCGGACGGGATGTGGCCAAACAGGAACAGATCATGCCTGAATTACTGATTCGTCGCCGTGATCTGGAAAAGCTGATCAACTCCAAGGATGCGCAGGGACGTCATCATTTACCGGAAACCCTTCAAGGCTGGCGCAAGGCCCTGATTGGAGACCGTCTGCTTGCCGCAGTGGCAACGCCTGAAAATACCCAGACTCAAACGCAGGAAAATGCATGCTGATTTGTTCGATATACCGTAGTGCCCGCAAGGATGAAATGTATCTGTACGTGGATAAGCGTGATGGCTTGAAACCTGTTCCGGAAGCCTTGATGGAGCGATTTGGCAAGGCTGTTCATGTGATGGATATGCCGATGACGCCGGGCCGTACTCTGGCGCGTGTTGATGCGGCAAAGGTCCTTGAGGCTATCCGTGACAAAGGCTTCTTTTTGCAGATGCCGCCACCGAAAGAGGATTACCTGCTGGACCTGTATCGTGAACGTCCGGAAACAGGGGTACGCTGACGGTGGCTCAGCAGGTGTTCTGGCAGCGTAAGCAGCTGCATGAGATGACACAGGACGAGTGGGAGTCCTTGTGTGACGGTTGTGCGCTTTGCTGCCTGCACAAGATAGAAGATGAGGATACCGATGAGGTGTTTTATACCTCAGTCGTCTGTCACCTCCTCGATGAAGATACCTGTCGCTGTACGCGTTACTCGGAGCGTACGGTGCTGGTTCCTTCCTGTGTGCAGTTGCGCCCTGAAGATGTTCCTGCATTTCACTGGCTGCCACCCAGTTGCGCCTATCGGCTGGTGTATGAAGGCAAGCCTTTGCCGGAAAGGCATCCACTGATGAGTGGTTCAGCTGATTCCATGATTTCATCAGGTCTGTCTGTACTGAATGTTTTTCAGGTGAAGGATGACGAGATTGAGGAAGATGATCTGGTGGATTTTGTCATGGAAGAGGGGATTATTTTCCGAGGCTGATTGAGCTGTCTCTGCTCTGTTTGTCCCTTGCCGGGCCGATATTACAAAAAAAGCACCCGAAGGTGCTTTTTTTAACGGCACAGCCTGGAAGGGCTGATTAGTTGTTCTGGTTAGCCATCTGCTGCTTGATCAGATCACCGATAGTGGTCGGACCGGCTACTTCGACTTCCTGGTTGCGAACAGCGCTGATAGCGGCTTTCTCATCAGCCTGGTCTTTAGCCTTGATCGACAGGCTGATGACGCGGTTGCGACGATCAACGTTGATGATCTTGGCTTCAACTGAATCACCTTCTTTCAGTACGCTGGTAGCGTCTTCGACACGATCAGCAGACAGTTCAGATACTTTCAGTTGAGCTTCAATGCCTTCGGCCAGTTCAACAACAGCACCTTTGGCATCAACGCTGGTAACTGTACCAGTGACGATAGTGCCTTTGTCGTTAGCGGCAGCAAACTCAGCAAACGGATCGCTTTCCAGCTGCTTGATACCCAGAGAGATACGCTCTTTCTCAGCATCGATAGACAGAATGACCGCTTCAACTTCGTCGCCTTTCTTGTACTGACGCAGAGCTGCTTCAGCATCGGCTTCCCAAGAGATATCAGACATGTGAACCAGACCGTCCAGATCGTTGTCGAGGCCGACAAAGATACCGAAATCAGTGATGGTTTTGATGGTGCCCTGAACCTTGTCGTTGGCCGCATACTTCTCAGAGAAGGCGATCCAAGGATTCACGGTGCACTGCTTGATACCCAGGGAGATACGGCGACGCTCTTCATCAACATCCAGGATCATCACTTCCACTTCATCACCGATCTGTACGATCTTGGATGGGTGGATGTTCTTGTTGGTCCAGGACATTTCAGAAACGTGTACCAGACCTTCAACGCCGTCTTCGATAGAAGCAAAGCAGCCGTAGTCAGTCAGGTTGGTTACACGTGCAGCGACTTTAGAGCCAGCTGGGTAACGGTTTTTGATCGCTTCCCATGGATCTTCAGACAGCTGCTTCAGGCCCAGAGAGATACGGCCAGAGTCTTTGTCGAACTTGATGATGCGAACAGAGATTTCATCACCTGGATTCAGCATTTCGCTTGGGTGAGAAATACGCTTCCACGCCATGTCAGTGATGTGCAGCAGGCCATCAACACCGCCCAGATCGATAAAGGCACCGTAGTTGGTCAGGTTCTTAACGAAACCTTTAACCACCTGGCCTTCATCCAGAGTCGCGAGCAGTTCATCGCGCTGTGCGCTGTTGGCTTCCTGCATAACGGCACGACGTGAAACGACGATGTTGTTACGCTTAGGATCCAGCTTGATCAGTTTGAATTCCAGCTCTTTGCCTTCCAGGTGATCGACATCGCGTACTGGACGCACGTCAACCAGAGAGCCTGGCAGGAAGCCTTGGATATTGTTGATGCTGACAGTGAAACCGCCTTTGACCTTGCCAGAGATATAACCTTTAACGGTCTCTTCGGCGTCAAATTTGCTCTGAAGAACTTCCCAGGCTTCTGAACGCTTGGCTTTTTCGCGTGACAGGCGAGTTTCACCGAAACCGTCTTCAACGGCTTCCAGTGCAACCTTGACAGTGTCACCCAGTTTGATTTCGAGCTCGTTGTTGTCGTTCAGAAACTGAGCGCGTGGAATGATCGCTTCAGATTTCAGACCGGCGTTGATGGTCACCCAGTCGCTGTCGATATCGACAACTTCACCGGTAACCAGTGTGCCCGGAGTCATATCCAGAGATTGCAGGGATTCTTCAAAAAGATCAGCAAAGCTTTCGCTCATGAAATTGTCCTATAGTTCGCTGCGGTTGCAGCTTCCAGCCTGTATCACCAGTTATACAGGGTCGGTTAGCAATAATCGCTTTCCTGATACGCTACTGGTGAAGTATCAGGACTACGAAAAAAGAGGTCAAATTATACAGGGGATTGTCTCGGGTGAACAGCACCTGGATAAAAAATGCTCAGTCGAGCAGGTGTGCCATGTGTGTGTTCAGTCCTTGTCGCAACTCGCGCTGACAGGGAGGAAGTACAATATCCAGATCTTCCTGTATCTCGGGTGACAGACGTTGTTGCTCAGGGTTGCCGAAGAAGTCACGAATCTCGCGTTCCTCATTGAAGCTGTTGGCAGCCAGGTCGATGGCATCACCCACACAGAACATGAATGCAGGCAGGAAATCGACAACGATTTCAGTGCGTTGCACGGCATCCAGCATCAGCATATTGGCTTCAACAAAGCGTTGATACTCCATGCGTCCGGCGGCAGCCATGATTTCCAGACGAAAATTGCTGAAGCGTTGTGCATCTGCAGATTGACGCAGGTAGGTCAACAGCATGCGCTCGACACGCTGCAGTTCCTGATTGAAATTTTCCGGCATGAAGTATTCGGCCATACGGCGATCTTCTTCATAGCTTTGCAGCTGTGCTTCCAGCGCTTCAATCTGTTGTCTGAGTGTGCGGTTTTCTATAATCAGATTTTCCCGATCCCGAACCAGACTGTGGACCACTCGCTCAGCGGGCGTGAGGTTTTCAGTCCCGAATGTAGATGGCAGCTGGGTTTCCCCAAGTATGCCTTCAGACCTTTCGAACTGGGAGGTGCCGCGCAGATCAAAGCCGAATTTTTCCAGGTCGACCTGGTTGCGTTCATGTTGGCTCTGTAGCGCACCAAAGGCGAAAAAGCCGAGAGTGCCAACTAAGATCACAGCAACAGGGGCTGTGATGAACAGCATCAGCTTTTTTTTGTTCGCTTGCTTGCCACCCGCTGATTCAGCGGGTGACTGGTCTTTTTCGTCAGTTGCCATTCACAACTTTGCCGGATGTCTGAGCGGTATGTGACAGGTGCAGATCGATAAAGTCGACCATGATTTCAGCGGTTTCATGGAGTATCGATTCTGCTTCGGGGTTAACCGGACGGCCCTGGCTGTCCTTGGGTAGCAGGTCATCCAGTTCACTGAGCTGGCGAATAGGTGGTTCGCCTTTAGCCATACGCCGTTCATTCTCGGTATTGATCTGCCATTGTTCCACTTCATCCCGCTGGGCGCGGACCTCACTGATATTCAGTGGAACACTGGTTTGTTGGCGTTGTTCGCGACTGCGCTCGATATGCTGTTGCATAAAGATGAAATCCGGATTGTTGGCAATACGGTTTTCATGCCGGTGAGTCAGATCATCCAGGAAGGGCGCCAGGCTGGGGAAGCGGCCATGGCGTACCGGGTGAACTGTATCCCAAGGCAGTGCACCTTCCAGCGCACTCTCACCGATTTCCTTTTCATCGAACAGTGTCGGGAAGTGGATATGAGGCTCCACACCTTTGTTCTGTGTACTTTCACCAGAAATACGGTAGAACTTGGCATGTGTCAGCTTCATCTGGCCATGTTCAAGTGGCAGCAAAGTTTGAACAGTACCTTTACCGAAAGTGCGGCTGCCAACGACCAAACCACGATTATAGTCCTGAATGGCACCGGCAAAGATTTCGGAAGCAGAGGCGCTGAGTCGGTTGACAATCACGGCCATGGGACCGCTCCAGGCTACTTTTGGATCAAAGTCGCCAAGAATATCGACACGTCCACTGGCATCACGAATCTGTACGGTGGGTCCCCGGCTGATGAACAGACCGGTCAGTTCATTGGCTTCACGCAGCGAGCCGCCACCGTTATTACGCAGATCGACAATCAGTGAATCGATATTTTCCTGTTTCAGCTCTTCGATCAGTCGCTCAACATCACGCGTGGTGCTCTTGTACTCAGGGTCACCCGCCTGCATCGCGGCAAAGTCGATGTAAAAGGCCGGAATCTCTATGACACCGATACGGTAGGGCTGTTCATTGCGAGTGATGTCAATGATGCGCTTTTGTGCGGCCTGTTCTTCCAGGCGCACTTTGTCCCGGACAATGGTAATAACACGGCGTGCACTGCGGTCAATGGAGTCGGCAGGAATAATCTGCAGGCGGACAACACTCTCTCTGGGGCCTCGGATCAGGTTGACCACTTCGTCCAGACGCCAGCCAACAACATCCTGAATCGGGCCTTCTGTATCCTGCCCGACACCGACAATAATATCAGAAGGGCGCAGCTGGCCAGCCAGATCAGCTGGACCGCCAGGTACCAGACGCACAACCTTGGTGTGTTCGTCTTCACCTTGAAGTACGGCACCGATGCCTTCCAGTGACAGGCTCATATTGATCTGGAAATTTTCCTGATTACGTGGAGACAGGTACTGGCTGTGCGGGTCGAATTCGTGCGCAATGGCATTGGCATAGCGCTCGAACACATCTTCATTGTTGGTTTGCTGCAGGCGGCTTTTCTGGCTTTCGTAACGTTGAATCAATGTCTCACGTGCTTCAGCCAGAGTCTGGTCTGCCAGTTTCAGGCTGATCAGGGCATTTTTCAGACGCTTGTACCAGAGCCTGTCCATCTCTTCAGGTGTCTGAATCCAGCTGGCTTCGGAACGGTCTGTTTCGATGGTGAGATCAGAGTTGAAATCAAAAATATGGTTTTCATCGCCCAGCAGGTCCAGCATGAAGGTCAGGCGTTCCAGCTGGCGCTGGTGAAATCGATTATAGATAGCAAAGCCAGTCTGGCTGTTGCCCATGAGTATTTCCAGCCCGATCGCTTCGCGTGCATGCTCATATTCACGTACATCGGCAGCGTAGAAATAGATACGGGATGGATCCAGGTCTTTGAGATAACGGTCAAAAATATCGGAAGAGAGTTGCTCGTCCATCTTTTTGCCACTGTAGTGGTTGTACTGCAGGGCTGAAATAACATCCAGAAGTGCCTCTTCATGTTGAGGCTCTGCAGCATAACGTGCATGCACCGGGCTGATGGCGAGTAAAACTGCCAGGGTAATGCCGGTCAGCAGGGTTTTGAGTCTAAATCTGGTCATGGTCTGGATAATTCCTGATTGTTCCATCTTCGGAGTAAGACATCAGTGAAGATACGTGGTTCCTTGTCAAATGGTTCTTATATTACAGGATTTGCCAGTGTAGTCATCGGCAGGAGTAATGTAAAATTAAGAGAAATATTGATTTTCGGCAGGAGTACCCTGTGAATACCCGATTGAACACGGCTGATTTTAATCAGGCACTACTGAATTTTCTCGACCAGTCACCTACGCCTTTTCATGCAGTCGCCAGTATCGCCGCGCGACTGGATCAGGCAGGCTTTATGTCCCTCAAAGAAAGTGATCCCTGGGTGCTGCAACCTGGCCAGGGGTATTATACAACACGTAATGGCTCGTCAATTATCGCCTGGCGTCAGCCGGTTGAAGCTCAGGGCTTTGCCGCGGGCTTGCGGTTAACCGGTGCGCATACAGACTCACCGTGCCTCAAGGTCAAACCACAGCCGGAACTGTTGCGTCAGGGCTACTTTCAGCTCGGCGTGGAGGTCTATGGTGGCGTGTTGTTGAACCCCTGGTTTGACCGTGACCTTTCGCTGGCAGGGCGGGTCACTGTCCGTCAGTCTTCAGGGCAACTCAGCAGTCACTTGATTGATTTCAAAAAACCGATTGCCGTGATTCCGAGTCTGGCTATTCATCTGGATCGTGAAGCCAATGCGGCTCGCAGCATCAATGCACAGACCTATCTGCCGCCGATTCTGGGTCAGGCGACTGAAAAGCCGGACTTCCGTGCACTCTTGCAGCAGAAGCTGCTGGCCGAACAGGTTGATGTGGCGGCAGTACTGGATTATGAACTGGCCTTTTATGATTGCCAGAAAGCGGCGCTGGTCGGGCTGGATGATGCGCTGGTGTGCTCAGCCAGGCTGGATAATCTGCTGAGCTGCTTTATTGGTTTGCAGGCGTTGATTGAGTCCCGGCCGGGTAACGGACAGGTACTGATCTGTAATGATCATGAAGAGGTAGGGAGTGCCAGTGCCTGTGGTGCTCAGGGACCGATGCTGACACAGTGGCTGGATCGGGTATTACCGGCTGATTGTAACCGCTATGCAGTATTGGCGAACTCCTTGTTTGTGTCAGCAGATAACGCACATGGAATACACCCGAACTTTGCCGATCGTCATGATGATAATCATGGGCCTCGCCTGAATCAGGGGCCGGTGATCAAGATCAATTCCAATCAGCGCTATGCCAGCAACAGTGAAACCAGTGCCCGCTTCCGCGACCTGGCATACCGTGCGGGAGTGCCGGTTCAGAGCTTCGTCGTACGCAGTGATCAGGGGTGCGGCAGCACCATAGGCCCAATTGTAGCAACTGAAACGGGCATCCCGACAGTGGATGTCGGTGTGCCGCAGTTTGCCATGCACTCCATTCGCGAGACTGCCGGTGCAGAAGATGCGATCGGCCTGACCCGGATACTGATGGAGCTGTATCAGTCCTGATGCCGACAAGTTACGGCGGGATCAGTCGTTCTTTTCCCGCCGTGTAACCCGGATACGAGGTTTGTAGTCTAGGTTCTGGCGATAGATTTCCAGCTCTTCCTCAGTTTCCAGGCCGCTCAGCAAGCGGTGAGAGTCTGGATCATAACAGTTGATCAATTCATCTTTGACCGTTTTTGACCAGACAGGTACGCCGACAAAGTAACCCGCACGTCCTATGGCGTGAGCGGCAATCGGGGCTGTGATCAGAATAAAGATGATGACAGCCAGGCTTTTGGCCATGACGACGGTATCGAAAAAGTGAAAGCTGGCGGCAATCATCATCAGCGTGATACCCAGTGCACCGGCTTTGGTACTGGCGTGCATGCGGGTGAGCAGATCCGGTAGTCTGAGCACACCTATCGCTGCCAGCAGAATGAAAATAGAGCTGGTCAACATCAAAAATTTGATAATCCACTCAATCATCACGTGGACCTCCTCGTTCCAGAAAGCGGGCAAAGCCTATGGCTGCCAAAAATGCCGTCAAGGCTGCGACAATCGCAACATCAATAAAGCTGGCGGTATCGGTATAAATGGCATAGGCACCGATCATGGCGACAATCACAGATGCCAGCAACTCCAGTGCGACCACACGGTCCGGTAATGTCGGACCCAGGATCAACCGGATAAAGATCAGAATCATTGCCAGACTCAGTGTGGCAAAGGTCAAATAGATAACAAATTGCACAGTTCCTCCTGTAAAACCGTCAGCGCAGGATTTCCAGAACCCGACGCTCCATCTCTTTGAGGCTGTCACGGACAGCTTGCTCATCATCGAGGAACATCGCATGAATAAACAGTACCCGGCGATCATCTGAAACATCGAGACTGAGGGTACCTGGCGTCAGGGAGATCAGATTGGCGACCATGGTGATCTCCATTTCTGTTCGTGCTTCCAGGGGCATGGCGATTACACCCGGCTTCATATGCCAGATAGGGGTGACGATATCAAAAGCCACTTTCAGATTTGCGACAATCAACTCCTTGAAAAAGAAGAAAATGAAGCGAATCAGTCGTGGCAGTCGACTGGTGTAACCCCGCAACATTGGTACCTGGCGTTGCATTAATCCCAGTACCAGATAGCCCACAATCAAGCCGGCAAACAGGTTAATACCACTCAGGTCACCTGTCAGTACCACCCAGATCAGTGCCAGCAACAGGTTCCACATAAATGCCATCATGGTTTCACCCCCAGCACCGCTTCAATGTAACCGGCTGGATTCATCAGTTGTTGTGCTGAAAATTCAGCCATCAGATAGATGGGTTGGCCGTTCAGACCGATAAACAGGGTGCAGGCTGCCAGCAGAATGACCGGCAGGTAGAGTGCTGCCAGAGAGGGTGTCATCGCTTGCTGCAGGCCACTGCCATCGGTTTCTTCCGGCAGCTTTTTCCAGAAGGCTTCAGCCCAGATTTTGATCATTGAGTAGAGTGTCAGCAGACCAACCAGCAGTGCCACGCCTGTGACCACCCAGGCCTCAGCTTCAACCCCGGCACGGATGACAATGAACTTGGCAAAGAATCCGGACAGCGGGGGTAGTCCGGCCAGTGACAGCGCGGGTACCAGGAACATGACGCTGAGAAAGGGGCGGGTTTTGTACAGCCCACCGAGTTTTTTCAGGTCGTAGGTGCCCAGCAGTCGGTGTGCGATACCACTGATCAGGAACAGATTGGTCTTCACGATGATGTGGTGCATGATATAGAACACACCACCGATAATGGCCAACGGTGTAAACAGCGCCAGCCCCAGAATCATATAGCCGATCTGGCTGACAATGTGGAAAGACAGTATCCGTCGGAATTCAAACTGGGCCGCTGCACCCAGAACCCCGGTAATCATGGTCAGTGCGGCGACCCAAAGCAGCAACTGATGAGTGAATTCCGGGCTCTGGTTGAAAATCAGCGTGAATACCCGGAACAGCGCATAGACACCTACCTTGGTCAGCAGACCGGCGAATAGCGCAGAAACGGCAACCGGGCCAGTGTGGTAGGATGCAGGCAGCCAGAAAAACAGCGGGAAGGCTGCTGCTTTGATGCCAAAGGCCACCATAAACATGACTGCGATAACATCCACCAGGCCCGAATTTTCAGCCTGAGACAGCTTCAGTGCGATATCTGCCATGTTCAGCGTGCCTACCAGACCATAGAGCAGACCGATGGCGCTGAGGAAAATGGCGGAAGAAAGCAGGTTCAGGGTAACATACTTGACCGCACCCTCCATCTGCGCACGTTCACCACCGAGTATCAGCAGCGCAAAAGATGCGACCAGCATCACCTCAAACCAGACATAGAGATTGAAAATATCGCCTGTCAGGAAGGAGCCTGCGACACCGGCCAGCAGCAGATGCATGAGTGGGTAGTAACCGAAACGCTCGTGACTTGCAGAGGCAGACGACAGTGAGAAAATGGCGATGGCCACTGCCATCATGCCGGTCAGTACCACCATGATGGCACTGAGCATGTCAGCGACCAAGGTAATACCATAGGGCGCGACCCATCCACCCATATACATGACCACATGGCCGGTTTCACGCACACTGGCCAGCAGCCAGATACTGGCTATCAGCAGGGCGATACTGCCAATAACCGAGAGTATTTTCTGAACACTGTTAGAGCGCCAGGCCAGCAAAGTCAGCGTGCCTGTCAGCAGGGGGATAATAATCGGCAGTGCGACTTCAGGGCTCACGTGTCGGTATCCTTCATCTGATCCAGGTTGTCGGTGTGGATAATGTTATAGGCGCGGTGAATCAGTACAACGGCAAAGGCCAGTACACCAAAGGCTATAACGATCGCTGTCAGAATCAGCGCTTGTGGCAGCGGGTCGGCAATGATGCCTTCAGGCTGCATGGCGCCAACCGGGATCAGCGGTGGGGCGCCGCGTGTCATACCTGCGGACGTGAAAATCAGCAGGTTGGCTGCATTCGACAGCAGCATCAGACCGATCACCAGTTTGACGATGCTGCGTCTGAGCATCATGTAAATGGCGGCGGCATACAGACAACCGGCCACAATGGCCATAATCGGTTCCATAGTCGCTCCTTATCTCAGCGTTCTTCGGTTTCAGTCAGGGCGACAAGCATCAGCATCACCGAACCGAACACCGTGAAATACACCCCGATATCAAAAATAAGGGGCGTTGACAGTTTGATTTCCGTACCTCCAGGCAGCATCACCGGCCACCATTGGGATGTCAGGAAGGCCTGATCCTGAAACCAGGCCGGAAAGACAGATATCATGGCCAGGAATAAACCTATGCCGATCAGATTGCGTGGATCTATGCGCATCAGATCGCGTGTCATCACTGCTCCGAAGGTGAACAGATACAGCGCAAAGGCACCTGAGGCGACCAGGCCGGCGATAAAGCCACCGCCGGGTTCATTATGACCACGCAAAAGCAGAAACACTGAGAACAGCAGCTGTAGCGGCACCAGAAAACGTGCTGCAACATGCAGGATAAGCGTGCCGGGTTTCATCATGTCAGTGAGTCTCCTTGGTCTGGCTATCCATTTGTGCCTGGGCTTTTTGTTGCTGGGCTTTCATCTGCTGGCGTTCATCCAGTGAATGCACTATGTCCTTTTCCGGAACCTGTTTGGGCGGCAGGATCAGTGTGCCAGCGTAATGGTTGGCACCCGGCTGGGTATCAGGACGGAATTTGATCATGGCATAGACACCCAGAGCGGCCAGGGCCAGAACAAAAATCTCACCCAGCGTATCCAGAGCACGGTAGTCCACCAGAATGACGTTGACGATATTGCGACCATACGCCAGTGGCTGGCTGTTTTCGATCATGTAATCAGAAATCGACGGGAACAGCTGGACGTCAATGGTGATCATGATCAGCAGCGTCATCAGTGCGCCGGTCAGCAGGGCAACAAAGGCATCACGGCCTCGTTCTGCCGGCGTGGAGGTGCTGGAGAAACCGGGCAAGCGGAACAGCACCAGTACCAGCAGAATCACGGTCAGGGTTTCCACCAGTATCTGTGTAATACCCAGATCCGGCGCGCTGAACAGAATAAAGATCAGGGCAACCGAAAAGCCCACCGCACCCATGGATGCTACCGCACCCAGTCGTGAACGGGTAATGCTGGCTGCTGCCGCTGCTGAAACCAGTATCAGTGCCACGACAACTTCATGCAGATAGAGGCTCAGGTCCCAGTTCCAGTGAACTTCGTAACGCCAGAACAGGGTGTAGCCTGTGATACCGATAAATGTCAGCAAAATGGTGCGCAAATAATTACGCATGGAGCCATTTTGCAGTACCCGTGTTTGCCATTCGGAAATCAGCACGATGCCTTGCATAAAACGGAAGTAGCCAGCTTCGGGTCCACGTTCAATCAGCGGGTTGAACAGGCGCAGCGTATCGCGCAGGGTATCCCAGTAGCGGTAGAGGAAGTACCCCGTCGCCAGACTGATGACCGACAGCAAGAGCGGCAGATTAAAGCCATGCCAAAGCGACAGGTAGCCATCGACCGGCTGACCGGCAACGGCCATTGAGGCAGGCAGGGTAATGTAGTGACCCGCATAGCCGGGCAAGAGTCCGGCCAGCAGCGACAGGGTGGTCAGCACCACCGGGCCCGCCAGCATCAGCTTCGGCGCTTCGTGTACGGTACGTGCCTGAGGAATGAATCGACCGAAGAATGGGCGCAAGGCGATCACGGCGGCCACGGCCACCACCAGAATTGCCGAAGTGATGACCATTAGTACAATCAGCAAGCCTACAGGACCTTCCAGCAAGGATTCCAGCAGTAACTCTTTGGCAACGAAGCCAAACATGGGTGGTAGACCAGCCAGTGAGAACGCGGCAATCAGCGTACAGAGTGCCGTTACCGGCATGAGCTTGCGCAGTCCGCCCAGCTGTGTGACATCGCGGGTACCGGTTTCATGATCGACGATTCCGGCCAGCATGAACAATGCGCCTTTGTACAGTGAATGGGCCAGCAGATAGGCAGCAAAGGCCAGCATCGCCAGTTCAGTGCTCAGCCCCAGCAGCAACGTCAGCGTACCCAGGGCCATCACCGTGGAATAGGCGAGCAGTTTTTTCAGGTCCGTGCTGCGAATCGCCATAAAGGCACCTGTCAGCATGGTCAGTGCACCGAAGCTGGTCAGGGTATTGATCCAGAGGTCTGTACCTCCCAGTTCCGGATAGAGACGTGCCATCAGGTAAACACCGGCTTTGACCATGGTTGCTGAGTGCAGGTACGCACTGACCGGCGTGGGGGCCGCCATCGCATTGGGTAACCAGAAGTGGAACGGGAACTGGGCCGATTTGGTGAACGCACCCAGTAACAGACAGACCATCATGCCGACATACAGAGGATGCTCACTCAGTACCTCGGTGCTGTTGAAAATTTCCTGCAGCGAATAGCTGCCACCGGCACCGGCCAGCATGATCAGACCCGCCAATAGTGCCAGTCCGCCACCGACGGTCACGATCAGACCCTGCAGTGCGGCCTTGCGAGCCTCTGCATTCTGATGGTTGAAGCCGATCAACATGTATGAGGTGATGCTGGTGAGTTCCCAGAATACAAACAGGGTAATCAGGTTGTCCGCCAGTACCAGGCCCAGCATGGAGGCCATGAATGACAGCAGTACCACCAGAAAGCGTGGCAGATCCTGATGCCCTTTCAGATAGCTGCCAGCGTACAGCACAATAAATGTACCGATGCCGCAGATAAGCAGGGCGAACATTAACGAGAGTCCGTCCAGTACCATGGTCAGGGAAATATCCAGACCCGGTATCCAGGCGTACTCGTGTACCAGTATTTCACCACTGGCAATCAGTGGGATATGTGATGCGAACCACAGAGTCAGTGCTGCAGGCAATAATGCCAGCAGGTTCGGGGTACGGGCCTTGTGTTTGCTGTACAGCCAGGGTGTCAGCGCGGCCAGAAGGTAAATAACCAAGACGCTTAATTGCATGGTTTATCCTGTTTAGATTCCGGTCGTTTTAACGTGCCCTTGCCAGATAGCAGGCCACTCTTATTGTATGAATACTCAGTGACATTCTACATAAGTAGAAAGTTCCGTAAAGAATAATCGGTTCGGGGCAGGGCTTTAAAGTTGAGTTGACCTGTCGGAAATAAGCATGTGCAGGGCGCTGTCAGGTGGCATGTGAAGGCTCAAGCTGTTAGGGTAAAAAAGGGTGTAAGTCTTTGTCCAGTAATGACCGAGTGCCCGCTTCCGATTCTGTTGCATTGCACGAGTTGCGTGTTCGAGCGGGCAACGGGAAAACGCAATAACCTTAAATGGAGTGCCTGTCACCATGAGTGAACATGACCCAAAAGATCCGATGGTGCCTGATGGCGAGGTCAATCCGATCAATACTGATTATCAGATTGGGCAGGATAATATCGCGCTGAAAATTGGCCCTTTCGGACTCGATATTCATAACCGTGTCTTTTTAATCTCCGGTCTCACCGTTATCGCATTTGTTGTGCTGACATTAACGTTTCAAGGTTATCTGGAGCCCAGCTTCACAAGTCTGCGTAACTGGTTGACCACAAACCTGGACTGGTTTTTTATCAGTGCAGGCAATATTTTTGTTCTGCTGTGTCTGTTTCTGATTGTCTCCCCGCTGGGCAAGGTGCGCCTGGGTGGTACAGAAGCAAAACCTGACTTTTCGTATCTGGGCTGGTTCTCCATGCTGTTTGCTGCAGGCATGGGCATCGGGCTGATGTTTTTTGGTGTTTCCGAACCTCTGTCGCACTTCTCTTCATCAATGGGCGGAATCAGCGGTGAAGTAGGCGCAAGAACTGACTGGGCACCTCTGGGCGCTGCTGCCGGTGATCCGCAGGCAGCCGAACGTTTGGCCATGGCCGCTACAATTTATCACTGGGCACTGCATCCCTGGGCGATTTACGCAGTGCTGGCGCTGGGACTGGCGTTGTTTTCCTTTAACAAGGGACTGCCACTGACGATACGTTCAGTTTTCTATCCCTTGCTGGGTGAACGTGTCTGGGGATGGCCAGGCCATATCATCGATATCCTTGCCGTCTTTGCCACCCTGTTTGGTTTGGCAACATCACTAGGGTTGGGTGCCTCGCAGGCTGCCGCCGGTTTGAATTATCTGTTTGGTGTGCCGGAAAGCACGACAACTCAGATTCTGCTTATTTTCGGTATTACGCTGATTGCATTAGTGTCTGTGGTTGCGGGTCTGGAGGCGGGTGTCAAACGCTTGTCAGAAATCAATATGACACTGGCACTGTTGCTGATGCTGTTTGTGATAGTGGCTGGACCGACTCTGGCGATACTGACAGGCTTTTTTGCCAATCTGGCAGCCTATTTCCAGCATTTACCTGCTCTGGCGAATCCGGTGGGTCGTGAAGACAGCAACTTTGCCTCTGGCTGGACTGCCTTCTACTGGGCTTGGTGGATCTCCTGGTCACCTTTTGTCGGGATGTTTATTGCCCGGGTATCCCGTGGCCGCACGGTACGTGAGTTCATGATTTCAGTTTTGCTGATTCCATCCGCAGCCTGCGTGCTCTGGATGACCGTATTTGGTAGTACCGCTATCAGCCAGTACCTGAGTGGCTACACAGCTGCCGCTGATGCTGCACTGCCTTTGCAGCTGTTTAATATGCTGGATGTATTGCCATTGGCGCAGATTACGTCATTTGTTGCGATTATTCTGGTGGTGGTGTTCTTTGTGACCTCATCGGACTCCGGTTCGCTGGTTATTGACACGATTGCGGCTGGCGGCAAGGTCAATGCTCCAACACCACAGCGTGTCTTTTGGTGTACCTTTGAGGGCCTGATTGCTGCGGCACTCCTGTTGGGTGGTGGTCTGGCGGCGTTGCAGGCCATGGCCGTTTCTACAGGTTTCCCCTTCACCATTGTGCTGCTGGTGGCCTGTGTGGCGATGTTGAAAGGCTTGTCATCTGAGCCGCGAGGCTAAGATAATCCATCAGAGAGCATCCACGGATCGATTGAATCGGGTGTGGATGCTCTCAAATCCATTCGCTTGACTGAGTTATTGAGGTCTTATGCAGGTTGAACCGCTTGAAGTGCTTGAGTTTTTGCAGCGCTATCCACCGTTTGACAGCTTGCCTGAAGAAGCACTGACGCGTGTGGTCAGTGAGGTGGAAATCGGTTATTTCAAGGCAAATACCCAAATTCTGGCGTTGGGACAGGCTGTTGATGCCCTGCATGTGATACGTTCCGGTGCTGTCGAAGTGTTTCGTCGCAACGGTGAACTCTATAATCGCTTGTCCGAAGGCGGCTTCTTTGGTGAGTTCGGACTGTTGCGTGACGGGAAGATACGCTTTCCGGTCAAAGCAATTGAAGATACGCTGATCTATTTTATTCCGGCAGCGGTATTTCACCAGCTGTTTGATGAGTATGAGTCCTTTGCAGATGCTGTTGAGATTGAGGACCGGACGCGTTTGCGTCAGGCGGTTTCCAGCCGAGAGGATGCCAATGAGCTGATGACATCGCCTGTCACCGCTCTGATCACACGTGATCCAGTGTCCATCTTGACGACTGCCAGTGTGCAGGATGCCGCACGCTGCATGACCAAAGCGTCTATTTCCTCATTATTGATCTTGCACCCGCCTGAACATGCAAAGGCTGGCTGTATTGCCGGCATTATTACTGACCGTGATTTGCGTACCCGGGTTGTTTCCGAAGGTTTATCCTATTCAACGCCGGTGGCAGAGATCATGACTGAAGAGTTGATCACCGTTGAGTCGACGCAGTATGTGTTTGAAGCCATGCTGGCGATGCTGCGCAATAACCTGCACCATCTGCCGGTGATGCAGCGAGAGCGGCCGGTCGGTGTGATTGCAATTTCTGACATTATTCGTTACGAATCGCAGAACAGCCTGTTTGTGGTCAGTAATATCTTTCGTCAGCAGACTGTGGCAGAGCTGGCGACGCTGGTCACGGATGTTCAGGCATGCTTCGTGCGCATGGTAAACGAGGATGCTAACTCCCGAATGGTGGGGAGTGCCATGGCCGTTATTGGCCGCAGCTTCAAGCAGCGTTTACTGGAGCTGGGCGAGGCAGAACTGGGCCCGCCACCGATTCCCTATTGTTTTCTGGCACTGGGGTCCATGGCTCGGGATGAAATGCTGATTGTCACAGACCAGGACAATGCCATGATTCTGGATGATCGCTTTGATCCGGAGCAGCATGACGCCTACTTTGCCGCCTTGGCCAAATTTGTCAGTGATGGACTGGCTGCCTGTGGCTATCCTTATTGCAGCGGAAATATCATGGCCACGAATCCGCAATGGCGTCAGCCGCGGCGCGTGTGGCAGGAATACTTTGATCAATGGATCGACAGTCCCTCTCCTGAAGGGCTGCTGCACAGCTCTATCTTCTTTGACCTGGAAGGTGTGTGGGGGGCAACAGAGTGGGCTGAACAGCTGAATCAGCATATTCTGCGCAAGGCGCGACAAAGCCAGCGTTTTCTCGCGTGTATGGCGCGCAATGCCCTGAATCGTACCCCGCCGCTGGGGTTCTTCAAAGATTTTGTCATGGAGCAGGATGGTCGACAAAACAACACCATTAATATGAAACGCCGGGGTACTGCACCTCTGGCTGACCTGGTACGAGTCCATGCACTGGCGATTGGCTCCAAGGCACGTAATTCCTTTTTGCGTCTTGATGATGTGATTGAGGCGGATATCTTGCCACGTGGACGAGGGCAGGATCTGCGCGATGCACTGGAGTTGATTTCAATGGTGCGCATACGCCATCAGGCATTGTCGCTGGAGCAGGGGGATACTCCGGATAACAGTATTGCACCGGAAGACCTGTCCGAGTTTGAACGCAAAAATCTCAAGGATGCATTCCAGATCCTCAGTAATGCTCAAAAATTCATGAAGTTTCGCTACCAGGCCGGGCGTTAGGGGAGGCAGGTCATGTTTTACCTTGGCTCCCGAAAGTCATCCGAATCTGTTCCTGTCGATTGGCAGGCAGTTTACCGGAAGAGGATGCTGGATACGCAGGATGAGCGTCTCAAAGCTTTTTATGCTGCCGGAGTGGTGTCGCCGGATACACCGTTAAAGGCGGTGCCCATGGTGGCGCTGGACTTTGAAACCACGGGTTTTGATCCTCAGCGTGACGGTATTGTCAGCATAGGTCTGGTGCCTTTTGACCTGCAGCGCATTCATTGCAAGGGTGCTCGCCACTGGATAGTCAGGCCGCGCACTGTGTTGCCTCAGGAGTCAGTGGTGGTGCACGGCATTACCCATTCAGATATCCAGAGTGCGCCTGACCTGATGCGTATTCTCGAGTATCTGTTAAAAGCGCTGGCTGGACGTGTGGTGGTCGTGCATTTCCGCAGTATCGAACGGCCCTTTCTGAATGCTGCGTTGGAAAAACGCCTGCATGAGGGCATTCTCTTTCCTGTGATTGATACCATGGAACTGGAGGCGCGCGTACATCGAGCCAAACCACTAAGTTTCTGGCAGCGACTGAAAGGGGTTGAGCCGCCTTCAATCCGTCTGGTCGACAGTCGCCAACGTTATCATTTGCCCTATTACCGACAGCACCATGCGCTGACCGATGCCATGGCGACTGCTGAGTTGTTAATGGCACAGATCAGTTACCGTTTCAGCCCCGATACACCGGTCAGTGAACTCTGGAAGTAAAGGTTTAGGTGTTATTCGGGCTGTATGGCAGAACGCAACTGACGTCGTTGGGACAATGCGATACCCGCCAGAATCAGAACCAGTGCCAGCAGGTGGTTCCATTGCGGTGTCTCATTCATAAAGGTGACACCGAGTAACAGTGCCCAGACCGGAATCAGATAGTTGATCAGGGAAACAAAACTGGGACCTGCAAGACTGATCAGTTTCATATAGATAACGGTGGCGATCCCGGTACAGATAAAGCCCAGCAGGGCAATGGCTATCCAGGTGGATTGAGAAAAGCCGGATAGATTACTGAGATTGGGCAGCCCTTGCAGGTCTGTATGCTGGCTGAAACCGGATGTAAATGAGGCCAGAGGCCATAGGGTCATGGAGGACAGCAGCAGAATTGAAGCAGACGAACTCCAGGGATCACTGTGAGGTTTACGGCGGGCAATAATGGTATTCATGCCATAGCAGACAGCAGCCATCAGGACGGCCAGCTGTGCCATCAGTGTTTCGCCACTGAAGCGGAAAGCGCTGATTGCACTGGGGCCGATCAGCACCAGGATGCCGCAAAAACCTATCATGAAACCGCCCAGTTTCTGACGGCTCAGTGGTTCCTCGGGTATGAAAAAATGCGCCAGAACAACCGTCACCAGTGGCATTACAGCCATCAGAATACCAGCCAGTGCACTGTCGATACGTTGTTGACCCCAACTGATCAGAGTAAAGGGCAGGGCGTTGCCGATCAGTGCCATGGCGAGCAGGAATAACCACAGGCGCAGACCACGGGCTTGTGGGCGGCGCAATAGCAGGGCTAATGGAAACAGCAGCAGACAGGCCAGCAGGTTGCGCAGAAATACCACTGAGGCCGGGCTGAGCTCCTGAACCACCAGGCTGGTGAGCGCAAAGGAGCTGCCCCAGATGATGGCCAGTGAAAACAGAAGTACCCACTGAATGAGTGGACGGTGTGCCATGGTAAAGCTCCAGCCTGAACGTAAAAACAGCATCTTAGCGGAATGCAGCCGTTTCGTCAGGCATTCGGATTAAAGAAACCCTTCCGTGGTCAAAAACTTGTCAAGCGATGCTTTCAGCAACTAAGCTGAGAGCAAATAACCTCTGTGACAACAACAGGATGTCAAACATGAAGCTCTATGGTTCAACCACCTCACCCTATGTTCGGCGTTTACGCGTTTGGTTGGAAAATGTGCCACATGAATTTATTCATATCGATATCTTCAGTGAGCAAGGTCGAGCTACGCTAAAAAGCATCAACCCGGCGTTGAAAGTGCCGATGCTGGTGGATGATTGGCAGGCAGTATTTGATTCCAGAGTGATTTATAACTACCTGAATCACAAGCTGGGCAAAGAGGTCACAACGGCTGATGACGAGAATGCCATTACCTTGATCAATGCTGCCAATGACTCCTATGTCGAGTTGCTGTTACTGTCGCGTTCCGGGATAGATGTTCAACAGGATGCTCTGTTTTTTAACTTACAGCGTGAGCGTATCCAGTCAACGCTGCAGGTGCTGGAAGAGCAGGTCAAGCTGGGTGCTTTCGAGTATTGGCACTTTCCCGCCATCTGCCTCTATTGCCTGGTTGACTGGGTACTCTTTCGACAAATGAATGATTTTGCTGAATTTCCTGAGCTGCAGGCATTTCACCAGCGGCATCAGGGGCGCAAAATCCTGCAGGCTACGGACCCACGCTTGTAAGGCGTGGTCGATCACTTCAGCATGACTCAGGATCAGAGCCTGATCTTACTCATCTTGCTGATGACCCTGACGCTGTTTCTCTGGGGGCGTTGGCGTCACGATATCGTTGCTGGTGGCACTCTGCTGGCATGTGTTCTGGCCGGTCTGGTGGATGCCAACGACGCTTTCAGTGGTTTTGCCCACCCGGCTGTCATTACCGTGGCCTGTGTGCTGGTGCTTAGCCGGGCATTGCAGATATCCGGTGCCGTCGACTGGCTCACCCGGCATCTGTTGCCTCAACAGTCTGGTGTGACCCTGAGTATTGCCGCGCTGACGGGACTGGGCGCCTGCTTGTCCGGTTTTATGAATAATGTCGGTGCCATGGCATTGCTGATGCCGGTGGCACTGCAGGTTGCCAAACGACTCGAGTTATCTCCGGGACAAGTCCTGATGCCTCTGGCGTTCGGTACCATCCTGGGAGGGATGACTACGCTGATCGGAACTCCGCCCAATTTGATCGTATCCGGCTTTCGTGCAGATATGGCGGATGCACAAGCCTTCGCGATGTTTGACTTTGCCTGGGTCGGGCTGCCTGTTGCTGTGGTGTGCGTCGCCTTTGTGGCCTTACTGGGCTGGCGCCTGGTGCCGGTTCGGAAAACGGCAGCCAACGACAGCTTTGATACAGGCGCCTATGTGACTGAAGTGCGGGTAACCGAGAAGAGCAAGGCTGAGGGGATGCGCATACGCGCCTTTGAGCAGGCGCTGGATGCGGCTGATGCACAGGTTCTGGCACTGGTCCGTCATGAGGTCAAAATCAATGCGCCTGGTGATGGCCGCAAGTTGCAGGCGGGCGATATTCTGATCGTAGAAGCCGATCTGGAATCTTTGCCGGATGTACTTGGTGAATTGGGGTTGGCATTGGAAGAAGCCGTGGATATCACGTCAGTGCCGGAAAACTCTGAAACGGATCCATCCACAACACCGCCGGAATCTGCGGCGCAGTCAGTTGACCCGGCAACGGCGGATGCCGAGGCCGAGTCAGGCGCAGCAGAAGCTTCCGAGATACGTCTGATTGAGCTGGTCGTGCGTGAAGAGTCCTCCTTGGTGGGGCGCTCAGCCAAGGCCATTCGTCTCCGAACCCGTTATGGTATTAACCTGCTGGCCGTCTCACGTGAAGGGTCACGCTCGCATGCGCGCTTGCGTACCATGACAATCAAGGCGGGTGATCTGCTGCTGATGCAGGGCCCGGATGATGCTTTGAATGAGTTTGCCGCTGATTATGGCTGTATTCCCTTGGCTGAACGAGATCTCAATCTGCCGGATCGACAGAAAGCTCTGTTGGCCTGTGGCATTTTTGTACTGGTGATCGGGCTGGCCGTTTTCAGTGTTGTCCCGACAGCCATTGCGTTTGCTTTGGGTGTGCTGCTGTCGATGTTATTGCGTACCTTGCCCTTACGTTCAGTCTACACAGCCGTGGACTGGCCGGTGATTGTACTGCTGGGAGCGTTGATACCCGTGGCAGGTGCCATGGAGTCTACCGGAACGGCGGAGTTGATTGCTGCAGGCTTGCTGGATTATCTGGCACAGGGGCATGCGGTGATTGCACTGGGGCTGATCCTGCTGGTGACCATGTTCCTTTCGGATCTGATGAATAATGCGGCAACCGCAGCAGTGATGTGTCCTGTCGCGATGGGAACCGCAGCTGTACTGGGGTTGAATGCAGATGCGTTCCTGATGGCGGTGGCGATCGGTGCTTCCTGCGCATTCCTGACCCCCGTTGGTCATCAGAACAACACCTTGATTCTGGGACCTGGCGGGTTTCGCTTTGGTGACTATTGGCGACTGGGCTTGCCGATAGAACTGTGTGTTTGTGCTGTCAGTTTGCCTTTATTGCTGATTTTCTGGCCGTTGTAACCTGAAACGTCTAAAGGAGAGGAACTGAGTTTGGGTAAACCTGTTATAGCGATTACCGGGCCTGAAAAGGGTGCGTTTGGACCGCGTAGCCTGGTGGCGTTGATGGTCCGCTGGTATGGCGGTACACCATTGCAGTTGCGGCCCAGTCAGCATGCGCGGCTGTCGCATATGGTTTTTGACGGTGTGGTGGTGACAGGGGGGCATGATATCGATCCGGTTCTGTATGCTGCCGAGCCAGAGGTGGTCCCCAAGTATGATACTGCCCGGGATACGCTCGAGAGTGCGGTTATTGATCATGCGTTGAATCGGGGCATCCCTCTGTTGGGTATTTGTCGTGGTGCCCAATTGTTGAATGCCTGTCTCGGTGGCTCCTTGCATCAGGATATACAGCGTCGCCGTCGGCGCACATCCAACCGGCGTACACTGCTGCCGCTGAAAACGCTGATACTGGAACAGCCCGGCTTGTTGTCCCGCTTGCTGGGCACCGGTCCTTGTCGTATTAACAGTCTGCATAATCAGGCTATCGACCGGGTCGGGATGGGGCTGCAGGTGGTTGCGCGGGATCTGGATGGCATTGTGCAGGCCATCGAAGATCCACATCAACGCTACCTGTTAGGCGTACAGTGGCATCCGGAGTTTTTGATCTTTATGTCGCGGCAGCGACGCCTGTTTCAGGACCTGCTTCAGGCATGTCGCGAGGCTCAGTAAAGCGCCTGACGTGCCGCTGTGACCACGGAGTGACGCAGGGTTTCCATCACCGGGCTTTCCATTTGCCAGTAGTGCCAGTAGAGCGGCACATCCAGACTGTAGCCCGGTACCAGGTCAACCAGTAGACCTTGCTCCAGTTCCGGTCGAACCTGCAGCTCTGGCATCATGCCATAGCCCAGCCCCGCACAGGCGGCCCGAATAAATCCTTCCGATGAGGGTAAATGATGGGTATAGAGGGGTTCGATACCGGCAACATCTGCCAGAAACTGATGCTGTAAGCGGTCATCGCGACTATATACCAGACAGGGGGCCTGTTGCAGATGAGCGGACTCACCGGCAGACAGCTGGTAGCGCTGTATAAATTCCGGACTGGCCAGTGCCCGGTAGCGCATCACACCCAGCGGAATCACTGCACCACCGTTGACCGGATCAGCACTGGCGCACAGGCAGGCCATGACTTCCCCTTGCTTCATGCGCCGGAGTCCGACCGCCTGATCCTCTACCGATACTTCAAAGCGCAGCAGCGGGTAGGTATTCAGTACCAGTGCTGCGGGTAACCAGGTATCCAGTGAGTCGGCATTAACTGTAATACGGATAATCAGGTCGTCCGGGTTGGCAGACAGTTCCAGCCCGGCTTCCAGTTGCCGCACCTGTTGCAAATGGTTATGCAGGCGTTGTCCCAGAGCGGTTGCGCGTGGTGGCAGGCTGCGAATCAGAACCGGCTGGCCAAGTTGCTGCTCCAGTTGTTTGATGCGCTGACTGACGGCGGATTGCGTCAGATTGAGTGCCTGGGCTGCTTTTTCAAATCCCCCCTGTTCAAGTACTGCCGCCATGGCTTGCAGAAGTCGGTAGTCGATCATAAGTAAATTTAATAATCCTTTAAAATAATTCGTTTGATTAATGATACGCCGCTTCGTTAGGCTTGCCCAGTCTTATTAAAACATTCAGTTGGAGCTAAAGTGTATGATGGCCTGGGCCACCGGATTTATTGTCGCGTTGGGACTCATCGTTGCCATTGGTGCCCAGAATGCCTGGGTGCTGAGTCAATCCATGCGTGGGCAACATCGTGCCGTGATCGCATCGGTCTGTATTCTGTGCGATTCGGTGTTGATCATTCTGGGCGTTTACAGTGTGCACCATTTACGCGAGTGGATGCCGCCGCTGGTGCCGGTATTGACCTGGGCGGGTGTAGTCCTGCTGCTGTGGCTTGCCTTCCGTGCGGCACAGCGTGCGCTGAAGGGCAGTAGCGGGTTGCAAGGTAATCAGTCGGTACAGCGACAAAGTGCCTGGCAGATCGGATTGACCGCTCTGGCAATTACCTTGCTGAATCCGCATGTGTATCTCGACACCGTGGTGCTGATCGGCAGTGTTGGTTCGGCACAACAGCATAAACTGGCATTTGTGATCGGTGCCTGCATGGCATCACTGGTGTGGTTCTCCCTGTTGACCGGATTGGCTCCACGGCTGGCAGCCTATTTACGTTCACCGAAACATTGGCGAATATTTGATTCAGGAATGGCGGCACTTTTATGTCTGGTGGCGATCTCACTCATACCGGGATAATCGATGGATAACTGGAAAACAGATGCTGAAGTCTTATAAAGCCTTGCCACGAGCATTACGCTGGGGGCTGGAAATACTGCTGGTTGTGCTGCTGTTTATCGTCATTCGCAGCTGGCAGTCGCCTGGTGTTGCCAGCGGTCCGGCACCTGATTTTCAAGGTGTGACGCTGCAGGGTGACCAGGTGTCTCTGGAGGGGTATCGCGGCGAGCCGCTGTTGCTGGTGGTCTGGGCCGAGTGGTGTCGGATCTGCCGTATTGAATTGCCGATGATTGAGCCTCTGGCTGAGCGACATCAGGTGCTGACACTGGCAATACAGTCCGGCAATGATCAGGACGTTCGGGAGTTTCTGGCGGCCCAGGGATTACAGTTGCCTGTTCTGAATGATGCACAGGGCGAGCTAGCTGCGGAACTGGGCGTTCGCGGTGTGCCGGTGATGTATATCATTGATGCTGACGGCATGATTCGCTTCACAGAAGTGGGTCTGACCAGCCGCTGGGGACTGAAGGCCCGTCTCTGGTGGGCGGGTCGATCCTAACCGCCGGAGAGTCATGCTATGATGCCGTCTTTTCGGCGACAGTGGCGGGTAAGTGATGCGTTATGTGGATACAGTGATCATAGGGGCGGGAGCTGCGGGTCTGATGTGCGCAGCCACTGCCGGACAACGGGGCCGTCAGGTACTGGTTGTGGATCACGCCAACAAGGTGGGTAAAAAAATCCTGATGTCTGGTGGTGGCCGGTGTAACTTCACCAACCTTCAGGTGACTCCTGCTCAATACTTATCCGCTAATCCGCACTTCTGTATTTCTGCACTGAAGCGCTATACCCAACAGGACTTCATTGAGCTGGTTCAGCGCTATCAGTTGGCTTACCACGAAAAAACACTGGGGCAATTATTCTGTGATAATCGAGCCAAGGACGTGCTGGAAATCCTGCTGGCTGAGTGTGAACTTGGACAGGTAGAGATTCAGACCCGCTGTGCCGTAAGTCGAATTCGGCGTGTAACTGATACTGATAGTCCGCCTGAGCTGCCTGAAACCGCCAGATTTGAGCTGCTGACCAGTCTTGGGCCGGTGTATTGCGAGTCATTGGTGATTGCCACGGGGGGGCCTTCAATTCCGACCCTGGGTGCCACAGGGTATGGCTATGAAGTGGCATGTCAGTTTGGCCTCAAGGTGACTGAATTACAGGCCGCCCTGGTGCCTTTCACACTGAAAGGTTCCTGGCTGACCCTGGCTCAATCGCTGGCGGGTGTTTCCATGCCTGTCACTATCGAATGTCGTCAGCAGCTGTTCCGTGAAGCGCTGCTGTTTACGCACAAGGGTCTGAGTGGGCCTGCTGCGCTGCAAATCAGCAATTACTGGTATCCGGGCGATGCATTGTGCATTAACTTTCTGCCAGATACGGATCTGGAAACCGAGTTACGCACCTGGCAACAGGGCGGCGTGAAAGCGGAATTAAAAACGCTGCTGAGTCGCCTGCTGCCAAAACGCTTTGTGACGGCCTGGTTAGCATTGCCGGAACTACAGCAGCTTGAAGGACGGCCAGTGGCTGAACTGAGTCGTGCAGATATTAACAGTCTGGTACAGATGTTCCAGAACTGGTCCTGTGTCCCGGCGGGGACTGAAGGCTATAAGACCGCTGAAGTCACACGTGGTGGAGTCTGTACTGATCAGTTGTCTTCCAAAACCTTTGAAGTCAAAACACAGCCAGGACTGTTCTTCATCGGCGAAGTCCTTGATGTAACAGGCTGGCTGGGAGGATTCAATTTTCAGTGGGCCTGGAGCAGCGGATGGTGTGCTGGCCAGTATGTTTGAAACTCAGTACGGCCGCATGCCGGGATGCTTTAAGTCAATTTCGCTCTGACGTATTATACTCGGGATTAATGACAACTTGCCGGAGTATAAATGGGATCTATTATCGAGGTGCGTCAGGTCAATAAGGCCTTTGGTGCTCTGCAGGTGATCAACAACTGCTCGATTGAAGTGGCCAAGGGTTCCATTACCGGACTGATCGGTCCCAATGGGGCAGGTAAGTCGACCCTGTTTAATCTGATTGCAGGTACTTTCGCGCCTGATACGGGCCAGATCATTTTTGATGGTGAAGATATCACCGCTATTCCCTCTGACCAGCTATTCCATCGTGGTCTGTTACGTACCTTCCAGATCGCTCAGGAATTTTCCCATATGACGGCGCTGGAAAACCTGATGATGGTACCTCCTCAGGCAGGTGAAAGTCTGCTGAATACCTGGCTGCGCCCGGCTCGTGTGCAGCAGGAGGAGGCTCAGGTACGTCAGAAAGCGATGGATGTGATTGAGTTTATCGGCCTGAAACATGTGCGCAATGAGTTGGCAGGCAACCTGTCGGGTGGACAGAAAAAACTGCTCGAATTAGGGCGTACCATGATGGTGGATGCCCGGGTCGTGCTGTTAGATGAAATTGCCGCCGGGGTTAACCGGACGTTGTTGCAGGACCTGATTCGCAATATCCAGCGTTTGAACCAGGAGCTGGGCTACACCTTTTTAGTGATCGAGCATGATATGGATATGATTGCCCAGCTCTGTGATCCGGTGATTGTCCTGGCACAAGGCAGTGTCATGGTGCAGGGCACGATTGAAGAGATTCAGCAGAATGAGGCGGTCATTGAAGCCTATTTTGGTAATGACGCACACTGAGCAGGCAGACTGAACACATGGCATTATTTGAAGCAACGAATGTGCATGGCGGCTATGGCGGGATGAATATCCTCAATGGTGTGAACATGTCACTGGAAGCAGATGAAATTGGTGTGATTGTCGGCCCGAACGGGGCAGGTAAATCGACCATGCTCAAAGCAATTTTTGGCCTGTTACGGGTCAGTGAAGGAGAGATTTGTCTGCGTGGTGAGTCAATTACCAACGCCGATCCTGTCGAGCTGGTCAAACGCAAGATGGCCTTTGTGCCTCAGGAAAAAAACATTTTTCCTTCGCTGTCAGTCGAGGAAAATCTGGAGATGGGGGCCTTTATCCGGCGGGATAATTTTGTCCACATGCTGGAGCAGGTTTACAGCTTTTTCCCGCCCCTGGCGGACAAGCGCCGTCAACCTGCCGGAGAGTTATCCGGTGGTCAGCGCCAGATGGTTGCGATGGGGCGTGCGCTGATGACAGAGCCGAGCCTGATTTTGCTGGATGAGCCGACCGCCGGTCTGTCTCCCTTGTACATGGCGGAAATCTTTGAACGCATCATCTCTATCAATAAAGCCGGCGTGGGTGTGCTGATGGTTGAGCAGCATGCCAAGCAGGCATTAAAAATAGCGCACAAGGGATTTGTTCTGGTCGCCGGACAAAATCGCTTCACCGATACGGGTGAAAATCTGATCAATAACCCTGAAGTGGCTAAAGCCTTCCTGGGCGGCTAGTTGAGGATACAAATTTGAACGAACTGGTTTTTTTCATTAATAATGTGGTGATCTCCGGGCTGACCATTGGCTCGATCTACGCGCTTGGGGCGGTGGGTATCACCCTGATTTTCAGTATCCTGCGGTTTGCTCACTTTGCCCATGCCGATCTGATGACCCTGGGAGCCTTCTTCGCTTTTTTTCTGACCAGCCTGTTTCCGGCAGCGGGGCCTGCGATTGGCCTGCCTACCGCCTTTGTGATGCTGCCGTTGGCCATGGCACTGACCGCCTTGTCAGCCGTGTATATAGACAAGGCGTTCTACAAACCGTTGCGCAGTCATGGTGTCAAACCGATTGTTATCGTGATGGCCTCACTGGGTGTTACCCTGATGCTGCAAGGCTTGATCCGCATGTTTATGGGCACCAGCGCACGCAGTATGTACATAGATGACCGTAAAGGGATTCATCGTATAGAGTTGCCGTTTGAGTTGGCCAATCGACCAGTGGTACTGACCGATCCTCAGATTCTGTTGATCCTGTTGCTGATCGTCATTGTCATTGCACTGCATCTGTTTTTGACTCGCACCCGGCTGGGCAAGGCCATGCGTGCCATGTCGGACAACCCGGATCTGGCGCGGGTGTCGGGGATTAACACGGATACCGTGGTCAAAGTGACCTGGATTATTGCCGGTTCACTGGCGGCGATTGCTGGTACTCTCTTGTCATTGGATGTGTCTCTCAAACCCGATCTCAGCTTCCATCTGTTGCTGCCTATCTTTGCGGCGGCAATCGTCGGTGGAGTCGGGCATCCCTATGGTGCCCTGGCAGGCGGTTTTGTCATAGGATTTGCAGAAACCCTGTCAGTGTTCAATTGGGCGGTAATACTGCGTCCCTGGCGCGATTATCTCTGGTTCGATCTGCCTGCCAACATGGCATTTGTGTCCAGTGAATACAAAATTACCGTACCTTTCTTTATCCTGCTGGCCATTCTGGTCTGGCGTCCAACCGGCCTGTTTAAAGGGAAGGTGCTCTGATGCTGATGAAACTGCCAATGAAAGAAACCCTGCTGATGGTGGCGCTGGCTGTTGCCGTATTGCTGTTGATACAGGTAATGGGAACGGCTTATGGTGTGCGTGTGCTGGTGGAAGCCAGTTGTTACGCCATTATCGCACTCGGTTTAACGATTCAGTGGGGTTATGCCGGCTTGTTTAATGCCGGTATTATGGGGTTTGTCGCGCTGGGAGGCTTTTCGGCCATGTTGCTGACCTTCCCGGTCAATCAGAGTTTCTGGGAGTCAGAGCTTTCTGGTGAGCTGGGTATGGCGTTCCTGAAACTCTTCGCGGCCATTGCTCTGGTAGCGGCTGTCTTGCAGCTGCACCGCCTGTCGGTGCCGCGCAGTATCCGGGTGCCCATTATTTTGATGGTGTTGGCAACACTGTATCTCTGGGTGGTGAACGGTTTTGCACCCGTGTCGCAAAGTATCGTGTCCCAGTATGGCTTTATCGGTGGCTTTGGTCTGCCTGTCTGGGCTGGCTGGCTGGTTGGAGGTGTGCTGGCAGGCGGTGTTGCCTATTTTATCGGTCATATCTGTCTGGGACTGCGCAGCGACTATCTGGCGATTGCCACACTTGGGGTGGCTGAAATCATCAAAGCCTTTCTGAAAAACTCTGATTGGCTGACGCGCGGTACCTTAACCGTGTCACCTTTGCCCTGGCCTGTTCCGGGGGCCGGAGAGGTGGGCTTTGTCATGGCTCGATCCCTGTATCTGTCGGTGACAGCGGTACTGATTGCAATCATTTTCTACCTGCTGCACCGCGCCTATAACGGTCCCTGGGGCCGTATGATGCGTGCGATCCGAGACAACGAGCTGTCTTCTTCTGCCATGGGCAAGGATGTGAATCAGCGTCGCCTGGAAGTGTTCATTCTGGGGTGTGTGCTGATGGGTATTGGCGGGGCTGCACTGGCGACGTTCAACGGTATTTTTGATCCGAATGGCTATTTGCCACTGAATCACACCTTCCTGGTCTGGGTGATGGTGATACTGGGTGGCCCGGGAAATAATCTGGGTACCCTGTTTGGAGCCGTGTTTGTCTATGTGATCTGGGTGATGTCAGAGCCGGTGGCCCTGTTTATTTTGAACAGCATCAGCTATCTGGGAGATCTCTGGTTTGCCTGGGAGGCACCTTCTGATTTCACCAGTCGAGCACTACAGGCGAGGGTGTTTACGATTGGTCTGATTATTACACTGGTACTGCGTTACGCGCCGAATGGCTTGTTTCCGGAGAAGGTGCAGCATCACCACTGAAATGTGAAGAGGGCCCGCTGATGCATCACATCAGTGGGCCCGGTAAGACGGATTACTCAATCAGTCCTACGGTCTGGAAGCTGCCGTCACGGACCACCATCTCTTCAATTACACCCGGTACGTTACCGCGCTCATCGAAATCCTGGGTTCCGGCCGCTCCTTCGTAGTTAATTTCCTTGCCTTCAGCCAGCAGCTGCACGGCCTTTTCCCACTCACCCGGCAGAATCACTTCGCCTGGTGGCAGTGCGACAGCACGCAGGGCTTCATTCAAGCCAGCACGTTCGGCTGAGCCGTTTTTCTCAATCGCCAAGGCTAACAGGAAGGCTGCGTCATAGGCCTGGCTGGCAAACACGGCATTGGGGTCCATGCCGATTGCTCTGGCCGCTTCAGCATAGGCTTCCGTACCGGGAATATCCGGTTTGCCTGGACGGGTGGCGATCATGCCTTCCAGAACGTCAGCGCCCACTGCATTGACCAGTGCGTCGCCGACCATGCCGTCTGCCCCGATATATTGAGTGAAGTTGCCACTTTCATAGGCCTGACGCAGGATGGTTTGTCCCGATGTATCGGCATAGGCAAGCACCAGCAGGTTGTCGACGCCGCTGGAAGCCAGGCTGCCCAGCTCTGAACGATAATCTGCTTTACCGTCTTCATGCGCCGCATTGGCTGCGATGAAGCCGCCCTCGGCCTCATAGGTGGCTGAGAAAGCATTGGCCAGACCCTGGCCATAATCGTTGTTCACATAGGTTACAACCACTTCCTTGATGCCTTTGGAGAGCAGCAGACGTGCGAGTACTTCACCCTGATAAGAATCGGATGGAGTGGTACGGAATACCAGATCATTGTCGTTGATTTCTGCAATTGCCGGGGATGTAGAGGCTGGAGAAACCATCACCACTCCGGCCGGTACCGCAACATTGTTTGCTGCCGCAATAGTTGCACCTGAGCAAAGTGCTCCAACAATCGCCACTACATTCTCGGTATTGATCATGCGGTCAGCCGCGTTGATTGCAGCGGAGGCGTCTGTACAGGTGGTATCAGCAGATGAGATGGTCAGTGTCTGTCCACCCAGAATACCACCCTGTTCATTGATTTGACTGATCGCCAGTTGGGCACCTTGATAAATCGGAGGTGCCAGACTTTCGATAGGCCCTGTAAAACCGCCCAGGAAACCCAGTTTAACTTCTGCATGTGCAAGACTGGTCATGGCCGTCGCAGCAACAATAGCACTGCACAGTAGTGTTTTTTTAATCATTGTAACTCCCGTGTGTTTTCAAGCAGTGTGAGTAAACCTGTGCCTGAGCCGGTTGAACATTTGCCCAGACAGTGGCAATTACCGCTTTTATGACACTTTCATGGAGCAAAATCAATCACTCTTGCAGGGTGGTTGCGAGGTGTAAGGGAGACAAAATAGCACTGGGCGCGTGTCCGGCTTTTGGGTAGGATTGAGCTTTTTTGGCGAACAGAGCATGTCACCGATCAATCGATTCACTTCACCCTTGCAGAATACCCGACCCGTGATCGTCGTGTTGGCGTTGCTGGCGCTGTTGCTTGCAGCAGCCAATCTTCGCGGCGGTCTGGTCGTTTTTGCGCCGTTGGTTCTGGAAGTACGTACAGCGCTGGGGCTGACTGCCGGTGAATTTGGTTTATTGACGACTCTGCCACTGATCTGCTTTGCCGTCATTTCCATTCTGGTTCCGGCACTAACCCGGCTGTTCTCATCCATTACGCTGGTCATTGCAGGGCTGTTGCTGATTGCGCTGGGGGTGGTATTACGTCTGGTACCACACTACAGCTGGGTGATAGTGGGAACCCTGTTGCTGGGGTCTGCGATTGCGTTGCTGAACGTGCTGATTCCGGTACTGGTCAAGGTATTTTTTCCCCAGCGGGTCGGACTGATGACCGGGCTCTATTCGATTACGCTCAGTCTGGGTGCCGGTATGGGGCTGTTTGTTGCGGTGCCCATGATGCAATGGTTTGGCGACTGGAAAGCGCCGGTGATGATCTGGGCTATCTTGCCCTTGTTGACCTGTCTGTTCTGGTTGCCTCTGTTGCAGTTGCGCGAGCGGGTCAAGCCAGTCACCGGTGCCCGTGTCACACTCTGGCGCAGTGGTACTGCCTGGGCAGTGACACTCTACATGGGGTTACAGTCTTTCTTTTTTTATGCGGTGGTCACCTGGCTACCCAAAATTCTGATGGAAAGTGGTCTGGATCCGTTGCAGGCCGGTACGGCAACGGCAATGATCAATCTGGTCAGTATCCCGTTTAACCTGTTTATTCCCATTCTGGCTGCTCGTATGCGTGATCAGCGCAGTCTGGTAGTGCTGATTTTCCTGCTATCCTTTGCAGGACTGGCAGGGCTCTGGGCGGCACCCGAATGGGCACCGATGCTCTGGGCCTCCTTGGTTGGCATGGGAGCCGGTGGTGCCTTGAGTCTGGCGCTGTCTTTCTTTGTATTACGGACCCAGGATGGCGTACAGGCCACAGCCCTGTCTGCCATGGCGCAGAGCCTGGGTTACCTGCTGGCATCCACTGGTCCTGTGGTACTGGCCTGGGTCCATGATTTAAGCGGCCACTGGTTGCATGCGCTGTTATTGCTGATGTGTTTACAGTGGGTACAGTTGTTCTGTGGCTGGAAAGGGGCTGCCCAGGTCTATGTTCAACCTGATCACCGATCATCTGACTAAAAGAGTATTCTGATACATGGAACTGACCGTTTTTCTAAACGCCTTTACCGGCTTTTTCGTCATCATCGATCCGATCGGGACCGCATTGATTTTTCATGCCTTGCTACCGGAAGGTGATCGTCGTCATCGGGTGGTGATGGCCGTCAAGGCGACGCTGATCAGTGCTACGTTGCTGATTGTTTTTGGTAACTTTGGCGAAGCGATTCTCGATAGCCTGGGAATCAATATCAATGCCCTGCGTATCTCAGGTGGCTTGCTGCTGTTCTTTACGGCGTTTAACCTGATTACGCGTGAAGTAAAAATGGCTCAGTCGGAAGAGAAAAAGGATGTATCCGTGTATCCTTTGTCGATTCCGCTGCTGGCCGGGCCGGGGGCGTTAACACTGTCGATCCTGCTGTTTTCCAATACCGAAACGGCCGCTCAGGAAGTTTCAGTGCTGGCTGCAGTGATCAGTATCTATACCTTAACACTGGTGCTAATGTTGTTGTCAGCCTATGTAAAACGCGTCATCGGCAAAACAGGTGATGAGATCCTGCGTCGCTTTTTGGGTGTGATTCTTGCTGCCTTGGCTATTCAGTTTATCTATGACGGTTTTGTGAATATGCTGGCAGGATAAAGCCAACATTTACCATCCTGGCAACACTTGTCCTAAACCTGTCTATACTGCAACTGCCCCCGCCTGAAACCGATTGAAAGCAATCGTTTAGTTTTCAAGGGGTGCTTATGCAGAAGGGATGGGCAATGCAGCGAATTTCACTCAGGATATTGATCGCGACAACCATTACACTGAGTATGGTGTTGTTGGCAACGGTACTGATCTTTCAGGGCTATCGTGGTATGCAGGCCGGTATACTGGCGGTTGCGGATCAGGCCAGCCGGCAACTCACCGCAACAGTGAATGAGCGTATCCAGCGGCTCATGGAACCCAATCAGATGCTGATCCGGATGCTTCAGCATGATCCGCTGGTCGGTTTGACAGATGAGCCATCACGTTTGCAGCGTGTACCTGCACTGGCCGAAGTCCTGAATGCCAATCCACTGCTCAGCGCTGCCTATATCGGTTATGAGAATCGGGATTTTTTACTCCTGCGACATCTGCGCAATCCCGCTTTGCCTGAGTTTTTTACGGCTCCTGAACACAGTGCCTATCTGTTGCAGACAGTGTTTCTCAATGATTCAGGGCAACGTGAGGGTGTCTGGCGATTCTATGATGACCGGCTCAGACTGGTAGAGCGTCGATCCATGCCCTTCTATACCTTTGATCCACACTCACGCTTGTGGTATCAGCAATCGTTGATCGATGATCAGGTAACCTTGACGCCACCCTATCTGTTCTATACCACTCAGGAAGTCGGTGTGACCATGTCCTATGCTGCCGCTGATGGAGTAGTACTGGGTATTGATGCGACTGCAATGGATCTGAGCGAACAGATGGATGCCCTCAGACTGACACCCGGTACCGAAATAGCGATTATCAATCAGGATGCGCTGTTGCTTGCCTATCCTGATATTGACCGTTTTATCCTGACGGATACCCGAGAAGCACGTTTGGCTTACTTGCATGAAATCAATGTTCCTGTTCTGCAGCAACTGGTGGCGCAGGATATATCGGAGCAAGGTCTGGTCAGGTTTGTGCATGAGGGCGTGGACTGGTATGGATTGATCTCGCCCCTGGTTGCGTTGGGTGATGATGACTTGCAGATCCTGATTGCGATACCCGGTCCAGAATTATTGGGAGAAGTGGAGAAAAGTTTTCTCAGCCAGGTACAGTGGGCTTTTGCGTTGGCTTTCGTACTGTTGTTATCTGGCTGGGCAATAGGTCAGCGTATTGGTAATCCCATCGCGGCATTGGCTGATCAGGTACGGGCGTTTGCGAATCTGAATTTCTCCAATCCAGTGACCGTGCGTACCCGAATCAGCGAGGTTGATGCGCTGGCACGGGTACTGGATGATATGTCTTCGACAATACGTCATTTCAAATCACTGTCGATGACACTCAATCGTGAACGCGATCCGGAGCGCTTGTTACAGTCAGTGCTTGAAGAGCTCGTCAAGGCGGTGGGTCACAGGTCTGGCAGTATCTACCTGTATGATGCCGAAAGTCAGGTGCTTAAATTGACTAACAGCATGGGTAATCAGTCATTACCTGACTGGATTGAAGTTTCGGACCGTCATCAGCAGGCTGATGACGTCCGTGCCAAAGTGCGTGAGGCAGGGTGTGATTTTCATGTCTGCTCGATCTTGCAGGATCGTTATGACCGCCTGTTAGGTGTGTTGCTGATTGATGCTGATACGGGGACATTACGTGATATTGAAGGGTTGCGGGCATTTATTGATGATATCTCCGGGGCGGCTGCGGTTGCTGTGGAGACGCGTCAGATGCTCCGAGAGCAAAAAGCACTGATCGATGGCATTATCCGCCTGATTGCAGATGCTATTGATGCCAAATCACCTTACACCAGTGGTCACTGTGAACGGGTTCCTGAGCTGGCGATTCGCCTGTCTGATGCAGCACAAGCCAGTGATCTGCCTGAATTCAGTGACTATCAGATGAATGATGCTGAGCTGGAAGCCTTCCGCATTGCCGCCTGGCTGCACGACTGCGGCAAAATCACCAGTCCGGAATATGTTGTAGACAAAGCCACGAAGCTGGAAACCATCTATAACCGCATTCATGAAATCCGCACCCGTTTCGAAGTACTGCACCGTGATGCCGAAATCACTTTCTTACGAGGTTGCCTGGCTGGAGGTGATCGAGAAGAGCTGATGCAGCAACGCGACAGCTTGCAGCAGCGATTACAAGAGGATTTTGAATATATCGCTCAGGCCAACCAGGGCGGTGAATTTATGTCGGATGATGCGATACAACGTTTGCATCAGATAGCTGAGCGCCGCTGGACCCGACATTTCAGCAGCCGTTCAGGCCTGTCCCAGGATGAGCAGAATCGCCTGGCAGACCAACCCGCAGAGCATTTGCCGGTTGAAGAGCGATTGTTGAGTGATCGACCTGAACAGGTCTTCCCCTGGAGTGGACGTACGCCGCCGGTTGCAGCAGATGATCCCCGGAACCGTTGGGGCTTCGACATGAAGGTACCGGAGGTAGCCTATAATCAGGGCGAGTTACACAATCTGACGATTCGCAAGGGGACCCTGACCGAAGAGGAACGTTTCAAGATCAACGAACATATCGTACAGACCATTATTATGCTGGAGGCTCTGCCTTTACCTGATTATCTGGCTCGTGTGCCTGCCATTGCCGGGAATCATCATGAAAAAGTCGATGGCACGGGTTATCCCCGACGTTTACCGGCGTCTGAGTTGACTCTGCAGGAGCGCATCATGGCCGTTGCTGATGTGTTTGAAGCACTTACCGCCATCGATAGGCCCTACAAACAGGGTAAAACCCTGTCCCAGTCACTGGGCATCATGGCCAATATGGTGGCGGAAAAACATCTTGATGCGAGTGTCTTCGAGCTGTTTCTGCGTTCAGGGGTTTACCTCGATTATGCCCGCGAATATATGCGGCCTGAGCAGATTGATACCGTTGATATCTCCCGGTGGCTGGTCTGAAACACAGACTAGCCAGGTGTTGGACCCAGGTATCTGGGGGTTTCTGGTAGATTCTCCTTGAGCAGGTGAATCAGTTGTGTATCGGCCCAGCTGCGTCGATAAGCCAGGCCAAAGCGGTAATGCAGGGCCGGGCGAAAAGGTTTGACGACTATATCGCGTTGCACTGCCACCGTGTCATACGCGGTGATGGGATTGATCAGGCTTAACCCCACACCATTGGCAACCAGACTGCAGATTGCCGCAATATTGGCTTCGGTTTTTCCGGCAATACGTATTTTGTGTTGTGAAATCAGTCGCAGTACCTGATCGGCAGCAAGATTGGGCTGATTGGGGATAACCAGATGCTGATTGCGGAAGTCAGTTATCTCTATCTGCTCTGCTGAGGCGAGTGGGTGGTTTGCAGGTACCAGGCACACAGCTTCAACTTCAAAGAGTTCATCGACGATCAGGCGCTCGCTGTTAATTGGCAGAGTCACAAAACCAGCATCAAAATGCCCTGATTCGATAGCACGTACGACATCCGGGCTGGGCATAATATCAAAGTAGATGCTGTACTTTGGATTGATGCGCAATATCCGTGCAATGGCCTCTGGAATAAATGCAAACCCCAGTGCTGGCGCAGATGCCAGCCGCATTCTGGAGACCCCAAATTCACGCAGTGCCACAATGGTGTGTTTCATCTCATCCAGGTTACCCATCAATTGCATGATTTCCTGATACAACTCGTCTGCTTCAGGAAGTTTGATCAAGCGATTTTTATGCCGCATGAACAGCGGCATACCAATATTTTCTTCCAGCTGTGCCAGTGACCGGCTGACACCCGACTGAGTCAGTCCAAGTGCTTTGGCTGCACGGGTCGCGGTATCAGATTCATAGAGCGTTTTAAAAACCATAAGAGATTTCAGTGAGTTGAGATTGATCTCTTTCATTTGCCAAATCTCCAGCGGGTCATTTTTGACTATAGCCATGATTAATAATCATAGTTTAATGAAAAAACATTATATATTGAAATTAATATTAATTTACCTACACTCAACTTATGTCATTTTTATGGCTCTGGGTGAAACTTCATAAACATCAACGTGTTAGCCTGAATTCTATGAAGGATGGAGAGCATGAAAACAGTAAAAATACAGGATAGAAAAATGAAGATGATCAAACAGCACTTGGGTAAATCGCTACTGGCCGCTGCGCTGGTACTGGGTTCAACCGCTTTTCTGTCAACGCATGCCAGCGCACGTGATCTTCCGGAAATTCGTAACGATGTTTTCAAGGTTGCCAACTCCGGAGCCTATCCGCCTTTCAGTTTTGTTGATACCAGCGGCAATGTGGTGGGTTTTGATGTTGATATTGCTAAAGCACTGGCTGAACGTATGGGCGTCGATGTGGATATTCAGACGTCTCCCTGGAGTGGCATCGTGGCGGCGTTGGCAGGCGGGCGCTTCGATGCCTGTATCTGCAGCATGAGCGTGACCGAAGAGCGCCAGCGTGCAGTGGATTTTACAGATTCTTACTACAGCTCAGGCTTGTCAGTCTGGGTGCGTAGTGACAATGACGATGTTAACAGTCTGGATGATCTGCAAGGCAAGCGTGTTGGCTCAACTATCGGTGAAACGGGTAACCAGTGGGCTGTCGAAAACGGGCAGGGCAAGTGGCGTAATCAGACGTTTCAGGGATTACCGGATATGTTGACCGGCCTCACTACCGGACGTGTAGATGCCATTATTGCTGATGATGTACCGGTATATGTTGCGCTGGCTGAAAGTGATCTGGCAATCAAAATGGTTGATGTAGGTGAGCTGCCACGCTGGCCTGCAGCAATTTCCATTCAGAAAAACAAACCTGAACTTCTGGCAGCCCTGAATACGGCTCTGGAAGAGATCAAGGCTGATGGCACCTATCAGAGTATTGTTGATAAGTGGATCGGTGAAGGCGCGGATATCGATTAAACCGCAGAGGGGCAGCAGCCTGCCCCTGTTTTTCCTCAGTGTATGTAAAACTGGATCTTCTGAAAGGACCGCCTGATGGACGTTAACCTGATGGTTGAGGTGACTCCGCTGCTGATTAAAGCAGCCTGGATCACAATTGATATCTCCATCCGCGCCATTATTCTGGGCTTTGGCGTGGCATGTGTTCTGGTGTTTCTGCGTAGTTTGCAGATCAAACCCTTACAGTGGTTTTCACGCGGCTATGTCAGTGTCATTCGTGGTACGCCCTACTTTGTACAACTGCTGCTGGTGTTTTACGGAGGGCCAACCATCGGTCTGACGATGGACCCCTTTACCTGTGGTGTCATGGTCGGTGCCTTCAATATTGGTGCTTATATGAGCGAAGCAATTCGTGGCGCACTGGAGTCCGTTGAGAGTGGCCAGAATGAAGCTTCCCGTTCATTAGGTTTTGGGCGGTTGCAGACCCTGACATACGTTGTGTTACCCCAGGCTGCCGGGTTGATGATCCGCTCAGTCGGTGTGCTGGCAATAGTACTGGTAAAAAACTCTTCGCTGGTATCGATTATCTCAGTGGTGGAATTGACCTATCAGGCGCAACGACTCATCGGTTCAACCTACAAACCCTTTGAAATATTTACCCTGACTGCGGTGATGTATATCTGCATTGTCTATGCCGTGATGGGTATTGTTGAGCTGGCTTACCGACGTGCCACCCGTTACACCACACTCGTGAAGAGGGTTCAGTGATGGAATTGGATTTTTCACCGGTCATTGCCTATGCACCGACACTGCTCTCTGGTGTGGGAGTGACCTCATTGATCGCTTTGGTGGTGGCGTTGTTCTCAGTGCTGGGTGGTTTACTGGTTGCTGTGATTTCAGTCTATACCAATAAAGTAGTGAGCTGGCCAATCAGATTCCTGATCTGGCTCTTTATGACAACGCCGCTGTTGTTGCAGCTGTATTTTCTCTATTTCGGCCTTGGCGAATGGATACTGATTCCTGCACTCATGGTAGGTGTGCTCGGTCTGGGGTTCCATTACATGGCCTATAACGCAGACATCTTTATCGCCACCATTCGTTCAGTGAGTGCCGGTCAATATGAAGCATCCCGCTCTTTGGGGTTTGGTCATCTGCGCACGCTGTTTTACATCATCGTACCTCAGGCATTTATTCGTTCGGTCCCACAGATCGGTAATAACCTGATTCTGATGGTCAAGGATACCTCTGTGCTCTCGGCGATAGGTGTTGCAGAACTGGTGTATGCCTCACAGTACGCTATCAGTGTCTCGTTCCGGCCGTTTGAGTTTTTCATTGTCATTGCGATTGTCTACTACCTCCTCAATTTGATCATGGAGTTCGGACAGGCACGTTTTGAGCGGATGACGGCAGATCGGCGTTGAATTCAACAATTTGAGCGATTGGAACACTTATGACTATTGAGACAAAAACAGATACACCCATGGTTGAGATCGTCAATGTACATAAAAAGTTTGGCGATCTGGAAGTACTCAAGGGAATCAACCTGACTGTGCCTAAAGGCAAAATCGTGTCGATTATCGGCTCTTCAGGATCGGGTAAGAGCACGTTGCTGCGATCTGTAAACCACCTGGAAGTGATTGATGATGGCGTAATCCGTCTTGATGGTGTGCAGGTTAACCGACCCGATATGAAGGGGTTGGCGTTTGAGCGTCATATCAATCATATCCGTCAGAATATGGGCATGGTTTTTCAGCATTTTAATCTTTTCCCCCATCTGTCAACGCTGGATAACGTCACCCTGGCACCACGCAAACTGAAAGGTATGGCCAGAAAAGAGGCTGAAGAGCTGGGTCGGGAATACCTGAACCGGGTGGGATTGGCAGACAAGGCTGATGTCTATCCGTCGCGTCTTTCCGGTGGGCAAAAGCAGCGTGTAGCCATTGCCAGAGCGTTAGCGATGCAGCCCAAAGTGATGCTGTTTGATGAAGCCACCTCAGCGCTGGACCCGGAGCTGGTGGAGGAAGTCAACCTGGTCATGCGTGATCTGGCAAAAGAGCACATGACCATGTTGATAGTGACGCATGAAATGGCATTCGCCCGTGATGTATCAGACTGGGCCATGTTTATGGAAGGCGGTGTGGTTGTTGAAGAGGGAACACCGGATAAGTTTTTTTCCAACCCGGACCATGAACGCACACGCAACTTCCTCAGAAAGCATTTGAGTTCACAACACTGAGACTGGATGAGTCGAGATATTATGAGCAACAGCGCATTGTTTTATCAGGCCGGCGTGACCTTGCCACTGGTCAGTCATGGAAAAGGCATTTATTTGTGGGATACCCAGGGAAAACGCTATATCGATGCCTGCTCAGGTGCGATTACCTGCAGTCTTGGGCATCAGCACCCAAGTGTGACTGCGGCCATGAAAGCTCAGCTGGATAAGGTGGCCTTCAGCTACCGTACCCAGTTTGAGAGTCAGGTTGCGGTTGACCTGGGGGATGTCATGGTGGCGTTGACCGAAGACCGGTTGCAGCGCGTCTTTCTGGTCGGTAGCGGTTCAGAGGCTGTCGAGAGCGCAATGAAACTGGCCCGTCAGTATTTTTATGTGCGTGGAGAAACACAACGCAAGCACTTTGTATCGCTGCGACCTTCCTATCATGGCAGTACGCTGGGAGCACTCGGACTCACCGGGTATCAACCCCTTGAACAGCCATTTGAAGATTTGTTGATTCCCTCCATCAAGGTGCCATCGCCCGACTTTTACCGATATACCGAGGTGGACATCAGCACTCATGTCACCCGGCTGCTGCAGCAGACCGAAGCCGCGATGGCGGCTGCACCTGAGGGCAGTATCGCGGCATTTGTACTGGAACCTGTTGGCGGGGCCAGTACCGGTGCCCGCATGTTGAATCGCGAGTATCTGCAAGGAATTCGTGCACTCTGTGATCGCTTTGGTTGCCTGCTGATCATGGATGAAGTGCTCAGTGGTATCGGTCGAACCGGAGAGTGGTTTGCCTGGCAGCATTGGGGCATTTGCCCGGATATTCTGGCATTGGCCAAAGGAATGGGGGCTGGTTACTACCCGGTTGCCGCCATCATGGCGAAAGCTGATCTGGTGGATACAGTGCAGTCTGCGGGAGGCTTTATGCACGGCCATACCTATGCCGGTAATCCACTGGCCTGCGCCACCGGACTGGCCGTTATCCAGGCCATGCAGGACGAAAATATTCTCGACAATGTTCGTGAACAAGGCCGTTACTTGCGTGAGTGTCTGGAGCAAATGAAAGTCCGCTATCCGGTGATTGGTGATGTGCGCGGTATAGGTTTCCTGCAGGGTGTCGAGCTGGTTCAGCCTGATGCTGGCAAAACTCCGTTTCCTGCCAGTTTTAATGCCTTCAGCAGGATCACTGAATGCGCCAAAAAACGCGGCTTGCTGATCTACCCCCGTCGCTGCCTGAATGGTATGGCCGGTGACCATTTCCTGGTGACACCGCCTTTGATCACGACACGAGTGGAGCTGGATGAAATGATGGAATGCCTGGACCAGGCACTGAAGGATTTCAGCCAGCAGCTTTAATCAGATTCAAATATCGCGTACCCAACAGCCCCAGGGAAATGCTTGTGAACAAAATCAAAAAAATAGAAGACGCCATAGCTGCGATTCCTTCCGGAGCGGTCATTATGATCGGTGGTTTTGGCAGTCCTGGTACACCATTCAGTCTGATTGACGAGTTGCTGCGCCAAGGGCAGCGGCAGCTGACGCTGATCAAAAACGATGCCAATGAGGCCGGAATCGGTATCAGCAAGTTGATTGAGCAGGGACAGGTAGAACGCTTGATCACAACCCATATCGGGCTCAACAAAACAGCGATTGAATGGATGAATGCAGGTCGACTGCAGGTCGAGTTTCATCCACAAGGGATGCTTGCCGAGAAAATTCGTACCGCAGGTGCAGGCAGTTTTGGCTTTCTGACCGATATAGGACTGGATACCGAGATTACCCGGCCAGAGCAGTTACTGAACTGGCAGGGGCAGCAATATAAAGTGGAAATGGCACTGAAAGCAGATGTGGCACTGTTACATGCAGCGCGTGCTGACCGCTTTGGCAATCTGGTGTATGACGGCAGTGCCATGAACTTTAATCCGCTGATGGCAATGGCTGCCGATCAGGTCATCGTGGAAACACCGGAGTGCCTTGATCCGGGAGCACTGCCACCCAACCAGATACATACAGCTTGCGCCTTTGTAGACCACCTGGTGGTACTGCCCCGATTAACGTCTGAATACGCAGTCATGGAGCATCATGTCAAACATTGAAACCCTGCTGAAGCGTGCCACTCGTGAAGTGCTGCCCGGCAGCATTCTGAATCTCGGAATCGGCTTGCCAACACAATTGCTGGATTACCTGCCGGATAACCTGGATGTCCTGATCCATTCAGAAAACGGTGTGCTGGGTGCCTGGAAACAAGCGCCGCGTGAACAGATGAACCCGGCGCTCATTGATGCTGCCGGTGCCTATATTTCTACTGTACCCGGTAGCAGCTTTTTCGACAGCTCGGTGTCTTTTGCCATGATTCGGCGCAGCAAAATTGACCTGACCATGATCGGTGCCTTTGAGGTGGATCAGCAGGGCAGCCTGGCGAACTGGAAAATACCCGGTAAGTTTTCACCCGGCATAGGGGGCGCAATGGAATTGGCTCAGAAAACGCCACGTATCGTGGTGTTGATGACTCACTGTGACAAGCAGGGACGGTCCAAAATTTTGCGTCATTGCCGTCTACCTGTAACCGCGCATCACTGTGTCTCCCGGATTATCACTGATCTGGCTGTGCTCGACGTCACCACGAATGGGCTCAGCGTACAGGAGCTGGCGGAAGGGGTCACACCCGACTATTTACGCAGCGTAACCGATGCCGATCTGATTTTTCCGGAGGAGGTCGCCTGATGTTGCCCGCTCATGAAACCGCTATTTTGCAAAGTTGTGATGCTGTTTTTGCTGATGTGCTGGATTTCACCCAGTCGATGGTAAAGCAATACAGTGTGCTGAATCAGGAGCAGGGCGTGCTGGACGTGGTTGAACGTCAGTTGCGTGAGCTACAGTTGCCCGTAACACGTGTTGCCATGAAACATGCCGCATTATGTGATCATCCACTCTATGCTCCGGTGCCATGGAACCACGAGGATAAATATAACCTGGTATCGCAGATGAATCCGGGGGCCAGAGGCCAGTCACTGGTATTCAATGGTCATCTGGATGTTGTCAGCGCAGATCCCGCTGATATGTGGACCCGTCCACCCCATGAACCCTGGATTCAGGATGGCTGGCTGTATGGTCGTGGGGCCGGAGACATGCAGTCGGGCGTGGCGGCCATGATCTATGCTGTTCATGCGGTACAGCGAGCCGGTTACAAGATTACCTCACCGATTACCTTGCAGGCGGTGGTTGAAGAAGAGTGTTCAGGTAATGGAGCTCTTTCCTGCCTGCAGCAGGGCTATGGAGGAGATTTTGTCCTGATTCCCGAGCCCTTCGGACCACAGATCTATGCCGGACAAGTCGGAGTGCTGTGGTTCAAGTTAACGGTTAAAGGTAAGCCGGTACATGTGCTCGATACTGCGGCGGGTGAAAATGCGATTGAGAAGTTGCAGCGGTATATCCCGGCATTGAAGCGACTCGAAGACGAACTGAACACGCATTATAAAGCACCGCCTTATGATGCAATTTCCCGTCCTTTTAACCTGAATATTGGCCGTATTCAGGGCGGAAATTGGCCCTCAAGCGTTCCGTCGCATGCTGAAATGGAAGGGCGTATCGGTTTCCCGCCGGGTATGTCGGTCAATGAAATCATGCAAAAAGTGCATGATGCTGTTGAAAGTGTGGATGTTAAAAAAAGTGCTGCTGCACATGCCAAGCCCCTGTTGCGCTTTCATGGTTTTCGTTCTGAGGGACATCTGGTAGATCTGCAGCATGGCGGGATCGGGCTTCTGGCTGATTGTCATCGTAGCCTGACCCTTGAGTCTCCGGATCAGTATCTGTCGACCTGTACCACCGACTTGCGAGCTTTCCATTTTTACAGCCGGACGGCAGGTACCTGCTATGGCCCTGTCGCACGCAATATTCACGGCGTTGACGAGTGCGTCGATATTGAATCTATCCGCCATACACTGAAAGCCTATGCACTGTTTATCAGCCGCTGGTGCACACTGGAGCCACTATGAAGCCTGTCTATTTGAGTCACTATCGACGCACGGCATTCAGTCGTGCCAACCCTAAAAAACCACATCTGGATGCATTTGCTGATCTTTCAGGCCCCGAGCTGCTGAATGCATTGCTGGAAAACCTGTTCGCAGAGACTCAGGTAGCGCCGGATCAACCGGATGAGCTGACGCTGGGGTGCGCGTTGGGTGTCAAAGAGCAGTGGAGCTTTGGCGGGCGCTATCCGTTACTGCAGACAGCGCTGGGAGATCAGTGTGCAACCCGCATGCTGGACCAGCAGTGTGGTTCGGGTTTGGCAGCGATACGCCTTGCCAGTTTTGGTATCGCCTCAGGACAGGTCAATATTGCATTGGCCGGTGGCTATGAACACATGACGCGAGTCCCCATGGGGCCTGGATTGTTTCAGGAAGGCGTTCTGACCCAGCCCCGATTTCAATCAGGATATGAAGCACCACGACTGATGAACATGGGATTGACCGCCGAATCACTGGCCCAGGCGGGTCAGATCAGTCGCGAAGCGATGGACCGGTTTGCCTGTCGATCACATAGACTGGCGGCTGAGGCGCGTGAATCGGAATTTACAGCTGGCGAAATTTTACCAATCGATACACCGGATCAACCCGCATATCACCTGGATGCCTGTATTCGTGAGGCGACGACCTTTGATGCACTGACCGCCCTGAATCCGGTTTTTGAGGAACAGGGCAGTATTACCGCTGGGAACAGCTCACCGCTGACCAGTGGTGCCGGGCTGCTGATGTTGATGTCTGAAGACGCTCAACAGACTCTGGGACAAGATCCATTAGCCAGAGTACTCGGATGTATGGATCGCGGTACGCGTCCTGAGCTGATGGGGCAGGGTGTAGTGCCAGCGGTGGAGCGTTTGTTGCAACTGCATCAATTGACGGTTGATCAGATAGATTTCTGGGAGATAAATGAGGCCTTCAGTGTGGTGCCACTCTATGCAATCCAGAAGCTCGGTATTGATCCTGAAAGGGTTAATGTTCAGGGCGGCGCTTTGGCATTGGGGCACCCACTGGGGGCCACCGGAATTCGCTTGGCGGGTACGCTGGCACGGACTCTGGCTGCACGGAGTGGGCGCTATGGTATAGCGGCTGCCTGTATCGGTGGCGGTCAGGGGATTGCACTGTTGTTGGAAAACCCGGGCTAAGCCCTTGGCAGAGGAGAATCAGGATGCACTGTTATTATGCTGAAGATCAGGCGCTACATGCACCCGCAACCATGTTGATGCGGGGTCAGGTGATTGACTCGCCTGAAGGGCCGTTGCGTGCGGATATTTTGTGTCAGGTATTGCAACAGCAGGGAAGATCCATACAGGAGCCACCGCGGTTACAGGATTCTGAATGGCGGGAACAGTTGCTCTCCAGACTGTCACTGATTCATACACCGCGTTATCTCGAATTTCTGCAAACCATTTATGCTCGCTGGACAGCGTTGCCCGGCGCTTCGGAGCGAGTGACGCCCAATACCCATCCAACAGGTCTGGCCAGCCAGTATCCCTCCCACCCGGTCGGATTGGCCGGGTGGCATCTCAGTGATATGGCTACGCCAATGACTGCCGATAGCTTCAGCGGGATTCTGGCCAGTGCCGCCAGTGCGGCGGCAGCCGCTGAAAGCGTTAATGCCGGTAGCCAGGCCGCCTATGCCCTGTGCCGTCCACCGGGGCATCATGCCGGTCCTGAAAGTGCGGGAGGCTTCTGTTTTCTGAATAATTCAGCACTGGCGGCGACGGTTTTACGCGAGCGTTATGAACGTGTTGCCATCATCGATGTTGATCTTCACCATGGTAATGGTACCCAGGATATTTTCTACCATCGGGCTGATGTGTGGACGGGATCGCTGCACGCTGATACCACCGAGTTTTATCCTTTTTTCTGGGGTGGCCCGAATGAACAGGGTACGGGCGATGGAATGGGGTACAATGTAAATATGCCCTTGCCGTTGGGTGCTGGCGGGCAGGCGTTTATGGAAACACTGCAGCGGTTACTGGTGTCCATGCAAAGCTTTCAGCCACAGGCAGTAGTGGTGGCGCTGGGGCTGGATGCACACAAGGATGACCCTCTGGCCGGGCTGGCTTTGGAAACAGATGATTTTCAAACCATTGGGCAGCTCTTGTCGGCATTGCAACTGCCCACAGTGGTGGTACAGGAAGGGGGCTATCCTACGGCCTCACTTGGCCATAATCTGGCCGCATTCTTATCAGGGTTCACACAGGGATGATCCCTGTGTTTTATTTACTTTCAGGAGAATAACAGCATGAGTATTACCTATCTGCACAGTAACCAGCGTATGAGTCAGGTGACGATCCACAAGGATACCGTGTATCTGGCAGGACAGGTGGCCAGCGATACTAGCGCTGGAATGCGGGGACAGACGGAGCAGATTCTGGCAAATATTGATCAGCTGCTGGCTGAAGCAGGTACATCCAGGGAAAACCTCTTGTCTGCGACAGTATGGGTTACCGATATGGCTGAATTTGCTGAAATGAATGCGGCCTGGGATGCCTGGGTGACACCCGGTCGCCCTCCCGTACGCGCCTGCGTTGAAGCACAGTTGGCAGGGCCTCAATGGAAGGTTGAAATCATGGTTGTTGCGGCGTTACCGGAGTAAAAGTCTGAGCTGTATCAACCTCAGCGCAGTTGAAGTTGTCAAGCTCTGACCCTAAGGCTAGAGTTCTAATCAGGTAACAAGAATCTGAATGTTGACTGATAAAGGAGCTGCACATGAATCGGATCAGACACGCAGGGATGCTGGGGTTGTTATGGCTGGTATTTGTGAGTACACCGCTGATGGCAGAGGTGTTGACCATCAATACGTTTCAGCCTGAAGTGCGAACGGGTGACAGACTGTTTGTGAACGGCTTGTCGGAGCAGGCGGTGCTGGCACGTTTTGGTGAACCTCGTGAGCGTTTGGCACCGGTTGGTCAGCCGCCGATCAGTCGATGGGTGTACGATGACTTCACGGTGTACTTCGAATTTAATACGGCGTTACATGCTGTTGTTCATCGAAAAAACCCACGTTTTACAGAGTAATAGCACCATTTTTTATTAAAAAATTCAGCTGATTACCACAGTCGTTTGATTTATAAAGCCTGAATATAAATATTCGGGCTTTTTTTATATTTAAACTATGCTTATCTGATTGATTAAAAAATGTAAAACAGAAATAGCCTTCTGTTTTGTGCAATAATTATTGCTGCGCTGCATAATTTAAATTAGCTAATGTTATTTCTTGCACATATTATATGGATAATATTGAGGTGATCTATGTTGAAAGTCATACGCTCAGTATTGGCGGCATTTTTTGGTGTCCAGTCCGAGGCAAACCGCCAGCAGGATTTCCAGTCTACATCGCCCTGGAAGTTTATTGTTGTGGGAGTATTCATGACGTTGGTGTTTGTGTTTCTGGTGGGTTTTGTTGCCTGGTTAGCCGCTAATTAATTAAATTTTTGCACCTTTTTATTTCCTGTCTATACTCAGTTTACAAACGACTTGGTTCGAATCCTGATATATAAAAATAAAGGAGGGGATTGATGGGCCGGATTCTTTATGCATATTTATATGCTGCGTCTATCTGTCTGATAGTTCTATCGACAACGGCGCAGGCATCATCAATCAACACCTCATCCGGCTTTAATATGCCACCGGGTGTCACCGAAATCAGCCGCGAAGTCTATAGCCTGCATATGACCATTCTGTGGATCTGTGTGGCAATTGCGGTCGTGGTATTCGGGGTGATGTTCTATTCACTGATCGTGTACCGCAAATCCAAAGGTGCCAAACCGGCCCACTTTCATGAAAACACCACGGTGGAGATTATCTGGACAGCTGTTCCACTGGTGATTCTGGTGCTGATGGCGGTTCCTGCCACGGCAACACTGAAAAAAATGTATGACACCTCGGATGCCGAACTGGATGTATTGGTGACCGGCTACCAGTGGCGTTGGCGCTATGAGTATCTGGAGGAGGATGTCAGCTTCTTCAGCAACCTGGCGACACCGCGTGAGCAGATCTATGAAGCTGAAGAAAAAGGCGATTTTTACCTGGTTGAAGTGGATGAACCCATGGTGGTACCCACCGGTGTCAAAGTCCGCTTGTTGCTCACGGCCAATGATGTCATTCACTCCTGGTGGGTGCCTGATCTGGCAGTTAAAAAAGATGCCATTCCCGGTTTTATCAATGAAACCTGGTTCAAGGTGGATGAGCCAGGTATTTACCGTGGGCAATGTGCCGAACTCTGTGGTCGGGATCATGCCTTTATGCCGATCGAGGTGAAGGCGGTATCACCAGATGAGTATCAGCTGTGGTTAGCCAGTCGCCGTGAAGCGGCAGAGGCGGAAGTGGCGGGTGCCGACCGTGAATGGTCCCTGGATGAGTTGATGGAGCGTGGTGCCGGTACATACAACACCTACTGTGCTGCCTGTCATCAGCCTCAGGGACAAGGCTTGCCGCCGATGTTCCCGGCACTGGCTGGTGTTGGTATGTCAGTGGATCCGGACGGGTTGCGGGCTCATAAGGAGATCGTTCTGTATGGCAAAACAGGCACAGCGATGCCAGCGTTTGGCAGTACGCTGTCTGCGGCAGAGCTGGCAGCAGTTATTACCTATGAACGTAATGCCTGGGGCAATGATACCGGTGACCTGATTCAGCCATCGGCGATACGTGCCATGCTGGAATCACAATAACAAGAGGACTGGACGATGGCATCTGAAACTTCACAGGCAACTCTTCACTCCAGTGTCAGTGATGTCGCCGCAGGCGGTGCAGCACACGCCAGTCATGGGCCTACCGGGCTGTTGCGCTGGCTGGTGACCACCAATCACAAAGAGATCGGCTCGCTCTATCTGATTTTCTCACTGGTAATGCTGTTTATCGGTGGCAGCATGGCCCTGGTGATTCGGGCTGAACTTTTCCAGCCGGGTATGCAGTATGTGCAGCCGGAATTCTTTAACCAGATGACCACCATGCATGGTCTGATCATGGTGTTTGGTGCGATCATGCCAGCCTTTGTCGGGTTGGCCAACTGGATGATACCGATGCAGATCGGTGCGCCGGATATGGCCTTGCCGCGCCTGAATAACTTCAGTTTCTGGTTGCTGCCGGTTGCCTTCGGCATTCTGTTATCAACACTGTTTATGGAAGGGGGTGGGCCTAACTTTGGCTGGACCTTCTATGCACCTCTGTCGACCACCTTTGCGCCGCCCTCAACCAGCTTCTTTATCATGTCGATCCATCTGGCGGGTATCAGCTCGATCCTGGGTGCGATCAATATTATTGCGACCATCCTCAACCTGCGTACCCCGGGCATGCGCTTGATGGATATGTCCCTGTTTGTCTGGACCTGGCTGATCACGGCCTTCCTGCTGATTGCCGTCATGCCGGTACTGGCCGGGGTGGTGACCATGATGCTGATGGATATTAACTTTGGCACCAGTTTCTTTGATGCCGCAGGTGGTGGCGATCCGGTGCTGTTCCAGCATCTGTTCTGGTTTTTCGGTCACCCTGAAGTGTACATCATGATTCTGCCGGCCTTTGGTATTGTCTCCCTGATTGTCCCTACGTTCGCACGCAAGCGCCTGTTTGGCTACGCCTCCATGGTATACGCCACCGCTTCAATCGCACTGCTGTCATTTGTGGTGTGGGCGCATCACATGTTTACCGTTGGCTTGCCGCTTACGGCTGAGCTGTTCTTTATGTACTCAACCATGCTGATCGCGGTGCCTACCGGGGTCAAAGTGTTTAACTGGATTGCGACCCTGTTCCGGGGATCTATCACATTTGAAGTACCGATGCTGTTTGCACTGGGTTTTATTGTGATGTTTACCATTGGCGGGTTGTCCGGGGTCATGCTGGCAATTGTCCCGGCAGACTTCCAGTATCACGATACCTATTTTGTGGTGGCACATTTTCACTATGTGCTGGTTCCGGGAGCCCTGTTTGCCATTATGGCTGCGGTGTATTTCTGGCTGCCGAAGTGGACGGGTCACTATGCCAGTGAAACGCTGGGCAAATGGCATTTCTGGTTATCGGTGATAGGTGTGAATCTGACCTTTTTTCCGATGCATTTCTCGGGTCTGGCCGGGATGCCTCGGCGTATTCCTGACTATGCACTGCAGTTTGCCGACTTCAATATGATTTCGTCGATCGGCGGCTTTCTGTTTGGTTTCTCGCAACTGATTTTTGTCTGGGTGGTGATCAAGGCTGTTCGTGGTGGACGCAAAGCCCCTGCAAAAGCCTGGGAGGGCGCGGAAGGGCTGGAGTGGACGGTACCCAGTCCGGCACCTCTGCATACTTTTGATACACCGCCAGCCTATGACCCGCAAACAGATTCACCAAGCCGTCATTGAGCACAGGAGGGGGATATGGATCAGCAACAGCGACAGGCCGGGGTTCAGCGCACTGTCATCCGTACGCTCTGGGTGCTGTTGGGCATGGTGGGCTTTACGGTTGCGTTAGTGCCCTTGTACGACGTGTTTTGTGAGATTACCGGTCTGAATGGCAAAACGGCTGATTCGGCACAGGTGATCAGCGCACAGGGAGTTGACGACTCGCGAGAAGTCAGGGTTCAACTGGTGACACGTTCCGGTAATGGATTGCCCTGGAGACTGGTAGCGCTGGACCCGGTGGTTACGGTACATCCGGGACAAATTTCACAGGTGCGTTTTGAGTTTACCAATGTGGGTGAACAGCAGAGTTCGGGCCGAGCTGTACCCAGTGTCAGCCCGTCTGCCGGTGCCCGGCATTTTCGCAAAATGGAGTGTTTCTGCTTCGAACAGCAATGGCTTCAGCCGGGTGAGTCGATGCAGTTGCCGCTGGTGTTTCAGGTGGACCCGGATCTGCCCAAAGATATCCGTACCCTGACACTGGCCTATACCCTCTATCCGATGGACGAAGTGGTAGCCCTGGGAGGTTTCCGTGACTAGTCAATATTATGTTCCGCCAACCAGTAAATGGCCGATTATTGCAGTAGTGGTACTTGGCAGTACTGCGGTAGGTGCCGGTGCCTTAATGAGTTATGGCAGTGGGCTGCCGTTTCTGCTGGCCGGACTGGTCGGGATTGCCTTTGTCATGTATGGCTGGTTCCGTGATGTGGTGAATGAATCCATGGGGGGCTTGTATGACAGTCAAATGGACCGCTCATTTCGACAGGGTATGGGATGGTTCATTTTTTCTGAAGTCATGTTTTTTGCAGCCTTTTTTGGTGCACTCTTCTACATACGTGTATTTGCCTTGCCCTGGCTGGACGGGCAGGGGGCCAAGGGTATCACCGCCTTGCTCTGGCCAGACTTCAGTGCCAGCTGGCCACTGATGCAAACACCGGATCCATCCATCGGAGGACCTCAGGCGATCATCAATCCCTGGACACTGCCGCTTATTAATACCCTGTTACTGGTTTCCTCCAGTGTCACCCTGACCATTGCACATCACGCTCTGAAAGCCGGTGAGCGCGTGAAACTGCGTAACTGGCTGATCGCCACGCTGGTGTTAGGCCTGGTATTTCTGGTGATTCAGGGAATTGAATACGTCGAAGCCTGGACTCAGCTGGGTTTGACTCTGCAGGCCGGTATTTATGGATCAACCTTCTTCCTGTTGACCGGATTTCACGGACTGCATGTCACCATTGGAGCCATTGTGCTGGCAGTCTTGCTGGTACGTGTGTTGAAAGGCCATTTCAGCGCAGACAATCACTTTGCATTCGAAGCAGGTGCCTGGTACTGGCACTTTGTGGATGTCGTGTGGATTGGTTTATTTCTGTTTGTTTATGTCTTCTGAGGTCAGGTCAAAATGCCCTGGGTGAAGCCGTACAGCAAGAGCGCCATCAGCAGAACTGCCAGGATGACACGGAATGTCAGAGAGGTCAGCGTACGTCGGGAGCGTGACGCATCCTTCAGCATAAAACCTGCACCTGCCGCCAGGCTGATCAGCATGGCCAGAAAAGTTACCGCAATCGCCAGTTTGAGCACAGAGCACTCCAGCCAAGAGGTTTATCAACAGAACGCCAGTCGATCAAAATTGCGTTCACAGGTCAAGTCTTTCCGGTCCCGCTCAGGGTTATGGTTTTGGTGGAGCCTATGGATCAGTCTGATACTGCTGGGTCTGGTACTGGCTCACTGGCAGTGGCAACGCGCCGATGAAAAAACTCAATTGCTGGCTCAGCAAGCAGCGGCTGAGCATCTGACCAACCCAACAGACCTGCCAGAGAACCTCTCGCGCCTTACATTAACCGGGCAGTATTTGGCAGACCAGACGCTGTGGCTGGATAACCGTATTTATCAGGGGCAGGTTGGCGTTGCGGTCTTGACCCCGCTGCAAACAGATACCGGACACTGGTGGCTTATTCAGCGCGGTTTCATTCCCACAGCGGTGGATCGACGCATTGAACCTGTGGTCGAGACACCTGCCGGTGACGTGCAACTCTCCGGTATATGGCAGCGACTGGAAACAGGGTACTGGGTGCTGGGCGACAACCTTGAGGGTAACCGGTTGCAGTCACTGGATTTAAGCCCCTGGTCCCATCTGCCAGGTGAAGTGTTTCAGGGCGTCGTGCATCAGACAGAGGGGGCTGGCCATACAGTGTCCTGGTGGCAGCCCAGCCAAATGCCACCGGAGCGTCATATTGCCTATGCCGTACAGTGGCTCAGCCTTGCATTGATGGCGTTGATTGTGGCCGTTGCAGGGCAGCGCAAGCTCTGGGGACGTTCAGCACAACAGGAGGCTCGGTGATGAAGTCGCGTATTCAGCTGCTGTTATTGATCATGATTCTGGGGGCACCTATGCCGGTTGCCTGGGCAATGTTGCACTGGCAGGTCGGCATTCCTGAAGGGCATGTGGCGCGCGGCGAGTTACAGCATAACCTGCCACCCTTGTCTGCATGGCCGTTACAAGATCATCCCGAGGGGCGCTGGCTGTTAATCTGGAGTGCTCCAGCCGTTTGTGATGTGACGTGTCAGGCCGAAGCCGATCGCTGGTGGCGTATGCACCGGGCCATGGGGCGTCAGGCGGCACGGGTGGAAAGAGTACGTTTAAGTGAACAGGAGCAGACACTGCTGCCGGGTGAAACACTGGCATTGTGGCAGTCAGCCAGACTGCCGGGTGTTGAAGACTATCAGGTCTGGCTGGCGGATCCTCAGGGAAATATCGTCACACGCTATCCGGCCGGTGTGGATCTTAGAGCAGTGCACAAGGACCTTGAGCATTTGCTCAAGCGCAATCCTGAATCGTGAGCGTGTATAGATGGATACTTTAGCGGGCTAGCACAGGGGTAAACCATGCAAACAACTCAACATCAGAGTCTGCCACCATCTGTTAACCGGGCTATGCTCCTGGCGGGCTCAGGGGTGGTTTTCACGCTGATTGTGATTCTGGTGGGTGTCTGGACCCGTCTGGTTGATGCAGGTCTGGGATGTCCAGACTGGCCGGGGTGTTATGGAGCCTGGGTGGTTCCGGATGCAGAGCGCGCGGCCGGTTTTGCGCCTCACAAACCACTGGACCCGTTCAAGGCCTGGGTTGAAATGACGCACCGTTATATCGCCTCAGCTCTGGGCTTGCTGGCGCTGGTGCTGGCCTGGCTGGGCTGGAAGCATCGTCGACTGGCAGGTTATCCCACCGCGATCAGCTTTATTCTGCTGGGTGTTATCTGTCTGCAGGGTGCCTTTGGCGCCTGGACTGTCACGCTGAAGCTTTGGCCTCAGGTAGTGACATTGCATTTGTTGGGTGGATTCAGCGTATTGGCGCTGTTCTTCTGGTTATTTCTCAGGTTGCGAGCTTATCGACAATCAGCTGCGGTGCCTCGCTCGGCTCCCCGGTTGTGGTGGGTGGTCGCCGGAATGCTGGTTTGGCAGGTGGCGTTGGGCGGCTGGACATCCAGTAACTATGCCGGCATTGCCTGTACCGGGTTCCCGACCTGCAATAATGAATGGTGGCCAGGCTATATGGACTTTGCAGAAGGCTTTCATCTGACCCAGGAAGTGGGGCCAAATTATCTGCACGGACAGCTGCACGCGGGAGCGCGTACGGCTATTCACTACACCCACCGGCTAGGTGCACTGGTGTTGGGTCTGGGGCTTTTGTGGCTGTTTTATATCTACCGACACCAGCCAGTAGCACGTCCCTGGCTACTGGCATCAGTATTGACCTGGTTGCTTCAGGTATCACTCGGCATCATTCTGGTACTGAATGCGTTGCCCATGTCGGTGGCGCTGTTGCATACCGCCGGTGCTGCCGCGCTGATGTTGTTACTGCTTCGCAGTGGCTGGCAACTGGGTTGCCTTGAATCCCGATCCACAACGATGCTTTACAGGAAGGTGGCCCATGCGTAATTCAGAACTGCTGTTGTCATCCCGACAGGAATTGAATCGCTATACGGTGATGATTCAAGACTATCTGGAATTAGGTAAGCCACGTGTGGTCCTGGTGATGCTGGTCTGTGCGGCGGTTGGTATGGCATTGGCTGTACCGGGTCTGCCCGATCCGATCATTATGCTGCTGGGACTGAGCGGGATTGGTCTGTCTGCGATGGGTGCTGCAGCATTTAATCATTTGCTGGATCAGCGTCTGGACAAACTGATGCTCAGAACGTCACGTCGCCCTTTGGCCGATGGACGCATTCAGGCCTGGCAGGCAGCACTGTTCGCCAGCCTGCTGTCAGCCTGTGGCTTGTCACTGTTATGGTGGAGTGTAAATCCTCTGACAGCTCAACTGACAGCTGCTGCGTTATTGGGATACGCAGTGATCTATACCGCGTTCCTGAAACATGCCACCCCGCAAAATATCACCATCGGCGGTCTGGCTGGTGCGGCTCCTCCTTTGCTGGGGTGGACCGCCATGAGTGGACAGATTGCACCGGATGCCCTGCTGTTGGTGCTGATTATTTTCGCCTGGACACCTCCGCATTTCTGGGCACTGGCATTACACAAACGGGATGAGTATGCCCGTGCGGGTGTACCCATGCTGCCGGTGACACATGGTGTTGATTTTACCCGCTTGCAAATCTGGCTGTATGGCTGGCTGACGGTGGCTGCAACCCTGCTGCCGTTCGCAACCGGCATGAGCGGCCTGGTGTACCTCTTCGGTGCGGTGCTGCTGAATATTCGTTTTATGTACTGGAACTGGAAAGTCTGGCGAGGTCAGGATCCTGCTGCACCGCTGTCGGCATTCTGGTTCTCCATACGCTACATACTCTATCTGTTTGCCTGGTTACTGATTGATCATTATCTGAAAGGAGTGCTTTGAAACTATCAGGGTTCGTGCTGTCAAAATAACTATAACCAGATCGGGTATCTGGACAAACGGTGGCCTGGCCACCAAGGAGAAACACTATGTTATTGCATCAAATCAGTGGTGTGATGTTTCACCAACAAAGTATCTGGAAAACGATCCGTGAGCGTAACTACACTATTCTCGAGTGTTATACCCATGCGTTAATCTGGCTGTGTGCCATCGCGCCAGTGTCTTTCTTTATCGGTACGACCCAGGTGGGCTGGAGTATTGGTATGGGGGATGCGGTACGACTGACGACATCCAGTGCCTTGATGATCGCCATTGTGTTTTATATCGCGCTATTGGTGGGTGTGGCATTTATTGCACATGTCATCCACTGGATGGAAAAAACCTACGGCGCGGATTCAGATCTGGAACACTGCATGGTGCTGGCTACCTGTACAGCGACTCCGCTGCTGCTGGCTGGTATTACCGGCCTCTGGCCGATGCTCTGGTTTGTGGTTGGCGTAGGTCTGCTGGCGTTAGCCTATACCGTGTATATTCTCTATTCAGGCGTGCCTGAATTAATGAATATTCCTGTAGACAGAGGCTTCATGTTCTCAACCTCCATTCTGACAGTCGGTATGGTGGTGTTGGTGAGCATGCTGGCGTCTACCGTTGTATTGTGGGATCTGGGGATCGCGCCAAGCTTTATTTCGGGTTAAGTACATCCAGGAGACAGGCGGCTGCGTAACTGTCACAATACAGACTCCGGCGGGACGGGCCGCCGGAGTCTGTTGTCTTGCCTGGATACTGGAGGTGACGTGTGCGTAAATGGCGTTTGCCATTGAGTCTGGTTGCAGCTGCGCTGTTAGGGAGTGCAGTGCTCTGGGGGTTAAAGGAGTCCGAAGCTGCCAGAGCCTTGCCGACGGATCTGGTGTTGTCTGATATCACCGGTCAACCGGTCAACCTGCAGACCTATCAAGGTCAGCCGCTGGTGATCAATTTCTGGGCTACCTGGTGTCCGCCGTGTGTGCGTGAAATGCCCTTGCTGGCTGAATATGCGCAACAGGATGGGGTGACGGTGGTATTGATTAATCAGGGTGAAAACGTTGAGACCATTCAGACCTATCTGGATCAGGCCGGCTTGAACTTTGAGCATATGTTGCTGGACCCGCGTCAGACAGCCTTGCAAGCCATGCAAGTACGTGGTTTGCCAACCACGCTGTTTTTCGATGCTCAGGGGCGTCTGTTGAATGAGCATCTGGGTGAAGTGCATGAGCCGCAGTTGCAAGCCTTTATGCAACAGCAGCTGAAGTGATCAGAGCACCGGTGCAAACAGATAGGCACCACGTGAAAATACCCGGTGACGTAACGACAGATTCTCAAGATCTTCCATCAGCATACGCCGGGACAGGGTGAAGTCCTGAATAAACATCGCTTCGACTTCGGCAGCAAAGTCTGCATCCAGCACGATGGCAGTCACCTCAAAGTTCAATCGGAATGAGCGGTTATCCAGATTCACGGTGCCCACCCCGGCACCATGATGATCCACCAGAAAGGCTTTGCCATGCAGGAAACCATTCTGATAGCGGAACACCTCGACGCCAGCATCCAGTAGTGGGCCGATAAAGGCATAGGCGGCGTAATAGAGCAGCGGATTATCCGGAACTTCCGGTATCAGAATGCGGACATCCACACCACGCAGAGCGGCGAGCTTGAGGGTATTCAGTACCCCTTCATCCGGCACAAAATAGGGGCTGGCGATCCAGATGCGCTGTTGGGCCGATTGAATTGCCTGTTGCATCATCAGGCTGGCAGTTTCAAAGCGGTCAGCGGGTCCACTCGGCAGAATCAATACTGGCAGCGTCTTGTGACTGTTCTGGGGTGCCGGTTGCCAGTCCAGATCAGGGATCTGCTCGGTTGCCCAATACCAGTCTTCCACAAAGACCATTTGCAGCGCTAGCGCCGCCGGACCTTCCAGTTTCAGATGGGTATCTCGCCAGGGACCCAGGTCCATATTGATGCCCAGGTATTCATCACCCACATTCATGCCACCCATCCAGGCACGCTCACCATCGGCGACTACAATTTTGCGGTGATTGCGAAAGTTCAGCTGAAAGCGGTTTCTCAGTCCACGTGTGGAGTGGAAATGATGCACCTCGACACCGGCTTCGCGCAGGCTTTGTACATAGCTGGAGGGCAGCTGGTAACTGCCGATCTCATCATAGAGGAAGTAAACCTCAACACCGGCCTGGGCGCGCTCGACCAGATGGTCGTGAAGTTTGCGACCCAGCTGATCATCGCGAACAATGTAAAACTGTACCAGCAGATAGCGTTCGGCGGTTCTGATGCCCTCAAAAATACTGTCAAAAGCGGCTTCGCCATCAATCAGCAGCTCAGCCCGGTTGTGTGCCAGAAAAGGCAGTTTGGCCAGGCGTTCCACCGCAGACAGCTGGCTGTTTTCTTCAGGTGGCTCAAACTGATGAGACCAGAGCTCATGCAGCTTTGGCGCCATGGTAATGGCCAGGTTGGAATCATCATCACGACGGGAAATGACATAGCCCTGAAAGCGGTCACGACCAAAAACCCAGTAGGCAGGTACGGCGATATAGGGAAAGGTGTTCAGGGAAACGATCCAGGCTATTGTGCCTTGAGAGGTGCGCGTTGACATCAAGGCATCAAGCGATGAATAAGCACCCAGCAGGTGTGCCAGTACGGCAAAAGACAGTAACCGCAAACGATGTCGAGTCGGTGAAGAGAATCCCATAGGCTTCGGTGCAGGCCTTTAATGACAAGTAAATACTTCCTGTCATCTCAGTGTAACCTGCTCGTTCAGAATGGCAAACCCTAGCGTCTTCGTTCGTAAATACAGATATTCACAGCTGACGCCAGATTCAGCGATTCGATCAGACCGGCTCCCGGAATGGTAAAGGCCTGAGCATTCAGTGTCTGTAAGGCATCAGGTGGAACGCCGCGTGCTTCATTACCAAACAGATAGCAGTCTATGGACTGGAAGGCCTCTGATGTCAGTGAGTGCCCCTGCATATCCAGACAGCCAATTCGGCTGAAACGTGAGGAAAGGGAGGTCAGGGGTACATCCAGTTCCAGCGGGACATGAAAAATAGCGCCCATGCTGGCCCGTATCACTTTGGGATTAAACGGATCGACGCTACCCGGGCTGAGCAGGCAGCGAAACCCGCCAAACCATCCCAGTGTCCGTAAAATAGTACCGAGATTGCCGGGGTCCTGAATCTCATGCAGATAAATAGCCGTTTCAGTACCTGATCCCGGTGTTTGCAGTGCCGCAAGCGGTACGCGCGCCAGGATACCCTGAGGTGTTTCGGTATCCGAGATGCTGGCCATCTGTTTGTCGCTGATCAGGTGTGTTTCAAAGGGACTCTGCCAATCGGCATAACGCTCTGTCACATACAGACAGGACGCTTGTAACGCTGTGTGGGTCGTGGCAGCTCGCTGTAATTCCAGAATCAGGTGTTCGCCCTCGACCAGACAATAGCCCAGGGATTGACGATACTTTTTCTGCTGCAGCTTTTTTACCAGATCCAGCTTCATGCCATTCAGTCCTGTTGATCCAGCATATCCAGTGCGACCGCTTCAGCGACTTTGATCCCGTCAATCCCGGCAGACAGGATGCCCCCCGCATAACCGGCACCTTCACCCGCAGGGTAGAGCCCACGAATATTCAGGCTTTGCAGGGTTTCTGCATGCCGGGTAATGCGTACCGGAGAGGATGTCCGTGATTCTATACCTGTCAGCAGCGCATCCTCACGGTCAAAGCCACGAATCTGCTTGCCGAAAGCTGGCAGCGCTTCACGAATCGCCTCAATCACATAGTCAGGCAGCGCTTCGGCCAAATTGCACAACTGAATACCTGGCTGGTAGGAGGGCTGAACTTCGCCCAACGCGGTAGAGGGCTGGTTTTTGATAAAATCACCAACCAACTGAGCCGGAGCATTGTAGTTGCACCCACCCAACTGATACGCCAGGGATTCAAGTTTCTCCTGCAGCTCAACACCCGCCAGTGGTCCGCCGGGAAAGTCCTGCTCGGGGTGGATTCCCACCACGATACCGGCGTTGGCGTTACGTTCTTTCCTTGAGTACTGGCTCATACCGTTGGTGACCACGCGACCCTCTTCAGAGGTCGCCGCAACCACCTGGCCGCCAGGGCACATACAGAAACTGTAGACTGCCCGGCCATTACTGGCATGGTAAACCAGCTTGTAATCCGCTGCGCCCAGGGCGTCATGTCCGGCATATTTACCCAGACGGGCCTGGTTGATCATGGTTTGTGGATGTTCAATCCGGAAGCCAATGGCAAAGGGTTTTGGTTCAATGAAAACACCGTTTCGATGCAGCATGCGGAAGGTGTCCCGGGCGCTATGACCGAGAGCCAGCACGACATGGCGACTGAGCAGCTGGGTACCGTCTTCCAGCACCACGCCCTGTATCTGATCCTGGTCGATCAGCAGGTCACTGACCTTGGATTCAAAGCGGATTTCACCACCCAGCTCAATAATTTCGGCGCGCATTTTGGCAACTACACTGGTCAGGCGGAAGGTGCCGATATGGGGTTTGCTGACATACAGGATGTTATCCGGTGCCCCGGCTTTTACAAACTCCTGCATGACCTTGCGGCCATAGAATTTCGGGTCTTTTACCTGGCTGTAGAGCTTGCCATCAGAGAACAGCCCGGCACCGCCTTCACCAAACTGTACGTTGGATTCTGGAGACAGTACGTGTTGACGCCAGAGTGCCCAGGTGTCCTGAGTCCGTTGACGCACATTCCGGCCACGCTCGAGCACGATTGGACGAAACCCCATTTGCGCCAGAATCATGGCCGCAAACAGGCCGCAGGGGCCAAAGCCGATGACAATCGGGCGCTCCTGCAAACCTTCGGGTGCTGTGGCAACCGGGTGATAGCGTGTGTCCGGTGCAGGCATCACCTGAGAGTCATCCTTGAAGCGAGTCAGGACTGCTTCATCATCTTGCGTGTGCAAATGAATGATGTAGACAAAGGTGATTTCAGTATTCTTTTTACGCGCATCATAGCTGCGCTTGAATACCGTGAAATCCAGCAGTTCTTCACTCTTCAGTGACAAACGTTCAAGAATGGCCTGGCGCAGTGCCGATTCAGGATGATCAAGGGGCAGCGACAGTTGAGTAAGGCGAATCATTCAGGAGTTCCGGGCGGTGGGGATTCATCGTTATCTAAAAGCAGCAGTATACCTGTGACGCCCTTCAAAGTCAGTTGTCGTGAACAGAGCATTGGCCTGCCTTGCGATGACACGTACAATGCCATTTTCAAGACGGTAAAGGTGAAGCAGTAACCATGGCGCGATCAAAAAGCAGCAACCGCTGGTTAGATGAGCATGTCAACGATCCCTATGTGAAACAGGCGCAGGTCGATGGCTATCGTTCCCGGGCCAGCTATAAACTGCTGGGGATCAATGAAAAAGACAAGCTGATTCGTCCCGGCATGCGAGTCCTCGATCTTGGTTCTGCACCGGGTGGCTGGTCGCAGGTGGCCAGCAAACTGGTTGGGGACAAAGGCCAGGTGATTGCTTCAGATATTCTGCCAATGGACAGCCTGGCAGGCGTGACCTTTATTCAGGGTGACTTTACTGAGCAGAGCGTATTTGATGCCATTATGGAAGCCATTGAGGGTGGGGTCATGGATGTGGTTATCTCCGATATGGCGCCGAATATCAGTGGTGTTGCGGCAGCTGATCAGGCGGCCTCCATGTATCTGGTTGAATTAGCGTTGGATATGGCTTGTCAGGTGCTCAAGCCTAAAGGCAGTTTTGTGGCTAAAGTGTTCCATGGTGAAGGTTATGAGGCTTATATCAAAAGTCTGAGAGAGCATTTTGACACAGTGGTTATTCGCAAGCCGGAGGCGTCACGTTCGCGTTCGCGGGAAGTGTTTGTGGTCGCCAAGGGCTTCAAGGGAGGCTGAGTGCCTCCCGTCGGGTCGGTTATACCTCTGCCGTATGACCGGCCAGTGCATCGGGCACCTGGGAACCCTGGAATATTTCAATCCAGTAGCCATCCGGGTCCTGAATAAACGCAATATTCTTCATTTTGCCATCGGCAGGGCGCTTCACAAAAGTAACGCCAAGCGCTTCAAAACGTTCACAGGCGGCAGCCAGGTCAGGTACGGCAAAACCGATATGACCAAAGCCGCGTGGTTCCTGATTGCCATTGTGGTACTGCTGTTCCGGATCAGACTCTGTACCCCAGTTATGCGTCAACTCCAGCATCGCCGGACGACTGAAGGTCTGAACGGTACGTTCAGTGATATCTTTGGACCATTGCTGCAACTGATCGCTGTCAACAGCCGCCAGAAAATACAGGCTGAACTGCATCTCCGGGAAATCCAGACGGCGTACCAGTGTCATTCCCATCACCCGGGTGTAAAAATCCAGTGAGGTTGCCGGGTCTTTGATGCGTAACATTGTCTGATTAAACACAAACCCTTCTGTGGCTGGATCACGTGATTCACACAGGCCCGTTGCCTGCTCAAAATGTCGACTCATGTGTGGGCTCCTTGATGTCTGTTTAAGTAAAGAGTGGGGACGACAGAGTCTGTATTCAACTATCCAGCGAATATTGCGTACCAGCATGGATTTGCCAATGCCGTTATGGCCGACTAGCCCGGTAAGCTGTGCATTCAGGGTGCAGCTGATGTTGGTGAACAGGGTGCGCCCGGTCGGTAACTGGTAACTGAGTCGAACTCTAGACAAGCCTTATCCTGGAATCAAGACACAAAAGGGCAGGTGTGTTCAGCACCCTGTTGGGTGACACACCTGCACAGGCCTGATCAATTTGCAGGCACTATAATAATAGGCCGCATCATAAAGCTGCGGTGCAAAAAGAAGGGATCGCAGTGACAGTCACGTGTTGAGGGTTCCTGAACTTCCGGCCAGAGGTGTACCTGGTCAGTGTGCAGAACCGGGAAACGGTAAGGTTGCTCACCCACCAGTCCATTATTGATTTCAGCAAAGCTGCCCAGTGCAGTAATCATCCGTCCAGGGGCGTAAATTGCCGGATCAATAAAGCCGGGAACCTGTACCTGAAAGCGTCCACCACTGGTATCCGCTTTGATGGGGCGACCACGGCTGTTCAGGGAAAACTCGACAACTTCGATCAGGCTGCTTTGTGCCAGATTGCGGACCTGTGCAATTTCACCGCCCCAGCGGGCTGTTTGATTGTTGGGTTCACTAGTGACTGTTGCCGCAAAAGGCAGTAAGGTCTGCTCCGGTGTGGTGCGCAGGTCATCAGGGGTCGACGCACAACCACCAATGACAAGTATAGAGATGACAAACAGTATGCGGATCATGGCAGAAGTCCCTCCTGTATTTTATCGCAATACTGATAATCATTTATTCTACAGGAAAAACGGCTATGCAATCAGTCTCAATCGATATTATCTCAGACATCGCATGCCCCTGGTGTGCCATAGGTTTTGCGCGCCTGGAGCTGGCAATGCAGCAACTGCAGGAAGAAATGACATTCAATGTGCAGTGGCATGCGTTTGAGCTGAACCCGGATCCAGAAGGTGATGGTGAGCCTATTCTGCAGGCATTGAGTCGAAAATATGGCCGTAGTGCAGATGAAATGGAACGGATACAGTCGCAGATGCAACAAATTGCCGAGCAGTTGGGATTGAATTTCTCGGCATTACAGCAACGCCATACCCGCAATACGTTCGATGCACACAGACTGGTGAAATGGGCTGCAGAGTGGGGCAAACAAACGGAAATGAAAAAGGCCTTGTTTGAGGCCTACTTCGGCTTTGATGCGGTGATCAGTGATATCGATGTTCTGGTAGGATGCGCTGACAGCATCGGCCTGGATGCTCACCTTGCCCGACAGTTGCTCGTCTCCAGTCAATATGCACAGCAGGTGCGGGATGATGAAGCACGTTGGCATGAGCTGGACATTACTTCCGTTCCTGCATTCATTATCAATCAGCAGTATCTGATTTCGGGTGCGCAGGAGCCGGAAGTGCTGGTAAAGAGCTTACGGGAACAAGTTAACAGGATTCAGTATGCAGACATTTGAATGGACAACAGTAGTTTATGTGATTGTGGCGCTGGCGGGTTATCTGCTGGCCGCTTTTTTGTATGGGCGTCACGCCGCCGCCCGGGCATCAGAACAGCGTTTGCAGGATGAAGTCACGGAGCGGAAAAATGAACTGACAGTGCTTGATCAGCAGTTGAGCGATGCCCAGCGACAGTATCATGCGACGGAAAAACAGCTGGAGGGCGCTGGTGCAGATAACCGTGCCCTGAAAGAGCAGGTTCAGGAACTGCGTGATCGCCTGCAGGCAACCAGTGCCGATGCTGTCATGCAATTGAAAGAGTTAAAGCAGGAGCTGTCCAGCCAGCAGGATCGCTATCTTGCCTTGAATAAAGACTATACCGAGCTGAAAACCACGCTTGAGCGCCGGGAAGAGCATTTCCAGGAGCAGTTGAAACAGCTGGGTGAAACACGTCAGTCCTTGACTAAAGAGTTTGAAAACCTCGCCAATAAAATTTTTGAGGAGAAGGGCAGAACCTTCACCCAAACCAGTCAAACCAGCATTGATGGCATGCTCAAACCCTTCCGTGAGCAGATTGAGAGCTTCCAGAAGCGTATTAACGAAGTGCATGATGTTTCGCTTCAGGGAAACAGCACGCTGAATGCCGAGATTAAAAAAGTGCTCGAGATAGGCCTGCAGATGAGTAAAGAGGCCAATAACCTCACGTCTGCCCTGAAAGGTGATTCTCAGCAACGGGGTGCATGGGGAGAGGCGCAGTTACGCCGTACCCTGGAAATGAGCGGACTGGTAGAAGATGCGCATTATGAAGTGCAAAGCGCTTTCAAGGACGCAGAAGGCAAACAGAAGCAGACTGACTATCTGATCAAACTGCCGGATGGCAAGCACATCATCATCGATAGCAAAGTGGCGCTGGTTGCCTATGATCGTGCGATCAGTGCAGAAACACCCGAAGAGTATCAACTTGCGATGGCCGAGCATGTTAAAGCCGTTCGTAAGCATATTGATGACCTGGCTTCCAAGGATTACACCAATCTGGTTGGCATGCGCAGCCCCAGCTTTGTGCTGATGTTTATGCCGGTAGAACCCGCCTATATAGAAGCACTGAAAAGCAATAAAGACCTGTTCGAGTATGGCTACAAGAAAGGCATCGTGCTGGTTTCTCATACGACCCTGATCCCGATTCTGCGTACGGTCTCCAATCTGTGGATGATCGAGCGCAGCAATGCAGAGGCGCGTGAAATCAGTGAAAGAGCCGGTGATATCTTTAATCAGGTCTGTCTGGTTGCTGAGCGTCTTGGCAAGCTGGGTGGTACGCTCAGTACGGTCAGCAACCACTACAACAGCACCGTCAAAGCGCTGGCAGGCCAGCAGGGCCTGTATGGCAAAGTGGATCGTTTCAGTCAGCTGTCCGCCAAAGTCAGCAAGAGTTTACCGCATCTGGAAGCCGTGCACATGGATTTTGAAACTGAACGCCTGGCGTTGATTGCAGAGCCGATTGATGAGCCAGTGGAGCAGAATAATGATATTTGATTTGATGGAGTCTTACTCATTCATATTGGGTGAACGGTCACTTTGAGGCTGTTTTTTTTTTGCATCAAGTACGAAATAACCGTACCCTAAGACAAATGAGTCAACCTGACCAAGTTATCAGTTTGACTCCTTACGGAGAATACTAAGTTAAAGGGATGTAACAACATGACGGCTATCTATTTTTCTGCTCATGCCTGCCACGCTTCTGATCTGATCGATGGAACTGAAGCACAGCGTAATGCAATACGTGCGTATGATGTTTTGATTACCGAATATCGAACCGCAATGCAGCAGTTGGCTCCTGCGGCCCTGCGTGCCAGAAATCGTGGTAGTGCAATCAACAATTCACAGCGGGGTATTACCCTGGCATTAAGAAGCCGGGGAGCCAAAATAGATCCTCGCCTGTTAGTGGCCGATCTTTTTCAGGCGCATACACTAAAACGATTCACACAGTTTATGGCGAAAGGGGCAACACCTTTAGCATTGGCTGCAGATGCAACGATCCGGGCTGGTAAGGTAAAGAGCGTCAGTCAAGCCGATGGTGATTGGCATCGTGAAAGTTATCGGCAGATAAGTGGATTTATAATGGGTGCTATGTTTGGTGGTATTGGTGCTGGTACAGCTGGCTTAGCATTTAAAGGAACGATTACGGGGCTAAGTGTTTTAGGGGGGCCTATTAGTTGGGCATTGATTGGTTGTATTGTTGTGGTAATTGCAGGTGTAGGCTATGCCTCGTCCAAGGCCGGTGGAGGATTAGGCGAAAGAATTGGTGAGATAATTTATAACCTACGATATTGAATGTGCGTGTTGATGATTTTTAGCATATAAAATTGAATGGGATGCTGATTCATGCGTTTATCCGACATTGCTCGTAATTATATATCGGAAGAGTTAATACTTTACTCTGCACTGTTTGTGGCGGTCCCTGTATTCGTATTGATGGTTGCTCTTGCGTTTTCGATTGTACGGATTCACTTTGCAATTAAGCGTGATGAAAAAAAACCACCGGTGCTGCATTTATTAAACCTGACATTTTATTTTGCTGTTTTAGTCAGTTCGCACAAGTCAAGTTTGAAATCATTGGAAAAAGAAAATGCTCTTGGTTTGACAGAGAGATCAGGTGTTTTTTTAACAACGACTCTTGTCTATCCTTATGTGAGGTCTGTAGATCGATTTGTTGCAAGGGCTTGGTTCTTATTAGGCGCTTTATTGATGCTGTGTGCTGTGCTTCACTGGTGGCTCTATTAAGGATTGATAGTTACCAGTTGTGCATGCAGATATGAATTAATACGCTTTAATAAACATATGTTTATCAAAATTTTAGAATACAATCTAATGTTGTTTGGATAGATCGAAAGGGTATTTCAGAAAAGTGGTCGGAGTGGAGGGATTCGAACCCCCGACCCTCTGGTCCCAAACCAGATGCGCTACCAAACTGCGCTACACTCCGACATATCTGCATTGTGGCTCCCCGAGCTGGACTCGAACCAGCGACCAATAGATTAACAGTCTACTGCTCTACCAACTGAGCTATCGGGGAATCGCTCAACTCAGGCCGCGTATATTAATGATCAGAGGGGTGGTCGTCAACACTCAATGCAAAAAAATTATCATTTTTTTGTTGTGCCTGACTACAGTATAATCTTTGATCAATCAATAAGATGAAGCCGTAACGACTGTGATGGGCAGTTTATGCGGCCCGATTTGCCCTTGGGAGAGTATGAATGACGCAGATTCTTGGAAAAGATGCGCCACTGGAAGAGTCTATCGAGCGAATGACCTCCGCGCTGCAGGCACTGGGGTTCGAGATAGCAGAAACCCACTGGCTGAATCCGCTTCCTCATGTCTGGTCGGTACATATTCATGATCGTCACTGTCCACTCTTCTATACCAGTGGCAAAGGTTCGACCCGTGAAGCCGCCCTGGCCAGCGCGCTGGGTGAGTTTATCGAGCGGTTGAGTACCAATTACTTCTTTGCTGACTACTTTCTGGGATCCCGGATCGCCAGTGGTGAGTTTGTGCATTACCCGCAGGAGCGCTGGTTTCCGGTCAAAAGTGCAGACTGGCCAGAGGGTTTGCTTGATGAAGGAACACGTAACCATTATGACCTGAATAACGAAATCCACCCGGAAGCGCTGATTGATCTGAATTCAGGCCATGCTGCACGTGGAATCTGCGCACTGCCTTTCGTCAAGCAGCGTACGCGTGAAACTGTCTGGTTCCCGGTGAATATCATCGGTAATCTCTACGACTGCAACGGCATGGCTGCGGGTAACACTATCTGGGAAGCGCGTGTGCAGGCCTTGTCGGAAATTTTCGAGCGTCATATCAAGAACACCATTATCTCCTCAGGGATCAGCCTGCCGTTGATTCCTGAATCGGAAATTGCCAAGCATCCCAAAGTGAAGGCATCTATCCGCGCGTTGCGCAGCAAGGGATTTGTAGTGGAGGTGCGCGATGCCTCTCTGGGCGGCAAGTTTCCGCTGGTCAATGTCACCCTGATCAATCCGGAGGATGGCGGTTGTTATGCCTCATTTGGTGCGCACCCGAAATTTGCCATGGCTCTGGAGCGTGCGATTACGCAGATGTTGCAGGGACGTGAACTGGACCAGTTGCAGGACTTTCCGATTCCGACACTGGATATCGAAGAAGCCGCAGATCCGGATAACCTGGTCACCCATTTTGTTGACTCCAGTGGTGTGGTGGCCTGGGATATGTTCTCGGCAACAACCGATTATCCTTATACGCCCTGGAATATCGAAGGGGATACGCAGGCCGAGTTTGAAGAGCTGTGTTTCCGCATTCATCGCGTTGATATGGATATCTATATTGCCGACTATGAACACCTGGGTATCTATACCTGCCGTATTCTGGTGCCGGGTATGTCTGAAGTCTATCCCGTGGATGAGCTGATCTGGCACAACAACAGTGCAGCCACGCCCTTACGTCCGGCCTTGCTGGCGCTCAGTGATCTGGATCAGGAAGGCTGTGCCGATCTGCTGGATGCGCTGGACGATGCCGGCTTTGAAGAACCGCAACTGGTGGCTGAACTGATAGGTGTGGTGCCGGATTCCGGTACGGTCTGGTCCTGGTTGCGTGTGGGTGAGCTGAAAATGCGTTTGGCACTGGCATCCGGTGATCGTCAATCAGGTCTGGAACTCTGTGAGTGGGTGCTGGGCTTCGCTCATATTCCGGCACATGCCCTGAAAACCTATCGCTGTTTGCATCAGGTGCTGTCTGTTGAGCTGGATGAAACGCGGGAGCTGGATGACTTCCTGCCAGTGTTTGAGCGTATCTATGGAACAGACACGCTGGTGCGGGTACAGGGCTTTTTGCAGGGCGAAGGGCTGTTTGACGATTTCGGCACGCATGATGAATCGCTGAAAGGCTTTATCAGTCATCAGAAAATGCTGGATGCCTACGCACGCCTTCAAGTGGCAATGAAAGGTTAGGAACCCGACCAAAATTCCGCTAGAATCAGCCCTTGGGTTGTCAGCTCCGAACAGGGGCTGTCAGTTGATAAATCAGGGATCTGCATGCTCTTCAATAAATTACCCGATGCCATATTCTTGCCATTATCCGGCCAGAATCGCCAGATATATCAGGTGGTTCTGCTGGAACTGGCCGATCTGTTCTTTGATGAAGATCTCATCGATCCATTTATCCCGCGTGATCTGGTGCGTTCCAGTATTGAGAATGCGGTGGTACGTATAGGGGTTCGACGCTGGGAAGCCGAAGGCGATGACGACGCCGAGCCACCACGTTCCAGTGCAGACTACACTAACCGTATATACCGGCGCCTGGTCGAATGTGGCTGGCTTGAAGAAGAACAGCGCATCTATCGACAATATGTGCTGCTGTCGCCTTCAGTCAGTTACATGCTGCGTGCGCTGGTCTCGATTGCGCGGTTGGAAAAGCGCAGTTATGGTGGTGCGGTACTGAACGTACTCAGCTCACTGGAAGCCGCCATTAATGACCCGGTGGGTCGAGGTATTACGCTGGCTGAGGCCGCTCAGACGGCAGCAGAGTTCAGCGCCCACCTGACCGATATGCTGCTGGGTCTGCGTGAGATGAAGATTACCCTGTCAGAGAGCAAAAACCCGCAGGAGATTGTGCGTGGTTTCTTTGACAGGTTTGTAGAGCAGATTCTGGTATCTGACTATAAAACGCTGAAGACCCGCAATAACCCGTTCCGCTACCGGCGCCAGATTATCTCCATGCTGCGTGACTTGCAGTTTGATCTGTTGCGTATCGAGCAGCTCAGCCAGCACTATCAGTTGCAGTACGAGCTGGACTACGACAGCGCTGAAGCCATGGTGCATCAGCATATCAACCGTATTATCCGTATTTTTGAATCAGTTGATCAGCGCCTGGCTGCGATTGATGATTTCCGCTACCAGCTGGAAAAACGTGTGGCGGATACCGTTCGCTACATGGACAAGACCACGCCAGGTATGGCGGCGCGTCTGTCTCGACTGATTGCCGAGCTGGGGCAGCGAAAGCGTGGCAAATTGCCGTTACCCAAAACACTGGAAGAGGTGGCCTTTATTTCGCCGTCCAGTGTGCGTTCGCCAATACGTCGTCGGGTTGAAGCCAAACCGCGTGTTATTACCCGAACCAGCATCGATCCGAAAGTGCTGGAACTGCGCCGCCTGTTCAAGGAATACAAAGAGCGCCGGGAAGTAAAAATTGATCGAATCGAAGCCTATCTGTCACGTCACTTTGATGGACGACAGACACTGAAGGCCACCGAGTTTTCGATCGACTCGGTAGAAGACTATATCTGTTTCAGTTACATCCGCCATCTGCCGTCGCTGGGTAAGAAAGCCCGCCAGGTGGCCAGCCAGTACCGCATTGAGTTTGATGATACCTATGTGTGTGTCGCCGATGTGGTGGAGTGTCGTGGTTTTGAAATTCACAGGAATTCATGATGTTAGGTGATCTGCAAAAAGCATTGTCGCGTGCCGAAAAATATGAGGCCGAAGACTTTACACGTGCTGCCAACCTGTTGCTGGTCAGCCAGTTTCTCTATGCTGACCGACCCTTGCATCGCGACAGTTATTTTTTGATTTCTGCGCATGTTGATTACTTTCGCAATCTGTTTGAGGCGATTGGCTGGAGTCTGATCTATCAGCCGGATGAGGCCTACCTGGGTGTGGTTCCTCAGGGTGATGAGCGGGTGCTGAAGCTGCGTCTGGATGAATCCTTGCTGCTGCTGTGTTTGCGACAGATGTACGAACAAAAGCTGGAAGAGTTCGAAATCCAGGATGGTAAAGCGTTTATAACCACCGATGCCTTGCTGCGTTTGTATGAAAACCTGACCGGCAAAGAGATTCCCAACGAAACCCGCATGAAGGAAATACTGTCGCTGTTTACGCGCCACGGCATTGTGGAGCGCGGCAAGGCGGATGAAACCGATCCCAAGAATATACCGTTAAAAATCAGCCCGGTGATACGTCAGGTAGTGGTTGAGGACTATATCGGTCAGCTGGAAGCTCTGTGTGATATCGATTCCAGTGATGATCTGTCAGATGACACGGCAGATGCTGAGCCCGAGGTAGAAGATACCTCTGCTGCAAGTGCCAGCACTGAGACCGACACAGGTACGAAGGAGAACAGCCATGAAACAGCTTAATCGCATTGTGCTGGTGAACTGGTACGTACTGGGTGCGATCGAAATTCCGATCAAAGGAAATGTTGCCATTGTCGGCCCGAACGGTTCGGGTAAATCTTCACTGCTGGATGCGATTCAGACCATTCTGATGGGCGGCCACAAGCGCAACCTCAGCTTCAACGCGTCAGCCGGAGAGAAATCCGAGCGTTCGCTGCGGACTTACTGCCTGGGTTTCCTCGATGATCTCGGCAAAAAGGTCAATGCGCGTGAAGACTCGCTGACCTATATGGCATTGAGCTTCTTCGATACGGAAACAGCCAAGGAAAGCTGCGTCGGTATCGCCATCAGTGCATCCACAGCCAGTGCAGATGAAGATATTCTGGGCCGTTTTATTCTGCCGGACTTCTCCGTGACCCTGGATGACTTTTCTGTCAAACAGGGTGAAGGGCGGATGCCCAAGCCCTGGCCGGAAGTGCGTGAAAACCTGCTGAAGCAGTGTCCGGATATGGTGCTGGAAAAACGTGCCAGCCGTTTTGTCAAAGAAATGGTGACGCACCTGAGCCATGATGCCCAGATGCCGAATGATGATGAAAAGTTCGTCAAAAACTTCAAGAATGCACTGAAATTTGTGCCGATTGACAGCCCAACCCGCTTCATTCGTGAGTTTGTACTCGACGAAAATATTGTTCATGTTGGTGCTTTCCGTAAATCGCTGGATGAATATCGGGCGATGGAGCAGAAGACCCGGGAAGTGGCGAACCGTATCGCTGAGCTGGAAAAGGTTCAGGAGCTGTGTCAGGGCATTGCGCGTAACGTCAAAAACTCGGTTGAGTATGAATGGGTCGTTCACGAAGGCCGTTTTGAGCATGCGGACCTGAAGAAAGAGGAAGCGGCAGAGCGGCTGGAAAGTTTCACCGAACAGGAATCGACGCTGCAGGCAGAACTGGAAGCCAACAGTGAAGCGTTGAACAACACCCTGCAGGATCTGGCAAATGCCCGTGCTGAACTGAATAACACTGATTCGGCACACAAGGTGAATGCGCTGGAGTCGCGTATTGCCGCACGACAGCATGAAGTATCGGTTGTGCGTGAAAAGATCCAGCAGGTATATAACCTGATGCGCACCACTGTCGGCTTTTCCGAGCAGATGGCAGTGCTGCCGGACAACTTCCGTCCTGTCGTAGAGCAGTCGGTACAGCTCTGGCGCTCGGGTGAGAATACCCTGAGCGGTATGTGGCCGGAGTCCCCTGTCGAGGTGGATAACGCACTGGGCAAGCTGCGGGAAATGGTTGATCCGGTTCGCAAGGCGATTGCACGACGTTATGAAGAGTCCGTGATTCGCATCAATGAGCTGCGTACCCAGATACAGAGCCAGAAAAGTGCCGTTGAACAGCTGCAGCAAGGCCGCGCGCCGGTTCGTCATGCCACACGGGAACTGATCAGCCTGCTGCAGGAGTATGGTATTGAATCGACGCCTATTTGTGAGCTGGTCGATATTACCGAAGACAAGTGGCGTATTGCCATTGAATCTTTCCTGGGCGCACGTCGCGAGGCATTGGTGGTTTCGCCAGACCGCGTCAAGGAAGCGATCACACTTTACCGTCGTAAAGGCCGCCACCTGAAAGGCTGCCGAATTATCAACACCACCAAAACCGATGAGTGGCTGAATCGGGCCAAACGTGGCACGCTGGTGGAATTTATTGAAACTGACAACGAGCATGCCCGCGCCTACATGAACCGCGCGCTGGGCGGTGTCATGGCTGTCGAAACTGAAAATGAACTGCTGCGTCATGAACGCGCATTGACCTACGACTGCATGCTGCAGTCTGAAGGTTCGACCACGGCAATCAATGAACTCAGCCCGATCATGGGTATCCGGCGCCGTGGTGATCAGCTGGCCCAGCAGGGCAAGCAGGTCGATGAAATGATTGCGGAGTTCACCACGCTGGGCAAGCAGCATGAAACCCTGGAGAAGTTGCGTGATGCGCTGATTCAGTTAGGTTCAGGGCTGTTGCAGGTTAATGAGCGGGTGTTTGATCTGGTTAACCAGCGCGACCAGCTCAACAGCGAAATTGAAGGCTATCATCAGGCGATTGTGGATATGCGCAATCACGATGATTCCGGTATTCAGACCCGTATTGCGGAACTGGCCGAGCAGCAGAAAACCACGGAAGCACGTCAAAAGTCGCTGATGGACAAGCTGCAGAAAGTCCGTACTGGCATGATCAAGGATAATGCCTCACTCGAAGTGCTGGACCGTGAGTTGTCCGAGCATGCGCAGGCACGCAGCCGTTGTGAGGAAAATCCCAACTTTGATGCACAGTCTGCCCAGGAAAAACGTGATTACCTGGATGAGAGTTGTGACGGTGAACTGGAGCGTGTGATTTTTGAAGCGGCAAAAAAAGCTCAAAGCGAGCTGCAGCTGCATGAGAAAAAGAAAAATGCAGTCCGTGACGCGGTTGCCCAGTACAAGGCACGTTACCATGGCGGTGGCATGACCCATCAGGGACTGGATAACATCAGTGCCGACTCCACTCATGAGGATCTGGAGCGTTACGTTAACGAAACCGTGACAGCCTTGCAGGAATCGGAACTGGCGCTTTACACCCAGAAAGCCGAGCGGGCGCGTCTGGAAGCGGAAACGGCATTCCGTTCTGACTTTGTTGCGCATCTGAATGATCAGATCGACAAGATCAAAGAACTGATCCGTGAGCTGAACAGCCATCTGAAGAACCGTCCATTCCACAAGGAAATGTACAGTTTCGAGATGATGCCCAACCCGGAACTGAAAGATATTCTGGAGCTGGTAGAAGCCTATACGCGCATGGATCAGGCGAATGTGGGTTCACTGTTTGACATTCACCATGAGCAGGATTCGGGTCACCGTGATGCGCTGGCCAAGATTCACGAAGTACTGAAAAACGAAGGCGAAAGCACGCTGTTGCAGGACTATCGTAACTTCTACAACTTCGAGCTGGTGGTGAAAGACCTTCAGGGTAATCGCAAAACCACCCTGACCCAGCGTATCAAAACCGGCTCCGGTGGTGAGCATCAGGTGCCTTTCTATGTTGCCATGGCAGCAGCGCTGGGTGCCACCTATCGCCTGAAAGAGGGCAGTGATGGCAAACCGGTGGGGGGCATGAGCCTGTCAGTGTTTGACGAGGCCTTTAACAAACTGGACTCTGAAAACACCGTGACCTCGCTCGGCTTTATGACCGACCTGGGTCTGCAGACCATCATCGCTGCACCGGATGAGAAGTACTCGCTGCTCAGCTCCTGTATGGATACCATCATCAACGTATGCCGTGATGGCCGAGTGGTGGATCTGGATGTGGAGTTTCCGACCGAAAAAGGCAAGCAGCTGCTGGCCTCCGACCATCCTTACAAAATGATGGCTGCGGCAGAGGAAATCGAAGCAGAAGCGGAAGCCTTGTTGTAACCTCCGGTTTACTTGAGGAAATCCTGCAGGGCGGCAAGCCCTGCAGGGTCACAACTGAAGCGCTGTTGCTGCACACCGACAGCGGTTCCCTGCAAGGGGGAATCGGTTAACAGATTGCAGCCATCGAGCCAGCCGTCCGGTGCATTGATTACCACAAAATCATCTCCCATCACCCGAAAAAGCATAGCTCCAGAGCAGCGTTTTTCCAGCCATTGAGCAAAGTCTTTCAGCAGCTGATTACCTGCATGCCATCCATGCCGATGGTTAAATTCTGCAAATCCCTGCAGCAATAGTATTTGCAGCGATTGAAAGTGGACATGCATGTCTCGTTGCAACATGAATCTCAGATACTCAGCGTTATACAGCCCTGTCAGCTGATCATTGAAAAAGTAGGCAAAACGCTGGCGTTCCAGATCTGAGTCAGGCAGTTGCTCGGCCTGGTACAGGTTTTCCAGATCCAGATCTTTCAAGACAGTAACAGCGGCATCGACGACTTCCGGATCATAGTGGCTACCGGCCAGCTGTTGCAGTTCCTGCAAGGCATTGTCGACTGACTTGCGGGGCTTGTAGATACGATTGGATGTCATGGCATCAAAGGAATCGGCCACGGCCATAATACGTGCCGGCAATGGAATATCTCCATTTCTGAGTCCCTGAGGATAGCCACTGCCATCCAGACGTTCATGATGATGGCGCATCAGCTCAGCCAGATCACGATACATCTTGATTGCAGAGAGGGTTTCATAGCCGACGGTAACATGCTGTTTAATTAACTCATATTCCAGCGGTGTCAGACTACCGGGCTTGAGCAGCACAGCATCCGGAATAATAATCTTGCCAATATCATGCAGGGTGGATGCTTTAACCAGTTGCTGCACCTGCTCTTCTGGCAGCTGCATTTTCCGGGCGATCAGCTCGGCATACTGAGCGACCCGACGGGTATGACCGGCTGTGTAGGTGTCACGTTTTTCAATCATGTCCACCATCGCCTGAATGGTTTCTTCATAATTGCGAATTCGTGATGCCTCCGCCTGTTCACTTTCTTCCCGATGCATGAAGGCATGCATGGCAAACCCGAGATCGCCCGCCAATTGATCGAGCATGTCTATTTCATCTTCATCAAAACCCTCGGGCCGATGGGTATACACACAGAGCATGCTGTCAGCACTTGAAAAGGCATCGGACCTGAGCGGCAACAGGACAGCAGATGTCAGTGCCAGACTGCTCAGGTTCTGATCAGAAAACTGTTCGGGTGACAGACGTGTCAGGCTGTTAGACTCAATCGCGTGTTGAATCTGGGCCAGTACTTCAGGTGCCTGAGTCAGTGCAACCAATTGCTCAGTCGAGCCATAAGAACTGACCAGGCGTTCAATACACTTGCCCTGCTCAGTTGTGCGTAACATCGCAACCCAGGCAAAGCGATACTCCGGGTGGGAAACCAGACGATCACAGGCAGACTTGAGCATCTCCAGCCGATGGGTCGAGGTGATAATGATCTGGTTCACATCCGCCACTGTTTGCACAATACTGCGCAGGTACTGCTCTCGATCCAGCAGACCTTCAATCTGTGATGTGCGCTCAGACACACGGGCTTCCAGTACGTTGTTCAGCTCACCAAGTGCGTGCTGCTGTATCTGCAGGCGACGATTAATATGTATGACGTATGCCAGCACAGCCAAACCGGTTATGGATGCCAGTAGCACCAGCAACACATAGAGCGCGTAGTGACGCAGGGTGTCGGCCAGAGTCAGATTGTTCAGGTAGGCATAGGGTTCCAGTTTCAGTTCACGCAGCAGCTCGTGAACCGGTTGATAATTTTGTGGCAGTCCCCAGCCGGCACCATCCGGTGAATGCTGATTGAGCAGATGCTCGGGTTGGGTGAACAGTGTCATGGCAACACTCAGGGCAAGACTGTCGGAAATATGAGGCAGCTTGGCCATTGGCCACTCAGGATAAAGCGTGGTGCTCAAGCGATACGGAAAGCCACTCAAGTGACGCTCGGACAGCACAAAAAAATCGCTTTGCTGCAAACTGCCTTCCAGCTCCATCTGCTCCAGAGTGCCTGTGCGAACAAAACCGGCATCTGCTTCGCCCCTCAGCACTGCCAGAGCAACGGCGTCATGGGTGTGCAGAAATGTCAGTGAACGGAAAGATCCGGGGGCAATTCCCTGGCGTTGCAGTTCGCGCAAACCTGTCTGCCAGCCGCCAAATGACGTTTCATCGACGGCTGCAACACGTTTCCCTTTGAGGTCATTCAGTTGTCGTAATTGTGAATTATCGACACGTGAAAAAATCACGCCACCAAAATGGTTCACCGCTATTCCATCAGGCGTGCGGGTATAGAGCGTGGCTATGGCATTGGCGCCATAGAGTTTTTCCAGATAAACAAAAATGGACGAGTTCGCAATGATGAAGTCCACATTGCGTTGCCGTATGGCCAGGTTGATCTGATCAAATCCCAGTGGAACCAGCTGGAACTCATGTTCCGGCAACTGCTGATTCAGATGATCCAGCATTCCTTGCCAGGTGGCCATGGCCTTGTCATCGCCCCTCAGGCTGAGTACCCCTATACGCACTGTATCTGCCTGGGCAGGAAGTGCAAAGCTGGCGCTGATAAGGCTGCACAGTAGTATTGCGAGCAGATAAAAACGAGATAGCTGATGTCCCGCATGTACACAGAATCGCTTTAACATCCCGGCAGACCTTAGACCGAAGTCATTCAGAGGTGAGTCACTGGCTGTCAGTATAAAGCACTTATACCTGCGATAAAAACAGGGTTATTAAAGTTTGATCAAATCACTGCGTAAAGATTGCTTTGGCGGCTCGGTGGTTAAATCGCATCGATAGATATGACGCCCGTCCAGGGCAAGGTGTACCTGGTTATCTTGTTGTTCAACCTGCCAGCGCCAGGGTTCGGTACTCAGTGATAACAGCGTACTGTGAAAGCTCGGCAAGGGTGGAGCACACAGAGCTTGCCAGTCACAGTATTGACCATCTCTTAAACGGCGTGCCAGTGCTTCAGGCGTCAGCCCGGTGTGATTGTTTCTGTGCAGCAAGGGTTCCAGGCGGGGTTCGCGGGCAAAGCTTTTGCGCACACTCAGGTCACTGGGCAATTTAAAGGGTGTGTTGTCACGAACATTGGTGTTGAAATCCAGACTTTCCAACCCTTCAATCACGCAGGACAGACGCCAGCCACAGCCTTTGATCAGTTGCCAGGCAGGCTCCAGGCTTGAGCGGGCACCCAGCGTATAGCGTACCGGGTTGGCCTGTTCGGGCTGAAAACAGGTCAGCTGTAAAAAAGTGCTTTGAAAATCCACCAATACCGCGGGTGTTTCGACCAGACAATAGGGATGCTCCCGCCTGAAAAAGCTCAGCCAGTCTTCACGGGACTCAAGAGAGGGCAGTACACGAATCAACATCATCGCATTGTAACTCAATCACGGCAGTATGAGCAGCGTGAAACTCAGCGGCGTGGGTTTTGTCGAATAGCGGTTGGGCAGGGTATACTGTCAGGCAGGATTATCAGGAGCGTATCATGTTAAAACGTGTGTCTTGGTTTGCGGTAGCGGCGATGGCTACCGCTGGTTTTTCAGCGAATGTGCAGGCTGATGCCGGTCATATCTGGTCACAGGGTGGTGAATTGCTGGTGCAGACTTCTTTTTTCACCCGTCACTACAGCAAGGACCCGGATCATAACGAAAATCAGCGTTTGATCAACCTGGAGTGGACCTTCGCTGAAACCGACAATGTCAATGTACAGCGCCCTTCAGGCGGTGACTGGCGCGATGATATTCGTTGGCTGGTCGGTGCCGGAACATTCAAAAACTCTTTTGATCAGCGCAGTACCTATGTGTATGGCGGTGGACGCTATGACTATTATGATACCGAGACCACGCGCGCCTACGCCAAGGTGACAGCGGGTTTGTTACACGGTTACCGTGGTGAGTACCGCGATAAAATTCCGATGAACCGCTTTGGTGTCGCCCCCGCGATTCTGCCTGCCTTTGGTGTGGAGCACCATCGTGTCAACCTGGAGATGATTCCTTTCGGGACCGCCGGGGTGATGTTTAATATTGGTTACGTATTCCGTTAATGGCCAGGAGTTGTTACCTATGACGGATGTTCTGTTCCCGTTGGAGCAGCATCCGCTGCGCCCGGCACTCTACGATGAGTTGCACTCACGCCCGTTTCAGGTGATCCCCTGTCCGGCGCGTATTACCCATCTGGCGTTGCTGACCACGCCTGAACAAAGTCAGGCCCAGTTTGAACACCTGTGTGAACTGCATCAATTGATGGGGTTGCCTGAGCCGGAGGAAGAGGTTCGCTGCTATGAAAAGGACTTTGGTCATTTTCGTATCCGCCGTGAACAGCACATGGAGTTCGCCTCCTATACCTTCATTAATCTGTCACCTGCCGCTGAAGATGAAGCGTTGTTTGCTCAAACCGGTATCAGTCCATTGCCGGACGGTTGGCTGGCAAGGCTTCAGGGTCAGGCAGTTGCAGCATTTCATTTACAGCTGCAGGACTCGGATTCAGGCCCTGAAGCCGATATCCAGATGATACGCCCAGCGTTTGAAGGCATGCGCCTGGTCGGTAGTTGCCCACAAAATGGCAGTGCCCGGGTGTGGGGCAGTTTCCGTATGCACAGTGATGGTTTTGGGCGTTTTCTGGTACTGAACCACCGCATGTCCAACAGCCAGCTGGGACGCCTGACACAACGTTTGCTGGAGATTGAAACCTACCGCCTGATGTCCTTGCTGGCGGTCAATCTGGCACGGGATATTGCGCCTGACCTGACTGAAATGGATCAGCAGCTGGCGCGTATTACCCAGGACCTGGCAGATAACAATCAGGTGGATGAACGGGCCATACTGGCAGAACTGACCGATATGGCGGCCCGTATCGAAGCCTTCCGGGCACGCTCCACCTTCCGTTTCTCGGCTACTCGTGCCTATCACCGTCTGGTGCTGACCCGTTTGGAAGAGTTACGCGAAGATGAAGTGTCCGGGCATCTGACGATTCGGGAATTTATGACCCGCCGACTGACGCCCGCGGTGAAAACCTGTGAATCGGTCGGCTATCGTCTTGAAGATTTGTCGCGTCGAGTGGACCGTGCATCCGATATGATGCGAACCCGCGTGGAATTGTCGATACAGCACCAGAATCAGACCCTGCTCAGCTCCATGGACAAGCGTTCCCAGGTACAGCTGATGATGCAGCATACTGTTGAAGGTCTTTCGGTTGTGGCGATCAGTTACTATCTGGTAGGGCTGCTCAAGTACTTGATTGATGCGGTCTATGGTGTCGGTATTCATTTTGACAAAGCGCTGGTTACGGGGGCGATGATACCGCTGGTGGTGTTTCTGGTCTGGTTCAGTGTACGGCGCATCCACTATCACTTTATGAAATTGGCTGAAAAGAAACAGGATCTATCATGAGTGTTGCAGAACGTCTGGAAACCCTGGTGCGTAATGGTATGCAGGTCGAGATGCTGAAGTTGGAAAATGAAAGTCATATGCATGCCGGTCCGGCGACTGAAAGTCATTTCAAGCTGGCGCTGGTCAGCCCTGATTTTGAAGGTCAGCCGAAAGTACGCCGGCATCAGCAGGTGTATGGCCTGGTGGCTGAACTGATGCAAAATCCCATTCATGCGTTGGCATTGCACCTGTATACACCACAGGAGTGGCAAGCGCAGCAAGGGCAGATACCGGCATCGCCGAACTGCAAAGGTGCGGCAAAGCACTGACAGTTGAAGCCTTCGCCTGTGTTCGTACAGGCGAAGGTCAGCGAAATTTAGCGGGTGATCTGACGGAACAGATCAAAGTATTCAGGGAAGGTCTTCCGGGTGCAACCCGGATCATTAATCGTGATTGCCGCATCACCGAAAGCAGCCAGTGAGAAGCACATGGCCATGCGGTGATCATCATAGGTATCGATACTGGCCGGAGTCAGTCGGGCAGGGGGGGTGATCTCAATAAAATCCTCACCTTCCACAACACTGGCACCCACCTTACGCAGCTCGGTTGCCATGGCACTGAGCCGGTCTGTTTCCTTCACCCGCCAGTTATACACATTACGAATCGCTGTCGGGCCTTCGGCGAACAGCGCTGTGGTCGCAATGGTCATGGCGGCATCGGGAATGGCATTCAGATCCAGATCCACCCCTTTCAGGTGACTGCCACGGCTGACCTCAATCCAGGTGGGACCGTAGGTAACCTGAGCACCCATTTTTCCGAGTACTTCGGCAAAGGCTTTGTCGCCCTGCACACTGTCAGCGCCAACACCATAAACGCGAACCTTGCCACCGGCGATGGCTGCTGCCGCCAGAAAGTAGGATGCAGATGAGGCATCACCCTCCACCATCACTTCACCCGGTGAACGGTAGGTCTGGTTTCCGCGAATAAAGAAACGCGCATAGTTCTCATTATCGACTTTGATGCCAAACAGTTGCATACTGTGCAGCGTAATGTCGATATAGGGTTTGGACACCAGTTCGCCTTCCACGTCGATGGTCAAATCGCCATTGGCCAGGGGCGCTGCCATCAGCAAAGCGGTCAGGAACTGACTGGAAATATTACCGCGAATGCTGACAGTGCCACCACGAAGGCCTTGAGCATGCAAGGTCAGCGGAGGATAGCCTTCCTCTTTGAGGTAGGTGACCTCGGCACCCAGAGGGCGCAGCGCATCGACCAGATCACGAATCGGGCGCTCAGACATGCGAGGCTCACCCGTCAGTGTGAAGTCACCCTGACCCAGACACAAGGCAGCACAGAGCGGCCGCATGGCGGTTCCGGCATTACCCAGAAAAAGTTCCAGCGCCTGATCTGTCCGGAAAGGTTTGCCCGTACCCTTGACGGTACAGCTACGCCGATCATCGGATAGCGTGTAGTCCACGCCCAGCAGTTGCAGTGCATTCAGCATATGTCTGACGTCATCACTGTCCAGCAGGTTGGTAATACGGGTTTCACCTTCTGCCAGAGCCGCCAGTAACAGCAAGCGGTTAGACAGGCTTTTGGAACCGGGAAGTTGTACATCGCCTTCGGCGTGGCTAAGAGGATCGAGTGTCAGGCTGTCCATGGTGATGATCGGTTTCTTCTGAGTGAAATAGTGATTGCAAGAAAGCGGATAAACTACCATTTTTTACCCGGCGGAGCGAGGATTGCGCGCTTCATCCCGGCAACAAGGAGACATCGTTTGGAAGGGCAAAGCGTCACTGAAGGACAAAAACTCTATACCTGGCAGTCGATCTTGCAGGTCGCCCTTAAACACCGCCGTGAGTTGGTCATGGCAAATATCATTGCACTGCTGGCGGCTGTCGCTGCGGTGCCAGTGCCGCTGCTCATGCCATTACTGGTTGATGAAGTGCTGCTGGATCAACCGGCAACCCTGGTGGCGGCTGTTAACCAGTTGGTGCCTGCAGAATGGCAGGGGCCTGCGATCTATATCTTCTCGGTGTTTGCACTGACCGTGCTGCTGCGTGTGACTGCACTGTTACTGAATGTCTGGCAGGCCCGGCAGTTCACGATCATTTCCAAAGACCTGATTTTTCGCATCCGACGCTCATTACTGAATCACCTTCAGCGTATCTCCATGGCTGAATATGAAACCCTGGGAAGTGGTCGGGTTGCATCACATTTTGTCACCGACCTGGATACAGTCGACCGCTTTATTGGCAGCTCCATCAGCCGGCTGCTGGTGGCCGTGCTGTCGATACTGGGTACCGCCATTATCCTGCTGTGGATGCACTGGCAGCTGGCGCTGTTTATCCTGTTGCTCAACCCGTTTGTGATCTGGCTGACCATGGTGATAGGCAAGCGGGTAAAGGATCTGAAGAAGCAGGAAAACCTGTCCTATGAAGTGTTTCAGGGCGCCTTGACCGAAACCCTGGATGCGATCCAGCAGATCCGTGCCAGTAATCGTGAACGCCACTATCTGATGCGCCTGATCGACGGCGCGCGAGATGTTCGTAATCACTCCAGTCGTTTCGAATGGCAGTCAGATGCGGCCAGTCGTTTCAGCTTCCTGGTGTTCCTGATAGGTTTCGACCTGTTCCGCTCTGTGGCGATGCTGATGGTGCTCTTCTCGGATCTGTCGATAGGACAGATGATGGCCGTCTTTGGCTACCTCTGGTTTATGATAGGTCCCGTTCAGGAAATTCTGGGTATTCAGTATGCCTGGTTTGCCGCCAATGCAGCACTGGGTCGCGTCAACCGCTTGATCGCCCTGAAAGAAGAACCTCAGTATCCGGCACTTAAAGACCCGTTTGCGGGTCATACAGGTGTACAGCTGGAGCTGGATAATATCCATTTCAGCTACAGTCCGGGTCAGGAAGTGTTACGTGGCATCAGCCTGAGTATTCCGGCGGGACAAAAAGTTGCACTGGTCGGTGCCAGTGGTGGCGGCAAGTCAACCTTGATTCAGGTGATTCTGGGGCTTTATCCTGCCGAGCAGGGTGATGTGCGCTTTAACGGCATATCGGTGCGTGAGACAGGCTTTGAACAGGTGCGTGAACATGTGGCGACCGTACTGCAGCAGCCTGCCCTGTTTAATGGCACAGTGCGGGACAATCTGCTGATGGGGAAAACCTACACAGATGCGCAATGCTGGGAAGCTCTGAGGGTTGCACAGCTGGAAGACTTTGTCCGTGATGAGCTGCCAGAGCAGCTGGAGACACGCGTAGGGCGTCAGGGTGTGCGTCTGTCCGGTGGGCAGCGGCAGCGACTGGCGATTGCCCGCATGGTGTTGAGTGATCCGGCGGTGGTGATTCTGGATGAAGCCACCTCAGCACTGGATACCGAGACAGAAGCGCGGCTGCATCAGGCACTGCAGGATTTTCTGAAAAACCGGACCACCCTGATCGTGGCCCATCGTCTCAGTGCCGTCAAACAGGCCGACAAGGTGTATGTGTTTGAAGACGGACAGATTGCCGAACAGGGAAGTCATGAAGAACTGATACAAGAGCAGGGGCTCTATCAGAAACTCTATGGTACGCATCAGCAGGTTTAAGTAAAAAATGGCTGTCGCTCATATGGCGTTCAGCTTGGAACCGTTAAGATAGTCTAAGATAAATCTATACAAGCCAAACAGCGCTTAGGAGACATGCTATGAACAAAAAAACCGCAATCGCTTTGACACTGCTGCTCAGTGGTGCGGTGCTGACCGGTTGTGCACAGTCAACACTGACAGGCACCAGCTACAGCCGTGGTGAGGCCCGTCAGGCACAAAGCGTACAGATGGGACGTGTTGAATCGCTTGTACCGGTGGTGATTGAGGGTCGTACTGATGGTATTGTCGGTGCAGGTACCGGTGCCGTAATTGGTGGTGTTGCCGGTCATCAGGTGGGCGGTGGTACAGGGCGTCAGCTTGCGACCGTTCTTGGTGCCGTTGCTGGTGGTGTTGCCGGACAGCGTGTTGAAGAAATGACCAGCCGCCGTCAGGGTGTGGAAATCACCGTGCGTCTGGATAATGGTTCCTTGGTTTCAGTTGTACAGGAAGTGGATCAGAACCAGGTCTTCAGCCCAGGTGATCGCGTTCGCGTTCTGGGACAGGGCAGCACAATGCGTGTGACCTACTAACCTGTGACAGGGTGACCGTCCGCAGCGCGGGCGATCACCCCGAATTTTACTTCTCTGGAGCGTGATAGTAGAGATACAGATCGACCAGCAGCTCTGGAATCTGCTCTGCCATCTCTTCACTCAGCGCGCGATCCTGGCGTATTTCGGCAATCTCCGGATCATCAAACAGTTCCGAAGCGACCATGATGGGTAACAGCAAGCCTGCGACCGTTTCTTCATCATCGCCGAACCAGTCCTCTTCACGCATGAACACGCCTTCCATGAACGACTGAGCCCAGATCGTCAGTTCCGGTTCGTCTTCATCTTCATCAGTATCCAGCGTCAGTTCACAGGGCAGCAGTGTTTCCTGATCGTTGTACAGATCCTGGCCAATGGTGTGATTTAGCTTGCGTAACAGACCGATGATCTCGGACTTCTGTGTCTCCGTCTCCCATTTGGGTTCAGAGTCAAACAGCAGATCCAGCCACTCCTGTTCCGGTACTTTCACCGGACTGATATTCAGCGCGCAAAGCAATCCATGCGTACCGATCAAGTCCAATGAATCTTCGGAAACGGCTGAAGAAAAAAGAAAGGCTTCAAGCTGGTCAAGTTCAGCTTCTGTGATCAAACCGGTGGCAGTCATCTCTAGTATCCCCATTGTCATATCACGCTATTCTAACCTGTAAAGTTGATGGCGGATATGGTTTCAAGGTGTCTATACGGGTTTCCGGATGGCGATCTGTGCAGCACGTCCTGAACGGATCGACTCACAGGCCAATAACTCAAAACCACACATCTCCAGCAGATCACACAAATCCTCAGGATGATAGCGATTATGCTCCAGATAATGCAGAAACTGAGCCTGTAACCATTCATCTGTGACCTGCGGGTCTGTGAGGGATACACCTTTCAGCTCATGCAGGAGGGCTGACTTGAGTGGCTGGCGCACCATATCCACCAGTATCACAACGCCACCAGGCTTCAGCCAGCGATACAGATTGCGAAACAGACTGACCGGCTGATGCAGCTCGTGAATCAGCCGGTTGGCAAGCGCCACATCGACCGTTTCAAGCGCAAACAGCTCAGGCAGATCCAGATTCAGGTCAGCGACCTGAATCTGGACAGACGCTGGCAGATTATCTACCAGCTCCAGCATGTATGGTGCGCATTCGATACCGGTTAGCTGCGCATCCGGGTAACGTTGATGCAGATCTTGCAGAAACAAACCTGGTCCACAGCCCAAATCAATCAGATGCGCAGTTGTATCCGGCGCCAAATTGACATGCGTGTTCCAGAAGGTTTGAAAGGACGCATCATGATTACGCTGATGACTTTCCAGCGTACGCTGAGCTGCTAACCGCCCATCGCCTCCATGATGGCGTTCAAGATAAACCTGGGTTGTTTCAAGTGAGGACATGCCGGCGTTTCCTGTGAGCAGAAGTACAATAATTACTTTAGTGTTGCTTAATGTACTATCTAATTTGTACATAGCAAAGCTGATGATCATTGCTGTCTTACCTTCTTGAAACTATGAGAGTGTGTTGATATCTGATAATTACCAGCATAATGCAGTGGTTTTGACTGCAAATTGCAGCTAAACTGCAATACGGGTGATTTTACCTACTAATTTTTATTCTGGAGATGTATGAATAAACCAGCACTGCTAATCGTTGAAGATGATGAGTTCTTGGCACGAGCCTATGCAGAATTTTTGAGTTGTACTGGGTGTCATATTGAGGTTGTGCATACGGGACAACAGGCAATTTCATACTTGCAAATGGCTCCTCCTGCTATTTTATTACTCGATTTGGGATTGCCAGATATTCATGGTTTAGAAGTACTGGAGCATATTCGAAGGTCTGATCTAAAAACAAAAGTTATCATCGTCACTAGTGAAAATAGCGCAGATTCTGCTATGGATGCCGTCCGCATGGGGGCATATGACTATATGTTAAAACCACTGGATCAGCCTCGGTTACTGGTTATTATCAGAAAGCTTCTTGAGCAGCTGCTTCTAGAGGAGAAGCTTAGTGCAATAGAAAAAAGCCCTCGCAATCATTACTGTGGCTTTGTGGGGAGTTCAGCGCCTATGCAGGTTGTTTATCGCATTATTGATAATGTTGCTACCAGTAATGCTACAGTTTTTATTACTGGTGAAAGCGGTACTGGTAAAGAGTTGTGTGCAGAAGCAATACATCGTCAGAGTTCTCGGGCACAACTTCCCTTTGTTGCCTTGAATTGCGCAGCTATCCCACGCGACTTGCTTGAGAGCGAGATCTTTGGGTATGTAAAAGGAGCTTTTACTGGAGCCTTACAGCCTAGAAAGGGCGCAGCTGCTCAGGCCAATGGAGGTACGCTTTTTCTGGATGAAATTTGTGAGATGGACCTTGAGTTGCAGACAAAATTGCTGCGTTTTATTCAAACCCGTCAATACCGTCCAGTAGGTGCTACACAAGAAGAGTGTGTTGATGTGCGATTTGTGTGCGCAACCAATAGAGATCCGTGGCATGAGGTCAGGGCAGGGCGGTTTCGTGAAGATCTCTATTACCGGCTTTATGTCGTGCCTATTGATCTACCGCCACTGCGTAACCGTGATCAAGATGTTTTGATATTGGCACATCACTTCTTACGTCAATACTCATTACAGGAGGGTAAACACTTTGAAGGATTTAGTCATGATGCAGTGAATATTCTTCTTACTCAGGCGTTCCCAGGTAATGTCCGTGAGCTGCAGAATATTATCCGTCGGATAGTTGTTCTTCACAAGGGAGGACTTGTTACCCATTCCATGTTGGATCTAAAAAGCAAGAGCGCTTATTCAGATCTATGTGAACCCGCTAAAAATAAAATGGTTACTGAAGCTGAACATAGCGGAGCCCCTATTCGCAGACTTGCTGATGTTGAACGTGAATACATCGAGCAGGCTATTAGTCAGTGTAATGGAAGTGTTATTGAAGCCGCTCGCCATTTAGGTGTCAGTGATTCCACTCTTTACCGGAAGCTTAATCGCTGGGGAAAAAGTATATAAACCACATTACTGGTATGGTTTTTGCTTGCTTTAATGTGAATATCACACAATAAATTCCCGGCAAGCATCGTATTAAGCATAGGGTAAAGCTAGTGACTCATGAGCAAAAGGCTAATCAGATATTGGCAAAATTGCGTGAACAGTTTATCGCGCAACTGCCGGAAAAAATGCATGCCATTGCTCAGCAGGCAGGCTGCATTGACCTGACATCCCCCACCCATTCTGAATTGTTAGCCTTGCATCGTCTGCTCCATAACCTGACCGGCAGCGCCGGTACGTTTGGTTTGCATTCGCTGAGTGATATGGCGCGACAAACAGAGCGGCTGCTCGATCATCTGCGCAACACCGAAGATAAAGTCGAACAACAGGCCATAGCTTCAGCCTTATCGGTTGCCTTGCAACGCATGGACAAGCTCGCACGCAGCGCCCCTGATCGGCATGCTCCCAGCCTGACTGCTCCCAAGGTGATGCGGCCTCCCAAGGGCAAGCGTTCGCCGTTGCTTTATGTGGTAGAGGATGACAGTCAGCAAGGCCAAAAACTCATCGGGGTGCTCGAGGAAGCTGGGTACTGTCCACGTCTGCTGGATGGCCTGTCAGCCTTCTCTGCAGCGATGCGGGCGGATGAACTACCCGCTGCCATTATTATCGATATGGTGTTCCCGGATGGTGATTTAGCCGGCGCAGAGTATATCCGGCAGGAACGCGAGGCATATTCCGGGAGTTTTCCACCGGTGGTGTTTTTGTCGGTACGACAGGATCTGGATGCCCGTCTGGCGGCCTATCGCAGTGGTGCTGCTCATTATTTAAATAAACCTGTTTCTTCTGAACGTTTGCTGCGCCTGCTGGACGAGATCACTCAACGGGTCCCCCCTGAACCCTATCGGGTACTGATGGTGGATGATGAACCCCTCATCCTGGAGGCACAGGCCAGTATGTTGCGGGCCGCCGGTATGCAGGTTTCAACCCTTCAGGACCCACGAAAGACTCTGGAGCAAATGCAGACCCTGGATCCGGAAGTATTAGTCCTGGATTTTCACATGCCAGAGATTAGTGGACCGGAACTGGCGGCACTTCTGCGTGAGGACGAGCGCTACCACCAGCTTCCGATAGTATTTCTATCGGCTGAGTTGGATCCGGATTGGCAGTCACAGGCACTCAGCCTTGGGGGTGATGACTTTCTGCAAAAACCGGTTGTCCCTGACTATCTCATCAACCGGGTTAGTTCGCGTGCTCATCGTGCCCGCGAGCTGCGAGCCAAACAGTCAGAGATACAACAACTGCTCTATCAGCGCGAACGTGAACACCTGGCGCTCAATCAACATGCCATTGTCAGTATTGCCGACAGTGCTGGCAATATCACCTATGTCAACGACCTGTTTTGTGATATCAGCGGTTATTGTCCTGAAGAGCTGCTGGGAAAGAACCATCGCCTGCTCAAATCCGGTCAGCACCCGGACAGCCTCTACAAGGAGATGTGGGCCACCATCGTCTCCGGCCAGACGTGGTTTGGCGAGGTCTGCAACCGGCGCAAGGATGGCAGCCTGTACTGGGTTGAATCAACAATTACTCCCTTTCTGGATGAGAGTGGCAAGCCATACCAATACGTATCAATCCGTACTGACATCAGTCATGCAAAAGCTGTTGAGCAGGAGCTTGCACGTCTATCGCAGGTGGCCAGTCAAACCACTAACGGTGTGGTGATTACCGACATGGCTGGTCGGGTAGAGTGGGTCAACGATGGCTTTACCCGTATATCCGGCTACACTCTCGACGATATGCTTGGTCGCAAACCGGGGGAGTTGCTGCAGGGGCCGGAAACCGATCCCTGCACTCTTGCCAGGATACGTGCGGCACTGGAGCGAGGGGAAGGGTTTAAGGCTGACCTGGTCAATTACACCAATGAAAACAAGCCCTATTGGATTCGTATTCAGTGTAATCCACTACGTGATAACAAGGGCTCGCTGCAGGGTTTTATGGCCATCGAGTCCGACGTGACGCAGGAAAAAGAAGATGCCTACCAGCTTGCCGCTACCCTGGAATCCACCAAGGACGGTATTCTGGCGGTAGACGCCAGCGGTAAGATGCTGTTTATGAACCTGCAGTTCCGCCAGATGTGGAGCATGACCGAACCCATGGCGGATAGCACCAGCGATGAACAGCTGCTCGCCCATGCCATGACACAGCTGCTCGACCCCGAAGGTTTCATGCAAAAGGTAAAGGTCCTATACCAGTCGACGGAGGAGCTCGACGACTTGATAGAACTGCTCGACGGGCGCGTCTTTGAACGCCACTCCAAGCCCTTGCGGCGTGATGGGAAATCAGTTGGACGGTTGTGGAGCTTTCACGATATTACCCAGCGGCTGCGTGCAGAACAGGCTGCCGAGGCTGCCAAGGAGCGCCTGCGTCGTGGCCAGCTATATGCAAATATTGGTACTTGGGAGTGGGATATTGTTACAGGCGAACTGTTCTGGAGTGAACGCATAGCGCCGTTATTTGGCTACCCTGCTGGCGATCTGGAAACCTCCTACGTTAACTTTCTGGCTGCAGTACATCCTGATGACCGTCAGGCAGTAATTGATGCCGTTGCCGCTTGTATAGAAAATGATGCGCCTTACGATATAGAGCACCGCGTGGTGTGGCCAGATGGAACTGTCCGTTGGCTTCTGGAGCGTGGCGCAGTGCAGCGTGATGCCGAGGGCAACCCCTTGAGTATGATTGGTGTGGTACAGGATATCGATGAGCGCAAACGGGCCGTACAGGATCTGTTGATTTTCCGTCGTGTATTCGATGCCACCGAACAGGGAATAGGTGTGACCGATGCGGAGGGCTTCTAAGTCTACAGTAATCCGGCGCATGATCACTTGTTAGGATACTCGTCGCACATGTGCCAAGGTATGCACTTTACTCAGTTCTTATCTGAAGAGGCTATGCAATGGGCACCTGAGACCATTATGGATACTGCGGCTAAGGGGGAGAGTTGGACAGGGTTATTACAACTTCAGCGTCAGGATGGTGAAAAGCTCATTAGCACTGCTAATATAGGATCTATCGCTGGGCCAGATGGTCGCCTGCAGTACTTGTTTAATATTATGAGCGATTACACCAGCGAGTTGCTGCGCCAGCAACAGCTTTTTGCTGCAAAAGAAGAGGCTGATCGTGCCAACCAGGCTAAATCGTCCTTTTTATCCAGTATGAGTCATGAATTACGTACACCGATGAACGCCATCCTCGGTTTTGCCCAAATGCTTGAATATGATGATGCTCTGGATGCTGATCAACAGGATAATGTCCATGAGATCATCAAAGCCGGTAATCATCTACTTGTGCTGATTAACGAAGTGCTGGATCTATCCAAAATAGAGTCAGGTCATCTTGAGCTGTCTCTGGAACCAGTGGAAGTCTATCCGCTCATGGACGAGTGCTTATCGCTGATAAAACCTCTAGCACAAAAGCACCAGATCCATGTTAAACATTGTGGACTGGAAGCATGGTGGGTGCGTGCCGATCGTACTCGCTTCAAGCAGGTTTTACTCAACTTGCTTTCAAACGCGGTCAAGTACAACCGTGAGGGAGGCGAGGTGAGTGTGACAATTCAGCCCGAAGGCTTAGAGCGACTGCGTGTATTGATCAGCGATACGGGCAAGGGTATTGCCCCTGAGCGACTTGGTGAACTATTTGATCCCTTTAACCGTCTGGATGCCGAAGGCAGTACGGTGGAGGGTACAGGTATTGGTCTGACAATTACCCGCCAGATTATGGAAATGATGGGGGGGCGCGTCGATGTGAAGAGTGAATTAGGGGTTGGCAGTACCTTCTGGCTGGAGTTGCCGCTGGAGTCCCGGGGCGATGAGGCAGGTTCAGCTGGACTGCTGAACACTACTGAAAGTGAAAACAGATTCATCCCGGCCGAACAGCAGCACTTGGTGTTGTATATCGAGGATAACCCGGCCAATCTGAAGCTGATAGCCAGCCTTATGGGTCGTCTACCTCATATTCATCTGCTCACCGCGCATTTGCCTGAGTTGGGATTGGAGTTGGCCCGGGTACGCAAACCAGCACTGATCCTGCTGGATATAAATATGCCCAGTATGGACGGCTATCAGGTATTGAAGATCCTGAAGCAGGATGCCGAACTAAAAGAGATCCCGGTACTGGCTGTTACCGCGAATGCCATGCCTCGGGATATTGAACGTGGTAAGCAGGCAGGGTTTGCCGATTACATTACCAAACCCATTCACGTGAATACTTTCCTCGATAGCGTTGATCACTGGCTTGGGCAGAAAAGTAATTCAGAGACATAAACTATGTTACTTCATACCAACGAGCACCACTTTGCACGTATTCTGATCGTGGATGATGAACCTGCCAATCTGAAGCTGCTGGACAAGATGTTGTCGGGGCAGGGCTATCAGGATTGTGTTCTTATCCGCGACCCGCGCGAGGTGTTGCATAGTTACCAACAGCAACGCCCTGATTTGATCTTGTTGGATATCAATATGCCGCATCTGGATGGTTATCAAGTGATGGAGCAACTGGTAGCACTGAATGACCCATTGTTACCGCCCATCGTGATCCTTACAGCGCAGCATACCAAAGACTACCTGCTACGAGCCCTAGCTGGAGGTGCCCGGGATTTTGTCAGTAAGCCGTTTGACCGTAATGAGCTGTTGATGCGGGTACGCAATTTGCTTGATGCCCAGTTAGCTCATCGTATGCTGCATAGCCAGAAAGATGTGTTGGAAGATATGGTACGTCAGCGTACTGAAGAGTTACACGCCACGCGCCTGCAGGTAGTACAGCGACTTGGCATGGCCGCGGAATACCGAGATGAGGAAACGGGCTTCCATATACTGCGTATGAGCCATATATGTGCTCTGCTTGCCAAGCAGATCGGTTGGGATGATGAGCAGTGTGATCTGATGCTCAACGCCAGTCCTATGCATGATATAGGAAAAATTGGCATTCCTGATGCGATTTTACTCAAGCCGGGTAAGTTCGAACCACATGAGTGGGAAATCATAAAAAACCATGCCGTTATCGGCGCCAAGTTGCTCGAGGGTGACGACTCTGCTTTGATGCGTATGGCTCGCGAGATTGCGCTCACTCACCATGAAAAATGGGATGGTAGTGGCTATCCTAATGGTCTGGTCGGCGAAGCTATACCCATATCTGGGCGCATTGCTGCGTTGGCCGATGTGTTTGATGCGCTGACCTCGACTCGCCCCTACAAAAAGGCCTGGTCAGTCGAGGCGGCAGTAGACCTGATCAAGGAAAGTAGTGGCAGCCATTTCGACCCGGATCTAGTTGAAGTATTTCTGCGCAAGCTGCCCGACATCCTGGCCATCAGCGCACGTTACGCTGAACCGGAAGAAGCATGATGCAAGCACCCAGACAGCCGGACAATGAGGCGGCGCGTCACGCCGCCTTGCAGAAGCTCAGGCTGCTCGATACTGAAGCAGAGGAGCGCTTTGATCGCCTTACCCGCCTGGCCAAACATCTATTTTCTGTGCCGATAGCCTTGGTTTCGTTGGTGGATGAAAATCGCCAGTGGTTCAAGTCTCGCCAGGGGCTGGACGCCTGCGAGACCGGGCGGGATATCTCATTTTGTGGGCATACCATTATTAATAATGCCATTTTCGAAATTATCGATGCCAGCCTTGATCCTCGTTTTGCCGACAACCCTCTGGTGAGCGGGCCACCACATATCCGCTTTTACGCTGGCGCACCCTTGACCACGCTCGATGGCTACCGTATCGGTACTCTATGTCTTATTGATACTAAACCGCGGCAGCTGACGGCTATAGAGCTTAGTTCTCTGCGTGATCTTGCCGACTGTGTGGAAGCTGAAGTTAATCAGATAATCCTTAAAAAGCAGAGCCAACTGCTGAGTCAAACTCAGCAACTGAGCAAGATCATTACTCGTACCCAATCACAGTTTATCCAAGAGGAAGGCCAGCGTAACAAGATTTTTCATGGTCTGCTGGAGGAAGTTCTTGAGTTAACCGAGAGTGAATATGGCTTTATAGGTGAGGTGCTGTATAACGATGAGAGTATACCCTACCTGAAGATATACAATATGAGCAATATCACTTGGGATCAAGGCACCCATGCTTTATATCAGAGCAAGGTTATACAGGGGCTGGAATTTACCAATCTTAATACTCTGTTCGGAGCGGTCATCACCACTGGTGAGCCAGTGATTGCCAATGACCCTCATAACGACCCGCGAAGTGGTGGCTTGCCTGAGGGGCACCTTGTGATGCATGCCTTTCTCGGTATTCCGATACACTGCGGTGATAAACTGGTCGCCATGCTGGGTATTGCCAACCGCCCCGGGGGTTACGATCAGGCACTATTGGATTTTATGCGCCCACTCACCATAACGCTTGGCCAACTAGTGGAAGCCGCACGGATCAAACAGCGGCAGCAGCAGGATGAATGCCGTCTCTCTTCGGTTATTGAAGGCACCAATATTGGTATTTGGGAATGGAATGTTCAGACGGGTCAGACCATCTTCAATGAGCGTTGGGCTGAAATAGTCGGCTATACACTGGCAGAGCTGCAGCCTATCAATATCCAAACCTGGCTCGATCTGGCTCATCCGGAAGACCTTAAACAATCTGAGATGATGCTGGAACGCCATTTTTCAGGTGAGCTGGCTTACTACGATGTTAAGTGCCGCATGCGCCATAAGCTGGGGCACTGGGTGTGGGTGCATGATCGCGGATGTGTTATGAGCTGGACATCGCAAGGCAAGCCATTGCAAATGTTTGGCACTCACGCTGATATTACTGAACAAGTCTTGATGAATGATGCTATTGACCAACAGCGCTGGTTATATGAGCAGATTCTGGAACAGTCTATGGCAGGTTATTGGGATTGGATGCTCCAGCAGGGTACTGAGTATTTAAGTCTCGGCTTTAAGCAGATGTTTGGTTATGACGATCATGAAATGGAGAATCGGCCAGAGTCATGGCAGAAAATTATTTTTCAGGAAGATCTGCCTGGCGTACTTGAATGCTTCGATCAACATATCAGGAGTCATGGGCAAGTCCCGTTTGATAACACCGTCCGCTATCATCATAAGAATGGCTCAACTGTTTGGGTGCGTTGTATTGGAAAAGTGATTGAATGGGGGCCGGATGAGCAGCCTGTTCGTATGATTGGCTGCCATATAGACATCACTGACCTAAAGCAGTCTGAGCAGGCTCTTAAGCTTAGCGAGTCACGCCTGCGAGGGCTTTTTGAACTATCACCTATAGGCATTGCGCTAAATGAGTTTGATACCGGTCGTTTTGTGGATCTTAACGACGCATTATTGGCTCCCACTGGTTACACTCGTGAGGAGTTTACTGATCTGAGCTATATGTCCATCACCCCGAAGGAATACTGGCCTGAGGAAGTCCTTCAACTGGAGAAAATGGAAAAAACTGGACGCTTTGGTCCTTTTGAAAAGGAATATATCCGTAAGGATGGCAGCCGTTATCCGGTACTACTCAATGGTATGGTGGTGTATGACCCGTCTGGACGAAAGTTGATCTGGTCGATGATCGAAGATATTTCTGAACGTAAACGCATCGAACTGATGAAAAGGGAGTTTATTTCAACCGTCAGCCATGAGTTGCGTACCCCGCTCACATCGATCACTGGTGCACTGGGTCTGCTAAAGGGTGGTGTGGTATGTGAGTTACCAGAGTCGATGCGAGATATGCTCGAGATTGCACATAGGAACAGTCTTCGCCTAACCCATCTTATTAATGACTTATTGGATATGGAAAAAATTGAAGCTGGCAAACTGCAATTTAAAATGCAGGTACAGCCGTTGATGCCGCTGATTGAACAGGCTTTGGAAGAAAACCGTTCATATGGTACTGATCGAAGAGTGGGTCTGTTATTAACACATTATGATCACAGTATTTTGGTACGAGTAGATTCAAATCGTCTGATGCAAATTTTGGCAAATTTGCTCTCTAATGCGATCAAGTTTTCACCTGAGGGTTCCGAGGTGAAAATAAGTATTGTGAAAAAGCGAAATAAAGTGGTTATCAGTGTTACTGATCAAGGTCCCGGCATTGCCGACTCTTTTCGTGAGCGTATTTTTAAAAAATTCTCTCAAGCAGATTCTTCGAATGTCCGGGAGCAAGGTGGCACAGGTCTCGGGTTAGCGATTACCCGGGAGCTTGTAGAGGCGATGGCTGGATCGATTGGCTTCGATTCCTCAGAGGGAGCAGGTTCGACTTTCTGGTTTGAGCTACCCATACAAGATCACCTTGAAAGTAGACTATTTAGTGATGAATTACCTACCTCGAGTTTTAATGAAGCTTCTGTCCTGATTGTGGAAAATAATCCCACTATTTATCAAGTTGTTGAATCTATTGCTAATGAGAAAATAGATTTTGAATTAGCCACTACGTTTAAAGACGCTAGCGATCGTCTGAGGCTTGAGAGCTTTTCTGCAGTAGTATTGGATACCGATCTGCGTGATGGATCGGTTTTGGATTTACTTCAGATGATCCGTGTTCAGCAGCCAGATGCGAAGGTAATCATTTGTTATGGCACTGAAATAAGCTCAAAAGAAGCTTGCATGGTTGATTTCATTATACCCAAGTCCAAAATTTCATCGTGCGAGTTGCTTGATGCGATCAGGGTTCGAATTAAATCATGCAAGGGAAGAGGAGAGTCGGCATGAGCAAATTGCAACGAATTCTGTATGTCGAAGATGAAGTAGATATTCAGACTATTGCGAAATTAGCGTTAGAGGTTCTTGGCGGCTTTACAGTCAAAATATGTTCATCTGGCGAAGAGGCTTTGCGAGAAGCAGATGCCTTCTCTCCGGATTTATTGCTATTAGATGTCATGATGCCAGGTATAGATGGTCCGAGTACATTGATGGCATTGCGAGCCAGGCCTGCTACTGTCGCGGTACCGGTGGTATTTATGACTGCGAAGATGCAACCGGAAGAAGTTGCTTACTATAAATCATTAGGGGCAATCGATGTAATTCCTAAGCCTTTTGATCCAATGACACTTGCTAGTCAAGTCAAAAGGAGCTGGAGTCTAAGAAATGAGTGATAAACAATATGATGAGATGCGTATCCAGTTAGCGCAGATCCGTCATGACTACCTTAAACACCTGCCGGAAGAGTTAGCTACCCTTCAGGCGATGGGAGAGAGCTTAGGAGATAGCGAATATGATCTTGATTGCCTAAAAGCGATCTACCAACGTTTGCATAAACTATCTGGTTCAGGTGGATCGTTTGGTCTGAAAACTCTTAGCGCGGAAGCGAGTAAGCTTGAGCAAAAAGTCAAAGACTTGTTGAGTCAATCCTCAGTTCAGCTGGATGCGTCGTTAAAACAACAATTAATATTGGATCTTGCTGCATTAATGAACACGTTAACTCAAGCAGAAGTACCCACTTCAGTTGTCCCAGTTGATAATCGGCACCCCCCCCGTTAGCCGCATTGGCTAGCGTCTGGTTGGTGAATGATATTCGTCAATATTTTCCCATTTGCATTTCATTCAGTGGCTGCGTTATGCAAAAAAAACTGCATAATGCAGTGGTGTTGGAAGTAATGGTCTGCAAAATGCTAATTAAGTCATAAATGCTAGCGTAATATCACATGATTTCTCTAATGGCATGGTTTTTGTATTGTTTTTGTGGGTGCCCCCTAGGGTTCTGATTAAGCAATGATATTTTGCCATGTCCGGTAGGTATCGATTTAGGAACTGAATCTCTAATAGCCACTATGTTGGGTTAAGAGAACAAGCACGATACCGGGTATTTTTTGGAGAAGTCGAATAATGAAAAAAAACCTGCCAGTTACACAGATAGAGGAAGATTATTCAAGTAATGCTAATATACTCTCTACTACAAATCTTAAAGGTGCAATCACTTATGTGAATGAAGATTTCATTCGTATCAGTGGCTTTACGGAACATGAGCTGATAGGTAATAACCATAACATGGTGCGGCATCCAGATATGCCACCAGCAGCTTTTGAGCAGTTATGGAACACTGTCAAGGCTGGCCAATCCTGGATGGGGATGGTTAAAAATCGTTGCAAAAATGGAAATCATTACTGGGTTGATGCGTATGTGACGCCTATCAAAAAAAACGGATCAGTAGCGGAGTATCAATCCATCCGGCGTAAGCCAGATAGGAAATTTATTGAGCGTGCCGAAAAAATATATCCAGAGCTTATGGATGGTAAAAGTCCCCGGAAGCTCAGAAAAAATTTACCTTTTATACCTAAGGTCCTGTTGTGGTTAATAGTCCCGGTTGTTACTTTTTTAGGCGCGTCCTTAATTTTTGATAGCCAATCTGTTCAACTGCCAGTAGCTTTGTTTGGCATAGTTTTGGCTCTTGTCGGTCAGGCATTTTCTTTAAGACCACTGAATTCGGTAATAAAAGTATCAAACAAGGTTATTGATAACCCGGTTGCACGTTATATATACACCGGAAGAAATGATGAAATTGGCCAAGTGCTTTTGGCAATTAAAGCTTTAGAGTCAGAAACTGCCGGACTTATCGGTAGAATAGCTGATTCTGCGAATATTATGATGAATAACTCGAGCAGCCTCGGAGTTGCTGTTGAGCAATCTAGGTCTGGTGTTGAAAAGCAGTTTGCAGAAACTGATCAGGTTGCCGCAGCTATAAATGAAATGTCTGCAAGTATTCAAGAAGTGGCTGGAAACGCACAAAGCACAGCTATTTCAGCTGAGGAAGGTAGAAAGCAGGCAGGCAATGGTCGAAAAATTGTTGAAGAAACGGTTTCATCAATAAAGTCTTTAAGAGATGAAATTATTGAAGCAGGTAAAATTATTGATGAGGTCAAAACAAGTAGTAATGAAATTTCTACAGTCCTTGATGTGATCAATGCGATTGCAGAACAAACGAACCTTCTTGCCTTAAATGCAGCCATAGAAGCGGCACGCGCCGGGGAAGCCGGGCGAGGTTTTGCTGTTGTTGCTGATGAAGTTCGTTCACTTGCCAGTAGAACAAGAACATCTACCGAAGAAATCAGGACTATGATTGATCAGCTTCAATCAAATTCCACTAGAGCAGTTGAGGCAATGAATGCGGGAAGAACTCGAACAGAACAGAGTGTAGGTAAGGGTAGTGAAGCTGTAGAGTCCCTTAATGCGATCTGGATTGCTATTGAAAATATAAACGATATGAGTACTCAAATAGCTGCTGCTGTGGAAGAGCAAAGTGCTGTCGCAGATGAAATAAATAGAAGTGTTGTTTTGATCCGGGATATGTCAGAGCAGAATTTAGCTGCAGTGACTACAAGTGCAGATGCCAGTGATAATGTTTTAGGTGTAGCCACAGGATTCACTGAACTGGCAGATCAATTCTGGTCAAAACAAGGAAAAGAATACAGAGTATAGTCCTAGGAAGCCAATATTCACAGGCCTCACTAATCCTTTCGATCTGAGTCTCGAGGTAGATGTGCAGCACTGACAACGAGAGGTTGCAGTGCTGGGCCAGAGCGGTTGGTTACCCCGGTAATCCCTCATCCGAATAAACACACACGTTCCAGTCGGCTGCCAGGCCATCATCAGCCAGGCAGTAACGCTCGAAGAAGCCGCTGATTTCATCGCGTTGGCAATGGGTTTCGAAGCTTTGCATATCTTTCCAGATTTCATGGAATACGATGGGAAAGCTGGTGCCTTCGGCGAAGGGGCTTTGGATCTGGCGGGTGACGATGTATTGAATGCAGCCGTCTTCGCGAAGTGTGTTAGGTTCCAGAGATTGCAGTACGCGAAAGAGTTCTGCTTCTTTGCCTGCTTTAGGCAGGAATTGAGCAGTGCAGTAGACTTTGGATGACATGTGAGGTCCTCTGTGTTGATAGACGCCTGCTGGGGAGCAGGCGTGGTCGTTAGATGTTCAATTTACTGCAGGTCTACCAATTCGACTCGACGGTTGAGCTGTCGTCCGGCTTCATCCCGGTTGCTGGCAATCGGTGCCATCATGCCAGCCCCTGCGGCCTGGAGTCGGGATGCCTGGATGCCATGCTGTGTTTCGAGGTAGGCCTTGACGGCTTCAGCGCGACCAGAAGAGAGGCGCAGGTTGTAATCAAAGCTGCCCTGGCTGTCAGTATGACCCACGACCAGTAGGCGCAGATCGGGTTGTTGCTGTAATAGCTTGGCAATTTCATTCAGTGTTTCGGCTGACTCTGGCAAGATTTCGGTGCTGTCAAATGCAAAGTGCAACTGCTGTAGGGCAACGTGTCCTTGTGTGGTCAGGCTTTGGCTCAATTCATTGGCTTTGAGTGGGTGGTGTTCCATGGCATCGTTCATGGTGGTTGATGTCACCACATCGAGCACAATGATAGGTAAATTTGTCAGATTGGGCACCATGATCGCAATGCTGGCGAGGATGCTGCCATCCTGTGAACGAGCCAGCAGGTAGCTGGTATCAGACTCTGATCGTTGAGTTGGCAGTCGAAGGTTCGGGCCCGATGGCAATATCTCATATCGGCCCATAAAATTGATGCCTTTACGATTATCCAGCTCATCGTCCTGACCACGTCCTTGAAAGAGGATTTCAAAACCGGCGCGTTCGAGTGACTGTTGATAACTTCTGTAAATACGCAAAGTGGGAGTGGGTTCCGTGAATCGGTACAGAATGCGTAGATGCTCACCTTCCGCCGTTATGGATTCTTCATAGCCTTGATTTCTGATGTGAATGCCGGCCGGAAATCTGTACTCGGCATACTCATCGACTTTTTGCCAGGCGATATAGGCACCAGCAATGCGTTCTATCAGTGGGTGGTCGCCCGATCCTTCGACGTCTTCGTGGCTTAGTGCGGGGCTTGCCAGTGCCATGAGTGAAAGAATGGCGAATACTTTAAGCAGGTTCAAAAGATTAACTCCCTATTAGCTTTTGATAAAACACCAGATCCAGCCAGCGATCAAACTTGTAGCCTACTTGTGGCAGGCGACCGGTTTCCTGAAAGCCGAGGGACTGGTGGAGTGAGATGCTGGCTGTATTGTCAGCATCGATAGCGCCTATCATACAGTGGTACTGTTGCGATTGGGCGCGTGTGATGAGGGCCTGCAGCAGGATTTTGCCGAGTCCTTGTCCTCGGGCATCGGGGTGCAGGTAGATCGAGTGCTCTACGGTGGTGTTAAAGGCCGGGTAAGGGCGGAAGCGGCCATAGCTGGCAAATCCGAGTAGCTGGCCTTGTGTATCAACGGCACCGATCACCGGCAGGTTGAGCGCGTGTTTATCGGCAAACCAGCGGTCAATGGTCTGACGGTCCCGGGGCTGGTATTCATAGAGTGCGGTGGTGTTGAGGATGGCGTCGTTAAAAATGGTCAGAATGGTGTCACCGTGCAGGTCATTCTGGCAGTCAATCAGTTGCATGGCGGGTGCTTCCTCTTGTGCTGAGTGCCTCTGCTGTGTGATAGGTGTCAGGCGGCAAGTCCATGCCGTATAGGGCTGTGGTCGGCAAGTCTCGACCAGTTCTGTGGTTCATCATAAGCCAAGTGTTTGTTTCTTTGTAGCGTTTTTGTTGGTCTGGGTTTTGCTTGGATGTTAGCGACGGAGAGCCGCTTGTGTATGCGGTCTGTCCAGGAAGCCCATGTCTGAACAGGAGGATAGCAGATGAAAATTGATCAGACACATGTGAATCAGGCGCGTACAGGACATCCCGACAGCAGTTCACGGGTAAACAAGTTAACCGCATCTGCCGGTTTTGGCGATCTGCTGGAGCAGATGCTACAACCACCACCTCAGCAGCGTGAGTATCCCTCGGCGACCTTGCCGGATGCTGAAGAGCAGTCGAATCTGACAGATGAAGCGAAACTGGAGCAGCAGCGTGAAGCGGTACGGGAGCAGTTGCTGGCGTTGCTGGATATGACGCCTGCTGAGCGTATCCGTTTTATGTATTTGCAGTCCAAGGGGTTAACGGAAGAGCAGTTGGCTGATCTGCCGCCTGAAGAGCGTGAGCGTATTGAAGAAGAGATCAAGGCTGAGATACGCCGTCAGATTGGCGGAGATGATCCAATACTGTCCTGAAGGATTCTCGGATGACAAGCAGACAGGGTTCGCGGATAATACCGCTCCATGATTAATCACGCCGCGTTACTCCAGTCTGCCCGTCAATCACTTGCTGAAGTCTTTGGCTTTAGTCAGTTTCGCCCACCACAGGAAGAGGTGGTGAGTACCCTGTTGTCCGGTCAGGATGCGTTGGTGGTGATGCCGACAGGTGGCGGTAAGTCGTTGTGTTATCAGCTGCCCTCTCTGGTTCGTAGCGGTACGGGTATTGTGGTGTCGCCGCTGATCGCGTTGATGCAGGATCAGGTGAGCGCACTGTCTCAGTTGGGCATTCGGGCGGGCTGCCTGAATTCATCCATTCCGTTGGAGCAGTTGCAGGCGACGGAACAGCAGTTGCTGACCGGGCAGTTGGATTTGCTCTATGTCGCGCCTGAACGTCTGTTGCAACCCCGAACCCTGAATCTGTTACAGCGCACGGAAATTGCGTTGTTTGCGATAGACGAAGCGCATTGTGTGTCTCAGTGGGGGCATGATTTCCGTCCGGAGTATATGCAGCTGGATCAGCTGGCATCGCTGTTTCCCGGAGTGCCTCGGGTGGCCTTAACGGCAACTGCCGATGCGCGGACGCGAGATGAAATCGTGGCACGTTTGGCGCTCACCAATGCACGCTTGTTTGTGCAGGGGTTTGACCGTCCGAATATTCGTTACCGCATAGGGCAGAAGGAGAAGGCACGCGAGCAGCTGTTGCGTTTTATCCGCAGTGAGCATGAGCAGGATGTTGGCGTGGTCTATTGCCTGTCACGCAAGCGGGTGGAGGAAACGGCTGCCTGGCTGTGTGACAAGGGGTTTAATGCCTTGCCCTATCATGCCGGGCTGTCTGCGGAGTTACGTCAGCATCACCAGCACCGTTTTTTGACTGAAGAACCGATTATTATGGTGGCGACCATTGCGTTTGGCATGGGGATCGATAAGCCCAATGTCCGCTTTGTGGCACACTTTGATCTGCCGCGCTCGATTGAGGCCTATTATCAGGAAACCGGACGTGCCGGGCGTGATGGGCTGCCCGCTGATGCCTGGATGGTGTATGGCCTTCAGGATGTGCTGTTTCTGCGGCAGATGCTGGAAAGCTCTCAGGCCGAAGACCGCTATAAACAGGTTGAGCGTCAGAAGCTTGAGGCGATGCTGGGGTTGTGTGAGATCACCACCTGTCGGCGTCAGGTGTTGCTGAGTTATTTTGGCGAACCGGATCATCCCCCCTGTGGTAATTGTGATACCTGTCTGGAACCTGTGCCGGTCTGGGATGGTACCGAAGCGGCACGAAAAGCCCTGTCGGCGGTGTATCGCAGCGGTCAGCGTTTTGGTGTCAATCATGTGGTGGATATTCTGCTGGGCCAGGAAACGGAGAAGGTGCTGCAGAATCAGCATCAGCGCCTGAGTACGTTTGGGATTGGCAAAGAGCTGGATCGGAATCAGTGGCGTTCGGTATTTCGGCAGTTGGTGGCGCGTGGTTATCTGCGTGTTGATGCGGAAGGGCACGGGGTGCTGTTGTTGAACGACAGTTGTCGGGCGGTGCTGCGGGGTGATGAGTCCTTGCAGTTGCGCAAAGACCCGCGTGTGCCTTCAGGTAAGGGGCACACTGATTTTCGCAGTGCTGCACGGCGTGATCGTACTAATCCGGCGATGCGTCGTCTGGACCCCGCCGAGGAACGCTTGTGGGAAGATTTACGCGCGCTGCGTAAACGTCTGGCACAGGAGCAGGATGTTCCGCCCTATGTTATTTTCCATGATGCGACCCTGATGGAAATGGTGCTGTACCGGCCTCAGACAGAGCAGCAAATGCGCAGTCTCAGCGGCATAGGTGAGCGCAAGTTTGATCTGTATGGTGAGGCTTTTCTGGATCTGATTGAAGAGCATCAGACAGCACCGGGCCAGTGGGTCAGACCCGCCTGATGGAAGTCGGTTTACTGGCGCTGTTTGTCAGCGCATTTATCTCGGCAACCCTGTTGCCCGGCGGCTCGGAAGCGCTGTTGGCCTGGATGGTACACCAGGGTGAATATCCTGTTGCTCAACTGATTGCCAGTGCGACCCTCGGGAATGTGCTGGGCAGCCTTGTAACCTTTGGTATGGGGGCCTTGCTCCGGCTGCGCTATCCGCTGAAAACACTGGATAAGCCGCAACATCAGCGTGCAAAACGCTGGATTGAGCAGTATGGCGCGGTGGCGTTGATAATGGCCTGGTTGCCGATTGTGGGTGATCCGTTGTGTTTTGTGGCCGGTTGGCTTGGGGTGCGCGTTAGCCTCAGTATCGTCTGTATCGCGCTGGGCAAGTTATTGCGTTATCTTGTGGTGGCTGGTCTGTTTATGTAAGAGAGGCGTTTAGAAGGAACCTGGCCGTGACCCGACGCGAGTTCTTCAGTCTGTTACGTACCTTGCTGCTGATGCTGCTGGTGGCGGTGTTGCTGTTGAATATCTGGTTTTCCCAGACGCGCGATGAGCATTGGCAGGAACCGGTAACCGCCTGGATCTATCCGATCAATGCCGATGGCAACTCAATGACCCAGGCCTGGATTGATCAGCTGACTGATCAGCACTTTGAGGATATGGAGCGCTTCTTTGATCGTGAAGCACGACGCTACCGACTGGGGTTGGAGCGCCCCATCCATCTACGCCTGGCGGCGCAAATTGAAGCCATTCCGCCTGATATTCCATTGGAACCCAGCATTGTTGATGCGGTGATCTGGGCATTAAAGATGCGTTACTGGGTCTGGCGCCATGATGATACCCCGCGAGAACCCAGAGCCATTCGCATATTTATTCGTTTCTATGCCGAGGATAATCCGGGCCCCATGCAGCACTCACTGGGATTGCAGAAGGGTCTGATCGGTCTGGTGAATGGTTTTGCCGGTGAGGAGCATGCTGGTCGTAATAATCTGGTGGCTGCGCATGAGTTGCTGCATACCCTGGGCGCCACCGACAAGTATGATATGGACACCCTGGAACCCATCTGGCCGGATGGCTATGCTGACCCCACGCAATACCCGCTCTATCCACAAACCCGTGCAGAGATCATGAGTGGTCGTCTGCAGGTATCGCCCGGCTGGCTGATGCTGCCGCCAAATCTGGATCATGCCGTGATCGGACCGGCCACCGCAATCGAGATTAACTGGCTGGCCGCGCCTCCCTGAATACACATCTCCCGCCTTGCGGTTTCCCGGCTCTTGTGCTTTAGTCGTATATGCAAGACGTAGACGATGCAAGTAACTGAATAACAATAATATTATTAGGGATATATCATGTTGAGTCGTGTTGCGAAACCTTTCGTGCGCTTGGTCGAGCGCTATCTTCCCGATCCATATATTTTCGTGCTGCTGCTGACACTGGTTGCTTTTGCTGCCGCCATTCTGGTTGAAAGCAAAACACCTATGGAGGTGGTGCAGATATGGGGCAACGGCTTCTGGGGGCTGTTGACCTTCTCGATGCAGATGCTGCTGGTGTTGTTGACCGGTTTTATGCTGGCCAGTACACCCTTGATCAAAGCGGGTCTGGTCAGAATTGCCACCCTGGCAAGTACTCCGGGTCAGGCCATTATATTGGTTACCCTGGTATCGCTGGCAGCCAGCTGGATTAACTGGGGTTTTGGCTTGGTAATCGGTGCCTTGTTTGCGCGTCAGTTGGCACGTGTGATTCGGGTGGATTACCGTTTGCTGGTAGCCAGTGCCTATTCCGGTTTCATTGTCTGGCATGGCGGATTGGCGGGTTCTGTGCCGCTGACTATCGCCACACCGGGTCACTTTACTGAAAATCAGATCGGCGTCATTGGCACGGGTGATACGATTTTTGCGTTTTTCAATCTGGCGATTGTGATCAGTTTGTTTATCGTCGTGCCTCTGGTCAACCGCTTGATGATGCCGGATGAAAAGGACAGTGTGTATGTTGATCCGGCCAGGCTTGAAGATGAAGTTGAAACGCAGGTGGAGATTACCCGTCCGGCTGACCATCTGGAAAACAGTCGCATCCTCGCGTGGCTGGTTGGTTTTGGCGGGCTTGCCTGGTTGGTGCAGTATTTCGTCAACAGTGGCACTTTGAACCTGAATGTGGTGAATTTCACCTTCCTGTTTCTGGCGATCATTCTGCACCAGACGCCACGCCGCTTGCTGAACTGTCTGCAGGAAGCGATCAAGGGCGGGGCCGGGATAGTGATTCAGTTCCCGTTCTATGCTGGCATTATGGCGATTATGGTGCAATCCGGTCTGGCGCAAACCATTTCGTCTGGCTTTGTTGCTATTGCCACAGAAACCAGTTTGCCTTTCTGGACCTTTATCAGTGCCGGATTGTTGAACATCTTTGTGCCATCGGGTGGTGGTCAGTGGGCGGTACAGGCACCGGTAATGCTACCTGCGGCTGAAGCGCTGGGTGCCGATGTGGCACGTGTGGCGATGGCCGTAGCCTGGGGGGATGCCTGGACTAACCTGTTGCAGCCTTTCTGGGCGTTGCCCATGCTGGCAATTGCCGGACTGAAGGCCAAGGATATTATGGGTTTCTGCCTGGTACAGCTATTTATCACCGGCACCATTATCAGTATTGGGCTGGTATTTCTCTAGGCGAGCCATAGCGCGCCGTGCAACGTCTTGTACCGGATGATCCGGCCTTGGGCTGGATCATCCCGGATTCCGACCGTTATACTCAGATATTCATGATGAAATAACTTCCAGGAGGTCCCGTTTCATGGGAATGACACGTCGCGATTTTATGTTGCGAAGCGCTATGGGGGCAGGTGTTGCGTTGCTGTCCGGGTGTAAAACACCTTTGATCAGTGAACCTCGCCTGATGAATCCCTGTGCGACGCACCTGCCTCCTGAACTGGCAGGACACCCGCTGGTGATGCAGGCCTGGGAAGGCCTGAACCCGGATCTTGTCTGGGATGCACATGTGCATTTGGCGGGTATCGGTGACAGTGACAGCGGTATCGAAGTGTCGCGGCGAATGATGAGTCCGGTGTTTCCGGCACAATATGTACAACGTTTGTTCTACATGAATGCGGGGTGTGTGCATAAAGCAGATGATTCGGTGGATTTGAGTTATGTGGCACGTATTCATAACCTGATGAAGTATATGCCGGAAGGTTTTCGGGTGATGCTGTTTGCCTTTGACCGGACCTACACCCCACAGGGTGAACCACGTCCGGATGCCACGGCCCTTTATGTGCCTAACCAGTATGCCCGTGACGTGGCACGTACCCTCACGGGGCGTGCAGAATGGGTGTGCTCGGTGCATCCCTATCGTGAGGATGCGATTGAGGCACTTGAATGGGCCCAGGCTGAGGGTGCACGTGCGGTCAAATGGTTGCCGCCTGCAATGGGTATTGATCCATCATCGCCTCGCTGTGCCGATTTTTATGATGCGCTGGTACGCCTGAGACTTCCGCTGATTACCCATGTGGGCGAAGAGCTGGCTGTTGTTGGCGCAGGACGACCGGTGTGGGGAAATCCACTCAAGTTGCGTCCGGCACTGGATAGGGGCGTCACGGTGGTCATGGCTCACTGCGCCAGTATCGGTGAGGATATCGATCTGGACAAGGGTGAGGATGGCCCGAGAGTTGAAAGCTTCTCGTTGTTTCGTCGCTTGATGCAGGAATCACATTACCACGGCATTTTGTATGGCGATATTTCTGCAGTCACTCAGCGCAATCGACCGGATGAAGTGATGCAGGAGCTGCTGGAGAGGGAAGAGTGGCAGGATCGTTTATTGTTTGGCTCAGACTATCCCTTGCCGGGAGTATTGCCGCTGACATCACCTGTGCTTTTGGCGCGTTCAGGGCTGCTGGACCCGGAGGCAGTACATACCATTACAGAGTTGCGTCGCTACAACCCGATTCTGTTCGATTTTGTGCTGAAACGTCACCTCAGCAGCCGTGGTCAACAATTCAGCAAACAGGTTTTTGAAACGAGACGGGTGTTTGATTCGGCGCTTCAGGCTGCGGGGTGAAAGAATTTACTACGTTTTTTTTAAATTAGGGATTACTATTCAGGATAAGCCTGTCAGGCGATTACCATAAAAAACAAGTATATTAAGGTTATCCTATGAATACATCCCTCACTCTCCGGGTACGTATTTTCCTGATCGTGCTGCTTGCTCTTGTGGGCATAGTGGCATTGACGATTACTTCCCTGATGTCGACAAAGCGTGATCTGACCCAGGGCCGCATGGAGGTCATTCAGTCCATTGTGGAGTCGGCATACAGCATCGCTGAGCATTTTTATGCACTGGAACAAAGTGGAGTCATGACGCGTCAGGAAGCGCAGGATGCAGCAGGGGCGATGTTCCTCGCGGGTCGCTATGGCGGTGCGGATGGCAAGGCAGAGTATGTGTATGCCTGGACACTGGAAGGTGTCGGCGTTGCTCATGTCAATCCGGCATTCAAGGGCCGCAACATGTTTAACGAGATCCGCGATGGTCAGGGCCGCTATACCCTGCAGGATATCGTGGCAGCCTTGAGAGCCCAGCCTTCAGGTGCCTTCGTGGATACCGAGTTTCCGCGTCCGGGTTCAACGCTTGCTGTTGAGAAGCTGCAATACGCCAAAATCTTTCAGCCCTGGGGCTGGTTTATCGGGACAGGTATCTATATGGATGACCTGGCTGCAGATCTGCGTCGGGAAATGTTGAAAGATGGTCTGGTTGCACTGCTGATTCTGGTACTGATCGGTGTGTCTGGTTATCTGATCGCCCTGAGTATTCTGCGTCAGGTAGGTGGCGAGCCCGCATTGGCGATAGATCTGATGTCGCGTGCGGCCAAGGGTGATCTGACGATCCGTATTGACAATGCACCTCCCGGTAGCCTGTTGGCCGGACTGGAGATGATGGTGACGTCAATCCGGGCAACGGTCACCGAGATACGTAACGAGTCCAAGAATGTGCATAATAATGCCAATACCATCAATCAGGCAGCGGCTGATGTTGCACGGGCCGCCAATGATGAGGCTGAGGCGATTACGTCCATGGCGGCTGCGATTGAAGAGATGACGGTCAGTATCAGTCATATCTCTGAGAGCGCCCGGGAAACAGAAGAAAATTCACGCTTTGCAGCTGAAATGGCGCAGCAGGGGGTGTCGCAGGTCAGTTCTGCCAGTAATGAAATCAACAAAATTGCAGATATGGTTAAAAAGGCCTCCAGTAAAGTGGGAGACTTGAATGCCAATGCCAGTCGTATCTCTTCAATCGCCAGTGTGATTCGTGAAATTGCCGAGCAGACCAATCTGTTGGCGTTGAATGCGGCAATTGAGGCTGCGCGTGCCGGTGATCAGGGTAGAGGTTTTGCCGTGGTAGCGGATGAGGTGCGTACCTTGGCGGCACGGACCGCGACTGCGACCAGTGACATTGAAAAAATGATTGAAGGTGTACTCACGGGTACAGCGCAAGTGGTCGACACCATGGAAGCGGCCTTGCCACAGGTGGAGGCCGGTGTTGTGGCAACTGAGTCAGCCAGTGCGTTGCTGGCGCAAATCCGTCAGGGTGCGGAGTCAACACTGGTGAGTGTGACCGGTGTGGCCAACTCGACTCAGGAGCAGACGCTGGCGAGCAGCAGTATTGCCGAGAAGGTTGATCATATAGCGCAGATGATGGAAATCACCAGTGGCGCCATGCGCTCAACAGCCGAGAGTGCGAAAGAGCTGAATAACATTGCTTCTGAGCTTAATGGCATGGTGAGCCGCTTTAAGTGCTAAATAGATGCGGTTAATTCAACAGCAGGCTATACTAGTGCCCCTCTGTTGAATTAACCCCTTTCCGGAACACCCATGACCAGCGTCACCGATACTGAAGAAGCACGTAAGCTCAAAACACGTCAGAACAAACTGCAAAAACGCCTGAGGCGTGAGATGGGGCAGGCGATTGAAACCTTCAACATGATTGAAGAAGGTGACAAGGTCATGGTCTGTCTGTCTGGTGGCAAGGACTCCTTTGTCATGCTGGACATCCTCATGAATCTGCAGAAGAGTGCACCGATTCAGTTTGAGCTGGTGGCTGTCAATCTGGATCAGAAGCAGCCGGGTTTCCCTGAGCATGTGTTACCTGAATATCTCACCGAGCTGGGTGTGCCGTTTCATATTGTCGAACGCGACACCTATTCCGTGGTCAAGTCTGTCGTGCCGGAAGGTAAGACGACCTGTGCACTCTGTTCGCGGTTGCGTCGCGGTACGCTGTATGGTTTTGCCGAGCAAATAGGGGCGAATAAAATTGCCCTGGGACATCACCGGGACGATATTCTGGAAACTTTCTTCCTGAACATGTTTTATGGTGGCAAGCTGAAGTCCATGCCGCCCAAGCTGGTGTCGGATGATGGCAAAAATATGGTGATCCGGCCGTTGGCCTATGCGCGTGAAAAGGATATTGCCGCCTACGCCGAACTGCGCGGCTTTCCGATTATTCCGTGCAATCTGTGTGGCTCCCAGGAAAATCTGCAGCGTCAGGTTATCAAGGAGATGCTGCAAGGCTGGGATAAAACCCACCCAGGGCGTATCGAAACCATGTTCCGTTCTCTGTGCAATGTTGTGCCTTCACATCTGGCAGATGCCGAGTTGTTTGATTTCAAAAATCTGCAATTGGGCTATGCGCATGGCATCGTCGATGATGAAGATGATCTGCCCAGCCACCCGAAAGCAGCTGTGCAGATGATGGAGCGCATTGATATTTTGTCGTTGTGAGCAAATCAGGCGACGTTGTGGTAAATGTTCTGCACGTCGTCCAGGTCGTTCAGCAGGTCGATAAACCGTTCAAACATGGGCTGATCTTCCGGGCTGATTTCCGTGGAGGTTTGTGCCAGGAATTGAATGGCATCCGCTTCATAGTCGATTTCGCCAAACGCGGCAGCCAGGGCTTGTTTGGCATTGGCGTATTCGGTGTGCGGCGCGAAGACTGTGATCATGCCATCTTCATTCTCAATGTCGGTGACATCAACGTCGGCCATCATCAGTGCTTCCAGTACCGCTTCTTCATCATCACCCTTGAATGCCAGAATGGCACAGTGATCAAACATGTGGCTGACACTGCCTTGCGTACCGATCTTGCACTTAGTTTTGGTGAAGCAGTGGCGCACGTCTCCAAAGGTACGGTTGGGGTTATCGGTCAGGCACTCAACGATCACCATGCAGTTGCCAGGACCAAAGCCCTCATACCGGGCGACAGAAAAGTCTTCACCGCCACTGCCTTTGGCTTTGTCGAGAGCTTTGTCGATCACGTGAGCGGGTACCTGATCTTTTTTGGCGCGCTCAATCATGCCACGCAGTGTCAGGTTACCAGCCGGGTCTGTACCCCCGGATTTGGCACACACGTAAATTTCGCGGGCATATTTGCTGTAGACTTTGGTTTTCTGATCGGCCGTTTTGGCCATGGATTCTTTGCGGTTCTGGTAGGCGCGACCCATATGGAGAGTCCTGTTTGGTTGCTATCGGGTTAAAAAAATTAGCCCAATTTTACGCATAAACGCAAAATTGGGCTATTGAATTTTAACTCGGTATCAGAAGCGGTCTGCGCGGAATGGTTGCATATCGATCGCTGTTTTTTCACCATCCATCATTTCACCCAGCAGGCGACCTGTGGCGGGCCCCAAGGTGAAGCCCTGATGGCCGTGACCAAATGCCAGCCACAACCCCGGATGCTTTGGTGCCGGACCGATAATCGGTTTCATATCGGGCAAGCAAGGGCGTGCACCTTTCCACGGCTGCTCTTCTACTCTGCCACCAAACGGGAAGAGTTTGCGACCTTCTTTTTCCGCTTTGTCCAACTGCCCGTATGAGGGAGGAGCATCCAGATTGGCCAGCTCTGCACCCGTAGTCAGGCGTATGCCGTTTTTCATCGGTTCCAGCAGGTAACCTTTTTCGGCATCCATCAACCAGTAATCCAGGCGTGCTTTTACATCTGGCTGGCGGTAGTGCATGTGGTAACCGCGTTTTACAAACAGCGGGAAGTTGTAGTTCAGTGGTGCCAGGAACTGTTGTGACCAGGGGCCCAGCGCGACAACAACCTCCGGAGCTTCATGATCACCGCGACTGGTGCTCACTTTCCAGCCATCACCTTGTTGCTCCAGACCTTTCAGCTCTGCTTCCAGGAATTCACCACCAGCTGCTTCGAAGGCACGGGCATAAGACTGCACCAGGTCACCAGGTGACTCTACGGTCCAGGAGTTCAGCCAGTGAATGGCTCCGCAGATTTCCTGAGACAGGCCGGGCTGGATTTCATCCAGTTGTGCACGATCCAGCAGGCGGGACTCCACACCATAACGGGTATTGTGCTGTGCTTCTTTCCAACGCTGGGCCAGTTCTGATTCGGTGCGATAGAGTTCCAGCCAGCCTTTTTTCTGGATCAACGGTTCAGCCCCCGAGGCTGCAATCATGGGCGCATGTTCTTGTGTGGACAGCGAAATGATAGAAGCATACTCCGGTACGATTTTGCTGTAACGGCCCGGAAACGAGTTCAGGTAGTAGCTCAGCAATGGGCTGGCAGCAGCTACCATGCCGGTAGGGCGGTAGCGGATATCAATACTGCGGTTGGGCAGTACACGTAACAGGGTTTTCAGGTCATGCGGGAAGGCATAGGGCTCAACAGCTTCACGCTGAATGATACCGGCATTGCCAAAAGAGGTTTCCAGACCCGGTGGGCGGCGGTCAATCAGTAAGACTTTACGACCACGCTGCAACAGGTGCCAGGCAACACTGACACCGACTATACCGGCTCCAACGACGATGGTTTCCCGCGACATTCTACTCTCCTGCTAAGGGCTTAAATTTGAGCACTCTTTGCATTCTAGCAGAAGATTTTTAATATCCTGTATAGCTGGAATATTAAAACGAAATTACGTCGTAAAGCTTAAAATATCAGAATTTACATCTGCTTTATGAGTTTGGTTTGGGTTTATTTTCTGCTTTATCTGTCTGTTAGTTTGATTTCGATCCGTCGGTTGCGCTGCAGTGCTGCGGCAGAGGTGCCGCTGTCTACAGGGTAAAACTCACCAAATCCAGCAGCTGCCATATGCTGCTGGGGGACTCCGCGTGATGCCAGGTAGCGGACTACGGATACAGCACGAGCGGTGGACAATTCCCAGTTGGAAGGGAATGCTGGCGTGTTGATGGGCACCCGGTCTGTATGGCCGTCCACACGCAGTATCCAGTCCAGATCGTCCGGAATGGTTGCCGAGATTTCCAGTAGCAGCGCGGCCAGTTTGTCCAGTTCAGCGCGTCCTTCAGGTCCCAGTTCAGCCGAACCTGAGGCAAAGAACAATTCCGAGGGCAGCAGGAAACGGTCGCCAACGATGCGAATGTTTTCATTGGCTTCAAGCAGGTCGCGCAGGCGGCCAAAGAATTCGGACTGATAGCGTTCCAGCTGGTTTACGCGCTCTGCCAAGGCACGGTTCAAGCGCTGACCCAGACCGGCAATTTCGACATCACGTTCGGCAACCAGTGCTTCTTGCAGCTGCAGTGCTGCACTGATCTGTTGCAGCTGCTGCTGAAGCGCATCAATGCGTTGAGTCAGTTGCAGAATGAAGTCCTGCTGGGCGGCAGTCAGTTCCTGCTCTTCTTTCAGAGCTGTTTCCCGTTCCGAGGCACTGGCTGTCAGGCCGGCAATACGTGCTTCCTGGTCATCTGCCAGGGTACGCAGTTGCATGAAGGCTGTACGCTCCTGTTCCAGCTGTGCTTCCAGTTCGGCTGCCCGGCTGGCAATTTGTTGCTGGGCCTGTTCCGATTCGCTGAGATCACCCAGCAAACTGTCCAGTGCCTGTTGCATGGCTTCTTCACGTGACAGGCTTTGTTGGTAGGCACTTTGCAGGCTGGTGAGTTCAGCCGCGAGCTGTTCGCTACGTTGTTCTTCCAGCATCAGCAGGCGAGAAATCTCATTCAAACGACTGCTCAGGCTGGCGAGTTCAGAATCCCGGTCAGAGAGTGCCTGCGACAGATACAGCTGGGTGACCATATAGATCATCAGCATAAAGATGACCAGCATCAACAGGGCTGACAGGGCGTCGACATAGCCTGGCCAGGCGTTGATTTGGCTGCGTTGACGGCGAGCAGAACCCAGCATCAGTGTTTATCCTGTTCTGCCAGTTTAGCGGCCAGTTCTGCGTTTTCTTCTCGCAGACGTTCCAGTTCGCGCAGGGTATCCATGCCTGAAATTTCATAGTCCCAGTCATCAGTCAGTACGGGAGGTGCTTTTCCTTCCTGATTGGCTTTTTCGACCAGGTGGGTGACACCGGTTAACCACTCTTCCAGGCCGTCATAGAAACGGTTTTGGGCATGACCCGCCTGGATATCCAGAAAGCCCAGTAATAGCGAGCCACCCAGGCCCAACAGTGAAGAGCTGAAGGCGGTGCCCATGCCTTCCAGTGGAGTCAGTAGTCCTGACTGCAGGTTAGCGAAGACATCGGCAAAATTGCTCTGCTGCATATCCAGATTGATGATGACCTGGCCAACAGCGTTGATGGTACCGAGCAGGCCCCAAAAGGTACCCAGCAGGCCCAGAAAAATCAGCAGACTGATGAAGTAGCGGGTGATTTCGCGTTGTTCATCCAGGCGTGTACGTATGCCATCCAGCACTGTGCGCAGTGACAGGGCCGACAGGGAAAATTTATCGCGTTTGTAGTCTTCACCCAGTTGACGGGCCAGGGGTTTGAGCAGGCGAGGTTCCTGAGTGACTGACAAACCCATGCGTCCGGTACGGAACTGGGCAACCCAGCGAATTTCCGGGAACAGCATGAACACTTGTCGATAGGTAATACCGATGCCGATCAGTAACACACAGAGGATCAGCGCATTAAAAACCCAGTTGGCCATGAAGGCCGTTTGCAAGGGGGCATAAATTAATACGCAAATTGCCGCGACTACCCCCAGAAACAGTGTCATCCAGAACAGCGTGTGCTTGGGATTGCTCATCGTTACCACCAGCTCATGAATCGGATTCAGTCAATCCAGATCATCCATGACTCGACGCCGGGTGTAAAGGGGAGGGCATAAAAAATCGGGATGAAGTGTCCTGAGGACAAATCAACCCGTATTTCAGAGGTTAATTAAAGGCTTGTCCGGGTTTTACACCCAGTTTTTTCAATATAATGACCAGCGGACAGAAGCCAGTGAAGGCGGTTTGTAACATGTTCGCGCCGACAAAGGCCGTGAACAGCAACCACCAGGGGCTGACCCAGTGAGCCAGGGCCAGGCTGATCAGAATAAAACTGCCTGCGAATGCAAACACCATACGATCCAGGGTCATGTTGTGCTCCAAAAATGTTCGCCACCATAGTGTGGCAAAGGTCTTGTATATGTTTCATCTAATATAAGTTAAGTCTAATGTTTTGTCCAGATACAGATGTTCGATACACTCAGAAGGCGTGATATGCAATCGATACCCAGATCAGAATTCTATGCCGGCGTGAAAGCGACTTTGCCGCTGATTGTCGGTGCCATCCCCTTTGGTATTATTTTCGGGACATTGGCAGAAACCAGTGGCTTGTCTGCCTGGGGTGCCATGGCGATGTCTGTGTTTGTCTATGCAGGTTCGAGTCAGTTTATTGCGCTGGGGCTGCTGGCTGCCGGAGCGGCGTTGCCGATTATTATCCTGACAACCTTTGTCGTGAACTTGCGGCATCTGTTGTATGCCGCCAACCTGGTTCCCAAGACCGGGCATCTGCCGTTGCGCTGGCGGGTCATGATGGCCTTTGGTTTAACCGATGAAACCTTTGCTGCAGTCAGTAATCGTTTTTTGCGTGAATCATCTCACAGCACAGCACACTGGTTTTATTTGGGTTCGTTCCTGGCAATGTATGGCAACTGGATACTGTGTACTTTCATCGGCATTGTGTTGGGCGGGCTGTTTCCCGACATGACGGATTGGGGCCTGGATTTTGCCATGTCAGTCACCTTTATCGGTATGGTGGTGCCGTATTTGACCAATCGGCCTATGTGGGGAGCGGTACTGGTGGCAGGTGCAATGGCCGTCGCAACAGCCTTTATGCCACATAAGCTGGGTCTGATTGTTGCCGCGCTCTGTGGTATTGCCGTCGGACTTTCATTGAGTCTGCGACAGTCACAACGTACCAAAACGCTTCAGGAGGCCGAGTGATGCAGGAAGTTTACTTGATACTGGGCATGTTTCTGGTGACGTTTGGCGTACGTTTTGTGCTGTTTGCGGTGGCTGGGCGAGCACATTTTCCCGTCTGGTTAAATCATGCGTTGGGTTTTGTACCGCCTGCTGTTCTCACTGCCATCATAGTACCGGCAGTGCTGATGCCTGAAGGTGAAATCTGGTTCAGCTGGCGTAACCCCTGGCTATTGGCGGGGGCGTGTGCCTTTGTCATCGCGCTGGTGCGCAAGGACTTGATGACGACAATTGTGGCAGGCATGTTTATTTTTATGCTGCTACGCTTTGTGGTGGGGCTTTAATACTGGACAGATGTGTACACATAGATGATTATCCACTGTAGCGAGGATGGCTCCTGACTTAAAACTTCTTTTTGTTCCTTCACAGTAAGTATCGAGTAAATGGAAAATTACCTGTCGATAGATGGTTTGAGTGACTTGACTCTGCTTCAGGAAACCGCCGGGTCTGAGCTCTGGCTGGCCAGATCAGGTCAGGAGTCTGTCGTATTAAAGCGCAGCAAGCGCGTTATTCCTGGTGTTTCTCATGCAGATATGTTGCGTGGTGAGTACGATCAGGCACAACAATGCGTGCACCCAAAACTTATCTCCGTGCGGGGTATTGCCAGCTGGAATGAAAACCCAATACTGGTGCGTGAATACTTTGAAGGATTGCCCCTCGATCAGCGTGTAGTACAGCAGCCTTTGTCTGAAATCCGGTTTCTGCACCTTGCCGTCACTCTGTGTGAAACGTTGCAGGCCATTCATCAGGCGGGTTTTATTCATGCCCAGTTGGCTCCGGAGCATATTCTGGTCAGTGAAGGACTGGATGATTTTCGTGTCATCGGACTGGGACGGGTTCAGCCAATTACGCAGACAGGACCCATTCAGAACACTTTCCTCCCTGAACAATCACCCTATCAAGCCCCAGAACAACATCCCCACTCAGGAGTACAGGTCGATGAACGCAGTGATATCTACTCGCTGGGTGCCATATTTTATCTGATGCTGACAGGCAAACCGGCGTCAGGTATTCCAACTGATTTTCCGGATTCCATGGATGCTGAACTCTGTCGACGCTTTCCTGACCGGTCTGCAGTGCTGTGGCGTATTATCGCCAAAATGCTTGCTTCTGATCGGTGTCAGCGTTATCCGTCCATGGATGCGGTGCTTGTCGATTTAAATATTTGCTTGCAGCATGCTGTGGCTGATCGCGCATTGCCTGATTTTGAACTCGACCATGTCAGTGAAATCAACCGTTTATTCAGCCAGGGTGAACACTATGGCCGTGATGCAGAGCGCGAGGCTTTAATCAAGGTCTTGCAGCAGTCGGCCGGGCAGGCGTTCAGCTGTGCATTGGTGCAAGGAGTGTCCGGTATCGGCAAGTCCAGCCTGGTGAATGCAGTACAACAGGCAATGTCTGATCAGTGCCGTTGCATACAGATCAAGTATGATCAGTATGCGTCTAACAGCCCGCTGGATGGTTTGTTTTCAGCCTTGCAGCAATTGTTACGCCAGTTGCTCTCTGAGTCATCTGACTCGTTGCAGCAATGGGGTGAAACCTTTCGTCAAGTGATGGGGGATGACGCTGCATTGTTGCTGGAGGCGATTCCTGAACTGACCTTGTTCATCGGCCTGCCTCCTGAGGTGGCGGCATTGCCAGCAGCGGATGCCAAAGTGCGCTTGTACCGCTTGCTGACCCGTTTCGTACAAACGCTGGCCAGTACAGAGCATCCGTTGTGCCTTTTCCTGGATGACTGCCAATGGGCGGATGCCGCAACATTGGAGTGGCTGGAAAGTGCGCTCCATGAGCTGCATTCGGTCGTGGTAATTTTCGCTTTTCGTGATGATGAAGAACACCAAAGTTGTATGTTGGCAGGTTTTCTGCAGCGCCTGCGTAAACAAGAGGTGATTCAGCAAGAAATTTCATTGGCACCTCTGACGACCAGTGTGGTCGCAGAGCGACTGGTTTATCACTTTAAGTTACCATCTGAGGCAGCAACCACCCTGGCAGATATGCTGGTGGAAAAAACCCAGGGCAATCCCTTCTACATGGCAGAATATCTGCGTCAGTGCCAGCGACATCATCTGCTCTGGTTTGATCAGCAAGCCTTGGTCTGGAAACTGGATTTGGACCAGCAAGCAGCCATACCGGTCAGCGAGAATGTTGTTCAATTACTGGCAGAGCGTTTGACCTTTCTGGCTGACGAGGTGCAGCAGGTGCTGAGTATGGCCGCCTGTATCGGCAATCGTTTTAATGTCGAATTGCTGCATCGTTTGCTGCCCTCTATAGATCTGGAGCAGGCGCTGTTGTCTGCGCAAACCGGCGGTTGGCTGGTGAGTCAGGTAAGTGCTCAGGGTGTTGAGTATTGTTTTCCGCATGACCGTATTCAACAGGCTGCCTACGGTCTGATGGATAAAATCAGGCTTCAGCAGGCTCACCTGTCAATCGCTGAGTGTCTGGAGCAAAGTGAAGATCTGGATGCCCGGTTGTTGGAGTGCGTGTATCACTACAACGCGGCCCTGGAGCAGATCAATCAGGCCGATCAGCTGATTCAGGTGGGTCGACTGAACAGGCGTGCTTCGATGGCAGCTAAAGCCAATGGTGATTTTGCACTGGCGCTCCAGTTGGTGATTCAGGCGATGCGTTTGTTGTCGGGAAAATCTCCGGAAGCTGCCTTGACGGCGGAAATCCTGAAAGAACGTGCCGAGTGTGAGCATCTCTGCGGGTATCAGGCCGCTGCCTTGCATTACTACCAACAGGCATTGACGGTCTGCAGGGATGCACGGCAGCGAACCCGAATTTATGAATTGTTGATCAAATTTCATACGGATTATGGCGATTTTCAGCAGGCATTTGAGACTGGCAGAGAAGCATTGCAGAAGCTGGATTTCAGTATCCCGGATGGGTTCAGTGTCATCAATTTTGCAGTGGACTATCTGTATCTCAAACGAAAATTACAGCATCTCAGCATTGAAGATTTGCTGGGTCTCCCGGATGCAGAGGACCCGGGTGTGTGTGACCAGATACTGCTACTCTCGGCCATGCAAAAAGCGGCCTATCAGATACGTCCAGAACTTTGTGTTGCTCTGGCTGCCAAGCAGGTGCGTTTATGCCTTAAACATGGCAATACCTGTGAGGCTGTGGTCGGATATATGGTATTCGGGGTTATATTCGTCGGTGGCGTTCGGGGCCATGCTCACGCTGGTTGTGAGTATGGACGCTTGTCCCTGGCGATGTTGGAGCGTTATCACAATCAGATGCAGAGTGCTGAAGTACCCTTTGTATATGGCTACTTTGCTCACTCCTGGCTGCACCCTGCCAGTGATACCGAGCGTTATTGGCAGCGTGCTTTCGAGCAGGGGCTGAAAATTGGTGACTGGTTTCATGCCGGATGTGCTGCAGCCGGTATCTTGCAGAGTCAGTTGATGCGTGGACATCCACTGGAGCAGATCCTGCAGCAATGTGATCAGTTTCAGGTGGTGTTGCAGCGCATTGGTGCATCTGAACATGAGCAGACCCTTGAGGGGATTCGCCAGGCGATACTGAACCTGCGCCATCCTTCAGCGACGTTACCGGTATTCAATCGACAGGGGTTTGACGAAAAAGCGTTTTTGCAGCGTCTGGAGCAATTCGGCTCACGGCATTTTGCCCATCTGTATTTCATCAACAAGATGTGGGTCCTGTATAGCCAGGGATATTACGAAGATGCAGCCAGTCTGGCGTTGAAAAGCCAGAGCTATTTGAAAGACAGTCAGGGCATGTTACATGGTGCTGAACATTGCTTTTTACATGCATTGATTCTGGCTAAAACCTTGCGTCCCAACACGGGACTGGTGATGCATCGTAAGCATTTACGCATCAAACGTTATGCCCGGCAGCTTCAACGCTGGGCAGATCAGTGTCCGGATAACTTCCTGGATCGGGCGCAGTTGGTGCAGGGAGAGCTTCATCGGCTTGCGGGCCGCTCCTGGGAAGCACTGTCTTGCTATCAGGATGCCTGCAAAAGTGCTGAATTTAATGGTCATCTCAATCTGCAAATACTTGCACATCAATTAATGGAGACGCTCTATACCACTATGGGACAGCGTCTTGCCGCCAGATCGCATCAGGCAGAACGCAAGCGCTTGTCAGAAAAGTGGGGTATTGATAACCGCTATTTGCAGGATCCAATACAGGCTGATCAATTTGATCTTGATAGTCTGGCCCAGGCTGTTGAGGTGATCAGCCAGGAGCGCCGTTTGCCCAGGTTGCTGGAAACCTTGATGAGCATTCTGCTTCAAAACACTCTGGCTCAGCGCTGTGTACTGATGCTGCATGAAGATCAGCAGTATCGTATACAGGCGGAGTCACGCCGGAGCGGGGCTGATACTCAGGTTATGCAGAATCAGCTCTATGATCAGACGGCTGATCTGCCTCATCGAATCATCAATTACGTGCTGTCATCCCAGGAAGCCATTTTGCTGGATGATGCCTGCCATTATGCGGTGTTTGAGAAAGACCCGTATCTGAGCCGATACCAGGTGCTGTCAGTAATCTGCATGCCGTTAGTGATTCAAGGTCAACTGAAAGGGCTGATTTACCTTGAGAGTGATACAGCGGCAGGTGTGTTTACCCAGAATCGTTTTGTCATGCTGCGTTATCTGGGCACTCAGATTGCTATCTCGATTGACAATGCACTGGTGTATCAGAAACTGGAGCAGAAGGTCAGTGAACGCACCCAGGATATTGAACAGCAGAAACAGGAATTACAGAGCCAATATGACACGATTCGTCATCTGAATCAGCGGCTCACCGAAGAGAATGATGAGCGCAAACTGGCAGAGCAAAAACTGCAGCAAGCCAATCAACAGCTTCAAGTCCTGGCTACAACCGATGGCTTGACCGGGCTCAGTAACCGTCGTCATTTTAATCAGGTATTGCAGCAGCAGTATCACTATTGCAAACGGCTAGGATTGCCCTTGGCTTTGTTGATTTGTGATCTGGACGAATTTAAAGCCTATAACGATCATTACGGTCATCAGACGGGTGACGACTGTTTGATCGCTGTCGCTGAGTGTTTCAAGTCGGTGGTTAAGCGTCCAGGTGATCTGGTAGCACGTTATGGTGGTGAAGAGTTTGCAGTGATTTTGCCCGCAACTGACGCTGAAGGAGCACAGTATATCGCCGAACAGATTCATCAGGCTGTGAATCAATGCGCTATTCCCCATGCGGTATCTTCTGTTGTGTCTCAAGTGACCATGAGTATCGGGTTGTATGTCGGACCGGGTGCAAGCATTGAGCAGTTAATTCTGCGGGCAGACAAAGCGCTGTATCAAGCTAAGAGTGCCGGTAAAAGTCGCACCTGTGAATATAGAAATTAATGCTTATATACTGAAAATCCTGAACTGTAGAGGAGAGCGTCATGATGTTAATCTGGAGCAAGCGGGCTGTCCCGCTGATGTTGATGGCATCGCTGAGTGTCACTGCACTGGCAGACGTAAATCCCTTTGCGGTGAATGATGGTCTGATCCCGGATGCTTCAGCCTATCAGGGGCCGTTGTTTCGTTTTAACTATGATTACCCTTCTGCTGTTCCTGAACCGGTTGATATGCCCTGGCGTCAGGTTTTACAGGGTGAGCCGCTGAGCAAGGCCAAAGCACATGATTATGTGTTGACGTTAAAGCAATTCGTTGAAGATCCGATGCGGATATTTGTGACCCAACCCCAGGTCTGGAATCAACATCCCCAAACAGGCTGGTACAGCATGCTGTGGGCCGGGGAGGCGATCCCGGTAACAGGATGGGAAGGGCGTGATGCGATTTATGGCACCTATACCGGGCAGATTCAGGCTGCATCGGTATATGCTGAGTCAGGTTTGACCGTGGATGTGCGTAACCATGCGGCCATTTACTACAATGAAACTGCCGCCCTGGCTCTGGGGCGTGTATGGCAGGACTGTGATGCCGCTACATCGGTGTGTGAACCCAGCCTGGCGTCGGGTGAAGCTCAGTTTCCGGAAGGTTCCGTGATTATCAAGGCTGCTGCAGCTACAGCAACTCCCGAGGAGTGGCCGGTACTGGAAGGGGCGGCAACCTGGCAGATTTACCGCCGCCCCTTTAATGCACAGGGTACGATCCCGGATCAGCCACCGGTTGTGACCGATGTGCGTGTTGCCATCTTTGATATTATTGTGAAAGACAGTGTTGCAGCACCGGAAACGGGTTGGGTTTTCTCGACGCTGGTCTATGATAAAGATGCTGAAGGCGAGGATGCCTGGGACAGAATGGTCCCATTGGGGGCGATGTGGGGACTGGACCCGGATGTTAACTCTGCACTGCACCCGCAGCAGCCTCTGCAACAAACCTATATCAACCCGGATGCACCGGCCTATGCCACTGTCACCCTCGGTTATGGCGGGCGTCTGTCAGGGCCTTTCGATATAGCCGTCAAACACAATGTTCTGGTGGACGGGCTACCAGTCGAGTCTCTGCGCAGTTCTTCCTGTATGAGTTGTCACGGTACGGTCGCGTATTTACCCGGTAGTGACAGAATGCTGACCTATTTTTATCCTGCCAAGCCACCGATCAGCTCACCGCTGAACATGTATACACCGGGCTCTACCGAGTGGAATGCCTGGTTTACCAATCGTTGGGGCGACCAGCCGCAAACGGACGAAGCCGGAGCCATTGCGCTGGATTACAGTACGTTTTTGGAGATGGTGCTGATGAATTTTGCTTCGCAACAGCAGAAACTGCAGGCGGACTTTGATCCGGAGACCTATGATGCTTTCTGGGAGAAGCGACGTCAGCGGATTCATGCATTCCGGCATTGAGACGCATTTAAAAAACAATATGTCGACAAGTTGCTGCTTTCACGCTAGCATCACTCTGGCTCATAAGTGAGCCGAATATTTGAGTCTTCATGCAGGAGAGTGGTCTTGTCGTCATCAGACATTGAGCAATTAGCGGAACGCCGTCGCGGGTCCGGTGTTTCTACAGTATATGAAAAACTTCGTAATGAAATTATTGATCTGACGCTCGCACCGGGAACACCACTGGAAGAAAAGCAGCTTTCCGAACGTTTTCAAATGTCCCGGACACCCATCAGAGAGGCGCTGCTCAAGCTGGCCGCTGATGGTCTGGTGGTGACGCTGACCAACCGCTCTACGGTTGTTTCTCATATCGATTTGCTGAGTCTGTCGGCATATTTTGATGCTTTGACACTCATGTATCGCGTTAATACACGTCTGGCAGCTGAAAATGCGACCGCAGAAGATCTGGAGATTATGGAAGCACTTCAGGCTGAGTATGCCGCAGCGGTTGAAAGCGGTGATGCGCTGAAAATGATTACGGTGAACCGTGATTTTCATGTTGCCATGGCCGAAGCCGGCAGAAACAAGTATTACCGGGATCTGTTCGTACGTTTGCTGGATGAAGGGCGGCGCTTGCTCAGGCTGTATTACACCTCGTTCAATGATCAGTTACCGCGCGAGTATTCGGATCAACACGAAGACCAGATTCAGGCAATCCGTAATCGGGATGTTGAGCTGGCAGACAAGCTTGCAAAAGCCCATGCTGACCAGATAGTCATCCAGATCCAGCGCTATATCTCGGAAGACAAGCGACAGGATATTACCCTCTGACCGGGTAATATCCTGCCTTGATTAGAAGAGCCCCTTGAACCGCTTTGCACTGTAGGGTGCAGGGTCGATCGAGGGTGTATGATTCAACACCAGATCCTTGACCAGTTGTGCTGATCCGGCTGACTGGGTCAGCCCCAGATGGCCATGGCCGAAGCAGTAGACGACCCGGTCTGACTGGCTGGCATAACTGATAACCGGAAGGCTGTCCGGCATGGAAGGTCTGAAACCCATCCACTGGGTGCCGTTGCGGGTATCCAGACCGGGCAGGAAAGCCACGGCTTTGTTGAGCAGTGTTTGTGCCCGTTTATAGTTGGGTGGGCGTTGCAGACCGCCAAACTCTACGGCACCTCCCACGCGAACACCGCCATCAATACGGGAAACCACAAAGCCATGTGCCGGAAACGTGATGTGGGTTTTAACATCGAAGGCACCTGCTGGCAGCGTGGTGTTGTAGCCACGTTCGGTATCCAGCGGCAAACGATCACCGAGGCCCCGGGCCAGAGGTTTTGACCAGGCACCTGAGGCAAGAATGACTTTCCCCGCTGTGCGGCGGCCGTGCTCAGTGATTAGTGTGACCTTATCAGCGGCAGGCTGAATCGCGGTGACATTGCTCAGCGCTATTTCACCTCCGGCTTCCTGAAAGTGTTGTGCCAGCCGTGCAACCCAGCTAGCCGGATTACAGACATTCATCCAGGCCGGGGTAAAGGCCGCATGGGTAAAGCGCGCATCCAGACCTGGTTGAATACCTGCAATCTCGGCCTGTCCTTCGAGCAACTGGACTTCAATACCCTGGGACTGTTTGAATAACAGACTCTTTCGGTGGGCCTGAAACTCCGCTTCACCTTCATAGAGCTGCAGTTGCCCCTCTCGCTGAATCATATCCTCCGCCTGCATAAAACGGATCAGTTCTTCCAGCGACTCTTTGGACAGCTGCATCAAGGCCGTTTGTGCCTTGATGGACTGTTCATAGCGATCACGCCAGCTGGCGCGCCAGAAACGCAGCATCCAGGGGGAAAACTTGAAAGCATATCCCAGCGGCAGTGAGAGCGGACCCAGCGGGTCAAGCAGCCAGCCGGGTGCCTTGCGCATAATGCCCGGGGTTGCCAGAGGCTCAATTTCCGTAAAGGCGAAGGCGCCTGCATTGCCCTGACTGGCTTCTGCGGCCACACCTTTGCGGTCCAGTACGGTCACTTTGAAACCTTCGCGCTGCAGGGTCAGGGCGCAACTCAGTCCAATGACACCGGCACCTATTACGATAATATCGACATCAGATTCTGTCATGCTGTCTCCTTGCTTATCCAGCGGTTATACCATACCGGTAGGGATCTTTCGCATGAAAAATCAGCTCTGTGATCGCGGTGACATAAGCGCTGCCGGTAATCGTCGGGATAACACCACCCTTATCGCCGGTCTTATAACTCAGGGTATAGATGCTGTTGATAATACTTTCCTGAATCCAGGTTGTATCAGGCTTGAGCAGGCCATCTTCTGCCAGACAGGCGAGTTTGGCTGAACAGCCGGTGCCACAGGGGGAGCGATCATAGGCACCACCCGGACAGAGCACAAAGTTTCGGCTGTCAGTATCTGACCGATGGGGTGGGCCAAACAGCTCAACATGATCAACCTCTGCGCCATCCTGACCGGTAATACCCTGCTGTTTCAACGCATTTTTAATGCGCAGTGCAACACGGGTCAGGTCATCGATACGTTCGAATTCAAGTGGAACCGGGGAGTCCTTCACCAAAAAGAACCAGTTACCACCCCAGGCAATGTCACCCGTGACATTGCCGACATCCGGTACCTCTACAGCAACATTTTTACGGTAGCGATAGCTCTCAATGTTTCTGACGGATGCGGTGTTGGCATCGTGCAATTCAACCTCGACTACGCCGACAGGTGTTTCAAAGCGGTGTGTGCCCGGTTGCAGCTGACCCAGATGGGCCAGGGCAACCACTGTTCCCAGCGTGGCATGACCACACATGCCGAGATTGCCCACCGGATTGAAGTAAATCACACCCGTACAGCAGTCGCTTCTGGAGTTGGGTACCAGTAAGGCACCCACCATGGCATCATGACCACGCGGCTCCAGCAGCGTGGCGGTATAAAAGTCCGGATGCTGTTCGGCCAGCCGTTGCGCAAGCTGCGCAACGCTGCCCTGTCCAAGATCCGGACCGCCTTCCAGAATGACGCGTGTGGGTTCACCTTCAGTGTGTGTGTCAATCACTCGCATCCTATTCTCTCCTAGTGTTGCTTGATCCAGTCGGCGTACCAGTTTTTGAACAGGGTCAACTGGCTTTCCAGGTGCTTGTTCTGGCTTGCCGAGAGCTTGTCGGACGGGTTGAAGTGATGCTCAAATTCACTGTAGCCCTGCAGTACCATCAAGCGCTTGTAGTAGAGTACCAGATCTGCGCCTTCATCAAAGGAGGATAAAACATGCAGTGCACTGTCCAGCTCTTTGGCCAGACGTCGGGCGGTGGCATCACCTGCTGCTGCCTTTTTACACAGAGCGATCAGGTGCAGCACTTCATCGGGTAGTGCATTACCGATACCGGTGATGGCTCCGCGTGCGCCGCAATTGATAAATCCATGATATACGGTGGTATCAACACCGACCATGAGTGAAACCTGGTCATCTTTATGGGTGATATGCTCGGCTGCGTAGGTCAGGTCCTTTTCGCCGCCGAACTCTTTGAAGCCGATCAGGTTAGGGTGCTGCTCACGTAGTTCGAAGAACAGATCTGCACGTGTTGCAAAGCCATAATAGGGGCTGTTGTAAATGACAGCAGGTACCTGGGGAGCTGCACTCAAAATAGCCTGGAAGTGCGCTTTTTGGGCGGCGCTGGATGTACCACGCGACAGAACGCGCGGGATGACCATCAAGCCCTGGGCTCCTACTTTTTCAGCATGCGCGGCATGTGAAACCGCACTCTGGGTATTGATTGCACCCGTGCCAACAATGACGGGTACACCGCCCTGAACCAGGCGTGCGACACCTTCCTGACGCTGAGCATCTGTCAGCAAGGGCCAATCGCCCATTGAGCCACAGTAGACAACACCTGACATGCCTTTGGCGATCAGTTCCTGACCCACTCTGACCAGTGCGTCGAAATCAGGATTACCTGACGCATCGCAGGGGGTCATGAGTGCAGGAATGCAGCCGTCATAAATTTTTGTATCCATTACATCACTCCTTATAGTGATTAGCGAACCTTCGACAGGAAGTTTCGGGTATGTGCTGATTGCGGGTTGTTGAAGAGTTGTTCGGGTGGGCCAATTTCTTCCATGATGCCCTGGTGGAAATAGGCCACGCGGTCTGATACGTCACGCGCAAAGCTCATTTCATGGGTAACACAGATCATGGTCATGCCTTCTGACGCCAGCATGCGCATGGTGTCCAGTACTTCACCGACCAGTTCCGGGTCGAGTGCTGAGGTGGCTTCATCAAACAGCATCACTTCAGGCTCCATTGCCAGGGCGCGGGCAATTGCCAGGCGCTGCTGCTGGCCGCCGGAAAGTGCTGATGGGTAACTGTTGATTTTGCTTTCCAGCCCGACATGCCGTAACTGCTCGATGGCTTTTTCAGTGGCTTCTGTCTTGCTTTTGCCTTTAACAATACGCGGAGCCAGCGCAACGTTTTCCAGAGCGGTCAGATGCGGGAAACTATTCCATTGCTGGAATACCATCCCCAGCTTTTGTCTGAGCTTGTTCAGGTCGGTTTTGGGATCATGCACGCGAATATCATCAATGGTGATGTCGCCCGCCTGAATGCTTTCCAGTCCGTTAATGCAATACAGCAGGGTTGATTTACCTGAACCGGATGCACCGATGATGGACAGGACTTCTCCGCGATTCACGGTGAGATCTATGCCTTTCAGTACTTCCAGGTTGCCAAACTGTTTGTGAAGATTTTTGATTTCGATCATTGTTGCCACCGTTTTTCAACCATTGAAGCCGCACGGGCGATCGGATAAGAAAGAAAAAAGTAAAACAGGCCGACAATAGCCATGATAATGAGCGGCTCCTGTGTGCGGGTGATCAGGATCTGGGAGGCTCTTAGCAGCTCCACGTAGCCGAGCACGGATACCAGTGCAGAGTCTTTCAGAACACTCAATGCAACCCCGACCCAGGCCGGAAACACAGCACGCAAACCCACCGGCCAGACGATATGGCGCATATCCTGCCAGTAGCTCATGCCCAGGCTTCTTGAGGCTCTGCGCAAGTCCTGACTGACCGACTCAATCCCGGAACGCACCACATTCGAGACCAGAGACAGGGTGTAAATGGACAGCACAATGGTCCCGGCTGTGAAGGGATCAAGCGGTATTCCAATGATTGGAAAGAGGTTATAAAACAGTACCAGCTGGATGATGAGCGGGATGGAGCGAAAGACATCCAGTACCGCTCCGAGTGTCATCGAACCCAGTCGCCCGGAGACCGACAGTACCCAGCCGAACAGAATGCCGAGCAGGGTGCCTGAGCTGATGGCGAGTGTGGAAATCCACAGGGTTTTTCCAGCGGCTTCAGCCAGAAACCAGAGATCCTGGGGTCGTAATGCGGAAAACATCTCCATCACACACCTCCCTGTCCGCGAAAAATGCGCCAGGCAACCAGGCGGGACAGCGCCAGGATCAGCTTGACGAGGATGTAATAGATCACGGCGACCACTGCAAAATATTCAAAGATGCGATAGGTTCTGGATGCAAAATATTGCGCGGAACCTGCCAGTTCCTGATAACCCACCAGCATGCCCAGTGAACTCATTAATACTGCCCAGACAATCTGATTGGTCAGTGGATGCCAGACATTTCGCAGTACCTGGGGGAACAGAATGTAGTAGTAAGCCTTGGGCGCACTCATGCCCAGACTGCGTGCTGCACGTAGCTGGGTTTCAGGGATGGATTGCAATCCGCCTCTGAAATTTTCAGCCAGATAACCAGCACAATTGAATGTCAGTGCAGCCAGTACAATCATGAATGGAGACAGATGCAGACCCAGGGCGCCCAGTCCAAATCCGAAGAAAAACAGTTGCAGTAATACCGGTGTATTACGTGCCAGCTCTATCCAGCTGCGTGCAAACCAGTTGAGAGGCTTGAGCTTGCCGGTTGCATTCATCTTAAGCACGGCAAGCAGCAGCCCCAGAATAATGCCTAAAATAATTGCCAGAACGGCCACCTGGAGAGTGTCCAGAGCGGCAAGAAGCAACTCCGGCAGACGCCTGAACACTGGCTGCCAGTGAAAGTTATAATCCATAGTCAGATCCCATTTTGTATAGAAGGGCAGGTTCTGCTGGCAGGTACTGAGTGTTCAGCTGCCTGCCAGCACATCAGAGCGCCTTAGTAATACACACCGGGAGTGCGAAGATCGGGCGCTTCACCACCGACGAACTCTTCCCAGAGCTCCTGATAGCGGCCCGTACGTACCTGCTGATGAATAAACAGATTCAGATAGTTCAACCAGGAAACATCCTTGCGTGGTGCTGCCATGGACACATAGTCCGCAGTAAAGGGCAGGACGGGACCCAACTCAATGTTGCTGTATTGTCTGGCGATGGGCCCGGCGACAATATTTCCAGTCATGCCAGCGGCGACTCGACCCTGTTGAACAGCCAGAAACACTTCATTTTCAGATTGGTAGCCCTGGTATTTCCAGTCAGAGCCCCATTCATTGGCATAGGCTTCGTACCACTGTTCCTGAACTGTTCCCAGGCCAGCCGCGACTGTTTTGCCTTTCATATCCTCAAAGGTTTCGATGCCGCTGTCTTTATGCACGATGGCTTGAGAGACGAATACCGCGTAGGGAATGGTAAAGCCAACCGTTTGAGCGCGTTCAAGTGAATCAGATGTTGAACCAATCACTACATCTGCACGCCTGGTAACAATTAATGGCAAACGCTCTGACCAGGTCGCCGGGATCAGTTCAACCTTTACATTCAATGAGTTCGCCAGGTCCTTGCAGTATTCAACATCAAAACCAGCAGGCTCATTGCGTTCATTCCAGAAGCCGATTGGTGGAAAGTCGAGTACGACTGCACAGCGTAATGTGCCTCGATTGACCACTTCATCCAGTGTATCCGCCGTCACTAGCGTGCTGGTGGAGATCGTAATTGCTGCACAGGCAGCCAAGAGTTTCTTAAGCATCGTTTTGTCCTCGTATTGTTGTTGTGTTTCGCGTTTATAAATCTGCGCTCTGGGACACTTGTCGACATAATATATACAAGGTTGATTTCAAGTCAACATGTCGGCATCATGTCGACATGATAATTTTTTGTGACTTTTTATCCGATGTAATTGATGAAGTGGAGGTGATGTATGGCATTAACCGGAATGTCCATTGTGGGCGGTGAAAGGGTGATGGGAACGGGAGACGCTATAAGAGGTGAAAACCCAAGAACTGCAGAGCCTTTGCAGCCTGAATACCGTGATGTGAGCCTGGCTGAAATTGACCGCGCCTGTCGATTGGCATTTGCGTGTTTTGATCAATACCGCCAGCTTGCTGAGTCAACGCGGGCTGAGTTTCTGGAGCGTATCGCTGAAGAGATTGAAGCAATTGGCAGTCCCTTGATCGAGCGCGCGATGCTGGAAACAGGTTTGCCTCAGGCGCGTCTGGAGGGGGAGCGGGGAAGAACCTGCACACAGTTACGGCTGTTTGCATCACTGTTGCGTTCAGGCAATAGCCAGGATCTTAGAATTGATACTGCGATGCCGGACAGGCAGCCGTTGCCACGTGCCGATATTCGTATGCGCCAGATCGGTGTCGGGCCGGTTGCCGTGTTTGGTGCCAGCAACTTTCCCTTGGCATTCAGTGTCGCGGGTGGTGACACGGCTTCTGCGTTGGCTGCCGGTTGCCCTGTAGTGGTCAAAGCACATCCTGCACATCCAGGTACGTCAGAGCTGGTTGCTGAGGCGATTTGCAGGGCGCTGGTCGCCTGTGACATACCGAAAGGGGTATTTTCGCTGGTGTTTGCATCGACTCATGAACTGGGCCAGGCATTAGTCAGCCACCCATGTATTCAGGCAGTCGGATTTACCGGCTCCCGACAGGGTGGTTTGGCACTGCTGTCTATTGCGCAATCCAGGCCCCAGCCAATTCCGGTATATGCCGAAATGAGCAGCATCAACCCGGTGCTGTTGCTACCTGACGCCCTGCAAAAGCAGTCTGGTCCGCTTGCAGAAGGATTTATCGCTTCGCTTGCACTGGGCGCCGGGCAGTTTTGTACCAATCCGGGGCTGGTGCTGGCTATCAAGGGTGAAGCACTGAATCAGTTTAAAGCCAGATTGACCCAGGTGATTACAGATGTTGTGCCGCAAGTGATGTTGAGCAGGTCCATTCATCGTGCTTATCAGCAGGGTATAGAGCATTTTGATAGCGTCGCTGATCGTTTGGCCGAGGGCATCAACAGTGAAGCCCCCAACACGTGCCAAGCCATTGTGTATCACACAACGGCAGCACACTATCTGGATACTCCAGTGTTGCATAATGAAGTGTTTGGAGCGGTATCCTTGCTGGTGGAATGTGATAGCCTTGAGGAGATGCAGGGGCTGCTGGAACAGCTGGAAGGGCAGTTGACCCTGACTGTGCATCTGGATGATCAGGATCAGGATGTTCTGCAGACACTCTTGCCAGTGCTGGAACGACGCGCCGGACGTATTTTATTGAATGGCTGGCCAACCGGTGTTGAAGTCTGTCATGCCATGGTGCATGGTGGCCCTTATCCGGCGACTTCTGATGTGCGTACTACATCGGTAGGCAGCGCCGCCATTCAGCGTTTTTTACGGCCGGTCTGTTATCAGAACTTCCCGGATCAGTTGTTGCCGCCTCAGCTTAAACAGCAGACAGCAGGCGAATACAAACGTCTGGTAGATGGTATCTGGCAGTAAATGCTCAGAAAAAAGGCACCTTTCGGTGCCTTTAATGGGTTGAGTACTAAAACTTTGCAGATAATTGTCCTGGTAACCAGGTCGCTACCAGTGGAAAGGCTGCTACGATAATTAATACGATAAACTGAATGATGACAAAAGGAATCACACCTCTGCACATCTGCCCATAAGTCATATCTTTTGGCGCAATCGATTTTAAGTAAAAAATCGATGGAGCCATAGGCGGTGTTAGATAAGATGTTTGAATCACAACCATCATCATGACCGCAAACCAGATAGGATCGATTCCAAAGCTTCGGACAATTGGCATAAATATTGGCACGCATATTAATACAATTGAAATCCAGTCCATCACAAAGCCAATAATGAATACTATAACGAGCATCACCAGTATAACTTGCCAGGTTTCATCTCCCATAAAACTGACCAGCTCTCTTACCATAGAGGCACCACCCGCAACTATAAAAATACCTGTGAACATGGTTCCAGCTACGACGATCAGCATAATCATTGCTGTTATACGAATGGTTGTATCAAGTGCATCTATTAGCTTTTTAATACTGAACTCTCCGTAGGCAAACATTAATAAAAATGCACCACCTACACCAACAGCCGCAGCTTCAGTGGGTGATGCAATTCCTGCCAAGAGAGAGCCAAGTACTGTAATGATAAGAAAGGTTGCAGGAAGAAGGCCTACAGAAACTATCTTAATCAATTCCCATGTGGTTTTGTGTACCGTATCTGTCTTCTGAGCGTCTGTATTTTTAGATGAACTACTCTGAAAATATGAATAAATCATAATGTACAAGATGAAAAGTCCAAGCATGATAAGCCCGGGAAACATTGCTGCCGCAAACAGTTGGCCTACAGACATCTGTGCCAGTGCGGCATATACAATGGCGATCACTGATGGTGGGATGATTGTTCCAAGCGATCCACCGGCACACACGGTTCCGGCAATGAGTGAGTTGTTATACTTAAGTTTTTGCATGGCAGGTATCGCCATAATACCCACAACAATCTCAACAGCACCGACGACGCCTGTTGCTGCAGCAAATACACCACACATTGCCAGAGAGGCGACACCAACACCACCAGGTAATCTGGCCGTTAAGGTTTGAAAGGCGTTGAACAAGCGCATCGCAATTCCGGCTCTTTCAAGAATGGCGCCCATAAGTATAAACAGTGGAATAGAGGCCAGAATGAAATCAGATGATACCTTAACGACCTGTCTGTAGAGCTGCATCAAGAACATATCTTGAAATAAAATATAACCCGCGCCTGCTGCGACTAAGGTAAGGCTGAATGCCACAGGTAAGCCAAGCAGAATAAATCCAAATAAAAATAAAAACATTAAAAAGGGTAGGATTTCCATCTTTCACTCCTGAAGAGTATCTTTGGATTTATTGATATCTAAATAGCATCTGGCAACCACCGCAATGCATTGTATAAATAGAACTAATAATCCTATAGCTATAATGCTGTAAAAAGGCCACATCAGAGGAGCCCAAGGGCTTACGGCCTCAACCTCTCCGCGTTCAAATGCTCTGATTGCTCTTTGAATAGCTACCCAGGATAACCCTGCTATGACTGGAGATAACATCAATCCATATAGCACTATATCGATGTAGCATTTTATTTTTGATGGTATTTTTGTAGATAGAAAATCAATTTTTACATGATCATTATGATAAAGAGCATATCCTGCTCCTAATATGAAAATTGATCCATTTAACATGTATGATATGTCAAATGCCCATTTAGTTGGCGCATTCAGAAAAAATCGGACAAACACTTCATAAAGCATGCTGATCACTAAAGCGATGAGAACCGGTCGAGCGATCCATCCAAGAGAGATGGACAAGAGGTTGGCAAACCTTATAAATATTTTCATTGCACTATCCTCAAAATGCCGCTGACTATTTAGTCAGCGGCCTCTATAGGGTTCAGTCGTGGAGAAGATAGAAAGAGTTTCTTGCCCAGCGGTCCTGATATTCCAGGTAGCTTTCCAAAATTGCTGCAGTTTCGCTTCCTGTTGAATTGTCACTGATCTTTGTGTTAATCCAGTCTCTGCCTGCACTTCTGACTTGCTCTATCAGTTCAGGGGATAGCTCAACCACTTTGTTTGTGTTTGCATACTGGTCCATAGAAAGAATATCGCTATGACCGAAGTGAACTAAACTTTCCATAGTGGTTAATTTTGCAGCGGCTTCAACCAAGGGTTTTAGTTCATTCGGAAGTTTGTTCCAGGTATCTTCTTTAACAACCACTTCCCACAGAAAAGTGGGCTGGTGTACACCGGGAACAGCCAGGTACTCGGCTATTTCGTGGAAACCTTCACTCAGGTTTGATCCTGGTGTCGCCCACTCTACGGCATCGACTCCTCGGCGTTGCAATAGCGTAAATATTTCTCCAGGTGGAACGACTGTTGGAGCTCCATCGAAATAATTGCCCAGGATTTCAGCCCAAGGACCTGCTGTTCTGTACCTTAAGCCTTTCAGGTTTTCGGCTTCTTGTATGGCGGAATGGCTATGTGCAAAGACTTCGGTTGTTCCAATGCCAACAACTAAACTTTTTAACCCCATGTTTTTGAGTCGATAGTCTTGGAGCATTTCCAAACCACCACCCTCATAGATCCAATGCACTTTTGTTTCGGGAGCCATGCCACCAGGAAATCCAGCAAAAATGGCATTTACTGGATCTCTATTAATCAGAAAGGTAGGTGTGCTATGGCCAGCCTCAATAATGCCATCTTCAACTGCACTGTAAATTTCGAATGCTGGAACGACAACACCTGCGCCAAAAGGCTGTATCTCCAATCGTCCACCGGTAAGCAGTTCGACGTTCTTTGAGAATCTGACCATGAAGTTTTCATAGAAAAATGATCCTTCTGGCACCGCTGCGGGCATGCGCCACTTGATCTGATCCGCCATTGCCGAGTTGGCAATAATGGCCAATAAAGCAAGACTCACTGCAATGATTTTCTTACTCATATTTCACCCCTAACTTTAAGTTATGTCTAAGACTTTGTTTTTATTTGCATTAAATTTTTATGTTCAAATTTGATACATCGCTTACCATCGCTGATGGTGCTCTTGAGTTCAGGTTACTGCCGAGAAATCATGTGCAAGCAGTCACGTGCTTTAACTGGCACCATGTCGACATGTTATATACATGATTGTGGATAAGTCAACATGTCGTCTTGTTGTCGACATGAATATGCTTTGTTTTTTGGTTCATGTTTTTTGTTGGCATAAAAAAAGGCACCTTTCGGTGCCTTTGGGGGAGTGAGCATTACTCCTGATCAAACTCTTCTTCGGCCTCCAGCCACATCACATTGATGATGCCGAAAGCACAGGCGAGCAATACGCCCAGAATCCATGAAAAATACCACATGGTCATCTCCTCAATAGAGTGAATGGTTGTTTTCTTTAATGAAGCTGACACCGATCTTGCTCCAGAGGGCGCGATAGCACCAGAAGGTGTAGCCCAGAATAATGGGAACAAAGATGATGGCCGCCCAAGTCATGACCATCAGTGTGTTCGCGCTGGAAGCCGCATCCCACAGGGTTAAGCTGTGGTTGGGAACCAAGCTGGAAGGCATCACAAACGGGAACATCGACACGCCGGCTGTCAGAATAATCCCAGTGATACCGAGTCCACTGAACAAGAAAGCCAGGGCAGCTTTATTAGCGCTGGCAAACAGGTAGGCACCGATTAGGCCCAAGAATCCCAGTGCTGGTGCAATCATGGTTAAGGGGTAGTTGGCATAGTTACTTAACCAAGCGCCTTCTGCTTTCAAGACCTCTTTAAGCACAGGATTGGATGCGGCATCTGTTGCTGGCATGGCGACAATTTGGTATCCCTCGATTCCAACAGTCAGCCACAGCCCCGCCAGGGCAAAGGTGATGAAGCAGACCAGTGCAAAAATTCTGGCATAGAAGCGTGATCGCGCTTCTACCGCTTCATGGGTTCTCATCTGTACCCAGGTTGCACCGTGCAGGCAAAGCATGGATAAGCTGACGATTCCGCAGAGTAGGGCAAAGGGATTAAGCAGTGCAAAGAAACTGCCGTGATAGGATGGGCGGATCAATTCGTCATACTGGAAGGGAACGCCTTGCAGCAGGTTTCCGAACGCAACTCCGAATACCAGGGCAGGGACGGCACCACCGACAACCAGTGCCCAGTCCCAGCCATCACGCCAGCGTTGATCCTGCATTTTTGAACGGTAGTCAAAGCCAACAGGACGGAGAAACATGGCAAATAATACCAGTAACATTGCCCAGTAGAGGCCGGAAAAAGCCGCGGCATAGACCAGAGGCCAGGCGGCAAATAGAGCACCACCGGCGGTGATGAACCACACTTGGTTACCATCCCAGTGGGGTGCCATGGTATTGATCACCACGCGTCTTTCATCATCGGTTTTTGCGACCAGTGGGAGGATGGCTAAACCACCCATGTCGAAGCCGTCGGTGACAGCAAAACCGATCAGTAACACTCCGATCAGAATCCACCAGATCAGTTTTAACATTTCATAATCAAAGATCATTTCAAATACTCCTTGGCCTGACTCATACTTTGACCGTTTGCGGTGCTAGTGCGGGGTCGTTTTGATCATCATCCTGTTCGAAATGATAACGACCGGTATGTAGGCTGCTTGGGCCTTTACGGATAAAGTGCTGCATCAAGAAGACTTCGATAATGATCAAAATCGTGTAGAAAATAATAAAGAGTGAAAGACTCAGTAGTATCTCGTTCGCCGTCAGGACAGACACGGCGTTGAAGGTGGGGAGTATTTCGCCTACTGCCCAGGGTTGACGACCAAACTCGGCAACAAACCAACCTGCTTCTGAAGCAATCCAGGGCACCGGCAGGGTAAACAGCGCGGCTTTAAGCAACCAGGGTTTCTTCCAGGCGGTACGTTTGGCGGTAAAGTAGAAGCTCAATGCAAACAGAACCAGCATCCAGAAGCCTGCTGCGACCATGATCCGGAATGCCCAGAATAGAGGGCCTACGGCGGGAATGGTGTCACGAGCAGCCATTTGAATCTGCTCTTCAGTCGCATCGACAATGTTGGCTGTATAACGCTGTAGAAGTAAGCCGTAACCTAAGTCTGCTTTTTTCTCATCAAAAGCAGCACGTTCGGTATCTGTCGCTTCACCCGATCTCATTTTTTGCAATAAAGCATAGGCATCCATACCGTTACGGATACGTATTTCGTGATCAGCGATCAGGTCCTTGATACCGCGGACTTCTTCAGTCGTCGAGCGCGTGGCAACCAAGCCTAGCGCATAGGGTATTCTAATGGCGTAGTCAGTCCGCATCTCTTCACTGTTCGGAATGCCAAACAGGGTAAAGGCGGCTGGTGCAGGATGAGTTTCCCATTCTGCTTCAATCGCGGCAAGTTTGGTTTTTTGTACATCACCCAGTTCGTAGCCTGACTCGTCACCCAGCAAAATGACAGACAAGGAAGCCGCTAAACCGAATGCTGAAGCGACGGCAAAAGAGCGTTTGGCAAAAGCGATGTCACGACCTTTGAGTAAGTAGTAAGAACTGACGGCTAATACGAATACCGCTGCTGTGACATAACCTGCAGAAACGGTATGAACAAATTTAACCTGCGCAACAGGGTTCATCACCAAGTCTACAAAGCTCGTCATTTCCATGCGCATGGTTTCATAGTTGAATTCTGCGCCGACCGGATGCTGCATCCAGCCATTGGCGACCAGAATCCAGAGTGCGGAAAAGTTCGATCCCAGGGCAACCAGCCAGGTAACCATCAGGTGCTTGACCTTGCTGAGTCGGTCCCAGCCAAAGAAGAACAGGCCGACAAAGGTAGACTCCAGGAAAAATGCCATCAGACCTTCAATGGCCAGAGGTGCGCCGAATACATCACCGACATAGTGGGAGTAGTAGGACCAGTTGGTTCCAAACTGAAACTCCATGGTAAGACCGGTTGTGACGCCTAAAGCAAAGTTGATACCAAAGAGCTTGCCCCAGAATTTGGTCATGTCTTTGTAGATCTGCTTGCCGGTCATGACATAGACCGACTCCATAATGGCCAGCATAAATGCCAGACCAATAGTGAGTGGAACAAACAGAAAGTGGTACATCGCCGTAAGTGCGAATTGCAGACGGGATAAGTCTACGACCGCTTCAGTGATCATACGAAATCCTCTGATACTACTGATTTGATAAGGGTTGGTGGTTAACAGGCAGAATTCATGCCAAGTAAAACAATTTTGGTTATGAGCTTATTATTTTTTGAAATACATGCCATTTTGGGCAGTTCGGCGTCAGATTAACCCTAATTTAACTGAGGTTAAACGTGACAAATTGTCACATCAGGCGGATAATGAACTGACATACATGACAGTCTTGGCAGATAAAAATGGCAGATATAACCCTTCTCCCTTCACAACCTGCATTGCCGGAGTTGAGTGCATTACTCGATGTAATTAAAGAGCCGGCAACCATCCTTTCGCTGGACTACCGCATTCTGGCGTGTAACCAGGCCTATGCAGCGATCTATGGCGATGGCGAAGCCGTATTGGGCCGCACCTGTTATGAGGTGTCGCATGGGTATCACGTACCCTGTGATCAGGCGGGTGAGTCCTGCCCGTTAAAGCGCTGCCTGGATACGGGGCAGCGTCAGCGGGTTTTGCATCTGCATAACACTCCTGAAGGTGAGGAGCATGTGGATGTCGAGATGAACCCGGTACGCAATGCCGAGGGCGAGTTGATCTGCTATCTCGAAATTATGCATCTGGTCAAGGAAGCGCGCGCCACACCTGGCGAAGGCGATGGTATGGTGGGCCGCTCTCCAGCTTTCAGTCGTATGCTGGAGTTACTGCGCCGTGCGGCACCTTCGGATATTACTGTGCTGTTGTTGGGTGAGTCAGGTACCGGTAAGGAGCTGGCAGCTCGGGCTGTGCATGATGGCAGCTCACGTGCCCGTGGTCCGTTTGTGACGGTGGAGTGTTCCGGTCTGACAGAGTCCTTGTTCGAAAGTGAGCTGTTTGGTCATGAACGTGGCGCATTTACCGGAGCGGTAGGGCGTAAAAAAGGTTTGATAGAAGCGGCTCGTGGTGGAACCCTGTTTCTGGATGAGATAGGTGAAATACCGCTACCGCAGCAGGTTAAACTCTTGCGTCTGATCGAAACAGGAACCTATCGAACGGTGGGGGGGATTGAACCACAGCATGCGGACTTCCGGCTGGTGTGTGCAACACATCGAGATCTGAAACAGCAGGTAGCTCAAGGGCTGTTCCGGCAGGATCTCTATTATCGTATATCGGCATTCCCGGTTATCTTGCCGTCACTGGCAGACCGCCCGGAAGATCTTGAACTGCTGATAGAGTCACTGCTTGCGCGAATACCGGGTGCTGAAGGTATTAGTGTGACAGAAGCTGCCATACGACTGCTGCGCCAGTATGCATTTCCGGGCAATATTCGTGAGCTGCGTAATATACTCGAGCGGGGAATGCTCTTAACGGATGATGGTCGTATCGGTGTGCAGCATTTGCCACCCGAGTGCCAGCATGTGGATTCGGTCCTGGCTCCTGCACCTTACAGTGGTTTTCCCGTGGATGAAGTGATTCCGCTGGATCAACTGGAGCGCTACTATCTGCAGCGCCTTTCGGCTCGATTCAAGGGTGATAACCGCTCACTGGCGGAGCGGTTGGGGGTGAGCGAGCGAACACTGTATCGCAAGCTCAGCCGCTTGAAGTAGGTATCGAGTCCCGATCAGCGCGTTTCGCTCAGCTGCTGTCCCTGCTGGTCTGTCCAGGTGAAGGTAAGATCGTCAAACTGATCCAGGAAAAAGGCTACAAACGGGTTGGCCGATGTCCCGGTATTAAAGGTTACGCTGAACAGCGTTTCATCTCCACGGCTGACCTGCAGGCTTTCAATCAGTTGCTGGGGTATCAGATTACCCTGGCTGTCTTCCCGAAAACCGGTTTCCATCGGATGATTGATCATGGTCCGCAGTTCAGCGGCTTCGCCTGCCTTGGGGTTACGTGGCAAGGCGATACGCGGTTGTGACATTTGTGCTTCGGTAACGGTACCGTCTTCATCTGTCATCAGACAGCCGCTGACGGTGACACGAACATCCTGGTTTGCCAGCCACAGGTTTCCCTGATTGCTTTTGGCCAGCACATAGACAGTCTGGGTTTCACTTAAGCGGATGCGGGTGGATACTTCAATGCGTGGAATGGCGTCGCTGAATGCGAACTCGATCACTTCGGCACGCGGGTTCTGACTGGCAAAAACATACAATCCGCTAATGTATTCATCTGCTGCCAGAGTACCGTTAAAGGTCACTTTCAGAGGGACAGATGCACCATCGTCTGCGACCAGCGGCAGTCCGATCTGTAGGCCACTGGTCTGAGGTGTTTCGGTTCCCACCTTGTTTTTAAGTGCCTCGATACGTTGCCAGTCGGCCATCGTATGCAGTGGCAGTAAAAGCAGGAGGATCAACAATGTCAGTCTCAATGGTGCACGCATGTAGAGTCAGTTTCCTTAAGATTACAGTTAGACGGTTGTCTTACGGCTGTCCAGCCAGAGCGCGACTTGGGCGCCGATCAGAATTCCGGCAAGTGCAGCAATACTGCTGAGCGCCAGGGTAGAAAAACCACTGATGCCCTGTCCCAGCGTGCAGCCCAGTGACAATACGCCACCAATGCCCATCAATAAGCCGCCCAGTATGCCACGCTGCATCTGTTGAGGTGATTCGTAGCCCTGCCAGCTGAATTCGCCACTGAACAGTGCACGGACAAAACTGCCCAGAATCACACCCAATACGACCACGACGGCGAAACTAAGTTTCATACCGCTGGAGAGCATGGAGAACTGCAGGGTTTCACCAATCGGCTGTACGAAGGTCAGCGATCCCAGTCGGACCGGATCAAAATCATCTGCGCCGAGTACACCGGTTACCCACCAGCCACCAGCGGTCAGCAAGCCAATCAGACTGGCACCTATCCAGTCTCGGGGCGATTGACGCAGTGCCGGACTTTTGAGTGCCCAGAAGAGTAGCAGGCCCGCAAGAACCAGGAGTGTCAGTGTCTTCGACAGACTGGCTGACAGGCCGGTCAGGCTGATGAGTCCATCAATAGATGTGGCAGGCAGGCGGGTCTGAGTAAGTGCTTCCAGATCAATCCGTGGATGTGCCAGCAAGCCCGACAGGGTCGCATAGGCTGAGACCCCAAGCACCAACAGTACCAGCAGTGAGCGCAGATTACCGCTGCCCAGTAACACCAGCGAGCGAGCACCACAGGCATTGGCCAGATGCATGCCATAACCAAACAGCATTCCGCCACCCAAGAGCAAGGGCCAGGAGGGGGAGCGTTGATGGTAGTGTGTCTGGGTCAAGTCGATACCAAACAGCCAGTGTAATGCCTGGCTGCTCAGTAAGGCGACTGCCATTGCCAGCACAAATGCGCGCAGCTTGATGCTGTCGCCAGATTGCCAGCGATTCGACAGACCTCTATACAAACAAAAGCGGCTCCATTGAGCCGCTGCGCCGTAAGCCAGTCCCAGGAGTGCACCACTCCACAGGACGGCTTGCAGGTGATCTTCAAAAAGTTCGATCATAGATCAGCTACGGGTTCCCCAGGTATCTTGTGTAATGGCGTTATACCAGCCAACAGCATACGCCGCCTCAGCCTTGCGAACACTGTCACTAGCATCAGCCGCACTCAGGCCGCCAGCGCCTTCAACATCAATGATCTGATTATCCTGTACTTTGTAGACGCCAGCAACCGAGATACCGTAATCCGGGTTGATCAGACTGTAGCAGGTATTGGCCCAGACAGGTTCCAGCGGGTTAACACCTGCAAGCGCTGCCACGATAGCACTGGCGGCCACTTTACCCTGAGCATTCGCGGCAAAGCCGGACTTGGGCATGGGAGCCGCAACTGTAGCATCACCTACGACATAAATATCCTTCACCAGCGTCGATTCAAATGTCACCGGATTCACTGGAACCCAGCCGGTCTGATCGGTGACGCCTGCTCGTTCAGCAATAAAGCCAGCCTTTTGAGGCGGAATCACGTTCAATGCAGCGGCCTGGTGACGTGTGCCGAACTCTGTTTCCACTTCACGACGTGCCGCGTCTACACGGACAACACGACCATCATTTGAAAGCCCGACCCATTCGATCATGTCGCCATATTCGGCTTGCCAGCCAGCAGTAAACAAGCCCTGCTTGGAGAAGTTGTCCTTGGCATCCAGAATCAGAATCTTGGAGCGCGGCTTGTGCTTCTTGAAGTAATGAGCGACCAGGCTGGCGCGTTCATAAGGTCCGGGTGGGCAGCGGAAAGGGTTGCCGGGCACTGACATGATGAACGTTTCGCCGTCCTGCATCGCTTCCAGCTGCTGTCTGAGCAGCAAGGTCTGGGGGCCTGCTTTCCAGGCATGCGGAGCCAGTTCGGCAGCTGCTTCGTCGTAGCCCTCAATGGCGTTCCAGCGCATATCAATACCGGGTGACATCAGCAGCTTGTCATATTGCAGCGTTTGGCCATCAGACAGGCTGACGCGATGTGCAACCGGATCAATGTCCTGAGCCAGTGCATGCACAACTTTGACGCCGTACACCTGTTTCAGCTCGTCATAGTTGTGACCGATGCTTTCCAGTTGATGCTCACCGGCCAGTACCAGGTTGGAGAAGGGGCAGGTATAAAAGGTTTTGTTGGGTTCGACCAGGGTAACATCAATGGCCGGATTGCCGCGCTTGATATATTTAGCTGCAGTTGCACCGCCAAAGCCACCACCGATGACAACAACGCGGCCAGCAGATGCCTGGCTGCTGCCTGTTGCTGCACAGGCCGAAATTGCCGGGAACAGGGATGCCAGACCAAGGCCTTTCAGAAGCTGGCGGCGTGATGTGGAAATCTTGTTTGCATTGTCACTCATAACCGGCCCCTTAGTGTTTGTCGACATTGGCAAAGTGATTTGCCAGTGCAGAAAGTTCAGCATCCGTATAGCCTTTGGCGATCCGGTCCATGACGGTGGTATTTGGTTGCAGACCCTGTTTAAATGCCTGCAGCTGAGCTTCCAGGACCATTACGGGTCGACCGGCAATTGCCGGAATAGCGTCTGCAAGCTTACCGTCGGTTCCATGGCAGTTGGCACAGGCAGCTGCCAGCAATTGCACCTGTGCAGGGGAGAATTCTTCGGCTTGTGCCAGAGATGCTGCACTGGCAAAAAAGGTCGCCAGCAATAATTTATGCAGACCTCGTTTGTGGAGTAAAATACTGCGAGTCATTATGCTTCCAGCCATATCATTGATTGTTCTTGATGGCGAACGTTAGCATGAATTAAATTAGCATCAAAAGAATAAAATATTAACTTTTAGTTCTTTTTGGTTATATAACTGGTCAGGTTTCAAGTGCTTAAGGGGACAAAGATGTTGAAACAGTTGCTGGCATCCGCTGCATTACTGCTGTTGTTAACGGGCTGTAATGATGCCAATGTCCGTCCTGATAATGGCGGTCCTGAGGCGGTTAATGCCGATCCACACAGCAGTGAAGGGCGTGCTGAAATTGCCGCCATGCTGGGAGGTGATCCGATACAGCCACTGGAAGTGACACGTGGTGATATGAGTGGCAGTCTGCAGGGGCAGTTGGACCAACTGAATGGCCGTTTGACGCTGTTGCAGGAACAGGTCATTCAAATTCGCTCTCTGACTCAGCAGGTACTGGAGCAGAGCCAGATGAGTATGACCCAGCTGCAGTCTTTACGCGATACCCAGCGGGGTTCAGGTCAGACACCTGCGGGTTATGAAGAAGATCTTGCCAGCCACTCGCTTGAAGGTATGGTGCAGGAGATCGATCAGGCGGTGGCACAGCTGTTGTCAGCCATGAGTATGCAGTCACCACAACTGGCCGAGTCTACCGGACCTTACCGGGTTGCGACGGCTTATACACAGCGCGGCTGGATTCTGATCCGTTACCATGCGCAAACCGGGGAAACCTGGCTGGCTGATAACAATGACTGGAGTCGTTTGAGAGATTCTGGCAGTTTGTCGCCCTCAAGTTATGAGGTGCAGGTGCAGCGTGCCGATCAGGATCGCAAGGGCTATGTAGCTGTGCGTATTGATCGCCGTACCGGCCAGAGCTGGTGGTTGAGTGATGATACCTGGCAGGTGCTGAATTGATGCAGGCACATGATTATCGGGACCTTATGCGCCTGTTCGACGACTGTTTTTCGAGTTGTCAGTTTGTAATAGGAAATGAATAAATGAGTGTCTGCAGTACCGATGATGAATACTGTCAAAATTTGATAAATGCCTTTGCGGACATACTCCCCAACTTAACGATACAAGGTGACGCAGAGGAGCCGTTCTACCAAGCTCCGACAGCGAATACCCGTGCCATCCTGTATTTTAGAAGTAACTACCCGCGCAGCCTCTTGCATGAGATTTCACACTACTGTTTAGCGGGTGATCGGCGAAGAGGTTTAGATGATTTCGGATACTGGTATGCCCCGTGCGGAAGGACAGCCGAACAGCAGCAGCGTTTTGAAGTGGTTGAAGCGAGACCGCAAGGCTTGGAAAAAGCCATGTGTGAAATCGTTGGGCTTAAGTTTTCACCAAGCCTTGACGATTTTTCAGGAAGGCCACCGTCGGAAAGTTTTCTACAAGAGCTAGAAATAGCCTATCAAGAGATGCGGGTAAATCCACCCCCCACCGCCAATAATGTATTGTCTGGGTTAACAAGCTATTGGAAAAGCAATGGATTAGCTAGCAGACACATATTCAGCAAGGTCTGATATCTAACAGAGCGGGACCCTCTCAAGGTTTCGGTTTTACTCACCAATGATCTACAGCCACTTCGACGCGCGCCCGCGTGGCCGTAAGATGTGTTAGATTCTATTAATATCTATGTTAGCTGATTTTGATGTGTAGTATTTAGTAAACATAACATTAACTCGTTTTGTAAGATTCACCATCCTTTTTACTTCATTAATGAAAGTATCATCATCTTTCTGTTCATTATCAAAAATTAGTTCAGAATATAAAGAATGTAAAAGTAAAGAGTAATGTAGTAAGTCAAGGCCTGCTTCAGAGCGTAGGGTTGGATCAGCTCCGTTATCGATAAGCCTTTCCAGGATGAGCAGCGTATCAGGATGATGGGAATATAAAATATGTATTAATGCCGTTTTTCCTTCGCCATCTGTTGCGTTAATATCAATCCCGGCGCGGATAAAAATATCTATGCATTCGGCTATATTATCAGTTGAAGTCATGTAGCCTAGGAAGTGATATGGAGACCCCACGCTCCTTGATGATAGTGTGATGTTATTGTTGGTAAAGGATAAAATAACATCGTCATTACAATTTTCTGCTTCATACATTAGCGTGTTGATGATGGATGCTTTCGTGTCTTCCTCCTGTAGCCATTGAGCATTTTGATGGCTATGCAAAAAATCACTCAGCGCGTCTTGATCTTCTTGGTTTAGTATCTGTAAAAGAGTTGCATGCTCTTTAGTATAATGCTCATCATTAAGTTGATCGGCACTTGTGGCTATAGGGATAGTAAGTGAGTAAGAAAACAAAAAAAGTAGTGTTAAAATATTCCAGTTTAATCTGATCATGAAAGTGGCCTGCTAGATTATAAGTATGTCTTTGTTTTCCTGTAGTGCTAAGCAGTTAGTCAATTAACTATACAGTTGTTACTGAGTGCTATTAGTAATCTCCTTGTTAACTTCATTAAAGAAGTTTTCAAGTGATTTTAATCTAAAGCATGTCTTGATTTCTTTGACTTGACCATTGTAATCAATTCGAATGGTGTATTTAATGTATGGCCAGAATAAGGCAACCCATGATGGTGGGCCATAATATTTGATGCTATTTATTTTTTTAGTGTCAAACTCTTCGTAAAAATCTAGTGATAAACTAAGTTTGTCATCTTTGAAACTAGCGATTTCAACTTTGTCACAAAAAAAATATGAGATTAGCTCGGTTATTAATAAAAATAAGCCCATTACGATAGCTATAATCAAGATCATGACCATAAACTTAGTGCCAGGGCCAAGGTTTATATCACTACTTAAGAATAACCATCCAGCTAAAAATGCAAATGCATTAGTAATGATATCAAGCCATCTAAAAATAAGGCTTGTCTCTAGGAAATAGGTTCCGCGAGATATATTTAATTTCATTTAATGATTTCTTGCACGCCTGTTTAGCTCTTCTTGAATGGCGTTTTTGGCGCCTTCATTGTTATAATAAAAGCCGTATATTAATACTAAAAAGGCTGGATGTCCGCGTCTATAGGGTCGTCTTTTAGTTAATGCATCGCGAACATCTTTTAGAGTCTTTACAGTAACCCCAGCTCCAGCCAAACCTAAAGCACTGCTAATAACCTCCCTTAACTCTAAGTCTTCAAGCAGCTCGGTAGTGGGTTTGGCCCATAGACCCCAGTATGTATTGGCCATAGGGTCTGTGATTTTGGTAATTAAAAAACCAATTGCAGGTCTGTTGCTAAGTTCACTATGAAGCAGTTTCATTACTTCATGCTTTTGGTGCCTATCAAGGTGATGATACAAAATTACACCTGTAAGAATTTCTATTGCTTTTTCATCAGAAATGGCAGGTTGGTTTTCATAGGCATCAAAAATATAGTGAGGGAGTTTTAATAGATCTCTTAAAAAATAAATTTGCTCTTTGGTGTCATTCGGGAGTCGATAAGGAAGGTTGGGCGACATAAGAACTCCTTTCTTTGTAGTTGAAATCCATTCGTAAATACTACATAAGGGAAAACAATAGCAAACCCAGCTTAATCTTTCAAGTTTTTAGATTTTAGCTTTAGATCAAATTTCGACAAATTATGCGATACGGCACTTAAGCGCGAAGGGCCTGATCTACAGCCACTTCGACGCACGTCTGCGTGGCTGTAGATGTATTAGGCCTTTTAATGAGTATGTCCCATCGGCATGGCATGGCGTACCGGGATTTCCAGTGCTTTTTCACTGCCATCGGCAAAGGTCAGGGTCAGATCGATCTGATCGCCATCGGCCAGGTTCTGTTTCAGGCCGATCAGCATGACATGCAGTCCACCTGGTTGCAGGTGAGTCTGTTGACCCGCAGGAATCTCAATCGTGTCGATCTGACGCATCTGCATGACCCCATCCACGTCGGTATGGGTGTGAAGTTCGGTGACTTCAGCCACGCTGGAGGAGGCTGACACCAGGCTTGCATCATGATGGCCATGGTTGTCCAGCGTCATGAAGGCTGCACTGTTTGGCTGTCCGGGAGGAACTGCACGTGCAAAGGCATTTTCGATAATGACATCTTCACAGGCGAAGGTGAGTGATGAAAACAGCAGGGCACTGGCAACAAAGAGCTTACGCATGAGATTCCTCCTTGGGAGATTAGTGTTCGAGTAGCTGTTGCAGGTTATGCATTAACTGATCCGGAGTAGCGTTATGGGACACCAGTGCCGCCAGTTGGCCCTCCCGGTCAATCAGGTAGAGGCGTGATGAGTGATCAACTGCGTACTCCATGGCCGAGTTGCGCATCTCCACTTTCCGGTAAAAAGCACCATATTGCTTCACGACCTGATCAATCTCAGATTTCTCACCCGTGACCCCTATAATCTGGGGTGAAAAGAACGCTGCATAATTCTTCAAATGTTCCAGGCTGTCGCGCTCGGGATCGACGCTGATAAAGATCCCCTGAATCTGTTCGCTCTGGTCATCCGGCATGTTACGCAGTGCCTGTCCGAGTACGGCCAGTGCCATGGGGCAGACGTCCGGGCAGTAGGTGTAGCCGATGTAGATGACTACCGGCTGACCCCTGAAATCTGACAGGGAGACCGGGCCATCTGCTGACATCAGCGTGAAGTCACCACCAATGCTGCCACCCAGAACCCGTTGTTCGGCGGGCTGGGGTTGTTGCTGAAAATAGATCAGCACACCTGCAACCAGCGCAATACTCAGTAGAATCAGGTAGCGTATGGCTTTCATCATGTTCTCCTGTGGTGCTAACGGGCGTCAAAATCAAAGGCGGTGGAGTAGAGCTGTTCCGCTGTATCCACGTAGACGCTGGCGCGCCAGGTCATTTCTCCGGTGGTACAGACTGCCAGTTCTGTGGTGCCTCGCCAGATCTCAGGGCGCTCAGGGTCCTGAGTGAGTTGCGTTTGATTCAGACCCATATACATTTCTACACCCTGCAGATCGAGCATGACCTGGCGCGCGTCCAGATGTTGCAATCGCACCTCGATGCTGATCGGTTGCGAGGACTCCAGGGGTCGGGGAGTCAGACTCAGTTGCAACAGCTGATTGCCACGTGAGGCAATACAGTTTCCTTGATGCAGATCGCAGGGCAAGGGCGGTAGCAGCACACTGTCAGGTTGTAGCGATTGTTCGATCAAGTCTCGGCTGGTCAGCAGCGCCAGCAGCACGACAGCGGCGAGTCCCAATAAAATCCACTGCTGAGGCTTTATACGTTTCTCAGTCACACCGTGTTCTGTCATAAGTGTTGCCAGTTTACTGCAGGGTCAGTTGAATAACGATGCGACATAATGTCGCATCGTCGGTGAGGAAGGTGCTTAAAGTCCAAGCAGATCCGCAACATAGTCGGCATCTTTGTCGCCACGACCCGAGATGTTGACCAGGATGGTCTGCTCAGGACTGAGTGTCGGGGCTGTACGAATCGCCCAGGCGACAGCATGGGAGCTTTCCAGTGCCGGAATAATGCCTTCGACTCGCGACAGGGTGATGAAGGCATCCAGACATTCCTGATCGGTTGCGGTTTCATACTGCACACGGCCCAGGTCTTTCAGGTAAGAATGCTGTGGACCAACGCCCGGATAATCCAGGCCGGAAGCGATTGAATGCACTGGCATGGGTTCGCCGTCTTCGGTTTCCAGTACATAGCACTTCATGCCATGGAGTTGTCCCGGTTTGCCCAGTGTCAGGGTGGCGGAATGCTGATTGGTATCCAGACCTTTACCCGCAGGTTCTATACCAACCATCTTGACCTGCTCGTCCTTCAGGAAAGCAGTAAACAGGCCGATGGCGTTACAGCCGCCGCCTACGCAGGCTGTCAGGTAATCTGGAAGCTTGCCGAAGCGGTTGAGGAACTGTTCACGGGCTTCAGTTCCAATAATAGACTGGAAGTCACGAACCATTTTGGGGAAGGGATGTGGACCGACAACCGAGCCTATGGCGTAAATAAAGTTCTGTGGATCTTTCAGATACTCTTCGAACGCACTGTCTACCGCATCTTTCAGCGTGGCGGTGCCACGGGTGACCGGAATCAGGTCGCAACCCAGAATCTTCATTTTGACGACGTTAGGGTGTTCTTTTTCGATGTCGACCTGACCCATGTGAATCTCACAGGGGATGCCGACCAGTGCGCAGGCGGTTGCCAGCGCAACACCATGCTGACCGGCACCGGTTTCAGCAATCACCTTGGTTTTGCCCATGTATTTGGCCAGCAGTGCCTCACCCAGGCAGTGATTGATCTTGTGCGCGCCGGTGTGGTTCAGGTCTTCGCGCTTCAGAAAAATCTGTGCGCCGCCGAGCTTTTCGCTCAGTCGACGGGCATGGAAAATAGGGCTGGGACGTCCTATGTAATCGGCAAACAGTGTTTTCAGTTCATTCTGGAACTCAGGCTGCTGGCGAATCTCTTCATAGGCTTTATCGATATCATTCATCACCTGTTGCAGTTCAGGCGGGATAATCTGGCCACCGTACTCGCCAAAGTAGCCCTGGGCATCCGGCATTTCAGCGTATTCAAATTTACTCATAGATTCTCCGTAAGGGGCAGTTGTCGCTGCTTTCCTTGAAACCACTTTTCAGTAAGCTCAGGCGCAGTTTGGTTACATATTTTTCTGCTTCCAGGCGTGAGGGCAGTACGGTATGACTGAACTCACTGTCATCATTGAGGCTGTTGCCCCAGCTTTGAGTAAGAATCCAGTCACCGACCAGATCCTGATAGACGCTGACAGTAAAATAGTCAGCCTGTTTTTGCCAGCGTAATACCACAGGTTTTCTTCTGAAATTTAAAAGGAACAATGACCCTGACAGGGGGGACGTTTTATAATGGCGCGAAATTGAGCCTGAAAACAGGGTGGTTGTAAAGCCCCGGAGGTCCGTTGAACACTAAGCCGATTGAAAAACAGCAACGTCTTAAAATTGTTGCGGATGAAAATATTCCGGCACTGAATCCGCTATTCACCGAGTTGGGTGAAGTGCATTCTGTTGCCGGACGTGATCTTCAGCGCGATCAACTGGTTGATGCTGACCTGCTGCTGGTCCGCTCGATCACGCGGGTTGATCGTGCGTTGCTTGAAGGGACCACTGTGCGCTTTGTCGGTACCGCCACCATCGGGACGGACCATATTGATCAGCAGGCGCTGGCAGATCTGGGGATCGCATTCAGCAGCGCGCCTGGCTGTAATGCAGATGCGGTTGTCGAGTATGTGCTGAGTGTGCTGTTGCATCTGGCAGAAGAGCAGTCTTTCTGCCTGAAGGACCGGGTTGTCGGTATTGTGGGTGTCGGGAATGTCGGTTCACGCCTTCAGGCGCGTCTGGAGCAGTTAGGTGTTTCTGTCCGCTTGTGTGATCCACCGCGTCAGCAAGACGCAACGGCTGATCAGGCGGCAGCCTTCTGCAGTCTGAGTCAGTTACTTGAGGAAGCGGATATTGTGACGCTGCATACGCCCTTGACCCGTCAGGGGGCGTATCCCACCCACCATTTAATCAATGCCGATAATCTGTCGTTGTTGCGCGCGAATGCGATCCTGATCAATGCCGGTCGTGGTCCGGTCATCGATAATCAGGCGTTGCTGACGTGCAGTTTGCAACGGCCTGATTTGACGCTGGTACTGGACGTATGGGAGCAGGAACCACGGGTCACGCCTGAGTTGGCCGCGCGGGTGCGTATAGCGACACCACATATCGCCGGTTACTCGCTGGAAGGCAAACTGCGGGGCACCTGGATGCTGTATCAGGCTTACTGTCACTTCGCCAGGCGTGCGATGAACTGTACGTTTGAGGCGCTACTGCCACCTGCGGAGGTGACAGAGATGTGTTTAAGTGCGCAGGCCGGTTTATTACCAGCGGTACGTATGCTGTATGATCCCTATCGGGATGACCGTGCGTTAAGGGCAACATTGGCGTTGCCGGCCGAGCAGCAGAGGCTGGCATTTGACCAGTTGCGCAAGCAGTATCCGGTGCGGCGCGAGTTCAGCTCATTAACACTGCGCCTGTCAGAGGCGCAGCACACAGATTTTAAGGCACTGGGATTTCCCGTGACCCATCAATGAAGGCTGGATTGTTCAACCTATGCTAAAGGCTCATTTGCGTTCCGAGGGTTCCGAAGGTGCCAGGACACCGGTATCTCTGGCCGAGTTACGCCCACGTTCAGGGGAGCCCGTACGCTTGGAAACACGTGTCCCTAAAGGGCGTTATTCGGTACGTCTGATCGGTATACATGAACAGGTGGCTGTGCTGGTCAGTGCGCCTAAAAGTCGCAAATCCTTACTGACGGAAGGCGCGTCTCTTACGGTTAAGCTCTTGTGCGGAAATCGTTTGATCAGCTTTTCCACCCGCTTGCTCAAAGCCCAGGATGAGCCGTTTCCACACTGGATACTGGCTTATCCCCGGCAGTTGGAAACGCAGCCTTTTCGTCAGCACACACGGGTTCCGGTACATTTGCCTCTGTGGGTTGATCGGGGTGAAGGTGATCTGCATCAGCCTCAGTCTGCCTTGTGTGTGGATATCAGCTTGTCAGGTGCATCAGTGGAAGCGCCCTCGGCCCTGGCGAGCGTAGGCGAGCTGCTGTATCTGACGGCAAAGGTGTCTGTTGCCGGGATGGATCATGTGATCTTGGCGGCGGCAAGAGTATGCAGTGTGCTGCAAACCGAGAGTGGTACCCTGGCGGTGTTTCGTCATGGTCTGGCGTTTGAGGATCTGGAAGAGGAAACCCGGCTGGTGTTATCGGGCTATGTCTATCAACAGTGGTTGTATGAAAGTGGTGAGCTGTTATAGGCAGGGTTTGGATACAAAAACACCCCGACAGGCGGGGTGTTTTTTGCAGATCAGCAAGTGATTACTTGCCGAAGCTCTGCATTTCAGCCATCACACTTTTGCTGGCTTCAGTTGCCAGAGAAGTGAAGGCTTCGCCCTGTGCTTTCAGCAGGTTGAACAGAGAAGTGTTGGCTTCAGTGTTGAACTTGATGACTTCTTCAGGAGTTTTCAGGCTTTTTGCTTTTTCAGCTTCAGCTTTGAAAAAGGCAACCAGCTCTTCGCCAGACTTCTTCTGAAGTTCAACGGTTTTGGTCAGGGTTTCAGTCTGCAGAGCGATCAGGCTTTTAACGGCTTCAACCGGCTTCTGGAAATCAACTGCGCTAGTCATGTGTGTATCTCCTCAGTTTAAGTTATCAATGCCGTGCTGCAATTTCTTTTGCTGCACTGCACAATACCTTGGATTATAGAGATGGTGTCTTGCATGTCAAGTATTATTTTGTGCAGTGCACAAGATATTTTTTCGAAGACTGCTGAGCCTATACTGGCAGAAAAGCATTACTCTTTTGTTTCACCATTCCACACCAGTTTACCGCACTGGCTGAGGTCGTAACCCTGCAGTTGACGGGCGGTTTCCTGACCCTCCGGGCTTTGCAACCAGTCAAATAGCTGTTGCAACAGCGTACGGAAATAGACCTGACGAGGCAACACCAGCTCAAAGGCTTCCTGATAAACCGGTACAAATGTAAGGCCACACTCAGCCGCTGCTGATTCTGTGCCCGGACCAATATCGGCGACTTTGCGGGCGATGGCAGAAGCGACTTCTGATTCGGTCAACGCGCGGACGCTGGCTTGAATCTTGTCAAACGCCAGACGTTGCTGGTGGAGCCAGTCTTTCAGAAAACGCTGAGAGCCAGCGCCTTCCTGACGGATGACCCAGCGCTTCTTCAGGATTTGTGCCGGTTCACTCAGCAGGGTATCGGAGTCGTCGGCGCGCATCATCAGTCCCTGTTGGCGTTTGAACAGGTGCACCAGTACCCAGTGGCGTGATCCGGCGTATTGCCGTATCAGGGCGGGGTGGCGTAAATGACTTTCTTCGGCTTTGCCCCAGTGCACGGCGCAGCAGTCCACCAATCCTTGAGCCAGTAATGACAGGCCCGCCTGTGTACCGGTTGGCATATAGCTGTATAGCGCCTGGTAGTGTTGCTGTTGCATGATGCGCAGCAAGGCCGCTTTGAGCAAGGGGTCATCGCTGCCGGCAAACAGCAGGCGATCGCTGAGGACGCCGTGATGGCTGGATTCGAGTAGCCATTGATCAATCAGTTTGCGTGGAAACAGCCATTTTCCGGTGACCTTGGTCGCGGGCAGGTGGCCATCACTGGCCAACTGGTACACTTTCTTTTCATTGAGATGCAGATAGACAGCGGCTTCCTTAACCGTCATATAGGGGGTGGTGTCAGCCATATCAGTCCCTCCGTTTGCTGGAGCGCGGCATGGGGTCCGGGCGGGCATCCAGTGTCAGTCGGTCCTGATCGCTGTAGACCAGAAAGTGCCGCCCTTTGGCGCGAGCCAGCATCAGCATGCCGAGCATGTTCGCCAGTTGCAGTCCCATTTCAGTGGCACCGGAGCGGGACAGCAGGACGCTGATACCCATTTGAGCAGCCTTGATGACCATCTCGGATGTCAGTCTGCCAGTGGTGTAGAACACCTTATCTTCACTCTCGATACCGTTCAGCCAGAGACGGCCCGCGAGGGTGTCGACAGCGTTATGTCGGCCTATGTCTTCACAGAAACTCAGTACTTCACCTGTTGCTGTGCAAATGGCGCAACCGTGAACAGCACCGGCATTGCGATAGGTTTCATTGTGCTGGTTGAGTGCTTCCAGTAGTTGATACACCTGCGACTGTTTGAGGTGCCAGGGTGCCAGGGTCAATCCACGCAGGCGCTCCATCTGATTCCCGAATACAGTGCCCTGACCACAGCCAGTCGTGACCGTGCGTTTGGAAAGTGTCTCCTCCAGGTCATCCGGTGTGTGTGTCGTGACGACCGCTGCCGCTTCAACATCCCAGTCAACCTGGATCGCGAGCAGGTCTTCGAGTCGCTCGATCAGGCCCTGATTTCGCAGATACCCCAACACTAGCGCTTCAGGATCTTCACCCAGTGTCATCAGGGTGACGATTTCACGCTTGTTCAGGTAGAGCGTCAATGGGCGTTCGCAGGCCAGTGCTTGTTCACGCCATTCACCTTGTTCATCCATGACCTGAGTGATACGGGTCAAGGGCGCGCGTGCCTGGCTCAGGACCAGTTGAGGGTTACGGGGCATGCCAAATCCTTGTGTTATCAGTCATTGAAAGTGCAGCAACATTTATACCAGTCTGGCGATTGTGCCATCTCTTCAGGGGTTGCGGCTATTGTCGGCGCAATACCCTGATTCGAGTGGGTCATTTTGTCTCAGTTTTGCCGTTACGTTGGGGTGATTTGACCCGTTTTCTGTGCGGTCATGAGTGTTGGGTTGGCTTCAAGGCTGTGATTCTGCGGCCAGACAAAAGGCGGCACGTTCCTTGCCTTAAAGCTAGACTGAAGTGATTAATGCAAACAGGAGTCGCCGATGGCACAGATTGAAAAAGGCCCCACCCTGAATAGTTGGTGTTTGTGGGTTTGTCTCGACAAGCAGGAGACTTCGTCACGTGGCTGGCCTTCGATCAACTGGGAGGTGGCGGAGATTTCCCAGCAGCCGCTGGATAGTGAAGAGGCTCAGGCGCTGTGGTTGATACTGCACCGTGATGAACGAATGGCGTATCGGTTTAACCTGAGTTCCGAGTCGCCGCGTTTGTTTGTGGTGTGTGAAGACCTGACCGCAGATCAGCGGGTGCCGCGTAAGCTGACTCTGGCTCAGGATGTCGCGGCGGATTATATGGATGCCGGACAGCCTGTGCTGAGCATTCCAATGCCTGCGCCAATCACTGTCTGGCTGGAAGCCTTTATGGCGCATCATGGTGAAGTGGAAGATCCGCGTGATCAGAAACGCCGGTTGCGCACTCAGGCTGCCGCGAAAGGAGCATCCAATGACTGAGGGGTTTTTGGGGCGCTGGTCGCGCTTAAAGCAGCGTCAGGAAGACCCGGCAGAGATGGCGGAGTCGGTTCAGGAGCTTCCTGTCCAGACCCTTGAGCCGGAGGCCGAGGGAGTTGTCGCTGTTGATACACCTTCTGATGAGGAGTCCATTGAGTCCGCTGCGGAAGTCGCATCGTCTGAGACAGAGGTGCTGACGGATCTGGATATGCCTGATCTTTCCACGATTCATGCCGGCAGCGATATGTCGATGTTTTTCTCCAGTGGCGTTTCGGCTGAATTGCGTCGTCAGGCGTTGCGTAAATTTTTCCATCAGCCCGAGTTCAATGTGCGTGACTCGCTGGACGATTATGCGCTGGATTACTCCAATCCGGACAAGCTGGTGCTAAAGGTGGGAGACAAGGTACGTGGCTGGGCACAGCAACAGATGGAGGATGCGATGCAGCAGGCACGCGATGCCTTGTTGCAGCCTGATTCGGCGCTGGCTGAGGTGGACGGGGAGGCAGTCGAAACACTGGATTCGACTAAAGTCGATGAGGCAGATCAGCTCGGTAAAAATGAATCAATCGAGACAAAATGACCCTTTGGGTTTGTTTTTTTGAAAAAAGCTTGGGTTATTGGGGATTAATGCGCGCCATTTGGGTAGCAAAACCTGGCGCTTAAATTGCAACCTTAAACTGCAACTGGGTCATCCAATAGCGTTAACTATAATTATGATACTCGACCTGCCGTCAGTCGGCTGAGTCTGAGAGAGAGTCAATGAAACCCAACAATTTGATTGCACACCGGGCCTTTGTGGCCTCTCCGGAAACCAATGCGCGTGCGCGGCAGCAGGCGCTGAATGCTATGCCACCCCTGATGGCCCTGCAGGATGGGTTGATCAGCTATACCAGTCGGGGACACCTGTTGATTCTGGGTCCTGAGGATCTGATCCGACTGGTCGCTGATCAGATACAGGGGATGGCCAGTATCACCTTGCTGGCGATGGGCAGTGTTTCTTCTCAGGAAGATGAGCATCTCGAACGCGCCCTTCAGGCGGCATCTCATTTAACACCCATTTATTTGCCTTTTGCATCCCTGGACGGTTGGCTGGGGGCCTTCAATCTGCGTGTTACCACCCCCGGCGGTGAGCAGATTAACCCGGCGGAAGTGAGTGCCGGGCAGGTCTGCTTTGATCTGGTGCTGGATTTGAACGATCAGCCCGTGTTGTCAGCTGAGCTGTCGCCACCAGGCTATTTCCATGTTGGTCCGCAAGGCGACAGGCTGGTTGATGCGCTGGAACAGTTGAGCGGCATGGTGGGGGAGTTTGAAAAGCCGGCCTACGTGCAGGTTAACCACGATATTTGTGCACATGCTGATCGTGGCAAAACAGGCTGTACGCGCTGCCTGGATGTATGTCCGGCGGATGCACTGTCAACTCATACCAATACCGCCACTCATGATGCTCAGATCAGTGTAGATGTGCATCTTTGTCATGGTGCGGGCAGCTGTACGACGGCTTGCCCCACTGGTGCCCTGACATTCGCCGCGCCCCGGCCACAAAGCTGGCTGGACCGTTTGCGGCACTGTCTGGACAGCTACGCCCAGGCCGGTGGTGAACGTCCGGCCATGTTGTTTCATGCCGAACAGACCGAGCTGGATCTGCAGGCACTGCCTGCGCATGTGATTCCGGTTTCCCTGGAAGAAGTGGGCGCACTGGGTGCTGAAATCTGGCTGTCTGTGCTGGTTCAGGGCGCGACCTATGTCGTGCTGGTCACTGATGCGACAACACCGCCAACACTGTTGAACCTGTTGCAGCGTGAAGTGGCGACCACCGGGCGGTTGCTGGAAGCGCTGGGGCATCTGGCCGCCAGAATCAGTCTGATGTCTGCAGAGCAGTTGTCAGCAGACCTGCCTTTACTGAATGCACAGCTGGAAGCCTGGGAGGGTTTGCCAGCCGGTGCAGCTTATCCTTATCAGGGCAAACGCAAAACGCTGAATGAAGCCCTGGATCGTCTGTATGAGCAGGGCGATGGCTCCGATGATCCTGTCGCCTTGCCTAATGGCAGCCCTTACGGTCAGGTGCTGATTGATCAGACGGATTGCACCCTGTGTATGAGCTGTGTGTCCATCTGTCCGACAGGTGCTTTACGCAGTGCCAGTGAGGAGGCGCCTGTGTTGGCGTTTCTGGAAGGTGACTGTGTGCAGTGTGGATTGTGTGAACAGAGTTGTCCGGAAAAGGTGATCACTCTGGAGCCGCGCTTTGCACCCGCTGCAGGTGTTCGTGGCGAGCCGCGTGTCATGAAGCAGGAAGAGCCTTTCCATTGCATCAGCTGTGGCAAAGCCTTTGCCACTCAGAGCACGATTGAAAAAATCAGTAAAAAGCTTGAAGCACACCCCTATTTTCAGGGTGATGCAGCAAAACGTCTGAAAATGTGTGACGACTGCCGTGTGCGCGACAGTTACCGTGAACTGGCAGCGGACCCAACCGCTCAGTTGCGTCTGTGAGGTGTCATGATGGAGATGGATGTAATGACTCAAACCCTGACAGATGAAGATGCTCTGCGGGCTGATATCTATGCCTTGCTGGCTGCTCTGTGCCGTCAGCATCCCTCTGATGAGTTGCTGAATTTTCTGGCCTCAATGGAGGTGGATGCGGGAGCTGTGAACACCATGGCCCAGGCATGGGAGTTTTTGCGTCTGGCTGCGCAGCGTGCCGAGCCAGAAGCACTGGAAGATGAGTATTTGACCCTGTTTATCGGTATTTCCCAAGGGGAGCTGACTCCGTTTGCGTCCTGGTATCTGACCGGATCGCTGATGGAGGCGCCTCTGATTGAGCTGCGTAATGATCTGGAGCTGTTGGGTTTTTCCCGTCAGCCAGAGGTGAAAGAGCCGGAAGATCATATCGCAGTGCAGCTGGAAGTGATGAGTGCCCTGATACAACAGGGCGCCAGTCGGGAGCGTCAGGCGGTGTTCTTTCAGCGACACCTGAATCCCTGGGCCGGTCAGCTCTTTGCTGATATGGCGGGAGCCCCCAGCGCTGTCTTTTACAGTGCGGTGGCCATGCTGGGGCAAGCCTTTATAAAAACGGAAAGCGTGTATTTACAAAAAAGACCGGATGCCGTTCAAAGCGTACATCTGAGAGGATGAGGAGAGCAATCATGCATAACAATAAACCGATCAATGAACAGATCAGCCCCGAACGCAGACAATTTCTGCGTGGTGTAGCGGCGGCCTCTGCTGTTGGCCTGGTGGCCACAGCGGGCAGCGCCATGGCAGATGCCCCGGCTCCTGCGACTGTCTTGCCAGAAGCAGAGCAGGGATACCATGAAACGGATCATATCCGTGCCTATTACGCCAGTTGTCGCTGATGCGGACTGTCACACACTCTGACTGTTGAGGAGAGGAAGATGCGTCTGAATAAAAAAGTCAGTGACACATCACTGGACATGAATCAAAACCGCCTGGGCGTGAGTCGTCGTGGTTTCCTGAAGGGAACAACACTGGCTGCCGGGGGGATTGCAGCGACAGGATTGCTTGGTAAAGGCATGATTCGCCCGGTTGAGGCGGCGACTCCAAAATCGTCTGCGCCAGTTGAAGTGAAGCGTACTATCTGTACCCACTGTTCTGTTGGTTGTGGTGTGTATGCGCACGTACAGAACGGTGTCTGGACCTACCAGGAAGCAGCATTTGATAACCCGATCAACCGTGGTGCTCACTGTGCCAAAGGTGCGGCATTGCGTTATCACGGTCACAGCACCCGTCGTCTGAAATACCCGATGAAGCTGGAAGGCGGCAAGTGGAAACGCTTGAGCTGGGAGCAGGCCATCAATGAAGTTGGCGACAAGATTGAGCAGATTCGTGCTGAATCCGGTCCTGACTCGGTATTCTGGCTGGGATCGGCCAAGTTCAATAACGAGCAGGCCTACCTGTTCCGTAAAATGGTATCGCTCTGGGGTACCAACAACGTTGAGCATCAGGCGCGCATCTGTCACTCAACAACCGTCGCCGGGGTTGCCAACACCTGGGGCTATGGTGCCATGACCAATAGCTACAATGATATGCAGAACTCCAAGTCGATGCTGTTCATTGGTTCCAACGCAGCTGAAGCGCACCCGGTCTCTCTGCAGCATGTGATGATTGCCAAAGAGCGCAACAACTGCAAGATCGTTGTTGCAGATCCCCGTTTTACCCGTACAGCTGCCAAAGCGACTCAATATGTGCGCATTCGCCCCGGCTCTGACGTCGCCTATGTCTGGGGTCTGTTGTGGCATATCTTTGCCAACGGCTGGGAAGACAAGCAGTACCTGGCACAGCGTGTCTATGGTATGGATGAAATCCGTGAAGAAGTGCTGCAGTTCCCGCCTGATGTGGTTGAGAACATCACCGGTGTAGATGAGCAGACCATGTACCAGACTGCCAAGCTGCTGTCCGATCATCGTCCTGGCTGTGTTGTCTGGTGTATGGGTGGTACACAGCATACTACCGGTAACAACAACACGCGTGCTTACTGCATTCTTGAGCTGGCGCTGGGCAACATCGGTAAATCCGGTGGTGGTGCCAACATTTTCCGTGGTCATGACAACGTTCAGGGCGCGACCGATTTTGGTGTGCTGTCTGACTCTCTGCCTGGTTATTACGGTCTGGCAGAAGGCTCATGGCGTCATTGGGCGGGTGTCTGGGGTGTTGATTACGAGTGGATTCAAAACCGCTTTGATCAGACGGAGTACCGTGGTGGCAAGCCGATGCATACCAATGGTATTACCGTATCCCGCTGGATAGACGGTGTACTGGAAGACAAAGAGAAGATGGCGCAAAACGATAATATTCGTGCCATGTTCTACTGGGGACATGCGGTCAACTCCCAGACCCGTGGTCCAGAAATGCGTGAGGCGATGAAAAAGCTGGATATGATGGTCATTGTTGATCCCTATCCAACCGTTGCTGCAGTCATGAATGACCGCACCGATGGCGTTTACCTGCTGCCAGCCTGTACCCAGTTCGAAACCTATGGTTCAGTGACAGCATCCAACCGCTCAATTCAGTGGCGCAGCAAGGTCATCGATCCGCATTTCGAGTCCAAGCCAGATCATGAAATCATGTATCTGCTGTCCAAAAAAGTGGGTATTGCTGATCAGGTGTTCAAGAACATTCAGGTAAATGGTGATGAGCCGCTGATTGAAGATATCGTGCGGGAGTACAACCGTGGCATGTGGACCATTGGTTATACCGGTCAGAGCCCTGAGCGTCTGAAATATCATCAGGAAAACTGGCACGCCTTTGACTTCACCAGCCTGCGGGCAGTGGGAACAGACGCTCATGGTGATTTCTACGGTTTGCCCTGGCCCTGTTGGGGAACCCCTGAAATGGGCCATCCGGGTACCCATGTACTCTATGACACCAGCCTGCCAGTGAAGGATGGAGGCCTGGGCTTCCGTGCCAACTTTGGTGTGGAGCGTAATGGCGAAACCCTTCTGGCTGAAGGTTCAGCACCCGTTGGTAATGAGATCGGTGATGGCCATCCTGAGTTTACCGCCAATATGCTCAAGCAGCTGGGCTGGTGGGATGATCTGACCGAGGCTGAAAAAGCTGCTGCCGACGGTAAAGACTGGAAAACAGATCTGTCTGGCGGTATTCAGCGAGTGGCGATCAAACATGGCTGTGCGCCCTTTGGTAACGGCAAGGCGCGTACCATTGTCTGGACCTTCCCGGACGCCATTCCGAAGCATCGTGAGCCGCTGTACACCACACGTCGTGATCTGGTGGAAAGCTATCCGACCTGGGATGACTTTGAGTCGCTCTACCGTATGCCAACACTGTACAAATCGATTCAGGAACGCGATACCTCGGCTGAGTTCCCCATTATTCTGACCTCGGGTCGTCTGGTTGAGTATGAGGGTGGTGGTGATGAAACCCGTTCCAACCCCTGGTTGGCGGAGTTGCAGCAGCACATGTTTGTTGAGATCAACCCCTTCAATGCCAACACGCTGCGTATCGCTGATGGCGATGATGTCTGGGTGTATGGTCCTGAAGGTGGTCGGGTTCGCGTCAAGGCACTGGTAACCAACCGTGTGGGTCGTGATGTGGCCTTTATGCCGTTCCATTTCGGTGGCGAATTCCAGGGCGAAGACCTGCGCAGCCGCTACCCGGAAGGCAGTGATCCCTATGTGCTGGGTGAAGCGGTCAATACCGTGACAACCTACGGTTATGACCCGGTCACCATTATGCAGGAAACCAAATGTACCGTTTGCCGTATTGAGAAAGCGGCCTGAACCCATAAAACCTGATGCGGGGTGTTCACCGGGAGGTGGGCACCCATGAGGAGAATATCCATGGCTCGTATGAAATTTTTATGTGACTCAGAGCGCTGTATCGAATGTAACGGCTGTGTCACGGCGTGTAAAAATGCCAATGAAACAGAGTGGGGCATTCAGCGTCGTCGTGTCGTGACACTGGATGATGGTGAAGTTGGCAAGGAGGTTTCTATCTCTGTTGCTTGTATGCACTGCTCGGATGCACCCTGTATGGCTGTATGCCCGACAGACTGCTTCTATCCGACTGAAGATGGACTGATCCTGCATAACAAGGATGCCTGTATTGGTTGTGGTTACTGCCTCTATGCCTGTCCTTTTGGTGCACCACAGTTTCCCAAGCAGGGTGCTTTTGGTGCACGTGGCAAGATGGACAAATGTACCTTCTGTGCGGGTGGCCCGGAAAGCGATCCGGTTCTGGAAGAACAGAAGTACGGTGCAAACCGGTTGCGCGAGGGCAAGTTGCCACTCTGTGCCGAGATGTGTTCAACCAAAGCACTGTTGGCTGGTGATGCACAGCAGGTGGCGGATATTTTCCGTGAGCGCGTGGTGTATCGTGGCCACCGCAACAGTGCCTGGGGTTCAGTTGAGCATGAAGCGGCTGAATCTGAGCAACTGGCGCAGCAGGCTGCTGATCTGGCTTATGATGCAACGCAGAGTGTATAACCATGGAAAGATACTGGTCCGTGCGTGATGCTAAGACCTGGCTGATGCTGTTGCTGGTGGTGCTGATGGCACTGCCGGCAACGGTGCTGGCGCAGAGTGCCGATGCCCGTCGTGAAGCCTTTCAGGCCATGCCTGGCACCACACCTGAATTCTGGCGTGATGCCGTAGAGGGTGTTAGTGGCCGAACCCAGTCGAACAGTCCGGGAGCGGATACGCTGATTATGGTGGAAGGTGAGCGCTGGCGTGAAATCCGCAATCAGTGGATCTCTCCCGGTGGTGCTATTGCACTGGGTGGCAGTCTGTTGGCGATCACACTCTTCTATCTGTTGGTTGGGCAGGTCAAGCTGGAAAATCCGCGTACTGGCAAGAAAATCGAACGCTGGACTCGCTGGGACAGAACCATTCACTGGTATGTCGCCGTGTTGTTCATCATCCTCGGCGTAACCGGCTTGTCGATACTCTATGCCAAGTGGTTCCTGATGCCGATTTTGCCTACCAGTGTCTGGGCGGCCTGGATGACTGCTGCCAAGAACATCCATAACTACCTGGGGCCTCTGTTTGCCATAGGTGTTTTGGCGATGATTCTGAAATGGTTGAAGCATAACTTTTTCAACATGACCGACCTGAAGTGGTTCCTGAAAGGTGGCGGTATTGTCGGGAAAGCGCATCCATCTGCGGGTTACCTCAACGGAGGAGAGAAGGTTTGGTACTGGGTGATCGTGACCGTGGGTCTGACGGTGGTGGTCTCGGGTCTGGTACTGGATTTTCCTAACTTTGGTCAGTCCCGTGAAACCATGCAGTTGTTTTTGATTATACATGCTGTCGCTTCCTTGATACTGATGGCAGCTGCTTTCGGGCATATTTACATCGGTACCCTTGGCACCGAGGGCGCTTTCGAAGGGATGAAAACCGGCTATGTGGATGAGTCCTGGGCAAAACAGCACCACGATCTGTGGTACGACGCCGTGAAAAAGAAAACCGGGAGCTGATCTGCACCACAGACAACCCGTTTCCCTCAACAGCCATGTTCTTCACCCGACATGGCTGTTTTCTATTTCAGGGTCAGAAGATGAAGCTGGCATTTTCCTGTTTTCTGACACCATTATCGATATAATCAAACCACTTCTGTTTGCTAGAGGAATCCTTTGAGATGAAGCACTTTGATACGCAGACACGCACTGAACTAGAGGCTGCAGCCTTCCGCACACTGCTGCAACACCTGGATGCCAACAAGGATGTGCAGAATATTGATCTGATGATTCTGGCTGATTTCTGTCGCAACTGCCTGGCTAAATGGCTGATGGCTGCGGCGGAAGCCAAAGGGGAAACCCTGAGCTATGACGATGCCCGTGAGCATGTGTATGGTATGCCTTACGAGCAGTGGAAAGACCTCTATCAACAGCCTGCTACGCCTGAACAGCTGGCTGCTTTTGCTGAGCGTGAGGCCGCCAAAAAGGGGAACAAATCATGAGTGAGGCAGTAGCGTTAAATGTTGCGGTACTGACTCTTTCGGATACCCGTACACTGGCTGAAGATCGCTCCGGCGATACACTGGTACAGTTGCTGCAGGCCGCAGGGCATCAGTTAGTTGCGCGAGACCTGATCCCGGATGATGTCTACCGGATGCGTGCGGTGGTCAGTCAGTGGATTGCTGATCCTTCAATACAGGTCATTCTGACGACCGGCGGCACCGGGTTTTCAGGTCGGGACTCTACTCCTGAAGCCTTGCGCCCACTGTTCGATACTGAAATTGAAGGTTTTGGCGAGACTTTCCGCCAGGTGTCCTGGGAGGAAATCGGTTCCTCAACCATTCAGTCACGGGCCTTGGCTGGCTTGGCCAATCGTACGGCGATTTTCTGTTTGCCGGGCTCTACCGGTGCCTGTAAAACAGCCTGGAACCGTATTCTGCTGGAACAACTGGACAGTCGTCATCGTCCATGTAATTTTGTCGGCATACTGCTGCATGGCAAACAACTGCATAGCTGATCCCCCTGAGTGCTGAACAAACGAGGCAAGTCATGACGCAACACTTAATGCCGGTTGAGCAGGCGCTATCCCGAATGCTGGCAATGACGCCGGTGGTGCATGCCACAGAATCCTTGCCATTGCTGGAGGCTATGGGGCATGTGCTGGCCAGGGATATTTACGCCAGCGTGAATGTGCCGCCAGCAGATAACAGCGCCATGGACGGTTACGCTCTGCGTCTGGCAGATGCAGGCGCTCCCTTGCCGGTGAGTCAGCGAGTTGCCGCAGGCCAGGCTCCAGGGCCACTGAAGCCTGGTACCTGTGCACGTATTTTTACTGGCGCAGAGATACCGGCTGGAGCGGATCTCGTGGTCATGCAGGAAGCTGTCCGGTTTACTGCGTTTGAGGATGTGGTTGTGCCTGATGATCTGGTGTCTGGGCAGAATATACGCCCTGCAGGGCAGGATATCCGTCAGGGAGATTGTGTGCTTCAGGCCGGTATTCGTCTGGACTACCGCCATCTGGGATTGCTGGCCAGCATCGGTGTTGCTCAGGTTGAGGTATTCCGGCGGGTGCGGGTTGCGATTCTGTCAACAGGTGATGAGCTGGTGATGCCGGGTCAGACGTTACAGCCGGGGCAAATCTATAATTCGAATCGTTATCTGTTGCAGGGATTTTTACAGCAGATGGGTGCAGAAGTGGTCAGCTTTGCCCAGGTACCCGACTGCTATGAGATGACCTTGACGGCTTTGCGTCAGGCGGCAGAGCAGGCTGATCTGATTATCTCCACCGGCGGTGTGTCGGTCGGGGAAGAAGATCATGTCAAGCCAGCGGTAGAAGCCCTTGGTCATTTATCGTTGTGGAAACTGGCGATGAAACCGGGCAAGCCGGTTGCCTTTGGTCAGATCGGATCCAGCCTGTTTTTGGGTTTGCCGGGTAATCCCGTGTCTACTTTCGTGGGTGCCCAGGTGTTTGTGACGCCGGTTTTGGCCAAACTGTCGGGGCAGTCCAGTGGTGATCGCTTATGCCTGTCAGGGACGGTTGATTTTTCGGCGACGGCACGGATACGCCAGGAATACCTGAGGGTACAGGCTGAGTGGGTTGAAAACCACTGGCGCCTGAGTGCTTTTCCAAACCAGAATTCGGGTGTACTGACCTCGGCGATTCGTTGTAATGCGCTGGCAGTATTACCACCTGACACTCATGTGGCACCGGGTGATCGTCTGACGTTCTGGTTGTATGATGACCGACCCTCACCCTCACCCTCACCCTCACATGATCTGTGATCGGTATCAATTCAGCGCTTCTAGGTGAAAAAGAAAGGGATTATTCGTAAATGTCTTTACGGTGGCCAACTCGCAGCACTAATACAACCAGCTTGTCGTCTTCAATGTAGCAAATCATGCGGTAGGTGCGAACGCGGTAGCGCCACAATCCCGCTAGATCACGGGACAGTGGTTTACCAAAGCGGCGGGGATCTTCATAAGTGGCAATGCGCTCACGGAGGTAGCGCAGAATCTCTTGCTGGGCCTGACGGTCCAGCTTGCGTAGCTCCTTGGCAGCAGCGTCATCAAACTCAACGGTCCACGTCAAGATCCTGCTCCATCTCGTCTAATGTCCAGCGCTTGCCGGGATTCTCCAGGCGGTTGATGGCCAGGTATTTGTCTTCCATATCGTCCAGGTGCTCAAGGATGGCTTCCCTGGCGTAAAAGGTCTTGGTCCGCCCGGTCTTGGCGGCGAGGGCGTTCAGGCGGGCTTCAACGTCATCGGGCAGTCTGATAGCAAGCATGGTAAACCTCCATTGCTATACGTGTATAACATGTATAGCCTAGCATGGTCGTGGTCAGGATACCAACGATTAGAAGTACAGCGTGTCCTGCGGTCAGACCACGCCCAGTCCAGAGAGCAACTGACGCATAGTGGCTTCATCTTCCTGGTTCAGGCGCGCCTGGTGGCGTAAGTAGACGCTGAATTCACTGCCTTGTCCGGGAATTGAGCGCACCTGAATATCACCGCCATAACGTCTGGCCAGGGAGCGGCTGATGGAAAGACCGAGGCCGTTGCCATTTTCCCGAGTGGTAAAGAACGGCTCAAAAATACGTGCCTGTACAGCCTCGCTCATACCGCTGCCTTCATCACGCACGCTGATTTCGACGCCTTCTGCACCATCTGGCGCCTGCCATGGGCGTGTGGTCAGCCAGATATGCCCTTTACCTGGCATGGCATTAGCCGCATTCAGCAGCAAATTGACCAGTACCTGTTGTACCTGTTGTCGATTACCTTCCGCTGATATGACATCGCCATAATCACGCTGGACCTGAATCCCTTTTTTATCCAGCGCATAGTGCACCAGTGCCAGCGTGTCCTGAACGACCGCATTAACATCCAGACACTGCAGCTGGTCCAGCACCTGTCCGGGACGGCTGTACTGCAACAGATTGTTGATGATGGCGCGAATGCGGTACACCTGCTCAATCACCGTATCGATCTCGCTCTGTACCGAGCAGTTTTCACCCAGTTCAGCCTGTAGCAGGTCCATATGGCCCAGAATAACGGCTGCGGGGTTGTTGATTTCGTGCGCGATACCGGCGGTCAGTTCACCCAGTACGGCCAGCTTTTCCTTGGTGAACAGTTCTGCTCGGGTCGCCTTGAGCAGCTCGATATGCTGTTCCAGTTCTTCGGTTTTCTGTTTCAGACTGAGGGTGCGTTGCTCGACTTGCTGCTCCAGGCGTTCAGCTGCCTGACGAATGGTTTCCTGCCGTGCATCCAGCTCATCGAGCATGGAGTCAAACTGTTGTGCCAGGTCGGCAAATTCGTTTTCTGCTTTCAAAGGGCCAATTCGTGCCTGAGTATCGCCCCCGCGGACTGCCATTACCGAGTGATGGATCTGTTTTACCGGGCTTAACAGACGGTAGGCACTGCGCCAGACAAAGTAGCCGGACAGCAGCATAATCAAGCCTAGTGTAATGCCCAGCTCAGCAAGATTACGGCGATACATGTCTATGAAAGGGCTTTCGGAAAAGCCGGCATAGAGCACACCAATCAAGGCATCATTCAGGCTGTAGATGGGTTCGTAGGCACTGATAAACCAGTCGTTTACGACAAATGCCCGGTCCAGCCACAAGCGTTCTTCTACCAGTACCCGCTGATAAACCTCTGCAGAGATACGGGTGCCGATGGCACGATTAAATTCTTGCTGAGGTTGATCCAGATGCTGTGCCGGGACGTTGGTGGTGATGCGTACATCATCAAGGAACAGCGTTACAGTGCCGATGCCTCTGTCCGGCAGGGCGTCTTTGCCATACACCAGATCGCGGATGGTGTCGACAAACTGCAGGTTGTGGTTTAGCAGCACCCCGCCATCAAGGAAGTACTGCAGGCGGCCGGCTTGATCACGAATGGGGTGAATTGCACGGACAAACATGCCACGTGTTTCAAGGGTCTTGTCACTTGGAAGGGCTCTTGGAGTGTCCAGTACAGTGACGGAAACCTGTTCAGGCAGGTGGGGTGCAAGAAAGGCTAACTCCTCTTCACCTATCAGGGACAGCCCTTTGAGGGCATCTCCCCCCAGCAGCTGGCCAGCCAGGGGTTCCAGGCTGGGTTGCTGATGCAGCTCCTGCAGTAACATCTGCGGTGTGATCAGTCGCAGGAAGTCGAATTGCTGCTGAGCGCGAATATTGTCCAGGAGCTCTTCCAGGGCAGCATAGTCCTGTTGTAACAGGTAAGGATGCAACACCAGTGTATGGCTCAGCTGTTCCAGACGCTCCAGCTGGCGTTCCTGCATCAATTGCAGCGTGCTGCGCGCAACAGCCAGATCAGATGCGACCTTCATATAGAGTTGCCGATCTGAATAGGTGGTGGTCCAGTAAGCGGTCAGGCCAATCAGCGAGGCAAAGGTGAGCAGGATAGGAATCAGTATCAGCGTCAGCAGTTTGCCACGAACCGAATATCGCCAGGGGAGTGACATACTATTCGGTTCCTGTCATGTCATCCCGGCCTTCCTGCCAACCACTCAGTTTGCGGTCCAGTGTTTTACGGGCAATGCCCAACTGTCTTGCAGCCGCTGACTTGTTGCCTTCACAGGCATCCAGTACCCGCAGGATGTGACGCTTTTCTACTTCTTCCAGAGGCCAGCAGCTTGGGTAACCACCACCCTGTGCGTTGGCTGTATCACGGGGCTGGAGTTCATCCAGTGGCAAATGCCCGAGCAGAATGCAACGTTCGATAAAGTTCTTCAGTTCACGAATATTGCCAGGCCAGTGATGAGCCTGCATAACACGCAGATCTTCATGGCTGAATGGCACCGCGGGTAATCCCAGGTCTTCTGACAGGCGTCGAGAGAAGAAATGTGCCAGTTGCGGGATATCCTCGCTACGTTCACGCAGCGGCGGCAGTGTCAGGGTCAAGACATTAAGGCGGAAATACAGGTCTTCACGGAACTGCTGCTGCTGAACCTCCTCACTCAAGGTACGATTGGTTGCGGCCAGAATACGAACATTGGTCGGGACTTCGCGCTCACTGCCAACCGGACGAATACTTTTCTGTTCCAGGGCACGCAGTAATTTTGCCTGCATGGCCAGTGGCATTTCACCAATTTCATCCAGAAACAGGGTACCGCCTGCCGCATAGCTGAACAAGCCTTCACGCGCCCGGTCTGCACCGGTAAATGCCCCTTTGGTGTGGCCAAACAATTCAGCTTCCAGCAGATCAGGCGCAATCGCGCCACAGTTGATCGCTACAAAGGCTCCGTCTCGACCTGACTGGTTATGCAATGATCGTGCAACCAGTTCCTTGCCGGTACCGGACTCTCCTTCAATCAGTACGGGTGAGGGAGTTGGTGCAACACGCTGAATGACAGCTTCCAAGCGTTTGATGACGCTGCTGTCACCCAGCATGGGTGTGTCTGCAGCAATATAGCGGGTAACCTCCCGGCGCAGTAAAAAATTTTCCCGTGCCAACAGGCGACGTTGCAGTACGCGTTTTACAGCATTCATCATCTGTTCAAGACGGAAGGGCTTGAGAATAAAGTCGGCAGCACCGGCACGTAATGCCTGAATGGCTGTATCCAGTTCAGCATAAGCGGTCATGAAAATTACATCACTGTGGCGGTTCGGATCCTGCAGGGCTTCATGCCACTCGATACCTGATCGCCCCGGGAGTTTGACATCAACTATGAGCAGGTCAAAGTGGCAGCGCTTGCGTAATTCTTCGGCAATTTCAACACTGCCAGCGACTTCGACCAGTCCAAAATGCTTCTGCAATGCTTTCTGCAAAAAACTGCGCATGCCGGATTCATCATCGACAACCAGGACGGAAGCGGAACGGCAAAGATCTGAGTCTGTTGTTATCATGTGTTATCCGATTGACAGGGCGAATCAGGCTGGATCTGGGATCTTCTGTCCCAGTATGTCAGTTGCCTGCGTAATTATGACCCATATTAGCAAAATTAACCCTGACTGTAATGCGGAATCAATGACGCCTTTTTTCAGTAGAGGTCTGATTATATCTGGCCTTGGAAACACTGTGCGATAAAGCTGGCATTCCCCTTGCTCTGACTGATGTACCTCTATAGCAATAACACTCAGGAGAGATTAAATGCTAAAGCTGTTCAAGCCTTTATTGATACTGGCTTTACTCACGTTTGGTTCAATGGTTCAGGCGCAGACGACACTTCGTCTGGCTACCACGACCAGTACGTATAATTCCGGCTTGCTGGATTACTTATTGCCTGTTTATGAAGCAGCATCAGGCGTTCAGGTACAAGTCATTTCGGTCGGTACCGGAGCTGCACTTCGCCTTGGACAGGATGGTGATGTCGATCTGGTGATGACACATGCCCCGGAAGCCGAGGCGGCATTTGTGGAAGCCGGTCATGGTGTCTTGCCGCGTGCCTTGATGTATAACGACTTTGTACTGGTGGGACCTGCGTCTGATCCGGCATCACTGAAAACAGCGGGCGATGTCGATTCGGCTTTCAAGCAGATCGTTCAGCAGGGCAGTATTTTCGTATCGCGTGGTGATGAATCAGGCACGCATATGAAAGAGTTGGAATTGTGGGAGCAGGCGGGACAGTCGTTGCCGTTTGATGGCTACCGCAGTGTAGGGCAGGGTATGGGGCGCGTTTTGTCTCTGGCAGACGAGATGGAAGGCTACACCCTGACAGACCGTGGCACCTGGCTGGCAATGAAGAGCCGGTTGGACTCAGTGCTGGTTTTTGAAGGTGATGAGCAGCTGTTTAACCCGTATCAAGTGATTCTGGTTAACCCGGATCGTCATGCGCATGTGGCGTATGATCAGGCCAAGGCTTTTGCTGACTGGCTGGTTTCACCTGAAGGTCAGGAATTGATCGACAGCTTCCAGGTGGAAGGTGAGCAGCTGTTCTTTGCGTCAGCTGAAAACGAATCCTGATCAAAGACTCATTCTGATCAGGTGTATTTGACCCCGGACAGGTGGCATACTGCCGGGGTTTTTTTCTGTTCAAGAGACACACTTCGCCAATGGATAGTTTAACTGCCTCTACACTGGAAGCGTTGTATTTACTGTTTTCCGGTGATCCCAGGCTTTGGGAGATCATACAGGTCTCGTTCAAGGTTTCTTTGTCTGCACTGTTTATCGCCTTCCCTTTTGCGGCAGTGCTCGGCTTTATTCTCAGTTTTTGGCGTTTTCCCGGCCATTGGCTCATTGTCACGCTGAATAATACCCTGTTGGCGATTCCAACAGTGGTGATCGGGTTGCTGCTGGTACTGCTGTTATCACGCAGTGGTCCTTTTGGTGATCTGCGTTTGCTGTTTACACAGCCCGCGATGATCATTGGCCAGATACTCATCTGCTTTCCGTTGCTGGTGGCCATGCTGCATATGGCTTATCAGGGAGTATCCAGGCATGCCTGGGAAACTGCACGTTCACTGGGATGTTCGCGTATCAAAACCCTGTGGATGATTACTCTTGAAGTGCGTTTTGCCGTACTGGCCGCGTTGGTAACGGCGTTTGGCCGGGTGATTGCCGAGGTCGGCTGTGCCATGATGGTGGGGGGCAACATTGCCGGCTATACCCGAACCATTACAACCTCTATTGCCCTGGAAACGACCAAGGGGGAGTATGTGCAGGGCATCGCTCTGGGTATCGTGCTGCTGGTTTTGGCATTGGTGTTGAATCTGCTGGTGGGTTTAAGCCGTGGCCGCAGTATACAGGGAGCTGCTCAATGATACTTTCCAGACTGACGGCTGAAAATCTGACAAACCGTTTTGGCAAATCGCTGTTATGGAAAATTGATTATTTGGAATTGCAGGCAGGTGAATGTGTCCATCTGCGTGGTGAAAACGGCAGCGGCAAGACCACACTGTTAAAGATACTGGCAGGTTTGCAACGGCCCAGTGCCGGTCGGGTTCTGATTAACGCTGCGCCGGTCGAACTTGGTAAACAGGTTTGCTATCTTCATCAGCAGCCCTATATGTTTGATCGCAGTGTACGTGCCAACCTGCAGTTGGTGTTGGCTGCACAATCCGGCACTCAGGGTGACAAGCGGCAGCGTCTGCAGCAGGCCCTTGAATGGTCCGGTTTGGCGGCACAGGCGGATCAGTCAGCGCGTACGCTGAGCGGTGGAGAACGCCAGGCATTGGCCATGGCACGTGCCTGGTTATGCCGTCCGATGTTCTGGCTGCTGGATGAACCGATTGCCAGTCTGGATGAAAAAGGGGTGGCGCGATGCGTCACTCTGGTGAATCAATTGCGTCAATCCGGCGCCGGAATCTTGCTGATTACCCATCAACAGGGTTTACTGACAGAATTATGTGATCGGCAGTGGACACTTCATCAAGGTCAATTGCTGACCACTGCAGACAGGCATCAAGAGGATAGTATTGTATGTTGAAGCAGGGTGTCACTGGCGTGATTCTGGCGGGTGGTCAGGGGCAGCGCATGGGGGGACAGGACAAAGGGTGGGTTTGCTACCAGGGGCGCCCGATGATTGAACAGATTTTTGAGCGCCTGCAAGATCAGGTGGATGAAATCATCATAGTTGCCAACCGTAATCAGGACGCCTACGCTGAATTGGGGGTCAAGGTGGTGGCTGACTGTCTGGACGGCTTTCAGGGACCTCTGGTCGGTATTGCGACAGGGCTGGAACAATCGCGTTATGAGCAGGTGGTGTTTGTTCCCTGTGATGGTCCATTTATCAGCCCGGATCTGGTTGAGCGCTTTACTGCCCAATACGCTGTGTCAGGAAAGCCTGCTATCGTTGCCAGTGACGGTGAGCGCATACAGCCTATGGTGGTGATGTTGCAAACGTCGTTGCTTGCAGATCTTCATGAAGCGCTGAAAGCAGGAGAGCGTAAGCCTGACCGTTGGTATGCCCGGGTGGGCATGGATCAGGTCAGTTTTCCGGCTCAGAGTCTGCATAATTTCAATACGCCTGAGCAAATAAAACAGTCAGACTGACAGATTTTTTTCTGTTATAGGTTAGTTTGTTTCCTGTTTTTCAGGAATGCCTTTTGCTTAAGTTGATGATAACAATAACAGGATGATCTGACTGAATGAACGCTTTTACACTTCCGGTTCTGGGCTTTGCGGCCTGGAGTGGTACCGGTAAGACGACACTGCTGAAGCAGCTTCTGCCGCGGTTGAAGCAGCGCGGGCTGCGGGTCGGGTGTATCAAGCACGCGCATCACACGTTTGATGTCGATATTCCCGGTAAAGACAGTTACGAGCTGCGTCATGCTGGTGCCACGCAGATGTTGATCGCCTCGGATCAGCGTTGGGCATTGATGACCGAAGAGCCTCGCTCTGAAGCTCCAGCGCTGAGTGAACTGCTGCAGCGTCTTGATACAGCTCAGCTGGATATGGTGCTGGTTGAGGGATTTAAAGCGGAGCACTACCCGAAAATTGAATTGTATCGTGCTGTTGTAGGCAAGCCGATGCGCTTTCAGGATGATCCTGCCATCGTGGCGATTGCTACGGATGACCCGGCAAGTGTACCTGTTGAAGTTCAACTGCCCGTACTTGATATCAACGACATTAGCGCAATTGAAGCGTTTGTGTGTCACTTTTGCCAGACATATGGAGGTCAAGGATGAGCGAGTCTGATCTGTCCTGTTTTGATTTTGTTACGCCCGGTGGTAATCGTCATCTGAAGCTTGAAGAGGGTGCGAGGCTGATTCAGTCGATGGGACTTGGGCAGCTTCAGGCGACTCAGCTCCCTCTGCATCAGGTCATGGGACGTGTGCTGGCGGAAGATGTCATCGCTCCCTTCAACGTGCCGCGTCAGGTGAATGCGGCAATGGACGGCTTTGCGCTGAAAGGTGATGAGTTGGCTACAAGCCGTGACTGGAAAATAGTCGGCCAAAGCTTTGCAGGACATGCCTTTACCCAGCCTGTTGAAGCGGGCTGTGCTGTACAGATTACCACTGGAGCCCCCATGCCCTCCGGTACTGATACAGTGGTGATGAAAGAGTTGTGTCGTGTAGAGAGTGATCAGCTACATATAGATCAGGCGTTGGCCGTTCGCCCTGGCAGTAATGTGCGTCAGGCTGGTGAAGATATGGCGGAGGGTAGTCTGATACTGAGTCGTGGACAGCGACTGGGTCCTGTAGAAGTGGGTATGCTGGCTTCTCTGGGATTCGCTCAGGTAAAAATCTATGTTCCTCTGAAAGTGGCTGTATTCTCGACTGGTGATGAAGTTCGTGCCCCAGGCGATGCGCTGGCTGACAGCAGCCTCTACGATACTAATCGTTTTACACTGATGTCGGTGTTGAAAGGCCTGGAGTGTGACGTATCGGATTTGGGTATCTTGCCGGATGATGAGCAAGTAATTGAAGAAGCACTGCGAAGTGCTGCACAGCAGCATCGGTTGGTGCTGACCAGTGGTGGTGTCTCTGTGGGTGAGGCGGATTTTGTCAAACAGGCATTGAACCGTCTTGGACAGACCAGTTTTTGGCAATTGGCGATACGCCCGGGTCGTCCGATTGCTTTTGGTGATCTGGGGCTGAATCAGGAAGGTGAAACCTGTCTGTTTGCAGGGCTTCCGGGTAATCCGGTGGCAGTCATGGTGACCTTTTGTGTGCTGTTACAACCCTTGATCCGCAAGCTTCAGGGGGAAACCGAATGGGTGGGCCTGACCTGGATGGCCCGTTCAACGGAAACGATGAAGAGCCGAACCGGACGCAGTGATTTTCATCGCGGTATTTTCACAATTACCGAAAATGGCGAGCTGGAAGTGCGCACAACCGGGCATCAGGGGTCAGGTATTCTGACCTCCATGCATGAAGCCAACTGCCTGATTCGTATAGAAGAAGACCGTGATCGTATAGAAGTGGGTGACCGGGTCCGGATTTACCCCTTCAGTCGTTGGCTACCCGGCTACCCGCTGGTATAACCTGGACCAAGAGAAGACAGAACATGACACACTTTACACATTTGGACAGCAAAGGGCAGGCACACATGGTGGATGTGTCGGCCAAGGCGGTGACGGCACGTACCGCACGTGCCAGTGCCAGCGTGACCATGCAGCCACATACTCTGGAGATGATACTGGCAGGCGGACATGCCAAAGGTGATGTACTGGCCACTGCCCGGATTGCCGGGATTCAGGCAGCCAAGCGTACGCCTGATCTGATTCCCCTGTGTCATCCATTGATGCTGTCTCGAGTGACAGTCGATTTGCATCCGGATCCTCAGCTACCCGGTATCCGTATTGAAGCCACCTGTAAGCTTGCTGGTCAGACAGGTGTTGAGATGGAGGCTTTAACGGCTGCATCGGTGGCAGCCCTGACGCTCTACGATATGTGTAAGGCTGTCGACAAGACGATGTTGATTGGTGACATTCGTGTGTTGCAAAAACAGGGTGGTAAATCAGGCGATTGGCTGTATGAGGCTGACACTTCAGCACCGGCCAGTGCTGCCAGTCCGGTTCAAGGTTCGCAGGATGCTGCTTTGCAGGTACGTTTTTTTGCCGAACTGCGTGAGCAGATGCAACAGGATGAACTACAGGTAGCGGTGGCTTCTCTGCAGGCAGCGGATTATCCGCTGACAGTGGCGGGTCTGTCTGACTGGTTACATCAGCAGTTTCCCGCGCTCAAGTCTGGTCGGCTTATGGTGGCAGTGAACCAGCAGATGGCAGAGCTGTCTACGGCTTTGAAAAGCGGTGATGAGGTGGCTTTTTTTCCACCGGTAACGGGGGGATAAGATGTTCGATATTCGCGTACAGGCACAGCGCTTTGATTGTGGTGTGGAACTGGAAGCGCTCAGTCAGCAGCGTACTGATGTAGGTGCTGTTGCGAGCTTCATCGGTTATGTGCGTGATTTTAACGAGCGTCCTGATGTTGTTGCGCTGACGCTGGAGCATTATCCGGGTATGACCGAGCAGCAGTTGCGGTTAATTGCGGAGCAGGCAGCACGGCGCTGGCCTGTGTTGGCTGCAACCATTATCCACCGGGTTGGACGCATGGAGCCGGGCGATCCGATTGTGCTGGTAGCGGTTGCATCAGCACACCGTCAGGCGGCTTTTGATGCCTGTAATTTCATTATGGATTACCTGAAAACCGAGGCTCCGTTTTGGAAAAAAGAACATACCCGTACCGGGGATTATTGGGTCAGTTCACGTGAATCCGATACGCTTGCTGCGCAACGCTGGGAGAAGACGGATGTCTGAGTCTGTAAATACAGCCACTGCTCTGGTCGATCGTTTTGGCCGTCGGGTCCGATATGTACGTCTATCGGTAACAGACCGCTGTGATTTCCGTTGTGTCTATTGCATGAGTGAAAACATGACTTTTCTGCCACGTGATCAGGTGCTGACACTGGAGGAAATCGGGCGGATTGCATCGGTATTTGTTGAGCTGGGTGTGGAAAAGATTCGGTTGACGGGAGGCGAACCTCTGGTCCGTCGGGACCTGATGGAACTGGTAGACTATATCGGTACCCTGGGCCTGAAAGATTTCACCATGACCACCAATGGCAGCCAGTTACCGCGTTTTGCAAGGCCGCTTAAAGATGCCGGGCTGCATCGACTGAACATCAGTCTGGACTCTCTGGATGCAGATAAATTTCGCCGTATTACCCGTAACGGCGATCTGAACAAGGTGTTGGCCGGGCTGGATGCTGCGCAGGTGGCTGGCTTCGAGCGCATCAAGTTGAATACAGTGATCATGCGTGGGCGCAATGATGATGAAATTCCGGCACTGGTCGATTTTGTCAAACAGCGCGGTATTGATATCAGCTTTATTGAAGAAATGCCGTTGGGGCATATCAGCGATCATGGCCGTGACGAAACCTACTGCTCCAGCGACGAGGTTCAGGCCATCATTGAGCGTGATCACCATCTGACTCCAATCAGCCAGCAGACTGGCGGACCATCACGCTACTTCGCACTGCCAGACAGCCCCAGCCGTATCGGCTTTATCTCGCCACATAGTCATAATTTCTGTGGTGACTGCAATCGGGTTCGGGTGACGGTCGAAGGTCGGTTATTGCTGTGTCTTGGCAATGAACACTCTGTCGATTTGCGTCCTGTCCTGCGTCAGTATCCATCGGATAATGGGCCTTTGCGACAGGCCATAATCGATGCCATGGATCTCAAGCCTGAACGGCATCACTTTACGACGGATGGCGAGGTTCAGGTAGTACGCTTCATGAATATGACGGGTGGCTAATACGAAACACTGGGGATTTTCGGTGGTTTCGTTTACACTGCAAAAATGAAAGGTTAAATCCTATCCGGAGTTGCAGCAGGGAGCCTTGAATGCCGGAAACGCTTAAACGCCAGTCGTCAGATTATTGTTTGGCTTTACAGCCTATTTGTGATCAGCATCTGCGTCATGTGGGTGATGAGCTTTTGTATCGCAGCAGTCAGCATGCACGTTCTGCCCAGATTGAGGATCCTCTTGTTGCGACTGCACGTGTCAGTCATATGGCCTTCTATGAAATGGGTGTTGAGGCGTTAACCGGGTCCAGGCAACTGTTTTTTAATGTGCCGCGTGAATGGCTGTTCAACCCGGATCTGTTGCCCCCTGTTACCGAACGTGTCGTTCTTGAAATACTGGAAGATATCGCTGGTGATGCCGAGGTGATCGAAGCGTTGCAGCAGATTAAATCGTTGGGGTACTGTATTGCCTTGGATGACTTTGTCGTCACTCAGGCAACCTTGCCTCTGCTGGATGTTGCCGATATCGTCAAAGTCGATGTGTTGAATGACGGTATTCGCGATGCAGATCTGGCCATCTACCAGTCACGAGGGTTAACACTGCTGGCCGAAAAAGTTGAGGACTTCAAGACGTTTCAGCATTGCCGCGACCTCGGCTTTACCCTGTTTCAGGGGTATTTCTATGCCCATCCTGAAATTCGTCCCAGTCAGTTTAATCGTAATGGCAACAAAACGGCGCAGCTGCGTTTGCTGGCAGTCCTGCAGGACGAAAATGCCGAGTTTGAAGTGCTGGAGCCGCTGCTGGCGCAAGATCCCCAGTTATGTATCCGTTTACTGCGCTTGTGTAATTCTCCTTTATATCGGCGTGAATGTGTTATCGCCAGCCTGCGACAGGCGATGATTCTGGTAGGCTTCAGTCGCCTGCGCAAGCTGATTGTTGTGGTCATGCTGGCGGATAGCAATCCGTTTAACCAGCTGATGCTGCCGAAGGCGCTGACACGTGCGTCCATGTGTGAAAAACTGGCAGCAGAAACTCATGCAGATTCACCTGACAGCGCCTTTCTGGTCGGCATTTTGTCGATGATGGATATTCTGCTGGAAGAGCCCCTGGACAAGCTGTGTGTACAGTTGCCTCTCAGTGAGGAGGTCAAGCTGGCACTGCTAAAACGTCAGGGGCGGTTGGGCGAGATCCTGCGTTTGACCATTGCCTTTGAAGAGGCCCGTCTGGGCTCAGCTTCTCAGACTGTGGTCGAACGCCTGAATCGTTGTTATCTGAGTAGTGTCAGTTGGGCTAATCAGCTGTTGGGGGAAGTCAGCCGGTCGTCAGCTGACCAAAAATCCTGAACCCACCCAGGTAGGTGCCTGCTGCGGATCCCAGCGTGGCGAGCATAAATACTAACAGGGTTCTGGATACGCGGTTACGCCACCAGCCTCGCAAAGCCACGACATCCTGACGCAGATTGGAAAAATCGCCGACAGTCGGTTTACGCATGGCTATTTCAATTGCAGCGGCCACCATCCCGGCTCCAATAGTCGGATTGAGTGAGGTGAAGGGGGCCGCAAAGAAGGTACCGATAATCGTCAAAGGGTGTGCTGTTGCTATCAGAGTACCCAGGGCTGCCAGGGTGCCATTAATCAGCACCCACTCCAGAATCAGTTGTAATCCCAGGTCTGTATTGCGGCTGAAGCCGATGGCGAAGCCGGTAAGTACCAGCAGCATAATGATCCAGGGTATCAGCTTGGGCCAGCGGCTGCCTTTGGGCGTCTGCTCCAGCAGGTGCAGTTGCTCGCGGGGGTCCGCAGGCAAGTGACCGCGCAGGTTATCCGCCATGCCTTTCAGATGTCCGGCACCGATGACAACCAGAACGCGCTTGTAGCGGCTGTCTCCATTTTCCTGCGCCAGGCGCAACGCCATATAGTGATCACGCTCAGCGATCAGAGCTTGATACAGGTGCTCCGATTCCTCGGCAAATTCGGTAAAGGTCGACTCCAGTACATCGCCCTGTTTGAGCTTTTCTATCTCCTCAGCCGACACCTTTTCCTTGGACACAAGGCTGGCCATCAAGCCACTGATCAGATTCATCCGCTGCCACCAGGGAACGCTGCGATAGACGCGTTTCAGCGTGATACCAATATCCCGGTCAATGACCATGACCGGTAAGTCCAGTGCTTCAGCTTCTTCCAGTGCAGCTTTCATTTCTGCACCGGGTGCGATACCGCTTTCCTCAGCAACGCGTTGCTGAAATGCGCCCAATGCAAGACTGGCTGCGACCATGCCTGCCTTGCCTTCACGGATCACCTGGAACAGGTCCATTCGTGCCAGGGCATCGGGGTCCTGCATGCTGCGCAGGCGGCCGGGGCAGAGCTCTATCGCCACGGCGTCAAACTCACCTGAACGTATCAGCTCACGGACTTCATCAGCACTGGCTTTGGAAACATGGGCTGTACCCAGCAGAGTGTAGTGAGTGTCATACTTATGCAGCTCTTCACGCGGGCCGCCATTAAAATCGGTACTGATGCTTGTACTGGTCATAAAATCCGTAATCTGTATGCATGCAAAAGAGCAGTGATTTTACCCTTCACAGGCAATAAGTGCATCTTTATGGAAGATTTTCTCTCGTACTGGGTATGAAACGCTGTTTTGTCATCAATCCGTAGTAATATGAGCAGAGTTGGAGTGGAAAACCGCAGGAGAGCTATCATGATTACCGAACATTTTGTGAATGCCAGTGTCACCCCTTTGGGTAATCTGGATACCTTGTCTCCGCATGAAGTGGCGCGATTACAGGACCGCAGCAACAGCGGATTACACAGTCTGTTTCGCCAATGTGCACTAGCGGTGCTGAATACCGGCAGTGAGATGGACAGTACACGTAAAGTCATGCATCACTTCAGGCGTTTTGATGTACAAATCAGCCACAAATTCCGTGATGTACAGCTGGATCTGATCAACGCACCGGCGACTGCTTTTGTTGATGGTGAAATGATTCAGGGTATTCGTGAACATCTGTTTTCGGTGCTGAGAGACCTGCTCTATGTACAGGATGAGCTGGACAGCTGCTGCGATGAAATGGATGAGTCCGGGCGCATTACCAACCTGGTATTTCATATTCTGCGTCACGCAGGCGCTATGCGGCCACACATCAAGCCTGATATGGTGGTGTGCTGGGGTGGACATTCAATCAACCGCAATGAGTATGAATATACCAAAAAGGTCGGTTATGAGCTGGGTCTGCGCAAGCTGAATATCTGTACAGGATGTGGCCCTGGCGCAATGAAGGGGCCGATGAAGGGCGCTACGATAGCGCATTCCAAACAGCGTATCAGCAAAGGGCGCTACCTGGGCATCACTGAACCCGGGATTATTGCAGCTGAATCGCCCAATCCGATTGTGAACGAACTGTTGATCATGCCGGACATTGAAAAACGTCTTGAAGCTTTTGTACGGGTAGGGCATGGCATTATCGTTTTTCCCGGTGGTGCAGGTACTGCAGAAGAGGTACTGTACATTCTGGGTATCCTGTTACGTGATGAGAATATGGAAATGCCTTTTCCATTGATTTTCACCGGACCTGCTGAAAGTCACAGCTACTTTGATACACTCGACCGATTTATTGCCGCAACACTGGGCGAAAGGGCGCGCGGCTTTTATGAAATTATTACGGGTGATGCGCATGCAGTTGCCCAGCGTATGAAAGAACGTCTGGATGAAGTGACTCGCTACCGTAAAAGCTGTGGCGAGTCATTCCACTTTAACTGGGATCTGACCATCCCTCTGGCCCTGCAGTTGCCTTTCGAGCCGACACATGAGCAGATGGCCGGACTCAATCTGTCTCGTCAGCAACCGGATCACCAACTGGCCGCACAACTGCGCTGTGCCTTGTCCGGGATTGTGGCTGGTAACGTGAAGGAACCCGGTATTCGTGCCATTGAAGAGCATGGTCCGTTTGAGCTGTATGGTGATGCGGATGTGATTGATGCCTTGTCTGAGCTGCTCGATGCGTTTGTTGAGCAGCGCCGGATGAAAATTGATCATGAGGAATATGTGCCGTGCTTTCGTCTGGCGCATAAGGCGTGACAGGGAACTGTCACGCCTCAATTTCAGATACCTGAAAAACGACTGCTCAAAGCCTGATTGCGTTGGCCCATTTCCTTCAGCAAGTGGGCAATTCCCGTCAGGCTTTGAGCTGTTTGTACGGTTTGGTGAGTTTGCTGTGACACTTGAGCGATATTTTGTGCAATATCACTGGCAACGCTGGTTTGTTGCTCTGCGGCTGTTGCAACCTGTGCATTGAAGTTGTTGATCTGGGTAATGAGCTGGTTGACATTTTTCAGCTGGCTGGCGCTTTCCTGAAATATTTCAACGCTTTCAGTTGAGATGGTATGAGATGCCTGCATGACATCCACGGTTTCACTGGCGCCTTTTTGGACGGCTTCAATGATTTTCTGAATCTGCTCGGTTGATGTCTGGGTACGCTGTGCCAGGGTGCGTACTTCATCGGCAACCACTGCGAACCCTCGGCCCTGATCTCCGGCACGTGCAGCTTCGATGGCCGCATTGAGTGCCAGCAGGTTGGTTTGTTCAGAGATGCTGCGGATCACGCCAACAACTGTACCAATATTGCTGGTGTCGGATTCCAGTTGACTGACGATAGACATGGAGGAGCTGATTTGATGGGCCAACCGATCCAGTGCGCTGTGTGCTTTCTGCATCGACTGCATGCCGCTTCGGGTAACCTGATTGGCTTCATTGGCAAGGTTTGCTGCATCCTGGGCATGGTTGGAAACTTCACTTGCTGCAGCGGCCATCTGCTCCATCGCGGTGGCAACCAGTGATGCACTGTCATTGGTTTTGGCGGCGTGTTCAACGATATCGCCGGATATTTGTGACATGTGTGTTGTCGAGTCAGTCAGTTCGGTTGAGGCTTTGCGCATCTCACTGGCGACCTGCAGCAGAAAGCTTTGTAGCTGGCGGGCTGACTCTGCCAGTACGCCCAGCTCATCTGCGCGAGAAATGGCGATGGGAGTGCTCAGTCGTCCTTCGCTCAAATCCTGTATTGCACTGATCAGTTTACGGCTCGGTTGTACGATAGCCAGGTTGACGACGAGTAAAGCGACAATGCCAAACAGCAGAATCGCAGCAAACAGTAAAATTGCTGCGAGAATGGATGCCTGCTGCACTTCCAGCGGAATGTTGTCTGATTCCTGAATGGCTCGCTGGGCCAGTTCAGCTGCCGCCTGGTTCAGTAAGCGGGAGGGTTCTCTATCGATGCCGGCGACAGCCTGGTCTCCTATACGGTGATTAAAATTGTTGGCTATAAATTGTTGATAGCCACTTCGGTACTCTTGTCCCATGGCTTGATGCGCTTGCAGGAATGTGCTGACAGTCTGGCGCTCTGAGCCTGGCGGCATCAGTGCAAGCAGTTCGGCTCCGATCTGTTGTACACGATTTTCCTGGTGTTGAAAGCTGTTCCAGAAGCGTTGCAGCTGATCGGGGTTTTCACCGCGAATCAATACATTTTTCCATTCCTGAACCTGTGTTTTGAACTCACTTTGCATCTGATTTATCGCTCTCTCCATCGCAACATCCTGATCTATCAGCTGGTTATAGCGTTGCATACCCTTATTCACCTGCATGAAATAGAACCCGCCTGCAAAGATGATTAATGCGCAGCCACCCAGGATAATCGTCAGCAACTTGTTAAACAGACTTTTGTTAACCCAGTTCATAGGTTTCTCCGGTTCAGGGACAGAAGGGTCGTCGGATACTTAAGGTAAGACTATAAAGTCTATAGGTGGTGGGAATAGGCTTGTCAAACATGTACCGGAGCAGCTGGCACACCTTCCAGCAGAATCAGTTGTGCTGACGACGCTGACTGCTTTCCAGTTGTTTCAGTGCTTTTTCTTTCAATGCACGGCGCAGCACCTTACCAACCGGGGTGCGTGGCAGACTGCTGCAGAACTCAACACAGTTGGGTACTTTGTAGCCGGTCAGGCGCTCTTTACAGTAGCTGCGAACTGCCTGGGGCGTAATTGTGGTAGAGCGGGTAATGACAAACAGTTTGATACGCTCTCCGGTAACCGGATCCGGGATGCCGATAGCCGCACAGTCTTCAACTTCGGGCATGCTGCAGACCAGATTCTCAACTTCACTGGGGAACACTTTAAAACCGGATACGCAGATGAGTTCTTTTTTTCGATCAATGATTTTCAGTACGCCTTCCGGACTGATCATGCCGATGTCTCCAGTACTGAGCCAGCCATCGGGACTGAGGACCAGACGGGTTTCTTCAGGCTGTTGCCAGTAACCGGCCATGACTTGCGGGCCTGACACCTGAATTTCACCCGTTTCACCGGAAGGCAGTGGCTGTCCCTTGTCATCAATAACCCGTATGGCCGTCTGTGTCAGCACTTCCCCGACACTGCCTGGTACGATCTGGTCGGGTCGGTTTACACTGACCACGGGAGAGCATTCGGTTAAGCCATAACCCTCGGCAATAGGGCAGCCTGTTGCATTCAGCCACTCGGTTGCCAGTGGACCGGATAAGGCCATGCCCCCTGAGATGGTTAAGTTTAACTGGCGAAAGCTCAGTCGTCGGAAGCCATTCTGCTTGAGCAATGCATTAAATAACGGGTTGATTCCGGCAAACACAGTAGGGCGAAACTGCTGAAAGCGACGTACCAGTGATTTAATTTCTCTGGGGTTCGGAATCAGTTCGGTACGCGCTCCCTGGCTGAAGAGTGCCAGAGTCAGCATGAAAGCATAGATATGATAGAGAGGCAGGGGTTGCAACAAACGCTCCTGTCCACTCTGCGTGTAGGTTTCCAGTAGCGTTTTCAGCTGTCCCAGGTTGGCCATGATATTGTGATGTGTGAGCATGGCCCCCTTGGGTGTCCCCGTGGTTCCGCCCGTATATTGCAGTAAGGCCAGGTCGCTGGGCTGTTGTACCGGTGGTTGCCAGCATTGTGCCAGCTCTTTGCAGCACAGCAGATTTTTCAGCCAGTAGGCTTGTGGAATGGCCGAGTCAGAGAAGGGCATGGCGATGCGGCGGACATACTGATTCAGCAACCAGCCTTTCAGTGGAGGATGCAGGTCACCGATTTCGGTCAGAATGATCTGCTCAACAGCTGTACCCTGAATCGCCATACTGGCCTTGCGTGCCAGAGGAGCAAAGGTAATCAGAGCGCGTGCACCACTGTCTTTCAGCTGAAAGTGCAGCTCGGCAGGTGTAAATAACGGATTGCAATTGACCAGGACCAGTCCGGCCCGCTGAATGGCAATCATGACCAGAGGGTATTGCATCATATTGGGCAGTTGGACAGCGACACGATCACCCGGCAGCAAGCCACTGTGCTGCTGAAACCAGCCAGCCAGTACACGGCTTTTGTGGTCCAGTTCGGCAAAACTGAGTGAGCCGCCAGCGTGTGAGAAGGCGACAGCATCACCGAACTGTCGGAAGACTGCATCAAACAGATCGTTCAGGCAGGCACGGCTGTAATGTAGAGGTGTGAATATTGTTGTCATTTTCGAGCCTCATTATACGACCATTGTCGTATGTCAGGGCGCAGTATGCAAACGTTGCAGTACTTTTCCATCAACGAAAACGACCATCTCGCCTGTCTGGAGGCGTGACCAGGTTTCATTATTGGTCAGCGGGTCTGTTGCAATGACGGTGACAATATCATCTGGTGTGGTGACTGCCTCAAAGTTTACTGCCATATCACAGTCACTTAATCTGGCTTCACCGAAAGGTGACTGACGTGTAATCCAGCAAAGCCTGGTAGTGCAATAGGTAAACAGATGTCGCGATTCGCTGAGCAACAAGTTGAAAACACCCAGGGTTCGCAACTGCTCACAGCACTGATGGATAAACGCTGTGAGTTGCGTAATTTCAGGTGGTTCGGGAAAGCGTTTGCGGATCTGGTCCAGCAGCCAGCAGAACGCATATTCACTATCTGTGGTGCCTACCGGAAAATAGTGCTCCAGTGGCCAGTTGAACAGTTCAGCACTGAGTTGGCCATTATGGGCATAGCACCACTTTTTGCCCCAGAGTTCCCGGTCAAATGGGTGTGTGTTTTCCAGACAGACCTTGCCTACGTTGGCTTGCCGTATATGGCTGATGACCGTACAGCTTTTGATTGGGTACTCGGAAATCAGTTGTGCGATGCGTGATTCAACGCTGGGTGCCGGATCATGGAAGATACGCAGGCCATTGCCTTCGTAAAAAGCGATGCCCCAGCCGTCACGATGGGGCCCGGTTCCTCCACCGCGTTGCATCAGACCGGTAAAACTGAAACAGATATCAGTGGGTACATTGGCGCTCATGCCCAGGAGTTCACACATGGCTCAGGGTTTCCGGCTGAGAGTGATGCGTTCAGGTAAGGATGCCAGAATGTCGCTTTGCTCGGGGGGCTGCAAACGCTCCTGGGTTTCCAGTGGATTAGTGCCTAAGGTTGGCTCGGGAAGGGTGCGCTCACCGACAAAAACACCGCCCTGGTCAACTTTCATATCAGCACAACAGACGCGCGCATGCACCTGTCCGCCAGGCTCAATAAACAGATGATCACAGATCACTTCACCTTCGAGGCGGCCGCTGACAAAAATGCGTGTTGCACGAACACGTCCACTGATGAGTCCATGCATCCCCACGGAGATATCATCTTCAATGATGATATGCCCTTCCAGGGTGCCGTCCACATGTGTTTTTCCACTGATACGGGTCTCACCGGAGAAACGGTTGCCCCGGGCAATGATGCTTACTGTGGACCGCCCTGGTTTAGGGGGTACATGGCGCTTAAGGATTCCCACTCTACATCCTCTATACTGGTGAACAGTGACTCAAAGTTACTCAGGCCCCAATCCACAAAGGGTTTGGGGTCCAGTGGTGTGTACAGATGTCGGACTTCATAGTGCAGATGCGGACCTGTTGAGCGTCCGGTGTTACCACTATAGCCGATCAGTTGGCCCTTGTGCACATACTGTGATGAGGTGACTTCAATGTTCTGTAAGTGTGCGTAATAGGTTTTGAAACCGAAATTATGCTGCAGAATAATCAGATTACCAAACCCTGAACCTTGATCAAAGCCTGCTTTCTCGACAATACCATCGGCGGTTGCGTAAACGGGGGTGCCTCTCGCGGCAGGGAAATCCAGTCCATTATGCGGTGTGCGTGCCCGTGTAATGGGGTGTACACGGGTGCCAAACCCGGATCCTATACGGGTTCCTTTGATGGGTAGTCCGTTGGGGATGCTGTGTAATAAAAACAGGCGCTGGACACTGGCCGCTCTGAGCAGAGCCGAGCGGTCCGTTTGCGGTGTTTCAGCAGGCAGATCGGTGAGTACGCCGAGTATTGATTCGATCTCTGAGAGGTCGGCATCCAGGCGGATTTTTTCTTCCTCTAACTGACTGCGCTCATAGAAAACTTCGCTGTAGCGGCTGCCCAGCTCAGCCAGGTTTTCAAGATAGAGTTGTTGCGTGCCCAATGCCTCTGTGAATTGTTCTTCCAGGGTGATTTTTTCCTGTTCAAGGCCATGCAGGTGATCCCGGGTTTGGACCAGTAACAGGTTGGAAACAAAGAAGCTGAGTGCGGACAGGAGTAGAAACAGGCCCACCAGATAACCCGCCAGCTGGCTGAGAGTATATTGGCGCGAGCCACGTACAGTGGTGAGGGTGATGATCAGTTTTTGTCGCAATGTCTGGATATCCGAGCTGCAGGGTCGCTGTAATATAACGCCAGCGACGGGCAGGTGTCGAGGCAACTGATCCAGACAGAAGAACAGTTGCCTCTACAAGGGCTTAAGCGCGTGAGCGAGGGTTCGCCGCATTGCTGCGACGTGGTGCAGGCTTGCGCTTGGGTTTATTGCTGTTGTTGCGGCCATCACGATCGGACCGGCCATCGCGATCGGACGGCAAATCGTCAGACCAGGGGCGGATATTCAGTGGCTGTCCGCAGATACGTGCACGTTTCAGAATCTGCAGCATAGGTGCCGGGATGCTGTTAGGCAGGTCTACGGTACTGAAGTTCTCGCTGATGTCGATACGGCCAATATACTGGCTTTCAACACCCGCTTCGTTGGCAATTGCGCCAACAATGTTGCCGGGTTTGACGCCATGCTGGTAGCCAACACCGATCCAGTAACGCTGCATGCCTTCGCTGACAGGATCGTTACCACGACCGCGACGCGCAGCCGGTTTGCGATCAGTACGCTCGTCACGACTGTCACGGGTACGGCGTTCACGGACAGGTGCGGCACTCGGCTCACGCTCATCCATAAACAGCGGTGTCTGTTTGTACAGCAGCTTCAATGCGGCAGCGGCAATCTGCTCGGCACTGAGATCAGTGTTTTCGGTGAAGCGCTGAATCAGTGGCAGGTAAAGCTCGTTATCACGTGCGGCTGCTTCGAGTTCAACCTGCAAACGTGTGACGCGCAGAGCGTTGATCTCTTTGGCAGTCGGCAACTCCAGTGTTTCCAGGGGTGAGCGGGTGGTGCGCTCAATTTGCTGCAGCAGGCGTTGTTCACGAGGTGCAACAAACAGGATGGCATCACCATTACGACCTGCACGTCCTGTACGCCCGATACGGTGAATATAGGATTCGGCATCGTAGGGGATGTCAAAGTTAACCACATGAGTGATACGCTCAACATCAAGACCACGAGCAACGACATCCGTTGCGACAACCAGATCCAGCTCACCGCTTTTTAGCTTGTCGACAATTTTTTCACGCTGATTCTGGGCGATGTCACCATGCAATGCTGCTGCAGGGAAACCGGCGCGGGTCAGCTGTTCTGCCACTTCTTCAGTCGCATTTTTGGTACGTACAAATACCAGAACGCCTTCGTGCTCACGCAGTTCCAGCAGGCGGGTCAGGGCCATGATTTTTGGCATGCCGCGCACAGTCCAGACACGCTGACGTATGGTGCTGGCTGTAGCGGTTTTGCTGGTTATTTTGACGATGGTCGGATCGGACAGATAGTTGTCCGCAATGCGACGAATTGCAGGTGGCATGGTTGCCGAGAACAGCGCAATCTGACGCTGAGCCGGAGTGTGTTCCAGAATCCACTCGACATCGTCGATAAAGCCCATACGCAACATTTCATCGGCTTCATCCAGTACCAGCGTCTGAAGCTGATCCAGTGCCAGAGTGCCTCTGCGGATATGGTCCATGATGCGTCCGGGTGTACCGATCACAACCTGGGCGCCACGGCGCAGACCACGTAGCTGCTCATCATAACCCTGACCACCATAAATGGAGAGGGTGCGGATGCCTGTCAGATGGCGTGAGTATTTTTCGCAAGCTGTGGCAACCTGCAGTGCAAGTTCACGTGTGGGTGCCAGAATCAGTAACTGCGGATGGGTTTTGGATGGATCCAGTCGTTGCAGCAAAGGCAGTGCAAAGGCTGCAGTTTTACCGGTTCCTGTTTGTGCCTGGCCCAGCAGATCGCGACCTTCCAGCAGAGCCGGAATAGTGCCTGCCTGAATCGGAGACGGCGTTTCATAGCCGACATCATTCAGTGCTTCGAGAATAGGAGCCGATAGACCCAGGTCACCAAAATTGGTGGGGAGAGTGTCAGTGTTAGACATGCTGTGATTTTTACCTGATAGAAGAGAGGGTGTTTGTGAAACGAGCCGCTCAGTTAGCAAAGAGGCGGGCCGCACACAATATTACGCAGCTATGCCTCAGAATGAAGCGCAAATACTACAGATAAAGGCGACCTTTGTCTAGTGTTATGCGGATTCAGTACGAGTTATCGCTGAATCAGGTAGCCCTGCAGTATTTCACCAATAATACGGGCATCAGCCAGTGCGCGATGCGGCATTTCCTGCCTTTCAAGCTCGCCAAACAGGGTTGCCTGGCGGCTGGCTTCGAGTACAGAGTCAATTCCTGCAACCTTGAATTGCATGCGTTGCCCGGCTGCATTGAACAGGCAGCGCAGCCACATAAAATCAAAATCGGGGGCGTCAGAAATGACGCTGGGCTGCTCGGGTGAATGCAGTCTGATATAGTGGTTCAGGCGGTCGCAGGCTGTTTCAATGGTGATGCCATCTGTTTCCAGATCCGTACGCGAAATGCCGTGAATCTCTTCTGCGCATTCATCCCAATAAGACCAGTCAGCATGAGGCTGAATCAGAAAACTGAACGAACTGTCAGGCTTAGCTGCGTTGTAGATCCCCACTTCGATGGGATAGGAATGATCCGGGTGCAGGCCGGAGGCTTCGATATCAATAATCAGCATGCAAATAATCTAACTCGTGGCCGTGTTTTAAATTGTGTGGGGCTTCTGCTAAGGATAGAATCGAATCATAACATGATTACAACTATTTGACTTCACCCGAAAAGAGATCCGCCATGTCTGCAAATCCCCACCTGCTTGACCGCCTGGCGACCCTGACGTCGATCCGTGATTTAGAGTTGCTTGAGTTCAGTTTGCTGAAAACTGTCTATGAGCTGTTTCGTCCTGAACAAGTCACTATGCTGAAATATGATTCGGATGGTGAAATACGTTTTTCGATGCGTTACGGCCATGATGGCTGCCATGAGAGCCATCGTTCCGGGCGGCACCGTGACCTTGATCAGCCGGAAGTCCTGAGTGCATTGCGTATGGCTCGACGAATCAGTGCACCCTATCACTCGCGTCTTGCTAATGGTAATAGCCTGTCAGCCTTTCCGGTGCTGGATTTTCAGGTGCTCAGTGTTTGTTTGATTGTTGAATCACGCCGTCCTGGTGCACCGAATGATGTGCGTTTGGTACAGGGGTTGTTACAGATTTACCGTAACTTCTGTCAACTGATTGAAGATGCTCAGCGTGATCAACTGACCGGTTTGCTGAATCGTAAAACGTTCGATGAAAGTATTCAGCGTGTGATTGGTATGTCAGCGGCCCTGCAGTTTCCGATGATTGAGGGTGAGCGGCGTCAGCTCCCGGATACTGAAGTCAGCTATTGGCTGGGACTGATCGATATCGATAACTTCAAGCTAGTCAACGATTCCCTGGGACACATATATGGTGATGAAGTGCTGTTGCTGCTGTCACAGATTATGCGTGACAGTTTCCGTGAGAGCGATCTGCTGTTCCGTTTCGGTGGTGAAGAGTTTGTAGTTATTACAGAAAATATCGATATACAGGGAGCCAAGACTGCATTTGAACGTTTCCGCCTGGCTGTCGAGAAATTTAATTTTCCGCAAGTAGGGCAGGTTACGGTCAGCTTTGGTGCCGTTGAGGTGCATGCGGGTGATGTAGTACATGCGGTGCTGGATAAGGCGGATAAAGCGCTCTATTTTGCCAAACAGCATGGTAAAAACAGGGTTTGCTTCTATGATGAATTGTTAGAGCAAGGGCAAATTCAGCCAACACAGAGTTTTATGAATCAAGAAGCTGAGCTTTTTTAAAATTGACAGGAAAGATAGATCAATGACACAGGTGCAAGACGATAGCGTGGTGGGTTTTTTGTATAAATTGCAAAACGTCGAGGGAGAGGTGCTGGAGACCAATGAAGGTGGCACTCCGATGGTTTACCTACATGGCCATGACAACATGATACCTGGACTGGAACAGGCGATGACCGGGAAGCAGGTGGGTGACAAGTTCGAAGTAACGCTGGCCCCGTCAGAGGCTTATGGTGAGCGTGAAGCGTCCATGGAAATGAAAGTCCCGGTGAAGCATCTGCAGGGACTGCCTAAAGGTGTGCGTGATTGGAAAACCGGCATGGTGGCGCTGGTTCAAACGGATCAGGGGCCTCGTCATGTGACCGTAATAAAGCCTGGTCGTTTTATGGTGCTGGTCGATACTAATCATCCCCTGGCAGGCCAGACTCTGACTTATCAGATTGAAATTGTGTCGTTGCGTGCCGCTGAAGCTGAGGAAATAGCACATGGGCATGTGCATGGGCCGGGTGGACATCATCATTGATCAACATTGTTGATCTGTCTCAATAATTGGTTGTTTTTGTATTAAAAATCAGTTTTTATAATTAATTTTTAATATGTTACAGGGTATATTGGATTTAATTTTGGATGACGCAGGAGCGCTAAATGGGAAAGTCTATCTTGACAGTTGACGATTCAGCCTCGATTCGGCAGATGGTCAGCTTCACCCTGAAAGGAGCCGGTTACAGTATTACCGAAGCGGTTGATGGTAAGCAGGGTCTGGAAAAGGCCCAGACTGGACGCTTTGACTTGATCCTGACTGACCAGAATATGCCGAATATGGATGGCCTGACACTGATCAAGAATCTACGGGCACTGCCAGCTTATCGCAGTGTTCCAATTCTGGTGCTGACTACTGAAGCAGGTGATGCCATGAAGGCACAAGGCCGAGCTGCGGGTGCGACAGGCTGGCTGGTTAAACCATTCGATCCACAGAAGCTGATTGATGTCGTTCGCAAAGTGATCGGCTGAGTTCTGGAAGCAGGGTAGCAGGGCATGAGCATAGATCTGAGCCAGTTCCATCAAGTATTTATTGATGAGGCTTACGAACATCTGGGTACGATGGAGCAACTGCTGCTGGCGTTGGATCTCGATGATCCCAGTCTGGAAGATTTGAATGCTATTTTTCGGGCCGCTCATTCCATCAAGGGCGGCAGTGGTACATTTGGTTTCAATGATCTTGCAGAACTGACACACGCACTGGAAACACTGCTGGACAAGCTGCGTAAGCAAACGTTGGCGCCGACTGATGCCATGATTTCCGCCTTTCTGGGATGTTGTGACCTGCTGAGTGCCATGCTTGAGGCCCATCAAGGTGGGCCTGCGGTGGATGAGTCGGAAATCACTCAGATGCGTACCCTGCTACTCAATCTGGCGGATGGTACTCCTGAAGCTCCTGAACTGATTAGTGCGAGTGTATCCGACTCAGCTGACGTACTGGCAGATGCACCGGTTTGGCATATTTTTTTGCATCCCCAAACCGACCTGTTTGCAGGTTCGGTTTCCTTGCCTGCGTTGACTGAAGATCTGGCTGGGCTGGGACAGTTGACACTCCTGAGTGAGCAGCCGGGGAGTTGTCTCTCCTGGCAGTTGAAAGGTCCGCAGACGGATGCGCCTATTCGGGAGTTGTTTGAATACGTCTGTTCTGCTGATGAAGTGAGTATTACTCCTCAACCGGCTGAGACCATCGAAGACGATGGCTTTGGATTTTTTGTTGATGAGTCTACCTTGCCGGCTGCCCGGATTGTTGAGGATGACGGCTTCGGTTTTTTTGTGGACGAATCCGAGCTACCTGCACAGCAACAGTCTCAGCATGAGCAGGATCAGGGCTTTGGGTTCTTTGTTGATGAAGCCGAACTGCCTGCACAACAGCTATCTGCACAACCCAGTCCACCGGCAGAAACCGCTATCAGGAGCAGCAGTCAACCAGCTAAACGCCCGGAAGCAGCCCGTGCGCAGGCTGAAAACTCCATTCGGGTAGGCGTTGAAAAGGTTGACCAACTGATCAATCTGGTCGGAGAGCTGGTGATTACCCGTTCAATGCTGGCACAGTCAGCTTCCCAGTTGGACCCTGTAGAGTTTGAGGCCATCCATAACGGTCTGGTGAATCTCGAGCGTAACTCCAGAGATCTGCAGGAAGCCGTCATGTCGATTCGTATGTTGCCGATCAATTTTGTATTTGGTCGCTTTCCACGGGTTGTACGGGATCTGACGCAAAAAATGCATAAGAAAGTGCGCCTGAAACTGGTCGGTGAAGAAACCGAGCTGGATAAGGGGTTGATCGAAAAGCTGGCAGATCCTTTAACGCATTTGCTGCGCAACAGTATAGATCACGGTATCGAGACACCAGAGGTGCGTCTGGCATCGGGCAAGCCGGAGGAAGGCGTTATTACGCTCAGTGCCAGCCATCAGGGTGGCAGTATTCTGGTACAGATTACAGATGATGGTGCCGGACTTAATCGGGAGAAACTGCTGGAGAAAGCTCGCGAGAAAAACCTGCCCTTATCCGACAACCCTACGGATAAAGAAGTCTGGCAACTGATTTTTGCACCAGGCTTTTCGACCGCCAAGGAAGTGACGGATGTATCGGGGCGTGGTGTGGGTATGGATGTGGTGCAGCGGAACATTGCCGAGATGAAGGGGCAGGTCGAAATCGATTCAGTACCTGGCGTGGGAACCACCATCGGCCTGCGATTGCCGTTAACGCTGGCAATACTGGACGGGATGACATTGAGGGTGGGTGATGAGATTTTCATTCTGCCACTGACACGCATACTGGAGTCCCTGCAACCCGAGGCCGAACAACTGAAAACCATTTCCGGTAAAGGGCGTGTTGTGCAAATACGCGGTGAGTATTTGCCTTTATTGCCCCTGTATCAAGTGCTGCATTTGAAACCTGAAGTGACTGATCCGCAGAAAGGAATCCTGGTAGTTGTGGAAACCAACAGTGGCAAAGTGGCGTTATTTGTCGATGAATTGATTGCCCAGCAGCAAGTGGTGATCAAGAGTCTGGAGACGCACTATCGCAAAGTTGATGGTATTTCAGGTGCAACCATCATGGGCGATGGTCGGGTAGCTTTGATACTGGATATAGACCGGCTGGCGCGCATGAACAGTCAACAGTCACCCGCAGACAGATTTTATTGAGGTAGCCGCATGACAGACATAGCACAAGACTCGATAAACCAGAACCTGATGCAGGAATTTCTGACGTTTACATTGGGTGAGGAAGAGTATGCCATTGATATCCTCAAGGTTCAGGAAATCCGTGGTTATGATGCGGTGACCCGTATTGCCAATACACCGGATTACATCAAGGGTGTGATTAATATGCGCGGTGTGATTGTGCCGGTCGTAGATATGCGCCTCAAATTTCATCTGGGTAATGCGACTTATGACCAGTTTACCGTGATGATTATTCTGAATCTTGGACAGCGTATTGTGGGAATGGTGGTGGATTCAGTTTCTGATGTGATTGCGTTGAACCCGGAAGAGATTCGTCCTGCACCTGACTTTGGCTCAACCTTTGATACCCAGTATCTGCTGGGTTTAGCCAGTGTTGGTGAGCGTATGGCCATCGTTGTAGATATAGAAAAACTCATGACCAGCCAGGACATGGGGTTAATCGATCAGTTGGCCGAAGCGTAAGTTTTCGAGGAGTCGGTAATGAAAAACGTCAGTGTGAAAGCCCGTCTGATATTTGTCATCGGGTTGCTGTCAGGGTTGCTCATCATCATAGGTGCCATGGGTCTCAACGGCATGCATTCGGTTCAGCTGCGTCTCGCATCTGTATACGAAGACCGTCTTATTCCATCGCATCAGCTGGCAGATATTGAATACCGCATGCAGCGCAATATTATCGAACTACAGTTGGCAGGCATGCATGATCCCCGTCTTGAGGAGCATACCCTTCACGATCATCCGATTCAGCTGCATACCGATCGTGTGCGACGTAATATCGATGAGATTACCCAGATTTGGGAAGCTTACATGCAAACGACGCTGACGGCCGAAGAGCGCCAGTTGGCAGACAGCTTTGCTGTTGCGCGGCGGGAGTTTGTACAAAATGGCCTGTTGGTTGCCATCGAGTTGTTTGAGTCAGAACGCTTTCGCCAGGGCAATATGCACATGATCAGGGTCGTTAATCCGGCTTTCAACAAGGCCTATGATCTGGCAACAGAGTTGATGGATCTTCAGGCTGAGGTTGCTGAACAGGAGTATCAGGCCGCGCTGGCAGACTATGAGCGCATTCGCAGCATTGCGATGCTGGTGATTGCCTTGGGTGTGCTGGTATCAGCTTTTATTGGCTGGCTGCTGATTCGTGCCATCGTATTGCCACTGAACCGCACGATTGGCTACTTCGATCAGATAGCCCGGGGCAAGCTGGATAATGCTATTCAGGTGGATCATCAGGATGAAATTGGTCAGGTCCTGGTGGCACTGGATCGTATGCAAACACGGTTGAATACCGATATCACTGAATCCAAGCGTGTTGCTGATATCAATTTACGGATTAAAAATGCTCTCGACAGTGTATCAGCCAATGTGATGGTTGCTGATGCCAACTTTGACATTATTTATATGAATCCGGCTGTTCTGGATATGTTCCGCACAGCTGCCAAGGATATCCGCAAGGAATTGCCCCGTTTTGATGTGGACACGCTGGTAGGCAGCAGTATTGATCTGTTCCATAAAAATCCTTCTCATCAACGTCAGATGTTGGCGGCGCTGCAGACCAAGCATGAAACAACAGTGAAAATTGGTGGGCGTATTTTCGATCTGGTAGCCAATCCCATCATTAATGATGAAGGAGTGCGTCTCGGCTCGGTTGTGGAGTGGAAAGACCGTACACAGGAAGTGGCCGTTGAAGAGGATGTCGCTGAGCTGGTTGAAAAAGCGGTACGCGGAGACTTTACCGCACGGATCGAAGTTGATGATCTTCAAGGTTTCTTCAAGCGTCTGGGTGAAGGCGTCAATCAGCTGATGTCAGTAACCGATACGGGACTGAAAGAAGTGATGCGGGTAATGAATCATCTGTCGCGAGGCGAGCTGACCGAGCAGGTAACAGGCAGTTATCAGGGAGTATTTGGTGAATTGCAGGCCAGCACTAACGCAACCGTTGATCAGTTGAAAAGTCTGGTAGGCGAAATCAAAACCTCGGTAGATGCTATCAATACAGCGGCGCAGGAAATTGCTGCTGGTAATACTGACCTGTCACAACGTACCGAAGAGCAGGCGTCCAGTCTTGAAGAAACCGCGTCCAGTCTGGAAGAGCTGACCTCGACTGTGCGTCAGAACGCAGATAATGCCAAACAGGCTAACCAACTGGTACAGAGTGCCGCTCAGGTAGCTGAGTCTGGCGGAGAGAAGGCACGTCGTGTTGTTAAAACCATGGATGCCATCAGCGCCAGTTCCAGCAAGATTGCCGATATTACGACCTTGATTGATGGTATCGCTTTCCAGACCAATATCCTGGCGCTGAATGCTGCGGTGGAAGCTGCTCGTGCCGGAGAGCAAGGTCGTGGTTTTGCGGTTGTCGCAGGTGAGGTGCGTTCTCTGGCACAGCGCTCTGCCGCGGCAGCCAAGGAAATCAAGGAGTTGATCAATAACTCTGTAGATATCGTGCATGAAGGCAGTGAACTGGTCACTGAAACCGGTAAGACGATTGAAGAAATAGTGACCTCAGTCAAGCGCGTGACGGATCTGATGGGTGAAATATCCGCTGCATCTGAAGAGCAGAGCCAGGGTATTGAACAGGTCAATCAGGCTGTGACTCAGATGGATGATGTGACTCAGCAGAATGCTGCGCTGGTGGAAGAAGCCGCAGCGGCTGCGGAATCGCTTGAAGAGCAGGCTGCTGCACTGGCTGCTTCTGTTGCGGTATTCAAACTGGATGAGCAGTCACAGCGTCAGCTTCGTGCTCCACAGCGTGAAAGTAGAGTTGTTAAGCCTGTTTTGAAAAAAGCACCTAAACACCATCCGGCGGCTGCCAAAAAAGCAGCTCGCTTGAGCCCACCTCCCTCTCGGCCGAATGAAGATGAGTGGGAAGAGTTCTAAAAAAGGGATTGAGACATGACAATCAAGGCAAAAATATCTGCTGGCTTTGCAGCCGTTGCACTGATAGCACTGGTATTGGGTGGTTTGGGCTACTGGGGCGCTGTTCGCAGTGAAGCAACGGTTTCCGAGCTGGGTGAAAGACGTCTACCTGCGGTACAGATAGTGCTGGAAATGCAGGTGGCGTTGAATGATGTGGTTACCGGTTTTCGGACCTTGATGGATCAAACGGCAGATAGTACGGCCCGTGAACGCCAATACCAGGCGATTCAGAATGGGCGCGAGGCCTATAGAGCTCTGGTCAGTCGCTATGACGCGCTGCCCAAGTCGGCTCAGGAAGCACAGGCCTGGCAAGTATTTCAGACCACTTTGCCAGATTGGCTGGCAGCCAATAATGCCATTATGGAATTGCATCAACAGCTGGATGAGCGTCGTCGGAACAATCCGCTGGCGTATGTTGAAGACCTGCAGCGTCGTATTGCTGAAGAAACCATGGGTGAAACCCTGCGCTACCAGGAATCTGCGCTTGAAGCGCTGGATCGGGTGGTACGTTTGAATATGCAGGCAGCTTCGCAGCAGGTTGAGTCCAGCTTGCATCAGGCGGTGATACTGGAACGGGTCAGTTTGTTGGCCATGTTGCTGGGTGTATTGCTGGCCGCTGTACTGGGGGTAGTGATTACGCGAGGCATTACCCGCCCTCTGGGATTGCTCGTTGAAACGGTAGAACGTGTGCGGGATAGCGGTGATTTCAACCTGCAGGTCAGCTACGCTCAGAAAGATGAGATAGGACAAGTCATCAGCGCCTTTAACACCTTGCTGGATGCCCAGAAACATGCGCTGGAAGAGGCTAACCTTACGGTAGAAGCCCTGGCTGCTGGCGATTTCAGTGCTGCCCGTATTCAGGGGGACTATGCCGGAGATCTGGATACCCTGAAACAGGGAGTTAACCGCAGTGCTGAATCGATTCGGGTCACCATGGATGAACTGTCCAAAGTGATGCAGGCCATTCGTCAGGGTGAGTTTAGTGTATCAATCAACCCTGCACTGGTACGTGGCGATTATCGCCGTATGCTGGAAAATGCCGCTTTGGGTATGCAGCAACTGAAAGGCAGTGTGTCCGGAATCGTCAGTGTGATGACCCATGTCGCACAAGGGGAGTTCGCACATCAGGTGGATGCTGAAGCGTCTGGTGAAATGCTGCAGTTGAAGAACATGATTAACCAGACTGTCGATTCACTTGAAACGGCTTTTGCTGAAATACGCCGGGTAATGCAGGCTCTGTCGCAGGGTGATCTGACGGATCGGGTACAAGGGGAGTACCCGGGTGACCTGGGTGTGCTGGCACAAGCGGCCAATACGACAGCGAGCCAGCTGGCAGATGTTATTCAGCGTATCCACCAGGCGGTTGAGAATGTGAACACAGCTGCCACTGAAATTTCGGCGGGTAATACCGACCTGTCTCAGCGTACTGAAGAGCAGGCTTCCAGTCTGGAAGAAACGGCCTCGAGTATGGAAGAGCTGACCAGTACTGTGCGCCAGAATGCTGATAATGCTCGTCAGGCGAATCTGCTGGCGGGACAGGCCAACCAGGTCGCTGAAGCGGGTGGCGTCAAGGTGCAGGAAGCGGTGGCGACCATGCATGAGTTGACCAATAGTTCTGAAAAAATCACCAACATCATCAGTGTCATTGATGGTATTGCCTTCCAGACCAATATTCTGGCATTGAATGCAGCTGTTGAGGCTGCCCGTGCAGGCGAGCAGGGTCGGGGTTTTGCGGTTGTTGCGGGTGAGGTACGTACGTTGGCACAGCGTTCGGCGGCTGCGGCTAAAGAGATTCAGGCGCTGATCAAGGAAGATGGCGAGATTGTTGAGCAGGGGAGCAAGCTGGTACAGGAAGCTGGTGACGCAATGCAGGCAATTCTCGACTCAGTCCGCCAGGTGACCGATTTAATGGGCGAAATTTCAGCGGCATCAGAAGAGCAGAGTCAGGGAATTGAACAGATCAATCAAGCAGTTGTGCAAATGGACGATGTGACACAGCAAAATGCGGCCCTGGTTGAGGAAGCGGCAGCTGCAGCTGAATCGCTGGAAGAGCAGGCGGTTACCCTGGCGGAGGCTGTGTCGGTGTTTCGTCTGGCATCAACAGCGAATCCCAGAGGCTTGCCGAGACCACCAGCGACGGTCAAAAGAGTACCTCAGTTGCCACCTTCAGCAGATGCGGATGACTGGGAAGCTTTCTGAGTGGAGCGCGAATTCGCCTTTACCCTAGCGGATTTTGAACGGATCAGGTCACTGATCCGTGAACGGGCTGGAATTTCGTTGTCTGACAGAAAACGGGATCTGGTCTACAGCCGTATTGCCCGACGTTTGCGGGCGCTCAAGCTGAAGCAGTTTGCCGAATATCTGGACTACCTGGTGATGCATGAATCAGAGATGCAGGATTTTATTAATGCACTGACGACGAATCTGACGGCATTTTTCCGTGAGCCGCATCATTTTGAACATTTGTCCAGACAGATGCAGGCAACTGAAGCCAGTGTACGTCAGCCTTTTCGGATCTGGTCGAGCGCCTGTTCGACCGGTGAAGAAGCCTACTCTCTGGCCATGACGGCGATTGAAACCTTTGGTTGCTGGGATCCACCGGTACGTATCCTGGCAACAGATGTCGATACGCATGTTTTGGCGCATGCAAAAGCGGGGATTTACGGTATGGAACGGCTGGAAAAAATGACAGAGGCTCGTATCCGTCGTTTTTTCTTTCGTGGTCGAGGCGCACGCCAGGGGAGTGTACGTATCCGGCCAGAGGTACAGGCTTTGATTCGCTTCCAGCCGTTTAACCTGCTGACACCCTCCTGGCCGGTCAAGGGACCCCTGGATGCGGTGTTCTGTCGTAATGTAATGATCTATTTCGATAAGGCGACTCAGTACCGGATTCTGTCACATTTTCATCCGCTGCTGATTGAGCGCGGTTTACTCTACGCCGGACATTCAGAAAGCTTTCAGCACGCTGCTGACCTGTTCCGCTCTCAGGGGCAGACCATTTTCAAGCCGGTATCTGCACGGGCAAAAACTGGAGGCAGGGCGTGAATGCTTCGGCTCGCACCTCACCCGAAATCTTGCCGGAAGTCTATTTTGACCCGTATTTTGAGCAGGATGCGGTTAAAGTGCTACCCGGTGGTTACTATGTCACGGCACGGGACATGATTTTGGTAACTGTGTTGGGAAGCAGTGTCTGTGCCTGTTTACGTGATGCCCAGTCAGGTGTTGGCGGCGTGTGCCATTTCATGTTGCCGGAGCGACAGCCGAACCAGGAGTGGCTGGATATCTCCATGCGCTATGGCCGTCATGCCATGACCACCTTACTGGAACAGCTGCGCAAAAGCGGTGCCCGACCCGAAAGGGTGCAGGCAAAGGTATTTGGTGCCTGTAATGCACTGGAATCACCGGGTGGGCAAAAAATGGGGCTCTATAACAGTCGGTTTGTCGTGCAGTATCTGCAACAACAGGGTATCCCGGTACTGGCGACGGATCTGATGGATGTCTATCCGCGCAAAGTGTATTTTTTTCCACGTTCCGGGCGTGTTCTGGTGAAAAAGCTTAAAAAGCTGAACAACACCACCTTGCTGGATAGGGAGGCCGATTACTACCGGCGTTTATCTGACCTGGAGTTATCAGATGAAATGGAGATGTATCCTTAATGGCTGAGGCAAAGATCAAAGTACTGGTGATTGATGATTCAGCACTGATTCGACATCTGCTGACAGAGATCATTAACAGTCATGATGATTTGCAGGTTGTGGCTTGTGCTCCTGATCCAATTATTGCCAGGGATCTGATCAAACTGCATAACCCTGATGTACTGACACTGGATGTTGAAATGCCGCGCATGGATGGCCTGGAATTTCTGGAGCGTCTGATGCGCTTGCGGCCCATGCCGGTGTTGATGGTTTCTTCCTTGACGGAAGCCGGATCGGATGTAACCCTTAAAGCGTTGGAGCTTGGAGCGGTAGACTTTATCGCCAAGCCTAAGGTTGATATAGCAGCCGGGTTAAAACGTTATTCCGACTTGATCGCGGAAAAACTGCGAGTTTGTGCAGCCGCAAAAGTATGCAGTCGCCAGCGGATGATGCCAGCTGCACCACGGCATCTTTTAGGCAAGGGCTATGCCTCTACGGAAAAAGTGATTTTTGTCGGTGCTTCCACCGGTGGTACGGAGGCTATTCGGCGATTTCTACAACCCTTACCGGCGGATATGCCAGCCATTATGATTACCCAGCACATGCCGGAACACTTTACCCGGACCTTTGCTGAACGGCTGGACAAGTTATGTACACTGCACGTGGTAGAGGCTCAGCATAATACACGTATATTGCCTGGACATGTTTACATCGCTCCCGGCAATGCGCACCTGGAAATTGTCCGCAGCGGTGCGAACTATATGACAGCGTTAAATGAAGGGCCTCTGGTCAATCGTCACCGCCCCTCAGTCGATGTGCTGTTTTTGTCAGCAGCACGGGTGGCAGGTGCCAATGCCCTGGGCGTGATTCTGACCGGTATGGGGAAAGATGGTGCACTGGGTATGAAGGCGATGAAAGAGGCCGGTGCTGTGACACTGGCCCAGGATGAACAGAGTTGTGTGGTATTCGGGATGCCAAAAGAAGCGATTGCACTGGGTGTTGTCGATGAGGTGTTGCCATTGGATGCTTTGCCTGAGCGAGTGATCGAACGTGTCGGGCAACGGACAAATCGGGTCTAAGGATGAAACAAATGAACATGAAAAAACTGTCGATCTGGCTTCTGGCACTTATCAGCGGTGCAGCGTTGGCACATTGGGTGTACCCGATACTGGGTGTGTTGGTGTCTTTACTGATAGCAGCTTCTACAAAGTTTGTTGGTCCGGCTTCTTCGACTGAGGAAAGCAGAGCGTCCGCTGTTTTGCCGGTCAGTAGTGATGATGTTGTCGATGACCTGCAGGAAATTGGCGGCTGTATCGAGCAGGTAGTTACTGAAATTGTCAGCGATATGGATGCCCTGAAGAGTATGCAGAGTGATGCCATGAATACCCTGTCTCAGGCATTTGTGACTCTGAAAGAGCAGATCGAGCGTCAACAGGCGGATGTGGCTTTGCTGCTCTATGGGGAAGCAGGTGCTCTTGCGTCTGCCTCCAAAGACGAAAATCATCTGGGGGCTTTTGCACAGAGTACGCTGAATACTATGAACCATTTTGTCGAATCGACTGTGCGTATGAGTGCGGACTCTATGGAGATGCTTGAGCGGGTGTCTCATCTGTCTGATCAGATGCCCAGCTTGATGAAAACGCTGGATGATATCGACAATATAGCCAAACAGACCAACTTGCTGGCCCTGAATGCGGCCATTGAAGCCGCACGTGCCGGGGAAAGTGGCCGAGGGTTCTCCGTGGTTGCGGAAGAGGTCCGGGCATTGTCTAATCGCTCAGCAAGCTTCAGCCATACTATTCAGGATAACCTGAATATGATGAATAAACAGATTGCCACCCTGGTGGATGATGTCAGTCGTATCGCCTCTCAGGATATGACCTTTATTCTTGAAGCGAAAAAAGAGGTGCAGCAGGCGATTGAGCAGTTGATGCAAAAATCCCGTCAGGACCAGTCGATTACTCAGGGTATGGAGTCGGTTTCTCAAAATCTGATGGAAGCCCTGTTTGACGCCATGCGTGCCATGCAGTTTCAGGACATGAGCAGTCAGACGATTGAACATACCACGGCTGAACAGCGGCATTTGCTGTTGCTTGCTGAGGTATTGAAAAACGAACACAAAAACCTGAACGAAAAAGCGTTACGTGACAGTGTGCAGCAGTTTCGTGAAGATCGGAAAGCACGTAAATCCAATCCTGTTTCGGCCAGCTCAATGAGCAGCGGTGACATTGATCTGTTTTAGGAGATTTGTGTGAAAGAAGCGAGCATGACAATCAAACTGCCGGAAAGGTTTGATTTCAGTTATCACAAGGATTTCTACAACCATACCGCCGATATACTGGCCAAGAGCTCTTTGAAAGAAGTGCAAATGGACTTTTCCCAGGTTGAGTATCTCGACAGTTCGGCACTGGGCATGCTGGTGATGCTGCAAAAAAAATGTGCTGAAGTGAATAAACGTGTGGTTGTGATCAATGTCTCCGGCGTGGCAGCTGAAATCCTGCAAATTGCGAATATGGACAAGCTAGTTGATATTCGATGAAGTATCGTGATGTGGATGCAGACCGAGCAGGTGTGACACTACTGGTGGTTGAAGACAACCCGGCACTGAATGCCTTGTTCAAAAACTACCTTGTACAGCAGCAGTTCAAAGTACTGACGGCATTGGACTTCGATGAGGCAATGGCCGTTATCGCCTCCAAAGAATCGATTGACATCGCGCTTATAGATTACGATCTGGGAGATCGCAAGGGCCTGGATCTGATTGCGCATTTTCAGGACAGGGAAATTCAGCAGCACATCCCGGTCATTGTACTGGGCTCCAGTGGTGACCAGTCTGCTTTGCAGCAGTGTTTTGAGTTGGGGGTGGATGACTATGTTGTGAAACCGGTCAACCCTTTGCTACTGAGCCTGAAAATAGACTCTCTGGTATATAACGTCCGTCTGGCCAAAATTATTGCTGAAAAAAATGAGCAGCTCCAGAATCTGATTACCAAGGCTCGTCTTGAAGAAGAGATGGCTTCGCATATTTTTTATAATCATTTGCTCAGTCGTCAGACGCGTGCTGTAAAAGGCTTCAATCATTACCTGAAGTCTTCGGGAGGTTTCAGTGGTGATATTATCCTGGCCCGCTATGCACCATCAGGCAGCATTTTTATTTTACATGCCGATGCGACCGGGCATGGTTTATCCGCCACGATTACATTGATGCCAATGGTCGCCATTTTCAAGGCGATGGTCCATAAGGGCTATCGTCTGGAGCCGATTATACGTGAAATCAATACCCGACTTCTGGAACAGTTGCCATCAGATCGTTTTGTTGCAGCCTCAATGGTCGAGATCGATCTGCACCATGCTGATGTCAAGGTCTGGAATGGCGGAATGCCGGAGCTGCTGATGCTGGATGATCAGCATCAGATCAGCCATAGATTTTGTTCTGCACATATGGCGCTGGGTATTTTGCCTGACAGTGCCTTTGAGGTCAGAGCAGAACACTGCAAATTGCCCAGTGATGGGTATCTGCTGGGTTACAGTGACGGGGTGGTTGAGCAGCGTGATTCGGTAGGTCGCAGCTTTGGTGTTGGCAGACTGTTACGCAGTATTCGGGAAAGCGAGGCGGACCTGTTGCAACCACTGATGAAAGCACTGTTTTCACATGTGCGATCAGACCACTTTGATGATGACGTATCCATGTATGAGCTACGCTTTCATCAGCTGGCGGATCCCCATCTACTGTTGAAGCCGATACAAAGCCTGACCCAGGATATGAAAACTATTGCACCCTTCGAATGGTTTCTGGAGCTGGTGGGAGCCCAGGTTGCACATCAGGAGTTGCCTTCCATGTGCAATCAGTTTTTATCCGGTATGGGGTTTGATCAGTCGATTTGCCAGCGCTGTTTCACCATCGTCAGCGAACTGGTAAACAATGCCATCGATCACGGCATCCTGCAGCTCACCTCTTTGCTGAAAGTCGGTGCTGAAGGGTTTATGGCATACTATCAGGAGCGTGAGCAGCGTCTGGCTGGTTTGACTGACAAGGACCGTCTGGGATTGCGGCTGAAGTGGTGTATTGATGATCAGGGACTGGCTTTGCAGATTGAGGTGCAGGACAGTGGTAAAGGTTATCTGGCTGAGCAGAGCCAGCAAGCTGACGTCAGCGATACACATGCATTTGGGCGAGGCCTGTCCCTGGTGCAGCGGCTGTCGTCTTCGGTTGAAATCCGTCAACATGGTACCTTTGTGCGTGCCATATTGCGCTAGTTGCTCAACAGGGATTTACTATGAGTCATAGCCATGAGGCTACTAATCGCTATTATGACCGCTATTTTGATACTCATGCGGTCAAGGTGCTTCCAGGGCAGTATTTCGCGACCTCTGATGACACGATGATCGTGACGGTGCTGGGTTCGTGTGTCTCAGTGTGTTTGCGAGACAGATTAACCGGGGTTGGTGGTTTGAATCATTTCATGCTGCCACATGACTCCAGTGCTGAAGCAGGTAGTGTTGTAGCCGCTTCGGGACGTTATGGGCTCTATGCCATGGAGTTGCTGGTTAATCATCTGCTGAAGCTGGGTGCTAACCGCAATCGCCTGGAAGCCAAGGTGTTTGGTGGTGGACAGGTGCTTAAAAACATGAACTTTATCAACATTGGTCAGCGTAATGTATCCTTTGTTCTGGAGCATCTGAAGCAGGAAGCGATTCCTGTCATCGGTCAGGATGTGTTGGATATTTATCCACGCAAAGTGTATTTCTTTCCACAGACAGGCAAAGTGATGCTGAAAAAAATTCATTCACTGCATAACACCACGATTCTGGATCGTGAAAAAGCCTATCTGCATGAAATTGAAACGCGACCTGTATCGGGCGATGTAGATCTTTTCTAATTTACTGGATGGAAACTGACCGGCATGACTGAAAAAACTCAACAGCCTTTGTTGGAGCTGGGGTGGCGTGAATGGGTAGCTTTACCTCAACTGGGTATTCCGGCATTGAAATGCAAGGTGGATACCGGTGCTCGCAGCTCTGCCTTGCATGCGTTTGCCGTGGAGGAGTTTGACAAGAATGGTGAACGCTGGGTGCGTTTTGGACTGCATCCACGCCAGCATGATAATGAGCAGGTCATCTGGTGTGAAGCGCCGGTCAGTGATGTACGTCAGGTCACTGATTCGGGTGGGCATACGACAGAGCGTTACTTCATCACCACGGAACTGCAAATCGGTACTCAGGTGTTCCCGATCAGTATGTCTCTGACCAATCGGGATACCATGCTGTTCCGGATGCTGTTAGGACGCGAGGCGATGAAAGGGCGTTTTAGCGTCAACCCGGCAGTGTCGTATCGTCAGGGTAAAAAACCGCTGGATTAAAGACCACTGGCTGAAAAAGTTTGCATGGCATAGGCTACGCGCTCTTCAGCCGTTTTATGTGGTTTTCGGATTCTTTCAATGTGTCTCAGACGGGGTAAGAGTCCTCGCCCATTGGCAACCTGTATTGAAAGCCCGGGGCGTGCATTCAGCTCCAGCAGCTGTGCACCTCTGGATTTGTCCAGAACAATATCGGTACCGATATATCCAAGATTGCTCATTTCATAGCAACGTGATGCCAGTAACAGCATGTTTTCCCAGTCAGGTATTTCCATGTCGATTAGTGGCTTGCCTGTGTCCGGGTGTCGCTCTATCGGCACTGCAAATTGTACTGCTTTCAGACTTCTGCCAGTGGCGATGTCCAGTCCGACTCCGACGGCTCCCTGATGCAGATTCGCTTTACCGTCTGAGCTGTGGGTCGCCAGGCGCAGCATTGCCATGACTGGATATCCACGAAACACGATGATGCGGATATCCGGGACACCCTCATATGAGTAACCTTCGAAGGTATCATCAAACTCGATCAGGTCTTCAATGATCGCAACATCCGGATTTCCGCGCAGGGAGTAGAGGCCTGCCAGTGTGTTGGTCAGATGGCGTTTGATGTCTTCCAGGGTGATTTCGGTTCCGGATGATTTCACAAAATAGTCATCCCGGCGACCCGTAATCACCAGAATACCTTTCCCGCCTGATCCTCGTGAGGGCTTGATGGCAAAGCTTTGCAGTGCCATCAAGCGTTCCTCAACATGACTGATTTCATGTTGGGTTCGCACCACCGAGATGAGTGCCGGCGTGGCGACACCATACTCCTCGGCCAGCAGTTTGGTCTTGAGCTTGTCATCCACCAGCGGATAAAAACGGCGCAGGTTGTAACGTCCGATAAAATCAACGTTACGGCAGTTCATCCCCAGAATGCCTGCCTTATAGAGTTTGAAAGGGCTGGCCCAGCGCATCAGCGTTGCTCCAGCATGGCACGAAAACGTCGCAACTCAGACAGTTTATAACCAGTGTATTGTCCCATCAGCATGATAACAGCCAGTATCACCAGGTTGAGTTCCGGGAAGTTGAAGGTGAGATGTCCTGACAGCGGGAGCTGCATAATCAGGTAGGCAAAGACTGCCACCAGCAGGCTGCCACCGCCCTGAATCAATACTTCTTTGGGGCCCTCTTCTTCCCACAGAATCGACATGCGTTCAATCGTCCAGGCAATAATGATCATCGGGAAGAAGGTGATCGTCATTCCGGTACTGAAGCCAAGCTGATAGCCGACCAGGCTGAGTAACGACACCAGAAATACCACCAGAACGACCAGCGTTGCAATTCGGGATACCAGCAGCAGGTTCAGGCGTGATAGCCAGGTGCGGATAATCAACCCCATGGCAACGATACTGATAAAGCTGATCAGGCCCAGGCCCAGCGATGTTTGCAGAAAGGCCAGTGCAATCAGAATAGGCATAAATGTGCCGGATGTTTTTAATCCGATGATGATACGCATGAAGACCACCACCATGGCACCCAGAGGTAACAAAAACAGCAGCTTGAACATGCTCTGTTCTTCAATTGGCAGAGTGTGTACACCCAGCCAGGACAGGCCTTGTCCGGCAAACTGTGACTGAGCCAGTTCAATAGAGGGTAGTGTCTGCTCAATCATGGAGAAGCTCACGCGTGAGTTTTGACCGCCCACAACATCCAGCAATGAGTCGCCGCCACGTTGCCAGAGCAGCAGATTTTCAGGGAGCCCCTGAAATCCTGTTTGAGGGTCAAAGGCCAGCCAGCGGTCATCGGTATAGATTTCCACCATCTGAGTCAGCCCCTGGCGACGGCGGGCATCTTCAAGGTAGAGGCCGACAGATACACGTGTTGGAATGCCAGCCTGGTTCAGGAGCTTGTCCAGCGCGGACGCAATCGAATGATTTGTCAACAGAAGTGCTGTGTTTTGTCCAGGTTCAGGATTACGTAACAGTCGCAACAGCTCTCGGGTCAGACTCTCGGCGGAGCTGGACTTGCTTCTTGCCTGAGTCAGAATATCGCTGGCCGCAATGGCTTCAGCGTCGCTCCATAAGACCTGACGCGCCAGCGGTCTGGGCTCTGTTGTTGTCTCCAGGGTGTTTTTATCAGGTATCAGCTGAGCTTTGTAGTAGAGAGTTTGCTGGCCATTTGCCTGATTTTTGGACCACTCCCCTCGCCGTTGACCATCATGCTCAATGATGGCAAAACCGTATCCCGGAGAAGCGGCAACTTCATTCAGTAGTGTAAAGCCCGGTGGGTTGTGTGGTAGCTTCAAGCTGGCCAGCACCGGTTGGTCAAAACTGACAAAGTCTACACGTGCTTCAATCAACCAGGCCTGTTTTTGCTCACCGGGCCAGAAGGGGATGCCCAGTTGTAAATGGCGCATCATCGCCAGGCTGAGGCCGGTAATAATCAAAATGGCAACAGTCGTGTAAAACGGGACTCGGGAAACCATTGAGGAGCGTCCTTAAGTTCAGCGCAGAATTATTCTGACCGGAAGAGAAAGTCAATGGGTGCAATGTATTGTCTGCTGACATCAACAATCATCTGGTCGCGTAAAATATTCCGGCCTATCAACAGCGGAAAATCCAGGTGACTACGATCACTCAGGGTGAATTCAGCTGTGTGACTGATTCCCCCCAGCGTAAAGTGCAGCTCGACAACAGGACGACGTTCATAGTCTTCACTGATTGACTGGCTGATCCTGACACGGCGTACAACCGGGCGTTCGAAAGTCAGTTCTTCACCTGATTCCGGGTGCAGTGTGTCGAAGCGTACCCAGCGACGACCATCTCGTTCAAAGTGCTGAATATTTCGGGCATCCAGAGAGGAGGTTGTTGCGCCGGTATCGATACGTGCGTTAAATACCAGATCCATAGGGGACAGATGTACTTTCTCGGCTTCACCAACCAGCTGCTTTTCCTGGCCACCCAGCATCATGGTTCCGCCATTGGCTGGAGGAGGGCAGACCAGTCTGGGAACAGGCTCACACACGGGTGGTTTAACCTGTTCTGTAATCGTGTCTTGCAGACGACTGATGACCGTTTCCTGTGCCGCGACCAACTGCTCCAGAACACGCTGTTGTCCACCTGACAGTTCATTCAGTTGTTCGTCCTGACCTGCCAGACGTTGATCAATGGATTCAACAACACCTTCTTCAATATACAGGTGGCCCGGTGCACAGCCGCTAAGAAGTGCTGCAGTGAATAGGGGGATTGACCATTTCAACATGAAACTGCTCCGATGTTGGCTATTGCTGGCGAGTCGGCAATATTACGCGATTTTGACATAAGATAAAATTGATTCGCGAGAGTCAGGTCGTCTTTGTAGCACCTGAACCACGGACAGGTTAGAATTCCTGTGTTGCCATTAACCACTGCTTTCAGCGGTGTTTTATTGGCGCTGACCTGTATCGGATGGAGAATTGAATGATTATTCAGGTGAACACTGACAGCAGTATTGAAAATGACAGCGCATTGACCGCGCATGTTGAGTCTGTTGTGGAAAAAGCATTGAGCCGCTTTGGCGATAAAATTACGCGTGTGGAAGTACACTTGCATGATGAGAACGCTCACAAGCCGGGTGAACATGACAAGCGTTGTCTGCTTGAAGTGCGTTTGGCTGGTCTGCAGCCTCAGGCTGTTACCCAGCATGCGGATACGACTCACAAAGCGATTGCAGGTGCCTGTGATAAAATGAAAAACCTGCTGGAAAGCCTGCTCGGTCGTTTGAACCAGCACTAAGGCTTGTATCCGCTGTACGGCTGAGGCAGTTCTGATCATCAGCCGTCCAGCAGAGCCTCAATTGCCCGACGGACAGTCGTGGAATCCGGGCGTGTTGTACTGGGGAAAACCTCGACCACCCGACCTTCCTGATCAATCAGATATTTGTAGAAATTCCAGCGTGGCGCGCGCGTTTGCCGGGCCAGTTCGGCAAAAATCGGATGTGCCTCATCACCTCTGACATTGATGGGGGCAAACATGTCAAACGTCACACCGAAATTGAAGAAACAGACACGCGCTGTCTCGGCTTCGTCATCCGCTTCCTGTCTGAAACTGTTGGACGGAAAGCCCGCCACTATCAGTCCACGATCCTTGTAGCGTTGGTGCAGGGCCTCAAGTCCCTCAAACTGACCGGTAAAGCCACAATGACTGGCTGTGTTGACAAACAATAGAGGCTGGCCCTGATAACGGTCCTTTAAATCCACCACCTCGTCAGTGTGGAGCCGCCTCAATTGGTGATCGAGTAACTGTTCGGGCCGGGGATCGGCCTGTACCGATGAGCCGAATAGAAAACTGAACATGAGTAACCATCCTGTGATGCGAAACATGATACACCTCGATACTTGAATACCTGATGACTTTACGTCAGGGACAGTACAACCGGATCTGTCTGATTAACTGTAGCCCCTGAGTTTCACTTCTGCCTCTATGAGTTGAGCCAGGCGCCTGGTACCCGGGCCGGCAAACTCGCCTTCACTGAGTACCAGATACAGCTGCGCAAAGCGGCTGGCGCCTGTTTCCATCGGTAGTGGTTTGAGCTCTCCACGATTCAGTTGAGCCGCAATTTTCAGTTTGGGATACCAGGCAAACCCCAATCCGAGGCAGGCGCTTTGAATGGAGGTGCTGGCATTACTGAAAGTCCAGCGCTGATCAGCACCGAGCCATCCTGCATCCAGGCGTCGACTGCCAGAATCCCGCACGACCAGTTGTCGGTGAGGGCGTAAATGCTCCAGTGTCAGTGGTGTGTTGAGTTGATGTAATGGATGCTGTGGGTGAGCGACAGCAATGAACTCTACATTCATCAGTGCCTGGCCTATAAAACCGGGAGGGACGCGTCCACCAATCACCAGATCGGCTTCTCGCCTCAATAAGGCTTCATCCGTACCGCTGAGCACTGTTTCGGTCAGTAAAATACGGGTTTGGGGCTGCTCTTCAGCAAACTGGTTTAACACATGCAGTATCAGTGACTCGGGAAAGATACTGTCGACGGCCAGGCGTATCTCGGCTTCCCAGCCTTGGGCAAAGTGTGTTGCCAGTGCTTCAATCTGCTGGGCGTGTTCAGTGAGTTGACGGGCATGTCTCAGCAGGCCTTCACCTGCCTCGGTCAGGCGTGCACGTCGTCCTTCCAGGCGGAAGAGGGTAGTGCCCAGGCTGTGTTCCAGCCGGTTAATTGCATAGCTGATTGATGACTGGCTTTTGTTCAGTACTTCTGCCGCTTGAGCGTATCCGCCTGCATCCACAACGCTGATAAAGGCTTGCCATTGATCCAGGGTTACTTGCATTTTTATTATCCAATTATTCGATCAAATTAAGTCAATTATTGCTGTGTATTATCGATTTATCAAATTACATAATATGCAACATCATCTACTCAAAGAGAGGAATACTGAAATGAAAACCTTACTTCATGTAAAAAGCAGTGTATTTGGTGACCAGGGGCAGTCTGCACAGTTGGCTGAGCGTTTGATCAAGCGCTGGCTGGCAGATAATGCTGATGGTCAGGTTGTGGTGCGTGATCTGGTCGCGAGCCCCATTCCACATTTTGATGCAGGCAGTATTGCGGCATTGTCGACTCCAGCTGAACAGCGGACTCCGGAACAGCAGGCTGCTGTTGAGTTGTCAGATACGCTGATAGCTGAACTGCAGCAGGCTGATGCAGTGGTACTGGGTGCCCCGATGTACAACTTTGCGGTACCCAGTCAGCTGAAAGCCTGGTTTGATCAGGTCGCCCGAAATGGCGTGACCTTCCGCTATACTGAACAGGGGCCTGAAGGGTTGCTGCAGGACAAACCGGTGTATGTGCTGGCGACTCGGGGTGGTTTGTATCGGGATGTTGGGCTGGATTTCCAGGTGCCCTGGATCAAGTTGATACTGGGTTTTGTCGGCATTAAGCAGGTTGAAGTGATTTATGCCGAAGGGTTGAATATGTCCGATTCCCAGGCATCACTTGCTCAGGCTCAGTCTGAACTTGATGCGTTGGCATTGGCGTAAGCAGGAGGTCAGTATGGTAACCCGCGAGATTAAGCGTATTATCCCGGCGATTGACAGCCAGGATGGCGCGGGTGTCAGATTGAAGCGCAGCATAGGTCAGCGTCAGAATGTGCGAATTGATCCCTTTCTGATGCTGGATATGTTTTCGTCCGATAACCCGGATGATTATATTGCCGGCTTTCCACCACATCCGCACCGGGGGTTTGAGACAGTCACCTATATGCTCAATGGCAAGATGTTACACCGTGATCATATGGGTAACGAAGGATTGCTCTCCAGTGGTGGTGTGCAGTGGATGACGGCCGGTCGCGGTGTGATTCATGAAGAACGTCCGCAGCAGGAATCGGGATTGATGCGCGGGTTTCAGCTCTGGGTGAACCTTCCGGCAGCCGAAAAGATGAAGCCTGCAGCCTATCAGAACATTGAGCCTGAGGCCGTTACTGAAATCAGCGATGAGCAAATGTGTGTGCGTCTGGTGGCGGGGGAGCTGCACTGGAGAGGTGAGCGCTATCAGGGACCGGTTACTGGTATATCAACACATCCTGTGTTTATGGATGTGACACTGCAACCTGATGCATCCTTGACCCTGCCATTGGACAGCCGCTTGCATGGCTTTGTCTATCTGTTTGAAGGTGCCGTCCGGCTGAATGAAACGGCTGTGCCTGCAGAAGCAGCGGTAGAACTGGCAGAGGGTGATCAAGTCAGCCTGAAAACCGGCGATCAGCCAGCACGGTTTTTGTTGATTGCCGCTGAGCCTCTGAATGAACCAGTGGTCCAGTATGGGCCTTTTGTAATGAATACGCTGGCAGAGATCGATCAGGCGTTGATGGATTATCGTCAGGGGCGGCTCACGGGTACTGACTGAGCAGAGTCTGAATCCGTATGCAGTTGTGTTTCCAGTTCCTGAATCAGGGTGTTCAGTCGGCTTAGTTGAGCTTCCAGCTGTTGCTGGTGATTGAGGCGTCTCAGCTGCATGGTTGCGCTGCGAAACTTGTGGATGGCAACCTGGGGGCCCCGATCATTCAATGCGTGCTGGGCCTCCATAATCAGCAAGTCACAACTGCAGCGCTGATAAGCCACTTTTAGCTGCACTAACTGTTGCTGTGCGGCCTGGCTGCTCAGCGCATTCTGCTGTTTCAATTCCATAATCAGCTGAGCCGTTTCTCTGACCAGAGAGCGGTTTCGCTGCGCTGTATTACGATCCTGAAATAGCGTGATCTGGTTGGCAGGAAAACCGGGGGGAGTGAAGGGTTCTTTCTCGCGTTCATCCAGTTTTTGTAAAGCCTCCTGAATTCCGGGGTTGCGATCCAGGCGTGCAGCGCTGACCCAGAGATTTCTCAGTGCTTGAATTAACAGGCTGCGCAAGGCTTTTGATTGAAACTCAGCGGGCAGGTTGTCCAGCAGATGTTCAGTGCCGCGGATGCGATTACGGATAGACAGGAGCTGCATTTGGCGCTCACGTCGCTGATTTTCTGCTGACTGTATGGCAATGGCGACCATGGCCATAAAAAAGACGCCTGTCAGGATGATGGCAGCGGTTTCAGTTGGAGTCATAATTGATTGGGGCTTGCTGTACCACGGGTTTGTTTAGCTTAATACTAACCCAGTCGTCAGCTTCTCGCACCGTGCCAGGCTTAATCACTTGAAGCAAACAGGTTTTTTTTCGTGTTTTGGATTTTTTTTGGGATTGGGTGTTGACGTAGATAGTTCGTCTACGTATTATTTGCGCCTCTTCTGGAGCACGGCCTGTTTCAGGAGAAGCACGAAAGTGTTGATTGCGTCCCATTCGTCTAGTGGCCTAGGACACCGCCCTTTCACGGCGGTAACAGGGGTTCGAACCCCCTATGGGACGCCACTCTCTTTACAAGCACTTTCAAAACACTGCAATACGCGACGTCCCATTCGTCTAGTGGCCTAGGACACCGCCCTTTCACGGCGGTAACAGGGGTTCGAACCCCCTATGGGACGCCAATCTTGCAGACGCACCAAGCGGGAATAGCTCAGTTGGTAGAGCACAACCTTGCCAAGGTTGGGGTCGCGAGTTCGAGTCTCGTTTCCCGCTCCAGTTTCATGTCTGTTGTACCTTCTTAATCATATCTTTTGCTTTCCCTGGTTCAGAATTTTTCTGTCATTCCGTCTGTTCTTGATGGTTCCAGCTCTTGTTTTGCTGTTTTTGTGATCTCTAATTATTAATTTAATTCAATTTAAATTGATTATTCACCATTTTACTTCATGTTATAGTGTCTCTAACATGTCATGCAAGCTAACCCTCCATGAAAAGGAATATTGCATGGCTATTACCCATAATCTTGGTTTTCCGCGTATTGGCGCCAAGCGTGAACTGAAATTTGCACTGGAATCTTACTGGAAAAGCCAGTCTTCCCTGAATGAACTGAAGGCTGTTGGTGCACAGTTGCGCGAACGTCATTGGCGTGCTCAGTCTGCTTTGAACTGGGCACCTGTAGGGGATTTCTCCTTTTATGACCAGGTGCTGGATATGAGCTTTACGCTGGGGCATCTACCGTCACGGGTGAAGCATTTTCAGGGTGACCTGTTGGATAATACTTTCCGTGTGGCGCGCGGACGCTCTTCTCTCGAAGCTGAATCCCACAGTGGTTGTTGCGGTGGTGTAGCGGCAGGTGAGATGACCAAATGGTTTGATACCAATTATCACTATATCGTCCCGGAGTTCAGTGCCGCCACTGAGTTTGCTCTGGATGCTTCACGGTTGCTGGATCAACTGCATGAGGCGCAGCGCCAGGGTGTCAGTGCCAAACCGGTGATTATAGGTCCAGTGACTTATCTGGGTATTGGAAAGTCCAAGGATGCTTCTGATCGTCTGGCATTGTTGCCGCGTTTGCTGCCCGTTTATGTTCAGTTGCTGGAAACCCTTGCAGCCCAAGGTGTGGAGTGGGTGCAGATTGATGAGCCGTTGCTGGTAACCGAGCTTGAGCCAGAATGGCAGGCTGCATTTAAAACCGCTTATGCACAGCTGTCGGGTGTTGCGGTGAAGCTGCTGCTGACAACCTATTTTGGTGAACTGCAAGAGAATCTGGTGCTGGTCAGTGAGTTGCCAGTGCAGGGCGTTCATCTGGACGCTTTGAGTGCGCGTCGTGAAGTGGAACCGCTGGTAAGTCTGCTGCCGCAAGACCGGGTCCTGTCTCTGGGGATCATCAATGGGCGCAACATCTGGAAAACTGATCTGAACGCACTGCTGGAATGGCTGGAGCCGCTGCATCAGCGCTTGGGGGATCGCCTGTGGCTGGCACCATCCTGTTCGTTGCTGCATGTGCCGGTAGACCTGAACAGTGAGCAGGTGCTGGATGCTGAGGTGCGTGACTGGCTGGCCTTTGCGTTACAGAAGCTGGATGAACTTCAATGTGTGGCCACGGCGCTGAATCAGGGACGTTCAGCGGTCGCTGAGCAGTTGACCGCAAATCAGGCATCCCTGACGGCACGACGCCAGTCGGCCCGGGTACATAATCCTGTCGTGCAGCAGGCTGTGCGTGAGATATCACCAGAACTGGGCAGACGCCAGAGTAGCTATGCTGTGCGTGCGAAAAAACAGGCCTCCCTGCTGCAATTGCCTGCTTTTCCGACTACTACGATTGGCTCCTTCCCGCAGACAGCAGCGATACGTCAGACGCGTAAGCAGTACAAGGCCGGTGAGATCAGTGAGGTGAAGTACACCCAGATCATGCGTGATGAAATTGCCAAATGTGTGGCTGAGCAGGAGGGGTTGCAGCTGGATGTATTGGTGCATGGCGAAGCCGAACGTAACGATATGGTGGAGTACTTTGGTGAGCAGTTGGAGGGCTATGTGTTCAGCCAGTTCGGCTGGGTGCAGTCTTATGGTTCGCGTTGTGTCAAACCACCCATTCTGTTCGGTGATATCAGTCGTCCCAAATCGATGACCGTCAACTGGACTGTGTATGCGCAGTCGCTGACAGACAAACCGATGAAGGGAATGCTGACAGGACCGGTGACGATTCTGAACTGGTCGTTTGTCCGGGATGATCAGCCCCGTTCGGTATCCTGTCAGCAGCTGGCGCTGGCGATTCGTGAGGAGGTGCTGGATCTGGAGCGGGCCGGTGTACGAGTCATTCAGATCGATGAAGCCGCCTTGCGTGAGGGGCTGCCATTACGCCGGTCAAAATGGGCCGAGTACCTGAACTGGGCGGTAGAGGCTTTCAGGATTACGGCGAATGGCGTTGCCGACGACACGCAGATTCATACACATATGTGCTACTCGGAATTTAATGACATTATTGCATCCATTGCAGATATGGACGCTGACGTGATCACCATCGAAACGTCACGCTCTGATATGGAGTTGCTGGATGCGTTTGATCATTTCAACTACCCCAATGAGATAGGGCCGGGAGTCTATGATATCCACTCTCCGAACATTCCGTCTCAGGCGCATATGGTTGAGCTGATGCGCAAAGCGGCTGAACGTATTCCGGTGGAGCGTTTATGGGTCAATCCTGACTGTGGTTTGAAAACGCGTCAGTGGGATGAGGTGTTGCCAGCACTGGCTAACATGGTCGAGGCTGCGCGCCAGTTACGGGCAGAATATCAATCCCAAACAGCTGACGCGGTTGCTGCTGCGCATTGAATTCAGGGTGAATGCTTGGCTGCCAGGGATGGCAGCACATTACCGGTAATTTTATTACACAAAAGTGTTGACGGGCACCGACAAATCCGTAGAATACGCACCACTTAAACACGACGCGGGAATAGCTCAGTTGGTAGAGCACAACCTTGCCAAGGTTGGGGTCGCGAGTTCGAGTCTCGTTTCCCGCTCCAAGTGTTTGATATCCTTACGTCCCATTCGTCTAGTGGCCTAGGACACCGCCCTTTCACGGCGGTAACAGGGGTTCGAACCCCCTATGGGACGCCATTTTCTTCTGCTATATCTCTCGTAGTTAACTTAATCCTTGTTCAAATTCCGATTCTCTGAACCCCGTCTTGTTTGTTGTTTCCGTGGGCTGAAAAAGCGTCTGAATAATACGGCAATCACGCGTGTGTCCTCCCCGGCATTGATGCACCAACTGGCGTAATTCATCCGCAAGTGCCTGAAGTGCTTCGATGCGTTGTTCCAGTTGTTCCAGATGGTGACTGGCAATATCGTCCGCAGCCGTACAGTCCGCATCCGGATTATCTGCCAGATTTAATAACGCCTGAATAGTGTGCAGATCCAGACCCAGTGCACGCCCATGACGAATGAATCCGATACGTTCGACACTGTGCTGATCGTAATAGCGGTATCCCTGAGCACTTCGCTTTGGCGGCCGAAGCAGTCCCAGTTTCTCATAATGCCGAATACTCTCGACAGAGCAGCCAGTGAGACCGGCAACCTGACCTATGCGCAATATGTCTGACATTTTTCTTGACCCTGTAATGATTACAGGGTTTAGGCTAAAGCCATCGATGCAAAACATCAATCTCAACAAGCGGTAAAAGGCAGGTGCGTGATGGCATGGCTCTATTCAATTCTCAGTGTTGCGCTGAGCGCGGCACCCTGGTTGTTATTGGGTTTATTGATGGCGGGGCTGATCAAAGCCTTTATTCCTGAAACCCTGTTACAGCGTTGGCTGGGCGGTCGGGGTTTTGCAAGTATTGGCCGGGCAGCGGTGATCGGTGTGCCTCTGCCGCTGTGTTCCTGCGGGGCAATTCCAACAGCCTTGGCATTGCATCGCGGTGGTGCAGGGCGCGGACCAACGACCAGCTTTCTGATATCAACACCCAGTGTGGGGATCGACTCCATTTTGCTGACCAGTGTGCTGCTGGGACCCTTTATGGCAGTGGCCAGGGTGCTGGGTGCGCTGGTAACTGCCATAACTACCGGCTGGCTGGTGTCTCTGACTGAAGCAGGTCGTGAAACCAGGGTCGTGGAGCCTTCCGTGCAGCATACAGGTTGTTGCGGTGGATGTAGTGATACCGCTGAACCTGATGCAAAGCATGAGCATGTATCGGCAGAGGCGTCGGGTCTGGTTGCCGGATTGAAGTATGCTTTTGGCGATTTGCTCGATGATATCAGTCGTTGGCTGGTTGCCGGATTAGTGTTTGCGGGAGTCCTGGTGACGCTGGTGTCGCCGGAAGCGTTGCGTGGATTTTCGGAAGGCCTGCTACCGTTGGTGCTGATGGCTGTGCTGGGTATTCCGCTTTATATCTGCGCAGCCGCAGCGACGCCGATTGCAGCAGGTTTACTGGTCAGCGGTATTTCGCCGGGTATGGCGCTGGTTTTCCTGTTGGCTGGTCCGGTGACCAGCCTGGCAACGCTGGGAATTTTGAAGCGGGAGATGGGTGCTGCCGCACTGGCGGTCTATATCAGTGGAATACTGATCGTGACAGTGTTGCTGGGGCTGCTGTTGAATCAGATGGTTCACTGGATGGAGATCGATCTGATGGTACAGGCTGAGCGTATACAGGAGCTGATACCGCTGTGGCTGGAGATTCCGGCACTGGTCGTGTTTTTGCTGCTGACACTGCGTCCAGTTCGGCACAGACTGTTTGGTTTTTGAAAGGGTTGAAAACAGATCGCCTTAGCCGCATATATTCAACCTTACTTCGTTGAAGGAAACCTTATGACTCCCGCTTTGAAAATAGAAGGGCTCCGGAAAACCTATCAAAATGGTTTCGAGGCGCTTAAAGGTATTTCGCTTGATGTTCAGGAAGGCGACTTCTTTGCCTTGCTGGGGCCTAATGGTGCAGGCAAGTCGACTACCCTGGGTATCGTATCCTCTCTGGTGAACAAAACATCCGGACAGGTCAGTGTCTTTGGCTATGATCTGGATTCGCAAAAAGCACTTGCCAAAATGCAGCTGGGTGTTGTGCCGCAGGAGTTCAATTTTAATGCGTTTGAGCGGGTGCAGGACATTGTTGTTACCCAGGCTGGTTACTATGGCATTGGGCGTAAAACTGCACTGCAGCGTTCAGAAAAGTATCTGAAAAAGCTGGGGTTGTGGGAAAAACGAGATGTTCCGGCACGGATGTTGTCCGGCGGCATGAAACGGCGCCTGATGATTGCCCGTGCACTGGTGCATGAGCCGCGGTTGTTGATACTGGATGAGCCAACAGCGGGTGTTGATATTGAGCTGCGTCGCTCAATGTGGAGTTTTCTGCGTGAGCTGAATGCAAAGGGTACGACCATCATTCTGACGACTCATTATCTTGAAGAAGCCGAGTCCTTATGTCGCAATATTGCCATTATTGATCAGGGCAATATTGTCGAAAACACCAGCATCAAGTCATTGTTGCAACGTTTGAATACGGAAACCTTCATACTCGATCTGTCGGATGATCTGGTTGAGTTGCCCAGTTTGCCTGGCTATTCGGTTCGTCAGGTCGATACCCATACGCTGGAAATCGATGTTGAAAAAGAGAAAGGGCTGAATCCGGTATTTCTCCAGTTATCCCGGCAGGGGATAGAGGTCCGCAGTATGCGCAACAAGGCTAATCGACTGGAAGAGCTGTTTGTATCATTGGTCGAAAAATCGCTGGTGAAGGAGGATGTCGCATGAACTCACGCCTGCTCTTCACTGCCTTCTGGACCATTGTGATCAAGGAGATTCGCCGTTTTACCCGTATCTGGGTACAAACCCTGTTGCCACCTGCCATCACCATGACACTGTATTTTATTATCTTCGGTAATCTGATTGGTTCCCGTATCGGTGACATGGAGGGATTTGGTTACATGGAGTATATCGCGCCCGGCTTGATCATGATGTCGGTGATTACCAACTCCTATGGCAATGTGGTGTCTTCATTTTTTGGCACCAAGTTTCAACGAAATATCGAGGAGTTGCTGGTTGCTCCAGTGCCTAACTGGGTGATTCTGGCTGGATATGTCACCGGTGGTGCTGCACGGGGATTGGGTGTGGGTATTATTGTAACCATCCTGTCGCTGTTCTTTACCCAGTTGCAGATCAGTCATCTGTGGATTACGTTGAGCACTGTCATCCTGACAGCGATAGTGTTTTCACTGGGTGGTTTTATCAATGCGGTGTATGCAAACAGTTTTGATGATATCTCCATCGTACCTACGTTTGTACTGACACCCCTGACCTACCTGGGAGGGGTCTTTTACTCCATCTCGCTGCTGCCCGGATTCTGGCAGGGGGTATCCCAGTTGAATCCGATTCTGTATATGGTGAACAGCTTCCGTTACGGGATTCTGGGTGTCAGTGATATCAACATAGGCTTCGCTTTTGCTATGATTGCAGTGTTTATTCTGCTGCTGGGTGCCTATGCCATGCACCTGCTCAACACCGGAAAGGGGATTCGCAGTTAATGACTGAAAATGATGTGGTGATCCATTCACCGCTGGGGCAGGAAACGGTCTATGCCAACCAGTATGACCCCTCATTGCTTTACCCGATTGCACGCCATCTGAACTGGGACGCGCGGGGTGTTCAGCGTGACAGCCTGCCGTTCAAGGGTGTTGATCTGTGGAATGCCTATGAAATCTCCTGGCTGAATACGGATGGCAAGCCGCTGGTGCGTATCGGTGAATTCCGCATTCCGGCAAACTCCAGCCACATCATCGAGTCCAAGTCCTTCAAGCTGTATCTGAACTCGTTCAATCTGACGCGTTTTGCGACTGAAACCGAGGTGGTCAGTCGCATGCAACAGGACCTGAGTCAGGCGGCCGGAGGGGCTGTCAGCGTGCGCCTGATGAAGGTGAATGACGCTGCTCCGATCGAGCGTTTACAGGGTGAGTGCCTGGATGAGTTACCGCTGAAGGTCAGCCATTACACCCCTGCACCTGAACTTTTGCAGACGAGTGGTCATCGCATTGTTGAAGAGAGTCTGGTCAGTCATCTGCTGAAATCCAACTGCCCGGTAACCGGACAGCCTGATTGGGCCAGTATTCAGATACGCTATAAAGGGACCGCTATAGATCACACCGGACTGTTGGCGTATCTGATTTCTTATCGGGAAAAAGGCGATTTTCATGAGCAGTGTGTTGAAAATATCTTTATGGATATCTGGCAACGCTGCAAGCCGCAGAAGTTGACTGTCTATGCCCGCTATCTGCGCCGAGGGGGGCTGGATATCAATCCTTACCGCTCCAGCCTGGCAGGAGAACCCAATAACCCGCGCTTGTCGCGCCAATGATGGACTGGACTGATGGATGCTGTTGAGTTATTGCTGAATCGGGTGTCTTCACCTGTACTGGAAGAGCCTGCTCCGACACCGGAACAGCTGGATCTTCTTTATCGTGCAGCCTTGCGTGCACCTGATCATGGCAGCTTACGCCCCTACCGTTTTTTGCAGATAGAGGGATCGGGGCGTGAAAAACTGGGGCAGGTTTTTGTCGAGGCCGCCAGTGCCGAACGCGAACTCAGCGATGCAGAAGAACAGAAGCTGCGTCAGGCGCCATTACGTGCGCCGATGCTGCTGGTGGTGATTGCTTCTTTGCAGTCACATCCCAAAGTTCCCGAAATTGAACAGCAGATTACCGCCGGATGCGCTGCACACAGCATGATACTGGCGGCGTTTGCTCAGGGTGTTGATGCCATTTGGCGCAGTGGCGAAATGGCCTTCAATCCGCGTGTAAAACAGCGTCTCGGACTTGCCGAGAATGAACAGATCATCGGCTTTATCTATTTGGGTAAGGCACGCAAACACCGTGTCGTACCCTGTCCCCAACCAGGTGAGTTTGTCCAGAAGTGGGGTAAAGGGTGAGTCAGGCAGACCCTTTTCTGGTTTGGTTGAATGAAAATATTCCGTTGACCCGGGTAATGGGGATATCCAGCTGTCAATACCATTCTGGACAGTTGACCTTGTCAGCACCACTGTCGGTCAATATTAACGATAAAGGGACCGGGTTTGCTGGCGCCACAACTGCGCTGGCGACTCTGGCGGGCTGGTCGTTAATCACACGTTATACTCAGGATTCAGGCCTTGAGGCCGAAGTGATGATTGTTGAAAGCCAGGTACGCTATTTGCGCCCGGTGACAGCCGATTTTACTGCCAGTGTCTGTTTGCCGGATGCGGAGACATGCCGCGGTTTTCTGCAACAGCTCCAGCAGCGTGGCAAGGCACGTCTAACGCTGGAGGTGTCGATACAGGAGCAGGGGCAGCCAGTCTTGCTGTTGGACGGCGAGTATCTGGCTCGTCTGAAGCAGGACAAAACTCCCCCGGCTATTTCCTGAACGCTTAAGCGTTACTCTTCCGTCAAGACCACGCGTTCCACACGCTCAATGATAACGGGTGTAGTGGGGACATTCTGGTGCCCGCCACGCGGACGCGTGGGCATGCGGGAGATGGCAAACACCACATCCAGTCCGGCAGTGACTTCACCAAAGACGGCATATCCCGGACGTAGCGGGTGCCCGTCCAGATTGGCGTTATTCGCGACATTAATAAAAAACTGTGATGTGGCACTGTCAGGATCATTGGTGCGCGCCATGGCAATAGTGCCGCGACGGTTACTCAAACCATTGGTGGATTCATTGATAATGGGCGCTGCAGTATCCTGACGTTGCAAATTGGCATCCAGTCCACCTCCCTGAATCATGAAGTTGGGAATCACACGGTGAAAAATCAATCCGTTGTAGAAGCCCTGATCGACATAGGTCAGAAAGTTTTCTACGGTCACCGGGGCCTTTTCAGCATCCAGGCGTAACTCGATATTTCCTTCACTGGTAATCATGCGCACATCGATAAACTGCTCCTGAGCCTGGAGTGGCAATGACAGCACCAGGGACAAAAGTATGATAGAAAAAGCCCTTAATTTCATAGTGGAATACCTGTATACATTATAGAATAGGTTAATCAATAACATAGTACTGCGTTGTGACACCCCAGTGCCAGTGATGCGAATTAATTGCTTGAATCAGGAAGCCACCCGATGAAGTCCTTGAAACTGAAGTCCAAGTTACTGCTGATGGCCGTGCTGCCAATGCTGATGATTACTCTGGCGTTGCTGTTGCTGGTTAATTTCCAGATGCGTGAGGCCGGGCATGAAGAAATTGAACGCGTGCGCGACTCCATGATGGACGCCAAGCGTGAAGCGCTACTCCATCATGTTGAAATTGCCATTACCTCGGTCAAACCCTACTTAACTGAAGCGAACCCTTCCGAGCGTCAGCTCGAAGCGGCTAAAGCGGTGTTACGCAGCATGCGCTTCGGACCGGATGGCTATATGTTTGTGTTTGACCAGCGTGGTACCACACTGGTTCACGGTATGTCGCCTCAACTGGAAGGCCGTAACCTGTATGACCTGACGGACCCGGAGGGCGTGTTTCTGGTACGTGATCTGATTCGTGAAGGTCTGGCGGGTGGAGGCTATGTTGCCTATATCTGGGATGAGCCGACACGAAATGGTCTGACGCCCAAGCTGAGTTATGCTGAAGCGATGCTGGGTAATCAGTGGATTCTCGGTACAGGTTTTTATATTGATGACATAGACGTTGCCGTGGCTGCACAACAGGCGTTGCTGGATGCACAGGTCAATGCAACACTGACGCGTATTCTGTTAAGTGCGCTGTTGATTCTGGTGTTAGCCTGTGTGACTGTCTGGATTATCGGTAGCCGAATTGTCAGACCCGCTCAGCAAACATCCAGTGCATTAAAGGATATTGCTGAAGGGGAAGGCGATCTGACCCGACGTCTTGAAGTGGTCAGTCAGGATGAAATTGGACAGGTTGCCCAGGAGTTCAACCTGTTCACGGACAAGATACAGCTTCTGGTCCGGGAAGTGAAAGAGTCGGTGGAAGCGCTGACCGAATCCACAGAAGTAATGAAGATTGTTGTCACACGCAGTCATGAAGATTCCATGTTGCAGCAGAGTGAAACAACGCAGGTGGCTGCTGCCATTCATGAAATGTCGGCAGCGGTTGAAGAGGTGGCTGGCAGCGCTTCGCGAGCAGCCGCTGCTGCGCTGGAGGCTGATCGTGAGGCATCAGATGGACAGAAAGTGGTCAGCCAGACCATTGATGCCATCAACCGTCTGGCTGCCGATGTCAATCAGGCGGCTGACGTGATTGAACACCTGGGGGCCAATGCCGAGCAGATAGGTACTGTGGTAAGTGTGATCAAGAATATTGCTGATCAGACCAACTTGTTGGCACTCAATGCGGCCATCGAAGCCGCCCGGGCAGGTGAACATGGTCGTGGTTTCGCAGTGGTTGCGGATGAGGTGCGTACACTGGCAAACCGGACACAGGAAAGCACAGATGAAATCCAGCAGATGATCGATGCATTGCAAACCGGCACCCGAGATGCTGTGGCTGTGATGCAGCGCAGTCGTGAGACGACCACTGAAACGGTACAGCGAGCGGCCAGGGCCAATGACTCGCTGGATACCATCACCCGTTCAGTGGGTACGATCACCGAGATGAACACACAGATCGCTAGTGCTGCGGAGGAGCAAACCGCGGTTGCCAATGAGGTAAGCCAGAGCATTCAAAAAATTGCGGATACGGCGGAACATGGCAAGCGTAATGCTGATGAGCTGTCAGAAACATCACAGCGGATGACGTCACTGGAAAAACGCCTCAACCAATTGGTCACACGCTTCAGGATTTAATCTCCAACTGAACCGGCTGAGTGCCCTTTGCGTACCGATTAAAGGTATTTAAAAGGGGCTCAGTCATGTTCAGGTCTGCTTGTCTTTGGTTTATCTTAAGTTGTCTGGTGCTGCCTGTTCAGGCAGCCGATCTCTTGTCACCGAATCAGGTGCTTGCCTTGTACGGTGAGCGTGTTGAGTTTGATGTTCAACGCAGTGGCCGGTCAATCGGCAACCATCATTTGATCTTCAGCGAGGAAAATGAGCAGCTTCGTGTGGATGTGGAGATGAACCTCAATATTCGCGTACTGGGCCTGTTTTCCTATCGTTATGTTTATCAGGCGACTGAATGGTGGCGGGAAGGTGTGCTGCAGCGCCTCCAGGTGTGGGTAAATGATAATGGTGATGAAACCCGCATAACGGCTGTCGCAGAAGGAGATCAATTGCGTTTGACGGAAGGTGAACAAACGCGCTGGTTGCCAGGTGACTTGCTGACGACCAATCACTGGAACAGTGCGATTCTGGCTCAGCAAACTGTATTGAACACCCTCACCGGTGAGTCCAGTCAGCTGTCAGTGGAGTATCTCGGAGAAGCACAAGCTCCTGTCGGAACTCAGGAAGTCCCGGTACGGCTTTACCGTCTTGGCGGTGAACTGAAGGATACCCAAACCTGGTACGACAGCGAAGGGCGCTGGCTGGGTATGGAATTCAGTGCGCGGGATGACTCGCGCATCCGTCTGGTCAAGCGAGGAGGGCAAGATGGCTGAGTACTGGCGCTGTGTCTGGATTACCGGTGGTGGCAGTGGTATTGGCCTTGCGGTGGCTGAACAGCTAGTCCGCGAGGGTGCCTGCGTGATCATTAGTGGACGCGACCAGATAAAACTGGATCAGGCTTGTCAGCAGGTGATGACAGCAGCCTCCGTATCCGGTCAGTTACATGCGCTTAGCTGTGATGTGACAGATCCGGATTCAGTGCAGCAGGCTTGGCAACAGCTGGTCACCTGCTATGGTATACCTGATTTGATACTGCTCAATGCGGGTGATCATCAGCCGGTGACGCTGGATGACTTCGATCCAGCCGTTTTTCAGCGCCTGATGTCAGTGAATTTTCACGGGGTAGTGAACTGTCTGGCAGCACTGTTGCCAGACCTGTTAAGCAGACAAACCGGGCAGATAGGTGTTGTCGCTTCGGTTGCCGGTTACCGCGGCCTGCCGACAGCAGCTGCCTATGGTGCCAGCAAAGCCGCGTTGATTAATGCCTGTGAGGCGTTATATCCTGAATTGCAGCAGCGTGGTATTGTCTTGTCGCTGATTAATCCGGGGTTTGTCCGTACACCCCTGACAGATCGTAACCGCTTTGCCATGCCTTTTTTGATAGATGCGCCATCGGCAGCTAATCTGATAATCAAGGGACTGCAGCAAAAGCGTTTTGAAATTGCGTTCCCGTACCGGTTTGTGTTGCTGCTGAAGTGTCTGAAGTGGTTACCTGACGCATTATATTTTCGCTTGACCCGTAAACTGCTCTCCTGAGGTTACACCCTATGCCCGATTTGACACCCACCCAGCTGTGCCAACGTTATTGCGATGTCTTTTCAACATTGCGGCCTGATACGATTGGTGATTTCAGCGCACTGGTCACGGAGCAGATACATTTTCGTGATCCGTTCAATGATGTGCGTGGTTTTGACAAAATGCGCCGGATTCTGGAAGAGATGTTTCATCATACGCAGAAGCCATCCTTCAATGTACTGGAGCAGAGTGTGTTTCAGGATCATGCCTGGTTGCGCTGGCAGTTCACTGCACAAGTCCCCGTGATTGGGTTGCTGTCTGTTGAGGGTGCCACGCGGTTGGCATTCGATCATTACAGTGGCCTGGTCACCGAGCATATCGATTATTGGGACAGTGCGCCTGTGTACCTGCGATTGCCATTGCTTGGCGCACTGTTACGTCGTATTCGCCGTCGCATGTCTGCGTCTGCCAGCGTCTAGACTGTTATTCAGGGATCAGACTGAACGGCGGGCTGTTGAGTTGATCTCCGGGGATAAATGACAGGGTCACCTGTCCCAGTTCGACACCCCATTTACGTACGCTGGCTCGATTGATCAAGACACCACCTGGTTGCAGATACATCCAATCATCAAAGCTGACGCGCCAGTGACCGTCACCCACTTTCAGATCCATACGATAACGCCAGTTCAGCGCATTACCTCTGACCTGGCCTTCAGCAACACCGACAATATCATCAGCCTGACCCAGATAGCGGCCGTTTTCCTCGGGCGTGATACGCCATACCCGGCGATCAGTCTCGCCATCAGAATAGAGGAAGTACTCATCCAGAATCAGAATCCCATCCTCCATCCTGGCATCAATTTCAACCACGAACTCGCGCCTCAGGTTGCCAAAGCGATCTTCAAAAATACCCCAAGCATAGATACGTCCGGAAAAGTATTCTTCCAGTACCAGTTGAGGTTCCCGGTTATTGAAATCATCAATTTTCATATGACTACACCCGGTTAGCAGTAACAGCAGGGCCAAGCACAACAGGCTCAGTTGTTTCATCTGGCGCACTCCAGTGTTCACGTTGTTTCAGACGGTTCATAATTGCCCGGTGATGGTAGCTTCGCAGCGGGAAGCGCCACAAAATCAGTACCGCGACTCCTTTGAGTACGCCGGGCAGCAGCGCATAGATCATGCCTAATGCTGCAAATGGAGCGACTGAGTCGGTTGAAAAACCGGTCACCTCCAGTAGCCCCAGCGCTACCAGTGCCGCCAGTGCCAGTGCCATCTTGGTGGCTGCATTCCAGACGGCGAATAACAGGCTGGTCTGACGGCGACGAAAGCGAAATCTGTCCCAGTCCGTCACTTCTGCCTGTATGGCATGAGGTAATGCCAGATCAGCACCCAGCGCGGCACCTGTAAGGATGCAGATCAGTATGAACAGATAGGTGTCACCGGGGCCGAGACAGGCTGCCGGAATAAATGCAAGCAATGCCAGCGTCATCGCACTCTGCCAAAGTGTGATTTTGTCGTAACGCTGGCTGAGCGACAGCCAGAGCGGCAGGGCACAGCAGGCAGACAGAAAATAGACCAGAATAAACAGGGGTCTCTGTGAGGCTTCCAGACCCAATACCGAGGTCACGTACAAAGGGAACAATACAGCCGGAATCCCGTTGGCCATACCATTGATGAACCAGGCAGAGACGAGGCGCATGGCTGGTCGGTTTTGACGCAGTGCTTGCCATTTTCCAGGAGACAAAGAAGGTTCCGGTTGTGGTGCAGGCAGACGATTCAGTAGCCGGAACAGAAACACTGCGCCGGGTATCAGTGTCACCAGAGCCATACACCAGAGCATCTGTTGGGTAGAAAATCCCAGCACCAGCAGCAAGGGGATACAAGCGGATAGCAGCAAACCAAGCAGGGCCAGCCCTTCTCTCAGCGAGACGGCCCGGGCCCGCTGATGGCTGTCACGACTGAGATGGCTGAGCCAGCTGATATAGGGAACCTGAACCAGCGTCCAGCCCAGATAGAGCAGCATGGAACCCAACAGCAATGACACTGCTGGAGCACTACTCAGGGGTTGAATCAGCAGAATCAGCGCCGGGATACAAAGTAACCCGCCGCCTGCCAAGGTGCGCTTAAACTGCGAAGCTGTTGCATGGTCCAGCCAGCGCCCAATTAACGGGTCAGTGAATACATCCGACAGTCGGGCCAGCATCAGCAGAAGACCAGTCAACAACAGCGGCAGACCAATCTCCTCCACATAATAGGTTGGCAGCAGGATATAGACCGCCACTGTCGGCACTGCAAGCGGTAGCGCGGGCAGTGCATAGTTGAGCAGCTGCCGCCGGGATAGTCCGCTCATGCCGGATGAGATAGCTGATACAGGCCGACATCAATAGCCTGGTGGCGGAACCCCCCTTCACAGTAGGCCAGATAGTAGAGCCACATGCGCCGGAAGCGCTCATCAAAACCCTGAACCTGGACCCTTGGCCACTGTTCCAGGAACTGATGTCGCCAATGGGCCAGGGTGCGCGCATAATCCAGACCAAAGAGCTGTCGTTCGGTCAGCTGCAGACCCTGTTGCTCCAATGATTGTTGCAGCCGTTCCGGGCTGGGCAGCATACCGCCGGGAAAGATATAACGCTGAATGAAGTCCGGATTGCGGCGGTAGGACTCAAAACGGGATTCCTGGATACTGATCACTTGCAGTACCGCACGACCACCTGGCTTCAGATGGCGCTTGAGTGTCTGAAAATAGGTTGACCAGTTTTCTTCACCCACGGCTTCAAACATTTCGATGGATACAATATGGTCAAACTGGCCCTGCAGATCGCGATAATCTGTCAGACTGAATTGACACTGATCCTGCAGGCCTGCATTTTGGATACGCTGTTGAGCAAACTCGAGCTGTTCCCGTGACAGGGTGATGCCAAATACCTGTACACCATATTCGCGTGCAGCCAGTTCAGCGAAGCCCCCCCAGCCACAGCCTATTTCCAGCACACTTTGGCCAGGTTGCAAGTCAAGCAGTTGTGCAATCCGGCGGTATTTGGTTTGCTGGGCTTCAAACAGTGACAGTTCAGGGCGACTGAACAGTGCTGCGGAGTAGGTCATGCTGGGGTCCAGCCAAAGCTGATAAAAATCGTTACCCAGGTCGTAATGATAGGCAATATTGCGTCGACTGCCTCGACGCGTATTGGCACGTCGCCAATGTGTCAGACGATTCAGCAAGCGCAGCCAGAGTTTGCCTTGATTGAGATCAGGCATGTGCTGCTCATTGCCCAGCACCCAGCGCACCAGCGAAACCAGGTCGGGGCTGTCCCACTCGCCGGCCATATAGCTTTCTGCCATGCCCAGTTGTCCGCCCACTAACAGACGGCGTAGCGGGCGCAAGGAATTAAGGCGAATTTCGGCACGTGGAGCGCCGTCACGGGCTTTACCGAACTGGATCTGTTGACCATTGGGCAGTTGCAGATCCAGCGTGCCGTAATCCAGATCAGGCAAACGCTTCAGTACCGCTGCAAAAAGCTTTCGGTTTAACCAGCTGTGATCCGACAGCAAATCATTGCTACTCAGGGTCTGGTATTGAGAGGGCTTCATGACAGACTGACTCCTTGTGAATTGACCAGCGAAACACGATAGGGCGGATGCTCCGGACGAGGCTGAAGTTTCATGCCCTTGCGCCACAAGTGCAGGGCTTCCCAGTGGATGCCTCCAATCACTTTGAGGGTCATCAGGGGGTGGCGCAAAAATGCTTTGATAACTGAGCGAGGCTCCAGTGCCAGGCGCTGTCCGGTAAAACTGGCATCAAACAGGGTGCCTTCAGGGTCTGTCTGACGGATACGAACAGCTACCTTATTTTCAGGTGGCAGCATCTGAAACTGATAATCGGTTTCCATTGGCATGAAGGGCGACACATAAAAGTCTTTGCTGGCCTGCTGGCGGATCGGTGTCACCGCAGAGCGGGCATGCTGCTCAACCGGGATCAGATAGCTGTGGCGTTGTCCGAAGGTGTTGGAAACCTCGTACAGAATAGCGCGCAGCTGTCCGGACTCATCATGGCAGTAAAAGACACTCAAGGGGTTGAAGACATAGCCCAGAATGCGCGGATAGCAGAGCAGGCGGATAGCTCCCTGACCGATGGCAATACCGTGCGTCTCCAGAATTTGACGGATCTGCAGTACCAGCGGTGTGTCTGAGCCATCACCATGATCGCGCTGATAAAAGGCGAACAGATTGAATCGATCCACAGAAAATCCGGGTAACTGATGCAGTACCTCAAGTTCATTCAGATCGATTAGCCAGGTGCTCACGCGATAGACAAAACGGTGCTTGACCGGACGCAGACGCTGGTGCATCACTTCGCCGACATAGATGGCTGACTGCAACGGCAGGTTCATGCGACAGCCTCCCGGCACTCTCTGGTCACCGGTCTTGGTCTGGGGCGGACATGAATGCGGCTATTGGGATTGCTGAGTTGCCAGGGGCGTTGAGCTCCTCCCAGTGCTTCTGCAACGGCCAGGCCGGATTGAATGCCATCCTCGTGGAAGCCATAACCAAACCAGGCGCCGCAATACCAGGTATTCTGTACACCCTGCAGATCCCATAAACGGGTTTGAGCCTCAATTGAATCCAGATTGAAGGCCGGATGATCATACAGGAAGCTGCGATGAATGCTTCCAGCCGCGGGTTCCTGAATTGGATTCAAGGTGACAAACAGCGGCTGTGAATCGGGCAGATGCTGCAGCTTGTTCATCCAGTAGGTGACACTGACTTCTCCGGTATGTCCTGCTGAGGAGTTGGCCAGATAATTCCAGCTGGCCCAGGCGCGCTGCCGTTTTGGCATCAGTGAGCTGTCACTGTGCAGAATGGCGCGGTTACGCTGATAGGGAAAATGGCGCAGCAGGGATGATTCTTCAGCGGTGGGCTGAGCCAGCATTTCCAGTGCCTGATCAGCATGGCAAGCGAGTACAACATGGTCAAAGGTTTCCCGTTTGCCATGCAGGTCTTCCAGCACGACCTGCCCCTGATGCCGGTGTATACGATGAATATGACTGTTCAGTCTGAGAGGGCGCTTGAGAGAGTCCAGAACTTTGTCCACATACTGGCGACTGCCACCAACAACCGTGCGCCATTCAGGTCGGTCAGTTAACTGTACCAGACCATGATTCTGGCAGAAGCGCAAAAAGGTTTGCGCCGGATAATCGAGCATTTTATCGACCGGTGTGGACCAGATCGCGGCACCCATCGGGATCAGATGCTGATGAATAAAGGCCTGACTGTAGCCCTGACGTGACAGGAGTTCACCCAATGACAGGTGTTGCAGGTCGGGGTGAGTGGCAAACTGGTCAGAATGACGATAAAAATGCAGCAGATCACGGATCAGACGCCAGAAATCAGGGCGGACCAGGTTGCGGCGCTGGGCAAACAAGCCATTCAGGTCGGTGCCACTGTATTCAAGCCGTCCATCATCCAGACTGACGGCAAAAGACATTTCAGTGCTGCGACTTTTAACATTCAGGTGATCAAAGAAGGCGACCAGGTTGGGGTAGTTGATCGGGTTGAAGACAATGAAGCCGGTATCGACATAAGTACTGTCATTGTTGGCACCTTGCAGTAATACTGTATTGGAGTGTCCTCCGGGACGGTCATCCTTTTCGAACAGGGTGACATCATGGTGCTGATTGAGCAGCCATGCACAGGACAGCCCGGAAATACCGGAGCCGATCACGGCGATCTTTAATGGACGCATTACTTTGATGTTCATGTTTCTCTGGCCTCATGCCGGATGTCAGATATATTCAACCCATACGTTTCAGTATAAGCTTGTAGATCATCCGTGTTTTTTAATTTATTCATCTATATGACCGGTGATCCATTCCCTCTCATGACAGCGTAGGAGCAATTAATGCAGGAAGATGAGCCCACGGGAGGCGATGTGAACGCAGTCATCCAGATCGCGGAAGAGAAGAAAAAACAGCAGCGTGACAGCTGGTCTGCACGCCTGACTTCTCTGGCCGAAACACGTGATAAAGCTGAATTTGCGGCTATTTATGGCTATTTTGCACCGCGCGTAAAGTCCTACATCGTTCGCCTGGGCATGCCTCTGGCGACAGCTGAAGAAGTCGCGCAGGAAGCCATGCTGTCTGTCTGGCGTAAAGCTCATCTGTTCAATTCCACCAAAGCGAGCGCCAGTACCTGGATCTTTACCCTGGCACGAAACCTGTGTATTGATCGCATGCGCCGCGAAAAAGCTGTTGAATATGAATTACCCGAAGAAGAGCCAGATCCCGATCAGCGCGATATGGCGGAACACTCAGTGTTAGAAGAACGTATGCAAGTAGCCATTGCCAGTTTGCCTGAAAGCCAGGCTCAAGTACTTCATCTGTCCTACTACGAGGGCAAGTCTCATTCTGAAATAGCGGATCAGCTCGGTATTCCACTCGGCAGTGTCAAATCGCGGCTGAGACTGGCATTCAGTAAACTCAAGGCACATTGGGGGGAGGAGGAATGAATATTCGCCACCATTTTGATGATGCCACACTGATGGCCTATGCATCAGGCAGTCTGCCAAAAGGAATGGCGTTGCTGGTCGCCTGTCACTTGCATTGGTGTCCCGAGTGTCGTGAACGTGTGCGTCAGGCTGAAGCCGTTGGCGGTGCCTTGCTGGAGCAGATTGAACCACAGGCAATGCCAGATAATGCCTTGCAACAGTTGATGGCACGTCTTGATGATGACATGGCGGCTGAAGTGTCGTCACTGGTCAGTCCCGCCCTGTTACCTGAAGGGGTTCCTGCACCGCTGCATCATTATATTCGCGGTTCACTGGATGACCTGCCCTGGAAACGTCTGGGCTATGGTGTCCACCATGTTGATTTGAATCTGGGTGGAAAGGGCACCACGCGGTTGTTAAAAATTGCACCGGGTGTTTCTGTACCACATCACACCCATACGGGTAATGAGCTGACGTTGATTCTGCGAGGTTCCTACTCTGACGAAATCGGACGTTTCAGTGCCGGAGATGTGGCTGATCTGGATGGCGAAGTGCATCACCAGCCGATAGTGGATACTGACCAGGATTGCATCTGTCTGATTGCCACGGATTCACCATTGAAGTTCACCGGCCTGATGGGGCGGTTGGTACAACCCTTTATTGGTATGTGATCACACGGATGAAACTTGTTTGGTTACGCAATGATGTGCGTCGTTTGGATAATCCGGCATTATTTTATGCGTCTGAAGCACAACAGGGTGTCACAGTTGTTGTCACCCTGACCCCTGAACAGTGGCAGCAGCATCAGGACTCACCGCTACGCTGGGCGTTGTGGCGTGATCAGCTTAACAGCCTGTTGCCACAACTGGCTGAGCTCAATATCGGCTTTCGGGTCTTGCAGTTACACAGCTATGATCAGGTGGCTGACGGCTTGTTGGCACTGGCTCAGTCGCTACAGGCTGATGCACTCTATTTTAACTATGAGTACCCGCTGAACGAGCGTCGGCGAGACCGTCAGGTGTGCGAGCAGCTTGAAGCTGCAGGCATTCAGTGCCAGGGCTATCACGGTGAGCTGGTGCTGGCGCCGGGGCAGGTCGTCACAGGCCAAGGTGGCATGTTCAAGGTCTTCACGCCTTTCAGTCGCAGCTGGCGTCAGGTGTATCTGCAGCAATTGCCTGAACCGCTGGGTATCCCTGCGATACAGCCGGATAAACCGGAGCAGGAGCCACTGCCGGATGATCTCGGCTGGACAGCCTTATCAGCTGACCAGACAGCGGGCCACTATTGCATCCACACCTGGCCGGTTGGCGAAGCCAGTGTTCACCAACGACTGGCCGGTTTTGTTCAGCAAGCTGAAGCAGATTACGCCAGCCGCCGGGATTTTCCGGCGATACCCGGCACTTCCCGTTTATCCCCATATTTGGCGATAGGTGCAGTGTCACCACGGCAGTGTGTGCAGGCATTAAAGTCTGCCAGCCCGGATGAGCGCTGGCTCAGCAGTGTCTGGTTGAACGAATTGATCTGGCGTGAGTTTTACCGCCATCTATTGGTTGCCTGGCCTGGCCTGAGCCGACTTGAGCCATTTCGTCCCGAGGTTGATGCGCGTATCAGCTGGCAACATAATCCGGCAGGTTTCGATGCCTGGTGTCGTGGTGAAACCGGCTTTCCGATAGTGGATGCCGCCATGAAACAGTTGCTGGCAACTGGCTGGATGCATAACCGCTTGCGTATGGTTGTCGCATCATTTCTCACGAAGCTGTTACGGGTTGACTGGCGTTTGGGGGCTGCATTTTTTATGGAGCACCTGCTGGACGGCGACTTTGCCTCCAACTCGGGTGGTTGGCAGTGGGCTGCCTCAGTGGGTGCCGATGCTGCACCTTATTTTCGCATCTTTAATCCACAGCTGCAGAGTGAAAAATTTGATCCGGATGGTCGTTTCCTGGCGACCTGGTTGCCTGAACTGGCTGCATTGCCTGTTCGGCAACGTCATCTGCCGGGTGCTGGACAGTCTTTGGGACGACCGGCACCGATTATCGATTATAAAGCAGCCCGACAAGCAGCACTGGATGACTATCAGCAGGATAGATAGGTATACTCTGGGTTCATCCTGACAAGAATGCCTGTGAATTATCCGTATGCATGATCCAGATATCACCCGCCGCCGCACGGCCCGACTGTTTCAGGTGTCTTTCTGGATACTGTTAATGACGGCCTTTGCCCTGTATTTCAGCGGTTATCTTGAACGCCGCGATCATCCAAACCGTCATTTGCTGCAGGTCGATCCGCAAGGGCCTGCCGAGGTGGTTTTGCAACGTAACCGGAGTGGTCATTACCTGGCACCGGGGCAGATCAATGGGCATGCAGTCATCTTTTTACTGGATACCGGCGCAACCACAATCAGTGTTCCCGAGCGGGTGGCCCAGCAAGCTGGACTGCAGCCGGGGCGTCCCAGTCGTGTCACGACTGCCAGTGGGGTGGTAGAGGTTTATCAAACCCAGCTGGAAAGTGTCCAGCTGGGTAATATTCGTATGCATCATGTATCCGCTCATATCAATCCCCACATGCCCAGTGATCTGGTGCTGTTGGGCATGAGCTTTATGAAGAATCTTGAAATGACTCAGCGTGATGGTACGCTGACGTTGCGTATTCCCTAAGGAAGCACACTCGCATGACACAACAGATCATAACTCCGGAACAATTGGTTCGCGCGCTGCAGCAGGGCCCTGTAGACTTTAATGCAGTTATTCAGTGTATCGACCACTACTATACCTTCACACCCACAGCCTTCCGTAATGGGGCGTTGGCCAATCCGGCGGGCAGCAATAACGGCTCATGCAAAATTCTGGCATTTGCTCAGCTGCATGGCCTGACAGAAACAGCGACACTGAATGCTTTCGGTGATTACTATACACAGGATGTATTACAGCATCCTCAGGCTGAAGATCATCAGAATATCCGTAACTTTATGCAACAGGGCTGGACCGGGGTGCAGTTCGCTGCGCCTGCCTTGACGCCGAAACAGGGTTAACAGCTGTGGCGGAAGCGATGCAATGGTCACGTCTGCTGACCACCAAGCGTTACGGGCATGAATCACTGATACCGGAAGAGGTGGGGCGCAGCCATTTCCACAAGGATAATGACCGCATTGTCTTTTCCAGTGCCTTCCGACGTCTCGGACGCAAGACGCAGGTACATCCACTGGCGCTGAATGACCATATACACACCCGCCTGACGCACTCGATTGAAGTGGGCAGCCTTGGCCGCAGTCTGGGGATACGGGTAGGTGAATTGTTGGCGGATGAATTGCCAGCCTGGGTGACACCTCATGATTTGGGCACTATTGTACAGTCTGCCTGTCTGGCTCATGATATCGGCAACCCGCCTTTTGGCCATGCGGGTGAATATGCCATCCGTGACTGGTTCCGGCGTCATGCAACAGACCCACGCTTTGCCTCACTGACTGCGCTGCAGTTGGCCGACTTGCAAACCTTTGAAGGCAATGCCCAAGGGTTTCGTGTGGTGACGCGTATTGAAAACAACCTGTTTGATGGTGGATTGCGTCTGACCTACCCGACTTTGGGAACGCTGCTGAAGTACCCCTGGACCGTCGAACGGGGTGGTCACAAGGGCAAATTCAGCGTGTTTCAGACCGAGGTGGAGATCCTGAATGCGCTGGGTGATGAGCTGGGGTTGATTCAGTTGGGAGAGAACCACTGGTCGCGGCATCCCCTGACCTGGCTGATGGAGGCCGCAGATGATATCTGTTATGCCATCCTTGATCTTGAAGATGCCATTGAATTGCAGATTCTCACCTTTGATGAGGTGAAACCGATTCTGTTGCAGCTGTGTGGTGACCTGAACTTTGATGATGCCATCTTCAACTCCCAGGCGTCAGCCCGACGAAAGATTTCGGCTTTGCGCGGCAAGGCGATGGAGAATATGGTGAATTCAGCCGTACAGACCTATCACCAGCAATACGCAGCCATTATGGAAGGGCGCTTTCAGGGCGAACTGCTTGGTGAGGGGGATCCCATGGTGGCAGAGGGGCTGAGCACCGCCAAGCGAATTGCCAGAGAGCGCGTGTTCCCGAATAATCGCAAGGCCGAGCTGGAAGTTGGAGCCTATACCACCCTGGGCGTATTGCTGGATGCTTTCTGTGATGCCGTCTTCGAATCGCATCAACAGCAGGGACAGGCGCTGGGCTATCGAACCGAAAAAATCATGACCCTGCTGGGGATTCATGCACCACCGGCTCACTGGCCATTGTATGACAGTTACATGCGTGCTGTAGATTTTATTGGCGGGATGACCGATACCTATGCTACCTACCTGGCACGTCAGATCGGTGGTGGTGTGGGCCAGCACCTGCCAGGGTGAACGAGACGAATTAGATGAAATCACTTAAAGAGCAGTTGAGTGGACTGGTGTATTCCACTGAAACCGGTCAGCATTGTCCTGACTGTGCCGAGCCTGTGTCCCAGTGTCGTTGTGATCAGTTGGCGGATGCTGAACGCATCGCCAGTCTGGATGGCATCGTACGCATCCGCCGCGAAGTGGCAGGGCGTAAAGGTAAGGGGGTGATCACCATCACCGGTGTTCCCTTGCCAGAGCCTGAGCTGAAAGCCTTGACCAAAAAGCTGAAACAGCGTTGTGGTACCGGCGGTTCGCTGAAGTCCGGGGTGATCGAAATACAGGGGGATCAGCGGGATTTGATCAAAACCCTGCTAGAGGCAGAAGGCTTCAAGGTGAAGCTGGCAGGGGGCTGACCCTGCCGTTGGCTTTCGACTCTGAGGGTTATGTATCAAAAAAAGTCTGCTGTTCCGTGATGAACTGCACCAGCGCCTCTGTATCCAGAGGGCGGGCAAAATAGTAGCCTTGAAAACGATCACAACCCAAATGGGTCAGCATTTCCAGTTGTTCCCGTGTCTCGACACCTTCTGCAACCACATCCATTTCCAGGTTCTTGCCGATGGTGACAATGCTTTGCACCATCTGCTGAGCACTCCTGTCGGCCACAGCAGCATCCATAAAGCTTTTGTCGATTTTAAGCTCATCAATCGGCAGCATGCGTAACATACTCAAGGATGAGTAGCCGGTACCAAAGTCATCCATCGAGAGCTGGACACCATAACTTTTCAACGTATGCAGCAGGGGCAGTACGCTGGGAATATCCTCTATCAGCAAGCTTTCAGTGATCTCAAGTGTCAGCCAGACGCCACTGATATTTTCCTTCTGCATTCTGGATATAAAGTAGGTGGCAAAATCCGCTTCCAGTAGTTGTCTGACAGACAGGTTGATGGAGGTATAGAACATAAGCTGATGTGTGTTCTGTATCTTTTTGATGTCTCTGAAAACAGATTCAATAATATAGCGTCCCAGTCTGGGCATTTGTCCGGATGTTTCGGCAACCGGAATAAAAGCATCAGGGGGGACATTGCCTAAAACAGGGCTGTTCCAGCGTACCAGGGCCTCGACGCCATAGAAGGTGCCATTGCCAGTGATTTGAGGCTGATACACCATATAGAGTTCGTGGTTTTCAAGTGCGCCACGTAATGCCTGCTCAATATGGAGGTTGCGCAGGTAACTGTCCTGCATTGGATTCTGGAACAGATGGGCTCGATTTTTCAGACGCTTGGATTCATACATCGCAATGTCCGCTGCACGCAGCAAGTCATCCAGTGTTTCGCCATGCTGGGGGTACTTGGCAATGCCAACGCTGGCACCGACGTGCAAGCGCATGGAGTAGATCAGATAGGGTTGTGATGCGGTTTCAATCAGCTTTGTTGCCAATGCCAGCAGAGCATTATCGTCATGTTCTTTTACCAGCAGGATAAACTCATCACCGCCATGTCGCAGTAATGCGCCATCTTCGGGAGCTGTTAGTAGTAAACGCTGAGACAACTCCTGAAGGAGCAGATCTCCGTGATGATGGCCAAAACTGTCATTGATATTTTTAAAATTATCCAGATCGATGTAGAGCAGTGAAAAAGGCCCTGCCTCAGGGTTAATCCATTGCTGCACATGGTTTTGCAGATAGCTTCGATTTAACAGGCCGGTGAGTTGGTCGTGGGTAGCCTGATACAGCAGGTCGGCATTCCGCTTGGCTTCCGCTGTTGCAATAGTACGGAACAGGAAGTACAGGGTCCCCAGAACAAACAGGAAAATCAAAAAATAGGTCACCAGCAGCTTGGTAAAGTCTTTCCAGAGCAGTTCCATCTCGGTCATCAGCAGGAACCAGAGCTTATAGTCCGGGTTGTACTGTAAGGACACCAGGCGTTGGCTGTTGTCGGATGCATATACAAACGAGATGGGTGTATTCGCATGCCATAAATTATCCAGTATATCGCCATGCGTTTGAGCAATCGCTGTTCTGATGGCGTCCTGTTTGCGGCTGGAGAGTTCGGTCTGGTAGATTTGATAGCCGTTGTCACCACTGTTACTGGCATATTGTACGTGCATGTCTTCACGTACAATCAATGAAATGTAACGATTATCCTGATCGATATGCTTGATAATATGGCCAAAAGAGTCATCCAGCCGCAAGGCGGCTGTAATGACGCGATATACGCTGCCATCCGGGTGCCGTACAGCTTTGCGAATCGGTACAATCCAGTCCTGAAAGGGCTCAAAAAAATAGGTGCGTCCAAACAGCATACTGTCTGAATTCATGACCTCTATAAATGAATCACGAGTTTGGGGTTGCTCCAGAAGATTGGGAAAGCGGGATACATCCAGATTATTGGTGGCAAACAGCATATTTCCCAGAGGATCAACCAGCGCAATCGAGATGATTGCCGGGCTGCCTTCCAGCGCTGCATTTAAGGTATCCATGGCGCTCAGATTATCCTGATAGGCCGTATCTTCGAGAAAGCGGTGCCCCAGAATGTCGAGCATAACTTCATTGGTGCGATAGAGGGCCTGTGTGGCGTTGGCGATCAATCTGACGGTATTTTCCTGTGAGCTTTCCGCTTGCGCATAAATACGTTGCCATTGGGCGTAGGATACAAAGGCGAAGTACAGGGTAAAGAGCAGGGTTAGCAGATAAAAGATCGACCACAAATTCTTTTTCAGGAGTGCCATGAAGCTGTCCTTTTATGATATCTGTCAGAATTCTGCCAATTGTTATTATGTAAGAGACAGGATTCAGTTATTGCCCATCAGTCGCAATAAGAGCCTTCATTGTTGTAATAAAGACAGGGTTCGTCCAGCTTTAATTAATCTATTTTGGAGATTGTGTTCGAAGAGAGCGCAGACAGATAGCAGCTCAGATGATCTGAGCTGCCTTGCACAGCGTTAGAGCGAATAGGAAACGGCCAGAGAGCCGTAACTGTGAGTGCCATTTTGAGTTTTAAACTGTTTGCTGCGCCAGACGGTCGCGTAAGAAACCTTCCAACGATCAAAATTGGCGGCTACACCGACCGACAGGTCGCCGACCAGTGCACGTTTATCGACTGAGTGGCTGTCACGAAAGGTGTTGCCGTCCAGGAAGATATCCTGAAGCACCCAGCGCCCATCCATGGAGACAAAGCCATGTACTCCCCAGGCGCTGCCATTCTGTCCATTGTTGACAGGGGCTGGCACACTGTTGTCTCCGCCTGGACGCAATGCAGAAGTACCGAAGTCGGCTGGCAGGTTACGACCTATGCGGTATTGTCCACCGGTATTCAGGTAGGTGGCGACATTACCGAAGCTGCCACCGGCATGCAGGATAGCATCCTGTTGCCAGCCTGAGCCGAGCTGTCGGCGATAAACCCGGTTTTTGTGCTCATACACCAGCTGTATCCCCAGTTCGTTACGCAACTGATTGTCCCAGCCATTAAAGCGGTCAAAGCCACGCAAGTCATGCACAAAATCCTGGGCTTCCTGAGCCAGCGCGGCAGGACCGACCACACCCAGGTTAACTTCAAACGAGTTGAGGCGGTCCAGTGAACGGGTGTGATATCCCATGCCGGCATATAGCCAGCCGGCATAGGGGCGGTCATCCGGATCTATGCTGGTGCGCTCCCGGTCATCTGGCGTGAACATTTTCTGTGCCAGAGAAAATACCACGCGACGGCTGACTTCTGCCTGACTGTCAGAGGCTACCGGATCCAGCGGAGTGAGCAGGCGGTTAGCCTGGCGCATCCACAGAGGCAGACTGTCATCGTGGATAAAACTGTCAATGTCCGGTGAAACCCAGGAAATGCGTACACCATTGGTGTATTGCTGATCCGTTCGGCTGAACAGGTCATTCTCAAAGAACAGGTTCACCATCCAGCGTTCTCTGACCGCTTCAATGGCCTGTTGCTCGGTATGGCTGACATCCGTATCGGGCGCGTCAGACTCTGCCAGAAGCGTTTGGGATCCAAGAAGTGACGCAAGTGTAAGGCCAACACATAAGACTGCGCGGCGTGATGACATGATGAGGTACCTGATTTGAAAATGAAGCTGAAGATTTGAACCTGCTATTCTACGCCTCTGGAAGCGCCTGTTCCAGAGACGTTTTGGTTAAATCTTATACCAGAGGAGCCGCGTGCGAAGGGCCTTCTTCCAGCAGGTTGGCAAGCTGTTGCAGACCTTTATCCAGCTGCTCAATCGATTCCGGTGGTGTGACACAGATGCGCACTGCCTGGGGTGCAGGATGGCTTCCAACACAGAAGGGATCCGATGCGATGAGTGTCACGCCACGCTGTGCGGCCTGGCCTACAAAGTCGACGGCCCGCCAGGGCTCGGGCAGTTTTAGCCAGGCATGAAAGCCATAAGGGTGTGCGACAGGCTCATAGGCCCCCAACCAGTGGCTGACACGCTGCTGGCGCAGGCTGACCTGCTGCCACTGCCAATTGATCAGTTCATCAACCTTGCCTGATGTCAGCCACTGGCATACGACTGCGCCCATCAGACCTGGAACCGACCAGCATTGTGCACGCAAGGCCGCACAGAGCCTGGGCATCAGGTTGCCCGGGGCACGCAGAGCGCCAAAACGCATCCCGCCCTCAATCATTTTTGAAACACTGAAGATATACAGCGAACGCTCAGGTGCCAGCTGATAGAAAGGGGTGCCGCGTTGTTCGGGTATGACATACTGCACACCATCTTCGAGTAACAGCAGATCATGACGACGGGCGATTTTGACGATGGCTTCGCGTCGTGCTTCGCACATGTGTTCGCCGCTGGGATTGTTGTATTCCGGCATGATATAGAGCAAGCGAATTTTTTGCTGTTGGCAGAGTCGTTCCAGCGCATCAGGTCGGATACCCTGGTGATCTGTAGCAACGGGCAGATGCTTTAAGCCCAGTTGCCGTGCGACAGCGATCATGCCCGGATAGGTCAGCGCTGCAGAGGCTACGGCCTCACCCGGGCGGATCAGTGCCTGCATGGCGAGGTAGTCGGCATGTTGGCCACCGTCGGTCAACAGCAGCTCTTCAGCACTGACGGTTAATCCATGTTGTGTCATCCAGGCTGCCAGCAGTTCACGTTGTGCTGCATTTCCCTGCTCAGGCTGATACGACAGCATCAGCTGCATTGTCTGAGGTTGTCTGGAAAGCTGTTGCAGGCATTCTGACAGTAACAGGCTGCGCTGAGGATTGGGTATGGGCACGCTGAGTGACAAATCAATGCTGTCTGCACTGGCGCGTGACAGATGATGGAATTTGGGCTCATCAGCCTGCTGGCCTCGTACTCGGGTTCCGCTACCAACACGTGCTTCTGTCAGGCCTCTTCGTTCAGCTTCACGATAGGCACGGGTGACTGTGCCCAGCGTGACACCCAGCGCATCAGCGAGCAAACGTTGTGGCGGCAGCCTGTCACCTGGCTTCATTTTGCCTGCCGCGATGTCTGCAGCAAGATGGTCTGCCAGTGCCAGATACAAGGTGTCCTGGTTTTTGTCCAGTGCCGGTAACCAGTGGCACCGGGCGCGGGCCTTTTCCTGAATACGCACGGTTTTCCTCCTGAATTGTCCTGCAGACAATGCATTGTTTTCCAGACAATTAAACAATTGCGGTGTTTAATCGAGCCGATTAAGGTTGATTGTACGGATGCAATTGCAAGAATTAAAGTCAATTTTGATAATTGTATCAAGGCAATTTTATGAGGAGGAGACACCATGGAGCTGTCGGGCTATGAGCTGCTGACCCTGATGCTGCCGGTATTGCTGTTTTCGTTCAGCATGTCGGTTACGCCAGGACCTAACAATGTGATGCTGACAGCATCGGGTGCCAATTTTGGTTTTATGCGCAGTATCCCGCATATGCTGGGTATTACGGTGGGTGTGATGTTACTGATGTCTGCTGTCGCGCTGGGTCTGGGGGTTTTGTTCGAGCGTTGGCCTGCCTTGATGCTGGTGCTCAAATTGCTCGGCAGTGCGTATTTGCTCTGGTTAGGGTGGAAAATTTTTAATTCACCACCGCCAGAGTTGCGTACCAAGACACAGAGTCGTCCTTTGACTTTTTTTCAGGCAGCCCTGTTTCAGTTTGTGAATCCAAAAGCCTGGATGATGGCTATATCGGCGCTGGCTTCCTTTACCCTGAGTGGCGATGCGTTTATCGCTTCAGTCATACTGATCATTCTGGCAATGGCGATTGTGAATCTGCCTTCGATCGCCCTCTGGGCCAGCTTTGGCGTGTTGTTGGGTCGCATTCTGAAAACGCCACGGCACTGGTGCACCTTCAATCGACTGATGGGTGGGTTGACAGCATCCTGCGTGGTGATGATTTTGATCTAGATCACTGGTAAAGCAGTGGTGCCTGGGCTATAACCCCATCAGGTCAAGATCCTGATGGGGGTAATATGAATCGAGTCTACAGAGGCATCCTGTTACTTTGCGGATGTCTGGTATCAGTATCCCTGTCGGCACAGATTTATCATTATGTCGACGAAACAGGGCGTCGTATCTATGTTGACCACATTTCCAGAGTGCCTCAGGCTTACCGTGATCAGCTGGAAGTACGTGGTTCGGCGATGACACCGGAGCGCCGTGAAGCGCTTGAGTTACAGCGCACCGAGCGCTTGAGTCTGCAGCAGCAACAGCAGCAGTTACGTGAGCTGGATCAGTTGATTGCCTCGTTGCAAACACCGGTTAATCTGCGAGGTAATACCGTACTGGTACCTGTCAGGGTGACCGTACGAGGACGCAGTGCGCAAACACAGATGGTACTCGATACAGGTGCGACCTCAACCGTGTTTCATCGTGCCCGTCTGGCAGGGTTGCCACTGGACGCACGCCCATCCGGCTATGCCCAGATTGCCAGTGGGGATCTGATTGAAACCTTTTCCGCACCCTTTGATCGTATTGAGATAGGCCCATACCAGCTGAATGGTGTACGTGCCGAGGTGATCGATTTTCAGGGGGCTGCCGCGCATGATGGCTTGCTGGGCATGGATTTTCTGCGGCAGGTTGAATACCGTATTGATTTTGAATCAAGCCGGATCATCTGGGATCCGGCCCGATTAGCTTCGTTGCAACAGATGCGAGAGGAAATGGAAGCAGCTATGACAGCGACCGCTGAGCCAGCTGAAGCTCCAGAGTCGCCTTGAGCAGCCGGAAAAGCTGAATTGAGGCGTCAATTTCTTCCTTGCGGTTGGTCAAACTTTCGATGTTCAGGCCGAGTGGCAGTCCCAGAGGCAGGCAGGCTTCGAGAATCTGCTCCAGACTGTTCTGACAGATACGAATGGATTCTGACAAGGGTGCTTCGGCATCCAGAATACGCCAGCGTGTTGCTGCAGGCACAGAAATACCCAGCCAGTGCATGAACTCCAGGGTTTTCTGGCTGCCACAGGGTGTGAAGGTCAGAATCACCCGTTTGGGCGTTTCGCCACGTTGACGGCATTCGCGCGCATAGCCGGTCAGCAGGTCGATGGTGGCTTGCGGGTTATATACCGCCTGAGAAATGAAAAACTCACAACCCTGGGCGCTTTTCTGTAATAAGCGCAGGTGCTCATTGCCTTTGACAGCATGACGTTCCGCGATTGTGACTCCCCCAAGATTAAAGGGCAAACCGCTTTCGCGCAGGGCACTATAGGCCTCGTTCAGGCTCAGATGCACCTGGCCTTCTGAAGAGGGAGCACCCACCAGAACCAGATGCTGCTGGCTGAATTGTTCATGTGTTTCTTTCAGCCAGGCTTCAAAACTGCTGCGGTCCCGCTGGGCAACGCTTTTATAGGTGATGGTTTCACGACCTGACAGACGGGAGAGCAGCCAGGCATATTCGCGCGGGTCACGGGTTTCCATAAATGGAAAAGGGCGTGGTTGTTCAATGCGGCTGCTTTCATCCTGAATGTCGTAGACGACAACGCCATCGTATTCAATACTGTTAAGACGGCCGAGCAGCTTTTGCGCAATTTCGGCCATCATTTCATCATCAGTGCCAGCACGAGGAGGTGTGGTACCAATAAAATAAACCCCCTGCTGGGGATCTTGAAGTGTTTCCGAAAGGCTGCGCTTCATGTGTTACTCTATCTGTCGTAATGGATTAAGTTTCAGTCGTGATTAGTGTATCAATGAATCGCATTCAATAAACCCACTTTTGTGTTGAAATGTTTATGAGTAAAAATGAGCCAGTTTCATCACCCGAAGCCCTGTTACAGCAGATAGATACGGATCGCCCGCTACCGCCTCTTGAACAATGGAATCCGGACTTCTGTGGTGATATCCCCATGCGCATCACTCGGGATGGGCGTTGGTTCTATCAGGGCGGTGAAATTCGCCGTCCGGCGATGGTAAAAATGTTTTCCCGCATTCTCTGGAAGGAAGGGGATCGCTATTTTTTGAAAACACCGGTCGAGAAGGTCGGGATCGAAGTGGAAGACGTGCCTTTTCAGGTGATCTCTGTCGAGCGTACCGGCGCGTCACCTGAGTGCTTGAGCTTCACGACCTCAACCGGTGAACAGGTGGTTGCTGGCAAAGTGCACCCGATTCGTGTTGAGCTGGATCCGCTTACCGGAGAACCCTCACCTTATTTGCTGATTCGCTATGGTATGGAGGGACGCCTTCAGCGCAACGTGTTTTATCAACTGGCAGAGTGGGCCGAGTCTCACAGGATTAATGGCCGCCAGGTCTGGACTGTTAGCAGTGAGGGTGTTCAGTTTAATCTGGGAGAAGGTTAAAGCGTGAGGCCTGCCGGCCGATAACCCTGATAGATAATCTGAGGGTAGCGTCATGACCAATATCAATGCGTACCAACCGAGCCTTTTGCGCAGTGGCGATGGCAAGCAGTCAGCTGTTGCAGCAAACCGCACGGGTTCCGGGCCGGTACTGAATCAGTTACAGACACAGATTCTGGAAACCCTGTCACAGCATATACCGGGCATGAGCCTGGATGGCATGAAAAAGCTGGATGCCAACCAGTTTACACCTGAAAAAGTGGCTGAACGTATCAGCCAGTTTGTGGCCAATGGTATGGAGCTGGCACGTGCGCGTGGCGAGTCTGAAGAGAAAATCCAGCAGCTCTATGACCGTGCCATGAAAGGTGTAGAACAGGGATTCCGTGAAGCAAAAGAAATTCTGAATGGGCTCGGGGTGTTGCAGGGCAAAATTGCAACTGATGTTGCACGCACAGAAGAGCTGACATTTGAAAAGCTGCGGGCGCTGTCACCGGAACAGCGTACGGCAATGGAGATGGTCTCTCTGTCAGTCGCACAGCGGTACGAGCGAGCAGACAGCTTTGAGCTGAATATTACCACCCGTGAAGGAGATGAAGTTCGTATTCGCTTTGATCGCAGTGACAGTTTCCAATATGGCTTTGGAGCTGCCATGGACGGTCAGGGTAATGCCGCGATGGTGTTTGATATGAGTCGTACACAAAGCTCCGGTTTTTCCTTTAGTGTGGAAGGCAACCTGAGTGTTGAAGAGATCGACGCAATTCAGAACCTGATACGTGATATCGGTCAGCTGGCGGATGATTTCTTCAAAGGCGATGTACAGGGTGCGTTTGAGCAAGTCGGTGAATTAACACTGGATACAACCCAGCTCAGTGCATTCAGTTTAAGCCTGTCGCGTACAGAGGTGCGCAGTGTTGCTGCTCAATATCAGCAAACGCAGCAGCTCACTGATGCAGATGCAGAAGAGCGTCCTGGTCGCCGACTGGGGCAATTGATGCAGCAGCTTAAAGAGCAGATCAACAGTCCATTACTGGCTTTTGTGGAGCAGCAGGTAGGTTTTGGCAAATCGCTGATGCAGTCGCTGGTAGAGCAGGATGTTCGATTCAAGCAGGCTGATGCGCCACAGCAGGCAAAATATCAGGATAATCTCGGGCGTTTATTGCAGACTCTGGATCAGACATCTGCTTCCTGAATATCTGGACCGGCTTGCCGATTGCAAGCCGGTCCAGGCACTTCAGTCTTTTACGACATCAATGAAGTAGGCGTCGCCTGTGGCGGTTTTTTCTCTCACCAATCCGTGTACATCGGTTTCAAAACCAGGGAACAGGGCGTTGAAATCGCGGGCAAACTGCAGGTAACGCACAATCGTCCGGTTGAAGCGTTCGCCTGGTACCAGGAGTGGAATCCCCGGTGGGTAAGGCGTGACCAGCATGGCGGTGACACGGCCTTCCAGCTCATCAATCGAAACACGCTCGACATCACGATGCGCCATGCGCGCCCAGGCATCCGCCGGGGTCATTGCAGGCTCGATATCTGACAGATACATTTCAGTCGTGATTTTGGCGACATCATAGGCTTTATACACCGAGTGGATCTGGTTACACAGATCCCGCAGGCCAATACGCTCATAGTTGGGATACTTCTGCGCAAATTCCGGCATGACGCGCCAGAGTGGGCAGTTGCGGTCATAGTCGTCCTTGAACTGCTGCAGTTCGGTCACCATGGAGTTCCAGCGCCCTTTGGTGATACCAATGGTGAACATGATAAAGAAGGAGTAAAGGCCGGTTTTTTCGATAATAATACCGTGTTCCGCCAGGTAGCGGCTGACTATGGCAGCCGGAATGCCCTGTTCATCAAACTCACCGGCGAGGTTTAGCCCCGGTGTAATGATAGTGGCTTTGATCGGATCCAGCATGTTGAAGCCTGATTCGATTTCACCAAAGCCATGCCAGGTGTCGCCTGCATGAATGACCCAGTCGTCACGATCTCCGATGCCTTCTTCGGCCAGATAGTCTGGTCCCCAAACCTTGAACCACCAGTCACTGCCGAACTCTTCATCGACTTTGCGCATGGCACGGCGGAAATCCAGTGCTTCAAGAATCGACTCCTCAACCAGGGAATGTCCTCCTGGTGGCTCCATCATGGCAGCCGCGACATCACAGGATGCAATGATGGCGTACTGAGGACTGGTAGAGGAGTGCATCAGGTAGGACTCATTGAAACGGTGCGTATCCAGTTTGCGTGAGCTGGCGTCCTGAACCAGAATCTGGGATGCCTGTGACAGGCCTGCCAGCAGCTTATGCGTGGATTGAGTCGCGAACACCAGAGAGTTCTCTGAGCGTGGTCGATCCGCGCCGATAGCATGCATATCCTTGTAGAACTCGTGGAAGGAGGCGTGTGGCAGCCAGGCTTCATCAAAGTGCAGCGTGTCGATGGTGTCACCGAGCATGGACTTGATGGTTTCCACATTATACAACACCCCGTCGTAGGTACTTTGGGTAATGGTCAGAATACGGGGCTTTTTATTCAGCGCTTCGCGGGCGAACGGGTTCTGTTCGATTTTGCGCTGAATAGTCTCGGGGTCAAACTCGGATTTTGGAATCGGACCAATGATGCCGTAATGGTTACGGGTTGGCATCAGGAATACCGGAATGGCGCCGGTCATGATGATCGAGTGCAAAATCGATTTGTGGCAGTTACGGTCCACGACCACTATGTCACCCGGGGCGACCGTTGAATGCCACACCACCTTGTTGGAGGTGGAGGTGCCGTTGGTGACAAAAAACAGGTGATCGGCATTGAAAATACGTGCTGCATTGGACTCACTGGCAGATACTGGACCGGTGTGGTCCAGCAGCTGTCCCAGTTCTTCAACCGCATTGCAGACATCGGCACGCAGCAGGTTTTCGCCAAAGAACTGATGGAACATTTGCCCCACCGGGCTTTTCAGAAACGCAACACCGCCTGAATGACCGGGACAGTGCCAGGAATAGGAGCTGTCACTGGCATAGTCCATCAGCGCCTGGAAGAAGGGTGGCGCCAGATTTTCCAGGTATTTGCGTGCTTCACGAATGATGTGACGGGCAACAAACTCAGGCGTGTCTTCGAACATGTGAATGAAGCCATGCAGTTCACGCAGGATGTCATTCGGGATATGGCGTGATGTACGTGTCTCGCCATACAGAAACACTGGAATGTCAGCATTGCGTTTGCGGACTTCAATAATGAAATCACGTACTGCATTCAAGGCACAGCCAGAGGGGTCTTCACCGGCTTCGGCAAAGTCCTCGTCATCAATCGACAGAATAAAGCAGGATGCGCGACTGGCTTGCTGGGCAAAGGAGGTCAGATCACCGTAGCTGGTGAAGCCTACAACCTCCATCCCTTCATTGCTGATGGCATGTGCAAGGTCACGGATACCGGAACCGGAGATGTTTTCAGAACGGAAATCTTCATCGATGATGATGACGGGAAAACGGAACTTCATGAATGGCAGCCTGTGGTTCAAAGTGAGTGAAGATTGTCGCACCGGGGTGTGACAATGCTGTTGCGGGAGGCGCGTGGCCGGCTGATTCCTGCAAGCCACTATTGTAAGAGATACGAGACTGTACGGCCAGTGCAAAAAATGATCGACGCCGTACAAAACTGGCAGTAAAATCCGCGCAATTCAACTACCGAATGATCCTGAATGAAGCTCGTATCCTTTGATGCGTTTCGCACACTGCGTCTTTCTGGCGTGAGTATCCTCAAACCTGAAAACATGTTCCGACAAAAAGATGAAATTCTGGCTGCTGACTGGGTGCTTTTCCCGGAGTACTGGCAGGTGAATGCACTGGTGTTCGGACTGAAAAAGAAAATATTCCCCAGCTTGTCATCTTACTTGCTGGGACATAATAAAATTGAGATGACGCGTGCTTTTCGTATGCTCATCCCCCAGCATACTCCTTCTACTGAGATTCATGCCAACACACCTTCACGTGCCGAAGCTGTTTGGGAGATGATGGATCTGCCGTTCGTGGCCAAAATCCCCAAAAGCAGCATGGGGGAGGGGGTGTTCCTGATTGAAAACAGGGCTGACTGGAACGCATACCTGGCACGTACCGACGTGATCTATGCCCAGGAGTATCTGCCGATTGACCGGGATATGCGCATCATCATCGTGGGTAAACAGCTGGTTGCCGGTTATTGGCGACTACAGGGGGTGGATGGTTTTCATAACAACGTCTCGCGTGGCGGGCAGGTGGATGTGAGCCCGCTGCATCCGGCTGCGGTTTCGCTGGCGCTTGAACTGGCAGAAAAGCTGGATCTCGATCATGCCGGTTTCGATATTGCCATGGTGGGCGATCACCCTTATGTGTTGGAGTTTAATCGTCTCTTTGGTAATACCGGGTTGGCGGATCTGCATGTTCGGGTGGCGGATGCCATCCAGCAGTATCTGAATAGTCAGGTGGAAAAAGATGATGATCCTCAGGACCCGGATCGACCCCAACCTCCATTGCCTATAGCAGTATAAAAAGCAGGCATGGCATAAAAAAACAGGGCGCTTTAAAGCGCCCTGTTGTATTTTCTGTGCTGATCAGCGATTACGCTGCATCAGGGCAGCAATACGGTCATCAAGCGGTGGGTGGGTAGACAGCATGCGCATCAGGCCGTCCTTGAGATGGCTGTTAATACCGAACGCCAGCATCTGGTCCGGCATCTGATCGGGGATGCCCTGTTCTGCCTTGAGGCGTTGCAGTGCGCTGATCATGGCGGCAGGGCTGGCCAGGGTGGCTCCGGCTTCATCGGCACGGTATTCGCGTCGGCGAGAGAACCAGGCCACAATGACGGATGCCAGAATGCCAAAGATGATGTCAAATACAAACACCGTGACAAAGTAGCCAATGCCACGACCGCTGCTCTGGCCACGATTAATGAAGCTGTCGACCAGGTGTGCAGCGATGCGCGCAAAGAACATCACAAAGGTGTTCACTACACCCTGAATCAGCGACAGGGTAACCATATCACCATTGGCGACATGGCCAATTTCGTGTGCCAGTACTGCACGTATCTCTTCCGGACGAAAGCGCTGCATCAATCCGGCGCTGACCGCTACCAGTGCATCATTTTTGTTCCAGCCGGTGGCAAATGCATTGGACTGTTGGGCCGGGAAAATACCAACTTCGGGCATTTTAATCCCGGCTTTGGCTGAAAGTTCAGCCACTGTTTCCAGCAACCAGCGCTCTTCAGCATTGCGTGGCTGGCTGATGATCTGTGTCTGGGTTGCCCGTTTCGCCATGAATTTGGACAAAAACAGTGAAATAAAAGAGCCGGTAAAGCCGAATACTGCACAGAATATCAGCAGCGATATCATGTTCAGACCGCTGCCCTCAAGGTAGTGTCCGACACCCAGCAGGTTCAGGGTGATGCTGGCCACGAAGATCACGGCCAGGTTAGTCCCCAGAAAAAGTAAAATTCTCATAGTTGTTGGTTTCCATGATGATCAACAGGTTTAAATTTGTAACTTAGATGGGGGTGGCTGTAGAAAGTTTCAAGCCTTGCAGAGGATGTCGGCACGCGTCAGGCATGCCGACAGGGTTGTATCAGAGGTTGGCAACCTGAGTTTCGATGGCAGTACGCAGCTCTTGGTAGGGCTCCAGATTTTCAGGGCGGAAAAACAGTTTGTAATATTGACGCTCAGCGACCTGATTGTGGTGTTTGCTCTGATCATCGTGCGACAGCGCGTACAAATAGCTCATCTGCAGATGTACCACTGCGGTGTGCATTGGCAGCTCAATCGGACGCTGATCCAGATCATAGCGAATCTTGGTTTCTTTCAGCGTGTAAAATGAAGCTTCCGCAACCTGGTCCAGATTGAGCAGGAAGTTGGAAGTGACGGGCACAATATGGCGTTTATCAATGCCATTGTGCTGCATAAAAATACCGCTGTTCTTTTTGATTTTGATAAACATAGAGGTGTCTTTCCTGAGTTGATCCTGTTACTGACAAGTATAGCCTGAGTTGGTGGCAAATGGATTACTGCTCATAGGTTTTCAGGAAGGCTGCAATGCGATCAATCGCCTCACTGAGCAGATCAATCGATGGCAGGAATACCAGACGGAAGTGCTGGGTATCATCCAGATTGAAACCGCTGCCCTGTACGACCAGCACTTTCTGCTGTTGTAACAGATCCAGTGCAAATTTTTCGTCATTTTTGATGGGATACATGGCCGGGTCGAGTTTCGGAAACAGGTAAAGGGCGCCTTTGGGTTTGACACAGCTCACCCCGGGAATGGCGTTCAGCATCCGGTGTGCCAGTTCCATCTGTTCATGCAGGCGACCACCGGGCACGATCAACTCGTTGATGCTTTGATAGCCGCCCAGCGCTGTCTGGATAGCATACTGTGCCGGTACATTGGCACACAAACGCATGCTGGCGAGCATGTCCAGACCTTCAATGTAGTCTCTGGCACGGTGTTTAGGGCCACTGATGATCATCCAGCCGGAGCGGAATCCCGCAGCACGGTAGGTTTTAGACAGACCGTTAAAGGTCAGGCACAACACATCGTCTGCAAGCGACGCCAGTGAAACATGCTCGGCACCGTTGTAGAGAATCTTGTCGTAGATTTCGTCAGCAAAAACAATCAGGTTGTGCTCACGGGCCAACTCCAGAATTTGCAGCAGCAGGGATTCAGGGTAGAGGGCGCCGGTTGGGTTGTTCGGATTGATCACCACGATGCCGCGTGTATGTTCGGTGATTTTGCTGCGAATATCTTCGATGTCCGGGAACCATTCATTCGCCTCATCACAACGGTAGTGTACCGGTGTGCCACCTGACAGGCTGACTGCAGCAGTCCAGAGCGGGTAGTCCGGGGTGGGTATCAGCATCTCGTCATTGTCATTCAGCAGACCCTGCATCGCCATGACAATCAGCTCTGACACACCATTACCTATGTAGATATCTTCCAGTGTGACCTGTTTGATCGATTTGCGCTGGCATTCATGCATCACTGCCTTGCGCGCAGAAAAGACACCCTTGGAGTCGCAATAGCCCTGGGATTCCGGCAGGTTATGGATGACGTCCTGAACAATCTCTTCAGGTGCATTAAACCCCCAGGGGGCCGGGTTGCCTATATTGAGCTTGAGGATACGATGCCCCTCATCTTCCAGGCGCTTGGCTTCCTGCATGACGGGGCCACGAATGTCATAGCAGACGTTGATCAGTTTGTTGGATTTACGAATAACGGGCATGATGATGATCCTGCGCTCCATCAAAGGCGCTGTGACGTAGAAACTAAGGAGGGCCGGACGGCTGGCCCGAGGGCGACTATGATACGCGCTGGTGGCCTAAATTCAATGTCCGCAGGGGCTTTGTCAACGAAAATCCAGGGAGTTTTTCAGATGACTGACTCAATCCGATCCAAAGTGAAAAAAACAGACCAGCAATGGCAAGCAGAATTGACGCCGGAGCAGTATTACATTTGCCGTCAGAAGGGCACAGAGCGGCCAGGCTCCGGTGAGTATGATCAGTTTGATGCGCCAGGGCAGTATCACTGTGTGTGTTGTGGTGAGGTACTATTCGATTCGGCGCACAAGTTTGATGCTGGATGTGGCTGGCCCAGTTTCTGGCAACCCGTCAGCGAATCTGCCTTGAATGCTTATCGTGATACATCTCATGGCATGATCCGTACAGAGGTTACCTGTTCGGGGTGTGAGGCGCATTTGGGACATGTGTTTGATGACGGGCCTGAGCCCACCGGATTGCGTTACTGTATCAACTCGGTGGCACTCAGATTTGTTGCACGGAGCGCCTAGCGCGCTCCGGCGATCAAAAAGCGGGTGAATTCCGGGTCGTTGAAGGCCTCGAACAGCACGTCACTGGCCAGAGCATTCACAAATTCGCGGGTTTTCTGCTCACTGGGCGTACGCAGTACCTCTTCGCGTCTGTCTGCTTCAAAACGTCCACGGTATTGGCGCTGACCATCGACTACTTGCAGGCTGATGTGCATCTCTCCAATCAGTTCACGACGAACGCCATCACTGCGCAGGTGGTAGGTGAGATTCTCGAGAGTCAGTGTCAGTTGGGCGTTGGCATGATTTCCGGTCACTACACCCATGCGCTCAAGTGTGCGGTTGGTTGCCTGCTGCAGCTCCTGGTGAACATTATCGGTAATCCAGACCGGCACCTCGTTGCCCAGTCGATCCGCAACAGTGCCAATTTTCAGTTGTCGTGAGGGGTAGTTGACTGTGACTCTCACAGGCATTGCCTGGGGTAGCCGGGGCGCGGAAACCACTTCAGGTTGCAGATTGATACGTTGTGGCATGGGACCAGAGCAACCGACCACCAGAGTCAGTATAAGCAACAGAGGGAACAGACTAATCAAGCGCACAGCAAAGTACCTCTCAGTCAAAGGGTAAGGGATCGAGTGTTAGCAGAAAGTCTGCCAAAGAGTCGGCCAGGCGTTGATGGGGTGGCTTGCCGGGTGCTTCAAGCCAGATGCTGCCATCTGCATTGTCCAGACTCAGTATCAGATTACCATCCGGCAGGGTGACTGCAAAGAACAGTGTCAGGGGCAGGCGTCGACGACGCTTCTCCAGCGCATGGCCTATCAGGTTTGCTCGCAGGCGCTCCAGATCTTCCGGGTTCCAGACCTGCAGGAGTGACAGCTCACCCTGGGCAGCACGCGCGGGCAGGGGGTCGGACCAGTAACGACTGTAATAATCGCCAATATCCGGGTGAATGTCTGTTTCCAGCGCCTCACTTAAACGGTCGAACATATCGTTTACAGCGGTCTGCCGTACAGGCTTCCACAGTGTCATGACACCTTCGTCAGCCTCCTGCTGCCAGCAAGGGCTGGGCCATTCGGGGTCGAAGGGGAGTTGAGGCCAGCCATCATTGGCACAGCTTTCTGTCAGGCGTTGTACAAAACTATCCAGCGCCAGAGTAACAGGTGAAAGGGTTTCAGCAGACATCGGGTGACTATTCCTCCGCAGTGTGGGTCGACGACACTTTAGCGGATGCCCGGTTTGCCCGCCAGCCTGACGAGGGCAGAAGGTTTTCGAAGTCACTATTGATCAGCTATTGAGATCCACTATACTGGTGATGCGGCGATGAAGTTTCTGAGTCAATTGAAAAAAATCTGAATTTTTTTCGATGAAGGGTTTGACAAAGGTTAGAATTTCATTAGAATTCGCACCTCGTTACGGGATGCAACGCAGCGGACCGAAACGAATGCAAAAGCAATGAATGACGCGTGGAGCGGTAGTTCAGTTGGTTAGAATACCTGCCTGTCACGCAGGGGGTCGCGGGTTCGAGTCCCGTCCGTTCCGCCAACCGTCATCATTGAGTGCGACACGTTTTGGGCGAATAGCTCAGTTGGGAGAGCACCTGCCTTACAAGCAGGGGGTCGGGGGTTCGAACCCCTCTTCGCCCACCAAAACGGAGTGGTAGTTCAGTTGGTTAGAATACCTGCCTGTCACGCAGGGGGTCGCGGGTTCGAGTCCCGTCCATTCCGCCACTTTTGCAGACACAGCGTTAACACGTTATGGGCGAATAGCTCAGTTGGGAGAGCACCTGCCTTACAAGCAGGGGGTCGGGGGTTCGAACCCCTCTTCGCCCACCATAACGGAGCGGTAGTTCAGTTGGTTAGAATACCTGCCTGTCACGCAGGGGGTCGCGGGTTCGAGTCCCGTCCGTTCCGCCATTTTCTCGAGACATCTTCCTGGTTGCCATGTTGATAGATTCGATTCCAGAGCAGATCGCAGACCTGCCACTCTGGGAGCGGCATCAGGTAGCCTTGTCGATTATTCGTCTGGATCAGACGCATCCTCATATCAGCGGTAACAAATGGTTCAAGTTGCAACCAGCGTTACGTGATGCGAAGCGTAAACCAGGCAGGCCTCTGCTCAGCTTCGGTGGCCCTTACTCCAATCATCTTCACGCACTGGCATACGCCGGTTACCAGCAGGGTATTCCAACCCTTGGGGTCATTCGTGGTGAGCCTGTTTTTCCGTTAAACCCTACGTTGCAGGATGCCGAGCGTTGGGGGATGCGCTTGCATTTTGTCACACGCGAGGCCTATGCGCGACGTTCGGATCCTGAGTGGATTGAGTGTTTGCGGGCCGAGCTGGGGGATTTTCAGATGGTGCCGGAAGGTGGCAGCAGCCCGGCAGCTGTGCAGGCCTGTGCAGACATCTGGTCATATCTGTCACCTCAGGCATCACTCCCCGATTATCTGGCCTGTGCACTGGGGACGGGGGCTACGGCTGCCGGTCTGATTACGGCCTGCCCGGCGACGACGCAGGTTCTGGTTGTACCTGCCTTAAAAGTCTCGGCCGAGACAGCAGGGCAGATGCTCTCCTCACACTGGACGACATCGGCTTATCCGTCGGTATCCCGCTATCAGGTATTTTCCGGTGATTTACCCTATGCCCGTATCAGTCCCATGCTTGCGGCACTATGGTACCAACTGTCAACGTGCTATGGTATTGATCTTGATCCGGTTTATACATTAAGAGTGTATTACCGGCTAAGCCAGCTGTTGTTGCAGGGAGGGTTTGCTCCGGGTTCCAGAGTAGCCTTGCTGCATACAGGTGGCCTGCAAGGGCTCAGGGGCTGCCGTGCGCAGATTGAGCAGCGTGCGCCTGCGTTTTCCGGGCCACTACCACTATAATGACTGTCAGGTGCATAGAGAGTGAGAGATTCATGGATAATTTTCGTAACATCGGCTTGATTGGACGCCTGGGTAGTAAGGCGGTCATTGATACGCTGAAGCAGTTGATTCGCTTTCTCGAAGAGCGCGGGCTGAATGTTATTCTCGATGAGAAAATTGCCGAGGTGATGCCGGGCCATGGCCAGCAGACCTGTAAACAGAAAATGATGGGCGAGATCTGCGATCTTGCCATTGTCGTTGGTGGTGATGGCAGTTTGCTGGGAGCGGCCCGTTCTCTGGCGCGCAGTAACATCCCGGTACTCGGTGTTAACCGTGGGAATCTTGGCTTTTTGACCGATATTTCCCCGCAGGAGATTGAAGCCCGGGTCGCTGAAGTGCTGGAGGGCGGCTACAGTGTCGACAGTCGCTTCCTGCTGGATGTCTCGATTCGTCGTAAAGGTGAGTCGGTTGGTGAACTGGTGGCTTTGAATGATTGTGTGCTGCATCCGGGTAAAGCCACGCGAATGATTCAGTTCGAGTTGTATATCGAAGGGCAGTTTGTCTATACCCAGCGCTCCGATGGCCTGATTGTGGCAACACCGACGGGTTCGACTGCCTATGCGTTGTCTGCAGGTGGCCCCATTATGCACCCCAAGCTGGATGCGCTGGTATTGGTGCCCATGTTCCCGCATACCCTGTCCAGCCGCCCGATCGTCGTCAATGGTAACAGTGAGCTCAAGCTGGTGATCAGCGAAGAAAACAGTACCTATCCGACCATCTCTTGTGATGGGCAGGCTGACTTCAGTCTGGTGCCTGGAGACGTTATTTCAATTCGCAAAAAAGCACATAAGCTCAAGTTACTGCATCCCACTGATTATAATTTTTACCAGACCTGTCGTGAAAAACTGGGCTGGAGCTCCAAGCCGGGTTGATTCGGGAATGGCATGGGCAGTGTTTAGGAGATGTCTGTGAAGGACAGTAGATTTTCGGGCTACGATATCATTGGTGATGTGCATGGGTGTGCACTGAGCCTGCGTATTTTGCTTAACCGGATGGGTTATCGTCAGCAGCAGGGGGTGTACCAGCACCCGGATCGCCAGGCCATTTTTGTCGGCGATATTATTGATCGAGGCCCACATATCCGCGAAGCCTTGCATCTGGTACGTGATATGGTTGAAGCGGGGCATGCACAGATTGTTATGGGCAATCATGAGTATAACTATCTGTGTTATACCACGCCGGCACCCAGTGGTTTTGCTCAGCCTTACCTGCGTAAACACACCCCGCGCAATCATCGTATTCTGGAAGCAACGCTGGAGCAGCTGGCCAATTATCCGGATGATCAGCGTGATTTTCTCAACTGGTTTGAGCAGATGCCGGTGTTCCTCGAGTTTGATCATTTTCGAGTTGTTCATGCCTGTTGGCATCAGACGCTGATCGACCGTTTCCTGGCCATGAATGGTGGCAACCGCATGAAACGCGGATTCCTGTTTCGCTCGGCTGTGGGCGATTCGCAAGAGCACGATATTATGGACATCCTGCTGCGCGGTACCCACCTGGAGCTACCCAACAAAGAGATCATGGTCAGCAAAGACGGCTTTGAGCGCAGTTTTTTTCGAACTAAATTCTGGTTACGTGATCCCTACTACCTGAATGATGTGGTATTTCAGCCTGACCCATTGCCTGCGCATCTGGCGAAACTGCCGCTGACACGTGAGCAACGTAGTGAGCTGATCTGCTATCGGGATGACTATAAGCCGCTCTTCATCGGCCATTACTGGTGCCAGGGAGAACCTGAGGCTTTGGCACCGAATCTGGCATGCCTGGATTACAGCGCCGTTAAATATGGCAAGCTGGTTGCCTATCGACTGGATGAAGAAACTCGCATACAAAACGACAAATTTGTCTGGGTTGATGTGGCCAGGGAAGTGGCCCTGAACGATTAAAGGAAACGGTCTATGCCATGGCACAAAAGCGGTTTGACGCTGGCACTGATCCTGATCAGTGTACTGGTCTCGTTGGCAATAGGGTTTGGTGACAACCGTGAGGTGATGCGGTTGCTGACCTTTACGGACTTTACTGTCCGTGGACAACAGATCTACCACCATACCCTGTCTGGCATGTTGTCGACGGGTCAGTGGTGGCGATTGATTACACCCGCTTTCATGCATTTCAGTGAATTGCATCTGATCTTCAATCTGCTGTGGATCTGGATCGTGGGCAGCCGTATTGAACAGTTGCACGGACGTTGGGTCTTACTGAGCCTGTTCCTGGCTGCAGCGGCCCTGTCGAATCTGGCACAGTTCATGGTCAGTGGTCCGATGTTTGGTGGCATGTCAGGTGTTGTTTATGCTGTTCTGGGCTACAGCTGGTTGTGGGATCGTCGCGGTTATCGTCCAGGCTTTGGTCTGCCACAAGGTTTGATGGGGTTCATGCTGGTGTGGCTGGTGCTGGGGTATCTCGGAGTTTTGCAAAGTGTCGGAATGGGAGCCGTAGCGAATACCGCCCATCTGGTCGGCTTGCTGGTCGGGTTGCTGTTTGTGCTGCCGGTCCGGTTGCTGCGACGCTAGGTGTATCGGCTCAGTATAAAAGTGATCCTGTCTCCAATAGAGACGTATGGCTGTGATAGTATCAGCCTCAAGAGGAGAAACCTATGACGTTTGATGAAATGATTGATGCCATGACTGTCGATATCTATGAATCGATGAAGCGGGCTGTGGAACTGGGCAAGTGGCCCAATGGTCAGAAGCTGACAGTTGAGCAGCGTGAGCAAAGCCTGAGAGCGGTGATTGCGTATGAACACAAGCGCAATATGCCGGAATCACAACGGGTTGGATATATAGACAGAACCCGTGGTGATGGTACTCAGCATGGCAGCGATCCGCTGCAGCCTGACATCCTGAAAATACTGAATTCGTAACCGCGCACAAGGATACTTGTTTCCATGTCAGCCAAACCGACGATTTATCTCAAAGATTACACCCCGCCCAGTTTTTTGATTGACACTATTTCACTCAGGTTTGAGCTCGATGAAACGGCAACGCGCGTCAAAAGTCAGTTGCAGGTCCGCCGTAATCCTCAGGCGGCAGTGACTCGGCAGCTGCAGCTGCACGGACATGAGAGTGTCGAACTCTGCGAAATAAAGTTGAATGGCGCCCACCTTGCTGCGGATGCATATCAGCGTGAAGCCGAGTTTCTGACCCTGCTGGATGTACCGGAATCCTTTGAGCTGGAAATTGAAACCTGCATTAATCCTGAGGCCAATACCGCTCTGGAAGGCTTATACCTGTCAGATGGCATGTATTGTACCCAGTGTGAGGCTGAAGGCTTCCGGCGTATTACCTTCTATCCGGATCGCCCGGATGTGATGTCGGTGTTTACCACCACACTGGTGGCGGATGCCAGTCGTTTTCCTGTGTTGTTAGGCAATGGTAACCCGGTACAGCGCGGTGAGCTGGACGATGGTCGCCATTGGGTGACCTGGGTGGATCCCTTCCCCAAGCCTGCCTATCTGTTTGCCCTGGTAGCGGGTGATTTGCAGTGTCTTGAAGATCAGTTCACCACCTGCTCCGGCCGCCAGGTGACGCTGCAGATCTATGCTGAAGCCAAGGATCTGGAAAAGCTCGATCATGCCATGACAGCGCTGAAGAATGCGATGCGCTGGGATGAAGAAGTCTATGGCCGTGAGTATGATCTGGATATCTACATGATCGTGGCTGTCGACTTTTTCAACATGGGAGCGATGGAGAACAAGGGGCTGAATATATTCAATACCGCCTGTGTTCTGGCGCATCCGCGTACCACCACGGATGCCGGTTTTCAGCGTGTCGAGTCGGTGGTGGCGCATGAATATTTTCATAACTGGTCAGGTAACCGCGTAACCTGCCGTGACTGGTTTCAGCTCAGTTTGAAGGAAGGCTTTACGGTATTTCGCGACCAGTGCTTCTCTGCAGACATGCACTCAGCCGTGGTGCAGCGTGTTGATGAGGTGGGTATTTTGCGTACCGCACAGTTTGCAGAAGACGCAGGTCCCATGGCGCATCCGGTGCGTCCGGCATCCTTTATTGAAATCTCCAATTTCTATACCCTCACGGTCTATGAGAAGGGTGCAGCGGTTGTGCGTATGCTGCATACGCTGTTGGGTGCAGATGTGTTCCGCAAGGGGGCTGACCTTTACTTTGAACGTCATGACGGGCAAGCGGTCACCACGGATGACTTTGTGCAGGCGATGGCAGATGTCTCGGGTCGTGATCTGACGCAGTTCAAACGCTGGTACAGCCAGGCCGGAACACCGAGGCTGAAGGTATCCGATCACTATGATGCCGCTTCTCAGCGTTATCAGTTGAACGTACAGCAAAGCTGTCCGGCAACCCCGGAGGCACAGCAGAAGTTGCCATTCCACTTGCCCCTGAGTGTCGGGTTGCTCCGGGCTGACGGCTCATCGTTTGTGTTGAAAGATGGCAAAACCACTCAGTTGCTGGAGTTGACAGAAGCAGAGCAGACCTTCGTTTTTGACAGTATAGACGAAGCGCCCTTGCCATCACTACTGAGGGATTTTTCTGCACCCGTCAAGCTGGTGTATGGCTACACGGATGAGCAGCTAGCCTTCCTGCTCAGTCATGATGAGGATGGTTTTAACCGTTGGGATGCGGGTCAACAACTGTCGCTCAGACTGGTGAACCGTCTAATTGCTGATTACCAGCAGGGCAAGCCTTTATCTTTACCGGACACGTTTGTTGCCACCTGGCAGAGCGTGTTGCAACAGGCTCCTCAGGATCCGGCAATGGCAGCGCTGCTGCTGACCCTGCCAAGCGAGGCCTACATCAGTGAAACAGCAGAACAGATAGATCCGCTGGCTATTCATCATGTGAGGCACTTTATGCGCTGTGCCCTGGCTGAACAGCTTGAGTCCAGCTGGCTGGAACTGTGCCGCCAGCACGACAGCCAGTCTGGCTATACAGCCAGTGCCGCTGATATGGCACGGCGCAGTTTGCGTAATCTTTGCCTGAGCTATCTGATGGTACTGGAGAGTCCGGCGCATCTGGCGCTGGCACAGCAGCAGTTCGAAACGGCCGACAATATGACCGATCAGTTTGCAGCCCTGATCAGTGTGGCGCATTCAGGTTTTCGGGATTCGGCAGATGAATTGCTGGCGGAGTTTCTGAGCCAGTGGCAGCATGAGTCTCTGGTGATGAATCAATGGTTGATGGTGCAGGCTACCGATCCGCGTGAAGGCGGGTTGGCAAGAGTGCAGCAGCTGTTAGAGCATCCGGTCTATGATGCACGTAATCCGAACAAGATACGTTCACTGATCGGTGCCTTCTGTCAGCAGAATGCCGTGAACTTTCATGCACAGGATGGCAGTGGTTATCGTTTTCTGGCAGACCATATTCTCCAGCTGGATGCACAGAATCCGCAAATAGCCGCTCGTTTGCTGACGCCGCTGACGCGCTGGCGACGTTATGCGGCTGATCGTCAGGCGCTGATGCAGGCACAGTTGCAGCGCATTATGGATAAGGGCCAGCTGTCAGGTGACGTGTATGAGGTTGTGAGTAAAAGCCTCTGTCAATAGGTTCGTTAGTCCAAGGTTGTAGCCGTGAAGCTCGCTCCCCGGCTAGGCCTTGGATATACTCTGGTTAATGTTAAAAAATAAAACTGTCAGGAAAAGAGAATGGATAAATTTCTAGTTGCCGACCAAAAATTCGATCTCCAGCAAAATTTCCGTCGGGCGCTCAAATGTCAGGAGCAACTGAGTAACGCCAAAGAGGCGGTCAAGGAGGCTAAACGCAGCCGGGTCTGGATTGTTGCCCTGATTTTGATCATCTTTGCCATGGGCTCTAGCTTTTTCCTGGGCGCTTCTGCAGCGCTGTTTGCACATTATTTCTATCGTCTCATTCGTGCCTGGTATGCCGTCAGCCGTGCTGAAGAGTCGCTGGAAGAAAATGAGCGCTGGTTCAGTTCCAAAGGCCTGAAACTGGAAGGTCGGGTGCTCTATTTCCGTGAAGACAGTTTGCTGGAAAACCCGCTCGACCCCTTTGATGACGAACTGTATCGCTAAGATCTGATCGTCAGCATTGAGTGTCGCTTTATTGATGCTGATCAACAGCGCATGTTGCAACTGCGGTATATAGTGAAACTCACGACTTTTCAGGAGACAGTGAGATGACATTAATTGAGCAGTTGCATCAAGATCACATCAACCTGAGCCGGCTGTTAGAGGTGCTGGAATTGAAAATCCAGAGACTTAAGGCCGGCGATGCCCCGAACTTTCAGCTTCTGGCCGAGCTGGTGGAGTACATAGGCCATTATGCTGATCAGTTTCACCACCCGCGTGAAGATCAGATGTATCATTATTTTGCCGAGCGTGATGCGGCCCTGGATCAACAACTTCAGATTTGTGAAGCTGAACATGCTGATCTGAAACTTCTCTCTCGTGAGATTACTGAAACCGTTGATGCAGTCATGCATGATGCGGTTATTCCCATGTCTGAGTTTATCGAACGCCTGGAAAATTTTGTACGCCGTGAGCGCAGCCATCTCGATTTTGAAGAGAGTATTATTTTCCCTGCTATTCATGCGGTGGCTAAAGCGCAGGACTGGCCGCGGCTGGAGCAGCAGCTTCCTCAGCCAGAAGATCCTTTATTTGGCGAAAAGCAGGGTGAGCAGTATCGAGAACTGTACAAGGCGATGCTGCAGGATGTTATTGCTGCGCCCTGATGGCAAGTGTACAGGGGTTAAATTTAACCTGATTGCGGCCATTGTGTTTGCTGAAGTACAGAGCCTGATCAGCGGCCTGAATCAGGCTTTCAGTTAAAGCTGAAACATCGGCTTGTTGCGTATGCTGTTGTTCACAAAGGGTAATACCCAGGGATGCAGTAATACGCAGCGATTGCTGCTGATGACCTGAAAACAGCGTCTGACTGATGGTTTCCCGCAAGTTGTCGGCCACTTGTATGGCTTCAGCTTCACCACATCCGGGTAACAGAATGGCAAACTCTTCACCACCATAACGGGCAATGCTGTCAGTTTCCCGCAGGGTATCTTTGAGCAGCTGCGACACATCCCTTAGAATTTTGTCACCGCTGAGATGGCCGTGGGTATCATTCACCGGCTTGAAGTGATCGATATCCAGCAGAACGCAAGCCATGGGATCACCGGTGCGATTGCAACGCTTGATTTCACGCAGCAGTTGCTGACTGAACGCACGCCGATTCAGTGCCCGTGTTAACGGGTCCATACTGCTCAGTCGTTGCAGGCTTTCCCGGCTGATCGCATTTTCAATGCAGACAGCGACTACGGATGCAAGATGGGACACATAGTCATAGCGTAACAGATGGCTATAGCGCTCCGGGTCTGAACTGCCCAGGCATAAACTGCCAATCAGAAAATCTTCCCGAATCAGTGGCAGCAGAGCACAGGATTGCACATCCGCAGGCAGGGGAAAACAGGATCGACGTATCTCCGCAGAAGCTTCACCACAAAACAGTTGCTTGTCAGGGTAAAGGCTGCGCAGTGGCTGAGGGTGTCGAATCAATTGTAAACCGGGAAAATCGTTAAAGCGTGCCGAGCCATCCAGCAGTTCCTGAACCATATCTTCAGGGTCGAGTAACATCAGTGTGACAGCAGACAAATTGAAGTTTTGACGGAAATGATTGAGCAGGTAGTCCAGCAGTTCGGCCAGCGTGGTGCAGGATAACAGCTCCAATTCAGCTGCAAAAAAAGCCTTCAATAGCTGCTCGTTGCGCTCCGCCTTGTGATGCAGAATGCTGACACGTTGCCGAAGTTCCCTGTTTTCTTCAGCAATTGATGGCTCTGGCTGCATTGACTCGATACCTGACAGATTCAGAAAAGTCGTAACATATTGATCAAATGGCAATCTGGTAAAATCCTTAATGCGTACTAGTGTATATAAAAAAAGCGCAGGAGAGAATGCAATGCGTATATTGATCTCCGGAGGGAGTGGTTTTATTGGTCAGGCACTGGCAAAAGTGTTGCAGCAGCGTGGTGATGATGTGGTGATCTGGTCGCGTAACCCGGGTGCCAGGGCGGGATGGGTAGATCAGTTGGATAAAATCCGGGAACCGGTGGATGCTGTGGTCAATCTTGCCGGTGCAGGTATTGTTGATCGTCGCTGGAGTGCATCCCGCAAGCAGTTACTACGGGACAGCCGAATTCAGACTACGGCACAACTGGTTAACTGGATGGCCGGGCAAGCCAGTCCGCCGAAGGTGCTGATCAGTGGCTCAGCGATTGGCTATTACGGTAGTCAGGCGAGTGGTGAGCTGGACGAATCCTCCCCGCCAGTCAAGGGATTTACCCATCAACTGTGTGCTGACTGGGAGACCGAGGCACTGAAGGCTGAAGCACTGGGTGTGCGAGTCTGTTTGATTCGTACCGGCGTTGTGCTGGGGCGTTCAGGAGGGGCACTCAAAAAAATGTTGCCGCCTTTCCAGTTTGGTCTGGGTGGCCCCATCGGGACCGGGCAGCAATGGATGTCCTGGATTCATCTGGATGATGAGACAGGTGCCATTTGCTGGTTACTGGATCACAGCGATGTGCAGGGCGCATTCAATCTGACGGCTCCTGAAGCTGTTACCAACAGTGTTTTTTCAACCATCCTGGGGCGTGTGCTGCACCGGCCGGCATTTTTCAGAGTGCCGGCAGTGGTGATGAAGCTGATGCTGGGTGAAGCCAGCGAGCTGTTGCTGGAAGGTCAATGTGTCAAACCGGTGGCCTTACAGAAGTCTGGTTATGCGTTTCGTTATCCAGCGTTAAAGCCGGCCCTGGAAAACCTGCTGCGCTGAGTGATGAGTGCAGTCGGTCAGAGGCCGCGCCTGCGGCGCAGGGTTTTGACAGCTTCCAGTAGCAGGTCACCCTGCCAGCTGCCATCGCCTGGTCGCTTCAAATGATGCTCCAGATCCAGGAGCAGGTAGTTGAGTGTCTGGCTGACATTGGCTTGATAGATCGATGCCGGGCTGCTGATACTGCGATCCGGCCAAAAGCAGGCCGCCCAGCGTACCAATGCGCTGCGTGCAGAGCCGGTGGCGTTCTGCTGACAGGCATCACGTAGTTGCATGAATGCCTGATACTCCAATGAAATCTGTTGTGGTGCAACCTGAGTGGCGGCAGGCGCTGCTTTGGGACGTGCGGGCTGAGTGGCGGGTTTTGGTGTGCCCTGTTGCGACTTTTGAGTGGTCGCCACAGGTCTGGAGCGAAATCCAAAATAGCCGGCTATCAACCCGACCACAATCAAGACTGCAGCAATTCCACCCTGTAACCAGAAGGGGTGCCAAGGGCTGGCGCTCATTGAAGTACTGTCAGTCATTGAGGCTGAAGGGGATATTGCGCTGCTTTCTGCTACAGCGCGGTCGGCTGTTGATTCAGCAGTCACCTGATTATGAGCCTGGCTGGAAAAGTGCATCTCCGGGGTGGGCAGTTGGCTGTATTGTAAACGGTTAGCCTGAGTATCCCACCAGTGTACAGCGACTTCTGGGTGCAAGTCAGGTGTTGTGGCATGCGCGGTAATCAGCCAGGTTTCTGTGAGTTGGCTGGTAACACCCTGACGTGAATGAAATTCATCCAGATGGCGGTCAATCAACTGATAATTTGACCATTGCTCGGCGTTGAGCAGCCTGTCGGGTAACTGACCAGGTAAGGTGCCTATGGCTGTCAGTGATAGCTGGCGCAGGTAGGTGACCGGATCATCGGTTACCTGCCGGGCGCGGTCATCGAGATATAGCTGCTCACTGGGTAGCTGGTAATCAGTCTGGTTTAACGGTGTCAGTACGTCTATTACCGGTATTTCGGCAGACAGATTAATAGCCGGGTGGGCTTCCTGAGCCGGTATTCGCAGGCCCGGACCTTCAATCGAGAGTCGTCCTGGCTGATCCGGGAAGAGGGCAAATTGCTGCGTGGTATGAAACGCAGCTTCTTCCCAGTCAGATTCCAGTCGGGTAAAAGGCAGTCCGAGCGTTCGGACACGACCTGCTTCCAGTTGTGGCGGAAAAATATCGACCAGTTCAGGGAGGGGGGCGTCATGAAAAATATGCAGGGTGATCAGGAGTTGTGAGTGGGGGTAGAGCTGATCCCTGTCGGTTTCCACCAGCAGACGAACAGGCGAGGCAGTCCGCGGCTCAGCCACGACCGTTGCACAGTAAAAAAAAACCAGAAAAGCGGTCAATAACCCTTGCGTAACAAGCCTGTTCATATAGTCTTAAGTAGTATTCGGAGTTTACCCTCATTATCCGAAAAGGCCATCAGCTACGCAATTATCCCTTGTGTTATCTGAGGCGAAATAATCACAAAAAGAGAGAGAGATATGCCCTTAAACGTTGCGGAATCAAAGGAAACGCTGCTGGAACGTCTTAAAACTGAAATTCGCAAACGCCTGCCCGACAATAAATCTGAGTTGTTGAATCAGTTTGTCGATAGCTACTACCGAAATACCCCTGAAATGGACCTGCAAAAATGGCGCCCGGATGATTTGTTGGGTGCAACCCTGCACATGTGGGAGTTCGTTCAGGATGCGTCTGTCAGTACGCCTCGGGTGAAAGTGTTTAACCCTGATTTTGAACGCCATGGTTGGCAATCGACTCACACTGTCATTGCCGTTGTTTCTGAAGACCGTCCCTTTATCATTGACTCGCTGAGAATGGAGTTGAATCGGCAGGATGTATCGATACATGCCATCAATAATGTAGTCCTGAGTACTCAGCGAAACAACAAGGGCTTATTAACCGGTCTGAATAAAAGTGACAGTCGTGGCGAATCTGTGGTCGCTATCGAGGTGGATCGTCATACTGATCCGCAGCGTCTGGAGCAGATTCGTGTTGAGCTGCTTGCTGTTCTGGATGAAGTTCGTGCGGCGGTGGATGATTTTGATCTGATGCTGGCGGCCGTTAAAGAACAGACGGAACACTTGAAAAAGCAGGGTTCTGCACTGAAAAAACAGGACCTGAGTGAAGCCAGTGAGTTTCTGGACTGGATGCACACCAATTTTACCTTTCTGGGCTATGAAGTATTTGAACTGAAAAAGTCAGGCAAGAAACAGACTCTGGAACCTGTAGAAGGCTCCGGGCTGGGGTTGCTGCGTGACTGTAACCAGGCATGTCGTGAAAAACTGCTGGATGCTGATAACCTCAATGCAGATCAGCACACGCTGTTGCCCGATCTGATCAGTTTTTCCAAAGCTGCTGCCAAGTCCCGTATTCATCGTCCGGCCTATCCTGACTACATCAGCTTCAAACGCTTTGATGAGCAGGGTAAAGTGGTTGGTGAAGTACGTTTTCTTGGGCTCTATACCTCATCAGTGTATCTGCATTCGCCTCGCAGTATCCCGGTGATCCGTAATAAAATCTCGACCGTCATGCAGAACTCCGGTCTCTATCCGCAAGGGCATGACTGGAAAGAACTGAACCAGATACTGGAAACCTTCCCGCGTGATGATCTGTTCCAGATGCAGGTGGATGAGTTGTCAGCAATGACGCTCGGTATTCTGGAAATTCGTGAGCGTCGCCAGATTCGGGTTTTCCTGCGACGTGATAAGCAGGGACATTATTTCTCAGCTTTGGTGTATGTACCACGCGAGATTTACAGTACTGAATTCCGTGTGCGCTCCGAGACTATCCTGAAACGCATGCTGAACTGTGAACTGGCTGAATTCACCACCTATTTTTCTGAATCGATTCTGGCGCGCACCCAATTCAATTTGCGCCGTGCTGATGGTGAAACGGTTATCGATCAATATGATGTAGCCGATATTGAACACCAGATTCGTGAGGCCGCGCGCAGTTGGGATGAAGATCTCTATGATGCCTTGACCGATGCCATGGGTGAAGAGCAGGGCATTCACAGCTACAACCACTTCAATGGTGGCTTCCCGGCCAGTTATCGGGCGCATTTCTCGGCGCGTACAGCCGTGATTGATATTCAGCACATGCGCAGCATGACTGATAGCAATCCGATCGCGCTGAGCTTCTATCGTGCGCTGGACCGTGAAGAAGATGAAATCAACTTCAAACTCTTCCACTACGGCAACTCATTGCCGTTGTCAGATGTCTTGCCTATTCTGGAAAATCTTGGGCTGCGCGTCATTGATGAGCACCCCTATGAAATCCAGACGCGCGATCAGTGTATCTGGATACATGACTTTAATTTGCGCTATGGCGGTAAGCAGCATGCGTCTATTGAAGCACTGCAGGATACCTTTGAAGATGCCTTCCTGAATATCTGGAAGGGGGCTTGCAGCAGTGATGATTTCAATAAACTGGTGCTGGGTGCCGGTCTGGGGTGGCGTCAGGTAAAAATTCTGCGCGCATACGCGGCATATATGAAGCAGATACGCTTCCCGATCAGTACTGAGGCAGTAAGTGCGGCGTTGAATAATCACGTTGGCATTGCAGCAGAACTGATTAACCTGTTCTACGCACGCTTTGAACCTGAAACAGCTGATAAGCAAAACGCTGATGCTGTAGAGGAGCGAATTCTGGAGGCGCTGGAAAGTGTCGCCAGTCTCAATGAAGATCAGGTCATACGTCAGTACCTGATTCTGATCAAGGCGACGTTACGTACCAATTTCTTCCAGAAGAAAGAGGGGGTACATAAATCCTATATCTCTTTCAAACTGTCGCCGGCTGAAATTCCTGTAATTCCTCAGCCACGCCCGATGTTTGAGATTTTCGTATTCTCTCCACGGGTTGAAGGTGTTCACCTGCGCGGAGGCAAGGTGGCTCGCGGAGGTTTGCGCTGGTCGGATCGTAACGAAGACTTCCGTACAGAAGTCTTGGGTCTGGTGAAGGCGCAGCAGGTCAAGAATGCTGTGATCGTACCCGTGGGTGCCAAGGGTGGTTTTGTCGCCAAGCAGCTGCATCCGGGTATGAGTCGTGATGAGTGGCTTGAAGAGGGTATTACCTGCTACCGCATGTTTATCAGTGCATTGCTGGATATTACAGATAATCTGGTAGAGGGTGAGGTGGTGCCGCCATCTCAGGTGGTGCGACATGATGAAGATGACACCTATCTGGTCGTTGCTGCCGATAAAGGAACGGCAACCTTCTCGGATATCGCCAACAGTATTGCTGAAGAATATAACTTCTGGCTGGGTGATGCCTTTGCTTCCGGTGGAAGCCAGGGGTATGACCACAAGAAAATGGGCATTACAGCCAAGGGTGCCTGGGTATCAGTGGAGCGTCACTTCCGTGAACTGGGTCACAATACCCGCACTGAACCCTTTACTGTGGTGGGTATTGGTGACATGTCGGGAGATGTGTTCGGTAACGGGATGCTGTTATCTGACCAGATCAAGTTGATTGCGGCTTTTAACCATCTGCATATCTTTTTTGATCCGGATCCTGACCCGGCCAGCAGCTTTGCCGAGCGTCAACGTCTGTTTGATCTGCCACGTTCCGGCTGGAATGATTATGACAAGTCACTGATCTCAAAAGGTGGTGGTATATTTGAACGCTCTGCCAAGTCAATTCGACTGACGCCGGAGATGAAAAAATGGCTGGGTGTATCTCAGGCACAGATGACACCGAATGACCTGATTTCAGCGATTCTCAAGTCGCAGTTTGATCTGTTGTGGAACGGTGGTATCGGCACCTACGTCAAGGCCAGTCACGAAAGTCATGCGGATGTGGGTGACAAGGCTAATGACGGGTTGCGCGTGGATGGCTGTGATCTGCAGTGCCGCGTCATCGGTGAGGGTGGTAACCTGGGGATGACTCAGATGGGCCGCATGGAATATGCACGTAATGGTGGCCGACTGAACACTGACTTCATCGACAATGCCGGTGGTGTGGATTGCTCGGACCATGAGGTCAACATCAAAATTCTGCTCAATGGCATGGTGGCAGCAGGGGATATGACCCTGAAGCAGCGCAACAAGCTGTTGGTTGAAATGACGGATGAAGTGTCCTCACTGGTGCTGAAAAACAATTACCGGCAGGTGCAGGCCATTACCCTGGCAGAGCGGCGCTCACTGGTTTCCATGTCCGAGTATCAGCGCTTCATCAGCAAGCTGGAAAGTCAGGGTAAGCTCAATCGCAAGCTGGAGTATTTGCCAGCAGACGAGGTGCTGGATGAACAGCGCCTGGCGGGTAAGGGGCTGAGCCGCCCTGAGCTGTCGGTACTGGTGTCCTACAGCAAGGCTGATCTGAAGGAGCGTTTGCTGCAAACCGAGCTGCCGGATGACGCGTATGTTGCTCGTGAACTGGTGACTGCCTTCCCGCGTCAGATGCGTGAGCAGTTTGCGGATGGCCTGAAAGGACATCGCCTGTGTCGGGAAATCGTCTCAACCCAGGTTGCTAACGAAATTGTTAACCTGATGGGTATCAATTTCGCGGATCGACTGGCGGTATCAACCGGTGCATCGGTTGAGATGATTACCCGTGCCTATGTGCTGGTCAGGGATACCTTCCGCCTGAAATCCTTGTGGAAGCAGATTGAACTGCTGGACTACCAGGTTGATGCCACTATTCAGCTGGAGATGATGGAGCGTCTGCAGTATCTGGCGCGTCATGCTACCCGCTGGTTCCTGCGTAATCGCCGAGGTGGGTTGGATTGCGAACAGGAGCACGCGGTATTCGCCAAACCTTTGCAACAAGTTGCTGAGCATTTGGGCGAGTTGCTCTGTGGTGACCCCAAGGCACAATGGGAAGCCGCGTATCAACGCTACACCGATGCCGGCGTACCTGCTGATCTGGCCAAGGTTGTTGCCGGTTCGGGTGTGCTCTTCTCTGCACTGGGTGTGATCGAGGTGGCGCGTGAACAGCAAGTGGATATGCAGCGAGCTGCACAGGCCTTCTTTGGTCTGGGTGAGCGCTTGCAGTTGCACTGGTTTGCCATGCAGCTGAATGATCTGAGTGTCGAAAACTACTGGCAGGCATTGGCGCGTGACGCCTTCCGTGATGATCTTGACTGGCAGCAACGCGCATTGATGGCCTCTTTGCTGAAGCTGGATGCATCTGCCAAAACAGATACGGCAACTTTGCTGGAGCAGTGGATTGAACTGAATCAGCCTCTGCTGGAGCGTTGGGACAAGGTGCTCAGTGATCTGAAAGTGGCTAAAACGCAGGACTATGCGATGTATACAGTCGCTGTGCGAGAGTTGTATGATCTCGCCCGGACTTGTATTTTTACATCGGATTGACAGGCCTGTTATGGGTGTGCTGTCAGTCCTGAGCGGCTGACAGTACATCACTGATGAAATATGTAATCCTTGACCTGGCGATCAGCCGGGATGAATATATGAAGTATTATCAAGGGCGGGCACTGCAAATTTCTGCCCGTGCCCGTGATGGGCGTATGGTGCGTCTTCCTGCCTCTGTGATGCGTCAGTTCGTCTCCCTTTCCGGCTTGTATGGCAGTTTTGCCGTCTACTATGATGATCAAGGTCGTTTATTGCAGGTCGACAGGCTGAGTTGATACTGTCATTTTTGCTTTGCACAAGGCTATAATAGGAGCCGTTTTTAAAACTCGCTTCGAGACTGCCATGCTATATACCATTGCCCGATCCTTAATGTTTAGACTGGATGCTGAAACTGCGCATAACCTGTCTCTGACCAGCATGAATGTGTTGTCGGAAACCGGCTTGCAGCACCTGGTAGGTGCTCGCACGCGTTCATTGCCTGTAGAAGTCATGGGATTACGCTTTCCGAACCCGGTGGGGCTTGCAGCGGGTCTGGATAAAAATGGAACAGCAGTTGATGGTCTGGCTGCCATGGGATTCGGATTCATTGAAGTGGGAACGGTAACGCCCCGTCCACAGGAAGGTAACCCGCGTCCTCGTATCTTTCGTTTACCTGAGCATAACGCCATTATTAACCGCATGGGGTTCAATAATGCCGGTGTGGATCAGCTGTTAAAAAATCTCGACAAGGCACGGTACAACGGCATTCTTGGTATTAATATTGGCAAAAACAAGGATACGCCGAATAAACAGGCGAATGATGACTACCTCTATTGTCTGCGTCGTGTGTATGATCGTGCCAGCTATGTGACGGTCAATATTTCATCGCCCAATACACCAGGTTTGCGTAGCCTGCAGTTTGGGGATTCACTGAACGGCTTGCTGGATGCGTTGAAAAACGAGCAGGCACGTCTGGCGCGTTTGCATAGCAAATATGTTCCGATTGCGCTGAAAATTGCGCCGGATATGGAAGAGCATGAATTTGAACTGGTCGCCAGTGCGCTGAAAAGCTATGAAATTGATGCTGTGATTGCAACCAATACCACCTTGAGTCGTGAAGGTGTTGAAGACTCGCCATTGGCTCAGGAAGCGGGTGGCTTGAGTGGCGCACCGGTGCGTAACCGCTCTACGGCTGCGATAGCTGCATTGAATCGCTATCTTAATGGTGCGTTGCCTATTATTGGTGTGGGCGGCATTACAGAGCCGTTTGATGCCGCTGAAAAAATCGAAGCGGGCGCCAGTCTGGTGCAGATCTATTCAGGACTTATTTACCGTGGACCACGGTTGATCAATGAATCGGTGAAGGCGATCGAGCCATTGTTGCAACGCTGAAGGATTGCGGCAGGTAAATGATACTGCCGCAACCCTGGCTCCTGTAGCGTTAGTCAAACATCAGAAATTATGCCAAGGTGGGGTTAACTTGTATTGCAGAAACGCCGGACATACCATTCCAGTGTGCTTCGCGTCCTTCTCGCCAACCGTTCATCCAGTGGGATCGTAAATCTACGGCCTGTACTGGGCACTCTTCACGTGATCGTCCGTTCAAGCCGGCAACGAATCCTCGATTATGCAGTGTTGAGCTACGGTCTCGTTTCTGTTTTTTCATAATGCGCCTCTCGATTTCTAATTTTCATCGCGGTACCGGTCTGCCAGAACATCACCGGCACCTGTCGCGTGTGAGCTATAAGGCAATCAGCTCACACCCCTATTAGTATCTGAAATGAGCGGTGTTGGCTATTGATATTAACTATAATGTAACAGAATCTTCATAGAGTTGTGCTTAGCGCGGCTGCACAATTGTTCATTGAATCAATTGTTTAACAGCACCTGAGTGTGCGGCGATTTAGTCGTGAATTATTTTCATCCCTGCGAAACCCCGAGGTCGTGATGACAACAGAAAACCGGAATGCCGATATCAAGCAGTATTTTGTGACCTGTCCTAAAGGTATGGAACAGCTGCTGGCAGATGAATTGACACAACTGGGAGGCGAGGCGGTACGTATGACCGTGGCCGGTGTCAGTTGTCAGGGTGATACACAGCTTGGGTATCGTATTTGTCTGTGGTCACGCTTGGGAAGTCGGGTGTTGTTGCGCCTGCTGGAGGCGCCGGTCAGCACGGCAGATTCACTCTATGATGCGGTGCAGTCGATTGACTGGTTGGCACATCTGCGTCCATCCGGGACGCTCAGTGTCGACTTTAATGGCCGTACGGATGATATACGTAATACTCACTTTGGGGCGCTGAAAGTTAAGGATGCTATTGTTGATCAGATACGGGCGGCTACCGGGCAGCGGCCTGAAATTGACAAGCAGCAGCCTGAGTTGCGTGTGAATGTGCACCTGGCACGAGGACAGGTGGCTGTCTCTCTGGATCTGTCAGGAGACAGCTTGCATCGCCGCGGTTATCGTGCCAAAACCGGTGAAGCACCAATGAAAGAAAATCTGGCGGCAGCCGTGTTGTTGCGGGCGGGTTGGGCCAAGGGTGATGTGCAGGTACTGGTTGACCCCATGTGCGGGTCTGCAACCTTATTAACCGAGGCTGCATTGATCAGTCTGGATATTGCGCCGGGCCTTTATCGTCAGCGTTTTGGTTTTATGCGCTGGCCTGATTTTGATCGGCAGGCCTGGCAGCTTTTGCTGGATGAAGCACAGGCGCGTGCAGAGCAGGGGCGAGCTTCAGTCTCCTTGCGTCTGTATGGCTCAGATCAGGACCCGCAGGTGCTGGCAGCCGCACGAGATAATGTGCGTCGTGCCAAACTGGAGCAGTTTATTCAGTTACAGCAGGGTGAAATGTCTCAGGTCACGCGACCCGAGGATGCGGAGCACGGCTTGCTGGTCACCAATCCCCCTTATGGTGAGCGTTTGGGTGAAACGGGTCAGTTGATGTTTCTTTATCAGCAACTGGGGCAGCTGTTGCGACAGCAGTTTTTTGGCTGGCGCGCGGCAGTGCTGACAGCTGATGCATCGCTCTGTCGGGTGATGGGATTGAAAGCGCACAAGGATTACCAGCTGTTTAATGGTGCGCTGGAGAGCCGTCTGTTCCTGTTTGAGGTCTATGCTGAGCGTGCAGTGTCTGCTGAGCCGGGGCAGCCGGTATTAAGTGAAACCGCCCAGATGTTTGCAAATCGTCTGCAAAAAAATCTGAAAAACCTGCGGCGCTGGGTGCGACAGGAGTCGATTGAATGCTATCGACTCTATGATGCTGATATTCCCGAGTATGCAGTAGCCGTGGATGTCTATGGCGATCAGGTGCTGGTGCAGGAGTACCAGGCTCCCGGCAGTATCGATCCGGTCAAGGCCTTTAACCGGCTTTCAGAGGCGATGGCGGCAACGGCAGTGGTGTTGGAGAAACGGCCTGAGCAGATGGTCCTGAAGCAGCGTAAGCGGCAGCAGGGAACTGAACAGTATCAGCGGCATAATGATACCGGGCATTTTCAGGTGGTTTCTGAGCACGGCTGTCGTTTGCAGGTGAATCTGCAGGACTATCTGGATACGGGGCTGTTTCTTGACCATCGCCCTGTACGTCGCCAGATACAGAGTCTGGCGGCGGGCCAGGATTTCCTTAACCTGTTCTGCTACACCGCCACAGCGACTGTGCACGCGGCCGTGGGTGGTGCGCGATCTACCACCAGCGTGGATATGTCAGCGACCTATCTGGACTGGGCTCGACAGAATCTCAAACTGAATCAGCAGGACATGTCCCGTCATCAATTGGTACGGGAAGATTGCTTCAAGTGGTTAAAGCGTCAGACGCTGCCGGCTTATGATCTGATTTTTATGGATCCGCCGACGTTTTCCAACTCAAAGCGGATGGAAGGGGTGCTGGATGTGCAGCGTGACCATGTGGCCTTGATTGAAGGTGCCATGAGGTTGTTGCGACCCGATGGACTGTTGATTTTTTCCAATAACTATCGGCGTTTCAAGCTGGATTATGACGCCTTGAGTGCCTATCAGATCAAGGATGTCACGCCGCAGACTCTGGATCCGGACTTTAAGCGCAACAGCAAAATACACTGCTGTTTTGAGATTCGCCATCTCTGACAAAAAAAACGCCCGCAGAGCGGGCGTTTTTTGCTGTGTCCGATGACCGATCAGCCCGGATAGTCGCGTTTTTTCGCGCCAGTATAGAGCTGGCGTGGACGACCGATGCGGTTTGGACTGGAGTGGAACTCGTTCCAGTGAGAGATCCAGCCAATCGTGCGGGACATGGCAAAGATCACTGTAAACATGCTGGTCGGGATGCCCATCGCCTTGAGGATGATGCCTGAATAGAAGTCCACATTCGGGTAGAGTTTACGTTCTACGAAGTAGGGATCTTCAAGTGCTATTTCTTCCAGGCGAGAAGCGATTTTCAGCAATGGATCGCTGATACCCAGTTCAGCCAGGACCTCGTCGCAGGTTTTCTTCATCACGCGTGAGCGCGGATCGAAGTTACGGTAAACGCGGTGACCGAAGCCCATCAGGCGGAACGGGTCGTTTGGATCTTTGGCGCGCTGGATAAACTCAGGGATGTTGGATTCATCACCGATCTCTTCCAGCATCGTCAGTACAGCCTCATTCGCACCGCCGTGTGCCGGTCCCCAGAGCGCTGCAATACCTGCAGCAATACAGGCAAACGGGTTGGCCCCGGAGGAGCCTGCCAGGCGTACTGTCGAGGTGGATGCATTCTGCTCATGGTCAGCATGCAGCGTGAAGATGCGATCCATTGCGCGCACCAGAACCGGGCTGACTTCATAGTCCGAGCAGGGTGTTGAGAACATCATGCGCAAGAAGTTTTCAGCGTAACCGCGATCATTGCGTGGGAACATGAACGGCTGGCCAATGGAGTACTTGTAGCACATGGCGGCCAGTGTTGGCATTTTGGCAATCAGACGATATGCACAGACTTCCCGGTGATGGGCGTTGTTAATATCCAGAGAGTCATGGTAGAAGGCAGACAGTGCACCAACCACGCCACACATGATCGCCATGGGGTGAGCGTCACGACGGAAGCCTTTATAGAAAGAAATCAGTTGCTCATGCACCATGGTGTGATTGCTGATGGTGTTGACAAAGGCTTTCTTCTGCTCGGCATCAGGCAATTCGCCATTCAGCAACAGATAGCAGACTTCCAGGTAATCGGATTTTTCTGCCAGTTGGTCTATCGGGTAACCGCGGTGCAGCAGAATACCCTTGTCGCCATCAATGTAGGTGATCTGAGATTCACAGGCAGCCGTGGATACAAAGCCGGGGTCATAGGTAAAAAGACCTTTGCCAGTCAGCGGACGCACATCGATAACATCTGGACCCTCGGTGCCAGAATACACAGGCAATTCTATGGTTTCGTCCAGACCATCGACCGTCAAACGCGCTTTCTTGTCAGCCATAAATTGGCTCCTATCATTCGGTTATAATTACAATGACTTATCACTTAGCCACTTGATTACATTGTCAGGTACTACCTGAATGAGAACTCGACAACTATAGAGGTTGATGAAGGTTTGTCAATTCAACCTAAAGATGAATACCGCATTGCAGCAACCTGTGTATGTGTGTGATCCGGGTGATCCAATTCTGTGCCGTTTGCATAAGAGGCCGGGATAGCCGTGCTCTAAGGGCTTCCAGGGGTGTTAGACCATTGTTGTACAGGCGTCAAGTCGCGTTGTATTCAAAGTCGTAAATGTCTATACTCCGTGCCCTGAGTTGACATTGTACACTTGTGCAATGGCACACATGTGCAATGCCGGTTCGGCAAATCGAACTACTGCTTCTAAGCACTTCCAGTAACCCGTCCTGCAAAGGGACTCAAAAGTGTGAACTAGAGCCGTGAACAAAAAACGACCTGTAAACCTAGATCTGCAAACCATCAAACTGCCACTTCCGGCGGTCACCTCGATACTGCATCGTGTCACGGGTGTAGCACTGTTTTTCGGTGCCATCTTTGCCATGTATCTGTTGGGGTTGTCACTGGAATCCCAGTCAGGCTTCAATGCCGCGGCTGATCTTCTCCGGGATAGTTTCCTGGCAAAACTCATCACATGGGGATTTGTATCTGCACTGTTGTACCACCTCGTTGCAGGTGTCAAACATCTGATTATGGATTTTGGCTACTGTGAAGAGCTGGAATCAGGTCGTCTGGCTGCTAAAGTCACCCTGATTGCCGGTGTTGTGCTGGTCCTTCTGGCAGGAGTATGGATATGGTAACAAGTATTACAAGTTTTGGCCGTAGCGGCCTGTATGACTGGATGATGCAGCGTGTAACCGCTGTCGTACTCATGGCATACACGCTTTTCATGATCGGCTACCTGCTGTTCAGTTCGGATCTGAGCTATGCCCAGTGGACAGGCCTTTTCCAGAACACAGCAATGCGCATCTTCACCCTGCTGGCGATTCTGTCGCTGGTAGCACACGCATGGATCGGTCTCTGGTCGGTTTCCACTGACTACATCAAACAGACCGGTATCCGTTTCGTGTTTCAGTCCGTTTGTGGCCTGCTGGCGTTTGTTTACGTCGTGTGGGGCATTCAGATTCTGTGGGGTGTCTAAAAGATGACTAAGCTGCGAACTTTAACTTTTGATGCCATTGTTGTCGGTGGTGGTGGTGCGGGCATGCGTGCTGCACTGCAGTTGGCCCAGTCTGGCCTGAAAACTGCTTGTGTCACCAAAGTATTCCCGACCCGTTCACACACGGTATCCGCTCAGGGTGGTATTACCTGTGCGATTGCCAGTGCGGATCCGAATGATGACTGGCGCTGGCATATGTATGACACCGTCAAGGGTTCCGATTATATCGGTGACCAGGATGCGATCGAGTATATGTGCTCAGTCGGTCCTCAGGCGGTGTTTGAGCTGGATCATATGGGGATGCCTTTCTCCCGTACTGAAATTGGCCGTATCTATCAGCGTCCTTTCGGTGGCCAGTCCAAGGGGCCTGATAACCCCACTCAGGCTGCGCGTACCTGTGCAGCTGCTGACCGTACCGGTCATGCGCTGTTGCATACGCTGTATCAGGCGAACATGAAAGCCGGTACGACTTTCCTGAACGAATGGTATGCCGTTGATCTGGTTAAAAACGCTGATGGTGCTGTTGTCGGCTGTATTGCGATCTGTATCGAAACCGGTGAAACCGTTTACATCAAGTGTAAGGCAACTGTTCTGGCAACAGGTGGTGCTGGCCGTATCTATGCCTCTACGACTAATGCACTGATCAACACTGGTGACGGTGTTGGTATGGCATTGCGCGTAGGTATCCCGGCTCAGGATATGGAAATGTGGCAGTTCCATCCAACCGGTATTGCCGGTGCCGGTGTTCTGGTCACAGAAGGCTGTCGTGGTGAGGGTGGTTACCTGATCAACAAAGATGGTGAGCGCTTCATGGAGCGTTATGCGCCGAACGCCAAAGACCTGGCGGGTCGTGACGTGGTTGCGCGTTCCATGATCCTGGAAATTCTGGAAGGTCGTGGCTGTGGTCCGGATGGCGATCACGTGCTGCTGAAACTGGATCACCTGGGTGAAGAAGTGTTGCATTCTCGTCTGCCAGGTATCTGTGAACTGTCGAAAACCTTCGCAGCAACAGATCCGGTTAAAGAGCCTGTGCCGGTTGTGCCAACCTGTCACTATATGATGGGTGGTCTGGCGACCAATATCGGTGGTCAGGTAATTGCGCCTGATGCTGAGGGTAATGATCACATCATCGACGGTCTGTTTGCCTGTGGCGAAGTGGCGTGTGTATCTGTACACGGTGCTAACCGTCTGGGTGGTAACTCATTGCTTGACCTGGTGGTGTTTGGCCGTGCGGCTGGTATGCAGATCGAGCAGCAGATGCGCGAAGGCTATGAAGTCAAAGATGCGACGGATGCTGATATCGAAGCAGCCATGGCGCGTCTGAATCGCCTGAACAACTCTACCGGTGGTGAGCGTGTTGCAGATGTCCGCAAGGAGCTGCAGAGCACCATGCAGTTGTACTTCGGGGTATTCCGTGACGGCGAAAGCATGCAGAAAGGTCTGGATATTCTTGGCCAGATCCGTCGCAAGGTTGAAAACCTGCATCTGGAAGACAAGAGTCAGGCATTCAATACCTCGCGTATTGAGGCGTTGGAACTGGAGAACCTGCTGGAAGTTGCTGAAGCAACTGCAGTGGCTGCTGTTGAGCGTAAAGAGTCTCGCGGTGCACATGCGCGTAATGACTTCACCGAACGTGATGACGAAAACTGGCTGTGCCATTCGATCTATTTCCCGGTGGACAAGCGTATAGGTAAGCGTGCGGTTAACTTTGCGCCCAAAACAGTGGATGCGTTCCCGCCCAAGGTCAGAACTTACTAAGAGGCTGATGATATGCTGGTAAGTGTATACAGATATAACCCTGAAACCGATGATGCACCTTACATGCAGGATGTTCATATCGACATCCCGGGTGGCAAGGACATCATGGTACTGGACCTGCTCCAGTTGCTGAAAGAAAAAGATCCGACCATGACATTCCGTCGTTCATGCCGTGAAGGTGTGTGCGGTTCAGATGGTATGAACATGAATGGCAAAAACGGCCTGGCTTGTATCACAGCGCTGTCTCAGGTAGTGGAAAAGGACAAACTGGTCCTGCGTCCGCTGCCCGGTCTGCCTGTGATTCGTGACCTGGTTGTTGATATGAGCCAGTTCTACCGTCAGTACGAGAAGGTCAAGCCGTTCCTGATCAACGATACGCCAGCGCCTGCGATTGAGCGTTTGCAGAGCCCTGAGGACCGTGCCGAACTGGATGGTCTGTATGAGTGTATCCTGTGTGCATGCTGCTCAACAGCCTGTCCGTCGTTCTGGTGGAACCCTGACAAGTTCATCGGGCCATCAGGTCTGCTGCAGGCTTACCGCTTCCTGGCGGATACGCGTGACACTGCGCGTGAACAGCGTCTCGCAGAGCTGGATGATCCTTTCAGTGTTTTCCGCTGCCACGGCATCATGAACTGTGTGAATGTATGCCCCAAGGGGCTGAACCCAACCAAAGCGATTGGCAAGATTCGTAACCTGCTGCTGCAGCGTGCGACCTGATCCTGAGGTGGTTTAAAAAAACGGCGCCCAGGCGCCGTTTTTGTTTTTTGACCCAGTAATGACCCTGTTAAGTTCCCGGTTATAAGGATATGCCCGAGAGTGCTTTTAAGGGTAGCTACGTACCCATAAGGTCTATGTTACCGCCCGGGATTATTTTCTGTAGAATTTCCGGTGGATCAACTGTGTTAAGCACAGCAGAAAAGTCGTAAAATACTACGAATGCCTCCTGTGTATTGCTCAGGCAGCATCCAAAACGGTAATCAGCTAAGAGGAAGCCAGCCAAGTGTGGTGAGGAGTGGTGCAGCCTTGCCGGACAGCTTACCTCAGACTCAGGGTGAAATAATAATGCAAGACAGCATGATGGAGCTGATGTGGAAGAACGCACACCTGTACGGTGGCAATCTTTCATATGTTGAACAACTATACGAAACCTACCTGCTAGATCCCAATGCCGTTCCCCAGGAGTGGCGCGAAGAATTTGATCGTCTGCCAAAGACGGGCGATAACCTGACCCAGGATATCCCGCACGCTCCAATCCGTGACCATTTTCAGCTGTTGGCCAAAACCCAGCGCCGTGCCGGTCCAGTGGTTGAAGGCAGTGTCAGTTCAGAGCATGAGAAAAAACAGGTGCGTGTACTGCGCATGATCAATGCGTATCGTGTACGTGGACATCAGGTTGCCAAGATCGATCCGCTTAACCTGTTGGACCGTCCACCGGTTCCGGATCTTGATTTGCGTTTCCACGAGCTTTCTGAAGCTGATTACGACACCACTTTCCAGTTGGGTTCACTGTTCTTCGGCAGTGAAGAAGCGCCGCTGAAAACAATCGTTGAAGATCTGAAAAAGACCTACTGTTCATCAGTGGGTGCAGAGTACATGCACATTGTCGATACCCAGGAGAAACGCTGGATTCAGGCACGCATGGAACCTGTTCGCTGTGATCCGGTACTGGATGCACAGACCCGTGTACATATACTGGAGCGCCTGACCGCAGCGGAAGGTCTGGAAAAATACCTGGGCTCGCGTTACGCCGGTGCCAAGCGTTTTGGTGTTGAGGGTGGTGAGTCGCTGATTCCCTGCCTGGACGAACTGATTCAGCGCGCTGGTAAAGACGGTGCCAAAGAAGTCGTGATCGGCATGGCGCACCGTGGCCGTCTGAACGTACTGGTCAATATCTTCGGTAAAAACCCATCCGATCTGTTTGGTGAGTTTGAAGGCAAAAAACTGCTGGAAACTTCCGGTGACGTGAAATACCACCAGGGTTTCTCTTCAAACATCATGACTGCTGGCGGTGAAGTGCATCTGGCAATGGCGTTCAACCCATCCCATCTGGAGATCGTTTCCCCAGTGGTTGAGGGTTCGGTACGTGCCCGCCAGGATCGTCGTCAGGACGAAGTGGGCAACTCGGTTATTCCAGTCTCCATCCATGGTGATGCTGCTTTCGCAGGCCAGGGCGTGGTGATGGAAACCTTCCAGATGTCCCAGACACGTGCCTACAAAACCGGTGGTACGATTCACATCGTGATCAATAACCAGGTTGGTTTCACCACATCCAAGAAAGAAGACGCGCGCTCTTCTGAATACTGCACCGATGTGGCAAAAATGGTTCAGGCGCCGATCTTCCATGTGAATGGCGATGACCCTGAAGCCGTTCGCTTTGTCACTCAGTTGGCACTGGATTACCGTAACGAGTTCAACAAAGATGTTGTGATCGATCTGGTTTGCTATCGCCGTCGTGGCCATAACGAAGCGGATGAGCCATCAGGTACCCAGCCCTTGATGTACAAACAGATCAAGGTGCAGAAAACCACCCGTGAACTCTATGCTCAGCGTCTGATTGATGAAGCCGTCATCTCTGCTGATGAAAGCAAAGAGATGGAGCAGAATTACCGTAAAGCACTGGAAAATGGTGAGCATGTCGCCAACGCTCTGGTGCTGGAACCGAATACTGAACTGTTTGTTGACTGGAAGCCTTATCTTGGTCACCAGTGGAGCTTTGACGCTGATACCCGTGTGGATATCAAATTGCTTCAGGAACTGGGGCAGAAAATGTGCCGTTTCCCGGAAGGCTTCCCGATTCAGCGTCAGGTTCAGAAAATTTATGATGACCGTGTGCGCATGGCCGCCGGTGGTATGGAAATCAACTGGGGCTTTGCTGAGACACTGGCCTATGCCACCTTGTTGGCTGAAGGACACCCAGTACGCCTCACAGGTCAGGACGTAGGGCGTGGTACTTTCTCACATCGTCATGCCGTCGTTCACAGCCAGAAAGATGCCAGCACCTACATCCCGCTGCAGCATCTGGCTGAAGATCAACCCGATTTTGATATTTATGATTCCTTCCTGTCGGAAGAAGCCGTTCTGGCATTTGAATATGGTTACGCCACCACCATGCCTAACACCATGGTGATCTGGGAAGCGCAGTTCGGTGATTTTGCCAACGGTGCCCAGGTTGTGATTGACCAGTTCATTACCAGTGGTGAACACAAGTGGGGCCGTCTGTGCGGCTTGACAATGTTGTTGCCGCACGGTTTTGAAGGACAGGGTCCAGAGCACTCGTCTGCACGCCTGGAGCGATTCCTGCAATTGTGTGCTGAACACAATATTCAGGTCGCTGTACCCACCACGCCGTCTCAGATTTTCCATCTGTTGCGCCGTCAGGTGACTCGCCCGTTGCGCAAGCCGCTGGTAGTCATGTCACCTAAATCTCTGCTGCGTCACAAGCAAGCTGTCTGCTCGCTTGAAGATCTGGCTGAGGGTACTTTCCAGCCGATAATTCCGGAAGTGGACAAGCTGGATCCGAAGAAAGTGAAGCGTCTGGTAATGTGTAGCGGCAAGGTCTACTACGATCTGTACAACCGTCGCGCAGAGCTTGAAAAAGACGATGTCGCGATTGTTCGTATCGAGCAGCTGTATCCCTTCCCGGAAGCGCATCTGGCCAGTGCTATTGCCGACTATACCAACCTCGAGTCTGTGGTGTGGTGTCAGGAAGAGCCGATGAACCAGGGTGCCTGGTATTGCAGTCAGCACCATATGCGCCACGTATTGCAGAAACATAACCCGAAACTATTCCTCGAAGGTGTTGGCAGACCACATGCCGCAGCTCCGGCGGTGGGTTATATCTCTGTACACGTTGAGCAGCAGGAAAAGCTGGTTAATGAAGCGATTAATGGTTAATAACACGTTCGAATGAACTACTGAGCAGCATACATAAAGGAAAGAACATGAGTATCGAAATCAAAGCACCCACATTTCCTGAATCGGTAGCCGACGGTACTGTGGCAACCTGGCACAAACAGCCTGGCGAAGCCTGTGCAACTGACGAACTGATCGTCGATATTGAAACCGACAAGGTTGTACTGGAAGTCGTTGCACCGGCTGACGGCGTGATCAAAGAGATTCTGAAGGGTGAGGGCGATACCGTTCTCAGCGAAGAAATTCTGGCGATCTTCGAAGCGGGTGCTGTTGCCAGTGCCGCTCCGGCCGCTGAAGCAGCGCCTCAGGCGGATGCTGACAGCAGTGCGACCGATGCTGAAAAGATCGGTCCGGCTGCACGCAAGCTGATTGATGAAAATAACCTGGATGCCACCCAGATCAAGGGTACTGGCAAAAATGGTGGTATCACCAAGGAAGATGTACAGAACTTCTTGAACAGCCGTGGCAGTGCCCCTGCCGCTGCAGCCGCTGCACCCAAAGCCGCCGCTGCACCGGTTGCGCTGAATGTGCCGGTTGGTGAGCGCGTCGAGAAACGTGTACCTATGACGCGTCTGCGCGCCACCATCGCCAAGCGCCTGGTTGAAGCACAGCAGAATGCAGCGATGTTGACTACCTACAACGAAGTCAACATGAAGCCGGTCATGGAGTTGCGCAAGCAGTACAAAGATCTGTTTGAAAAGACTCACAATGGTACCCGTCTGGGCTTCATGTCCTTCTTCGTTAAAGCAGCAACTGAAGCACTGAAACGCTTCCCGGCTGTTAACGCGTCAATCGATGGCAATGACATGGTTTACCATGGCTATCAGGATATCGGTGTTGCGGTATCAACCGAGCGTGGTCTGATGGTACCGGTGCTGCGTGATACTGACAGCATGAGCCTGGCTGATGTTGAAGCCACCATCGCTGACTTCGGCAAGCGTGGTCGTGATGGCAAACTGGGTATGGATGACATGCAGGGTGGTACCTTCACCATCACTAACGGTGGTGTATTTGGTTCACTGATGTCAACGCCTATCCTGAATCCGCCACAGACAGCAATTCTGGGTATGCACAAGATCCAGGAACGCCCCATGGCTGTTAACGGCCAGGTGGTGATCCTGCCGATGATGTACCTGGCACTGTCATACGACCATCGTATGATTGATGGTAAGGAAGCGGTACAATTCCTGGTGACAATCAAAGATCTTCTTGAAGATCCTGCGCGTCTGCTGCTTGAAGTCTAAGCGCTGATAGAACCTCACCCGAAAAACAGGATAGATGAATGTCTGACAAGTTTGATGTAATTGTAATTGGTGCGGGCCCTGGTGGTTATGTTGCGGCTATCCGTGCGGCTCAGCTGGGTCTGAAAACAGCCTGTGTGGAAAAGTGGGTTGATGACAAGGGTGCTGCTGTTTTAGGTGGAACCTGTCTGAACGTCGGCTGTATCCCATCCAAGGCGTTGCTGGAGACCACCCATAAAATGCACGAAGCCCAGCATGGCTTCGCAGCTCAGGGTATCATGGCGGACAACGTGCGCATGGATACCAAGCAGATGGTGGCGCGCAAAAACCAGATCGTTAAGAACCTGACAGGTGGTATCGCCGGTCTGTTCAAGGCCAATGGTGTGACGCTGCTGCAGGGTAAAGGCAAACTGCTGGCGAACAAGCAGGTGGAAGTGACTGCAGCAGATGGCAGCGTCAGTCTGCATGAAGCTGAAAACGTCATCCTGGCAGCAGGTTCCGTACCGGTTGAGATTCCACCAGCGCCGCTGACTGAAGGCCTGATTCTGGACAACGCCGGTGCGCTGGATATCGATGAAGTGCCCAAGCGTCTGGGTATCATCGGTGCCGGTGTTATCGGTCTGGAAATGGGATCTATCTGGGCACGCTGTGGCTCTGAAGTCACCGTGCTGGAAGCCATGGACTCTTTCCTGTCACTGGCCGATCAGGATGTAGCCAAAGAAGCCTACAAACTGATGACCAAGCAGGGTCTGGACATCAAGCTGGGTGCACGTTGCACCGGCACTGAAGTCAAAGGCAAAGAAGTTACCGTTAAGTATACCGATGCCCAGGGTGAGCAGGAGCTGGTGGTTGACAAGCTGATCGTAGCTGTTGGCCGTCGTCCGCTGACACAGGGTCTGGTGGGTGACGACAGTGGTGTCAAACTGGACGAGCGTGGTTTCATCTTTGTTGATGAGCAGTGCCGTACCAATGCACCTGGCGTATACGCCATCGGTGATATCGTTCGTGGACCGATGCTGGCACATAAAGCCTCTGAAGAGGGCATTATGGTTGTCGACATCATTGCAGGCCACAAGGCTCAGCTGAACTATGACTGCATCCCGAACATCATCTACACCTTCCCGGAGCTGGCTTGGGTTGGCAAAACCGAGCAAGAACTGAAAAACGAAGGTGTTGCAATCAAAGTCGGTAAGTTCCCGTTTGCTGCTTCTGGCCGTGCCATGGCAGCCAATGCGACTGAAGGTTTCGTCAAGATGATTGCTGATGAAAAGACCGATCGTATTCTGGGTGTGCATATCGTTGGTGGTATCGCCTCGGAACTGATCGCTCAGGCAGTGATCGCGATGGAATTCTGTTCAACTGCGGAAGACCTGCAGATGACAGTATTTGCTCACCCAACAGTGAGTGAAGCGGTTCATGAAGCCGCACTGGCTGTGGATAACCATGCTATCCATGTGGCCAACCGTAAAAAACGCTAACCTGACGGACTGCAGTGCAGTGACAGGCCAAAAGCCTGTCTCACTGCAGCTGTAGTTCACATAAGGTGCAGTCAGCGGTTAACAGCCCTGTGCTGTACATGTTTAATCGATAATTCAACGGATCAGAACATGAACCTTCATGAGTACCAAGGCAAGCAACTGTTTGCTCAATATGGTCTACCGGTTTCCAAAGGTATCGCGGTAGATACTCCAGATGAGGCTGCAGCAGCAGCTGAAAAGATTGGTGGTGATAAGTGGGTTGTTAAAGCCCAGGTTCACGCAGGCGGACGTGGTAAGGCTGGCGGCGTCAAGCTGGTAGATTCTCCTGCTGAAGCAAAAGCATTTGCTGAAAAATGGCTGGGACAGCGTCTGGTAACTTACCAGACAGATGCCAATGGTCAGCCAGTTTCCAAAATTCTGGTAGAAACCTGTACAGATATCGCCAATGAGCTGTACCTGGGTGCCGTCGTTGACCGTTCTTCACGCCGTATCGTTTTCATGGCTTCTACTGAAGGCGGTGTTGAAATCGAGAAAGTCGCACACGAAACGCCTGAAAAAATTCTGAAGGCAACCATTGATCCGCTGACTGGCGCTCAGCCTTACCAGGGCCGCGAGCTGGCGTTCAAACTGGGCCTGCAGGGTGATCAGATCAAGCAGTTCGTCAATATCTTCCTGGGTCTGGCGAAGATGTTTGAAGAAAAAGATCTGGCGCTGCTGGAAATCAACCCGCTGGTCATCACTGATGCCGGTAACCTGCACTGTCTGGATGCCAAAATCGTTATCGACAGCAATGCGGTATACCGTCACAAAGATCTGCAGGCAATGCATGATCCGTCTCAGGACGACGAGCGTGAAGCACACGCCGCTCAGTGGGAACTGAACTACGTTGCACTGGAAGGTAACATCGGTTGTATGGTCAATGGTGCCGGTCTGGCGATGGGTACCATGGACATCGTTAAACTGCACGGCGGTCAGCCAGCCAACTTCCTGGATGTTGGTGGTGGTGCAACCAAAGAGCGTGTTACTGAAGCCTTCAAGATCATCCTGTCTGACAGCACTGTCAGTGCCGTTCTGGTTAACATCTTCGGTGGTATCGTACGCTGCGACCTGATTGCTGATGGTATTATCGGTGCGGTGAAAGAAGTTGGCGTGAACGTTCCAGTCGTTGTTCGTCTGGAAGGTAACAATGCTGAACTGGGCGCACAGCGTCTGGCCGAATCCGGTCTCGATATCATTGCGGCGACAAGTCTGACGGACGCTGCTCAGCAGGTTGTTAAAGCCGCGGAGGGTAAATAATCATGTCGGTTCTGATTAATAAAGACACTAAAGTCATCTGTCAGGGTTTCACTGGCGGTCAGGGTACTTTCCATTCAGAGCAGGCGATTGCTTACGGTACTAAAATGGTCGGTGGTGTTACACCGGGCAAAGGCGGTACTGAGCACCTGGGCTTGCCCGTATTCAACACTGTTGCTGAAGCAGTTGAAGCGACTGGCGCTGATGCATCTGTTATTTACGTACCGGCAGCTTTCTGTAAGGATTCTATCCTGGAAGCGGCTAACGGCGGTATCAAGCTGATCGTTTGTATCACTGAAGGCATCCCGACTCTGGACATGCTGGAATGTAAAGTGAAGTGTGACGAACTGGGTGTACGCCTGATCGGTCCAAACTGCCCGGGTGTTATCACCCCGGGTGAGTGCAAGATCGGTATCATGCCTGGCCATATCCACCTGCCTGGCAAAGTCGGTATCGTTTCACGTTCAGGTACACTGACATATGAAGCCGTCAAACAGACTACAGATGCTGGCTTCGGCCAGTCTACCTGTGTTGGTATCGGTGGTGACCCAATTCCGGGTTCCAACTTCATCGACATTCTGAAGCTGTTCCAGGAAGATCCACAGACTGAAGCGATTGTCATGATCGGTGAGATCGGTGGTTCTGCTGAAGAAGAAGCGGCTGCTTACATCAAAGAAAACGTCACCAAGCCTGTTGTGTCTTACATTGCCGGTGTCACTGCACCTGCAGGCAAGCGCATGGGTCATGCTGGTGCGATCATCTCTGGCGGTAAAGGTACTGCTGATGAGAAGTTTGCCGCACTGGAAGACGCTGGCGTCAAGACTGTGCGTTCACTGGCCGATATCGGCAAGGCACTGTCTGAAATCACCGGTTGGGCGATGAAGTAATATCATCCTCTCGCTGTACAGTTCGCCCGCATTGCGGGCGAACTTATTCCGGTATCCTGTAGGGCTCTGTGGTAATACCGGCCAGTCGTTGCCCATGTAACACCACTGTCCCTTGATAGCGCTCATCCCCTGTACTGGTAAATTCAAATCGATAGCGTCGACGCAACACCGATTGACCGGTGTGTGGATCACGCTGAAACCCCATTCCTTTTAGCGCAACACTTTGATCCAGCAGCTGTAAGCCCTCGCGATCACAATAGTGTTTTACCGCTTTCAGCGCAATTTCGCGCATCTTCAGATTCTGCCACCAAAACAGTGCCAGACACCCGAGTAAACAAAACCAGATCAAGGCTTGCAGATCAAACCACATCGATAGGCTCCTTCGCCGTGAAGAGATGTACTGAATGGCGCAGTGTAGCATTGAGTGAAGTGGTTCACCCAGCAGGATGACAATACTTGACAGAAATAGTATGGTATAGATCTGATCAGCGTCTGGATGGAGAGCCGCATGCAAGCCCTGCGCACCCTTGAAACACTCAATTTCGATAACAGTTATGCGCGTTTGCCGGAGCAGTGGTTTCAACGCACGGCGCCTAAGCCGCTGAAGAACGCACACCTGATCAGCTTTAACCCGCGTGTTGCAAAACATCTGGATCTTGATCCCTGCCAGTCACACCCGGATGCCCTGGTTCGCTATTTTGGTGGAGAAATCCCGGTACCGGGCGCTTCTCCTCTGGCCATGAAATATACCGGCCATCAGTTTGGTCATTACAACCCTGACCTGGGCGATGGCCGTGGTCTGCTGCTGGGAGAAGTGGTCAATCAGCGTGGTGAACGCTGGGATCTGCATTTGAAAGGAGCAGGGCAGACGGCTTTCTCGCGCTTTGCAGATGGTCGTGCCGTGTTGCGTTCCAGTATTCGGGAATACCTCGTCAGTGAAGCCATGCATGGATTGGGCATTCCGACAACCGAAGCGCTGTGTCTCATCGGCAGTGAAGAGTTTACCTCGCGGATTGGTATGGAACCCTGTGCCATGCTGCTGCGCGTGAGCCGTTGCCATGTGCGCTTCGGACATTTTGAATGGCTCTACTACAGTCGTCGGCATGATGAGTTGCGGCAACTGGCTGATTACTGCCTGCAACGTTTCTATCCCGCTTGCCTGGATGCCGATAATCCCTATCTGGCGATGTTTGAAGAAATTCAGACACGCACTGCATCGTTGGTAGCGCTATGGCAAACATACGGCTTTGTACATGGGGTACTGAATACAGACAATATGTCGATTCTGGGTGAAACCTTTGATTATGGTCCCTATACCTTCATGGACACTTACGAGCCGGACCATATCGCCAATAAAAACGATGATGCGGGTCGTTACGCTTTTTTCCGTCAGCCAGCGATCGTACACTGGAATCTCGCCTGTCTGGCGCAGGCGCTATTACCACTGGCAGAGCGCAGCCAGCTGGAAACAGTTCTTGAGCGCTTTCCCGCGCAGCAAGCTGAGTTCCAGTTGCGCCGCCAAAAAGCGCGCCTGGGGTTGCAGGGGAAGGATGCTGGCGATGCACAACTGGTTGAGCGCCTCTGGCAGCTGTTCAAACAGCAACGCACAGACATGACCCGTTTCTTCGATTGTCTGACGGATGCTCCAGATACTGAATCCCTCCCGGAAATACTGACAGAGTTTACTCAGGCAGCGCCTCAGGATTGGACAGACTGGTGGACTCGCTATCAACAGCGGCTTCAGCATGAAGCCTCCAGCGCGCCGATCCGTCGACAGCAGATGCGCTCAGTCAATCCCCGTTACCTGCTGCGCAACTACATGGCGGAAGAGGCGATACGAGAAGCGACGCAGGGTGACTATCGTCTGGTGAACCGCCTGTTGCCGCTGCTGCGTCATCCAGGTGACCTGCACACAGACCTGGAGTCCTATCGACAGCCGCCACCTGATTGGGCGAGAGCCATCTGTCTGACCTGTTCATCCTGAGTGGTGTTTTCTATCCGCTCGCCTCGGTAGGCATTGTATCTGTGTGCATATTTTACAGGGGCAGGTGTTTATCTTAGAATCATTGGCAGGAGTAAAACTGAACGCCTCTGCAAGGATGTACGCAGAGTGAGTCATCAAGGAATAAGGAAATAAAGATGCCCAGCCTGTTAGAGCTCGCGCGAGCCTGTGAAGCAAGTTATAAAACTGAACCTAAATTAAGTGGCTGGACCACTCTGCATGAATATGGTCCAAGATCCAGTGGTTTTTTTGGTGTGCTTTTCCGGCGCCAATTAGACAATGGTACTCTTGAAAATATTCTGGCTTATCGAGGCACTGAGGGCCTTCTGAGTGTCGATATGCTCAGCAATCGTGACATTCTCCGCGGGCGCATGGTCAGGCAATTTCCTGATGCGTTAGCGTCTTTAAGAGATGCGATTGAAAAAGCTGGTCCTCAAGTAGATTTGTATATCACCGGCCATTCTCTAGGCGGAGGGCTCGCCGCCCTGTGTTCTGTGGATAAATGGCGTCGAAGCAAGGGCGCGAGAAAGACTCCCCGAAACCCACCGTCATCGCTCAGAATTAGGCATGATTCCCACATTACAACTCAGAACCAATACAGCCCTGTGCGCGCATAGCATCCGCAACCTGATTCAAGTCCTTGAACGTGATCCCGTCTATCAGGAGTCTCTCGAATGGTCATAAAATTTCAACGGCTATTGGTGCTGGGCAGTCTTACCCTCCTGCTCAGCGCCTGTCAGGAAGTCAGTACTGAGCCAGCGGGTTCTATAGGTGACTTAAGTGCCGCCTGCCGGGAATTTAACGATGGTTTGGTGTATAACGCTGAGTTTGCCCGTATCTTTTCCTTGGAGACTGATCAGGCGATAGAAATGGACCCCGGTTTGATGGCTGTGCGGGTCTATTGGACAGAATTGGTTTATGTGCCTGATAGTCCAAAGATGCAGATGCAATTGTATCTGGAACCAAGCATCAACCTGCAATTTCCTAAAGATGAAGGCACACATAATGGTTTAGAGTATCTTGTCAGGAGCGGCTTTCGTTATTTCCAGCACGGGAATGTGCCTTTTGATATTAGTAACGATGAATTCAATTTTCGCTATGTGATTCAGGATGGTGATGAGCTGGTCTCGACCTATCTGTATCGCTATCGCACCAATCTCACAAGTACAGGCATTCAAGCCATTGAGTTAGGTACAACTTTTAGGCGTAATCCTGTGGTGTATTTGTATATCGGTGAGGATGACCCATTAGAGAGTGGAAGAGGTCAGCTTCGACATGATCTGGCTGCAGGCAAAAGCCATGATCCTGAACGCTTTCTTAAACTCCGCATACCCAGGGAGCTTCAACCCATCATGCAGTCCCCCTATCGTCCCTGCCAAGGGACAACGGTGCAGCGATGAAGTATGGTCTGGTTTGCATAGCGATCTTTGTAGTCTTTTGCGGTCAAACATGGGCTGCCGCGTCTGCTGATGAAGGTTATGCGCAGTCAGCTCAGTTGGAGCAGCACGTGTTTACCTGTCGTGAATTTAACGATGGTTTGGTCTATAACGCTGAGTTTGCTGACGTTTTCTCACTGGATACAGCACAAGCGATTGCATTGGATCCGGGGTTGATGGCGGTAAGAGTCTATTGGACAGAAATGGCCAATCACCTTGATGAGCCGATGATGCAGGTCCAGCTATACCTTGAACCTGAAGTGAATTTACAGTTTCCAAAAGATGAAGGCACACATAATGTTGTAGAGACGTTAGTACGCAGTGGCTTCAGATATTTTCCGCATCGCCCTTATGCTTACCCAGATAACAATGATGAGTTTAATTTCCGCTACGTAATTCAGGATGGAGAAGAGCTCGTCTCCACCTATTTGCTGCGTTATCGTACAAATCTGACCAGCAGTGGCATTCAAGCCATCCAACTTGGTACAACCTTTAGACGCAATCCAGTTGTTTATTTGTATATCGGTGAGGAGTCTCCACCCGATAATCGTCAAGATTTAGGTGGCCTGCAGCATGGTTTAGCAGTTGGAAAAATACACGATCCTTCCAGGTACCTGAGACTCCGTATACCCAGTGAGCTTCAACCCATCATGCAGTCACCCTATCGTCCCTGCCAAGGGACAACGGTGCAGCGATGAAGTATGGCCTGACGGCTGTGTCATCATATGAATGTTTATGAATGTAAATAGATTTATAGTGTATAGAACTCCTGAGGTTATAGAGTTCGGCCATCTCATCCTTTAGACTAAGGGCGTCATAGGTTTGGAGTCTCCAGATGGAAATCCTGCAGCGGTTCTTTGAAGAAAATTGGCTTAATCTGCTGGCACTGGTTTGGTTTCTGACCTGTTTCAACGGTTATATGTACTATGCCCGTATCAAGAGTTATACCACGCCTTGTCTGGCCAGCGTGCTGCATATCTATCGTACCGAGTGGATGCGTCGTATGTTGACTCGGGATAACCGCATTTCTGATACAACCGCTATTTCCAACCTGGAACGCAGTGTGTCCTTCTTCGCCAGTACCACGATTCTGGTGATGGCCGGTATTCTCACCGTAATGAGTTCTACTGAGCAGGTGATCAACCTGATTGAAGACCTGCCGTTTGCCATGCCTGCAACACGGAAGGAGTGGGAACTCAAACTGCTGGTGATGTTGCTGCTGTTTGTCTATGCCTTTTTCAAGTTTACCTGGAGCCTGCGTCAATATGGCTTTGCTTCAGTGATGGTGGGCGGTGCTCCGTTACCGGAAGAACAGCTCAGTGAGCGCGAGCGTGAAGCACATGCAGCCCGTGTAGCGAAAATGACCTCGATGGCCGCCAACAGCTTCAATATAGGCTTGCGTTCCTACTACTTCAGTATTGCGGTGCTCAGCTGGATCATTAATCCCTGGCTATTCATGGCGTTGAGTGCTGTTATTGTATTTGTGCTCTATCGTCGAGAGTTCCGTTCCTCAACACTGACCACACTGATGATGAGTTCTGAATTGAACCGTCCGGTGATTTCCAAAGTGGATAATGGCACCCAGTGACTTGAAACCCTGAAATTTGCCCCTATATCTCTGCCAGTGAAAAGGCATTCAGCGCCTTGATCCAGTGACATCAAACAGGAGTCTGAGGTAGAGATGAGTACAGAAACCCAGAAAGAAACACTTGGCTTTCAGACCGAGGTTAAACAACTATTGCATCTGATGGTGCATTCGCTTTACTCCAATAAAGAAATTTTTCTGCGCGAACTGATTTCCAATGCCTCGGATGCCGCTGAAAAATTGCGTTTTGAAGCCCTGGAAAAAGGGGATCTTTATGAAGGTGACTCGGAACTGAAGATTCGTGTCAGCTTTGATAAAGAAGCAAAGACGGTCACCATTGAAGACAACGGTATTGGTATGAGCCGTGAAGAGGTGATTGAGCATCTGGGTACGATTGCCAAATCAGGTACAGCGAGCTTTCTGTCAAACCTGACCGGCGATCAGTCCAAGGACAGTCAGCTGATAGGGCAGTTTGGTGTGGGTTTCTACTCTGCCTTTATTGTTGCCGATCAGGTGGATGTCTTTACCCGTCGTGCAGGTGCTGGCATCTCTGATGCTGTCCATTGGTCATCTCGGGGCGAAGGTGAATTTACCATTGCATCGACTGAAAAAGCCGGTCGTGGTACCCGTATCGTGCTGCATCTGAAAGAGGGTGAGGAAGAGTTTGCCGATGGCTGGCGTTTACGCAGCCTGGTACGCAAGTACTCGGATCATATTGCCTTCCCGGTGCTGATGGAAAAAGAAGCCGCGCCTGTCGTTGACGATGCAGAAGAAAAATCCGAGACTGAATCCAAAGCGCCTGAGTTTGAAGCGGTCAACAGTGCTACAGCACTCTGGACACGCAGCAAGGGTGACCTGAAAGATGAAGAGTATCAGGAGTTCTACAAGCATATTTCCCACGACTACAGTGAGCCCCTGACCTGGGCGCACAACAAGGTCGAAGGCAGTCTTGAATACACCAGTCTGTTGTATGTTCCGGGCCATGCACCCTTTGATCTGTGGAATCGTGAAGCACCACGTGGGCTGAAACTCTACGTCCAGCGCGTGTTCATCATGGATCAGGCGGATCAGTTCCTGCCGTTGTATCTGCGCTTTATCAAGGGTGTGGTCGACAGCAACAACCTGTCTCTGAACGTTTCCCGTGAGATTCTGCAGCGCGACCCCAGTGTCGACAAGCTGCGCAGTGCCTTGACCAAGCGTGTATTGGATATGCTGAGCAAACTGGCCAAGAGCGATGCTGAAAAGTATGCAGGCTTCTGGAAAGAGTTTGGTCAGGTGTTGAAAGAAGGGCCGGCTGAAGACTACGCGAATCGCGACAAGATTCTCAAGTTGCTGCGTTTTGCATCCACGCACACGGGTACGGCCGATCAGTCAGTTGGTCTGGAAGACTATGTAGCGCGGATGAAAGAAGGTCAGGAAAAAATCTTCTACGTCGTTGCCGATAACTACAATACCGCCAAGAGCAGCCCACACCTGGAGATCTTCCGCAAAAAAGGCATCGAAGTGCTGTTGCTGACAGATCGCATTGATGAGTGGATGATGAGCCAGCTGTTCGATTTCGAAGGCAAGTCTTTCCAAGATGTCACCAAGGGGGAGCTCAACCTGGGTGAGGTTGAATCTGAAGAAGAGAAGAAACAACAGGAAGAGAGCGCCAAGCAGCTGGAAGGCTTGCTGGAGCGTTTGAAGCCGGTGCTGGAAGCTCGTGTATCGGATGTGCGGGTAACACATCGTCTGACAGACTCGCCAGCCTGTCTGGTGCTGGGTGACTATGATATGGGCTTGCAGATGCGCAAGATCATGGAAGCTGCGGGGCAGAAAGTGCCGGACAGCAAGCCGATCTTTGAGATCAATCCGGAGCATCCATTGATCAATAAACTGGATCAGGAGCCGGACGAAGCTCGCTTTGCCGATCTGGCGCTGATTCTGCTGGATCAGGCTGATCTGGCAGCAGGTGGTCAGCTGGATGATCCAGCAGCCTATACTGCACGTCTCAATAAGCTGTTACTGGAATTGAGCGCGTAACCCTGTCCAATCGTGCGGTTCCTTGCTTTGGTGCAGGGGGCCGCACTCTCTTCAGCTTTTGTTCATTTCATGTTGATATTCTGATACCTGTATCCAGGCATCGGTGACACATTCTTATCGATTTGTGCGTCACTCTGGTTTATGCTTGGGTAAAAACACTTCAACCTGTCAGGATATATCGATGAAAAAAATAATTGCCCCCCTTTCATTTGTGCTGTTGTTTGGTAGCCATGCTGTATTTGCCGATGCTGAAATCGAAGCAATTGTTGACCGCCACTGTCAGGCTTGCCATGATTCAGGATTAGCAGGTGCGCCGAAGATGGATGATGCTGATAACTGGGCACCGCGTCTTGCCAGTGGTATTGATGCCATGACACAAACTGTTATCAGCGGTAAAGGTGCGATGCCACCGAAAGGCACCTGCTTCAGCTGTACCGATGAGCAACTGAAGGCAGCTGTTGAGGTTATGGTACAGCGCTTGAAGTAATATCCCTCTTAAGCACTTCTAACATTAACAGGCTTGGGGAGAGACAGGCATGTCTGAGGAACAGAATAGGCTGACGGATTCATTCAATGCTTTGCTGGCATTGACCTCTGATTTGGTGCTGGTCATAGAAGATGAAAAAATCATTCGGGTCAGCCCGGGTGATGAAGACTGGCTGTTGGTGAGCGAGTTGCCCGGCAAGCTGCTGGAAGACCTGTTTCCGACCGACTATCTGACACTGTTGCGTGGCTATATTGAAACGGCCCGGATTCAGGGGCAGGTGGTCAAAAATGAGCTGGTTTTCCGCCCGGATCATCAGCATGCCTTCAAGGCGCTGGGTTTAAAAGAGGTGATCTGGTTCCATAGTCGGATGATTGTCACTGACTCGAATCAGTTGATCTGGTCTTTGCGAAACATCAATGACCGTAAAAAACTTGAGCGTCGTATCACCAGTCAGGCGCAACGGGATCCTCTGACCGGTGCCTATAACCGACGTGCCTTAATGCCTGTGCTGGAGCAGAATATTGCTCAGGCACAGCGCTATGATGGCGTCTGCAGTATGCTGCTGATTGATATTGATGATTTCAGTGGTATCAATGATCTGCATAGTTGGGATGGTGGTGATCAGCTGCTCCGGCATCTGGTGACTGAGCTGCACCGGATGAAGCGTACCGCGGATTTCCTGGCGCGTTTCAGTGATGACCAGCTGGTGCTCTTCCTGCCGGAAACCAATCATGACCAGGCCTTGCTGGCAGGTGAGCGTGTACGCCGTCTGGCCAGTGATCTGGAGCTGCCTTTCGCCACGGGTAATATTGGTTGTACCGTCAGTGTCGGTGTGGCAACACTGGCAGGTATCGAAGATACACCAGAAGATATGCTGCGTCGGATAATGGAAAACCTTGCGGTTGCACGCCAGAGTGGTGGTAATCGTGTCGAGGGTGAGTCCTTCTGAATATCGGACCGCAGGCACAGCGCTTAATAGCAGTGCCTGCGATCTGCCTGTTACAGCTTCTCGATCAATTGTGCCATTTCGGCATCTGTGCCGATAGTGATGCGCAAAAACTGATCAATACCTGGGCGAGTGAAATGCCGTACCAGGATATTTTCATTACGTAACTGCTGCATCAATTCCCGGGCATCCCGTTCAGGATGGGTCACAAAAATAAAATTCGCAGCGGAAGGAAGTACTTTAAAGCCCTTGCCTGTCAATGCAGCGGTGGTGTGCTCGCGTGTATCCATAATACGCTTGCAGGTTTCACGGAAGTAGGCATCATCCTGCATGGACGCTGTTGCTGCTTCAATTGCCAGCATGTCCAGAGGGTAGGAGTTAAAGCTGTTCTTGACGCGCTGCAAGCCATCAATCAGATCCGGGTGACCATAAGCCGCACCAATACGCATGCCTGCCAGTGAGCGTGCCTTGGAGAAGGTGTGCGTGACCAGTAGATTGGGGTAGCGCTTAATCAAGGGGATCACGCTTTCTGCACCAAAATCCACATAGGCTTCATCCACCAGAACAACAGTCTCCGGATTTTGCTGCAACAGCTGTTCAATCCGCGCAAGCGGCAGGGCGATGCCGGTAGGGGCATTGGGGTTGGCGAAAATAATGCCGCCATTGTCCTGCTGATAATCGTCCAGGTTAATTCTGAATTCTGCATCCAGCGGTATGCGTCTGGCATCAATGTTCAGCAGATCACAATAGACCTCATAAAAACTGTAGGTCGTTTCCGGCATCAACAAGGGTTTGTCATGACGGAAAAAGGCCATAAATGCCAGGGCCAGTACTTCATCAGAGCCATTACCCAGGAATACTTCCTCTGCATTCAGGTTGTGATGCCTGGCCAGGACGTTTTTCAGCTTGCCGGCATCCGGGTCAGGATACAGGCGCAGGCGTTCGGTCGGGAAGGCGTGCAGGGCTTCCGTCACTCCCGGTGCCGGTGGATAGGGGTTTTCGTTGGTGTTCAGTTTGACCAGATTGAGCACTTTCGGCTGTTCGCCGGGTGTATAGGGCACCAGGGAGCGAATAGCCGGGCTCCAGAATTTACTCATGACGGCAATAGTCCTGACTTGACGAAGATATAACGGAATCGTGAAGGCCAGAGTCTAGCAGATCCGTTGCGGAAGATACCACTTCCGTGTGCAGTCATGAACGATCGAGAGGGCCGACATCCAGCATGGGGGCAGCATCCAGCGTATCTGCGCCAAGCAGACTGGATATGCGTTCCAGTGATGAAATAACCATTGATTGCTCCCAGGTTTGCATCTGTTCGAATGCTGTAATCAGGCGATCCTGCAGCGTAGCAGGCGCCGATTTAAGCAGATCGAGTGCTTCATCCGTCGGATACACCAGAACCTTGCGCTTGTCTTCCTGGCTGCGTACCCGGGTGACCAGTTGTTTCTTTTCCAGTCGATCCAGAATGCTGGTGACGGTAGCCTGGGTCAGGTTCATTTCTTTGGCCAGTGCGCCCACGGTCATGGGGCCTTGCATGTGCAGGGTTTGTATTGACATAAGCTGAGGCATGGTCAGCCCGGTGACGCGGCTCAGCTGTTTGTCGTGGAGCTCGGTAGCGCGGATGATCTGGCGCAACAGCACCAGTACGTCCTGACTTTTCTGCATAAGTGTTTCCAGTTCTTCCGTCGTGCAGGGATAAAAGTCGCTCTTTTTAGCCTTTTCAGGCAGGTAATGCAAATGGATAGGCGTCACCTCCGTTTAACTATATTGTAATGCAATACGATATATTATTGGTCGCTATATTGCAAAAGTCTCTATTTATAAGGCTTATAGTCCATTAGTTATGCAATCAAGCTTCGGGGTTGAAATGTTCATTGTGATATGTTTTATAATAAATGCATAGCAAAGCTAAATATCAAGGATACTATGGATAAGTACAACACAGGAAGCGATACATTGATTTTTCGTAAGCCCCAGGCAACAGATGGTCAGCCGTTGAATGCGCTGGTTAACCGTTGCCCGCCGCTGGATACCAATTCAACCTACTGCAACTTGTTGCAGTGTACTCATTTTGCCGATACCTCCATTGCTGTTGAAAATGCAGATCAGGCACTGGTGGGATTTATTTCCGGTTATATACCGCCAACACGTCCGGATACGCTGTTTGTCTGGCAGGTTGCAGTAGATCCGGGATGTCGGGGACAGGGGCTGGCGCAACGTATGTTGAAGGCACTGGTTGAGCGTTGCCGTACAGAGCAGTCCATTCGTTATATAGAAACAACTATCACACCTGGCAATTCGGCTTCAGAGGCCCTGTTTACCCGGGTATATACAGAGTTACAGGCACCGATTGAAAAGACAGTACTTTTCAGTCGTAAAACACATTTCGCCGACCAGCATGATGATGAAGTGCTGTGGCGCGGCGGTCCTCTGGACACACGTCAGGCCTGATCGCCGGACTGTCCAGATTGATACAGAATCCCATCTAACATGAGGAGCAACAATGAATATCTTCGAACGGGTTGAATCCGATGTACGTACCTATTCACGTTCATTTCCGGTCGTGTTCAACAAGGCAAAAGGCGCATCACTGTTTACTGAAGACGGTAAGGAATATATCGATTTTCTGGCAGGTGCCGGTACGCTGAATTACGGACATAACCATCCGGTACTGCAGAAAGCCCTGGTCGATTATGTGCTGTCTGATGGCCTGACGCACGGGCTGGATATGTACAGCGCTGCCAAGCGTGAATTTCTGGATACTTTTCATGAGGTGATCCTGAAGCCACGCGGTATGGAAAAATTCCGTGTGCAGTTTACCGGTCCGACCGGTACCAATGCGGTTGAAGCTGCATTGAAACTGGCACGAAAAGTGACAGGTCGCAGTGAAATTGTGTCCTTCACCAATGGCTTCCATGGTGTTTCCGGTGGCGCATTGGCCTGTACCGGTAATGAGCATCACCGTGGTGGCATGGGTGCCAGTCTGGCAGATGTCACTCGTATGCCGTTCGATGGCTACCTGGGAGAGGGTGTTGATACCACCGAGTATCTTGACAAGGTACTGTCCGATCCTAGTAGCGGTATCGACCATCCGGCGGCTGTCATTGTCGAAACGATTCAGGGTGAGGGTGGTTTGAATGCCGCCTCTTTTGAATGGCTTCGTAATCTGGAAAAGGTCTGTCGCAAACATGACATGCTGTTGATCGTGGACGATATTCAGTCTGGCTGTGGTCGTTCAGGTCACTTCTTCAGCTTTGAGAAAGCAGGTATCAAGCCGGATATTGTGACCTTGTCCAAATCCTTGAGCGGTTATGGTCTGCCATTTGCGGTCACCATCTTCCGTGATGAGCTGGATCAGTGGTCGCCAGGTGAGCATAACGGTACTTTCCGTGGCAACAACCACGCATTTGTGACAGCAACAGCTGCATTCAAGACGTTTTGGCAGGATGACAGTTTTGCAGCAGAAGTGCGTCGCAAGGCAGAAAAACTGCGGGCAGGTCTGGGCGCGCTGATCAATAAACATGGCAAGGGCAGCATGCTGTTGAAAGGCCGTGGTCTGATGAGTGGTATCGAGTGTCCGGACGGTGAGCTGGCTGATCGGGTGACCAGCATTGCATTTGAAAAAGGCCTGGTAATTGAAACCAGTGGTGCGCACGGTCAGGTGGTGAAGTGCCTGGTGCCGCTGATTATTACCGACAAACAGATTGAGTTTGGTTTGAGCGTATTGGATGATGCTTTTTCACAGGCATTGGCTGAGCGCAAGCGTCAGGCCTCCTGATTAACCCTGAACAGAAGGAATAAACCGTGATTGTACGTACGTTAAAAGAGTGTGAAGCTTCAGAACGTTGTGTAAAAGCAGAAACCTGGCAGAGTGTCCGCATGCTGCTGAAAGATGACAACATGGGCTTCTCGTTCCACATCACGACCATTTACAAGGGGACTGAAACCCATATCTGGTATCAGAACCATCTGGAATCGGTTTACTGCATGAGCGGTTATGGTGAAGTGGAAACACTGGCAGATGGCAAGGTGTATCCGATTGAACCGGGTACGCTGTATATCCTCGACAAGCATGACGAGCATCTGCTTCGTGCAACCAGTGAAGATATGGTCATGGCGTGTGTCTTTAACCCGCCCTTAAGCGGCAAAGAGGTTCATGACGAAAACGGCGTTTACCCGCTGAGCGAGTAAAAAACGACCCGGACAGGAGTCACAATGCATACAGTTGAAAAAATCGGCGGCACTTCAATGAGCCGCTTCAGCGAACTGATGGATACCATCTTGATGGGTAACCGGAAGGGCGCAGCACTTTATAACAGAATCTTTGTTGTTTCAGCCTACGGTGGCATGACCAACCTGCTGCTGGAACATAAAAAAACCGGTGAGCCGGGTGTGTATGCCCGCTTTGCCGAGGCTGAGAATGAAACGGCCTGGCAGTCCAGCCTGGATCAGGTACGCACGGAAATGCTGGCAAAAAATGCCGAGCTGTTCTCGGGTGATGACCGGATTAAAGCGGATCGATTCATACTGGAACGTATTGACGAGGCTGCCAGTTGCATGGCTAACCTGCAGAAACTCTGTTCTGTTGGTCATTTCCAGCTCCAGGATCATCTGTTACGTGTGCGCGAAATGCTGGCATCACTGGGGGAGACTCACAGTGCATTCAACTCGGTATTGGCCTTGCAGAATGCAGGTGTCAATGCGCGCTTTGTGGACCTGTCCGGTTGGCATCAGGAGCAGCCACTCAGTTTTGACGAGATGATTCAGACCCACTTTCAGGATATTGACCTGACGCGTGAGCTGCCAATCGCTACAGGTTATGCGCATTGCCAGGAAGGGGTGATGCGGACCTTTGATCGAGGCTATAGCGAGATGACCTTCAGCAAGATTGCTACCTTGACAGGGGCGCATGAGGCGATCATCCACAAGGAGTATCATCTCAGCAGTGCCGATCCGGCAGTGGTGGGTCTGGACAAAATTGTCACCATCGGGCGCACCAATTACGATGTGGCCGACCAGCTTTCCAATCTGGGTATGGAAGCGATTCATCCCAAAGCAGCGAAAGGCTTGCGTCAGCAGGGCATCAAACTGCGCATCAAAAATGCGTTTGAACCGCATCATGCCGGTACCGTCATCAGTAATGATTACTGCAGTGCATCGCCCTGTGTGGAAATCATTGCCGGACGCCGTAATGTCTTTGCGCTGGAGATCTTTGATCAGGATATGCTGGGTGACAGTAATTACGATATAGAGCTGGCGCGATTACTGCATCAGCTGAAACTTTATATTGTGAACCGTGACTCTGATGCCAACAGCATTACCTACTATGTGGCCGGCACCCGGAAAATGGTCAATCGCGCAGTGCGGCTAATCAATGATGTCTACCCGGGAGCAGATGTAGACCTGAAGAAGGTTGCCATTGTGTCTGCCATAGGTTCAGACCTGAAGGTTTCCGGAATTCTGGCAAGAACCGTGTCCGCGCTGGCCTCTGCCAATATCAGCATTCAAGCCTTGCACCAGTCGATGCGACAAGTGGAGATGCAGTGTGTGGTGAATGAGGAAGACTACGAAAGTGCTGTCAAGGCGCTGCATCATGCCTTGATCGAACAGGAAGATCATGGCGATGTGATCTGTGCCGCTTGATGCAGCAGATGTGAAGAGATCGCCCGGTTTCCGGGCGATTCTTGCAGAGGCTCAGGCGTGCTCGTCAAAAACGTCGCTGATCTGTTTCATCAGGCGGCGTTCTTCCATCAAATCTTCGATCTGACGGCGGCGTTTGCCGTTATATTTGAGACGGCTGCGGCCAATCTCTTCCTCTTCTGAAAACTGTTCGTTCCAGTCATCCATCTCATCGACAGAGACCTGATCGACACGTACTTTTGTGCCCATCTGTTGTACTCTCAATACAAAAGTTAATACTTAATCCCTTTCTCCGGATGCCGGTTCCTCCATACCGGCGAATATAGTGCCGAATGGGTACGGCTCAAAATTAAAAAAAACTATTAAATTTGAATAAAAAACCAATTAATCGCTATTTCTCCAGTACGTAGTTTCCGGGTGCATCACATAAGGGATACAGACCGGATTCCGGACTGCCCATCTCGGGTGGCAGAGTATATTCCGTCGATTTGGATTCCAGCCAGCCGACCCAGGGTTCCCACCAGGAGCCTTCATGCTTTTGATGCTGCTGCAGCCATTGCTCTGCAGGGATATGCTTGTCTTCAGCGCGTTGCTGGCCAATCTGGAAACTGCGTCTTGGGCGTCCTGGTTCGCTGACAATGCCAGCGTTATGACCACCACTGGTCAGAACAAAGGTGATCTCGGTGTTACACAGGTCATGAATTTTGTAGACCGAGCGCCAGGGTGCTACATGGTCTGTCAGGGTCGCAACGGCAAACACCGGGGCGCGTATATCCCTGAGTGAAATCGGACGGTCATTGACAATATAACGTCCACTGGCCAGATCATTGTTGAGGAACAGCAGTCGCAGGTATTGCGAATGCATGCGATAGGGCATGCGTGTAGCGTCCGCATTCCAGGCCATCAGATCATTGGTGGTGGGTTGGTCACCCAGCAGGTACTCATTGACCATACGTGACCAGAGCAGGTCATAGGAGCGCAGAAGCATAAAGGCCCCCGACATCTGCTTGGTATCCAGATAGCCTTTCTCCCACATCATGTCTTCCATGTAGCTCAGCTGGCTTTCATCGATAAACAGCATCAACTCCCCGGCTTCGGTGAAGTCAGTCTGGGCGGTAAACAGCGTTACCGATTGCAGGCGGTGATCTTCATCCCGAGCCATGGCTGCTGCAGCAATCGACAGCAGTGTGCCGCCAAGGCAATAGCCAGCCGCATGCACCTTTTGATCCGGTACAATCTTGTTGATGGTATCCAGTGCCGCCATGATGCCTTTTTGGGTGTAGTCCTTCATCGACAGATCACGGTCTTCAACTGTCGGGTTATGCCAGGAAATCATGAATACAGTGAAGCCCTGATCGACCAGGTACTTGACCATGGAGTTATGCGGCGATAAATCCAGAATGTAGTACTTCATAATCCAGGCGGGCACGATCAGGATAGGCTCGGCCCTGACTTTCTCAGTGGTCGGGCTGTACTGGATCAGTTCGATGAGCCGATTACGGTAGACGACTTTACCCGGAGTGACTGCCAGATCACGGCCAACTTTCAGATCACCCTCATGCGGCGGCTCTTCCAGCAGACTGTGCTGCAGGTCTTCAACCAGCTTTTGCATCCCTTGTACCAGATTCATGCCGCCACTGGTAAGGGTGCGATTGGCGACCACCGGGTTGGTCAAGGCAAAGTTGGTGGGAGACAACATGTCCAGCCATTGGCGTGCGGAAAAGGTGACCATATTCTCATGATGCTTGGCGACACCGGGGATATTGGTGGTCGCATAATGCCACCACTGTTCATGCAGCATGAAGTTTTGTGAAATGACATTGTAAGGAAACTTGGACCAGGCCGGGTCTTTAAAACGACGATCATCCGCGAGCGGGTTGATAAAGGGCTTGATGTCAGGGTCGAAGGGAGCCCGTGACGCCCACAGCAAAAAAGCGGAATGCTTGCGCAGCATGTTTTCCATCATTTCAGCAATCTTGCCCGGCGAGTGACCCATATGAATCAGCCAGTCCATATAGGCAAGCAGCAATGAAGCGGGTGACATGCCTTTGGTAAAGCGTCCTTCCATCGCATGAATCATGCGGTCGAGTGTTGTCTTGATCTCGGGCATCGTCGCCCCTTGAATACCTGTCATAATCACTCCCTTAAATAGCATTCTTCTTCACTTCAGTTTAGTCAAACACAGCCCCGGTCATCCAGCCCTATTAGTAAATATACTTATGTCAGGCAGGGTGGTTGCACGGTTTGGTTATTCTTGGTGCCAGTCCGGGGTAGTAGTACCGCTACCGTGTGACTCGCTTTTCGTCCTCCATGACCGCTCGACTGCCGCCTTCCTTGGCGGCAGTCGAGCCCTCAGGGACGAGTTCACGGCGAGTCAGATAGACCTGACCAAATCTGCCTGACGACCCGGTTATTGTATAGAGTTTTACGATAGTTAATGACAGTACTTTTGCTGCATGTGCGAAATGGATAGAATGGTTTACACTAAAGTCTGAACAGCCCCGTCCGCCAAGACGAAGGAACGAGTCCATGTCCACCAAATACCTCAAGCGCTTCTTTCGACCCCGCTCGATTGCCGTATTCGGTGCCTCTGAACGGCATGACAGCATGGGAGGCATCGTGCTGCGTAACCTCCTCGACAGTGGCTTCAAAGGCCCGCTGATGGCGGTGAACAAGGAAGGTTATGCCCAGGTCAATGGTGTGACCTGCTACGAGAGTGTCAGTGCTCTGCCTGAAATGCCGGATCTGGCAATCATCTGTACACCACCAGACAGCGTTGCAGACCTGGTACGTAAACTGGGCGCGAACATGGTTCGGGCGGCAATGATTCTGACGGGTGGGCTGACACTGGAAAGTGTCACCGGGCAGGGCAGTATCAAGGACGAAATACGTGAAGCGGCGCGCTCCTACGGTATTCGTATTCTGGGGCCAGACTGCATGGGAATGCTGATTCCCGGTTCATCGATGAATGCCAGTTTCTCGCATGTAAATATCCGCAAAGGCCGCGTGGCCTATGTCGGACAGTCCGGGCTGATCGGTACGGCAATGATCGATTGGGCCAATGGCCAGGAAATCGGCTTTTCCCACTTCCTGACGCTGGGCGATGGGGTGGATGTTGATCTGCCATCCATTATCGACTATCTCGCCGGAGAACCGACCACTCACGCAATCCTGTTGCAGATGGATCGGGTGATCGGACCGTCACGAAACTTTATTTCGGCCTTGCGTGCCGCCTCGCGTAACAAGCTGGTGCTGGTGTTGAAGTCAGGCATTATCCCGGACGGCCGTATGCCAGTTGTGACCTGTGAAGGTATCGCGGATCAGGACCGGGTATATGATGCCGCCTTGCGTCGGGCCGGTGTGGTACGGGTTGATACCTCGGATATGCTGTTCAATGCATTGGAAACCCTGACACGTATGAAGCCGATGCGGGGTGAGCGTCTGGCAATTGTCTGTAACGGCATGGGACCGAATGCGCTGGCCTATGACCGTCTGCGTGCTCGCAAAGGGCAATTGGCCGAACTGGCGGAGGATACAGTACAGGATCTGGCAGCGGTGCTGCCTGCTCACTGGAATGGGCGCAACCCGGTTGACCTCAATGCGGATGCCACGCCCGAGCGCTATGCTGAAGTGATTGCGCGTCTGGCCAAAGATCCAAATGTGGATGCGGTGCTGTCCATTCATGCGCCCACACGTATGGCTCCCAGCGTGGAAACTGCCGATGCTGTGGTTAAAATTGCCAAGAAAACGCCGCGTAATGTGCTGACCTGCTGGATGGGGCGTGAATCGGCCATAGCAGCACGAAACCGCTGTAACGCCTCGGGCATCACCACTTTTCTGAATCCTGAAGAAGCTGTAGATGCTTTCATGTTCATGGTCGAGTATCACCGTAACCAGCTGGTCATGCGGCAGACACCTGCTCCATACCGTATCGACAATCAGCCAAACCGTCGCAAGGCCGTTGATCTGATCGAGCGGGTGCTGGAAGAAGGGCGCGACTATCTCAGCCATTCTGAAGCCTGCGACCTGCTCGACCTGTACGAAATTCCGACTTCCAACACACACTATGCAGAAGATATTGACAGTGTGGTGGAAATCGCCCGACAGCTGGGTGGTTCAGTCGCCGTCAAGGCGTTACATCAGGATAATGTCTATCCGTTCAGCTATGAGCGTGACAGCAGCCGTAACCGCTGGCGTGATCTGGCACTGGATCTCTATTCCATGCAGGAAGTGCGGCATGCGACAACCAAGCTGGCATACCGTGTCAGCGAGCGTTATCCGCCAGAGCAGCAGTTTGGCTTTGCTGTACAACAGATGAAACGCGGCTTTCAATCTCTGCAAATCAATCTGGGAATCACCCGCGATCCGGTATTCGGGCCATTGGTGATCTTTGGTATTGGCGGCTACACCGCAGATACGCTGGCGGATCGTGCGCTGATGTTGCCCCCCATGAACTCAGCGCTGGCGCAGCAGTTGGTGCGTCAGTCCCGGGTCTATGACATTATCAGTGAAAACTCCGAATGGCCGGAGCGAGACCTGCAAAATCTCAGTGATCTGCTGATCAAGCTGGGGCAGATGGCGGTTGAGCTGAAACAGTTGAAAACACTGGAGATCAATCCGTTGCTGTTGAACAAGCGCGGACTGCTGGCGGTGGATGTCAGTGTCGCGCTGGGTGAGCCGGCAGCCTTGTCTGTATCGCCTTATCCGGAGTATCTGACTGAACAGATTCGCCTGAAGCGCTCAGGACGCCAGGCTGTGCTGAGGGCCATTCGCGGTGAAGACGAACCCGCCCATCTGGAGTTCTATAATCAGCTGTCGCCTGAATCGATTCGATTGCGTTACTTCTACAGTCGCGGAGTACCAACCCACCAGGAATTAGCGAACTGGACACAAATCGATTACGACCGGGAGATGGCGTTGATTGTATCGGCCCCGAAACTGGACGGGGAGGGCTATGAAACTCTGGGCGTGGTCAGGGCTGTCACTGACGCTGACAACATTCGTGCCGAGTTCTCCGTAGTGGTGCGTGATGATCTGCAGGGAGAGGGGCTGGGTGTGATTCTGATGCAGAAAGTTATTCAGTACTGTCGTGATCGGGGAACCTTGATGATTATGGGGTCTACCTTACCCTCCAATAAAGGGATGCAGGCCCTGGCGCGCAAGCTCGGATTCCGTAACAGCTACAATGCGGAAGAGGATGTGATCGACATGAAGTTGATGTTGCATGAACCCACCGAAGACTGGCAAATTCTGCGGCTGCAACACTGACCGCCTGGCGGTCAGTGGCAGTTAACCCGTGTTGTTAAAGCGTTGGGCAGAAAATATCGTGTAATGTACCGATCAATCGCTTGGCCTTATCTCCCTGGAGAGAGTAGTAGATAGTTTGTGACTCGCGGCGTGTTTTAACCAGGCCATCACGTCGCAGCAAAGCCAGGTGTTGCGATAGAGCCGACTGGCTCAGATCCAGAAAACTGTTCAACTGGGAAACCGAGAGTTCGCGATCACCCAGGTAACACAAGATCAACAGGCGGCTGTCGTTACCCAGTGCCTTCATCAGTCGTGCGGCTTCTGCCGCGTTTTGTTTCATCAGTTCAAGGCCATCGGCCGGAAAGTCGGACTCCTGTGCGGTATCCGATGTCATAGCAGCTTTCAATTCAGTCACCCCAATATAATATTTTTTGTGATAGTCCGCCTATTTTATATAAACTTAAGGCTAATATGAAAGCGTGTATTATACTGTTGCAGAATCAATATATTCCGCCAGGCTCAGGCATACCTGACGTTTCACCGAATAATGGATTAAATTCATGCTGATGCGACTGTTCCAGCCGCGATATATTCGTCTGTTGGTCCTACTACTTGCGGTAGCCGGACTGCTGATGAGCCATGGCTTGTTCAGTCGCGCCAGTATTGATTTCGATCGTTTTCACCGGCAAATGGAAAGTCGCTTCGGTGCACAGCGAGCCAATGTTTCACGTAGCTGGGAGGCCATGCTCAGACAGGCCGCCCAGGCTGAGACCGAACGCCAGAAACTGGAAATCGTGAACCAATTCGTTCATCAGCATATCCGTTATCGTACCGATCAGCGTCTCTATGGTGTGGAAGACTATTGGGCTTCACCACTGGAAACCCTGGGGCATGGTATGGGAGATTGCGAGGATTACGCTATTCTTCAGTATGTCAGCCTGCGACAGGCCGGCATCAGTGATGACCGCTTACGCCTGATTTATGTTAACGCCCGTATGGGGGGGCCGCGCAGCTCGATTACCCAGGCCCATATGGTCCTGGGCTACTATGCAACCCCTACATCGGAGCCATTGATACTGGACAGTCTGATTGCGAATATACACCCGGCCTCACAGCGCCCGGATCTGTCGCCGGTGTTCAGCTTTAACAGTGAAGGTTTGTGGGCGGGTGGAGCAACGTCACCCGCTGCCAGTGCCACAGCCCGTTTGTCTCGCTGGCGAAATGTGCTGGAACGTATCCAGCAGGAAGGAGTAAGTTTTCAATGAAAACCGTCTGTAGCCGATCGGATTTCAGCAAAAGGGAGAGTCAGTCATGTCACTGATCCGTCAACTTTGGATAGCGGTCGTACTGATGATGTCAATTGCCTTCATCAGCAGCTTCAGCATCAGCACCTATAAAGCGAAAGCCTATTTCGAGGAGCAGCTGTTACTGAAAAATATCGATAATGCAGGCTCGCTGGCACTGACGCTCTCTCAGATCGAAAAAGACCCGGTCATGCTGGAGCTGTTAATTGCGGCACAGTTTGATACTGGCCATTATCAGCGCATTGAGCTTCTGGACCCCGAAGGGCAGCCTCTGCAACAGAAAATCTATCAGGGCGAAGACCCCAGTGGTGTGCCCCAGTGGTTCCAGCGTATTGCTGCGTTGGACATTGAGCCAGGCGTTGCCCAGGTGCAGGATGGCTGGTTTCAGTACGGAACACTTTATGTAGAAAGCCATACCCGGTTTGCCTATCAGGCGCTCTGGACAACCACCCGTGATCTGCTGTTGTGGTTTTTACTGGTTGCTCTGGCTGCCGGTAGCCTGGGAACCCTGATCCTCAAATTGATTACGCGCCCACTGGATGATGTCGTACAGCAGGCGGAGGCGATAGGCGGGCGGCGCTTTATCCTTTCGCGAGAGCCGCGTACGCTGGAATTTGGGCGAGTGGTCAAGGCGATGAATATTTTGTCTGACCGTATCCGTTTGATGCTGGATAGCGAACGTAAGCGTCTTGAAGAGATGCGTTACAAAAACCAGCATGATGCGCTGACCGGCTTGGCAAATCGTGAATACTTCTTTACACAGCTGGATACCCGTCTGGACAGCGACGATCAGGACAGTCAGCACGCACTGGTGCTGATTCGGGTGCGTCACCTGGCAACCTTGAACCAGCAGCTCGGCCATCGTCAGACAGATGCCTTGTTGACAGGGGTCGCAGAGGCTATCCAGGCGACGCTTCAGGAACTGCCCGACAAGTTTACCCAGGCCGATGCCGGGCGCTTGAATGGCAGTGACTTCGCTTTGTTACTGACGGACGCCAGTGATCTGGCTGCCGTCAGTGAAGGCTTGTTGCATAATCTGGTAGCGCTTAGCGCAAAGTACGAGCAAGGCCCGCAGCTGCCCCTGGCGGCCAGCTATTTCTCACCAGCTGACAATCGTGCCAGCCTGATGATGAAACTGGATACGCTGCTGGCGCAGGCTGAACAGCGTGAAATGACCTGCAGTGAAATTACCCTGGCCACGCAATCTACACTGCGTTTTCATAATGCCGATGAGTGGCGCATGGTACTCACTGAAGCACTCATGCGTGAGCGCGTTCGTGCAGAACACTATCCGGTGGTTGCACTGGATGGCAGCCTGATACACCGGGAAGTCATGATGCGGATGGAACTGCAGGGGCAGCTGCATACCGCCGGATTCTTTATTCCCTGGGCCAGGCGTCTGGGCATGCTGCCGGAGCTGGATGTTGCCATGGTGGCCTACCAGCTCAAACAGCTGCGAGACCGTAGCATCACAGGGCCTTTGGCAATCAACCTGTCTGCCGAAACGCTGGCTGATCTGATTGCGGTAAACCGTCTGCAAAGTGAACTGCAGCAGGCTGGTAATCTGGCTGAGCAGCTGTCCTTTGAGGTCAGCGAGCGGTGTGTGGTTCAGCATCCGCAGGTGTTCCGTGAATTCTGCCGTCAGATCAAGCCATTGGGCTGTCAGGTGGGGCTGGAACGGGCCGGTGCCGATTTTGCCCGTATCACCAATTTGCAGGAGCTGGGTCTGGATTACATCAAGGTAGACCATGCGTTTGTGGCCGGACTGGCTGGCAATATCAGCAATCAGAACTTCCTGCGAGGTTTGGCAACACTGGGGCATTCAATCGGCTTGCAGGTTATAGCTGACGGCGTCAGAGAAGCTGAGTTGCGGGACTTGCTGGAATCACTGGGGTTGGATGCCTGGACAGGGCCAGCCGTTACAGAAACCTGAGGCTGTCCTCATCCTCATCGTCGCCAATCAATTTCAGGCTACGATGGTTTTCACGCAGGTTTTGGCGGTTTAGCAGCTTTTGCTGAGCCGCTTTAGGCAAGTCAGTGAATTGAATAACACCCTTGTGTGTGAGCAGGTCGATCACGTCTTCCAGTACCCTGACCAGCTCGGTATCACTGCGTTCCAGCGTTGTTTGCGCCACGGTAGCCTTGCAGGCTTCACATTTCAGATAGTCGAGGAACTCCTCAGACCGGTCATCGGCTGCTTCCGGAAACTCCACGCTCTGCGTTTCACTGATACCGACGATTTTGCCGCAATGATTACGCTTGATGAACATGCCTATGACTCCCTTATAGTGATAAGGCGAAGTGTAGCACAGGCTTTAGTGGCCCCGTACTACCAGCATCAAATGCATTCGATCACGGACGCCAAGTTTTTGGAAAATAGCACTTAGATGTGCTTTGACCGTACGTTCAGTAATATCCAGTTTGCGCGCAATTTCCTTATTGCTGGCACCGGTCATCACTGCATCTGTCACTTCGCGCTCACGCTCTGTCAGCAGGCTCAGGTCAACGTCAGATGACTGCTGCTGTTTCAACACCTGAGAAAAAATACCCACCATGCGCGTCAGCAGGGGAGCAGGTAACCACATGGCGCCCTGACTCACGCTCTGTGCCACCTGTTGCAGGGTTGCAACGTTTGCCAGGGCTTCTGTATAGCCACGTGCACCGGCTTCCAGAGCATCGCGCAGCTCGTCGGTGTTCTCGAGGCGGGTCAGTACAATCACTTTACAGCCACCCTGGGCATAGAAAGACACCAGATCAAGCCAGTTGCGGCTGGCGGATAGAATCCAGACGAGCGTCTGTGTGTCCGCCATGGGGGGCAATGACACGCCAGCATGAATGGCCGCCTCGGGGAACGCAGCTGTCCAGCGTGGACTACTGAAACTTTCTTCCGTTAAAAATAAATGTTTCTGCGTCATCGTTCACTCATCGCTTGTGAAGTGGCTCTTAGTACCGGTTTCATCAGATATTCCAGCACAGTTTTCTTGCCGGTCAGAATATCCACCTGGGTTGTCATCCCTGGAATGATGGTCAGATCGTCGGCAAATCCAGACTCGTAAGTACGCAGACGAACCAGATAGTAGGTGTTGTCCCGTTCGTCGGTAATTGTGTCCGCACTGATGTGTTCCACTTCGGCATCCAGACCGCCGAAAATGGCGAAGTCGTAGGCCGTAAATTTGATCACTGCCTGCTGCCCAGGACGAATAAAGGCAATATCCTTGGGCGGAATGCGGGCTTCGATAATCAGCTGGTCATCCAGCGGGATGATCTCCAGGACCTCGCGACCCGGCGTTACAACACCCCCCACCGTATTGGTGAACAGGCGTTGCACTGTGCCACGAACCGGTGCACGAATCTCGGTTTGCCGGACTAAGTCCTCCAGGCCTGACTCAGCCTGGGTCAGGGCATTCAGGCGTGCACGTGATTCGGAGAGTTGTGCATTCCAGCGATTACGTACGGTCAGCTCGACTTCACGAATCTTGTTACGTGCCTCTTCAATCGCGGCTTCACTGCGGCTGATTGAGGCATCTGCACGGTTCACTTCCCCGCGCGCATTGGACACTTCACGTTCCAGACGGATGATATCGACATCAGAAACAGCACCTGATTGCAGCAGGGGGCGCGTCACTTGCAGTTCACGAGAGCTTAACGCCAGGCTGCTGGCATATTGTGAGCGTGCGGCACGTGCCTCGCGCAAATCCTGCTCACGTTGTTCCAGTTGACGACGGTAAATTGAGATCTGCTCATTCAGTTCTTCACGATTGGTAAAGAAGGTATTCCGCTCGTGGTTAACAATATCCGGGGCTTCGAGTACCAGATCTACCGGAAAGTCCGGCTCATCCAGGTTGCCAATCAAGGCCTGCAGGCGCGCGACTTCAGCTGTCAGTGATAAAAACTGGGCACGACTCTCACGCAGGCTCGAAACTGCACGCGTCGGGTCAATCCGTAATAGCAGGTCACCCTGTTCAACAATTTGGCCTTCCCGGACCAAAATTTCTTCGACAATCCCTCCATCAAGCGATTGTACGATCTGCAGTTGGCGAGAGGGGATCACACGGCCATCACCACGTGCCACTTCATCCAGTGGCGCATTCGCCGACCAGACCAGCAAGGCGACTAATGCCAGGGCCATAATGTAGAGCAGGCGTCGTGCATGAACAGGCTCTTGCTGGATACGTCCCCATTCAGCATCGACCACCCAGTCTCTATCTGCGGGAGTTCCCAGCCAGCGGCCAAAAATACGATCCATGAGCGGTGCACCGCGATGTCCGACAGCCTGACTGATCTGTCCGACCCGGTCAAAGCCCTGTTGTTCCAGTGTGGGTTTATCGGTCGTCATCAGTTGGCACTCCCGACACGACCCTGTTTCAGGGCTTCCATGACTTCAGCTTTCGGACCATCCGCAACGATTTTACCCGCATCAACGACAATAATGCGGTCAGCCAGAGTTAACAGAGAACTGCGATGGGTGACCACCAGCAGTGTTTTACCTCTGGAATAGCGCGACAGATTCTGCTTGAAAGTCTCTTCACTGGTGTGATCGAGTGAACCGGTGGGCTCATCCATCAGCAGAATCGGTGGGTCATTAACCAGTGCACGGGCAATCGCGACCGATTGTCGCTGGCCACCGGAAAGCAGTTGTCCGCGTTCACCTACCTGCATATCAAAACCGGCAGGATGCGAATTAATAAAGGGGGCCAGACCGCTGAGTGTTGCGGCACGCAGAATCTGTTGATCCTCGGCTCTGGGGCAGGCTGTAATAATATTATCCTTCAGCGTACCGAAAAACATCGATACATCCTGAGGTACATAACCGATCTGACGACGCAGTTCAGAAGGATCAATCTGACGCAGGTCCACACCATCCATCAGAATGGCACCACTTTCAGGCTCATAGAGGCCCAGAATCAGCTTTTCCAGGGTGGTCTTGCCCGAGCCGTTACGTCCCAGAATGGCGACATGCTCTCCGGCACGTATCTTGAAGCTCATATCCGTGATCGCCAGACGTTCATCATCCGGGTAGCGGAAGTTAACCCGCTTGAATTCGATTTCACCACGCAGGGCGGGGCGGCTGATCCAGTTTTTATTCTCGGGACGCTCAACCGGGCGTTCCATAATCTCGTTCAATGATTGCATCGCCGTCGCTGAATGATGGTATTGTGCCAGCAGTCCGGCGGCCTGACTGATGGGAGCCATGGCGCGGGAAGACAGCAGGTAAGCCGCAATCAGACCACCCTGGGTCAGGTTGCCTTCAATGATCATATACACACCGATAATAATAATCGCGACGGCGACGGTATGTTGGGTCCATTGGGCACCATTGGTAATCGATGCGGAAATCAGCCGCATCTGTGCCGCTGTCCGGGTCAGAAAAATAGTGGTTTTTTCCCAGATAGTCTGAATACGGCTTTCGGCACCAAAGCTTTTCAGCGTTTCCAGATTTGACAGGCTTTCAATCAGAGTCGAGTTACGCATCGCACCGGCACGCATCGAGGTTTCCGACAGGCTATGCATTTTCGCTTGCGCGCTGAGCGCATAAATCAGTACCAGTAAGGCACCGGCAATAATTGGCAGCACCAGGGGCCAGCCAATAATGGCAATGACAGTAGCAAACAGCAGCACAAACGGCAGGTCGACCAGGGCTACAACAGTCAGAGAGCCTATAAAACTGCGGACCGACTCAAACGATTGAATATTAGCGGCGAAGGAGCCTGCGGAGGCCGGGCGGTTAATCATTTTCATGCCCAGTACCCGTTCCATAATGGCGGATGACAGTTTGACATCGGCACGGCTGGCACCCAGATCAACGAACCAGCTACGCATCAGTCTCAGAATCAGGTCTGCTGACAGAACGATAAAAACACCAGCAGCCAATACCCAGAGGGTATCTGTGGCATGATTGGGGACCACACGGTCATACACGTTCATAACGAACAAGGGCATGGCCACTGCAAAGCAGTTGATCATCACAGCAGCCAGGAGTACATCCCGGTAGAGTCGGCGGTTCTCGGCAATAACGCCCCAGAACCAATGACGATCTCGTACTTTTTTGATTTCCGGCGCACGGCTGTCAAAACGAAACTCCGGGCGGGCGTAGATGACCTGTCCGGTATATTTCGACTGAATTTCACTCAGAGGTAAAGCGACAACAGTTTCACTGAGTTCCGGATAGATCACTTCAGCTGTTTGCTGTTCGTGATCAATCCGGTTCAGCACACAGGCCTTATCATCTTTGAGAATCAGGATGGCGGGCAGCAGATTTTCGTTCAACTGCTCCAGAGGACTTTGGCTGATGCGGCTTGCAAGGCCTGCCCGCTTGGCTGCACGGTGAAACACTGAAGGGGTAAGTGTTCCGTTCACCAGGGGCAGGCCAGCAATTGCTGTTTCTGCGGAAACCGGTGAGTCATGAAACCGGGAAATAATCAGTAGACAGCCCAGTAACGCACCACCAGGGGTTTCACTAAAGACAGACATACAGCGTTCCAACGACCTCAGGCATGTGTAAGGCGGACCTGATGGTTCAGGTCCGCAGGGGTAACGCGTTTAACTCCGTGTACTCAGCGCAGCAAGCGACTCTGTGCAATGCTGCTGTTTACATCCAGATCAGGGCAGGCAGAGTCTGCATCGACCGGGAAGGTTTCGGCACCCAGATCAGCCAGGCTTGGCAAACCGGCACGTACAACATCCAGCGCAGGCAGCAGTTCACCCATCAGTGTCAGCGCACGAGCGGCTGCAATGCTGCGATCATAGAGTGCGTTGGTGTAGGCGCGGCTGGCCTGGAAGTACTCGTTTTCGGAGTCCAGAACATCCAGCAGCGTACGCTGACCTATATCAAACTGATCCTTATAGGCGGTACGCACCCGATCAGAAGAAATGCGGTGCTGGTTCAAAGCAGGTAGCTGCTCGTCGAGTTTACGTACATCGTTGATGGCAATCTGCAGGGTCTGACGCAGGTCAACACAGGCCTTGTCACGCTGGTTTTTGGCAATGTTGACTTCTTCGTAAGCGCGCTGCAAAGAGGCCTGATCACGACCACCGTTGTACAGGTTATAGCGGAATTCCAGTGCGATACGACCATCGTTACGACGGTTATCAAAGCCCTGATCATCATATTCCTGGGTACGGTAGCGCGCAGTCAGGTTCAAGCGTGGACGGAACTCGGAACGAGCTGTGTTGACGGCTGATTCCTGTGCATGGATATTTCGGATTGCCGCATGGAAAGCCGGATTACCCTGATACGCCAGGCGCAATGCTTCACGCACATCGGCAGGCAGGTTGCTGTCATTCAGGCTGACAGGTGCCATGTTATCGGCGGGCAGCTCGCCTACAATACGCAGGTAACGTGCACTGACATCATGCAGGTTAGACAGCTCTGTCAGCAGGTTGGCTTCTGCCAAAGACAGACGGCCAGATATCTGTTCCAGATCGGCACGACGTGCAACACCCGCACGGGCACTTTCTTCAATCTGGTTGAAAACCTGAATGTGCTCTTCAAAGTTTTCTTCTGCCAGTGCCACCAGCTCACGATAACGCATCACATCTTCGTAAGCATTCATCGCTTGCAGAGCGGTATTCTCGACATCATCCAGCAGTTCGAAATAACGCACCAGCTGAGCGCTCTGGAAACGCTCCACTTCACTGCGGGTACGCATGCCGTCATACAGCATTTGTGTCAGGCTTAACTCAGCTGCTGCACCGGAAAAGTTACGTTTTCCATCGTAGTTTTTCCAGTCGCGATGCTCATGACCATAGCCTGCTGTAAAATCAACGATAGGGCGGTATCCACCGCGCGCAAATTCAGTGTCATGGCCGGATGCCAGAAATGCATGCCAGCTGGCTTGAACTTCGGGGTTGGTTTCGATGGCCTTACGAGCGATATCAGCAATGGTGGTGCTGGACATCTGTGCGTAAGCCGTTGCAGAAATCAGGCAGCTACTGGCGACCAAACACGCCAGTAACTTGCGCGGAGCATTAATTATTTTCATTCCCTTCACCCATGGATAAATCATTAATCATGATTGGCTGTGATCTAGGTTAACACCCTAACGTAAGCAAAGAGTAATCAGCTCAATAATTTGCTTATCTCTGCAATAACTTATAGGTCCTGAAGCAGTTTCTGTAAAGTCTGTAATAAAAACTCATGCTCACGCCCGGTTAATTGCTCCAGTGTCTGCTGCACAAGTCTGTGTGCTTCAGCTGACAAGCCTGAACGAATCAGGGCTTCAGTGCCCAGCAAAGCAGCCATCGGTAGACCGTCAGCATAGGTGCTTTTGATGCCGCCGATCAGCCAGTCGATCTGTTCCGCCTGTACAGGTGATGCGGTGGAAGCATTCAGGCTTAACAGTAATAACTCCGAAGCACAGAGCCACAAATGATGCTGCAGGCTGATTGCAATCTGATGACACTGCTGCGCCAGGCTGAGAGCCTGCTCTGGTTTGCCGCAGCGAGCCAGTGTAGAGGCTGCGAAAAACAGCTGATAACAGTGGCTGCTGTCTGATAGTGAAGCAGCGGGGAGGGCTAATAATGTTTTGATTATAGTGAGTGCTTCATCTGGTTGATCATCAAAGCACCAGGCCCAGCAGAGAAAGCCAAGTGTCAGAACAGCCGGGTTGTCATGGCTGTAACTGTTCAGCTCATCAGAGTTGGCCTGATTTACCAGTGCCAGGGCTTGTTCTGCGTGTGCGCGGCTTTGACTGAAGCGACCCTGCCAGAAATGGCTGTTTGCCAGTGCCCAGTGCGCCAGTGTCAGTTGTGCCGGGGTTTGCGCGTAATCATATAAAAGGTTGGCAGACTGTAGCCGTGAGTGCTGGCCGTCCATTGAGCCAATGCCTAGAAACAGCAAATAAATAGAGCGGAAGTAGGTCTCTTTATCCATGAGTTGTTTTGCGAGTTGTGAGGCTTCAGAGGCAGCTTTGAATGCGTAACGGTCTCCATAACCAAAGGCCATGATGCGTGCGTGGGCCAGGTCATTCAATAAGGTTATACGTTGTTCCAGGGGGTAGCCCACGGATGTGTCCAGTTTCAGCGTCTCACCCAGGCAGTGGGCTGCCTCCGTATAACGCTTCTGTGCCAATGCCTGTTGTGCGCATACGAGATAGGTATCTGCAGCCTTTTCCAGCTCGCCTGCCGCTCGCCAATGGTAAGCCAGGCGCGCCTGGTTTTGCCGCTTGTTTTGCAGCGCCAGTGCCAGTGTTTTGTGAACATAGCGCCGTCGACTGGGCGGGTTCAGTGATGCCATGACGTGTTGCAGAACGGGTGGGCCCTGCAGCAGAGGTGGTTGATCATCATCAGGCCAGCAGAGTGCGCGCTTGAGGGCTTCATCACGTTGTTCACCAAGCTGGTCAATACTATGGCAAAAATGCTGCTGTACCTGAGCCGGTATCTGTTCTTCTGATACTTGGTGAGCCATCGCTTTTAACAGATAGGGATTATGCTCTGTGAGGGTCAGCAGTCGCTGAATTTCATCGGGCGAACGCCAGATGCCTCGATCCCGACTGAAAAAATTCAGTAGCTGTATGGCAGATTCCGTGCTGATGGCCGGTAGCGTCATGTGCTGCCACTCCAGGTGTCGAGCGGCTTCTGGCAGTTGCCTGGCAGTCATTAATAGCAGTACCGGGCAGGGGGTGAGGCTGGGTAAAAGTTCGATCAGTTTCAATGTTGCCGGATCGATCCAGTGACCATCTTCTACCCAAAGCAGCAGGCAGGGTGTATGCATGGGCTGTAACAGTGATGCAATGACGCCGAATGCCTGACGTATAGACTGCTCAGAGGGTGGTGTATTGCGTGTCACCAGGTCAATTAACAAGGGTTGGGCTGCCAGCTTGTCCCAGCCGTGACGATACAGGCGCTCACGCAACGTATCCGGCTTGATGACTTCATCCGCCTGTAACCCCAGTAGTTGGCGTAAGCAACTGATCAGTGGAAAAAATGGATGTTGCTTACGGTCCGGATAGCAGCGCAGTTTAAACACCCTGCCACCGCTCAGGCGCTGCTGTTTAAGCCACTGAGTGGCCTGTACTGATTTGCCGCTGCCAGCGGGTCCTGTCAGGCTGATCAGCACAGGTGTCAGCCGTTCCAGTGCCTGATTACGTAATTGGGTCAGGTCATCATAGAGGGCGCGCATTTCAGGAAGGGGGGCAGCGGGCATCTCGGCAATCCAGGTAGGCTCGTCCTCCAGCAGGTAGGCTGCAGACAGGCTGCCATCATTACGTCGCCTGCGCTCGGTCATTTTGCGGGCCTGAACCTTTCGTTCCAGCAGTGTATAGCAAGGTTCGCTGAGCAAAATCTGACTATCACTGGCGCTCTGGCACAACAGGCTGGTTTCTTCAGTCACATCGCCTAACAGGTCAGGTAAGTCGGCGTTCTGAGAAGACAGCAGCAGCCCGCTGTGAATGCCGGCCCGAAGATCAATTTCAGGATGTGTTCGCGCATAGTGCATCAGGCGAATCGTACTGCGAACCGCCATCCAGGCGTTGTCTTCCAGTGCCTGGGGCCAGCCGAAATAGAAGAAGGCACCACGTCCTGCGCTGTTTAGATGAAATGCACCGATTTCGTCACACAAAAGCTTGCGGGAGTAATGGTCTGCATCAAAGAGTTTCTGGGCTGCAGCCTCTGGATCAGGCAGGTTGCAACGCCATTGCAGGTGTACCACCACAACCGGAGAAATTTTCTCAACGGCAGGAAACTGGTCAGGCTGAACCGGGCGTTGGATCTGTTCATTTAACTGCTGTGCCAGTTGGTTATAGAGCGTCAGTGAGGCATTATCGGGTAAGACTCCCAGTTCGCGCTCCATGCGTTGAGCGAAATTTTCGAACAGTCGCAGTGCCAATCGTGATTGACCATGGTCATTGCATAACCGCATCGCTTCGCGCAACAGTGATTCATTGTCAGGATCGATTTGCAGTAGTTTTTGTACATAGCTAATAACCAGGCCCGACTGCCGGTCTGTTTGAGCTTGAGCCAGTAGTGTATTCAGCAGGCGAACCTGGCAGCTACGGAAAAACGCACGTTTATCTGCCAGCCAGCTTTCAAACTCTTCACAATCCGGCAAACTATAGCCTGCCATGAATTCCCCGGTGAGCAGGCTGTCTTCATGAAAAGGCGCTTCCTGCTGCTGCAGGGTTTGCAGGTCGAAAATATCCAGCTGCAATAAAGGATGATCATGTAACGCTATAAAGTGACGGCTGACTTGCAGTGCATTGTGGAAAGGATGGTCATTAAAGAGTTTCGACAGAATGGAGAGTACCTGCCTCAGGTTTACACGCGCGGAGGACTCATCCAGATCAGGCCAGAACAGACTGGCAATATAAACCCGCGAATGATTTCTATTGCGTTCGGCAGACAAAAATCCCAGTAAACCCAAAGCCTTACGGTAGCGCAGTTGTAAAGCTATATCACCACCTGTGCTTTTCAGCATCGGTGTATCGAGTAAACAAAGTCGACTGACCTGTGTGTTCAAAGTGTATCTCCATGCAGGTGTCCGCAGCCCAAAAGTGTAATAACCCTATCTGTACTACGGTCCAATAGTCTTGCCGTGCCAGACACTTATAATGCCACGCATAACCGAACAAATGTACATGTGTAGATCTGTTCGAGAGCTAACCTTGCTGGTTAAGCAGTACAGTCCGAAATATTTAAGGATACTGAAATGGAAACAGCTATTGCAGTGGTAACAGAGATCAGTGGTGAAGTGTATGCGCGTGCTGCCGACGGTTCGCTCAGATCTCTACAGCCGGGCGATCAGCTTTTTGCCGGTGAAACCCTGGTGACCGCAGAAAGCGGTCAAGTGGTACTGGATTTCGGAAACGGGGAAGTGGCTGAATTTGGCCCGAACCAGGCACTGGGCATGACTGAGCAGATGCTTGGCAGTACAGAACCTGTTCCTTTTGATAACCAGATTACAGATCCTAGTGTTGCAGCGGTGCTGGCAGCGCTGGATGGCGAAGGTGACCTGCTGGATGATCTGGAAGCACCTGCTGCCGGAACAGACGGTGCGCCCGAAGGCGGTGGTAGCAGCATCGTGCAACTGGTCAGAGTTTTCGAAAGCATTGATCCGCTGGCGTTCTCTTTTGATCAAGAGCCAGTAGAGCCGTTTGAGGCACCGATCGGTGATCAGGAAGGTGAATTGCTGGCTGATGCAGATGAGCCAGATTTGCCTGAAACACCGAATATTCTACCTCCCGAGCTGTCATTGTCTTCATCTCATATGGTGTTGGCGGGCGCGACTGCGATCACGACTGCTCGTGGCATGATTGACTTGGAAAATTTTGAGCAGGGTAAAACATATAACCCCGAATATAACGGCAATCGCATAGCACCTTGGCAAGGCCTGTCTAAAAATGTGATCGAGGCAGAGCTTGATCTTGAGCCAGGTTCTCTGAACCACTTTAATCCGCCTGGAAATGGTACGGTCAATCATGACAGTAATGTCAATGTATGGGATGGCAAGCTGACAACCTCCCAGGTGAGCATGAAAGAGGGTACGGGTATTCAGTTTGACTGGACCTTCTACAATGGTGAAGGCAAAGCCTCTCAGATTGAGTCTGGTAAAAATGATCTGGTTGTTCTGGTTATTACCAAACCGGACGGTAGCAAAGAAATTATACAGGTCAGTTCATCTGAAGAGCTCCAGGCTGCAATGATCGGTAATGGAGAGTTCAACTATACAGCGGACCAGGATGGCACTTACCGGTTTGACTGGTTGGTTCTGAACGGTCGTGATACTAGCCTAGATTCTGCACTGGCTATCTCTCAGCCCGTATTTACGTTGAATGGAACGGATTACTTCAGCCAGCCCGTGGATTTAACCATTAGTGCTTCGCTTGGCAGTGCCTTGCCAGGTGAGTCGCTGACAGTTGAAATCTCGGGTGTGCCTGCCGATGCGGCTTTCAGTGCAGGGACTGATCTGGGCGGTGGTGTCTGGAGCTTTACCCCTGCTGAACTGGAAGGGCTGCAGTTCCTGCCGCCTGTCGGCTTCAGTGGCGAGCTGGCGCTGACCGTAACAGCCAGTGCTACGCTGGATGGTGTGACTGAAACAGCATCGGGTGATCTGACTGTGCGTGTAGATGTCACCAGTAATACCGTCTCTGATGGCTCGGCAGGTGATGACGTACTGATCGGCACCGATGGTAATGATCTGATTCACGGCTATGCCGGAAACGATCTGATTATTGGTGGTCCGGGCAACGATATCCTGTTTGGTGGTCTGGGAGCGGATACCTTTGCCTGGAGCCTGGGTGATCAGGGTACAGTGGATGCGCCAGCAATGGATATTGTGGGTGACTTTACTCTGGGTGATTATGGTGTTGATGCCGAGGCAGATCGCCTGGATCTGGCAGACCTGTTGTCTTTTGACAGTCTGTCTGACCAGATTACAGATTTTCTGTCGATCAGCCTGCAGGGTGGAGATTCAGTTATCTCTGTGAGTCATGCGGGTGACGGCGCCATTACACAAAGTATTGTGTTGAAAAATGTCGATCTCACAACGCTTGGTAACAGCGATGCTGAGATTATCGAGTCGTTGATCAGCAGTGGTAATCTGATCGTTGAATAACAAAGACAATTAAGTCAAGGAGTTACTGAAATGAAACGTTTAATGACTGGTATAGTGCTGCTGCTGGCATCTACCTTGGCATCTGCTGCTACGGTGACCATATCGAACCCGGTGGCAGTCACAGGTTTTGAGGGTGATCAATCATCTGTGCCTGTTTCCTCTTTTTTTACCACGGATACGAGTGTAACGGCGTCTTTCCTGGATGGAATGAATGCCTATCAGCCTTTTCGTATCGAACTGGATGTGATTACTTCAGTGACCGGAGCGTTGAGCTTTGATCTGGCGACTTCGGTCGATGAGTGGGCTGTCAGTATTGTCAATACAGCGACTAATGTTGTAACTGAGCTGGGTAGCTGGTTTGTCCTGAATCAGGCTGGTCAGTTAACAGGCTTGCTGGCCGAAGTCGAGGCAGATACAGTTTACAAACTGGTTGTTTATGGTGATTATCTCCATGATATGGATTTCTCGCGAGACTTTACTTTAACACTGAGCAATATAGCCCTGTCTGAAGTGCCTCTGCCTGCTGCAGTGTGGCTATTCGGTTCAGTGTTGCTGGGTGGCCTGGCGCTGCGTCGCAAGCGTCAGAAGAGTTTAAGTGCTCAGGTGGCTTGATCGCCTGCTATCGGCATAGTGTTTTCCGAATGCTCTCCTTGTGAGAGCATTCGTTTTTTTTCAATATGTTACTTGCTTTGTGCTGCTGGCATCGTGTAAAAATAGTCTTTTAAACAGCTGTTCGTAAAAATGACAGTCGTTAGCGTTATCATGGATTGAAAGGGTAGGTGACACGGGTATGGCTCCAGCGAAATTAAGGATCAAACCGCATGAATCAAAGCTGAGTGCCTTGGCGCGTCTGGCAGATGCGGCGATTATTGTTATCACGCTTTGGTGTCTGATTGAGCTGTTTGGTCTGGAATGGGTGTCTGCTTATTACGTAATGGCTATTACTGCCATTGTCGTGTTCAACTTCATTTCTGAAATCAGTCTGACCTATCGTTCCTGGAGAGGGGCAGGGCTCAAGGCTGAGATTATCGCAGTAGCCAGTAACTGGTTTGCTGTGGTTATGCTGTTCATTCTCATCGATTTCTTTTTCAAGCCCACTGATCTCTACAACCGTGAGTTATTACTGACCTGGTTTCTGCTGACACCTGTAGAGTTGGTCTGCTGGCACGGGATTATGCGCGCGTTTCTGAGCACGGTGCGTGAGACGGGTCATAATACTCGTGCAGTGGCTATTTACGGGGCAACAGAGCTGGGTCGTGAAGTCCGCAGCAAGATTGAAGATATGCCCTGGGCGGGTTACAACTTTATTGGTTACTTTGATGATCGCAACTTTGAACTGGGCCGTCGTGAAGAAAGCCAGGTCGAAGGTGGGCATGCGGATCTGGTTGAGCGCGCCAAAGCCGGGGAGATTGAAGTCATCTTCATTGCGTTACCCTTGCGTGCAGAAAAGCGTATCAAAAGCCTGCTTGATGAGTTGGCTGATACAACTGTATCCGTGCACATGATGCTCGATGTGTTCAGTTTTGATTTACTCAGTGCGCGTTGGGTGGATTTGAATGGCATGCCAGCGATCAGTATTTTTGAATCCCCGCACATCGGAATGAACAGCATGAGCAAGCGTGCGGTGGATCTTGTATTTGGCAGTATGATCCTGACACTGATTTCTATTCCGATGTTGTTAATCGCGCTGGGCGTCAAGCTGAGCTCACCAGGCCCCGTGTTCTTCAAGCAGAAGCGCTACGGTGTTAATGGTCAGGAAATTAATGTACTGAAATTCCGTTCAATGCGTGTCATGGATGCGGGTGATGGCGAGGTGAAACAGGCGACCAAGAATGACAGCCGTATCACGCCTTTTGGTGCATTTATTCGCCGTACTTCTCTGGATGAGCTGCCGCAGTTCCTGAATGTTATCGGTGGATCCATGTCGATCGTGGGTCCACGCCCGCATGCGGTATCTCATAATGAGTTCTATCGTGGGCAGATCCATGGCTATATGCTGCGTCACAAGGTCAAGCCCGGTATCACCGGTCTGGCGCAAATCAAGGGATTTCGGGGCGAAACGGATACGCTGGACAAAATGGAAGGCCGTATTCGCTACGATCTGGAATATATTCGCACCTGGTCAGTCTGGCTGGATGTAAAAATTATTTTTCTGACTGTTTTCAAGGGTTTTGTACACAAAAACGCTTATTAATATAATGTGGGGTGCGGATAAAGGCAGAGGGCTTTGATGTGCTACTGTAGCGTGGTTGCATCTCCCATTACATAAGTTATACTAGTTGCAATGGTGTAGCAGACATGTCTTTCGGGACATGACACCGCGCAACCCGAATAGGGTCGAGGCTGTGCCCGGTAATGGCGTTCTGAATCCAGGCTGTATGCTTGGCGAAGGCTCCTTATGGAGCCTTTGTTATTTTTGGCATAGGGATTGCTGATTTTTGAAAAAACCTTTTAATCTGTCTGATGATGAATACCAGTTCTGGAAGTCGTACATTCTTGATGAGTGTATTTTTGATCTTGGGCATCTGACAGCTTGCAAGCACACCTTTAAACACCCGGAACGTAATGAGTCATATACTCTGTATATTACGTTTTCTCATCATGTGTTCACCCGCTCTCCTTCAGTTGAAGAAGATTATGATCCCGATCAAATTTATCCATTTCCAAATGAGGACTTAAGGCTATTTGATGAGGTGCGTTATGAGTTATCCCATCACCTGCCTGCCATCATTGCCTCATTGCCAGAACAGTTTTGCTATCACGGTGGTTATAGCCGGTACTGCAGTTGCAAGGTAGTAATGGCAAATGGTATGGAGGTCGACTATCAGGTTGTATATCGTGTATGGAAGGCTCGTGGGAAAATGCGCTTTCATGTTGAGAGTGCATATCCTTTGAAAGAGCGCCTGGGGCGTGTGAAAAAAGTGAGCTTTTGGGTAATCTGCTTTAATCTGGCAACAGGAAAAGCTTTGCCCAAGCCTGCGGCTAAGTGAAAATGCTTTGTTTTCAGATATATATCCTTTGGTTGTTTTAATAAATATATTGTTAAAGTTTAATACTAAAGAATTTAATTACGTAAAATCAGTTACTTATTTTTATTGATTTATATCATGGTGTACTTGCGTACAGGGTGATGATGTTTAAAAAATGTTGATATAATGTTCTCGGCACTTGGTGTCACGCTTTGAGACGGGGTGTAGCAGTCCTAATCCTGGTCATGGCGTTGTGGTATTCATGAATTCACGAAAATGGAAATTACGTTGAGGACTCAACATATGAAGAAAATGCTCTTTGGTCTAGTATTGATGATGGCGTCGTTTGCAGTATCCGCTGCTACCATCTCTATTGGCAATCCAACTGTTACACCCGGAAGCTTCTATCTGGGTACGCCTGGCTACAGCAATAGCTTGCTGACAGACGCACAGCGTACCGACACAATCAACTCTGGCTATCTCACGGCCTGGGCAGGTGGCTCACTGACAACCTCCTGGGTACTTTCCTCGGATGTGGATGCCAGCTTCTCGCTGGGAGTCTCCGGATCAGGCACTTCCGGCATGAACAGCTGGACTGTTTCGATCCTGAGCAGTGGCGGTGCATTGCTGGCGTCTGGCGCGCTGGGAAGTGTGTTTGAAAACCTGATGATTGCAGCTGGCGATACGCTGACGGCCGTGGTTGCAGGTACCATCAGTTCAAGCATCTTTGCCAGCAAGTCTTACACAGCGTCTCTGGCGCTGAGCGATATCGCAGTCTCTGAAGTGCCGCTGCCTGCAGCTGTCTGGCTGTTCGGCTCTGTACTGATGGGCGCAGTTGCGCTGCGTCGCCGTAAAGCACGTCAGGTGGCTGTAGCTGCCTGAATATAAGCGTTATCTACTTAAAAGAGGCCGTTTGTGCCTCTTTTTTTTGCGCTGCAGCATTGTACTTGAGTACAGGCTTTTTTAAGTGAGCTCTTCCCTATAATCGAACTCACAGGGATGTATTGCCGATGGAAGCAGGGTGCAGTAGCCCTGGTCCTATCTTCCCGGCTGACAGGGTTCGATTGATATAAGTTGAGGATTTACTTATGAAAAGCTTAATATGGATGCTCTTTTTTCTACTTCCGTTACTTGCTCTTATGGTAACGGGATTGCCAGAAGTGCCGTTACCTGTGGCGCTATGGCTCTCTGCACCGGTTGTCTGGGTGGCATTGGCTCTAAGACGTCGTCAGCCGCGAAGCAAACCATTACATGCACAACAACAGTGCTAAATGCTATTGAATTGATTCATTTTGTTGCATGGCAACATTGTACCATGGTACAGGGTTTAATCTCGAAGGGGGTTCTTTATAATCCATGGTGACACGGATGTGTCTTTAAGGAACGGGTGTAGCAGTCCTAGCCTGAACCTTTTGAATTCATGAGTTCAAACCAATGTACAAAGTTGAGGATTCAACGATGAAGAAAATTTTACTGGGTGCTATGCTGATGCTGGCATCATTTGCAGCTTCGGCGGCAAGTGTGTCCATCACTAATCCAACCGTCACAACGGGAAGCGGCAATGTGTTGTCTGTCGAACTTCCTGGAACACAGTATACCTTCGGTTCTGCATTTGTTGAGGGGGAAGCTGTTTCCCTGTCATGGAATGCTGAATTAACTGGTATTGCGCTGGGTCTGGTGGATTTTAATGTATCTTCCACGCTGGTTGACTGGTCTTTGTCAATCTTTGATGGTATCTCCACCACTGTACTGACCAGCGATAACCTGGCCAATACAGCTGTCTCTTCACTGTTTACTATGGCAAGTGGTACTGTTTACAGCATTATCATGACAGGTACTGCGGCAATCAACAGCTTCACTGTTGGTTTCGCTTACCCGCCAGCTGTTTCTGAAGTTCCTCTGCCTGCAGCTGTATGGTTGTTCGGTTCTGTGCTGCTGGGTGGTTTGGCAATGCGTCGCCGCTCCCAGAAGCTGGGTCGTCAGCAGGCTGTTGCTGCCTAAACACTGTAAAATCAAAAAAAGGGGCTGACGGGCCCCTTTTTATTTGAAAGAATAGCTGTCTAATGCCATGGCTTGTGCAGCAGTTGTATAGAGGGAGTTATAGTATGCTAAAGCGCGTTGTTTTCAGTTTGGCTCTGATGTTGGCTTTGCCTTATGGGTCGGCCGTTGCGTCTGACGCTTACCGTCTCCAGCCCGGAGACGAGTTATTGATTTCTGTATGGCGTGAAGATGAATTGAACCGTCAACTGGTAGTGTTGCCAGATGGCCGGATTTCCTACCCGTTGGTAGGGCATGTTATGGCAGCGGGTCAGAGTGCCGAAGTGCTGGAAGCTCAACTGACCGAAAAACTGCGCGAATTTATTACCGAACCGCAAGTCAGCGTCAGTGTAACATCTGTCAGTGGTAATGTTGCCTTTGTGTTTGGTCAAGTGAACAATCCAGGCCCGCTGTTAATGTCTCGTGATCTGTCAGTGGTTCAGGCTCTGGCACTGGCTGGTGGCTTCACTCCATTTGCGTCGACCGGTCGCATCAAAATTATTCGTGAACAGGGTGACAGCAAAACCGTTCTGTCAGTCGATTATCCGGCGATTGAACGAGGTGGTGATCAACAGACCAACATATCCCTGCGAGCAGGTGATGTGATCATTGTTCCCTGATAAAAAAGGCATTTAAGGATGAAACGCAACTGGTGCAGCATGGTTTTTTTGCTGCCGTTTTCAGGGGTTCTGCTGGCGGCAGATACGGGTATTGAAGGCTCTATAGCCCAGTCAGTATCCTATGATGATAATTTTCTGTTTCGCGAAACGGCTGAGGATACCTGGATTTACACCCTGACACCGCAGCTGACCGGGTATTATCGCACTCCCATCTATACCAGTGCTTTAAATGGTGCGGTTGAAATCAGCCGCCACTCATCTTTTAGCCGTTATGATCGCAATAACCCGCGTCTGAATTGGCAGCAGAGCTGGCTCAGACCCCGAGCGGCTTACAACCTGGGTGTCGGTTATCAGCGCGCAGATCAACGTTCCGAAGCTGTTGATGATCTGGGGGATTTTACGACCCGAAGCCGGGTTACGACCTACAGCATCACACCCAGCTATCTGTACCAGTGGTCCGAGCGTGACACGCTGACACTGGCATTTTCATATGTTGAGCGTAACTACAGCGGTGACAGCAGCAGTAGTGATAACCAGAACTACACACTGAATAGCGGCTGGTCTCATCAAATGGATGAGCGTCTGGCGCTGAGGGGAAATCTCAGTTATACCCGTTATGAAGCCGATGGGCGCTTAACCGAGACTCAGTCAGATATCTGGCGGATTACCGGTGGTGCGACCTATGAATGGTCTGAGCGAACCACTGCAACCCTGCTGGTTGGTGCCAGCTGGCAGGAAACTCGAGAACGTATCCCGCTCTTGTCTGTCGAAGACAAATCAACCAGCACCGGCAGTGTTATCACCCTGCAATGGAACCACCAGTCGCTGATTGACAGCTACTCTGCATCCTTCAGTCGCGATCTGTTTCCTTCCAGTGATGGCACCGTGCGTGAACAGGACCGTCTGACCTTCGGATGGGGGCGCCCACTCAGTGATGTCAGTCGAGTCAGTCTGAACAGCAATTGGCTGAAATCCACGGATGATGATCGAACCCGCGAATACTTCTCACTGGCGCCAAGCTATACGCATGAGTTGAGTTCCGATCTTTCAGTTACTGGCCGCTATGACTACAAATGGCAAAAGCGCAGTGATGAAGGCAGCGTTGAAGGTAATGTGCTGCGTGTAAACCTTGTGTATCAGTTTTAACCTCACTTTCAGTCAATAGGATGACCCTCAGTGTTAGATGAAAATGAAAAAGGCTTGTCGGACTACCTGGATATACTCCGGCGTCGTAAATATTATTTCATTTTGACATTTCCTGTGTTGGCAGTGATTGCGATTGCGATTGCGATGTCATTACCGCCTATTTACCGATCACAGGGGGTGATCTTGATAGAGACGCAGGAAATTCCCACGGATCTTGTTCGAAGTACTGTAACCAGCTATGCGGAGCAGCAGATACAGGTTATTCAGCAGCGTGTGTTGACGACAGCACTGATTCAGGAGGCGATTCAGAAGCATAATCTATACCCTGAGCTGCGCCAGAAGGCGTCACCGACACAACTGGCACAGGAGTTTCGCAGCAATGTCTCGGTAGATATGGTCAGTGCTCGGGTAATGGATCCAAGACTGGGTCGACCTACTACTGCGAATATCGCTTTTACAGTGTCTTTCTATGATCCGAATCCGGTCAAAGCACAAGCCGTTGCCAATGACCTGGTCACTACTTTCCTGAGTGAAAATGTACGAGTGCGTACTGACCGGGCGGCAGAAACGACCAGTTTTATCAGGGAAGAAGCCAACCGCATGCGGACACGGGTGCAGGTACTGGAAGACCGGATCGCACAGTTCAAGTCAGAGTTTAGTAATAGCCTGCCGGAAATGCTGAACTTTAACCTGTCGATGATCGAGCGGGGTGAAGAGCGATTGCTGGCCATTCAAAATCAGCAGGCCCAGATTAATGACCAACTACACCTGTTAGGTATTGAGTTGTCTGCAATCGATCAGTTTTTGCCTGCTCCGATCCAGAGCAACCAGCCTATGACGCCAGCGCAACGTTTAGCCATGTTGCAGGAAGAGCTGGCGCAACTGTCTAACCGCTATTCAGATTCACACCCGGATGTGATTCGCCTTAAGCGTGAGATCGAAGTGCTACAGGGTACAGTTGGCAGTGCCGCCGCACCTGGGCGTGTGGTGAATCCCCAGTATCGTCAGATCAGTCTGCAGATTGAAAGCCTGCAGCGTGATCTGGCACGCCTTGAGCAACAGCGTGAACGGGTAGAGCAGGAGATTGAGACCTACCGTGAACGTGTAGCGCAGACGCCACAAGTACAGCGCGGGTACGAAGATTTGACTCGCGACTATGAAAGTGAATTGCGTAAGTACAATGAACTAAGAGCAAAAGAGCTGGAAGCTGAGATAGCGCAGAATCTTGAAACCGAAAGTAAAGCAGAAAGCTTTGTTTTGATTGAGCCGCCTCTTTTACCCACAAACCCTATCAAGCCAGATCGAAAGAAGGTTGCTGCCTTGGGAATATTTCTTTCAGGTTGTATCGGTCTTGGTTTGATCGTTTTGGTTGAGTTGCTTGATGGTGGTGTGCGTGGTGCTAAGCGATTGGGCGAAATATTTGGATCAAGCCCGTTGGCCAGCATTCCCGTTATTATGACGCAAAAAGATTATTTGATTCAGCGAGCTAGAAATATCAGTTATATCGGTATCGCCTTGCTGGCCATTGTAGCAAGCGTTGCGGCAGTACACTTTATGGTCATGAGCCTGGATATCCTTTGGTTCAGGGTGATGGGCCGCATTAACCTGATGTAAACCACGCATAAGCTAATGAGAGAATCAGGATGTTTCGACTTCAGAAAGCCTTAGAGAAAGCCAAAGAAAAGCGTGCAGAGATTCGGGGAAATACTCCGCATATGTCTCCGCTGGAAATGATCAGCTATTCCCAGACGCGCGTGGTAGAGCTACCCAGAGAAACTTTGGAAAAAAACCGCATTATCGCCGGGTTTCATAACGACCCGCGAGCACAGGTTTTCCGCACCTTGCGCACTAAGATTATTCAGAAAATGCGCAGTAATAACTGGAATACGCTGGCAATTACATCGCCTTCTGAAGAGGGGGGTAAAAGCCTGATCGCCTGCAATCTGGCCGTTGCCTTGGCGATGGAGGTCAATCAGACAGTGCTGTTGGTTGATCTGAATCTGCGTAACCCAACGGTGGCCAGTAATTTTGGTTTGCAACCAGAGAATAATATTTACGATTATCTGAAAGGTCGAGCTCAGCCCGCTGACCTGATGGTAAACCCTGGTATCGAGCGGCTAGTGGTGGTTCCAGGAGGTATTGCAGAGGGGAACTCATCTGAGCTGTTGTCGAGTCCTCGTATGAAAGCTTTTATCCGCGAAACCAAGAAGCGTTACAAGTCACGTATTGTGATTTATGACCTGCCTGCCGTATTGCCAACAGATGATGCATTGAGTGTCCTGGGTGATATGGATGCCGCTCTGCTGGTTGTCAGCGAAGGGCAGAATACTCGTGATGAAATAGAGCGGGCCCGTGATTTGATCTCGATTACCAATCTAATGGGCTGTGTGCTGAACAAATCATCCGAAAAAGTCGCTTCATTGGCACAGGAATAGGGACAGGGCATGTATAAAGAGTTTTTTGGTTTAAAGGAAAAGCCGTTTAGCCTGACACCTGACCCGGCCTACCTCTACCTGAGTAAAAATCATAGCCGGGCACAGACTATGCTGGAGTATGGTTTGATGAGCCATGCTGGGTTTACGGTGATTACGGGTGATATAGGTGCCGGTAAAACCACCCTGGTACACCATATGCTTGAGCAAATGGATGATGATCACCTGATCGGCGTTATCAATAACACGCATGCTGCCTTTGGTGATCTGATGAGCTGGGTGTTAAGTGCCTTCGATATTCCCAATGGTCACCAGGATAATGCCCAGCGCTTGCGAGCCTTTACTGATTTTGTCATGGATAAGTACAGTGATGGCAAACATATCATCCTGATCATAGACGAGGCACAAAACCTTACGACAGAAATTCTGGAAGAGCTGCGTCTGATTTCCAACATCAATATTGCCGGTGAAGTGTATCTGCAAATGATGCTGATTGGTCAGCCGGAATTGATTGAAAAGCTGAACCAGCCAGAATTGACACAGTTTGCTCAGCGTATCGGCGTAGAGTTTAACCTCCGTCCAATGGATTTCGAAGATACCAAAGCTTACATACGTCACCGTGTTGCCTGTGCAGGTGGTGAGCGTGAGTTGTTCACCGACAGTGCTATGGGCGTTATTTTCTGTTACGCGGAAGGGATTCCCAGACGTATCAACACCCTCTGTGATATGTCGCTGGTATATGCCTTTGCAGATGAACAGCCGTTAGTTGATGCCAATCTGGTACTGGATATGATTGAAGATCGCAGTACAACAGCGGTCATTCGGCGTAGCAAATCGATCACAGAGGAGGTAGGGCGAGTGAAAGAGTGGCTTGTTCAAACCTATGCGTTAGAACTTGATTCTATATGATATTTTTGCCTCAACTAGACAAGCAAAAAAGGTGGTTTAATGAATTTTTTCAATGAAATTACATCGCTACAAAAATATGTACGATGGCATACCATTTTGATGCTGCTGTTTGCGTTAGTCGGGGCTGTTTTTCTGTCTTTTGGAGCATTACAAGAGCTAGTAGAGCGCTGGAGTGTACAGGAAGAGTATAGTCATGGCTTTCTGATACCTTTAGTGTCTCTTTATATTTTATGGGAAAAAAGATTTGATATTATAAATGACTATAAATCGGGCAGCTTTGCTGGAGTGGTGCTGGTATTTTTGTCATTGTTTTTTATCTCTATCGGAGAGCTTTCTGAGCTTTACATAATTTCAAGATATTCATTTATTTTGTTACTTTTAGGTATTTCGGTAACTCTCTTAGGGCGGGCATCTAAGCACACATTGGTCCCTATTGCTTTACTTGTTTTTTCAATCCCATTGCCATATTTTTTGGAAGCGGTGCTGACTGCAAGAATGCAGCTTATTTCTTCTGAGATCGGCGTTTATTTGATCAAACTGATGGGAATTCCTGTTTACCTAAGTGGGAATGTAATTGATCTTGGTGAGTTCAAACTTCAAGTTGTTGAAGCATGTAGTGGGCTGCGTTATTTATATCCACTTGCTTGTTTAGGCTTTATTGCTGCTTATTTTTATCAAGCGCCTCTTTGGAAAAGAGCTGTATTGCTGTTATCAACTGTCCCGATAACTATTTTTATGAATAGTTTTAGAATAGCTGTCACAGGCCTGCTGGTTGAAAAGTGGGGTACTGGGATGGCGGAAGGCTTTTTACACGATTTTGAAGGTTGGATTATATTTATTGCTTGTGCCGTGATCTTGGCCCTGGAAATCGAAATTTTAGAGCGTGTTACGAGACGACAGGGGATTCTTGATGTATTTGGTATAAACGCAGCTTCAGAGGTTGACTCTGATCGGGCTAGTGTGAGTGATACTAAAAGTGTTAAGGCACATCATCCTTTGATGATAGCAACCTTCCTTATTTACTTTGCTGCGATGTCAGGCCTGTTTTTTGAAAAAAAGCTTCAGGAGTTCCCTGTTTCGGCCAGTCTTTCTAACTTTCCGTCTCAAGTCAATGGATGGTCAGGCTGGCATGGAGGGCTGGATACACACGTATTGCAAGTGCTTCAGTTAACAGACTATTTGATGATGAACTTTGAAAGAGAAGAACAGCCATTAGTTAATTTTTATGTTGCATTCTATGAGTCTCAGCGAGGAGGTATTGCACCACACTCTCCTCGAGTATGTATACCCGGTGGTGGGTGGGAGATCGCAGACATACGGAGAACGCATGTTGATGATATTCCGATCAATAGGGTAATTATAAGAAGAGGGTTAGAATCTCAACTTGTTTACTACTGGTTTCAAGAACGTGGTGAACCTGTAGCTAATGAATATCTTAAAAAATGGACGCTGCTTCAGGATGCAATTAAATATAATCGTACAGATGGTGCTTTAGTTAGGGTGGTGACACCATTTAATACATCAGAGCCAGTTGAAGAAGCTGATAGACGATTAAAAGAGTTTGTACGCTCTGCATATCCTGAACTATTAAAAGTATTACCGGGAAAAGGTGAGTTATGAAAACAGGAATTGGTAAGCTCTGCAGTATAGCCGTTGTATCGGCTTTTTTAATGAGTGGTTGTGCTGATAAAGACAATAGTGTTCAGAACTATCTTTCTAGTGGTAAAGAATACCTAGAGAAAGGTGATATTGGAAGGTCAACAGTCCAGTTTAGAAATGTACTTCAGATTGATCCTGATAACATAGAAGCCTACAGGTATCTTGCTGAAATTGCTGAGCAAGAACAAAATTTGGAAAGCCTCTATGTGCATTTGACCCGTATTGAGCGTTTAGCGCCGGAAGATGTAAATAATAAGGTCCGCATGGCTCGAATGCTGATGATGGTCGGAGAAATCGATAACGCTGAGCTAAAAGCTAATGAAATACTTGCTTTGGATGAGGAAAGTGCTGACGGGTGGTTGATTAAAGCTACCATTGCCCTGCAAAAAGGCGACCCGCAAGGTGCTATGACTGAGGGCATGAAAAGCCTGATGCTGGAACCCGAGAACACCGACACCCTGACCGTTCTGGCAGGCGCTCACCGGATGATGGGGGATGAAGCACGAGCCTTTGCACTGCTGGATGAAGCGCTGGAGATAGACCCCAGCGCGCTTGCCGCACGGATGATCCGCATGGAGCTGAATCGTCAGAATCAGCAGATGGAGCAGGTTGAAGCGGATCTGCGCTATATGTACAACGCACAGCCAGACTCTGAAGATTTCGCAATTGCGCTGGCAGGGTTGTTACGTGAAACCGAGCGTCTGCAAGAGGCTGAGACATTGCTGGATGATTTTGCCCGCAGCCATCCGGGCAGCAGCCGGGCGGTCAGAGGGTTGGTTGAAGTTGTCGATGCACAGGGTGATACCCAGCGCGCAGATCGTTTGTTGCAGACATTTATTGATAATGCTGCAGACAGTGATGTGGCTACATTGCAATTTGTCCTGATTGAGCGTCTGATGGCGCATGGGCAACAAACTGAAGCCATGCAGTTACTTGAGCAGCTGATGTCGGCCGAGCAATCCATGACCCGCCAGCGTGCCAAAGCGCGTCGAGCAGAACTCTATTTTGCTGAAGGCGATGATGAGTCTGGTCTGGCGCAGCTAACCGAAGTTCTGCAAGACGATAGCCAGAGCGAACCGGCCCTGCTGGTACGCTCACGTTACTTTATTCAGGAAGGCCGCATTGATGATGCGGTGCGTGATCTGCGAGTTGTGTTGCGTAATAATCCGGATTCTGAAATGGGGCTGATGTTGTTAGGGTCTGCCTATATGGGTAGCGGATCTGCCCAGTTGGCTGACAGTAACTTCCGTCAGGTCTTGCGCCTCAATCCCGGCAATATTGATGCGGCTGTACCGGTTATCAACCGTCTGTTGGCAGATGGTGACCTGGGACGTTCTGAGCAGATTCTGCTTAACGCATTGCGTCGTTCTCCGAATAATGAGTCCTTGCTCTCGTTGCTGGCTCAGGTCCGCCTGATGCGTAACGACTGGACCGGTACCGAAGCGATTATCTCTGATATGCAGGCGCTGGAAGGGAATCGTGCAGTCAGTGAATATCTGAGTGGTCGGATTTTCCAGGGCCAGGGCCAGTTCGCACTGGCGATGACACGTTATGAAGCCGCATTGCAGCAGGAACCACGCTTCCAGAGGGCGATTGAGGGTTATGCTGTTAGCCAGTTGGAGCTGGAACAGTCCGATCTGTTATTGGAGTGGCTGGAACAGCGGATTAGTGCTGATCCTGAGTATATTGGTAACTATGCGGTAAAAGCCGGTGTGTTGCGTCAAATGGATGATTTCGATGCGGCGATCAGTGTGATTAATGATGCCTTGAATGCCGTTCCTCAATGGGTTCAGGGTTATGTACAGCTGGCGGGCCTCTATCAATTGCAGGATCAGGTGGATAGTGCACTGAGCGCCTATGCTCGTGGTATTGAGCAGGTCGATGACCTGAGTCTCTATGCGCTGAAAGCGTCCTTGCTGGAGCAGAGTGGACGGATTGAAGAGGCCATTGATAATTATGAAGCCGCACACCAGCTGGCTCCGACCAATCTGGTGGTGACCAACAATCTGGCAGCATTGCTGACCAGCCATGATCCCAGTGAGGAGAATGTACGCCGGGCTCTGGAGCTGACACGCAATTTCCGTAACAGTGATGAACCCTACTTTCTGGATACCCACGGCTGGGCGCTGTTCCTGTTTGGTGAAGTGCAGGAAGCGGAGCGTTTGATCCGCCGTGCGGTTGAAGGCTTGCCAGATCTGGCTGTGGTCAATTACCACTATGGGCGGGTTTTGCTGGCTCAGAACCGGGTCAATGATGCACGTGCCTACTTGAGTAAGGCTGCTGAGCTGGCAGTAGATGATCCCCAGTTGATGACTCGGGTCACGGATGCGCTGGGCCAGTTGGATAGTGAAACGGTTGCGAATTGAACAGGGAGACAGGTATGAAGCGTAAAGGAATTGTACTGGCAGGTGGCTCCGGTACTCGGCTTTACCCCTTGACCAAAGGGGTGAGCAAGCAACTGATGCCGATCTATGACAAACCAATGATTTACTACCCCATCAGTATTCTGATGTTGGCGGGTATTCGGGAAATTCTGATCATCACCACCCCCGAGGATCAGTCAGCGTTTCAGCGGTTACTGGGGGATGGCAGTCAGTGGGGGATTGAGCTGGTGTATGCCGTTCAGCCCTCTCCGGATGGCCTGGCTCAGGCATTTCTGATTGGTCGGGACTTTTTGGCAGGGGCACCCTCAGCACTGGTATTGGGAGACAACATCTTCTATGGCCATAACCTGCAGAGCCTGCTCAAGGACGCCGATGCACGTCAAACCGGTGCGACGGTGTTTGGTTACCATGTCGAGAACCCGACAGCCTATGGCGTCGCTGAGTTTGATGCCGCTGGTAAGGTGATCTCACTGGAAGAGAAACCTGCCGTACCCAAGTCACCCTATGCCGTGACAGGGCTGTATTTTTATGATGACCAAGCACCCGATATTGCCGCATCTCTGAAACCGTCTGCACGCGGTGAGCTGGAGATTACCGATCTGAACTGTGTCTATTTGCAGCAGCAACAACTGCATATGGAGATTATGGATCGCGGCTATGCCTGGCTGGATACCGGTACACACGCTCACCTGTTGCAGGCCTCGTCTTTCGTACAGACCCTTGAGGATCGTCAGGGCCTGAAAGTGTGCTGTCCTGAAGAGATTGCCTTTCATCAGGGATTTATTGATGCCGAAACCCTGCGCCGTCAAGCTGAGCCTTTACTGAAAAGTGGCTATGGCGCTTACCTGATGCGTTTGCTGGAGCGGGGGACGATCAAGCCATGAAGTATGAACCCCAGGTGATCCCGGATGTGATTCTGATGACGCCCCAGGTCTTTGGTGATGAGCGGGGCTACTTCATGGAAACCTTTCGGGAACAGGACTTCATGCGAGAGTGTTCACCCTTACGGTTTGTGCAGGATAACCACTCACTGTCCAGTCAGGGCATTTTGAGAGGGCTGCATTATCAACTGGAAAAACCCCAGGGCAAGCTGGTGCGCGTGGTCAGTGGTGAAGTGTTTGATGTGGTTGTCGACCTGCGCCGTCAGTCCCCGACCTTTGGTCAGTGGGTGGGGGTGACTTTGTCCGCTGCCAATAAACAGCTGCTTTGGGTACCGCCCGGGTTCGCACACGGTTTTTATGTCACCAGTGAATCGGCCGAATTTGTGTACAAATGCACGGATTACTATAACCCTGGTGATGAATACTCCTTGCAATGGGATGATGCGCAACTGTCCATCGATTGGCCGTTAGTGAAAGGCCAGGCACCCGTTTTATCGGATAAAGATCGCCAGGGATATTCACTGCGAGAGGCCCCCTGTTATGACTAAACGGATTTTGCTGACCGGCGCAGACGGGCAGCTTGGCTCGGAGCTGCGCCAACGTGTGGCCATGATGACCGCTGCCTATACACTCCATGCGACAGATCAGGCCGAACTGGATATCGCTGATCCAGCCCAGATTGAAGCTGCAATTCAGGATTTTGCCCCGGATGTGCTGATCAATGCCGCTGCCTATACCGCCGTGGATCAGGCCGAAAGTCAGCGTGAGCTGGCATTCAAGGTGAATGCCGAAGGGCCTGCCAATCTGGCTAAGGCCGCACAGCAGGCGGGTATTCGTATGATCCATGTGTCTACAGACTATGTCTTTAATGGACAGCAGTGCAGGCCCTGGAAAACGGATGATCCAGTAGCACCTATTAATGTCTATGGAGAGTCAAAACTGGCAGGGGAGCAGGCCGTACAGCGCTATCTTCCGGACGCTGTCATTATTCGTACCGCCTGGGTGTACTCCCGTTATGGGCAGAATTTTGTCAAAACCATGATTCGCCTGATGAACGAGCGTGACAGTCTGGGCATTATCGCTGATCAGATCGGTTCACCCACGCACGCTGGCCGTCTGGCCGAAATTCTGTTGAGTGCGGTGGATCAGCCCGAGTTTACCGGCATCAGCCATTGGACAGATGCCGGGGTGGCATCCTGGTATGATTTTGCGCAGTCGATCTACACCCTGGGACGAGAGCGTGGTTTGGTTCAGCATGATTGCCAGATCAACCCGATTACCACGTCGGACTATCCGACTCCGGCACAACGACCGGCCTTCTCAGTAATGGACTGCCAGCGCAGTCGCGCTCAACTCGGGCATGCTCGACACTGGCGTGAGCAATTGCAGATGATGCTGGACGAATTAAAAACTGATTATGATGGAGCCAACGCATGAGGCGTTTAATGGTGACCGGCGGAGCCGGCTTTATAGGTGCCAACTTTGTGCACTATTGGATGGAACAGCACCCTAATGACTTGGTGTTGGTTGTTGATGCACTGACCTATGCTGGCAATCTGGCGAATTTAGATCCCGTACAACAGCATCCTAATTTTCTGTTTGTACAAGCGAATATCTGTGACACCTCCAAGATGGAGCAACTGCTTCGTGAACACCAGTTAGATACCATCGTTCACTTGGCTGCTGAGTCGCATGTTGACCGTTCGATTACCGGGCCAGATGCCTTTCTGGAAACCAATATTATCGGTACACACAGTCTGTTGAAGGCTGCGCGTCAGGTCTGGATAACTGAAGGACGCTGTGCACAGCACCGCTTCCATCATGTCTCCACGGATGAAGTCTATGGCACGCTGGAGCCTGATGATCCGGCCTTTACAGAAAACACACCCTATGCGCCCAATTCACCCTATGCTGCCAGTAAGGCTGCATCGGATCATCTGGTGCGTGCGTATCACCACACCTATGGGTTACAGGTGACAACCAGCAATTGCTCAAACAATTACGGTCCCTATCATTTCCCGGAAAAGCTGATTCCGCTGATCATCACCAACATTCTTGCTGATCAACCCTTGCCCGTCTATGGCGATGGCAAGCAGGTGCGTGACTGGCTGTATGTGACAGATCATGCACGCGGTATTGAAAAAGTGCTGCTGCAAGGCCAGGTGGGCGAAAACTACAATATCGGTGGCCATAATGAGTGGCAGAATATCGATATTGTGCAGTACATCTGTCGTGAAATGGACAGCGCCTTTGCGGCTGATCCAACCCTTCAAGAGCGCTATTCGCAAGCGGCTTCAGCCATTGCGGGTGAAAGTGCCCGGTTAATTACCTATGCTAAAGATCGTCCGGGCCATGACCGTCGTTATGCGATTGATGCGCATAAATCGGGTCAGGAGCTTGGCTATCGTCCCCTCGAAAGTTTTGAAACCGGAATTCGCAAAACATTGCACTGGTATTTGCAGCACCCTCAATGGTGGCAGTCCGTGATGGATGGTAGCTACCGTGAGTGGATTGCGAAGCAGTATGCTTAAGTAACGTGTTGTCAGGAGGCTATGGTTGAAGACTGTACCTGTAATTCTGGCCGGGGGCACAGGCTTGCGCTTATGGCCCTTGTCCCGAAAGAGTAGGCCGAAGCAGTTCCTGCCATTGACCTCAGACTTCAGTATGCTGCAGGAGACGCTGCTGCGCCTGAAGGGACTGGATACTCTGGAACCCATACTGATCTGCAATGATGAACACCGCTTTATGGCGGCAGAGCAGTTACGTGAAATTGATATTCGCGCACAAATCCTGCTTGAGCCTGTTGGACGCAATACTGCACCAGCGATTGCACTGGCGGCGTTACAGGCAGAAAAAACCTATGCAGAGCCTGTCGTGCTGCTGGTACTGGCTGCAGATCATGCGATCCAGAACCTCGAAGTATTCCAGCAGGCCGTGCGCAATGCTGCAGAAGAGGCCGCTGCTGGACAGTTGGTGACGTTCGGCATAGTGCCGACCTACGCCGCGACAGGCTATGGTTATATCAAGGCAGGCGCGTCGCGCTCCCAGGTTGCCCATGACGTGGAAGAGTTTGTTGAAAAGCCTGATGCATCTACCGCAGAGACTTTCCTGGCCAGCGGCGACTACTACTGGAACAGTGGCATGTTTGCCTTTCAGGCTGAGCGTTTTTTGGCAGAGCTGGGCGTACATCGGGAAGATATCCTGACTGTCTGCCAACAAGCGATGGATGAAGCAACCGTTGATCTCGATTTTATCCGTATTCCAGCTGAACGCTTTGCTGCCTGTCCGTCGGATTCAATCGATTATGCGGTGATGGAAAAGACCCGTCATGCCAGCATGGTTCCCATGGATGCCGGTTGGAGTGATGTGGGGAACTGGTCAGCCTTGCGCGAATTGAAAAGCAAAGATGCACAGGGTAACGACTGTCACGGAGATGTCTGGCTGGAAACCTCTGAGAACAACAGCATCTACGCGACACAGCGCCTGGTTGCCGGTGTGGGTATCAAGGATTTGATCATTGTTGAAACAGATGACGCCGTGCTAGTGGCACATCAATCTGAGAGTGAATCGATTAAGGTACTGGTCAATCGGTTAAAACAAGCGGGGCGTTCTGAATCTGATCTACATAAGGAAGTCTTCCGGCCTTGGGGCAAATATGTCTCACTCGTAGAGGGGAGCCGTTTTCAGGTAAAGCGTATCACTGTCAAGCCTGGTGCCAGTTTGTCGTTGCAAAAACATTACCACCGTGCAGAGCATTGGGTTGTAGTCTCTGGTACAGCTCAGGTGGTGCGCGGTACTGAAACCTTTATGGTCACTGAAAATGAGTCTACCTATATCCCATGTGGAGAGATTCACCGATTACATAATCCGGGTTGCATCGATCTTGAGTTAATTGAGGTGCAGTCAGGCTCGTATCTGGGCGAGGATGATATTGTGCGTATAGAAACATGTCAGAGTTGATGATAATTCGTTCGAAGAAAGACTAAAGGACAGGGCGATGAAGAAAAGCTATTTAAAAAAACTGCACTGGTTAGTACATGTGACTCTCAGGCAGAGCATTCTTTATATTCAAACTTTTATTTTGAATAGAATATATGGAATGCACATACATAAAACTGCACTGATTTCTTTGAAGGCAAAATTAGATAAAACTAACCCAAAAGGAATCTATATTGATGAGGGGACCTACGTGGCATTTGGTGCAGTAGTTCTCACACACGATATGTCAAGAAACTATAAGGCCGATGTTAAAATTGGTAAAAATTGTTTTATTGGTTGTAACTCAATAATACTGCCCGGAGTTGAAATCGGTGACTCTGTGGTTATTGGCGCAGGTGCTGTGGTTTCAAAAAACATACCCAGTAATGTAATGGTTGCTGGAAATCCGGCTGTGATTATCAAAGATGGTATTAAAACTGGAAGGTTAGGGATAATCATCAGAGATGTCTAACTCATTAAATGTGAATAAGTTTGGTATAGTAACTGCATTTATTCTGCTGATTTTTATACCTAATGAAGTCTATTGGAGTATTTCCGGGGTTCGATTGGAACCCTACAGAATATTTTTGCTTTTTGTTTTTATAATATACTTGCCTAAAATTATCGGGTTTAAGTATACCAAGTCTGAGTTTTTTTTACTTTTGTATTGCGTTTGGGTTGCTATTAGTTTTATGCGCAATCATGGCTTTGGATCGGGCCTTCAGTCAGGTGTGATTCATTTTCTTGAGGTGTTCGTTGCCTTTTTTCTAGGCATGAGAATAATGGGTAATGTTAGGTCATTAAAATACAACATAGGTGTTTTTTGTGTGTTTTTTTTGATTTTAATGCCTTTTGCATTTGTCGAAGCAACTAATGGATATAGGCTTTTTCATGCTCTTGCCGCTTCAATAACGAATGTAGACTATATGCCGTATCTAGGTGAGAAATACATTAGGTTTGGTATTCATCGCTCAAGTACAGTGTTCTCACATCCAATATTATACTCAATTACTGCATTGATGTTTTTGGCGCTTGTGTTTAACTTGTACAAAACGCGAGTTGCAGTGGTTTTTTCAGTAGGACTTGTATCAACTATATTTACATCCGTTACTTCTGCTGCATTTTTAATGTTTTTAATTAATGTATTTATGTTTTTTTTATATAGAGTTAGTTTGAAAAAAGAGTGGATCTTTAAGTTTTCATTGATCGCTCTAATTCTTGTGCTTCTTTTCGTTGAATTTATGTCAAATAGAGGTGCTGTGAAATTTATAATAGATTTGACATCATTCAATTCAGATACAGCGTATACGCGTTATATACAGTGGGTGCATGTTATGCAGAATATAGATAGAAGCCCAATTTTTGGCGTTGGATTTTCCGATTGGATCAGGCCTTTTTGGATGCCCCCGAGTGTTGATAGCTATTGGTTGTTGATGACGTTAAGGCATGGTTATGTTGGGGTTTTGTTGGTTTCAATATTTTTTGCATTGACTCTGAGAAATTACTGGCTAACTTATAGAGCCACTAAGGATAAAATTTATTATGTTTTCTTTGTGTCTATAGTGTCGCTTGTTTTTGCTGCCTTTACCGTGGATTTGTTTGACAGGGCAAAGCCAATTGTTTATTTCATACTAGGGATGTATAACTCTTTTCTTGTTTTGGAAAGAGTGAAGATTAAAAAAGAAAAGCATGAGGCGAAATATATAGATGCTCATTAATTTTTTAAAGAAAAAAGGAAGTTTGGCTTTAATATGTAAAGCGATCTCTGCTGCGGGATCGTTTGTATTTCTTTGGGTGGTGGCTAAAGCTTTAGAGATAAATGAGGCGGGTGTTTTTCTTTATACTTATAACTTGATGCTTATAATTGTACAAATATCCAGAGCAGGCACTGAGCACTCGATGGTAAAGGAGTTATGTAATGTAAACTCAAAAAAATCAGAACGCGTATTAGTTTATCAGACAGTACTTTATGTCTTGTTGATGTGTTCCTTTGCATTATTTCTTGCTTATCTTTTGATGACATCGAATTTTATCAAGGTGTATGCTAAAGGTGATAGCATTAATACATTTTATGTTTTTGTTCTGGTATCAGTATTATTTACAATGACGCAAGTTTTTGCTTCATTTTTCCAGGCAAAGCAGAAAATTATATATCAATACTGGTCTCTTAATATAGGAATAGTTTTGCTTGGCTCGTTAGCTGGATTTTATCTGATGTTTTCAGGTGCTGAAACTTCATATGAGATGAGCTATGCAATATTGGTTTCTGTGATGGTCGTTCTGGCTATATCATTGTATGGTTTTTTTAAGAGTGTTTCACTTGACGATAATGATTTTTTATTAAAATCCGTGTTAAAAAGCTTTTCGGATTTTGTTAAGGTGACTGCACCGTATGCACCAGTTACATTTCTTTCAATACTAACTGTTTGGGGAAGTCAGCTCATATCTGCACGATGGCTTAATGCCTATGAATTGGCAGTGCTTGCAGTGATAATGCGGTTTGCATATTTGGTACATTTTGCTCATTTGTCATTAACTGTTCTAAATACTCCCGTTATTGCAACACTTCACTCTAGTGGAAAAATATCATATCTCTTGGACCGTACAATAAAACATAATTTGGTCATAAAAATATTTTCATTTTTAATGTTTATGGTTTTTTTAATATTTGGATCAAACCTTCTGAATATGTTTGGAAGTAATTACGTTGTTGGTCATAAAGCAATGGTGATTATGGCTGGAGCATGGATGATTGTTTCATTCCTGGGGCCGGTGAGTTCTATCTTGTTAATGACCGATAATGTCAAATACATTCGGCACTATATTATTTACTCGATAACTATTTCTTTTGTGCTTGCCTTCTGGTTAATTCCTGAATACAGAATTGATGGTGTTGTTTATGCTACAACTGCTGGCATTGTCCTCCAGGCTGCCATGTGTGCAGTTAAAGTCTTTAGATTGTATGGTGTTTGCTATATTTCGCCATTTGTCTTTAAAGAGCAGTTTAGAATAACTTGGTCGATGTTAATTAAGCGTTAAAAGTAACGGAGTGTTTTTGAATATGAGCAAGGATAAGAGACTGACAATTTTAGCTGTTGCATCAAAAGGTGGCCACTGGTTGCAGTTACTTAGGCTACGACATGTTTGGCATGATCAGAATGTTATTTATATGAGTAATGATAAATCGTTAAGTCACTACATACCTAATGAGAAAATGTTAACAGTACCTGATGCCAGTATGGATAAAAAAGTAATGCTTATTTATATGGCATTAGTAATAGCAGTTAAGATAGTTTGGTACCGCCCTGATGTCATCATATCAACTGGAGCTGCTCCTGGTTTTTTTGCTTTAGTAATTGGGAAGGTGCTGAGAAAAAAAACAATATGGGTTGACAGTATTGCAAATGCTGAAGCTATGTCTCTTTCTGGTCAGAAAGTAAAACCGTTTGCCGACCTTTGGATGACTCAATGGAAAGATGTTTCCTCACCGGATGGACCTATATATAGGGGGGAAGTATTTTGATTTTAGTTACGGTAGGTACACAGTTAACCTTTGATCGTTTGATTAAAGCGGTGGAGGCTTGGCATCATAATCACAAAGATTTTGAAATTATATATCAAGTGGGAAAAAATGGTTATAAGCCTGCATTGGGAGGGGTTTACGAATATTTAGAGGCTAAGCAAATTGATCAATTGCAAAGTAATGCACGACTTGTTATAGGGCATGCTGGAATTGGTACGATTTTATCTAGGCTCTCAATTGGGCGTCCTGTAGTTATTCTTCCTAGACAATTTGAATTCGGAGAGCATCGTAATGACCATCAGATCGCAACAGCCCGAAAGTTTTCAGGTCGATCAGGAGTGTATGTCGCCTACTCTGAATCAGAGTTGGCTAATGCTATAGATCAAGCTTTAGATAATATAACCAATGGGGGAAGTGTGGGTGATATTTCTGAACTTGAAATATCTAAGTTTATTAGGGATAACCTTGGAATTAATTAGGAGCGACACATGAAAAACTATCCTAGCATAGATATTTTGTTTGTCTGCTATAACTGTGGTAAGGACATATCTGTAGTTATTAAAGATATTCTAAGTAGTAGCTACCCCATTGATAAATTAAAATTTATTGTTGTGGATAATGATTCGCATGATGGCTCTATGAGCTTTGTTGAAAATATTGAGTTTCCTAATATCACTACAGTGTATACTGGAGAAAATCTGGGCTTTGGGCGTGCTTGTAATGTTGCTATACCTGAGTTGAGTGCTGATTATTTATTGCTGGTTAATCCTGATGTTAAGATTTTTAAGAACTCCATTGAGAATCTGATTAAAGCAGCACAGAAAAACCAGGAAAATATGATATATGGTGGTAGAGTGCTGGATGAGAATGGTGAGGATTCAGGTTTAAGTGCTTTTAAGGAACCGACCTTGTTAGGCTTGATAAGCTGGGCGTTTTTTATAGATATAATGAGAGAGTATTTTAATGTCAATCGCTTTGATGCTTATAACTCCAGTGAGTTAATTGATAATGCTGCTGTAGACTCAATACCAGGTTGCTTTTTTCTAATTAAAACTAGTTTATTTAAATCTTTAAATGGATTTGATGAGCGCTTTTTTATGTATAGTGAAGAAGTAGACTTGTGTAAAAGAGCAAGAGAGTGTTTTTCTGCAAAGCCAATGCTAGTGGTTGATTCGAACCTAATCCACATAGGTGGAGGAACTACTAGTGGTCTCAATAAACTCAATTTGCTTTATAAGCATCGTCTTGTGTATTATAAAAAGCATTGGAGTGGTTTAAAGTTTAATGTGGCGAGGTATATTCTGAAGTTGGCATTTTTGATTAGACGTATTTTTTATTATTGTTTGTCAAAGCTAAATGGAAAGTATACTGATAAACATACACTCTGGAAGGAGTTGTATGATTTGCAAAAAAAATGGAATGTTATCTAATTTGAGGTACTGTCGTGGCTGCTATTATCATCCCTGCGCACAATGAAGAGCGAAATATAGGTAGGCTGTTAACTCTTCTTACTGAACATGATTGGTTAAATCATTATAATATTTATGTTTGTTGTAATGGCTGCACCGATAAAACAGAGGAGATAGTTAGAAGTTTTGATGGTGTTAACGTGATTTCAACTGAAACGCCATCGAAAATTAATGCTATTCGACTAGTTGAAAGGCTCAATATTGATTACCCAAGAATTTATATAGATTCTGATATATCGATTGATAAAGATAGTGTTATAAAAATTGTAGACTATTTATCTGATCAAAATGAGCCTTACTTGGCAGTTCCACAACCCCACATAGATACCAGTAAGTCAGCACTTGCTGTTAAAAAATTTTATTCTGTTTGGATTCATACAACTCATTGTGTTGATGATGGTTACGGATCGTGTGTTTTTGCATTAAACGAGTCTGCAAGGAAGTTGTTCGATGAGTTCCCTGAAGTGATTTCAGATGATGGTTTTGTCCGTGGTATAGTCCCTGCTGGGAATATTTCTGTTATTGAAGGTGCAATATCTACTGTTTCGCCACCTAAAACACTCGGTGGACTCATTAAAATAAAAACAAGAAGTAAGCTTGGTAATTATGAATTGAAACAGTTGGGCTATGATATATATCAGTCTGTTTCTGGTAAGCCTAAGCATTATAAGTATGTTGGTGCTTCGTCAATGTTTGTGTATTATTTTGTGAATTTGATTTCTGCTTTTTATGCTGGCTGGAAGCTTAAAAAGCTAAAAAACTATGTTTGGCAACGTGATGATACTTCAAGGCAGTGAGGCTGGTATGAGTAATCTTTTTATGTTTTTTCGTGATTTAATTAAACTTTTTATGTTTTTAATAGAACAGGCTCTGGCTCGTTTTAGAGTCTCAAGAGGTGAAAAATCCTGGATTGCAGTTTCTGCAAGACTGGATGTTTACAAAAAAATTTCTTTTAGAAATCAGCATGATTTTTGCCAGTTTAAAATCGGTAATGGATCTAGACTCGAAAGCTTTTCTGTAATCAACACTTCTATTGGCGATGTATTAATTGGTAACAACAGTAGGGTTGGTATACGTTCAATCTTAATCGGGCCTATAACGGTTGGTGACAATTCAGGTATTAGCCAGGGCGTTTTTATTACAGGTGAAAATAGACATCACTCTGGAACTAATCTTGGCTTGGTGAAGTCTACTGAAAAGGTTGAGGTGAAACCGGTTCGCATTGGGTCGGGTGTTTGGATTGGAGCTAACTCAGTGATCTTGCCTGGAGTTGAAATTGGTGATGGGGCAGTGATCGCTGCTGGTAGTGTGGTTACTAAAAATGTTCCTGCTGGTGTTGTTTTTGGTGGTAATCCCGCTCGGTTTATAAAGGATATTAATACTGGATAATGGGAGTGTATAATGCGTTTTATATTAAGTATTGTTCTTACTATTTTGGCGTTTGATGTTTTTTCTAATGATATAATATATGTTTCGGGTGAGCAGGAATCATTAGTTATTAGAAATATTAAGTCAAATGCTACTTATGTTTTGGGTGAGGGGTTTTCAGGTAACGTTCAAGTTTTGAACTCTGGTAGTGATAACACTCAAATTAATATCAAATCTGAAAATTATGTATTCCCCTCTAAAATAGTATCTTTGGTTATCAATGGCTCGCAAAATATAGCTTTTGAACATGTTATTTTTGATTATAATTTCAACGATGATGATAAAATTTATTATCGGCCATTTAGAGTTATGTCAAGTGTAGGTGTTAGCATTAGTGATAGTGTCTTTGATGGCGATTTGGCTAGAAATGTAAGTGATGTAGATGATGGTTATGGCTATGCTGTTGGTCTCTCTGTACGAGGGTCTAGTGATATCACTATCACAGACACCTCGTTTTTTGATTTTCACGTAGGCGCTGTCTTTAGTAGTACAAATAATATCGTATTTCACCGGAATAGACTAGAACGAATCCGGATGGATGGATTAACCTTTGCCCAGGTTTCAGATGTTGAAATTACAGAAAATATAATTAAAAATTTTAATAGATCAATTGAATCATCTGACCATGCTGACATGATCCAGTTTTGGACACAGAGAACAACAGAACCATCTAAAAACATTCTGATAGCGAAAAATATTCTTGATTCATCTGAAGGATGGTATACACATTCAATATTTATGAGAAACGAGTTGGTTGATACAGGTAGAGCTGATTATGAAATGTTTTATCGTAATATAAATATAATTGACAACGTTGTTATAAATGCACATATTCACGGTATATATGTTGGTGCAACTGATGGTTTAAATATCTCTAATAATACTGTTGTAAGAAATCCAGCGTCTCAAGGTGTTAGAGATAATTTGAATTTATGGACTCCACGGATTTCTGTTTATCCTGAATCTTTAAATGTTGAAATTGAAAGAAATATGGTTTCTTCTATAAATGGGTTTGATGGACAGCTAACGTGGACTCTTTTAGATAATCTAATTGTCTCCGATGGGTTACGTGGATTGGATAATTACTCTGAATTTTTTTCTGGCGACTTCTCTAGCCAAGGTCTAAGAGTTTTTGAAGATTTTTACTATAAGCCAGATAGCTATCCTGTTCTGAATGATATTGGTTCGTCTCTATTAATATCTGATTGATTTTTGGTTTTATAAGATTGGGCTGGTTTCATGTTTTTTTGAATCCAGTCTTTTTTAATTGATGATTGATGTTTCTTTTGCTTTTTTAAGCCTGCCGTTAAAGACAAGCAAGGCAAGGTTGGATTTTTTTATCAAGTAAATATGTGCCATTATACATATTGATATAGTGATAACTGATATGGTTACGTAGTCTAATATGTTCATTTCGAATGGCTTTGTTAATAGTGTTGCCAATATATATATAACAATGAAATGAAATATGTATACAGTATATATTGACTCTGATAATAAAGTTGTTGCTTTGTTTTTTATATTTAAAAATTTATAGCCTAAGTCCAGCATGAAAAAGCAAATCCAAGTCCTGGCACATATTAGCGTAATGAGTGATAGAGTGCTATTTTGTGTGTACATGTGGTTGAATATAATGTATGTGAATATTATTATGAACCCAAGGACATAGTTTGTTTTTCTTAAATTTATGAATAAGGTTTTGCAGTAGAATATTATCATTCCGGTTATGTAGAATGGGATGTATTGAAATGTAATTCGGATAATCCAAGGAAGATTTCCTGTAAAACTCTCAATGCACTTAAATATGATTATAGTGAAGATTGATGTAATTATTATGAAGGATATGGTTATTGCGTGTATATTTCTTAGCACAGCTGGTCGATCTAAGATATAGCTTTGGACTTTTGATGAGGTTTTTTTAATTATATCTTTGATTAATGTGGCCATTAATACATAAAAAATTAGTGAAAAAAGAAACCACAAGTGCAGGTGCCAAACTATAATGATGTCTTTGAATCTTTGCTCCTCGTTTAGGCTGTAGACTGAAATGGCTCGGTCAAATGATGGGTTGCCATCAATGTACTGATGCATTAGTAAAAATGTAATTGGGTTTAATATAAGAATGCCAGCAGCGAGTGGTATTGTTAGATTTGCTAGCCTGCTTTTTAAAAAGTCAAGGTTGCTTTTTTTGCTCAGAAGCAATGCTCCTAAATATCCGGAAATTAGAAAAAATAGTGCCATTCTAAATAGATTAGAAACTTCTGCTATTTGATCCAAAAATCCAAAGTTGTCTAGTTTTGAAGTGTGAACAAAAACACCCAGTAGCATGGCAATCCAACGAAGATTGTCTAAATAATGCTCTCTGTTCTGTGTGTTAATCATTCCTGTCCCACTTTTAGATTCTGCTTTTAAATTAATCAAATTTTGCTGAAAGAATCGTTTTTAACGTCCTATCCCATAATAAATAAACCCAAAGCTTTCCATCAGCTCTTTATCCATGATGTTACGCCCGTCGATAATCACTGGGCTTTTCATGAGTTCCAGCATCTCGTAGTAGTCGGGTGACCAGTATTCATTCCATTCGGTCAAAATAATTAGTGCATCGGCGTCTTTCAGTGCATCAGTGGCTTTATCGTAGTAAGCGATCTGTCCATTCACGGGGAATTGTCGCGAGAAGTTCAAGATGGCTTGCGGATCATGTGCTTGTATCTGGCAGCCTTGTGCCAACAGAGTTTTGATCACCTGTAAGCTGGGGGCATTTTGTATGCTGGCGGTGTTGGGTTTGAAGGATAAGCCCCATACGGCGATCTTGCGGTGTTTAACATCGGTTTTATAGTGCTGCCAGAGTTTGCGGAAGGGCAGTACTTTCTGTTTTTCGTTTTCTTCCAGCAGTGTATTCAGAATGATCGAGTTACGGTTGGTACTCAGCAACTCTGCCATGTTTTGAATGGATTTGGAGAAGTGTGCGCCCCCGAAACCACAGCCAGGTGAAAGGTAATGTTTACCGATACGGGGGTCACTACCCATGCCGGATATGATGGTGTCGATATCGATACTCAGTTGGTCGGCCAGGTTAGCCAGTTCGTTGATATAGCCCAGTCGCAGGGCGAGCATGCCGTTGACAGCGAACTTCATGAACTCGGCTTCACGGCGTTTGACGATCAGCAGTTGTTCCAGTTGGCGGCTGAAAGGCTTGTAGAGGGCCTTGATCTGCGTATTGGCTTCATTGCTTTGGCAGCCGATGACCAGGGTCTTGGCTTTGATGAAGTTGTCATAGGCGGTGCCTTCAGACAGTTGGTCTGGAATATACGCGATGGCTTGCTGTTTGTTGCTGTCGAGCAGTTCTGCCAGTTGGTCGGTTGCGCCCAGGCCAAAGGTGGAGTAGTTGATGACTATCAGCTGTTGTTGGGTTTGATGATTCACAGCACGAATAATGTCTTTGGCCAGTTCAAATTGATCCGGATTAAGGGCTAGAATTTGAACCGGACAGTTCAGCGCATCTGCAGGGCTACCAAACACCAGGTTTCCCTGGTGGTACTGTGCTTTTACGTGGGTTAGCAGTCCCGGCTCGTTGAACAGGATGGTGTTGGCGTCTGACTGTTCACTCAAGCTCTGCTGTCGATTGATGTCCTGATTGACGTGTACCTGATTGCCAAATTCAGCGAAGGCGGTCGCGGCGGTCCAGCCGATCAGTTCATTTCCCCATACTGCAATTTTCATACTGCCCTCCAGGCGGTTGTTGCTGCTCAGCGCTTGGTATTAATGTGATGAATCAGGCCCCGTGTGGAGCTGTCCAGGGATGGATTATCTGCTTCGCCGGTCAGGGCAGGCAACAGTCCAGTGGCAATGGTTTTACCCAGTTCAACGCCCCACTGATCAAAGGGGTTGATATTCCAGATGACGGATTGAACGAAGACCTTGTGTTCATAGAGCGCGATAAGCATGCCAAAGGTGTGTGGCGTCAGTTTGTCGAGCAACAGGGTGGTGCAGGGCTGGTTGCCACGGTAGCGCTTGTAAGCGGGGGCTTTGTCTGCGCCTTCTATCACTGTGTCGCCCAGCGCCAGGATCTGTGACTGGGCCAGACAGTTGGACAGGTTAAGCTGATGTTGACGCTTGAGATCGATGTTATTGGGACCTTCATAACGCACGGCACAGGTGATGAAGTCACACATCACCGGTATGGTGCCCTGATGCAGTAATTGATAAAAAGCATGCTGGGCGTTGGTACCGATCTCTCCCCAGAGTACCGGACAGGTGTTGTAACCGACCAGTTCGTGGCTACGGGTGGTGTTTTTACCGTTACTTTCCATTTCCAGCTGCTCCAGATAACTGGGCAGGTGGCTCAGGCGGCCATCGTAGGGCAGGATGGCATGTGCGGTAATCCCCAGGAAATTGATATTCCAGATACCGGTCAGGGCCAGCAGTACTGGCAAGTTATGTTCGAAGGGGGTGTCGCGGAAATGGCTGTCCATCACATGTGCGCCGGCCAGCATTTCGCGAAAGCCGGACATGCCAATACGCAGTGCAATGGGTAAGCCGATTGTGGACCACATGGAGTAACGTCCTCCGGTCCAGTCCCAGAAGTACAGGTGGTTGCTCTCCGGGATGCCCCAGTCAATCATACGCTGCGGCGTTGCGGATACGCCGATAAAGTGGCGTGCCAGAATCAGTGCTTCATCTGTTCCTTCGTACTGGTACGCGCGCTTGAGCCATTCTTTGGCGGTTTCTGCGTTAGCCAGTGTGTCGATGGTGGTGAAGGATTTGGATGAAATCACAAACAGGGTGCGTGTCGGGTCCAGCTTGTCCAGCAGGCTGGAGATATGGCTGCCATCCATGGACGACACAAAATGTAATTCAATGTCACGGCTGTTGGTTGTGGTGAATTCGCCGAGGGCTTTGCAGGCCATGAAGGGCCCGAGGTCTGAACCACCGACGCCGATGTTGACGATGGTGTCGATCGGGTCACCGGTGCAGCCCAGCCATTGACCGGCATGAATCTGGTTAACCAGGCGTTCCATGCGTGCCAGGTTTTCATGTACCTGGTCAATGATATTGACGCCATCGACCTCCAGTGTCTGATCTACCGGTGTGCGCAAGGCCGTATGCAGTGCCGGACGGTTTTCGGATTCGTTGATTTTTTCACCGGTGAGCAGGTCGTTGATCCACTGATCGAGCTGTTTTTCACGTGCCAGGGCGCAGAGCAGGTTCAGTGTTTCACTTGTAATGCGTTGTTTGGACAGATCGAGCATCAGGCCGGGCAGGGAGTAGCTGAAATCTTCAAAACGGTTCGGGTTTTGTTTGAACATCGAAGCGATATGCGCCTTCCCCAGTGTGGTGGCGTGTTCGTAGAGATCTGTGCCTGCTTCGGTTGCAAATACGTTCATGCTTGTTACAACTCCCTTGGTGATGGTCCGTCACATTTATTGCAGTGCAGCAATCTGCATTCTACTGCGTTCCTCGGCTGAGGACTAGTCATTTGTAAACGCTTGTTTTATCAGTTAAAGCCTTGTGGATTGAGCGTTTGCCAGCGCCAGGTATCTTCCAGCATCTGTTTGAGGGGGCGCTTGGCAGTCCAGCCAAGTTCTATGTTTGCTTTGCTGGCATCGGCCCAGAAGGCGGGCAGATCTCCCGCGCGTCGAGCTGCCATGCGATAGGGCAGTGATTGTTGTATGACCTGTTCGAAGGTTTTTAGCATCGACAGGACGGATACGGGTTGTCCCGTTCCCAGATTGTATATATGCACGCCTGGTGCGCCCAGTTTCTGCATTGATTGCAGATGGCCCTGTGCCAAATCAACGACATGCAGGTAGTCTCGCTCACAGGTGCCATCTGTGGTGGGGTAATCATCACCAAAAATGGACAGTTCCTGTAGTCGCCCGATAGCGACCTGAGTCATGTAGGGCATCAGGTTGTTGGGGATGCCTTGCGGATCTTCGCCGATCAGCCCGGATTCGTGTGCGCCGATGGGGTTAAAATAACGCAACAGTACCACCGACCAGCGAGGGTCCGCGATTTGCAGATCGGTGAGAAGCTGTTCCACCATTGCCTTGGAAGTACCGTAAGGATTGGTAGTGGTGCCTCTTGGCAGGGTTTCGACATAGGGTACAGGGGCTTCCTCGCCATACACGGTGGCTGAGGAGCTAAAGATCAGCCGTCTGACCCCGGCGCGTTCCATCGCCTGGCAGAGTGTGAGTGTTCCGCAGACGTTGTTCTCATAATAGCGCAGAGGCTGTTGAACACTCTCGCCAACGGCTTTCAGTCCGGCGAAATGAATGACGCTGTCTATCGGGTGTTGCTGAAACACCTGATCCAGGCAGGCTGCATCGCGCAGGTCGCCTTGAATAAAAACGGGTTTTTTTCCGGTGATGCTGTAGATGCGCTCCAGTACTGCTGGATTTGAGTTGCACAGGTTGTCCAGTATGACAACGGAGCAGCCTGCTTGCAGTAATTCTACGGTGGTATGTGAGCCGATATATCCTGCGCCCCCTGTCACCAATACCGTTTTAGTCATACCGCATTCCTTTAACTTGCTTTCCATTGTGTCGATCACCTAAGCCTCTGATTATTTTCATATTGGCACCCTGGGTCTATTGTACTACAGGACAGGAATGTGGGTGGAGGTCAGTGAGCCTTCGGTGGTATATAGTCTGTGTATGTCTCTATGTCGGTTGTGGTTGAACCGATGATGCCAGCATTACAAGGGTGATTATCTATCGTGATCAGATTTAATATTTTGATTCTAGTTGTGTTTTTATGCTTCGTGGCTCCCCAGGCCTATGGGAGTCGAAGTGCGATTAATATGGATGTGCAGGTTGAGACGGGTGCGCAGCCGTCTGTGCATTTGTCCTGGAGTCGACAGCGCGCTGCTGCTTCTGAATTACAGGTTACGGTGTATCGTCGGGAGTTGGGTGTTAAAAGCGCTATCTGGTATCGCAATATTCTGCAGGATGGTCGTCTTCGCAGTTTTGCCGAAATGACTTTGTTTGAGCCAGTCGCTGTATTACCGCCTTCTGCGACCGGGTTTACGGATACGCAGGTTGAGCGTGGCAAACATTACGAGTATCGCGTGCATCGTCCTGAGCTGGCGAATCGCTATAACGAGGCAGCGACCTACTTTGTGGTGAGTCTGGATGTGCCTGTGGTTGATCAGCATGGCACGATTCTGCTGGTGGTGGATGAAACACTGGTAGAGGATTTGGCAGATGACTTGCGCCTGCTGGAGCTGGATCTGGCGGGTGACGGCTGGTCGGTGACGCGCTTGCTGACGCCGCGGCATCCGCAGCAAGATCCTCAGGATCTGCATCGTGCAATTCGTGAGGCAGTTCGGGCTGATCCTGAGATACAGGGGTTGTATTTATTCGGTCATGTGCCCGTTGCGCGTTCAGGCTTTCTGGCCCCGGATGGACATCAAAATGGGCCGCATGAAACGGATTTATACTATGCCGATCTAACCGGGGCCTGGACGGATCTTCAGTTCTTTTCAGACTCCGGCGGAGAGTCGCGCTCCAATGTTCCGCGTGATGGCAGGTTTGATCATAGCAGCTTGCCGAAAGCGATAGATGTGATGGTTGGACGTGTTGATCTGTCACGTCTTAGTGCGGCAAGAAAATCTGAGCTTGAGCTGCTGCGTGACTATGTGCACAAGGCACATGCCTGGCGGAATGGTGATCGACAGGTTCCGTACCGGGTGTTGTTGAACAGCAGTCATTTATTTCAGGAGCATACCTGGGCTCGCGCCATGTTTGGCAAAGACCGGGTGATGGAGGCGGCGTTTCAGCCCGAGTTGAATACTGAAGCCTATCTCTGGGCAATGGATTTTGGTCACTGGGATGGTGGTTCTGAAGAACATTATGTGGGCGTGCAGAATCGAGCACAGTTTTTTTTAAATTTTGGCAGCGGCAAGCAGAAGTGGATGGGGGGCAAGAATGCGATGCGTATGCTGCTGGCTCAGCCGGACTGGGGTTTAACGGTCGGGTGGGGTGCGCGTCCTGCCTGGCATATGCATCAAATGGCAGCGGGCTGGACGGTCGGGCAATCTCATCTGCGTACGGTCAATAATGCCTTCAATGGCCGAGAGTTTTATCCCGGTGGACGCTATGCGCATCTGGAAAGTCAGGTGCATATCAATTTGATGGGCGATCCGACGCTGCGCTTGCATGTGGCAGCACCCCCGAAAGTGCCTGCTGTCGTGCGTGGTTCCGAGGGTGTGGTGTTGAGCTGGGAGGCTCCGGATGAAGGGGTTATTGAGGGGTATCTGGTATACCGCTCGGATCATCCGGTCTCCGGATACCAGCGAATTACCGAGTCGATGCTGGAGCCTGATGTACGATCCTATCTGGATGTTTCGGCTGCGGCAGCCGGGCCGTTGTATTATCAGATACGTGCGGTGCATCGAAACGAGACACGAAGTGGTGTCTATCAACTGGCTTCTCGAGCGGCTTACGTCTGGTTGGCAGAGCAGGCTGTTGAATATCGGCCACCTGTGGTTCCACCCGCTGTTGAGCAGCAGGTCGTCGCGGGTGAGTCTGTTGTGTTACAGGTTCCGGGTGCGTCAGATCATCATGTTGTGATCTTGCAGCACCCTGAACAGGGACAGATTCGCTGGGAGAAGGGTATGCCGGTGTATGTATCAGAACCCGGCTTTTCGGGTTCTGACACCCTTGTCTATCGCCTTTTTGATGGTGTCGGACTGAGCGAACCGTCGCTGCTGATTGTTCAGGTGAGTGCAAATTAGTCACTGCGGCGGATCGCATATCGGCAGCCGAGAATCACCAGGGTGATGCCGCCCAGTTCGAACAGCCAGTTAAGCCGCCAGCCTGCCAGTTCAGTGCCTATGAGTACATCGACACGATGAAAGCCTACGGCGCGGACCAGTATGAAGGTGACCAGCAGGGTGATACCCAGCAGGACCAGCCAGAGCCTGTCCAGTGATTGGCGGAGCAGCCAGGCCAGTATACCCAGTAGTGCCGTACCCAGTGCGATCAGTGCAAAGATAAATGCTACCTGCACCGGACGACGGTCAGCGTACCAGCCCGATAATTGAGCTTCGCAGCGTGCGACGGCTGTAAGCAGTGATTGCAGATCCAGTTGTTTATTGATCATCAGAAAGACCAGTCCTGGCACCAGCAGGTACCAGAACAGCTTTTCTGCGGTGGGCCGCGTGGTGGCCTGGGTACGAATCAGTGCTGTCAGCGCGGCGAGTGCGGCGAGACCATAACCCAGTACGGTAATCCACCCCATCAGGTGGGGGTCACCGATAGTGGGTTGCCAGCGGTCCTGGGTGCATTGGATCAGTGCGTGCAGATGGTCGTTCAAACGGTTAGCTCCAGTCAGCTATTGAATAGCGGGCATGTTAACCTGCGTTGAAGAGGGGTGCAAAAGCGGCAGCTGATCACCTGCAGGACAGGCGATCAGCTCGGGAGAGGTATTAAGCGATGGCTTTGCGTGCTGCCTTGCGACGCAGACCCAGTGCACCGGCAATACCCGCCAGGAACATCCAGGCAGCTGCAGGCAGAGGCACTTCGCTCAGTGCTTCATTGATACGGATGGCGTTGATGGCCCAGTGCTGTCCGCCGCCGCCAACATTCGGATCATTAACGTAGTCATTCCCTGTTGCGATGCTGAAGCTGGTCAAGCCCAGCCAGTCTGCCTGGAAGACCCGTGCTGCAGTATCCACAAACAGTTCAGCGGTGTAGGTCAGTACGGCATCGGTGTAGCCACGAATGGTCAGGGTCTGAGATCCCCAGGCACCGGCAATGACGAAGCTGTTCAGGTCAAAAGCGCCTGCGCCCGTGTAGTTGAAGCTGACAAGTGGTGTAGCGTGGCCATTATAGGCAACATAATCACCGTTAGTTGCATCCATGACACTGTAGTAGCCGCTGTTCAGGTAGATACCATTACTGGCAGTGTTCCGATCCATAAAATAGTTATGGCTCAGATTGAATGTTGGCGTTCCCGTTGCGGTGAAGTTGATTGTTGCTGCTTGTGTCAGGGAACTGACGCAGAACAGCAGGGTTGCGAGGAGTAGTTTTCTCATGATGATTTCCTTGTTCATGATGCGTTGTTGTTGTGATCAATCCCTGGTGTTTTACTGCACGGATTCCGTGGATTGAGACTCCCGAGAGTCGTGCGCGATTGTCTGCTTATGGCGCTGTTTATGCCATTGTCCTCAAGTACAATAAGGTCTTTCCGGTTTTTTCATATTGCTGTTTGAATTGTATTGTACTACGGACCGATGTTTTCACTTAACTGGTTGTATATAGTTCGCTTCAGTCCATGAAAGGATGTGTGGTAAATCGGAAATTCGTTTTAATTATTTAAACGGCCGATTGAAAAATTACAAGAAGTAATGTGTGGGCAGTGTAGCGACCCCCTATCGGGTGGCACTGACCCTGAACCTGTTAATGGATACGAACTGGGTGATGTGATGAAAAAACTGATTGGTTTGATTGTATTGGCTGTCTGCCTGATGGGTGCCAAGGCGTTTGCTGCGCCGGTTCCCAGTAATGCAAACGGCTGTTCTGGCTTTAGCTTGTCGGGTGGTGAGTGTTTGTTGTCCGGATCTTCTCGTGGATCTCAAGGGACAAACCTGACCAGCAATCCATCAAACAATGGTTTTTTGATTAATCCGGCTGGAGAGGGTTATAGCTACATCACCAAGTTTGAAGGTGGAAACACGATCTGGTCTAGCGAGGGTGGTTCGACTGTCATTACGCTGCCTGAGTCTATCAGTTCAATGTTTTCTCAAATCGCGATTGGCATCAAGCAGGGACCTGTATGGGCTGTTTTTTTGATTGATACGGCATTGGGTAGTTATACGTTCAATCAAAATGGCATCTCAAATGTGACTTTTTACAGTGCTGCCAATATTGCTGAAACTCCGTTGCCTGCAGCTGCCTGGTTGTTTTTGACTGGTTTGGCGGGTGTATTGGGGTTGCGTGCGCACCAGCGGAAGAAGGCGCAGGGCTGATCGGCTTCGTATCCGGGATGGTTTAACTGCATCTCTATTCATTCTAAGGAACTTGCTATGAAAAATATCTTGAAAGGATTGGCTGCTGCGGCTCTGGTGTTTGCGGTAGCGACACCTGTATCAGCTGCGTCGTTTGATCTGAGCTTCAATACGCAAAATACGGGCGCTCGCAACTCGTTGACATACAACTACAATGATGGTCTGGATTCGTTGACTGTCTATGGTCTGTCAGGCCGTAATAATCAGACAATTTCGGGCAATACTGTGCAGACTTGGGCCGGTTATGGCATGGGTACACCCACTCAAAATGGTTCCCACCGTGTGTCCAATGATTCTGTGAGAGGGCAACGCGTTTACCAGATGGTGCTGTTTGATTTTGGTCGTGAAGTATCGCTGGATTCATTTACTGTTGGGGACTCTGCCTGGGGTAATAATAACTGGGCAAGTGTGCTGGCTTACACCGATACCGCGCCGCTGACCACTCTGAGCGGTTTGACCTGGTCCAGCCTGTTGCAGAATGGCTTCAGTCATGCAGGTGATGCCAATACTTACACCGGTGTTGCTGAAGGTACGCCGAAGCTGGTAGAAGGTGGATTGACCTCTCAGTACTGGCTGGTAGGTGTCTACAATGCAGTATTCAGTGACAACCCGTTGGGTACTTATAATGAAGGCTTCAAGCTCACAGGTATTAGCTTCTCCACGATGGATGTGTCTGAAGTTCCGCTGCCTGCTGCAGCCTGGTTGTTCCTGACCGGTCTGGCCGGTATGAGCTGGATGAAAAAACGCAAGCAGAAGCGTGACCAGCTTCAGGCTGCCTGATTTTCCCGCCTTGAAACGCACGGGCGATGTGTTCTGCATCGCTTGTGCGCTGCAAAAAAATAGAGACATTCAGAGTTCATTTTTGTAGTCTAGAATCAGTTTTTTGAAAGACTGATGGCTTCGCGTTTCGACAGGCCGAAGAGTGCTGGAGGCGCGTGTAGTGACTATTGAAAAGGGACTGTTCTATGCAAGATTCAACCATCACGACGCTGATTTCAGCGTATTTCCAGAAGATACCCGACCCGTCTGTTGCATCCCAGCGTGTTAGCTTTGGCACGTCCGGGCATCGTGGTACTTCGACTGACGGCTCGTTTAATCAGGCGCATATCTGGGCTATTTCTCAGGCGATTGTCGAGTATCGTACTGCAGCCGGAATTTTTGGACCCTTGTATCTGGGAATTGACACGCATGCCTTATCGGAGCCAGCGTGTGGCAGTGTGATCGAGGTGTTGGTGGCTCAAGGGGTGGATGTTTATGTGCACCCGGAAGGCGGTTTTACACCAACACCACTGATTTCGCATGCTATTTTACAGCATAATCGCCATCAGCCTGAGGTGCGCGCAGATGGTATCGTGATTACACCCTCGCATAATCCGCCCGGTGACGGGGGTATCAAGTACAATACCCCTGATGGCGGTCCGGCGGCATCGCATGTGACGCGTGAAATCCAGGATCGTGCGAATGCATTGCTGGCGTCGGGCTTTAAAAATATCAAGCGGGTGTCGCTGGATCAGGCGAAAGTGGCAGTCAAACCGTTTGATTTTGTTGATCTCTATGTCACACACCTGCCTGAAGTGATTGATATGGAAGCGATTGAGCGTTTTGGCTTGCGCGTTGCTGTCGATCCGATGGGGGGTACCTCCCTTGAGGTCTGGCAAGAGATTGCACGGCGTTTCCGGATTCATCTCAGTATTGTTAATACGGTTCAGGAGCCTACTTTCTCGTTCATGCCGCCGGACCACGATGGACAGATTCGTATGGACTGCTCGAGCCCGCATGCCATGGCAAACTTGCTGCGTCTGCGGGATCGCTATGATCTGGCATTGGCTAATGATCCGGATGCGGACCGGCACGGGATTGTTGATACAGCGGGGTTGATGAACCCTAACCACTTTCTGGCGGTGGCGGTGGACTATTTGCTGACACATCGGCCTGAATGGAGTCCTGAACTGGCGATAGGCAAGACGCTGGTCAGTTCATCCATTCTGGATCGTGTTGTGGCCAAGCATGGCCGTACCTTGTACGAGGTTCCAGTCGGCTTCAAGTGGTTTGTGGAAGGGTTGCACCAGAAGCGCCTGGCATTTGCGGGCGAGGAAAGTGCGGGTGCCAGTTTTCTAACCATGGTTGGTGAGCCCTGGTCGACAGATAAAGACGGTATTCTGCTGTGTTTGCTGGCGGCAGAGTTGTTTGCGGTGACTGGAAAGTCGCCGAGTCAGTATTATCAGGAGCTCACTCGGACCCTGGGGTTGCCGTACTACAAGCGTATTGATGCGCCTGCGACACCGGCGGAGAAAAAAGTGCTGGGCTGGTTGCAGGCTTCGCATATTCGCTCATCGCATCTGGTTGGTGAGCCTATTACGGATATTCAGGTAAAAGCGTCTGGCAATGTGGAGTCGATAGGCGGGGTCAAGGTGATCACGCAAAGTGGCTGGTTTGCAGCGCGTCCGAGCGGCACTGAGTCCATTTATAAAATTTACGCGGAAAGCTTTGTGGATGAGTCGCATCTGGATCAACTGGTCACTGAGGCGCGGGTGATTGTCGATGAGATGTTGTCGACTTTAGCTTAATTGTTTTTGCTCTTGTGTGTTGTCGGAAAGGCTCCTTATGGGGCCTTTTTTTATAAAAACACTTAAAAAACATAGGGTAGTATTCAAACGTATCAGTTTCCTCTAAATCTTCCTGAAGGCCCCGTAATTACTGGGGTTGTACTTCAGTACAGTAACCTTTTTTAAACCCGGTTCTATACTGATTGCATCGAAAGGATTCCTCATATGAATTGAGGCCAGAAGGTCTCAGCAGTACTTATAATCAGAGGTAACCCGTCATGAGCCCCCAAGTTGCTACCATCGTAAGCATTACCGGTGACGTTTCCGCACGCGCGGCAGATGGCACTATCCGCGTTTTAACCGAGGGTGATGTCCTTTATGCAGGCGAAGTCCTGATCACATCAGATGCTTCTCAAGTTGTTCTTGATTATGGAAATGGCGAGCTTGTCAGCATTGCTGGTCCACAAGATGTGTTGATGAGTGAAGCGCAAATAACAGCCTCCGTTCCTGAACCCGTTGAAAGCGAAATCACTGATCCCAGTATTGATGCAATTCTGGCTGCACTGGAAGGTGATGGTGATTTGCTGGATGACCTGGAAGCGCCGGCCGCCGGTACTGAAGGTGCCCCGGATGGCGGTGGTGGTTCTTTTGTCCGCCTGATGCGTATCTCTGAAACCGTAGATCCCTTGTCTTTCCAATATGACCAACAGCTGGCCACACCCTTTGAAGCACCTATTGGTGATTCAGGTCCAGTCGTTGCTGAAGAGCCTATTCCACCTTCAGTCGCTCCTGAAGGCGGGTCTGTGAATGAGACTGGTGGTTTTGACAGCTTTACCCAGAGCCTGGGTATCAGCTTTGGTGGCTTGACCGGCACGGTCACTCTCTCTTCTCCCGGTGCCGTATGGGACCCCGTCGCGAATACTCTGACCTATGGTCCTGACAGCTATGGCGGTTCCTGGCAGATTCAGGTGAACCCTGATGGAACCTATACCTTTGAGCAGACTGGAGCTATGGAGCACCCGGATGCTGATGATCCGAATGATTCAGTGCCGGTTGAAGTGACTGTAACGGTAGTCAGTGAAAATGGTCTGACGGCTACATCCAGCTTTATTGTCGATATTTTTGATGATGGTCCCAGTATTCTTGAATTGAATACCGATGCTGAAGGGTTACAGCTGAACGTCTTTGATGCTGAAACCCTGTCTGAAGGTGGCAGTGTCGATTCAGTGGATCTGTCTGAGCTTTTCTCCGTTGATGTCGATTACGGAACAGATGGCCCCGGAAGCCTGAGCTGGAGCTATGCGTTGGGTCTTGCGCAGTCAGATTTTCCGCCTATTCAGCTTCCGGGTGGTGAGCTCGATGAGGAACTCATGCTCTTGCCTCCGGATAGTGTCAATTCAGGGCTAAGCAGCAGTGATATGCCAATCATGTTGGCGCTGTCTGAGGATCAGCAGTCCATTGTCGGCTTTATCATGGGTGAAGGTTCTGAAACCGTTTTCACGCTTGAAATTATTGAAGGTCAGCTGGTGCTGACACAGTTTTTGCCTATTGATCATTTGCTCAATGGTGAGCCGGTTGACCAGTTAAATCTTGGTAGTCTGGTAACTCTGACAGCAAGTGTTACCGTTACTGACCGTGATGGCGACAGTGTCAGTCAGTCCACTGAGCCTCTTAACCTGGGCGAGTTTATAACCTTCAATGATGATGAACCTGCAGCTGAGCTGGATGGTGCAATTGAAGCGGTTGAGGGTGGTGATGAAGTGACGGGTACCTGGAGCACAGATCCCGGTGCTGACAGTGATGGTGCCACTCGATTGCTCTCCATTAATGGTGGCCCGGCAGATTTGCTGGTGCTGGGTGAGCCTATTGATACCGGTGTCGGTATCCTGACCTTTAACGCCGATGGCACCTGGAGTTTTGTGGCTGCCACCAACCTGGATCACAGTGAAAGCGATCCGACTCTGAGCTTCCAGCTGATCAAGATTGATGGTGACCTGGACGAAGCCGATGCCACCCATACGATTACCATCGTGGATGGTGATGGCCCGACTCCGGGCGGTGAAGACGGTGTGGGCAGCAGTGTCGGACTGGTGACTACTGACGTGGATCTGCGTGACAGTCTGGTGAGTGATGACAGTGGTCTGCTGACCTTTACAGCGGGCAGTGATGATATTGCCAGCTTTGTGTTTGGTGATACCAGCGGCATCAGTGTCGATGGACTGGATGGCACACTGACCTGGTCGGTGAATGCTGAAGGTGATGAGCTGATCGGTTCTCTGAATGGTGTTGATGTCCTGAAGCTGACGCTGAGCGGCAGTCCTGTGGCGGCCGGTGATACTGGCACCGTCACGGTGAATGTTGAGCAACTGGCCAGCCTGCCACATAACGCTGACGTGGATGAGCTGGAGATCAGTGGCATTCAGGTGAAAGCGATTGACAGCGATGGTACGGAATCTGCGGCTGCCAGTGTATCGGTTACTGTGCATGATGATCTGCCAGAAGTGACTCTGGATGGCGATGTTCAGGCTACTGAAGGTGGCGATGCCATTGGCGGTACCTGGAGTACAGAAGCAGGTGCCGATGCTGAGGGTGCTCAACGCTTGTTGTCTATCAATGGTGCAGACCCGGTCAGTTTTGTCGTCGGTGATCCCATTGATACCGGCGTGGGTATCCTGACCTTCAACGCGGGTGGCACCTGGAGTTTTGTGGCTGCCACCAACCTGGATCACAGCGAAAGCGATCCGACCCTGAGCTTCCAGTTGATCAAGATCGATGGCGATCTGGACGAAGCGGATGCCACCCATACGATTACCATCGTGGATGGCGATGGCCCGACTCCGGGCGGTGAAGACGGTGTGGGTAGCAGTGTCGGACTGGTGACTACTGATGTGGATCTGCGTGACAGTCTGGTGAGTGATGACAGTGGTCTGCTGACCTTTACAGCGGGCAGTGATGATATTGCCAGCTTTGTGTTTGGTGATACCAGCGGCATCAGTGTCGATGGACTGGATGGCACGCTGACCTGGTCGGTGAATGCTGAAGGTGATGAGCTGATCGGTTCTCTGAATGGTGTTGATGTCCTGAAGCTGACGCTGAGCGGCAGTCCTGTGGCGGCCGGTGATACTGGCACCGTCACGGTGAATGTTGAGCAACTGGCCAGCCTGCCACATAACGCTGACGTGGATGAGCTGGAGATCAGTGGCATTCAGGTGAAAGCGATTGACAGCGATGGTACGGAATCTGCGGCTGCCAGTGTATCGGTCACCGTACATGATGACTTGCCAGAGGTAGAAGGCACTAATCCATCCGGCCATGAAGTGACCATCACTAATCTGGGCAGTAACCCCAATACCGGTTATGACAATAGCTTTGGCTACTACGTTGTAGGAGAGAATGGCGAACCTACGATCGGTGTGGTGCTCTGGAGTAATGTCAAACTGGATGTCAACGACATCCGCGTTATCACCGGCTATGCACCCGGTGAGATCGGTTATTTCATTATTCCGAATGGTGCAACGCATAACCCGGATCTGGGTAACGATACCTCAGTGGTATTCCAGTCCTTCGTGAATTCAAATGGCGATACGGTCTGGCAGGCCTGGACGGCGGATGAAAATGGCGATCCATTGGAGCCGTTGGCTGGACAGAATAGTAATATGCCAGCGCTGTTCAGTGATGGGAACCTGCATCCGAATGGTGTTTCTCATGTTGAGAATAACCTGACCGAAGGGGATCTGAACTGGGAAGATATCTACGGTAACAGCAGTGATTATGACTATAACGACGTCAACATTAATGTGACCTGGAGTGATGCCAGCCTGACCGTCAGTGAAAATGATCTGGATCAGGTAGCCAGTTTCGACTTCTCTACCTACTTCTCTGCCGAATTTGGCGCTGATATGCAGGGGCCTGCTTCTGTATACAGTCTCGGAGTAACTCAGGGAGATGGCAGTGATTCAGGGCTGGTGGATACGCTGACGGGTGAAGCGGTGTTGCTGCGCATGGAAGGTCCCGATGTCATCGGTTATGTCATGGTGGATGGCGTTGAAACAGCGGTGTTTACCGTGACGGTTGACAGCGCTACGGGCGTTGTTACGCTGGATCAGTTACGTGCTGTTGAGCATCCGCTTGGTGGTGTGGTCGGCGCATCGGATGTCGTCAACGTGGCTGCTGGCGCCATCGATCTGAGTAAGACTGTTTACGATTCGGATGGCGATACGGATACGGCAACAATCGATATCGGACCAGTGATGTACTTCCAGGATGCTGGCCCGGATGCTACCGACTTTGTCTATGATGATACGGTTCGAGCCGGAGCTGATCCTGTGGTACTGGCAACAGGTATGGACGCTATTCAGCAGTTGCTGGGCTTTGACGCTGGACCCGATGGCTTGCAGAGTATCAGTTTTGGTACTGGCAGTCAGGGTGGTCAGCTGCTGATTAATGATGATGGAGAGTTGGTGTATACACCTCCTGCCAGTGTCGATCAGCAGAATGTCAGTGAAACCTTCAGCTATACCGTGACAGATGGTGATGGTGATACAGCCACTGCATTGATTACCTTCAATGTGCGCGCTGATAGTCAGCCGGAAGTTGAATCGGTTGAAATTACGCTGGATGAGGCGAATCTTCCAAATGGTACACAAACCAATTTGTCGGAACTGACACGCACCGGTACTTTCTCGGTTGTGGCTGCGGACGGCATCAAGGATGTGACACTGGATGGGGAATACATTATTCAGGAGGGTGTCTATCAGCCGGGCGTCAGTCTGACCGTTGGTGGAGGTACCCTGACCATCACTGGATTTGATGCCGATACTGGCCTGGTGTCTTATGAGTATGTTCTTGATTCCAGCTATGATCATCCGCCAGTACAGGGAACCAATACCAAAGAGTTTGATCTGGAAATAGTGGTGACAGACATCGATGATGATGTGGTCACTGGGAACTTCCGTGTGAACATCATTGATGATGTACCGGACTTTGGTACCCCTGATGACGTCAGTGTCAGTGCTGCCGGTGGAGAGGTGTCAGGTGATCTGAATCTGAACATCGGTGCTGATGAGGCGGGTGGATTGATTTCAGATGTGCAGTTGCTGTCTGAAGATGGCTTTATTCAGGTGCAGTTCCTGGATGAGGGTGTGTTGAAAACAGCTTTCCTGACATCGGGTGGCGAAAAACTGAACTACACCTATGATGAAGCGACTCAGCAGTTGATTGCCTACAAGGCTAGTGAAACAGCTGATGACCCAGTCTTTACGATCGATATGAGTGTTGAGACTGACAGCTATACACTGATTGTGTTGCAACCTCTGGATGGAGTGGCTCAGCAGTTCTCGACTTCGGCTCTGAACCCCACTACCGGTGGTATCGATGGCAGTCTGGAGCTGGATTCTCCCAATCTGAATGTTGCCTTTACAGCGGTTGGCGGCTCTGTCAACTTCTCTCCTCAAAGCATTGGGGTGGCGGATCAGCACATTGAAGCGGGTGAGAGCCTGACTGCAATCTTTGATCAGTTCCTGAGTGAGCTGGTTATCGAGCTGTCGCCTTCCAGTAATGCCAGCTTCGTTACCTGGACAGCAATTAATACTCAGACCGGTGAGTCCTTCACAGGTACCGGGCTGACGATTGATGCTTTTGCACCGGGTGCAGTGGTATTTGATAAGGTTGTGTTTGAAAATTCCGGTTCAGGTCAGGGTAACCAGAAGTACGGTATCAAGGGCTTTAGTGGCGAGTATCTGGACGGCGAGCTGGAATACAGCTTACCTGTCAATGTTATCGCTAAGGATGGCGATGGCGATGTGGATGACGCCAGCTTCCTGATTACCTTTGAACCTGCAGGCCCTGGTGACTTGCCTGACCTGCCCAGTATTCTGGGGCTTACCGACAGTGATGTTCTGGTTAACGAAGCCTATCTGGAAAATGGCTCGAGTGCTTCTACAGGCGCTTTGCCGGTTGATAGTAATAGCTTCACACTGGTGGCTTCGGCTGGCGTGCAAACCTTGTTGATCAGTGGGCTGCTCCTGTCGGGTCAGGCCGCTCAGTCTGGTGGTCAGGTAGCGCTGAGTGCTGCGGATCTGGCCGTGCTTGGTTTGCCGAGTGCGACACCGGTCGTGGTACAAACACCGGAAGGCAATGAGCTGCAACTGACTGCTTATAATCCAGTCACCGGTGAGGTGAGTTATACCTTCGTACTGACGGGTGCGCTTGAGCATGCCGAAGGTGAGGGAACAAACCTGCTGGATAAGGCTGGTATTGATCTGGCTCTGCTGGATACCAACGGTCATTATGCGTATGGCACGATCAATGTGACAGTAGTCGATGATATACCTGAGCAGTTCAGTCTGAGTAACGACCTGACCGTAGCCATCAGTGAGATGCTGGTCGGTGGTCTGGAGGCCAGCTGGTTGAATCCTGTTGGCGGCAGCTCCACTCTGATCAATACTGATCCGGGAATTGATGACGTGGTGCGTTGGGGTTCAGGAAGTAACTTCTCCAACTACACCTTTGATGATAACAATGACTTGATACACAGTGACGGTGTGCAGGTGAATGAACCCTTTGTGATCGGAACGTTTACGCATAATAACTTCCCGATTCAGAGTGGTACCTCCATTTCTGCGGTGGATCTGCAGTTGACCTTCAATATAGTGATTGATGGGGTGGTAACACCGATTACCCATACGATCAACTTTAAACATAATGAAACGCCTAACACCAATCCTCAGGTCGATCATCCGGATAATGACGATATTGTCACCATTCTGAATGCAGGATTTACGACCTCGGTAACTGTTGGTGCACGTGTCTATAACTTTGAAGTGGTTGGTTTTGTAGATCAAAATACCGGTAATGTAGTCAACTCAGTCAGAACGACTGAGCGGGCATCCAGTACCTTTGAACTGCTGGCAAAACTTTCTTCAACAGATGATTTGCCAAAAGTTGAAGGGCAGGTGGAAACCGGCTTTGGTGCCGATGGTGCCGCGCTTGTGAATGCCATTCTTTGGGACAATGGTGGTGGTGCTGATACAGCGGTTGCCAGTGGTACGATTGCGGGCAGTTACGGTCACCTTGAGGTCGCTGCTGACGGTACCTACACCTACGTTATGAGCCGTGAGGCTCGGGATGGCATGGCGCAGGACGACAATTGGCAGGAAAACTTCACCTACTATCTGACCGATGCAGATGGTGATCAGGTGGCGTCTACCCTCACGATTAACCTGCAGGGTGAGCCGAATATGCCGGTCAATGTGCAGGAGAGCACCCCCGCAGATGATACGTTGGTGGGTGAAGATGGGGTGGTAGACATCTTTGTCTGGAATCTGGGGGATGAAGGTGAGGACACCGTACTGAACTTCAACCCGGCTGAGGGAGACGTTCTGGATGTGGCCGATTTGCTGGTAGGAGAAGAGTCAGGCCTGATTACGGATTACATCAGTATCAGTGAGATTAATGGTGGTGCTGATACCGTGATTTCGCTGACACCGACAGGTGCGGGTGGCGACGTCACTCAGACCATCACTCTCCAGGGAGTATCCTTCACCGATCTGGGTATTGATACGGCCACAATGACCAGTGATGAGGCAATTATTACTCACCTGGTAGAGAGTGGTTACATCAATATTGATCAGTAAGTGAGTAGCACAAAGCCCGCAGAGCTGACTCTGCGGGCTTTTTTATGTCCCGTCTTTGTCATGGTTATGCCCGCGCTGTTGCAGCAAATAGGCAAATTCCAGCATCAGGTCCTTGTCCTGCTCTACTAGTGAAATGAACACCGCAAGCAAAGCAGACTGCTTGTGGCACCCTGTCGAATTTGAGTCTGCCATGAAAAAGATATCCGACAGACTGTAGTCTAGTGCATCAGAAATTTTGTACAGAAGGTCCAGGCTGGGTTTGGCGGCATTGCGTTCGATTCTGGATAAGTTGCCTACATGAGAGTCTACCTTCCTTGCCAGCTCAGCCAGAGTCATCCCTTTGTTCTTTCTAAGCATCCTTATGGATTGCCCCAAGCTCATAGCTTCCTCATCAGTTAACCATGTTCACTCTCAGTATATCGGGCTTGCTCAACAAATACAGGGATTTAGAAGATGTTGTGCTGCTTTTGAATTATGTGCATATAACCTATTTAAAAAATGCTCTCAATGCATTAATCTGAGTGCGCTGAATGGTTGTTTAATAGGATGTTTCGTAATGGATGGTTATATGGACATGTATGAAACAGCCTTCCAATGTTCTTCTTGTCTGGATGAAAAATGGATAAATCTATTGCGATTTCGGCCAATTGTGGATCTGGAAGCTGGTGATGTTTTGGCAATAAATCTGTTGGAACCTCATGGTGATGAGCAGAAACAGCCGGCTGATAGCAATCCTGTGAATCAGTTTTTCGGACGGCTGTCTGTGCTTATGAAGGTTTGGCACTCCTCAGATTCAAATTGTTTTAATCAGTACCCTTTGATTGTAAAGGTTCCGGCTTCCGTTGTGTCAGACTCCGGGTTTATGCATCGACTTAAAACCTGCCTTGAAGTATCAGAAATGCCCTCACCACCACTGGTGTTGCAGCTCTCCGAAACCGCCCTGGAAAGCATGAGTTATATGGCTGAATTCATCGATACGCTGATGCCACTGGGAGTTCGCCTCAGTCTGTACGACTGCCTTGCCCGGGATATGTCTCTGCTTTCAACCATGGGCATACGGGATGTGTATTCGTTTCACTTGCCACATTCAGTGATACAGGCTATGCCGTTCAGCCAGGTCAGTCGTCGCTATGCACATGGTATGTTGGGATTATCCAGTCAGTTGAATCAACGGGTTGTACTGGAGGGTGTCGATAACCCAACGCTATTTGGGTATGCACAAATGGTGGGTGCCCGGTATGTACAAGGCGACTGGATCGCTGCAGGAGTTGAGCTGGAATGCCTGGATGAAAGCTGTAGTACAGCGCGATTATTGGCACGTGAGATCCGTCAGGATTGCTTGAGTGGATCGGAGGTGCAGGGATGAAAGAGCTATCGCACAGTGTGCTGGATGCTGGCTGGGTCGAAGAGACGCGGCGCATGGGTGAGCAGGAGAAAATAGTTGCTGAAGTCGCCGGGATGGTGACATGGCAGTACGATATTGACAGTCACCATTTGAGTTGGTCATCCGGCGCGGAGTATGTATTGGGTGGGGAAAAGACGCTGCCGGACTCCATGGAGGATTTCGAGGCTCTGGTTCAGCCGGATGAGTTGTTGGATTTTAAGGAGGTTATTCGCCGAGCCGTCATTCGTGGCCATAACTTTTCGGTACAAGTGGGGCTACTGAATGGCAAAGGGCAGCGTGTGCTCATGAGTGGTCGTCTGGACTCGTCGGGTGGCGTGCTTCTGGGCGTTTTACAGGATATAGCTCTGCTGAATCTGTCCTATTCACAGATACGTGAGGTGGGCCAGGATGAGCTCACTGGTCTGGCAACGCGCAAAGCCTTCTGTGCATCACTGAAGCGCTGGTCTCCCAGAGTGACATCACACACCTCGGCAACCTTTGTGATGCTGATACAGGTGCAACGCTTGCATCATATCAGTTCGGTGCTGGACCCGGAGCAGGTGGATCGTTTGCTGGTCAGGGTGGCAGGTTATCTTGATACGATGGTGGCAGAAGATGGTCTTGCCGCCCGGTTTCATGGTGGTTTGTTTGCGATCTGGGATACGCTGCAGGGTGATGTGGATGCACAGCGGCTGGAGTTGAATCTGCGTGAACGACTGACGTGTCTGGAAGGTGTCTGGGAGATTGGCGGTCAGGAAATTCTGTTGTCATTCAAGGTGGGAGTCAGCTATAGCTTTCAGCCAGATTTTGATGAGCAGACTCTGATCAAACAGGCCCAGTTGGCTTTGTATGCGGTGGTTCCGTCGGAACAAATCAATGTTACGGTTTTTGATGCGCGATTGGCACAGTCACCGCGTTTGCAGTTAAGCCTGGATGCTGAGTTGAAAAAAGCGGTTGAACATCAGCAGTTCTGCTTGCTGTATCAGCCGCAAATGGATATCCGCGACCAGCAGATTGTGGGGGCGGAAGCGCTGTTGCGATGGCAGCGTTCGGAAAATGAACTGATTGCGCCGGGTGCGTTCATGAGTACGCTGGAATCTTCGGGGTTGATTCGTCCGCTGGGGGAGTGGATTATGCAGGAGGCATTGCGACAGCAGGCGTCCTGGGCGCAACAGGGGGTGTGTTTGCAGATGGGTATCAATGTATCACCGGTGCAGTTGGAGCAGGGGAAGATACTGGATCAGCTGGAGCGCATGGTGGCTGATGCCGGATGTGATCGCTCATCTGTGTGTATCGAGATTACTGAAAGCCTGGCGATTAAAAAACCTTTGATGGTGGCGAAAACCCTGTCTTCTATTCGTGAAGCCGGTTACAAGGTAGCGCTGGACGATTTTGGCATCGGGTTTTCGTCGTTAGAGTATTTGCTGCGCTTCTCGTTTGATATTCTGAAAATTGATCGCGCATTTATCTGGAATCTGGCTCAGGGCAGCAAGGAGCAGGCGATCGTCAGGGCGCTGGCACCACTGTGTCAGAGTCTGGGCTTGAAAACAGTGGCTGAGGGCGTTGAAACCCGGCAACAGTACGATTTGCTGAGCTCGATTGGCGTGGATCAGGTTCAGGGGTATATGTTGTCCAGACCCGTGACAGCCGATGCTGTCACGGAGCTGATCAGCGATTTCAGGGGTCTGTAGCGACCCCTGAAGGGTATTACCGCTTTGGCAGAACGTCTTTCAGTTTTGCATGGATACCGCGCAGGCAGTCTTCGGTGGTTTTCCAGTCGATGCAGGCATCGGTCACGGATACACCGTATTTCAAGTCGCAGAGGTTAGCCGGGATGGACTGATTACCCCATTCCAGGTTGGATTCGATCATCAAGCCGATGATGGATTGATTGCCTTCCAGAATCTGGTTGGCAGCGTTCTCCGCGACCAGTGGCTGCAGTGCCGGGTCTTTGCTGGAGTTGGCGTGGCTGCAGTCGATCATGATGTTGTTGCTGAGCTTGGCCTTGTCCAGTTCCTGCTCACACAGGCGTACGCTGACGGAATCGTAGTTGGGTTTGCCATTGCCGCCACGCAATACTACATGACCGTAGGCGTTGCCGCGTGTCTTGACGATGGCAACCTGGCCATCTTCGTCAATGCCGAGGAAATTGTGCGGGTGGCAAACTGACTGCATGGCGTTAATGGCCACGGTGAGGCCGCCATCGGTGCCGTTTTTGAATCCGACAGCACACGACAGGCCGGATGACATTTCCCGGTGTGTTTGTGATTCGGTGGTACGCGCACCAATCGCTGACCAGCTGATCAGATCCTGCATATACTGGGGTGAGATGGGGTCCAGTGCTTCGGTCGCCAGCGGCAGACCCATGTCAGACAGGTCGATCAGCAGCTTGCGGCCAATCTTGAGACCTTCTTCGATCTCAAACGAATCATTCATACGCGGGTCGTTAATCAAGCCTTTCCAACCCACTGTTGTACGCGGTTTTTCAAAATAGACACGCATGACCAGATAGAGCGAATCTTTAACTTCTTCTGCTAAGGCTTTGAGACGACGGCCATATTCCAGTGCTGCTTCAGGGTCGTGAATGGAACAGGGGCCGATGACAACCATCAAACGTTTATCTTTGCGGTCAAGGATATCCTTGACGACTTGACGCTCACGGATCACGGTTTCAATGGCCTCTTCACTCAGCGGCAACTGGGCTTTAAGCTCACGTGGTGTGATGATGGGTTTGATTGATTCAATGTGCAGGTCTTCTAAGCGTGTATCGGTCATCTCGTTTTTTCCTGAAAGCAGATAGATTCGTGGGGGTATTTTTACCATATCCCTGCACGGCTTATAAGGGGAAACGGGTATAATATCGACTATTGGAACAATAGGGCGGCTCAATGGTCTGATTCAGCAGACTGAAGCGCAAGTAAAGTAAGGATTCATTGTGTTGAAACGTGTATTGACAGGGTTGCTGCTGGTGCTGTGTTGGCTACCGGGTCTGGCGGTGGCTCAATTTTCGATTTGGGGTGGCTCAAATAAGGCCCAGGGACCAGTACCGGTTGAAGAGGCGTTTCAGTTTTACACTCAGGTTCAGGAACCGGGTGTCTACAAGCTGAACTGGACCATCCGCGATGATTACTACCTGTATCGCGACCACCTTAAAGTAGAAGTCAGTGACGGTGTTGAGTTGGTTGAGCTGTGGCGTCAACCGGGCACGCCGAAGCAGGATCAGCTGTTTGGTCTGGTCGATATCTGGCAGCAGCAGGCGGTTGCTGCGCTGTTGGTCGGTGCGGAAGGAGAGGGTGCCAGCGAGGCTGGTCTAACCGTGACCTATCAGGGTTGTTGGGAAGGTGGTATCTGTTACCCGCCCGTTACAGAAACCATTCCATTGGCATCCCTGCCACTTGCTGCCGGTTTAAGCTGGCCTGAGGGTATGCCGCCTGAGGTTGCAACTGTATCCGATGCGGCGGGCAGTTCAGACTTTGTCAGCGAGCATGGCCGTTTCACTCAGATGCTGAGTGGCAGCAGCCTGCCACTGATACTGGGTGCATTCTTTGTGGCCGGTTTGGCGTTGTCCCTGACTCCCTGTGTATTTCCGATGATTCCGATCCTGTCGAGCATTATTGCCGGGCAGCAGGGCCGGGTGTCGACGCGGCGGGCACTGGGTTTGTCGAGTGTGTATGTATTGGCGATGGCGCTGACCTATACGCTGGCGGGCGTGCTGGCCGGTTTGTTTGGTGCCAATCTGCAGGCCAGCTTCCAGAACCCCTGGATCATTTCGGCCTTTACGCTGGTGTTTGTGCTGCTGGCGCTGTCGATGTTTGGCTTTTATGAGTTGCAACTGCCCTCGGGATTGCAGAATCGACTCAATCAGGTCAGTCGGAGTCAAAAAGGCGGACAGCTGACCGGTGTGGCGGTGATGGGATTTCTGTCAGCACTGATTGTCGGGCCTTGCATGGCGGCACCCTTGGCGGGCGCGTTGATCTATATTGGTCAGACAGGTGACCCCTTGCTGGGTGGTGCAGCACTGTTTTCCATGTCACTGGGGATGGGGGTGCCACTGCTACTGGTCGGTACCTCGGCAGGCAAGCTGCTGCCACATGCCGGTGGCTGGATGAAGGCGATCAAGGCCGGATTCGGTGTGTTGCTGTTGCTGCTGGCCGTGTGGATGCTGGATCGTATTGTGCCGGTACAGGTGACCATGACGCTGACGGCAGTTATTTTGCTGGTGACAGCGGTCTATCTCAGTGCACTGGATCGTTTGCCTTCGCCGATCAGCGGTTGGCATCGCTTCTGGAAGGGAGTGGGGCTGGTGTTGCTGGTGTATGGTGTCGCCTTGCTGCTGGGCGTGCTTTCGGGCGGTCGCAGCCTGGTGTACCCCTTGCAGGGTATGGGGTTGGGCGCTGGTACGGTGGGTGCTGCGTCAGGCTCAACGCTGGTGTTTGATCAAACCGTTACCTCTCTGGATGCACTGGAGCCTCTGCTGGCGGAGGCCAAGGCCGCACAGCAGCCAGTGATGCTGGATTTTTATGCTGACTGGTGTGTCACCTGTGCCGAGATGGAGTTTGTCACCTTTGCGGATGCCGAGGTGCAGGAGAGTTTGTCCGGATTCATGAAGATCAAGGTGGATGTGACCCGTAATGACAGCGATTCACGTGCATTAAACCAGCGCTATCAGGTCTTTGGCCCACCGGCACTGGTGTTTTTTGATCAGCAGGGTGAAGAGCGTCGTGACCTCGCGGTGCATGGTGTGATTGCACCGCAGCCCTTATTAACTCAGATCGGGCGGTTACGTTAACCCGGTTCAGGCAATAAAGGTGCGGTTGACGTAGCGGAAGACGTGAGTGTTCGCGCGACGCAGCCACTCAAATGCGACCATTTCACGGGCGACCAGCGTGATACCGGCCTGACGCATGCGTTCAATGGCCAGGTGTTTGTTGTGTGGGTCACGAGAGCCGATACAGTCTTCGACAACGAATACATGGATACCGGCTTCTTTCATTTCCAGCGCTGTTTGCATGACACAAACATGGGCTTCGGTGCCGATGATGACGACTTGCGGGTAGTGCTTGTCCAGCAGGGTGGTGCGGCAGCCATCATCTGAAAGGCAGGAAAAATAGGTCTTTTCCATAAACGCATCATCACGCAGCAGTGAACGAATCGGCTCAACTGTTGGTCCCAGCCCTTTGGGATACTGTTCCGATACCAGAATCGGGACGTCCAGGGTGCTGGCGACCTGTGTCATCCATCGGCAGTTCTGCAGTAGCTTCTCTCCGTCATGGATGGCTGGCATCAGCTTTTCCTGCAGGTCTACCACTAGCAGGCGGGATAGTTTTCGATCAATCAGCATCGGTCTGCTCCCATTCACGAATCAGTTGGCGTGCCAGCTGCATGGCTTCGCTGCGGTTGGTGGGAATGACGCCTTGCGGGCCGCGTTGACACCATCCTGTGCAATAGACTCCGGGTTCAATCTTGCCGTTTTGGTGTGCGAAACGGCCCGCGATTTCATCATAAGGTACACCGTCGATAGCCGGTGTGCGATAGCCGATGGCCGTTACCAGTGTATCGAGTGGTAGAGTCCAGGAATGCTGGCTGCGACTGTCACGAATACTGAGTGCTTCAAGCTGTGTGTGGCCTTGTGCCGCAACTGGCGTGCTATAGAAGTGAAAATGAATTTGAATTGAGGCCTGCTGGTTTACCGGGGTTTCGGCATACTGCTGCAATTGGTTGAGTACTTTCTGTTGCGAGGGTGGCAAGGCTTGTCGATCAATACTCTCCAGCGCTTCGCGCGAAACCTGAACGTTGGCTTGTGCCAGTGCTCCCAGCTCGGTCAGCTCTGGCAAGGTAAAGCTGGCATCTGCAGGGCCACGGCGCCCCAGAATATGGATTTCACGCACAGGACTCTGTGCCAGATGGTTTCTGACAGCATCTGATAAATCACTCTGCTGATGCTCTGCAGGTGTTTTGGCGAGCATACGGGCGATATCCAGTGCGACATTGCCGTTGCCAATAATACCGACTCTTTCGCCCAGGTGAGGGCGCAGATTTGCCGCTTCCGGGTGCTGATTGTACCAGCGGGTGAAAGCGCCTGAACCATAGATCCCGGTGAGCTTCTCTCCGGGAATGCCCAGTTGCCGGTCTTCATTGGCACCTGTTGCCAGAATCACCCGATGGTAGCGGGCTTTCAGTTCATCGTAGTGGATATCCCGTCCCAACTCGGTATTGCAGATCAATTTGACCTGATCACGATCCAGCGTCCGTTGCAGCTGCTCGGTCACCTTGCGGGTGTGCAGATGGTCGGGCGCTACACCACTCACAGCCAGTCCGAACGGGTGGGGCAGCCGCTCATAGAGATCAATCTGAACATCGGGTAGCTTCAGTGCAAGTATCTCGGCCAGAAAGCATCCGGCCGGGCCGCTACCGATAATGGCTACCTGTTTCATGGAACCTGCATACCCCGATCCACGAAGGGCAGGTCAGCCATCTGTTCCATCCAGACGCTGACTGCCGGAAAGGCATTCTTGTCAACACCCTGCCATTCGTAACGTGTGGCCCAGGGGTAGATGGCGAAGTCTGCAATGCTCAGTTCATCGCAGACGAAACGGCGGCTACTCAGTTGTGTGTTCAGTACTCCCCAGAGACGTTGCGCTTCCTGGGTATAGCGTTCAATCGCATAGGGGACTTTTTCAGCTGCAAAACGGTTGAAATGGTGGGCCTGTCCCAGAAACGGACCAAAGCCGCCCATTTGCCACATTAGCCACTGCAGCACCTCATAGCGTTCAGCGCCTTCGGTGGGGAGGAACTCTCCGGTTTTGTCTGCCAGATAGATCAGAATGGCACCACTTTCAAACAGCTGAATCGGCGCACCACCCGGACCGTCCGGGTCAACAATGGCGGGGATTTTGTTGTTTGGGCTGATTTTCAGAAAATCGGCATCAAACTGGGCATTATTGAGAATGTCGATGGGGTGAACAGAGTAGTGCAACCGGCAGGCTTCAAGCATGATGGAAACTTTCCGGCCATTGGGCGTGCCCCAAGTGTAGAGATCAATCATCCCACGCTCCGTAAGGTTTTTGTTATCGGGCTTTTCATTACCCGTGTGAGCATATAAGCTTGAATCAGATCAGCAGGATAATCCAACTTGTGTTGCGGAGAAAGTGTGGTTCTGACTTTATTCATTGTATTGACGGTCTTGTTGACGGTGTTATCGATCGTGCTAACGCTGCGTCTGAACCGTTTGAACCAGCGCTATACCGAGTTCCGTGACTGGGCTGAGAGCGAGATCGAACGGGTGAATCGCTGTGATTCGGAAACCGGCGCCCTCAAGTTGTCTGCCTTCGCGGAGCAACTGGATAATGAGTGTCGTCGCGCCGTACGTGAATTCACACCTTTGACGCTGATGTGTCTTGATATACGCATGACGGATGGTAGTGGTTTACCGGCTGAAGCCATGCGGGAGATGGTTGCCATCCTGAAACACCAGCTTTCCCGGCCGGGTGATCAGCTCGGACGTTATGCCGAGCAACAGTTGGGATTGCTGTTACCCTCGACCAATGAACATGCCGGCAGTTTTGCGGAGCGCTGCCATCAGGCGTTGCAGCAACATTTTGAATCCATTCCGGTACAGTTGACTCTTGCCGCTTGTACCTTTCAGCCCAGTGCTTCGCTGAATGGCGTCATGGCACAGCAACTGGTGGATGAAACCCTGGTGCATGCGCTGCATGAAGCTCCTGGGCAGGTGCTGTTTCATGCCGAGTACAGCCACGATTTTAATCCGACCTACGCCTGAGTATGTCGTTATCCGCGTCCCGTCACCTGCATCGTCAGTTCACCTGGTTACAGACCTGCGCGGAAACCGCTGAAGCTGATTTGTGTGCCTGCTTGAGGCAGCGGCCGGAGGTTGAGGTAACGCTGTTGATTTCCGATCAGTCGCGTGCCGGTTTTCCACCGATAGCTTCGCGTCAGGCGGCTGAGTGGCTGGGCAGAGAAACGGATCGTGTGATTCTGGATGCCTTTGCCGGATTCAATCCAAACGCATTTGCACAGATTTGTGGCACCTTGAAAGGGGGCGGAGAGCTGATTTTGCTGTCTCCTGAGGCGAGTGCCTGGCCAGGCTATGCTGACCCTGAGTATGCAGCGTTACGTGGCAGCCGCTACCAGTCAATGGTTTTTCCCGGCTATTTTCTGCAACGACTCGTAAGTCAGTTGGCCTCACCCTGGCCACCCACCTGTGTTCCTGAGACACGATTCTGTGAACCTCCGTATCTTAGCCAGCAGCAGGCGCATCTGGTGGAACAGCTGGTTGCTGACTTTAGCACCACAGCGCTCACTGCCGTTATTACTGCTGACCGCGGGCGAGGAAAGACAGCATCGCTGGGTCTGGCTCTGAGCCAGTTGCTGACTGAGCAATCCCTTAAGGTGGTGGTGACGGCACCGAGTCGCGCGGCTGTTGATGCGCTGTTCAGTGCGTTATTGCGCCAGTGCCCTGATGGCAGGTTTGTCGGAAGTGGCTTTGATCATCCACGTCTGCAGGTGCGTTTTTATCCACCCGCGGTGTTGTTGCAGAAGTCTCCCGAGGCAGATCTGGTGATTGTGGATGAGGCGGCTGCTATTCCGGTATCCCTGCTGCAATCGATTCGGCAGTTGTGCAGTCGCCAGTGGTTCGCGACCACCCTGCATGGCTATGAGGGCAATGGTCGGGGCTTTGAGTTGCGGTTCCTGTCTTCGCTAGCTGCTCAGGTGCCGGGCTGGAAACGCTATTGTCTGACAGATCCGGTACGCTGGGCCAGTGGCGATCCACTGGAAGCGCTCAGTTATCGGGTGTTGTTGCTGGATGCCGAGCCACCGCTGCTGCCTGAACCGGACACCTTGCCTGCCGCCGATGTGACGGTTGCTTATCAGTCGATAGGGGTGCGCGAGTTGCTGGCCGATGAGCGGTTATTGCGCCAGGTGTTTGGGTTGCTGATTGCTGCACATTATCGCACCACACCGAATGACTTGCGTCAGTTGCTGGACAGCCCGGATTTGCAGATTCGGGTGTTGTCATGGCAGTCACAACCCTTGGCTGTGGCCTTGTTGGTGGATGAAGGCCCGGTGCCTGAAGCCTTGATTGAGCCGATCTGGGGCGGGTATCGTCGTCCCGGAGGTGATCTGATTCCACAAACTCTGCTGTCCCGTGAAGGGCTGCGTTCTGCGGCAAGGTTGCGAGGCTGGCGCGTCATGCGTATTGCGGTACACCCCCAGTGGCAGGCTAGAGGCCTGGGCGGGCAGCTGTTAACCGCAGTGGCGAATGAAGCGACTGAACTCGGATTGGATTTTTGTGGTGCCTCGTTTGCGGCTAGTGAGGCGTTGCTGCGCTTCTGGCAGCGTTATCACTATGTCCCGCTGCGCCTGGGCGAGCGTTGTGATCGGGTGACAGCCGGCTGGCCATTGCTGGTATTCCGGGCGCTGTCGGTGGCTGCAGAACAGGTGGCGTTGTCGGCTCAACAGCTGTTTGCCCGACGCTTGGCATTGCGTTTAGACCAGCCTGAGCTACAGCAACAGGGAGCGTTTGTGCAGCGCTGTCTGGCGGTGCTACCGCAGCCTGATTCTTTGGCTTCGGCAGATCCTGAGGCGCTTTACGGATTTGCTTTTCAGCAGCGCAGCCTTGAGGATTCAATGCTGGTACTCAGGGACTGGCTGAGATCTGCTAAGCTTATGAAAGCAGTACAGGAACTGTCCTACGCCGATCAGGCATTATTGATGGGGCGAGTCTGGCAGTTGCATTCAGCAGGGCAGGTGGCTGAAGCCTCTGCCATTCAGGGCAAGCAGGCGCAGTTACAGCGTTTACGCCACCTGGTTGCTGAATTATTAGACGTTGAGCGGCAGATGGATCAGGAGTATTCAGAATGTTGAGACGCGTGTGCCTGGGAGGTTTGCTGCTGCTGTCTGGCTGTGCCAGTTTGCCGTTTGGTGGCAGTAGTTCGGAGTCTCAGTACCAACGGGGCTGGGTTAGCCTGGAACAGGATCAATATTACCTGCGAGGTTGTCAGGATCTGGCAGCTCAGCCAGTAGAGCGGATACCAGCACACCTGCAGCGCCTGTTTCGTCAACGCGGCGTTTCTGCACCACTCTATATTGAGTGGATAGGTGAGCCGGGTATGGCTGGTGAACCGACTCAAATTGATCAGTTGCGCTATGTCTCACCTGATCCGGGAGCGTGTCGCCAGCACCTCAGTGGCATACTGATGCGAGCCGAAGGGCCCAGTCCGGGTTGGCAGGCGGATATTACCGATTCTCAGATACGCGTCTTTCTGCCACAGCAACGGCGTACCCTTGTTTTTCCTGTCGGATCGGTGATACGTCAGGGTTCTGACTGGTGGTGGGAGAGTGATATTCAGGGCCGTCAGCGCCGCCATCGATTGTCACTGCGTATTCAGCCTGAAGCCTGCCAGGATGGCCACAACTGGTATGGATTAACCGCAGTGATGGAGCTGGATGGTCAGGAGTACACCGGTTGTGCGAAGCGGGGCAGTCTTGAACGTCTCGCATTGTTTCGGGAGTATCGACTGGACCCGAGCGTGACAACGCGTGATATACGCCTGCAGCTGCTTCCGGACGGGAAAGCCATGCTCAGTGAAGATTACCTGAACCAACAGCCGCCGCTGGTCAGTCGTGGCCAATGGCAGCTGTTGTCGGGAGGACGCTTATTGGTGAGCCTGGATGAGCCTGATCCTCAGTTACAGCAGGAAGCACTGCTGTTTATGATTCAGGAGGGCGGTGCAGTCCAGTTACCCGGCTTTCACCCGCGTTATGGACGGGATGGCCTGCGCCTCCATGCAACAGGCACACGCATGCCCTGGGAAAGTGGACGGCGGTTGGTCCCCTGATATCCGACTGAATTACGAGTAATCCTGATCCGGATTGGCGATCCGTACCTGTAGCGCGGCTACCTGTGCCGGCTCAATGCCAATCATCTCATTGTAGGGGCTTTGGTGCTCCAGCAGGGTCTGCTGAATGCCCAGGCCCTTGAAGGGTTTCTTGGCATCCAGCTGGCTGCGATAACTGAGCGGCTTGCCCTGCTCGTCACAGACAATCCAGCGCTGATCTGTATGGTCACAAATATTCACCAGATAGAGTTCACACTCCATCGACTGCAGAATCAGCTGCTTGACCGGGTGACCCTGCTGTAACTGTTTCAATGTAATTTTCATCCGTAACCCCTGTGATCTGTTTACAGGCGTTACGTCATCCCGAGTGCCGCCAGATCAGTCCAGCAGGCACTTTTTGATAAGCATTTCGTGAACATAAAGGCGGGGTACACAAGCCATTATGCAATGACGAAATTACTGAAAGCATGCATATATGCCTTAATGTCTTTTAATCATGTCAAGAAAATGATGGCTAAACACAGTGGTACAAAAAACAACGCAATGGCCAAAAAGACACGCCCCCAGCTCCCAAGTGTAAGCTGGCCATTTTTGCTCATCTCGTTTGATTTAGATGCAAAAATCCAGCCTTTCATGAAAAGTGCGCAATAGGCGGCTGTACTAACTGCAATGTAACCACCGTAGGCTCCTTCGAGAAATACTATATCAATCAGGTTTATTGCCACTACTACAGCTAAAAATGCCTGCCATCCTTTACCATTATGATAGGCGTACCAAAACAGGCCAAAAAGCAACCCAAGCCATGAAAATTTAATGGATTGAAAAACTTTTGCGAATGCCGTTTGATCAGAAATATCATCGTCTAATATGGACTTTTTAGTGGCTATCGCCTCCAATTCTGGTGCCCAGTTAACGTATCTTCTTCCAAAATAGTTTTTAATCTCAGGAGAATTTATGAACTCGCCGTATGTCATGTGGGTACTCTTTGTCGTTGTATCAGTCATGAGTTTTTTCCTGTTTTACGTTTGAGTTTTGAACTGCCAGTAGTCAGTTTCTATAAACTTATAGTGGTGTAAGGATCCCTGTGCCACTACTGAGAATAGTTCCTTAGTCATGTCCTTTTTTAGGACACAGATGTGTATCACAGACGCACTCAATGGCTAATAAGTACGTAAGAGTCACTATAGCTTTCCTTCCAGGCGCATCTGCAAACCACGACGGGTGACGTAATAGCCGGTAAATAGGCCATGAGCCATAAAATAAATCGCAATCGCTGCAAAAGCCGCTAGATAGGCACCAATGGCTTTACCACCGCTGAGTACACCGAAAGGTGCAATGTAAGCTAAAACATATAATAAACGTAGGTGCCACTTGCCTTTGATAAACAAACGATCTGATCCGACATCCCCCCCTCTATTTAAAAACCAGAATTCATTGTTCTCATTGACAGGGGAGAACATTTTTCTTTCTTCGATGATCTCTCGGATCATGTCATCAGAATAGGAGCGATAGGTTAGGTAGGCCATCAACTCTATAACTACACAGGCAATAAGAAGTGCGCTGAATATAAAAGGAAAAATATCAAAAGCGATTGAAACAACAAGGGCTATATTTGCAATAAAAGCGAAACATAATCTAAGTATCCAAGTTCCTAAATTGCTTAAATACAAGTCATCCGGCTCTGGTCTTTGGGATTGTAAAAATGCACTCCCAAGAATGATTGTCGGAAAAATGACTGCTAAAGCGATGTTGAATAAAGTTAGTGGATGTGTTAAGCCTAAATTTAGGTTTAGTAAGAGCGGTATGGAATGAAGCACCAGAAAAATACCTAAAAACTTTTTTATCCCTACCCATAAACCAGCAAACTCTGGATTTGGATTTTCTATCCAGCGGGGTCCTGCGGCACCCGCATCTTCGGGAGCAGGATACAGTTCTTGATCAATCTTCATGGTGCCACCATCATCCCCTGATACAAATCAGAATTTTGAAAGTCAGGTTGGTTAATGGTTGCGTTTGAACCCCATTCCCTAAAAGCTTTAAGTGCCTTATCCTTAACGCCGGATGTGTTAATTGCTATTCCAATTCCAATACCAACAACAGCGACAATTGCGAACCCCGCTACAGCTATAGCTGCTGGTGCAAGAGCGAAACCAGTAGCGCCAACAATTAACGCCGTCACCGCCATCCCCACAATCGTTGAAACGACAACCGCACCCAGCGTAAAGCCCAAGGAGATTAACAGCTCATCCAGCTCCTTTTCACCATCCGCACTCAACCATTCCGCGACATCCAGTGTGCATACAAATAACATTCCTAATGCGCCACCCCGTGAGGCTAAGCTTCTGACAGCCTGTGATACATTGGGTCCAACACCCTGCACAGCAAGGGTCATGGCAGTGACCTGTAGGCGTCCCATGCCTGCGGCACCGTATTGTAAATGAGGTCGGTGCCAGAGCATGGCTTTGTGCCAGTTGCCTTCAAAGGCGAGTACACGTGTGCCGTTTTTTAGGCATTTTACCGTCAATTTTCGACCCGCCATTTCCCGCAAAAAGCGCCGGTTATTGCCTTCGCGCAGCATCTGCTGATAACCGATCGCTACTCCGTTTTGCAACCTCACCTCAGAGTTTTCCTTCCAGCCGCATCTGCAAACCACGACGGGTGACGTAATAGCCGGTAAATAGTCCATGAGCCATAACATAAATCGCAATCGCTGCAAAAGCTGCCAAGAAGGCACCTATGGCTTTACCACCGCTGAGTACACCGAAAGGTGCAATGTAAGCTAAAACATATAATAAACGTAGGTGCCACTTGCCTTTGATAAACAAGCGATCTGATCCGACATCCCCCCCTCTATTTAAAAACCAGAATTCATTGTTCTCATTGACAGGGGAGAACATTTTTCTTTCTTCGATGATCTCTCGGATCATGTCATCAGAATAGGAGCGATAGGTTAGGTAGGACATCAACTCTATAACTACACAGGCAATAAGAAGTGCGCTGAATATAAAAGGAAAAATATCAAAATTGATTGATGCAATGAGTGCGATATTTGCACCAAAAGCAGCTAAGAATCTAAAACCCCAGGTTACAAGGTGACTTATATACAAGTCATCCGGATCTGATCTTTTGGATTGTAAAAATGCAGTTCCCAGAACAATACTCGGAACAATAACTGCTAAGGCAGTGTTGAATAAAGTCAATGGATGTATTAGCCCAATGAAGAAGCTTGTAAAAAGTACGATTGACTGCACAACTAGAAATAAGACTAAAAATAGCTTAACTACTTCCTTGAGACTTCCGATTTCAGATTTTGGGTTTTTTACCCAGTGAGGTCTAGTACCAAAAGCATCTTCAGGAGCTTGATGCAATTCTTGATTACTCTTCATGGGGCTACCATCATCCCCTGATACAAATCAGAATTTTGAAAATCAGGCTGGTTGATGGTTGCGTTTGAACTCCATTCCCGAAAAGCTTTAAGTGCCTTATTCTTTACACCGGATGTGTCAATTGCTATTCCGACTCCGACGCCCACGAGAAAAACGGCACCAACCCCTAATCCTGCAATGATCACTGGTGCAAGTGCAACACTGCCTGCAGCTGCAAGTGCAACCGCCAGCGCCGCCACCGCCATCCCCACAATCGTTGAAACGACAACCGCACCCAGCGTAAAGCCCAAAGAGATTAACAACTCATCCAGCTCTTTTTCACCGTCCGCACTCAACCATTCGGCAACATCCAGTGTGCATACAAATAACATTCCTAATGCGCCACCCCGTGAGGCTAAGCTTCTGACAGCCTGTGATACATTGGGGCCAACGCCCTGTACAGCAACAGTCATGGCCGTGACCTGTAGCCGTCCCATACCTGCGGCACCGTATTGTAAATGAGGTCGGTGCCAGAGCATGGCTTTGTGCCAGTTGCCTTCAAAGGCGAGTACACGTGTGCCGTTTTTTAGGCATTTTACCGTCAATTTTCGACCCGCCATTTCCCGCAAAAAGCGCCGGTTATTGCCTTCGCGCAGCATCTGCTGATAGCCGATGGCAGCAGCGCCTGTTTCACGCGTCATTACACCGATGGCATCATCGCTGAGCGTTTGATAAATAGCGTGGCGTAACCAGGCTGCCTCTTCCTCTGTTAGCTCAGAGACGTTATATTCACCATCTCTGAGACCGCCATCCGGTACTTCAAGTGTAATGATATAAGGATCACCCCCTGCTGGCAGTGCCATCGGCATTCCATTTTCGTCATACTGCCCATCGGCACGACAAGACATCTCCTGCTGATAGGTATTCAGGATTAAATCCGTCTGCCGGTTTGGATCTGTCTGAGAGGAAAGACGGTTTGCTATCGCTTGTACCTCTGGACGGATGGGTACTGGAGGGGCGGGTGCAGGTTCAAGAATGACATGAAATCGCAAATCTTCGGGGGCAGCCAGGGGGCCGAACGCACTGACATCATCAAAAATACGATGTGTTTTGCCATCAACGCTTACATCCAGCGGGCCTGAGGTTTCGGCAAGGCTATTGGGGAAACGTAAGGTGTAGTTCTCGGGCAAGCTATGTGTGTTTTTGCCACCCACAGTACAGGAGATCACGCTATCGCATTCGATGCCGTCGGCAATAGAGAAACGAAACAGGTTGAATTGTTGGCAAGGTGTACACACCTCACCCGGAATACGGTCTCGTGAAAATTCACTCATCAGTGTTACCTTTTGTAGAGATAATTGACTTGAGCATTAACTCGGCTTTGGTATCAGGGTGTTTGGCCGATTGAAGTATATTGAGGTAATTCGGGTTAGTAATCGGAAAGCGCGATAGTTCCAGCGCAACAGTGACATAGCTGCTCAAAGCATATTCACTTTTAAACCCGAAACTTTGAGCTTGTGCAATGAGTGCTTTTACAAGCGCTTGTGCTTGCTCTGAAGTCATGTGTCCGTGCTGTGGGTGTGGCAGGATCAGTTGGTGGATAATTTTGTTCTGAAAGGTGGTCATACTCTCTTGTTCGGCTAATGCGGCCACCCATTCCTGCGTTGGTCTGGTCATGACGATATCATCATCCATTGATCTTAGCGCCCGGGCAGTGAATAAAGACGACCCTTGTGACCAGAGTAGGGTGAGGGTGTGTTGTTTAGAGATCGTCATCATCCAGCAGGTTTCGGCACAGGCTGTACCGAAAAAAAGGTGCGCATAGCGCCTTTCCCAGAATCTGAAATAGAACCATTTTCTATCTTTATTCTGCACCTTTATGAACTTGCGCAGGTGTTTGCGCAGCGCTTCAAATCCAGCGCAGGAGCGCAGAAAAATGCCAAGATCTTTTTCCCACAGCCCACATATACCCTCGGGCCCAGTGAACAGGCGTCGGGTAAAGCCACTGTCTTCGGTCAGCTCTACCAGATAGGGCGCGTGCTCGGCCAGTTCTTCCTGTGCTTCGCCCTGAAACAGCGACTGATAGCGCAGATCAGAGCTCATCAGCAGGCTTGTCAGCAAATATGGCATTTTTGCTGCGTCCAGCACGGCATAGGTGGTCAGCGGCGGGGTGTCTGTCGGGTATGGCTGGCCAAACAGTGCCTCACGCAGCTCTTCAGGGACATTTTTTTTCGGGTGCACGCCGAATTGTGTGTCCAGTGGCGTGAAAGGGTCTGACTCTTCTATCTGGAGCCAGTTCTGCGCTTGTGCTGCTTCATCATCTGAGCCAGCCAGCCGCGTGATCTGCCCGAGTGCAATGCAACTCTCCTCATTCACTATACGCGCCAGCGCCACACCGTCCGCGGCCTCTGCGGGAAACTGTTTCACCCAGTCGGCTGTGAGCAGGACATCTTCGGCCCAGTAAAACTGATAACCTTTAGCCTTCAGTGCGGTCGAGACCAGCGTTTCATAATCATTTCGGTCTGAACAAAATACGGCCGCAACCAGGTGAAACTGTTTGTTCGAACGATAAGCATAACAGTGGCCAAGGAAGGATGTCATAAGGTGTACGGCACCCTTCTTCTGTAGATGGGTAGCGCGACTGAAGCGACATAGAGGTCGAGGAGGCAGAGGGTAGGGGCCTCATGGCTGCTTAAGTGGAGATGTGGCATGACTGATTCCCTGTCGTGTTTAGCACGTTAATTGCAGAAATGATCCTTACTTCTTGGATGAAATCCTAATTTCTTTAGTTTGTAGAGTCAACTCACTTCCTGCCTCGCTGTTTGGGTCATAACACTACCAAAGAAAATTTGAGCAATATATTTCACAAAATAGATAGCCTTTGCTATTTTTTGAGCAAATATTTACTCAATCAGGATTTCTGATGGAGCTTTACGTTGAAATTTACCATTCTGGTCAATGGCATCAAGCGGCGGTATTGGAGTTGTTACAGGCCGATAAAGGTCGCCAGGGTGCTGTAAGATTAATCTATGATCAGGCATATGCTCTTAACTGGATGTTCAGGGATGATGAGCATGCTTGCAGCTTGAATCTGCCAGTGGAGTTGATGCTGCACCATACTTCTGATCAGTGGTTTGGTTTTATGGAAGATATAGTTCCGGCGGGTGCCAGTCGACGATACTGGATAACGCGCCTGGGGATAGGTCATTTATCTCAGGGAGCGCAAGATAGCCTGTTGCTGGAGAAAGGCAGTATCGCACCTGTTGGTAATATGCGTATTCGTAATGCGCTGCCCTCACGTGAAGCCTTTGATTTGCTTGAAAACAGGCGCTTTGATCTTGATGACGTCGTCGAACGTCAGGTTGATTTTCTTGATTATGCCCAGGAAATGGGGGCGGCAAGTGGTGGTGCAACAGGTGCCGGGGGAGAGGCACCCAAGTTGATATTGCGCTGCTCTGAGGACGACAAAGTTTGGATAGATACCTGGCAAGATGATCCAGCTCATCTCAACAAAGAAGCAGGTAGCTTTTTAAATCACTTTGATGTTTTACAGCAGTTGGTTGTAAAGCTTTCCAGTCAGCATCGAGTGGTCGAAAAGGGTGGTTCTTTTGATCAGTAGGGCTTTGTCAGTCAATGGTTACAGCGTGATCTGCTTAATGTGATATTTGGTAACTCTGATAATCATGGCCGAAACATCGCTTTTCTGAAGACACCAGAGGGTATCAACTTGGCACCTGTTTATGATTTTGCTCCCATGAAAGCTGACCCTGAAGGCGTTATACGGACAATGAAGTGGGGAGCGCCTTATGAGCAGGGCGGGGAGTTCAACTGGCAAGCCATTACCGAACAGCTGGAGTCGATAGCGGATGCTGAGCGTCTTATGAATGACCTTCGCAGCCTGGCTGTACAGCTTATTGGATTGCGGCAGCGTTTGGAGGACCGAGGAGTGTCAGAGCAGTTATTGACGATGCCAGCCATGGGTATGACGCGTATTGAGTCGCGACTTCAGCGATGGGGGTTAATTTGAAAAACCTGTCGGGTAACGCACGAGAAGCACTACTGCTGACACTGGTGCAACAGCTGTATAAGGATGAAATTACCGAAGGGATGTTATTAAAACAGTTACGCAAGCAGGTGCTGGGGCTTACTCAGGAGCAGTATGCGGCACTGGTAGGTATTAGTCGTCGAACCCTGTCGGATATTGAGCGTGACAAGGCACAGCTGACGTTAACCGTGATGAACCGCGTTTTTAGACCCCTGGGGTTGAAGGTAGGGTTACTGCCCAGATCGAAAGCTCTATTGCAGAAGCTGGCCAATAATCCTGGTGATACTCCTTAGTTTATCAGTGTCCGTTGTCTATACAGATCAGTCCAGCAGGCACTTTTTGGCTTCGTTGATGCGTGCGGCCAGCCAGGTGCTGCCACCACGGTCAGGGTGCATTTTTTGCATCAGGCGACGGTGTGCCTGGATGATTTCATCGCGGCTGGCACCGGGTTCAATGCCTAGAATGGCATAGGCTTCTTCACGACTCAGTTCACCGGAGCCTTCCGGGCTCTGAGGGCCCTGAGTGTCGGTATCATCTGCACGCCAGCTGTCACCAAAGCGCTTGTCCAGATAGGTTTCCAGCAATCTCGCGGAGTCGCCATCCTGCGCCCGGCAGGTCTTGAGCAGACGTATAAACTCAGATTCGCTCAGGTCACTGAGGGACCGGCCTTGCAGGTCGCCCTGCAGGACCGTGCCATCCATGACACCGGTATCATGGTCCAGTGTCATTTCCAGCAGAGCGGTGGTGACGCGGGAGCGGTTACCGGATGAGCCTGTGGGACCTGCTGGCTGTCTTGGTCGAAAAATACCGGAAAAAGGCAACAGTCTTAAGAGCAGGGGCAGGAGCTTTTGAATGAAGGGTAATCCCAGAGCCACCAGAGCTCCGAGCAGGTGTATCCGGCCGCTGATGCTGAGATAGACGAGCCCCAGAATAGCCATCACCAGGATCAGTTTGGCCAGAGCCAGTGTTTTCTGACCACTGGGCTGAGCCCTGAGCCAGAGCAAGCCGATAAGACCGATCAGGGCCAGTACAATCAAACCAAACGGGTGCACGGCGACTCCTATTTACCCAGTTGTTGTGTCAGTCGTTTTATATGCTGACCCTGAGAGGCTGAAAAATGTTCCAGAGCTTTGCGACCACCACTGGCATACACGGCGACAGCAGCGAGCAGGTCTCTGAGAATATCGGGGCTGTGGCTGTCGAAGGGGGTGTAGGCACCACCTGAAAGCTTGCAGATTTGTCGGAAGATGCGTTCGGCATCTGCGTCCTGACCTTCATGGAAGATAAACACCGGGGTGTTTAACATGCCCAGTTCTCCGGCCTTTTGACACAGTGCATCGACGTCCTCTTCACAGCAGTCAACCACCAGTATGACCGCGCGTACGGGGCGTTGGCGAGTTTCCAGTCGTGCCTGATTGAGCACTTTGCCGATCTGGGTGTGTCCGCCGAGACAGCTGACTCTATTCATCTGTTTCAGCAGTTCGCGGGTATCATTGATCCAGGGGCTGGCATGAAATTCACCAAAGCCCCGGTAATAACAGAGCTGCACACTCAGACCGCCCAGCTCCCGCGTGGCCAGAAACAGTTCACTTTGCAGCTGGCAGGCCTGATCCCAGCTGGCCTGACGGCTGGCTGTTGCATCCAGAGCGAAGATCAGACGCCCTCCGGCGGTGTGCACCTGAGGCAGGCTGTTAACCTGTTGGATAAACAGGTCAACAGCTTGGCGATCTGAGGTTTTTTGCAGCTTTTTATCGGTCATTCAGACTCCCGAATCAGCGAATACGCATACCCGGTTGGGCACCTTCCTGGGGTTCCAGAATCCAGATATCCTGGCCACCGGGACCTGCTGCCAGCACCATGCCTTCAGAAACACCGAACTTCATTTTCCGCGGTGCCAGGTTGGCAACCATCACGGTCAGTTTGCCTTCCAGTGCTTCAGGCTGGTAAGCGGACTTGATGCCGGCAAAGACGTTACGGGTTTCACTGCCCAGATCCAGCGTCAAACGCAGCAATTTGTCAGCGCCTTCAACCGCCTCTGCTTTAGCAATACGCACGACACGCAGATCCAGTTTGGCGAAATCGGCAAAATCGATGGTGTCAGCAATGGGTTCCTTTTCCAGTTCAGACTTTTCGCGAGGTTTGGCTGTCATTGCCTGGGCTTCCAGCAGATCCTGCTTGGAGTCTTCGATGATTTTTTCAATCATTTCCGGATCTACGCGCTGCATCAGCGGCTTGAATGCGTTGATACGGTGATTGAGCAGGGGTTGCTGAATGGCATCCCAGGTGAATCCATCGATATTGAGGAACGCAGCCGCTTCTTCAGCGACTGCAGGCAGTACTGGTGCCAGATAGCTGATAATCACGCGGAACAGGTTGATTCCCAGGGTACAGCAGGCCTGTACTTCGGCTTCTTTACCTGGCTGTTTGGCCAGCACCCAGGGTTCAGCGGTATCGATGTACTGGTTTGCCTTGTCTGCCAGGTGCATGATTTCACGCATGGCGCGGCCATATTCACGTGATTCGTAGGCGTTGGCTATGCTTTCGCTCAGATCAACTGCCTGCTGGTACAGTGCCGGGTCAGCCAGTTGGCTATCCAGTTGCCCATCAAATTTTTTCTGAATGAAGCCTGCGCAGCGACTGGCGATGTTGACGACTTTATTGACCAGGTCAGCATTCACGCGCAGACGGAAATCATCCAGGCTGAGGTCGATATCATCAATGCCGGAGCCGAGTTTGGCGGCAAAGTAGTAGCGCAGGTACTCCGGACGCAGATGCTTCAGATAGGTTTCAGCCATGATGAAGGTGCCGCGTGACTTGGACATTTTTTGTCCATTCACGGTGAGGAAGCCGTGGCAGAATACCCCTGTCGGTGTGCGGAAACCTGCACCCTTGAGCATGGCTGGCCAGAACAGGGTGTGGAAGTAGGCGATGTCTTTACCGATAAAGTGATACAGCTCTGCATCGGAATCGGGTGCCCAGTAACGATCAAAATCGACCTGGTTCTGGTCGCACCAGTTACGGAAGCTGGCCATGTAACCGATAGGTGCATCCAGCCAGACATAGAAATACTTGCCGCTTTCGCCAGGAATCTCAAAACCCCAGTAGGGTGCATCACGGGAAATATCCCACTGCTGCAGACCGGCTTCAAACCATTCATTTAGTTTGTGTGTCATTTGCTCCTGGACATGCCCGTCTACCCAGGTGCGCAGGAACTCTTCAAAATCTTCCAGCTTGAAGAAGAAATGTTCAGATTCCTTCTCAATCGGTTTGGCACCGGAGATCGCTGAATAGGCATTTTTCAGTTCAATCGGGCTGTAGGTCGCACCACAGGCTTCACAGGAGTCGCCATACTGGTCGGCTGCACCACATTTCGGGCACTCACCTTTGATGAAGCGATCCGGCAGGAACATTTCCTTTTCAGGGTCATAGGCCTGAGTGATGGTGCGGCGGGCAATGTGCCCTGCATCGCGCAAGCGTTCATAGATCAGCGAGGCATAATGACGGTTTTCATCTGAATGCGTTGAGTGATAATTATCAAAATTAACCATGAATCCGGCAAAGTCACGCTGGTGTTCTATACTCACCTTGCTGACCAGCTGCTCCGGTGTCAGTCCCATCTGATTGGCTTTGAGCATGATGGGGGTGCCGTGGGCATCATCGGCGCAGACATAGATACAGGTGTTGCCACGTTGTTTCTGGAATCTGACCCAGATGTCAGTCTGGATGTACTCGACCATATGTCCCAGATGGATGGGGCCGTTGGCGTAAGGGAGCGCGCTGGTAACAAGAATGTTGCGAGAGGTTGCGGTCATATCGGGCTCAAAAAAATTCGGTTAACTGTTTAAGTAGAGACTATTTGTATATTGATTCTACGCTGATTTTTTTGCCTAATGAACCTCAGTGAGAGGCCGTGCTTTTTTTAAGGTCATTTTCAAACAACAATAAGCTCCTCAGGCAGTGGCGAAAGGTTTTCGAAATGAATGCGACGCTAAATGACACCCGTGTTCTGTTTTGCGATTTACGTGATGAAAAGGCCGATACATCGCTGCCTTTACCTGTGGATCAAAGCCAGGTTTTCAGTGTTGAGGACACCTTGCTGGCGCTTGCTGACACCAATCGGGACTATCACGTACTGGTTATTAAAACAGAATCACATGTCAGAGAGTCGATCGAACTGCTCCGAAAAGTACGTCAAACTTACCCGGGTCTGGGCCGTATTCTGATCACGCATCCGCTCAAATCCTTCGAGGCCGGGCATGCTGCTGAAGTTGCGCATCGTTGTTTGCCGCTCAGCTATAGTGAAGCCGCTTTACATGAAGCGGTTGATCGCGCCATTCGCGCAGAACAATTACTGACTCAACCCAGATTGCGGGATTATATCTCATCTTTGGGGCATCTGCCGTCTTTTCCGGCAATTCTGAGTGACCTTGATGAGGCGTTGCGCTCAGAAACTGCAGGTATTAAAGAGGTCTCGGAAATTGTTCAGCGGGACCCGGGGGTATCCACCAAAATTTTGCAGCTGGTGAATTCGGCGTATTTTGGTTTGTTTTCGCACAACTTCTTTACCCTCAAAGAGGCTGTGAATTTGCTGGGGTTACGTACCATCCGTGATCTGGTGCTGACAGCACAGCTGTTTGAGGCTATGCCGCAAACCCCGCAATGGCGAGGTTTCTCGTTTGAGCAACTGCAAGAGCGCTCTGTGATCGTGAGCCAGTTGGCGGCAGATATCTGTCGTGATGCCGGTTATGATCGTACGATGCAGGCTCAGGCTCGACTGGCAGGGCTGTTGCAGGATGTTGGCATGATTCTGTTGGCGATGGGAGATGGTGCCCAGTATCACCAGGTGATGATTCGGGCTCAGGAACTGAACCAGCCGCTGTATGTGGTTGAAAAAATGCTGCTTGGCGCAACACATGCACAAGCAGGAGCCTTTTTGCTGGATCGCTGGAATCTGGCACCGGAAATGGTACATGCCGTGCTGTTTCATCATGTGCCGGGTGCTTCGGGTGATACCGCTTTTTCAGCGCTGACTGCTGTGCATGTGGCGGACTCCCTGTTACCTCCCTTGTTCAATGCCATGGGGGTTAACCTGGGCGGGCGTTTGTCACGGGATTATCTGACGTCGATCGGGGTGATCGATCAATTACCCAAATGGGAGATGGCTGCGCATGAAGTGGCCCGCGCGCTGCGCAACTGATAAAATTCCGCCTTTGTGTTTGATCCTTGCAGAGGCTTTCTATGTCACTTCCTCAGGTTGATCCTGATCGTTATTCCGAGCTGCTGGCGCTGAAAAAACAGCGTTTGCTGCAGCAGTTTTCCGCATTTGAATTGCCGTCTGTCGAGGTGTTTGAATCCCCTCGGACGCACTATCGCATGCGCGCCGAGTTTCGTACCTGGCATGATGGTGATGCGCTGGACTATGTCATGTTTGAGCCGGGCAGCAAGCATGTACACGTCAAGTTGACTGAGTGTCCGATGGTGTCGGAAACCATTCATGCGGTGATGTTCGACTTGCTGGCAGCGATTCGGGAAGTGAAAGAGCTGCGTTATCGCCTGTTCCAGGTGGACTTTCTCAGTACCCTGTCAGGTGAACTCTTGGTCTCACTCCTGTATCACCGTCAGATTGGTGATGAGTGGATAGCTGCGGCCCGTGAACTGAAAGCCCGTTTCAATATTGATCTGGTCGGGCGCGCCCGCAAAACCAAAATAGTGCTGGATCGGGACTTTGTTGTTGAAGCCTTGCCAGTGGGTGATCGCGTGTACCGCTATATTCAGACGGAAAACAGCTTTACCCAGCCGAATGCGCAGGTGTGCCGTCATATGATTGAATGGGCACTGGATGTGACTGCCGGTATGGCGGGTGAGTCTGATCTGGTCGAGTTCTACTGTGGTAATGGTAACTTTACCTTGCCGCTGGCGCAGAATTTCCGCCGTGTCGTGGCGACGGAAATATCCAAAACCTCGGTTCAGGCTGCGCGCGACAATATTCGCGATAATGGTATTGATAACATTGATGTGCTGCGGATGCCTTCTGAAGACCTGGTCAAGGTGTTACGGGGGGAGAAAGAGACCCGTAAAGTGGCCGGACTGGCACTGGAAGAGTGCCGTTTCAGTACGGTTCTGGTTGACCCTCCACGCAGTGGCCTTGATCCGGCAACGGTAGAGCAGGTGATGGAATACGATCACATCCTCTATATCTCCTGTAATCCGGACACTCTGGAGCAGAATTTACACTCGATTTGCCGGACGCACCGTATTGAGCGTTTTGCGTTGTTTGATCAATTTCCCTACACCGATCATCTTGAGTGCGGTGTCTGGCTGGTGCGTCGTGATTGATTTACGCGGTATAACCAAGTAAATTAGTAGGAAATAAAGCACACTGTCAATGCACGTGCACAGGAGAAAACTATGTCAGCAGTACAGCAGATGGGCGCAGCGCCAGGTCTGGAAGGGGTAAAACAGATTATCGCCGTCGCCTCCGGCAAGGGTGGTGTAGGCAAATCAACAACCGCAGTGAATCTGGCTTTGGCGTTATCGGCTGAAGGCTATCGTACCGGTATTCTGGATGCAGACATTTATGGTCCAAGTCAGGGGATGATGCTGGGTATTCCATCGGGTACACGGCCTCAGGCTGATGAGGACAAGCATTTCCTGCCACTGGAAGCCCATGGCATTCAGGTGATGTCGATGAGCTTTCTGGTTACAGATTCCACTCCGATGGTCTGGCGTGGCCCGATGGCAGCAGGGGCCTTGCAGCAACTGATGACGCAGACGCGCTGGAAAGATCTGGACTATCTGATCGTGGATATGCCACCAGGAACCGGTGATATTCAGCTGACATTGTCGCAGAAAGTGCCGGTAACCGGAGCCGTGATTGTGACCACGCCTCAGGATATTGCGCTGCTGGATTGCAAGAAAGGTATCGAAATGTTCCGCAAGGTTGATATTCCGGTCCTGGGTGTCGTTGAAAACATGAGTTTGCATATCTGCAGTTCCTGTGGTCATGAAGAGGCTATTTTTGGTACCGGGGGTGGTGAGCGTATTGCCCGTGAGTATCAGACTGAATTGTTGGGCCAGTTACCCCTGGTGGCGTCGATCCGTGAGCAGACCGACAGCGGTGTACCTTCGGTTGTATCTGAACCAGAGGGCCGTGTTGCCGCGATCTACCGTGAGATTGCGCGAAAAACTGCCGATTTGACGAAAAAAATCGCTGCGGCCGGGAACTCCGGTCCGTCGATCGCAGTCTATAATGACTGATACCTGAGAGAGTAAGAAGTTTGTTCCCAGCGAGTTAAGTATCAGGTGATTGCCGCCTCTGTAAAAAGGGGCGGTTTTTTTTTGCGTCTCGGGTTAAAATAGCGGGTTAGTTCAGTTCTCTATACTGAGACATATTTTTCAGTCACCAACGAATGCGAGCGTGTATGGGTATCAAATCAGACCGGTGGATCCGAAAGATGGCGCTGGAGCAACAGATGATCGAGCCGTTTGAACCGAATCAGGTCAGACGGTCGAACAATCAGCCCATTGTGTCTTATGGCACATCCAGTTATGGCTATGATGTCCGCTGTGCAGACGAATTTAAAATTTTTACCAACATCAACTCCAGTATTGTTGATCCGAAACAGTTCGATGACCGGAGCTTTGTCGATGTGCAGTCCGATGTCTGCATTATTCCGCCAAACTCTTTTGCGCTGGCCCGGACGGTCGAGTACTTCCGTATCCCACGCGATGTGTTGACCATCTGCCTGGGTAAAAGCACCTATGCGCGCTGCGGTATCATCGTCAATGTCACGCCGCTGGAACCAGAATGGGAAGGACATGTGACGCTGGAGTTTTCCAATACCACGCCGCTGCCTGCCCGTATTTATGCCAATGAGGGTGTGGCGCAGATGTTGTTCCTGGGTGCTGATGAAGTCTGTGAAACCTCTTACAAGGATCGAGCGGGTAAATACCAGGGACAGACAGGTGTTGTGGTACCGAGAACCTGATGATACGCATCCGAGGATCTATGATCACTGATTTCGAACAGATACAGGCTTTTTGGAGCCAGCTTGAAAAGACCCTGGACAAGCTGCTGGAGAGTCAGAGTGATAACTATTTTGATGCTGACCGATTGCTGGATGAGTACCGGGAATCACTGCAAAAAATTGATCGCAATCTGACCTTTCATTTTGAAAGGGATGAAGGGGAGGGGCCGGTCGAAATGGTGTTCGGCTGTGATGGTTATCCTGAGTCTATCCATTCTGTGTTAAGTCTTGTCAGTATGGCACCTTCCCTGACCGGTATTCAGTTCAAGGCGTTCAATGAGCGTTGTAATCCGGTACCGGCTCGTGTCAACCTGGGTGATGAGATCTGTCTGATTGATGAGTTCTGGTGTTCATTGCGACTCATTGACGGCAAGCTGCAGCTGGCGGTTTATCTGCAAGATTTACCCGAAATTCTGGATCTCGATCCGCGTGTTGAAGCGGTGATGATTTTCATGGATGCGCTGATCGGTGAGTTTGAGTTGATGACGCGTATCTGGTCATTGGACTGGTATGAGTTGCCGGAAGACCCACTGGACTTCGGTTTATTCCCGCTGGAAGAGTTGCGGGAGCGCTTTGATGCCATCAAGGAACAGGTAAAACCCCTGGGAATTACCCTTCACTGAGGTGAAGGGTCATCCCGCAGAGGCTTCAGGCCTCAGTCAATCAGCCACTCATCCAGTGCATAGATATCATCGGGATTCAGTGTTCCGATAGTCTGTTTGAACTGGAACAGTGCATTAATGTGATCCAGACGCGCATTCTCGTAAGCCAGACGTGCTTCGAACAGGTTCTGTTCCGCCTGCAGTACATCAACGACATTTCGTGTACCGACATTAAAGCCTTCTTCTGTCGCTCTCAGTGCTGTTTCACGGGAGACGATGCTCTGCTGACGTGCACGTACACTCTGTACGCTGGTTTGCAGTGTGCGCAACAGTGAACGTGTCCCTTCAGTCACTGCACGGCGAGTGTCTTCTCGCAGATGTGTTGTAGCGATCTGCTCATGCTCGGCCTGACGTTGTGAAGAGTCAATGCTGCCACCGGCATAGAGCGGCAGGTTCATGCTGAGTGCGACTGTATTATTGTCATTCCAGCCAGTGCCTGCACCGTGTATGCGGTTGTTGCGGTGGGTCAGACCCACCGAAACGGTTGGAAGATGATCACTGCGTTTGCTCTGCACGTTGCGTCTGGCCATTTCCAGTTGGGTGTCCGCAATGCGCAGTCCCAGGTTGTCCTGTAGTGCCTTTTCCAGCCAGGGCTGAGGTTCAGCAGGCTGGATACCTACAATCGGGTACTCCGGATTCAGATACGCGACCTGATTAAAAGGTTGTCCTGTCAGGCGCTCAAGCGCTTCGTAGCTGTTTTCCAGGTCACCTTCAGCATCAATTCTGACCACGACTGCCAGATCGTAAGCGGCCTGGGCTTCCTGTACGTCGGTAATCGCAATCAGGCCGACTTCAAACTGTGCATTGACCTGATCCAGACGTCTTTGCAGGGCGCGCTCCTGTGCCTGGGCATTTTCCAGCGTGCTTCTGGCACGCAATACATCCAGATATACGCTGACACTACGCAAAATCAGTTGCTGTTGAGCCTGATCGAATACGATTGATGCATTTTCTGCCATGAGTTCGGTGCGTTTGAAGTTGTAGTAGCTGGCAGCATCAAACACCGGCTGTTCCAGACTGACGCTATATCCGGTGGTGTGATCTCCACCGGAGGTGTCGCTGGTGCTGGCATTCAGACTGGCGCGAGGCAGCAGGGCGGCACGACCCTGAATCGGGGCCTCCTGGCCGGCCATGAACTCGGCTTCAGCCTGTCTTAGCTGCGGGTCGTTTTCCAGTGCCAGCCGGTAGAGATCTGCCAGTGGACCGGCACTCGCCAGCCCGGATACTGTCAGGGCTGAGCTGACCAGGGTTGGTAATAAAAGTCTTTTCAGCATTTTCACAGCGCAGTCCTTAGTTTTCATAATTAGGCTCAATGACTTTAAATTTACGTTTACCAAAAATACTATAGATGGTGGGTATGACAAACAGTGTCAGCAAGGTTCCCAGCAACATGCCGCCAACGATGACCCAGCCGATCTGGTGGCGTGACTCGGCACCGGCACCTACGGCCATGGCCAGTGGGAGTGTTCCCAGAACTGTTGCACCCGTGGTCATCAGGATCGGACGCAGGCGCAAGGACGCGGCTTCGATGATGGCTTCTCTCAGTTCCAGGCCTTTGTCCTGTAGCTGGTTGGCAAACTCGATAATCAGAATACCATGTTTGGTGACCAGACCCACCAGGGTAATCAGACCAATTTGACTGTAGATATTCAGGCTGCCACCTGAATAGTAGAGTGCAATGAGTCCACCTGCCAGTGCGGGAGGCACAGCCAGCATGATGATCAACGGGTTTTTGAAGCTTTCGAACTGTGCGGCCAATACCAGGAAGATAAAGATCAGCGACAGTACGAAGGTGACCTGCATGGTATTTGCGGACTCACGGAATTCGCGTGATTGACCGGCATAATCAAACAGGGCTTCAGGCGCTACTTCTGCCAGGGTTTGCTCCAGGAAGTCCAGAGCGTCACCCAGGCTGTAGCCGGGTGTCAGCATGGACTGGATCTTTACAGCTTTCAGTTTGTCGAAATGGTTCAGCTCACGTGGTGCGACCGTTTCTTCAACCGTAATGAAGTTACTCAGCTGAATCATTTCACCATCAGTAGAGCGCACATAGATACGTGACAGGTCGTCGCGTGTACGACGGAAGTCATCTTCAATTTGCAGGATGACATCATACTGTTCGCCGCCGCGCTTGAATCGCGTCAGCGAACGTCCTGACATGTAGGTTTCCAGGCTGCGGCCCACCTCTGCAATACTGAGTCCGGCTTCAGCAACCTTTTCACGGTTCAGCGTTAACTGCAGTTCCGGCTTGTTCAGCTTGAGATCTGTATCGACCTGCTGGAAGTTGGGGTTCTCGGCAATGCGCGACAGCATCTGATCCGTGATCTCTTTCAGATCTTCATAATCTCCGGTTGTCTTGATGACGAACTCAACCGGACGGGAGATGAAGCTTTGACCGAGAGAGGGCAGGTTGATGGCAAAGGACATGTTGCCGGGTACGCCACCATACAGCTGGCCTGTCAACTCAGCAGCGATTTCCTGCTGTGAACGACTGCGGTTTTCCCAGTCTTCCAGGCGTACGAACGTCAGTGAGTTGGTTTCGCTGGGGAAGCCGGTAATGGCAAAGTGATGGGTACGCTCAGGCACTCCACTAATGATGGCTTCTACCTGTTTGGCGTAACGGTTGACGTACTCTACGGATGAGCCATCCGGGTTTACCGAGAAGGTCATAATGGTGCTGCGGTCTTCGATAGGCGCCAGCTCCTGTGGCAACAGGGTGTAGAAGTACGCTGCACCACCGAGACTGGCGGCCATCAACAGCAGAGCAAATACGCGTGCATTGAGCGTTTTTTCCAGTAGCCAGTGATACCCATTACTCAGACCAACCAGCCAGCCTTCAATCAGGTTGAAAATGGCACTGTGCTTCTTTTCGTGATGCAGCAGTCGTGAACAGAGCATGGGTGACAGTGTCAGTGCGATAAACGTGGACACGACAACAGCACCGGCCAGTGTCAGTGCAAACTCGGTAAACAGGCGACCTGTCTGACCACCGGCAAAACTCACCGGGACAAACACTGCGACCAGTGTTGCGGTGGTGGCGACAATCGCAAAGCCAATTTCACGACTGCCTTTAAAGGCGGCCTGTATTGGATGCAAGCCTTCTTCAACGTGTCGGAAAATATTTTCCAGCATGACGATGGCATCATCCACCACCAATCCGATTGCCAGCACCAGTGCCAGCAGTGTCAGGGTGTTGATGGAGAAGTTCATCAAGTACATCATCGCAAAGGCACCGATCAATGACAGTGGTATTGTCACAACCGGTATCAGGGTGGCGCGAGGGTTTCTGAGGAAAAAGAAAATAACCAGTACCACCAGAGCGCCGGCGATCATCAGGGTTTGATAAACGGATTCAATGGAGCGCTCGATAAAGATTGAAGAGTCGTAAGCGACTTGAATCTTCATGCCTTCCGGCAGGGTCGGCTCAATAGTGGCCAGCATTTCCCTGACACCTGCAGACACATCCAGCGGGTTGGCTGTGGATTGACGCACAACCCCCAGGCCCTGGGCATTGACGCCATTGAAGCGGGCATAGTTGCGTGAAGCTTCAGGGGCAATTTCGACACGGGCAACATCCGAGACGCGAACCAGATAGTCGCCATCCTGACGAATGATAACCTGTTCGAATTCTTCGGCTTCATTCAGATCGGTTTGCGCCAGAATGGTGAATTCCCGGTCAACACTTTCAATGCGGCCTGCGGGCAGCTCAATATTCTGGGCGCGCAGGGCGGCTTCAATATCCTGAGGGATGACCTGGTAGGCGGCCATTTTTTCAGGGTCGAGCCACAGGCGCATGGCATAGCGGCGCTCGCCACCCATACGTACGCTGGCAACACCTGTTACGGTTTGGAGCGGATCACGTACACGGCGCTGAGCGAAGTCGGTGACTTCCATGGGATTATGCACATCGGAGGAGAGTGCAATCCACATGATGGGCTGAGCATCGGCTTCGGACTTGGCGACAATCGGCTCATCAATATCATCCGGGAGCTGCCCACGTACACGACTGACGCGGTCACGTACATCGTTGGCCGCTGCATCCGGATCACGGTCCAGGCGGAAGTTGATGGTGATCTGGCTACGCTCTGAACGGCTGATCGAACTCATGAAGTCGATACCTTCAATCCCTGAGAGCGAGTCCTCAATGATTTTGGTAACCTGGGATTCAATAATCGACGCGCTGGCACCTGCATAGATGGTATCCACGGTAACAACCGGGGTGTCGGTGCGAGGGTACTCTCGTACCGTCAGACGGTCGTAGGAAATGAGGCCGACCAGCAGTACCAGCAGGCTGATAACGGTCGCGAGAACGGGCCGTTTTATGCTGATGTCAGAAAGTATCATGCATCGGATCCTTGATTGTCAGTCTGCGGGAAGATAGGTGTGACGGGCATGCCCGGGCGCAGTTTGATCTGTCCGGCGGTGACGATGATATCGCCAGCTTCAAGACCGCTGAGAATCTGTACTTCACCAATACGGCGACTGCCAATCGTCACGGGGACCAGGCTGACCTGATTTTCGTCATTCAGGCGCATGATGAAAAATTCATTATTTTCCGGGATGATGGCGCTTTCTGGCACCATCATGGCTTGAGGGTCCTGACCGGTGATAATGATGATGCGCGCAAACAAGCCAGGACGCAGCAGTCCTTCATCATTGGGTACACGGGCACGAATGCTCAGGTTATGACTGCCGCTGCGAGACGAGGGTGAAATGGCATAGATCTCGCCCTGGAACGTTTGGTCAGGCAGTGCATCGACCTTGATTTCAATGCGCTGACCAACCTGAATCTGACTCAGGTTACGCTCAGGCAGAGTGAAATCCAGTTTCATTTCGTGGCTGTCTACGACCTCAACCAGATCCTGTCCGGCTGAAACAAAGTCACCCGGGCTGACGTGGCGCAGACCAACCATGGCATCAAAGGGTGCCCGAATGGTGGTTTTAGCCAGTTGGGTGCGTGCCAGCTCAACCTGCGCCTCATTGACGCGAAGTTGTGCCAGACGTGTATCACGATCCGTCTGTGAGCCTACGCGTCGCTCCAGCAGGTCAGCGGCGCGCTGGTATTCAACTCGACTGAGGTTCGCCTGAGCTTGAGCCTGGGCCAGTTCAGCTTCATAGGAAGCGCTATCCAGCTGAATCAGCGGCTGATCTGCGCTGACGGCTTCGCCTTCACGAAACAGAATGGCAGAGATGCGGCCACTGACCTCTGGACGCAGAATGACGGACTCATTGGCACGCAATGTACCAACTGCGTTGAGTACCTGGTCCAGTGCTGTGGTATCCACCTGGTGTACCTCGGCGGGAAGCCCCTGAGACTGTTGAGCTATGACGGGAAGCGTTACGAAAGCCAGCCCCAGACTGAGCACAGATGATGATAATGCGGTACGAAAATGTTTCATGCGAGCTGTTCCTTGTTGAAGTCGCGATCAGATTCCCGGGGGGCGGCCGAGGGTAAAATGTGCTCCCATAGCAATGCCAGTGTCTGGCGAAGTGGAGCGCGTGAGTCTTCTACTTTCATGCGTAACAGAGCACCTTGCCAGCAATCCCAGACCAGTTGGGCCAGTACTTCAGGTTTCAGGTCTGTGCGTACGCTGCCTTCTTGCTGGCAGATCATGAAGTCTTCAGCCATCAATCCCAGTACACGTGATGTTGCACGACTGATCGCCTGGCGTAATGCCGGTGACGCGTTGCCGATTTCACCTGACAGGTTGGCAATCAGACAGCCTACATTCTCGCGGCAGCTGTCGAGTTCTTCAACCATGTGGTCCAGAGCTTTGCGTATCTTTACAAAGTGATTCCCTTCAAGCAGGGCAAACTCCTGATTCCATCGATCAATTTCCAAGGCTTGATAAAACTCAATTACTTCAACGGCATATTCTTCTTTGCTGTTGAAAAAGTTGTAAAACGAGCCTTTGGAAACCTGGCAGGCCTGCAGAATGGTGGTCAAGCCTGTGCCGTGGTAGCCGTGTTGATGGAACAGCTCAATGCCTTTTTCCAGCAGTTTTTCGCGGCTGTGCGTTGGGGGTCTGCCTTTCGTCATGTTTTTTAAACCAAGTGTTCTAGAAGGTGTTAGCTATAATACCTATACTGACCGGTCAGTACAATATTGGCTCGTAAAAAAATGATGCACTGCGGTAGAGCGGTTATTTGGCGCTTTTCAGGGCCTTGAGGCGTTGATCGATGGTCAGCATCAGTTCTTCACCGCTACCTTTTACTTCTGAGAGGGTTGCTGTGGCCAGGTTGAGGCCGAATTCGGGCATTTTTTCCCGAATCTGGGCGCTGATACGATTGAGTCGTTTAGTGACTGGAGGCGGGGTATGGGTAATCGGCATAAGTAACAGGAATTCATCGCCACCGAGTCTGAAGACCTGGTCACGGCGACGGCACATATTCAACAAATCATCTGCAAAGCGGTGAATCAGCCGGTCTCCCGCTGGTTTTCCGTATTGGTCATTAATATGTGTCAGTCCATCGATATCGACCAGTGCAACCAGAAAATCCTGTCCGGTTTGCTGGTGTGTTGAGACTGCATGGATCAGCGCCAGGTCAAAGGTTTTTGGTCCAGGCAGGCCAGTGAGTTGATCCAGTGGCTCATTGGAAGGTTCATAATCCTTGTTGGCAGCCTGGGCATGGCTCATCAGCCAGGCGCTCAGCGTGTCTGCTGCCAGTCCCAGTAGCCACTCGGCCAGATCAATATCGACATGTTCCGGAGGGTTCCAGATACATAGATGACCTACACCCTGTTGCTCGGGCAGATCCAGGCGTTGTCCTATCCACAGGGCCGAAGGCGTCTCCTGGATCAACTCATCCAGTGGAAACTCGCGTGCCAGGCCTTTCTGCTGGTCTTTTGGCGACTCGCCTTCATAGAAGGCCTGCGCGGCATTACCGGTCAGCGGCAGGGTGGTGGGTGACAGCAGTTGGCCGTCTTGCCAATGTCCCAGCACCTCAAGCGTTCGGTTGCTCTTTCGTTTGGCTGCCAGGCAGTTTTTCCAGCCTAGCAGTGGGCCCAGTACAGCGGCAGTGTTCTGGTAGGGGTCGCCACCCATCTGCAGTGCTGGTAGTAATTTCAGCAACAGAGTGCGCTGCAGGCGATTGCGATCCACGATGTAGCCCAGAATCGCTGTATGTTCTTCAACCTGGAGCCGTTGAAAACGGTAACCTTCCAGTTCCAACCAGTCTTCGGACTGATTTTGAGCCCAGGTCAGTACTGAGCGACGCAGTGATTCGGGTAGCTCACGAAAGCGTGCATTCGACCATTCATGTACCTGATCATTAATCAGTAGCATGGGTGCTTCTGCCGCATCAAACAGGGCCGGAATGATCTTGGTTTTCATCGTCAGTTACCCGAAACATAAAACGGGCGCAAAGCGCCCGTAAAGGATTAGCTCAACGCTTTCTTGATACGTGCAATGGCATCTTCAAGTACGTCCATGCTGGTCGCGAAGGACAGTCGCAGGTTGCCAGGTGCACCGAAAGCTGAGCCCGGTACCAGTGCGACGCCTGCTTCAAGCAGCAAATACTCCGCCAGCGCAATATCGTCGGCAAACTCCGGACGGCTGTCGATGACTTTCTGGAAGCTCGGGAAAGCATAGAAGGTACCATCGGCGTGAATGCACTCGACACCTTCAATCTCATTCAGAGATTTCACCACGAAGTCATGACGTGCTTTGAACGCCTTGACCATCTCTGCAACACAGCCCTGATCACCGTTCAGCGCAGCTTCTGCAGCTACCTGTGCGATGGAGTTGGGGTTGGAGGTGCTTTGAGACTGCACTTTTTTCATGGCGCCAATCAGCTTGGCAGGGCCGGCAGCATAACCGATACGCCATCCTGTCATGGAGTAGGCTTTGGATACGCCGTTGAGTACGATGGTTTGATCGTAGAGTTCCGGACAGGCATTCAGAATGTTGCAGAATGGCTGATCGCCAAACAGGATGTGTTCGTACATATCATCGGTTGCAATGATGATATCCGGGTAGTGTTTCAGTACTTCACCCAGCGCTTTCAGTTCTTCCAGCGTGTAGGCGACACCTGACGGGTTGGATGGACTGTTCAGTACCACCACACGGGTGCGCTCATTGATAGCAGCTTCCAGCTGATCAGGTGTGATTTTGAAGCGGTTTTCCTGGGTGGTTTCCAGAATCACGGGTTGTGCGTCTGCTACCAGTACCATGTCAGGGTAAGAAACCCAGTAAGGTGCCGGAATAATCACTTCATCGCCTTCGTTCAGCAGTGCCAGAGCCATGTTGAAGAAGCTCTGTTTGCCACCACTGGAGACCAGAATTTGATTAGGCTCGTAGCTGAGGCCGTTATCGCGCTTGAATTTCGCTATAATGGCTTTTTTCAGGCCGGGAGTACCGTCCACTGCCGTGTATTTGGTGAAGCCGTTATTGATCGCATCAATAGCGGCAGCCTTGATGTGATCCGGGGTATCAAAATCAGGCTCACCAGCACCCAGGCCAATAATATTTTTACCCGCTGCACGCAGTTCGGCAGCGCGGTTGGTCACGGCCAGGGTGGGCGATGGTTTGATGCTGTTCACACGGTCGGAAAGCTGAACGTCCAAGCTAATAACCCTCATGGTTGTCTGGTGTAAAAAACAGGCTAAAGCATACAGTATAGTTGAATTTCTCTAAATCCCCGTAAGGTCGAAATTGATGAAAAAATACAGGAGTTCAAGGTGAAGCAGCGTTTTAAAGTGCATTCCGGTTTTCAACCGGCGGGTGATCAGCCTGAAGCGATACGACTGCTGGTTGACGGCATCGACTCCGGGTTGGCAGCACAGACCTTGCTGGGGGTTACCGGTTCAGGTAAAACCTTCACCATCGCCAATGTGATTGCCCAGATCCAGCGGCCAACTATCATCATGGCGCACAACAAAACACTGGCTGCGCAGCTGTATGGTGAGTTCAAGGAATTTTTTCCCGACAATGCGGTTGAGTACTTCGTTTCCTACTACGATTACTACCAGCCGGAAGCCTACGTGCCGTCGTCTGATACGTTTATTGAGAAAGATGCTTCTATAAACGATCATATCGAGCAGATGCGCCTGTCGGCCACCAAGGCTCTGCTTGAGCGTGACGATGCCATCATCGTCGCCACCGTTTCAGCCATTTATGGTTTGGGTGACCCGGAGTCCTATCTGTCGATGATGCTGCATCTGGACCGGGGAGACCAGATTGATCAGCGGACGCTGCTGCGTCGTCTGGCCGAGCTGCAATACACCCGCAATGATGTGGAGCTGCATCGGGGTAACTACCGGGTACGTGGCGATGTGATCGATGTATTTCCGGCTGAATCGGAAAAAGAGGCGATACGGATCGAGTTGTTTGATGAAGAGGTCGATCAGATCAGCTATTTCGACCCCCTTACTGGCGAAGTGCTGCGCCGTGTACCACGCGCAACTATTTATCCCAAAACGCATTACGTAACACCTCGCGATACCCTGGTAGACGCAACCCAGAAGATCAAGGCAGAGCTGGTTGAACGGCTGGCGCAATTGAAAGAGAACAACAAGCTGGTGGAAGCTCAGCGACTGGAGCAACGTACTCTCTATGATATCGAGATGATTCTGGAGTTGGGCTATTGCTCCGGTATCGAAAACTATTCGCGCTACCTGTCCGGGCGTGACATGGGGATGGCCCCGCCAACACTGTTTGATTACCTGCCGGATAATGCCTTGTTGGTGATTGATGAGTCACACGTCACCGTACCGCAGATCGGTGCCATGTACCGGGGCGATCGTTCGCGCAAGGAAACACTTGTCGAATATGGTTTTCGCTTGCCCTCGGCACTGGATAACCGGCCACTCAAGTTTGAAGAGTGGGAACAGATGGCGCCCCAGATGATCTTTGTTTCAGCTACGCCCAGCAAATACGAAGCTGCGAATGCTCAGCAGATAGTGGAGCAGGTAGTGCGTCCTACAGGTCTGGTTGATCCGGTAATTGAAGTGCGACCGGCTACGACACAGGTGGATGATCTGTTAGGTGAAATTCATCAGGTTGCCAAGCGTGGTGAGCGTGTTGTTGTCACTGTGTTGACCAAGCGCATGGCAGAAGACCTGACCGAGTATCTGGCTGAGCATGGCGTACGTGTCCGTTATCTGCATTCCGATATCGATACGGTTGAGCGGGTTGAGATTATCCGTGATCTGCGAATCGGTGAATTTGATGTGTTGGTAGGGATTAATTTGTTGCGTGAAGGTATTGATATGCCTGAAGTTTCCCTTGTTGCCATTCTGGATGCGGATAAAGAAGGCTTCCTGCGCTCAGAGACCTCGATGATTCAGACAGTCGGTCGTGCCGCACGTAATGTGAATGGCCGGGCGATCCTGTATGCCGACCGGATTACCGGCTCAATGCAACGGGCAATGGATGAAACCGAGCGTCGACGCCTGAAACAGCTGGCGCATAATGAGGCACAGGGCATCACGCCTAAAGGTATCTTCAAGTCGGTTGCCGATATTATGGAAGGTGCGCAGGCACCCGGTTCACGCAAATCGTCCCGTGGTGCACGTAAAGTGGCAGAGCCTGCTGCCGAGTATCGTGTTGATGAAGCCACGCTGACACCGAAAGAGCTTGCCCGTACCCTGTCGCGTCTGGAAGATCAGATGTATGAGGCCGCCCGTAATCTGGAGTTTGAAAAAGCAGCCGGTTATCGTGATGAACTGGAGCGCTTGAAGCATAGCGCTAATGTATTATGAGTGATCATCATGACAACCGAGGATTGGCTATGCCGGTCAGTAAAGCCCGTGGCTTGGCACGCTTTTACCATGCAACCCGCTATTCCTGGAAAGGATTGCGTTCCGCTTACTTGACTGAGCCGGCATTTCGCTATGAGGTATGGGCTAGCATTGTACTCTTGCCTATTGCGGTCTGGCTGGCCGAAACAGGGTTGCAACTGGCGTTACTGATCAGTTCGCTGCTTTGGGTGTTAACACTGGAGTTGATAAATACCGCAATTGAGGCAGTGGTGGATCGGGCTGGTACGGAATATAACCCGCTGGCTGGACTGGCCAAGGATCTGGGGTCGGCGGCAGTCTTGTTCTCGTTGCTGGTCACTGTGCTGATCTGGTCCGGCATTGCCTGGGACAGATTTGGCTGATCAGTCGATGTGCCGTTGGCAATAGGTTTCAAACTGGGTCAATGGCAAGGGGGGGCTGAAATAGTAGCCCTGGAATTCGGTGTAGCCCAACTGGCACAAGTAGTTGAGTTGCTCACGGGTTTCGACCCCCTCAGCCAGCACCGCAAAGCCGAAGGCTTCTCCGAGTGACAATAGAGTACGAACAATCGCGGTATCCTTGCTGTTTTTATTCAATAACTCCCGAATAAAGGATTGGTCCACCTTGATCTGATGCAGGGGCAGGCGTTGTAAGTACTGCAGTGAAGAGTAGCCTGTACCAAAGTCATCCAGTGAAATCTGTACGCCTAGATTAGCGAGTGCTTTCATGGTGTCGACGACCTTGTCGAGATCTTCGGCGAGTAATGATTCGGTCAGCTCCAGCTTCAGCTGTCTGGGGTTTGCCTGGCTGAGCTGTAATGCCTGAGCAACCTGATGAATAAAATCATCCTGATGGAATTGTCGTGTACTGACGTTGATTGACAGTGTGAGGGAGGCAGTAGCCGGTGATTTATGCCATCGTTGTAATGTCCGGCAGGCCTCCTGCAACACCCACTCACCCAGGGGCAGAATCAATCCTGACCGCTCCGCTGCCGGGATGAAGCTCAAGGGTGAAATCAGTCCATGACCAGGACGCTGCCAGCGAATCAGTGCTTCTGCCCCGACAACCTGGCCGTCAGCCAATGTTTGCGGTTGATAGTGAAGCTGGAACTCCTGTTCATCCAGGGCTTGTCGTAAAGCTGTATGGAGTTCGATGTATTCACGGGCAATCTGTTCTGCGCGGGCATCATAAAAGGCAATATGGGCATGATCATCGCGTTTGGCCTGATGCAGAGCTGCATCTGCCTGCTGAATCAGTTGTACTGGCAGAACGGGTTCCATCGGGGTTGAGATGGCAATACCCACGCTGGCGCTGCAGGATATGTTGCGGTCATTCAAATAAAAAGGAAAGCTGAGCTGTTCAAGTATACGTTCAGCCAGATTTTCTGCTTCCAGTGCCGCCAAGGGGGCCGCGCTGCTCAGGTTGTCGAACCAGAGTGCGAACTCGTCACCACCCAGTCTGACCAGTAACTGAGCGTCTTTGAAATCCTTGCGCATCCGGTGTGCAACCTGCAACAGCAAGTGATCGCCGGTTTCGTGGCCGAAAGAGTCATTGACCAGCTTGAAGTTATTCAGATCAAAGCACAGCAGTGCTCCTGCCGATTTGTACAGCCTGGACTGTTCCAGAGTATCCAGCAAGAGCTTGCGATTTCCCAGACCCGTCAATGGGTCGTGCAGAGACAGGTATTCCAGCTTGGCTTCAGCTGATTTTTGCTGACTGAGCGACAGATCGAGTCGTTCCAGCATGGTGTTGACTTCCCAGTAGAGCTTGCCAAACTCATTGTTCTGGTTAGTGCTGATACGCTGACTCAGTTGGTGGCGATTGCTGATCTGTTCGAGAAACTGTACCAGCCGTAATAAGGGTCCACTGAAGCGTTTTTCAACGCTGAATGCGAGCAGATATGATGCAATCAGCATCAGCAGACCGATCAGAGCCACTGCGAGACTGTCCCGTCGGAGTATTTCACTGAGACTGGCAGCTTGAAAAACGATGTCTACTTCTCCCAGGGCTGTACCCTGATAGGCTGCTGGCAGTCGAAACTGAACTTGATGATCCGTTGTGCCGGGGTGCGACTGGCTACGCTGGTATTGATGGATGGGTTGTCCTGCCGGTGTGTATAGCACCATGGAAATCAGTTCAGGAAAGGATGTCAGTTTGGCTGAAATATCGGCAGCGACTGTAACATCATTTAATAGCTGCAAGCGGGCAAAGTCCTGGCTGAGAACCCTGGCGACTGTTTCTGCCTGTTCGTGAGCTGTCTGTTGCTGATTGGACATGAACCAGTACAGAAACAAGGTATAGCCTGTGCCTCCGGTCACTGTCACCAATAGCATAATCATGACAATGAGTTGATACCGGATAGAACCCTTGAACTGCGGTTCTTTCATTCGCCTGCCTGTTCAGCGGATGGGTTGTGAATCGGCAGTGCAGCATCGTTCCCCCATTCCAGCCAGGAACCATCATATACCGATACACGGTATCCAAGTGCCTGCATGACCACATAGTTCAGCGCTGCTTCAGCACCGCCATCGCAATAGAGAATGATCTCTTCATCTTTGGGCAAGCTTTCATAAACAGGAGCCAGAGCAGTTAAATCCCGCATCCGGGTAAACTCACCCTGTGTTTCAAAATTTTGGGAGCAGGGAAAATTCTGTGCGCTGGGAATATGGCCAAATCGGGTTGCTGTGGATTCCTGTCCCAGATAATGACGACTGCTGCGTCCATCCAGAATGGGCTTTTTGTCGATGGCCAGGAGTGTGCCAAGTTTTGTTTGCAAGCGACTGTTGTCTACCTGAGGAATAAATTCGGCCATTTCAGGCTGTTTGGCCTCGGTAGTGACAGGTAGCAGGCCTTCGGGCCAGTCACCGTGGCCGACATTGAGCATGCTGACACGCGGATGACCGAGAGTTTCCAGTAGCCAGTAGAGGCGAGCTGCCCAGATAAAGCTGCCATCATCAAGTGCAATCACTTCAGTGGATGCGTCTATACCCGCTTCACTGAATTGCTGGCGCAACTGATCAAGGCGAGGAATGTTGAAATTCTCATCAAACAGCCGCATATAGTAAATATTAACAGCACCTTCGATATGGCCCTGATTGAATTGCTCAGGGGCACGGACATCTATAATGCGTAAGTCAGTTCGTCCCAGGTTTTCGTGTAGCCAGTCTGCATTGACAATCGCGGGTGTGTCTGTGGCAAGCGAGTGTGCTGATATCAGGCTGAACAGCATGATCAGTAGTGTGAATCGAACCTTCGAAAACTGCGCGAAGATAGACATCAGGTGACTCCAGGTTGACAGGGCGATCGACATTCAATACTAGACAGAATACGGCGTTTCAGTATTGATCCAGAACAAGCCGTGGCAACATAAAAGTGAACAGATGGCTTGTCGATCACCGCATTGGCTGGCAAAGTTAGCGACCTGAATGCAGGTCAGATTAGGGATATAACGTTGACATTTAGATTTCGTCACAACTTTAGCGTGGCAGCGGGTGTACGCTTGAAAGCCGGGCAGAGAGGCATCAATCTTTCTGATATGGCCAGAGCTCAGGCGCTGTTTGAACATGACCAGCAGGGACAGGTGTCGCTTTCAATGCCCTCCACCGGGCTGCATTACGTTTGTCGGTTTGATAATACGCGAGCGCATCAGCATCGTGCCTTTCAATTACGGCAACAACAGAAATGGCAGTCTCAGGCTTATGAGGCCAGCGTACAACTGGACAATGCACGTGCTGTACCTGCACATCTGTTGTCTGTAACTTTCAGTGACGCCGGGCAGTTGTGTATCAGTACGCCGGAAGGTGACAGGCTGAGTGATGCTGACCTTGCCAAACTATGTGCCGATCAGCCTGATCTGGTGCGTTTATGGCTGGAGCAGGAGGCTGCCGAGGTCAATGGTGTGCTGTCGGAGTACCTGCAACTGCATAGTGAAACACCGAAGCCGGACAGTCAGATGCCAAGCTATGTTCCGGCGCCTTTTGTCGAGCCAGAACCACAACGCCCGGACCCCCTGAAGCTCCCGGCTGAACCTGTTTACCCGCAGCCTCCCGCAATTCGTTTTTGGCACAGACTGGTTCCTGGACGTCAGCAGCAAATGGTGCGTGCTCACCAGCAGGCGGTGCATGAGTGGCAAACATCGAAGCTGCGCTGGAAGGCAGAAACACATCAGGCAAAATCCGCGTCTGATCGCGCGCGTCAACGTTACAAGGCATATGCTTCAGTCTGGAAGGCACGAAAGCTGGCTCACGATACTGAACAGCAGGTTTATGCTGAGCAGTTCGCTACGCTGTTACTGAATGACGAAAGTGTGATGACTGAAGTGTTGATGGCTGAGCTTGATCAGCTGGATTGGCCACGTCAGACACTGATCGATTTTCAGTTGAATCTGGACAGTCGCTGTGTGTGGCTGGATCTTGATCTGCCTACAGTCGATCTGATTTCACCCAAAATGGCACAGGTTGCTGCTCAAGGACAGATGTTGCATGTTCGGGACAAGCCTGCCATTCAGCGTCAGCGAGAATATGCCCGTCATCTGCATGCCAGTCTTGTTCGCGTGATGGGTGTTCTGTTCGCCAGTCTACCTGCGATAGATCAGGTCGTTGTATCCGGTTATACCCCACGAATCAACCCGGATACAGGTTTTGAGCAGGATGATTATCTGATTTCTGTACGCGCTTCACGTCAGGCTTTTTCAGCTCTTGATTTCACTCAGCTGGATCAGCAGGAGCCTCAGGCAATACTGGAGCAGTTTGAACTGCGTCGGGAATATTCTGAAACAGAAGGTTTTAAAGCTATAGATCCGTTTCATCCTGAATAATATATATGGTTTAGCAGGTATGTATTTTAATTGATAAAACTTTTAGATTTATAAGGCTTGGTTAAATTAACTTAGTTTAATTATAATTACCTTTATTTCCGTGCCGGTATAAAATATATCTGTCGTGTAGGTATAATTTATAGTCGCTTTGAAAGTTGTAATCCCGTTAATTAAACCCTCTAATGATTTGGTTATTTAACTAAATTGGGGTTACAGCTATGTCAGTCGTATTAAAGAACAAGCTATTTAAAATAGTGTCAGCTGCCTGTGTTCTATCATTTTGTGGTAGTGCTGTTGCAGAAACAACCCTGCGCTTCCATAGTGGTTTGGCACAAAGTCGTCCTGAAGCTGCGCATATTGATGAGTTTGCCCGCCTGGTTGCCGAAAAGTCCAATGGTGAGCTGAAAGTTGAAGTATTTCATGGTGGTGGTTTAGGTCTGCGCGAAGCCGATATTCTACGTACGTTACAGCGTGGAATGGTGGATATGGCACTGATGTATGGTGAGTATTACACGCGTGATGCACCTGCTTTATCTACTGTGTATGCTCAGGGGGCTATTACCGAGTCGGAACAGCACCTGGAAATTCTACCTGTCATTACCGAGCTGTATAACGAAGGTTATAAAAAATGGGGTATCACCACAATTGGTGGTGTAGTGGCACCTGTATTTGATGTGGGTCTGCACTGTAAAGAGCCGATCAATTCACTGGACGGTTTAAAAGGCAAAAAAGTACGAGTCTGGTCTCGCCACCTGGTGGACACCTTTGAAGAACTGGGTATTGCTGCCCAGGTTATTCCTCAAAATGATATGTATATGGCATTGCAAACTGGTGTAGTTGATTGTGCTTACTACCTGTCTACTGTGGCCAAAACCGTATCCCTTCAAGAAGTAACGCGCTATGAGGCCTACCTGCATCCTTGGGCAGCATCACCCTGGCAGTTTGGTATCAGTGATCGCAGTCTGGCACGTTTGAACGATACACAGCGGGCGGCACTTGAGTCGGCTGCGCAGGAGGTATGGGAAATCACGCGTGATTTGGCTGTTGATCCTGAGCGTGAGCAAGCGGCCAGAGCCGAACGTGAAACACTGGGAATCACAGTATTGGAGCCTTTCTCAGATGACGATGTGCAAACCTTCGTGACTGCTGCCTGGAAAGTCTGGCAGGGAATGGCTGAAAGCGCGGGTGAGGATGGTGTGCATTATTATCAGACAGTGACGTCACACTTACAGAACTGATAGCCTCTTAAACACCTCTTCATGTGCTCGCGCATGAAGAGGTAAGGACTGTATATGCAACTCTATAAACAGTGTATTGATCGACTGACCCAGTCAGTATTCTGGGTCGGTGTTGTCAGTGGAATCCTGATGACGCTACTGATTTTTGTCAGCACGCTGATGCGTTATATCGGCGGTCGCCCGGTACGCTTCTCCGATGAGCTGGCCGGACTTTTGTTTATTTCACTGACCTTCTTTTGTTTGCCGCATATTCTCAATCAGGGGCGGCATATTCGCATCGAGATATTGCTGAAGGTTCTGCCCGCAAAGCTGGTCATCCTGGCCGATTTACTGGCAACTCTGGCGCTGGTGAGTTTCTGTGGAATTTTCCTGTATGAGTCATTTGATTTTATGAATTTTTCCAGAGAGATTCATTCCACCACGGATATCAGTGGCATTTTGTTGTGGCCCTGGATGGCAATCATGCCGTTTTCAATGGTGCTGTGTCTTTTAGTACAGCTGCGCCATGGTTTCAGACAGCCTGTAGCCATATTGACCGATAGTGAGGATGCCTATTTATGAGCTGGTTACTTTTGAGTGGCAGTTTGTTTGTGCTGCTGTCGACCGGTGCAGTTCTGGGGGCAGCTTTGGGACTCACGGGTATGATTTTGCTGCACTTTCAGGCAAATGGCGCTACACCTTTGGCAATAACGGCGACATGGAACCTGCTCACGGATTTTACCCTGAGCGCGGTACCACTGTTCATCTTCCTGGGGGAAATTCTGCTCGCCAGTGGTGTTTCCAAGCGTGTTTATAACGGATTAACACCTTTGTTCAAGCGAGTACCAGGACAGCTGTTACATACCAATATTGCGGTCTGCACCATCTTTGGTGCTGTCAGTGGTTCCAGTACATCTACAGCTGCGGCTATCGGCTCAGTTGGCTACCCTGAATTACGGCGCCGGGGCTACAAGCCCAGTATTGTGGTTGGCTCTCTGGCTGCCGGAGGCACGCTGGGATTGCTGATTCCACCCAGTCTGGCACTGATTATTTATGGTGCTACTCAGAGCGTTTCAATTGGTCAGCTGTTTCTTGCCGGAATGTTGCCTGGCTTGTTAATTGCGCTGAGTTTTTCCGTCTGGATTATGATTCGTTCCAAGGTGGGTGAGCCTGTCACTCCGGTGCATAAAGATCCTATGGATTGGGGAGAAGTCGGGCGTGGTATTTTGCAGATTTGGCCGTTACCCATTCTGATATTCTTTGTACTGGGTACGATTTATCTGGGTATCGCGACACCGACTGAGTCTGCTGCATTGGGTGTGATGGCCAGTATTCTGATTGGCTTTACCTGGGGCGACCTTTCCATGAAACGCCTGTGGATCGCTTTTCAGCGTGCATCCTTCATGTTCGCGGCGATAGGCATGATTCTGGTAGGTACGGTGATTCTGTCACAGGCTGTCAGTATTCTGGGTATTCCCAGAGCTGCGGTGGATGCAATCGGCAGTCTTGGCTTCGGGCCCTACGGCGTACTGTTAATGATTGTCATCGTGTACATTGTTCTGGGTTGCTTCTTTGATGGTATCTCACTGCTGTTGATGACGTTACCTATTACATTCCCGATGGTAACCAGCCTGGGCTTCGATCCGATCTGGTTCGGTATCATTGTGACACTGCTGATTGAAATAGGGATGATTACTCCACCCGTTGGCTTGAATCTGTTTGTCTTGTCTTCCATCTCAAACAATGAAGTGAATATTACTGATGCAGCCAAAGCATCTCTGCCTTACTGGTTAATCCTGCTTGGTTCGGTGGCGGTGTTTACGATGTATCCAGAGATTATTCTATGGATTACTCGTTAAGTTAAGGGGGGCAATCCAGAGGTGGTGCGGAAGAGGGAACCTGGTTAAGGTTCCCTCTTTTTTTTGCAGGGAGGATTAGCGCGTCATCACCTGAGGTAACCAGAGTACGATCTCTGGCCAGATGCTGACCAGTAAGGCCGCAAAACACATCAGCAGGAAGAAGGGCAGAGATGCCCAGGCAACACGACTGATACTTTCGCCTGTCAGGCTTTGCAATACAAACAGGTTAAATCCAACAGGTGGTGTGATCTGACCGAGTTCTATCATGATGATCAGGAAAATACCGAACCAGATCGGATCAAAACCAGCCAGCAGAACTATCGGCAGGGTGATGGGCAAGCTCATCACTGTGATGGATATGCCGTCCAGAAACAGCCCCAAAACGATATAGAACAATGCCAGTGCCATTAGCAACATCATTGGACTCAGGTTTTGCGCGGCAATCCAGCCTGCCAGTTCACGAGGCAGGTGCAGGTATCCCATCGCGGTTGACAGCAGCATGGCAGTGACCAGCAGGCTGCAGACCATGATGGTGGTGATGAGGGTGCCACGAAATGCCTGTATCAGTAAGGGGATACTGATCTGACGTTCCAGAATGAGTAAAACCAGTGTGGCTGCAACACCTACGGCAGCTGCTTCTGATGGTGTGGCGATACCGCTGTAGATAGAGCCGATAACAATAAAAATCAGCAGTAAGATGGGAAACAGCAGTTGCAGCGACTGGAGTATTGTCTGTCCCGGGATCTCCTGTTTGGGTGCCAGTGCAGGGTTCATCCAGGCTTTAAACATAATAAACCCGCTGTATAGCGCTGCAATCAGCAGACCCGGTATCACGCCTGCCATGAACAGCTGGCTGATCGACACTTCAGCCTGAACACCATATACAATCATCACGATTGAAGGCGGGATCAGCAAGCCAAGGCTGCCTGCGCCTGCCAGAGAGCCGATGGACAGATTCCGGTTATACCCTCGAGCTTTGAGCTCTTGTGTGGTGATTTTGCCAATCGTTGCTGTTGTCGCTGCACTGGAGCCACTGACGGCTGCAAACAAGGTGCATCCCAGTACGTTAGTATGCAAAATCCCGCCAGGGAAACGGCTGGTAATGGGGACCAGTCCTTTAAACAGGCGTTCAGAAAGATTGGAACGGAAAATTAATTCCCCCATCAGTATAAACAGCGGGATGGCTGAAAGTTCCCAGCTGTTACTGGCACGATAGAGAATACGGGAAAAAATCAGTCCTATCCGGTCCGGATTAAAGTCTCCCAGTAACCAGAGTGAGCCGATCGAGACGGCCAGCATGGATGCAAAAATCCAGGTGCCCATCGATAGAAAAAACAGCAGCAGCACAGCAACGCCAACTGCAACCCAGAGTATATCCATGACATGTACCTTGTCGGTTAGGGTTTATTGGATTCCGATAGATAATGGGAGCGGAGACACAGAATCTTCAGTGCTCTAACGACTAGCGACAAAGAAATCAACCACATACCCAGTAAAACAGCCCCTTCCGGTATCCAGATAGGTGTTTCAGCCAGGGTTTCGCTGATGACACCACGGCTGTAGCTGCGTTGTACATTGCGAAACCAGAAGATCGATATCCAGATAAAGCAGCTTGCGGTGATCAGACTGCTGAACAATTCCAGCGGCCAGAGATATTTCTTGGGGATGCGATCCAGGATCAGGGAGACCCGGATAAGGCCTCCCTTCTCCAAGACATAAGGCAGACCCAGAAACGTCATGGCTGCAACGGCGTAACCTATGTACTCATCCATAATGAAGGTGGACTTTCCCAGTGATCTCATCAGGATCTCAAGCAGAATATGTCCCAGCATATAGATGATCAGCACAATGGCAATCAAGGCGCCCAGTCGGTTGAGCAGCATTGACAGTCGTTCAGCTAAACGTAACAGAATCATTATTCACCTCTGAATTCAGCAAAAATTGCCTGACCTCTGTCACCGGTCGAATTCAGCCAGTTTTCAACAACGCTGGATGCGGCTTGTGACAGGGCATCGAACAGCTCAGATGATACCGGGTCGTTGATCGTGACATTATGCTGATTCAGTGTTTGATAATTTTCTTCTGTACGGGTCTCAACCGCCTTCCAGTTGTGCAGGTCAGTCAGACGAGCGGCTTCAAGCACCGCGCTTTGCTGTGCAGCATCCAGGCGATCAAAAGCACGCTTGTTCATATGCACCATATTCAGTGGGATCGCATATTGAATCGCTGCGAAGTGATCCTGATGCTCCCAGAAGCTGCCGTTTGCACCGGCTTCCGCTGAGGTGAGTACAGCCGTGATACCTCCGGTAGCCAGCTGTGGGACGACATCTCCCCAGGATAAGCTGACAGGTGCCGCGCCTACATTGCGGAAAGTTTCGGTGCCATTACGGTCAAACGTCCGTATTCTGAGGTTGCGTAGATCAGCCTGGCTATTGATGGCTGTTTTTGACCAGACACCACTGGCTGGCCAGGGCGATGCATACAGCAGAATCTGATCGTTATCTTCAAAAACTGCTTCGTAATGAGGCTTGGCTATCTCATACAGGCGGCGTGCATCGTCAACACCATCGACGATAAAGGGTAGGGACGAGAGTAGGAAGATGGGATCAATACCACTCATTGTACCGGAAAGGGTGTCCGCAATTTCAACGGCCCCATCCGCCACCGCATAGAAGTGATCGCCAGAGTTAAATCCCAGTGCGCCGCCGGTATGCAATGTGATATTAACACTGCCATCAGTCAGCTCACGCACACGTTCGATAAAGTAGCTATCGCCCTGTGCGTGTATTGAGTTGGCATTATATTCATTGGAAAAATCCATGCTGACTGTCTGAGCATGGAGTGCTCCGGAGAATAAACAGGCTCCGAAAACAAAAGAGCTAATTAAGGTTTTCTTGATGTTTGAGCGGGTGAAAGAAATATAACTATCAGTCATGATAATGTCCTTCAGGTGAATGTCCACCTTCAGACTACCGTGACACTTAAAATAAAATGGTATCAATGCGACTAGAAATTGTCTTTATGCGACTATTAATTTGAATAATAGTGGATGCCGTAAAAATTGTAGCATTATAGATGAATGAGTCTATATCTTAAACTCAATATTATTCTTTATTGTCTGGATTTATTTTTCATAAATAAAGGCACATAGCACAGTACTTGTATAGCAATTAGCCCAGCAAAGGCTATTTTTAATGCTATAACCATAGAGTACTCATGGAATTGAAGTATATCCAGGGCAATTCCCATACCCCATTGCACGATAAAGGCACCGGCAAAAGCCATCAGATTAATGGCTGTACTGACACGACCAAAAGCTGACTTCGGAAACTGGGTTGCCGTTGCTATATAGGTTTGCGCATTGGCTGCAGACAGGATGCCCAGCATAAACCAGAGAGGCAGGGCGGGTCCTGTTTGTGTCAGGATCAGCAATTGCACCACCAGCATGGTGCCATAGCCAAATTGCAGGAAGTTCAAGGGGGTGATACCCCGCTGGCTGAGCCGTGTGCCGAACAGGCCAATAGAGAGCTGTCCGGTCAGCATGCCCAGGTTGAGTATCATCAGGTATTGAGCTGCATGGCTGATGGAGAAACCATTTACCTGCATGAGCCAGGGAATTGCCCAAAGGCTCTGCATCGCCATGAAGCCCCCCGTGAAAAAGGTTGCAGAACCGGCAAAGCGTAAAAAAGCAGGGGACAGGAAAATCTGTGCAACGGATTTCAGTGTTTGTCCCAACGATTCATTCGATGTGTGTGCGGCATCACCCGGCAGGGTATTGAATACCGCCAGTGATAATGCCAGAGACAATCCCGCAATCAGCCAGAATACACCACGCCATCCCAATACAGGCAACAGGGCTTCCATGGGGGTGCTGGCTGTGAGGGCACCAAGCGCACCCGCAGCCATAATGAAGCCGGTCATCGAGCTTTGCCGCTCAGGGGGATACCAGAGCGCGAACCCTTTTAAACCAGCCATCAAGCAGGCGGATACGCCGAAACCGATCAGCCCGCGTGCCAGGGTAAGCTGACTACGGGTCTCTCCGAGTGCAAACGCGGCAGAACCGGCTGCAGCCAGCAGCAACAATGTACCCAGTACCCGTTTAGGGCCATAGCGATCCAGTGCAATGCCCAACGGAATCTGTGCAATACCGAAGGTGAGAAAATATACGCTGGTGAGCAGCCCCAGGTCTGAGGCAGAAAGACCCAGGTCTGCTGTCAGGTCAGGCGAAATGACCGCATTTACAGTTCGCAGCAGATAGGACAGGTAATAGCCCAATGCGAAGGGTAAAAAAATCATCAACCATGAGGTGGTTGGTCGCTGACTAACAGACATGAGCAGATATCCAATATACAAAAAAGCGATTCTACGCGTTGAATCAAAGCTGAACCAACAGGTAGTATCAAGACTGTACCCTTAAATCCATAAGAAAAACTTATAGGCAGATCCGGAAAACTCTGCTTCTTTATCACAGGAGATCTGCGTGAGCTTGCTGAAGTACTTTGCGTTGCCACCGGGTATTCAGGTATTGATGCTGTTAGTGGGTGTTCTGCTCTGGATGTTTGGACGACGCGGCAGCGGAACCTGCATGGTGCTGCTTGCTGCTGTATCACTCTGGATACTGGGGCTGCCTTTGGTCAGTCATCAGCTGCAGCGCTCGCTGGAGATCTATCCCGCGGTGAGTCTGGATTCGCTGGATGCCGATGCGATTGTGGTATTGGGTGGTGGGCGAGCATTTGATGGTGCAGAGTTTGGCTGGCTGGATGCACCCAGTGAACAGACACTGAGTCGATTGAATTATGCAGCCTTTCTGCATCGACAGACGGGCTTGCCTGTGTTGGTGAGTGGCGGACGGGTACATAACGAAGCCCAGAGCGAAGCCGAATTAATGCAGCAGGTACTTCAGGCCAGCTTTGCACTGCAGGCAACCTGGGTCGAGGATCGCAGTCGCACCACCTATGAAAATGCTTTTTACAGCGCGCGTATGCTTCAGGCCGATGGCGTTCAGCGTGTACTGCTGATCAGTCAGGCCTGGCACTTGCGACGTGCCGTCCCCGTGTTTGAGCAACAGGGATTAGAGGTGATTGCCGCACCGATACAGTTTTCGACACCCCCGCCGGAAGGCTGGGTACGCTGGATTCCCACAGCCTATTATTACCGTCAGAGTGCTCAGGGACTACATGAGTGGCTTGGGCATGGGGTGTATCAGTTGAGAGCCGCGTTGAATTGATCGACAATAACGCATGACCTTGTGTACTGGAGTCTGATGATGACCGTAGCGACCCTGAAACTGTTAAACCAGCCTGATGTGCAGCCTGAAACCTATTATCTGGCTGAAGAAAAACTGATCAGCGGTAATCCTCTGCAAACACTGTGGATGCACTACAGTGATGCGCATGAAGTGTTCTTTTCCGGTTTATGGAAAAGTGAGCCGGGTAAATGGCGGGTTCATTACACGGAAGAAGAATATTGCTGTATACGTGAAGGCATCAGCATTGTGACGGATAGTGCAGGTCATGCAACTACCCTAAAAGCCGGTGATGAGTTTGTGATTCCACGAGGCTTCCAGGGAACCTGGGAAGTGGTCGAAACGACGCTTAAGCGGTTTGTGGTGTATGAGCCAAGAGATTAGATTGACAGCATCCACAAAAAAGCCGCTTCAGGTTACCCTGAGCGGCTTTTTCAGAATTTGGTAGGACTAACTGGACTCGAACCAGCGACCCCCACCATGTCAAGGTGGTGCTCTAACCAACTGAGCTATAGTCCTATATTGTGGCGCGTATTATATAGGCTTTGGTTCTCGCTGCAACTGTTTTCTAAGCGTTTTTTCAGAAAATTTTTCGAAGGGCCACAGGGGAGGGTGAAATGCTGCAGGTTAGGGTTTACCATGCTGACTTCATTTCAGGCTATTCGATGGAGCGTCTTACGAGCCATGACTCCCGCGATCAATCTACTCCGTAAAACAGGTGTGCCGCACCAGGTTCATAGTTACCAGCATGATCCGCAGGCGTCCTCCTATGGTTTGGAGGCCGCCGAAAAAATGGGGTTGCCAGCCGAGCAGGTCTTCAAAACACTGGTGGTGTCGCTTGATGGTCGACAGTTGGCAGTCGCCGTGCTGCCTGTGTCGGAGCGTTTGAACCTGAAACAGGCCGCCAAAGCGTTGGGTGCCAAGAAGGCTGAAATGGCAGATCAGGCTGAGGTTGAAAAATCTACTGGCTACATTCTGGGCGGAATCAGCCCACTTGGGCAAAAGAAACGTTTGCCGACAGTGATTGATGCTTCGGCGCAGTCTTTTGAGCTGGTGTATGTCAGTGCAGGGCGGCGTGGGTTGGAGATCAGTTTGGCTCCGGACAGGCTGCAAGCGTTGACCCATGCACAGTTTGGCAGAGTGACGGGTAAGGAACATTTATGAAAATCTGGGTGGATGCCGATGCCTGTCCGGTGGTGATTAAGGACATACTCTTCAAGGCTGCGGTGCGGGCTGAGTTGCCATTGATTCTGGTTGCCAACCAATTTATCCGCGTCCCGCCTTCGGAGTGGATCAGCAGTTTGCGCGTTGGATCAGGTTTTGATGTGGCAGATAATGAGATCGTACGACAGGCGAGTGCCGGAGATCTGGTGATTACCAGTGATATTCCCCTGGCTGCTGAAGTGATTGCAAAAGGGGCGCATGCCCTGAGCCCTCGAGGTGAGTTGTTTACACGTGATTCAATTGGCTCGCGATTGAATATGCGTGATTTTCTCGAAACGCTGCGCAGCAGTGGTGAGCATACCGGCGGTCCGGCACCTTTGCATGCGCGTGACCGTCAGGCTTTTGCGGCACAGCTGGATAAGCTGATCAGCCGCCATCAGCGCTTGCGTTAATCCGGGTGGTGGTAACCGGAGACTTCAGGAGAGCGCCAGTCTTTCAAAATACCCGGCTCAGGCTGCAGCAGCTGTACTTCGAGCGGATAGCAGGTTGCGAGGTCACTGGAGTGCTCACTGCTGCAATCACCGCCAGGGCAGGCCGACAGCACGCCTAACAGATCAACTTCAGCAAAAAACTCCAGATAATCACCAGGACGTACCGGGCTGGCCTTCATGAAATATTGATGCGTATCCCGGGTAAAGCCGGTACACATGAACACATTCAACACATCATGCACCAGCTGTTCTGCTTGCGGATCAGGCAGATGACTGGTTTGTCGTACTGCTTGATACAGGTTTGAATGACAGCAATGATCATAGTCCTGTCCACTGAGCAGTCGGTGCGTATAGGGGTCGCAGCGTGTGCCGATCACATCGTGAACACTGCCGCCATCTGCGTCAAAGCCATACCAGTCCAGCGTATCACAAGTGATCGTCGCGAGTGGACGCAAATAGGGAAAGGTACTCCACAGGCGATCACCGGTCGACAGGTGCGTGCCGTGTAAGGCTCTGGTTTTGCCAGCATAGAAACGTTCTTGCAGATTGTGCTGGTTAAACAGGTTCAGGTCGCCGACTTGTGGCCCCTCGACACTGACAATACGGAAGAAGGTGCCTGCGGGTACTGTAAAGCTGCGTGCTTCTCTGGGCGGGATACGCAGGGTGCTGGTACAGGTCAGGTGTTTTCTGGCCACCTGATAGCCTGCCAGATCTGCCGGAGGCAGGGTGTCAGTCGGATAACAGATGACGGGTTTGATCGCTCGACGTGTTTCCGCATCCTCTGGTTCTTGATGTTCTACAAGCATTTTTGTCATTCCGTTGTCCTGAAAATGTGTTATGTTTAATTCACACTAACTCATATAAATAAGGCTATGAGCATGAAGCGTTTGTCACTGAGATTCAAGTTGATTCTTGGCGCAGTGCTGGGGCTGACCCTGACACTGACGGCTGTGATTTTAGTGGGCTGGATGACCATGCAGAAAAGTGGGCAGGAAGCAGTGGAGTTGGCAGCGACTTCATTTGAGGCTCAGATGGTCGCCAACCTGCATGATTCTGCAGCCTCTGTCTCAACGGAAGTCTCGGTGTTTATTAACCGCAGCTTCGATATTCCGAAAACGCTGGGTTACAAGGTCAGTGCTACGGCCAGTGGCAGTGGCTCCAATGCACCACCTTTCCAGCGTTCTACGGTGATGCAGATGGTGAGGGATACGTTGGCCGCGAACCCGGCCATCAGCGCCGCCTATGCACATTTTGAACCGGATGGATATGACTGGCAGGATGCGTTTAACATTGGCCCGCATCTTGAGCATTCTTCTGATGAAGGTGTTTTGGAACTCTATTGGGTCAGAGATTCTGGTGAGCTGACGTTTTTTCCAACAGCGGATAGCAGCTTTAAATATGATGAAACGTTGAATGCCAACGGTATCCGTGAATCAGAATGGTATCTGTGTCCCCGTGATACGCTGAAGCCCTGCCTGATGGAGCCTTATCTGTATGAAATATCGGAAGGTTATGAGGAGTTGCTGACATCCCTGGTCTATCCGGTGGTAGTCGACCAGGAGTTCCGGGGTGTTGTCGGTGTCGATATCAACCTGCCGGTGATACAGCAGCGTGTGGAGGCCTATCAACAGAGTCTGTTTAATGGCCAGGCCGAGATTCATTTGATCAGTCAGGCGGGGTTTGTGATTGCGAGCAGTGCGTTTCCGGATGCATTGGGTCAGCGTCTGAATCAGGTCAGCCCTGAGTTGCAGTCAACCCTGACATCCATGCAGGGAGACCTGCTTCAGAATGATGTGACTACACTGGTGCGTACAGCAGTACCTTTCGAAGCGTTTGATCAACAATGGCAGGTTGTTATCAGTCTGCCGACCGAGGTGGCGTTTGCTGCGACTCGTGAACTGGAATCCAATTTGTTGTCGGGCTTTCAGCGCACGGCCATGACCATGGTTACTCTGGGTGGGGGCTTGTTGTTGCTGGCCGTGTTGGCATTGGCGCTGTGGTTGCGTTTCACCACTCAGCCGATGGTGACTATGCGTGCCCTGGTTGAAGACCTGTCTGGAGCAGAAGGCGATTTGACTCGTCAGCTGCAGGTGACCAGTCATGCCGAATTGATCGGTATTGCGAATGGCTTTAATGCATTTACAGCCAAGTTACGTCAGATGATCATGGACCTGAATGCATCCGCGCAGGCATTACGGCAACAGAGCCAGTCACTGGTACAGGCCTCGCAGCAAACTGCGGCTGCCACGCGTTCGCAACAGGAAGAAATGCAAAGTGTCGCCTCTGCCATGACCGAGATGTCGGCGACTGCAAACGAAGTTGCTGATCTGGCTGCACGCACTGCACAGCAGGCCGAAGACTCCAATGATGCGCTCAGCGATGCACGTGAAGCTTTCAGGCACACGGTAGACGAAGTACGCAGTGTGGCAGATGAGATCAATCAGGCCAGTACGCGTGTTGCCAGTGTGGCCGAAAGTAGTCAGAACATCTATGGCATTATTGAGGTGATTCAGGGCATTGCTGAGCAGACCAACCTGTTGGCATTGAATGCGGCCATAGAGGCAGCTCGTGCCGGAGACCAGGGGCGCGGTTTTGCGGTGGTCGCAGATGAAGTACGTGGACTGGCGAAGCGTACCCAGGATTCGACCGGGCAAATACATGCCTTGATTGAGACGCTGCAGAAGGATGTGACTGCATCTGTGCGTGATATGGAAGCCAGCACCCAACGGGTCACCAAAACGGTTGAAGATGCCCGTCAGGCGTACGAGCAGATGGAGTCTGCGGCTAAAAGCATAGCAGCGATTACCAACAACGTGACCCAGGTAGCGACCGCTGCTGAAGAGCAGGACAAGGTTAGTGAAGAGATCAACCGAAATATCACGGTCGTTGAGGATGCCAGTGCACGTTTGGCCAGTTTGGCAGGGGATGTGCGTGAAGTCAGTGATACGATGAGTCAGATCACCGATGCTCTGGAGCAGCAGCTTGGCAAGTTTAAGGTGTGATGACTAAATCGACCTTCAGGCGCCGGTTATTTTGACCGGCGTTTTTCATCGTACATACGCTGATCTGCCATCTGGGTCAGGCTGGATTCATCCAGTCCATCCTCAGGATAACAAGCAACACCAATACTGCAGCCAGACTGAATCTGCAGTGTTTCAACCTGAAAGGGCTCATCCATTGCCTGCAACAGTTTTTCACGAATGGAGAAGGCTTCTGCAGTTTGCTGAATGCCTTGTAAAAGAATAATGAACTCATCCCCCCCGAAACGGCAGACAGTGTCAGAGTTGCGAACATTTTCCCGGAGCCTTGTCGCGATGGCCTGGAGCAGTGCATCCCCAATTGCGTGCCCGTGGGCATCATTAATCAGTTTAAAGTCGTTCAGATCGATGAGCAAAAGTGCCAGATGTGACTGATCCCGCTCTGCCAGGCGAATAGCCTGTTCAACACGGTCACTGAATAGGTGGCGGTTAGCGAGTCCGGTCAGGGGGTCGTGTTGTGCCAGGTAACGGTGATGTTGCTCGCTTGTTCGAAGCAATTGCATCACTTCGTTACGCTCGATGGCGATTGCCGCCAATTGGGCAACCTCTTCGATCAGACGGATATCCTCTTCAGAGGGTTCGCACGGCTGGCGATGATACAGGGCAAAGGTTGCCAATACCTGTCCGGACTTATCCAGTACGGGCTGTGACCAGCAGGCAGCCAGACCAGCAGAGGCAGCCAGTTCACGAACTGTTTTCCAGTAGGGATGTGATTGTATGTCTGAAACGATGACCCGTTGGCGTGTGGCCGCCGCAGTGCCACAGGAACCGGCACCTACTTTAATTGGCACTTGGCGGATGCGTGAGTTATAGCTTTCCGGAAGACTGGGAGCAGCACCTTGCACCAGACAGTTTTGTTCAGTATCACATAACAGAATGCTGCAGAGGTAACCCGGGCGATAGGTCTCAATACTGAGAGCTATGGCTTCGAGAGTTGCATCCAGTGGCTGATCTGCGGCAATCATTGCCAGGATGTGATTATGATCCTGCTTGAGATGATGATCACGGCGCTGCTCTGTTAACAGCTGGCGCAATCGCCTGTTAACACGATAGATATACAGTGCAATCACAGAAAGCAGCGCCACCAGAATAGATGAGATAATCAACAGTGTCAGCCAGTCTTTGAGCTTTTCTTTTTCGGGCTGAAAGAAAAACTGGTTCCAGTCAGGTATGGCGTCCAGTAATCCCAGGTCCTGATAGATCTCGGCAATATGCTGCCAGCGCCCAGGGTTGATGTAGCCCAGCTCGACCAGATCCGGGCGAATCAGCTGGACCATACCTTCTGCTTCGAAGCGCAAGAAATCAGCCGAATGTGCTGTGGTGTAGTGTTGACGTATCAGCTCAATGGTTTCATCTATGTGGTTCAGTGCATAGTCCCATCCACGCAGGCTGGCCTGTGTGAACGCTTCAACCCGTTCCGGGTGCTGTGAAGCCAGTTCACGTCGGGTAAACAGATTATCACCATAAAAATCGATGCCAACCGAGCGCGGTGTGTAAATCTGAATACTCAGACCTGCTTTATCAAGATAGTAGAGTTCGTGGGTCAGGTAAGCTGACATGGCATCCACACGGCCCTCTATCAGACTATCGATACTGAAATCATGCGGTACTTGCTGAAAGGTATTCGGTGTTACCCCTTCACTGATCAGATAGGCGATCAACTCATCAGCACCATCTTCCAGCATCAGGGTTTTACCTGCCAGATCGTGTACGCCTTGAAAAGGACTGTGATTGACTGCAACCAGTACCTGGGGTGAGTGCTGGAAAATATTGGCCAGCAGGGCGATTTCGGCGGTGGGTTGTGTCAATAACAGGCTGCTGGTACCAATACCAAAATCGGCATTTCCAGACAGCACTTCATCGATGACTGAAATGCCGGGCTGCCCTTCGATGAGGGTTACATCCAGACCCGCTTCACGGTAGTAGCCTTGTTCCAGTGCTGCATAATAACCGGCAAACTGAAAGGCATGTGTCCACTTTAACTGCAACCGTACCGGTTCCAATGCGAGGGCACTGAATGACAAAAACAAGCCGGACAAGCCCAAAAGAAGGGCTGTCAGGTGTTTGCCTAAGGCAGCGGCTTTCAGCAAAACATCAACCCCTGGTCGCATATGATATGGTTTCAAACACAGTATAGTTGATTTGTACGCGCTAAAGAACGCATGAGTATTTGGGTTAATTGGGAGTCGGGCCCACCATCACACGCCGATGATGCAGCATTTGCCAGGTCAGGTGAGCCAGCAGAGCAGCCAGAATAATCGCCCCCCCGATAAGCGTCATATGGCTGGGGATTTCGTTCAGAAACAGCCAGACCCAAACGGGGCCTAACATGGGCTCTGCAGTTCCAATCAATGCCGCAACAGGTGAGGGGAGAAGTCGGGCACCCGTGACAAACAGGGCCAGCCCGAGACCAAGGTTCAAGGCGCCGAACGCAAACAGAATACCACTATCATAGGTGCTGGTGACCAGTGTAGACGCCAGGGTTCCTGACACAACGGCGGCTATCAGTGTGCCGGTACAGACTGCCGGAGCCATGCGTACATGGGCATAACGTCGGGTAATGACGGTGGCCGTGGCAAAACAGAAGGCAATCAGTAAGGCCAGAGAGTCACCGATGGGAGAGACCTGCCCGGTAAAGGATTCCGATACCATCACACCAACACCGAGAATGACTACTGCGATGGCAATCCAGGTTGGCAGACTGACTTTTTCACGGAAAATAATCCACGCCATTAAAGCCGCAATTAAGGGAACACCTGCCTGAATCAACAGAATATTGGCGACAGTCGTATACTTGAGCGCGACAATAAAGGAAGTTGAGGCTGTGGCGAAGCATAGTGCAACGCCCAGACCAGGCAGCCCCATGTAGCGAAACATCCGATAGGTACCGCTCAGTCGGTTGCGATAGAGCATAAAGCCCAACAGAAACACACTGGCCCAGATAGAGCGCCAGAAAATAATCGTCCAGCTGTCTTCTGCTGTGACGATCCGTCCCAGGGCGCCACCAAAGCTCCAGACGATAGCCGCCGCCGCGACCAGCAGAATGCCGAGTTTTAACTCGACAGAAGGGTTTACCTGCACGGTTGCCTGTTCGGCCAGCTCGCGTGTGTGTTCGTTTTGCATCTAAGCGTCCTTGAGTTCGTTACCAGGGGCCAACGACAAAGCCGAGCCTGTCCGGCAACCAGAGTGCTATACCGGGTACCAGCATCACCAGCAGCAGGGATGAGAACATGGTTACCATGAACAGCAGCGACCAGAGAAAAGTTTTTTCCAGCCGGATATTGGCGACCTTGGTTGTGACCATCAGGTTGACAGCGACGGGTGGTGTAAACTGACCGATGGCAATGTTCATTGCCAGCAAAATGCCGAACCAGACCGGGTTCCAGCCAAAATGGTGGACCAGAGGAATCAGAATGGGCGTGATGATCAGATAGATGGAAACCGCATCCAGCAGCATGCCGGCAATCAATACCAGCAGCATGATCAGCAACAACAGCGTCCAGGGGTTATCTGAAATGGACAGCATGGCATTTGCCAGTGAACTGAAAGTGCCCAGTGTTGTGCCTGCCCAGGCGAAAATGCCTGCCAGGGAGATGATGATCATCACCACACCGGAAATTTTGCCAGCCTCCACCATCAGGTCTAGCAGACCTTTGGGGGACAGTTGTTTATAGACAAAGATCCCGATCAGCAAGCCATAGGTGACGGCCACAACAGCCGCTTCAGTCGGGGTAAAAAGGCCTGAACGCAAGCCACCCAGAATCAGGACTGGGGCAAACAAGGCAGGCAGGGCTTTGATAAAGCTTTCACGAATGGGTGGACGTTCTCCACTGTCCGGACCTTCCCAGCCATAGCGACGGGACAACCACCAGGCGGGCAGCAGTAATGACAGGCCTGCCAGAATGCCGGGAAACAGGCCCGCTGCGAACAGCGCACGCAGATCAACACCGGGCATCACCACGGAATAGAGTATCAAGGCAATGGATGGTGGAATCAGAATCGCTGTGGAGGCGGATGCGGCAATCAGTGAGGCTGAAAAAGGCTTGGGATAGCCTGCCTTGGTCATACTGGGTAACATTACCATGGCAACTGCAGCGGCATCGGCAGGGCCGGATCCACTCATCCCCCCCATGATCAGGCACACCAGCACCGCGACCAGTGCCAGTCCGCCGTGACGCGGTCCGATGAGTGACTGGGCAAAGCGTACCAGACTGGCGGCAACGCCCGCACGTTCAAAGATCAAACCGGTCAGAATAAACAGTGGGATCGCAATCAATGGATACTTGGCAATACTGTTGTAGGTGTTGGTTCCCAGCGTGGCCAGCATATCTGGCGACAGTCCTGCCAGAATACCGGCGGCACCACCAAGGCCCAACGCGAAGGCAACCGGCACCCCTAATAGCATTGCAAGTCCAAAAATAAGCAGCATCCATAGATCCGGACTCATGGGTCACCTCGCTCAAGTGCTTTACTCTGCTTCCAGCGTTCAACCAGGCTCTGTGTCAGGCGGAACATGATCGCCAGGCTTAACAGGGGTAACCAGATCAGGTAGATCCAGGTAGGGTACCCAAGACCGGGAGATAAAGACTCCCATTGATATTCTTCATAGGTCAGCAAACCGCCGTACCAGACAATCAGCCCTAACAGCAGCATGCTGAGTAACCACTGCAGAAGATACAAAGGGCGCTTTAGCGCATGGGGCAAGTGTTCTTCCAGCATAATGATACGAATATGCTCATGTCGGCGTGCTGCAACGGCTGCACCGGCAAAGGTGAGTACCACCAGCAAAAATACCGAGAACTCTTCGGTAAAGGCAAAAGATGCGTTGGTGGTGTAGCGCACCAGGACATTGCCCAGGCTGATCAGACAGATTGCTGATAAAGCCAGCGCCGCGAGCCAGGCCTCAGGACGGGATTTTGGATTTGACATATCGGGATATAATCTGACAGTGGTGACTGAAACATCGTATCCGGCACTGCCGTCCGGATACGATGGCGCATCCTTACATTCAATCAGCGTGCATCAATTGCAGCCTGGGCTTTTTCAACCAGCTCTGCGCCGATACGCGGCACCCATTTTTCATACACGGCCTGTGTGGCATCAACAAAAGCCTGGTGTTGTTCGGGCGTCAGCTCATTGACAGTGACACCGCGCTCTTTGATGCGCTCCAGGGTTTCAGCCAGCTCCGCACGTGACTTGGCGATTTCCCAGGCACCTGCTTCAATCGCGGTTTCACGCAGAATCTCACGGTCCTCTTCAGACAAGGAGTTCCAGACGCGCTGATTGACACCGAATACTAGCGGATCTGCCATATAGCGCCAGAGTGTCAGGTATTTTTGACCTACCTGATCAATGCGCGCTACATCAAAGACTGACAGCGGATTTTCCTGGCCATCAACGGCGCCGGTGGTGAGGGCTGGTTGAGCATCAGCCCAGCTCATCTGAGTTGGGTTAGCGCCCAGTGTGTTGAAGGTATCCAGGAATAGAGGTGAGCCGACAACACGCACCTTCAAACCACGCATATCGGCGGGTTCTGCGATTGGGCCACGTGAATTGGAGAGTTCACGAAAGCCGTTTTCTCCCCAGGCTAACGGAATCACACCACGACGCTCAATGGCTGCAAAAATATCTTCACCGGCTTCACCCTGAGTGATGGCGTCAATCGCCGCTTCATCCGGCATCAGAAAGGGCAGGGAGAACAAGTTCAGCTCAGGAACTTGTGGTGACCAGTTGATTGTAGAGGCAACGGCCATATCAATCAGACCGCTGCGCATGGCTGAAAATTCGCGCGTCTGATCTCCGGATACCAGCTGTGCGTTCGGGTAGACCGTCAGCTTCATGCGACCTTCAGAGCGCTCTTCGACCAGTTCAGCCCACTTCGTAGCCGCTTGTCCCCAGGGGAAGGCATCACCAAGTACGGTGGATACCGAGAATTCACGTGTTTCCTGTGCGAATGAGGTGGCACTCATGGAAAGGCAGGCAGCCGCTGCCAGAGCTGTTAGTTGTTGTTTTAATTTCATGGGTTATCCTTAAACACTCGATTACTGGGTTTTTCAGATTGACCGCTAATAGTAGAAGACCCTTGAGGTTTTTGAAAGGCGCTCATCTGGTTAAAAAAGTTATCAATACAAAAGAGGTGCTTATGCGTATTCCCATGGTAAGACTGCTACTGGTTGGTGTGCTGACCTGTTGTGCTCAGTCATCCTGGGCCGGTTTGCAATTTCAGACAGAGCACTACCGGGTAGGTATCGAAATTGTTGCTGACGGTTTGAGCCATCCATGGTCGATTGCCTTTCTGCCGACGGGGGAGCAGTTGGTTACCGAGCGGGATGGGCGCTTACGTCTGATTCAAGAGGGGCGCTTGCACCCTGATCCAATTGCCGGAGTACCTCAAGTCGCAGCCGTTGGTCAGGGTGGTTTGCTGGATATTGTATTGCACCCGGAGTTTGAACAGAATCGCTGGGTGTATTTGTCCTATTCTGATCAGACCGATGAGGGGCTGACAACACGTGTGATGCGAGCCCGCTTTGAAGATCATGCATTGGTGGATACCGAACTGCTGTTTGAGGCCTTGCCGCGTGCATCGGGTGGGCGTCATTTTGGTGGTCGGATGGTGTTTGATTCAGACGGTTATCTCTATCTGTCTGTGGGTGATCGGGGCGAAATGGAGAAAGCGCAGGATGGCTTGGATCATGCGGGCAGTATCATCCGGTTACATGATGATGGCCGTATCCCCGAAGACAACCCTTTTACTGGAGACAGCTCGGTTCTGGATGAAATCTATACCCTGGGAAATCGTAACCCGCAGGGCATGGCGCTGCATCCTCAGACTGGAGAGGTCTGGTCTAATGAGCATGGCCCTCGAGGAGGGGATGAAGTCAACCGCATTCAGGCTGGACTTAACTATGGCTGGCCTGAGGTGACCCACGGTATTAATTATAGTGGGTCACGTATCACTGAACATACCGAGCTACCCGGGATGGAGTCACCGTTACTGGACTGGACACCTTCGATTGCACCCAGCGGCATGGTGTTTTACACCGGTGATGAGTTTCCAAGCTGGCGCGGGCAAATACTGAACGGAGCCTTGCGCGACCGGTTGATCTCGCGAGTATCGATAACTGAACTGCAGGGCGAGTACCAGTTGCAGGAAGAGGAGAGGATGCTGCAAGGCTTCGCACAGCGCATCCGGGATATTCGCCAGTCGCCAGAAGGTGAGATCTGGCTGCTGACAGATCAGAGCCCCGGTCAGGTAGTGCGCTTGCGTCCGGTGACGGATTAAAAGATAAGGCACAGGGGCTTGAAACTTCAGCGGGGTTTGTCTAAATTACGCACCGCATTACGGCGTGTAGCGCAGCCTGGTAGCGCACTTCGTTCGGGACGAAGGGGTCGGAGGTTCGAATCCTCTCACGCCGACCACTATCAAGTCTTAGCAGTTCCCTTGCATTCTTAACCCCATTGTAATACCTGGCCTTCAGGCCTATTCTTGTTCTTACACCTTCTCACAATTACCCGCTAAAGCAGGGGCATAATGGGGGCAAATTTAGGGGCACAACACCTTGTATCCCCAATCGATGCCCCCAGCCTTTGAGATGCCCCGCTATGCGTTGAATGGATAGCAGCACATGGCTATAACCACCGACATACAAGTAAGAAATGCTGAGCCCAGAGAGAAAACCTACCGCCTGTACAGGCGGTTTTTTTATAGTTATCTTGCCATAAGTTTTTAGTATTGATTCTTTTGTTAAAGGCAAGGCAAACTGGTTGAATTTCTGACAGGCGGTTGCGTTTGAGGTCAGTCATAGAGTTGTGCAGTACGATACTTGCCCGCCATCCTCTGGCTGTGATCGTCATTGCCCAACTATTGGGTACATCCCTGTGGTTCAGTGTGAATGGAGTTGCCCTGAATCTGATGCAGTCGGTCGGTCTGACAGAAGCCGGACTGGGGCATTTGACGCTGGCGGTTCAACTCGGGTTTATCAGTGGTACTCTGCTACTGGCAACCACTGGACTGGCAGATCACTTTCGTGCCAGTCGCGTGTTTGCTGTATCTGCCTGTTTCGGCGCACTCACCAATGTATTGTTTATTTATGCTGTTGACAGTACTTCCGGGGCATTGCTACTGCGATTTTTGACCGGCCTGAGTCTAGCCGGAGTGTATCCGTTGGGCATGAAACTGGTGATCAGCTGGACGCCCCAGTATGCCGGTACTGCGCTGGGCTGGCTGGTGGGCATGTTAACGCTGGGTATTGCGACACCGCATCTGTTGAGGGCAGTGACACCCGGACTGGACTGGCATGTCCCGTTGATGCTGGCTTCTCTGTTGGCAGTGTTGGCTGCTGCCATAATCTATCTGTTGGGAGAAGGACGGCAACTGCCTGCCAGTACCGGGCGAGGCTTCCCATTCAGAGGGCTTGCAGCCTGGCGGGATAAAGGGTTTCGACAGGTCAGCTTAGGGTATTTTGGGCATTGTTGGGAACTCTATGCCTTCTGGACACTGGTACCTATTCTGGTGACCCGTGAAGTATTGAGACTGGATGCTTCGCCGGGCTGGGTGAGCTGGATGGCCTTTGTGGTTGTCGCCAGTGGTATGCTGGGTTGTGTGTTGGGTGGTTATTTCAGTCGGGTATGCGGAAGTTTAACGGTTGCCCGCGTGTCGCTGGGTGGCTCTGGAGCGCTGTGTATTTTTTATCCATGGATCGGTGAGCTATCTCCAGTTTTATTACTCTTTTTGCTGGTTTTGTGGGGCATATTAGTCGTTGCCGATTCCCCCCAGTTTTCAGCTCTGGCTTCGGCCAACGCCCCGCGTGAACATCTGGGATCAGCACTTGCCATGATGAATTCTATCGGTTTTGCACTGACACTGCCGTCTATTGCGATGGTCATGGCGCTGTGGCCTTCTTTGCAGCTCTGGGTTATCTATCTGTTACTACCGGGGCCGTTGGTCGGTTTCTGGGCTATTACCAGAGTAATGCAGAAGGATCTAAAGGAACTTTAGTCTTCAACTCATGATCCATGAAAGGGCAGCACCTGAAAGCTGCTGTCCTGCTATAAAAGCCTGTGATCAGCAATCTCCTATACGCTGAGCCTCAGTTTCCATTTGCATGATCATTTTCCCTACTGGCGTGTCGACTTCACTGGCCATGGATCCCTGCATCCGATTGCCGTTAAATGTCATCTGCCCCTGAAAGGTAGCACGCATACCTTGCATGTCACAGCTCATGCCATAGTCCATGCTGTCACGCCGTATGTCGATTTGAGTCAGATTGCAGCCACTGGGCATATCAACAAAATCAGCACCCTTGTCTATGTCGGCCTGAGTAATACATTCCTGATCAGTGGTGATCTGCGGTGGCATATTCATTGGACCTTGCAGGCTCATGGAGGTTGTGTGCTTCCACAAGCCGGGATTGATATTTGGGGTTTCTGCAATCGCGGAGGCTGAAAATATGAGTGCGCCGGTTAGCATGGCGGGTAATAAAGCGTAGAATCGCATCTTTTGTTGTCTCCCTGAGTGATACCGGCTGGTAGATATATTCGATTATCTTGCCTGTCGACTTGGGCTTTGGCAACCCTGGACGGGATGCTTCATCAGAATGCTCTGGATACCTTTTACAATTTTCGCTGCATTTATGCAGGCCTGGCGTAATGCGTTTCAGAAAAAGCTCAGTCAGGACGTCAGCAGTGTCGGTGTAACACTGGCCCGTTTTCTCTATGCGGGGCCACTGGCTGTGATCTATCTGATCTTCCTGTATCAGTTTGGCAGCGCAGATATGCCGGTGTTTACGCCGACCTACGGGCTGCTGATTCTGTTGGCATCGTTGGCTCAAATTGCGGCCACTGTGTTAATGGTGATGCTGTTTCGGCTGCGTAACTATGCCATGGGGGTCGGGCTGGCCAAGAGTGAAGCTGTGATTGCGGCTATTCTGGGGGCGTTGTTTTTCAGTGCCTTGCTGACACCACTTGCCTGGTTGGGCGTCTTTATTGGCGGGTTGGCGATCTGGTTGATGGCAAACCCGGCACACCTGAAGTCAATTTCTTTGCCCACGCTGGTGACGGGGCTCGGGAGTGGCTTGTGTTTTGCGTTAACCACCTTGTGGGTGCGAGAAGCCAGCCTGATGCTGGGCTTGCCATTTCTGCACAGCGCTGCCTGGGTATTGCTCAGTGTCATTCTGCTACAAACGTTGTTGTTGCTGGTGTGGGTTGTTTTGCGTGAGCCTGCTACTCTGGCACAGCTCTGGCGGCGCCCTCAGTTAACGATGGCGATCAGTCTGTGCAGTTTTCTCGGTTCATTGGGCTGGTTCACCGCAATGAGCCTGGAGACGGTAGCGCTGGTTAAAACACTGGGGCAGATCGAGATACTGTTTACCCTGATTATTTCGGCACGCTGGTTTCGTGAATCACTCAGCCGACGGGATTTAATCGGCCTGGGGTTGATTGTTGTTGGTGCCGTCTGCGTTATTCTCGCATAGCTTTTGAACAGAATGAAACAGCCCCTCGGGACAGAGGGACTGGTGCGTGATTTTTCACGGGCAGGGGTTGGGGTGTTGTTGATGGATCTGGTCAATTTCACAGAGCAGCTCATCGCTGAGTTGCACTTGGCTGGATGCCAGGTTTTCCTGCAGCTGCGTAACACTGGTTGCACCAATGATGTTGCTGGTGACAAAGGGTTGTTGCGTAACAAAGGCTAGCGCCATTTGTGCGGGGCTCAACTGATGGCGTTGGGCTAACTCAACATAGGCGGTAGTGACCTGTTCTGCCAGGGGTGACGTATAGCGCTGGAACCGTTCATAAAGTGTCAGGCGCGCTTGGGCGGGGCGCTGTCCACCTAGATATTTGCCACTCAATACGCCAAACGCCAGTGGTGAGTAAGCTAATAAGCCTACCTGCTCACGGATCGACATTTCAGCCAGACCGACCTCGTAGATTCTGTTGAGCAGATTATAGGGATTTTGAACTGAAACGATTCTGGGCAAGGCTTCTGTCTCACTCAGGCGCAGGTATTCGTGTACTCCCCAGGGCGTTTCGTTGGAGATACCCAGGTGGCGGACTTTACCACTGCGTACCAGTTCCTCGCAGGCGCGCAGGGTTTCTTCTATGGAGACGCTCTGGTCATCGGTTTGATGGCGGTAACCCAACTGACCAAAAAAATTGGTTTGACGCTCTGGCCAGTGGATCTGGTACAGATCTATATAATCTGTTTTCAAGCGTTTGAGGCTTGCTTCACAGGCTTCCAGAATCTGCTGGCGATTGAGTCGGGTTCCTTGACGAAGATAATGAAAGCTTGCACCGGGCCCGGTGACTTTGGTAGCGATGATCAGACGCTGGCGTTGACTGCTGCGGGCCAGCCAATTTCCCAGATAGGTTTCCGTCAGCCCCTGAGTTTCGGCTTTTGGTGGTACTGGATACATTTCAGCTGCATCCAGGCAGTTGATACCGGCATCGAGAGCAATTTCTATTTGCTGATGGGCGTCACGTTCGCTGTTTTGCTCACCCCAGGTCATGGTGCCCAGGGTGAGTGCGGATACGGTCAGGTCGGTGTTTCCAAGAGGTCTGTATTGCATAACACCTTCTTTTATCTGGTTAAATTCATCTGTTTTTGACTATCCAACGACACAGCTTGTCAATGGTATACTGAATCAAACTACTCTAGTAACAGGCGATTGACTATGCAAGCGACCCTGAGTTCCCGTTCAGGCTGGATGTTGATGATCTTCGTTTTGATCTGTGTATTGGGATCACCCGGGGTGATGGCAAATACACCTGCGTCTGCCGTGCGTCCGGATGTATCAGCTCAGGTTTCGGCATTTCTGCAACAGCTTGAAGGGACTGCAGATCAAATTCGCAATGCGTTAGAGCAGGTGGATACGGTTCCGCTGGAAGAGTGGTTTGATGGCTCGTTGAAGGCTGAAGCCGAAGCTGAAATAGAAAATTCAGCGGAGACTGGCGATGCGGCACATCAGCGTTGGTTGCAAGCACTTGAAAACGAGCGCCTGGCAGCTGAACGCCTGTCCGGGGCACAACAGCGTCTGCGGGAACTGGAAGGCTATGCGGAGCGCTTCAATGTCTGGCAGCAACGCTTGACGGAATTGCTGGCCTTGCGTGCGCAGTGGGCTGAAGAGGAGCCAGGTCTGTCGCAACTGGAAGCACTGATTACAGAGATGCGGGGGCGTCAGCAACAGTTGGTATTGGAGCTGGATCAGAAACGTACCAGCTTGCAGCGCCTGGAGGATCAGGCACGTACCCAGACCGAGACACTGGACCAGCTATTGCAGGAGCCACGGCCAGAAGCAGTAGAGCTACCGGAAGATCCGGGAAATGTCCGTTTGTCTGAGGCCATCGAAGCTCTGGTTCAATCGGCCCAGCGTCGTCATGAGGCACGCTTGCTGGCCGCCCGTCTGGATCAGACATTATTGCAACCACGTATACGGGTGTTGCGTCTGGAAATTGAAGCCGCGGAGCTGGAATCTGCCTTGCTGGCATCTGCCCAACAGTGGCTGGAATCCGAGTTTAATGCACGCTCCACTCAGGAGCTGCGCGATCTGAATACAGCTCTGACACGCCTGCTGGAGCGAGAGCCAGATTTGGCCGGGCAGTTTTCCCAAGAGATTCAGGATATGCGCTCGCGGCTGGACAGTGTGGCTCAGCAATATGAACGATTGCGTGTCCTGCAGGAACAGCGGGCGGACTACGAACGCTGGATCAGTGAGCTGACTCACTCACTCAGTGCGGTTGAAGAGCGTCTTGAAATCGGAGGTCTGACGGAGGCCGTTGGTACTCAGTTCCTCGATGAGCAGAAGCGACTGGAGGAGTATGGTGATCCGCGTGTGACTTTGCAGGTGCTGGAGCGGGAATTGGCTCAGTCACGGCTGCGTAGCATCAGCTTGCGTGATGATTTGCGCCGTCTGCGTCAGTTGCCGGAAATGAGGGCAGTGGTGGGGGATTTGCAGGAGCTGGTTCGGATTGGCACAGAGCTGCTCAATCTGCAGATGCAGTCAGAGCAACAGCTCACCGAGCAGTTGCGCCAAAATGAGTACCGTTTGCGCCAGGTATCGGAACTGGCAGGACGCCTGGAGCAGATACTCAGAGAGACTCTGCTGTGGTGGCCAAGTCATGGTCCGGTAAATCGGGCCTGGTTAAATCGCTTTGCAGATGCCTCGGCTTCTTTGTTAGCCCCAGCGGCCTGGCAGGGCATGTTTCAGAGTATCGTTGCTTCTGTCATCGGTGCACCGGTCAGCAGTTTGCTGATTCTGATACTGGTGGGTGGGCTTTATATCTCGGGTCGTCAAACGGATGTTTATCTTCGGGAAATAGCAGAACAGACCACGCACAAGTATACCGATAATATCGGTTTGACGGTCAAGGCTATGGGCTGGAGCCTGGTTCGTGTTCTGCCTGTACCTGTACTGTTATATGGGCTGTCGTGGTTGCTGCTTCAAGACAGTATTACCTCAGGTATTGAAACATTATCTTATGTGCTCTCTGCCTCCGCTGGCTGGTGGTTGGCGGGCCATCTGTTTTTAATCTTTACTCGTGAACAGGGGGTGGGAAGAGCTCATTTTGAGTGGAACCCCTTAATTCTGTCACGTATGCGTCGGAACTTAATCTGGTTTTTACCTGTTCAGCTGGTGCTGATTATTCTGGTCGCGCTGACCTATGGCCATCCTGATGATCTGGTATACGATGTGTTTGGACGCCTGGGGCTGGTGTTGATCATTCTGTTGAATCAGCTGATCGCCTGGCGGATACTGGCACCGGCTGGTGAAGATCAGGGGGCCTTCTTTCAGAGTCTGAAGCGTCGTTTATTGCGCTTTGGTTTTGTGTTCGTCTCTGTTACTGCACTGCTGTTAACTCTGGCTGGATACCTGCTCACGGTCAGTGAGCTGTTGCCACGTTTTGTCGATACGCTGGTGGTATTCAGCCTGGTACTGCTGCTGTATTCATTGGCAGTGAGAGCTCTGGTGCTGAGCGAAACGCGTTTGCGTATTCGTCGCATGAAGGAGCAGCGTGCCCGTGAAGCGTTGGAGGCCGCTTCAAGCGAGAGTGAAGGGGCGACGGATTTACCTGAACCTCATCTGAGTATTGAAGATATTGGTCAGCAGACACAGACTCTGCTGAAGACATCCGTCTTTACCGGGTTGCTGATTGCCCTGTTTATGGTTTGGGCGGATGTTTTGCCTGCCTTGAACTGGCTGGATAATGTCACGCTTTGGTCGCGTACGATTGTGTTGGGTGAAACAGAGATTCTGTCGCGAGTCAGTTTGCAGGATGTGTTACTGGCGTTGCTACTGGGTGCCTTCTTTGTTATTGCCAACCGCAACTTGCCGGGCCTGATAGAAATCTTGCTGTCTCGCAGCCATCTGGTGGATCAGGTACACAGCTATACGGTCACCACGCTGGTACGTTATGCCATTACTGTTGTTGCAGTCGTCTCTATCTTTTCACTCCTGGGTTTGCGCTGGAGTGAGTTGCAGTGGATGGTTGCCGCCCTGACGCTGGGTCTTGGTTTTGGTTTGCAGGAAGTGGTTGCCAACTTTGTTTCCGGTCTGATAATGCTGTTTGAACGTCCGGTACGTGTAGGTGATACCATTACGATAGGCGAATACAGCGGCACAGTGGCGCGTATTCGTACCCGTGCTACGACGATCATTGATTGGGATAACCGTGAAATTGTCGTACCTAATAAAAACTTCATAACCGAACGTTTGATTAACTGGACGCTGTCGGATAATACAACCCGTATCGTGATACCTGTGGGCGTCAGTTATGCTTCAGATCCTGAAGAGGTGATGTCATTGTTGCTGGAAATTGCCAATAACCACCCTCTAACGTTGAAAGATCCGGCACCGAATGTGTACTTTCTGAATTTTGCCGATAGTTCACTCAGCTTTGAGCTACGTGTATATGTCTGTCAGATGAAGGATCGCATGGTAACAACCAGTGAGTTACATGTGCAGATATTGAAAGCATTCCGCAAGGCAGGTATTGAGATTGCCTTCCCGCAGCTGGACTTGCATATCCGGGATTTGCCTGAAGGGCGAGTGAGTCGTTAAGAGCCTCTTTCGCCCGGTGAAGCCGGGCGAAAGAGGCGAAGGTGGACTTAGCGGAAGTCTGCCAGGATAGTGTTCAAGGTTTTGCTTGGGCACATTACAGCAGATGCTTTCGCTGGATCCGGGTGGTAGTAACCACCGATATCCGCAGGCTTGCCCTGAACTTCGCTGAGTTCAGCCAAAATAGTGTCCTGATTGTCACTCAGGGCTTTGGCCAGAGGTGCAAAGCGAGCTTTCAAGTCAGCATCTTCATCCTGAGCGGCCAGCTCCTGTGCCCAGTACATGGCCAGGAAGAAATGGCTGCCACGGTTGTCCAGTTCACCGGTACGACGAGAAGGTGACTTGTTGTTTTCCAGCAGTGTTTCGGTTGCACGGTCCAGAGCCTGTCCCAGCACGCGTGCTTTGGGCAGATTTTCTTTCAGGCCCAGCTCGTCCAGAGACACAGCAATCGCAAGGAACTCACCCAGTGAATCCCAGCGCAGGTGGTTTTCCTGCAGAACCTGCTGTACGTGTTTCGGAGCGGAACCGCCCGCGCCCGTTTCGTACATGCCACCACCTGCCAGCATGGGCACGATAGACAGCATTTTCGCAGAGGTACCCAGTTCCATGATCGGGAAAAGGTCAGTCAGGTAATCACGCAAGACGTTACCGGTGACGGAAATGGTATCCTTGCCACGTACCAGACGCTCCATGGTGCGACGAATCGCCGGAATATAGGAGCTGACGCGAATATCCAGGCCTTCTGTATCATGATCCTGCAGATACAGCTCAACTTTCTTGCGCAACTCAGCATCATGTGGACGCTCTTTGTCGAGCCAGAAGATGGCAGGTGTGTTCGACTGACGTGCACGAGTGACTGCCAGTTTGACCCAGTCGCGGATCGCCGCATCTTTGGTTTGGCAGGCTCGCCAGATGTCACCTTTTTCCACGTCATGCTGCATGATGACGCTGCCATCAGCCGCATTGACAATGCGCATAGTGCCATCGGTTTCCACTTCGAAAGTCTTGTCGTGAGAACCGTACTCTTCAGCCTTCATTGCCATCAGGCCGACGTTAGGCACAGTACCCATGGTAGTTGGATCAAATGCACCTTCTGTTTTGCAGAAGTTGATCATTTCCTGGTAAATGCGCGCGTAGGTGCTTTCCGGCATTACTGCTTTAGTGTCTTTGGGCTTGCCATCCTGACCCCACATCTGACCTGAGTTACGGATCATTGCCGGCATGGAAGCATCAACAATAACGTCACTTGGGATATGCAGGTTGGTAATGCCTTTAACTGAGTCAACCATCGCCATTTCAGGGCGGTTGGCGTAACAGGCGTGGATATCTTCTTCGATCTCTTCCTGTTTGGAATGCGGCAGAGATTTGATTTTTTCATATACGCTGTTCAGACCGTTGTTCGGGTTAACGCCCAGCTCTTTGAACAGCTCACCGTGTTTTTCAAACAGATCTTTGTAATATACGGTGACTGCATGACCAAACACGATCGGATGTGAAACCTTCATCATGGTGGCTTTGACGTGCAGAGACCACATAACGCCGCTTTCTTTGCAGTCGTTCAGTGTGTCTTCAAAGAATGCACGCAGTGCTTTGGCACTCATAAACATGCCGTCGAGCACTTCGCCTTTTTCCAGGTGCAGCTCTTTTTTGACCTTGACCTGGCCGCTCTTGTCGACAAACTCAATGCGCACATCGGTGTCTTCGGTCATGGTGGTGGACTGCTCGCTGGAGTAGAAATCACCGCCACGCATGTAGTCTGCATGAGAGCGGGAAGCCTTGCTCCAGGGGCCCATGGAGTGCGGGAACTTGCGGGCAAAGGCTTTTACAGCAGGGGGTGCGCGACGGTCAGAGTTACCCTGGCGCAGAACCGGGTTGACAGCACTGCCGAGAATTTTGCCATAGCGCTCACGAATCTCTTTCTCTTCGTCAGTTTTTGGGTCGTCCGGAAAGGCCGGGATGTCATAGCCCTGAGACTGGAGTTCAGTAATACAGGCTTTCAACTGCGGAATGGAAGCACTGATATTCGGCAGCTTGATGATATTGGCTGAAGGATCTTTGGTCAGCTCACCCAGCTCAGCGAGGGTGTCAGTGACACGTTGTTCTTCAGAAAGTTTTTCAGGGAACGCGGCCAGTACACGAGCAGCAACAGATATATCGCTGGTTTCAACACTGATTTCAGCAGCGGCAGTAAAGGTTCTGATAATCGGCAGGAGGGAACAGGTTGCCAGTGCGGGTGCTTCATCAGTGAGCGTATAGATAATTTTCGGACTTTTTTCTGTCATTTTATTCCCCAAATTGCATGGATGAATCGCTTCTGACGCCTGTCTGAAGCGCCGGATTCGCTTTATTAGGTGTTGATTCTATTATTCTGGTAAAAAAACTACACTGGTATTGTATCCAATTGCGGCATTTTTTTACATGCCGGTTTGTTAGACAATGGGATAACAGCTATTAATAGAGTATAGGCTTGAATAGAGCGATATCCCTATGACTGACAAACATTCAAGATTCCAAGGTAGCGAACAGCCGTCCATGGAGCAGCGTATCCGTCGACTTAACGAGATAGGCATTGCGCTGTCCGCTGAGCGCAATCAGTCTCGGCTGTTAGAGAAAATTCTGTCCAGTGCGCGGGAGCTGACAGCTGCTGATGCAGGGACATTGTATTTGCTGGATGCGGATACACAACTGCTGAGGTTTGCACTGGTCCAGAATGATCAGCTGGGCATCTATCTGGGTGGTCCAGGCCAGCCGGGAGTAGAGCTGTTTCAACCCATCCCGATGTCTGTTGCAGGTGATGAGACACGGGAGCCTCTGGTAGTAGTCTGGTCGGTGTTGAATAAACAGACAGTCAGAATACGTGATGCATACGATCCGACTGAGTTTGATTTCAGTGGCACGCGTGCTTTTGATGCTCAGAGCGGATATCGTTCGCACTCTTTTTTAACGGTGCCGCTGATCAATCATGAGGGAGAGGTATTTGCTGCACTTCAGTTGATCAATAAGCGTGCAGATGCTGATCAGATACAGCCTTTCAGTGATACTGATCAGGAGCTGGCTGAGTCCCTTGCGTCCCAGGCAGCAGTTGCCCTGACCAATCAGCGCCTGATTGATGAGATGAAGGGGCTCTTCGACAGCTTTACCCGTGTTCTGGCGACGGCGATTGATAAAAAATCACCGCATACCGGTAATCATTGTCGTCGGGTACCCGATGCGACATTATTTCTGGCTGAGGCCGTCTCTGCGTCGGATCACCCGGCGGTCAGGGATTTTGTTATGACGGAAGCCGACTTTTATGAGCTGCGAACAGCCGCCTGGCTGCATGACTGTGGCAAGGTTGTTACACCACATCATGTTATGGAAAAGTCACGCAAGCTGGAAACAGTCTTTGACCGGATTGAACTGGTTGCAGCCCGTGTTGAAATACTTCTGCGTGATCTGGAAATCCAGGCACTCAGGCAGCAGCTTGAGGGCGGGCAGCAACACACGTTGCAGCTGAATGCGCAACGGGAGCAGTTGATTGATGATCTGACTTTTTTACGTCGCACAAACGTGGGTGCCGAGTTTGTCACCGATGATGACCTGCAGCGTATTGCCAGCATCGCCGAGTATCGCTGGATTGATGCTGCGGGTATTGAGCAGGGCTTGCTGACCGAGGATGAACTGAAAAATTTGTCAGTGCGTCGCGGTACATTGAATGCTGAAGAACGCCAGATTATGAATGACCATATGGTCGCCACACTGGAGATGCTTGAACAACTGCCTTTTCCGCGTCACCTGCGTCGGGTTCCGGAGTATGCCGGTTGCCATCATGAGCGCATGGATGGCAAGGGTTACCCTCGAGGCCTGAGGCGCGAACAAATGTCGATACCGGCGCGGATTATGGGAATTGCGGATGTATTTGAGGCTTTAACAGCCAAGGAGCGTCCGTACAAGGAGCCGATGAAGCTGTCACAGGCACTGGCAATTATGGGGCGTATGGCTGAAGAGGGGCATCTGGATCCTGATTTGTTTGCGGTGTTTGTAGACGAAAGGGTTTATGAGCGTTATGCAGCCATTCATCTGGCGCCTGAACAGATTGATCTGCCTGATCTTGCGCATCTGAATGGATTGAAGTCAGTGGTAAAAAAGGATGCAGCAGAATGAAGGTCGAAGTGCTGGGATGCAGTGGGGGCATGGGGGCGGGGGAATATACTACCTGTGTCCGCATCAATGATCAGTTGCTGATTGATGCAGGGAGTGGTCTGGGCACTCTGTCCCAGAGTGAGATGCTGAAGATTCAACAGGTGTATCTGACACATGCGCATCTCGATCATGTCTGTTTTCTGCCTTTGTTACTGGACAACCTGTTTGAACAATTACACTCGCCACTTCAGGTCTGTGCTCTGCCTGAAGTGATTGCAGTGTTGAAAACGCACCTGTTCAACTGGTCAATCTGGCCTGACTTTACCACTCTGCCAAATACGCAATCACCGGTTTTGGAGTTTGTGCCGGTTGATCGGGCGTATGCTGTGGTAGCGGGTGTGAAGCAGGTCAGCCCGATCAAGGCGCATCATGTGGTGCCTGCTTGTGGTTACCGGATTGAGTCGGACGAGGGTAAGGTGTTCTGTTTCAGTGGTGATACCAGCTTTGATCCGCAGGTTGTGGATGCCTATGACCAATTGGGGAGCATTGACTGCCTGATGTTGGAATGCGCCTTTCCTGACCGGCTTCAACATATTGCAGATCAGAGTCGGCATTTGACGCCGCACAGTCTGGCTGGTTTTATTCGAAGCTTAAAAAAGCCACCCGGAGCACTTTGGATTACACACCTGAAGCCTGCTTTTCGTGATGAAATTCAGGCGCAGTTGACGCAGTGTAAATTGCCAGTAGATTTAAAATTTCTGAGCTCTGGTGATACGTTTATCCTTTAACATCACCGATGCGCGCCAGAAACCCAGGCCTTCACCATCGATAAAGTGTACGTGGTCATCGGCCTGGAAGTCGCCTACCAGGCAGGTGAGCGTTGCAGCATCACTGCGTGCAACACCATAGAGGATAGCACCCCGCAGTTCAGCCGCTTCAAGCGCTTGTTCAACAGCGGTTGCTTCAGCGGCAGTCAAGTCCAGTACCATGCGTGCACCGCCAGCCTGTTTACGATAGTCACTTTTTCGTGACAGCGAGTTCAGATATCGGTGGGCATCGACCTTGCCAAGTTTTCCTCCCATGCGCCAGGCCAGCCATAAAATAAAGGATTCCATATAGGCTTTGAATACCCGGGTGAGAGAGGGTGTTGAAGCCGGTGTCTTGAGTTCCCGACGAACAGCTGTCCAGGACGGGATAGCGGGTGGGCGAAGTGAGTTCAAGTTGCTTAACGGAGAGGCTTTATTATCAGCAATCAGGCTCAGCAATGTGCGTACTGTTTGTTCCAGTGCTTCAATGCCTGGATTTCCGAGTTCAACAGGATCAATGATCAGGGATAACACCAGACCACGATGGCTTTTGACCGGTTGCCAGCGGCAGGATAGATCTTCAAGGCCGGGAAGCTCTCCCTCAAATGCTTCTATTTGCCAGATGGATTGCTGCTTCACCCAGTCATCGGCGGCCTGAATACCGTCGCCTAAAAATACACCGAAGGCATTAAGATCATCCAGTATCTGTAAGCTGGCATAGCAGGGCAGTCCTGCCTGGTGCAGTGCGGATACAGGTACCATGCCGATGCGAAGCGGGATTTGAAATTGGGTTCCTGACCAGTGCGCCAGTGCTGCCAGGCGTGTACGTGCGAGTTCGTGACGGTCTGCGGGGATGGCTGCGATCACACCATCACCGCCAAATTGCACAGCTGCAGGCTCACCCTTGGACTCCAGTAGTTGCTGAAGCACGGCTACACAGGCGGCAGCCACAAAATTTACATCCTTGTCACGACCCTGTCTGGCGAGCTGGGTGCTGGATGCAACATCGGCAATCGCGATATACCAGTCATCAGGTAGTGCCTGATAATGATTCAGATCAAACGCCTGTGCATCGAAATCGAATATTCTTCCCAGCATATATGGCCTGTCGGGTAGTGTGAGTGCTTTATTATAGTGTTGCACTGAGTGGCAGCAATGATCTTTGCAATATATACCTTGAATCTAATTAAAAATCAGTTGCATTTATGCGGGGGCTATTTTAGTATTTTTAACAAGATTGATTCTCAATGTTGATCAGATTCCAATCCTTATAATCAGTCCGCATATGGAGTGAGATGCAATGCCCATGAAAAAAATATTTAAACGCTCTGCCAAGGTTGCTCTGACAGCCTCCATTGCAGCTGCCAGTTTGTTTTCTGTAGCCGCCAGCGCCAGTGAAGTGAATGTGTATACGGACCGTCAGGAGTTCTTGATCGCGCCTCTGCTTGAAGCTTACACAGAAGCTACTGGAACCAAGGTGAATGTTGTATATGCCAGTGGTGGTATGGAAGAGCGTATCAAGGCAGAAGGTCGCAACAGTCCTGTTGACGTCGTGTTGACTGTGGACGTAGGGCGTTTGGTGGATATGGTTAATGAAGGGCTGACTCAGTCGGTTACCAGTCCTGCTCTTGAGGCTAACATTCCTGCAGAGTTTAGAGCAGAAGATGGTTCCTGGTATGGTCTGACCTTCCGTGCGCGCCCAGTATATGCTTCAAAAGAGCGTGTTGATCCTTCTGAAATTAATAGTTACCTGGACCTGGCTGATCCTAAATGGAAGGGCCGTATCTGTACCCGTCCAGGAGATCACGACTATAATCTCGGCTTGCTGGCTGCGATGATTTACCATCATGGTGAAGAGACTGCCCGCGAGTGGATTGAGGGAGTCAAGTCTAACCTGGCACGTGCACCTCAGGGTAATGACCGTGGTCAGGTAAAAAATATCTATGATGGTCTGTGTGATCTGGCAATTGTAAACACCTATTACATGGGTGCGATGCTGGCCAGTGACGAACAGCGCCCTTGGGCTGAATCAGTAAATCTGTTGTTCGTTGATCAGGATACTGTCGGTACACATATCAATATGTCCGGTGCTGTTGTTGCACGCCATTCACCTAATCTGGACCAGGCCATTGAGCTGCTGGAGTTCCTCTCAGACGACGTGGCGCAGCAGATGTATGCAGCCGGTAATACTGAATACCCGGTCAAAGAGGGTGTAGAGCGTTCAGACATTGTCAAAATGTGGGGCGAGCCAAAATTTGATGCTGAATCTCCGGGTGCGATTGCTGAGTACAAAGGATTGGCGCTTAGAATCATGAACGAAATAGACTACAATGCCGGGCCTTGATTGGCGAGCTCTGGAATAAAGTCTAAATCCCTGACTGGAGGTGTCATCGACACCTCCGGTTTTATTTTTTTATCTATCTCTGTCTGTGTGGCAAACAGCGAATGAGCTTGAGGGCGAGTGGAAATCACAGAAGTTTATGAGTAGTTATTCTTCCCTGGCATCCGGTATGTTCAAACGCTGGCGGGTGCGTCTCAATTTTGATTTCTGGACTCTTGGTAGCCTGCTGATTGCGGCTATCGTTCTTCTGCCTGTTTTTGCTGTAATTGTCCTGGCGATGTTCCCAACAGAGAACATCTGGCCGCATTTGATGGATACCGTTCTCCCTGGCTATATCCGTACCACGCTCTGGTTAATGCTGGGTGTCTGTGTTGGCACCTTTATTATCGGAACAGGGACCGCCTGGCTGGTAAGTATGTGCCGCTTTCCTGGGCGAGGCGTGTTTGAATGGGCGTTGTTGATCCCATTGGCAATGCCCGCGTATGTAGTTGCTTATGTGTATACGGATCTGCTGGAGTTTTCCGGTCCGCTCCAATCTATGCTTCGGGACACATTTGGTTGGCGCACGCCCCGGGATTACTGGTTTCCGGATATCCGCTCCCTGGGTGGGGCGATTACCATGATGGTGCTGGTGCTCTATCCCTATGTGTATTTACTGTCCCGTGCTGCGTTTATGGAGCAATCGGTCACCATGCTGGAAGCCAGCCGTACACTCGGATGTTCGCCCTGGCAAAGTTTTGTGCGTGTCGGTCTGCCTATTGCCAGACCCTCAATTGTTGTCGGTGTCATCCTGGCGTTGATGGAGGCGCTGAACGACTTTGGTACAGTCGACTATTTCGCAGTGCGTACGCTGACTGCCGGAATTTTTAATGTCTGGCTGCATATGCGCAACCTGGGTGGTGGTGCCCAGATTGCAGTGGTGCTGCTCATTTTTATCGTGGTGCTGATTCTGATCGAGCGTATGGCCAGACGCAAGAAACGCTATCATACGAGCACACGCAGTACGCCACCCGTCAGAATTCAGCTGAAAGGCTGGAAAGCGTGGGGAGCCGTTATTGCCTGCAGTTTGCCAATTCTGTTTGGCATTGTTATTCCGGGTGGTCAGTTGGTGATCTATTCGTTAAGCCACTATGAAGCCTCCTGGGCGGCGGGTTTTCCCATCTATGCACGTAACAGCCTGATGCTTTCAGCGATTGCAGCGGCTATCGCCGTGGCCTTGGGGCTATTTCTGGCATATGCTGGTCGTTTGGGCAGAGGGCCGCTGCTGACGGGTTGCCTGCGTATGGTATCGCTGGGTTATGCTGTACCGGGTGCGGTTCTGGCGGTTGGGATACTGTTTCCATTCGGCTATTTTGACAATTTTGTCGATGGTTTGATGCGAGAATATTTTGGTATCTCGACCGGCTTGTTGCTTTCCGGTACGGTCTTTATTCTGATTTATGCCTATGTGGCGCGCTTCCTGGCTTTGTCTTATGGCACCATGGAAGCTGGTTTGACACGTATCCGGCCCAATCTGGATGGCGCTGCCCGAACGCTGGGTCGAACCCCTTCCGGGGTGCTCCGTGATGTCCATGTGCCGATATTGCGTGGTAGTTTGGGTACAGCTGCCATTCTGGTGTTCGTGGATACCATGAAAGAGCTTCCTGCAACACTGGTGTTGCGGCCATTTAACTTCGACACGCTGGCAACACATGTGTATCAGTATGCCAAAGATGAGCAGATTGAACTGGCTGCGCTGGGTTCCCTGAGTATCGTGCTGGTTGGCCTGATCCCGACATTGTTGCTGTCTTACACCATTTCTCAAAGTCGTTCCGGAGGAAATACCCCATGAAACAGCTGGATACCGGACTTCAGTTAAAACAGATACGTCATGCTTTTGGTAGCCGGGAAGTCCTTAAGGGTGTTTCTGTGGGTGCTGAGGCGGGCGAGCTGGTCTGTTTATTGGGCTCTTCCGGGAGTGGTAAGTCCACTTTGCTGCGTTTGGCTGCAGGGCTTGAACCCATTCAGCAGGGGCGGATTACCATCGGTGGTGAACTGGTGGCTGAACCTGGATACCAGCTTCCTCCGGAGCGTCGTGGCGTTGGTTTAATGTTTCAGGACTTTGCACTGTTTCCGCATATCAATGTGATTCAGAACGTGATGTTTGGTCTGCGCGGGATTGCGCCCAAGGAAGCACTGGTGCGTGCTCAGCGATTGCTGGAACGCGTGGGTATGGCAGATTATCAGCAGGCCTATCCGCACACGCTCTCAGGTGGACAGCAGCAGCGAGTTGCTTTAGCCAGAGCCCTGGCTCCCGAGCCTCGGGTCATGCTGCTGGACGAGCCGTTCTCCGGGTTGGATACAACACTGCGTGCACAGGTGCGTGAAGAGACGGCTCACGTGCTGAAAGAGCGAGGGGTGGCGACCTTGCTGGTCACCCATGATCCGGAAGAGGCGATGGCGATGGCAGATCGCATCAAAATTCTGGGAGCCGATGGGCATCTGCGTCAATCAGGCACACCGGATGAGGTCTATTTCCGGCCTGCTGATACGTTTGTTGCCGGGCTTTTTGGTCCCATTAATCGTCTGTCGGGCTATGTCGAACAGGGATATGTACCCACACCTCTGGGTCGTGTTCCTGCGCCGGGGCATGCGGATGGTGCGCCAGTACAAATACTGGTGAGGCCTGAAGGGTTGAAAATCGGTGTGGCCGGTGGCGTACTGGTGGATCTGGTGTCAGTACGTCAACTGGGCGTTACCAAAGAAATTACGATTCGTCCGTGTGATATGGAGACCGGTATTTGCCCTGTCGAAGGGCAGTATAAGGCGCGGATTCTGGGGCCGATGCATCCGGTGGCTGAAGGTAAACACCGTGTGGCTATAGATCCGGATCTGGCGTTTGTGTTCCCGGGCTAATAAACAGCTGGCTGATTTAGCCCCTATTAGCCTCCCAGATACCAGCGCATCACTGGTTCACCCCAGAGAATGGCACACCAGCCAGCGATGGCAAGATAAGGTCCGAAGGGCAGGGGGTTAGCTGCCTGGTGTTTGCGCAGTGCGATCAGTACACCTGCCAGCAGGACACCTGCGATGGATGAAAACAGGATGATCATCGGAAGGCTGATGGCGCCTCCCCAGGCTCCCAGGGCAGCCAGAAGCTTGAAGTCTCCATAACCCATACCCTCCTTGCCAGTCAGCAGCTTGAAGCCCCAGTAGACACTCCAGAGAGCCAGATACCCCAGCGCTGCGCCCCAGACCGCACTACTGAGCGTGGTAAACAGTTCAAAACTGTTCAGCAGCAGTCCCAGCCATAGCAGGGGTAAGGTGATGCTGTCGGGCAGGAGTTGATGGTCTATGTCGATAAATGTCAGTGCAATTAATGCCCAGGTGAGGCACATCAGCGCCAGCCCCTGGGTCGTGAAGCCATACTGCCAGGCGACAATGCCGCACAACAGGCCGCTCAGAGCCTCAATGACAGGGTAGCGCACACTGATCGGCGCATGGCACTGACTGCATCGACCTTTGAGTATCAGCCAACTGATGACCGGGACATTTTCATACCAGCGAATCTGATGGCCGCACTGGTTGCAGCGGGAAGCTGGAACTGCCAGGTTGAATGTGTCGGTTGCTGCAGGTTCTTCAGGATGGGTGGCTGCGTGCCATTCACGCTCCATCATCACCGGTAGTCGAAAAATGACTACATTGAGAAAGCTGCCGACCAATAACGCCAGGGTCACTGAAAATAGAACGGCCCACCCTGAGTGAGCCGCAAAGAGTTCAAATGCAATCATGTGTTAGACAACGTTACCCAGCTGGAAGATTGGCAGGTACATTGCAATGACCAGACCGCCGACCAGGGTTCCGAGTACCACCATGATCAGCGGTTCGAGCAGACTGGACAGGTTGTCTACGGCATTGTCGACTTCTTCTTCATAGAAGCTGGCGATTTTGTCCAGCATGGTGTCAAGCGAACCGGCTTCTTCTCCGATGGCTATCATTTGTGTCACCATGGCCGGGTAGATGCCGGTCATGGTGACCGCATTCTGCAGGGATTGACCGGTAGAGACACCATTGCGTATCTGAATAATCGCAGTTCTGAATACTACGTTTCCGGAAGCCCCTGCAGCGGAATCCAGTGCTGATACCAAGGGTACACCTGCGGCAAAGGTTGTGGACAGGGTTCGGGCAAACCGGGCTATGGCGGCCTTGTACAGAATCTCACCCAGTACCGGTATTTTTAGAACAAAACGATCGACTGCATCATGAAATTTCTGTGATTTTTCCATGCCTTTGGTAAAGCCGAAGCCCAGCAACACAAAGCCGATCAGGGCAAAAAACCAGTATTTCTGTGCCAGGTCTGACAAGCCGATGACAAACAGAGTGAAAGCGGGCAGGTCGGCACCAAAACTGCGGAAAATATCCTGAAACTGAGGCACCACTTTTACCAGTAGAATGGCAGAAACAATAATACCTACCACGACAACTGCTGCGGGATAGGTCATTGCTTTTTTGATTTTGGCTTTCAGTGACTCAATTTTTTCTTTGTAGGTGGCGATACGATCCAGCATGGTTTCCAGTGCGCCGGATTGTTCTCCAGCCCGGACCAGTGAGCAGGTCAGGTCATCAAAGTATTTCGGGTGACGTGAGAGGGCGGTTGAGAAGTCGCTGCCACCGTTGACGTCGTTACGAATCTCATAGGTCAGTTCTTTGAGTTTCACCTTCTCGGTACCATTGGCAACGATTTCCAGCCCCTGCAGTAAGGGCACGCCGGATTTCATCATGGTAGCCATTTGCCGGGTAAAGAAGGCAATATCCAGGGGTTTTACCGGCTTGTTTTTGCTGCCCAGCAATGACAGACTGCTCTGTTTGGCAACCTTGCTGGGATTGATCCCCTGCTTGCGCAGCAAGGACTTGGCTATAGCAATGTTTTCCGCATCAATCTTGCCTTTGCTGCGGTTGCCACTACGATCTTTCCCTTCCCATTGGAACGTAACTTTTTTCTTTTCCTTTTTCGCTGCTGCTGTCGCCATCTGAGTTATTTCCCTGGTCAGGTTTTAATCACGCGATTCATTTCTTCAAGGCTGGTCAGGCCGTTGGCTACTTTGAGTAGCCCCGACTCACGTAGCGTTTTGAATCCCTGCTTTCGCGCAACACGCAGTATATCCAGTGAGGTACCATTTTCCATGATACATTCGGCGATCTCCTGAGTCATGGAAAGCATTTCATAAATGCCGACACGACCCTTGTAGCCCTTATTGCACTTGGAGCAGCCTTCGTGGTTGGCTTCATAGAGGTGCAGGTCGGGAATCTGTTCAGGTTTAAAGCCCTCTTCCAGTAATGTGGCTTCAGGCAGGGTGATTGGGCGCTTGCAGGATTCGCATAAGCGCCGTCCAAGACGTTGAGCAATAATCAGGCTGACCGAGGTCGCTACGTTAAAGGCCGGAACTCCCATGTTACGGAGTCGGGTCAGCGTTTCTGGAGCGCTGTTGGTGTGCAGTGTCGAAAGGACCATGTGGCCCGTTTGTGCTGCCTTAATGGCAATTTCAGCGGTTTCCAGGTCACGTATCTCACCCACCATGACCACGTCCGGGTCCTGACGCAGGAATGAGCGCAACGCTTCGGCAAAGGTTAGCCCGACCTTGGTATTTACGTGGACCTGGTTAATACCGTCCATATTGATTTCAACCGGATCTTCAGCGGTTGAAATGTTACGTTCCGCGGTATTGAGAATGTTCAGGCCGGTATAGAGGGTGACAGTTTTACCTGAACCTGTGGGGCCTGTGACCAGAATCATGCCCTGAGGCTGCTCCAGAGTGTTGAGATAGGTTTTTTTCTGGTCAGGTTCAAAGCCCAGTGCTTCAACACCTATCTGTGCACTGGTGGGGTCGAGTATACGCAGTACGATTTTTTCACCCCAGAGTGTTGGCAGGGTGTTTACACGGAAATCAATCGAGCGCGTTTTGGAAATTTTCATTTTGATGCGCCCGTCCTGAGGTACGCGTCTTTCTGAGATGTCCATCTGAGACATGACCTTCAGGCGCGCCGCAAGGCGGGTGGCGAGGTTCATCGGTGGACGATGCACCTCTTGCAAAATGCCATCGATACGACAACGTACCCGATAGCTTTTCTCATAGGGTTCGAAGTGAATATCGGATGCACCGGTTTTGATGGCATCCATCAGGACCTTGTTAATGAAGCGCACAATTGGCGCTTCACTGGCGGCATCTTCTGCTGACTGTTCTTCATCCTTCTGTTTGCTGGGGTCTTCAATATCCAGATTGTCGAGATCGGCATCTTCCAGGTCACCCAGTGCGGAACTCTGCTGTTGGTCCAGATAGATATCCAGTGCAGCAGAGAGCTTGTCTTCTTCGACGATAACGACTTCAGTGATAATCCCGGTCTGGAACTTGATCTCATCAATGCCCTGCATATTGGTTGGATCGGCAACGGCGACAAACAGACGGTTGTCACGTTTCATCAGAGGCAGGATATGGTGCTTGGTAATCAGTGCGTCAGAAACAATTTCTTTTGGCAGGGTATCGCTGGGAATGGCATCCAGGTCCAGCAGGGGCAAGCCAAACTCTTCAGCCGCTGCCGATGCGGCGCGGTGCGCACTGACCAGGCGCTGCTTGATGATATAGCTGACAAAGGGTTGTTTGGCGTCACGTGACTTCTGGATAGCATCCGTGGCAACCTCGGAGGAAAAAACGCCGTCCATAACCAGACGTCTGGCCAGTCCGCTGAGTGGTTGAGCCCCTTGTGCCACAGTAACTCCCAAGCTAATCTAGTGGTTTATAATCTTATAGCATAGCAATCAAATCACAGTTAATCACAGTTATCAATGACCTGTATTCTCCTGAGATGGGTAACCCGGTATTATTTGCCAAGGGATTGATCCGGCTCAAGGATTTCAGGTGACGCCACAACAGGATACGCAGTTTATGGAACAGAACCTAAAAGCCTGGCGTATTATGCGTCTGCTGACGGTTTATCGCATTGCTCTGGCGCTGTTGTTGGTTGCGTTGATCTATACCGGTTATCTTCCTGAGCCTCTGGGTGAGAGTTATCCGGGGTTATTTCTCGGCGCTGTATTCGCCTATGCCGTGTTTGCGGTGCTGGAGATTTATCCCTTGCTGCTGCGAACGCCAGATTTTACCTGGCAAGTGTATGTACACACCTGTGTCGATATCCTGCTGTTTACCCTGATGATGCATGCCAGTGGCGGTGTCAGCAGTGGTGTCGGGATGCTGTTGGTCGTCAGTATTGCCAATGCCAGTATGCTGTTGGCGGGACGCTTGTCGGTTTTCTTTGCTGCCTTGGCCTCTTTGGCTGTTCTTGGAGAGCAGTTTTACAGTCAGATACACGGTACGCCGAGTGCGTATAACTATTCGATGGCTGGTTTGCTGGGTTTAACCCTGTTGGTGACCTCGGTGTTGGCGGCTGTTTTGGCTCGTCAGGCGCGTGAAAATGCGGATTTGGCGCATGCGCGCGGTCTGGATCTTGCCAATATGTCGGAGCTGACTGAGCAGGTGATCAGTCAGATGTCTACGGGTGTCCTGGTGGTGGATCAGCAACAGCACGTGCGCTTGATTAATCAGGCTGCAAGGCGTTTGCTGGATGCTCCATCTCAGAGTCTGGGCGCACCACTGCAGCATTTCAGTGTTGAATTAAACTTGCAGCTGCACCTCTGGTGTGATGAAACGATTCATCAGCATGAGAAACGTCGTATCGATACGCTGCCTGCCAGTTTGCTGGTGCAGATTGTCCGTATCAGCAGTGGTGGCGACAGTCGTAAGGCCGGGGTGCTGATTTTTCTGGAAGATGCCGCTGTGGTTGAGGATCAGTCACAGCAACTTCGCCTGGCTGCCCTGGGACGCTTGACGGCGGGGATAGCGCATGAAATTCGTAATCCGCTAAGTGCTATTCGCCATGCCGGTGCCTTGCTGTCTGAGTCCAGTCATCTGCCTGCAGAAGATCAGCGTCTGACCGATATTATTCAGGACAACACTGCACGGGTGAACCGAATTGTTGAGGACGTATTGCAGCTTGGAAATCGAGATCGGATATCGCGTGAAGCCTTGACGCTGAATCACTGGTTGAGACATTTTCTCGATGAGCTGGCCTGTATCTATCCGCAGGTATCTGACGTAGTGCGTTTGGATGATCAAAGTGACGGACTGATTCGTGTTTATTTTGATAGCGGGCACCTGCATCAGATCCTGAGTAACCTGTGTCGCAATGCACTGGATTTTGCCGCGTGCTCGACTGATGTACCGGAAGTGATAGTACGGCTGTCTGGTGGTGGAGGGCGAATGACCTTTATTGAGGTGGTGAATAACGGCCCACCAGTTGCTCAGCAGGATCGTGAACGACTGTTTGAGCCATTTTTTACGACTACAGCCAAGGGGACCGGCCTGGGTTTGTATCTGTCACGCGAGTTGGCGCAAGCCAATCAATGCCATCTGGCGCATCAACAACTGCAAGGCTATACCTGCTTTCGTTTGAGCTTCAGTGCTCAGGCGACTCTCGGGGAGACTGAATGAAATCACTGAATATTACTGATGGACGCCCTCGGGTTCTGGTTGTCGACGACGAGCCGGATATCCGCGAGTTGATTCGCCTGACACTTGAACGTATGCAGGTGGATTGCCTCGAAGCCTCGACGCTCAAAGAGGCGCTGGTGTTACTGGAGCAGCAAGGCCCCAGGGGTATACAGTTGTGTCTGACCGATATGCGCTTACCGGATGGTAACGGCATGGATCTGATTTATCGCATTCAGCGTTATTACGCGCAGATACCTGTAGCGATGATCACGGCACATGGCAACATGAGCAGTGCGATAGAGGCCTTGAAAGCGGGCGCGTTCGATTTTCTGAACAAGCCGGTAGAGTTGCAAACGCTGCGTAATCTGGTCAGCTCAGCCGTGCGTCTGGACCACAGCGCTGAAATCACACCAGCGTGTGATCCGGGTCCTGAACTGATGGGAAATTCGGAGGCGGTCGAAAAGATCCGTACACTGGTAAGCCGGTTGGCAAGAAGTCTGGCGCCAGTGCATATACATGGCGAGTCAGGTACCGGAAAAGAGCTGGTTGCGCGTATGCTGCATCATCGCAGTCATCGTTGTGATAAGCCTTTTATTGCGGTGAACTGTGGCGCAATTCCGGCTGATCTGATGGAAAGTGAGTTTTTTGGTCATCGGAAGGGCAGCTTTACGGGTGCGATACAGCACAAGGAGGGCTTGTTTCAGGCGGCTGAAGGCGGAACCCTGTTTCTGGACGAGGTCGCTGATCTGCCTCTGGATATGCAGGTTAAGCTGCTGCGTGCTATCCAGGAAAAGTCGGTGCGTCCTGTGGGGGCGCAGAAGGAAGAATATGTTGATGTACGTATCGTCAGTGCAACACATGAAGACCTGGCAACCAAGGTAGAGCAGGGTGAATTTAGAGAAGATCTTTATTATCGAATCAATGTTATAGAGCTTAAAGTTCCTCCTTTACGTGAGCATTTGGAGGACCTGCCATACCTGGCGGCACACTTTTTGTCGCAGATGGCGCTTGAGATGGGACGGCCTGTACCCCGGCTTTCTGAAACAGCGCTACAGCGCCTGTGTCAGCACCGCTTTCCCGGTAATGTGCGTGAGCTGGAAAATGTACTGGCACGTGCTATTACGCTGAACGAGAGCGATGTAATAGAAGCTGAAGATATTCAGACCGATGGCCGTTCAGTGCCCACATCAGAAAGTGTGATGGTCGCTGATGATCTGGACGCGATCTGTCAGGTAGGGCTTGAGGCTTATATGGAAACCGTTGAACGACAGATACTGAAGCGGGCATTGGCTGCGGCTGATTTCAATAAAACCGCAGCGGCCCGTCAGCTGGGTATCTCGTTCCGAACACTGCGCTACCGATTGAAAAAGCTCCAGATGGATTAAACGATGCGGCGGGTCAGTCCTGCCTCCGCCATAATTCGGGTTGCAATTTCTTCGACGGAAAAGTGTGTCGTATTGATCATGCTGATATTCAGTTGTTTGAAGCGCCTTTCTACCTCTCGTACTTCAAATTCGCATTGTTCCAGTGATGCGTAGCGACTGTTGGGGCGGCGTTCGTGTCGGATCGCAGCCAGGTGAAACGGATCAATGGTCAGGCCAAACAGTTTGTCCCGGTGTTGCATGAGAATGTCCGGCAGTCCTGCTGTTTCGAGATCGTCGATGGTGATGGGGTAATTTGCTGCGCGTATGCCAAATTGCAGTGCCATATAAAGGCAGGTGGGTGTCTTGCCACAGCGGGAGACTCCGACCAGAATCAGGTCAGCTTTGCTGTACTGCTGTACCCGTCCTCCATCATCATTATCCAGTGCAAAGTTAACGGATGCGATGCGCTCTTTGTAGCGACTGGACTCATTGATGGCATGGGATTTCCCGACAGAGTAGGAGGAATGTAACTGCAGTTCCTGCTCCAGTGGCTTGAGGAAGGTTTCGAATACATCAATTTTGAAACCGTTTGATGAGGCGATGGTTTCCCTGATGTCCGGGTTGACGATGGTGTCGAATACGATAGCGGCCTGACCGTCTTTCTGGCAGGCATCGTTGATTTTGATGACCACATTCCGGGCTTTTTCAAGAGTATCGATATAGGGCAGGGTGATCATATCGAACTGTATGCCTTCAAACTGGGTCAGCAGACTGTTACCAAGTGTTTCCGCAGTAATACCGGTGCCGTCGGAGATAAAAAAAGCCGTTCGTTTGTTCACGCAGGATACCTGTTCAGTCCATTAAATAGCTGTCTTCAGTCTGTTGATGTAGTTTCTTTACATCACGGCTGAGGCAAGGATTTTTTATTTTAACTGAAGTATCATCGTTGTTTTAGTGCCGATACAAAAATGACTCGCGGCGGATAATCACTCAAACGACAGGAGAGTTTACCTTGCAGGATTATGTCATACGTCTTGATCAGGCAGGCATGGGCGATGTATATAAGGTGGGCGGCAAGAACGCATCGCTAGGCGAAATGATCCATCAATTGAAGGATATGGGCGTCAGGGTGCCGGGTGGTTTTGCAACCACGGCTCAAGCCTATCGGGACTATCTGCAGCATAACGGTCTGGTTGATAAGATCAATGCACTTCTGGATCAGCTGGACAGTAATGATACCCGCGCATTGGCAGATACGGGGCGGACACTGCGCGAATGGATTATGGCAGGTGAGTTTCAGCCAGCACTTGATGCTGCCATTACCGAAGCCTACCAGACCATGTCTGAAGGTCAGGACATTTCTGTTGCAGTACGCTCTTCGGCTACAGCGGAAGATTTGCCTGATGCCTCGTTTGCGGGTCAGCAGGAAACCTATCTGAACATTCGTGGCCTGGACAATATCAAGCAGGCGATCAAACAGGTATTCGCTTCACTCTACAATGATCGTGCCATTTCCTATCGTGTCCATCGTGGGTTTGTCCATAGCGAGGTTGCGCTTTCGGCGGGTATACAGCGTATGGTGCGTAGCGAGACCGGTGCATCTGGTGTGATGTTCTCGCTGGATACCGAGTCAGGTTTCAAGCAGGTGGTCTTTATTACGGCCGCCTATGGTCTGGGTGAAACGGTTGTGCAAGGTGCCGTGAATCCAGATGAGTTTTATGTCTACAAGCCCACGTTAAATCTGGGTGCGCCTGCGATACTGCGTCGTAATCTGGGCTCCAAGGCTATCAAGATGGTGTATGGCGGCGATGGTACCACAGCCGGTGCCGTTGAAACCGTGGATGTGCCACGGGAGGCTCGTGACCGTTTTTGCATCAATGATGCAGATGTTGAGGCGCTGGCCCGAATCGCCGTGATTATTGAGCAGCACTATGGTCGGCCCATGGATATTGAGTGGGCCAAAGATGGTGATGATGGCGAGTTGTATATTGTTCAGGCTCGCCCTGAGACGGTCAGAAGTCAGAACTCTTCTGCAGTTATGGAACGTTACCTGTTGAAAGAAAAGGGTAAGGTACTGGTTGAGGGGCGTTCAATTGGCCATCGTATCGGCTCGGGTTCTGTTCGTGTCGTGGAGTCGATTGATCAGATGCATGACGTGCAGCCAGGTGATGTGCTGGTGACGGATATGACGGACCCTGACTGGGAGCCTGTGATGAAACGGGCGGCTGCGATTATCACCAACCGGGGCGGGCGCACCTGTCATGCAGCGATTATTGCACGAGAGCTGGGTATTCCGGCTATCGTCGGTTGTGGCGATGCAACTGAACGTCTGGTTAATGGTCAGTTGGTCACTGTTTCCTGTGCCGAGGGCGATACCGGACGTGCCTATGAGGGGCGGCTGGCATTTGAGCATCAGACCAGCAGTGTCGAGTCCATGCCAGCCTTGCCATTTGAAATCATGATGAACGTTGGTAATCCTGACCGGGCGTTTGACTTCCAGTCACTGCCCAGTGCCGGTGTTGGTCTGGCACGCCTGGAGTTTATCATTAACCGGATGATCGGTGTTCACCCCAAGGCCTTGTTGAACTTTGATCAGCAACCACGTGATATTAAACAGATTATCACACGTCGAATTGCCGGTTATGCGTCGCCTGTCGATTTTTATGTCGACAAGCTGGTTGAAGGGATTTCGACCCTGGCGGCAGCCTTTTATCCGCGCAAGGTCATTGTGCGTATGTCAGATTTCAAGTCGAATGAGTACGGACATCTGATCGGTGGTGACCGTTATGAGCCGGCAGAAGAAAACCCGATGCTGGGATTCCGCGGTGCTGCACGTTACATTTCTGAAACCTTCCAGGACTGCTTTGAACTGGAGTGTCGTGCTCTGAAGCGGGTGCGTGATGAAATGAAACTGACCAATGTCGAAATCATGGTGCCTTTCGTGCGTACCGTGGGTGAGGCGCGTCAGGTTGTGGAGCTGTTGGCACATAATGGCTTGAAGCGTGGCGACAATGGTTTGCGGTTGATCATGATGTGCGAGATTCCGTCGAATGCGCTGTTGGCTCAGCAGTTCCTGGAATACTTTGATGGTTTCTCTATTGGTTCCAACGATCTGACTCAGTTGACCCTTGGGTTGGATCGTGATTCGGGCATCATTGCGCATTTGTTTGATGAACGGAATGAAGCGGTGAAACTCTTGCTCGGTATGGCGATCAAAGCCTGTAGAGACGCAGATAAATACATCGGCATTTGTGGTCAGGGGCCTTCCGACCATCCTGATCTTGCACGCTGGTTGATGGAGCAGGGAATCTCCAGTGTATCGCTGAATCCTGACTCGGTTCTGGATACCTGGTTTTTCCTGGCCAATGAAAAGGGTGAGTGAATGCTGAAAACAGGCGCCCCACGGGGCGCCTGTTAATGTTGAGGAAGCGAAAAGCTTCCTGTCTCCTGAGTATTTTCTGTTACACTAGGCAGGTTGTATTGGGAGCACGAACACACATGACTGCAGAACTCTCTTTTCGGATTCGTGAGATCAGGCGTTTCCTGCTGGTAATTTTTTCCAGTGCCGCGGGTCGGCGAATTTTAATGATCCATCTGCTGAATACGCTGGTATTGGCTGGCATGATTCTGATGGGCATCGTTTTGGCATTTTTTGCCCTGTTCGATGGTTATTTGCCCAGTCGTCGTGATCTCGGTACCACCTTCTTATCGCTTTACCTGTTTTTACTGGTAATGCCATTGGCAACCATGCCGTTTTTTTCCTTTAAAGACCTGTTCAACGCATTAGCCCACTGGCTGACACGTCGTCGTCTGTTCAATGACCTGAGTCAGCATGTTTTTTACCGCAAGAATCGTAATGGCAGCATTACGCTTCATTTGGCCAAGGCGCATACGCTGCTGCATGAAAAGCATTGCTTGTTGAAGGAAACAGCCGGTAAAACCAGCAACATCAGTCGTCAGTTGGCAACTTCGCTGGCGCGCTCAATCCGTGATGCAGTCCAGCTATCCAGACAGTTGGTGGGTAAAGGCCAGTTGCAGCCGGATCAGCCAATTGTAGGAGCAACCTACAGCTATCTGTTTGGTGCTGCCCGCAGCAAGTTGGGCTTGAAGCGTATACCTCCTTCACGCTGGACAGGCTGGTTCAGTGGTATTTTTCTGCGCTACGGGGTGTTGCACGCAGTGTTCATGTATTTTGTTATTCATGAGCAGCTGCCACCTGAATTTGACCCTGTGTATTTTATGGCGCAGGTCAGTGATGTGATTGGCGAAGGATCGAAATCCAGTTGATTTCACTGCTGACACCCTGGTTAGAGGCATACCGCGACCGACGTATGCTGACTCTGCTGGCGTTGGGGTTTTCCAGTGGTTTGCCGGCACCTCTGGTATTCTCCAATTTGTCTATCTGGTTGCGAGATGAGGGCGTCAGCCGTTCTGATATCGGTTTGTTTGCCCTTGCTGCAACGCCTTATGCGATCAATTTTCTGTGGGCTCCTCTGATTGATCGTCTGCGCTTGCCCTGGCTGACTGCACGTTTTGGTCGTCGGCGAGGATGGGCTTTGATGACACAAAGCCTGCTGATTCTGGCGATTATCCTGCTGTCCTATACCAATCCATCTGAAGGTCTCTGGCTGATGGCGGCCGCGGTGCTGTTTGTGACCTTTATTTCCGCAACTCAGGATATTGTGATTGACGCTTACCGTATCGAGATACTGGAATTGCATCAGTATGGCAGTGGCTCTGCAGCGGGTATCTGGGGCTGGCACCTGGGAGGTACCCTGGTTGGTGGTGCTGGCGGCCTGTATCTGGCTGAAGCCTTTGGCTGGAATGCAGCCTATTTGCTGCTGTCTGTCGGTGTGCTGATCGGCATGATGGCGGTATTGATGAGTCCTGAGCCCAAAGTGATGCCCCCGGCCGAGACGCTCGCAGAAGAGCAGCGTGCCTTGGCATTATTGGAACGCTGGACGTTCTTGCCTGAAATTCCCAGGCGTATAGTGGGTTGGTTTTACCTGACCATAGCGGCTCCGTTACTGGAGTTTACCCGGCGTAAAGGCTGGTTGCTGATACTGATTTTTATCTTTGTCTTCAAGCTGGGTGATGCCCTGTTGGGCCGTATGTCGGGTGTGTTTTATCGTGAGTTGGGCTTCAGTCTCTCGGAAATTGCTGAAGTGGCCAAGGTATATGGTTTGACTGCCAACCTGATTGGCATTGTTTTGGGCGGTGTGCTGGTGGCTAAAATCGGCATTCTCAAGGCGCTGTTTTTATCGGGACTGGCGACTGCGGCGACCAATCTGACTTACTCCTGGCTGGCATTATCGGGGCAGTCTACGGAAGTGTTTATCTTTGCTGTCGCTTCAGACAACTTTACGACAGGGCTGGTGACGGTGGCTCTGGTGGCTTACTTGTCTTCATTGTGTAACAGTGCCTACACGGCTACCCAGTATGCCTTGCTGGCGTCACTCGCCAATCTGGCGCGCATCTGGTTCTCGGCAACCAGTGGTTTCATGGTTGATTCTCTGGACGGGGACTGGGCGGTATTCTTCCTGCTGTGTGCGGTGATTGCACTGGTTGGTTTGCCACTGTTGCTGATGATTATGCGTCGCTATCCAATCCGCACGTTGAGTTGACCTGTGGTTCTGATCCGACTTGACGGATCTGCTTTCCTATTTGCTTTTCTTCAGTGCCGCAATCATAGTAAGAGTCTGATAGCTATAAGAATCCATTGCAGGAAGCGCTGCCCATGCTAAAAAAAATCACCTTGATTGCTGTTGTTTCAGTGCTGGTTTATGCCTTCTGGGTCAGTGCTGACTTTACGGAGATCGCTGCGGGCGTTGCACTGTTCATGTTTGGCATGCTGTGCCTTGAGGATGGCTTTAAGGCCTTTACCGGAGGCACGCTGGAAACCATCCTCAGGAAATCGACTGATAGCCTCTGGAAAAGTCTGCTTTTTGGTATCAGCAGCACGACATTGATGCAGTCCAGCTCACTCGTCTCGTTGATCACGGTGTCCTTTGTCAGTTCAGAAATGATCACGCTGGCTGCCGGAATCGGTATTATCATGGGCGCCAATATCGGGACGACGACAGGTGCCTGGCTGATTGCCGGACTGGGTTTGAAGGTCGATATAGCAGCCTATGCCATGCCGGTTCTGGTGTTTGGCATGGTGTTTGTCATGCAGAAGGGCAAGACGCTGCGCGGGCTGGGTTATCTGATGCTGGGCTTCGCCTTCTTGTTTCTTGGCATCCACTACATGAAAGAGGGGTTTGAGTCCTTTCAGCAAAGCTTTGATCTGTCTGCCTATGGCATGACCGGGCTGACCGGATTGCTGGTCTTTACCCTGATGGGCATGCTGGTGACTGTGGTGATGCAATCCAGCCATGCCACACTACTGATTATCATCACTGCCTTGTCAGCCGGTCAGGTCAGTTATGAAAATGCGCTGGCATTGGCGATCGGTGCCAATCTGGGCAGTACTGTTACCATTGTGCTGGGCAGTATCGCGGCCAACCTGGGCGGCAAGCGCCTGGCGGCCTCTCATGTTTTGTTTAACGTTATTACAGCCGGTGTTGCGATTGTGTTTATCAGTCAGTTGGCCTGGCTGGTGGACCATCTGGCGGCGCTGTTGGGTATTCGCGCAGATGACTATCTGTTGAAGCTGGCGCTGTTCCATACGTTGTTTAACGTATTGGGAGTGGTGCTATTGACGCCTTGGGTCTCACGGCTGGAAGGTTTGCTGATTCGCCATATTCAGTTCAAACCGAAGGGTATCGAGCAGCCGCTTTATCTGATGCCTGAGGCGTTGGAAACTCCTTTGACAGCCGTGAATGCAGTACGAAAAGAGGTCAGACACCTGTTTGATAATGCCTATGGTTTGCTGGCGCATGGTTTGAGCCTCAAGCGCAATACCATAGACTCCCAGGAATCCCTCAGTGAGGCGGTTAAATATACCCGACGAATCTTTCCGATTGACGTCGAAGACGCCTATGAAGAAAAAATAAAAAGCCTGCATAATGAAATTGTAGCCTTTATAGCGGATGCTCAGTTGCGTGAGTCAACACGTTTGGCGACTGAAGAGCTGTATGTGTTGCGACAGGCCAGTCGTGATATTGTGGAAGCAGTGAAAGGGATGAAGCATTTACATACCAATCTTTCACAGTATGGTTTGTCCAGTAACCTGGCAGTACGCGAGCGCTACGATCAGATACGCCTGCATCTGGCAAAGCTATTGCGCGAGCTGCGTCAGTTGTTACGAGATGAACCTGATGAGGTATCCAACCTGTCACTGGATGCCTTGCGCTTGTCATCGCAAAAAGCCAGTCGTAAGCTGATGGATGAACTGGATGAGATGATACGCCATCGTCGTATTGCGACATCGATTGCCACCTCTATTATGAATGATGAGGCCTATGTGACAGATATTGGTAATAATCTGTTGGATGCTGCCGCCACTCTGATAGGTCGACCTGTCGCCGGTGCAGCAGAGCAGCAACTGGTATTGAATGATGAAGAAATCGCGCAGTTGGTGGACAAGGAATCGGTGGCTGATGAGACCTCCAGGCCCTGAAACACCTATCGGAGTGGTGTTATGAACGTAAAAAAGCTGCTGGAGCGGGTCAGGTTGTTTCTGGATGCGGATACGCAGACCCAATTGCATGAAATACGCTCAATCCGCAAGGTCCTGAAAGCGCTCAAGGAAAAGGAACGGGAGTTGCAGGCCAGTCTTGAGCATGAGAAGGATGATGAAGCGCGTGAGGCCTTGCAGTTGCATCTGGAAGTGATTTATGCGCAGCGTAAAAAAGGTGTTGATCGGGTGTTGCAGCTTAAGGAAGCGCTGAAGCCAGAAGAGGATATATTACAGCGCCCGCTGGATTAGCGGGCGTTGTCTTCAATATGCTTGTCGCGCAGTTGCGCATCCAGTTTGTTTACAGGCATCCGCGTCGCGTGTTGATGGGCATTGTACCAGTTCTCCAGCAAGCGGAAGAAACCTATCAGAATGGCCGTCAGCATCAGATACAGCGCGCCTGCCAGCAGGAAAAACTCCAGGCTCATGTAAGTGCGGGCGATGGCGCCACGGGTTGCACCCATCAAGTCAAGCAGAGTGATGGTTGATGCCAGTGCACTGCCTTTCAGCATCAGAATGACCTCATTACCATAGGCTGGCAGAATAATGCCAAATGCGCGCGGCAGGATAATATGCTGATACTGTTTGCGTCTGCTCATGCCCAGCGATTGAGCTGCTTCAACTTCGCCTTTGGGGACGGCCTGGATAGCTCCCCTGAACAATTCAGCAATATAGGCTGAGGTGTTCAGGCTGAATGCAATAATGGCGCACCAGTAAGGCTGTGATAATACATCGGTCCAGATCCAGCCCAGATTGCGCAGACTTTCAAATTGCGACAGGCCGTAGTAAACCAGGAAAATCTGAACTAAGAGCGGAGTGCCCCGGAAAAAGAAAATGTAACAGTAGGGCAGTACCCAGAGCCATGGGCTCTTGGCTATTCGCATCAATGCCAGGGGAATGGCCATGATAAACCCTGCAATTCCGGATACGATCACCAGCTGTAATGTGACCCAGACGCCATCCATGAGGCGAGGCAGGTAACGGGCATAGGAGTCCCAGGGCTCAGCGCCCTGGGTCAGGGTCAGTAGCCATTGCGAGAATTGGATAATCAGCTCACTCATCAGCGTGCTCCCTGCCAGGGGCGGTTAGCGCGCATCTCCAGGAGACGTATAACCTGCATGAAAATAATGGTCAGGAGCAGGTAGATAAACGCTGCAGCAAGATAAAAAGTAAAGGGCAGTTTGGTGAAGCCTGCTGCGACATACGCCTGGCGCATCAGGTCGTCCAGGCCGATGACCGAGACCAGAGCTGTGTCTTTCAGCAGCACCAGGAACAGATTGCCAAGACCCGGGATGGCTATACGCCAGAGTTGCGGCATGAGAATGCGGGTGAAGGTCTGCCAGCGATTCATGCCCATGGCCATGGCGGACTCGCGCTGACCTTTGGGAATTTCCTGCAAGGCGCTGCGAAAGACTTCAGTTGCATACGCACCAAAAGCAATGGATAGTGCTGTGACACCGGCGGCAAATGCGCTGATTTCAATATACTGGTCAAACAGGCGCAGTAACAGCTCGGTGGTGCCGAAGTAGATGATCAGTACCAGCAGTAGTTCCGGAACGCCCCGGATCAGGGTGGTATAGGTAGTCGCAATCCAGCGCAGTGCACGCACAGGGGAAAGCTTGGCAGCGGCGCCAATCAGACCGAGCAGTAAACCAAAAAACAGGCTGGTAAATGCCAGTTTTAATGTGATCCAGGTACCTGCCAGCAGCAGATGACCAAAACCGTGTAAATCCATGCAAATGCTCACATAGCCAATTAAAAAACAAAGGGCCGGTGACAGCCTTGACTGCTATACCGGCCCTTCAATCCGCTCAGCGATCAGTAGATCGAGAAGGGGAAGTATTTTGCGTTGATTTCGGCATAGGTGCCGTCTTCGACAATGGCTTCCAGTGCCGCATTAAAGCGCTCTTTCAGCTCAGTATCATTCAGGCGTACGGCAATCGCGATCTTGTCATCGATATCGATATCGTCGCCCTTGAACTCAAAGTTGCCACCGGCATCTGTCTGCAGCCAGTCATAGGCCGGGAACTTGTCGGATACCATACCATCCAGTCGGCCAGCAGCCAGATCCAGATAAGCATTATCCTGAGTATCATACAGGCGCACATTCACGACACTGCCTAACTCGTCTTCAAGATACTGACCTGCAATCGTTGCACGCTGTGCGCCCAGGGTTTTTCCTGCCAGGCTATCCGCATCGGTAGCCATGTCGCTGCCTTTGGGGCCGATAAATGCCAGTACGTTTGAGTAGTAGGGATTGGTGAAGGCGACGACACGCTCACGCTCTTCAGTGATGGACATAGACGCAATAATTGCGTCATAACGACGTGCGCGCAGTCCGGGAATGATACCATCCCAGTCCTGAGTCACGATTTCACAATTGGCTTCCATTTTTTCACACAGAGCATTGGCAATTTCTACATCGAAGCCGCCAGGCTGGCCAGAGCTGTCGATAAAATTGAAAGGCGCGTAGGCACCCTCAGTGGCAATACGGATGGTGTCAGCCATGGCGGCCGGCGCAATCATTGCAGCAGAGGCCATCAATACGGCAGATGACACAAGTTTTTTCGACCATTGCATAGTTAAACTTCCTTTCAGTTCTCTTAAGTTGTCTTTCTTTTATAGATGACTGGATAAAAATTCTCTACATCGATCTGATTTTGGATGACGGAAAACTTCATCAGGCGGGCCGAACTCTTCAACACGCCCCTGATGCAAAAACATGACCTGGCTGGAAACATCGCGCGCAAAACGCATTTCATGAGTCACAATCAGCATGGTGCGACCTTCTTCAGCCAGGCTCTGCATGACACCAAGCACTTCATTTACCAGCTCAGGATCAAGTGCTGAGGTAGGTTCGTCAAACAGCAGCACCTCAGGGTCCATCGCGAGCGTGCGTGCGATGGCAATACGTTGCTGTTGACCACCGGACAGGTTGCCAGGGTAGGATTTGGCCTTGTCAGCCAGACCGACCTTCTCCAGTAGCGCCAGTGCGCGTTCACGTGACGCTTGCTTGCTTCGGCCTTTTACCAGGACCGGCGCCAGCATGATGTTTTCCAGGACCGTCATGTGAGGCCATAGATTGAAATTTTGAAAGACAAAACCGATGCGAGCTCGCATCATTTCCAGCTGGCGTCGTTTACGCGCTTCCAGCTCGCCTTGGGCATTCGCTACCAGGTCGAGCGTTTCACCGCGCAGGGAAATGGATCCCTGGGAAGGATGTTCCAGCAGATTCAGGCAGCGCAGAAAAGTCGATTTTCCCGAGCCACTGGAGCCGATAATTGAAATGACATCGCCATCCTGAGCCGTGAGGGAGATGCCTTTAAGCACTTCGATTTGTCCGTAGCGCTTATGCAGATCCTTGACTTCAAGCGTAGCAGGACGTTCAGTGATATGAGTTTCTGGATTCATGAAAGACAGCGTATAAGAATTGTTAATCAAATAGTAATCTTTTTTATACCTAGGTCGCAAGTCGCCGGGCGCTGCTCAGCGGACTCTAGGTTGCTGCTTGTTTGGTAAGGTAACTGTGCTAGTCTATAACGAAATTTCTGGCGTGAGGTGCACCGGTGGAGCTGGGTCGAGTTAATCAACTGATTGTAAAACGTATTGTGGAACAAGGAGCCTACCTTGAATCTGCTGCAACCGACACGGTGCTGTTGCCAAAGGCGGAGGTGCCGCCGGAATTGCAGCCGGGTGATGCGCTGGACGCGTTTGTCTATCTCGATAGTGACGACTTCCCTGTAGCAACCCTGAAAAAAACACGCATCCAGCGTGGTGAGTTTGCCCAGTTGCGGGTCGCGGACACCAATTCAGTGGGTGCCTTTCTCGATTGGGGACTGCCAAAACAGCTATTCTTGCCGTTTGCCGAACAGCCTCAGCGTGTCGAAACCGGTCAGCAAGTGATTGTTTGTCTTTACCAGGATAATTCAGGCCGCCTGGCCGCATCTGCCCGACTGGAACGTCATCTGAACAAATCTCCCGCACACTATCGTGCCGGTGAAGAGGTCGGGTTGCTGATCTGGCGTCGAACAGAGCTGGGATATCTGGTGATCATCAATCATCAGCATGTCGGGTTGCTGCATCAGCAGGATCTGTTCAAGCCGGTGCGAGCCGGATTGAGTGTGACGGGGTATATCAAGCAACTGCGTGAAGAGGATGGCAAAATTGATGTGATGCTGGATCCTCCGGGGTATGGTCGTGTTGAACCCCTGGCATTGCAGATACTGGAATACCTTAAACGTCGTGACGGACAGTGTTCGTTAAGTGACAAAAGTTCTCCTGAAGAGATCAAGGCCTTATTTGGTGTGAGCAAAAAAGCCTTCAAAATGGCAATAGGTAACTTGTTGAAGCAAGGTGTCATTCAGATGGATGATCAAGGCATTCGCTTGCGTTCGTGACGCTAAAAATATAATACATTTCATGTGAAGGGTTGTATCAGGCATGGAGAGTGCAAAAGTCCTGCTGGTTGAAGATGATGAATCCCTGTGTCAGGTGGTAACTGATTTTTTTGAAATGCTGGGTTATCAAATAACAAAGGCGCAAGATGGAGCGGCTTTTTATCAGCATATTCAGCAGCAGGTCTTTGACATCATTCTGCTGGACCTGAACTTGCCTGATACGGATGGTCTTGAGTTGTTACAGTCATTACGCGCAAAACAGCAAGTGTTACTTTATGTGGTTTCAGGACGACAAGATGAGGCCAGTCGTCTGCGTGCGTATGAGCTCGGTGCTGATGACTTTATTGCCAAACCTTTCAGTGCTCGTGAACTTGAACTTAAAGTACGAAATGCATTACAGCGTCAGAAATCCTTTGCTCAGCCGCTGGAGGCTGAAAATCAACCAGTGATGCAAACGGATTTTCATGGCTGGCAGTTGATGGCGGACACGCGAAGCATTCGCTATCAGCAAGGGGAACAGGTATCACTGACTCGTGGTGAATATGAGTTATTGCTGATGCTGGTTAATGCACATGGTGCTGTGGTACCTCGTGACACCTTGTTGAGTCATCTGGAAAAAGTAGCTGATATTTACAGTGCAGAAACGATTACTGCACTGGTATACCGTTTGCGCCGCAAATTTGCACAAAAGGGATTGAATTCCCCGATTAAAACCCTCTCCGGGGTAGGGTATCGGCTTGAAGTGCTTTGAGAAATGGCGCTATTGCATTTTTTGTGTTTTGGCTTGGTGCGGCGTCTCGACTCCCAGTACCGGATTGGCTGAGAGCGCGGCATCTGCATGGGAACGTGACCCTCTGTTGCCGCTGGTTGTCGCTCAGGATCGCGCCTGGCGCCCATTTTCTTTTTTAAGTGACGAAGATGAGCCGCATGGTTTGCTGATTGAACTCTGGCAGGAAATTGCCGCTGAAATGGGGCGTCCAGTTGAGTTTCATCTGGTTGACTGGCCCGAATCAATTCAATCGGTCGCAGAAGGGCGTGCCGATGTGCATGGTGGGCTGTTTTATTCAGATCATCGTGCCGAATTTCTGCTATTTGGCGATAATATTTTAACACTGAGTGCATATTTGTTTGTGCCAAGTGGCTCAAACCTGACTGGCTTTGAAAATTTACGGGCAGTGAAAATAGGCGTCACGGAAGGTAGCTATGAAATGGAGTATGTCCAGCGCCACTATCCGGATCAGCCGATTGAAATCTACCCATCCAATGAAGAAGTGGTGATGGCAGCACTATCCGGTGAGGTCGCAGCGTATGTGGCTGACTACCCGGTTAGCATGTATTTACTGGATCGCTATGGTCATCCTTCTGATTTTCATCCGTTGCTACAGCTTTACACACACTATCTTCGTCCAGGTGTCGGAACTGAAAACGCTGCACTGCTGGATGAAATCAACCGTGCCATGAGCACAATAGATCCCGAATTAATCAGTCGATTGAGTCATCGCTGGTTGCGCAGTGAGTTAGTTGTCGAAGTTGTACCGCCCTGGTTCAGAGCTATGCTGGTGGTTACCTTGCTACTGATGCTGCTCGCGGCGTATACCCTGTTTCTGTCCAGAAAGCGCCGTGAAATTCAGGATCTGGTCTCTACACAAAAACAGGTGCTACGTGAAAAAGAGGATCTGTTTCAGAGTCTGGTCGAAAATGCCAACGATATTATTTATATCATTTCAGCAGATGCAAAAATTGAGTATCTGTCAGGGGAGTGGGCGGAGACTACGGGTTACACTATAGAAGAAGGTGTTGGTCAGCCATTTGCAAAGTTTGTACATGCAGATGATCTTCCTTTTCTGTATGAATGTCATCAGCGGACCCTCAATGGCGAGCGTTTGTCAGGTATCGCGTTTCGTTTGATTGATTCAAAAGGAATGGCTCGCGATATGATTGCCAATGAATCATCCGTACTGGATGCTCGGGGCGAGGTTTCCTACTACATGGGGATTGCTCGTGATATTACTGAGCGTAAGCGCATTGAAGCCGAGATGGCGCATCGCCAGACGCTCCTTGAAGATGCCAAAATAAAACTTGAAAGAGAAATTTCTGAACGTTCTCGGGTGGCTCGTGATCTGGAGGCTGCTCAGGCCTGCGTTGCACGTGCGCTGGAAGATGAGCAGAAGGTGACGGTTGCGCAAAAGCAGTTTATTCGCATTGTAACGCACGAATTTCGAACACCCTTGGCAGTGATTCAGTCTTTGGCCGATTTACTTGAGCTGGACATTAGTAATGACGCAGATATACGTCAGAAACATGTGATACGTCTGAGGGCAGCTGTTCAGCGTATGGCTGATTTGCTTAATAAAGCGCTGGAACAGGAGCGTATCGAAAATGCGTCATGGCGTGCACATGCTGCCTGGTTCAATATTGATACTTTGTTGCGTGAATTGGCGGGCGAGGCAGAGCTTTTAAGCGGTGGTAGCCGACATTTTCATGTGCAAGCTGAATCTCGTCGTATTCAGGCTGATCGAGAACTGCTCAGTATCTGTATTAATAATCTGCTTGATAATGCGGTCAAATTTTCACCTGAACAGAGCGATATATTGCTGAGCGCTTATCTGGATGTGCAAGGATATATCTGTATCAGTGTGACTGATCAGGGACAGGGTGTTGCTGAGCGTGACCGGGCACGTATCTTTGGTAAGTACTACCGATGTGATCCAGAGTTGAATCCCGGACTTGGGTTAGGTCTTTACCTCGTAGATCAGATTATCCGGTTGCATGGTGGAGAGGTTTCTGTCTGCAATAAGGAAGCAGCAGGGGCCTGTTTTACATTGAAGCTCCCTGTTTAGTTTTGTGAGCTTATAAATCAAACAGCTATTCTAATTGTTCATTTCTGATTCATTTATTGTTCAGGACTTGTCTGTGTGGCCAACTCTATAATAAAGAGATAAAAATTTGTCCGCGTAGTCGAGGGTCTGTTGAATGTTGATGTGTGGGAAGGGAACGTACCCTCAAGCCCGAGCATGCCGCCTGGCAAGATTGTTGCTCGTTGGTGCTGTCTCTATAGCGCTTGGTGCCAGCCTGTCAGCAGCAGAGCCTGTCCCAACCGACTCGTTGACAAGTGTGCAGCAGGATTACCACCGACTGATGCTCAGCGCTAGAGCGGGTGAAATGGCTGGTGCCTACCTGCAGGAAAATGGTCAGCGTTTGTTTATTGCGTTGACAGAACGTGCAGACCTGCAGGAGTGGCGTCAAACCGGAGAACGTCTGGTTCAGCAGCATAGCCTCTATCATTCAGCCAGTTTGCAGACGCTGGGGGAACGCTCTCATCTGATTATTGATCTGGCGCGCCCAGTTTACCTGATTGATGAAACATTGAGTCTGTCAGTTGTGGGGTTGGTCAATTGGGAAATGGTGTTTGCCAATCGTGATGATCGGATTGCACCAGCTGCATTGCTGGATTCGATTCGTGCTGATTCACGTGGCGGATTAATCGAGCTGACATTTACCGGTCATCATGATCTGATTACCGAGGTTGGCTTTGAACAGAACCCGAATCAATTGATCATTGAATTGCCGGGAGTTGATCCACGTCATTACTTGCGTCAGGCGAACCTGCAAATGCCCGCATTGCTTGGAATGCCAGATGTTCAGGGCACCCCTAACGGGCATTCTCGCCTGGTGTTTAGCACTCAGGTTCCCATGGACCTCGTGGACGCTCATACCAGTATTGATCCTCAAACACAGCGTAGCCGAATTCATCTGTTGCTGGTCCCGGATGGAGTCGTGTCCGAGCGTTCATTACTGGCAACGGATCAACTTGATCGTCTGGAACTGACTCAGGATGCTGGGCGAGGGTTGAACCTGATTATAGGACGTGTGGGTGAATCACGTGTAAACAGCTATTTTCTTGAAGCCCCCGGACGCCTGATGGTGGACTTTCCGGGGGTCAGTCCTGAAGCTGTGGAGCAAGCCGTTTTTGATTTTGCTCCTGATGCCAACTATGTTCAGCGCATCCGTTATGGTGAAACGCGCCTGGGATCCGCACGAATTGAACTCACCCTGCATCCTGGTTATGCAGAGCAGCTATCACGTCAGACCGTTGCACATCGTGACAATTACGAGTTTGGTACGCTGGTGTCTTTGCCTGAAGCCAGTCGGGTACTTTCGGAAGGTGACTACCCGGATGATCTACAGGGTATTGCCTATTTTGAACGCGATACCTTACGTCATCTGCCACGCTTTGATTTCAGTGTTCAGCCTTCCCTGACAATTGGCTCAGTCACCCTCTCAGGTGCTGAATACCGGGATGGCAGTGCCTTGATGGCTCTTGAACCAGGGCAGCGCTTTTCTTTGATGGGGGCGTTGGATCAGGCAATGTCGCAAGACCCGGCCTATCAGGCCGCCCGGGCAGAGTTTCGTGCGACTCAAGAGTTAATACCGCAGGCTCGCTCAGAATATCTTCCGCAAGTCAGTTTTTCTTATCAGTATTCGGCACAGAACCAGAATGTACTGAGTTCAGGGTCTATTCCGGAAGAACGCACTTCATTGTCGGCACAAAATGCTTCGCTGACTCTGACTCAGCCCATTTATCGTCCTTCCAGTCTGATCGGTCTGAGTCAGGCGGAGAAGGCTGTACAGCAGGCCGAGTTGGCTTTGCTGGCAGCTGAGCAGGCTTTGATTATGCGTATTGCCGAGGCCTACTTGAATGTATTGTCGGCACAAGATGGTCTTGAAGTGGCAAAGGCAGAGCATGAGGCGATAGCAACTCAGTTCCGTCAGACAGAAATCAGTTTCCGTAGTGGTCTTGCCAGTCGCAGTGACTTGAATGAGGCTCAGAGTCTGACTGCGTTGACCCGTGCGCGCATGATCGAAGCTCAGAATCGTCTGGATGATGCTCAACTGGCAGTTAAAGAGATCATAGGTGCCGAAGTCGACAGCCTTCATAGTTTCAGTGCAGATTTTCGTGCTGCTCCACCATTTCCGGCTCAGGTTGAGCCATGGATCAGTGCTGCTCTGGACCAGAATCTGTCGTTGCAATCTCGTCGTATGGCCGAGCAGATCGCGGGTGATCAGATCCGCCGCCAGCGCGCTGATCATCTGCCAACCGTGGATCTGTTTGCATCGACCGGTTATCAGGATGCTGACAAAACGCTATACAGTGACAGCCGTCAAACAGTGAGTAACTATGAGATAGGTGTTCGTGTGAATGTGCCGATCTTTACCGGCGGACGTACCTCCTCACTGGTACGAGAGGCGACGGCACGTTATGAGCAATCCGGCTATGAAGCAGAACAAGAATATCGTCGTACTGAGCGCACGGTTCGCTCCGCGTTCAATGGAGTCACCAGCAGTGCGGAAATGCTGGCCGCTTTGCGTGAGGGTGTTCTAGCACAAGAGGTCAGGCTGGCCACACGGATGAGAGGCTTTCAGGCTGGCTTGGAGTCAACAGTCGCGGTTCTGGATGCCTATCAGAACTACTACGCGGCACGGCGCGACTTTTTGCAGTCTCGTTACGACTATTTGATAAATCGACTGGTATTGAAGCAGTCAGTGGGTACGCTCAGTCGCCAGGATCTGGCCGATCTTGATCGTCTATTGGAGCAGCACTGAGCTGCTGCGTGATACGTCGATATAAAAGCGATTCGAATCGCTGGGGGGTAACAACATGGGAAGCGCAGCACGCTATCTGCACCATGCGGCTGGTAAATCCTGGAAGCACCGGGCACTGCAACAGTGGCATAGCCTGATCAAGCGCTCGCTGGATACCCAGCGGGTGAATACTCAGCGTATGCCTGCCACTGAAGTGGAGCTGCTGGAACAGCGCTTTATGCTGTCCGGTGATCTGCTGGTAATCCCTCCGACATCTCAGGATCCTCAGGATTCAGTGATTAACCTGCAGCATCAGGCTGAAGCTGATCTGTTGGCCGACTACTCTCTCGGTGGTTTGCAGCAGGAAAGTCTGATTCATGAGCTGATCTTTATTGACACAGCTGTTGAGCAACCTGAATCCCTGATTGAACAGGCTCTGGGGCAGCGTGGTGATGAGCAGTCGCATGTTGAAGTTGTGTATCTGGATGCCGGTGCAGACGGCGTACAGCAGATCACGCAGTGGCTGACGCAGTATTCAAACCTGAAAGCGATACATATTATCTCCCATGGTGAGGCCGCCAGTGTGCAGCTGGGCAATACCACGCTGGATAATACGTCCCTCGATGCTTATGCCGAGGCGCTTTCAGGTTGGCAGTCGGCGCTGGCCGAAGGTGCTGATCTGTTATTCTACGGTTGCTCCGTTGCTGAAGGTGAAACAGGGCGCGCATTTGTTGAGCGCATTGCGGCATTGACAGGTGCGGATGTCGCTGCGTCAGATGATATGACCGGTGCTGAATCACTGGGCGGTAACTGGGTATTTGAATACACCACGGGCGTCATTGAAACCCAGGCGCTCTTCAGTGCAGGCCACACGGTCTATGACGCACTACTGGCCGATCTGACCTTTACAGATGAAACCAAGACTGTACTTTTGCAGGCGTTGGAAAACCTGGATGCATTAGGTAACCGGGCGCTCACTGATGCGTTAATCCATGCCGATATCGCCGGGCTCACCAGTACCCGTATTCTTGATCTGCTGAGTTTGAGTGGAGCAGACTTTGATCTGCACGATAAAGCCAATGCGTATTTTGGCGAAGGAAGCTCACATACTCTCTCTGGCCTGATCAGCTATCTGAATAGCAATAGCAGCCTGTTGCTGATTGATGGAGTACAAGGGGCGCTGACTGTTGATGCCAGCAACCCGGCGATGCCCATCTACGGCCTGCGCTTGACGGCCGACTTGCAGCGGGATTCATCGCATACAGTTTCGCTGACGCCAGCGGGTTATACGCTGGATGCTATCAATGCTGAGGCGGTGACACGTCTGCAGATGGTGCTTGAAGCCGGTATTCGCATGAATACAGATCCAGGTGTAGCGCCTGAAGGTTTTATCCGGGCAGAGCAGCTACACCTTGGCACGCAGATGACGGGTGAGGGCGGCTTTAGCCTGAACCTGGGTGCCAGCTTCACCCTGCAGGACCCCAATAATCTGGATAACACTCGCCAGATTACCAATTCTGAGTATGTTGACTCTCTGATTCAGCGTCATGTGACTGCTGATGCCCAGGGGCGCTTTGCCTTGAGTGGTGTCTCGCAGGAGGCAGCCTTTGGGGCTCAGGCCTATTTGGCGTTGCAGGGGGTATTGGCTGAGGATGCACTGAGTTTCAATTTTTACCGTGATGCCAGCTTGAGTGATGCTGCCATTCAGACACAACTTCAGTCTCTGCTGGCGGATTGGGCAGAGGTGGCTACTCAACTGGATCAGCTTGAAGCTCTATCCTTGCAATTGCCACTGGTGGACCAGTCACTCCTGTCGTTGATGATCACTGAGGATGGTCGAACCCTGGGTGATATCGTCCAACTGGGGTATTACCAGCCGGGTGGTGAATTTACCACGGTATTGCAACAGTATTTTGCTCAGGCGGGTGCCACCTATAGTGGCTTGATTCAGGAAATTGAAGGCTATTTATACGGCCGTGGTGCCTACAGTAGCCTGCAGGCTTTAATCTCAAGTGATTTCAGTGATTCGTTGTTTACTGTCACTGGCGGCCTGAACACTGATGGCACTGAGCTGGCATTAGGGCTGGATTTTGCGCTGAGCCGTGAGTTTCTGGCACAACTCAGCTTTGGTGATGCCCTTGCCAACCTTGGCTTTGCCTGGGGTGATGGGCAGGGTATTGCCCTGAATGCCCTGATGGATCTCACCTTTGATCATCGGATTACGACGTCTTCAGCCATGTTTGCGCTCAACAAGCTTGAGTTGCAGGTGAAGGCGCCCGATGGCACTTTCCATGCGCCAGCATTGCTGGGCGCTTTGCCGGTAGTTGCCACTGGCGAGCTGGAGTTTGACTCCGGCCGGGTGACTGTGACTGTCGATGGGAGTTCTGTTACCGCCGATACATCCACAACTGAGGTAACAGCTGGTCTGACGATGACGCTGAGCGGTGATCTGTTTGGTGTCTCGCTGGAAACCCTGGCAGGGGGTGTTCCCGGTGTGACGATCAGTTTCAATAACGGACTGGCAACAGACTGGGCAGCGATTGCCAGTTACACGCCAGATACCAGCATCACCAACTTTACTGCCTTGAGTGCACTGAGCAGCCTTGAACCGCAACAGCTCATGGATATGCTCTCGGATGTGGTGCTTTATCTGGAGTCCTTGCGTGATTCAGGTGAGTTTGACGGGTTGCTGCCGTTTACCAATGTGAATCTCGGGCAGACGCTGGACTTTAGTGAAGGACTTGCGGCGTTGTTCAATGAAGGGCTGCAAGCCGCGCGGCAGGAAATTCTGGCTAGTCAGGCCGTTTCGCCACGCCTGCCTGAGAATCTTTCTTTTGATTTGCAATTACAATTGCCAGGGCAGTCCGCTCTCTCCGTCGTTACCATAACTGTACTGGCGAGTGAAACCAGTCAGTTTACGCATATTAACCAATTGGCCAGTTTGATTGACCAAAAAATTTCACAGGCTGCCAATTCCTTGCTGGGTTGGCAGGTGATGGAGCAGGGAGTGCCCGTCACAGCCTTACTGCCCGTTGCAGTGGTAACGGAATTGGTCAAAGGTGGCATATTCCAGTCTGGACGTTATACCAATGCTCAACAGCAGCTTCGGTTACACACCAGTGGTGGTGATTTCCGTGTACGCTTGGGTGAGGGTAGCTGGTCAGCTGATATTTCCAGCTTTAGCAGTGCCATAGAGTTACAGCGTGTACTTGAGAACCTGCCAGAAGTGGGTAAGGGTAACGTACAGGTTACGGGTGAAGCGCGTAACTGGCAAATTACCTTTACCGGTGCACTGTCCGGTCAGGATGTTGTACCTCTCGAGATTGAGTTTTCTGCAAATGCCAAAGCAGGTGGTTTGCTGGAGGTCTCGGCACGAGACCTGGATCGTGTCGATGGGCTGACGTATGGACGTCTGGTAATCTCGCAAACCCAAACGGGCACCTTTGAGCGGTTACAGATAGCACCTTCCATGGGTGTGCAATTTGCTGAAGAACAGGCAGCAGCGCTGGATGTTGATGAGGATACGCCGGTACAGCCAGCGGTGTATCAGATGCAGTTGATACATGTTGCGGGTGGTCAGTTCAAAATCAGCTTTGCCTATGATGGCCAGGCATTTGAGACAGCATCCATCAGTCTGGAAGGGCCTGGTACCTGGAGTGATCGTATTGCGCTGGCGCTCAATAAAGCCATTAATGATGCTTACCGTGAACTGGATACAGAACATCAGGATCAGGTGTATCTGACCGTTGAACTGGCCCAGCAAGGGACGACCAATGATGGCATTCAGTCCTTTTTTATTGCCGCTAATATTCTGGATGTCAGTGCGGGTAAAGCTCTGGGAAATTTTTCTGCTGATATCAGCGAACTGCGTTCCCAGCCTGGTGTCCAGGTGTTTGTCAGTAACCTGCAAGAGGGCAGAGTCGGGACAACCCCGGAAGGTAAGCTGGATGAAATTCAGCGCCTGACATTTGCCAATGTGGCGGGTGGCAGTCTGCAGCTGTTGCTGAATCTGGCGGGTCAGCCTCTCGAGTCTGATGTGCTGGATTTAACTGCATCCGGCTCTCTTAAAACCGCCAGTCAACTGGCCAGTGATCTGGCTGATACACTTTACCAGATGCTGGTCAAGGTATATGAAGACCTGAGTCCGGATGCTGTTGAGGTATCTGTGGTTGCCGGTCAGGGATATACGTTTGATGTACGCTTTGGCGGTCAACTGTCCGGACAGAATATAGATACACTGGCCATTAATAAAACCCGCATCCTGTCAGCATCTGACTTTACAACAGGCTATGCTGATTTGACGCTGGCAGGTTTTCAGAAGACCGGCGACTCCATGCAGACTCAGTCCCGGCCTGCATTTTCTGACTGGTATGTGCTGATGGATCGTTTTCAGCAAGCAACGCACCGCTTGTTGAATAATACCCTGACGACAGACTTCGCTGAATTCACGATCAATCCACGTTTTGATTTGGCCACTCAAACGCTCTGGATGGATCTGTTTATTGGTTCCGGTATCCAGATTGATGCAGTTCAGCTGTTGCTGGATGAAAACGCTGGAGGCATGACGGACTTTAGCAGTGATGCCTGGATGGACCTCACTCATGAGAGCTTTTTTACCGGCTCACTGGGATTTGATTTGAGTCGCCCTCAGGCCATTTCACTCGTCGCTGCCGGGCCTGTAACTGGTTCTGCAACCGGTAGTATTGAGAATCCGGCTCTTGTGGACCAAACCTTGTCGCTTGGCTTTAATATCGACGGTGCTCAGTTTACGTTGGCAGATATTGTTGCGGCACAGCCAGCCAATGATGGATTTGCTTCAACTGCCGGTTCACAGGTGTCAGTGACCTCTCAGACCGGCTATATCAATAGCAGTGTCAGTGCATTTATTCGTGTCGATGGTCAGGTGCTGTCGGACAGTGAAATCAATGCTGAGGGTCGCAACCCCAGTCTGGCTCTGAAAGTTAACTCGAACCAGGATTATGTGGAAGCCATCGCTGCGCTGGAAGGTTCGATTGAGGTCGTCATTCAGATCAATGGTGTTGAGCGTGTCTTGTCTGTGGTTCCTGGGGTGACGGCAGATACGCTGAGGAACAGCATTAATGCTGCCTTTAATAACGTATTTGGCGCCACTCTGACCACTGATCGTCTGGTAACCATTCTGAATGCGGAGCTGGCAGCCATTTCAGGCACCGGTCCACTGGCAGGGTATAAGAATCTTGCCGGAGCGCTGTATTTCGAACAGACAGCAGAAGGTCAGCTACAGCTGCGTACTTTTGCTGCTGTGGATTTGATTGTGCTGACGCAACCCAGCACCGGAATGGGCTTTGTGGGTTTGGATGCGTTAGGTATCAGTATTGGCATGGAAAATGCCATCCGCCCTGCGCCCGATTTTGATTTTACACTGCCGTCTGATGGCAAACTGACAGCTGATGCTGTTTTCAAACTGCGTCTGGATAATGCCGAATCGATTGATATTACGGTGGCTGCTGCACTGACAGCTGATAATACATCCGTGGATGATCTGCGTGCTGATATTCAGCAAGTACTCAATACAACTGATATTTCTGCCCATGCGTATCTGGGTACTCTAGAGGGTGGGCTGGGGTATGTTCACCTGGGACAGCTGATCCGTGTGAATATTATTTCAACTGAGATTGATACCGGGTTAGAGATCAATTTTGGCAATGCTGAAGCCGAACCTGACGAGCAGCACTTTTATTATTTGGAACTGCAGGTTCTGGGTAATACCATTGCACGTGCCCAGATAGAGATGGCAGATGAGGGTAATATAGGTAATCGCGAACTGGGGCTGGTTGCCCGACAGGCCATCAAAACCGCTGCTGTGGCAATGAAACTGCAAGATGCCAAGGTCGCCGGTCAGTTTAGTGCTCAGATGCAGACCAATGGATCAGCATCCGGGCAGCAAGGGTTACTCAAGCTGATCTTTGGCGATCTGAGCATTACCGAGGGCGCTTATCAGGGGGCATTCGAGTATTCCTTGGTGGATGTGCTCCAGGGCAATGCCGGGATACTGGACTTTAATGCTGCACTGGACAGCGTGCTGGTACAGGGAGCGCAGTTGGGTTTGACGGCTGATACGCCAGTACGGGATAGCGCCAGTTTGCTGTTCACTCCCTTCAATCAGTTAGGGCAGACACTACGGGATGTCGGGCTGACGATCGGTTTCAAGAGCTTTACCCTCAATAATCAAAATTATGAAGCGTTTGATCTCGAAGTTGTACTGCGTAAGGCTGCCACGCAGGATAATACATCCGTTGCAGATCTTGCTGCTGATTTGAATGCCGCGATTCATGCAGCGCTGGATGCGCATTTTAATGAAGCAGTTAATCCGTTTGCAGGCCATGTATTTGTGGTTGCTGATGACTCTGGCCGTTTCGACAAGCTGCGTTTCATTACGTTTGCACATGGTGAAGGTGCTACTCGGGCTGAACAGCAAAAAGTACAGATGACGCTACGTAACCGTTTGCTGGTGGATGAGTTTACGGCTGATGGTTTAGTCTGGTCCGATGCTACACAAGCGGCGATTACCCTGGATGCCATACAGGTCAGTATTCCGGAAGGGTTTAAGGATCAGTTTGGCCAGCTTTTGGCTGCACCAGATGTGAATGGCTCACTGGTGCTGAATCTGGGTAATGCTGCAGATACACTGACGCATGCAGACACAACTGCTGACACTACGGGTGAACTACCCGATTTCGGTCTGTATCAGGGACTGGCAGTGCAAAACTGGGATGGTCTGCTGGATGACTTGACCCAGTTGGCATCCTTGCTGGGTAATCTGGCCAATATGGGTGAACTCAATCTGTTTGGCCAGAAATTGCCGACACTGAACAAATCCTTGCATGAATTGCTGGCGCTGCAGCAGCATTTCAATCAGGTATATGAAGCACTCAGTCAGATTGAACAGGCCAGTTTGCAAACTCTGCAAGCCCTGCTGGAGTCAGCGTTCGGTCTGGAAAGCCAGGTGATTGATTTTTATCTGGATACAGATCGCCAGGCCCTGGTGATGAACATTCCGTTTACGCTGGAGTTTGATTCACTGGAGCAGTTTAACCTGCTGCTGGCCGATGCACGTTTGATCCAGATGTTTTCGGCGGCTGATCAGGCGCTGTTGAAAGAACTGCTGGGGCCTGCCCTGAGTATTACCGATGCGAATCGGGAAAGCCTGATGCGACTGTTCCGTGAAGTCAGTTTTAATCTGGAACTGGGTATCGATCTGGCTGTAGAACAAGGCGGAGAGGAGAACTCAAATCTGGGCCGTCTGTTCCTGTTTGATGCACGTGATGAAGGTGGCAGCCAGGCGGGTACATTTATGCAGTTCCGTCTGTTCAATGATGCCGATCAGACGTTGAATTTCACCTCTCCTGTAACGCTGTATGACTTACAGATTGCTGGTGGTGAGGTTGAACTGGATCTGCAGGGCGGATACGCGCTGAACAATGCGGCAGGGCGGCTGTATCTGGGTGAATATGCTGATTTGGTGGTCGCTTCTCTGTTACCTTTGCCGGGTAACCTGCCCAATACCGATGGGGTCAATGCGGTTAAGGCGGTTAAACAGCAGGCATTCGATCTGTCGTTGACGGGTGATATTGAAACACGCCTGCCTTTGAGTATTGTCGTATCGGATCGTCTGGCAGACCTGACGACTCAGGAGTTGCCGGTGTTCGTCAATCCTATGCCGGTGGGTACTGCTGACATTGCTTTGCGTGACCTGGGGAAAATCTTGAACCGGATGCTCGGTGACAGCCTCAGTCTGAATACACAAGTGCTCGAAGCCGCCCGTCCTTCGCTGGCCAGCTCGGGCAGCAGTGACCTGGATCAGGACGGTGTCCCGGGTGATACCGCTGATGAATCGGGTTTGCCCGGCCTCGATCTGACTCCGGGCAATCCACTGACCGGTGGAGAAGGGCAAACAACCCAGCCCAGTGAGGGTATACAATTACCCATTTTTGATGCACCGGAAGTGCAGCCAGGCAGTGACGGCTTTGATCTGAGCATCATTCTTCCAAATCTGGGCGGTTGGCAACAGACCTTCCTGGAAGTGCTTCAGAATGCCGGTCTGGGTGAAGATTTCTGCGATCCGGATGGCGTCAGAATGAAAAGCGCGCCATTACTCTTTTTGCTGAGTGATCCGGCATTTGTGGTGGAAACGCTGGATACCGTGCTGGGGGCTTTCCAGAGCGTAATTGATACGCTGACATCCGGACTGGTCGGGCCGATCATTGGTCCGGAAGCTCTGAAAGAGATGACCCAGTTTGTTGCTGGCCTGCGTGAAGGTTTTGTCAGTACATTGACCAACGCGCTTAACTCCGTCATTTTCAATTACGGTAGTCTGGATAATGCCTTGCGTATGGTGTTGTTCGATCTGCTGTATCACCCGGATAATCCCTATCTGAACTTCCTGCGTGATTACAATGGTGACGGTATCATCACACCGGATGATATCGTGCTTGAGTATATTGCTCAGGATTCTGACCAATACACCTTTGTCAATATTCCTGAGCTGACTGGATTGTTGGAAGCGGAGCAGCTCTGGGCGATTCGCAACCTGACCGAAGGGGGACAGCGTACTGGTTGGGTGGCGTCCGGTGAGCGTCTGCAGCAAACGGATGCCGACGGTAACCCGGTTTTCCGGGATAGCACTGGTGAAGCCTTTATTCGCGTGCCTCAATTGGATGAGCAGGGTGACCCACGTCAGGACGAAGATGGCAACCTTTTGTTTGAATACTATGCTGCCGTACGTGTCAATGTGGCTGCTGAGGGCGAGCCTCCCGTCTATGAGATTCAACCACGTGTAGGTGCTGAAGCAGTTGAACTGGATGCCGACAAGCTCAAACCCTGCTTTTTGGGAATTGCCGGCCAGGTCATTGTGGATCTGACCTATCAGGACCTGTTTGGCGGTTTCTGGTATCGCGAGAACATGGCCGGTGATCCGGATTTCCTGACAGATGATCAGGCCGCGGCGATTGAGGCCTATTTGGCATCCGACACCTTCCTTGCGCTTTTCCCCGGTTGGGATGGCGAGTTGACTACAGAGGTCATTGAAGCTGTCCGTGAAGAGTTTATCAATGACAGTGATTTGCGCGAACTGAAATTTATCAGCTACACAACCGAGCAGATTCGTGCCTCAGAACAGTTGGTATTTGCTCAGAGTAGTGCTGTTCAGTTTCGGATGAACCTTGGTCAGACCATTGCGCTGCCAGATTTGTCTGTTGATTTTGATATCGGCGTTCCAGGTCTGAACCTGGCCATTGATGGCGGTCTGGGTGTCAGTCTGGACTGGGACTTTTTCCTGGGATTCGGACTGGATGTCAATCAGGGATTTTATCTGGTTGCCAATATGCCGGGGCATGCAGGTATTGGTCAGGTGACGGAGTTTGCTGAAAATAGTCAGGCTCTATACGGCAAGTCCTGGGTAGCGACTGGCTTTATCGATACCGGTATTTTGCGTGATGCAGCCGGATTCCCGATTGATGCAGATGGCAATCGCATATTGAATGATGATGGATTGCCACTGAGCTCCGAAGAAGAAGCAGACTATGCTGATGCTCTGGTATCGATGGATCCGCACATCAGCAATCTATGGTCACTGGATGATGATGTTGAAGTGGCTGAAATCCAGTTCCAGATACATGCCTATCTGGCTCCTTCACCGAATGAAACCAATTTCTATGAGCAGCGTGTGGTTGAAGAGTTTTTCAACCTGGACACAAAACAGATCGAAAAGCGTTTTGTTAAAAATGCCGGGCAGTATGTATACGAAGTCGTGTATACCGATCAGCCCAAGCTGGATTCCGCAGGTAATACGCTTTATGAACTGGCCTGGGAATATGAAACTGAAGTCGTAGATGAACGTGAGCAAATCAAGTATGAAGCCCTGCTCAGTGCCGCGGGGCAGTTTGTTTACCGACGCCAGACCAGTAACGGCCAGTATGAGTACAAGCAGGAGGCAACCCGGCTGACAGATACCGGTGGCTGGGAGTTACTGCTCAAAACCGATCGTTTTGGCGACCCGATACCGATCTATAAACTGGATGGCAATGGTGAACGCATTGCTGTCATGGTTGATGGTGAGCAGGCATTGATGACTGATCGCTTTGGTCGTTATGTCCCTCAGTATGAGGCGCTGCGCGCACCTGCCAGCCTTCAGGCTGAGCTGATGTTTATGAATGGCACCATCACGGATAACTACTCGGGTTGGATCAAGGATAATGAAGGACGCGTCTGGGGTGATCGTGAAGCCTGGCAAGACGATACCTTCGGCACCATCTGGTATGACGATCAGTCCAACTTTGATGCCTGGGGTGTCAGTGACACGCTGTTTGATGGCAAAACCGGCTATGAGGGATCTCGTACCCAGTTTTTGGCGCGTTTTGAAATTGATTTGACAGATAATGCCTCATTGGGATTCAGCTCCGGCGATACCTGGGGGCTGAGTGATGGGCTTGCGGGTGAGCTGGATGATTTTCTGGATGGTACGTTTGGCGGCAGTGATGGGCGTCTGACGTACAATGTACTGACTTCGAATGATCTCAGTGACCTGTTTGAGACAAACTGGGAAGCCTATGCCCAGATTAATCTGCATATGCGTCTTGGCGTCGGCTTTGGTGATGCTATTCAGCCAGATCTGTTGCCAGCGATTGAGGGTAACTTTCACCTGACCTGGTCTGCGGCCAAAGAAGATCCGGATCAGCCCGAGTGGCAGCAATGGATGGAACGCTTCGAAGCGCTGACATCGAGTGATTATTATTCATTGTTTGCCGATCAACCTGGTGTATGGATGACCGATATTGCACTGGATATGGGGACGTTTTTTTCCAACTTCCTCGAACCGGTCATTAATGTTATTTCGGTAGTCACAGACCCGTTTGCACCGGTGATAGAGCAGTTGACCAAGCCGATTCCCGGTATTTCCGACCTGATGCGCAAGAATTACTCGCTGGTGGACATGGCGGTTGATTTCTCCAAGATCAGTGGTGGTAATGCCAAAATAGACTTTATCGTTTCGCTGATCAGTCTGTTCGATACCATCAACAGCCTTAAAGCAGTCATAGATGCTGGCGGCTCGACAGTTAAACTGCCGGTCTTTGATGTACTGTTACTGGCTGGGAACAGTCATTCACAGTTTGCGTTGGATAATGTACTCAACTATATCGGTGGTGTGGTTGACTTCGGCTCCGTCGCCAAGGCGATTCCGGGTGAAACAACCATTTCGCTGGATGACGGCATGAATGATTTTTTTGCCGCACTGGAAAAACCTGCTAATGCTTTGCAATTCCCGATTATTGATAATCCGGGAGATGCAGTTCTTGGATTACTATTCGGTAAGCCTATTGATCTGGTGACCTATACTCCGCCAGATTTAGAGGTTGCGGTCGGCTTTCGTAAAAGCTTCCCGGTTTATCCGCCTCTGTTTGTCGGCGTCGGTGGTGAAATCAAATTGCAAGCCTTTATCACACTTGGGTTCGATACCTATGGTGTGATCAAGTTCCTAGATAGCAAAAATGTCATCGATATCATGGATGGTTTCTATATTAGCGATAATATAGATTCCAAAGGCGTGGATCAGCCTGAGGTTATTCTGTCAGCAGAGCTGGTTGCGTTTGCTGAATTGAATGCCTTTATTGCCCGTGGTGGTGTAGAGGGCGGTATCCGTTTCGAAGGAACTCTGGATCTTTGTGATCCTGATCAGGACGGCAAGGTTCGCGGTTCAGAAATCTACGCGATACTCGATAAAAATCCGGCAGGGCTGGTGAGTATCGACATGCGCGCTTCTGCATTTATTCGTGCTTATCTGGAATTACTGGCACTGATCAAGTATGTACGGGTGTGGGAACACACCTTTATGGATATCACGCTGTTTGAGTGGTCACTGAATTTTTGTGATCAGGATCCAGTACTGGCCTCCATGGACGGTACTGTATTGGTACTCAATACAGGCTCGGGCTTTGCTGGGGTGGATGGCTATCCAAAAATCAGCTTTGATGCTTCAGATCGTTTGCGTAAAAGTACTGAAGACGGCGATGAGCATTACACCTTAAGTCTGTCTGGCAGCAATATCGAGATTGTCGCCGTTCTGCCCAATGGACAGGAGTACACCCAGACCTACCGTCGTGCCACTGCTGTGCATGGCTATAGTGGTGTGGGTACGGATGTGTTTGATGCACGAGAGCTAGGTGACATTCCCGTCTATTTTGTTGCAGGTAGCGGTGATAACACCTTCTATGCCAGTAATGCGGCCAGTGGCAACGTACTGATCGGCGGTACGGATGGCGTGGCTCGTCTCTATGGTGGCAGTGGCAATGATATGTTGATTGCCCGGGGTGGCCAGACCATTATGGAAGGTCAGGCAGGTGATGACACTTACCGTTTCCTGGGTGAGTGGGGCCAGGTCACCCTTAATGACACCCAAGGGCGCAACATTCTGGATTTCAGTGCTCAAACCCGCAGCGTTACCTTTGATGATGCAGCGTTAAATGCTGTTCAAGGCCGTAATCTGGCACAGTGGCAAGTCAGTACGCAGATTGATCTGGTCAAGGGAGGTCAGGGGAATGACTGGCTGAACTTCTCTGGTAATGCCCAGAACCTGATGGTGACACTGACCGGTTTGAATGCCGGCTGGGTAACCAATAGTACCAGTGGTATGGGGCAGGTCAATTTGCCTGCCAACGGTACTCAACAGGGCGCTGCAGAAACCTCGGGACAAGGGTTTACCTTTACCGGCTTTGAAAACGTGTTGGGAGGTAAAGGCAGCGATGTCTTCCGGATTCAGGCAGGTGCATCAGTGAGCGGCAGCTTGCGTGGTGATACGGGTAGTGATAATGCCAATGCTCGTAACACTATCGATTTTTCTGAATTCACTCAAAGCGTACAGGTTGATCAGACGGGCAACAGCCGGTTTGGTGGCAGTAATAACATCTCGGTTCGTGGTTTCCATAATATGTTTGGGGGTGCCGGAGATGATCTGCTGATCGGTAATGGCTATAACAACCTGATTGTCGGTAATGGTGGCAGTGACAGCCTGAGTGCGACTGGCGGCCACAATCTGCTGGTGGCGGATAGCTTCCGTACCTACCGTAATGGCGATAACTCAGCCGCAGCAATTCAGGTCAGTGATTATACCAGCCTGCAGTTGGCCGGGCTGGCCGGAGGTCATGGCAATGATGGGCGCATGTGGCTTTGGAAAGATAAAACACTCGAATCTATCAGTCAGGGTGGTGGCAGTCAGGTACTGCGAGGTGCCGCAGGCAATGATATTTTGATGGGATCACTTGGCAGTGATCGTATCTTCTCGGGTGAAGGCAATAACACCATTATGGCCGATCTGGGCCTGATACGTGTTGATTTCAACTACAACCTGCCTCTTTATATGGAAAGTTTTGGCGCGGCCGGTGGTGGCAATGATGTCATTTTCCTGGGTGGAGGCAATAATCTTGTCATCGCTGGCAATGGCAATGATCGCATTACGGCTGCTGACCGGGCTGATAGTTTGAATATCATTCTCGGTGATAATGGTCGTATTGGATTCAAAATGGATCAGCGGACTTTTGCGTTGAATGCAGAAGGTTTGCGCATGCTCGATTTTGTCGAAGCACCGGTCAATGAGATGGGTGGCACAGGTGGTAATAACCTGATTCAGATGGACAGTGGTTCAGCCATTATCTTTGGTGGTGCAGGCAGTGATGCCATCATTATGTCAGCCTCCAGTTCAACCGCTCAGAATGCACGCTTCATTGCCGGTGATCACGCACGTATTGAAACGGATGCAAATGGTGGCGTAGTGCTGTTCAAGACACTTGATGTTGAGAACAGCACGGGTGGTGATGATTTTATTCGCATAGGTGATGGTGCAGACAGCGCTCTGCGTCACCTGGGTAGCAACTTTATTCTGGGTGGGATGGGGTCCGATACGATTCTGATTTCGGCACACTATGATCAGGATGGACAGTTGATTCGCGGGCAGGCCCAGAGTGAAGACATCATTATCGGTGATAATGGCGAGATTCGCTGGACGGTGTCAGGTAATGGTAAACCTAACCTGATGCAGAGTGTGCGCACCCTGGAGGATGACAAAGGCGGTGATGACATCCTGGTCACCGGAAATGGCGGTAAGGTGATTTTGGGTGGCTTTGGTGCCGATGAAATCACCGCGCTGGATGGCACGCATATTGTTTTCGGTGACAATGCCGAGCTTCTGTATGATGCCGTTGCATCCAATGGTGTTTTACGTCTGGCGCAATCCAAAAACGAAGTATTGGGTGGCAATGACATCATCACCCTGGGAGAAGGCTTCAAACTGGTCAGTGGCGGTATAGGTGATGACCAGATTCTGATTGATGCCGAAGGAACGCCGGAAGCCTTTGGTGTTGCCTGGGATGCCGAGGGTGGTTTTCTGGCAGGTGTCACCGGAATTTCAGCAGTGGTGACCGGATTTGCTGGCGCACTGACTGTTCCGGCTCAAGAAGCCCGTGGTCGTACGGGTCGTTATATCGCAGGTGATAACCTGCGTGCGACCTTTGACCTGAGGGGAGGGCTGACCAATCTGGTAACAACAGATCAGATTGCAGCGACAGGCGGAGCAGACCAGATCACGATTGGTCGTCAAAACACCACGGCTTACCTGGGATTGAATGTCGTCTTTGGTGGTATGGGTGGTGATCAGATTCTGGTGCAGTCAGGCAGTATGGCTGAGAACGTCATTTTTGGTGATAACGGTCAGTACAACCGTCAGGCGCTCAGTTACCAGATGCTGTCCTTGATTAGCACGGTGCCCAATTCCGGCGGCAACGATAACATCCGTGTTGGCTCGGGTGACAATATTCTGATTGGTGGCTTCGGTAATGATACGCTGCGAATTGATTCGGATGATCAACACGCCTTGATTGCAGATCATTACAATCGCAGCATCCTGCTGGGTGATTCGGGTGAAATTCTGTTCTCTGGTGGGGCGCTTCAACGTATTGAAAGTCTGGCGTTTAATGCGGGTGGCAGCGATACCGTGACCATCGGTGATGGTGATGTGACGTTTGTAGGTGGTTTTGGCGGTGATACTCTCAATATCAATTCCAACCGTACCGCATTCCGTATTCTGGCAGGTGATAATGCCCGCCTGGTATTTTCGCCGGTACAGGATATTCGTCAGCAGGCGGCCAGCCTGACACGTATCATTACACTGGACCAGGTTGCGGCGACCGGTGGTAATGATGTCATGAATATTGGCATTCCGGGTGCCAATACCGGTGATATGGGTGAAGTCATTGCGTTGGGTGGCGTGGGATCGGATGCGATTCGTATATCGGGTGAGCGTGCCCGGGTCACGTTGATTGGTGATAACGGCGAGGTCCAGCGTATAGCCGGGCACAATGGTCATCGACAGCTGGTGACCAGTCTTGATCCGACTCTCGGCGCTGGTGGTACGCTGCATACTGTCGCAGGAGATTACGTCATTATCGGTGGTTCCGGCGGTGATAATATTCGTGCAGGCAAAGGCACCGGTGTGGTGTTTGGCGACCATGGCCGTATCAATTATTCAGCAGATGGCTATCTGAGTTCATTGACCAGCTTGTCAATTGCCCAGGGCGGGAATGACACCATTGAACTGGGTGTGGGCAGTGGAATTGACGGTGACAAGTATGTCATCGGTGGTGTCGGATCTGACAATATTACCCTGAGTTCTAACCGGGGCTCTGCAGCTCAGCCTATCGAACGGGCGATTGCCGGTGATAACGTCAGTATGGCGTTTGATGCCCTCGGACGACTCACCAGTTTCACGACGCTGGACAGTGAACTGGCTACGGGCGGTAATGACCGGATTACGTTAAGTATGTCTGGTGACCGTGAAGGATATGCCATAACCGATTACAACGTAGTCGCAGGCGGGATGGGAGATGACGAGATCATCATTCAGGGCGCTACCCGCAGTGATGATGTTGTTTCGGGTGATAATCTGGATTATCGCCGCAGTATCGATCCGGCTGGCGAGCGCCAGCACCTGTTTGCCGGTGTTCTGGTACCAACTGCAGGTGGAAATGACACGATCCGTGTGGGAGCGGGTGACAAAATCCTCTTTGGTGGCCAAGGCAACGATCGTATCACCGCGAATACAGAAGCAGGTGATCGCACCATTCTGTTCGGGGATGCCGGTAATGCGGTGTTTAACAGCAATGGTAATGGCGAACTGATTCAGTTGCTTTCTACTGCTGCGCAGCAGGGGGGGCAGGATAACCTGACAGTCACAGGTGGTGAGCTCTTCCTGTTTGCGGGCATGGGGCGTGATACGGTGATCGTCACCGGCAATGATGATGCGACGCGTGTCATCAGTGGTGCCAGTGCCCAGGTCAACTTTGATCAAGGGGTTGCCGTGCTGCTGCAAAGTGCTGGTCCTGACCAGGTTGAACCGGGCACTGCCGATACACATTTCATCCTTCCGGATACGGGTATTAATTTTGTCATTGGTGGCCCTGGCTTCGATACCTTGACGGGTAGCCAGGGTAATGCACATAGATTGCTTCCGGGCAGCGGCTCGATCAACCTGCTGACACGTGTTGTAAGCGTCGTGGTGCTCGGTGATGAGGGTGAACTGGGTTTTTCTCTGGATGGAGAGTATGCCACGGGGCTGGCTGATGAGAACGGTATCTACCTGACACGCCCCGGGCGTGACTTTGTCCGCCCTGTGACAATCGTTGACCCGGATGATCCCGACCCGGTCGATCCCGAAGATCCGACTGAGTACACCTATTTTGGGGTTGGCAGTGTAACAGAAGATGTGGTGAACCAGGTTTCTGGCCGTATTGCCTATCCGGCCCTGGAAGGCGGTTTGGCGACCTTCGATACACAGCAGAACAGCCAGGCTGGTCTGTATGGCTATCTGACCGTACTTGAGAATGGTGCCTGGCGCTATCACCTCGCACATGATGCCAGTGGCTTTAATGCTGAGCTGAATGTGCAGGTACAGGCGCTGACGGATGCAGATCAGCGTACAGAGTATTTCACTGTGACAACCATCGATGGCAGCACGACCACCATTATTATCACGGTGAATGGGCGCACGGATACTCCTGCTGATGTGATGGCTGAGATAGAGGAAGATGCACAGATACTGAGTCTTACAGGTCGTGTACTGGATCCGAATGACGCCGAACAACGCACAGTATTCCAGCCAGCTGAAACAAGTGGTGTTTACGGTGTCCTGCAACTGCATGCCGATGGTCACTGGAAGTATCTGCTGGATAATGACAAGGCACAGTCGCTACGTGAAGGAGAGCAGGCTGTGGATCTGTTTCTGGTGCAGACACTGGATGGTGCTGTCAGCCAGATTGCGATCACCGTTGTGGGTGTCAATGATGTGGCATCTATCGAAGGAGATGTATCTGCTGAACTGATCGAAGATGCACTGGATGCCGAGCTTCAATTGCGTGCTGAAGGCCAATTGCGCGTCATCGATCCCGATGCTGGTGAGGATCGCTTTGATTTGCTGCGTATTGAAGCTGCTCCGGGTGCCATTGGCCATCTGCAGTTAAGTGCTGAGGGCGATTGGGTATACAGCGTACGTAATGGTGATATCCAGTTCCTTCACGAAGGTGAAATACGTGTTGAAGCCTTCCGGGTGTATTCACTGGATGGTACGGCATCAGAAGAGATCCATATTACGCTGATCGGTGTGAATAATCCTGCGCAGGTGTCCGGTCAGTTCAGCGGAGCTGTGGTTGAAAAACAAACCCAGAGGGCTTCGGGCAGCTTGACTGTTGTGGATGCGGATCGGGATCAGTCAGCCTTCCAGGCTACCACGTTGAACAGCGTGTACGGCCAGCTGCAGATGACAGCTCAGGGGCAATGGCAGTACCAGCTGCAGGCGGACAGTCAGGCATTACGTGATTTGAATCGAGATCAGGTGGTCTATGATCGTTTCACTCTGCATACCCTTGATGGAACCGCTTTCACAGTCGAAGTACGCATCACTGGTGAAACAGGTGTCCGCGAGGCAGGCCAGGCAGCTGATGCACTAAACACTGGAGGAATGATCGACTGGGCAGCAACTGCATCAACCACTTCTATACAGACACACTACAGTTCAGGGCTGACTACAGACACCGACGTATCTGATGATGACACAACCCCGGTGGTTGCTGTCAGTCTGCAAACCCTGGGACAGCAGCGCTTTGTACAGTCTCAGACGGTTAACCCATCGATAATCGGGGTGCAGCTGCGTACTGACCTGATGAAGGGATTGATGGAGCAGGGGCAGCAGATGGAAACACAGCCACCGTCTCAAACTGCGGGGCCAGATGAATCCAATGTCCCAGAGGAAGGCATCACCAATGAGGCAGAGGTCAGTGACCTGTTGCTATCAGATGAGTCTTCTGACAGTGATGCTGAGGTAACAAATGACATGGATGACGTATTGATTATGGAGGATGAAACCGAAACAGAGATCGATGATGCCGCCAGTCTGCAGGAACTTCAGGCCGTGGCTCAGAGTGCCGCGTTAACAGCCCGTCCTGGACGTATTTTCTGGGGCTGGAACGGATGAAATCAGACACTATGAACCGAGTATTATCCATGCAGGTCAGTAAAACATCGCAATATCATGCAACAGACTATCTCACTTATGCTATTCGACTGGCGTTGATTGGTATGGTCTGTGTACCTGTGCATACGGCTGTACAAGCCAGTGATGCCAATTACCAGGTCACCAGTGTCTTCTATGATCCGGATTCTGCTGTCAATCAGCTTCAGCCTAATCGCAGTGATATGCGTATACCTCAGCGTATGCAGGGACGTGTTGTTGTCAGGGCTCCTCGGCCAATTCAGGTGGATCCAGTATTGACTGCTCCGGTTGAAAACCTGGAACAGCGTCGTTTTTCGCTGGATGCGGTCCGCATGCTGGATGCTCAGCTGTTTGATGAGCAGGAGCTCATGGCTGTTATGACTCCCTGGACGGAACGTCAGCTTTCCTTTGCCGAGTTCCAGCTGGCAGCACTGACATTGCTGGAGCATTTACGCGAGCATGGCCACCCTGAGGCGGTATTGCGTTTTTCCCAGATGCAGTTTCTTGAAAATCAGCAGGTAGCTGTTGCAATTGAAGGATTGGCGCCTACTGATTCCTATCAGGACGGAGCGCCTCGTATTCAGGTTGCCGGGTTTGATGTGCGTGGTGTGACGCTTCTGGATGACGCTCAAGTACAGGCACACCTGGCTCCCTGGTCTGGACGGGCACTGAGCGTGGATGAGTTGAGTGAAGCGGCCGAAGCCGTAGCTCAGTTGTTGCGTGACCAGGGATATGCTCTGGCTCAGGCCTGGTTGCCACCCCAGGAAATTGCTGAGGGGCGGGTACAGATAGAGGTACTCGAAGGTGTTGTGGATGGATTATCTGGTCAGCAAGGGATCACAGTGGCGGATACTCAGCGGATCAAGTCTGAAGTCATCGCTGGGTATTTGGCTGAAGGCGTGGTTGCTGGTGAGCCTATAAATATCAATGCATTAGAGAGACAAGTTCGTCTGTTAAATGAAATGCCGGGTATTCGCAGTGTCCAGGCCGATTTGGCGCCTGGTTCTGTAGCGGGCACTACTCAGGTTATTGCCGAGGTAGAAGAACAGCCATTATTAACCACCGCGCTGACAGTCGATAACTATGGCAGCAAATTCTCTGGTGAAGAGCGACTGGGTATCAATCTGAACTTGAACAGTCCTATGGGCTATGGTGAACAATTTTTTGTCAACTATACCGGATCTGATGGTACCAACAGCTATAAACTTGGTGTACATGCACCGGTTGGTTATTCAGGGCTGCGTGTGGGTGCATCTTATGCTGCGCTGGATGTCGAACTTAAAGAAGGCAGTATTGCCCCGCTGAACCAGAGCAGTGACTCTGAATCTTTCTCGTTGTTTGCCAACTACCCTCTGGCACGCAGTGCTGCACAGACGATCGACCTGTTTGCCAGCCTGGATCATAAAACCTACAAGAACAATTATCCGGATTTTGGATTTTTTGATAATCAGCGTGATATCAGCAGTTTGACATTAGGTGCGAGTGGCAGCCAGATAGACCGCTATCAGGGCAGGACAGGTTGGGGAATATCACTGACTCAGGGAGATCTGTCATTAAAAGGCAGCGGGGATAGCAGTACTGAAGGCAGCTTTACCAAGGGTAATTTCAATATATCACGTTTGCAGGCATTACCAGCCGATCAATGGTTTGTGTATGCCAGCCTGAGCGGACAGCTGGCTAGCGGTAATCTGGACAGTGCGGAAAAATTCCAGCTTGGCGGACCGATGGGTGTACGCGCCTGGCCCGTGGGTGAGGCCATCGGTGATCATGGCTGGTTAGCCAATCTGGAACTGCGTCGTAATCTGGGGAACCAGGGGGACGCCAATTTCGAAGCCTTTGGTTTTTATGACATCGGCGGCGTCACGCAATATGCCAATTCAGGCAGTGCTCCGGCCTATTCCGGGCCGAACACCTATGAATTGGGCGGTTATGGTGTGGGGCTGAGTATGACCTACAGCGACACTGGCAATGTCCGTCTGGTGTATGCCCAGAAAGATCGAAGCAATCCCAATCCCACCGCCAGTGGTACCGACAGTGATGGCACGGATCAGTCAGGGCGTATCTGGCTGATTGGTACCTTGTTATTCTGATAGAGGCATAGACCATGAAAAAGAACATTAAACAGATCGCCTCGGTTCGGAGCTTTACTCCCCGGTTGTTGCCACTGCTGATTGCTTCAGCTGTTTCACCCCTGGCTGCATGGGCTGCGCCGGCTGCTAATGAGTTGCCAGCAGGCGGGCAGATCGTACATGGACAGGGGGCTATCTCACAGGCAGGTAATGTACTGAATGTTCAGCAGAACACGCAGAACATGATTACCCACTGGAACAGCTTCAATGTCGGCAGTCAGGCCACTGTCAACTTTCATCAGCCAAATGTTAACGCAACTGTATTGAACCGCGTGACATCGGGAGATCCCAGTCAGATTCATGGGCAGATTAATGCACAGGGTAATGTGATTATCACCAACCCGGCGGGAGTTATGTTTGGCCAGTCTGCTCGCGTGGATGTTGGCGGACTGATGGCGGCAGGTCAGCATATAGCTGATCAGGACTTTATTGAGGGTAATCTGCAGCTGGATAATCTTTCCGCAGGTGGCCAGGTAATCAACCAGGGACAAATTCATACACGCACGGGTGGCTTCGTCATACTGGCAGCAGATCAGGTAACGAATACTGGCCGGATTGAGTCGTCAGAGGGGACGGTGGCTTTGCTGGCCGGGGATCAGGCACGCGTTGAACTGACGGCTGGCGGACTGGTGGGTATCCGTGTCGATGGAGAAACAGCTACAGCCGCTATCCAGAACAGCGGTGCACTGGTTGCGGATGGCGGCAAAGTGCTTATTCAGAGCCATCAGGCTACTGGAGCTCTGGCAGCAGCGGTTAATCAGACAGGTATTATCCGTGCTCGCTCAGTTGCTAAACATGATGGCCGTATCGTTATAGACGGGGGGCAGGGTGATGTACTCCTGGCTGGTCGCATTGAGGCCAGCGGACTGGAATCCGGTCAGACAGGAGGCTTCATCAGTGCCACGGGTGATCGACTGCAGGTCACGGGTGATGTGGATGTCAGCGGTGCCAATGCGGGTGGTGAGGTATATCTGGGCGGCGGCTGGCAAGGGCAGGATGCCGCGATTGCCGAGGCGCGTCAGGTACATATCGATTCCGGGGCCAGTATCAGTGCTGATGCAACACAGCAGGGTGATGGCGGGCAGGTTGTGCTCTGGTCTTCTGAACTGACGACACATGCCGGGGTGATTTCTGCACGTGGCGCGGGTGATGGGCAGGGTGGTGCCGTGGAAACCTCCAGCCGCGGTGCTTTGGGCGTTAGCGGAGAGGTAGATGTCTCTGCACCATCGGGATCGGGTGGATTATGGTTGCTCGACCCCAGCAATATTACGGTTGTCTCTGCAGGTGGTGTCGGGTGGGACGGCGCAGGTGCGGGTGATGTGAATGTCAGCAATACCTCTATTCAGAACACCCTGAACTCAGGTGGTAATGTGACGCTGCAGGCTGAGAACAATATCACCATTGCTGCCAGCATTTCCAAAACCGCGGGCGGTGATGCGCGTCTGACTTTTGAGGCAGGCGGTAATATCACCCTGAATAATGGCATTGATATATCGGCGACCACTGGAAGGTTGCATCTCGACTTTGGCACGGCATCACAGACGACCGGTGTTGCCTTTATCAATGGCCGCCTGGCCACCAATGGCGGTACTGTGACTTTCTGGAAAGATGCACAAATGGGCGCATCCAATCCGGTCAGCACGCAAATTACCGGTACTGTGACCGGAGTCGGACCTTATACCTCGGGTGATATTCTGTTCAAGCAGGATCTGTTGCTCGCCGCCAGTGATGCCAGCGTTACCCTGGGTGCTCAGGGTCAGTCTGATGGTGGGTTTACCGGTTTGGGTGGAAATATCATTGTTGAGGGTGATATCTACAGTGTTGCGGCGCTGAATCAGTCACTGCGTCCTCAGACGCTGACGCTGGATACGCGTGGTACCTCTGCTGGCGCCATTGTATTGGGCAGTGATGCCAGTAATGTCATCGGTGGAAATGATCAGGCTGCCTTGCGTCAGTTAAACTTTCTGGGTCCTCAGACAATTACCCTGAATGCCAGTGAGATCAATCTGCTGTCACCTTCAGGTGCCGTCATTACGGCAGCTTCTACCCTGGGTACGCCTGAGCTGCAACTGACGGCGGCTCATACCGTGATCAATGTGCGTGGCGGTACGGTATCGGGTGTGACCGGTTATACAGATTATGTTCAGGATACCTTTGATATTCGTGGTATGGCTGACGCCGAGTCACTGGTGATCAACGCCGACCGCTCCATTAAACTGCTGGATCAACGCATTGTGACCGATCGAGCAGAGGGGATGGATGTCATTCTGAACCCCTTTGTGGCCAGCGCAGCACAGGGCGGTGCGGTTATTCTGCAGGAAGCCGTGATTCGCTCGAATGGTGGTGATATCTATCTGGGTGGCGCCAGTGACTCAACACATGCGCAGGTTGCCAATAACGCTGATGCAGATGGGTTTGCCGTGGGTTTTGCCGGTGACAGTGACAGCCGTACCGATGGTGTGTTCCTGCAAAATGCCCAGCTGGACAGTCGTGGCATTGATGCTGATGGTTTAATCAATATCAGTGGGCGTGCGCCGTTGGCGCTGTCTGCAGGTGCCGGGGTGCGTATCACGGGTGCCGCGACACGTATCGAATCAGGCCGTAATGACATCCAGGTGACTGGACGTGTATCGACGCAGACCAATGCCGGAAACAAAGATGGCGTGATTATTGGTGAAGGCAGTGCTGCACGATCATTGCTGGCCACTACCAGTGGCAACCTGATCATTGATGGTGATGCATCTGCTGTGGTGAACCCAACGGGTGGTACACGCTATAACGGCTTGATGTTGTCATCAGGTGTGCTGCTGCGTACCGTCTCAGGTGATATTCAGCTCACCGGGCGTGGCGGTGGTGGTAACCAGAATTTTATTCAGGAAAACCACGGTATTCGCATGGAAGACCTGAATACCAGTGTGATTTCTGAATCCGGCAATATCCTGTTGCTGGGTGCATCCGGCGGCAAGACATCAGATCAGGGCGAAAACAGCTATGGTATCTTCGCTGCTGGCAATGCCATGTATATTGGCCGTGATCAGAACCGCAGTGCTGCCAGTGGTGATATTGTCTTTGTTGCGGATTCGATGCAGTTGGTGAATACCTCTGACCAGCGTTTGCAGGTATCCAGCAGTGGCCATCTGGTGATTCGTCCGGAACATGATGACACCAATATTCATCTGGGCAATGCGGGCAGTCGTCCTGAGCTGAATGGTGTCCGGACACTGTATTTGGGTGAAAACTGGTTTAATGGCAGCGCCGTGGGCATATTCCTGCCAGGACCCGTCGTTACAGCAAGTAACATTTCTACCAATGTACAGCAGTTGTCGATACAGGGTAATGCCGGTGGGAATTTCACCCTGCTGGTGGGGGAGCAGGAAACCGTTGCGATTGATTTCACCGCCAACCTGACAGAGCTACGTGATCGCGTACAGACGGCTATTCAGCAACTCAACGGACATGAGGCTGCAACTGTCAGTATCTCTGGCAGTAACCTGCGTATCAACTTTACTGCAGCACCTGCAAACCTGGTCGCAGGAGGTGGCGATACCCGTGGCTTTGAAGCCATTACGTTGGGCCGAAGCGATCTGAGTGGGCAGATTCAGGTAAATGCACCTGTCACTTTCCGGGATGATGTCACCTTTTTGAGTGGTTCGCATGGTACTGACTATCAGGCAAACATGGTGGTCAACTCGGCACTGACCGTTCAGCGGCAGCCTAACTCAACCCAATATGGCCTGTTAACCCTGGTCGCTGATGCTCTGGGTAAGCGGGCATTAGTGGCCAAGGGGCTGATCACCGCCAATCAGTTGAATCTGATCGGGGCGGGTCAGTTTATTGCTACAGCCAGCAACCAGATTGCAGGTTTGTCAGCCGAGGTAGACGGTGATGTTACCCTGCGTAACAATCAGGCACTCCGAATTACTGAGAATCAATCGACCTGGCTGGATGATATCGACTACCTGACTAACGCGGTCCTGACGACACCGTCTGCACAGACAGTGACAGGTATGACTCTAACAGGTGGGCGCCAGTTGGAGCTGCTGCTGGATACGGGTACTCTGCGTCAGTCTGAAACAGTGTCAGTGCTGGGTGGCAAGGTCAGTCTGGTGACGGGTGGCGGACGTATTGTTCAGGATAACAATGCAATTATCGAAGCCGATAATCTGTGGCTATCTGCGACGACAGGTATTTCTGCATTACATGGTGATAACCGTGTTGCAGCCCTGGCGGGTCACTTTACCGGTACAGCCGGTTTGGAGTTTAACAACGCACAAACACTGACCCTTGAGGGTGTTTCCATTACCCAGTATCGGGCAGACACTGCTTCCAGCAGTCTGGAAGGACAAGTGAATACAACCTTGTCTGATCGACAGGGTTTGCGAGGTGCGACCGGTGCCAGTGGCGGGACGCTGGCAATACGGGTGACTGACGGTGATCTGCTACAGGGAGCCGTGGATAGCAGTTCTCAGCTTCGGGCTCAGCGAGCTGTCTTGCTGGCAGATCAGGGTAGTATTTCTCTGTTAAATCAGACAAACCAAATCAGTACCTTATCAGCAAAAGTTAATTCATCTGATGAAAATATTACTGTCTTTAATGCTCAGGCCATGACGCTGGGCAGTGTTACAGGCCTCACAGAAACCTTTATCTCAGGAGGGATGCAGGCGGGCATTCAAGCGCTTGAAAACGGTAATATCTCACTGGCTACTGTGAGTGGTTCCCTGACGGTAGCGCGAGATGTGAGCACCCTGGGCAGTGGTTCTGTTGATTTGCGTGCCGGTGGTGCCGGCTCCAATCTGATATTTGCGCCGGAAACGGGTCAGCTGGCATCGGTCAGCAGTGCGACGGGGCAAGTGCAACTGGTGGCGGGCCAGAATATAACCACCCAGTCGGCTACTGATGCGACAGCTGAAGTAAGCACTGCCGGTAATGTCATGTTGCAGGCAGGTGGCTCTATCGGTACACAGGCGAACCGGATTGAACTGTCGGGTGTGGATACACTGGCGGCGGTTGCGGGTAACGGCAGTCTATGGCTGCGCAGCCTTGGGGCGGATGCAATTACAGTAGGGCAGGCCAGTGCTCTGAATAGTGCACAGACGGTGGGTGGCACGGTCACAGATCGGGCCGGTCTGGTCACGCAACAGGCAAACGGCAATATCACGCTGACCACTCAGGGTGGCGATATTCGTATTGTTTCAGCGGTGAATGCCAATGGCAGCGGCTATATCGATCTGCGTACAGCCGATACCGGCAGTATCGAAATCAATGGTGCAACCTTGACCTCTGCAACGGGCACTTTACAGCTGGTTGCAGGAGGCGCTATCCGCACCAATACCCTGAGCGGCACTCAGACTGAGCTGGCAACAGCGGGTCAGGTATTGCTGAGCAGTGGTGCTCAGATCGGTACCGAGACCCAGCGAATTGAAATTGCCAGTGCCGCTCAGTTGGCGTCGCAGAGTCTTGGCAGTCAGTTTATTGCACATCAAGGTGGTGATCTGGCGATTGCTCAGGTCAGTGCGGTTAACGCCGGTAGCCTGTTGGATAGAAGCATTGCCTCAATTGCGGGTATGACTGCAGGTTCGGGCAGTCTCATTGATCTGGATGTGAATGAGGCATTGGCACTCAATGCAGGCGTCAGTACAACTACAGCTACAGGTATCGTCAAGCTCGCAGCTGCCAGTATCAGCCAGTTGCTGGACAGCGGCAGTGCTATTTTGACACAAGGACTGCAACTGGTTTCCCGAACCGGTGATCTGCGTCTGGAAAACCAGTATAACAGCGTCACAACCCTGGCTGCTGAATCGGCAGCAGGTACCAGTTATACCAACCTGGGCAGCCTGCAGGTGGACAGTGTATCGGGCCTGCTAGGGGTCAGCGCAGGAACGGATATCACACTGCAGAGTGTTGAAGGTGATCTGACGTTGCTGCAATCGCTGCAAGCAGATCAGGCAGATGGTGTCGTGACACTGCAAGCACTGCAGGGTGGAGTAGATTCCAGTCATGCTGCGATCCATGCAGATGCGCTGAGACTGCTGGCTGAACAAAGCAGTTCGCTGAATCATGCGGATAATCAATTGAACCGAGTGGCGGTGGAGCTGACGCACGCTAACGCAGCGTTTGAACTGATCAATCAGGGTGGTTTCAGTGTTGACCGTGTCATTACCACACTGGGAGGCAATCAGAGCCTTGGGCAAACGGATGGTATTCGCACCTCCGGTGGAAATATTACCCTGGAGACCCAAGGTGCTGGCGATCTGCAACTGGCTCAGCAGCTGTCGACTGGCTCACGCCAGCTTGGGCGCATTGTGCTTGATGTTGAGCAGGGCTCTATACTTCGTACAGCGGGCGCCGGATCTATTACCACGAATCAGTTGCAACTGTCCGCTTCTGGTGATGCGCTGCTTACTCAGCCGCAGAATGCGATGAACACCGCCTCTACAACCCTGTTCCGTCCAGAGAGCTCCAATCAGGTAGCAACCCTGGCGGCTGATCTCGGTGGTAGCCTGATGTATGCCGGGCTGGGCAGCCTGGAAGTGGGGCAGGTGCTGACAGATGGTGTCCAGGCTGATCAGGTCTGGATACGTGCCCAGCAGGATTTACGACTGACTCAGGCTGTGATTGCTGATGCCAGCGCGTCACGACCTGTTATTCTGTCGGCAGGTAATCAGTTCTTTAATCAGACTGGACAGGGCGCGAATGCAATTCAGACCCAGGGTGGCTGGTTGATCTATGACCGGAATGTGACCGGCTTTACTGAGCGTATGGCCGGACTGGTTCCGGATTTCAGTTTCTTCAGCACGTCTTATGATGTGCAGCAGCCGGGTAGTGTGACCCTGGCGGGTAACGGCTATCTGGTGGGTACACCGATAGCTGATCCTGAGCAGTATCTGCGTCTGCCTGGGCTGGATAATGCAACCAGTGGTAATCCGTTAACCGATGCTGGCGTCTATCTGCAGCCAAGTCCGGTGCGGGTGTCCATGGCGCAGGTGATCAAATCTGATCCTGCTACCAGCTATGGCATGACCCTGTCGGTTTTACCTGCTGAAGCAGGATATGCGAGTCTGACTTCCCATTCTACAGGCGGGCGCACTCTGGTGGCACCGGTCGCTATGCAGGTCAGTGCTGACAGTCCTTTCCAGACCCTGCTGGGGCGCATCCTGGGTGATGCCGAGCTGGTTGGTGTTGCACTGATTGACGGATCGCCATTACCGGATACACTGCAACTGCTTGGGAAGGGCCCTTCCTTGCGTCTGGTAGGCAGTTTGCCACAAAGTCCGTCGCCTTTGATGATCAGGTTGGCGATGCAGCATCCGCAGAGCAGTGAACCTCAATGGGTTGATATCCTGATTGAGGTGGTTGCAGCGGAAGACGAGACAGATATAACGACTATCTAACAGCTCCCTAGGGGATATTGAATGAGTGATACAAACGAGTTAAACACGCCAGCTCAACCCAAGATTCACTGGGATGACAGTGAAATGCAAACAAGTTATTCCAATGTTTGTAATGTGATGGGCACACGTGAAGAGATCATGTTGCTGTTTGGTTCCAATCAGGCCTGGCAAACCGGGCAAACAGACGTGAATGTCAAACTCTCCAATCGTATTCTGTTGACACCTCATGCGGCGAAGCGTTTGAAGGTATTGCTGGAAATGGGTCTGAAAGAATATGAAACCAGATTCGGTGAAATCAAACTCTGATATCACCGTAGCAGAATCAGCCAACGACTGGCTCAGACAGCTGCAACAGGCGTCTGAGCCAGATTTTTTTATACGTTGGTTGGCATTGTTGCGGCAGGAGCTGAGTAGCCTGGAAGAGGCCGTGCTGGTATTGGGACCTGCTGATCAGGGGCCTTTCCGGCCGGTGATTACACACCCGGAGGATACGCCCTGTTCTGCGGTACTGATGCGTCTGTGTGAACAGGTCATGCAGATGCGTCGCCCTTTGAGCCAGCGCAGTGATACGCTTACCTACTGGGTGGTCCCGATTCAGCAGGGTGGTGCGTTGCTGGGTGTATTCGGTGTGTCTGCAAAAAGCCTTTCTGCTGCCCAGCGCCAATGGCTGCAATGGGGGCTGGGCTGGATTCTGACGCGTACTGAGACTTACCAGCATGCGGGTGACAGCGAGCTTAGTGAGCGCCTGATGTTGCTGCTGGACTTGCTGATGTCGTCAATCGGTGGACATTCTCTGCAGGATGCCTGTCAGGCTGTGTTATCCCAGGCCGCTGTCAATCTGAACTGTGATCGAATTTCGTTGGGATTCGCTGCAGGACAGAGTGTGCGTATGCATACTCTGTCCAATAGCGCTGAGTTCACGCGCCGTATTGATTTGGTTCAGGCGATTGAAAGCGCCATGAATGAGGCCGTTGATCAGGGGCAGAGTTTACTCTGGCCGGCACAGCAAACCGGCCTTGATACCTTCCAGGCTCACCAGGCACTGATTCGCGAGCAGGGCAATCATACTGTATTGACGGTGCCCTTCATTACGGATGCTGATAACTACGGCGCCATCTGCTTTGAGTGGTCGAGTCCACCTGATGATCGACAGCCCGAGCTGGCTGAGTCGATTGCCAGTGTGCTTGGTCGTATATTGCTGGAAAAGCGTCAATCTGAGTTATCTCTTCCAAGTTATTTGGGACGCCTGACAAAACAGCTTGGAAAGCGTTTGTTTGGACCTCGCTATCTCGGTACCAAATTACTGCTGCTGTTATGCATTTCTGTCAGTGCATTTTTTTATATTGCCGAAGGCACATTTCGCCTGTCAGCCGATGCGCGACTGGAAGGTGCCATGAACCGCAGCCTGTCGGCTCCATTTGATGGTTATGTGATGACCGCATATTATCGTGCGGGCCAGACAGTGACTGAAGGCGAAATACTGGCTGAGCTGGATGATCGCGATCTGCGTCTTGAGCAGCTGCGCTGGCAAAGCCAACTGACACAATATGAGCGGCAAATGCGGCTATCCCAGGCCCAGCGTGATACGGCCCAGGCGCGTGTTGCTGCAGCTCAGGTCGAACAGGCTGAAGCTCAGCTGGCGCTGACCAATACACTGCTAAGTCGTACTCAGATTCGTGCGCCCTTTACCGCACTGATTACTCAAGGAGATCTGTCCCAGGACCTGGGTTTGCCAGTCACCAAGGGGCAGGTGCTGTTTGAGCTGGCACCACTGGATGAATACCGTCTGGTGTTGGATCTGTCCGAAACTGATATGGCGCACATACGTGAAGGGCAGCAGGGACAGCTGGTGTTGAAAGCCTTTCCGGAAACCCGTATCGATTTCGAAGTGATTCGAGTCACACCTGTTGCTGAGGCTCGAGATGGAAAAAATCTGTTCCGGGTAGAAGCTGAAATTTTCCAGCTGCTACCGGCGATGCGGCCTGGCATGGAGGGGGTTGCAAAAGTTGAGGTCAGCGAACGGCGTTTGATCTGGATCTGGACGCGGACACTGGTGGACTGGACACGCCTGCAATGGTGGCGGTGGTTGGGACGCTAATGTCAGCATTATTTTCGACATCCTGGTATCGTTTGGCTGATCTGGTTCCACGTTTGCGCACCCAGACCCGTATATTTCGTCATGTCTATCGAGGTCAGCGGTGGCATGTTGTTCAGGACCTGGCCAGTGGCAAGTTTCTGCGTTTGAACCCTGCTGCCTATGCTGTATTGTCCCGCGTTGATGGTCAGTCAACCTTAGATGAGATCTGGAAGCAGGCTGTCGAGCAGTTACAGGATGATGCACCCAGTCAGGACGAAGTGTTGCAGCTCATGACTCAACTGAACCAGATTGGTGTGCTGACCAGTAACCGTACTCCTGATATAGAAGAGCTGACCGAGCGTGCTGAAAAAGCGCGACGTAATCGGCTTAAGCAATATATCGCCAATCCTTTGGCGTTGCGGGTGCCATTGATTGACCCGGATCGTTTTCTGCAATGGCTGATTGGTGGTATACCTCAGTGGATGCGCCCACTATTACTGTTGATCTGGCTGATTACATTGGTGTTTGGCGTCAGCCTGGCGGCGTTACACTGGTCTGAACTCACCGGCGATCTGACCCGGCTGGTATTTACCCCGGAGTATATCTTCACCCTTATTCTGGTGTTTCCACTGCTCAAGGCGATTCATGAGCTGGGGCACGGTATTGCCATTAAGCTTTTTGGTGGTCAATGCCATGAAATGGGGTTGATGTTTCTGGTAATGGTACCGATTCCCTATGTCGATGCCAGCCATGCAATCGCTTTTCAGAGCAAATACCAGCGGATGCTGGTTGGCGCAGCCGGTATGATGATCGAGCTGTTCGTTGCCAGCATCGCACTCTGGATCTGGACCTGGACACAACCCGGTTTACTCAGGGTCTTCCTGCATGATGTTGTCATACTGGCAGGTGTAGTCACTCTGTTGTTTAACCTGAATCCATTGTTGCGGTTCGATGGTTACTACATTCTCAGTGACTGGCTGGAAATTCCCAATCTGGGTAACAAGGCGAATCAGTATCTGGGTTATTTGCTCAAGCGCTATCTTTTGCGTCTCGATCGCGGGCTACAGCCACCGCGTCTGACACCTCGAGAGTCAGGCTGGCTGATCAGTTTTTCCTTGCTGTCGTTTATCTACCGTATGTTTATTGTCGGTATGATTTTGCTTTTTGTCGCGTCACAGTTTTTTGTAATTGGTGTGTTACTCGCTGCTTACGCATTTTTTCTTATGATTATCATGCCGTTAAGTCGTACTCTTAAGACTGCTTTGAATGATCCATTGATCAGTGAAAAGCGTCCGCGCCTGTATCTGGTCAGTGCTTCAATACTGGCATTGCTGGTATGGCTGCTGGGCTTTCAGCCCTTGCCTTCAGCGACCTTTGTAGAGGGAGTGGTGTGGATGCCTGAACAATCACAGCTGCGTGCGAGAACAGATTGCTTTGGTCAGCAATTATTACGTCGTCCAGGTCTGGTTGAGGCGCATGAGTCCTTGCTCTATTGTGATGAGCCGGTATTACCGGCAGAACTGCAGGAAACTCGCGCGCGCCTGATGGAACTGGATGCTGAGTTACTGCTGGCACGAGGAACAGACAGAGTATTGGCCCAAAACCTGCTGGAGGAGCGCTCACATGTAGAGCAGCGTATCCTCACACTGGAACAGCGTATGGCTGCTTTTGAAATTCGCAGCCCTCATGCTGGTGACTTTGTTATGGCATCTCCGGACGACTTTGTGGGGCGCTGGTTTTATCGTGGTGATGTAATCGGTTATGTTCTGGATCCTGCTCGCTTCACGCTGCTGGTAGCTGTTGAACAGGCAGATGTCGACCGTATTCGCCGTGATAGTGTAAGCATCAGCATGCGCACAGTCGACTCAGTGCATCAACTTCATCCGTTGGGGATACAGCGTGCTGTCCCAGCGGCAACGCGCGATTTGCCAAGTATGGCTCTTTCATTACAGGGAGGCGGGCGTATCGGGTTAAGCCCGGATGCCGTACCAGGGAGCCGGCCTCAGACATTGAATCCCGTATTTATCTTCGAACTGGAACTCCTGCAGCCAGAGAATTTTAGTGTTCAGGCATTGGGCGGGCGAGTCTATGTGCGCTTTGCTCACAGTGATGAGCCTGCTGCGAAACAGGTGTACCGTATTCTGCGTGAACTCTTTATTCGTCGCTTCGGGATTTGATGCTATGTACGCCTTGCAGACTCGTAGCGTTCAATACCCACAGCGAACAGACTGGCACGAAGATCCCTGGCTGGTGCGAGTGTGGGATCGTTGTGCCAGTCTGTTGCAGCGCTGGATCCATATGCGTGAGTCGCGGCAAATAGCTTTTGTGCGTGCTGTTGCGTTGCAGGAGGCCAGGCTTCAGGGCTTGGCACCTGACATAATACAGCAGGCGCTAAGTGATGTGCGCTTGCGTCTGCGCCGTGAGGGTTTACAGCAAGTTCATCTGGCACAGGCGTTTGCACTCGTCAGAGTGGCGTCTCAGTTAACGCTGGGACTCAGACATCATGATGTACAGATACGTGGTGGCTATGCGCTGGTACAGGGTTTTTTGATTGAGATGAATACCGGCGAAGGCAAGACTCTGACGGCAACACTGGCGGCGGCCGTTGCTGCCTTGTCTGGCAGACAGGTGCAGGTCGTGACTGTGAACGATTATCTTGCACAACGTGATGCAACCGAAATGCGGCCTCTTTATCAGTGGCTAGGCTTGCGGACCGCCTGGGTACTTGAAGATGCCAGTCCGGCCGAACGTCGGCAGGCGTATCAGGCCGATATTGTCTACTGTACCGGTAAAACCCTGACCTTTGATTACCTTAAAGACCGTATCGCACTGGAAGACCGTGTGTCACCACTGAAAATGCTGCTTGATATGTATACGGGGCGTTGGCAACAACAGGTTCTTTTGCCGGGGTTGCAGTTTGCCATTGTAGATGAGGTAGACAGTATATTGATTGATGAAGCACGCACACCTTTGATTATTTCATCTCAGGGTGGCTCTGCTGAAGAGGACGTCTTTTACAGTCAGTCCATTGGCTATGCACGCCAGCTGCAACAGCCAATCCATTTTCAGTTTGGCGAAAATCGTCAGCAGATAGATCTGACCTTGGCAGGACGTCAATTACTCGACCGGCTGGCCGAAAATGCAGAAGGCTTGTGGTGCAATCGTTTTCGACGAGAAGAAGCGGTGTTGCAAGCCCTGAGCGCGTTACACAGGTTTCAGTGTGATATCCATTATATTGTACGTGATGATAAGGTATTGATTGTTGATGAGCATACTGGGCGTGTAATGCCTGATCGCTCCTGGGAAAAGGGGATGCAGCAGCTGATTGAGGTGAAGGAGGGCGTGACGCTGACGCCACCACGAGTGACCTTGGCTAAAATCAGTTTTCAGTTGTTTTTTCGCCGGTTTCTGCTGCTTTCAGGCATGTCAGGTACCTGTAAGGAAATCGCCGGAGAGATCAGTCGAGTGTATAACCTTCGAATGGTCAGGATCCCTCCGCACCGGCCCAGTCGGCGGCTTCAGTATCCCGGAAAGACTTATGCGGATGCTGAGCAGAAATGGCAAGCTGTTGAGGCCTGTATTCTGGCATGTCAACAGCGAGGTCAGCCGGTGCTGGTGGGCACCCGTTCAATTTTAACAGCGGATATCGTATCAAAACGTCTGCAGAAGCTGGGTATTGAGCATCAACTTTTACACGCCCGCCAGGATGAAACCGAAGCGGAAGTGATCGCTCAGGCAGGCCAGCGGGGACGAGTCACAATAGCAACCAACATGGCGGGAAGAGGCACGGATATCAAACTGGAGCCTGGTGTGGCAGAGCTCGGAGGTTTACATGTGCTGATTACCGAGCTACATGACAACCAGCGCATCGATCGCCAGCTTATTGGACGTTGTGCCCGTCAGGGAGAGCCCGGCAGTTGGCAAGAAATATTATCCTTGGAAGATGAATTGGTGGTGAACTGGTTGCCTGGACTGAATCGTCTATTGCGCATACTGCTGCGCACACTGCCGGATAATACCTGTGTTCAGTTTCTGGCACGGAGTTATTATCGCTCTGCACAGTGGATGTTGGAGCGCTTGCACCGTCGTATTCGAGCCAAGCTGTTGAAAGCTGAGTTTAACTTGCGCCGGTCATTATCCTTTACCGGTAAAATGGAGTAAGTCATGTATTGTAGAAAAATACCGCTCACTGCCTGGCTTTTCGCTCTGGTGTTCAGTGCTCCAGTTCAGTCATTGGAACTGTCTGTACTGAGTTGCTTGCTGGAGCCCTCCCTGGATGCGGAACTGGGCGTTCCGGTCGAGGGGGTCTTGGCGAAAGTAAATGCAGATCGCGCAGATAAAGTTGAACAGGGCGCTATTCTCGCGGAACTCGACCTTTCTGTCGAGTTGGCAATGATTGCCATGCAGCGTGCGCGAGAGAGTTATGCCAGTCGACGTCTCGAGCGCATTCAAGAACTGCAATCTGGAAACCTGATACCGGCGCAAGACGTGGATGATATTCGTACCGAACAGCAACTGGCCCGGCTGGAGTTAGCCGTTCAGCAAGAGCAGTTGAAGTTACGACGTGTAGTCAGCCCTTTCTCCGGAGTCATTGTTGAACGCTATGCGGATGTGGGAGATCTGATTCAGAAAAGTCAGATTTTTCGTTTGGTAAAGCTTGATCCTTTATATGTCGAAGTCGTCATGACGCTGGATCAGTTCGGTTACTTGAAACCTGGCGATCGTTACCGGGTACATTTGCAGCATCTGCAAACAACTCATGAGGCAGAGGTCATCACGGTTGACCCGATCATTGATGCCGGTAGTAGTACCTTCCGTGTACGTTTATCTCTGGAAAATCCCGACTCTCGAATTCCTGCAGGGCTAAGCTGCACACTTGAATCACTGTAATTTTAACTAACCCGCTTGAGAATTGTTTATGTTTAAGAAACTGGTTCCACTGAATAAAGAGCATCACCAGTCATTACGTATCCAGCCAATCAATGGATTCCGCTTTGCTGCCAACGTTCATGTGGCGGCTGTGATGGTACATGAATTTGCACGAGCGTCCGCAATTTACCCCATTGTGTTTATTGAAGATACCCATCATGACAAGTTTTATCCGGCAGCACTTTTGGGGTTGGAACAGAATGAAAACCTGTTTGTAACAGAAGATGGGCACTGGCAAGCTGCTTATATCCCTGCAGTCATACGACGTTATCCATTCGCACTGGCACGCTTGGGCGAGGATGATATCTTTACTGTCTGTGTGGATGAGGAGTCAGAGTTGGTCAGTCAGCAAGAAGGTAATCCACTATTTTCCGACTCAGGTGAGCCAGCCGAGGTGGTTGAACAGGTCAAGCGCTTTCTGGGCGAGCTGCAACAGATGGAAGTAATGACTGAGGCCTTTTGTCGTTTCCTGAAAAGTCACAATCTGTTTTCGCCACTCAATATGCAGGTACGGGTTGGTGAAAAAATCCAAAATGTGACAGGTTGCTATGTCATCAATGAACAGCGATTTGCCAACCTGTCAGATGAACTGTTTCTGGAAATCCGTCATCAGCACTATTTGGCCCCGATCTATGCTCATCTGACATCTTTATCGCGGACAGAAAACCTGGCTATGCTTAAGCAAGGGATTCGGGCAGTGAAACATCCGTCTGATGAGGATCAGGTGCATTAATACTTAAAAAAATACTAAATTATTCATTTTTTGTTCAGGACATTGATTCAGCCCATGATTAGACTGAGGTTAAAACATAATTATTTCCCCTCAAGAGTTATGTGTAACAGGAGATGGGCCTGAATGAACAGGGAGGTTCTGACAGGTTCTGGTAGAGCGCAACTGTTTCTGTCACTATCCTATTTTTGCGTTCAACCTTACACAGCGAGTCATCATGATTAAACCTATATCACTTCGCTCAGCGCTAATAGCGCCTTTTTTAATGGCATCTGTTGCCTTTGCGCAAGCACCTGAAACTACAGAATACCAGGACTGGATGGGCATTTGCGCAGAGGTTCAGGGTCAGCAACGCTGTGAAATTCAGCAGACGTTGAATATGGAAAATGAGCAGGGGAATACCCGCTTGTTACGCGCGACGGTCAGTAAGCTGGAAAATCAGTTGATTTTACAATTGCTGTTACCACTTGGGTTAGATCTGCGACCCGGTATCGTGATGCAGGTCGATGAAGGTGCGGAATTTACAGCACCTTTTCTGACCTGTATTCAGGAGGGGTGCCTGGTCGCTGTTCCACTGGATGATGCCCGTTTATCCGCAATGCGAGCCGGGCAGGTCGCCAAAGTAGGCTTCCGTCCATTCAATACGGATCAGACCTTGGTTGTGGAAATGTCCCTGATGGGATTCACCCGCGCAAGTCAGTCTGTTAAGTAGCTTTTCACAGCAGTCATCACTGTTAATGGTAAGCATCCATATCCTGTAATCAGGCGATGCTTGCCATTTTATATTTTGCAGATCGTCAAACCTGTCCTCATTCATTCTCTGTGAAAACTATTTCTTTAGTTTCATACACTTCTATAGAGAGTCTGAAACTCTTTTAGTAACAATAAATAATCCATCAATTGTGATCTGAATCGAGCGTTACTTCGTTTAAAGTTTGTTGTACATTAAACTTAATTTAACAAGGTCTAAATAAGGAGTTGGAAATGCTCAATCAACTAAAGGTTAATACCCGCCTGATGGCGCTGAGCCTTTTCCCGCTTCTAGTGCTGACAGTCAGCTATGTTATTGCAATCAAGGATATGCGTCAGCTAAGTCTGAATACGGACTCTTTGTATCATGACCGGGTTGTACCATTGCGCGATCTCAAGGTTGTTGCGGATAGCTACGCGGTTGCGGTTGTTGATGCATTTCAGAAATATCGGGCCGAGATCTTGACTCAGGATCAATTGAGAGCAGAGCTGAATACAGCATCCAGCCAGGGAACTGAAGCCTGGGCACGTTTTATGACAACCTATATGGATGCTGAGGAGCAGCGTTTGGCTAATCTTGTCAATCAGCACCTTGGTAGTGCTCAAAGGCTGATACAAGAGCTTCTGCAGTCGGCAGACCGTGGTGAGCTGCGCTCCATGGATGCAAAACAGTTTAATACTCGCTTGTTTGAGGCCTTTGATCCCTTGTCAGATGCGATCAATGCGTTGACTGATTTACAGCTGACCGAAGCGTCACAGTTGCGCCACGCAGCAGAGCGACAGTATATGCGTGACCGTAACCTGTTTATAGTGATGGGCTTTATGGCTGTCATTCTGACAGGCCTCATTGCCTGGCGTATTTCGGCTTCCATTCAAGGCCCCATCAACCGCATTCTTCAGACGATTACGGCTATTGGTCGTGATTCGGATTTGACCCTGCGTACTCAGGTAGAGGGCAGCGATGAGTTTGCCGTATTAGGCAAAGCGTTCAACCAGTTGATAGGTCATTTTCAGCAACTCATTAATAATCTGGCTTCAGCCAGTGAGCAGCTGGCCGCAGCAGCAGAAGAAATGAGTGCTATCAGCACGCAGGTCAGTGGCAGCGCTCGTCATCAGGAAGACCAGACAACCATGATTGCTACAGCAATTAATCAGATGACTGCAGCCATATCTGAAGTTGCTACCCATGCACAAAGTGCATCCAGCTCGGCGGATCAGGCTAATGAGCAGCCGGTCAGGGGCTGACGCGCACACGTCAAAGCATCAAAATGATTGAAGCCCTGGCGCATAATATTCACCAGTCGGCCAATCGGATAGCTGAACTGGATACTCAGGCAGAGCAGATCTCGGAAGTGCTGGATGTCATAGAAAGTATTGCCGAACAAACCAATCTGTTAGCGCTGAATGCAGCCATTGAGGCGGCACGTGCAGGGGATGCCGGCAGGGGCTTTGCCGTGGTTGCTGATGAAGTGCGTAGTCTGGCTGCCAGTACCCGTCAGTCAACTGAGCGTATTCAGGACAGTATTTCTAAACTTCAATCTGTCGCAAAAGAGGCCGTGAAGCAGATGCAGGCGTCGAATCAGGCCGCTCAGCAAGGCGTCGAAAATGCGAAAATCAATGGCGAGACGTTTGAGACAGTCAGTGGTGCAGTTGGTGCGATTGTCGATATGAATGTGCACATTTCATCTGCAACAGAAGAGCAGACGGCAGTTGCCAATGACATTAATGAAAATATTCATCAGGTCGTCAAAACAGTGGGTGAGGTTGTCGAAGGCGCTGAGCAGACATCCTTGGCGAGCCAACAACTGTCAGAGTTGGCTCAGCAGCTGCGGCATCAGGTTGATCAATTCAGAATTTAACGCCGTGAGGTATAGGATTTTATATGTGGTTTAAGCAGTCAGACCTGTCAACGCGCTCCCTGGATCAAACCGTTATAGCAGTTGTCACTATCGATCAGAACAATCGTATTGTGTATTTTAATGCTGCGGCTGAGAAGCTCTGGGGTTATAAATCGGCCGAAGTCATTGGGAAAAATGTCAGCTTTATTGTACCTAAAGTGCATCAGTCAGGTCATGATGAGTATGTGAATCATCATCGTAGAACCGGTGAAAATCGTATCATCGGCTCGTCTCGGGAGTTGGAGCTTGAGCGCAAAGATGGCTCCAAAACCTGGATCAATCTTACGCTGTCTGAAATCAGGATGGGAAAGCATACCTACTATACGGCTTTTGCGCGTGATTGCAGCAAAGAGCGAGAAGAGCGTTCGGTCGTTGAACAGGTGCTGCATCAGGCACATGATGGAGTGATCACTATCGATAGTCAGAATAATATTATTTTCGTGAACCCTGCTGCAGAAAAAATGTGGGGATTCACTCGTGAGGAGATGCTGGGTCAAAACATTAAAATGCTGGTAGCGCCAGAGCATCGTAGTCAGCATGACCAATACGTGAATCGAAATCGTGAAACAGGTGTCAATCGATTGATTGGCAAACCGATTGAGTTGCCCATTCATACGCGTGACGGCGAGGTACGCTGGGGGCTGATTACACTGGCAAAAGTCGTTGTGGGTACCGATATTCTGTTCACTGCTTTTGTCAAGGATGTGACCGATGAGGTGTCCCGTCGGGAAGAGATTGAGATGCTCTCTCTGGTGGCCAATGAAACCAGTAATTCTGTCGTGATTACCAATCACAAGGGCGAGATCATCTATGTTAACAATGGCTTTGAGCAGATGACGGGGTATGCATTATCCGAGGTGAGAGGGAAAGTGCCTGGCAGATTTTTGCAGGGCCGTGATACGCATCCGGACACAGTGGCCCGGATTCGTGACAGGTTGAAACGACATGAGCCTTTTTATGAAGAGATTCTGAATTATCGTAAGGATGGCAAACCCTATTGGATAGCCATGTCCATTAATCCGGTATTTGATACAACAGGGCAACTTGACCGCTTTGTGTCTGTGCAGGCCGATATTACGTCGATCAAGCAGTCTGCCAAGGATTCGATGGACCGTCTCGGTCTGATCAACGAGTCTTTGATGGTTGTTGAGTGGAGTCCTGATGGTAAATTGGCACATATGAATGCTCTGTTTCTGCAAAAAGCAGGTGGCCGTGAGGCTGCCCAGCAGGCTTCAGACAGCATATGGAAGCAGCTGCATGCACAAGGTAGCAAAGTGGAGCTGGATCGGGGCGGTCAGATAAGCCTGATTGTAACCTTTAGTGATCAGCAGGGTATGCAGCGCTCATTTGATGCGCGAGTCTGTGAGTTAAAGGATTTTGAAGGTAAAGTAACCCGCTATGTGGTATTCGGAGTTGATATCACGGATCGTCAGATAGCGTTGAAAGAAACGCGACAGGCCATGCAGGAGCTCTTGAAGGTAGGCAACCAGATTGGCGATATTGTTGGCAGCATTTCCGGTATCGCCGGGCAAACTAACCTGCTGGCATTGAATGCCGCAATTGAAGCAGCGCGGGCAGGAGAAGCTGGTCGAGGATTTGCCGTGGTCGCTTCTGAGGTGCGCGAGTTGGCCAGTCGCTCGTCTGAGTCAGCAGACCAGATCGGCGGGCTGGTCCAAGCAACCCGAACCCGAATTGATCAACTGGCTGACTCGCTGGAGCGTATTAACGGTTAACCCTGTAACTGCTCACGCCCGTGGGGCAGCCATAAATGCTGCTCTGGCCCGACCGGTACAATGCGTGTCGGGTTGATCATCTGGTGGCTGGCATAGTAGTGGGTTTTGATCTGTGCAAAATCCACGGTTTCGGCAATGCCTGGCCACTGGTAGAGTTCGCGCATATAGGCGTGTAAAGCGGGCAGGTCTGCGATACGCTTCAGATTGCACTTGAAATGCCCATGATAGACTGAGTCAAAGCGAATCAGTGTTGTAAACAAACGCCAATCTGCCTCCGTGACTTGTGCTCCAAGCAGGTATCTTTGTGTAGCCAGATGTTCCTCAAGGCTTTCGAGTAGCTCAAAGAGCGGAATGACTGCCGCCTCATAGGCATCCTGCCGGGTGGCGAAGCCTGCGCGGTAAACACCGTTGTTAATATATTTCAGGATCCGGGCATTGATGGAATCGATCTCTTTCAGATGATTGGGTGGCAGATAATTTTCCTGGTTGCCGGTAATGTCATTAAAGGCCGAGTTCAGCATGCGGATAATCTCTGCTGATTCATTGCTGACGATCGTATCACGCTGTTTGTCGTACAGCACCGGAACCGTCACACGTCCACTGTAGTCAGGTTGTGCATGCGTGTAGAGTTGATGCAGAAAGTCATAACCAAACAGATGATCATGCGTGCTGCCTGCAGAGGGCTTGAAGGTCCAGCCATGCTCGGCCATATAAGGGTTCACAATGGACAGGGTAATATGTGGCTGGAGCTGCTTGAGTTGACGAAAAATCAGGGTGCGGTGGGCCCAGGGGCAGGCCAGTGACACATACAGGTGATATCGACCTGATTCAGCGTTGAAACCTGAGTCACCGGATGGGCCTGCAGCGCCATCTGTCGTGATCCAGTGTCTGAACTGAGCATCTGTGCGAATGAATTCTCCATCATTTGATTCTGTGTCATACCATTCGTCAAACCATTGACCTTGTTTTAATAAACCCACGAAGACTCCATGAAAATTGCGTAATAATTTGCTTAACTTACGTTAACCTCTCAAGTTTAGTTCAGTTTTGCAAGTGCTGTGCTAAGATATAAATGAATGCTGATATTGTATCTTCGGCCGTTTTTGTTTGAACAGGAGCCTGAGTTTTGGCGACAGAGTTTCCCGAAGAAATTACCCAGGTGGGGTGCGGTTTTTGTTATGTGCCGCTGGAGTTTGAGTTCAGTTTTGCGTTTCAGCCAATTGTTGATCTGCAGTCCCGGCAGGTATTTGGCTATGAAGCACTGGTTCGTGGCCCGGCGGGTGAGTCGGCCTGGAGTGTACTCAGCCAGGTGAACGATGCCAATCGTTATGCTTTTGATCAGGCCTGCCGTGTTAAAGCGATCCACCTGGCAAGCAAGCTGGGGTTAAACAAGGTTCTCAGCATCAATTTTTTGCCAAATGCGGTGTATGAACCTGCACACTGTATCCGCAGTACGCTGGCGGCGGCACGTGAAACAGGTTTTCCCATTGAAAACCTGATGTTTGAGATTGTTGAGTCAGAGCGGGTGTATGATCGCCAACATCTGACAAAAATTTTCAAGCATTACGAGCAACAGGGCTTTATTACAGCACTGGATGATTTTGGAGCCGGCCATGCAGGGTTAAACCTGCTGGCAGATTTTTTGCCACGTGTACTCAAGATCGATATGGATCTGGTGCGTGACGTTGACCAAAACCCTACCAAGCAGATTATCGTCAAGTATCTGGTGGGTATGTGCAATGAGCTGAATATCCGCGTATTGGCTGAAGGCATAGAAACTCTCGCTGAAGTCGAGTTTTTCCGGAGCCTGGGTGTCGAACTGATGCAGGGCTATTACTTTGCACGCCCGGGTTTTGAAATACTGCCTGAAATTGACTTTTCTACTCAGCTATTTTGACCTGATTTGTCATACGTGACCTCTGCTTGGGGTGCTAGCATGGTGTTTTGACTGTCAGGACCCTTGCATGAGATCCTTCTTTTTCCGTTATCCGCGTCTGTTTCGCTGGACCATGAATCTGTGGCCGCCGATGTTTTTCAGTGGTATACGCCTGGTTGAGCTGAGTAATGACTTTCGTTACGCGCGTGTAGATCTTAAATGGCGTCCCTGGACACGCAATGTCAACGGTACCCAGTATGGCGGCAGTCTGTTTTCCATGACGGATCCTTTTTATGCCTTGTTGCTGTTTGGTTGCCTGGGGTTTGACCGCTATCTGATCTGGGACAGCTCTGCAGAAATCGATTTTATCTCACCAGGGGTAGGGCGCCTGACGGCTGAGTTTCACCTGGAAGACGAACAGTTGCATGAGATACGTCAGCAGACCGCTGAAGGTGACAAGTATTTTCCGGAGTTTGTCGTCTATATCCGCGACCAGCAGGGCACTTTGGTTGCTAAGGTGATACGCCGCGTCTATGTCCGCCTGAAACCAGCTTATCGTAAAGTGTAACCCGACCGCAAAATCAGTTGATTTTGCGGGGGTCGAATGCATCACGTACGGCTTCACCAATAAAAATCAGTAACGTCAGCATGAGTGCCAGAGTGAAGAACGCCGAGAGTCCCAGCCAGGGAGCGTGCAGGTTTTCTTTACCCTGAGCCACCAGTTCTCCCAAAGATGGTGATCCGGGCGGCAGTCCAAATCCGAGAAAGTCCAGTGCCGTCAGCGTGACAATCGATCCATTGAATATAAATGGCATAAACGTCAAGGTCGCGACCATGGCGTTAGGCAGTACGTGGCGGAACATAATGGTACTGTTGCTCAGCCCCAGTGCCCGTGCGGCACGAACATACTCAAGATTGCGTCCACGCAAAAACTCTGCCCGTACGACATCGACCAGGTTCATCCAGGAGAACAGCAGCATAATACCGAGTAGCCACCAGAAATTAGGCTCCACCAGGCTTGCCAGAATGATCAGAAGGAAAAGCACTGGCAGTCCAGACCAGATTTCGATAAATCGCTGAAACAGCAGATCAACCTTGCCACCATAATAGCCTTGTACAGCACCTGCTGCGACACCAATGACTGAGCTGGCGAGTGTCAGCACCAGTGCAAACAGAACTGAAATACGGAAGCCATAGATCACACGGGCCATCACATCACGCGCCTGGTCATCTGTTCCCAGCCAGTTCTCCCATGAAGGCGGAGAAGGTGCGGGAGAGGGCAGGTCGTAGTTGATAGTCTGGTAGTTATAGCGAATGATTGGCCAGAGCATCCATCCACCAGCTTCTTCAATCAGGTTTTGAATGAATGGATCACGAAAATCTGCCGGAGCATCGAATTCGCCTCCAAACTCGAGTTCGGAGTAGGTTTTCAGAATTGGACTGTAGAGAGTGCCTTCAAAGCTCACCAGTATCGGTTTGTTGTTGGCGATCAGCTCGGCACCCAAAGAAATCACAAAAAGCGCCAAAAAAATCCACAATGACCAGAAGCCACGACGGTTACGGCAGAATGCATCCAGACGACGGCGCATGATCGGTGACATGATCAGCCCTCCCGACTACTGAAATCAATACGCGGATCGATCAGCGTATAAGTGATGTCACTGATCAATTTGAGTAGCAATCCGACCAGTGTAAAAATATACAACGTACCGAATATCACTGGATAATCGCGGCGTATGACGGCTTCATAGCCCAGCAACCCCAGACCATCCAGAGAGAAAATCACCTCAATGAGCAACGAGCCGGTAAAGAAAATGCCGATCAGGGCGGCTGGCATGCCGGCAATGATCAATAGCATGGCATTGCGGAACACATGGCCATAGAGCACACGATTTTCAGCCAGGCCTTTGGCCTTGGCTGTTAAGACATACTGCTTGTGTATTTCGTCCAGAAAAGCGTTTTTGGTCAGCATGGTCAGTGTTGCAAAACTGGAGATAACAGATGCCAGCACCGGCAAAGTCAGATGCCAGAAGTAGTCACCTATTTTCTGCAGCAGTGTCATCTCTTCCCAGCCGGGAGATGTCAGTCCGCGTAATGGAAACCAGTCAAAGTAAGTGCCGCCCGCAAAGAGGACGATCAGTAAAATGGCAAACAGGAAGTTGGGTATGGCGTAGCCAATAATGATGGCGCTGCTGGTCCACATATCGAAGCTACTGCCATCTCGGACAGCTTTGCGAATACCCAGGGGTATCGAAACCAGGTAGGCAATCAGGGTTGTCCAGAGCCCCAGCGAGATGGAAACAGGCATTTTTTCAATGATCAGTTCCATCACGGTTTTACTGCTGTAAAAACTGGTGCCAAAGTCAAATTTGAGATAGCTGATCAGCATTTGCATAAAACGCTCATGAGCGGGCTTGTCAAAGCCATACATGCGTTCGATCTCGGCAATAAGCGCCGGATCCAGTCCTTGTGCACCACGGTAGCCAGTGCCTTCTGATGAAGGTGCTGAGGCCATATCCGAGCCACCGCCACTACCAATCCGTTCACCAGTCGTATCGCCAAAACCCTGTAGCTGTGCAAGGGTTTGCTCAACCGGGCCTCCGGGAGCTAACTGAATAATCAGGAAATTCAGCAGTAGAATGCCAAACAGGGTTGGAATGATCAGCAACAAGCGTCGGACAATATAAGCGCCCATTAGCGTTTAATCCACCAGGTGTCGAAGCCGATTGCATACTTGGGACGGGTCTCGGGAATGCCAAACTTATCCCAATAAGCAATGCGGTAACTGTTTGTATGATAATGTGGAATTACATAATGATGCCATTGCAGTGCTCGGTCAAGCGCACGAGCGCGCAGTACCAGTTGTTCACGATCCGGTGCCTGAATTAACTGTTCGACCAGGTGGTCTACAGCCGGATTGCGAATGCCGATCAGGTTGCGACTGCCCGGGCGCTCTGCGCTACTGGAGTGCCAGTATTCACGTTGTTCATTACCGGGAGAGTTGGATTGACCGTAGCTGGTAATGATCATGTCAAAGTCATACTCACGTAACCGGTTGATGTATTGGGAAATATCTACTACACGAATCTGTGCCTGTATACCCATGCGCTCAAGGTTGCGTATAAAGGGTGCAATCAGTCGTTCCAGGTCTCGCTGAATGATCAGAATTTCAAACCGAAAGGGCTGTCCTTGCTCGTTACGCAATACGCCGCGCTCAAGGGTCCAGCCTGAATCCGCCAGCAGATGCAGGCCTTCGCGTATCTGGGTTCGAATATTGCCGTCACCGTCCGTTTGCGGGGCGCGATAGACTTCAGTAAACACCTGCTCCGGTAATAGATGTCTGATCGGTTCGAGAATAGCTAGCTCAGCATCATCAGGTAATGCTTCTGCGGCCATCTCGGAGTTGGAGAAGAAACTGTGGCTGCGCTTGTAAGCATCATAAAAAATCGCTCGATTGGTCCATTCAAAATCAAAAGCATGTGCCAATGCGTGACGTACCTGAGGGTCTGAAAACAGTGAGCGCCGAGTGTTCATGACAAAGGCCTGCATGCCGACCGGGTTCTGATGCTCAATCTGTTCCATGATGATGCGGCCCTGGTTCAGGGCTGAACCGGTGTAACCTGTGGCCCAGTTTTTTGCTGAATGTTCGGTACGATAGTCATATTGACCAGCTTTGAATGCCTCGAGAGCTACTGTGCCATCACGGTAGTAGTCAAACACCCATTCATCAAAATTGTAACGGCCTTTGCGAACAGGCAGATTTACACCCCAGTAGTCTGGATTGCGGCGATAGGTTACTGAGCGTCCGGGATTATAGCTGCTGAGAATATAGGGGCCGGAGCCAATGGGAATATCCAGGCTGGATTCTTCAAAATCACGTGTCTCCCAGTAATGCTTGGGTAAAATGGGTACTTCACCGACAATCAGGGCCAGCTCGCGGTTTTCAGTTTCAGCAAACTCGAATCTGACCCGATGAGGGCCAAGCGCCTGAATGTCGACGATGTCGGCATAATACGCGCGATAAAAAGGGCTGCCTTTTTCCCGCAGAAGGCGGAAGGTGTTGATGACATCTTCTGCAGTGACCGGTTTGCCATCACTGAACCGGGCTTCGGGGCGCATTTCAAACTCGACCCAGCGTCGGTCATCTGGCAGGCGGATGCGCTTGGCCAGGAGCCCATAGACCGAAAAAGGCTCGTCATCCGATTTGCTGGTCAGACTGTCATAAAGCAAACCCAATCCATCAGCGGGCGTGCCTTTAACAATAAAGGGATTAAAGCTGTCGAAACTGCCAATTGAGGATTGAACAACCCGTCCGCCTTTGGGAGCATCAGGGTTCACATAGTCAAAGTGGGTAAAATCGGCAGGGTATTTCAGGTCCCCATGCATGGCAATGCCATGGGTATATTCAGGGTCTGCCATGCTCCAGGTGCTGAAGCTGATTAAAACAATACTGGCCGTAATACGCGTAAAGTGTTGCAGACCTTTTATCATTCTTTGTTAACCTGATCCTGCCCTGGCGGATTGTAGTGCGAGGTCGGTGTTACCCGCCGGTACCAGCAGGGTCTGGCCTACCCGAAGTCGGGTATGGTCCATTTGGTTGGCCTGTTGGAGTGCCGAAACGGTTGTACCGAAGCGTCTGGCAATAGCACCCAGGGTATCGCCGCTATTAATGGTATAGTGTTGATAATTGACCCGTTCTTCAACAGGAAGTTGCACTAGTGCAGTCTGAAACTGGTCTGCATTTTCGACGGGTACCAGCAGGCGGTGAGGGCCTTCGGGTGCAGTAGCCCAGCGACTGAAACCTGGATTGAGTCGTTTCAGCTCATCCAGATCTATTTCTGCCAGTGCTGCAGCCTGAGAGAGATCCAGTTGGCCTCCGGTATCGATCTGAGCGAAGTAAGGTTCAGCAGGAATGGCTTCCAGCTCAACTCCCAGTGTGTCGGCATCGCGAATGACGCGCGCTGTAGCCAGCAGTTTGGGTACGTAACGCATGGTTTCAGCAGGCAGACGCAAAGACCAGTAATCCAATGGTTTATTGGCCTCACGGTTGCGGTTCATGGCCCGAAGGACATTACCTTCTCCGGCGTTATACGCAGCAAATGTAAGCAGCCAGTCACCCTCAAACATATCATTCAGTTTGGACAGGTAATTCAGCGCGGCATCTGTAGAGGCAACAATGTCGCGACGACCGTCATACCACCAGTTGCTTTCAAGACCAAAGTTTCGTGCGGTGCCCGGAATAAACTGCCAAGGCCCAGCTGCACGTGCTGATGAAACCGCAAAGGGGTTATAGCCACTTTCAATGAAGGGAATCAGAGCAACCTCGGCAGGCATGCCGCGCTCCAGCACCTGCTCAAGAATATAGTGATAATAAGGCAGAGCACGTTGACTGACGGCAGTGACGTGAGCTGGATTTTGCTCCAGCCATGCCAGCTCGCGTGCCAGACGGGCCTCTTCAAGATCCAGCTCCAGTGACAAATTGTCACGGGTGAGGTCCCAGGCTGTTTCAGGTTGCGAAGGCTGAGCCAATCCGAATAGAAGATTGCGTTGATACAGGCTGCCGTAGTGCATACCAGCGATCAATCGTGTCTGTTCCATTGGGCGCAGGGTGCTTTCCTGCGCGGACTGCTGGCTTTGTGAGGCACAACCGCTGACAACAGCGGCGACAGTCACGGCAAGCAGCCCAGTTCTGAGTCCTGTTTGAAGTCTAGACATGCGAATCCTGAAGCTGAATATAAACTTAACCGCACATTCTATCAGTCAGCACGTCAGACGCAATCAAAAACTGTTCTTCCATTCTCTAAGCAGGGCCAGGGTTTGTGCCGGGGTTTCAGGATGCTCTCCTGTATGGCCGTAAACTGTATGAATAACAGAGGTTTCAGATGTTCTCATGAAGGGGTTTATGGCTTTTTCAATTCCGATCAGCGAAGGTAGTGTTGGAAGTCCCTGCTCACGCAGGCTGCGACACTTTTCAGTCATGATGCCGATGTCCTGATTCTCGGGTTCGACGGCATGTGCAAAAGCCAGATTGGAGAGGGTGTACTCATGCGCAGCACAAACTTTTGTGTCATCCGGCAAGCTGGCGAAATAGTCCATAGCTGCTTGCATCTGCTCGGCAGTTCCTTCAAACAGGCGTCCGCAGCCAGCCATAAACAGTGTGTCGCCACAAAACAAAAGACCTGCACTGGACGCGTAATAGCTGATATGGTCCAGTGTGTGGCCGGGAACTGCCTTGATTTCAAAGCCGGTATCCAGCAAGTAGATGAGGTCTCCCTCTGTCAGGGGCTGGGTAATACCTTCAAATGTGGAGTTGGCAGGTCCGTAAACAGGGCAAAAATTGTTTTGTTGTTGCAGTTCGATCACGCCCCCCGTATGGTCGGCATGATGATGCGTGACTAAAATCGCAGCCAGTGTCTGCTGGTGCTCCTGAAGCCATTGCTGAACAACCTCAGCGCTGCCTGGGTCAACGATAATGACACCGGCATCCGGGTGTTCAGGATCGCTAATGGCCCAGATATAGTTGTCACTAAATGCAGGAATAGGGGTCAGATTCAGCATGATTTGCTCCGTCGATGAAACTTTAGCCTGAATCGATTGTACTGTAATTAGGAGCGGCATGTTTAGTCGGTATAGAAATAAACTCAGAATCTCTGGATGAAAGGCGTGAGGGCGCAGCATGAATTCACACTCTCAACAGACAGCTCTACACCCTGCTGAAGCGATACGTCACTGGTACGCTACACCACTTGGCCAGGAGGTGGCGGCCTGTGAGCGCAAAATGGCGGATACGCTGGTTCATGGTGCGTTTGGTTATCATCTGGTTCAAGTGGGTTACGATCCGTCCGTCAGACTGTTTGATGCCAGTCCCGTCTCGCACAAGGTGATGCTCTGTCCGCAGATGGTGCTCGGTATGGATGAGCATAACCTCGTTGCAGAAGCCAATGAGCTACCCTTGGCAGATAGCAGTCTGGATGTCGTTATCTTGCACCATGCGCTGGATTTTGCAGAGCATCCACATCAAGTCCTGCGGGAAGCATCCCGGGTGTTGCGTCCGGGTGGGCACTTGTTAGTGGTCAGCTTCAACCCTGCTAGTTTTTGGGGGCTGTGTCGTCGTTTTCATGCAGGTCGTCCCTTGCCCTGGGCTGCTCAGGGGTTTAGTCATTGGCGTTTACATGACTGGATGCGCTTGCTGGATCTGACCGAGTTAAAAAGTGTCAGTGATTTCCATCAGCCACCTATCGAAAATGCCCGTTGGTATCATCGCTTGGGCTTTTTGGGATCCTGGGTTTCCAGATTGCCAACCTACAGTGGTGTGGTATTGATGATGTGGGTGCGTAAGGATGTTATGGGTATGACCCCATTAAAACCTGCCTGGAAAACGCGTAAACTTATCAGCTTTCCTGTGGCCGAGCCTTCGGCCCGACATAAATCCGCCAGGGGTAAGTCAGTTTGAGTTTAGTGGAAATTTTTACCGATGGCGCCTGTAAAGGAAATCCAGGCCCCGGTGGCTGGGGGGCTTTGCTACGCTATGCAGGCAAGCAAAAAGAGCTTTATGGTGGAGAAGCAGATACCACCAATAACCGGATGGAAATGCTGGCTGCCATTGAGGCCTTGCGTTGCCTGAAACGCCCGTGTCATGTCCGATTGACGACAGACTCTCAATATCTGCGTAAAGGAATTACCGAATGGTTGGCTGGCTGGAAGCGTAATGGCTGGAAAACAGCGGCCAGGCAGCCAGTGAAAAATGTCGACTTATGGCAGGCGCTGGATGAGGAGGTTAACCGGCACCAGGTTGAGTGGTGCTGGGTTAAAGGGCACAGTGGTCATGCTGAAAACGAGATAGCCGATGCGCTTGCCAATCGTGGTGTGGAAGAATTTGGAAGACGGAAAGCCTGATGAGACAGATTGTACTGGATACCGAGACAACCGGTATCGACCCTGCAGAAGGTCACAATATTATTGAAATCGGTTGCATTGAAATGCAACTGCGGCGTTTGACTGGCAACCACTACCATCAGTATATCAAGCCGGATCGCGAGGTTGAGGCTGAAGCGATTGCTGTACATGGCATCACCAATGAGTTTCTGGCTGATAAGCCTCGCTTTGCGGTTGTAAGTGACGCTTTTATCGAGTTTGTACGTGGCGCAGAGCTGATTATCCATAACGCAGCGTTTGATATTGGCTTCCTGGATGCTGAATTGGCGCGCAATGGCTACACTGAGCGTATGGCAGATATCTGCCCCAAGATAACCGATACCCTGCTGTTGGCCCGAAAGAAGTTTCCGGGTCAGAAAAACAACCTGGATGCTTTATGTCGGCGCTTCGGTATTGAGCACTTTGACCGTGAGTTACACGGTGCGTTGCTTGACTCGAAAATTCTGGCTGAAGTCTATTTGCTGCTGACGGGGGGGCAGACAGCTCTGGCGCTTGGCAGCGATACAGATGGTGGTGAAGAGAGTGGGATCAGTAGTATGCGTCCGGTAGATACAGCCGGCATGCAGCTCAAGGTTATCTCTGCATCTGATGTTGAGCTGGCTGCGCATGAGGCTTTTCTGGAGACGCTGGAGAAAAAATCTGGTGGAAATTGCCTGTGGAAGCAGTTTGAATCCTCTGCGACAGAATCAGTGTCTGCAGAGACTAATTCCTAAAACCTATCCCTAAAAGTTAATCCCTGGCAGGTAAGAGGTACACATGGACTTGTTGCGAGAAGCCTTGTCTGGTGCAGAAGATGAGCAGCACTACGCTGCGCTTTCCCGTCAGGCGCAGCTGCAGCGATGGCAGCAGCATGCTCGTTTCTGCCAGTGCTGTGCAGCACCGCTGCTACCTCATCCTGACGAGGAAATAGCGCGGCTATGTTCTGGGTGTGGGCATGTGCATTATCCGCCTGTCTCGCCCTGTATCATCGTGCTGGTATTGCGTGGCGAGCAGTGCCTGCTTGCCCATGCTGCCAAGTTCCCGCCAGGGCGTTATAGCACGCTGGCAGGCTTTATTGAGCCAGGTGAAACCGCCGAGCAAGCGGTGATGCGAGAGGTCAAGGAGGAGGTGGGTATTGAGGTGTGTAATATTCGTTACTTCAAAAGCCAGTCCTGGCCCTTTCCGCACTCGCTGATGTTGGGTTATTTTGCCGATTACGCGGGTGGTGAGATTCAACCGGACGGAGAAGAAATTCTCTCTGCCAGCTGGTTTGATCGTGAAAACCTGCCAGATCTGCCATCGAGTTTTTCGATTTCCCGCCAGTTGATTGAGGCATTTGTTCAGTACCGTATTAACGGTTGAACAGCTTGCTTAGCCGGGTTGCCAGCATGACATTGCCTTCTGCTCGAAGCTGGCCTTTCATGAAAGCACTCATGCCGTCCTGCTCTCCGGTCATGACGCGAATCAAGGTCGCTTCGTCCATGAGTAATGTGATGTCTGGATCGCCATGTTCGCCATAGTGAGACTGGCAGTCAACTTCGTCAATTTCCAGAAAAAATGCGTCTGCATCACTGATTTTGAATTGAAATACGGCTTTAAAACCATTGGCCTGTGACGGATTGAATTTTTCAGGCAGTTTGCGAACAATCTTTTCCAGCGTAATATGTGTCGTCATGCAGTCTCTTCCGGGCTTGTTTCTATGCTCTATGGTACATTAGCGCACCGCGAAAGCGAACCGGATGCCAACACTTGTTTGTGGAGAACCTTGTGATCGAATTTTTAACCCAGTATGGATTGTTTTTGGCCAAAACGGCGACGCTGGTCGTGGCGTTGTTGCTGGTGGTGGTGCTGCTGGTCAGTCTTGCCAGTCGTCGCCGGCATCATCAGGCAGAAGGGCATATAGATGTCAAAAACCTGAATGACAAGTACAAGGATATGTATGAAGCGCTGGAAGAGTCTGTGCTGGATGAAGAGTTACTGCGTCAGCGTATCAAGCAGGAGCGCAAGCAGGAAAAAGCAGATGCCAAGGCTCGACGCAAGGCTGCCAAGAAGGGCGAGCTGGAAGAAGAGGACAAAAAGCGAATCTATGTCATCGATTTTGATGGTGATATCAGTGCTTCTGCGACAGATCATTTGCGTGAAGAAATTACGGCTATTTTGTCGATTGCGCGCCCTGAGCAGGATGAAGTGGTGCTGAATCTGGAGAGTCCTGGAGGTATGGTGCATGCCTATGGTTTCGCTGCTTCCCAGCTTGAACGCCTGCGTCGCAAGAAGATCCCATTGACTGTTTGCGTTGACAAGGTCGCTGCCAGTGGTGGCTATATGATGGCCTGCATTGCAGACCGCATTCTGGCGGCTCCGTTTGCAGTGGTCGGATCAATTGGTGTGGTAGCTCAGCTGCCTAATTTCCACCGGTTGCTGAAAAAGCATGATATCGATTACGAAGTACTGACGGCGGGCGAGTACAAGCGCACGCTCACCGTATTTGGCCAGAATACCGAAAAAGGGCGTGAAAAATTTATAGAAGAGCTGGAAGAAACACATCAGCTATTCAAGGATTTTGTGCGTGAATACCGTCCATCCATGGATATCGCCAAGGTTGCTACAGGGGAGATCTGGTATGGGCGTCAGGCGCTGGAGCAGGGGCTGGTTGATGGATTGATGACCAGTGATGAGTACTTGTGTGAGGCTGCAAACGATGCAGATCTGTATAAAGTGCATTATGAGCATAAAAAGGGGCTGCAGGATCGGCTGGGTGAGTTGGCGGCCGATTCGTCAGACCGCGTCCTGATGCGCTGGTGGCAGCGCATTAGTCAGCGACCACTAATGTAATAATAATCAATGACATTTACATACAAGCTTGTATAATATCGGAGAAAATGGTTTCAAACGCGAGTTCATCTTTTTAGAGAAAAGGCACGGAGGGAGTGATGAAGCGTCGGGTCAAGACTGCCACAAGGATTATATTGGCTGCGGAAGCTCTGTTTGCTGAGCAGGGTTTTACCGAGACCACCATGCGACAGATCACTTCAGCTGCAGATGTTAACCTGGCGGCTGTTAATTATCATTTTCGCTCCAAGCAGGGGCTGGTCAATGCGGTTTGTGAGCGACTCATGGAGCCGCTCTGTGCCGAAATTGAAACAGCCCTGGCTGACCGGCTGCTGGATTCTTCTCCGGTACGTATCGAAGAGCTGCTTGAGATTCTGATGCGCGCGCTGCTGAATGTCAGTCAGATCAATACTTACTCTCTGTCTGTTTTCATGCGTTTGCTGGAGCTTGCGTACATGAAGAACCAGGAAGAGTTGCGTGAGTTTTTCGTTACGGAGTACTGGCACCGCTTGCAGACGTTTCTGGACTGTCTGCGTAAGGACGCCGCGCCGATGGAAGACAATGAGTTTTTCTGGCGCCTGCACTTTCTGCTGGGATCGATTGTTTTCACCCTGTCGAATTACCACATGCTGTTGACGCTGGAAAAAAGCAGCTTCAAAGACAGCGCTGAAATTGAGCGGATTCTGCACCGCATGATTCCTGTTCTGGCGGCTGGCATGCAGGCACGTGGCGAAAAAATTTATTTCTCCCGTATCTGATGTCGCTGCATATTCACATCTCTATCGCGCAGCAACGCTTGTCACTCTATGATGACGAGCGTGTGTTGTGCAGTTTTTCAGTTTCTACCGCCAGTCGGGGTCCAGGTAACCAGGAAAACTCTGGTTGTACGCCACTTGGCCGGCACCGAATCCGTGCTAAAATTGGCGCCGGTTTGCCGCAGAACGCGGTGCTGGTTGGGCGACGTTTTACCGGTGAAATCTACAGTCCGGAGCTGGCACTTCAGCATCCTCAGCGAGACTGGATTCTGACGCGCATTCTTTGGTTGTGTGGTGAGCAGCCAGGGTATAATCGACTCGGCAGTGTCGATAGCATGCGCCGATATATCTATATTCATGGCACTCCGGATACTGAACCTATGGGTGAACCCCGTTCGCATGGCTGTATCCGTATGCGTAATAGTGACATTACTGAACTTTTCCAACAGGTTCCGACGGGTTGTCGGGTCCTGATAACGGCTGAATGAGAGGCTACATGACAACAGGCGCCTTGATGCTGGACCTGGTGGGTACCCAGCTGACAGATGAAGAAGCACAGCGATTGCAGCAGCCGGAAGTGGGCGGTTTGATTCTGTTCAGTCGTAACTATACGAACCCCGGGCAGCTGAATGAGCTGATGCATGCTATTCGTGCAGTCCGTACAGACCTGATTGTCGCCGTAGATCAGGAAGGCGGTCGCGTACAGCGGTTTCGTGAAGGATTTACCCGACTGCCGCCTATGGCCTGTCTTGGGCAGATCTATACCCGTGAGCCTGAACGTGCCCGTTATCTGGCAACAGAGTTGGGCTGGCTGATGGCCACCGAATTGCGTGAGTTTGATATAGATATCAGCTTTGCGCCAGTGCTGGATATTGACTGGCAACAGAGCTCAGTGATTGGTGATCGTGCTTTTTCCTCAGACCCTCAGATACTCATCAGCCTTTCAACTGCATTTATGCAAGGGATGCATGAGGCAGGCATGGCTGCAACCGGTAAGCACTTCCCCGGCCATGGCTGGGTGACAGCTGATTCCCATCTTGAACTTCCAGTGGATGAGCGTGCTGAAGCGGCATTGGACGCGGCCGATATTTGCCCGTTCAAGGCGTTGATCGACAAGGGGCTGGATGCGATTATGCCGGCACATGTCGTATACAGTCAGGTAGACGCTGAGCCCGCCGGTTTTTCAACCTACTGGCTGAAACAAAAATTGCGTGGTGCGTTAGGATTTAAGGGTGTGATATTCAGTGATGACTTGACGATGGAAGGCGCCAGCCTTGCCGGCAGTTATGTTGAACGCTGTCGCCGGGCTTTAGAGGCCGGGTGTGATATGGTGCTAGTATGCAACCAACCCGAGCGAGCCGTTGAAGTATTGACCTGGTTACAGTCTCAGCCAGCGGTGTTTAATCCCCGCATAGCAACCATGCGTGGTAAACCCGTGTCTCAGGCTGGGCGTGAAGAGCGATTGCAGCAGGCCCGAAAACTCGCCGCCGAGTGTCTTTGATTAAACGTATTGTCTAAGAGAACCCATGCAAGCATCTAGTCGCGATTCCAGCCGTGAAAAATCCCGTTGGCTCAAAGGGCTGGTTGGGGATGAAAAACGCTGGATTCGCCTTAGCATCGCCGCAGGTCTTTTTGCTGGCTTGATGCTGATTCTTCAAGCGCATCTGTTGGCTCGGGCCGTTGATGCAACACTCTTCCATCAGGCTCAGTTGCCGGATCTCTGGCCCTGGCTAGTGGTGATCCTGCTGGCATTGATCGTACGTGTACTGGCCGGCATGCTGCGCGAGTGGTGTGGTCAGCGTGCCTCCGTGGGCGTCCGTGCGCGTTTACGTGCCGAGTTACTGCAGCGACTGGCCGCACTGGGGCCAGCTTATACGCGACAGCAGCGCAGTGGTGAACTAAGTAGCGTGCTGATAGAGCAGGTTGAGGCGCTGGACGGTTTTATCGCACGTTATCTGCCGCAAATGGCACTGTCGGTCATGCTGCCTCTGGTTATTCTTGTGTTCGTATTACCGATTAACTGGGCTGCTGCACTGATTTTTCTCATTACTGCTCCACTGATTCCGGTGTTTATGGCGTTAGTTGGCACCCGGGCTGCCGAAGCCAATCGTCGCAACTTCAAGGCGCTGGCTCAACTGAGTGCTTATTTCCTTGATGTTGTTCAGGGTTTGGCGACACTGAAACTGTTTTCCCAGAGTCAGGCTCAACGACAGATTATTGCCCGTAATGCGGAAGAGTTTCGCTTGCGCACCATGCAGGTTTTGCGGCTGGCATTTTTGTCTTCGGCTGTGCTGGAGTTTTTTGCGTCTGTCTCGATTGCTGTTCTGGCGGTTTACCTGGGCTTCAGTTTTCTGGGGTTGCTGGATTTTGGTAGCTGGGGCGGGCAAATCACGCTTTACCACGCCTTGTTTCTGTTGATACTGGCCCCTGAGTTTTATCTGCCGCTACGTGAGCTGGGTACGCATTACCATGCCAAGCAGGAAGCCACGGCTGCTGCTGAACGTATCCTCGATCTGCTTAACGAAGCGGAGCGTCTTGAAGCCGGTGGCAGTGTGCCGATGGGCAAGGGTTTACCTGGACTGGCTCTGGATCAGGTCAGCTTCAGTTATGCTGGTCAGTCATCTGCTGTGCTGCAACACTGTTCGTTCCGGGTAAACCCAGGCGAATGTGTGGCGCTGGTGGGGCCCAGCGGAGCAGGAAAGTCAACGGTTCTGAATCTGCTGGCCGGATTTGAACGTCCCGCCGAAGGGCAGGTTCTGATTGGCGATCAGCCCCTCTCAAGTCTGTCTCGGCAAGACTGGATGCAGCGTATAGCCTTCGTCAGTCAGCATACTACTCTGTTCCCTGGGTCTATTCGTGACAACCTTCTTATGGCGAAGCCTGATGCTTCTGATGCCGCGTTACAGAATGCCTGTGACAAGGCTGCTGCAAGTGAGTTCATTCAACGCTTGCCGGATGGGCTGAATACCCAGGTGGGAGAGGCCGGTAATAATTTCTCGGGCGGACAGATACAACGCCTCGCATTGGCCCGTGCATTTTTAAAGGATGCTCCGGTGCTGTTACTGGATGAGCCAACAGCGAGTCTGGATCAGGAAAGTGAGGCACAGGTATTGAAGGCGCTGGAGCACTTATGTCAGGGGCGTACAACTCTTCTGCTGACACACCGTCCCACAACATTGCGTCTGGCGCAGCGTATTCTGCATTTACATCAGGGACAGTGTATTGAAGCGGCTATAGAGTCACCGACAGCACAGCTGAAGGAGGGCAGTGAATGAGCAGTTTGGCCCCCTTTATCCGTTTGATGAAGCCCCATCTGGGTTGGGTCTTGTTGGGTAGCTTTCTAGGACTCTTAACCCTGTTTGCCAGTATCGGCCTGCTAACCCTGTCAGGTTGGTTTATTGCAGCGACCGCCCTTGCGGGCGTTTCGGTGGCGACAGCTCAGGCATTTAATTACATGACACCTGGCGGTGGTGTCCGGGGCTTTGCCATTGCTCGTACAGCAGGGCGCTACTTTGAACGCATCACTACTCACGAAGCTACTTTCCGTCTGCTGGCAGACTTGCGCAGCTGGTTCTATGGGCACTTGGAGCCCCTGAACCCGGCACGTTTACATCATTACCGCTCAGCTGATCTGCTGAATCGGATTATCACCGATATCAACTCGCTGGATAATCTTTATCTGCGAGTGCTCTCGCCGAGCTTGATTGCAGCAGTAACCACTTTGCTGGTATCAGGGTTTTTATGGTGGGTTGCACCGTCTTTGGGTGTGCTGATTCTGGTTGCGCTGTTGAGTGCCGGTATTCTGATTCCCATGTTGGGGCACCGTTTGGGTGCCACGCTGGGGCAGTCACAGGTTGCAAAAGCATCAGCCCTGCGCCAGGCCAGCCTGAGTTATGTGCAGGGCATGAGTGAGTTGCATCTCTATCAGGCACTGGATACCCAGCAGGCACTGCTGGAACAGCGTCAGCAGTCTTTACTGGACACCCAGTTGCGCATGAGCCTGATTACCGGTCTGGTGACCGGGCTGATGGCGCTGGCGGCGGGTTTGACAACCCTGCTGGCGTTGATTATTGGTGTTTCACTGGTCACCGAAGGTTCGTTGGCACCTGCCTGGCTGGCACTGGTGGTGTTCTGTGTGCTGGCCAGTTTTGAAGCGGTTGCACCTTTACCCATGGCCTTCCAATATCTGGGTAAAACGCGTGCAGCGGCTGCCAATTTGCTAGAGATTACTGAACAGCGCAGTGATATTGTTTTTCCGGCTCAACCTGTCCAGCCCACAGCGCCAGGTGAAATCAGATTGCAGGAGGTCAGTTTTGCCTATGACTCAACATCTGTACTCCAGCAACTGAGCCTGCATATTAAACCGGGCGAAAAAATAGCCCTGACAGGCCATACCGGTAGCGGTAAAAGTTCAGTCATTAATTTACTGACGCGCTTTTGGCTGTATCAGCAGGGGCAGATATACCTGGGTGGCGTGCCTGTTGAGGCATACCCGGAAGCTCAACTACGCCAGCAATTGTCAGTCTTATCCCAGCCGGTACAGCTTTTTGCCGGTAGTGTCAGAGACAACCTGCGTCTGGGGAACCCGGATGCGACTGATGTCGAGATGATGCAACTGCTTGAGCAGTTGGAGTTGGTTGATATGCTGGGCAGTGAAGGTTTAGAGAGAGAGGTCGGCGAGGGGGGTAACCGCCTGTCCGGTGGTCAGCGCAAGCGCCTGGGGGTTGCCAGGGCGTTGTTGAAGCCAGCTCCTGTCCTGATTCTGGATGAGCCGACAGAAGGGTTGGATATGGATACGGCACAGCAAGTACTGGACACGCTGCTAAATTATCGGCCTGGCCAAACAGTGTTGATGATTACACATCATCGTCAGGGGCTGGAGAGGTTTGATCAGTGTATTCAGCTGGATCGTGGTCGTCGTATTGATTGATCTCAAGGGGCTTGAGTGACGGCGACAGCCGGACTATGCTGTAAACAGTGAGTCTACCAGACAGGTCACTTCAGCTAAGGGCGGTATCTCCTTGAAGTATCAGGAAACCATGAACACCATTTATGCACGCCTTGATCGGCTGGGTGACCTGCCGGTATTCAGTGCAACGGTGAATCAGATCCGTCAGATCAGTAGTGCCGGTGATACGGATGCGATGGCACTCGCTATTGCAGTGATGAAAGATGCCAACCTCACCACCAAACTGCTGCGTTTGGCCAATTCAAACCATTACAACCGCAGTGGTGGCAAGGTCACGGCTATCTCTCGGGCCGTGGTGCTTATCGGTTTTGAACGTATCCGCAACCTGTGTATGACCCTGAAGCTGATTGAAAGCTTTGCTGATCAGGAGCGTGATACCAGTGTCGAGGATCTGCTTGTCGCGGCCGTACTGAATGCTGCAACAGCCCGTGATTTGGCATTGTCTGCCGGGGTCGAGGATGTCGAGGAAACCTATATCTGTGGGCTGCTGTTCAGCCTGGGTGAAATCGTGGTTGCCTTCACTCTGCCTGAACTCTACCGTGACATGCAGATTATGCGCAGGGAGCGCCGTCTCAGTTGGGTCAATATCCAGCAACAGGCTCTGGGCGGTGAGTTTGTCAGTATTGGCCGCGATCTGATTCAAAGCTGGGGATTCTCCAAACGGGTTGTCAGCAGCCTTAGAACCGGAGAGGCGCCGGTGGGCTGCTCCGAACAGGAGCGTTTGAACCAGCAGATTGTCTCAGGCTGTCACCAGTTGTTTGAGCAGATTTATCAGCGCTCTCCTCAGCTTCAGGGGGATGAGTACACTGAGCAATTGGTGCATATGGCTGAGCTGACTCGTCTTCCCCCTGAAAAACTCGAAGAAACGCTGAATCACTCCGTTCGTCAACTCTGTGATCATATTGATCAGTACGGTTTGTCACACAGAGCCCTGATTCCGCCAGTTGCGGCCAGTGGTAATGAGTCACTGGATGAAATGACCCGCAAGGTTGCATTTTATGTCCATGCTCGCCAGGAGCAGCAACGCAACAAGCAAAAGCAGGAAGATGCTTATGCCGCCGAGCAGCGTCAGCGCCTGGCTGAGTACAATCAGCGCCAACTCCAGTATCTTGAGAAAATGAGCGAATTGATGACGGGGCAGGCCCCGACAACCGAGATATTGCTGACCTGTGTCGAAGGCATTGAAGCCAGCAGTTCCCTGGAGCGGGTGGTATTTTGTCTCAGTGTCGAGGGTGGTAAACAGCTGGTAGCCAAATTGCTCGAAGGAGAGCAGCTGGACCCGCTAATGGTCTATTTTCAGCTTAATCGTGAAGATCCGCAGCACCGTCTGTTTTTTCATATACTGGATCGTGGCGCTGCACTGCTGGTGCCTGATGCCCGTGATCCTGGCTGGCAAAACCGTTTACCCAAAGCTTATTTGCACAGTGTAATGCCAGGTGGTTTGATCGTGTCGCCACTGATTGTATCGGGAAAAACCCTGGGACTGCTGTATGCCGATAAAACTGAGACCTCCGGTCCGGTAGAGGATCGTGATTTCAAAGTCTTTAATCAGTTCCTGGTACAGTGTCGCATTGCTCTGGAAATGGGCAAGCATCTGACCAGCGCACCTCTTAAAAAACAGCAGGAGAAATAGATGTCAAATGATCATCATGGGCTGGCATGTACACTGGTTCAGTGCGATTTGCGTTGGGAAGCGCCGCAGGAAAACTGTAGCCGTATTGAAGCCTTGCTGGGTGATCTGAATGGAGATAAAACAGATCTGATCATCTTGCCGGAAATGTTTGCTACAGGATTTACCATGAACTCCCGCGAGATGGCGCAAGCATCGGATCAGAGTGATGTGATTCAGTGGATGCAGGCGCAGGCCAGGGCGCGCCAATGTGTCATTACAGGCAGTGTGGCTGTTCAGGAAGAAGGTCAGTATTTCAACAGAATGGTTTGGGCAACCCCTGACGGGGCGTTGGTGTTCTATGATAAGCGTCACCTGTTTCGCATGGCTGGAGAGCATGAACGTTACGCGATGGGAGATGAGCGTGTTGTGGTAACGCTCAAGGGATTCCGTATTCTGTTGAGCGTGTGTTATGACCTGCGTTTTCCTGTCTGGTTACGGCAGCAGTCATCCGATGAACAACCCTTTGAGTATGATCTGCTACTGTGTGTAGCCAACTGGCCTGCACCCCGTGCGCATCCCTGGCGGACCCTGCTCCAGGCACGTGCAATAGAGAACCTGAGTTATGTCATCGGTGTCAATCGTGTAGGCGAAGATGCCAAGGGTAACCAGTATAGTGGTGATTCCATGCTGGTCGATTTCAAGGGAGTACCCTTGTGCGATCATCCGGCAGGCACGGCCTTCATTCAAACCTGCCAGCTTTCCAAAGCTGCCTTGAACGGCTTTCGGGAGCAGTTTCCAGCCTGGCAGGATGCAGATCGCTTTCTGGTATTCTAAGCGGACTGTGCATCCTTACCCGAGTCTGCAGCTTCAGTGTGCGGCACTTTCATACAGTGCCTGCATGGATTCGCGTGTCAGACGCAATCCCTCTCGGTAAGCGTTTTCATACAGCTCACCATCAAAATCTGCGGGCAATTTGTCCCATTCACCGCTCTCATAGCTCATGACTTGTGACAGAATGCTGCCAAGAGGACCGCTCTGATCAGCAATTGCCTGCTTGATATCATCAGCCAGTGGCAGCTGCACCAGCAGCTCGTCTTGCTGAATATCCAGCAACAGATGTATGCCTGACATCATGCCGACCATGAAATAGGCGGATACCGGCTGGCGTTTCTGTTGCTTGGCAATGAGTTCGCACATATGTGCACGCGTCAGCAGGTTACGGGTCAACTCTTCAGGCTTGCCTGTGTGGGCATCCAGAGAAATGACTGTTGCCCATTTACGTACTTGTTCCAGGCCCAGCAGAACCACTGCCTGAGCCACAGACTCCACTTCACGCACCAGCGCGTAAGCGGCCGAGTTTACAATGCGCAGCAATTTATATGTGAGTACCGGGTCCTGAAGAATCAGCTTTTCAATTTTTTCCGGAGTTGCTTTGGGATCACCCAAAATCTGTAACAGCTGAATCAGCACCACCTGATTGGCTTTAACTTTCTGGCCTGGCAGAGCCCGAGGTTTGCTCAGGAAATTACCCTGAAACAGGCTGAATTTGTGCTCTACACAAAGTTCCAGTGTTTCATAATCGCTGATATGTGTTGCCATCAGCGGGCGTTTCCAGACTGCCATATCCTGACGCAAAGCCTCGATTTCAGTCGGTGTTTTATCGGCAACACTGACCTTGATGAGATACACCAGCTTCAGCAGTGATGCATAGGCCTCAGGTTGATCAATACCACTGACGGCAATGCGGTAACCTTCATTGATCAGCGGTACCAGTGCCTTGAGAGCCTCTTTGGGGTCAATGCCTCGCAGGTTGAACTCCAGGATTACCTGTTTTTTCGGCAGGCCTGGGAGACCGGTTTGCTGCAGCAGAGCAAAGGACAGTGCAATAAATGCCGGCACGCGTTTTACTTCGCCCTGATCAGAAATGCTGGTGTAGGCATCCAGTACAGCCGCTGAAGACAGACTGTCATCCTCAGTGCTGACCAGTTGTTGGACAGAATCTGTCTGGCACAAGAGTTCATACGCAACAACTTTCTGATGTGCATCAAAGATTGGCTGGCGGGTTAGAAGCATCTGAGCCTGATTGCTCATGGTACGGGATAACCTTATTGTCTACTGAGGGATTAAGGAAAGTGTATAATGTTTGCAGTTAGAGCGCACTAGTTAGACGTTCTGATTCCACTTAAGTTTGAATAGTTTGGAAAATATGAGTCAAATCAACTGGTTTCCAGGTCATATGCACAAGGCACGTAAAGAAATTGCCGAGGTGATGGGTGAAATTGACCTGGTCATCGAAGTGCTGGATGCCCGCCTGCCACGCTCCAGTGAAAACCCGCTGGTAAACCAATTGCGCAAAGGCAAAGCTGTTCTGAAAATTCTGAATAAACAGGATCTGGCGGATCCGGCAGTTACACAGGTTTGGCTGGACCACTTTAATCAGCAGGAAGGGATGCAAGCCATTGCGCTGGATCAATCACAGCAGAAGCTGATCAAGAGGCTGCCTGAAATCTGCAAACAGATGGTACCGGGACGTGCTCAGGCCGGTCGCCCTGTCCGGGCAATGATTATGGGCATTCCCAATGTCGGCAAATCGACATTACTCAATGCCATTCTGGGAAGAAAGCTGGCCAAGGTCGGCAATGAGCCTGCTGTAACCCGCCAGCAAAAAAAGTATACCGTGCAAAAAGGCCTGGCCTTGTCAGATACCCCGGGTATTTTGTGGCCCAAAATTGAAGACCCGGATTCAGGCTATCGCCTTGCCGTCAGTGGCGCAATCAAGGATACAGCAATAGAGCACGAACTGGTGGCCGGCTATGCCGCACGTTTTATGCTGCAGCGTTATGGCGAACGCTTGCAGGAACGTTACCGTCTGGAGTCTTTGCCGGAGCTCGGTGATGAGTTGCTGGATGCTATCGGGCGCAAGCGAGGCTGCTTGCGTCCCGGTGGTGTTGTAGATCGACATAAAGCATCAGAGATTCTGATTAATGAGATGCGCTCGGGTAAGCTCGGACGTATCAGTTTTGAAACCCTGGAAGAGTGGCAGCTTAAAGATGAAGCTGCGCGTCTTGCCGCCCTGGAAGCAGCCGCTGAAGCCGCTGGAGAGAGATCATCATGACCCGTATCAAAAAACAGCGACGTGCTGCCAACCTGATTGTGCTGGATAAAACGCCAAAGAAAAAAGAGCGCCTGGCAGATCCTGAGAGCTATGAAAGTCGCAAGCAACAGGCGCTGAAAAAGCGCAAGAAAAAACTTTCGCTGTATGAAAAGGCTCGTCAGGAAGCAGAGCAGCAGGCGCGCAATGATGCAGCAGGCCGTCGTGGCAGCCAGAAATTGGGCCCCCTGGCCGATAAAATCCTCCGTATGAACGCCGAGAAGAAAAAAGCTGAAGCAACTTCGGACGCTGAAGCTTGACCGCCTCTGTCCGGGATTAAAAAAAGGATATGTATGTTTTTTGGAAGTGACAATCAGAGCGGAGCCTCTGAGCAGATCATCGAAGCACTGGTAGCTGCCAATCAGGGTATCTGTGCTTCTTATGGGGATGATCAATGGACTGAGCAAGCTGTCGCAAAGGTCCGTGAAGTATTTGAGCACCCGGATTGTTCAGTCTACTTTGTGGCGACAGGCACTGCAGCTAACTGCCTGGCATTATCATCGATGGTGAAACCCTGGCAGACCATCATCTGCCATCACCAGGCGCATATCGCCATGGATGAGTCTACGGCACCGGAATTTTTTACCGGTGGCGCCCGCTTGATCACTCTGGGCGAGGGCAGTGCTCGACTGTCATTTTCACAGCTGCAGCAGTATCTGCAGCAACCACTACATGCGCCACATAATCCAGTTCCGGGTGCCTTGAGTCTGACGCAGTCCAATGAAGCCGGTCAGGTCTATCGGCCTGAAGAGATTGCCCAACTGGCCGACCTGGCACATGCGCAGGGTATGAAAGTGCATATGGACGGTGCCCGTTTCAGTAATGCTCTGGTCAGCCTGGGCTGCACGCCAGCTGATCTGAGCTGGCGTGCCGGTGTTGATGTGCTCTGTCTGGGGGCGAGTAAAAATGGTTGTCTGAGTGCCGAGATGGTGGTGATTTTTGATCCTCAACTGGCGGTCGATTTTGAGTATCGTCGCAAGCGTACCGGGCACCTGCTGTCCAAAGGACGACTACTGGGTTCGCAGGTATTGGCGTGGTTTGCCGATCAGCATTGGCTGGATCTGGCCAGGCATGCCAATCGCCAAGCGCTACGCCTGGCTGAGGGGTTGAAACAGCATGCGGACATCTCTGTGGTCTGGCCTGTAGAGGCCAACAGCCTGTTTGTATTGCTGCCACGTAATCTGGCGAATGCGCTGGAAGCGCAGGGGGCTGTGTTTTATGACTGGGATGTCCGCACACTGCCTTCAGGAATCAGCTGTCGTGCTGATCAACGCTTTGTGCGCATGGTCACGTCCTTTGTGACATCGGATGCTGATCTGGATGCGTTTCTGGCGCATTGCCAAAGCGTATAATTCATTATATCAGTGGGTTGGTTGCCTGGGGCGTATCCCGCTGGCAATCAACACGCCGAGACCAATACACAACATGCCCAGTATGGCGGCATTACTGAGGCTTTCTCCCAGCAAGGGCAGAGCCGCAATACCAGCTACAACCGGTGTCAGTGACCCAATTGCAGATGTGTTTTCGGCACCAAGGCGATTAATTGCATAGCCATAACAAAATCCTGCCAGTAATCCGGCTCCCAATACCTGCATCACCAGTTGGAGCAGTAGCTCATGATCGCTGGCGAGCAGTATTCCGCTGTTAAAGCCCTGACTGAAGCCCTGCAGCAGCAGGATCAAACTGGAGCCCAGGCATAGCAATCCTGCTGCAGCCAGGGGTGGCAACCCTGCCACACGCATGGATACAGTAAACACGGCCCAGCAAAAACTGGCACCCAGCAATAACAGATCGCCTTTCAGTATATCGGTATTGTTTTGCAGCAAGGATGGCATCATTAATGCCAGGACACCCAGCAAAATCATCAGTAATCCGCACAAGCGACGACGGTTAGGTGGTTCGCGATAAAACAGCATGGCAATCAAGGTCACAAAAACCGGGAAAGTGCCCGGAATCAATAAGCCGGCATGTACTACGGGTGCGTGTTTCAGGCCCTCCGCGCTCAGGTAGAAAAATGGCAAACCTGCACCAAGGATAATGCCGATCAGGTAGCGTTTGCGCGTTTCCAGCAGTGCATGCCGGGAGCGCCAGACAAATGGAAACAGCAAAACAGCAGGCAGTGCATAGCGCATCATTGCCAGATCGAACGTAGTCAGCACAGACCCGCCCGAATAGCGCATGGCCACCAGCCAGCCAGACCAGATACACACTGTCAGCAAGGCTGCCAGCATGCCCAGATGAAACTCCATACCGCTGGCGATATGTCGGTAAGCGGGTTCTTGTCGGATATTGGTGTCAGTGTACATCGCATCGCCTCAACAGGTTTGTGTCGGCTATTATGCTGCGTAACCTGCTGAAATGTCCTTGCGAAATATACACGTAAAGCATAAATATTGGACTATAATGCTAATTATTAAATTAATACTGGAATATTATTTCAATGATTGCGCTTGATGCTATTGATGTACGTATCCTGAACGCCTTGCAGAAAAATGGCCGCTTAACCAATGTAGAGCTGGCTGAGCAGGTCAGCCTGTCCGCTTCGCCATGCCTCAGGCGTGTCAGGCTGCTGGAAGAGGCGGGTATTATTACCGGTTACCGGGCGCAGCTGGACCCGGCATGTCTGGGGCTGGGTATGAGTGTGTTTGTTGATCTGAGGTTAAGCCATCATAACGATGCGGCCAGTGATGAGTTTGAAGCGGCCATTTTGCGCCTGAATAATGTTATCAACTGTTATCTGGTATCAGGCTCTGCAGACTATCGCCTGGAAGTGTTGGTCAAGGATTTGCAAGGGTATGAAGTGCTGCTGCGTCAGTTACAGTGCTTGCCTCATGTGAAAGATATCCAGAGCAACTTTGTAATTCGCTCTGTCAAAGCGCAGGCTCCCATGCCTATTGCGGCTTCCTGATAAAAAGGCCAGCGACCCGAAGGTGACTGGCCTGTGACCCTGGCTGCCAGACCCCTGGGGCCGGAGCTTTGTGGTCAGAAAGGCTTCAAGCCTCTCTGATTTCAGTGTAGAACAGTTGTGCAGAATGTAAAGTGACTAAAAAATCAGCTTAGAAAAGGTTTGATGTGATCTAAAAAACCGAGGGGCGGTTGTTTCATGATTTACTTGATAAATTTTAAATCAGCCTTGCGACGCTTTTTGGCGTTATCGTAGAAATTTTCATTAGAAGATGCAAGGTGAGTTTTTCTTCTTGCCAGTTGTAGCCCAGCAGCACCTGCTGTCCATTCAAGCTGAACTTGTGAACTCTCAGATAACTGAGATCACCTCTTTTCTGTTGCCCGATTTCTGGATTGGCAATGATTATGTCGATTTCATCTTCAATGATGGCGACGTCCTCGTCGCAAAGCATATCGAGAGCCTTTTTGAACACCGGGCTCTCGTAGACTTCAATCCCGGCTTCGCTGAGTTCTCCGCTCATATTTGGTTACCTTTCCGGCGATCATAGCCTCACGGGCGATCAGGGCTTCACGTATGAACCCATAGGGTAAATCAGGATTGTCTTCGACAATTTGGCCAATTTTTGCCCAATGTTCAATTTGCTTGGGTACTGTTCTGTGTGAGGCAGAAGAATACATTTTTACGGTCTCAACAAAGTCATCGTCGAGACGAACGCTGATGGCCATAATTACCCCCTTACCTCTGTATCGAGCTTGCTTGTTAGTTGATTTATAACTTGATTATTAAGTGTGCAAGATTATTTTTCGACAATTTGTCGCGTTTTGCAATTTATTATCATTATAAGAAGATGTTCTGTGCACAGAAGCTTATGTTCAGGTTGGCTGGTAAATCAGGCAGAGAGGCCTGAAATAAAAAACCGCGCCATCTTGGAGAAGAGTGGCGCGGCTCAGTGATATTTCGGCACACGATTGGCACACGAAATATTCGTTATCTATAACTCCTTGGCCTGCAAGGGGCTATTAGACCAGATCAGAACTGGTTCATGGTGTTGTCTTTACCGGACGCTTTCAGTGCTGCATCACCAGAGAAGTACTCTTTGTGATCGTCACCCATGTCGGAACCAGCCATGTTCTGGTGCTTGACGCATGCGATACCCTGACGGATCTCTTTACGCTGAACACCTTCTACGTAGCCGAGCATACCAGCAGCACCGAAGTACTCTTTAGCCAGGTTGTCAGTAGACAGCGCAGCTGTGTGGTAGGTTGGCAGGGTGATCAGGTGGTGGAAGATACCTGCTTCACGTGCTGCATCAGCCTGGAAGGTGCGGATACGGTTGTCAGCTTCGATTGCCAGCTCAGTGTTATCGTAATCAACAGACATCAGGTTGGCACGGTCGTAAGCAGAAACGTCTTTGCCGGCCTCAACCATCGCATCAAACACCTGCTGACGGAAGTTCAGTGTCCAGTTGAAAGACGGGCTGTTGTTGTATACCAGCTTGGCATTTGGAACCACTTCGCGGATGCGGTTAACCATTGCAGCGATCTGGCCAACGTGTGGCTTTTCTGTCTCGATCCACAGCAGGTCTGCACCGTTCTGCAGTGAGGTGATGCAGTCCAGCACAACGCGATCTTCGCCAGAGCCTTTCTTGAACTGGAACAGACCAGATGCCAAACGCTTGGGCTTGAGCAGCTTGCCGTTTGCTTTGACAACAACATCACCATTCGCGATGTCTGCAGCGCTGTCGATGTAATCACCGTCCAGGAAGCTGTTGTACAGGTCACCCAGGTCGCCTGGCTCGTTGGTGACAGCGATCTGCTTGGTCAGACCAGCACCCAGAGAGTCAGTACGTGCAACGATGATGCCGTTATCAACACCCAGTTCCAGGAAGGCGTAACGTACAGCGCGGATTTTTGCCAGGAAGTCAGCATGTGGAACGGTAACCTTACCATCCTGGTGGCCACACTGCTTCTCATCAGATACCTGGTTTTCGATCTGGATAGCACAGGCACCGGCTTCAATCATTTTCTTGGCCAGCAGGTAGGTGGCTTCTTCGTTACCGAAACCTGCATCGATATCAGCGATGATGGGGACAACATGGGTTTCAAAGTTGTCGATCTTGGCCTGAACTTCTGCTTCAGCAGCTTTGTCGCCAGCAGCGCGAGCGGCATCCAGAGCGCGGAACAGACCGCCCATTTCACGTGCATCCGCCTGGCGCAGGAAGGTGTACAGCTCTTCAATCAGCGCAGGTACAGAGGTTTTTTCGTGCATTGACTGGTCAGGCAGAGGCCCGAACTCGGAACGCAGTGCTGCGATCATCCAGCCTGACAGGTACAGGTAACGTTTTTTGGTGGTGCCAAAGTGCTTTTTGATAGCGATCAGCTTCTGCTGACCGATAAAGCCATGCCAGCAACCCAGAGACTGAGTGTAAGCGGCACTGTTTGCATCGTATTCAGCCATGTCCTTACGCATGATATCAGCGGTGTAACGCGCGATATCCAGACCTGTCTTGAAGCGGTTCTGTGCACGCATGCGAGCGGCGTATTCAGGGTTGATTCCCTCGAATGCAGGACCGAACTCTTTGGCAAGCTGAGCGATAGCGTCGATGTCTTTATTGAGAGTAGACATGGTTTTTCCTTCTCAAAATTTACGGTTAAGGAGGTGTAATCAGTATTCCTGACACCTCTGTGAGCAATGCCCGCAGTGGCGTTGTTGATATGCATCATGTCGGTAAGGGGCGGCGGAGTCAAAGCTGTTTTTGTGCAGGGCAGCAAGAGTGTAGTGATACTACAACCTTATTCAGGGTATGAGTGTAGTTTTACTACAGCTGCAACAGTTCCGGATTGGTGTTTTAGGTTAGTAAACATCATGAATTCAGCTGAATTGTGGCTGAGGGTTAGACTTTGGTAAAGGTGCAATGAGGTGTTTTTTAATCGCAACTACCGGAATATAAAAATAGTTTTTTATTTCTATTTATTCTATAAAAAAGTGACTACAAAACAGCTGAAAATCATTAGAAATGGCTGATTTTGTTCGTCTTTATACCAAAGTTTGTAGTCTTTAGTCGTAAAAAAGCCCGCTGATTTCTGTAGTGAAAAAGCGGGCTTTGAAAGAGTCGAGCGTATCTGTCAGTCAGGCTGACCTAATATGTCAGTCAAAATCCTCAGCATTCTCTGAATCATCTTCAGCATAGAGAATGCCCTGTTCGAGCAAGCGACACAGCAATTGAACAGACTGTGCATCTGCAGCATCCAGATCGTCCTGTGTGACAGGCTGATAGTGACACAACTGTTTGGCCAGACGCATGGCGGCCGCTGAATCCAGTGAGCGGCAGTGACCATCAGTAAACAGCAGCAGGCCTGATTCTGCGGCACTCCAGGCCAGTCGTGAGCCTTCATTGATCAGCAGAACGCCATTCTCGTCAAAGAAGCCTCGTAATTCATCATCACTGACTGTGGTATCACCGTCCTGGCTTTGCTCGGGATACTTGGGTTCGGTGACCAGGCTGCCAAACCATTCACGAAATGCCTGTTTGTCCTGCAGTTTGGCCAGCAGCAGCTGATGTGCGCGAGACAGAGCCTCTTCACTGATCAGTCCGGCATCTTCGGCAGCAGTCAGATCAGGATCACTGTAGCGTTCATCATGACCTATACGTTCACCCAGATAGTCGGAAAAGCTGCGCAGCATTTCATGCGTTGCCGGCGCACGGAAACCGACAGAGCAGGTCATGCAGTCATCTGTCAGGGCAATGCCGTTATGGCCAAGGCGAGGTGGCAGGTACAACAAATCTCCAGGGTGGAGTTCGACTGATTCTTCAGCCTGCCATTCCGGCAGAATCATCACCGGGGCATCATCACGACGTGGTGAATGTTCATCATACCAGCCACCAAACTCCCAGCGACGTGTACCGCTAGCCTGGATTAGGAACACATCATAATTGTCATAATGAGGCCCTACGCCGCCACCCTGTACGGCATAGCTGATCATCAGATCGTCAACACGCCAGTTGGGAATGAAATTGAAACGGCGCAGCAGTTCGCCAGCCGCCGGTACCCAGTGATCGACAGCCTGAACCAGCAGGGTCCAGTGACGTGGAGGCAGTTTGCCAAAACGTGCTTCGTCGAAGGGGCCTTGTTCCATATTCCATTGATCAGCCTCTGGATCAAAGGCAATCAGGCGAGATTCAACGTCCTCTTCACAGGCCAGTCCAGCCAGTTCATCAGCACTTACAGGCGGTTGAAAGTCAGTGAACGCATTACGAATGACCAGCGGTTTTTTTTGCCAGTAGTCACGCAGAAAGGTTTCAACAGACATGTCGCCAAGAGGGAAAGGGGAGCTCATGTTCAGGTCCTCAAAGGATCAAGGTGCGGTGTCGGGAGGCGTTGATTCAGTATGCAGGCTTTCTTCGACTGAAGCCAGAATACCACGCAGAATGCCCAGTTCGGATTTTTCAGGTCTGGCGCGGTTGAAAAAACGCTGCAATTTGTCCAGAACACGGCCTTCGTGTTGAGGAATGATGAAATGGGTCTGCCTGAGTACCCGCTCCAGGTGGGCGTAGAACAGCTGCATTTCATCCTGGCGGGCATAGGGTGCTATAGCCGGAGGCGTAGCGCCGTCACGTTTTCTGTGTGTGCGCCACAGCTCGTAACAGACCAGCTGTACGGCTTGTGCAATATTCAACACCGGGTATTCAGGATTCGCTTCGATATACAAGTGGCGGTTACAGGCCAGCATTTCGGCATTGTTCAGTCCCATGGTTTCACGACCAAACAGTACCGCCAATGTGCCGCCGGGTGCTTCATCCAGCATCAGTTCGGCAGCGGATTCAAGATCCATCAGAGGCAGGTCAAAAGTACGCTCTCGGGCGCTGGTACCGATGACCAGCTGGCAGTCATGAATGGCCTCTTCCAGCGAGGAAACCACTCGTACCTGTTCCAGCAGGTCTTTGGCGCCCGCTGCCCGTGAGGTCGCTTCAGGATCCGGAAACACACGGGGATTCACCAGCGTCAGCTGCGATAACCCCATGTTTTTCATCGCCCGGGCGACAGCACCGATGTTGCCTGGATGAAAGGTTTCAACCAGGACAATACGTATATTACTCAGCATACTCAGATGCGTTTTGCCTGAGCAACTGCGTTGCCGATATAGCTGTGCGGTGTCAGTGCCAGCAGTTCTGCCTTGGCCTGTTCCGGAATTTCCAGGGTGGCGATAAAGGTCTGCAAGGTCTCACGGGTCATCGCCTGTCCACGGGTCAGGTCTTTCAGCTTCTCGTAGGGCTCTTCAATGGCATAGCGACGCATCACTGTCTGAATGGGCTCTGCCAGGACTTCCCAGGCATTTTCCAGATCTTCGTTCAGGCGTTGCGGGTTAACCTCCAGTTTGGAGATCCCTTTCAGGCTGGCCTGGTAGGCGATCAGGCTGTGTGCAAAGCCGACACCCAGGTTGCGCAGTACGGTAGAGTCTGTCAGATCACGCTGCCAGCGAGAGATCGGCAGCTTCTGTGCCAGATGTTGCATGATGGCATTGGCAATACCCAGGTTGCCTTCGGAGTTTTCGAAGTCAATTGGATTCACCTTGTGCGGCATGGTGGATGAGCCCACTTCACCTGCAACCGTTTTTTGCTTGAAATAGCCCAGAGAGATGTAGCCCCAGACATCGCGGTCAAAGTCGATCAGGATGGTGTTAAAGCGGCACACTGCATCAAACAGTTCGGCAATATAGTCATGCGGCTCGATCTGAGTTGTAAAGGGATTGAAGCTCAGTCCCAGAGACTCGATAAATGCACGTGCATTCGCTTCCCAGTCGATATCGGCGTAGGCGCTTAAATGGGCATTGTAGTTGCCCACGGCACCATTGATCTTGCCGAGGTACTCCACGGCTTCAATTTGCCGAATCTGGCGCTGCAGGCGATAGGCAACGTTTGCCATCTCTTTGCCAACCGTAGTGGGGGATGCCGTTTGGCCATGAGTGCGTGACAGCATGGGCTGCTCTGCATGCTGGATGGCCAGGGCGGCAATGGCCTCTTTGACCTGGGTCATGGACTGCAGCAGCTGCGTAGTGCCTTGCTTCAGCATCAGCGCGTGTGACAGATTATTGATATCTTCCGAGGTGCAGGCAAAGTGTACAAACTCTGTGATGGCATGTAGTTCAGCGTTGTTCTGGATTTTTTCCTTGATGAAGTACTCAACGGCTTTGACATCATGGTTGGTACGACTTTCGATTGCTTTGATGCGTTCGGCATCTGCCAGCGAGAACTCGCTGACCAGCTGATTCAGCAGGCTGTTGGCGGCATCGCTCAGTGCCGGTACTTCAGTAATTTGGGGATGTGCTGCCAGTTGCTGTAACCAGCGGACTTCAACTTCAACCCGGCAGCGTATCAGGCCATATTCACTGAAAAAGGCGCGCAAATCTGCGCTTTTGCTGCCATAACGGCCATCAACGGGGGATATTGCAGTAAGTGCGGAAAGTTCCATGAACAACTGTCTCGCTTAAATTGTCGGGTTAAATAAAAATTGGCACGCAGTATACCTGATTTTCAACGCTGGATGCGCTTCAGGGATGGACGTACCCGGGACTTGAAAAAAATAAAATGCCAGCGCTTGCCGCCGACCTGGCGCCAAAGCATCGCAGCACGTACGGCAGCCAGCAACAGGGCACGTATCTTGGCCGCATTCTCACTGTTTTGCAGATTGCGTGGATCACCACTGACCTGGATTCGGAAGCTGAAAGTGCTCAGTGTTTCCTGATACAGGCCGCCGAGCCCTGCAATTACATTGGCATGAGTATAGGCGGACAGAGGTAGCGGTGCATCGGATGCTTCCTCAGAGTGATCGCCAAAGTAGCGCGCCTTGCGGTTCAACTCATCCAGGCGTTTGCCAATCAGCTCCAGCATATCCGGGCGGTCGTTCAGTTTGCGCTCCAGGTGAATGGCACTCAGCGCATAACGCATCACATTGGCGTTATTTTCACTGCGCTTTTTGTCAACCACATCCTGAAGTGTGCGCAAACCGGCTGACAGGTTATAAGGCAGATCGGTAACGCCGCCGTAAATATCTTCTGTCAGTTCCGGGTTGGTTACAAACAGACTGGCGATACTGGTTTCAAAGCTGTTTTGTGGCACGAGCCCGCGGCGCGCGATCTGGTCAACCAGGCTGGCTGCCTGAAAAAGACCGGCGAGGGCGATGACCTGTTCGTCATGTTCTCTGGACATTATGCATTTACCTGGTTGAGCTGACAGCGACTGGTGGTTTCAATGACGCCACCGCCAAGGCAAAGATCCTGTTGGTACAGTACAACTGACTGTCCCGGTGTCACTGCCCGCTGTGGTTGCTGGAAGGTGATTTTGTAGCCACCGCGTGGGTCTGCGTCAATACGACAGGCCTGATCAGCCTGGCGATAGCGCACCTTTGCCTGGCACTCAAACGGGAGTTCAGGCTGTTTGCCATTGATCCAGAAAATTTCAGAGGTGGTCAGCCAGTCGGAGTAGAGTAAGGGATGCTCCTGGCCCTGCACGGCTATCAGGACATTACGTTGCAGATCCTTGCCTGCAGAAAACCAGGGTGCGTCCGGAAAGTCTTTCAGCCCTCCGATTCCCAGTCCCTGGCGCTGTCCCAGTGTGTAATACATCAGCCCTTGGTGTTCGCCGATAATCTGGCCGTCCGGCGTCTCAATATGGCCCGGCTGAGCAGGCAGATACTGCTGCAAGAAATCACGGAAGCGACGCTCACCGATAAAACAGATACCGGTGCTGTCCTTTTTGTCATGTGTGACCAGGTCGTGCTGTTCGGCCAGACTGCGAACTTCCGCCTTTTCCAGCTCTCCGACCGGAAACAGTGTCAGGCGCAACTGCTCTTCACCGACCTGATGCAGGAAGTAGCTTTGGTCCTTGTTGTTATCCAGACCCTTGAGCAGGCAGACATGTCCATCGCGCTCACCGCGACGAACATAATGGCCGGTTGCAATCAGATCAGCCCCCAGTACCTGGGCATACTCAAGGAAAGCCTTGAACTTGATTTCACGGTTGCAAAGAATGTCTGGATTAGGTGTTCGGCCAGCCCGGTATTCCGCCAGAAAATGCTCGAAGACAAAATCCCAGTACTCGGCGGCAAAATTGGCGGTATGCAGGTGGATGCCGAGTTTGTCACATACGGCCTGAGCATCTGCCAGATCGGTTTTGGCGGTGCAGTACTCAGTTCCATCATCCTCGTCCCAGTTCTTCATGAACAGGCCTTCAACCTGATAGCCTTGCTGTAGCAACAACAGGGCTGAGACAGAGGAATCAACACCGCCGGACATGCCGACAATGACTTTTAGATGTGCGTTATCCGTCATGATTTCAGTGAAAACAGCTTCTCAGAAAAGCGAGGAGTATATCATTTCTGTCGTGACTTCGCTGCTTTTCTGCGTGGGTTTTGTGGGCGTGGATTGGGTAAAAACACTTCGTCTTCATGCTGTTCGCCTGGCATCAGGCCATCCAGTGTCCAGTGACCTATGGCATAACGCACCAGGCGCAGTGTCGGGTAGCCGATGGCTGCCGTCATGCGGCGAACCTGTCGGTTGCGTCCTTCGTGCAGTTTGATTTCCAGCCATTGCGTAGGCACTTGCGCACGCGTGCGGATTGGCGGGTTTCTGGGTGGTAAGTCAGGCGGGTCGATCAGTCGGGCGGTGGCAGGGCGGGTCATGCCATCCTTGAGGAGTACACCCCGGCGCAACGACTCCAGAGCCTGATCATCCGGTATTCCTTCGACCTGTACCCAGTAGGTTTTTTCCAGCTTGAAACGTGGATTGGCAAGGCGGTGCTGTAATTCACCCTGATTGGTGAGTAACAGCAGGCCTTCTGAATCATAGTCCAGCCGGCCTGCCGCGTAGAACTCTGGCCGGCGAATATAATCCGCCAGCGTAGAACGACCTTCGGTATCGGTGAAACAGCTAAGTACCTGAAACGGCTTATAAAACAGAATCAATGCAGCGATGCTGATGGTCTCCGAAGGTTTCGTGCATGTTTAGCCCGGCTCAATCAACCGCAGGTTGATCAATAGGCTTGATGTTGATGGCGTGCAATCCCTTGGGGCCATCTTTGGTTTCAAACTCAACAGCCTGACCTGCTTTCAGGCTTTTATAGCCATCAACCATGATGGCTGAAAAGTGAGCGAATAACTCTTCATCAAACGCCTCACTCAGGATGAAACCATAGCCTTTGGCGTTGTTGAACCACTTGACAATTCCTGTCTGCATTACCTGCTCCCCTGTAATCCTCTCATCCAGACCCGATGGGTCTGATATCCTCTGATGACGCCAAACTGTTACACTCAATGTTAACAGGCGTTCCTTTACATCCATGCAGGGACTGCAGATACTTATATCACTCCTGCGAATGGGAATTATATTACGTTAAGGTGATCAAACGAAAGTGCAGACAAGGCGAATGAGAGAAAACAATCAAGTCAGGTATTCAATGCATAGACAGAAGCTGCCAGTTATCACCATGATGGCTGAAGGAGAGGATGAGCGTCCGGGGCAGGGCGATGGGCAGGTTGTAACAGCCAGTGTCAAACCGGCACTGAAACGACCCCCTATGTATCGTGTGGTATTGTTGAATGACGACTATACCCCTATGGATTTTGTGGTTGAAGTGCTGATGATTTTTTTCAATTTAAATCAGGAAAAAGCCACACAAGTGATGTTATCGGTCCATACTCAGGGAAAAGGCGTATGTGGTGTGTATACGCGGGATGTTGCAGAAACCAAGGCGGCACAGGTTAATCAGTATGCAAGATCCAACAAGCATCCGTTGTTGTGTGAAGTTGAGCAGGTATAAGAGGTGGCACTATGTTGAACAGAGAGCTTGAAGAAACCTTGAGTGTTGCCTTCCGGGGTGCACGTGACAAGCGTCATGAGTACATGACTGTTGAGCACCTGCTGTTGGCATTACTGGACAACCGTGATGCAGCTGAAGTGTTGCTGGCCTGCGGTGCTGATTTTGACCGCTTGCGTGATCAGCTGGTGCGCTTTATTGAAGAAACCACGCCCTTGCTGCCGGATAATATTCCCAATGCAGAGACACAGCCCACTCTGGGATTTCAGCGTGTGCTGCAACGGGCTGTATTCCATGTGCAGTCTTCCGGCAAGTCGGATGTCAGTGGTGCCAATGTTCTGGTCGCTATTTTCAGCGAACAGGAAAGTCATGCTGTGTTTGTGTTGCAGCAGCAGGGCATTGAGCGCGTGGATATCGTGAATTACATTTCGCACGGTATCTCCCGTGTTGGTGATGGACCGGAATCCGAGCAGTCGGAGGATGAAGCGGCTGAGGCTGATGCAGAGGGGCGCAGCAAAAGTGCGCTGTCACAGTACGCCGTTAACTTGAACCAGCAGGCGGCCCAGGGGCGTATTGACCCTCTGGTCGGGCGTGATCAGGAAGTTGAACGTGTTGTGCAGATACTGTCGAGACGGCGTAAGAACAATCCGCTGCTGGTCGGTGAGGCAGGGGTGGGCAAAACAGCCATTGCAGAAGGTCTGGCCAAGCTGATCATTGAGGACGCGGTGCCTGATATTATCGCAGACAGTGTCGTCTACTCGCTTGATCTGGGAGCGTTGCTGGCAGGAACCAAGTATCGTGGCGATTTTGAGAAGCGCCTGAAAAATCTGCTGAATGAGATTCGCCAGAAACCGAAAGCGATTCTGTTTATCGATGAAATACACACCATTATTGGTGCAGGTGCTGCATCGGGAGGCTCAATGGATGCTTCCAACCTGCTCAAGCCCTTGCTGAGCTCTGGTGAGATCCGCTGTATCGGTTCCACAACCTTCCAGGAATTCCGTGGTATTTTTGAAAAAGATCGTGCATTGGCACGGCGCTTCCAAAAAGTGGATGTGCTGGAGCCCAGCGTGGCAGATACCTATCAAATTCTCAAAGGGCTCAAGTCGCGCTTCGAGGAGCATCACGATCTGGAGTATACCGATGCCGCTCTGAAGGCTGCGGCTGAGCTGGCAGATCGCTATATCAATGACAAGCACATGCCCGACAAGGCCATTGATGTCATTGATGAGAGCGGTGCCTATCAGCGATTGCAGAAGCCGGAAAACCGCAAAAAAGTGGTTGATGTGCCGGAGGTTGAGGCAGTGGTTGCCAAAATCGCCCGTATCCCGCCGAAAAGCGTGTCTGCTTCAGATAAGGATCTGCTGAAAAAGCTGGATAGTAATCTGAAGATGGTTGTGCTGGGTCAGGATGAGGCGATTGATACTCTCTCAGCAGCTATCAAGCTTTCACGTGCCGGTCTGAAGGAACCAAACAAGCCAGTCGGCTCTTTCCTGTTTGCCGGACCAACCGGGGTGGGTAAAACGGAAGTCACCACCCAGTTGGCGCGTATTATGGGTATTGAGCTGGTGCGCTTTGATATGTCCGAGTATATGGAGCGGCATACCGTATCGCGTTTGATTGGTGCACCTCCAGGCTATGTGGGTTTTGATCAGGGCGGCCTGTTGACTGAGGCGATCACCAAGTCACCTCATTGTGTATTGTTGCTGGATGAGATTGAAAAAGCGCATCCGGAAGTCTTCAATATTCTGTTACAGGTGATGGATAACGGTACTCTGACAGACAATAACGGGCGCAAAGCTGATTTCCGTAACGTTGTACTGGTCATGACAACCAACGCCGGTGCAGAAGCCATGAGCCGTCCATCGATTGGCTTTACCCATCAGGATCACAGTACCGATGGTATGGAGGCACTGAAACGCCTGTTTACACCGGAGTTCCGTAACCGCCTGGATGCAGTTATTCAATTCAAGCCATTGAATACCGAGATTATCAAGGGTGTTGTCGACAAGTTCCTGACCGAACTGCAGGCGCAGCTGGATGACAAGCAGGTTGTGCTGCATGTCAGCGAAGCAGCCCGTGAGTGGCTGGCTGAACATGGCTATGACGAAAAAATGGGAGCTCGCCCGATGCGTCGTCTGATTCAAGAGAAAATCAAGAAGCCACTGGCTGAAATGATTTTGTTCGGTGAGTTGTCAGAAGGCGGTGGGGATGTCGATATCGATGTTGAACAAGGTGAAATCTGTTTAACCTGCGAGACGGTAGCAGCCTGATGGCTGCTTATCGTCTGCCAGAATGAAAAAACGGCGGCACAAGAACTGTCCGCCGTTTTTCAGCGTGCGCGATAAGTGATACGGCCTTTACTCAGGTCGTAAGGCGTGAGTTCTACTTTGACCTTGTCGCCGGTCAGAATACGGATGTAGTGCTTGCGCATTTTGCCGGAAATATGTGCCGTAACGATGTGGCCATTTTCAAGTTCAACGCGGAACATGGTGTTGGGAAGCGTGTCAATCACGGTTCCTTCCATTTCAAATGAATCTTCTTTCGCCATTCAGTGATTACCTCTGAGACTGGTTGATTAAAACCCTGTCCGGTTTCAAAGGCGCAAATTCTACCTGAAAAAGTGAATGAATCAAAATGATTCTTGTCGAAAATGGGTCCAGTGTCCGTCTATCAACATTTCCAATGGGCGAAATGCGGTCTTGTAGCGCATTTTTCGGCAGGCTTTTACCCAGTAACCCAGATAGAGATAATCCATTCCGCGACGTTTTGCTTCGGCGATTTGCCACAGGATGGCATAGCTGCCGAGACTTCGATTTGGCAGGCTCGGATCATAAAAGGTGTAGAGTGCCGACATGGCCCGGTTCAGGTGGTCGGTAACTGCTACGGCGACCAGTTGGTCATTGGCATCCCGGAATTCATAGAACCAGCTGTCCAGCGCACCCTCTACCAGGAACTGATGGAACTGCTCCGGTGTTGGCGGATACATATCACCGTCAGCATGGCGTTCATCGATGTAACGCTTATAAAGCGCAAAATATTCCTGTTTCATATCAGGTGCTTTGCGGATAATCTTCAGGTCAGAATTGCGATTTATCAGGCGCCGTTGAGATTTGCTGGGCTTGAAAAAATCCACTGGAATTCGAATGGATTGGCAGGCATGGCAGTGCTCGCAGTGTGGTCGATAGATATGACTGCCGCTGCGACGAAAGCCCAGTTCGGAAAGCTGGCTATAGGTGTCAGTCGTGATCAGCATCTGCGGATCAACAAACAGTGTTTTGGCCTGCAGGCCAGCCAGATAGCTGCAGTTATGTGAAGGCGTCACATAAAATCTCAGCGTCTGCATGTCACTCATATGCGTTTTCCTGCTACCTGTTGAGCATCCACCGTGAATTGCCACTCGGTCGGCTCGGGATCATCCAGATGCCGGGACAGTAATGCCACGAATTCCTTGCGTGGCATCATGCTGGCACCAAGGCTCTCTAAATGACTATTGTAGACCTGGCAGTCGATCAGATTAAACCGCCACTCTGCTAATTGTACGCATAAAAAGCTGAAAGCGATCTTTGAGGCATTATCACGACGACTGAACATGGACTCGCCAAAGAACAGTGAGCCAATGCCCAGTCCATACAGGCCGCCAATCAGTGTGTCGTCTTGCCAGACCTCCACCGAATGTGCTACTCCGAGCCGGTGCAGACGGATATAGGCGGTAATGATCTCGGAACTGATCCATGTGCCGCTTTGGTAGCTGCGAGGTGCCGCGCAGGCTTGCATCACCTGGCTGAAAGCCCGGTCAAAGGTGACCTGATAGTCGGAGTTTAGCAGCTGTTTTCGCAGGCTGCGGGAAATATGCAAATCCTGAGGGCGCATGACGCAGCGTGGGTCTGGGCTCCACCAAAGCACCGGCTCGCCCGGGTTGTACCAGGGGAAAATGCCTTGGCGATAGGCGCTGAGCAGTCGCTCCGGAGAGAGTCCGCCGCCGGCTGCAAGCAGACCATCTGGCTGGGCCAATGCCTGCTCCACAGGCGGGAAGGGCGTATTGGCATGGTCCAGCCAGGTAATCATCAGACAGGACTCAGCTTTTCAGGTCGTCCAGATAACGTTCTGCATCCAGTGCTGCCATGCAGCCAAAGCCTGCAGATGTAATTGCCTGGCGATAAATATGATCACACACATCGCCTGCTGCAAAAACGCCTTCAATACTGGTCATGGTGGCATTGCCTTCCAGTCCAGAGCGAATCGTCAGATAACCGTCACGCATATCCAGCTGACCGGCAAACAGGTCAGTGTTGGGCTTGTGTCCAATGGCTACAAAAACACCCTGCAGATCCAGATCCTGCGTTTCACCTGTCTGGGCATGCTTCACGCGCATGCCGGTAACGCCCATTTCATCCCCGAGGACTTCATCCAGCTGGTGATTCCAGAGCAGGCGGATGTTACCGTTTTCTGCACGTTCAAATAGCTTGTCCTGCAGGATTTTTTCGCTGCGCAGTGAGTCGCGACGGTGTACCAGTGTCACTTCAGCTGCAATGTTGGACAGGTAAAGCGCTTCCTCAACCGCTGTGTTACCGCCACCAATAACGGCAACCTTCTGATTGCGGTAGAAAAAGCCGTCACATGTAGCACAGGCACTGACGCCCTTGCCCTTGAAGGCTTCCTCTGATTCGAGGCCCAGATACTGTGCGGAAGCACCCGTAGCAATAATCAGTGCATCACAGGTGTATTCACCCATATCACCTGCCAGACGGAAGGGCTTTTGCTGCAACTCGGCAGTATGAATATGATCAAAAATCACTTGAGTGTTAAACCGCTCGGCATGAGCCTGCATGCGCTGCATCAGCTCCGGGCCCTGAACGCCATCAACATCACCGGGCCAGTTGTCCACTTCGGTGGTGGTTGTCAGCTGACCACCTGCCTGCATGCCGGTAATCACTACGGGGTTGAGGTTGGCACGTGCCGCATACACGGCTGCGGTATAACCGGCTGGGCCAGAACCCAGAATAATCAAGCGATGGTGTTGAGATGTACTCATGATGAAAAAATATCCTGTCGTATCGGCTCGTTCAATAGTTGATGATAATGATAAACAAATAGCGTGATAATAGTAACCTGTGACCACTCCTGTCTTGGGCCAGGTTTATGGCACAATAGGACGCTTAAATGTCAAAAGGGTTCCGGTCTTGATCGAGTTAAGGATTTTTAAAAGTGAGTGAGCAGGGTATGTCCCGTCCATTGCCTCTGGGTCAGCATCTGGCTCGTGTGTTCAAGGAAGCAGGTCTGATTGTCGTGATCGGGCTGGCGTTGTTTTTGTGCCTGGCTGTATGGAGTTATGATCCGGCTGATCCCGGCTGGTCACATGCCGGATATCAGCCGGGTGTCACTAATATGGCCGGTGTGGCAGGGGCCTGGCTGGCGGATTTGATGGTTTCCTTTACCGGGCTGGCCGCCTGGCTGGTACCGCTGTTGCTGATCTGGCCCGCACTGCGTTTCCTGTTGCGTCGACGGGTGGGCATGCTGGATGCTATTCCTTTTTTCATGTTGAGATTTACCGGCGCTCTGGTGTTGTTGATGGGGCTGACCATGCTCTGCTCCATACACCTGTCCAATGCGTCTTTTGGCTTCCCGTTTACAGCTGGTGGTTTGATAGGACATGCGCTGTCTGATCTCAGTATTGCTGTCTTCAGTGTGCCGGGAACGACGCTGCTGGCCTGGGTGATGGCACTGTTCGGCTTGACGCTGTTCATGGAGCTGTCCTGGCTGACAGTGGTCGAGTCCACCGGGCGCTTGCTGTTGAGCCTGCCTGAACGTATGGGGCGTATGCCCAGCGTGCAACTGCCAAAGATCTCTTTGCCCGAGCTGAAGCGTCCTGAGCGTAAACCGGCTCCGGAAGCGAAAACAGCTGCGCCGAGCAAAACCTCACCAACCAAAGAGCGACGCGAGCCACGGATTGACTCTATGGTCGCACGCGTGGTGCGCCCGGCAGTGGAAGTACCTGCCGAGCCGGATGCTGAGCCGTTGCTGGCCGAACCCCTGCTGACTGAACCCTTGTTTACTGAGTCTGTGCAAGCTGATGTGCCGGAAACCCTGACACCACATCAGGCAGAGCAGCGACGTCAGCTGAAAATTGTGCCTCTGTCGGAAACACATAAACCCTTGGAAGAGGTGGATAATACTCAGGAGCCGGTATCCGTCGTTGCACCCGTGAAAAAGCCGATGCAACTGCCGTCACTTGATTTGCTTGATGCACCCGAACTGCAGCAGGCCCAGGGTTACAGTGAAGAGCAACTGGAGCAGATGTCACGTCAGCTGGAAGAGAAGCTGAAAGATTTTGGTGTCATTGCTGAAGTGGTTGAGGTGAATCCGGGCCCGGTGATTACCCGTTTTGAGATCCAGCCAGCCCCAGGTGTTAAAGCCAGCAAAATCAGCAACCTGTCCAAGGATCTGGCGCGTTCAATGACAGTTTCCAGTGTCCGCGTAGTGGAAGTGATCGCGGGTAAATCGGTGGTGGGAATTGAAATACCGAACGAAACCCGCCAGATAGTGCACTTGAGTGAAGTGTTGAACTCGCGGCCTTTTGCTGAAGCCCGCTCCAAACTGACCCTGGCACTGGGTAACGATATTGCCGGTAATCCGGTGGTCACCAATCTGGCAAAAATGCCGCATTTGCTGGTTGCCGGTACAACCGGTTCGGGTAAGTCAGTCGGCGTCAATGCGATGCTGCTGAGCCTGCTGTTCAAGGCGACACCGGAAGAGGTTCGTCTGATTCTGGTTGACCCGAAAATGCTGGAATTATCCATCTATGAAGGCATTCCTCATCTACTGACGCCCGTTATTACGGATATGAAAGAGGCGGCGGGTGGCCTGCGTTGGTGTGTCGCTGAAATGGAGCGTCGCTACCGTCTGATGGCCAAAATGGGGGTGCGTAACATCGCCGGATACAACGACAAGGTGTTGCAGGCTGAAGCCGCTGGTCAGCCCCTCAAGGATCCGCTGTGGAAGGCTGAGGATTATGGTCTTCCGGCTGATGAGCCACCTCCTGATCTAACCACCTTGCCGTACATTGTGGTGGTGATCGATGAGTTTGCTGACATGATGATGATGGTCGGCAAGAAGGTGGAAGAGTTGATTGCGCGTATCGCACAGAAGGCACGTGCAGCCGGGATACACCTGATCCTGGCAACGCAGCGTCCGTCGGTGGATGTTATTACCGGTCTGATCAAGGCTAACGTGCCGACCCGGATAGCGTTCCAGGTGTCTTCGAAAATTGATTCGCGCACCATTCTGGATCAGTCTGGAGCCGAGAATCTGCTGGGTTATGGTGACATGCTCTACCTCCCGGCCGGAACCAGCATTCCCAACCGTGTACACGGTGCATTCGTCAGTGATGATGAAGTGCATCGTACCGTTGAAGCCTGGAAGCAGATGGGGCCACCGAACTATCTGGATGAGATTATGTCAGATGGCGGCGAAGAGAGCGGTGCGTTTGGCGGAGGTTCAGCTGGCATGTTCGATGATGAGCAGGACGAGCTGTATGACGAGGCCGTTGCCTTTGTCACCGAAAGCCGCAAGGCCTCTATCTCAGCCGTACAACGTAAACTGAAAATTGGCTATAACCGGGCGGCCCGCATGATTGAAACCATGGAGGCTGCAGGCGTGGTCTCCACCGCTGGCAGTAATGGTCAGCGTGATGTGTTGGCTCCGCCACCCCCAAGAGATTAATAAAGGAAACAGCATGCGTAAATTGTTAGCCACGTTATTGCTCAGCACCTCCCTCAGTGTGAACGCTCAGCCGCTTGATCAGCTGGCATCACTGCTGTCGGGTTATGATCGTTTCAAATCGGACTTTGAGCAGTTTGTCACCAATGAACGGGGTGAGCGTGGAGAGAGTTCAACCGGTCATTTTGCGATTGCCCGGCCTGACCGGTTTGTCTGGATTACCGAAACGCCTTTCCCGCAGGAAATTATTTCAGATGGTGAATATATCTGGATCTATGATCCGGATCTGGAGCAAGCCACGCGCAAGCCGGCAGATGAAAACACAGACAGCGCTCCAGCTCTGATCCTGAACGGACGCATTCATGAGCTGGATCGCCGCTATGAAGTCGCATTGTTGCAGCAGCAGGGCGATATGGTGGTATTTGAGCTTTTGCCCAAGCAATCCGGCGAAGCGATGTTCTCTCGGGTGCGTCTGCTGTTCAAAGACTCTGTGCTGTCGGAGTTGCTGCTGGATGATACCCTGGGGCAGCGTTCAATGATTCAGCTGAGTAATCAGGAGCTGAATCCTGAGCTGGCAGATGAGCTGTTCAGCTTTGATCCGCCAGACGATATTGATGTGATTCTGGACGCCAGCTTCTAATGACGGATCTGTTCTCGGCCACGGAAAACTCGGGTTATCAGCCACTGGCTGCGCGGATGCGTCCGCGCGAGCTGGACGAGTATGCAGGGCAAGGACACATCCTGGCACCGGGAAAACCCCTGCGCAAAGCGTTGGCGCAGGGGCAGATTCACTCCATGATTTTATGGGGGCCGCCGGGTGTGGGTAAAACCACTCTGGCGAGATTGATCGCGCATCACAGTGATGCGCACTTTATTACCCTGTCGGCTGTTCTGGCAGGTGTGAAGGATATTCGTCAGGCGGTGGATGAAGCCCGTCAGGTACGTGCACAGCGAAGCCGCAAGACCCTGCTGTTTGTCGATGAGGTACACCGATTTAACAAAGCCCAACAGGATGCCTTTTTGCCCTATGTGGAAGATGGCACTGTAGTATTTATCGGAGCCACGACTGAAAACCCCTCATTTGAACTCAACAACGCACTGCTTTCCCGGGCGCGAGTCTATCTGCTGCGTTCACTGGAAGCGGCGGATATCCGTGAGGTTATTGACCGGGCGCTGCATGATCGTGAACGGGGACTGGGGGATCGTACGCTGTTGTTTGATGACGGTGTGCTGGATCAACTGGTCCTGGCTGCTGATGGGGATGCTCGGCGGGCATTGAATCTGCTGGAACTGGCAACAGATCTGGCTGAACCCGACGGGGGGCATGAACGGGTCAGTGCCAGTGTGCTGGATGAGGTGATGCAATCCGGGGGGCGTCGTTTCGATAAGGGCGGTGACCTGTTTTACGATATGATCTCGGCGTTTCACAAATCCGTCAGGGGTTCGTCTCCGGATGGCGCCCTCTATTGGTACTGCCGCATGCTGGAAGGTGGCTGCGACCCGCTCTATGTGGCAAGGCGTCTGGTTGCAATTGCTTCTGAGGATATTGGCAACGCAGACCCGCGTGCCATGCAGGTTGCGATAGCCGCCTGGAATGCCTTTGAGCGTGTCGGGCCTGCGGAAGGGGAGCGGGCTATTGCTCAGGCTGCCGTTTATTGTGCCTGTGCGCCAAAAAGTAATGCGCTGTACCAGGCCTTTAACCAATGCCGGGCGGATGTACGACAAGATCCGGCCTATGAGGTCCCGGTGCATTTGCGCAACGCACCCACTGCGCTGATGAAGGCCCAGGGCTATGGTGACAGTTACCGTTATGCGCATAATGAACCGGATGCCTACGCGGCAGGTGAAGTGTATCTGCCTGAATCCATCGCAGACAGACATTATTATCAGCCGGTAGCGCGAGGGCTTGAGATCAAAATTGCTGAAAAGCTGAGGCTGCTAAAAGAGCGTGATAGCCAGAGCGCTCAGCAACGCTATAAGGATGATCATAAATGATGCACATTATCGCTGTTGCGTTGGGAGGAGCCGTGGGCTCCTTACTGCGATACTGGATTTCCGGCATGCTGAATACTTCCGATGCGCGTCTGCCGCTGGGTACTCTGAGTATTAATGTTATCGGCTCTCTGCTGATGGGTGTGGCTTTTGTTTTGATCATGGAAAAGGCCCGCATATCTCCTGAACTTCGCCCTCTATTAATGACCGGAATGCTGGGCGGCTTCACAACTTTTTCAACCTTTTCACTGGAAGCTGTGACATTGCTCAATGAAGGCCATACCGGTGCAGCGCTAATTTATGTATTATTGAGTGTTATGCTTTGTATCACAGCACTTTATCTGGGGCTGTGGTTCACGCGGTTGTTTTTTTAACTCGACAGATTCATTTGGTAACAGGAAGAGTTTTGCATGCTTGATCCAAAAATTGTTCGCGCTAATCCCCAAGAGATCGCTGCGCTGTTAAGCAAAAAGGGGTTTCAGTTCCCATTAGAGCGTTTTTTGGAACTGGAGGAGCAACGCCGTTCTGTCCAGGTGGAAACAGAGCAATTGCAGAATGAGCGCAATACGCGTTCAAAAAGTATTGGGCAGGCAAAAGCATCCGGTCAGGACATCGCACCTTTGCTGGCAGAAGTCGGACAGTTAGGTGAAAAGCTTGATCAGGCCAAATCATCGTTGCAGGGCATTCAGGATGCGCTGGATGATCTGTTGCTGGGTATTCCGAACCTGCCTGACGCATCTGTTCCCGAAGGCTCATCAGAAGATGATAATGTTGAAGTGCGCCGCTGGGGAACGCCGGCTGAGTTTGATTTCGACGTCAAAGATCATGTTGCGCTGGGTGAGCGCGAAGCCGCTTTAGACTTTGAAGCCGCTGCTCGCATTACCGGTTCACGCTTTGCCGTGATGAAAGGTGGACTGGCACGTCTGCACCGGGCGCTGGCTCAGTTCATGCTGAATACGCATATCACTGACCATGGTTATATGGAAGTGAATACTCCTTTCATGGTCAATGCCGATTCCCTCATGGGGACCGGACAACTGCCGAAATTTGAGGAAGACCTGTTCAAGCTTCCTTTTGGGGATCGCAGCTACTACCTGATTCCTACAGCGGAAGTACCACTGACTAACCTGGCCCGTGACCAGATTATCGATGCCAGTCAACTGCCCTTGAAAATGGTCGCACATACACCCTGCTTCCGCTCTGAAGCGGGTGCGTCAGGACGCGACACTCGCGGAATGATTCGTCAGCATCAATTTGAAAAAGTGGAGCTGGTACATCTGGTCGAACCCGGCCGCTCTATGGAAGCCCTTGAAGAACTGACAGGTCATGCTGAGCGTATTCTACAATTGCTGGAACTGCCTTACCGAGTGGTGTGCCTGTGTGGTGGCGATATGGGCTTTGGTGCCGCGAAAACCTATGACCTTGAAGTCTGGCTACCAGGGCAACAGAAATATCGCGAGATTTCTTCCTGCTCCAATATGACTGACTTCCAGGCGCGTCGTATGCTGGCCCGCTGGCGTAACCCGGAAACCGGCAAGCCTGAGCTGTTGCATACCCTGAATGGCTCCGGTCTGGCGGTGGGCAGAACGCTGGTGGCAGTGCTGGAAAATTACCAGCAGGCGGATGGCAGCATTCGCGTACCTGATGTGTTGCTACCCTACATGGGAGGCATCACCCACATCTAACGGGTGAACTGGATGAAAACAGATTACGATATTGTCATTGTCGGTGGTGGTATGGTGGGTTCGGCTATCGCCTGCGCGCTGGGCGGCAGCCGATACCGGGTTGCTGTCATTGAAGGCCAATACCCCGACGCATACGAAACCGGTCAGCCACATGATTTACGTGTATCCGCTCTGAGTGTGGCGTCCGAGACGCTGCTACGCAATATCGGTGCGTGGGACGGTGTACTGTCAAGGCGTGCCTGTCCTTACCGACGGATGAAAGTCTGGGAGTCTCATGAATCGGCAGCCACGCTGTTCGATTCAGAGCAGATAGGTGAGGCCTATCTCGGGCATATTGTAGAAAATCGCATCACTCAGTTGGCGCTGCTTGAAACCCTGAAGCAGCATGACAATATTGATCTGATCTGTCCTGCCAAAACCCTGAATATTGATTATTCACCCGGTTCCAGTCTGGTCCAGCTGGACGACGGTCGCGAGCTGTTGGCCCGATTACTGATTGGTGCTGACGGCGGTGAGTCTCGCGTTCGCCAGGCTGCCGGTATCGGTATCAGCAAGTGGGATTATGATCAGCAGGCACTGGTGGCTTCGGTCATCACCGATTACCCTCAGCAGGATATCACCTGGCAGCAGTTTACAGCCACCGGTCCGCTGGCTTTTCTGCCGTTAAACGGACCTCATGCATCACTGGTCTGGTATAACACGCCGGATGAAGTGAAACGTTTGTTGGCGCTTTCCGATGAAGCTTTCCTGCAGGCCTTGCATCAGCGTTTTCCTGCCTGTCTTGGCAAAATCAGCCAGTTGCTGGAGCGGGGCGCCTTTCCTCTACGACGTCAGCACGCACAGCGCTATATTGTCGAGGGTGTCGCCCTGGCAGGGGACTCGGCTCATATGATTCACCCCTTGGCAGGACAAGGGGTGAACATCGGCTTCATGGATGCGGCGATGCTGGCAGAAGTGCTGCTGCAGGCTGCATCAGAAAATCATGATGCCTTTTACAGCGAGGAAGTTCTGTCTCGTTATCAGCAGGCCCGGCGTTCTCAGAACCTGTTGATGATGCAGACCATGGATGCCTTTTATCGTGTGTTCAGTACCGAAAACCCGCCATTGAAACTGTTGCGTAATCTGGGCCTGGGTTTGGCGGAGCGTTTGCCGTTTGCAAAACCGCATGTTACGCGTTATGCGATGGGCCTGGAAGGTCCCGTGCCCCAGCTCGCCAGGCGTGATGGATAAAAACTGCTATGCTATTGATACAGAAGTGTGATCTAACCCACATAAGACAGCTGAACGGATGAGCCAGACATTACGCCAAGTCAGAATTCTTGAACAGATCAAACTCAAAGGCTATCAAAGTATTGATGAGCTGGTCGAGTTTCTGGGGGTGACCCCACAAACGATACGCCGGGATCTCAATCAGATGGCGCAGCGCGGCGAGCTGGAGCGTCATCACGGCGGTGCCGGTCCTGTTTCCAGTACTCGGAATGCCGAGTATCAGACCCGAAAGCTGAACTATTCCGAAGAGAAGCAGCGCATTGCTGCCTGTATTGCCAGCCATATACCTGATCAGGCATCCCTGTTTATCAATATTGGCACCACCAATGAGATTATTGCGCGGGCGCTACTGGAACGGAAAGGCCTGAAGGTGGTTACCAATAACCTGATGGTCGCTTCGATCTTGAGTGCTAAACCTGACTTTACTGTCATTATTGCCGGTGGCGAAGTGCGTCATCGTGATGGCGGTATTGTGGGGGAGGCGACGCGGGACTTCGTCAATCAATTCAAGCTCGACTACGGCATCATTGGCATCAGCGGTATCGATGAGGATGGCAGTCTGCTGGATTTTGATTATCAGGAAGTACGTATTGCTCAGGCGATTATCAGCAACTCCCGCTATGTCTATCTGGCGGCAGATCATTCCAAATTTGGACGCAGCGCCATGGTTCGACTGGGCAATCTCAGTCAATGTACGGCTTTGTTCACGGACCGTACGCCACCGCAAACCGTAATGGAATTACTGACTCGGGAAAAAATAAAACTTCATATAGCGCAGTAAAGAAAAAAAACGATACAAATCGAACATTATCTGCTTGCACCTTCATGCCCTGACAATCTATAGTTTGCACTAACGGAAACAGTTTCGTTTTTGTTCATTTTTGTTTCTTTTTTGTGACAAACCGGGTAGAGCGCTCATGGCTGAAACACTGTATGACATCATCATTATCGGTGGCGGGATTAATGGCGCTGGCATTGCCGCCGATGCTGCCGGAAGAGGCTTGTCGGTTGCGCTGCTGGAAGCAGAAGACCTGGCCAGTGGCACCTCTGCCTGGAGTTCCAAGCTGATTCATGGTGGCTTGCGCTATCTGGAATACTATGAGTTTCGACTGGTCAGGGAAGCGCTGGCAGAGCGCGAAGTGTTGCTGCGTATGGCTCCACACCTTGTCACCCCCCTGCGGTTTCGAATGCCGCATCATCAGGGACTGCGTCCGGCCTGGATGATACAGGCCGGACTGTTCCTCTATGATCACCTGAGTAAACGGGTCAGCTTGCCTGCATCCAGACGCTTTCGTTTTGGCCAGGATTCAGTTTTAAAGCCTGAGTATACCCAAGGGTTTGAGTACAGCGACTGCCGGGTCGACGATGCCCGTCTGGTGGTGATGAATGCCAAGCTGGCCCAGCGCAAGGGTGCAAGTATCCTGACGCGTCATCGGGTGATTGGTGCTGAACGCAAATCGGGGCTGTGGCATGTTCAGGTACACAACAATTCTGGAGATGAATTGCAGCTGCAGGGAAAGGCATTGATCAATGCTGCCGGGCCCTGGGTCAGGTCGGTACTGGATTCAGTCAAACAGAGCCAGACCCGTAAAGGTGTTCGATTGGTCAAGGGCAGTCATGTCGTTGTACCGCGCCTCCATGAAGGTCCTGAAGCTTATATTTTGCAGCACACAGATGGGCGTATCGTTTTTGTAATTCCCTATCTGAACACCTATTCACTGATCGGTACGACCGATGTTGACTACACGGGTGAACCTCGTGACGCCTGTATTGATGAGGATGAGATCGCTTATTTGCTGCAACTGGTGAACAGCTATTTTCAACGCCAGCTCAGTCCTGAAAATATTGTCTGGAGCTTTTCCGGTGTCCGTCCCTTAATGCAGGGCGAGCAGGCCGGGCAGGTGGCCGCCAAGGTGACCCGGGATTATCAGTTTGAACTGGAGCAGGATCAGGGCGAAGCTCCCTTGCTGTCGATTTTTGGTGGTAAGTTAACGACCTATCGCAAGCTGGCTGAGTCAGCTCTGGAAAAGCTGAAGCCCTTTTTACCGCAGATGGGCAAGCCCTGGACCGAGACCACTCAGTTGCCAGGTGGTGAGTCAATGGCCTCATTATCTGACTATATCCGCGAGCTTGGGCAGAAATATCCTTTTCTGTCGACTGCAGACCAGGAGCGGATTGCCTCAACCTATGGGCGCGAAGCTGAGCGCTGGTTGCAGTCTGCTACAAGTCTTGAGGATCTGGGGCCTGCGTTGGGCGCGCTGTATGCGCGGGAGATCGATTATCTGGTCGCAGAAGAATGGGCGCAAACGCTTGAGGATATTCTCTGGCGACGGACCAAAACGGGTATTGGCATGACAGATAGCGACCGGCAAGCGCTGGAGACATATCTCCAGCGCAACCAGAAGAGTTCAAGCCAACAGATTTCAGCCAAATAAGGTCGGGTTGTCAGTAAAAATACCATCAACGCCCATGTCAAACAGGCGCTGTGCTGTTGCCGGATGGTTAACCGTATAGACATACAGATCATAACCCGCCTGTTTCACCGCTTTAGCCTGTTCGGCGGTCAGCTGGCTATGATCCAGATGGATACTGACGGCCTGTAGCGACTCTGCAACCGACTGCCAGTTATCCGGTAAGGCCTCCCAAAGCTGACCCAACTGCCATTCAGGCTGATGCTGTCGTATCAGGCGCAGTATCTCCGTATCAAAGCTGGAGATGATCAGGCGATCAAACGCCTGCCAGTTACGTGCCAGTGAAGCCAGTGTTGGTTCCACAATCTGTTCGGCACTGAAGTGCTCATAGCGTTTGATTTCCAGGTTCAGTCCGAACTGCTGCGCGGCCAGAAATGCCAGCATCTCATCCAGCGTGGGGATGCGTTCTGCACTGTATTCCGCGGAAAAGTGGCTGCCGACATCCAGATCAGCGATATCTGCATAGCGCAGCGACTTGAGCTGTCCCTGCCCGTTACTGAGGCGTGATAACTCATCGTCATGAAACACGACCAGCGTTCCATCACCGACCAGATTGGCATCAATTTCTACCCAGTCAATGCCCAGTTGTTGAGTGAGGCGCATGGCCCCCAGGGTATTCTCAGGAGCCAGATGCGCACAGCCACGGTGCGCAATCAAACGGTTTGCAATCATGATTTACCTGCTTAATGGTTCAGACGCTGTTTCCGGATCAACTTGAGCTTGCCGTGCTTCATGTCGGCGCTTCAGCTCATATACTGCCGCAAACAGAATAGTGATCAGGATCAGAATCAGCCCCAATGCATTCACTGCGGGTGTCAGGCCTGTACGCACTTTGGACGCGATATAAATGGTCAGGGTGGTGTCATGCCCCTTCACAAACAGCGTGGTGTTGTAGTTTTCGAAGGACTGCAGAAAGGCAATCACCGCCGCAGACAGGATGGCAGGCATCAAGTAGGGCAGGAGTATACGACGAAACACCTGAAAGTGTGAGGCGCCAAGACTGAAGGCGGCATTCTCCAGTGTCCGGTCAAAGCGTTGCAGGCGTGCCAGTATCATCAGCATCACGTATGCAGCAATAAAGGTTGTCTGGGCAATGACTGTCAGAAAAATACCGCCACTGACACCCAGGCTGCGCCAAAAAATCAGCGTCGAGATACCAATAATCACGCCTGGTGTCAGCAATGGCGACAGCATCAGTCCATAAAGGAAGTTTTTGCCGTTACCACGGTAGGTGGAGAGAAACAGCGCGCAGGCCACACCGATCGGTACCGCAACCAGCAGTACTCCGGCGGCGATAATGGCACTGTTACCCAGCGCCTGCCACATGCCGGAATCATTCCACAACTCTTCAAACCACTTGAGTGTTGTTCCGCGCCAGGGCGAAATGGTCGGAAAACGGCTGTCATTAAAGGTTGCGGCTGACATGATAATCAGCGGTGTAAACAGGTAGAGAAAGAACAGGGTAATGTAGAAACGTATACCCCATTTCAGAAGGCTATGTGAACTCATCTGGCAATATCTCCCAGACCCACTTTGAACAGACGCATCATCAAAACAATAAAGCCGATACAGAGCAGTAGCAGAATAAAGGCATAGGCTGCACCCTGATTCCAGTCACCACCCTCGAAAAACCAGTTGTAAATGATTTGTGTAAACCAGCGGCTGCCTGGTGATCCCAGCAGTGCCGGAACAGCATAGCTGCCAGCGGAGAGCATAAATACCATGATGCAGCCGGTGGCAATACCGGGTTTGGCATGCGGGATGATGATACGATAATGCGTGCGTATCCAGCCGGAGCCAAGATTGCGCGCTGCTTTTATCTGATTGCTGTCGAGGCTTTCAATCGCGTTGTAGAGCGGGAAAATCATGAACAGAATATAGGCATAGACCATCCCGACAATGACTCCGCCGTCACCTGACAGGAAGCGAATCGGACGATCAATAAAGCCCAGACTCAGCAGTAATGCATTCAGTGGCCCACGATAAGACAGAATGATAAACCAGGAAAATGTACGCAGTATCTCATTGATCCAGAAAGGAATGATGAGCAGCAGGACGCATAACGCCGCTTGTCGGGGGGTGGCAACCTTGGCCAGGTAATACGCCAGAGGATAGCACACCACCAGGGTGCACAGGGTGACCAGAACACTGGACCAGATCGTCTTGAAGAAAATGCTCTGATGAATCGCGTTATTGGCCAGTGTGGCATAGTTTCTGAGGGTGTACTGGTCCTCAGGACCGCCTATCTGGCTGGGCGGCAGATTGGGTCTCAGTGAATAGTCTATCATCAGAATCTGCGGCAGAATGACCAGCATGACCAGCCACAGGAACATGAGTAAAAAGATGCCCAGGGAAACCCAGGGACCAAAGCGTTCAGAGAGTTGTTTAAACATCGCGCGCCCCTGACATGATCATGGCATCTTCGGCGGAAAAACCGAACATCACCTGGTTGCCGGTTGCCACATCACCCAGATTCATATCACTCAACAGCTGGATTCGCAGGCGACGCTGGCTGTTCAGAGGGGTTGCTTCCATCATTAGGTAAGCGCCCTCAAAGTTCAGTTCCTGGATCTGTGCTGTAAAACAGTTTTCAGTCATTGATGTACGACGAGTGAGTAGCTCAGGACGAATAAACAGCAGTGCCGTATCGCCGGGGCTTAATGTATCCAGCGTCTGTCCGGTTAACTGGCCGAGATCGCCACAGTCCAGAGTGGCCTGGGCCCCCTCGACACGCACAACGCGGCCCTCGATACGGTTGTTTTCGCCAACAAAAGACGCTGCAAAAGGCGTCGCGGGAGCGCGGTAGAGCGTCATGGGATCGGCAACCTGTTGCAGCTTGCCTGCCGACATAACGGCCACTCGATCTGACATGGTCAGGGCTTCACCCTGGTCGTGCGTAATGTAGATAAACGTGATACCGGTTTTACGCTGAATCTCCTTCAGCTCTGTGCGCATATGTTGGCGCAACTTCAGATCCAGTGCTGACAGCGGTTCATCCAGCAGCAGTACCCGTGGCTCAACCGCCAGCGCCCGTGCGATGGCGATACGTTGTTTTTGCCCACCCGAGAGGTCACTGATGCGTTTGTCCCGACACTCGGGCAGAGCAACCAGATTGAGCAGACGCTCAGAGACTTTACGACGTTCGGCTTTGCGGACACCACGAACCTCAAGACCAAACTCGATGTTCTCTGCGACTGTCATTAGCGGAAAGAGTGCTAAATTCTGAAAGATCATTGAGGTTGGCCGCTTGTTGGCAGGGACCCTGCGCATGTCCTGACCGCCGATGCGGACTGTTCCCTCAGTGGGATCAAGGAAGCCGCTGATAATATTCAGCAGGGTGGTTTTGCCACAGCCGGAAGGACCCAGAAAACTGAAAAACTCGCCCGATTCGATTTTCAAATCGGTTTGTTGAACGGCAACAAAGTTGTCGAATTGCATCATGACATGATCAAGATGAACACTACTATCCATAACGTCTCACATAGCATCGGTGAAGCATGGCCCTGGTATCAGGGCCATGCGAAGAGAGTTTCAATACAAATCAGGCAGACAGGTAGCGGTCCTGATATTCGTTGCGCAGAGCGACATACCAGGGTTCCTGAATCGGCCACCACCACAGATTCTTCAGATCCTCTTCAGTGTAAGAATCAATGAAGAACTGCTTGGTTTCTTCCGGCAGCAGGTCGGCAGCGCCTTTGGATGTGGAGTTGTAACCGGTTGCTTTGACGAACATGGCACCGGCTTCAGGGGTGTAATACCAGTTGATAAACTCGTACACCGCATCAACATTATTAGCATTTTTCGGGATAACAAAGCCTTCCATCCAGGCCATGGCACCCTCTTTGGGGGCCGCATAGGCCATAGGCTCACCTTCTTTAATCAGGTTGAAAGCCGTGCTGTCCCAGGTTTGTCCGATGATCGCGCCATTTGCCAGGAAGGCGCCCTGAGCTTCATTTTCAGTCGACCAGAACTGTGCAATCATATGCTTGTGCTCGGTGGCTACTTTCAGAATGACATCAAAGTTGGCACGCATGGCCTGCTCATTCTTGTAGGAGTCCAGTAGCGGGAAGGGCAGTTTGCCAGCTTTTTCGAGCCACAGACCAATACCCACCAAAGCTGAATGGCCGCGAACGGTGACGCCATCCGCATGCTCTGGAAGCCACAGATCACCATAACTGAGGTTGCTGCGGTCCACTTTGGCCAGCTCTTTGTTGTAGCAGATGGCTTCAGTACCCCAGTCGGAGGGGGCAAAGTAGCGTTTGCCATCTACAATACCGCCAACTTCAGAACCTTCAATAGCACTTTCCAGTGCGCCATCCCAGTTGATACGACTGGTATCCAGCGGCTGCACCAGGTCAAACTCAACATATCCCGGTACACGGTCAGCGGTTGGCATAATGATATCGAAGCCACTGCCATCGGTCGCACGCAGAGAGTTCATCAACTCATCATTGGTACCGTACGGGGTGAAGGTGGCATTAATACCGGTTTTGGCTTTGAAGTCTGCCAGCATTTCATCCGTGATATAGCCTGCCCAGGCATAAATCCGGAGTTCACGGCTGGAGGCCAGCGTACTGTTAATGAAAAATGGACTGACGGCAAGTGTTCCAGCCGCAGCGGCTCCTTTCAAAAATTGGCGACGTGAGACGGTCATGGCGTATTCCTGATGTTAGTTAAATTGGATGTTCATCAAGGGTAGACCATATTCCACTAAAGTGAAATATTTATGAAATTACGAAAATAAACGAAAAATAAACGCTCAACAAGAACTTTTAAGCAAGTTGACGAAACTGTCGCCAAAGCAAGTAGATTGCAAACGCGGACAGGCAAATATTGGATAAAGGGACAGCCAGCCAGACACCAGACTGCCCCAAAAGGGTTGGAAGAACCGCCAGAAAGGGAAGCTGTATCAGAAGATTGCCCATACTGACCAGGGTTGCAGGACGCCCCTTGCCCAGTGCCTGAAACCAACAGGAAACCAGCACCAGAAAGCCATCCAGAAACAATGCAAACAGATGCAGACGGATTGCCCAGCGTGTAATCTCAAGCAGTTCACTATCCTGCTGATTGAAAATGCCCGCAAAAAAGCCGGGCCAGATAAGCAGAGACACTGTAAACAGCAGGCCGCCACCCACGCCAATCTTGATCGCCAGATAAAAGGTCGCTTTGACCTGGCGAATCTTGCCTGCACCATAGTAGTAACTCACCAATGGCTGCATACCTCCCGCAATGCCTTCGGCAGTCAGGTAGTAAAACGCCATCAGATAGCCTGCTATGCTGTAGGCTGCCACTTCAAGACTGCTGCCATAACGAATCAACAGTATATTGTGCAGCACGACAGAAAAGCTGATGTACAGATACATCACCATACTGGAAAACCCGGTGCTGGTGACGCGATGGAGGGTGAACAGGCGCGGACGGAAATCTGTCAGCTTAAGCTTGTGTGGTTGCTTCTGTCGCAGCAATACAAATATACATATTCCGATCGACAGGCTTTCGCCGAGCAGTGTTGCCACTGCGGCTCCCATCAATCCCCAGCCCAGCCAGGCGATAAACAGAGCATCCAGGAGAATGTTGCTGCAGGCACCGACCAGAATAGCCAGCGTGGCCAGCCTTGGCGCTCCTATATTGCGCACCAGAAAAGGGAAAATAATACTGGCCAGGACAACCGGAGCTGCCAGTGTCATCCAGATCAGGTAGTCCTGGCTATGGCCCGCTGCGGCACCGCTGGCACCCTGGAATAGCAGGAAGTTTTCGATTTGGTAAAACAGTAGCCAGCCAATCGGGAGGCCAAACAGTACAGGCAAGATAATGCCCATACCCAGGAAGGCCCTGGCAGTGTCAGGCTCCTTTGCACCCAGAGAAAGCGACGCCTGTGCGCCACAGCCTATGCCGATCATCATGCCGACAGCCAACAATACGCCGATTAATGGCCAGGCCAGATTGATACCGGCAAGTCCATCAGCACCGATGTAGTGGCCAATAAAGATGCCATCAATTATCTGATAGGTACCACTGACCAGCAATGCCGCCAGAGAGGGGAGGGTGTAATGCCAAAAGGCTTTATGGAGAGGTGCCTGGTCCAACAACATACTATCGACTGCATCCGTTCATAGAGCGGCTGTTTTACCACTTTACAGATCCGGTCTAAAAGTAATATATCCTGGATATAAAAAAGGCGCCTTGTGTAATCACAAAGCGCCCTGGATGAAGCGAGGCCGGGTTATTACTCTTTGCTGGCAGCAGGCTTGCTTGCAGTAGCGGCCGGTGCTGGTGCAGCTGGTTTTGCAGCGGCAGCAGGTTTGGCTGCAGGTGCCGCCGCTTTACGAGCGGTAGCAGGCTTTGCTGCAGGCTTGGCAGCAGCGGGAGCTGGCTTGGCAGCAGCCGGTTTTGCCGCGGCTTTAGGCTTGTCTTTGGTGCCTGGCATCAGCTTGGACAGATCGAACTTGCTCAAATCGAAGGACTTGAACTCGTTCATAAAGGGCACATCACCCAGTTCAGACAGACTTTTTTCGACGATATCGCTCAGCTTGTCTTTGGCATCAGTCATGGCAGCCAGTTCTTTCTCTGCCACATCGGTAAACTTGGCGTCCAGCGTCTTCAGAAACTCAACCTGCAGTTTGATCGCTTCTTTCGGATCTTTGGCATCCACCAGTGACTTGAACTGAGACAGGCTGGCGTTGACAAAATCTGTCACATATTCAGCCTGAAGTGCCATCAGCTTCTCGGCCGTTTTGCGATTAATTTCAGCCATTTCCAAAGCGGGAGAAAACTTCTCTTTAACCGGTTCGAACTGCTCTTCAGCTTGTTTCATCAGGCTTTCAGACATTTCTTTTACCGGTTTCATCGCTTCGTTGAAGCTGTCAGTTACTGGTTTCATCGCTTCTTCAAAGCTTTTTTTCAGGTCTTTCATCGGGTCTGTCATGGTGTGATCCTCAAAACTATCCATTAAAATTGTGCAGTGCAGCATGGTGACTTTCTACAACAACGTAGAGCAGAAGTCAAATTTAGTGCTGCGCTGCACAAGGGCAGGTTCACTTTTTGGCGAATCCTTGCATCACTTTCTGTACTTCAGCCAGGTAATCCTTATCACCCAGCTCTTCCAGGGTTTTTTCCATCAACAGCGTCAACTGTGCTTTAGCTTCGCTCAGCGCTGAAATTTCCTGTTGAGCAATATCTGAAGCCTTGGCTTCAATTTCTTTCATATAGCGAATCTGTGCTTCGATCGCGGCTTTTGGATCTTTAACTTCGGTCAGGGCCTTCATCTGTGACAGACTGGAGCTGACAAAATCACTGACATACTGAGACTGCAAGCTGATCAGTTTTTCAGCGGTTTTCTTGTTGATCTCAGCCATATCCATCATTGGCTTCATTGAGTCTTTCATCTGATCGTACATGGGCATCACCTCTGGAGTTCATTATTGTGCGTTGCAGCATAAAAGGCTAATGTAGTTAGGCCTTTCCCGTATGTCAATGCTTTTAGATGCAGTGGAATCCCTCTCCACTCAACACATATTAGGCGCTTCAGGATTGTCACCTGCAGACAGAGCATTTCAGCGGCTGAAAAGGTACAATCCCTGAAGAAGTTAGCATACACCAGCTGCCTAAAAAATGATCAGTGTCAGGGTTATTATCAACTATGTCTGTAAATGTGAACCAGCCCCATCCCAGTTTCAAGTTTTTGCGTCGTCAATGGATTCAGTCTCTGGCTGTTGAAGTCAGTGAGTATGAGCACCTTCAGACGGGTGCACGTCATTACCATATTCAGGCAGACAATGACGAAAATGTATTTCTGGTAGCGCTACGTACCATGCCGGAAGATTCTACCGGTGTTGCACATATTCTGGAGCATACCGTGCTGTGTGGCAGTGAACGCTACCCGGTACGCGATCCGTTTTTCATGATGACGCGCCGCTCTCTGAATACCTTTATGAATGCATTCACCAGTAGTGACTGGACGGCTTATCCTTTTGCCAGCCAGAACCGCAAAGATTTTTTCAATTTGCTGGATGTCTATCTGGATGCCGTATTTTTTTCACGTCTGGACCCTCTGGACTTTGCCCAGGAGGGGCATCGGATCGAGTTTTCCGAGGCTGAAAATCCGGCTTCCCCGCTGGTCTATAAAGGGGTGGTCTACAACGAGATGAAAGGGGCTATGAGCTCACCTGTATCGACGCTGTGGCAAACACTGACACGCTATCTGTTTCCGCAAACGACCTATCATCATAACAGTGGCGGTGAACCATCCTGTATTCCGGACCTGAGCTATGACGCACTACTGGATTTCTATCGCAGTCATTACCATCCCAGTAATGCCGTGATCATGACATTTGGTAACCTGCTTGTTGAAGAGATTCAGGCGCGTATCGACAGTCAGGCGCTATCACGCTTCCAGCGCAGCGATCTGCAGCTTCAGGTTAAAGACGAAAAGCGCTATTTTGCACCGTTACGGGTGGAGGAAGCCTATGCCTTTGATCAGCCGGAAACGGCGGGCCACACCCATCATGTCATGGGATGGCTGCTACCCCATTCAATTGATACTGAAGCCTTGATGGAGGCTCATCTGCTCACACAGGTGTTGCTGGATAACTCCAGCTCACCACTGCGTGCAGCACTGGAGTCTTCGACACTGGGCAGCGCACCTTCACCCCTGTGCGGGCTTGAAGACTCCAATCGGGAAATGAGTTTCCTCTGTGGTATTGAAGGCAGTGAACCTGAACAGGCTGACGCTTTTGAGCAGCTGGTGCTGAGCACGCTGGAGAAAATTGCAGAGCAGGGTGTTGATCAGCGTATGGTTGAAGCGCAGCTGCATCAACTCGAACTGTCACAACGCGAAATTACCGGTGATGGTATGCCGTTTGGATTGCAGTTAATCCTTGCAGGACTGTCGGCAGGCATTCATCGTGGTGATCCCTTGCAAGCGCTGAATATTGATCCGGCGCTTGAGGCGCTGCGGGAGAAGGTCAAGTCTGCCGACTTTATTCCTCAGCTGATTCGTCGCTGGCTGTTGGATAATCCGCACCGGGTACGTGTCACGCTGCGCCCTGATCCGCAGCTGGGTGAGCGCCGTGATGCTGCCGAGACGGCAAGACTGGCTGCGCTTCATGCTCAATTGAGTGAAACAGATGCCCAAGCCATTATTGAACGTACACAAGCACTGGAAGCACGCCAGCTGCAAATTGATGATGACAGCATTTTACCCTGCGTGACGCTTGAAGATGTTCCGGTGGCATTGCAGTTCCCTCAGGCACAGCATTACCCGCAACTGTCAGCAGGGTCGCGCGGCTATGCTGCAGGCACTAACGGGCTTTCCTATCAGCAGATGATTGTCGAGCTTCCGGAATTAAGTGCTGCTGAACAGCAACTGTTGCCCCTGTACAGCTACTGCCTGACTGAGCTGGGATGTGGTGAGCGTGATTACCGTGAAAACCAGGCGTTTCAGAGTGAGATCAGCGGCAGCTTTTCGGCCAGTGTCAGTGTTCGCGGCGCACCAGATGATGCACAGTGTGTTAAAGGCTATCTGGTACTCTCGGGCAAGGCGTTGGCTACCAACCAGGAACGCCTCGCGGCATTGATGGCGGAGACTTTATCGAATGCGCGTTTTGATGAACAAAAACGTATTCGTGAAATCGTGGCGCAAATGCGTGCGCGTCGTGTGAACAGCATTACCGGCCGTGGCCATGCACTGGCCATGCAGGCAGCTGCGGCTGAGTTCAGTCCTGCTGCCAGGCTGGCTCATGCCACATCAGGACTCGAAGGTATTCGCCAGCTCAAGGCTCTGGATAAATCGCTTGCATCTGAAGCCGCTCTGGCCGAACTGTCAGCAAGCCTGCAGGCCTTGCACCACCGCTTGCAGGGTGCGCCTCGTCACTTTCTGTGGGTGGGCGAAGCCGAACATCAGGACGTCATGGCGCAGGTCTATGCTCAAGCCCAGGCCAGCTTGCCGGCTCTTCAGGATAATTTCAGCAGGCTGCAGCTTCCGGCAACACGCTCAGCCGTCAAGCAGGTTTGGCTGACGGATACGCAGGTTAACTTTTGTGCCATGGCATTCCCGACAGTGACATCACAACATCCCGATGCTGCCGCGTTGACGGTTCTGGGTGATTATTTGCGCAACGGTTACCTGCACCGTTCAATCCGCGAGCAGGGTGGTGCATACGGTGGCGGGGCATCCCAGGATAACGGTGACGCTGTTTTCCGCTTCTACTCCTATCGTGATCCGCGCCTTGAGGAAACACTAGAGGATTTCCTCGCTGCCAAGGACTGGTTGCTATCCGGTACCCCGGACCCTAAAAAGGTTGAGGAAGCCATACTGGGTGTTGTGAGCTCGATTGATAAGCCCGGCTCTCCGGCAGGTGAGGCGAAAAAGGATTATCATGCCGAGCTGTTTGGGCGTACTCAGGCGATGAGAGCGGATTTCCGGGCCCGGATACTGGCGGTGACCGGTGAAGATCTCCAGCGCGTTGCCAGGCAGTGGCTGAACCCGGAGCAGCAGAGTGTTGCGATCCTGTCCAATGCCAAGCTGTCGGCCGGTTTAGCGGATGACTACGTGCGTATCGACGTCTAAGGAGCGGGTGTGAAACCACTGACGCTGGGTGCGTTGCTGATTGTTTTGTCAGAAATTTGCCTGGTCGGCAGTGGTATGATTATCAGGCAGGTCAGTTCAGACCTGCCAACAGAAGTCATCGTCCTGATGCGCAACCTGCTGAGTCTGGTCTGGATGCTGCCATGGATTTTGCGTCGTGGACGACGTGAATTACCGACCCGGCGATTACATCTTCACTTTAGCCGCGCCCTGATTGGCGTTGCGGCGATGAGCTGCCTGTTCTATTCCTGGGCACATCTGCCTTTGGGGCAGGCCGCCATGCTGAAGCAAACAGCGCCGTTCTTCCTGCCACTGATCGCTCTGTGGTGGCTAAAGGAGCCAATCTCCAACCGCGTAAAAGTTGCCATACTGGTAGGTTTCATAGGGGTTGCGCTGATTCTGCAACCAGGCAAGGGGGTGTTGCATCTTGCGATTCTGGTAGGTTTGCTCGGTGCGATGCTGGGCGCCCTGGCGAAAGTGACCATTCGGTCGATGCGTGGTAGTGAGTCACCGCAAAAAATCGTGTTTTACTTTGCTTTTTTTGGCTCGCTGCTGGCAGCCATTCCCGCCTCGATTAATTGGGTGACGCCCAGTGCAGAGCATCTGATCTGGCTGTTTGGTCTGGCCGCTACGTCAACGCTGGCACAACTGCTGCTGACACGGGCCTATGGTTTGGCCCCGGCAGGTCAGCTGGGGCCTTTCACCTATGCATCGGTTATTTTTGCAACCCTGATGGGCTGGTGGATCTGGCAAGAAGCCGTGAATCTTCTTACCTTTGCCGGAATTGCAGTTGTATGCCTGGCAGCCGTCATCATGTTGAGAGGCAAGGCCGCCACCTGAGAGGTTAAGCCGCGGCGGTTCGTGTCAGGGTGTACACGACTTCGGTAGCGGGTTTCTTTTTCGCCCAGACGCCATCAAAGCGACCCTGTACCACTACATCAAACCAGGTGGAGAAAAGCTGCTGCACTTCACTCTCATTAACGCTGAATGGCGGGCCTTTCAGCATGCCGTCTTCATACTCCAGTGAAATTAGCAGGATATGTGCGCCTTCAGGCAACAGTGACGCCATATGACGCGCATAATCCTGGCGCATCTCGGGTGGCAGGGCGATCAGTGAGGCGCGATCATAAACGGCTTCAATCGGTGCGATATCTGCGGCGGTCAGCTTGAAGAAATCACCTGCCAGTATGCCTAACTGAGGCGCATCAAAGCGTATGAATCCACCCTGCGGCTGGCGACTATAATCCAGCCGGTTCTCATTGAAAAACTGCTCAATTGCCAGCTCGCTGAGTTCGATGCCTAATACTGCGTGCCCTTGTTCCCTCAGCCAGAGCATGTCCAGGCTCTTGCCGCAGAGTGGCACGAACACCGGTGCACCATCACGTATCCCCAGAGACTGCCAGTGGCTACTCAGATATTCATTGATCTGTTCCTGGTGAAAGCCGATTTGATTCAGCTCCCAGCGATCTTTCCAGAACTGATGTTCCATTTACAGTGACTCCTCAATTCAGTCGCTGATCAGTTTTGCTCGGGTTCATAACCCAGGTTGGGAGACAGCCAGCGCTCAGCTTCTTCCATGCTCCAGCCTTTGCGATGAGCATAGTTTTCCACTTGGTCCTCGCTCAGCTTGGCAACACCAAAGTACTGGGAGTCCGGGTGGCTGAAGTACCAGCCGCTGACCGCCGCTGTCGGCAACATTGCATAGCTGTCCGTGAGTGTAATGCCGGTATTTTCTTCTACCTTGAGCAGTTGCCAGAGCAGTCCTTTTTCGGTGTGCTCAGGGCAGGCCGGATACCCGGGAGCCGGGCGAATGCCCTGGTATTGCTCTTTGATCAGCGCATCATTATCCAGTTGCTCATCGGCAGCATAACCCCAGAACTCGCGTCGTACACGGCTGTGCATATGCTCAGCCAGCGCCTCTGCCAGTCGGTCGGCAACTGCCTTGACCATGATGCTGTTGTAGATATCCTGACGGGATTCATAGTCGGCTACCAGTTCGTCCACACCAAAGCCGGTGCTGACAGCAAACGCACCTATCCAGTCCGCTTTACCGCTGGCTTTGGGCGCTACAAAGTCTGCCAGACACAGGTTAGGCTTGCCCTCAATTTTCTGCATTTGCTGACGCAGATGATGCACCCGCATTAACGTCTGATCACGATCATCGCTGTGATAGAGTTCGATATCATCGTGTCCCACCTGGTTGGCCGGGAACAGGCCAATCACTGCATGGGCCTGCAAACGCTTGTGGTTGATCAGATCATCCAGCATTGCCTGGGCATCAGCAAACAGCTTGGTCGCTTCTTCACCGACAACTGAATCGGTGAGAATTCGGGGGTAGCGACCGGCCAGCTCCCAGGCCTGGAAAAACGGCGTCCAGTCAATAAAGTCTCTGAGCAGGTTAAGATCATAGTCACGGAATACATGTATACCGGGTTTCAACGGGGCAGGTGGCGTGTAGCTGTCCCAGTCAATCGGAAAATGATTTGCCCGCGCAGCTTCCAGTGTAATCCGTCGAGTATCTTGCTGACGCTCGGCATGGCGTTCGCGTACAGCCTGATATTCATCTTTTATTTCTTTGATAAATTTAGCTTTTCTTTCGTCAGAAAGCAGGGCAGATGCTACGCCTACAGAACGGGAAGCGTTGGTGACATGTACCACCTGATTGTTTTTGTAGTGAGGTTCTATCTTCACTGCAGTATGGGCTTTGGATGTTGTCGCCCCACCAATCATCAGCGGTATATGGAAATCCTGACGCTGCATCTCCTTGGCAACATGCACCATTTCATCCAGTGACGGGGTGATCAGACCCGAGAGGCCAATAATATCAGCATTCTGTTCTCGCGCCGTTTTCAGAATGGTTTCGCAGGGCACCATGACACCGAGATCAATCACTTCAAAGTTATTACACTGCAGCACTACGCCGACGATATTTTTGCCGATATCGTGCACGTCGCCCTTAACTGTGGCCATAATCACTTTTCCGGCAGAGCTGCTGGCGTTGTCAGCTTTGGCTGCTTCGATAAAGGGCATCAGGTAGGCGACCGCTTTTTTCATTACACGGGCAGATTTGACGACCTGCGGCAGGAACATTTTGCCCGCACCAAACAGATCGCCGACCACACCCATGCCATCCATTAGCGGGCCTTCAATCACCTGGATAGGACGTTCAAACTGCTGCCGGCACTCTTCGACATCTTCATCAATATAGTCAGTAACCCCTTTAACCAGGGCGTGCTCCAGACGCTTTGCCACACTCAACTCACGCCAGCTCAGATCTTGAGTTGATGCCGTGGCGCTGCCATCACCACGGTACTTTTCAGCCAGCTCCAACATTCGCTCAGTAGCATCGGCGCGACGATTGAGTACGATATCTTCAACATGTTCTTTCAGTTCTGAAGGCAAGTCATCGTAGATCGCCAACTGGCCTGCGTTCACTATCCCCATATCCATCCCGTTACGGATGGCGTGGTAGAGAAATACACAGTGAATGGCTTCACGGACCTTGTCGTTACCACGGAAGGAGAAAGAAACATTGGACACCCCGCCCGAGATCATCGCATGAGGCAGGTGCTTTTTGATCCAGTGCGTTGCCTGAATAAAGTCGACAGCGTAGTTGTCGTGTTCTTCAATACCTGTCGCGATGGCGAAAATATTGGGGTCAAAGATGATATCTTCGGGTGGAAATCCGACAACGTCGGTGAGTACCCGATAGGAGCGTTCACAGATTTCGATCTTGCGCGCATAGGTATCTGCCTGACCCGTTTCATCAAATGCCATAACCACGATTGCGGCACCGTAACGACGAATCTTGCGTGCCTGCTCGATGAAGTTTGCTTCACCTTCTTTCAGGCTGATTGAGTTAACGATGCCCTTGCCCTGAATACGCTTGAGCCCTTGCTCCAGGATCTCCCATTTAGAGGAATCCAGCATGATGGGCACGCGTGAGATATCCGGCTCTGACGCGATGAGATTCAGGAAGCGGATCATCGCCGCTTCGGCATCCAGCATCCCTTCATCCATATTGATATCGATTATCTGTGCACCAGACTCAACCTGCTGACGGGCGACATCCAGTGCAGTTTCGTAGTCACCTTCTTTAATCAGGCGACGAAAACGTGCGGAGCCGGTTACATTGGTACGTTCACCGACGTTGACGAACAGTGTTTCAGGACCGATATTCAGCGGCTCAAGTCCCGCCAGTCGACATTCGACCGGAATATCAGGAATTGCACGAGGCGGGCAGTGCTCAATCGCTTCACGAATCACTCGAATATGGTCTGGCGTGGTACCACAACAGCCACCAACAATATTAACGAAGCCGGACTCGGCCCATTCACGTATCTCCACTGCCATTTGTTCTGGCGTTTCATCATACTCACCAAATGCATTCGGCAAGCCTGCATTGGGGTGGACGGACACATAGGTGTTGGCAATGCGGGACAGCTCTTCGACATACTGGCGCAGCTCTTTGGGCCCCAGTGCGCAGTTCAATCCGATGCTGACAGGTCGGGCATGATTGACAGAGTTCCAAAACGCTTCCGTCGTCTGACCGGACAGGGTGCGGCCCGACGCATCCGTGATAGTGCCTGATATCATCACCGGAATACGCAGTTGATGATCATCAAAATACTGTTCAACAGCATAAATCGCTGCCTTGGCATTCAGTGTGTCAAAAATGGTCTCGATCAGAATCAGGTCAGACCCGCCTTCAATCAAGCCATCAATGGATTCCGTATAGGCTTCTACCAGCTCATCAAATGATACATTGCGATAACCTGGATCATTTACGTCCGGGGAGATGGAGGCAGTCCGGTTGGTTGGGCCCAATACCCCTGCCACATAGCGTGGACGATCAGATGTTTCAGCGGATACCAGATCACAGGCTTCCTTGGCCAAACGGGCAGCCGCCACATTGATCTCACGACTCAGGCTTTCCATCTCATAGTCGGCCATCGCAATCACAGTTGCGTTAAAGGTATTGGTTTCGATGATATCGGCACCGGCACGCAGGTACTCCAGATGAATATCACGAATCAACTCCGGCTGCGTGAGCACCAGCAAGTCATTATTACCTTTGACATCGACATGCCAGTCGGCAAAGCGGGTGCCGCGATAGTCTGCTTCTTCCAGTTTGCGGTTCTGGATCATGGTGCCCATACCACCGTCCAGAATCATGATGCGCTGACTGAGTGTGTGTTCCAGGGAGGTGAATGCGGTGGATCTGCTCACGAAGATAGGCCTTTGAAAATAATACTGAACAACATAGGTTGAGGATTGTACCTGAAATTGCTGCAGGTTTACCTGAACCTGATTCATGTCAGGATGAAAATCTTTAGCTTTGCGATCCTGCTGACAGTCCGACCCTGGTCGTTATTAACATCATGATTGTCGACACACCGTGTGACAGATCAGGGTGGCTATTATTACGAAAAACTTCGAAAACAGCTTAAAAGCACTCCATATAATACAGAATCATCCTTTTGTCTTAGTTAAATTGTGGCTTAGTTTGGTTAAAGTGAACGCTCTTGGAAGGGCCAAGTGTCAACAATAACAAGGCCAGCCCCTCATTTTAGCGTTCATTAATCTAATTTAAAGGACCCGCTCTATGTCCTATCATGCTGAATACACAAAATCTGTCGAGAATCCGGAAATTTTTTGGGCTGAGAAGGCCGCTGATGTGCCCTGGTACAAACAGCCTCAGCAGATTCTGTCAAAGGATGAAAATGGTATTTACCGCTGGTTTGCCGATGGTGAAATGAATACCGCCTATATGGCGCTGGATTACCATGTAGAGCAGGGGCGTGGCGAGCAGTTGGCCGTCATTTACGACTCACCTGTTACCGATACCCGATCAAAGCTGACTTACCGCGAAATGCGCGACCAGGTCGCCCTGTTTGCCGGTGTGTTGAAGCAGCAGGGTGTAGAGAAGGGTGATCGTGTTGTCATTTATATGCCAATGATACCGGAGGCGCTGATTGCCATGTATGCCGTTGCGCGTCTGGGTGCAGTGCATTCTGTCGTATTTGGCGGCTTTGCCCCGCATGAGCTGGCGGTACGCATAGAGGATGCCGAGCCCAAAGTGGTGATCTCTGCTTCCTGTGGCATCGAGGTTAAAAAGGTTATTGAATACAAGCCGATGCTGGATGAAGCTATTGAGCTTTCTGCACACAAACCTGAAGCCTGCATTATCTTCCAGCGTCCTCAGGTTCAGGCCAGAATGATCCCGGGCCAGGATATCGACTGGCAGGCAGCCATGGAAAAAGCCCAGCCTGCGGACTGTGTGCCTGTTAAAGGTACCGATCCCCTTTATGTTCTCTACACCTCGGGTACCACCGGTAAACCCAAGGGAGTGCAGCGTGATAACGGTGGCCATGCGGTCGCGCTGAAATATTCCATGAAAGCGATTTATGACATGAATCCCGGTGAAGTCTTCTGGGCAGCTTCAGATGTTGGCTGGGTAGTCGGACACTCTTACATCGTTTACGCACCGCTCCTGGCGGGCTGTACTACAGTCGTTTATGAGGGCAAGCCGGTTCGTACGCCGGATGCGGGTGCCTTCTGGCGCGTCTGTGCTGATTATGGCGTCAAGGCGCTGTTCGCTGCGCCCACGGCTTTCCGTGCTATCAAGAAAGAGGACGCCGAGGCTCTGGAGTTTGGCAAGTATGATACCTCTGCACTGAAAACCATTTTCATGGCGGGTGAGCGCCTTGATCCGCCTACCTACGACTGGACGGTTGCCAAAACTGGCAAGCCGGTAGTAGATCACTGGTGGCAGACTGAAACCGGTTGGGCTATTTGCGGCAATCTGATGGGCATCGAACCCAAGCCTACCAAGCCGGGTTCCTCCACGCTGCCAATTCCTGGCTATAACATTCAGATACTGGATGCTGAAGGTCAGCCTCTCCCCAGAGGTGAGCAGGGCTCAATTGCTATCAAGCTGCCACTGCCACCCAGCTGCCTGGCAACTGTATGGGGTGATTTTGAACGCTTCCGTACCGGCTATCTGGCAGAAGCACCGGGTTACTACACCACGGGTGACGGCGGCTACATGGATGATGAAGGCTATGTTTTCATCATGGGCCGTACGGATGATGTCATCAACGTTGCTGGGCATCGACTCTCTACCGGTGAAATGGAAGAAATCGTGGCTGCACATCCGGCGGTAGCTGAGTGTGCGGTAATCGGCGTGAACGATCCGCTCAAGGGGCAGGCGCCTATTGGCCTGGTTCTGTTGAAAGATGGGGTGGAAACGGAAGAAGAGGTACTGGAGAAGGAGCTGGTTGCCATGGTGCGTAAAGAAATAGGTCCTATCGCCTGCTTTAATCGTGCCATTGTCGTTCAGCGCCTGCCAAAGACCCGCTCCGGAAAGATCCTCCGCAAGTTACTGCGACAGATTGCTGATGGTAAAGAGTACACGGTACCTTCAACGATTGATGATCCAGCCAGCTTGTCGGAAATAGAGGAGATCATGAATGAGCAGGGTCTGGTGACAAAAGCCTGACGCTGACATCACGATTTCCCGGATCTACCAAGGCAGCCTCGGCTGCCTTTTTTTATCCCTCTATCTCTGGATCGTAACGCCTGTTTTATGCCATCCTTAAGGGATGACTGTTTCAGCAGGTCAGTGAACAGGGAGATATCACCATTCAAGCTAAACCTTCTATGCGTTCCGGGCGAAGCTGGCTACGTAGTCTGTTGCCTTGTCTGCTACTCGTGAGCAGCACTCAGGTCGCAGCAGACCAACTGCAGATGAAAGTCGAAGGCGTTGCCGATGATCTGGCAGCCAACGTCAAGGCTTTTTTGAGTATCGCTTCACTGGAAAACCAGACCATTACCAGTGAAAGCCGACTGCGCTATCTGCATCGACGCGCCAGTGATGAAATACGCCAGGCACTTGAACCCTTCGGCTATTACAATCCGGAAATCATAACCGAGCTGCAGCTGCTGGATTCAGGCGACTGGTTAGCTGAATACCGGATTACTCCGGGAGCGCAGGTGCGGCTGTCACGGGTAAACGTTGAGCTGGACGGTGAAGGCAGCAGTGACCCGGCTTTTCAGGCAGTGATCAATGCCAGTGCCTTGCAGCCAAACGCACCGTTGCACCATCCTGATTATCAAAGCCTGAAAAACCGGCTACAGTCTGTTGCCGCGGAGCGAGGTTATTATCGTGCACGTTTTGAACGCTCCCGCATACTGGTAGATCGCCTGGCCAATACTGCCGAGGTGGATATTGTCTATGCAACAGGGCAGCGCACCCGTATTCGTGAAATACGTTTTTCAGAATCACCTATTGCAGAAGATTTGCTGCGTCGCTATCCACGGTTTGCCGAAGGCGACTATCTTGAGGTTTCCCAACTGATCGACTTGCAAGCTGCATTGATCGACAGTAATTATTTTGCAGATGTTGAAGTCCTCCCGCTACTCAGTGAACTGGAAGAGGGTGAAATTCCCATTCAGGTCACCCTGACACCACGTCCAAGAACGCTTTATCGTGCAGGCGTTGGCTTTGGTACCGATACCGGTGCGCGATTACAGTTGGGGATGGAGCGGCGTTATGTGAACAGCCGGGGGCACAAGCTGGATGCACGCATGCGGCTTTCCGAGGTGCGCAACGACCTGACAGGCAGTTATATGATTCCGGGCCGTGACCCTCGCTTTGACCAATATGGCATACGCAGCCGCTACAGTGATGAAAACTCCGATACCATTGAATCACGCACCTATGCGGTCGGCGCTGTCTGGCAAAAACAGATTGGCGACTGGGAGCGCGTATTATCACTGGACCTGGAGCAGGAGCAGTATACCTTTGATGATAAGACCCTTGATCAGCTATTGCTGATTCCCCGGGCACAGTTCAATAAAACCGTTGCCGATGACCGCTTTAACACTCGTCAGGGCTACAATCTCGGCTTCGGTATTGCGGCTGCTTCAGAGTCCCTGCTGTCGGACGTCAGTCTGCTGCAGCTTACATTGAACGGCAAGCGGATTGATCCGATGGGGGAGCGCTGGCGATTACTGTCACGCTTTGAACTGGGTGCCTTGTTGAGCAGTCAATTTGAAGAGGTGCCTGCCAGTCTGCGCTTTTATGCTGGTGGTGATAACAGCGTGCGCGGCTATGACTACCAGAAACTGGGCCCAGTCAGTGAACGCGGCAATGTCATTGGTGGCCAGTATCTGATGGTGGGCAGCATCGAAACCGATTATATGTTCCGTCCAGACTGGCGTTTGGCTGCTTTTGCTGATGCTGGTAACGCCTTCGATGACTTCAGTGAGCCTGTAAAAACCAGTCTGGGTGTTGGTGTTCGCTGGCAGTCACCCGTAGGCCCCATTCGACTGGACCTGGCCAAACCCGTCAGCGACAGCGGATTCAGAATACACTTTACCTTAGGACCTGATTTGTGAGTTGGAAGCGCCTGTTACTTTTGCCTGTACTGCTGATCTTGTTGCTGATCTATCTGGTTCTGGCAATGCTGTTTCTGCCCGGCATTCCGGCACTGGCACTTAAACTTGGACAAAACTTTCTGCCACCGGAAGTGCAGGTCGGATCTGTCAGCGGTGCACTGGCCGGCGACCTGATCCTTGAGGATGTCCGCTTTGCTCAGGATGACACAGCCTTTTCCCTGGAGCGATTAGTGCTCGAATGGCGCCCCTCCTGTTTGCTGCGCCAGCAACTCTGCCTCGACGACATACAACTACAGGGAGTCCGTCTCTCGCTACCGCAAACAGAGTCAGATCAGACTGAGGATGCGGCGGACTTTGTAATGCCAGAATTACCGGATATACAGTTGCCTGTAGCGTTTCAACTGAAGAAGCTCCGTGTGGAGGATATACAACTTAATTTAGGTGAGCAGCAATTCAATCTGGCGCAAATCGCGTTATCAGCGCATACGGATGGTGATCTTTGGGTAGTTGATTCTCTGCGCTTGCAACAGGGCAATACCTGGGTGGAATGGCAAGCTCAGTTGCGGCCTGTTGGTCAATATGACCTGTCTTCGAACCTGAACTGGTTTATAGAAGTTGCTGATATTGAAGCTATTATTAATCAGGATCTGGACCTGCCCCTGACAGCGCCCATCTTGGGTGGTCTGGTGCTTTCAGGTAACGCCGATCATCTGGATGTACATCTGGAAAACCAGCTGGCAACCGATCTGACCGGCCCAATCAGCTTGAAGCTTCGCAGTTGGGTGCAACCCTATGATGAGTACCTTAACCTGGAAAGCCTTGAGCTTCAGTTGAGTGATACGGAAGCAATGATCAGCCTCAGCGGGCAGTTGGAGAAGTGGATGGATCCAGAGTTGTCACTGGAGCTGGAGTGGCAGGCCCTGCAATATCCATTACTGGCGCTGGAAGCACCTGCAATGGTGCAGTTGCCGCAGGGATATGCGCAGCTTCAAGGACGCCTGTCTGCGTATCTGATGACATTGGATACCGAGATTACAGGTCACGATCTGCCAGATGTTCACTTAAGGTTTGAAGGCGCCGGAGACCTTCAGTCGCTGGCGCATTTCGAACTGAATGCAGCGCTGCTGGGTGGTGAGGTGGCGCTGGAAGGTGGCGTCAACTGGGCTGATCAGCTGGCATGGAATACCCGTGTCTGGCTGCGCCAGCTTAACCCGGGGCAGTTTAATCCGGAGCTGGAAGGCCTGGTGAATCTTGAGTTAACCAGTCGCGGGTCGCTCACAGAAACAGGCCCGGACGTCCGGGCTGAGTTGATTGCACTAACCGGTGAACTCCGTGACCAACCGCTGCAGGGGCAGGGGGTAGTCCACTACACACCTGAGCGGATACAGATTGACTCGCTCGGCTTGTCACTGGGTAGAAATGGAATAAACCTTCAAGGCTCTCTGCGCAATGAGCAGCTTGCCATGCAGTTCCAGCTGGATGCGCCGGATCTTTCCATGGCACTCCCGGATGCGAGCGGCACGCTCAGCGCGTCCGGCGAAGTGACTGGAGCCATGACGACTCCGGCAATACGCGCTGATATTCAGGGCACAGATCTGCGCTATCAGGATAACCGGATCTTGCAACTGGGAGGGCGTGTTCAGGCCGACTTAAGCGGTGCTCAGCCTTCGGAACTGCAATTGGAGTTAAATGACCTGTTGGCTGCTGGACAGGTACTGCAGCGCATCAGTCTGACAGGACGTGGACGACCCGAATCGCACCGCCTGCAGCTTGAAGTGGAAGGCGAACCGCTGGTAATGGATCTGAGTATAGAAGGCGGTTGGCAGGCGGCGCAAAGCCGCTACGCTGGACAGCTTTCCAGGCTGAGCCTGTCCCGACAGGAAATCGGGCAATGGTTGCAGTCATCCGCTACCGAGTTTAGCGTTCAGGCCCCTGCGTTTCGTGTGGGGCAGTTGTGCCTGGAGCAGACAGAGGGCGATGCTGTATTGTGCCTGACTGCACAACGAAATACCTCCGACCGTCTCAGCGCCGAGTTCAGTCTTTCACAGCTATCCTTGTCACTGCTGGATCCGTTCCTGCAAGGTAATCAAATCGATTCCGATCTGAATATCAGTGGCAACTTCTCTCAGCAGGGTAGTCAGCAACCTCGAGCCGAGGTGTTACTGACAACACGCGCAGGGCGTCTGATTACACCTGCAGACCAGCCTGATTTTGACCTGGACCCTATTCGGCTGGAGGCCAGTCTTGCCAGCGACCGTTTGACCGCCGAGCTGTCAGCGTTGTTCTCCGAGCTTGAAGGCCGTATCCAGGCCAACCTGTCTGTCGATCAATTATCATCCCGCCAGCGGCTGCAGGGTGATCTCGATGTCCTCATGAATGACCTGACACTGGTCAGTGTATTTGTTCCTGCCTTGCAGCAGGTCGAGGGTCAACTACAGGGGCGTTTGCTGCTGGGAGGCAGCGTTACACAGCCGGAGATCAGTGGCTCATTGAACTTGCGTGATGCCTCAATGGATCTGCCCGCACAGGGTATTCGGCTCTCGCCCTTGCGCCTCGCGATTCAGGCTGAGGGGGAGCAGGCTGAGCGTCTGATTCTGGATGGACTGGTGGGCTCCGGTGACGGCGAAATTCGTTTGCAAGGCGAATACAACCTGGTATCACTGGAAGGACAGCTGACCATTCAGGGGAATGACTTTGAGGCGATGGCCACGGAAATCAACTTGCTGATCTCTCCGGACCTTCTGATTCGGGTGGATGATGCTATACGTGTCGGCGGTAGTGTTACCGTTCCGTTCGCCCATATTACGCCGCCACGACAGCAGATGCAGAATGTGGTTCGGGCATCTGATGATGTGGTATTTGTTGATGATCCGGAAGAAATGCTGACCGACCGCAATTTGCCGCTACTGACCGATCTGGAGCTGATTCTAGGCGACTCAGTTGTCGTTGATGCCTTTGGTTTTAAAGGTCGATTGCTGGGGCGCCTTCGCATTCAGGATGATGCTGTCAGCGCAACACGGGCCTCCGGTTCCATTCAGGTGGAGAGCGGTGACTATCGCCTGTTTGGTCAGGATATGACAATTCAGCGCGGAAACCTGATTTTCAGCGGTGGTCCGATTGAAAATCCTGGACTGGACCTGCGTGTTTCACGTACTGTGGACACTGTTGAAGCCGGTGCCCGTATCAGCGGCACCTTGCAGGTTCCGGAGTTTACCTTATTCTCTACACCGGCAATGCCGGATAGCAGTATCATGTCCTACCTGATACTGGGACGTGGCCCCGGTGACTCATCGGCCTCAGAACAATCCATGATGCTACAGGCTGCAATGGCGCTTTCAATGCAGGGGGGTAATACCATTACCGGCCAGCTTCGTGAAGAGCTGAATCTGGATGAGTTCGGTTTTTCCAGTGATGACGCGGGAGACTCAGCTTTCTTCATTGGTAAATATCTCACCCCTCGATTATATATTCGCTATGGTGTGAGCCTGCTGGAGTCGGTAGAAGTGCTAACGTTAAGTTACCGTCTGTCGTCTATGTGGAAGGTTGAAACACAAAGCAGTAGTGTTGGTAGTGGTGCTGACTTTTTCTATACCCGTGAGCGCTGAGTAAAAAGGTTTTAAACTTTAAACGGCTACAGTATGATGCCGCCTATTTGAGGATAACAGACAAGATGACAGATCCGGTTTCAGATTATCTGGGACAGTTAAGCTACGACCAGTTGTGCGAGGTCGAAAAAAGGATTGAAAGCATCATTAATCATAAGCAGTCACAGCGACGCGCTCATGAACAGGAAAACAGCGCCCCCCAAAGTGCAGCCTTTAAAATACCGGCCTCACCCGGTTATAACAGCACAGAACAGCTGGCTGAATCTCTTGGCCTGGATATCAGCGGTCTATTGAAAGAAGCCAAAGCCTGGTCACGTTAATGATGAAATTTAAACATATGCTCAGAGCAGGATTGAAACCTCTTTTGTTGACCTGCCTGCTGCTTGGCTGGAGTTCGTCTTCCATGGCCCGCAATATGGAGCTGCCTTTGGCTTCTGTGTATGCCGCCATTGCCCCCCTGGGATCCGATGAACCCTTGTTTAGCCAGCGCGCAGATCATGTTGTTCCGATTGCCTCCCTGACTAAACTGATGACTGCCTTGGTGATTCTTGAATCAGGTTTGCCACTGGATGAAACACTGGAAATCGGGCGCATCAGTAATACATTTGGCAAGAATTCTCCATCAAGATTGCGCCCGGGGACACGTGTTAACCGCCTGGACCTGATGCGGATGTCTCTGATGTCTTCAGAAAACCTGGCCACCTATACCCTGGCTGCCAATTATCCAGGCGGTGTTCCTGCATTTGTCAGCGCCATGAATGCAACTGCCGCGCTTTTAGGTATGTCTCAAACGCGGTTTACTGATCCGACAGGATTATCACCAGATAACATCTCAACTGCTCGTGATCTGCTGATACTCACAGCAGCGGTCTATCAGTATCCGGTTATTCGTGACCTGTCCGTTCAGGGGCAGGCAGATATGCATTTTCGATCACCTGTTTACTCCCTGGCCTATACGAATACCAACCCATTAACACGCAATGAAAACTGGAATGTTCTGCTCAGCAAGACTGGGTATCTGTCCGAGGCGGGGCGCTGTCTGATTATGGTGGCTGAGATACAGGGGCAGCCAGTCGCCATGGTGCTTCTGGACTCAGAGGGCCTGCGTACGCCGATCGGAGATGTTGGCAGAATCAATCGCTGGTTAAGAAATCAGCCACCGGGAGAAGTGCCTGTCGCTGCTGCTGAATACGCCCGCAGTCGCATTCAGGCAATGCGTTAAGGCTCGGTGGGCTGTTTCAGCGACTGAGCAGAATGGCTTCAACCTGCTCACGAATGCGCAGGAAAGGAATGGGCTTCTGTATCAGGGTGCAATCTTTTGGCAGAGGCGGGTGCTCTGCCAACTCATCTGCTTCCAGTCCGGAAATAATCATCAGGCACATCTGATTGAGCAGCTTTTGCTGCTGAAGCGCAGCGATAACAGCAAAACCGTCAATATTGGGCATTTGCAGGTCAAGAATCAACAAGTCAGGGTTGCAGCGTCCCACCTCAATCAAGCCCTGATAACCATCATTTGCCAGTGTCAGCTCAACCGGTAATCCCCAGCTGGAAATAGTCAGTTCGTAAAGGCGCAGAAGTGTTTTGTCATCATCGACAACCAGGATTTTGACAGGAGTAACAGGAACTTTTGCGCTGCTCTCGACAACATGAGGCCCGGCACGATTCTCTTCAGCAGCCGGTTGGCGATGGCCATTCAGTATTTCCGCAGAAAGCGCTTGTACTGCACTCAGATAAAAACGTCGATGACCACCCGGCGTCTTCCAGCTGTCCAGAATCCCGGCATCTGCCCATAACTGAATGGTTCTCGGAGTGACGCCTAGCAGTTCAGCTGCTTTGCGGCTGGTACAAACATCTTCCTTCACACTACACCCACTTCGCACAAAAAAAGCATAATACCGGATTCCTGCGAGCAATAAAACGCGACTGTATCTACAAAAGCCTTATATCTCAGTTATTCAGCGCGGCGAGTAATATTGGATCCAGACCATATGGATCAGCATGTATCTGTAATTCGCCTTGAGTATTCACCTCGGCTGTCCAGTAACCCAATACAATCGTCACCGGGATACCGATCGACACATTACGGGTGATACCACTACTCAGGAGTGACTCCAGATCGTCAGCTGCGGGGCTGCCGGTTGCCTGTAACAGCTGCTCAACCAGATAGGTAGCGCCTTCTACTCTGACACAGCCAGAACTGAAATAGCGTTGACTTCGGTCAAACAGCTGTTGGTTAGGCGTATCATGCAGATATATCGATTGACGGTTGGGGAAACGGATCGCAACCTGGCCCAAGGCATTGTGCGGTCCTGCCGCCTGACGTAACAAAATGTGTCCAGGATTATCCCAGTCGATTGATTCCGGGTCCAGGCGATTGCCTTGAGGATCCAGCACGGTGAGGCGGTTACTTTGCAAATAGCCTGGATCTCGCCGAATCGCAGGTAATTTGTCATTACGGTAAATGGTAGGCGGGATAGTCCAGGTTGGGTTGAGCGTGAAATGGCTGATTTCACTGAGCATTAAGGGTGTAGGGCGATCACGTCGACCGACCTGAGTCCGGGTATCCAGTACCCTCTCGCCATTCTGATAGTAGCGCAGGGTTGCACCGGCGATATCGACTACCACTCGATGATCAGTCAGAGCCAGGTTGACCCGTCGCCAGCGCTCCAGATTAATGCGTATAGCGTCCAGATCCTGTTGTACTGTACGGTTCAGACGTGACAGTGTTTGAGGTCCAGCAATGCCATCTGCCTGCAGCCCGTGTTGGGATTGATATTGCGCGACTGCCAGGGCCAGGCTGTCTTCAAAATAGTCAGCATCCTGTTCAGGGGTGGGCAGCGACAGATGCTGCCGTAATAAACGCACACGGGGATCAGTCATACCAACACGTAAAGAGGGGCGGTGTGGTTCAATAGCGGGCAAGACCGGCTCAGTGCTCTGACGTTGACGCAAGTCAGTGTAACGAAGTCGTAGCTGCCGATAGCCATCCATCTGAGGACGCGCCTGATCAAACGCTTTATCTGGTTGATCCAGATAAGCGATTGCCAGTTGCACAACAGCAGATAAGGCATCAGGCTGGTGCTGACGAAAATCCAGATAGTTTTCAACATTCTTATGACGTGTACGCCCCAGCTTCAGATCAGCCAGGGCTTCGAGATAGGCGCCACTGATTACAGCATCTTCAGCAGGAGAGAGATCCAGGTTCGCCCCAGAGCCACGCTGTTGTACCAGCCGCTGAATACGACCGAACTGGTAATGAGATGGATTCAACCCATCATCTTCCAGAGATTGCAGGCCAGACTCAAGCTTTTCAAGTCTTTCAAAGGATAGCCACTGAGGCTGTTGATCTGTCAGGCGCAGAAATTCCACCAGCAGGGTTTGTCGATCTGTCGACGATGCCATCGCATGAGAGGCGCCAAAACAGATCAACAAGCAAAAAAATGCAACGTTCAGTGATGTTTTTTTATACAGATATTTTCCTGACATACGTTGCCTGCTACACTCTGCCTATTTGATTTTTAAACACTTTAAGTATAGCGATATTCCGCCTCTCTGAAAGCGTGGCAGGAGAGTAATTCGCCGGAGTCTATTTATGATCGAAGTCACCTTAATGATGAGGGATCTTGTATGATGTTAAGAGCTGCCAGGATCCTGGGCCTGAGTGCCGCCACACTGCTATTTTCTGCTTCTGTATCTGCTCAACTTTTACCACATCAACTAACCAGCACCCTTGCTGCCCAAGCACCTGAGTTGAATCCCAGTGTGTTGAACAAGGCGCTGTCGGCCATGCAGTGCGCCACGAACCATGGCATGGAGCCTGCCGATCGCCTTGCCGTGATAGATTTTTCCCTGCCTTCGACGGAGAAACGTCTGTGGATTTTTGATCTGGCACGTCAGGAGCTGATTCTCGAGGAGTTGGTTGCTCATGGCAACCGCTCGGGTGAAAACTATGCGACAGACTTCTCTAATATTGTTGGCAGCCATCAATCCAGTATCGGGCTGTTCCGCACCCAGGAAAGCTATTTTGGCCGGCATGGTTACTCCTTGCGCATGGATGGATTGGAGCCGGGTATCAACGACAAGGCCCGCGAGCGTGCCATTGTTATCCATGCAGCTGATTATGTTGACCCGGAATGGATTGAGCGTCAGGGGCGTATCGGCCGCAGTCAGGGCTGTCCCGCCGTGCGTCAGGACGTGGTGGAGCAGGTGGTGGATAATCTGAAAGGTGGGCAGTTTCTGTTTACCTACTATCCGGACCCTCAATGGCTACAAAGCTCAGCCTTCCTGAATTGCCAGCCACAACGCGTTGCTCAATATGTAGCACCTTTCAGTCGCTCACGGCAGGGCAGTTAAACTGCTCAAGTCTGATGCAGCAAGGCCGACAACCTTAAGATCAGACAGGGAATGTGTTAAGCTGAAGGCCTGACAGGCTGCTCGCAGGACTGAAGCAGCCTGTGTTGAAGAGGAGACTACATGAATATTGCAGCTACTGGCACCGCGTTGAGTGCTCTGAATTTTCATATGGAGCATGCTGCCAAAATGAATAAAGTCGTGATGGACCAGGTGGAAACACAGGGTGAAATGATTCTGAACCTGATTCCTGACAATCCGGCAGGCGTTAAGGCCGATCCTACCAGTGCGGTTGGCCAAATCATTGATGTTCAGGTTTAATCGACGAACAACTACACAAAACAATCAGCCAGAACAGCTGCAGCCTGTTCTGGCTTCAGCCGCAATTGAAAATCTATACATCGAGCGCAAGGCGATCAAGCATCTGTATCTGCGCATCGATCCAGGCAATGGCCAGGTCAGAGTATCTGCGCCCAATCGCATGAAAGAAACGGAAATTGTGCGTTTTCTGCAGCAGAAGCGGGACTGGATCGCACGCAAGCGACAACAGCTGCAACACAAGGTACAGTTGAGTCGAACGCTGCCGGATAGCAGCGACAGGATTCTGTTGTGGGGGCAGCCCTGTCAGTTACTGTTGCAGGCATCTTCACAATCCGGCATTACATTGAATGGCAAGCAGGAGCTGTGTGTTCAGCTTGAAGACCCTGCCAATCGTACCAGCCTGCAGCAACAGATAGATCGCTGGCTGCGTAGCCAGATCAGTGAACGTATAGAGCAGCGCCTGCCTGTCTGGGAGCGCATCAGCGGTACACGGGCGCACGAGTGGCGGATTCGCTCGATGAAAACCCGCTGGGGGAGCTGCAACATCCGTGTGGCGCGTATCTGGATTAATCAGGAGCTGGTTAAACTGCCACCTGAGTGTCTGGATTACATTTTGCTACATGAATTGGTGCATTTACTGGAAGCCAGCCACAATGCACGCTTTCATCATTTAATGAGCCGCTTCATGCCCGAATGGCCAGAGATAGACCGTCAACTGAACCAGTACATTTTGCCACGCTAATCGATGCCTAGCAGGTTACACGATTGCGCCCGGACTGCTTGGACTGATACAGTTTTTTGTCAGCGCCTGAAATCAATTGATCAACACTCATGCTTCCGCTCAACTGCATGGCACCCGCGCTAACACTCTGCTCAAAATGCTCTGGAAAAGTATGCAGTTCCAAAGCTGAACGTATTTTTTCAGCAACACTGGCAGCCTCTGCGGCAGTTGTTTCCGGACAGATTAACAAGAACTCTTCACCGCCCCAGCGGCCAAAGGTATCACTGTGGCGAATTTGGTGAGAGACCAGGTCGGCAAAGGTGGTTAGCACCTGATCACCTGCCTGATGGCCATAGGTGTCATTGATAAGCTTGAATTTATCCAAATCAAACAGCACAACCGACAAAGGACGATTATACCGCCGGGCATGCTCCACCTGCTCACATAATTTGCTATCCAGGTAGTGGCGGTTATAGGTGCCTGTCAGCTTGTCCGTAACAGAAATAATTTCCAGCAGGCTGTTTTTGGCTTGCAGTTCCCGTTTGGTTTGCTCCAATGTCAGGTTTATGTGACGAGTACGTCGCTGCAGTATGCCCAGGTAGAGACTGAAGGCTAGCAACAACAAAAGCAGACCTCCACCGCCACCAATCCAGGGCAAGGCTTGGCGCCAGGGGAAGGCCTCAGGAGAGGGCAGGTGGACCCAGCGATTATAAATATCGGCATGCTGCTCTGTACTGATATTGGCCAGTGCCTGATCAATCAGGCGCGCCAGACGGGGTTCATCATTACGCACGCCCATGCTCAGGTTAAAGGAATAGGGTGTTTGACCCGATATTTTCAGATTATTAAGCTGGTCACGTCGAATCAGGTAACTGACCACCGCCAAACTATCGATATAGGCATAGGCATTTCCATTTTGCACAGCCCGCAGTGCTTCTTCCGGGGTGTCCACACGCAAGAGTTCGATTTGCGGGTGTTGTGTTTTCAGGATTTCATCGGAAGCATAGTCACGAACTACCGCAACCCGGCGCCCATGCAACTGCGCCAGACGGGAAATATAGTCAACCCGCTGGTGCGTCACTATCACCATGGGAGAGCGCAGATAGGGGTGTGCGAAGTTAAGATACTGACGTCGCTCTGGCGTCGGGGAGGCTGTAGGCAGCAGATCCAGCTCTTTTTGGCGGGCCGAATCCAGTATTTCTGACCAGGTCAGATGTGTTACCAGTTCAAATTCAAGGTTCAGCGCATCACCAAGAAAGGCAAGGTAATCGGAGACGATCCCGGACAGGCTGCCATGCTCATCAATAAACTCAAAAGGTGGCCAGGCAGGGTCAACCGCGACTCTCAGCGGAGGCAGGCTTTCCAGATAGGCCTGATCATTTTCGCTGAGAGAGGATATATTCGGTCGACTGCCATGAAATGTCAGACCACTGATACCCTGATCAGTGGTCTGAATCAGATTTGAGCGCTGCAAAAGTTGCAGAATATATTCCAGCCGAGCTGTATTGAGTGTCCCCAGTGGCGTGCTGTGTCGCTCAATCAACAGTTCCAGCGCCTCAGCCTCGTGCATCAGGGCTTCCCGGCTTTTTTGCTGGGTGTTATAACGTTGATAGATCAACTCGACCATTTCGGCCTTGTTTTCCACCGCATAATGCCAGCCACGCAGTACCGCACGACGTACGGCATCTACTCGCTGAGGATGTAGTTGCGCTTCGGTCGTGCTGGTGAACAGCATGTCGCCATACAGATCTATGCCGAAGTGCTTGGGATCAATCAGATGATACTCGATACCCAGCTCTCGGAGCCGCAGGGGTTCATTTGTGCTGTAAACCGGCACAGCATCCAGCTCTCCGGACAACAGCTTTTCAATACGCTGATCCCAGTGGTGACGAATAACACCTTCCTGCAGTACTCCTTGCTCTGACAGTAATGCCAGCAGGCTGATGCCATCACTGTCATTCTCATAAAAGGCGATACGTTTGCCAATCAGATCTCGGGGGCCCTCAATGCCAGACCCTTTAAGTGTCATAATAACGTTTGGAGAGTGCTGCATAATCGGCGCGACCAGTACCACGCCTTCATGGCGAGCCTGGTGGATTAACAGAATGGAGTCAGCAATGCCGTAATGGGCCTCCGCCGAGAGCACCTGCTGCACAATGTTTTGATTGGGATCACGCTCGCGTAGCGTAACCTGAAGACCTTCTTCAGCAAAGAATCCCTGCTCCAGAGCAGCGTAATACCCGGCAAACTGAAACTGATGCAGCCATTTGAGCTGTATAATAATCTGACTATCTGCACGGGCTGATACGGATAGGATCAGCAGCAGAATAAACAGCATAAAGCGGGATTTTAACCTACTGATACCACACATAAGCATGCAACTATCCCTGCTTGCCAGCAAGCGTCCTGATCAAATTTTAGCTAAATGAGTATAAATCAGTCCTTACTTGAGGTCACTGACTAATTAAACAGCGATCGACGTCCGGCTTTATCTTTTGCATTAGGTGTTTTTTCCTGCTCAGCAGACTGTCTGACAGATGAGACGTGCTGAGGTTTATTCCTGGCTGGTCGTGCTTTTCGGCTCGCAGCAGGGGCCGGGCCTTTTCTCGGGGATTTACGTCCGCTGGGCAAGCGTCCTTGTTCAATAATCGGCACCGCTTCCAGGATGATTTCCTGGCGAATCAGTTGGGTAATGTCCTGCAGAAAACGCTTTTCTTCGCCTGACACCAGAGAGATCGCCAGTCCTTTTGCGCCGGCGCGTCCTGTACGTCCAATACGGTGTACATAGGCTTCCGGTTGGTTCGGTAGATCATAATTAACCACTTGGGGCAAATTGGCGATATCCAGGCCGCGCGCAGCCACATCAGTAGCGACCAGCACTTGAACAGTCTGACTGGAAAAACGGCTCAACGCGTCATTACGCTCACGCTGCAGCTTGTCTCCGTGCAGTGCCAGAGCCGAAATTCCCTCATGATTGAGATAGTGAGTCAGCTGATCAGCCCGTTTACGGGTACGCGTGAACACCAGTGTTTGTGTCCAGCCACACTCCCGAATCAGATAGCTGAGGATATCTGCTTTATCCGCATTCTCGACTGCGAAGGCGCGCTGAACCACACCTGCCGCAGACGGCTTGTCTGGTGTTATATTGATCTGGGCAGGGGACTGCAGTAAATAGTCGCTTAACACCCTGACCGAGGCATCAAACGTAGCGGAGAACAGCAAAGTTTGTCGCTTGGCCGGAATAAACTGCATAAGCTGGCGTATGGCATCAGCAAAGCCAAGATCCAGCATGCGGTCAGCTTCATCCAGTACCAGAATTTCCAGCTGACTGAGCGACAGTTTTTTCTGCTGCAACATGTCCAGCAGACGCCCTGGTGTCGCGACCAGGATATCCGCCCCGCGTTTCATTTTGCGCAACTGATTATCGAAGCGTACGCCACCATAGATGGAGATGACCCGCATCCCCAGTTGCTCCCCGTAACCCAGCATTTTATCACCTACCTGAATGGCAAGTTCTCGGGTAGGGGTCAGTACCAGTGCACGGACAGGGAAGTAAGTATCTTGTGGCGGCCGATGTTTGAGCCGTTCAAGTATCGGTAGGGAAAACGCGGCTGTTTTTCCTGTGCCGGTTTGTGCCTGGGCAATCAAATCTCGCCCTTCCAGAATAAGCGGAATGGCCTGGCGTTGAATCGGAGTGGTTTGCGCATAGCCCAGCGCGTCCAGCGTAAACTGAAGTTCAGGACATAAACCGAAGGATGCAAAGGTCGACATAAGGCTCAGGTTGAAGTTAGCTGCTAAAGTCTACAGGATACCGTAACTTGCGTGATAATGCTGTAGTGATTAGCCGCTTAACTGGCGATACGATTACGGCCCTGTTGCTTCGACTGATAAAGCAACCTATCAACCCGCTCAACAAAATCCTGTAGTGAATCCTGACGTGTCGGTACCTGTGTTGCTACACCCATACTGATGGTTAATACCGGACTGATAGTGGATGCTGCATGCGGAATCTGGGCCTTGAAAATCTGGTTGCGACAGCGTTCAGCCACTTTTAAAGCCGCATTGGCATCGGCGTCTGGCAGTACCAGCACAAATTCTTCACCCCCGAAACGGGCAATGAAATCACGTGAGCGTGCCGCACATTGGCTGAGAATTTCAGCCACCTGCTTAAGGCAAGAATCACCCTGAATATGTCCGTATAAGTCGTTATATTGCTTAAATAAATCAACATCAACCATAATCAGTGACAGAGGTTGTTTCTGATGCTGCGCATGGCACCACTCAGCTTCCAGGCGTTCGTCAAACATGCGTCGATTGGCAATACCTGTCAGCGCATCCTTGAATGAAAGCTCCTGCAACTCTTGCTGCAAACGTAACAATTGTTCTTCAGTTTCTTTGCGCTCGGTAATGTCAAACATAAACCCGATCAACGCATCCACTTCACCGGTTTCGTTGCGCATGATATGGACTACATCACGAATCCAGACATACTCACCAGTCGCGGTGAGTGCACGATAATCAGCTTCATGATCTGAGCCAGCCTGTGACTGTGACACGCAGAAGTTAACGACTCTCTCACGGTCGTCCGGGTGCATGCGTTCAGACCAGTCGTGAATGCTCTGCCAGGAATCACGCTTCCAGCCAAGCAGTGTTTCAATTTGTGGCCCGATGTAGGAGAACGTCAGTGTTTTCCAGTCAATTTTCCAGGGAATCGCCTTGGTTGATTCCAGTAGCGTTCGATAGACTTCAGCGTCTTGTGCCAGATCATCTGCCTGAGTATTCATCTTCTGCGACCCGTTTTGGTGTAAGTATCCATCATAAAAGCTATCGAATTCCGGGTAAACTGTATTATTTGTACAGGATACGTATCATACATGCTTATGGGGCCAGTGAAACCGGGCCCCAGGCTGGATAGAGATCACCTGGCCCCGGGTTATCTGTGGCACAACACCCCTTGAATTGCGTCATAACCCCCCAAACTGCATTCAGCGCCGTTTGTACAGCACCTTCGGCCCAGGCCGGGGTCCAGCTGATATCATCGCCCGCCAGGAATATACCGCGTTGTTGCGCCGGCAGATGCTGCTGCATAAAGTGCCCATACATGCGGTGATTATAGCGATAGTGGCCAGGTAGTGCGCCCTTGAACGCGCCCAGAAAGTTGGGATCATCCTCCCAACTGATCGTAATCGGGTTGCTGCGAATATGGCTGGCGATATCAACATCCGGATAGATGCGCGATAGGGCACTGAGCGCCAGTTGTGTACGCTTTTGTGCATCGAGGGGAAGAACCTTGAGTGCATCACTCATCCAGGAGTAACTCAGACAGATCACCCCGGGCTGATCATCGCCATGATCGAAAAGATAGGTGCCCCGTGTCAGACGATCCGTCAGGGTCATTGACATGCGCTTCTCCCCGGTGACCGGGTCCCGCTCTTTCCAGAAGGGGCGGTCTACCATGACAAAAGTCTTGGCCGACTGCATATAACGGGTTCGATCCAGCGCCATCCAGAGCGGATGACTGAACAAGGACTCTTCTGTATCGATAGCCGTTGTCAGCAACCAACTCTGACAGGTGCAGACAACGGCTGCAAAGCGTTCGGTATGACCGCGAGTGTCCGTCACCGCAATCTGATCTGTCTGCCCGTCCCGAAAGATACGCGCAGCACCGGGCCGGGGAGCGCCCTGGTTCAGGGATTGCAGCGATGTACCGACGGGCCAGTGGTTCAAATCCGAAGGTGCATGCTGCCAAAGCCGACGTGGCAGCTGTTCAGCACCACCGACAATCAGGTGCTGATCCGTATCACATCCGGTCACATTCACACGCAGTATTTCCAGCATGGTGTTGGGGAAGTCGGAGTCCCAGCCTCCGGTGCCAAAACCCACCTGACCGAACACTTCACGGTGGCGGAAGCTGAGTGCTCTGAAAGCGGATGAGGTGCTGATAAAATCGTAAAAGGTTCGTTCATCCCACTGTTTTACCAGCGGATTCCAGATCGCTTTTATTGCCGCAGCATCTCGTCGACGAATAGCATCCTGCAGGTCAGTGAACTGTGCACCTTCTTCCAGCGCACTGTCATAGGCTTCCGCAACCTCTTGAAAAATAATAGGAAGATCTGCCAGTTTTTGCGCATAAAAGCGCTCACCTTCGAGTTCGATTACGGTAGAACCGGCGGCCTCAGTCAGGGGGTTGGGAAAAGGAGCTGTCTTTAATCCCATACGCTCGACATAATGGTAAAAACTGCGTGATGATCGTGGAAAACGCATACCGCCGAGTTCCGCCACTATCTGCTCGTTACCATCAAAATGCACTGATCGCAGTCGACCTCCCAGACGTCCAGCCTCATAAAACACCGGCTTCAGTCCCAGCCGCATCAGCTCATAACCACAGACCAATCCGGCAATACCAGCACCAATAATGGCAACCTCAGCTCCCATGGCCGAAGCTGGCAGCTCACCAAGTCCGGCAGGATGCTGCAGCCATTGATCATACGCAAATGGAAAATCAGGACCATACATGGAAAAAGGCATGTCAGACATCCAGGACTCCTCCGGAATAAAGGTCATCACGCAGATTCTGCAGGTAGGGGTTATGCTGGCGAGCAGTCTGAATCGAGGCAGCATCAATATCGGCAATCAATAATGCCTGATCCGTCTCGGCCCAGGCTAAACGGCGACCATCAGCCGAACAGATACAGGAGTGCCCGCAATAGTGCAGTGTTCGACCCTGACCGGTGAAGTTGGCATAGGCTATCGCAACACCACTCTCCATGGCGCGAGTCGGCACCATCTGCGTGGCCACCTCAAGATAGGGATACATATTTGCTGTTGGCACCAGCAGCAGATCACAGTGATGCTGGCGATGCCAGCGCACCAGCTCTGGAAACTCAACGTCATAGCAGATCGCCAGACTCATCTTTAATCCGGCATAACAGACCGGCTCGGGTAGCTGATTGCCCGCCTGAAAACGCTGCCGATCCAGGTCACCGAACAGATGGGTTTTGCGGTAAGACTGCAGTAATTGCCCCTGTGCTGAAATCAGCAACGCCGTATTGTAAAAAGTGCCATCAGCGTTGGCTTCGGCCACGCCGACTACCAGTGCCAGTTGATGGCGTTGTGCCAGTGCTTGTACTTGCAGCAGTTTTTCAGCCTGAGGCAAGGTCCAGGCAGTGTCGGATAACTCCGACAGGGGCGCTTCATAATCGCTCAGTGCCATTTCTGGCGTTAACAGCAGATCCGCCCCCTGATCCCGCGCCTGAATACACCAGTGCGACAGGGCATCCAGGTTGTCCGAGATCAGCTCTGTGGGGGACAGTTGTGCAACCGCAATTCGCATAGAGAGGGCTCCTGAGACAGAATTACCTCTCAAGCATAGACGAAAACAGGGTTTCTGGTGTGCAGCCCGGTCAGGGCAACACAACCCGGATCGCCAGGCCGATCAGTACCATACCGGTCAATTGTTCAATCCGCTTCATGTGACGACGCAACCAGGTCAACAGGTGGGCCTGAGAAAAAAGCAGGGCGACCAGTGCATACCAGAGCCCATCCACCAAAGTGGCCGTCAATACCATAATGATCTGAGCCTGAAGGGTTTGATCAGCACTGATAAACTGAGAGAACAGGGCGGTGAAAAACACTGCCAGCTTGGGATTCAGCAGCGAGATTAAGGCACCGGATCGAATCGCCGACCAGTAACTGTCTTTACCACTGGTATCTGCCTGCAAATGCGGCGTGGCAGCAAAGCGCAAGGCATTAATGCCCATCCAGACCAGATAACCAGCCCCCAGCCAACTGAGTACTTGATACGCCAACGGGTTCTGACTGACCAGTAACCCCAGCCCCCATACGGTTGCAATAGCCCAGACTCCGACCCCCAGTGCATGTGCCGCTCCTGCCAGAATACCATGCAGACGGCCATTGGATACTGTCTGGCGAAGCACTACCGCCAGGCTCGGCCCCGGAGACATCGCTCCCAATACACAGATCAGTAGCAGTGATAACCATAGCATCCAGGACATTGTGAAATCCTTCAGTCAGTAGCCGACACAGAATGCCTTGCGGCATAATGGCAGCAAATAGTTGATAACGGGGTCAAGTGTGAAACCTTCAGTACTGATTACAGGTTGCTCCAGCGGTATTGGCAAACACTGTGCACATCAGCTTCATCAGGCAGGATACCAAGTCTTCGCCACTGCACGCCAGCCACAGCATGTCGAGCAGCTGAAACAAGAGGGTCTGCTTGCCTTGCAACTGGACCTCGACAGCCCGGCATCCATTCAACAGGCTGTTGACCAGGTGCTTGAAATAACAGGCGGACGCCTGGATGCATTGTTCAACAATGGCGCCTACGGGCAGCCGGGCGCAGTAGAAGATCTGAGTCGCGACGTGCTACGTGCGCAGTTCGAGACCAATCTGTTTGGCTGGGTTGAGCTGACCAATCGAGTGCTGCCAGTCATGCGCCAGCAGGGTAGTGGACGTATCATCATGAACTCTTCGGTATTGGGACTGGTCGCCATGCCGTATCGGGGTGCTTACAACGCATCCAAGTTTGCACTCGAAGGGATTACCGACACCTATCGACAGGAGCTCAAAGGGAGCGGCATACAGATCTCTCTGATTGAGCCCGGCCCCATCAGCAGTGCATTTCGCCAGAATGCGCTCACGGCCTTCAAGTGCCACATCCCGATTGAACAGAGCGCACACAAACAGATTTACCAGGGCGTTCTGAATCGCCTGTCAGATAATAACCCTGACTCCGGGCGTTTTACCCTGCCGCCGGAAGCTGTTTTCAAAGCCTTGCGTCATGCGTTGGAAAGTTCCCGCCCCAAAGCACGTTACTATGTGACCGTTCCGACCTACGTACTGGGTTATCTGAAACGGCTCTTGCCAACGGCATGGCTGGATAGTCTTTTGTGCCGAGCCTCTGAAAAGGAAAATCGTTAATTCACTGACACTTCAGGTCACAAGCGGCACAACACTGCACGATTCCGTTATCGCCCGATATCGATCACTTGGTTAGTATCTCAAGTGGATCGACGAAAATAACAACAAATTCGGGCCTTGGCATGTTGAGTAGTGTGTTTTACCCCGCTGTATTCTTAATGAATCAGCTGAAGTACCCATACAAATTTGCACTGATCAGTCTGGTGTTTCTACTACCCTTATCAATTATGAGTGGTATGCTGCTGCAGCAGTCATTGCAACAGATTCGTGCCGCAGAGCAATCCCGACAGGGCATTCTCTGGTTAAAACAGGTTGGTCAGGTCACTCAGCAGGCTGAACGTTTCAGGGATCTGCGCGCTATCAGTCACTATCGTGAGCAGGATGACCTGGAGCAACGCATTCAAGCGACAGAACAGCAACTGCGTCAAACGCTGCAACAACTCAGTGCCCAATCTGCTGATCTGCAGGCTCACCCCGAAGCGTCTGCTCAACTGAATAACTTCATCAATGCATGGCAGACGCTACTGAATGAGGGTGTTAGCCATCAAGGAGCCGTTGAAGCCCAATTCAATGTTTATCACACTCATGTCGGCGATGCCTATCGCCTGCAGCGCACCCTGGCACAGGCCAGTGGACTGAGTCAGGATACCAATGACCAGCTTCTCAATATGAGTGAATTGCTACTGCGTGAGATCCCACCAGCACTTGAACTGCTGGGGCAGGCACGCAGTTTTGGCATCTACGCCTTGCAGAGTGACTTTCTGGAATCGAGCCTGAGTGACCGTTTAAATATTCTCTATGACCAGATGAGCAGGGCTGAACAGGATCTGCAGCCAGCCCTGAGCAGCCTGACATCAGATTTAAGCCATCTGTCACACGCGGCTACCACTTTGTCGAGCCTCAGAGATTTACTGGACGAGGAGGTGATGTCAGCCTTTTCAATGGAGATGGACTGGATTGATTACCTGAATAGATCAGACAATGAAATCAATGCATTACACCATTTAAATGATGCGTTACTGAATAAAATGGATGCGCTGCTGGCGGAACGTTTGGCACAGAGTCACTGGCGCTTGCGTCTGTTGATCGCAGCACTTGTCAGCGTGCTGTTATTGATCTGCTATCTCTACTTTGGCTTTTATCAGTCTGTTAAGCAGGCTATTCGACAGGTCTGGCAAGCCAGCCAGCAGCTCGCCGCCGGTGATATGACGACGCGCATCGAAAGTCGTACCCAGGATGAAATGGCCGCCTTGATGACTGAGTTTAACCGCATGGCGGAGCGTGTTCACCAACTGGTCAGACAGGTACACCTGACAGCCAACGCCGTACATCAAAAGGCGGGGGATGTCGCGAGTATTTCCAGTGAAAGCCGACAATCAATTACAGAGCAGCGCCAGGAAACCGAGCAGGTTGTGGTTGCCATGAACCAGATGACCCGCTCGGTTGAAGAAGTTTCCCGTTATGGGCGCGAGGCTCTGCAAGCCACAGTAGAGGCCGATGAGCAGTCACGCACAGGTGATCAACAGGTGTCCCATATACTGCAGCATATTCAAGCACTGGCCACGGAAATAGAACAGTCGGTTGAGGTCATCAACCGGTTTGCGGCTGACAGCCATCAGATTGTCAGTGTCCTGGAAGTGATCAAACATGTCGCTGAGCAAACCAACCTGCTGGCACTCAATGCCGCCATTGAAGCAGCACGGGCAGGGGATCAGGGACGTGGTTTTGCAGTCGTTGCCGATGAGGTGAGAACCCTGGCACAACGCACACATCAATCCGTTGAGGATATTGAAGCACAGGTGGGCAGGCTGCGTAGCAGCGTTGATCACGCCGTCAACTCGATGCAGCGTAGTCAGCAGCAGGCACGGCAGACAGTGGAGCAGTCTTCAGAAGTCAGCCATGCGCTGCAAAGCATTACCCGCTCCGTGCATACCATTGTGGACATGAATGAGCAGATTGCCAGCTCAGTCTCCGAGCAAAGCCAGGTGGCTGGCACTATTGATCAGAACCTGATGGCAATCAACGATCTGGGTGAGCAGACCGCCAGCCGGGCTAATCGGGTTGTTGAAGCCAGTCAGGAGATGGTTGAGCTGTCTGCCGAGTTGAAACAGCTCATGGGCAGCTTCAGGATATAACCTGATTAGTTAAAAATGCCCTGGCTGCGCAGATAGTCTTCATAACCACCACTGAAGTCAGTCACGCCCTGGGCACTCAGCTCAATCACACGCGTGGCCAGGGAGGAGACAAACTCACGGTCATGACTGACAAAAATCAATGTACCGGGGTAATTCTCCAGCGCCAGGTTAAGTGCTTCGATAGACTCCATATCCAGGTGGTTGGTTGGCTCATCCATCAGCATGACATTGGGCTTGATCAGGCTTAACTTGCCGAACAGCATACGGCCTTGTTCACCCCCGGAAATCACTTTAACTGACTTATGAATTTCGTCACCCGAAAACAGCATACGACCCAGTGCGCCACGAATAGCCTGTTCGCCTGACTGAGTCCATTGTGCCATCCACTCGAACAGCGATGCCGGAGAGGCAAAGTCTTCAGAATGATCCTGGGCAAAGTAGCCTACCTCGGCACTGTCCGTCCATTTCACTTCACCAGCATCCGGCTGCAGCTTGCCAGCCATGCATTGCAGCAGTGTGGTTTTGCCTATGCCGTTCGGGCCGATAATCGCCACACGCTCACCCGCTTCAATCTTAATATTGAGCTTGTTAAACAACACATTACCATCGAAACCTTTTGTCAGATCGAGCAGCGTCACAGCCTGGCGATGCAGCTTTTTCTGCTGTTCAAAGCGAATAAAAGGGCTGACCCGGCTGGAAGGTTTAACTTCTTCGAGCTGGATTTTATCGATCTGACGTGCGCGCGATGTGGCCTGCTTGGCTTTGGATGCGTTGGCAGAAAAACGACTGACAAAGGTTTGCAATTCAGCGATCTGGGCTTTTTTCTTGGCGTTATCATTCAGCAGCCGCTCACGCGCCTGAGTGGCCGCGGTCATATACTCATCATAATTGCCTGGAAACAGACGCACTTCGCCATAATCCAGATCGGCCATATGGGTACAAACCTGATTCAGGAAATGGCGGTCATGGGAAATAATCACCATCGTACTGTTACGCGCAACCAGAATGCTTTCCAACCAGCGAATCGTATTGATATCCAGGTGGTTGGTTGGCTCATCCAGCAGTAACACATCCGGATCAGAAAACAGTGCCTGAGCCAGCAATACTCGCAGCTTCCAGCCAGGGGCGAGGGCGCTCATCGGGCCAAAATGCTGCTCAATAGGAATATCCAGACCTAACAGCAGCTCTCCAGCACGTGACTCAGCGGTATAACCATCCATCTCGGCAAACTCAACTTCCAGCTCAGCCACAGCCATGCCGTCAGCCTCAGTCATCTCGCTTAAGCCATAGATACGATCACGCTCTGCTTTGACTTTCCACAGCGCTTCATGCCCCATGATCACCGTATCGATTACCGTGCAGTCTTCATAAGCAAACTGATCCTGCCGAAGCTTACCCAGACGGGTGTGTGCATCCAGCATCACCTGGCCACTGGTGGGCTCCAGATCGCCTCCCAGAATTTTCATCAAGGTCGATTTGCCGCAGCCATTAGCGCCAATCAAACCATAGCGATTGCCATGGCCAAATTTAACAGACACGTTTTCGAACAGTGGGGCTGCACCAAACTGCATGGTGAGATTTGCGGTCGAGATCAAAATGGAGAACCTATCAGAATAAGTGTGTACGAAAAGGCCAGCAGTATACAGGAGAATTGGTCCGGTAAGGATACTCAATTCTTTTGTCTCACATTATTTCACGTTAATATAGTGCCATTGCTGCAATGCAGCATGGGGTCTTTTTTATGGATAAATCGAGGTAGATGATGGAAACGAAGCAGAAAACAATTGAATTGGCGCTACAGGGTGGAGGGTCTCATGGCGCATTAACCTGGGGTGTACTGGATCGCTTGCTGGATGAGGACGATCTGAAAATTGAAGGGATCAGCGGAACCAGTGCCGGTGCGATGAATGCCGTGGTATTGGCGGATGGTTATGAAAAGGGTGGTCGGAAGGGTGCCCAGGCTGCACTGGAGCAGTTTTGGAAACGTGTCAGTGACAGCGCCAAAACAAGTCCTTTCCAGCGTGATATCTGGTCGCGCATCAATGGCGATTGGAGTCTGGATAACTCCCCCAGCTACCTCTTTTTTGATCATTTGTCGCGCGTGTTATCACCCTATGAACTCAACCCGATGAATATCAACCCATTAAGAGAGGTGATTGATGCGCAGGTTGATTTTGATCGAGTGAATCGCTGCAAAGCCATGAAGCTCTTTGTCACAGCGACCAATGTCCGCTCAGGTCGACCCAAGATTTTCACTCAGCCTGAAATCTCAGCTGATGCCATGCTGGCCTCTGCAGCACTCCCTTTCATGTTCCAGGCAGTCGAAATTGACGGCGAAGCTTACTGGGATGGAGGTTATGCCGGTAACCCGGCGCTTTACCCCCTGGTGGACGACTGTGATGCACGCGATCTGATTCTGGTGCAGATCAATCCCTTCTATCGAAAAGAAATCCCGACCAGTGCTCGCGACATCATCAACCGGCTGAATGAAATCACCTTCAATGCCAGCTTAATCAAAGAATTACGCAGCATAGGTCTACTGAAGGATCTGATTCATTCTGAAGGGCTGGAGCACGAACAGTACCGGGATATGCGACTCCACTGTATTCATGGCGAAGACGATCTCTGGCCGCTGGAAGCCTCAAGCAAGCTGAACGCAGAATGGGAATACCTCTGCTACTTGCGCGATCTGGGGCGCACCAGAACCGATCAGTGGCTTGCCGAAAACAAGGCCGCTATCGGCGAAAAAAGTACCTTCGATCCGGACTGGCTACTGGAAGGATCGGTTAAATCCGTTAACAGGGAGTGTAAAGCATGATTGGATTAGCAGGCGTTACCCTGGCATTGGGGTTGCTGATATTTTTAGCCTATCGCGGTGTCAGTGTATTACTACTGGGGCCAGTCATGGCCCTGGTTGCAGCACTGTTTGCAGCAGGCACGCCTTTATTGGCCAGCTATACCCAGGTTTTCATGGGCTCTGCAGGCGGTTTTATTACCCAGTTTTTTCGGCAAACTGATGGATGACAGTCGAGCCGCAGAATCGATCAGCCAGACCATTGTTGGAAAACTGGGTTCTGAGCGTGCCATCCTGGCGGTCGTATTGGCCTGCGCAGTGCTGACTTATGGCGGTGTCTCGCTGTTTGTGGTCGCGTTTGCGGTCTATCCGATCGCTGCGGCGCTGTTCCGGCAAGCAGACATTCCCAAGCGCCTGATCCCGGCAACCATTGCCCTGGGTGCCTTTACCTTTACCATGACGGCCTTACCGGGTACACCGGCAATCCAGAATGCCATTCCCATGCCACATTTTGGCACCACGCCCTTTGCTGCGCCGCTGCTGGGTATCATCACTGCGGTGGTCATGTTCGGCATGGGGCAGGCATGGCTAACGCGCCAGGCACGTCTTGCCAGAGCAGCAGGAGAGGGATATGGGAACCACCAGGATCAGCCCGTAGCGTTTGACAAAAAACAGCGTGAGCACTGCTCTGGTGAAGGGTTTGATGTGACGCTGATTGAACCGGAACAGCAGAGTGATCAACTGCCGCCCTTTGCACTGGCCATCGCGCCCGTCGTACTGGTAATCGTCATGAACTACATCTTGAGCGCGCAGCTGTTACCGCGCCTTGAGACAGATTATCTGACAACCGCACTCTACGGTAATACATCACTTGATTCTGTGATCGGTGTCTGGTCTATCATCGTCTCGCTGACACTGGCCATCATCTTGCTGATCGCTACCAACTGGCAGCGCCTGATCACCTTGCGTCAGAGCCTTGATGATGGGGCGAATGCCTCTGTATTACCCATATTCAATACAGCAAGCCTGGTTGGATTTGGTGCTGTTATTGCGGCATTACCGGCCTTTGACTTGATCAAATCAGCTGTTGAAAGTGTTGGTGGTGGCAATCCACTGGTATCTCTGGCGCTCTCAGTGAACATCCTCGCCGGGGTAACCGGGTCAGCTTCGGGTGGTATGAGTATCGCCTTGCAAACACTTGGGGCTGATTATCTGTTACTGGCGAATCAGCTCGGCATTTCACCAGACTTGCTGCATCGTGTCACCACAGTTGCCACGGGCGGACTGGATAGCCTGCCACACAACGGAGCCGTCGTGACCTTGTTGGCGATCTGCGGCTTAACGCACCGTGAAGCCTACAAGGATATCTTTATGGTAGCCGTTCTTTTTCCAATCGTCTCACTGGTGCTGCTGGTGGCACTGGGCAGTCTGTTCGGTTCATTCTAGCAAAGAGCAGGGCGCGTAACCTGAGAGGTTGCGCGCTTTTATTCTTTTCATATCAATTGATTATTAATGGCTTTTCAGAATAAACATCTCATATCCAAATTCACCCAGGTGCTTTTCATAAACAGAAACCTCGTTAAGTAAATCGCTTAACGCTATTGAATCTGGCCTGTCTTGTTTTAACGCAAGTACCTGTTGCTTAAGGGGAGAATAGTATTCAGACCAGGCTTGATTACTGAGGGTAAAATGACTTAAGACTTCATATCCTGCATTTTCGATTTGCTTAATACGTCTACTAACCGACTGTATATCAGGATACTCCTGAAGCCAAAAATCAACGGCCTCCGAACCAGGTGAATCTGTCAGCCAAACCAGATCACTAAAAACAAGATAGCCACCTTGCTTTAAGATCGGCTTCCATTGCATAAGAGCCTTTTCTACTCCCATAATGTAAGCCGCACCCTCCGCCCAGATCAGATCAAATCTACTGGGCGGGAAGGTGAGGTCAGTCATACTGGCGCAGACTGTTGAAACGCGACCCTTAATCCCTTCATCCACCAGCTTTTTATCCAACTGTTTAAGTGCCTTCATTTCATTGTCGACGGCAATTATTTCAGCGTCAGTATGCTTGGCGAGAAGGGCAGTGGCGACTCCCTTTCCGCAACCAATCTCCAATATTTTATGCGGATGTTCGGGTAAAAATGATAATGCCTTCAGGCTATCTTCAGGGCTTCCAGGTCCCCAGCGATCCAATGACTGGAATACTTTCATAAAATCAGCCATATATTGCTCATGTCCACTCATGTCTTTTGATAACCACTTTAAGTAAATAATGTTTCTTTCATCGAATCCCTGCTTCTGAAGCCAATCATCAAACGCAGCAGGTGCAATTTTCTGATTAATCAGCAGCCACTCACGCATTGAAGTCTTTCCAGTCAGTGCCAGTAGCAGCTCACGCGCTTTCTGCATTTCAGATATTTCTACCTCAAGTTGCTCAAGCCGCCTTGCAAGCAAATCAGAATCGATTTTTGACTCCAGACACAAACAGCACTCATGCAGGGTAAGGCCACCAGCTTGTAGCTGTTTTAACAGGCGTAGCTTTTGCAGGTCATAGTCACAGTAAACCCTGTAGCCATTTGCTTGCCGCTTCCCCTTAATCAAACTCTTCTTTTCGTAGTACAGCAGGGTGCTGCGTGACAACCCAACAAGATCAGCCAGCTCAGAAATGAAGTAAGACACGGTCGAATCTCCAATCAAGATTTTCTCAATATAAGCTATGAAGCAGTAGACAGGTCAACACAGCAGCAACGATATACAATAAAACATTCTATTTAACATAATATACATTATACGAAGTTCTATATGTAGAAATAACAAGGCTCACATAATTAGTTAAAGCCCACTTACATCATTACAAATTGCACAAAAAAAACCGGCTCTCGCCGGCTTTTTATCTGACACTCACGCTTAGCTTGCACGCTCTCGAACAACCTTTGCCATCTCCAGCAGCTTGTTGGCATAGCCCCATTCGTTATCGTACCAGGCCACCAGTTTCATGAACTGCTTGTCCAGCGCAATACTGGCGTCCGCATCAAAAACACTGGTACAGGCCTCACCAATAAAGTCTGTGGAGACTACCTTGTCTTCTGTGTAACCCAGCACGCCTTTAAACGACGTTTCACTGGCATGACGAATATGCTGACACAGCTCTTCATATGCCACGTCACGCAACAATTCGACTGTCAAATCGACAACTGACACATTGGATGTCGGCACACGAAACGCCATACCCGTCAGCTTTCCATTCAGCTCCGGAATCACTTTGCCGACTGCTTTTGCAGCACCGGTTGAAGATGGAATGATGTTATCCAATATGCCGCGCCCACCTCGCCAGTCTTTACTGGAAGGACTATCGACCGTCTTTTGTGTTGCTGTCACCGCATGAACCGTTGTCATCAATCCACGACGAATACCCACCGCATCATGCACAACCTTGGCCAACGGAGCCAGGCAGTTAGTTGTACAGGATGCGTTAGAGATAATTCGCTGACCTGCATAGCGCTGATGATTGACGCCATACACAAACATCGGCGTATCATCCTGACTGGGTGCAGACATGATCACCTGCTGAGCACCTGCCACCAGGTGCGCCTGAGCCGCCTCGGCCGTCAAAAAGCGCCCGGTGGATTCAATCACCACATCGACGCCCTGCCAGTCCAGCTGTGCAGGGTCAGCCGATGCACTCAAACGAATCGGACGATCATTGATCCAAAGCTGCTGATTTTCAACACGCAGGGTTTCGCCAAAACGCCGATGCACACTGTCATATTTAAGCAAATAAGCCAAGTATTCAGGCTCCAGCAAATCATTGATTGCCACCACCTGAACCTGATCTGCAAAATTTGCATAGGCGGCACGCATCACCATGCGCCCAATTCGGCCAAAACCATTAATTGCTATTGTGATCATATACGGCCTCCGTGGCTGTTAATTTATGCGCAGGATAACCGATGCAGCATCACAGAAAAGTCGTCTATGATGCTGTCAGGCATCGATTTTTCAACTGCCTCACCATGATTATAGCCATAAGGAACGACCCACACCTCAACACCCGCATTACGTGCCGTCGCCACATCTGTGGAAGAGTCACCAATAAACAATACCTGCTCAGGCGACACGCCATGCTTTTGCATCAGGAAATGCACCGCGACAGGATCAGGTTTTTTCTGCTCAAATGAGTCACCGCCAAACACATCATCAAACAGATGATCCAGACGATGTGCACGCAACACCTTGTCGGTTCCACGCTTGAACTTGTTGCTGACAACACAAAGCTTACGCTTTGATTTTCTTAGCGTTTCAAGAGACTCTCGCACATGAGGATAGAGCTGGCTCAACGTACCCGAGCGCAGTTCATAATGATGATAAAACAGATTCAGTAACGCATCGAAATCAACCGCATGCTGTAACTGGTGATGCTCCAGCACCTGGGTCAAAAAATGAGCAGCGCCCTTCCCGACCCAGCTTCGTGCCTGATCCAGCGTAATGCCGGGCAAATCACTTTCCAGCAGCGCATCATTCATCGCTGATGCCACCTCTTCCACTGTATCCAGCAAGGTGCCATCCAGATCAAAAATGATCATTTCAAAGTGTGACATGAGCTATCCCATACAATCTGCAGGTTTTAATAAAAAACAAACAGATAGATTAACAGGATTGCATGACAAACTCACAGTCATGCGCAGCGTGAGGTGTATTAATTGGCCGTATAGCCCGAACGAACAGCCAGCTTAACCAGCTCGGCATTATTTTTCAGTTTGAGCTTGCGCAGAATGTTGGCACGATGTGCATGAACGGTCTTGGGACTCAAGCAAAGCGATTCAGCAATCTGGGCGACCGGAAAGCTTTCTGCAAGCATGCTGAACACCTCAAGCTCTCGTTTGCTTAGCCCGGCCAAAGGCGACTGAGCCTCGGTGCCAACGTTCATTTCGTTAAGCACTGCTGCTGAAAAATAAGACTGCCCCTTGGAAACAGCCTGCACCGCACTGATCAACTCATCCGGTGCACAGTGCTTGGTCAGATATCCCGTAGCACCCGCTGTAACAGCCTGAGACGGATAGGGCTCATTGCACATGGCTGTCAGCACCAGAAGTCGGGTATGCAGCCCGAGCGCCATGATGCGCCGGATCGTTTCCAGGCCACACGCGGAAGAGACTTCTTCAGAAGCAACTTTAAAAGGAATTGATAGATCTAAAACAACGACATCCGGACGATACTTTATGCAGGCGTTGACCGCGCACTGGCCGGTCTCAGCTTCTGCAACCACTGAAATTTCCGGATGTTTCTCCAGAATCTGCTGGTAACCGGCACGAATAATCGAGTGATCATCGACCAGTAGTATACGGATTGTCATATTTACACGCCTTTTTTCAAGCTATCTGCGCCCCGGTACACATCACTCGTGTCCAGATCAAGCGCAAAAGGCGATATTCCCTCCGCCGGATCGAGATGGGCCGGCTGTGCAACCAGCTCATCACTGAATCCTATCAGTTGTACGCCCTCCTTGCGACAATGCTGCAAAACTTTTTCAAGTGCTCGCACAACCGCAAGTTGACGATCATTTAGTTGCTCGCTCTTTTTCTGATCAGCGCGACGCCGGGAACTCACCTGGCGCACAATGTAATCACCCTCATCAATCAACTGCACCGTAATGTCAGCAACCTTTTCAGCTACCAGTGCAACCTTGGTGGTCTCAAACAGCGCTGGATCACGGCAGCAAAACACTTCGCCCGGAGTAGCACCCCGAATGAGTTCGCGAATAGTCTGCACCGAGCTACCTTCCGGTATGAACTGTTCCATGCTTTCAGCCGACCAATACCATGATAATGTTGAAAAGTTATGATGAATAACGGGCTTTGATCAACTCCAGCTGATGACGCTGCTCCAGTGATGACGCTTCCGCTTCTGCCAGCTTGCGCCTGAGCCCTGCATTATCAGACTGCAGATCTGCATTTTGCTTTTTGAGTCGAGCAATCTCTTCTTCCTGAATGCGGATTTTAACACGATATTCAATAACTTCATCACTTTGCTGCAGGTTTCCACCATCCAGCTGGCGCGCTTGCTGCAATTCACGCTCGGCCGACTCAAGCCGCCCCTGGGTGCGGAACAGCCTTTCTTCCAGTTGCTGCTGAGCCAGATTCTGCTGTCGCACCTCCTCCAGCAGCCCGGCATGACGCTGCAGCAGCGCCTGATAGTCCCGCTGCAGCTCAATCAACGCCTGACCGCCAGCCTGTTCAGCCTTACCCAGCGCAGCCTCCAGGGCCGTTATACGCTCCGTATAGACGCGACTCTGCTCCTGAAAACGATTATCAGCATACGCCAGCGCCCGATCCCAGGTCTGATTAGCCAGCCTGAGAACCGGCTCAGGCAAATCCGGATGCTCCTGGCGTCGATTAAGTCGTTCACTCAGAGTTGACCACCAGTCACCCAGCGCCCGGTTGATCGTGGTAATGCTGCCACTACCGATCATGTCACGAACATTCTGCTGAGTTGGACGCACGCCTTGCTCAAGCAGCGCGTCAGCGGCTTTAAAGACAGCCTGATGTGTATTACTGTTTCTACCCATATTTATAGTACACAATACGTATTGAATGATATGTATCGCAAACAATAATATCATGGCTATCGCTGACCGCAACCGACTTTTCTCGCCTCTTAAGCGGCTTTTCGCTAAAATCGCGCTTTGATTTTTTCTGAGGTTTTTCGATTACATGAACGCACCCAAGGTAGGCTTTGTCAGCCTGGGCTGTCCCAAGGCTCTGGTAGACTCTGAACGCATTCTCACGCAACTGCGCACAGAGGGTTATGAAATCTCCCCGTCCTATGACAATGCTGATGTTGTCGTAGTGAATACCTGTGGTTTTATTGACAGCGCCAAAGCAGAATCACTGGACGCCATCGGCGAGGCTATTAAAGAAAATGGCCGCGTTATCGTGACAGGCTGCCTCGGTGTGAACGAGGATGAAATCCGCAATCTGCATCCTCAGGTTCTTACCGTAACAGGCCCACAGGCTTACGAATCGGTTGTTAATGCTGTTCATGAACATGCGCCTCATCAGCCGGAACACGACCCCTTTATCAGCCTGGTTCCCCCTCAGGGCATCAAACTGACGCCCAGACACTATGCCTACGTGAAAATAAGCGAGGGCTGCAATCACCGCTGCACTTTCTGCATCATTCCGTCACTGCGTGGCGACCTGGTGTCCCGTAAAGCCGATGATGTAATGCGCGAAGCTGAAGGACTGGTTAAAGCCGGCGTCAAGGAACTGCTTATTGTCTCGCAGGATACAAGCGCTTACGGGGTTGACCTCAAGTATCCTTTAAGCATCTGGAACGGACGCCCAGTGAAAACACGCTTGCTTGAGCTGTGCCAGGCACTTGGTGATCTCGGCGTCTGGGTAAGACTGCACTATGTATACCCTTACCCCTCGGTCGACAAAGTGATCCCGTTAATGGCAGAAGGCAAGATCCTGCCCTATCTGGACATTCCTTTTCAGCATGCCAGCCCCCGCGTTCTCAGCATGATGAAGCGCCCTGCTCATGCTGAGAATACACTGGAACGTATTCGCGCCTGGCGTGCCATCTGCCCAGAACTGGTTATTCGCAGTACATTCATTGTTGGCTTCCCTGGCGAAACGGAAGAAGACTTTCAGGAACTGCTGGACTTCCTCGAAGAAGCTCAGTTGGATCGTGTGGGGTGTTTCCAATACTCACCTGTCGAGGGCGCAACCGCCAATGATCTGGCCGAGGCTATCCCGGATGAGATCAAACAGGATCGCTGGGAACGCTTTATGGCTGTACAGGCACGCATCAGCGCAGTCAGACTGCAACAGCGCATCGGCACCGAGATAGATGTCATTATCGATGAAGTGGTTGAAGAAGGCGCCGTAGGTCGCAGTAAGGCTGACGCCCCCGAAATTGACGGACAAGTCTTTCTGGACAACGCCACTCACCTGCAGCCTGGTATGATTATCCGGGCTCGCGTGGTGGATGCCGATGAGTATGATCTCTGGGCAGAACCTGTCTGAGTCAACGTGACTTCAGGCGCTGCCCCGGTAGCGCCTGAAGCACCAGGTCACAATAGAGTGTCCCTTTCAATAAGCGCTCCTGCTCCAATGAACGACTGATACCGCGCTGTAACTGCTGCCGCGTAGCTACCAGATCGACACAAGACTCCCCATACGGACGCTGCAGCGCCTGTATTGATGAACAGATTCTGACAACCTGACCATCAAACCCGGCCGCCAGACGCTGTCCATACCGGCCTCTCGTATCGGTTGCCGTCAGCTCAATGGGAAAGCCCTGCACCAGATCCATTGCCACGGGACGCGCTGGCTCCCAGCGCCCTCTCAGATACACTTCAACCGGTTCGAGAATACACTGCACACGCTCGCCATAGGCAGCGCCCTGCCTGCGCTGCTCAAGCTCGGCCGTCTGCCGCCGGGCTTCTGCTTCTCTCGCCCGCGCTTCCGCTTCCCGACGTGCCTGGGCAGCCTGATCCAGCGCCGCTTGCTGACTGCGTGCCTCCAGTTGCTGCTCGGAAGACATCAGCAACCACTGCTCCTCAGGAATTCCCAGCGGGTAATGATTGGCACAACCGGCCAGGCCAACCAGCAAGAGAACCAAACCAGAGCGTTTGATCGTAGATGTATTGATATTTAACATAGTGCAACTCTATTCCGGGTAAAATGACTCTGAGCTTAATCATTCAATCTTCAAGGGAAATTTTTCATGCCTCAACTTCAGTTTCACGGCATCGATGCACACGCAATTCAACACTGTTCAACCCAGCTTGTCGATGATCTTTGTCAGGCGATGGATACCACACCCGACAACTTTCTACTCGAAGTGATACAGTCGACACAAATTCTGTCAGGTGAAGTGGTCACACCCTTCCCTTTTGTCGATGTACGCTGGTTTGAACGCGGCCAGTCCGTCAGAGATCAGAGCGCGGCAGTCATTGCCAAACATCTGAATATGGCTGGCTACGACCCCGTTGAGATTATTTTTACGGCGCTTGAACCCCATGCCTATTATGAGAACGCTACCCACTTCGGTGAGTAATACAATATCAGCCCCGGCACTGACTGCCGGGGCTTCAGAACTGTTACTGGACTTCATTCGCCAGCATCCCCGGCTGCTGGTTTTGACCGGGGCCGGCATCAGTACGGACTCGGGCATCCCCGATTACCGTGATGCCCGCGGCGAATGGAAGCAGAAACAGCCTGTACAGCATCAGGCATTTATGACCCAGGCAGAGGTACGGCAACGCTACTGGGCTCGCAGCCTGCCCGGCTGGCCGGTCATTCGGGATGCCCAACCCAATCCGGCGCACTTTTACATGGCCGACCTGGAGCGAAAAGGCTATGTGCAGCAGGTGGTGACACAAAACGTTGACCGACTGCACCAGAAAGCAGGCTCGGATCAAGTGACTGATCTGCATGGGCGCTCTGATCAGGTCGTATGCATGAATTGCGATTACCGGGTTGATCGCGACATTGTGCAGCAACGCGCTGCACACATGAATCCGGAATTTGCGCATATCAAGGCTGCCGCGGCGCCGGATGGTGATGCGCAGCTGGAAATGGATTTTTCAGCTTTTCAGGTACCACACTGCCCTTGCTGTAACGGCATTCTGAAACCTGATGTGGTCTTCTTTGGTGACAACGTACCCAAGCAACGCGTAGAAACCAGCCTCGCCGCGCTGCAGGCCAGCGACGCATTGCTCGTCATCGGCTCTTCTTTAATGGTCTACTCAGGATTTCGTTTCTGCAAGCGCGCAGCAGAATGGGGAATTCCGATTGCCACGCTCACCCTGGGAAGAACGCGCGCCGATGGCTTGTCACAACTTCAGCTGAATGCGCCGATTCGAGAGACTCTGGATCAGGTCTGCGAGGCGCTCGACTAGTGCCCGCAGCATGAAATCAGACCAGATGACGACCGCCATCAACGGCCAGAGTGCGCCCGGTAATATAGCCGCTGTTTAATATATACTCGACAGACTGGAGCATCTCAGCCACACCAGCCTCTTTATTCATCAACGACTTGGCGCGCGCTTTTACTTTATATTCTTCAGTGTCCTGGTCATTAAACAGAATCAATGCCGGCGCAATGCTGTTGACCTTGACCCTGGGTGCCAGGCGCTGTGCAAAGGACAGTGTCATATTCGCCAACGCCGCTTTGCTGGCGGCATACGCAATATGCTTGCGACTGCCCTTTTCAGCAACATAGTCAGTAATATGGATAATGTCGGCTGTTGTATCAGATGCCAGCAGCTGTTCTTCAAACGCCAGATTCAATTGGTATGGCACAGCCACATGCACCTGCATCATGGCGTGGAGCCTGCTGACAGCCTGGTCTGCTGAACCATCAGGAAGCCAGTCAGATGCATTATGAATAATGCCTCGCAGCATCGGCGCACGTTGCTGAACATCAGCAATCAGTGCATCAACCTGTTCGGCTTGATTAAAGTCACAACGTATTAATATAACCCCTTGATCTTCAAGCCGCTTGAGTGAGTCTCTTCGCGTTCGATAGGTACCAATAATCTGATAGCCCTGCGCTTGCAGGTGCCCGGCCAGGTGCCAGCCGATACGCTGCCCTACACCCGTGATCAATAGCGTGCCTTTCAAGGGGTTACATCCTTTATTTCAAAAATTCGGCCCGAGTATGAATGTTGCTTTTAAATACGCCACCGAGCGCTGTTGTCGAGGTGCGCGAATTAACATCCATAACACCCCGGGATTTAACACAATAGTGAGTCGCTTCAATCGAAACCGCAACATTTTCTGTTTCCAGCAGCGTTTGCAATGCAATCAATACCTGCTGGGTCAGGCGCTCCTGAACCTGAGGTCTTTGTGCAAAAAACCTTACCAACCGATTGATTTTAGACAGGCCTATGATTTTCTGGCCCGGTATATAGGCCACCTTGGCCGAGCCATCAATGGTAATGAAGTGATGTTCACAGGTGCTGGTGAGATCGATATCCGATACCTTGACCATTTCATCAACCTGCATTTTATTCTCGATTAGAGACATGGCAGGAAAGTTGGCGTAATCAAGACCGGAAAAAATCTCATACACATACATTTTAGCAATACGGTGCGGTGTTTCCGCCAGGCTGTCATCTGTCAGATCCAGTCCCAGGGTTTCAACCACCTCGGTCATCGCCTGCTTGATTTTCTGGTATTTTTTATCAGCAGACAGGTGATGTTCGATCAGTGGCGTTTCCAGTCCACGCTCAATCAGCACCTGTTTTACACGCGCAGCTTCAGCTGAGATCATTTTCGCTATACTCCTGTGCGCTCAAAATCAGCGTTTATCATAGTGAAGCGTCAGGGACACAGAGTCGGCAAACCTGAGAGCATGTGGCTTGTCGATTCTGACCTGGGCATGGGTGACCACATCGGCCTGAGTGCAGATATTCAGCACATCAGATACCAGTTTTTCCAGCAGCAAAAACTGCCCATCTTCAACATGAGCAATAATCTGCTTGGTTATTGCCTTGTAATCCAATGCTGCATCCACCTGATCAGACAGGCAACCCCGGTTAATGGGATAGTGAATTTCAGCATTGATCACCACATCCTGCTTTTTCTCACGCTCTTCGGGATTAAAGCCAATATAGGTGCGCAATCGCAGATTGGTGATTTTAATAATGGCATTGCTCAATGGCATGTTCTGTCTCCGGCCTGTGATATCGCTGTGTACGCACGAGGATATAAAAACGGAGCATAGCAAGAGTTAAATATTTAATAAAATTGTTATAAATCAGCATGACGATTAAGGTTTTTAATCGATGAACATATTTTTATGCATTGCCCTCTGGCGATTACCCTGATTTCTGTTAATCTGTTTTGCGGTCGCACACTGTGACCAGCGTCGCTCGGACGGTTCCGGGCGCTTACGTGAGAATACATCATGACGGATAAAACACCGCTTCGTTTCGAGCGCATCGAACGCCTGCCTCCATACGTATTCAATATTACGGCTGAACTGAAAATGGCTGCCCGCCGCCGTGGCGAGGACATCATCGATCTCAGCATGGGTAACCCCGATGGAGCTACCCCACCCCACATCGTGGAAAAACTCTGTACCGTTGCCCAGCGTCCGGATACGCACGGATATTCCACATCCCGCGGCATCCCCCGTTTACGTCGGGCAATCAGCCACTGGTACCGGGATCGCTTCGATGTCGAAATTGATCCGGAAACAGAAGCGATTGTCACCATTGGCTCTAAAGAGGGACTGGCGCATTTAATGCTGGCGACACTGGATCGCGGCGATGGCGTACTGGTTCCCAACCCCAGCTACCCTATTCATATATACGGCGCCGTGATTGCCGGTGCGCAGGTGCGTTCAGTGCCACTGATTCCGGGTGTGGACTTCTTTGCTGAACTGGAGCGCGCCATTAAGGAAAGCATTCCCAAACCGAAAATGATGATTCTAGGGTTTCCATCCAACCCTACCGCACAGTGTGTCGAAATCGACTTCTTTGAGCGTGTTATCGGACTGGCCAAGGAGCATGGCGTCCTGGTCGTTCATGACCTGGCATACGCCGACATCGTATTTGATGGCTGGAAAGCACCGTCTATCATGCAGGTCCCCGGCGCCAAAGAGGTCGCTGTTGAATTTTTTACCCTCTCAAAAAGCTACAACATGGCCGGTTGGCGCATCGGTTTTATGGTCGGAAATCCTGAACTGGTCAATGCCCTGTCGCGCATCAAGAGCTATCATGATTATGGAACTTTTACTCCGCTGCAGGTCGCCGCGATTGCTGCACTGGAAGGTGATCAGGAATGCGTGCACGAAATAGCTGAAAGTTACCAGAAGCGACGGGATGTACTGGTCAAAGGGCTACATGAAATCGGCTGGATGGTTGAAAAGCCAAAGGCCTCCATGTATGTCTGGGCCAAGATTCCTGAGGCTTATGCGCATCTGGGCTCACTTGAGTTTGCCAAAAAAATGCTTGCAGACGCCAAGGTGTCGGTATCGCCCGGCATAGGCTTTGGTGATTATGGTGATGACCATGTACGTTTTGCTCTGATTGAGAATCAGGACCGTATACGTCAGGCACTGCGGGGAATTAAATCAATGTTCCGTGCAGACGGGTTACTGTTGAAGTAACAACTCAGGTCAGGCATCCTGCGGGTGCCTGACAGAGTGACTCAAAAGCAGGATTTGGTTATGTATGCATCCGGACTTTTTCGCACCCTTCTCCTAACCAGCGCAGTGGCGCTATCAACCTCCGCATTGGCACAGCAGACTGTTGTCGTTTCCTCCAAAATTGATACAGAAGGCTCAGTGTTGGGTCACTTGATTTACCAGGTTCTCGATGATGCCGGGATTCCCGTCACTAATCGGATTCAACTGGGTGGTACCAGCATTGTACGTAATGCACTAATCAGCGGGGAAATAGACATCTATCCGGAATATACCGGTAATGGCGCATTTTTCTTCGATCGTGCAGACAGCCCGGTATGGAAAGATGCGCAAGCGGCATATGAACTGGTTAAAGAGCTGGATTATGAGCAAAACAAGCTGGTATGGCTGCAGCCAGCAGATGCAAACAATACCTGGGCCATGAGCGTCCGGGGGGATCTGTCACGAAATGAAAGCCTGAACACTCTGGATGATCTGGCTGACTACCTGAATAACGGCGGTGCGTTCAAATTTGCTGCCAGTGCTGAGTTTGTAGACTCTCCCAGTGCCCTTCCTGCATTTCAGGATGCTTACGGCTTTACTCTGGAATCTGAACAGTTGCTGATTCTTTCCGGCGGTAACACGGCTGCAACACTGCGCGCTGCAGCTCTGCAAACCAGCGGTGTCAATGCTGCCATGACCTACGGTACCGACGGGGGCTTACAGGCACTGGACTTGATTGTACTAGAGGATACCCGCGGAGTTCAGCCAGTTTACCAACCAGCACCGGTTATCCGTGAAAGCACTCTGGAGGCCTATCCCCAGATTGATGAGCTACTGAAGCCCGTGTTTGCTGCCCTGAACCTGCAGACCTTGCAGAGACTCAATGGCGATGTGGCTGTGAATGGTGAAGATCCAGCGCAAGTAGCCCGGCGCTTTTTAGACTCACTCAGTCCCTGAGAAACGTTGTAAGCGGCCATGAACATCCTACCAACTGACAGGGTGATGCCAGTATTGAGCTGCGCATCACTCCTGTCGTTCTGGTCTCTCGACTTTCTGTCCTTTCAACCTAATCGCATCGTTCCAGGTACCGGTTTCAGTGCGGATGCAGCCCTCGGCTGGCCCTGGGCGTTCTGTATGACAGCCTTGCTGCTGTTTATCATCGCTGCGTCATTTACCCGGTTGCGATACAGGCATGCCGTACAACTTGTATGTCTCATTTTGCTGCTGCTTCAGTTACCACTGGGCCTGGCTGGATTTAGCAGCGTACAAGTGCCGGATACTCTGCCCCATGCCCGCACAGGGATTGCCTCAGGCTTTTGGCTGCTATTGTTTTTTGCAGCACTCATGCTGATTGAGCTGCAACAGAAAATGCACCTCAGTCGCTTAAAAATCCTGATATTGCTCATGCTGCCCCTGATCTGCCTGTTTTGGGTCTATCACACAGGGCAGATTGAATCCCTTGCGCTGGTACGCGAATACACCGCCCGCTCGTCGCAGTTTCAGGATGCCCTGCGAGTCCATTTATTACTGGTTTGTGGGGCCGTTGGTATCAGTTTGCTATCAGGTTTTCTGCTGGTATCCCTGATGCGCCAATGGCCTTTTATACAGAAGTTCATATTCGGGCTGCTGAACTTTGTTCAGACAATTCCCAGCCTGGCGCTATTCGGTTTGCTGATTGCGCCGCTGGGCTACCTGGCATCCCGCAGTGAATTTCTGCAGTCAATTAATGTCAGTGGCATAGGCTGGGCACCTGCTTTAATCGCCTTGGTCGCTTACAGTCTTCTTCCAATATCTCGCAATATTTTCATAGCATTAGAAGAGGTACCTTATGCAGTGCTTGAATCGGCCAGAGGTATGGGAATGAGCCGGGTACAGGTGTTTTTACACGTGCGACTGCCCTTGGCCATGCCCGTGATCCTGGAGGGCGTACGCATCACCAGCATCCAGGCTATAGGCCTGACCGCCGTTGCGGCACTGATTGGCGCAGGAGGCTTGGGCAGTTTTATCTTTCAGGGACTGGGGCAAGCAGCGATGGATATGATTTTATTAGGTGCCCTGCCTATTCTGGTCATGGCATTGCTGGCTGATTTGCTCTTTTCTGGCCTGGCTGGTTTATTCCGAAATGGAGCCAAACAATGATTGAGCTGCAACAGGTCACCAAGCGCTTTGGTAATACGCTGGCCGCGGATGCAATCGATCTGCGCATTAACCAGGGAGAGTTTTGTGTATTGGTCGGTACATCGGGTTGTGGCAAATCCACTACTTTACGTATGATCAATCGTTTAATCCCTCACTCATCCGGCCTGCTGACAATCGAAGGTCAAGAGATCAGCCAACTGGATGAACAGCAACTGCGCCGACGTATTGGTTATGCCATTCAGAGCACAGGGCTTTTTCCTCACTGGCCCGTTGCCCGTAACATCTCTTTGGTGCCACGATTACTTGGTTGGTCAGAGGCACGTGTGACTGAGCGGGTTGAGGAGCTGCTTGAGCTACTCAACTTGCCCTACGCTGAGTTTGCACATAAATACCCTTCCGAGTTATCCGGCGGACAAGCACAGCGTGTCGGTGTAGCTCGTGCACTGGCGGGAGACCCGGACATTCTGTTGATGGATGAGCCCTTCGGTGCCCTGGACCCTATCACCCGGGAAACGCTACAAAATGAGCTCTTGCGTATTCAACGCAAGATTCATAAAACACTGGTATTTGTCACGCATGATATGGATGAAGCCCTGAAACTGGCGAGCCAGATTGTGGTGATGGATCAGGGTAAAATCATCCAGCAGGCCAGCCCCGCTGAACTGCTGCTTAACCCTGCCAATGATTTTGTTGCTCAGTTGCTCGGAGGTGAAGACCGCGGCCTTAAACAAGCCGGGTTACTGCGTGTTGCCGAGCGTATGCTCCCTCTGCCCGGTCCAAACAGTCTTGATCAGGCTCCAGCGATTCAGCTACACGACAGCCTGCGTCAGGCGCTATCCATTATGCTTTGGCATCAATGCCAGCAATTACGTGTTTATGAAGGCGACTCATTGGTGGGTTACTTGCCGCTGGATCGTATTATCCGGGCCGACAGCCATGTCTAACCGAAAGCGCCTGCTATTTTGGGGACTACCTCTGTTCTGGGGGATGTGTCTGTTTCTGGCTACCCTGGGACTACCCTGGCTGGAGGAATTGTTCAGACAGATTGCACCCGGTCATCGACAGGTGATTTACAGCCGTGACAGCTTTGCCTTGTTATTGGGAAATCATCTATTACTGGTTGGTCTCGCGGCGTTGATCTCTATCAGCTTGGGTCTCGCAAGTGCTGTATTTGTAACCCGTCCATATGGTCGTGACTTTCTCCCCTTGGTCACCCAGGTAGCTTCGATGGGACAGACCTTTCCACCGGTTGCTGTGCTGGCTTTAGCAGTTCCCCTGCTCGGCTTTGGCGCCTTGCCCACCATTATGGCGCTGTCACTCTATGGCCTGTTGCCAATTGTACGCAACACCCTTGTCGGTATACACAGCATTGACCCCGCTCTGCTCGAGTCCGCGCGCGGCATGGGAATGTCCCCTTTGCAAGTGCTGTGGCAGGTAGAAATGCCTCTCGCCGCCAATATCATTATTGGCGGCATCAGAACCTCCGTTACCATCAATATAGCCACCGCAGCCATAGGCTCCACTATAGGCGCAACAACACTCGGGGATCCGGTGATTTCAGGGCTGGTGAATGGCAATACAGCCTATGTGCTTCAGGGGGCTATATTGATAGGCCTTCTGGCTGTTACTGCCGATAGCTGCCTGGACCGACTGCAGCAATGGGTAAGCCCTCGCATGGACAGCCGAACATAACGAAAGATATTTCTCGAATGCACCACCCGGCTCGGTTAAAATCAGCCAACATTTATCCTTGAGAACCCTATATGCCAAAAGCCTCAGAAATTAAACGCGGCCATGTTGTTGAAATTAATGGCTCGCTTTATATTGCCAACCAAGTAGATGTAAAAAGCCCTTCTGCCCGAGGTGCTGCAACCCTGTACAAAATCCGCTTCAACCAGGTTCCTGGTGGTCGCAAGCACGAAGAAACTTACGTCGGTGACGACATTCTGAAAGATGTGCAGCTGGAACGCCGTAAAGTCTCCTACCTGTACAAGGAAGATGACCTCTACACCTTTATGGATCAAGAGGATTACAGTCAGTACAGCATCAATGGGGACGCTATTGAGGCTCAACTGCCGTATCTGATGGATGGTATGGAAGGTATTGTAGCCCTGCTGGTTGACGGCAACCTGATTACCGTTGAACTGCCTGGCACGGTGGTTATGGAGATACTGGAAACCGTCCCGGGAATGAAGGCTGCAAGCGCAACCGGACGTACCAAGCCGGCCCGTTTTGCGACCGGACTTGAGCTACAGGTACCGGAGTATCTGGAATCGGGCGAAAAAGTCAAAATCAACACCGAGACCGGCAAATTCCTGTCACGCGCCTGAGCTGCCTGACAACCCTCTGGTCAGTCGTTTGACTGACCAGATTCCTCCGCTTCGGCGCGCTCATGCAGGACTTTCCAGGCGTCATAGGTACTCATGTACACCACACCGCTCATTTCATCCAGAAAATCGGTGGTCTTCAAACGGTCCATGACCGGCCCTTTGACTTCTGCCAGATGCATTTGCACCCCGGAATCTTTCAGGCGCCGATTAATCGTACGCAAACTGTCGAGTGCCGATGCATCAATCAGATTCACTGCCTGACAACTCAACACCAGATGCCTCACCTGCGGGTAACGAATCACCAACCCCATGACAATATCTTCAAGATAACGTGAATTGGCAAAGTACAGGCTTTCATCAATACGCAAAAGCACCAGACGCTCATCGGTTTCAACCGCATGACGCTCAGCATTCCGAAAATGCTCACTGTTTGGCAAGCGTCCAATCACTGCATAATGAGGGCGGCTGGTACGGTATAAATACAGCAGCAGGGACAACCCCACCCCCGCCAGGATACCCACTTCAACGCCGAGCAGCAGCGTTGCAACAATCGTGATCAGCATGGCGGCAAAATCACTTTTTGAGTACGCAAAGGTATGCTGTATCGACTTGAAGTCAATCAATGACAAAATCGAAACAATAATAATCGCACCCAGTGTCGCCACCGGCAAGTAGGTAATCAGCGGCGTCATAAACAACGCCACAACCGCAAACCCAATAGCCGAAAAGGCGCCGGCAGCAGGTGTCGCAGCGCCTGCATCATAATTCACACTTGAACGGGCAAAGCCACCACTGACCGGCATCCCGCTGGTAAAGGCAGCACCCAGATTAGCCGCCCCCAATCCAATCAGCTCCTGGTCAGGATCGATGCGCTGACGCCGTTTTGCTGCCAGTGTCTGACCTACAGATACAGATCCTACAAATCCCATAATACTGATCAGCAAGGCTGCAACGAACAGGTCCTGCCACAATGCTGGATGCATTGGCGGTAAGCTGAATGGCGGCAAACCAGAAGGCAGATGACCAACAACACGAACGCCCACCTGATCCAGCTGCCAGTGCCAGGTGATTAATGTAGTCATTGTCACGGCAAACACCGGAGATGCTTTGCTCAACATATCCGCGGTATAGAGGCTAACCCCTGCTCGATTCAGGAAAGACTTTCCCCAGCGCCGGTTCGCATATAAAAATACCAGCGTCCCCACACCCAGAATAACGCTGATCAGATGAATCTCACCAAGGCTGCTGAACAAGCCATGGATCACCATGAAAAAGTTGGCGCCCTCGACCTCCAGGCCCAGTAAATGGCGCACCTGACTGGAGGCAATGATCAACCCTGACGCGGTAATGAAGCCGGAAATGACCGGGTGGCTGAGAAAATTAGCCAGAAATCCCAGCCGCATAATCCCCATCAACAGCAGCATGACGCCCGACATAAAGGTCAATACCAGCACCAGCGTGACATACTCTTCAGTTCCCTGAATAGCCATGTTTCCGGCTGCAGCAGCCGTCATCAGTGCAATGATGGCGACAGGTCCGACCGCCAGGGTACGACTGGTGCCAAAAATCGCATAGAGGATTAATGGCGCTATACTGGCATACACACCGACTTCCGGTGGCAAACCCGCCAGCATGGCGTAGGCCAGTGATTGCGGAATCAGCATCAACGTCACGATGACCGCCGCCAGCAGGTCGCTGACCAGCGTTTCACGACTGTACAGTGGCAACCACTGCAGTATGGGAAAATAACGTTTGATGTTCATCCAGGATGTCTTATCCGCTAATATATAAACAGGCAATTGGTTATAAGTTTATTCTAAACCGTGATAACGCGATTTTAGCAAAAATTACAGAGGAAAGTCATGAGTCCGGAAGCACCTCAGTCACTGCATATCGAAGCATTTTTTGACGAGCCCACCAATACATTCAGCTATGTAGTGGCCGACCTGGAGGCACAGGATTGCGCCATTATTGACTCTGTGCTCGATTTTGAATACGAGTCAGGACGCACTCGCACCGACTCGGCTGAACGAATACTGACATGGATCGAGGATCGGCAGCTACAGGTCAGCTGGATTCTGGAAACCCATGTGCATGCTGACCACCTGTCTGCCGCACCCTTCCTGAAGCAACGCACCGGCGGAAAAATAGCGATAGGTGCGCAGATCATCCAGGTACAACAGATTTTTGGCAAGGTATTTAACGCAGGCCATGAATTTGCTCGGGATGGCAGCCAATTCGACCGCCTGCTCCGTGAAGGCGACCACTTGCCCCTTGGCCGCCACAGCTGCGAAGTTTTGCATACCCCGGGTCATACACCCGCCTGTATGAGTTATCGGTTTGGTGATGCAGTGTTTGTCGGTGACACCCTGTTCATGCCTGACTACGGCACGGCTCGCTGCGATTTTCCTGGCGGAGATGCACGCCTCTTATACCGTTCCATACAGCGCCTTCTGGCACTGCCACCGCATACACGACTGTACCTCTGTCATGACTATAAAGCACCCGGGCGGGATCATTACTGCCATGTCACGACGGTTGCCGAGCAGCGCCAACAGAATATTCATATACATGAAGGTATTGATGAAGCCAGCTTTGTTAAGATGCGTACGGCACGTGATGAGACGTTGGCCATGCCTCGTCTGATCCTGCCATCTGTTCAGATCAACATGCGTGCAGGTGCATTTCCGCCTGCCGAGGATAACGGACAGATCTATCTGAAACTGCCATTGAATCTTTTTTGATCAGAGTATTTGACACACCTCGGGATACTGTATATAAATACATATACTGTATAAATGAACAGTTAATGAGGTGCTGTCATGTATCAAGCCCACACTGCCATTGAATCCATTATTCGCCAGCCGACGCAGTTCCTGCCTTTGCTGGCCGATGCCAGCCTGCAGTCTCGCTGGGTCACCCTGATTGATCCGCCTGAACTGCCTGAGCAGCAACAACTGATTGATGCCGGAGTCGATATTCGCAAACTGCGTATCGTGCACACACGCAATCGGCATCAGTGGTTGAAGACCCTGAGCACCTGTGTATGTAATGGATTGAATAGTCTGGTTGTTGCCTGGCCAGAGCCTTCAGTCAGTCATGCGACAGTGAAAGCACTGGGTGAGGCTTGCCAGCATGGTAAAAGCTTCTGCCTGCTGCTGGGTAATCGCCATCCGATGACAATGACCGCGACGACACCCATACAGCAAGAAGAACAGCTTCAGCTGGCCCTGTGATCAGATGGAGAAGCGCTTGACCAGATCGCCAAGACGACCGGCCGTGCTATTGAGATTTTCACTGGCACTGACATTATCCAGTACAGCTTCACTGGCCTCTTCTGATTGACGCCGGACGCTTTCGACACCGGCTTCAATGGTATCCAGTTGCTGCAACTGCAAGCGGGTATGTTCGCCGATTTCCATATTCAGGCGACTGATCGTACCGACCTGCTCAATCACAGACTCCAGTGAATGTGCAACAGATTCAGTCGCAGCCGTATTCCGCGCAACCTGTGCCAAACCATTGGTCATAGACTCAACGCCCATATCTGAACCGGCCTGAATCTGCTCAATCAGCTCACGTATCTCCACTGTTGCATCACTGGTGCGCTGTGCCAGTTGACGGACCTCATCGGCTACCACAGCAAATCCCCGGCCATGCTCACCTGCACGTGCGGCTTCAATGGCGGCATTCAGAGCCAGCAAGTTGGTTTGCGCGGACACATTCTGAATCACACTGATCACTTGACCAATGTTATCGCTTTGCTGTTTCAGTGACTGGATCACCTCATTAGAGCGGTTGACTGTATCGGCCAGACTCGCCATTTCACGCTTTGCATTCTCGATATCCTGCTGACTGAGCTTGATCAGCTCATCGGCTGCCTGAGCCTGCTCGCCCGCCTTGCTACCACTGTCCGCCACCAGGCGCACCATTTCAGCCAGCGCACTGGTGGAGTCGATAATCGCCTGCTCACCCTGTTTTTGCTGCTCCAGCGCGTCACGTGTTTTACTGGATGTATTGGCCATCATCTGAGCGCTTTCGCTAATACTCTGGCCGGACTGAGTCATATCCACAACGTTTTGACGCAAACCCTCAATCATTGCATTGACTGACGCAATCACGAGTTTCAATTCACCGACAGCCCCGGCATCACTGACGCGGGTACGCAGATCATTGGCAGTCACCCGGCGCACACCATTCACAAAATTGGCCAAGGGTTGCACCAGAACACGCTGCAGCAAGATACCGACAGTGACACTGACAGCCAACGCAAACAGGATAAAGACTAACAATACCACCGGTACGGTCTCAGCATTACGCTGCGCCTGCAATGCCCGGTTGCCTGCTTCATCGATCCGCTCCATCTGATCTGATGCGACCGCCCGCTGTATGGCAGACAAAGAAGTTTCAATCTGACGCTCGACCTCAGGAATGCTCTGCAGGGACAGGGTTAACTGTTGAACCGAACCGGTCAGGTCACTGATAACAGAACGGGTACTGACATTGGACTGGTTAATCAGCAGCAAGGCATTGTCCAACACCTCTGCAGAGGTCGCACTGGCGGCAATCTGCTGTGCCGTTGCCGACTGGGTTTGTTGCGCCAGCTCATTGGCCTCGGCTGCTGTCCGGTTGGCCAGCTCCAGACTGCCCTGCTGGATGCGCACTGACAGCTCAATCAGCCCTTCCGTCGTTGCAATAATTTCAGCGGCCAAGGCACGACGCTCCGGAGAGTTCTCCATCCGCGCATAACGACGCACCTCACCCCTAAACGGGCGCAGATCACGTCGCAAATCAACCAGCAAGGTGCGTGTATCATCACTTTGATCAACATTGAACATGGCACTGGTCATCGCCGAGGTGCCACGATAGATTTGCTGCAGATTTTCCTCCAGTGATTCCAGTGCGCCTGGCTCATTCTGGCCCAGCTTGTAGAAATCAATCAGCGTCTGCAGGGAGTGCTGGTTGATCTGCTGAGCAGCCGTAATCATGGCATGCAACGGGCCCGAAACCATCTCCAGATTGGTGGCAATATGCTGAGTCACTTCACTGATTTGATTCATGCTTTCAGTCTGTTGCGAAGACACTTCACGCAACTGATTCAGACCGGCATCAATTTCGCCACTGGCTTGCTCTGTTTCATCCAGACGCTGACGCAAAGCTTGCAGGGTGGCAAGAGAGTTCTGCGCCTCTGACAGCTGCTTGACCTGCTTCTCCATCTGCGTCAGGGCATCCACAGATTGTGTCAGACTGTCGGCTACACTGGCCGTTTCTGATTGCAAAAACGTCAGGTCATCACTGAGCTTGTTGGCACTGAAAATGGCAAAACCACCGGTCAATAACAAAATTGCCAGCATCAGACCAAACAGCACGTTGATAATGAAACGAACGCTCATAATCTTCGTCATAGTTTACATACTCTTAGACCAAAGTTTACGTCAATATAACAGAAACCATGAAGAACGCTTATATTTCAGCAGCTTTTTTAAATGAATTAACGACATGAGATCACAACAATATTTCATCTATGTCACAATGGCGTCACCACAACCGATGCATGAGGGCCTGAATGGTGTCGCATAGATCTCCCATATCCGCCTTGCCAACACTCTGGTTACTGGGTAAAACCGGATCAGGAAAGACGTCTTTGATACGCTTCCTGACCGGCAATACTGAAGCGCAGATAGGCTCAGGCTTTCGCCCCTGCACCGCCACCGCGCAGCTCTATGAATTTCCGGAACATGAACCCTGGCTGAGATTTCTCGATGCGCGCGGGCTGGGTGAACCCGGTTATGATCCAGCCGATGATCTGGCCATTTGTGCCGCACAAAGCCACGCCCTGCTGCTCTGCGTACGACTTGATGACCCGGAACAAAGCAGCCTGCTAAGCGCTCTGAAAGAAATAAAAAAATCATCTTATATCAATAAATTACTAGTATTACATACAGCAAAAAATCAAATTGTAAATACACAGGATCAGTGTGCAGCGCAAGCATATCAACAACAGCAGATCGAGCAGATCTGGGGGAAGCCCATACCTCAGGTGCAGCTGGAGCTTGCTGACCCTGCCGACCCTGAAGGTGGCGATGAGCTGTTGCAGCACCTTGTCCAGCTGTTACCTGATGCGGCTCAACTGAGCCAGAAACATCAGCACAAACTGGCTGAGCAGCAGTTGTTTCTGCAACACCAAAAGCGCATTCGCCGTTATGCCACCATTGCCGCAGCAACCGACACCCTGCCCGCAGTCGGGTTCATTAGCGTGCCCGCGCTCCAGGCCGCCATGCTCAAACAGCTAGCCAGCGCCTATCAGCTGCAATGGCGACGGCGCGACCTGTCGGCCTTTGTTGGCACACTGGGCGCCGGACTGGGAATTCAGTATGCTTCCCATCTGGGCCTGCGACAGCTGGTTAAGCTCTTGCCGGTGTATGGACCCACACTGGGAAGTGCCAGCGCTGCCGCAATCAGTTTTGCGACGACCTATGCGATTGGTCGTGTGGCCTGCCAATACCTGTATTACCAACAACAGGAACAGCCCCTGTCTCCAGAGGCTTTGCAGCAGCTCTATCGTCAAGCACTGACCCGAATTCATGCCGAAAAAGCTCATGAAACGACTCATTCAACAACTCCTCAATAACCTGCGCATCAGCAAACAGCTGTCTGCAAATGGACTGCCATTGCTGCTGTTGTTAATTCTGTTTCCGGTCATCCTGCTGATGGGCTTTGGGCTATTGGCGCTCTACCAGATGGGCTATCTGCTGCACTTTACGCTGTTACTGACAGGATCAAGCCTGGTGTACGTTGCACTGCTGTATAGCATCAGGCGCAGCATTCAACCCCAGGCAGACAAGCAGACAGCCCCTCTCGTCCAGGCCAGTCCAGACTGGAGCGAGTTCGATCTTCAGGTCTGGCATAGCTTGAACCAGACCCTCGACAGCCAGTTGCAACCAGATGATAGCTGGGAGCTCCTGAGAGAACATGCACTGGCCCTGATCAGCGCCACAGCCAATCAGTACCGGCCCGGCAAAGCTGAGGGTGAACTTGCATTTACGTTACCCGAACTTCTGGCGATGACCGAAGAGGTCAGCCGTCGCTATCATCGTATCGTGCTGGAACACCTGCCCTTTGCAGAACAGATTCAACTCTCACAGATCAAACAGATCTACCGACACCGTGATAAAACCGCGCAGATAGAAAAAATCTGGCAGGTCTACCGCACCTACCGCCTGTTTACCCCGACAGGCGTCATTGCAGAGCTGCGCTCGCAACTGACAGGGCATCTGTTTAATGAAGTCAAAGCGGAATTAGCGCTGCGGCTGAAAAAAGCCTTTCTGCAAGAAGTTGTCAGTGTCGCCATAGACCTTTATTCCGGGCGCTTCCAGGAAGCCACTCCACCACCCCCGGCGGTTTTGGCGAGCGATACCCAGCCACCACTGCGTATCTGTCTTGTTGGTCAGATCAATGCCGGCAAGTCCACACTGGTGAATCTGTTAACCAATGCGCCTCAGGCTGAAGTCGATTTACTGCCTGCCACAGACGAGACACAGGCCTATGCACTGAAAATCGAAGGCCTGCCACTGATGCATCTGATAGACCTGCCGGGGCTGGACGGCTCCAGTGACAGATCTGCGTTAGCCGTGCGTGAAGCCACTCAGTCTGATTTGGTGATCTGGTTGCTCAAAGCCAATCAACCGGCCCGACAGATCGACCTGGCGTTCAAGATACAGCTCGATGACTTTTATGCAGCACCCGATAAACGCTCAAGAAAGCGCCCACCCCTGCTGGCACTCCTGACACAGATCGACCGTCTTTCAGCAGAGCCAAGCAAAACTGCCGAGACGTGGCTGCAGGAGGCTCTGGATTATAACCAGTCACTCTTGCAACCTGACCTATTGCTCCCCCTGTCAACAGCACCAGACCAGCCATCAGCGGGTATCGAGCAGCTCCTGGCTCAACTGGATCAGCTGTATCCGGCTGCACGCCAGGCGCAGTTGAACCGGTTACGTCTGGACAAAACACCCGGCTCTATGCGTAAAGAAGCCACACGCCTCTATCGAATGGGACGTTCGCTGCTCAAGCGATTGAAAAAGACCTCTTGAACTTTTCCGACAGAGGCGTAGGCTGTGCTGCCTGTCTTCAGCTGAAGGTATTGACTCCCATGTCCAACAACTCCATTCGTTCTGATCTGATGCTGGTTGCCGTAACACTGCTGGCCGCCACCAGTTGGGTATTCTCACGTGAGGCCCTGACTGGCATGGCACCGTTGCAGTTTATTGGTGGCCGATTTTTCTGTGCCGGGCTGGTTTTGGGAGTCTTTGGCTACTCGGCACTGAAGCGACTCGCGGGTGAAGCCTGGCTGCGCGCCCTGATGACGGGGGTGATTATGGGTATCGCCATGTGTCTGTGGATCATGGGTCTGTACCACTCGGACAATATGGGAATCGGTGCCTTTATCACCAGCCTCAGCGTGGTTTTCGTACCCATCGTAGGACGTTTTTTCTTCGCTACCCGAACTGCGCTCAGCACCTGGATCGCCATGTTGATTGCACTGCTGGGGCTGGCTTGCCTGAGGATTGAAGGAGGCTTCTCCCTGTCCGCATCAGATCTGTTTTTTCTGGCTTCCGCGGTCATGCTGTCGATCCACTTTAATCTGAACAGTCGCTATGCTGCACGCATTCCGCCTTTACCGCTGACAGCGATCCAGCTCTGTGTAACCGGACTGGTCGCGCTTTCTCTCTCTGCACTCACTGAAGCGCAAGCCATCACACTGAATGCATCCCTGCTTGGCTGGTTACTGGCCAGTATCGTCATCGGTACCTGTATGCGTTTTTTTCTGCAGGTCAAAGCCCAGGGCATGGCACCTGCCAGCCACGCAGCGGTAATCATGACACTGGAGCCTGTCTGGGCAAGCCTGATCGGCATCCTTATCTATGCCGAACGCATGACATCGATACAGCTCTTAGGCTGCATCCTGATTTTCAGCGCCCTGCTGGTGAGTCGCTGGCGTTTTCTGTTACGTCGTCCCGGCTAATCGCCATCAACCCAATGCAAATCTTCCAGAACAAATGAGGGGATGTAGCTGCCTTCCCACATGCCGCGCAGGTTGCGATGCATAAAGTTCTGCTCAGGGCGCATGAACAAAAAGACATTCACCGCATCTTCAGTGACCTGACGTTGCGCCTCGCCCAGCAGCTGATGGAGTTCAGCTTCCGTACGTGCATTCAACACCTGTGACCAGATCGCTTTGAACGCCTCGTTGTCATAGTTAAAGTAATAGTCATCCCGGGCATAGATGTTCAGATCCATGGGCTCAACATGCATGATCAGCGTCAAGGCATAATCTCGCTGCTCAAACACCTGCTCCATCCAGGACTTCCAGTCCAGCTGTTCCAGCTCAACCCGAAAGCCAATAGCCTCCAGGTCATCCGCTATCATTAAGCCACCATAACGTCCGTAGTCGGTCGGTGGTATCGTCAGGCGCACCTCCAGCTCTTCCGGAACACCGGCCATCTGCAACAGCTCAATCGAGCGCTGAGGGTCATAAGGATAGCGATCCACCAGATCAACATATGCCGGATGTGACGGTGCAAAATGACTGCCGATCAACTCAGGTTCAAATTGTGGACCATAGAGGGTGCTCAGTGCATCCCGGTCAATGGCATGCGCCAGGGCGCGCCGTACGCGCAAATCATCGAAAGGAGGCTGAGCATTATTAATTGCCAGCAGCATTTTACTTTCAAGCTTTCGGGCACTCATGCGGTAATCCGGTCGCACCATAAACCGATTAGTGACCCGGGTGACGCTGAGTAAGCCATCCACCAGCCCTTCCGCCAGTACATTTTCTGTCCCCACACTGGTATGCATAAACACAAACTCGGCATGCTGCAGTGCAGGAGCTTTACCCCAGTAATCATCAAAGCGCGACAAGCGCACAGAACGCTGTGGTGTCCAATCGACCAGCCTGAATGGACCTGTTCCTACCGGGTGACGGGCATTATTGGCAACACTGTCAGGGTGCACCATGACCGCAGCAGGCAAAGCCAGTGAAAACGGCAAGAACACATCCGGCTGATGCAGGTGGATCAGCAGCGTAAAATTGTCTTCGACCTCGACCGAAGCCACCTTGTCAAACCACTGCCGCTGGGGATTTTGTGAGTCTGCCGCGATTATCCGGTTCAGTGAAAAACGCGCAACCTGCGCATCAAATGAACTGCTGTCATGAAAGCGCACGCCGCGACGCAGCGTAAACCGATAAGTCAGTCCATCATCAGACAATTGCCAATCGGTAGCGAGGCGTGGACGCAACTGCCCGTTTCCATCAACGATCACTAACCCCTCAAACAGATTGCCATAGGTCATTTCGCCCGCCGCCGCGGCAGCTGTCATAGTAGGGTCCAGCATCGGTGGCTCCAGCTGAATACCCAAACGAACTGAATCCCTGGCTTGAACCTGGCCAACCGAGAATAACAGAGACAAGGCCAGCAATATCACATTCAATCTATTCATTCTGATCACCTTCTGCCACGACTAATACATTCGCCTGAATCGCCGTCTTTGCCACGCACACACAGTTACGGCCTTGTGCTTTTGCCCTGTACAATGCCTGATCAGCCTCGAGCAGAGCTGCATCCAGCACGGCTTCAGCAAAGTCATCACTGGCCTCCAGGGCTAAAGGCGTCGACTCAACCAACGCCAACCCGAAACTGCAGGTCAGTTGGACCGTCTCCCCATCAGGTAAGCATAGTGGATTAACCTCGAGCGAGTGACGCAGTTTATTAAACAAGCGTTCCGCATCATCCAGTGACTGCACAGGCAGTATGGCTGCAAACTCTTCCCCACCCAAACGCGCTAACACATCGGTTTCACGCAACCCGTCCGCCAGCAGTTCTGCCAGATACTTCAGTGCCACATCACCGACAGCATGGCCCTTCTGGTCATTGACGCGTTTGAAGTGATCGATATCACACAAGGCCACACATAAAGGTAATGAACTTTGGCGCAGAAGGCGCCTGGCCGCCGCATGAAAGTGACGTCGATTGGCCAGGCCGGTTAATGGATCATGTTCAGCCAGAAACGAGAGTTCCTGATTGATGCACTGCATGTGAGCTTCTTGCTGCTGTATACGTTCTATATAACTGCGTACCGTCTGGGACAGCTGTGCAATTTCATCTGTACCGCGCTGCTCAAAGTCCTGCACCGAGACAACCGGTTTACTGACAGCCCGTTGCATTTTCAGAATACGTCGTACCACCGTTAAATCAAAATAAGCACCAGCCAATACAGCAAACAGCAAGATAAACAGCGCCAGCGCAACCAGATTCTGTTGGTGCAGACGTATCTCTTGCTGCAAATGCTGGCTTTGTTGCGTCATTTGCAGGCGCACCTGAGTCGCAAAATACCCCATCAACACCGAAAGCTCACCCGCAAGCTCCCGATTCTGGGCGGCCAAAAGCCTTAGCTCCTCCTGCCCATCAGCATCGATACGCTGATTGATGCGATCACGCACCAAATGATTCAGCTGACGTATATTCAAGTCGAGCTGCTGTTGAATCTCTTCAACACGCTGCAGCATATCAGCATGGTTACCGACAGCGGACACCTCGGCTGTCATATGCCGAATCCAGACCGTCCTGTCAGTCAATTCAACCAGAGCCCGACGTCGCTCATTTTGCGTTTCAGCGGCATAGAGCATCAGACCAAGACTGATCAACGACTCGGCTTGTTGCACCACGCGAACAGAGGTCATCAGGTTTTCCATTTCAACCTGGCTAATCTGTTCAACCAGAGCATGAAGGCGCTCGAACGCTCGGGCTGTCAATGCAGTCGCACCCACAACCAGCAATGCAATCAGAAAGGTAATACCCAGCGTTTTTGCATTGAGCCCCAGCCGATACCCTTTCACACCCATTTAAACGACCACGTTCGATGTTTTAAAATAATTCATTGATATTTATACTATTTGTATTTTTATATTAGTTTTATTACTCGAAAACAATTGTTGTACAAGCCTATCGAATATACAAGAAAAATATGGCAGTAAGCTTGCGTAAATCTGCATGCAACGTGGTATAATCGCATAAAACTCGAATTCCTTATTACTTAATAGCATTACAACCCAAAAGGTTAACTTCCTGTGATCGAATTTGAACGTGTACACAAGACTTACAAGGTCGGTGGGCGCGAGATTACGGCGCTGGAGCCCTGTGACCTGCAAATACCGCAGGGACAGATCTTCGGCCTTATCGGCCATTCAGGCGCCGGTAAAAGTACTCTGCTGCGCCTGATCAACCGCCTTGAAGAGCCCAGTGGCGGCCGCATTCTGGTAGATGGTATAGATGTCACAGCCTTACCTGCAAAAGGGTTACGACAGTTTCGCCAAAAACTCGGCATGATTTTTCAACATTTCAATCTGCTGTCCTCCAAAACAGTGGCGGACAATGTCGCCATGCCGCTGAAACTGGCAGGCGAACACACGGCTGCAGAAATACGCACACGGGTTGCCATGCTGTTAGCACGTGTCGGCTTAAGTGATCACGCCGACAAGTACCCGGCACAACTGTCCGGTGGGCAAAAACAGCGAGTCGGTATTGCCCGCGCCCTGGCAACTTCTCCGAAAATTCTGCTGTGTGACGAAGCGACCAGTGCACTAGATCCACAAACGACAGCACAAGTACTGCAGCTGCTGAATGAACTTAATCGTGAATTAAACCTGACCATCGTACTGATTACCCATGAAATGGATGTCATTCGCCGGGTATGTGATCAGGTTGCCGTGATGGATGCCGGACAGATTGTTGAACAGGGGCCGGTGGCCGAAGTGTTTCTGCACCCCAAACATCCAACGACACGCCGTTTTGTCTTTGAGGCAGAGCAACTGGACGAGAACGAAATGGCCAATGACTTTGCCCAGGTGCAGGGTCGTATTGTACGCCTGACATTTCAGGGCCAGGCTACTTATGCCCCGCTTCTGGGGCAGATCGCGCGCCAGTCAGGCGTAGATTACAGCATTCTGGGCGGACGTATCGATCACATTCGAGACGTCCCCTATGGCCAACTGACTCTGTCGCTGGTGGGTGGTGACGCAGATGCTGCGCTGGCACAACTCAAGGCTGCGGATGTCACTGTCGAGGTGTTACGCGCATGAACTATTTTACCAATGTTGACTGGTATGATATCTGGATGGCGACGCTGGACACCTTGCTGATGCTTGGCGGCTCACTGTTCTTTACCGTCTTGCTGGGCCTGCCTCTGGGCGTACTCCTGTTCATGACAGGTCCAAAACAGATGTTTGAGCGAAAAGGACTCTACGCCCTGCTGTCTTTCTGCGTAAACGTTCTGCGATCACTGCCGTTTATCATTTTGCTGATCGTGATGATTCCACTGACGCTGCTGATCACTGGCACCTCTTTGGGAGTCGCCGGTGCAATTCCACCGCTGGTAGCAGGTGCAACACCGTTTTTTGCCCGTCTGGTTGAAACCGCATTGCGTGAAGTGGATCGTGGCATTATTGAAGCCACACAAGCCATGGGAGCCAGTACCCGGCAAATCATTGTCAGTGCCCTGCTACCGGAAGCACGTCCCGGCATCATTGCCGCCATTACCGTAACGGCCATCACCCTGGTGTCCTATACCGCCATGGCCGGTGTTGTCGGTGCCGGTGGTCTCGGTGACCTTGCCATACGCTACGGCTATCAGCGCTTTCAGACCGATGTGATGTTGGTCACCGTCGTACTGTTACTGATACTGGTACAGATTCTGCAAAGTCTTGGAGACCGTCTGGTTGTCCATTACTCCCGTAAGTAAAAACTACATAATCCTTATATTTCGGAGATTTAGATGAAAAAGTTAATTCTCGCCCTCGCTGCCTTGACTGCAGTATCTGCTGCCCAGGCAGATAGCCTGAGCGTTGCAGCGACTGCTGTGCCTCACGCAGAGATTCTTGAATTTGTGAAGCCTGAACTGGCTAATCAGGGCGTGACACTGGATGTCAAAGTCTTTACAGACTATGTACAACCCAACGTACAGGTTTCAGAAAAACGCATTGATGCCAACTTCTTCCAGCATCAACCCTATCTGGATAACTTCAACACCACGCGCGGCACTTCACTGGTCACCGTTGCTGGCATTCATGTTGAGCCTTTTGGTGCTTACTCATCCAAACATACCAGCCTGGATGCTCTGCCAGAGCGCGCTCAGGTCGCCATCCCGAATGATGCCACTAACGGCGGCCGTGCCCTGTTACTGCTGCAATCTGCAGGACTGATCACCCTGAAACCTGAAGCAGGCATTACAGCGACACCTCGCGATATCGCAGAGAACCCGCTGCAATTGCGCATTCGCGAAATTGAAGCAGCCACCCTGCCTCGCGTACTGAACCAGGTAGACCTGGCTCTGATTAACACCAATTACGCGCTGGAAGCCGGCCTGTCACCTCGTGATGACGCCCTGGTCATCGAAGGCAGCGAGTCTCCTTATGTCAACATTCTGGTCACCCATGCGGATGAAACAGAAAATCCAGCCCTGAACGCACTGATTGATGTTCTGAAAACAGATGCTGTGCGTGATTTCATTCTGGAAAAATATGAAGGTGCGGTTGTACCGGCGTTCTAATAACCCAGAACCACTTCTTACAGGGCATCTACGGATGCCCTGTTTTATTTCTGCTCAGGCATGCGCCAAAACCACCCGATTGCGCCCCTGCATCTTGGCCTGATACAGACACTGATCAGCAACACAGATAAGCTGCTCCAATCGCTCAATCTGTTCATCGCGTGCTGCAACCCCGATACTCGCACTTAAACTGATCAGCGCATCCTGTTCACGCACTTGCACTGTACCAATACACGCTCGCAAGCGCTCTGCCACCCGAACCGCTTCATCCCGGGTCGTTTCCGGCATAAACAAAATAAACTCTTCGCCACCCCAACGAGCCAGAATATCGCCACCTCGAATCGACTGCAGCAAAGCCTCTGCTGTCATCTCCAAAGCCAAATCACCCGCTTTATGCCCAAAGGAATCATTAATTTTCTTAAACTCATCCAGGTCGATAATTGCCAGGGACATAGGTCGATCATAACGTACACAGGATTGCCACAAAGGCTCCACTCGCTCGGCAAATGCCCGGCGATTATTCAGGCCTGTCAGGGGATCCAGACGCGCCATCGCCTCCGCTCTCAAGCGCTGGCGCTGTGTTCGTCTGAACTGCTCTGCCAGTGCCAATGCCAGCAGCACTGCTTCAATCATCGTCCCCAGATCTACCGCCCGATAGCCTGCAGGGCTGAATGGAATCAGCCCCCACACACTCAAAGCAGTGATCATGCCCCCTAATGCAGCAATCACCGAAGCGCAGAGAAAGTAACGTGAAGCCGGATTACCGGCTCGCCAGGCAACCCCACCTAGAAGCAACATCAGCAGCGTTCCCAACAAGATAAAACTGAAAGCCAGATAGAGGGCAGCGACACGCCCCTGCGGTATCAGCAACAGCACCGCCAGGAGCAGAATCACAGCAATACACAACCACTGGATCGCCTGGTACAGGCGTGGTGCACTATTGCGGATATTCAGGAAAGACAGCGCAAATACCAGACCACTGCTGCCATAAAGAATCATCAAGACGGGATTGGCCCACTGCTGCCAGGTAACCGCTTCCGGCCAAAGCCAGCGAAAACCATGACCGGTATAAGCCAGATTCAACCAGACAAACAACCCCACATAAATGGCATAATACAGATATTGCCGGTGTCGTATACCGGTGTAGAGCATCAGGTTATAGAGCAACAGCGCCAGCATCACGCCATAAAGCACCCCGTAACTATACGCATCCTGTTCATACCGCTGTTGCTGTACCTGATAGCTACCTAAATACAAGGGCAACAACATGGGATCAGGTGTAGCCACTCGCATCCACAGTTCGGTTGTTCCCGATGGCAAAGTCAGCGTTTGAGCAAAATAACGATGATTGAGTGGCCGCTGCGAGAAGGGAAAACTGTCACCCATCAGCGTCTGTGTGAGCAGCTGATCATCCTGCAAAAGATAGAGTTCAATATGGTCCAGCCAGGTTGTCTCAATCGACAATACGCGCAACAACTCGTCTGCACTGCTATTCAGCAGTGCTATACGTATCCAGTGAGGAGAGGCACCGATTCCAAAACTCAGGAAAGGCGAGGAAGAAGGCGTGAACTGCCCCTGTCTGAAGGCTTCCCGCGCTGTATCAAGCGATATGGGCTGACCGGTTTCCGCATAGTAAAAGGCGGTACTGCCTGGCAAAACCAGCGGCTGGTGCTGTAAATCAATCAAATCGCCCGCTTTGGCAAAGCCACTTAGTATACACAACAGCAGCAAAGCCCAGCGGGCCATCATTGATCACCTATAGTCACTTCAGGTAGACCACTCGCTATATCAGGGAAGCAAAATCGTCGAACCCGTCGTTTTGCGACTCTGCAAGGCATCCTGAGCCTTTCCGGCATCAGCCAGCGCATAGCGGTTGGCAATATCGATCTGAATCTTACCACTGCCCAGCATGCCGAAAAAGTCATCACACATCATTTCCAGACGTGCCCGCGTATCGGCATAACCGTTCAGACTTGGCCGGGTCACAAATAACGCGCCCTTCTGATTCAGAATACCCAGATTGACGCCATCGACCGGGCCGGATGCGTTTCCAAAACTGACCATCAGTGAGCGTGGTTTCAGGCAGTCCAGTGAAGTAATCCAGGTATCTTTTCCAACCGAATCATAGACAACGTCACACATCTCACCCTGCGTCAGCTCGCGCACCCGCTCCACCACCGATTCTTCGGCATAATTGATCGTTGCCCAGGCCCCCAAACGACTGGCCAATGCCGCCTTTTCCGCTGAACTGACGGTGCCGATCAGTTTAACGCCCAAGGCGCGCGCCCACTGACAGGCAATAGACCCGACACCACCCGCAGCCGCATGAAACAGAATCGTTTCACCGCCCTGAAGTGCCTTGGTCTGGCGCAGCAGGTACTGCACAGTCAGCCCTTTCAACATGCTGGCAGCCGCTGTTTCAAAATCTACAAAATCAGGCAGACGGACAACCTTTTCAGCAGGCAGTGTGTGATGCTGAGCATAGGCACCCAAAGGACCCTGAGCATACGCCACACGATCCCCTTCTTTTAAATAGTCGACGCCCTCACCCACCGCATCCACATACCCTGCCCCTTCAGTACCCAGCCCTGAAGGCATCACCGGAGCAGGATAAAGGCCGGTACGGAAATAGATATCAATGAAGTTCAGCCCTATTGCCTGATTACGTACCCTGACCTCGCCCGGACCTGGATCACGTGGTGTCGTATCAACCAAGGCTAAAACACTGGAATCCCCGGTTTTGGAAAACTCAATACGCTGACTCATGCTCACTCCATTACAACAATAATTAGGATTGAAGGCCTTTTTGGGCCGCGTGCTAGAGATCATACGAGGCTGAGCGATATTGCACAATTCACAAAAATTTATCTGCTCATTACATAATAAAGAACGACAGGCTATGCGCCCTACTGAAGCCATAGCCGAAACAGGTTAAACTAGCCTCACCATAACAACAAAACCGACTTAGAATACATACAATAATGCAAGACTTTCTTGATGGCCTCGTGCTGACACTGTCAGCCGAAACAGCGCGCGGCAAAGTTGCCGACTATATTCCCCAACTCGCACACGTAGACCCTAAACAATTTGGTATTGCTGTCTGCACACCCGATGGACAGCTGTATTCAGCAGGCCATGCCAACACCCCCTTTTCCATTCAAAGTATTTCCAAGGTGTTTACCCTCACGATCGCGCTTGGAAAAATGGGTGACGGCATCTGGAAACATGTCGGTCGGGAACCCTCTGGCGATCCGTTTAACTCGATCGTGCAACTGGAACATGAATCAGGAAAACCACGTAACCCGTTTATTAACGCGGGCGCCATCGCCGTGGTGGATGCCATCATGATGGGTCATGAACCCAAGGAAACACTGGCAGAGATACTCAATTTCGTTCGCTTTATCGCCCAGGACAACAGCATCTGCTTTGACCACAAGGTCGCCGCATCTGAAATGGAACATCGTGATCGCAACGCCTCACTCGCGCACTTTATGAAAGCCTTTGGGCGACTGCGTCACGACGTCGACAAAGTACTGGGTACCTACTTTCATCAATGCGCTATCGCCATGAACTGCGAACAGCTGGCGCGTGCAGGATTGTTCCTGGTATCTGACGGCATCGATAAAGCCACCAATACTCGTGTTGTATCAGCGCAGCGCGCCCGACGCATCAATTCGCTGATGATGATGTGCGGGCATTACGATGGTTCAGGAGAGTTCGCATATCGTGTCGGACTACCCGGAAAGAGTGGTGTTGGCGGTGGTATATTAGCCATAGCGCCCGGCAAGGGTTCCATTGCAGTCTGGTCACCCGGTCTTGATGCGCTGGGTAACAGCTATCTCGGCACACGTGCACTGGAACAGCTGGTACAGAAAACCGGCTGGTCTGTATTTGGACACTAGCACCCGCCCCGTCACACCAAGGCTACCTCGGAATACCGAGGATAGCCTTCCTGATTCATCAGGATCTGCATTGCTTTGGATGCGAGATCAAAGTAGCTTTCCCCAATCAAGATTGCTCTAACGCGGTTGTCGCGTTATGCAATGTTTTCCATTGTTCCGAGGTTAAGCGGTATAGCCTTACCGAACGACCATGAAACTCCAGTACATCAAAGTTGGAAAACCCTGCGTTTTCAGCAACCTTTAGAGATGCCACATGCTCTGGCTCTATGATCACAACCACAGAATCGAACAACTTTTCTTCAAAAACATAATTCAGAACTACTCTGGCTACCTCAGAGGCCAGCCCTTTATTCCAATAGCGCCTGGCAAGCCGGTATCCAAGGTTAATTTCCTCGACATCAGCGACTGTTTCTGGCCCAACACCGCAGAATCCGATGAGTTCAGAGTTTTTCTTCTCAATCAGCGCCCACGGCCCCACGCCATGAGTGTCATAACAGGATAAGCACCACTCAATGAACCCCCGGGTAGCGGCCTCATCACAAACACCACGAACCGAGTATTTCATTACGTCAGGATCGCTTAGAATTTCTGTCAATGCAGGAATATCCTCCAGGGACAGCCGTCTTACAATCAATCTCTCTGTTTCACAAATCTGCACCAGAGCCTCCCTGTAGCTCATGTTTTTCTAGGTAGCCGCCTGCCTGGAGAACTGACGGATCAACGCAACTTCCTCCGGAGGTATACCCAGTGACTCCAGAAAATCCTGATGTGCATTGGGAGACATCTTTTCAAATTCCATATGCCATTTGTCCATTCCTTCCTCGTTCAACCCTGTAGAAGCGAGTAACGCAACCCACTGATCTTTAGTCATTGAACGGCTTTTCCGCAGCACTTGCGCATCACCGAGTAATTGGGCAATAACGCGCTGTTGCTGCCGAAGTGTTGCGATTTCCTCGTTGACCTTCTGCAAATGGAGTTCCAGTATAGCTGGAGCTGATGCGTCATCGGCTTGCAGCAGCCTTCCGATGACATCCAATGCAAGCCCCGCATGGCGATAGACCATTATCCTTTCCATACGTCGCAGATCAGCTTCTGAATAAAGGCGATAGCCGGACGAACTGCGTGCCGACGGTGAAAGAAGACCGATTTCGTCGTAGTAGAGAAGCGCACTACGCGATAATCCAACCCGTTTTCCAAGTTGTCCCACTGTATACATGCCGATAACTCCTCGCCAGGGGAAACCCACCTCTTCAAGATGGGTCCCACCCTTGGTGCATCAACCCGCCTGTGAGAACGTTCTAACGCTCAGGATATCCTTTTCGGAAAGGCCTATCCATTGCAGGAACGATTGATGTTGAACCGGATAACGGCGTTCGAACTCACAATGCCACTTGTGCATCATATTTTCATCCAACCCAGTAGCCTGGAAGAGTTCTACCCATTGTTCCCGAGTCATGCTGGCGTTACTCATCTGATTTCTCCTAAGGTCAATAATTGACGACACCATGCCGTCAACAATCAACTCTGGAGTATCAAGTAATAGACAGCTCAAGCTGTAAGTTTCAACACCTGAATTAAGCCGCACCGCGAAGCGGTGTCGACTTGAATAAACGGTTAGGTGCGGCCCGGCTTACTGTTTTGAAAATTGATCGAAGACCTGCTGCCCAGTCATTTTTCTGGTGTCATTGCGCAGTTCATAGAAATCCGGCTTCTCATCTATGAAGATTTCGCTGACCAACTTGAAATCTTGATCTTGAAACAATCCAGCAGGAAGAATGTACTCATTGTTAGGTAGAAGATGATAGAACAAGTGTGTTCCACACTTCTCACAGAAGCCACGTTCTGCCCATTCGGATGACTGATAGGCCTTAGGCTTATCTCCGGTGAACTCGATGCCTGATGAGCAGTGAACTGCAAACATGGGTCCACCTGACCAACGACGGCACATGGAACAGTGACAAAGACTCACCTCAGCATGATTTGGTGCTGAAACACTGACGGAACCGCAAAGACAACTACCTTTCATATCGATCTCCTAAAACTTCACTGCCGCGACTAACATGTTAATTCATCCCTCTCTCCGTTCAACCATGAGTGTCGCACTTATTATCTGAATTCAGGAATACGTATTCATACATCAAGGACATTAAGATTATAATGACGGGCTAAACCAGCCCCACCCTACTATTGAACACCAAGCCTCGGGTCTATTACTGTGAGCACCCTCCATCGAAGTAACAAAAGCCAAACCAGGCCTGATCGAAAAGGTCTGCACCCGAAAAATTTACACAACCGAGGCTATGATTTCCCTGATCTCATAAAAAGCCATCCGGCACTTGCCCCTCATGTGAAAGCAAACGCTTATGGTGACCTTTCCATCGACTTCGCAGACCCTTTAGCAGTGAAAATGCTCAACACCGCATTATTAAAGAGATACTACAACATTGTCGATTGGGATATTCCAGAGGGCGCTCTTTGCCCCCCTATTCCAGGTAGAGCCGATTATATCCATTACATGGCTGACTTGCTTGGGCTTGAACAGCACAGCATCAGGCTGCTCGATATAGGGACCGGAGCCAATGGAATCTACCCGATACTGGCTTGCCAAATTTACGGCTGGCAGTGTGTCGGTAGTGACATTAACACTCAATCGCTTGAGAACGTCGCCAAAATTATCGCCAACAACCCCTCACTCAAAGAACGTTTTACACTGCGCACACAGCAGGATAAAAATCACATTTTTGAAGGGATTATTCAAGCTGGTGAGTTCTTTGACGTCAGCGTATGCAACCCACCCTTCCATGCCTCGCTTGATGAAGCACTTAAAGGCAATCAACTTAAACTCAATAACCTTGCTCGCAGTCGCGGTGAACAAAAAGCAAAAACCGACTCCCCCACACTGAACTTTGGCGGGCTGGGAGCTGAGCTTTGGTGCAAGGGGGGCGAACAGTTGTTTCTGAAAAAGCTAATAAGAGAAAGCCAGGTGTATTCAACTCAATGCCGCTGGTTTACCAGTCTGGTTTCAAAAACTGACACGGTTAAGCCTGCAAAGAAATTGATTCGAAAGCTCGGCGCAGTAGATATTCGGGAAATAAAGATGATACAGGGGAATAAGACTACCAGAGTATTGGCCTGGACATTCATCTGAACCCTTCAGACCATAAGTAAATATGGTTTTTCTACAGCCTGAACACTGCATTCAGCGGCGGCATTCGTCGTCCGCTGAAGCAGGTTGTTAGCAATGCAAGATCAGTCTTCAGACGTTCCGATAATTCGATAAACAACTGCACCGAGAGCGCCGCCAACAAGTGGTGCGACCCAGAAAAGCCACAACTGCGCAGTTGCCCAATCGCCGACATAAAGCGCCACACCGGTGCTTCGTGCGGGATTGACTGAAGTGTTCGTGACAGGGATGCTGATGAGGTGTATCAGTGTTAAACCCAGCCCAATCGCAATCGGCGCAAAACCTGCAGGCGCACGCTTGTCCGTAGCACCCAGAATGATCAAGACGAACATCATCGTCATTACAACCTCGGTAATCAGAGCAGCTTGCATGGTGTAGCCGCCCGGCGAGTGCTCACCATAGCCGTTTGACGCGAATCCGTTTGCCACATCAAAACCAGCCTGCCCCGTAGCAATTAAGTACAGAACGCCCCCCGCCAAGATGCCGCCGCACACTTGTGCTGCAATGTAAGGCAGGAGTTCCTTTGCCGGAAACCGCCCGCCTGCCCAAAGCCCGACCGAAACGGCTGGGTTCAAATGACAACCTGAAATGTGACCGATTGCATAGGCCATCGTCAGAACAGTCAATCCGAAGGCCAGTGATACGCCCAGCAACCCTATGCCAACTTCCGGGAACGCAGCAGCGAGAACCGCACTACCGCACCCGCCAAGCACCAACCAAAATGTACCGATGAACTCAGCTGCATATTTTTTCATTGTCTTATCCAATTCCATGTGTAAATTCTGCCTAACGTTCACCATTAACAGCACGAGAGACGAGCGTCCACCGCCCCTGGGGAACGAACTTAATGACTTTAACCACTTGCTGAAACCAGCGCTACTTACAATCTCTCTCAATTGAGACAGCAACAAGACCATGGCAGAAACCCAAACCAGATTGATAGCCACGTGTGCAGAAACGAAAAAGCATGCTTGAGCAGCACTCTCGCCAATGGATATGAATTCACGTGATGATAAAGGCGATTACACGCTGTAATGCCTGAACGCCCCAAGCAGAGGCAGATTTTGCGTTTTGAACGCAGTGCAACAAAACTTGTAGCGGCCGTGGCTTGTTAACTGGTTTCTAGCCAGCAGGCTCTGGACTCTTGGTGACTTTGCTTAATACTCTTGGGAAAAAACGATGTATCAAGTGTTGCGACTGCAATAGACACCCAATCTGGAAATTTTTCGCTACCGCTCCACTCTATGCTGGAGCCACATACACTACAAAACTTGCGGACAATGCTTCCGGATGAGTTGTATGAGGAAAGGTGCTCTTCGCCTGAAACATATCTTAAATCCGTTTTCGGTAGACTTGCATACGTTGCAAAAGCAGCACCATGTTGCTTCTGGCACATCTTGCAATGACAGTGAGTTGTAGCTTTTGGCTCCGAGAGAAGCTCAAAAACCACTGCTCCACATAAACAACTACCTTTGTACATAGTCTTTCCTGAAACAGTTAATACCGCGCCGCCAACGGCGGTGAACTGCTGCGAATTGTTAATTGGCTACTGCAATATACCATCTGGGTTTCATACGCCAAAAGTCACGGCGCACGTTTGATTTTAAGATTTTCTTCGAATCCAAAACGTGCGCTTCACCACCTTCTCGGACAAAGACAACCCAGTGCGAGAATAATGCTAGCGACAACCATCATCCCCCATTTTTCAAACGCAGCAATCTCGAACGCTAGGCCGACGAGTGGTGAAGCCACGACGGAAAAGCCTTCGCCGTGTCTATGGTACCGGGGGAACTACAAACACCCTCTTGAGCCATTTGTTATGCTGGTAAACCTGCAATAAAGACTCAATAAGTACCCTGCCTTGCTTTCCAAATTTGAAATAGCATGTCTTTGTACTCTTTGTCTGACATAGATAAGAAATCGATTGTACTACCAGCTTCAGGCGTTTCTAATGCCTGTGTGGTTGAATCTAAATGTCGGCACGCCTGCAGCGCAAGACACTGTGGTAACGGTAATTTAACATTCATAAAGGCTATCAAAGTATCTATTAGCTCTTTGGTACTTTGCCTGTCAGCATGGGTTGTCCAAGGAGGATAAAAATTAATAATGTCCTCTACTTTCCAGTGTGGTGAATAGCGATGAATCATATACGGGACACAGGAGCGGCTGCGTTTTGTCGGCCCGTAATCGCTCGGTTCGTATCTAACATACATATTAAACTCAGAAAAAGGATAACTCCAGAGTTGGTTTCCTGATGGATCAAACTTGCTTACTTGTCCCGTGTGGCGGTTGTATTCATAAAGCTTTACCTGATTTTCTCCTGCGTATATAAATCGTCCCGAAAACAACAATAACGTTTGTAATACAAATAACAGAATATAAGGCGGAAGGAATACATCTTCATTAATCATCTGCAGGATATAGGACCAGCCAAACAGTGGAAAAATGACAAAATTGACACGCCTGCATACCTTAAGCCACTTCTTGAAGCGAGTGGTTGAATAATCATAAACAGTTAATTTTATATGATCCCAATCAAAAAACGTACGCCCGAATTTATCCGCCATTCCTCGTTGCCTCCACACGCTCGGAGTTAATTCCATGAAACCCATTGTGGTCGTGGGTATTATCATTCCACTATAAACCCACTTATTTAACGGCATGGATTTCGTGAAATTAAGAGCAAGATCATCATATTTTATGTCATAATGATCTCGGTTCTTTTTTTGAATTCGGAATAGAAAAACAGTAACAAGGATAAGAGCTGCATTAATCAACCAAGCGATAATCACCGGTTTCATCGCTGAATTAGCCAGCATACGATCGACATAAAAACCAGAACTAAATAGCAACACTAATGTAGCAATAACAGAAAGAGTCACCGTAATTATAACCAGAATATAAAGACAATTTAGCCCTACATTAAGTTCTTTCAACCAAGATGGTGTTAGCGGTAACTTAGGTAAACTCGACAAATCCGGTTCATAACAGTCTGGCTGCTTCCCGGTCCAGGCAGACTCACTGTATTGACATTGCAGCATGTTAACTCACAGAAATAGTATAAACTTCAATCCCACCAGTACGGCTTTATTCCGCTTACCCATAATAACAATCGGTCGGTGGGACTCAGTAGTTTCATCAATCAATCGATCGATAGAGGTTGCTGCAAGCCTCGGTAGCAGTAATTCCCACCATGGCGTACCTCTTGAACGGTTAATTTACAACTGATTGTACGCAACCAAGAACGTACGTCAAGACGAACGCTTTACATACTAAGCCCAAGTGAGAAAAATCATACCACAATGATTCTCTGGCAGTCTCTGTCGCGCAACCAATATTCCAATTACTTAATATGTCGGGATACAAAGCTATTTAGCTCAGAGACCGACTTAACAATGTATAATGATTTTCCATCTGACATTGCTTCTAATCTGGCAGTGAAGTCATCATTCCAGAATTTTGGGCATAGCCGTAAAACTTTATAGCTCTCAAGAGAACCTTTTAGTACCGAACTGCCCTCAGGCCAACCTTCAGGTTTAACCAAAAGCCCTTTTAGAAGTCTCTTTGTCACAAACCAGTAGCTTGTTATATATGGCAGATCAACGTAAACCAATGTATCAGCTGCTTCCAAACGCAGGTGAAATGAATCTATTGGCCCAAACCCATCAATGATCCAATTTCCAGACGATAAGATACGCTCATGTGCTTCATCAAACGAACGTCGATCTACCAGCTCCCCATTCTTTTTGTACACTATAGAATCTAGCTGGTGTAACTGTATGCCAGTTGTCAACGCTAGCGCTTTGCTTAAAGTGGATTTACCGCTTCCGGGCTTACCAAAAACTGCTATTTTTTTCATACTGCCTCCTTTATGTAAATTACTCCCATGAGGCAGAAATAAAAAACCCACCTCTATCGGGTGGGTTTGATAAATTACAGACGCATCAAAACTCCCACCATTCCTATGGAATGATGATAATTCGAGATACTTTGTGCGTAAGATTTAGATTCATATTTTTATACTGCTAGAAGAACAATTTAATGTCAACTAAAAATCGGATGAAGATGCTCCCTAAACTTGTTACACCGATTTCTCCGGGTCCGAGAATCCTGAATATTTTATCCCGGACAGGAATGCCATCTCGCGATTGAACGTTGCCAGATCATCTTTGTTGAAACGGTCTAAGCGGTCATGACCACACGCCCTTGCCATAACTTGCATGAGCTCAACCGACGCTTCAAAGAAATTTTTCAGTTGTACTGCCGATTTCTCAACATTGAGTCGCTGACGCAAGTCTGCTTTTTGGGTTGCAATTCCCGCCGGGCAGTTGTTTGTGTTGCACATGCGTGCAGCTACACAGCCAATAGATTGCATTGCGCTGTTTGATAAAGCCACGCCATCCGCGCCTAATGCCATTGCTTTCACAAAATCCATCGGCACACGTAGGCCGCCGGTAATAATAAGAGTGACTTCATTGCCAACGCCCTGTGCGTCAAGGTAGCGTCTTGCACGCGCCAGAGCTGGTATAGTTGGCACACTAATATGATCACGAAACATTTCGGGCGCAGCACCAGTACCGCCGCCGCGACCATCCAGAATGATATAGTCTGCGCTGGCATCCAAGGCAAACTGAATGTCTTTTTCAATATGATTGGCACTTAGCTTAAAACCAACCGGAATGCCGCCAGTCACTTCACGAACGCGATCGGCGAATGCTCTGAAATCTGCAGCAGTATGCAAGTCTTTAAAGGTTGGAGGCGATATCGCCGCCTCTCCTTCTGGAATACCTGTAGTGGCATAGTTAATTT
>NZ_JMSZ01000033.1 GCF_000691225.1 Nitrincola lacisaponensis
GGCCGTGTAGAGCGTGGTATTGTCAAGGCGGGTGAAGAGATCGAGATCGTTGGTATTCGTGCGACGACCAAGACGACTTGTACCGGTGTTGAGATGTTCCGCAAGCTGCTGGACGAAGGTCGTGCAGGTGAGAACATTGGTGCGCTGCTGCGTGGTACCAAGCGTGACGAAGTTGAGCGTGGTCAGGTATTGTGTAAGCCAGGTTCAATCAAGCCGCACACCAAGTTTGAAGGCGAAGTGTACGTACTGAGCAAAGAAGAAGGTGGTCGTCATACACCATTCTTCAAAGGCTACCGTCCACAGTTCTACTTCCGTACGACTGACATCACTGGTGCGTGTGAACTGCCAGAAGGTGTTGAGATGGTGATGCCGGGTGACAACGTACAGATGACTGTTACGCTGATCAACCCGATCGCGATGGAAGAAGGTCTGCGCTTTGCGATCCGTGAAGGCGGTCGTACAGTGGGTGCGGGCGTTGTTTCCAAAATTATTGAGTAATTTGCCAAATTACTCTTGCTAGTCAATGGGGGGGTCACTATAATGTGCCTCCCTATTATGCAGTAGGCCAGTAGCTCAATTGGCAGAGCAGCGGTCTCCAAAACCGCAGGTTGGGGGTTCGATTCCCTCCTGGCCTGCCACTTTCAGTCGAAGGTGGCGTCACATAGCGTAAGCTTACCTTTTTAAGCCGAGGCTTCTAGCGTGAACACAAAAGTACAAGCTGAAGAATCTAAATATGACAGCCTTAAGTGGGTGGCTGTTGTCGCGATTATCACAGCGGGCGTTGTCGGAAATTCGATATTCTCGGGTGAGTCGTTGCTGTATCGGGTGTTGGCTCTCCTCGTTTTGGCCGCAGTTGCAGGTTTTATCGTGCTGCAGACGGCTAAAGGACGGACCTGGTTCAAGTTGTTCAAGGATGCCAAGGGTGAGATGCGGCGCGTGGTTTGGCCGACTCGTCAGGAAACCTTGCAGACTACGTTGATGGTGCTGGCGGCAGTGTTGGTTGTGGCGCTCATGCTTTGGGGCATGGACACTTTCTTCGGCTGGATAGTATCCGGTGCGATAGGCTAGGGGTAGGGCATGAGTACAGAAGAAAAAAAGCGTTGGTATGTTGTACATGCCTACTCAGGATACGAAAAGCGGGTCATGAATGGCCTGAAAGAGCGTATTGAACTGCAGGGTATGCAGGATCTGTTTGGCGATGTATTGGTGCCGACAGAAGAGGTTGTTGAAATTCGTGATGGTAAGAAGCGCAAATCCGAGCGTAAGTTTTACCCCGGTTATGTGCTGGTCAATATGGTCATGAATGATGAAACCTGGCACTTGGTGAAAAGTACACCTCGAGTGCTGGGCTTTATTGGTGGTACGGCAGATAAGCCGGCGCCAATTACCGAGCGTGAAGCGAATGAGATACTGCAGCGCGTTGAAAGTGGCGCTGATAAGCCGCGGCCGAAGACTGTGTTTGAGCCGGGTGAAATGGTGCGTGTCACCGAAGGGCCTTTTGCTGACTTTAATGGCGTAGTTGAAGAAGTGAACTACGAGAAGAATCGTCTGCAGGTGGCTGTGCTGATTTTTGGACGCTCGACTCCAGTGGAGTTGGAATTCCGTCAGGTCGAAAAAGCCTGATCGTGTTATTGAGATGCTCGGGTTCTGTGCCCGGGTTGTTTTGTGTAATCAAGGGGAGCCGCGAGGCGTTTGTACCCAAAGGAGTAGCTTAAATGGCTAAGAAAATTAATGCTTACATCAAGCTGCAGGTAAAAGCCGGTCAGGCTAACCCTAGCCCCCCAGTGGGTCCGGCTCTGGGTCAGCACGGTGTCAATATCATGGAGTTCTGCAAAGCGTTCAACGCTGCGACTCAGGGTCTTGAGCCAGGTCTGCCAACACCTGTTGTGATCACTGTATACAGCGATCGTAGCTTTACGTTCATCACCAAAACACCTCCAGCTTCCATTCTGTTGAAGAAAGCGGCAGGTCTGAAGAGTGGTTCTGCGCGTCCTAACACTGAGAAAGTTGCTACTGTAACACGTGCTCAGCTGGAAGAGATTGCAACTGCGAAAATGCCAGACCTGACTGCAGCCGATATGGATGCAGCGGTGCGTACCATCGCGGGTAGCGCACGCTCAATGGGTATTGTTGTAGAGGGTGAAGAGTAATGGCTAAGCTGTCTAAGCGCCAGAAGGCGATCAATGAGAAAGTGGTAGCTGGCAAGCTGTACCCGGTTCAGGAAGCTGTTGCTGTTCTGGCTGAAGTGTCTGCGGTCAAGTTTACCGAATCTTTCGACGTAGCGGTTAACCTGGGTGTTGATCCGCGTAAATCTGATCAGGTTGTGCGTGGTTCTACTGTGCTGCCGCACGGTACTGGTAAAGATGTACGTGTTGCTGTGTTTGCTCAGGGTGATAACGCTGAGAAAGCTAAAGCAGCCGGTGCAGACGTGATCGGTTTCGAAGATCTGGCTGAGTCTATCAAAGGCGGAAACCTGGACTTTGACGTGGTTATCGCGACTCCGGACGCGATGCGTATCGTCGGTCAGTTGGGTCAGGTTCTGGGTCCTCGTGGCCTGATGCCTAACCCGAAAGTTGGTACCGTAACACCAGACGTTGCAACAGCTGTTCAGAACGCCAAAGCAGGTCAGGTGCGTTTCCGTACTGATAAGAACGGTATTATCCACTGCTCAGTGGGTAAGGTTGGTTTCAGTGCAGATGCCATCAAAGAGAACATCGAAGCGCTTGTTGCAGATCTGAAGAAGCTGAAGCCTTCTTCCTCAAAAGGCGTTTACGTAAAGAAAGTCACCCTGTCCACTACTATGGGCCCGGGTGTGGCAGTTGATCAGTCTTCTTTAAGCTGATTTAAACTGTAACGTTTTTGAGGGTCTTCGTGACCTGTCAGACAGAGACGAAGACCGTCAAAGACCGCAGGTGAGGCTGGTGGAAACTCCAGCCTCTTAATGGTTTTTCCGGCCTGCGCAGACGGTGAGATTCACATGAATCTAAAACCACCGTACTCACCGCCTGATTCAAGTAATCAGGTGTTTGGTTTGGTAAATGGTCGAAAGACTCAATCCAGGAGTAAATCGTGGCATTAGGACTCGAAGACAAAAAAGCGATCGTCGCTGAAGTCCAGGAAGCTGCTAAATCAGCTGTGTCTGCCGTTGTTGCCGACTCTCGCGGCGTATCTGTAACAGATATGACTGCGCTGCGTAAGCAGGCCCGTGAAAACGGAGTCTGGTTGCGTGTCGTGCGTAATACGCTGGCACGTCGTGCCCTGGAAGGAACTGACTATGCCTGTCTGCAAGACAGCTTTGTTGGTCCTTCTATCATTGCATTCTCTACAGAGCATCCGGGAGCCGGAGCGCGCATTCTGAAAGAGTTTGCCAAGGGTAACGACAAGTTTGAGCTGAAAGCTGCAGCCTTCGAAGGTGAGAAAGTTGATATCTCCCTGCTGGCAAGCCTGCCAACTTACGACGAAGCAATTGCCAAGTTGATGAGCGTCCTCAAGGAAGCTTCAGCTGGCAAGCTGGTACGTACACTGGCAGCCGTTCGCGATCAGAAAGAGCAGGCCGCATAATTGCTCCTAAGGCAAGTGGTCTGATTAATCGTTTAATGGGTGTGAACCCGCAAGAAATTCAGGAATCTATACAATGTCTCTGACTCAAGAAGATATCATCAATGCAGTGGCTGAAATGTCTGTTAAGGACGTCGTTGCACTGATCGAAGCAATGGAAGAAAAATTCGGTGTAACTGCAGCGGCTGCTGTTGTTGCAGGTCCTGCTGGTGCAGCTGAAGCAGCTGAAGAGCAGACTGAATTCAACGTTATTCTGGCGGAAGCTGGTGACAAGAAAGTTAACGTCATCAAGGCTGTTCGTGGCGCTACCGGTCTGGGCCTGAAAGAAGCCAAAGAACTGGTTGATGGTGCTCCGGCAACTATCAAGGAAGGCGTTTCCAAGGAAGAAGCTGAAGAACTCAAGAAAGCACTGGAAGAAGCCGGCGCTAAAGTTGAGCTCAAGTAATCGCGTTAATGCGCTGCGAGCAGCGTAAACTGCTTTGAAAGCGTATGGCTGGTGGCCGTGAGCCACCGGCCTTTTTCCGTTATTGTATGACAGCGACAGATAACGGATCTGCAGACTGGAAGATCCCCTTCTGGACTGGCTTCTCAACTAGGTGCACATGCTGGGGAACACTGATGGCTTATTCATATACTGAAAAGAAACGTATTCGTAAGGATTTCAGCAAGCTGAACCAGGTAATGGATGTTCCATTCCTGCTTGCAACGCAGCTTGATTCTTACCGCAAGTTTCTGCAGCAGGGAGCGGACGCGCAAACGCGCGAAGATACCGGACTCCAGGCGGCATTTAATTCTGTTTTTCCAATTGTTTCCTATTCCGGAAATGCGGCACTGGAATACGTTGGTTACCGCCTCGGTGAACCCGTTTTTGATGTCAAGGAGTGCATGCAGCGTGGGATTACCTATGCCGCGCCTCTGCGCGTTAAAGTGCGTCTGGTAATCTACGACCGTGATTCATCGACTAAAGCGGTCAAGGACATCAAGGAACAGGAAGTTTACATGGGCGAAATGCCCCTGATGACCGATAATGGTACCTTCGTGGTGAATGGTACTGAGCGTGTTATCGTGTCTCAGTTGCACCGTTCACCGGGTGTGTTTTTTGATCATGACAAGGGCAAGACCCATTCATCGGGCAAGTTGCTCTACTCTGCACGTATTATTCCTTACCGTGGCTCCTGGCTGGATTTTGAATTTGATCCTAAGGATGCACTGTTTGTACGTATTGACCGTCGTCGTAAATTGCCGGCTTCGGTTCTGTTGCGTTCATTGGGTTACAACACTGAAGAGATTCTGGAAATCTTCTTCGAAAACACCGGCTGGAACTTTGAAGATGGCCTGATCTGGATGGATCTGGTGCCTGAGCGTCTGCGTGGTGAAACCATGTCTTTCGAGATCAAGGATCCTGAAGGCAATGTTATCGTTGAAGCTGGGCGCCGTATTACACCACGTCACACGCGTCAGATGACTCAGGCGGGTATGAAACAGCTGCAGGTGCCTGCTGAATATCTGGCCGGTAAAGTGCTGGCTCGTGATATGGCTGATCCTGCAACCGGTGAAGTGATTGCGCTGGCGAACACTGAACTGACTGAAGAGCTGATTACGCGTCTTCAGGTGGCCGGTATTGAGCGCTTTGAAACGCTTTACACCAACGACCTGGATTGTGGACCTTATATCTCTGATACCCTGCGCATCGACACCACGCGCAATCAGATTGAGGCGTTGGTTGAAATCTACCGCATGATGCGCCCTGGCGAGCCGCCGACCAAAGAGTCTGCTGAGAGCCTGTTTGAAAACCTGTTCTTCTCTGAAGAGCGCTATGACCTGTCCGCTGTGGGTCGTATGAAGTTCAACCGTCGTCTGGGTCGTGATGCAGAAACCGGCAGCCCGATTCTGGAAAAAGACGATATTCTCGACGTGATGAAGACGCTGATCGACATCCGTAACGGTAAGGGTATCGTGGATGACATCGATCATCTGGGTAACCGTCGTATCCGTTCCGTCGGTGAGATGGCCGAGAACCAGTTCCGTGTGGGTCTGGTGCGTGTTGAGCGTGCGGTACGTGAGCGTCTGAGCATGGCTGAGGCGGATAACCTGATGCCGCAGGACCTGATCAACGCCAAGCCGGTTGCGGCTGCTGTGAAAGAGTTCTTTGGTTCCAGCCAGCTGTCCCAGTTCATGGACCAGAACAACCCGCTGTCTGAAATTACCCACAAGCGTCGTGTTTCTGCATTGGGCCCAGGTGGTCTGACACGTGAGCGCGCAGGCTTTGAAGTACGTGACGTGCACCCGACTCACTACGGTCGTGTTTGCCCGATCGAAACGCCTGAGGGACCCAACATCGGTCTGATCAACTCGCTGGCAGTCTATGCGCGTACCAATGATTACGGTTTCCTGGAAACGCCTTACCGTCGCGTAATCGATGGCAAGGTAACAGATGAAATCGATTACCTGTCTGCGATTGAAGAGAACAACTTCGTTATCGCACAGGCATCTGCCAAGCTGGATGCAAACAACTGTCTTGAAGAAGATCTGGTTGAAGTTCGTCATGCTAACGAATTTACGGTTATGCCGCGTGACAAGGTCCAGTACATGGACGTTTCTGCGCGCCAGATCGTATCCGTTGCTGCGGCACTGATCCCGTTCCTTGAGCACGACGATGCTAACCGAGCACTGATGGGCTCGAACATGCAGCGTCAGGCTGTACCGACTCTGCGTGCCGAGAAGCCGCTGGTGGGTACCGGTATTGAGCGTAGTGTGGCGCAGGACTCTGGTGTTTGTGTGGTTGCAACGCGTGGTGGTGTGATTGAATCTGTCGATGCCAGCCGTATCGTGGTGCGTGCAAATGATGCAGAAACTGCAGTCGGTGATGCCGGTGTAGATATCTACAACCTCACCAAGTATGTCCGTTCCAACCAGAACACCTGTATTAACCAGCGCGCGATTGTGCGTCCGGGTGAAGTGGTGTCTCGCGGGGATATTCTGGCTGATGGTCCGTCAGTTGACCTGGGTGAATTGGCGCTGGGTCAGAACATGCGCATCGCCTTCATGCCCTGGAATGGATACAACTTCGAGGACTCCATCCTGATCTCTGAACGTGTTGTTCAGGAAGAGCGCTTTACCACCATCCACATTCAGGAACTGACCTGTGTGGCTCGTGATACCAAGCTGGGCTCTGAAGAGATCACCGCGGATATTCCAAACGTGGGTGAGGCTGCACTGGGTAAACTGGATGAAACCGGTATCGTGCATATCGGTGCTGAAGTTGGCCCGGGTGATATTCTGGTCGGTAAAGTGACACCCAAGGGTGAAACTCAGCTGACACCGGAAGAGAAACTGCTGCGTGCAATCTTTGGTGAAAAAGCCTCTGATGTGAAAGACACATCACTGCGCGTCAAGGGCGGTACCGTAGGCAAGGTTATCGATGTACAGGTATTCACCCGTGATGGTGTTGAAAAAGATGCCCGTGCGGTAGCGATTGAAAAGGCTGAGCTGGACAAGATTCGCAAGGATTTGAACGACGAGTTCCGTATTGTTGAAGATGCGACCTTTGAGCGTCTGAGCAAGGTCCTGGTCGGACTCAAAGCGGAAGGTGGTGCTGGCCTGAAGAAAGGTGAAGAGATCACTGAAAGCTTCCTGGCGGAGCTGAAGCACAGCGAGTGGTTCAAGATTCGTATTGCGGACCCTGAAGTTCAGGAAATGCTGGAACAGGCTCAGCTGCAGCTGCAAGAGCGTCGTGAAAACCTCGACAAGCGCTTCGAAGACAAGAAGAGCAAGTTGCAGACCGGCGACGATCTGGCGCCAGGTGTACTGAAAATTGTCAAGGTCTATGTGGCAACCAAGCGTCGCGTACAGCCTGGTGACAAGATGGCCGGTCGTCACGGTAACAAGGGTGTTATCTCCGTTATCATGCCGGTTGAAGACATGCCATACGATGAAAACGGTGAGCCGGTCGATATCGTGCTGAACCCGCTGGGTGTACCGTCACGTATGAACGTTGGTCAGATTCTGGAAACCCATATGGGTGCCGCGGCGAAAGGCCTGGGTCGCAAGATCAATGCCATGCTTGAAGCTGAGCGTGAGAAAGCCGAGCAAGTTAAAGAAGTGCGCGGCTTCCTGCACCAGGTGTATAACACCGAGCATGCAGGTCTGCCTGTTGCACGCCATGAAGATCTGGATAACTTCAGTGATGCTGAAGTGCTGGAACTGGCAAACAACCTGCGTAAGGGTGTACCGCTGGCGTCTCCGGTATTCGACGGTGCCAAGGAAAGCGAAATCAAGGCACTGCTGCGTCTGGCGGATATGGACGACTCGGGTCAGGTCACACTTTACGATGGTCGTACCGGTGACAAGTTTGATCGTCCGGTAACGGTTGGTTACATGTACATGCTGAAGTTGAACCACTTGGTGGATGACAAGATGCATGCGCGTTCAACCGGTTCCTACAGTCTGGTTACACAGCAGCCGCTGGGTGGTAAGGCGCAGTTCGGTGGACAGCGATTCGGTGAGATGGAGGTCTGGGCACTGGAAGCATACGGTGCTGCCTACACCCTGCAGGAAATGTTGACCGTCAAGTCTGATGACGTGAATGGTCGTACCAAGATGTATAAAAACATCGTGGACGGCGACCACCGCATGGAGCCAGGCATGCCAGAATCGTTTAACGTTCTGATCAAGGAAATCCGCTCTCTCGGTATCGATATCGAGCTGGAAAGCGAGTAAGGCCTAAACTGATCACACAGGTGGCACTGTCCTACGGGGCAGTGCTTCCCCAGAGAACTCCGTGAGGAGCTATAGACAATGAAAGATTTGCTGAATCTGCTCAAGAACCAGGGCAAAACTGAAGAGTTCGACTCGATTCGTATTACCCTGGCATCACCGGACATGATCCGTTCCTGGTCTTACGGTGAAGTAAAAAAGCCGGAAACCATTAACTACCGCACGTTCAAGCCGGAACGTGATGGTTTGTTCTGTGCCAAAATCTTTGGTCCGATCAAGGACTATGAGTGCTTGTGTGGCAAGTACAAGCGCATGAAGCACCGTGGTGTTATCTGTGAGAAGTGTGGTGTGGAAGTCACCATGACCAAAGTTCGTCGTGATCGTATGGGTCATATCGAACTGGCTTCTCCTGTTGCTCACATCTGGTTCCTCAAGTCGCTGCCATCCCGTATCGGTCTGATGCTGGATATGACGCTGCGTGATATTGAGCGCGTACTCTATTTTGAATCTTTCGTGGTGATTGACCCGGGTATGACTACCCTGGAGCGCGGTCAGCTACTGAACGATGAGCAGTACTTTGAAGCGCTGGAAGAGTTTGGTGATGAATTCGATGCGCGTATGGGTGCTGAAGCTGTTCAGGAACTCCTGGCCTCTATCGATCTGGAAGGCGAATGCCAGCAGATGCGTGAAGAAATTCCGCAGACCAACTCTGAAACCAAGCTGAAGAAACTCTCCAAGCGTCTGAAGCTGATGGAGGCTTTCGTCAAGTCAGGTAACAAGCCTGAGTGGATGATCCTCACGGTACTGCCGGTATTGCCACCTGATTTGCGCCCGCTGGTACCGCTGGATGGTGGTCGTTTCGCGACTTCCGACCTGAACGACTTGTACCGTCGCGTAATCAACCGTAACAACCGTCTGAAGCGACTGCTGGATCTGAATGCGCCGGATATCATCGTGCGCAACGAGAAGCGTATGCTGCAGGAATCTGTCGATGCGCTGCTGGATAATGGCCGTCGTGGACGTGCTATCACTGGCTCCAACAAGCGCCCGCTGAAATCGCTGGCCGACATGATCAAGGGTAAGCAGGGTCGTTTCCGTCAGAACCTGCTGGGTAAGCGTGTTGACTACTCTGGCCGTTCGGTCATCGTGGTAGGTCCTTCGCTGCGCCTGCATCAGTGTGGTCTGCCGAAGAAAATGGCACTGGAACTGTTCAAGCCTTTCATCTTCTCCAAGCTGGAGCTGCGTGGTCATGCGACCACCATCAAGGCTGCGAAGAAAATGGTCGAGCGTGAAGAAGCGCTGGTATGGGATATCCTCGATGAAGTGATCCGTGAGCATCCGGTACTGTTGAACCGTGCTCCGACCCTGCACCGTTTGGGTATCCAGGCCTTTGAGCCGGTACTGATCGAAGGTAAGGCAATTCAGCTGCACCCACTGGTGTGTGCGGCCTACAACGCCGACTTTGACGGTGACCAGATGGCGGTTCACGTACCGCTGACAATTGAAGCGCAGCTCGAAGCGCGTGCGCTGATGATGTCAACCAACAACATTCTGTCACCTGCGAATGGTGAGCCGATTATCGTACCGTCTCAGGACGTGGTACTGGGTCTGTACTATATGACCCGTGAGCGTGTTGCTGCCAAAGGCGAAGGCATGTTCTTCACCGATATCAAAGAAGTATCACGTGCGCATGGCGCTGGTCAGGTACATCTGCAGGCACGCATCAAAGTACGTATCCGTGAGCTGATTCGTGATATTCATGGCAATGTTGAAGAAGTTAACGCTGTCCGTGATACCACTGTCGGCCGTGCGCTGCTGTTTGATATCGTGCCTGATGGTCTGCCGTTTGAGCTGGTTGACCAGGCGATGAAGAAAAAAGCGATTTCCAGACTGCTGAATGAAGCCTACCGTCGCTGCGGTCTGAAAGAGACCGTCATTTTTGCTGACCAGTTGATGTACATGGGCTTCCGTCAGGCCACTCTGTCAGGTGCCTCTATCGGCGTGAATGACTTTGTGATTCCGGATGAGAAAGCACAGATCATTGCGGATGCAGAAGCTGAAGTGACTGAAATCGAGCGTCAGTTCGCTGAAGGTCTGGTTACTCACGGTGAGAAATACAACAAGGTTGTCGATATCTGGTCGCGTGCCAACGAAGTGCTGGCCAAGCGCATGATGGACAACCTGAAAGTGGATCTGGTCACTGATGCCGATGGCAATCAGGTTGAGCAGGAATCCTTTAACTCCGTATACATCATGGCCGACTCCGGTGCGCGTGGTAGCGCCGCACAGATTCGTCAGCTGGCCGGTATGCGTGGTCTGATGGCGAAGCCGGATGGCTCAATCATCGAAACACCGATCATCGCGAACTTCCGTGAAGGTCTGAACGTACTGCAGTACTTTATTTCGACCCACGGTGCGCGTAAAGGTCTTGCGGATACCGCACTGAAGACAGCTAACTCGGGTTACCTGACACGTCGTCTCGTTGACGTAGCACAAGATCTGGTTATCACTGAAGTCGATTGTGGTACTGAAAACGGCATCCTGGTTCAGCCCATCATTGAAGGTGGCGATATCATCGTCAGTCTGGGTGATCAGTTGCTGGGTCGTGTGGTCGCTGTCGATGTCCTTGACCCGTCAAATGGCGATGTGCTGATCGAGAAAGGCACGTTGATCGATGAGTCCTGGGTTGACCGTTTGAGCTCTGAAGAAGCGCTCAGCAAGATCGATGAAGTGCTGGTTCGTTCGGCTATTACCTGTGATTCTGTGCAGGGCGTCTGTGCGAGCTGCTATGGCCGTGATCTGGCACGTGGACATCTGGTTAACCAGGGTGAAGCGGTGGGTGTTATCGCCGCACAGTCTATCGGTGAGCCGGGTACACAGTTGACCATGCGTACCTTCCACATCGGTGGTGCGGCATCACGAGCTGCTGCAGTTGACAGCATTCAGGTGAAAAACGGCGGTATTATCCGTCTGCATAACCTGAAATACGTAGAGCGCAGCGATGGCAACCTGGTTGCGACCTCCCGTTCTGGTGAGCTGGGTGTAACTGATGAACATGGTCGTGAGCGCGAGCGCTACAAGCTGCCGTACGGCTCGATGATCAAGGTGCGTGAAGGTTCTGTGGTTGATGCCGGTGCCGTAGTGGCTAACTGGGACCCGCATACCCACCCGATCGTGTCTGAAATCCAGGGTAAGATCGTGTTTGTCGGTCTGGAAGACGGTATTACCGTCAAGCGCCAGACAGACGAGCTGACCGGCTTGTCTACGATCGAAGTACTGGAAGGCAAGGATCGTCCGCAGGCGGGTAAAGATATCCGTCCGATGATCAAGCTGGTGGACTTCAATGGCAAGGACTTGTGCTACCCGGGCACCGAGATGCCTGCGCAGTACCTGTTGCCACCTAAGGCGATTGTAAACCTGAATGATGGTGCTGAAGTGCAGATCGGTGACGTTCTGGCACGTATCCCGCAGGAAGGTACGGTTAACAAGGATATCACCGGTGGTCTGCCACGCGTGGCCGACCTGTTCGAGGCGCGTAAACCGAAAGAGTACGCAATTCTGGCAGAAGTGTCCGGGGTTATCTCGTTCGGTAAAGAGACCAAAGGCAAGCGTCGTATCCTGATTACACCGCATGACGGCAGTGATCCGGTTGAGATCATGATCCAGAAATGGCGTAACCTGAACGTCTTCGAAGGTGAATCGGTCGAGAAGGGCGAGGTAATCTCTGATGGTCCGTCCAACCCGCACGATATCCTGCGGATTCTGGGTGTTAACGAACTGGCCAAGTACATCGTTACCGAGATCCAGGACGTTTACCGTCTGCAGGGCGTAGTGATCAACGACAAGCATATTGAAGTGATCGTACGTCAGATGGTGCGCAAGGTTGAAATTCTGGAGTCTGGTGATTCCAGCTTCATCCAGGGTGATCAGGTCGAGTACATCGCTGTGCGTCTGGAAAATGAGCGCTTGCTGGCTGAAGGCAAGTTCCCGGCCAAGTTTGAGCGTGTGCTGTTGGGTATCACCAAGGCTTCCTTGGCAACCGAGTCGTTTATTTCAGCGGCTTCGTTCCAGGAAACCACTCGCGTACTGACCGAGGGTGCTGTCAACGGCAAGAGCGACCAGCTGCGTGGTCTGAAAGAGAACGTTGTGGTAGGTCGTCTGATTCCGGCAGGTACGGGTCTGGCATACCACAATGAGCGCAAGCGCAAGCGTCGTCTGGGTACAGAAAGCAATAGCGTCAGTGCTGAAGAAGTACAGCAGGCACTGACTGCTGCATTGAATGCGTCGATGTCTGGTTCTGATTAAAAAACAGACAGTAATTGACGATAGGGCCGAGAATTGGTTAAAATTCCGGCCCTCTTGTGGACTGGGTAGCAATACTCAGTCTTTTTATATGGTAAAACCAAAGGTGGAGAGTTTGCTGAATGGCAACAATTAACCAGTTGGTACGTAAGCCGCGTAAGCGCAAAGTACAGCCAAGTGACGTTCGTGCACTGGAAGCTTGTCCTCAGCGTCGTGGTGTTTGTACCCGTGTTTACACAACCACGCCGAAGAAGCCTAACTCAGCGTTGCGTAAGGTCTGCCGTGTGCGCCTGACCAATGGCTACGAAGTGTCTTCTTATATCGGTGGTGAAGGCCACAACCTGCAGGAACACTCTGTTGTTCTGATCCGCGGTGGTCGTGTGAAAGACTTGCCAGGTGTGCGTTATCACACCGTACGTGGCGCGCTGGACTGTTCTGGTGTGAACGACCGTAAACAGGCTCGTTCCAAGTACGGTACAAAACGTCCCAAGTCTTAATAACTCGTTGAACGGCAAAGTTGTTACAGCCCGGCTTTCATTCGAACGCATGCTGTTGCGCTAAACCGAACTGACGATAAGAGTAAGGGCAGGTGTCACAGGACATCCTGGCTAAACCTGAAGACCTTTTAATTGATTGAGGGCTTATCATGCCTAGAAGACGCATAGCTGCGAAACGCGAAATTCTGCCGGATCCCAAGTTCGGTAATATCACTCTGGCCAAATTCATCAACCATCTGATGGTCAGTGGTAAAAAATCTGTTGCTGAAAGCATTGTTTATGGCGCTATGGATAAAGTCCAGGAGCGTACCAAGCAGGATCCTCTGGAGCTGTTTGACAAGGCGCTGGAATCCGTTCAGCCGGTTGTAGAAGTTAAATCACGCCGTGTAGGTGGTGCCACTTATCAGGTGCCTGTTGAAGTACGTCCTTCTCGTCGTATGGCGCTGGCCATGCGTTGGTTGGTCGACTCTGCACGTAAGCGTGGCGAGAAATCCATGGCATTGCGCCTGGCTGGTGAGTTGATCGACGCTGCCGAAGGGCGTGGTGCGGCTGTTAAGAAACGTGAAGACGTGCACCGTATGGCTGAAGCGAACAAGGCTTTTGCTCACTACCGCTTCTAATGTTTAGAGGATAACGTCGTGGCTCGTAAAACACCGCTATCCAGATACCGCAACATCGGTATTTGTGCGCACGTAGATGCGGGTAAAACCACTACTACGGAGCGTGTACTTTTCTACACTGGCTTGTCTCACAAGCTGGGTGAGGTGCATGATGGTGCCGCTACTACAGACTGGATGGAGCAGGAGCAGGAGCGTGGTATCACGATCACTTCTGCTGCCATTACTGCGTTCTGGAGTGGTATGGACAAGCAGTTCGATGAGCATCGAATTAACGTCATCGACACACCGGGGCACGTTGACTTCACTGTAGAAGTTGAGCGTTCTCTGCGTGTGCTTGATGGTGCTGTCGTGGTGTTGTGTGCGTCTTCGGGCGTGCAACCACAGACAGAAACTGTCTGGCGTCAGGCGAACAAGTACGAAGTGCCGCGCATGGTCTTCGTGAACAAGATGGACCGTGCAGGTGCTGACTTCTTCCGTGTTGAAGATCAGTTGCAAAAGCGCCTGAACGTGACAACTGTGCCCATCAACTTCCCTATCGGTGCTGAAGACAGTTTCACCGGTGTGGTCGATGTGCTGCGCATGAAAGCTATTCTGTGGAATGAAGCCGATCAGGGGATGACCTTTGAGCTGGCTGATATTCCTGCTGACTTGCAGGATAAAGCAGAAGAGTTGCGTGAGCTGGCTATCGAAGCGGCTGCAGAAGCCAGCGAAGAGCTGATGGACAAGTACCTGGGCGGCGAAGAGTTGACCCTTGAAGAGATCAAGGCAGGTCTGCGCAAACGCACCATCAACAACGAAATTGTGTTGATGTTGTGTGGCTCTGCGTTCAAAAACAAGGGCGTTCAGGCTGTTCTGGATGCGGTTGTTGAGTACCTGCCATCGCCAACAGAAGTGAAGGCGATTGAAGGTACACTGGACGACAAGGCTGAAACCGTTGCGAGTCGTGTTGCTGATGATGATGAGCCGTTTGCTGCTCTGGCGTTCAAGATTGCGACTGACCCGTTCGTGGGTACGCTGACGTTTATCCGTGTTTATTCAGGTGTGCTTTCCTCTGGCGATAGCGTTTACAACTCTGTAAAAGAGAAAAAAGAACGTATCGGCCGTATGGTGCAGATGCACGCCAATTCGCGTGAAGAGATCAAAGAAGTGCGTGCCGGAGATATTGCGGCGGTCATCGGTCTGAAAGATGTGACGACAGGTGATACGCTGTGTGATATCGACAACAAGATTATTCTTGAGCGCATGGAGTTTCCTGAGCCGGTTATTTCGGTTGCTGTTGAGCCGAAATCCAAAGCTGATCAGGAAAAAATGGGTATTGCTCTGGGTAAGCTTGCCCAGGAAGACCCCTCTTTCCGCGTTTCAACAGATGAAGAAAGTGGCCAGACCATTATCTCCGGTATGGGTGAGCTGCATCTGGACATCATCGTTGATCGTATGAAGCGAGAGTTCAAGGTTGAAGCTAACATCGGTAAGCCGCAGGTTGCCTATCGCGAGAAGATTCGCAAGCCTGTTGTCGCGAACCATAAGTTTGCACGTCAGTCCGGTGGTCGTGGGCAATACGGTCACGTTGTAGTGGAGTTCAGTCCGAGTGATGAAGAAGGGCTGGAATTCGTGAACGAAATCGTGGGTGGTGTAATCCCGAAAGAATACATCCCGGCGATCCAGAAGGGTATCGAAGAGCAGATGAAAAACGGCGTTATTGCCGGTTATCCGCTGATCGGCCTCAAGGCTCGTCTCTACGATGGATCGTTCCACGAGGTTGACTCCAACGAGATGGCGTTTAAAATCGCAGCATCCCAGGCGCTCAAGAAATATGCCCAGGAAGCCAGCCCTTGTCTGCTTGAGCCTATGATGAAGGTTGAAGTGGTGACTCCTGAGGAGTACATGGGCGATGTGATGGGTGACTTGAACCGTCGCCGTGGTCTGGTACAGGGTATGGAAGACACTGTATCGGGCAAAGTCATCAATGCTCAGGTTCCACTGGGTGAGATGTTTGGTTACGCAACTGATCTGCGCTCTGCTTCGCAGGGTCGTGCAACTTACTCCATGGAGTTCGATTGTTACAATGAAGCGCCGCAGAACATTGCCGAAGCTGTCATGAAACAGTACTGATTTAGCTAAATACTTGATTAAGAGGAAATAGCCGTGGCTAAGAAAGCTTTTGAACGTAACAAGCCGCACGTCAACGTAGGCACCATTGGTCACGTTGACCACGGTAAAAC
>NZ_JMSZ01000034.1 GCF_000691225.1 Nitrincola lacisaponensis
CCGTTGGGTGGCCCTTTTTGTATTTCAGTCACATGAAGTCTTGATGGTTTCTGTTCTAACTGTTTGTGTGAGTCATATCATGCGCATGCCAGATGTAAATCCCGCGTTTCCACGTAAGCCGTTTAATGCCAGAGGCTCTAAGGTATCGCGTTGTGAAAATTGCCGGTTACCTGAGACCTGCTGTATTTGTTCAGCACTGCGCCATACGCAAGCTGCCGCTGATTTCTGGTTGTTGATGCACCACAATGAGTTCTATAAGCCTTCCAATACAGGGCGGCTGATCTTACAGAGTTTTCCCTCTGCTGGCATTTCAGAATGGCAGCGATTGAGCATGGCCACCGAGTTTGAAGTCTTGCTACAGCAGCGTCCGGGTGATGCCTGTCTGGTTTTCCCTGAGGCACCGGATTATAGCCATCGAATGGTTCGTGATGTGTCCGAGCTGTCTGCAAGACCTCTGTTTATCATTCCAGACGGTACCTGGCGTCAGGCCAGACGTATTTTTCGTCATAGTGCCTATTTGCAGGATTTGCCGGTTATCGAACCTGAAGTGTTGCAGCATAGCCGTTATTTTTTACGTAAGTCAGATACAGAGCATCATTTATGCACGGCAGAGGTGGCGGTTGCATTGCTGGAGCAGCTAGGCGACAGAGAGGGTGCAGAGGTGTTGATGCATAACTTTCGACTGTTTAACGAAGGTTATTATGCATCCAAAGGACGAAATCTGCAGGTGGCTGAAGCGCCACCTGCATGAGCGGCTTAGTGTGTTTCTTCCGCTGCGCCGTTCTCAGCTGCTTTCTGCTGCTGAGCGCGTTGCTGTAACTGCTGCGCATATAGGGCATCAAAGTTGACAGGAGCCAGCATCAGTGGAGGGAAGCTGGCACGTGTCATGAAGCTGTCGACTGTTTCACGTGCATAGGGGAACAGAATGCTTGGGCAGAAGGCGCCCAGGGTGTGACCCAGTTGCTGATCCTCCAGGCCACTGATGATAAAGATACCAGCCTGTTGCAACTCGATCAGCAGTGCAGTTTTTTCATCATTTTTGATTGTGACGGTCAGGGTCAGTACGACTTCGTAGTGGCTTTCATCCAGCTGGCTGGTTTTGGTATTCAGATCCAGCTTAACATCTGGTTTCCAGCCTTTGGTAAAGACAGCAGCACCTTCCGGGGTTTCCAGAGAGGCATCTTTCAGATAGACCCGCTGCAGGGCAAATTGTGGAGCGGCTTTGGTTTCTGCCATGTGAATAATCCTTGTGCGTTAGTTTATGCGGGTTGGTCGAGCAATGGATCCAGCTTGCTTTCCAGGTCGAGTTCGTAGAGCTCATCACAACCACCCACGTGGAAGTCATTGATGAAAATCTGTGGAACCGTATTGCGCCCACTGCGCTGAATCATCTCCTGGCGACGGGCAGGATCATTGCCGACATCGATTTCTTCATAGACCGCTTTCTTCTTGTCCAGCAGGTATTTTGCCCGATGACAAAAAGGACAGGTGCGGGTCGTATAGATAGTGACTTTAACCATAACTATTTCTTCACGATTGGGAGGTGTTGAGCTTTCCACTCAGTAATACCGCCTGACAGCCGGGAAACCTGAGTAAAACCAGCTGTTTTCAGCTTCTTGCCTGCGCTGCCAGCGGTTTGCCCAAGATTACATACAACAATCACCGGAGTGTCTTTGAAACTGTCGAGCTCAGTGATACGGCGATCCAGGTCCGCAAACGGGATATGGCGTGAATTGGCAATATAGCCGGTATCCCACTCTTTCTTGGTGCGGATGTCGAGAATCACGGCGGATTCCTTATTGATCATGCGCGTGGCTTCGGCCGGGGTGACAGAACGACCGGATTTACGTTTCTCTGTCCAAAGCAGGACGGCTAATGTCAGCAGCCATGCAGTGACCAGAAGAGGGTGGTTGCCGATAAACTCAAAAATTCTTTCCATCTGGGTTTCCGTTATGTGAACTCAAAAAACTTTGCCAAGTATACAATGTACGGCCAGCCGGGATAAGGGTAAAACGTATCTGTGTTAGCCTTAAAGGCATATAGGCAGTAAAATGCATCTACTTCTCACTTTCAGCATATAGATGGCCGACCATGAGTGATACACGATCTACAAAAGCTCTGATTATTTTGGATGGATTTGGTGTTGAATCGACACCTTCTTCTGCAATTGAAGCGGCACGTACCCCGAATTGGGATGCCCTGCTGGCGAATAACCCTAATTCTCGCATCGCCACGTCCGGTATGGCGGTGGGTCTGCCAGAAGGACAGATGGGTAACTCAGAAGTGGGGCACATGAATATTGGTGCAGGTCGTGTGGTGTACCAGAACTTTACCCGTATCTCCAAATCGATTGCGGATGGTGATTTCTTCACAAACCCGGCGCTGACCGAAGCGATTGATAAGGCGCTGGCAGCTGGTGGGGCGTTACATATTGCCGGTTTGCTTTCACCGGGTGGCGTACACAGCCATGAAGATCACCTGTTTACACTGGCTGAAATGGCAGTTGAGCGTGGACTGAAAGACGTTTATCTGCACGCTATTCTGGATGGTCGTGATATGCCGCCACGCTCTGCCGAACCGTCGCTGGAAAAGGCTGATGCGTTGTTCCGGCGTTTGGGCTGTGGTGCTGTAGCAACCGTTATCGGTCGTTATTATGCCATGGACCGGGATAATCGTTGGGATCGGGTACAGCAGGCCTATGACGCCATGGTGTCGGGAGAGGGTGGTTTTTATGCCCAATCCGCACAGCAAGCCCTGGCTGAAGCCTATGCACGTGATGAGAATGATGAATTCGTCAAACCGACGGTGATTACGGACATGGCGGGCCATCCGAAGGGTGTTATCAAGGATGGTGATGCCGTTATTTTTGCCAACTTCCGTCCGGATCGCGCGCGTGAGATCACCCGTGCGCTAATAGAAGGCGATCAGTTCAGTGGTTTTGAACGTCGCCAGCGTCCGCAATTATCCGCCTATGTGATGATGACTGAGTACGCCAGTGATATTCAGGCGGCCTGCGCATTTCCGCCGACAGCCTTGCATAACGATCTGGGTGAATACCTGTCGTCGCTGGGGAAAACGCAGCTGCGTATTTCAGAAACCGAAAAATATGCTCATGTGACCTTTTTCTTCAATGGCGGCCAGGAAGCCGTATATCCAGGTGAAGAGCGTATTCTGGTGCCTTCACCTCAGGTTGCCACCTATGACCTCAAACCGGAAATGAGTGCTTATGAGGTGACAGACAAGCTGGTCGAGGCGATAAAGAGCCGTCAGTATGACCTGATCGTCTGCAATTTTGCTAACGGTGATATGGTCGGGCACTCCGGTAAATTTGATGCCGCCGTCAAGGCGGTTGAAGTGGTGGATGAGTGTATCGGCCGGGTGCTGGATGCGATGCGCAGTGTTGAGGGTGAAACACTGATTACGGCAGATCATGGCAATGTTGAAATGATGCAGGATCCTGAAACGGGCCAACCGCATACCTCGCATACCATTTGGCCAGTGGCATTGATTTATGATGGTCCACGTGCGGCGCATGTGGCAATTCGTGATGGTGCATTGTGCGATCTGGCCCCCAGCCTGCTGTATTTGATGGATCTTCCTGTTCCTGCAGAGATGACCGGAAAATCACTGATTCAGCTGGGTTGAACCGTTTCATGCTGAAATGGTTATTGCCTTTGTTGCTGTGTTGCTGGGTGTTGATACCCGTGGCATCTGCGCAGGATGCTCAGGCGACAGCTGCCCAGCTGGAACGCTTGAAGCGTGATATTGCACAGTTGCAGCAGCGCGTCGCTGACCGTGAGAAGCAGCGACAGGATGAACAGCAGGCACTGGCTCAGGCCGAACGCTCGATTAACCGGGTGATGACCGATTTGCGTGCCCTGGACCAGGAGCTGCAGCAGCTGGATGTGAATATGCAGGGTTTGCAGGCTCAGCGGACTGAGCTTGAAACGGCTTTGGCGGAACGACGTGAGCTGGTTGAACAGTTGATACAGGAGCAGTATCGACAGGGACGACAACCGAGGTTGATGCTGTTGTTGAAACAGGAAGATCCTGAGCGTCTGGATCGCATGCTGCGTTACTATGATCATCTCAATCTTGAACTGACACAGCAGTTACAAACGTATCAACAACAGTTGCAACAGTTGGGCCAGACACATCAGGACATCGGCTCGACAGAACAGCAGATTGCTGAACGTCGTGAGCGTCTCACAGCTGAGCAGCAGCAACTGGAAAAAGCACGGGCGGATCGCCAGGCAGCCCTGGCCCGACTGAATCAGGTGCAGCAGGAGGAGCAGCAGCGTCTGACCAGCCTGCGACGCGATCAGCAAGAGCTGGAAGCGTTACTGGCTGAAATTCAACGCTCCCTGGAGGCCTCTCGTCTGGCGCAGGATAGCCAGGAATTTGCTACGCTGAAAGGACGTCTGCCCTGGCCTGTACAGGGTAACCTGCTGCGGACCTTTGGCAGCCAGCGCAGTGGTGTCTCGTTTGAGGGGCTGTTGATTGCCGGTCGTACCGGTGCGGATGTGCGAGCTGTACACCATGGTCGGGTGGTGTTCTCGGACTGGTTGCGAGGCTATGGTCTGGTGATGATACTGGACCATGGTGGTGGTTACATGAGTCTGTATGGTCATAATCAGACCCTGTTGCGTGAACCCGGAGACTGGGTCAGTGCCGGTCAGGCGATAGCCACTGTGGGTAACAGTGGTGGACATGAGGAAACTGGACTTTATTTTGCCATACGTCACCAGGGAAAACCGGTGAATCCGTCGGAATGGCTGAGCAGGCCCTGAACAGGCCGGAGAGGATCAACTGATGAAACGTTTGCCTATCCTGTTATTGTCCCTAATGTCACTGACGCTGTTCAGCAGCGTATTACAGGCAACGCCTGAGGCAGAGGGTGACTCGACAGCACCGTCTATCCCGGTTGAGGAGCTGCGCCTGTTTGCTGAGGTGTTCGACCGGATCAAGTCTGCCTATGTGGAGCCGGTCACGGATCAGCAACTGCTGGAAGATGCCATTCGGGGCATGCTCAGTGGTCTGGACCCTCATTCGGCGTATCTGGATGCCAAGGCTTTTGAGAACCTTCAGGTACACACATCCGGGCAGTTTGGTGGATTGGGTATCGAGGTCGGCTTGCAGGATGGTTTCATTCGCGTTATTGCGCCCATTGACGATACCCCTGCGCAGCGTGCCGGTATACAGGCAGGTGATTTGATTACCAAGATTGGTGATGAGTCGACTCAGGGCATCTCTCTGAATGAAGCCGTAGATAAAATGCGCGGTCGTATTGGTACCCGAGTGACCTTGACGCTGGTTCGTGACGGCGTAGAGAAGCCTTTTGAGGTGACTTTGGAGCGGGCTTCGATCAGTGTTACCAGTGTCCGTCACCGTTTGCTGGAAACGGGTTATGGCATGATCCGAATCAGCCAGTTCCAGAACAATACGGCTGAACAGCTGCTGCGTTCAATCGAAACCCTGAAAGGGATGGGTGAACTCAACGGGATCGTGCTGGATCTGCGTAACAACCCAGGTGGTGTGCTTCAGGCTGCGGTTCAGGTCAGCGATGCCTTCCTGTCCGAAGGGTTGATCGTGTATACCGATGGCAGGCTGCCGAATTCTGAATTAAGCTTCAGCGCCACACCTGAGACACCCGCCGCGGATATCCCGCTGGTCGTCCTGATCAATGCCGGTTCAGCCTCTGCCTCAGAGATTGTTGCCGGAGCGTTGCAGGATCATCGTCGGGCAGTTGTTATGGGTACCGACAGCTTTGGTAAAGGCTCGGTGCAGACCATTCTGCCGGTCAGCTCTGGTCGCGGGGTCAAGCTTACCACTGCACGTTATTTTACACCCAGTGGACGCTCCATTCAGGCCGACGGTATTCGTCCGGATGTGGTGGTTGAAGATGCACGTATTACCCGTATAGAGTCACCGGCTGGACAGATACGTGAGCGTGACCTGAGCGGTCATTTGCAAGGTGATGATCCGGTACGCAGCGGTCGTGATGCAGAGGAACCCTTGGGGCAGCGTGATTATCAGTTGTATGAAGCGTTGAATCTGCTCAAGGCGCTGAATATTCTGCAGGCTGGACGAGGCTTGTGACGGTGTGTTGAAGGCTTATCACCCTGGGCTCCGCTGGGGAGCCCTGTGCATCGGATTACTGTTGTCACTGTCCGTGTGGGCGGATAGTCTGTCTCCCAGAATGGTGTTAATACTGGATGATCTGGGTACCAATGCTCATCAGGGCAAGATGGCCTTGGCCTTGCCAGGGCCGATTACCTATGCGGTATTGCCGTTTACACCGCATGCTCAGATGCTGTCGGAGCTCGCGGTTACTCTGCCGGGCAAGGAAATTATTCTGCACGCGCCGATGGCGAATATGGCCAATCTGCCACTGGGCCCTGGCGGCCTGTATCCACATCAATCCGAAGCAGAGTTCAAACAGGTATTGCGGCACAGTCTTGACTCTCTGCCGATGGCGCGTGGATTCAATAATCATATGGGCAGCCTGCTGACACAGCAGGTCCAGCCGATGCGCTGGGCGATGGAGGTGGCGCGTGAACGAGATTTGTTTTTTATCGACAGCCGTACCACGGCACAAACTGTAGCCGCTGATATTGCCAGAGAAGCACGGGTGCCGGTGCTGGAGCGTCAGGTCTTCCTGGATCATCAAATTGACAGTGCGGCTATTGAAGAGCGTTTTTTGCACGCCGTGGCGGTAGCTCAGCGAGAGGGCGAGGTTGTGGTGATCGGTCATCCCTATCCGGAAACCCTGGCGTATCTGGAAAAGGGGCTGCCGTTGCTGGATGAACTGGGTATTCAGCGGGTCACCGCCTCCGCATATTTGATGCAGGAGGCGGAAATGGCTCGTTTGGCGAACGCTTCAGCCGTGACTGACTCAGCTCTGAGCCTGACGACGGAATAAACCTTCGGCCAGCCGTGGCCACTGCTCTGGCCAGTGTTCGGTGGGGCGGCGACGGAACTCACTGCGGACAAACTGACGGATTCGACCTTCAGCCGTAGCCATCAGCAGGTTGGCGCAAGAGCCCGCCGGAATCTGTGTGCGAATCCCTTCTTTCTGTTCCGCTTCACGCATGATCTGTTTGAGCTGGGTTTCCATCCGCTCAAATAACTGGTTGACCTGTCCGCGCAGCCGATCCGTTTCACCGGCCAGCGCATCTGCGGTGAGGATGCGCGCCATGCCGGGATTCTTTTCCACAAACGCCAGTAGCAGAGTGAGGATTTGTTCGCATTGACGTACACCGCTTGCTTCAGAGGTGACGATCAATTTGATACGGGTGAACAGCGTTTCTTCAATAAAGCCAATCAGCCCTTCGAACATCCGCGCTTTGCTGGGGAAGTGACGGTAGAGTGCGGCCTCGGAAACACCCACTTCTTTTGCCAGTGCAGCGGTTGTAATCCGTTGTCCCGGGTTACCTTCCAGCATCTGTGCCAGCGCTTGCAGAATCTGCTCTCGTCGTGAAATCTTCAGTTGCTGCTTGTCGGTCATGCGGGGTTTCCTGGAACAGACAGGGATTTGTTGGTGATCAGCGTGCCCACGCCTTCATTGGTGAAAATCTCCAGCATGCAGGCATGTTCGACCCGGCCATCAATAATGTGTGCCGTATTGACACCGGATTTGACGGCACTGAGCGCACAATCAATTTTCGGCAGCATGCCGCCATAGATAGTGCCATCTTCAATCAGTGCGTCGACCTGCTGCGTGGACAGCCCGGTCAGCACCTTGCCTTCCTTATCCAGCAGACCGGCAATATTGGTCAGCAGTATGAGTTTCTCAGCCATCAGCACTTCAGCAACCTTGCCTGCAACCAGATCCGCATTGATGTTGTAGGCATGCCCATCAGCGCCCACACCGATCGGTGCAATCACCGGAATGAAGTCGGAGTTCTCCAGCATTTTCAGTACTTTGATATTCACGCTTTCCACTTCACCGACATGGCCAATGTCGATGATTTCTGGCGCTTCCATTTCCGGGGTCTTGTGCTTGACGCGCAGTTTGCGTGCCCGCAGCAGTTCTCCGTCCTTGCCGGTCAGACCGATTGCCTTGCCGCCAGCGCTGTTGATCAGGCCGACAATCTCCTTGTTTACCATGCCGCCCAGTACCATTTCTACCACATCCATGGTTTTGGAGTCGGTGACACGCATACCATTGACAAAGTGTGATTCAATTTTCAACTGCTCAAGCAGGTTGCCAATCTGCGGACCGCCGCCGTGTACCACAATCGGGTTAATGCCGATCAGTTTCATCATCACGATGTCACGGGCAAAGCTGGCTTTCAGCTTTTCATCTGTCATCGCATTGCCACCGTATTTGATCACGATGGTTTTGCCGACAAATTTCTGGATATAGGGCATGGCTTCGCTAAGAATGCGAGATGTATCAATGGCTTGTTGGCGAGTCAGAGGCATGGTTCGAGTACCTTATTTATCTGAGTAGCTTATTCATGAGGAATGACCAGGCCGGTTGCGACCTGGTCCAGCTGTGCCTGGAAGGCATCGCGAATACGTTGCAGGGCTGCATCGGTTTCAGCTTCAAAGCGTAGCACCAGCATCGGCGTGGTATTGGAGGCGCGTACCAATCCCCAGCCATCCGCATAATCTACGCGAACACCGTCAATATGGCTGGCCTGGCCGCCTTCGAAGGTGAGCTGCTGAAGTGCTGCAACCAGTGTGAATTTGGTGTCGTCACGGACTTCAATATTGATCTCCGGTGTGCTGATATCCTCGGGATAGGATTGGAATATCACCTCTGCTGTATCTGTTCGGTGTGACAGAATTTCCAGCAGGCGTGCGGCACTGTAGAGGCCGTCATCAAAACCAAACCAGCGCTCTTTGAAGAAAATATGTCCACTCATCTCACCCGCCAGCAGTGCGCCGCAGGCTTTCATCTGCTGTTTGATCAGGGAGTGACCGGTTTTCCACATGGTCGCCTTGCCACCTGCGGCCTCAATCACTTTGGGCAGAAGTCGTGAACATTTTACGTCAAACAGGATTTCGGCACCCGGATTGCGCGTCAGTACGTCTTCAGCAAACAGCATCATCACCCGGTCAGGATAGATGACATGCCCCTGATCGGTTACCACACCGACCCGATCGCCGTCACCATCGAATGCCAGTCCCAGATCCGCCTGGTGATCTGCTACTGCACGGATCACATCCTGCAGGTTTTTCAGCTTGCCTGGATCGGGGTGGTGATTGGGAAATGTGCCATCTACATCGCAGAACAGCGGGATCACCTCGCAGCCCAGACGCTTGATCAGCTCCGGTGCCAGGTTGCCTGGAATGCCATTGCCACAGTCGACAACCACCTTAAGCGGACGCCGCAGTTTGACATCATCAGTGATCTGTTTGAGGTAGGCTTCACTCAGGTCTTCGCTGTGCAGTGTACCCTGGCCCTCTGTGTAGCGACGTTGTTCGATTCGCTGACGCAGTGCCTGAATATCGTCACCAGACAGGGTGTGACCGGCCATCATCATCTTGAAGCCATTGTAATCCGCGGGATTGTGGCTGCCGGTGATCATGATACCGGTTTTATCTGCCTGCTGGTGAGCGGCAAAGTAGAGGGTGGGAGTCGGTACAAAGCCTATGTCGAGTACATCGCAGCCACCGGCCAGCAGTCCCTCGCTCAGACAGGTTTTAAAGCCCGGGCTGGATAAACGTCCATCTGCAGCCACAACGACGGTTTTGATGCCCTGTTGCTGTGCTTCAGCCGCAAATGCCCGGCCAAGGTGCCATACCAGTGCGTCGGTCAAGGCGCTGCCCGCAATTCCGCGAATATCATAGGCGCGGAAGATTTCAGTATCCAGTTCAGTCAGTAAATAGCTCACATCAACTCCCTCTGTCAGGTTATGCGGAATTCAGTGGCGGCCAGATGAGCCAAAACCACCATCGCCACGATTACTTTCAGTAAATTCGCTGACCACTTCAAAGTCAGCCTGTACAACCGGCACCAGTACCAGCTGAGCCATGCGTTCGCCCGGCTCCATGACGAAGCTCTGTTGACCGCGGTTCCAGCAGGAGACAAACAGCTGTCCCTGGTAATCCGAGTCGATTAACCCGACCAGATTGCCCAGTACTATGCCGTGTTTATGGCCCAGCCCGGAGCGGGGCAGGATCATGGCACAGAGGTTGGGATCATCAATGTGGATCGCCAGCCCGGTGGGTATCAGTTCGGTTTGGCCTGGCTCCAGTGTCAGAGGACCATCCAGGCAGGCACGCAGATCCAGCCCTGCAGAACCTGGTGTTGCATAACTGGGTAAAGGGAAGTCAGTGCCAATTCTGGCATCAAGGATTTTAACCTGTAGCTTTTTCATCTGAAGGTGTTGGCTCCGCATGATTAAGATAGTCGGCAAGGTGCTCTATCAGCTGTCTTGCCAGCAAGCGTTTTGATGTCTGAGGCAGCGTCTGATCTGTAGTGGCGCTGACCAGGGTGACCTGATTGTCGTTACTGTTAAAGCCGATACCGGGAGCCGAAACGTCATTGGCGATCACCAGATCGAGTTGCTTACGTAACAACTTGTCCCGGGCATAGTGCAGCAAATCACGTGTTTCTGCGGCAAAGCCAACGGTAAAGGGGTGCTGTGGCTGAGCGGCAACCGTGGCAATGATGTCGGGATTTTTGACCAGTCGAAGCTCCATGATCTCTTCATGGCCCTTTTTGATCTTGTGCTCGGCGATGGCCACTGGCCGATAGTCGGCAACGGCTGCCGCACCGATAAACAGGTCGCATTCGGCGAGTCCATCCAGAGAGGCCGCCAGCATCTGTTCGGCAGTTTCTACCTGGACCAGCTCCACCCGCTCAGGTGGTTCCAGATTGACGGGGCCGCTGATCAGCTTGACGCGTGCACCGGCATCGACGGCGGCCTGGGCCAGTGCATAACCCATTTTCCCGGAGCTGTGATTGGAAATAAATCTGACCGGATCCAGCGGTTCGCGTGTAGGTCCTGCGGTGATGAATACACTCCGGCCACTGAGAGCTAGGTGCTCAAACTCGGCTGCCAGACGTTCTGCCAGATCTGTCGGTTCCAGCATCCTGCCTGGACCTGTGTCACCACAGGCTTGCTCGCCTGCATCAGGTCCCCAGATCTTGATCCCCTGAGCATCCAGCTTGCTGACATTGGCTTGCGTCTGTGGATCTTTCCACATGGCCTGATTCATGGCGGGCGCCAGACAAACAGGTGCCTGCGTTGCCAGGCACAGTGTCGAGAGCAAGTCGTTGCCCATACCTGCCGCGAAGCGTGCGATAAAATCGGCACTGGCGGGTGCAATCAGAATGCGGTCAGCCCAGCGTGCCAGCTCAATATGTCCCATCCCGGCTTCTGCTTCAGGGTCGAGCAGTTGCAGGTGAACCGGATGTCCGGAGAGCGCTTGCAGTGTCAGAGGGGTAATGAACTCTGTTGCTGCCGGTGTCATTACCACGCGCACATCGGCCCCGGCTTTCTTCAGCAGGCGCGTCAGTTCTGCGCTTTTATACGCGGCAATACCCCCGGTGATCCCCAGAAGAATGTGTCTGTTAGTAAGTCTATGCATACCCGGCGAGTCCGAAGATTCCAAGCCATTGAATAAGTCGCTAAGATACCATCTCGTTGTGCATTTGCGTAGAGCAGGACTGGAAGGATCTGGTCAATAATCCATAAGGAAGTGAACTCATGTCGATACGTTTATGGCCCGAACAAGAGCGGCCGCGTGAAAAACTTTTATCCCTGGGCGCGCAGGCGCTGTCTGATGCCGAGCTGCTGGCGATCTTTTTGCGCACAGGTGTGGCTGGCAAATCTGCTGTTGATCTGGCGCGTGAACAGTTGCAGCACTTTGGTGGATTGAGGCCACTACTGGAGAGTAGTGAGAGTGCTTTTTGTCAGGCTCCGGGTCTCGGGCGGGCCAAGTATGCCCAGCTTCAGGCAGTGCTGGAAATGGCTAGGCGTCATCTGGAAGCGGCTCTGGTCAGAGATTCGGTGCTCGACAGCCCTACGGCTGTTCGTCAATACCTGTCGTCGCGTCTGCGTCATCAGGCGCGAGAGGTGTTTGCGTGTCTGTTGCTGGATAACCGGCATCGCGTGATTCGCTACGAAGCGCTGTTTCAGGGAACTTTGAACGCAGCAGCGGTCTATCCTCGTGAAGTGGTCAAATTAGCGCTGCAGGCCAATGCGGCAGCTGTGATCCTGTCTCATAACCATCCATCAGGTGTTGCTGAGCCTTCACAGGCTGACCGGCAGATTACTGAGCGGTTGCGGGAGGCCTTGGCCCTGGTTGATATCCGGGTGCTGGATCATTTGGTGGTCGGTGATACCGAGGTGGTGTCTTTCGCTGAGCGGGGCTGGCTGTAGCATTTTGCCAATCCGGACAGGTCTGACTAAGCTTAATAGACGTAATCATACAAATGAATGATGTAAAGCCCATGATTTTATGTGGGCAATTTAACAAGGAGAGTCAAATGAAAAAAATATCTATGCTGTTTTTGTTGTTACTGTCGACGATGGTGTTGGCGGGCTGTAATACGGTTCAGGGTGTCGGAAAAGATGTGCAGCGTGGCGGAGCCGCATTGGAAGAAGCTGCCAAGGAAAGTTAGTGCCTGGATTGCTTTGCCTGAATAGCTTTAAATGACACGCCAGCGCGTATTGGTGAAAAAATCATCAATCGGGCTGGCGTATTTATGTCAGTTAGGTATAATGTGCGCCCTTCTATCCCTTAATGGTACGGTATTTTGTCCGGTACATTGGACGCTCCGCCTGAGAAACCGGGTCTTTGGTTTCAATAAACATCGGATAGAGCCACAGTAACTTACAGAATTCAGGATAAATGCAATGTCTCGAGTTTGCATGGTAACGGGCAAAGGCCCGATGACCGGGAACAATGTCTCCCACTCTAACCGTAAAACGCGTCGTCGTTTTCTGCCTAACCTGCACTGGCACCGTTTCTGGGTAGAGAGCGAGAACCGCTTTGTACGTCTGCGCGTCTCCTCTAAAGGTATGCGTATCATTGATAAAAAGGGTATCGACTCAGTTCTGACTGAACTGCGTGCCCGTGGCGAAAAGGTTTAAGGAGTTAGACGATGGCAGCTAAAGGTGCTCGTGAGAAAATCCGCCTGGTGTCCTCCGCAGGAACCGGTCATTTCTACACAACTGACAAGAACAAGCGTAATACACCGGACAAGTTCGAATTCAAAAAATACGACCCGGTTGTTCGTAAGCACGTGATCTACAAAGAAGCTAAAATCAAGTAATTGATTGTCTGCTTTCTGACCAAAGCCCGGCTTCAGTTCCGGGCTTTGTTTTTTCCGGAGATTGAACCTTGCTGATCCGGTCTGTACCTTTCCTGTTTGTGTTGCTCTGGAGTACCGGTTTTATCGGTGCCCGCTACGCACTGCCCTGGATAGAGCCCTTTAATCTGCTGTTTATTCGCATGCTGATCACACTGGTTGTCTTCCTGTTGCTGATTCTGGTATTGCGGGCTCGCTGGCCATCTCCGCGTGAAGCTGGACATCAAATGGTGGTCGGACTGCTGATCCATGCTATCTATCTGGGTGGTGTGTTTGTCGCCATTAAACTGGCGTTGCCTGCCGGCGTCACGGCACTGGTTGTCGGGTTGCAGCCTCTGTTGACAGCCTTGCTGGCGCGTATTGGGTTGGGGCAGACGTTGCGCTGGCAGCAATGGCTGGGGTTGCTGGCAGGTTTGGTTGGGGTGTCTCTGGTGCTCGGCAGTGGCTTGCTGGGGCAGACGTTTGAGGTGCATCCTGCGGCACTGCTGGCGGTGATTATCTCCCTGTTCAGTATTTCGGTGGGTACTCTGTATCAGAAGCGCTTCGGTGGGCAGACGGATCTGCTGACGGGATCATTTTACCAATATCTGTCCACGGCTCTGTGCATGGCGTTGTTGGCCTATGGTTTTGAAACGCGAGAAGTGATTTGGCACAGTGATCTGGTACTGGCGTTGTTGTGGCTGGTGTTTGGCCTGTCCGTATCCGCTATTTTGCTGTTAATGTTGATGATTCGTCTGGGTGAGGTGTCACGTGTTGCCAGTTATTTTTATCTGGTACCACCGCTGACAGCTATTGAAGCCTGGTGGCTGTTTGATGAACAATTAAATGGCCTGGCATTGCTGGGTATTCTGGTGACGGTGACGGGCGTATATCTGGCCTTGAAGCAGCCACGGTCATCATCTCAAGCCGGTGTGGAGAAATAGATGCCAGAATTGCCAGAGGTGGAAACCACCTGTCGGGGGATCGCCCCCTTTACTGAGGGGCAGTCTGTTCAAGCAGTACATGTGCGTCAGCCGCAGTTGCGCTGGCCGGTTCCGGCAAGCTTGGGCGAGCTTTTACCGGGTCAGCGTGTGCAGCGGGTGTATCGTCGCGCCAAGTATATTCTTATCGCGCTGGATCAGGGTGATTTGCTGGTGCACTTGGGTATGTCTGGTAGTTTACGAGTGCTGCCAGTCGGTACCCCGGCGCTGAAACATGATCATGTGGATCTTGAGTTCAGCAATGGGTACCTGATCCGGCTGACCGATCCGCGCCGCTTTGGTGCTGTGCTGTGGCAGCCATTGAATACCCAGCATCCATTATTGTCGACTCTTGGTCCAGAGCCCTTGAGTGATGCCTTTGATGCGGCCTACCTGCTGAGTCGATGCCAGGGCAGAAAGCAGCCCATCAAACAGCGAATTATGGACAACCATGTGGTCGTGGGGGTCGGGAATATTTATGCCAGTGAAGCCTTGTTTGCAGCAGGTATCGATCCGCGTCGTCCGGCTGGACGTATTTCTGCAAATCGACTGGCGCGGTTAGTCGTGGAAATCAAGCGGGTATTGGATAATGCCATTACCCGAGGCGGTACAACCCTGCGGGATTTTGTCGGGGGAGATGGCAAGCCCGGCTATTTCCAGCAGGAGTTGTTTGTCTACGGACGCAAGGGTGAGCCCTGCAAGCAGTGTGGTAGTGTGTTGAAAGAAGTGCGCCTGGGGCAGCGCAGCAGTGTATTTTGCCCTGAATGCCAGCGATGATGACTCAACGAACGAGTGGTTTAGACCGATGAATGATTTTTTTAATCCGATGAGTCTGTTTTCCGACACAGTAGCAGAGTCTGCCAGTGGTCGGGAGGCCCTGCGTAAAAAACTGGGCTTGTTGCCCTATCTGGAACGCCGAGAGTGTCTGACACTGGATGAGCAAATCCACTGTGAGCTGTATCACTATGCTGACAGCGCTCCCCTGATTGTCTTCTTGCCTGGTATTGGTACCTACTGTGAGCTCTATGCCGAGCTGTTATCCGGCATCCGTGATCAGGGTTTTAATGTTGTAGGTATAGATTTACGGGGTCATGGATACTCGGCAGGCAGTCGGGGTGATTACCGGGTCGAGCAGGTCATGGTCGACATCTCCAGAGTAGTGGATCATCTGACACAGCGCATCAGTGGGCCAGTGGGTGTCTATGGTTACTCGATTGGCGGGTTGCTGGCCGTGGCGTTTGCCGAGCGGGATCCCAGAGTGAAATCCGTACTCTGCGGCACGCTGTTAGTCACTGAAATTGCACCGGATCTGATTCACCAGTTTGGCTGGAGCTGGACCTGGGGCAGTGCATTATTCTTCCCGCAGCTGCGCGTGCCAATGAAAAGCTTTATTGATTATGAGCAACTGCTGGCAGGTCATCCAGCCGCACGTGAGATCAGCCAGGACCCCAGAATTGTGTATGATTATCCGTTGGGAACGCTGGCCAGCCTGTTCACCCACAGTAGTGGTGTGTTGAAAAAGCGTTATGATTTTCGTGCTGCCATCATTCATGGTGAGCATGATGAAGTGCTGCCTTTGAGTTATTCGCATCAGGTGGTCGATGCGATGACGCACCCATTTGAGCTGATAACCCTGCAAGGCGAGGGGCATATGATTCCCTGGGATAACCCTGAAAAGCTGATTGCTGAGGTCAGTCACTGGTTTCGTATCAGTCTTTGACATCAAAACGTCATATGCTGTTCACCCCTCTGTCACTTTTACGGCGGCATAATGCCAGACTGATAATCAAGTCAGGATGGCAGCATGCATCACGCATTGGAAAAGCTCTGCGCTGCAGACACCCGGGTGTTTTTCTGGTTTAACGGCTATCGTATATTTCGACCTGTAGAGTTGTTCAGTCGCTGGGTTTCCCGTTGTGGCGATGGCTATCTCTATGGACTGGTGGGGATCTTGTTGTGGTGGCTGGAGCCTTTGCAGGGGAAGGTGTTCCTGTTAGCCGGGTTGTTGGCCTTCGCACTGGAATTGCCGGTTTATCTGTTACTGAAAAACAGTATTCAGCGTGATCGTCCCTGCCATCGTCTCAGTCAGATTGATGCCCTGATACATCCTTCAGACCGTTTCAGTTTTCCCTCCGGACATGCCGCGGCCGCTTTTGTGTTTGCTACGCTGGTGACCGCCTGCTATCCCGCGATGGCCTGGTGGGTTTATAGTCTGGCAGGGCTGATCGGACTGTCACGTGTTTTACTGGGTGTGCACTATCCGGCAGATATTCTGGCGGGAGCCTTGTTAGGTTATTGCTGTGCTTTGCCTGCACTCTGGTATGTAGGGCTTTAATGAATGAGATTATTGTATGCCGTTCAGGCAACCGGTAACGGGCATATTACCCGTGCCAGGGCATTATTGCCGGCGCTGCAGCAGGCCGGTATCTCGGTAGATTTTCTGTTCAGTGGGCGTTCCAGAGAGCGCCTGTTCGATATGCAGTGTTTCGGGGACTTCCAGCATCGTACCGGCTTTACCTTCGTAACGCGGGAAGGGCAGGTACATGGCTGGCAAACGCTTAAATCGGCACGCATCAGAGAGTTTATGGCGGATGTCCGATCGCTTGATCTGTCGAGTTATGATCTGTTACTGAATGATTTTGAACCTGTCTCTGCCTGGGCGGCCCGTCGCCAGAAGCTGCCCAGCTTGGGGTTGGCGCATCAATATGCATTGCGTTATCCGCTGCCGGGTACTCAGCGGGCCTTCTGGTTAAAACCCGCGATGGACCTGTTTACGCCACTGGATCGTTATCTAGGGGTACATTGGCAGTCATTTGATCAAGCCATTCTGCCACCCTTGCTCAGTTTGCCCAGCGTGACTGATGGCGAAATGGTTGAACCTGCGCCATTTGTGTTGGTGTATCTGCCTTTTGAATCAACTGAGCAGGTCATTGCCTGGTTGAAGCCCCTGACCGGACAGGCTTTTCGGATTTACGCTGATGTGCCTGAAGCCGTGAGTTATGGCTATGTAGAGGTTCGGCCTCTGTGTCGCCAGGCGTTTCCGGAGGATTTGAAGCGCTGTCAGGGGGTGATTTGTAATACAGGGTTCGGGTTATGCAGTGAAGCGCTGTTGCTGGGGAAAAGGCTGCTGACGAAGCCCTTGAAGGGACAGATTGAGCAATATTCCAATGCCTGTATACTGCAACAGATGCAGCGTGCAGAAGTGATGCCAAAATTTGACTTGCAGTGCGTCCGAGACTGGTTAGTGAGTCCCGAGCCTGAGCCGATATGCTATCCGGATGTGGCTCGATTCATTGCTGAGTGGCTGGTATCTGGCGAAGACTTGCAGGGTGAGTTGTTGGCCCGGCGTGTGTGGCAAGCGGTTCGTAGTAGTTGAAGTCGTGGTTGAATCTGGCTGATAGGCCTTCTGAAAAAGCAAAGGGGGCGCATTATCCATAATGCGCCCCCCTTTATTGGTTATCCATATCCTTGCGAACCCAAAACGTCATGTTTTTGCTATCCCGGCATCCTTGGTCGCTGTGCTTACCGTCCTTAAATTCAATCCATGAACAGGAGATCCATGGGACTTATTATGCCAATCCTGTCAGAAGTTGATATAGGAGTTTTTCCTAAAAATCGATTTTTTTGCAAAAACTTCTGTCTGGCGTGTGATCCTTTTTGTCATACTGCTGTCATGGTTTTTACGTTCAATTAGCAGCTTCGTAGGAGTTTAATGTGGCATTTAATAACAGTCAGCGCTACTTCCCTGAAACCCGCATGCGCCGGATGCGGGCAGATGACTTTTCTCGACGCCTGATGCGAGAGAATCGTCTCACACCGGATGATCTGATTTATCCGGCTTTTGTGATCGAAGGTCAAGGAGTGCGTGAGACTGTTGCGTCCATGCCGGGTGTGGAACGGCTAAGTATTGACCTGATGGTCAAGCAGGCGCATGAACTGGTATCACTGGGTATTCCGGCAATTGCACTGTTTCCGGTGACTCCGGCTGAGGTGAAGTCGGAACTGGGTGAAGAAGCATTCAACCCGGATGGTCTGGCTCAGCGTGCAGTAAGGGCGATCAAGGATGCCTGTCCTGATCTGGGTGTGATTACAGACGTGGCGCTGGACCCCTTCACGACACATGGTCAGGATGGCATCATCGATGAGCAGGGCTATGTACTGAATGACCGCACGATAGAAACACTGGTTGCACAGGCCATTTCACATGCAGAGGCGGGTGCCGATGTGGTGGCCCCCAGCGATATGATGGATGGCCGAATTGGTTATATCCGTGCCATGCTGGAAGAGCAGGGTTATGTGAACACGCGCATTATGTCCTATGCTGCCAAGTATGCCAGTGCTTACTATGGTCCGTTCCGGGACGCAGTGGGTTCGGCGGCAAACCTGGGCAAGAGTAACAAGTTCAATTATCAGATGGACCCGGCAAACAGTGATGAAGCGCTGCATGAAGTGGCGCTGGATCTGGCCGAAGGCGCTGATATGGTGATGGTCAAGCCAGGCATGCCCTATCTGGATATTGTCCGTCGGGTGAAGGATGAACTGAAAGTTCCCGTGTTTGCCTATCAGGTAAGCGGGGAATACGCGATGCATATGGCTGCCTTCCAGAATGGCTGGCTGGATGAGCGCAGTGTTATGCTGGAATCATTATTAGCATTCAAACGTGCTGGTGCTGACGGTATTCTGACCTATTTTGCGGTCAGGGCAGCACAGGCGCTGAACTGAGGAGTGGGGAATGAGTGACGTGATCATCGATCAGGCTGAAGCAGAAGCTGCTGCCGCGGCAGCGCTGTTGGAAAGTCGGGAAATCCTGCCGACGATTGAGCCGATCGAGGAGGTCCCGGTTGATCTGAGAGCCTCTGAGCTGTACATCAACCGGGAACTCAGCCACCTGCAATTCAACGTGCGGGTATTGGAACAGGCGCTGGACGAAGGTCATCCGCTGCTGGAACGGTTGATGTTCCTGCTGATCTTTTCCAGCAACCTGGATGAGTTTTTTGAGATCCGGGTTGCCGAGCAGTTGCGCCAGTTGAAATACGGTCGTGAAGATGTCGGACCGGATGCAATGCATCCGCAAAAAGTGCTGGAAAAAATTCGGGAGATCTGTGAGATCAATGTTGATCGACAGTATAAAATTCTCAATGAAATCATGTTTCCGGCTCTGGATGCGCAGGGTATACGCTTCCTGCGTCGAGGTATCTGGACAACGGATCAGCGTCGCTGGGTCAAAGAGTTTTTTGAAGAGAAAATTGTCCCGGTTATCAGCCCGATAGGTCTGGATCCGTCACACCCCTTCCCGAGACTGATCAACAAAAGTCTCAACTTTATTGTGCAGCTGGAAGGCAAGGATGCGTTTGGCCGGGAAACTGGTCTGGCGATCATTCCGGCACCGCGGTCTCTGCCGCGTCTGATTCGTCTGCCGGATGAAATCTGCGAGAGTGGTGATAATCTGATTTTCCTGTCATCCATCATTCATGAGTTTGCGGATGAGCTGTTCCCCGGCATGAAGGTGAGAGGCTGTTATCAGTTCCGTATCACCCGAAATGCAGATTTGAGCTTTGATTTTGAAGAAATTGAGGATCTGGCGCGTACTCTGAGAGGTGAGTTGCACTCGCGTAAATATGGTGATGCGGTGCGTCTGGAAGTTGATCAGCGTACACCCGAAGAACTGATTGGCTTCCTGATGGAAGAGTTCAATCTGAATGACAGCCAGGTATATCGAGTCAATGGACCGGTAAACCTGAACCGTCTGATGGCCGTGCGCGATCTGGTAGAGCGTCCGAATTTGCGTTACAAGCCGTTTACGCCCGGTGTACCGAACAAGCTGAAAACTGACAAGGATATCTTTACGATCCTGCGACGTACCGATCAGCTGCTGTTGCACCCGTTCCAGTCATTTACGCCCGTTATTGATCTGTTGCGCCAGGCTGCCAAGGACCCGGATGTGATTGCGATCAAGCAGACACTGTACCGTACCGGGGTGAAGTCGGATATCGTCAATTCACTGGTGGAAGCGGCGCGTAATGGTAAAGAGGTCACCGTAGTGATTGAGCTGCGTGCCCGCTTTGATGAGGAAAGTAACCTGCAGTTAGCCAGCCGTTTGCAGGAGGCTGGCTGTCTGGTGGTGTATGGTGTGGTGGGCTACAAGACACATGCCAAAATGATGCTGGTGATTCGCCGTGAAGGCAATAATCTGGTGCGTTATTCTCATCTGGGTACCGGTAACTATCATTCCGGTACGGCACGTCTGTATACCGACTACAGTTACATCACCAGTGATAAGGATGTCGGTGAAGATGTACACAAGGTGTTCCAGCAACTGACCGGGATGGGCAAGATTCAGAAGCTGAAAAAGCTGTTTAACGCACCCTTTACCCTGCATGCGCGGATGCTGGAGCTGATGCAGAATGAGATCCGGCAGGTGCAGGCGGGCAAGGAAGGACGCATTATTATCAAGGTCAACGGTCTCACCGAGCCCAAGCTGATCCGTGGTCTGTATGAGGCGTCTCAGGCCGGGGTGAAAATCGATCTGATTATTCGTGGCATGTGTCGTCTGCGTCCCGGTCTGCCGGAAATCTCGGAAAATATCCGGGTGCGCTCGATTATCGGACGTTTTCTGGAGCATACCCGGGTGTATTACTTTGGTAATGGCGGCGATCCGCTGGTGTATTGCAGCAGTGCTGACTGGATGGAGCGTAACATGCTCAACCGGGTGGAAACCGGATTCCAGTTGACCGGCCGTAATGCTGAGCGGATCTTGCGAGAACTGGAGTATTATCTGCAGGATAACTGCCAAAGCTGGGAACTGCACTCGGATGGCAGCTATACCTTGCTGCAGCCTCAGGAAGGTGAAGAGCGTTTCAGCGCACAGCAAGTGCTGCTGGAAGAGTTCGCCAAGGTCTGACAACTGTCGATAGCTGAAAGCTGGGACAAAGTTACAGTTGAACAACGGCGGTATCCGTAAGGAACCGCCGTTTTCTCTGGATGGTGCCGGGTGTCTGGTTTATATTAACAGCGTCACGACGATTAGAGTCTAAGGAAACTGCATGACACTCACTGAGTTACGTTACATCGTAACCCTGGCCCAGGAGCAGCACTTCGGTCACGCGGCGGAGCGTTGCTTTGTTTCTCAACCGACGCTGTCGATTGCGGTAAAAAAACTGGAAGATGAACTGGGCGTCGCCTTATTCGAGCGCAGCAAAAGTGCTGTGCGGGTCACACCGGTCGGTGAAAAGGTGGTGCGTCAGGCGCAGACAGTTCTCGAACAGGCGGAGGCCATTCGGGAACTGGCACGTGCGGGCAAGGATCAGTTGGCCAGCCCCCTGCGTGTCGGTGCGATATTTACCATCGGCCCTTATCTGTTTCCCGCCCTGATTCCTCAAGTGCAGCAGTTGGCACCTCAGATGCCGCTGTATATTGAAGAAAACATGACTGAAACGCTGCGTAACAAGATACGCAACGGAGAGCTGGATGCGATTATCATTGCGCTGCCGTTTAATGAGCCGGATGTCCTGACGCGGCCTGTCTACGAAGAGCCTTTTCAGATGGTCTTGCCCAAGGGGCATCCGATCAGCAAGCAAAAAGAGATCAGCCCTTCAGCGATCGGTGATCTGCGTATGCTGCTGTTGGGTGAAGGGCATTGCTTCCGTGATCAGGTACTGGAAGCCTGTCCAACACTGAATCAATCCTTCCATAATCAGCACACCGTTACCGAAGGCAGCTCACTGGAAACCATTCGGATGATGGTGGCCTCCGGGTTGGGTTGCAGTGTGTTGCCTCAATCCGCCATCGAAGGGCATCCGTCCAGCAATCTGGTTGAGGTGCGCCCGTTTACCGAACCACGCCCGATGCGCAAGGTGGCGATTGCATGGCGGGCAAGCTTCCCAAGGCCGCAAGCAATTGAAGTGCTGGTGCAGGCTGTGCAGCGCTGTCAGTTACGGGCACCGCAGCCGGAGTCCTGATGACGGCGGTGCCGATTACTGCCTTGAAGGGGGTGGGCACAGCCCTCTCTCTCAAGCTTGAGCGTCTGGGCATCAACAGCCTTCAGGATCTGCTGTTCCATCTGCCGATGCGCTATCAGGATCGTACCCGTCTGTATCCTCTGGGTGCCTTGCAACCTGGGGCTGAAGTACTTGTCGAAGGGGAGTTGCGTCTCGCTGATGTGGTGAATGGCCGGCGCCGCAGCCTGCTGTGCCGTTTACAGGATGGCAGTGGGCAGCTGACCCTGCGCTTCTTTCATTTCAATGCGGCGCAAAAAAATGCCCTGAAAACAGGTGTTCGTGTCAGAGCCTTTGGTGAAGTGCGCCCAGGCAGCGCCGGTCTGGAAATGATTCACCCGGAGTACCAGGTACTCACTGCCGGTCAGCCTGCTCCGACACCCGAACAGGCGCTGACCCCGGTGTATCCGATGACTGAAGGTCTGACGCAGGTGCGTTTGCGCAGCCTGGTGCGACAGGCGTTAGTGCGTCTGGGGCCTGATGATCTTCCCGACCTGTTACCCGAATCACTGCGACGCACACAAGCGCTGCCAGAGCTGCTGCAGGCACTGCGCTTTCTGCATCAGCCACCTCCGGATGTTGATCAGCAGGCGCTGTTAGCGGGTCGTCATCCGGCACAGCGTCGTCTGGCACTGGAAGAGCTGCTGGCGCATCACCTATCGCTGACCCGTGTGCGTCAGCAGATTCAGCAGCAGGGCGGCTGGATGATCCCATTGGCGCCACAGCATGCTGCTGCATTTTTACAACAACTGCCCTTTGCACTGACCGCTGCGCAACAGCGGGTGATTGCAGAGATCTCTGAAGATCTGCAAAAGCCCGTACCCATGCTGCGGTTGGTGCAGGGTGATGTTGGCTCAGGCAAAACGCTGGTGGCTGCCTTGGCCGCCGTACAGGTGATTGCTGCCGGTTTCCAGGTGGCAGTGATGGCGCCTACGGAAATCCTGGCGGAGCAGCATTATCATAATTTCAGTCAGTGGTGCGCACCGCTGGGTATCGATGTGGCCTGGTTGGCCGGTAAGGTTAAAGGACGCCAGCGACGACAGCAGCTGGAGCAAATTGCCAGTGGTTCGGCGGCGCTGGTGGTCGGGACCCATGCCCTGTTCCAGGAGGAGGTCAGCTTCGCGCGCCTGGCGCTGGTGGTTATTGATGAACAGCATCGCTTTGGCGTACATCAGCGCCTCAGTCTGCGTGAAAAAGGTGCGGAAGGTGATCGTGCACCACATCAGCTGATCATGACAGCAACACCGATTCCCAGAACGCTGACCATGAGTGCCTATGCCGATCTGGACTGTTCAATCATCGATGAGCTGCCACCCGGACGAACTCCCGTGACAACACTGGTGATTCCCGACAGTCGACGGGATGAAGTGGTGCAACGGGTACGCCAGGCTTGCAGTCAGGGGCGGCAGGCTTACTGGGTGTGTACCCTGATTGAAGAATCGGAAGCACTGCAATGTCAGGCGGCTGAAGTCACAGCAGCTTATCTGGCAGAACAGCTATCTGATTTGCGGGTCGGGCTGGTACACGGGCGGATGAAGGCGGCTGAGAAAGCGGCAGTGATGGCAGAATTCAAAAGTGCCCATCTGGATCTGCTGGTGGCCACCACAGTGATCGAGGTGGGTGTCGATGTCCCGAATGCCAGTTTGATGATCATCGAAAATCCGGAGCGTCTCGGGCTGGCGCAGCTGCATCAGCTACGGGGGCGTGTCGGACGGGGATCTGTCGAGAGTTTCTGTGTCCTGATGTATCATCCGCCTCTGTCACGTCAGGGACGTGAGCGGCTGCACGTCATGCGGGAAACCACCGATGGTTTCCGTATCGCGGAAAAAGATCTGCAGCTCAGGGGGCCTGGCGAAGTGCTGGGTACACGCCAAACCGGTATGTTGCAGTTCCGTATAGCAGATCTGGAGCGTGATGCGGATCTGCTAGCCCAGGTACAGGGTCTGGCTCAGGCATTTCAGTCTCGCCCGGACCTGGCAGCGGCATTGATTGAACGCTGGATGGGCAGCAGTACCAGCTATGCTCAGGTATAATTGAATTTTTGCGTGAGAGTTTTATGCAACCGACACCCGAACAACTGGAAATCATAACCCGTCAACTGGGACGCAAGCCTCGCGGTATTGCTGCGATTGCCCATGCGACAGATGCCGGGGTGCCGGTCGTACTGCAGATGCGCTCTCTGGTTGCCAATAAGCCCTTTCCGACGCTGTACTGGCTATGCAGTCAGGATCTGGACAAGGCGATCGCACGGATTGAAAGCAGTGGCTGGATCAAAAGCATCGAGGCGGAGCTGCAGCAGGATGATGAGTTGCGCGCACGCTATCATCAGCAACAGGCGGATTATGTTGCCCGGCGTTGGCAGCTGATGTTTGCTGAGGATCGGGCGGCGCTCGAAGCACAAGGATTTGCTGAGTTGTTCAATACGCTGGGTATTGGCGGAATCGCGCAGTGGGACAAGGTGCGTTGCCTGCACATGCAGTATGCTCATCACCTGGTTGCGGAAAATCTGGTCGGACAGCGTATGGATGCCGAGTTCGGTCTTGACCAGCTGAGTATTCACTTCTAGTGGGAAAGGTACTGGACAGCCGGAGCTGTCCAGTTGATATCATGACTGGCCGGTCAGGCGCTTGTATTTTTCCATCAGCATCTCTTCAGTTTCGACATGCTCTGGATCTTTTGGGATACAGTCAACCGGGCAAACTTCTACGCACTGGGGTGTATCATAATGGCCCACGCACTCGGTGCATTTGTTCGGATCGATCTCGTAAATCTCTTCACCCGGATAAATTGCCTCATTCGGGCATTCCGGTTCGCATACATCACAGTTGATGCATTCATCGGTGATGATCAAGGCCATGCGGCTACCTCATTGACTCGTCGTTATACGTTGTTTGAACTCAGGTATTTTATTAATGCATCCGAAACATCCGGGTGTACGAACTGACTGACATCTCCACCCAGGGATGCGATCTCTCTGATCAGTGTCGAAGAGATGTAGGTGAGATGCTCTGCTGGCGTCAGGAATAAACTTTCGACATTCGGACTCAGCTTTCGGTTCATATTTGCGAGCTGAAACTCATATTCAAAATCAGAGACAGCTCGCAGTCCTCGCAGAATAATATTGGCTCTTTCCTGCTGTAATAAAGTGGTCAACAGGCTGTTAAAACCGACCACCCGGACATTGCCAAGATGGCTGAGAGAGGTTTCGGCCAGTTTCACACGCAGATCCAGTGGGAGAAGAGGGCGTTTTTTCGGGCTCTCTGCAACTGCAACCACCACTTGGTCGAACAATTTACTGGCCCGTTCGACCAGATCCGTATGCCCATTGGTGATGGGGTCGAAGGTGCCGGGATAGACTGCCGTGTTCATAAGAGCCTCAGAATATCTGCTGAGTATTTGCGCGGATGTTAACGGAAACGACCGCCAGGCACAAATATAAAAAAAGCATGTAATGAGCTCAAAAAGTAATATAAAGAGTAAAAAATATAAAATATGGTTATATGTGTGGTTTTTCAGGCTGGGCCCTGAAACATGACAATTTGATGAAAACCTGCTTTGTCGCTTGCCAAGTGCCTGTTGTAACACCTAGATTTATACATGGAACCTATAATTTATAAATACGGATGCGGGAATCAGGAAGCCTTATGCCAAGACGAACCAAAGAAGAAGCTGCGCAGACCCGGGCTGTGTTGCTGTCTACAGCGATGCGTTTATATGCTGAGCGGGGTGTCAATGCAGTCTCGTTAAAAGAAATTGCTGCCGCTTGTGGTGTGACACATGGTGCGCTCTATTGGCATTTTCGCAATCGTGATGATTTGCTGCAGCAGTTGTATCTGGTCGCCAATCATCCTTTTGAACTGCAGTATATTGAACAGCGTCAATCTGCCAAGCAAGACCCGCTGCAGGCCCTGCAGGATTACTTGCTGGGCGTCGTGCGCGTCTTTGTACAGCATCCGGAGGCTTGTCAGGCATATCGACTGTTTTTTGCATCCGCTGTCCCGGTTGAGTTGGCAACATTGCAGCCTCAGATAGAGGAAGACCTGCAACAGATCGTTGAGCATATTCACTATTTCCTGAAGCAGGCAAAGAAGAAAAAACAGCTGCGTAAAAAATTGCCACTGAATCCGACATCTGAAGTGCTGGCTGGGGTGCTGCACAGTCTGGTGCAATCTGTTGTGCGTATGCCGCCCCAGCAGGCCAGCATCGAAGCTGCACAGCTCTTGAGTGGTATCCTGCTTGATGGGCTAAGAGCTTAGCGGAGACCCCTCTTCCGGGCTGAATATCAGGTCGTCTTCAGCGGTGAGGGTTTCATTGCGTCGATACAGGCGGTAGCAGACCTGGCCTGCCCGTTTTTCACGGTGCAAAATCCAGTTTGCAGGAATGCCATCCGGAACCCAGTGACTTTCACTCTCGATATAGATCAGCGACTGGTTGTTCAGCAAACCACGCGATTCCAGCAGCGTTACCACAGGACGGATCAGGTCGCGGTTGAAAGGCGGGTCCAGAAAGACCAGATCGTAACGTGCCTCCTGGTCAGCGACCTTACTTTCCAGCCAGTCCAGGACATTGCTGCAGGTGACTTCAGCATTTTGTGCTTTCAGTTGTTGCAGGTTCTGGCGAATTTGATACGCCACTTCGGGAGCCTGATCGACAAAAGTGACAGAGGTTGCACCACGTGACAGCGCTTCAAACCCCAGCGCGCCGCTACCACAAAACAGATCCAGACAAGCGGCCCCTGGGGTACTGGTTTGCAGCCAGTTGAACAGGGTTTCCCGAACCCGGTCAGGTGTAGGACGCAAACCCTCCAGTGTCGGAAAAGGGAGTTTGCGGCTGCGCCATTCGCCGCCAATAATTCTCAGCGTGGAGCTGTTGTCGTGTGTTTGGGGTGTGCGGCTGCGTGCGGCACTGTTACGTCGGCTCATAGTCTTGGCGGTGTCCGCTATCAGTAAGGTTTCAGCATGAGGTTCAGTTGGTGTGCCGGATTCATCAATATCAGCAGTTGCTGGCGTATCGCATCGGTCGTGAGTTGCTGAAAAGCAGCTGTGTAGTCTGTTTCATTACCAGTTGCCAACTGTAGCCGTGCGGTGAGCTCCAGCCATTCCCGAACCTGTGGGTCTTGTGCCTGAAGGCGAGTCTTCGCTTCTTGAAATAGCCTATCAGAAGCGGGATCAAGAATCAGCTCTCGCAGCTGTCGTTCCAGCTCTTGATCTGCCGCGCCACTGACAATCAGTGCCAGATAGCTTTGCGGTGGCAAGGGATTCCAGATCAGTCGATATTCGTGAGTATCTGGCAAACCATCCAGTATCTGTTGCAAAGCGATCACTGCTGCCCGGCGAGTTACCAGACTGTCTGTGCTGGTCGCCAGTGGCACGGACCAGCCCAGCAGTTGATAGGGTTGGTTGACGTAACCCCGTTCTTCACGCTGATGTGAATGGCTGAGGGGTGAAGTGTGCAGATCTGGCAGGATTGCTGATGTCGCAGATATGGGGAGGACTGTGTCACTCTGATATATCAGGGTCCAGGCGGGCAACTCCGGAGGTGTGGGGAACAGCCAGGAAGCAAATTCTGCCAGTAAACGAGGTTCGGGCTGTTGTTGATCCAGACGCCATTCTGCCATCAAGCGCTGTTGTTGCTGAGGCGTCAGCGAATCTGACAGCTGCGGTAGTGCCTGAGAGAGCCAGTCCAGTTGAGTGTGAGCAGGTGGGTGTGGCAGAGCCAGCTGCAGGCGCAGGCCAGTGCTGTCCATCAGTAGCTGAGCTTGCCAGCCATAGTCCGTCAGCTGTTGTTCTATGTCAGGCTGCAGCAGCCAGTCCTCTATACCCACTTGCAAGGCAGCACGAAGTTGCTGGCCTTTCAGATTCCAGCCGGGCGGCAGGTTCAACGATGCCTGTAATTGATGCTGTTCAACATTGGCAATAAACAGGTGCCAGTGTGGCGGCTGTGGTTGCCAGCTGATTTCTGCTGGCGTATGCGGTGTTTCGCGCCCGGTGGCATGCAGCAGCACAATCACCAGGGCAACGGCCCACATCAACCAGAACAGGTAGCGCCGGTTGAACAGAGGTTTATAGGTTGCTGCTGCCATATTCGTTCCGATCAGGTTTGTCCGCTGCTGCTCTGTGTTAAGATAACGCATAATTTTAACTCATATCCACTATTAGCAGGCGGACTGAACAGTTTTATGGAATCAATTAATACCTGGATGCTCAATATGGGGCTTGATCCAGCCTTTTTGCCTTATGGAATTGCCGGATTGGCACTGGTTCTGGTTATTCTGGTTATTGTGCTGCGCAAAAAACCTAAGGATGTCGATGCCGAACCGACTGTTGCCGACCATCAGCCCAAGCCTGTCGTGGATCAGGAGCCGCAGCAAGCGCCTGTCGAAGTTGAAACACCTGTCGACGTTGAAGAATCGGCTGCAATAGAAACACCTGTTGAGGTTGAAGCTCCGGCAGCCGAGGTGCGTCAGAGTGAAAGTGACGTCATCGAAACGGTTGCGGAGGATTTTGCCGAACCCGAACCCGAACCCGAACCCGAACCAGAGCCAGAGCCAGAGCC
>NZ_JMSZ01000036.1 GCF_000691225.1 Nitrincola lacisaponensis
AGTTTTACTTGACCACTACAAATGCGCAGGAGCGGTGAGGTTACAGATCCATCATGGATGTTTAGGCCCGCCAGGGTGTAAAATAGGCCCTTATCCCTCTTTTCAGGACACGTAGGAAGTTAGCATGCAAACCGATGTGGTCATTCTGGCGGCAGGTCAGGGAAGTCGAATGAAGTCTGTATTGCCGAAGGTAATGCATCCGCTGGCTGGAAAACCCATGCTGCAGCATGTCATCGATACCGCCAGTCAACTGTCAGAAGCCAACCTGCATGTTGTCATAGGCCATGGTGCTGAACGTGTACAGCAACTGCTCGCGGATCAGCCTGTCAGCCAGGCATTACAGGCACAACAACTGGGCACAGGTCATGCGGTAGCTCAGGCGCTGCCTGCCTGTCAGGCCGACAGCCTGGTCTTGATTCTCTATGGTGATGTTCCCCTGATTCAGGCCAGTACCCTGATTGAATTGCTGCATCAGGCCCAGCAGGGGCATTTGGGATTGCTGACCGTTGAGCTGAGCGATCCAACCGGTTATGGCCGGATTGTGCGCAACCCGGTCCGCGATGTGGTCGCCATTGTCGAGCATAAGGATGCAACGGAAGAGCAGCGTGCCATTGCGGAAGTGAATACCGGTATTATGGCCGTGCCCGCAGTATTGTTACGTCGCTGGTTACCTCAGCTCTCTGCAGAAAATGCCCAGGGTGAGTATTATCTGACCGACATCATCGCTATGGCCGCCAGTGAAGGTGTGCGTATCAGTGCCATCCAGCCACAGACCGAGCAGGAAGTGCAGGGCGTGAACAACCGTCAGCAACTGGCTGAACTGGAGCGCTGGCATCAGCAGCAACAGGCTGAAACCCTGATGGCGGCTGGCGTGACGTTGATGGACCCTGCACGTATCGATATCCGTGGTCATCTCCGTGTGGGTCAGGATGTCGTCATCGATATCAACTGTATCTTTGAAGGTGATGTCGAGATAGCAGAAGGGGTCAGTATTGGCCCTCACTGTGTCATTCGTAACAGCCGAATTGCCGCAGGTGCTCGCATTGAAGCCCATTCTTTACTGGATGGTGCGGTAGTCGGAGAGCAGTCTGTGGTCGGGCCTTTTGCACGCCTACGCCCCGGTACTGAACTGGCAGCCGAGTGCAAAATTGGTAACTTTGTTGAAACCAAAAAAGCGCGCATCGCTCAGGGGAGCAAGGTTAATCACCTCAGTTATATTGGTGATGCACAGATCGGTGAGCAGAGTAATATCGGTGCAGGGACCATCACCTGTAACTATGATGGCCAGAACAAATATGAAACGGTGATCGGTGATCGTGCCTTTATTGGCTCCAACACCGCCCTGGTTGCACCGGTGCGTGTAGGCAATGATGCCACGGTTGCAGCCGGATCAACCATCACCAAAGACACTCCGGATGGACAGTTGGCTGTCGGTCGAGCCCGTCAGCAACTGATCAGCCACTGGAAACGTTCGAATTAACAGCAAACCATAAGGAATTTAGCAGATGTGTGGAATCGTCGGCGCTGTCGCCACCCGTCCGGTCGCAGAAATACTTCTCGAAGGTCTCAGACGTCTGGAATACCGCGGTTATGACTCTGCCGGAATGGCGCTATGTGATCAGGGTGACATCAAGCGCCTGAGACGCGCCGGTAAAGTACAGGCTTTGGCCGATCTGCTGGCCGAACAGCCCCAGACAGGTACCACCGGTATTGCCCATACACGTTGGGCTACACATGGCAAACCAACAGAAGCTAACGCACATCCGCATATGTCTGGCGCGCGCCTGGCCGTGGTACACAACGGCATTATTGAAAACTATGAACCCTTACGCGAAATGCTCAAGACAGAAGGCTATCGTTTCGATTCCGATACCGATACCGAAGTGGTGGCTCACTTACTGGATCACACGCTGAAAAGCGGCGTCAGCCTGACGGATGCATTGCGTCAATCCGTAGCACGTCTTGAGGGCGCTTTTGCCCTGGGTGTTGTTCATGCTGATTTCCCGGAGCAGTTGCTGGCTGCGCGCAAAGGCAGTCCTCTGGTGGTGGGGGTTGGTATAGGTGAAAACTTCATCGCATCGGATCAATTGGCACTGTTACCGGTCACCGACCGCTTCATGTTCATGGAAGAGGGCGATATCGCCTGTCTGACCCTGAATCAGATCCAGATTTTTGATCGTCAGGGAAGCCTGGTACAGCGTCCGGTTACCCAGTTTGAACATGGACAGGCTGCCGCCGACAAGGGCCACTTCAAACACTTCATGCTGAAAGAGATTTTTGAGCAGCCAGAGGTGATGCAACGCGTACTGGAAGGGCGTATCAGCAACGGACATCTGCTGGAGCAGGCCTGGGGTGTGAACGCGGCGGCGGTATTTGATCAGACCAACCGGGTACAGATTGTGGCCTGTGGTACCAGCTATCATGCCGGAATGATCGCACGCTACTGGATTGAATCACTGGTCGGCATCCCCTGCAATGTCGAAGTAGCCAGCGAGTTCCGCTACCGTGATGTGGTACTGTCTGATGATACCCTGCTGATTACCCTGTCTCAGTCTGGTGAAACCGCGGATACCCTGGCAGCCCTGCGTGAAGTGAAGCAACGGGTACTTGCCAGTCTGGCAATCTGTAATGTGCCTGGTAGCTCACTGGTCCGTGAATCAGATCTGGCCCTGATGACCAATGCCGGACCTGAAATTGGTGTCGCGTCCACTAAGGCGTTCACCTCCCAGCTGGTCGCATTGCTGATGACGACCCTGATACTGGGTCGTCGCAAAGGACTCTCCACCGAGACTGAACAACAGCTGGTCGGTGCCCTACAGGCCTTGCCGGAACTGATCGAGTCACTGCTGGAGCTTAATGATCCAGTCGCAAAAATGGCTGAAGCCTTTGCCGAAAAGCACCACGCACTGTTCCTTGGCCGTGGCAGCCTTTACCCGGTCGCGATGGAAGGTGCCCTTAAGCTCAAGGAGATCTCCTACATCCATGCAGAAGCTTATCCCGCAGGTGAGCTGAAGCACGGCCCCTTGGCGCTGGTCGACAAGGACATGCCGGTCATAGCCGTGGCACCGAACAATGACATGCTGGACAAGCTTAAATCCAACCTGCAGGAAGTGCGTGCCCGAGGCGGAGAACTGTTCGTCTTCACCGGCTGTGGACAGAGTATCCGCGATGAAGAAGGCGTATCGACCCTGACACTCCCAGCAGTACACCCGCTGCTCGAACCCCTGGCCTATACCTTGCCGTTGCAGCTGCTGTCGTACCATGTCGCTGTACTGAAGGGTACCGATGTCGATCAGCCAAGGAATCTGGCGAAATCTGTTACGGTGGAGTAAAGGGTATTCAATTTTAAAGCCAGCATTTTTGCTGGCTTTTTTCTTTATGGTCGACAACCACCTACGTTGATATCTGGAATCATTAAACCGAAACACTATATGGAAGGGTTGAATCCTATAGAATTGTTTTAATTTTAGAGTCCTATAGGTTGGAGCAAGCCTCTTTCGCCTCATACCTGAGCACGCTGATAAATTTTTCCAGTAAGGGATTGGTGTCACCTTTACGGGTTACGGCAACCAGAGTGGTACTGATCTCAATATCTTCGACAGGTAAGAAAACTACATCCCGACGATTGTTGGGTGTAATTGAAGCACTGACCAATGTGCCACCCAGTCCTGCACCGACCAATGCCAAGGCAGTATGAATTTCGATGGCTTCATGAGACACCAGTGGACGTATATCTTTCTCTTCGAGGTGAGACAGAATTTTATGCCCGAAAGGGCTCCGGGGATCTTTGGGGTAGAGGATAAAAGGCAGTTGCGTAAAGTTCTCCAGAGAGAAGCTCTCATGCTGGGCAAGTGGATGATCGATGGGTAGGGCTGCCATAAAGGGGTCGTTAATGATGATGTCATACTGCATGTCAGCGTGACGTTCAAACTGGCCGATGAACCGGGAAATACCGATATCTATTCGATGCTGTCTTAGTCCCTCTTCCTGATACTCGGAGAGGGCTTCAACGAGATCCAGGTGTACTTCTGGATGTTGAATTCTGTAGCGTTTGATGACTCCCGGGAGTAATGAAAATAGAGCAGAGCGAATAAAGCCTACCCCCAGCCATCCGCCGCTACCACTGGCAACTTGTCTGGATTCTTCTTCCAGGCGAGAAGATTGTGCCAGTAATTCCTTTGCCCGGGGATAGAAAAATTTTCCAAGAGATGTCAGTTGCATCGGTCGGGTTGAACGGTCGAACAGCTCACCGCCCAGATTCTGTTCCAGTAAGGCGATCTGTGTACTGATGGCTGTTGGTGCCACGAAAAGACGTTTTGCGGCGGCACTGCCACCACCGGCATCCACCACTTCACAAAAATAGCGTATCTGTCTTAGATTCATTTTTAGTGAACTTATCTGCGTTATTCGCTGATTGATTAAAGATAATCAATAGATGATAGTGAAGCAGAGGTCAACTCAGGAGTATAAAAATGATAAATAAGAATCTCTGTTTACAACTCAGCCAGTTTGGCAGTGCCTCTATCTATGAAGCACAAGGAGCCACTGGTGCACTCGACAGTGGTATTAAGCCACTCAGTCATACCATGCAGGTGTTTGGGCCTGCATTCACCGTCGATATCCGTCCAGGTGACAATCTGATGTTGCACTATGCCTTACTGCATATTCAGCCGGGAGATGTGCTGGTGGTCGATGCAAAAGGCTTTATCGAAGCTGGCCCTTGGGGAGATATTCTCACGGAGCAGGCGATGGTAAAGGGGGTGGCTGGACTGGTTATTAATGGTGCGGTGAGGGATGCTCACACCATTAAGTCCTTGGGCTTTCCGGTATTCTGCCGGGGTATCAGCATTAAGGGGACTGCAAAAAAACAGCCAGGCAAGGTCAATGTGCCCCTTTGTATGGGTGATACCGTGATTCATCCCGGCGATTATCTGTTTGGTGATGAAGATGGTGTGGTGGTGGTGCCAAAACAGGACCTGTCTACTGTGTTACAAGCCACCCAATCTAGGGAACATACCGAAGAAATGTATCGGGAAGAAATTCAACAGGGAGCGAACACAGTCGATTTGCTCGGCTTGAGGGACACTCTGAAGCAGTTGAACTTAGCCTAGAACAAACGCCCTGGCCCAGGGTGTACTCAAATAATGATAAAAACAGTACTGTTTTTCACAGTACAGATGAGGAAACCACGATGAAAATTATAAAAACAGTTGGCATGCTTGCCTGTATCTCACTGCCTTTGATGTTAACAGCATCTGTCTCTGCTGATAACTATCCGGACCGCCCTATCTCTACCATTATTGCCTTTGGTGCCGGGGGTAATACCGATGTTGGTGCACGTATTTTATTCCCTGCAGTGGAGCGTGAACTGGGGGTTCCACTCAATATTATTAACCGCCCTGGTGGCGGTGGTTGGGTGGGCTGGACTCAACTGCTGAATGCATCCAATAATGGTTATACCCTGGGATATATTAATACCCCTAACCTGATTACCGGGTATATGGACCCTCAGTATCGACGCAATGTAAACCTGGATGACTTTGATCTGATCGCTAACCACGTGACAGATTATGGTGTCATTTCCATCAATAAAAATGAGACCCGCTACAGTAATATTGATGAGCTGGTTGCATATGCTCAGTCCAATACGCTGACAGCTTCAACCACCGGCGCTAATGGTGATGACCATATAGCCATGTTGAAAATGAACCATCACTATGACACCCGTTTTGTGCCGGTACATACGACCGGAACGGCTGAGCAGCGTGCGGCGATTCAGGGTGGACATGTGGATGTGAATTTTTCCAATGTAGGTGATACCAATATGGCGCATCGCAGTGGTGATCTAAAGATCATCGCCATAATGGCACCTGAGCGGTCTGAATTTATCCCGGATGTGCCCACTCTGGATGAATTGGGCTATCCAGGAGTGATCTCTTGGTCCGCTCGTGGTATCGCCGCTCCCAAAGGTATCGATCCTGATTCTTTGGCGCGTCTGGAGGCGGCTTTTATTGCTGGCATGCAGGATCCGGAGCATTTAGCCAAAATGGCTGAAATGGGTCTTAAAGTCGATATCCGCACTGGCGAGGATTATCGCGCGATGCTGGAAGAGGAAGAGCAGGGAGTGCGCTCTCTGAGTGATTTGCTCGGTTGGTGATGCCTATAGGCCGTGGTGTAGAAGTACACCGCGGCAGCGTTTCTTTCAGGCCTACTTCTAACAATAAACAGGTGCCTTATGAAAGCGATACACCTGGACCTCGTAATCGGGGCCATTATGCTGATGTTCTCAGCTGTATTTTATAGCCTCTCGGTTCAGATGCCTTCTGATCCTGCGGTCTTTCCTAAACTGATCCTGGCCACGTTGATGGCGTTTTCGGCCTATATACTGGTCAATGGGATTTCAAAAACCTGGACAGCTAAAAAACAAGGCGTTGCACAAGAGCGTGTTTTTAAGCAGGTACGCGGGCCTATCGTAACGTTTGTCGCCTTGTGTGTTTACGTGATACTGATCGATGTGCTGGGATTTTTTGTATCCAGTACGCTCGCGGCCGTCTTTTTCATGCGCTACTTTGGCGTTTCCTCTTACCTCCAAATGCTGTTGGTGCTCATCATCATGAACAGCTTTATTTATATGCTTTTTGTCTGGCAGTTGCGTATTTCGTTGCCGACAGGGCTGTTGTTATAAGGAGGATGGATCATGACTATTGATACTGCTTTATTATTGTCCGTGTTTGCTCAGTTGGCCTCACCAGACGTGTTGCTGATGCTATGTGTGGGCGTGCTGGGTGGTATTTTTCTCGGCGCCTTGCCGGGATTGAGTGCCACAATGGGGATTGCTTTGCTGATTCCGGTCACGTTTGGAATGCAACCTGTTGCGGCATTGGTTTTATTGTCCGCCATTTATGCCGCCGCTGTGTATGGTGGTTCCATTACGGCGATTCTGATTCATACACCGGGTACACCGGCTTCGGCGGCTACGGCGATGGACGGTTATCAAATGACCCTCAGGGGGCAGGGACTTAAAGCACTGGGGACATCGACGCTCTGCTCAGTGATTGGGGGGATGGTCAGTGTGGTTGCACTGTTGCTCCTGGCCCCACCCTTGGCTCAGATTTCGTTACGTTTCAGTGCCCCTGAATATTTCCTGATCGCGGTATTTGGTTTGACTATCATCGGTAGTCTATCCAGTGGTGCGATGGCGAAAGGTCTGTCTGCAGGGCTGTTAGGTCTGTTAATCAGTTTGGTCGGTGTTGATGTTATGACAGCCTACCCACGCTTTACCTTTGGTGTCGCAGAACTTGAGAATGGGATTTCACTCATTCCTGCCATGATAGGCCTGTTTTCCATATCACAGGTCATGATTCAGGCAGAGAAACTGCATAATGCCAAACTGCACAGCAGTGATGTCCCCAAACTGGAAGGGAGCCTGTTTCCCAGTCGAGCCGAATGGCGCAAGCTCCGTGGTACGATTTCACGATCATCCATTATTGGCGTGTTGGTCGGCTGCTTGCCCGGTGCGGGAGGCGATGTGGCTTCCTGGGTGGCGTACAATGAAGCGAAACGGAACGCTAAAAATCCAGATGATTTTGGTAAGGGTGAAATAGAAGGTCTGGCCGCGGCTGAAACCTCCAATAATGCCGTGACTGGCGGTGCGATGATTCCGTTACTGACCCTGGGTATTCCTGGAAGTGCGGCTACAGCCGTGATGCTCGGGGGGCTCTATATTCATGGTTTACAGCCCGGACATGAGCTGTTTACCGTCAATGCGCACATCGTGTATGCCATTATTGTCGGGCTATTGCTGGCGAATATGTTGATGGGAATTGTCGGTTTGGCATTGGCAAAGCAGGTGGTGAAAGTTGCTTCGGTGCCCTTTGCCATACTTGCACCGATCATTGTCGTTTTGTCAGTCGTGGGTTCTTATACCATCAACAACAGTATGTTTGATGTGTATGTGATGACTGCCTTTGGGCTGTTGGGATACCTGATGAGAAAAACCGGCTTCTCAACCGCTGCTATAGTGCTCGCGATGATACTGGGCGCTATGGCTGAGCTTGGATTCCGACAGTCGTTGGTGATGTCCAAAGGTAACCTGCTGGGCTACTATTTCGACCGACCCTTTTCGTTGCTGATTATGGGACTGATTCTGCTGGCGCTGCTGTCACCGCTGCTCCTTCGCTGGAAGCGTAAACGAGCACTACGCGTCCTCCAGAGTTCTTAGTGAATAGGGTTTAACGCTATGACCCTGGTAGAATAAACCAGGGTTATGCTTACCCCGTTACATTTCATGATATAAACCGCATTAACAAAAAAGTACCCAACAAGCTAATCAGCAGCATGGCGATGGACCATGCATGGAAGGGTAGCCATAAGCCTGGTTGTTTGCCTAAACGCAGCGCAATCAGGTTAGCCAAAGAACCAATCGCCAGCCCAAAACCGCCAACATTGGCTCCCCAGGCCAGCCCATACCAATGTTGTGAAAATTCAGCCAGAAAAATGGTGGCAGGTACATTGGAAATGATCTGTGATAAGAGTATAGCCCCGGTGATTTCGCCTCCCGGAAGAGCCAATAACTTGTCGGTTGCCTGAATCATAAACGGCAGTTGAGCGAGCAAGCCAAGATTAACGAACATCAGCACAAAAATGATCAGAATGAGCCAGTCGACTCCCTGCAGTACACGCCGCCAGCAGAACAAGTAGAGAAGCAAAACACCCGTGACTGCCAGGCTGATGAATCCCCATTCCAGCAGCAGAAGAAATATCGGAAAGCATAACAGCGATACCCAAAAGAGTTTTCGCTTGGTAGGGCTGGCGGCAGCCAGGGTGTGAATATCAATCTGGCGACCAGAGAAAGCCAGAGTGGTTATCAATAACAAAGCAGTCAGCATCCAGGCAGAGATGGGTAGCATTTGCCAGATGAAAGAGATAAAGCTATCGCCCGATCTTTGCCAGAGATAGAGGTTTTGTGGGTTGCCAATCGGGCTGACAGCTGAGCCTGCATTGACTGCCAGCGCCTGAAAAATAACCAGCCTGCCGATCGGGAGGTCAGCCAGTTTTGACAAACTGATGGTGAGTGGCACCACGATGAACAGGGCAACATCGTTGGTAATAACTGCCGAGAGCAGTGCGGCAAAGAGTACCAGCGCCAGCGCAAGAGCACGTTCTGAGTGAGTACGAGCGAGTAGCCAATAGCCGGACTGTACCAGTGCACCACTGTCCTCCAAGCCTCGACTGAGCACCATTAACCCGCCCAGAATAGCAATGGTATGCCAGTTGACCAGTTCATAGAGTTGATGCCATTGCAGTGGTGTGAAGAGTGCAAACAATACAAAGCCGAACACCAGTGCTAATAACAACAGGTCTTCACTCAGCCGTGAGTAAACGTAGCGGAGTAATCTCATGCTTTAATCCAGATGTATACCATACAAAACGCAATCACCTCGTATAGCCCTTAATCGACGGCAGGAATATTCATCAAGCGACTTGGGTCAGCTTTGTCTTGCAGGATTGTTTTCACCCATGGAATGCATTCAGCGCATTTTGGTTTACAGTTAAGGTATTGAAAACACTGCCTGATATTATCTGCTCCAGCCATACAAGCCGTTTGAAAATCCTGATGAGTTAGATTATGACAGCTACAGTAGGCTTTTTGATTCATTTTGATTTCTTTTCCTGCTGCATTTGTGGAAGCAGTGAACGCATCAGAGCAGGGTAGGCCTCCTGCCAGCGCGTGTATACCCGACCTACATTGCCCAGTGGCTTGGACAATAATTTCAGGTTGATTGCCAGGGCCGTTAATTCAGCCAGAGAGATATCTCGTAGAGATGGACCCAGTCCAAACCACATTGCAAGCAAAGCCAGTAATCCAAACGATGCCCACAAAACCAGATCACTTGCATTCTCTGCCAGCCATTTCAAAATATGTAGTCGTAATACGGCTAGATAATAGCGTTCCTGATGTCCGTAGAGTGACGATTGATCCCTTCTTACAGTGGTTTCAGCAATACTGGATTGGGTATCCAGAATATGTAAACTGGTATGACTAATCCGGTGTCCGAAATACCAGACGAAGTAGATGGTTGGAAACATACTGAATATCAGAAAGGGTACCCATTGCGCACCCAGTGATAATTGCCATAGCAGTACCGAGGTTGTGACGGTGATGATGGTCCAGATATCTTTATAGATCACCTGAAATCCTTTTTTGGCCACATCACTGCCGAACAACATGTGCGCAACATCCTGGGAAACATTACCCTGCTGATGTCTTTCCAGATAGCTACGTTGCATGACAATAATCAACCGTGTTTCCAGCAACTTGCTGAGAATTGACTCACCAAAATCTGCCAGCACAAGACCCAGAATAATGGCCAGAAAAATGGGCATAAACTCAGGAAGCAAAGCGAATGGGTCAATTTCGCCGAGTTCTATCCGTTGTACTGTGGTTTTACTGAGCCAGGCAAATGCAGGTGCCAACGCGGCCCCCAAGGCTGCGAGGCTCAGAAAACCTATCAGTATCCAGCGCAAATTCAGCAGGACCCGCATCATTTCTACGAGCAGTAGCCTCCAGTGACTACCAATAAAGTAGGTGCCGATGCCTGGACGGGGCAGAGTCCTTGTATCGACCTCTGCCATTATGACCAGGCTCCGATTTTGATACGGTCAGTCAGCAATCTGGGTGTGCTTGAGCTGATACTTTTTACACCTGTAATCCAGTGCTTGATGGGCAGCCAGGTCATATCCGTTGCTGCATTGAGTACCCAGCCATGGTGTTTATTCCAGGCGACCAGGCCCAGGTCTGTACAGGCTGCATCCTGTATCTCGTGTACAGTATCAGGGAGTTTGACAGCCTGTACCTCTTTTGGACTCACCCGAAATAGCTGTTTTGCGCTCAGCAGGGTCACTACAGAGCCTGCAGCAGCGAGGGGGCGGCAAGGGTGTTGAAATACCGCGCGCATAATGCCGGTCTCGGTTTCAGCATTCACCTCCAGCAATCGTCCATCCTCAGTACCAACCCAGAGACTGTTATCCTTGGCTAACAATCCCTTCACGGTTGTATTGCCCACACAACTGATCCATCTGAGTTGCTTGGGTTGATCTGCATCCGACAGGAAGAGTCCGGATTTTGAGCCCAGTGCCAGGCGGTTTCCAATAAAAGCAATTGCGGTAAGCTCTGCAAAATGTGGTGTTGTGGTGAACTTCACCTGAGACCAGGACTCTCCGTTGTCCCAGGAGCTGAACAGCCCTCGTTGCGTGGCCATGTACCAGGCTCCTTCAGGTGACATGGTTAGCCCTTCAGCATCCAACACTGCCCATTCGGAACTGGATACTTTCCAGTGAGTACCGCCATCATCAGAAAAGAAGGTACCAAAACTTGTGGTTGCCAGTGTCCGGCCTTCTTCGAGGCTCCAGAGTTGCTTAACCCTGGCGGCTTCATCAGGAATCGCGTGTTCAGCAAACAGATCCTGTACCTGACCATTGCCAAGATTGACTAGAAATGCACCATTGATTCCCGCCACCAGAGCAAAACCCTTGGCGAGTAACAGTAGATGTTCCGCCTCGGCAAACCTTGGATCTTTAAGTTCCAGTGGATCATATTTCGAATCGCTGAACTCACAGGCTAAAATATTCCCAGTGATCCAGGCGTTAACATTATCGCCTTGGCAGGCCGCACTGAAGGGACGTTTTTGATAACGAATGGAAGAGCCGATGCGCCAAGGCCCTCGCCAACGGGTCAGATAGCGACCATCCTGTGCCTGAATAATGGCATCGTGGTAGCCCGTTTCTATTTCTAATTGCCAATGTGCTCCAGCATCATGAGACACCAGCAAACCTGCATGGGCGTTCACACCTTGTTTTTTGCAAAATGCCAGATAGTTTTCATCCCTTAGGGTCAGGCCAATCACCTCGGCACCCTGGGTATCGGGTAAGCGTTGCCATTTGTCCCCTTCAAGCTGATAGATACCGCGTTTTCCACCTGCCAGAATCTGACCCTTCGCGACGAGTAACGACTTTGCGTTATCCTGACCGAGACTGGGCAATCGCTGTATCAGATTACCTTGTTTGTCAGTGACGGCTAATAGCGTTTCCTTGGCGTAGCTGGCACTCACGACCAAGCCTGATTCGGAGGCGGCCAAAGCGCTGATCCGATGTCCGTGCCAGTCGCCACAGACGTTTAACACATGATGATGCAAATGGTAGAGGCCGTTACTTGTGCCAAGCCAGATATCCTCTCCTTTGTGTACCACAGCCTTCACTTCAGGACGGCGAAAAGCATGTAATTGATCGATGGTATTCATGATGTTTTTTCCGTTTGCTTTTCATCATTTACCAGCAATTGTCTGCTGTCTGGACTCGTCGAAAGCGTTCTAATAGCCTGCCTGCCGAAAGCGTCAACTCTGCTGAGGTATTTTGGGTTATTCAGATGAGTTGCTAATACACCCGTTTTACTGCCAATAAAAAGATGCTCGTCGATAATGGCTAATCCGCCGCATAGCTCAGCATAGTGGGGCATCTGTTCCAGTTTGAGTTTGACACAACGCCAACTTTGGCCGTTATCATCACTCACGAACAGGGCGCTTCGGCAACTTAACCACCAGCGCCCATCATCACTGCGAATAAGGTGTTTGGCATTCAGTACTGACCATTCCGCGTCGGCAGGTTTCCAGGTAATACCGCTGTCTTCAGAGCGAAAGGTGCCGAAGCTGGCAACGGCCAGACGTACACCATCATCCAGCTCAAACACTTGCCTGAGCTCGCCCAGGCCATCAGGAAGTATCATGTCTGCAAACAGGTCTGATACAGCCCCCTTGGCTGGTTCTACCAGAAAAGCGCCTTGCATACCGGCGACCAGAAAGGCACTTTCCTGAGGTAAGGGATAGAGCCATTTCGCCTCGGCGAGCAGGGGATGGGTAAATGACAGGGTGGCCTGTCCGTCTTGCTGATACTCCAGTGTGTTACCCTCTAGCAGTGCCCAGTCTTTAGTTGATAACCAGGCGGCCGTTAGGGGGTGTTTTTTGTAACCACCTGTAAAATGGCGCTGACACCGTCCTTTCCAGCGGGATATCCAGAATTGATCATTAACCGCCAGCACAAGATCCTGATAGTCAACCGACGCAGCCACTTTCCAACTGGTACCATCATCGCGGGTTTCCAGTAATGCCGGTTTTGCATCGGGAGACAGCTTTTTAATTGAGGCCTGTATCTGCTCAGGATGGTCACTATGAATCCACAAGACTTCACCCCAACCACCAGTGTCCTTGAACAGGCATTGCCATGAATCGGCCTTGGGTCGGTTATCGGTATTGAGAAGCAAACGGAATATTCCCCGTTGAGTGCCAGCCAGCACACATTGGGTCTGGCTGTGTAAACACTGGATTTTCTCTCCCGGGGGACATGGCAGTTCTGCTTCCACCTGCCATTGAGCATTACAAAGATAGAGCTTTTGACCGCTCGCGGTTTCAAGCAACAGCAGGTAGCCTTGAGGAGAGACAGCGACCAAGTGAACGGGCTGCTGATCCCACGGGGAAATGGCGTTTAACTGGCCATTTATCAACTGAAATAATCCGATTTCAGTGGCCAGGAAAACGCCTGCTGGTACCGCCAGAACACAATTGACCCTTGGGCGTTCAAAAGACGCTAATGAGTGATGCATATTGCTATACATGGGTGCAACCTGCTGCAATGTAGAGCTGATCACGGTCAGTAGCGACTACACGGCCATCATTAAGAAGTGTGGCATGCTTGATGGGCCGCGCACTTTTAGGCCAGTCTGTCACCGAATGCCAACCTGCTTCGGGACTGCCAATCCAGGCGCTGCTGGTGTTCCAGAGTAGAATGCGCCCGTCGTTCAGATCGATGGCTGCCAATTCACCTGGCCCGGGAGGTGCAAGGTGTTTGACGCTGCCATCCGCTTCGATTCGATAGAGGCTATTTTCACCTACTGCCAGCATCGCGGCATCACAACAGGCGAGGAACTCACAGGGTTCATCCAGGCAAGCTACCTGGTGTGCAGTATCGGCTGTCGGGTTGAATATAAATACGCGGCCCTTGCTATCAATTGCCCAGGCTTGCTTGTTATCGACCGCTAAAGCGTTAATGGCATCCATGCCGAGTGCCGTCAGATAACGCGCAGGCGTGCCCGTTGCCAAAGGTGCCACAAAGCAGCCGCGCTTGGTGCCCAATAGCAACTGGTCACCCCAGCGGCATCCAGTGAACAGCTCGTGGTAATGGTGATGTTCCGTTATCAGATCAATAAGCTGCCAGCTTGCACCACCATTATTGCTGTAAGCGAGGCCGCGCTGACAAATCAGATAGTGGGTATGCTCGTCGACCATGACGTGCGCTTCTACATCAAGTTGAGCCCATTCAGACCTGACAGCCTGCCATGTCTCACCATCATTGAGACTGCGAAAGGTTCCATAGGATGCTGTAGCCAAGACAGATGATCCCAGCGACCAGAGGTGCTTGAGCTTGGATGCTCCAGGTTGTGCCGCAATTCCAGCCAAACAATCATCCAGACGACCCTTGAGCAGATCCACCCGATAGGCTCCTTGCTCACCCGCGACCACGGCACTGTGACCGTCGGGTAAGAGTAGCAGATGGGTAGCATCTCCCAGTAAGGGGTGTACCAGTGCACGCGTGGTACATTCAGATACGGCGTTAAGGGGGGGCTGCCATTCCAGTCGGTTACCTATCACCAAGGCTATACCGCCTTCAGCATCCACTGCCGCTGCACCGATAGCGCGAACTTGTGGTGTTGATTTGGGTAGATCCTGATCAATGAGACCGTACCAGCGGGTAATGGCGCGTGTGCCGTCTACGGCAAGCACCCAGTCGTGGTACTCGCGCTGCCAGGTCAATTGCCAGCTCAACCCCTCATCCTTGGAGCTGATGACGGCGGGAAGCCCTCCAGGTCCATGCTTTTTCATGCGTGCATGCAGTGTACCGTCACGATCACGCGAGATACCGATCACGTAGGCGGTCGGGTGTCCATCATCTGTGGGCCAGCAGCGTTGCCAGCGCTTACCATTGTGACGGTAAAGACCCTGTTTGCCTCCAGCCAATATCCAGTCGTTACCGGCATAAACAGCCTTGCATTCAACTCCGGATGGTTGTGAGAGTTCGTCCAATGGTGAATAGTCGATGTCAGCCAGGACAATACGGTAACCGTCACGGTCGCCGACCACGGCGATGAAGCCAGCATTAAGGGCAGGACCCAGGGCCTGCACATCCATGCCATCCCATCCCTTAAGGGCAATGGCACCGGTGGGATCCAAACGATAAATGCCTTGGCCTGTCGCTGCCAGAGTATCTGTGGCCGTTTGAAGCAGGTCACGTACCTCAAGGCGGGCATAGCTGGCAGGATCGGTGCAAAGATCAGTCATGATAGACACTCTTTAATCGGTACTTGAATGGTTCATTTTCAGCTCTGTCATTCCCGCACAGGCCGAAAATGACAGAGCTGGCTGTGCAACTTAACGTTTTTTGCTACCGTCCAGTTCCATTTTGAAACTATTTATATTTCCATCTGAATCAATGGTATGCAGATGCACATATTCACGATGATCCTTATCATCATGTTTGATTTTGATTTTACGGATACGCTGTGGGGACTGGGTTTTTTCTGCGACAGCCTGACGTCCTGACTCTGGCAGTACCGCAATGACCTTTTCAAATACCGCTGGATCAGAACCACCGAGCAGTTTGCGTGTCGTTTCGTCATAAATCACATCAAAGACCTTGTCGCCACGCAGATAATTGGTGCTGACTTCAGTCACACCATGCGCATCGGCGCTGACAATTTCGAGCACTTGCGCACCCTCAATAAACTCTCTTAATACCTGCTGGGTGTCTTTAGCCAGCAGATTAAAATCATTAATTACACGTTCATGTTCAGTTTTGATTAGGGTTTGCATAGTTACTCACTCATTAGTGTTGTCATCAGAAAACGCCCTGTTGGGCAAGAAAATACCCCTCTTCCAAAGAAGGCGAGGTATTAAAACTTCATATCAAAGCCAAGCCACAAGGTTTGTGGAATGCTGACGGTGCGATGTTCTACATGTGTCAGCTCATGGTTTGCGTTAAAGAAAGATTTAGGACCGCTCTCTTGTTCATTGAACAGGTTGCTAGCTTCGAAGCGAAGGCGGATATCTCGGTTGATTGCATAAGCAGCGGTCAAGTCTACGGTTGTCAGCTTGTCGAAACGTTTGCGTGAAAACTCATCTTCTTCGGTCCGTTTGCCGTTATGGTTAATGGCCAATGACATCTGCAGATTCGAACTGGGACTGATCCAGTCAATTCCCGCCGCCAGCAGATAATCGGGCTCACCGAAGAAAGGTACATGGCGTCCGCTTGCCAGACGCATCTTGCCATCAAACAATGTCTGATTGCTCCAGATGGTCAGGCCATCAAACTGCCTGATGCCGGTTGCGCCGAGATGGTAGCGCTGTTCCAGTTCGAGCCCGCGTAAAGTGCCACTCTCAATGTTGATGGGTTGCACAATATTCCGACTACCTTCCTGTTCACCTGTGAGACTATTGACGATTAAGTCGTCAATTTTTTTATGGAAAATAGTGGCTGCAAGGAATAAATCGGGTGTCGACCAGACTAAACCCAGGTCTGAATTTATGGCGGTAGCAGGGTTCAAATCTGGGTTGCCTACAACAATTTCCTGTCCTTTTTGTTCTCGGGAGGGCGTTATCTGGTCCAGTTGTGGTCGGTTTAGTGTTCGTGATATGGCACCTTGTAGTGTCATTTGAGGGCTTATACGCCAAGCCGTATGAAGGCTTGGGCCAATATGCAGGTGATGACTGCTTTGCGTGTTATTACCGCCTTGTCCATCGTTACTCAAGGCATTTAATCGGTAATCTTCAATACGTACACCCGGTTCAACACGTAGCGTTTCATCAAGGAATTTAAATTGCTGGCGCGCCCAACCAGCCAGGTAATTTTCCTGCAGGTTATAAATGTCACCACTACTCGGGTTTTGGACCACACCATTTTCAATAGATGATTTTCTGCCATCGCGCTCGTTACGTCGTGCCTGTAGCCCTAATTCAAATTTTCCGAGATGTGTTGCTGACCAGTCATAAGCCAGTGCTGTGCGTAACTCCAACAGCTCATCTGTCAGTGATTCAGAAGTATTCGAGACAGTAGGGGTTCCATGAAGTGCGCCACCTCTGTAGCGCAGGCGGATCTCATCCATGGTTTTATCCTGATCACTCAGAAACCAGGATAGTCGGCTATCCAAATGCCAGTGTTCGCTTAATTGTTGTTCCAAGCGAAGGTTGGCTCCGCCGGTAATGCTTTCAGATTCCTCTGTTCTGAATCGATTGTCGTCGCTACCATTGTGAGCTGGAGTTTGGGTCTTGCGGACATCGCTCTGACTGACTGTTTCGGTGAAAAGCTGCGGTTCAAACTCAAAGTAACCTTGATCCAGTTCCCAACCCATTTTCAGGAATGTATTGATGCGCGTGACGTCTTTTCGATCGATTCGGTTAAAGCTTTCCCTAAAGCTGCCATCCGCATTCGTTTGTTCTGCAATATGCTGACGATTAGAGGGCGAGTTATTAATATTCAGTCCACCCAGCAGGCCAAAATTTTCACTCATCGGGCCACCAGCCCAGATGCTTGCCCGGCCTGCAAGCATGTCATTGCTTGTCTCTCTGATTCCACCACCCAACACTTCAGTACTACCGGTGAATTCCTGAGGAATACGGCGATACTTTACTGAGACCCTGCCGCCAATTCCGTCATGCTCGATATCTGCCGTTGGATTGCGGATGACGCGTACCTCTTCAACCAGGCTGCTGGCGACGGTGCCGACGGAGAGGTTTCGCCAGCGTCCCGCACCGGGTATCGTGACGCCATCTACCTCAACACGCGAAAACTGTTTATCCAGGCCACGCACTCGCACTTCCTGTTTTTCTGAGGGGGATGTGGAAAACAAACCAGGTAAACGATCCAGCGCTTTACCTATGTGCTCATCTGGAAAGCGTTGCATTTGATCACCCCCCAGAATGAGATCAGGGCGCAGTGTGTTGAGTCGTTTCTGCTCATCGGTATAGGGGTTAGCAAAGCCATCATCGATGTAACCTTCAACTGAAATCAGCCCCAGTGTCATTACTCCGCTGTTCAGACTGCCAGTTTTTTGCAGCGTCACTGAGTTCTCTCCAGTAATGCGTAGCATCAAACCGCTACCTGCAAGTAATTGTTGCAGGGCATCGTGTAGTGAGTAGTTGCCAATCAGTGCCGGTGCTGCGTGGTCAAAGGTCGTTTCTTCGGTATAAAGCACTTGCAGCCCTGTTACAGCTGATAAGTCAGCAAGTGCTTGAGGCAGGGGTTGAGCAGGGATATTGAATTGCCAGGTTCTAACCTCCTTTGCGTTGGTCAGTTCCTCATGGATATTGAAATTCTGTGCCTGGACAGGTGCCGTTGCCAGCAATGTCAGAGCAATTACAATAGCCAGATGACAGGGTTTTGTCTGAATAATGGTGTTTCGTTTGCTGCTCATTCCTGACCCCTTTCCATAAATACAATCTAATACTAATGCTAAGTATTATCATTTGATTTATGGATAAGACGTGTGGGTGATGAGTTATCCCCCAGTCAGATATGAAATTATTTTTTAATACGTAAGATCTTTTGAAAAATAACTTTAAATATCAATTATATAAAGTGGATTGGATGCATTGGCATTTATCAATGCAGAAGCACCAGATAGTCTGTTAACCTTATCTGATTAATGGGTAGCGTATTCGTGATGACTTCCAGTACGGAGTCGGGTGTATTGGTAGAAAAAATACCACTGATTTTAAGGTTTTTCAGCTCATTGCTGGTGATGACGATACGTCCTTGACGGTGTCGATTGAGAGTGTCCACAACGTCCCCCAGAGGCGTGTTGTAGAATACCAACTGGTCACGCAGCCAGGCGGTAACGGCGGTGCGATCAAAGGGTGCTGGGGTACTAATATGCCGGCCCGACAACACGGCTTGTTGGCCTGGTAAAAGTATAACAGCCGCATCCTGTTGCATATTTGGAGTAAGCAGCTCTACTCTGCCTTCATCAAGACTGATGATGGCGACATCATTCATCAAACGAACGTTAAAGTGAGTGCCGGTTACTTTAACACTGCCATGGCTGGTGGAGACAATAAAAGGTCGATTGTCGTTTGCTGCGACTTCGAACCAGGCCTCTCCCTTCAGCAAGCGTATCCTGCGTTCCAGGGTGTTGTAGTCTTTAGCCAGCGCCGTGTTAGTGTTAAGGACGATGTGGCTGTTATCTTCTGTAACAATGGGCATTTTTTCACCCACCAGGGTGATGTAGTCGCTCTGCCAGCGTGTCAGCCAGTCCTGTTGCCAACCGAAAGTGACAAGTATTGCCAATACCAGGCAAGAGGCCAGGGCTAATCCTTGGCTTTGCATACGTAAAAAACCATGTCGGGTAGTCATTTGGCAGGCTGAATCATGTGTGGCATTTGCAGAGCTGTTGGTGTTGATATTGTGAGCGGGCAGCTCTTCCGCGATGACTTGCTCTAAGGGCGCCTCCAGAGCCAACCAGAGAGATTCCATTTCAGCAAAAGCTGCACGATTGCGGGTATCCTCCAGCAGCCATTGATTGAAGTCGGCACGTAGTTTTCGTCCACTGGAGGAGTTCAAGTTGGCTTCTCGCAGTCTGGCTTGCCAGATTGCGGCTTCTTCCAGAAGGGTATCGGGCAGTTCATCCATCAGGGTGAGTCTATCACTGTTCATTGGTCACGACCTGTACCCGAGGTTAGTGGGCTTGGTGAAAAAAGTCGGATTATGGAAAATACCTGTCGTTCTAGAATAAGACGAACAGTCCTCGGATATTCCCCTAGTCTGATGGGCGATAATGTAGTTGAAAAAGGATTCTTGAGCAAAAAATCCGCTAGGTTATTTGGAGAATATGGCATCAGATATTGCGTCCCACTTCCCTTAGGCGCGAACGGCAATGCACCATGGCTCGGGCGATATGTTTTTCTACTGTTTTTTCAGAAATGACTAAAAGAGTAGCTATTTCGCGCATGCTGAGGCCGTGACCACGATAGAGCAGGAAAACCTCGCGACACTTATCGGGTAATTCTCGTATTGCCGCATTCAGGGCTTCAAGCTCTTGTTGGGAAATGGCGACCTCAACAGGGTCAGGTGAAGTATTGGGTAAGTCTTCAGTATCGGCTTCACAATAATCATTCTCCTCTTTATTTACGGAGGGGAGTGCTCTTTCCCAGGTTTTTTGCCGGCGTATATGGTCTATGGCAAGGTTGCCTGCCATCCGGTAAAGGTAAGCACGTGGATTATCGGGCAATGGAGTAGAGGTGGTATTGGCTCGAATCCAGGTTTCTTGTACTACGTCCTCTGCAATTGACGATGAGCCGGTGCGCTGGCGAATAAAGCGTCGGAGTTCTTCGTAGTAGGTCTCGACAGCCTGGGCTAAGGATTGAAAGGAAGGATGAGTCACCGTTTGCTATCACCTTGATATAGCATTGGAGCATTCCAATGATTTTGCGAATGATATCTATTTAGATTTAAGTGGTCAAATAACAATATCCTCCAATCTGTTTTCTTGTCTGAAGAGGATGAGTGGCCCAGAGTATAGCTGGGTGGGCAAGCTGGCGCCGTCAGTTTGGCTCCCTTGCGATCCCTGCTGAAACGGGGGCACAGGTGCCGCTATTGACGGCTATAATTTCTGCACCAGTTTGCCTCATTGAGGGTTCTTTTTCCTGATCAATAATATCACTAGCGCTTCTTCACCCGCCCCTGGCATGCCTTGAAGCGTGGATTCGTTTTGCAAATCACATAATAGCGGCCGCGACGTTTGACAACCTGGCAATCAGGGTGGCGTGTCTTGGCCGTTTTGAGCGAACTGAGTACTTGCATGGTATTTTCTCCTTATTGCAAACTGGGTGTCTTGAAGCGTTTGTTGAACTTGGCGATACGTCCTTCGTTGCTGGCGATGCGTTTCTCACCTGTGTAAACTGGATGTGATGCACTGGAAATATCCAGATTAATCAATGGGTAAGTTTTTCCATCTTCCCATACGATGGTGTCGGTTGACTGACAGGTTGAGCGGATGCGGAAGGTTCGGTTGCAACTTGTATCACGAAAGACAACGTAGTCGTATCGCGGGTGAATATCTTTTTTCATAATGTCCCTCAAGAGTTATAATATAACATTTCAATCACTGATTGAAACTCATTATCATTTAAATGTAAAGTATTGGCTCACGTCTTTGCTGTCATTGACTCTCTCAAGGAACTCACTATGTGTTATCTGAAGCGTATCGTTTGCTTTGGGCTGCTGATTGGCTGTCTGTTCAGCCCCAGTGTGTTGGCCCAGCCTGCCAATAATCATTTGACGATTGGTGGCCCCTTTGAATTTACAACCTTGAATCCCTCTCAAAATGGCTATGTCTTTACCCGGATGCAGGTAGTTGAAACACTTGTGGATGTTTCTCCCGAGGGTGAACTCCTGGCGGGCCTGGCAACGCACTGGGATGTCTCTGACGACCAGTTGAGCTGGCGTTTTCATCTGCGGGATGGCGTTGTTTTTCATGATGGTCGGGTGATGGATGCCGCCAGTGTGGAGCAGAGTCTGAGCCATGCCTTGCAACAGCATGGCCCTCTGGCGCAGGCGCCAGTGGAAAGACTGGCCGTTGACGGGGATGCTCTGGTGATTGAACTGAGCCAGCCCTATCAGTTGCTGCCAGCCGTGTTGGCTCACTATTCCACTGTGGTGATTTCACCTGATTCATTTGATGATCAGGGGCGCATTACCCGGCTGCTGGGCAGTGGCCCTTTCAAGATCGCTGTGTTTGCACCACCCCATAAATTGGGTGTGGAACGTTTTGAAGATTACTGGGGGCAGGTTGCTGCCATCGCATCAGCAGAATACCTGACCGGTCATCGTGGCGAGAGCCGGGTGTTGCAGGCTCGCAGCGGTCAGGCGGATATCATCTATACGGTCGATCCGGCCAGTACCGGTATGCTGAACCGCGTGAGTCATGTGCAGGTACAGAGTGATCTGATTCCGCGCGCCATTCTGATCAAACTCGATAGCGGGCATGCTTTTCTCAAAGAGGTGGAGGCGCGTCAGGCGTTGAGTCTGGCACTGGATCGCTCCGGTATTGCCCGAGCCGTGCTACGGGCTCCGGGATCAGAAGCAAATCAGTTGATTCCGGCTCCCCTGGCTGACTGGCACCTTGCCGATCTGCCACCCATTGAACGTGATCTGCAACAGGCGGCGGCTTTGCTTGATGATCTGGGTTGGGAAATGGGACGTGATGGTGTTCGGGTACGGGATAACCAGCGTTTCAGTCTGAATTTGATCACCTATGCTGACCGTCCGGAACTGACTGTGGTGGCAACGGCTATTCAGGCGCAGTTGGCTGAACTGGGTGTTGAGGTGCGTGTTTCTGTGACCAACTCCAGCGCTATTCCGGCAGGACATCAGGACGGCAGTCTGGAAATGGCCTTGATTGCACGCAACTATGGTTTTATTGCCGATCCGCTGGGTGTGATGCTGTCTGACTTTGGTTCACCGCAAGGAGGAGACTGGGGTGCCATGCAGTGGAATAACACCGACGTGGCCGAGCTACTGAAGCGACTGGAAGGCGAGATGGATGCTGACACCTATCATGCCACCGCCCAGCGTATCGCTGCACTGCTGGCGGATGAGCTGCCGTTGATTCCGGTGACGTTTTACACTCAGCTTACGGCGGTGAATCAACGTGTTGAAAACTTCCGCTTTGATCCGTTTGAACGCAGTTATTACCTGAATGAGATGGAGCTGTCACAGTGATCCAGCGCATTCTGATCAACCGCCTGCTGCAGGCGGTGATGGTGGCCTGGGGCGTGGGATCACTGAGCTTTGTCTTGATGCGCAGCTTGCCGGGTGATATGGCCTATCGGGTCGCGGCGGGTCGCTATGGGCAGGATAATGTCAGTGCCGAAGCAGCCGAGTGGGTGCGACAGGAGCTGGCGCTGGATTTACCTGCCTGGCAGGCCTATTTGCACTGGCTGCTGGATATGCTGCGTCTGGATCTGGGGGTATCACTGATCAGCGGCGCTCCGGTGATTGATGAGATCAAGCACCAGTTGGGCCATTCAATTGAACTGGCCGTCATGGCGATTCTGCTGGCGGCACTGATGGCCTTCCCGCTGGGCATACTCTCGGGTTTGCGTGCCCGTGGCTGGCTGGATCGCAGTTTATTGCTGCTGTCATCACTGTTGCGGGCACAACCGGTGTTTGTGATTGGTCTGATGTTGATTCTGGCCTTTGCCGTCTACTGGCCGCTTTTTCCGGTAGCCGGATTTGGTCAGGGGAATGACTGGGTGCTACCGGCTTTTTCACTGGCACTGGCGCTGGCGGCAGTGTCCAGTCGTGTGGTGCGTGACAGTACACTGGCGGTGATTCACTCACCCTATTATCAGTTTGCCCGGGTCAAGGGTCTGTCCGAGTGGCAAACCTTTCGCCAGCACGGACTGCGCAATCTTTCGGTACCGGTGGTGGCATTTATGGGCATCCAGTTGGTGGGGCTGATTGAGGGCATCGTCATGATTGAGTCGCTGTTCTCCTGGCCGGGGATAGGACACGGACTGGCACATGCCATCTTTTCCCGCGATGTGCCCATGATTCAGGGAACTGCCTTGATGATGGGACTGCTTTTTGTGGCCTTGAATACCCTGGTGGACCTGGCCTGTTACAAGATAGATCCGCGAGGACGACCCGAATGAAGCCTTTTCTTGCCTGGATACCGGGCTTAAGCCGCTCGCAATGGCTGGGAGCAGCCATTCTCATGGCATTGATCCTGTTTGCGTTACTGGAAGGCTGGTTGCATCAGGGTGACAGCACTCGCCAGAACCTGTCCAACTACCTGGCCGCACCCAGTGCCCAGGAGTGGTTCGGCACGGATCATTTCGGTCGCAGCATGCTGGCGCGCATGGGTGATGCACTGCGGCTGTCGCTGATGCTCAGTCTGTTTTGTGTGGCTACCGCCGCACTGCTGGGAACCGGACTGGGGGTCTGTGCCGCCTGGATGGGCGGTATCACCGAACGGTTGCTGAATTTTCTTGCCAATACCCTGCTGGCCTTGCCGGGGCTGGTGCTGGTGTTGCTGTTGGCGGCCATTGCACCGGGCTCTTTTCTGGTGCTGTATCTGGCGATATCGCTGGTGTTGTGGATTGAGTATTACCGTGTTGTGCGCGCCCAGACACAGGTGGTGATTCGCAGCCCGCAACTGGAAGCGTCCCGGCAACTGGGATTTGGACGCTGGTATCTGTTCCGGCGACACATCTGGCCAGCGATCCGTCCATCGGTGCTGACCCTGGCCGCTTTTGGTGCCGGCAATGCCATTCTGGCACTGGCCTCCATCGGTTTTGTCTATGTGGGGCTGCAACCGCCTGTCGCCGAGCTGGGTCTGATGGTGGTGGAGTTGCTGCCGTATTACAACGATGCACCCTGGGCGCTGGCGCAGCCGATTCTGGCGATTTTCCTGTTGATACTGGGATTTAATCTGTTGGCGGGGAAAGCAAAATGATTGAACTGCTTGAAGTGAAGTCTCTCAGTGTCCATGCCGGTGATCAGTGCCTGCTGGAGCCACTTAGCTGTACGCTGACAGCGGCGCGTCCACTGACCATTCTCGGCCAGACCGGAGCGGGTAAAAGCCTGCTGGCACAAGCCATCATGGGGTTGCTCCCGCAAACGCTGCGGGTTGAGGGGGAGGTGCGCCTGAATGGCCGCTCCTTGCTGACACTGCCGATGCAGGAGCGCCGGGCGTTATGGGGGCGTGTCCTGGCCATGTTGCCTCAGGAGCCCTGGCATGCGCTGGACCCGGTGATGAGATCCAGACGTCAGGTGTCTGAAGTGCATCAGTTTGTACTGGGGCTGGAGCAGGAAGCGGCTGATCAGCAGGCAGAACTGGACTTGCAGCATCTGGGTCTGGCAGACGCACTGGAAAAAATTCCCTCGCAGCTCTCCGGTGGCATGGCTCAGCGAGTGGCCTTTGTCGCCGCCACGGCGGCAGGTGGTTCGCTGCTGCTGGCTGACGAACCGACCAAGGGCCTGGACTATGGTCGTCGGGATCAGGTGGTGCAGTTATTACAGCGTCAACTGACGCAGGGTGCACTGCTGACTATCACTCATGATATCGATGTGGCGCGGCAACTGGGGGGTGACCTGATTGTGATGCGTCGTGGTCAGGTGATGGAGCAGGGTGAGGCAGAGGCGTTGCTGGCTGACCCGCAATCCGAGTATACCCGTGAACTGCTGGCGGCTGATCCGAGCTGCTGGACGGCACCCAAACAATCGCCGCAGGTGATGGAACCCTTGATCCGTGTTGAGGGTTTGAGTCAGCAGCGTGGTGGCAAAATGCTGTTTGAGGGGCTGTCGTTTGAGCTGTGTCCACATCAGATCACCGGTATCGTCGGTGACAGCGGCTGTGGCAAAAGTACACTGGGTGATCTGCTGCTGGGCAATCTGCAGCCGCAGGCAGGCCGAGTGACGTATCAACGACCCTTTGCACGCCATCAACTGCTGAAACTCTATCAGGATCCGCCTGCCGCCTTTGCGCCGGGCGTACCGCTGCAGCAACTGCTCAAGGATTTGGTCCGGCTGCATGATCTGGATGCATCACGCATTCCGGCGTTACTGGAGCGCCTGCATCTGAATCCACAATTACTGACGCGTTGCAGTCATGAGGTATCGGGTGGGGAGTTGCAGCGCATTGCCTTGTTGCGTGCGCTACTGATGCGGCCAGTGCTGCTGTTTGCAGATGAACCGACCTCTCGGCTGGATCCGATGACCGGCCAGCAGATCATTGAACTGCTGGTTGAAGTGGCGCGAGACTATGCCTGCGCCGTGGTTCTGGTCAGTCATGATCCGGTGCTGGTGGATAAAACCTGTCACCAGATCATCAGACTCTGATCGCGCTAGTCTTCAAACCATCGTTCACGATCAACAAACGCTGCGAGGGCTTCCTCTTCTCGGCGTTTTTCGATGGCTCGACGGGCTTCAAAAAGACGACGAGTGGCGGTTTGTTTACGGCGGTTCTGCTCCTCAACATCATAACCTACCAGCAGATCAAACACTTCTGTGGCGATGGGGTCGAGGTCCTGTTCCTGACGTATCAGCATACTCTTGCTCCGATCTGTTATTCAGATTGAAGAGGAGGCGGCCGGATGAGCCGTCTCCCGGCTGTAAACTCTGTCCTGACTCTTTTTTAACCGATTTTTACAGTGATTTCAAATCGGCCTTTAGTCCAGTATGAGTTTAAGCGGTATAGATGACAGAAAAATGTCAGTCGCTGTCGTCGCCCTGGCGTCGGGTTGGCAGCAGGCGGTCATTCTGACGCAGGCTGCGCAGGCTGCGCTTGATGGTTTTGAGGTGGTCAAACAGGGCCGGTCCCAGTTTCATTGCCACGCCGACTGCCAGAATATCGATGACTACCAGATGTACGACACGTGAAGACATCAGGGTGCTGAGGTCCTTGTCTTCTTCAACATCGACATGGATCGGAATGGTGGCCAGTTCAGCCAGAGGGGTTGTCCCAGGACACAGGGTAATGACGGTTGCGCCGGTTTCCTTGACCAGTTTGACGGTATGCAGCAGATCTTTGGTGCGTCCGGTTTGAGAGATGGCCACCACCACGTCTCCCTGCCCCAGAGTGACAGCGGAGATGGTTTGCATATGCGGGTCAGAATAGGCGGCCGCTGACACCATCAGCCGGTAAAACTTGTGCTGTGCATCGGCACAGACCGGCGCGGAGGCACCAAAACCATAAAACTCGACACGATTGGCTTTTGCCAGTGCATCAATCGCTTCTTCCAGGATTTCCGGGTCGAGCTGTTCGCGGATGTTGATCAGATTGCCGATCATCGAGTCAAAAATTTTCTGTTTGAACTCGATCACCGTGTCCTTGGTGTCCATGGAGAACTTTTCGAAGCTGGCATTACTCGCCAGCCCCTGTGCCAGGGTCAGTTTGAAGTCCTGAAAACCGTCATAGTTCAGTGCTCGACAGAAACGTACCACTGTCGGCTCGCTGACATTGGCCTCCGAAGCCAGATCCACAATACGCATATGGATGACGTCATTCGGCTGAGCCAGTACATAATCAGCTACTTTCTGTTCGGACTTACGCAGTTTTTCCCGTGAATCTGCAATGGACTTGAGAAGATTGAAGGAATTCAACACGGATACCTGTCAGCTGCTGGCTGTTAATCAGGCCCTAGTATAGCAATGAAATTAGCCATAGCCTAACGTCAATCACGGCGTAAAAGCGTAAAACCACACGGTTTTTACTACAGATCCTTGATCAGACCACGTACAATAGCCCGAGATTGATGCAAACCCTGACGGAGTGTCTGAATGAGTGATATCCAGCAACTGGACGCACAGCTTGGCGAGATGAAGCCCTGGCAATTGACCGCTTTTTCAGCGGCATTGACAGAGCGTATGCTGCCGAATTTTACCCTGTTTTCCCGGTTACTGGAGTTTGGCGATGCCGTACAGGTACGGCGCATTCTGGACGGCGTCTGGGAGCAGCTGGCCGGTGGTGCCAGCATGAACTTTGAAGTGCAGTTGGATCATGTCGAAGCCAATATGCCCTCTCTGGATGAGTTTGATATGTATGGCGCCATGCCTGCACTGGATGCAGTGGTAGCGCTCTATTCAACCCTGGTGTGTATTCTGGAAGCCGATCCGGCGGAAGCGGCCAGTATTGCTGACTTGTCACGTGAGTGTGTGGCGACTTTCATCGAGGTGAATGAGGCTGATCCGCAGCTGTCAGATGCAGAGTTGATGCGTTATATCGCTACACATGATTTGATGCAGGATGAAGATGCGTTTCAGGAAGAGGTGCTGGAACGCCTGCTGGCGACAGAGCATCCCAATCGTGAATTTATCAAAAATCTGCGTACCCTGGCGATCAACGAGGGTGTCAGCAACCTTGGCATCAGTGATAACGAGTGATGCTACGGATCGGCCTGTTACTACTAATTGTACCGGGTGTGGCCCTGCTGGGCCTGTTTTTTTATGAGCAGTTGCAGATCAGTGACTGCCGTCTGGAGGGAGGCCATTGGGACTATCTTCGGGCGGTGTGTGATCAGCAACCGCACCCCTTTATTCCGTTGATGGCACGTAAGCCGCTGTTAGTGAATGGCGGTATGTTACTCAGCTGTCTCGGTCTGTTGATAACGATAGCCGGACTGTATCGTCGGCGCATGTAAAGGCTGCAGGAAGAGACATGGGAAAGAAAATTGCACTGAGTGGCCTGGGATTGGCCGTGGTGTTTGGTCTTTGGGTGTGGCTGTTTTCACCGCAATGGCTGGAAGGTTTTAACCAGCAGCGGGCAGAAGATGCCGAAGTTTATCGAACGCAAGGTCTCGAGGCCGGACGTGAGACTGATCAGCAGGGTTGTCAGGATCAGGCACTGACCCGTTTTGACCAGTGCCGGGACTCCAATTTTGTCTGCACCGTCAATCAAGGCGTGTTCCTGAAGGCCTGCTTTGAAACGGCGGCAACGACAGCCGGTTTCTGTGAAGGATTGCCGGAGTTTCATGACAAGGCCACGGAGCCTGAGAAAGACTGGGCCAAGTATAACTGTTGGGACATGGGAATACGTGGAGAGGGCTGCAGATTGCTGTTGCGTCAGCGACTACAGCTCTGCGATGCCCTCGGATCGTCTGCTGGCAGCAGTGCTTTAAACCTGCAGAACTAGTTTACCACTGATGTGCCCGCTGGCACTTAACCGGTGGGCTTCTGCGGCCTGTGACAAGGGCAGAACCTGGGCAATCTTGAGTTTTAACAAACCCTTGGCTGCCCGTTCTGCCAGTTGCGCCAATTGTGCTGCATTGGGTTCAACACGAATCGGTAACACGGTCACATCGGAACCTTCAGCCGCCGCACTGACCTGAGCGGCCGTCACCGATGGCAGGGTTACCAGTCGGCCACCTGGTTTTAATGCCAGTAACGCATCGATCGCAGTCTCCCCGCCGACACCGTCCAGAATCAGGTCATAGGTGTCTGCCAGTTCGCGCATATCCAGCTCCTGATAATCCAGTGTTTGCTGGCAACCCAGTGTTTTCAGATAGGCATGATTGGCAGGTGAGCTGGTTGCGCTGACCTGTGCACCTGCCTGAACCGCCAGTTGAGCCGCCAGATGACCCACACCACCGGCACCGGCCAGAATCAGCACCCGTTCAGCGGCTTGCAATTGTCCTTTATCAAACAGTGCCTGCCAGGCGGTTAAGCCAGCCAGACCCAGACCTGCGGCTGTCGTGGCATCCAGACCTTCCGGGCGCAAGGTAATTTCACTGGCGGGTGCAATCAGCTGTTCGGCATAGCAGCCAGCCGGGTGGGGAAAGCGGATAAATCCCAGTACCGGATCTCCAACCTTGAATTGGGTGACACCTTCACCCAGCGCCAGTACTTCGCCACTGAATTCCCAGCCGGGTGTCCAGGGAAAGGACTCAATAAATCCCGCTGCACCGCCACCCGAGCAGGTTTTCCAGTCGATCGGATTCACACCCGCCGCCTGATTGCGGATCAACACTTCACCGGGACCGGGAATCGGATTGTCGACCGTCTCATAACAGAGGTTATCGGGTTCGAACGCATGGATCTGGATAGCTTGCATGAGCATACTCCGCTGACAGAAAAACAGGCCCGGGAAGGCCACTCTTCAGCCATTATGAGTGGCGAGTGCTTCATTTTCCAGTGCAATGACGCTATCGGGCGGGAAGTGACAACTGAAGCAGCTGCCCTTGCCGAGGCTGCTCTGGATTTTCAACTGACCGCCATGGCGTACCATGACGTATTTGACAATTGACAGCCCCAGTCCGGTTCCGCCACTGTCACTGGAGCGGCTTTCATCGACACGGTAAAAACGTTCTGTCAGACGGGGCAGATGGAAAGGTTCTATTCCAGGTCCGTTATCCTCAACACTGAGGTGGCCACCATTGACGTCCACTTTCCAGCGGATGCGTATTTCTGCCTGTGCAGGCGTGTGTCTGACCGCGTTAAAGACCAGATTAGAAAAAGCGCTGTGCAGTTCTTTGTCCTGGCCCAGGAGGTCATAGCGGGGATCCGCATCGATGCTGATCTGGTGCTGTTGGTCACCACTGAGAATCAGCGCATCGCGGCGGATTTCTTTCAGCATCTGATGAATATCGACTGAAACATCTTCAGTTACATGCTCGGTTGACTCCAGACGGGATAACATCAACATATCCCGGACCAGTCCTTCCATTCTGAGAGTTTGCTGTTCCATTTGCTGTAAGCCGCGCATCAGGGGCTTAGGCAACTCCTGATCCTGAAATGTTTCTAGGTAACCACGTATTACGGTTAGTGGTGTACGCAATTCATGTGAGGCATTGGATACGAAGCTTTGTCGGGTCTGTTCAAGCTTTTTTAACCGGGTAATGTCGCGGGCAACTAACAGGCGATCACCCTGTCCGAAGTGCGTAATATGATACTGCAGGGTGACCTGCTCATTGATGGGGGATGTCAGTTCCAGCGGTTCCTGGTAATTGTGCTTTCGGTAGTAGCGAATAAAACGGGGATCACGTAACAGGTTGAGTATGGAGCGACGACGGTCGGATTTGGGTGACAGCCCCAGTAATCGTTCCGCTGAACGATTCCACCATTCCAGATTATCCTTTTGGTCAATAATCACCACCGCATCTTGAAGAGCCGCTGATGAGTGCTGGAAGCGGTTTATAATCCCCCGCAGGGCCCTTTCCTTGTCGTGTCCACGGCGTTGCAGCCGGTAAAGGCCATCCAGCAGATCACCCCAGGCACCGGGAGCCTCTGGCGGTTCGCTGCCATCTTCCCGTTTGAGCCATTTCATCACCCGCTCGAACAGGTAGATCTGGTACAGTGACCAGCCAAACAGGCTGATAATCAGCGCCTCTCGGGGGTAACCCAGTATCCAGCCAATCAACCCACTGACCAGCAGGGTGATCAGCAGACTGTAGACCATCAGCTTTCCGGACTGATACATGTGCGCGTCTCTGCGGCAGGTTAAGTAGGCGGTTCAAGCCTCAGTTTTTGACAGAAAAACGGTATCCCGTGCCACGCACTGTTTGAATCAGATAATCATGGCGTTCGCCCAAGGCTTTACGCAACCGCCGGATGTGTACATCAACGGTACGTTCTTCGACATACACATTACCGCCCCACACCATATCTAGCAACTGGCTTCTGGAGTAGGCTCGGTCTTGATGAGTCATGAAAAACTGTAACAGTCTGAACTCGGTGGGACCAAGATCTACCGGTGTTTCCTCGGACAGCACCCGGTGAGAAACAGGGTCCAGTGTCAGATCATCAACGGTGACCGGTTCTTCAATACCTTTGGGTGTTGTGCGTCGCAACACGGTTTTCAGTCGAGCCACCAGTTCACGTGGTGAAAATGGTTTGGTGATGTAATCATCAACACCCACTTCCAGCCCCTGAATTTTATTATCTTCTTCAGCTTTTGCAGTGAGCATGATAATGGGAATATCGGCGGTGACTTCATCTTTACGCAGTCTGCGGGCGAAGTCGATGCCACTGACACCGGGCATCATCCAGTCAAGCAACACCATATCCGGCTTCTGATCCAGAATGGCCGCATGTGCCTGTTGTGCGTTCTGGGCTTCAAGGCAGTCATAGCCTGCCATCTCCAGCGCTACGGCAATCATTTCCCGGATAGGTGCTTCATCGTCAACAATGAGTACACGTTTTGCAACCGACATGGATGAACCTCGACTGTGATTATCAACCCGACTATTACAAGACGTTTTGGTTACATTAATATGACAGTATGGCTCAGTTTGGTAAAAAACCTGCAAAATCAGGCGGCATAATGCAAAACGATTCCGATCAGTACGGCCAGCTCAGCTAAATGGTTATTGAGAAAGGCCTGGAAGCAGGGCGCGCGTTCGCGTTGACGAATCAGGTACTGCTGCCAGCCGAAAAAGCCGATGGCAGCGATGAGTCCACTGTAGTACCAGAAACTCATATCCAGGTAGAGGCCGATGATCAGCAGCAGTAGCATGGCCAGTCCCTGAAGGAGTCCGATTATCAGCTTGTCAGCCTGTCCGAAGCGTATCGCGGTGGATTTAACACCAATTTTCAGGTCGTCATCCCGGTCAACCATGGCATATTGCGTGTCATAGGCCACCGTCCATAACAGCTTGGCGAGATACAGCAGCCAGGCAATCAGTGGCAAGGTTCCGGTAACGGCGGTAAACGCCATGGGAATGGCCCAGCCAAAGGCGGCACCCAATACCACTTGCGGGTAGTGGGTATAGCGCTTCATGAACGGGTAACAGAAGGCCAGAGCAACGCCGATCACCGATAACTGAATGGTGAGTCGATTGGTAAACAGTACCAGCACGAATGCGCTGAGCATCAAGCCGACAAATAATGCCAGGGCTTCCCGTTCACTGACTTGCCCGGTTGCCAGGGGCCGGTCTGCAGTGCGTTTGACATGGCCATCGATGTGGCGATCAGCATAATCGTTGATGACGCAGCCAGCCGAGCGAGTGAGAAAGACACCCAGGGTGAAAATCAATAGCAGTTGTGGCGTCGGCACGCCTTCCGAGGCAATCCAGAGCGCCCAGAGTGTCGGCCAGAGCAGTAACCAGGTGCCGATAGGTTTATCGGCACGCATCAGGCGGATGTAAAGTGGCAGCTTCTGGCGCATAACGGAAATCAGGCCGGACATGAAGGTTCCTTGTAACTGAAAATCGCAGAATTCAGGCGCTATTGTACGCGCTTGAACGGCTGACTGTCAGCGTCGTGGAACAGAGGCCATCACGGGCAGAAACACTTCTGTCACCAGTAGCGGATGTGTATCGAGATAAAATACCGAGCGGCGTGCCGGATACACCTCTTTTCCGTCCCTCAAGTGCGTCACCTGAATAGCGCCCCGGCGAATACGTGGATCACTGAACAGCAGTGACCCCAGCGAGCGGTTGCCCAACTGATGCAGGGCCTGATGGCAATGAGAGAGGGTGGCATCAGGAACCACGGAGCGTGCATACACCCATACCTGATTTTTTCCCATCAGTTCCACCTCCCGTATTAACACACGACGGTGTGGAGGAATTCCCAGTACACAGGCTTCATCCCGGCTGGGGAAATCTCTGGACAGGCGTAGCAGTCTGACCTGGAACTGGCCTTGGCTGGCCAGAATCAATGATTGGGTGAGGGATTCCCGCTGACACAGCCAGTCTCGCCAATGCGCAGACAGAGGTGGACGGCGGCTGGCTGCAAGCCAGTGCCGTCTGCGTTGTGAGCGTAAATAGAGTGTCCGAATCTTCACAGAACCTTACCAGGCAAAAAAGTCTGGCGCAGTGTAACACTATGAAGGATCAGCGATCACTCACTTTGGTAGTTGTCCAGGTCATCCTCAGGTGAGGCGTCGTGAACGGCTTCCTTGATCTCGCGCAAGCTCTTGTGGCGTACATCTTCACCACTGACCTGATAAATCAGGTGTATGGCAATACTGCGGGCATGATCACCAATACGCTCCAGGCTACGAAGAATCCACATGACATTCAGAATGACTGAAATGGAACGTGGGTCTTCCATCATGTAGGTGACCAGTGAGCGGGTTGCTGAGCGATACTCCTGATCTACTTCACGGTCACGCTTGGCGACTTTATAGGCCATTTCCAGATCGCCACGTGAGAAGGCATTCAAAACATCGCGTACCATTTCGGTTACGATCATGCCGATGTGGCGTACTTCCTGATAGCCGAATCGTGCATTAATCCCTGAGTTGGCGATTTCAATGGCATGTTTTGAAATACGGCCCGACTCATCACCAATACGCTCCAGATCAGACGCAGCACGGCTGATGGAAATGATCAGTCGCAAGTCGCTGGCGGCTGGCTGGCGCAGGGCAATGATTTTGGTGCACTGCTGATCAATATCGATTTCCATCTGGTTGGCTGTTTTATCGCTTTGACGTGCCTGTTCAGCCAGCTCGATATCACCATTCATCAGCGCTTCGATGGAGTCGCTGACCTGGCGTTCAACTATGCCGCCCATGCTCAGCATCTGCGTACGGATCTGCTCCAGTTCAATATTAAACTGATTGGAGATGTGCTTTGAAAAACTGTCTTTTCCGGGTTCCATAACCTGTATTCCCCTGATCTGTGTATGCGGTTCTGTTTAGCCTGTAATGACTGGCATCAGCCGTAACGGCCTGTGATGTAGTCTTCAGTCTGTTGTTTTGCAGGCTTGGTGAACAGGGTGTCTGTATCACCAAACTCGATCAGGTCACCCATGTACATAAAGGCGGTATAGTCGGACACACGTGCAGCCTGTTGCATGTTATGAGTTACGATCACGATGGTGTAGTCATTCTTCAGCTCGTTGATCAGCTCTTCCACTTTCAGGGTTGAGATGGGATCGAGTGCCGATGCGGGCTCATCCAGCAGAATGACTTCCGGCTCAATTGCCACGGCGCGGGCAATCACCAGACGCTGCTGCTGACCACCAGACATGCCGAAAGCATTGTCATCCAGACGGTCCTTAACTTCGTCCCAGAGCGCCGCTGCGCGCAGTGAGCGTTCAACCACTTCATCCAGTACGCGCTTGGAATTGACACCCTGCAGGCGCAGACCGTAGGCCACATTCTCGTAAATTGATTTAGGGAAAGGGTTAGGTTTCTGGAATACCATGCCCACATTCCGGCGCAGCTCAGCAACGTCGATATTGCGATCATAGATATTCTGGCCATCCATGAGGATTTCGCCTTCAATACGGCAGATGTCGACCAGGTCATTCATCCTGTTGAAACAGCGCAACAAGGTAGATTTACCGCATCCTGAAGGACCGATAAAGGCAGTAACGCGCTTTTCCGGAATCTGCAGGTTGATATTGTTCAGCGCCTGGTCCTGACCATAGTAAAGATTCAGGTTATTGACCGACAGCTTGATTTTTTCATCCTGCATCCGCATGGGAGCACGATTGCTGTTATCACGCGCCTGACTGGCTGAAATGGCAATACCGGCGGTTTCATGTGTCTGTGAATTCATCGTTTTACTCACTCTCAATAATTCGTCAAAGTCAGGCTCGGATTAATCGGATGCACTGCGGTAGCGTTCACGCAAACGGTTACGAATGCTGATTGCAGTCAGGTTGAGGATGACGATCAGCATCACCAGCACCAGCGCAGTGGCATACACCAGCGGACGCGCCGCTTCAGCACTCGGACTCTGGAAACCCACATCATAAATATGAAAGCCCAAATGCATGATCTTACGATCCAGGTGAATGAACGGGAATACACCGTCGATCGGCAGGGTAGGAGCCAGTTTTACGACCCCCACCAGCATCAGCGGTGCGACCTCACCCGCAGCACGGGCAATGGCCAGGATTAACCCGGTCATCATGGCAGGCGTTGCCAGTGGCACAATCACCTTCCACAGGGTTTCAGACTTGGTGGCACCCAATGCCAGACTGCCCTGACGGATTGTTGACGGGATACGTGCCAAACCTTCTTCGGTGGAGACAATCACGATTGGCAGTGTCAGTAGCGCCAGGGTCAGGGAAGCCCAGAACAAGCCCGGTGTACCAAATGTCGGTGTCGGCAGTGCGGCCTCATAAAACAGCCGGTCAATGTTGCCGCCGAGGAAGTAGACAAAGAATCCCAAGCCGAATACACCATAGACGATCGAGGGAACCCCGGCCAGGTTGTATACCGAAATACGGATGATCCGTGTCATCAGGTTTTGCCGTGCGTACTCGCGCAGATAGATGGCTGCCAGAATACCGAAAGGCGTCACGATGATCGACATCACAAACACCATGGTGACGGTACCGAAAATCGCCGGGAAGATACCACCCTCGGTATTGGCTTCACGTGGCGGTGTGCTTAAAAACTCCCACAAACGCTCGACGTACTGGGCCATTTTCTGGGGCACAGACATGGCATTGGGTGCGGTGATACGGACAATGGCAGCCAGGCTCAGATCAACTTCACGATCATCACTCATGCGCATCCGCAGCGTATCGCGACGTGTACTCTGATACAGCGCATCCAGCTCAACACGCAGTATCGCGTATTCTTCATCCAGACGTGCACGTTCGGTCGCAATGCGTGCTTCTTCAGCCGCGCGCTGCTCTGGTGTCGGATCTGACAGCTCCAGGCGGCGTCCATCCAGACGCAGACGCTCAATTTCTGTATTCATCCGTCCGATGGCACCGCGCTCGATGCTATGAATGTCGCGGTATAACTGCAAGCTGCGCTGAACGGCTTCTTGTAACAGTGGCCAGAAATTTGCGTCTGCCGGTGTGGCAATCACCTCTCCTTCACGCGACAGGGATACAGGTTGACCATAAAAGTTACCCCACTCACGACGCTCGATTTGCAGAGCATCTTCGGGATACTGAAATTCACCCATACCGGTTTCAAAGTACCAGGCAAAATCATTACCTGTCTGGTCGCGGTTACCCTGCTTGACCAGATAACGCGTCAGCATATCGATACCTTCAGGTACATGACGTCCGCCGTCGCGAGCAACTGCTGCCGTAATTGTCTGTGAACGGACAATTTCACCCATGACAACCTGACGGTTACCTTCAGGGTCAATAATCTCCACCTGTGCGATATTGGCGGGCCAGAAGTGACCAAAGCCACGTACCGCGATCAGACCGATCAGACCGACCACCATGATCATACAGAAGGCCACGGCACCGCCGTTCAACCAGATCCAGGGTGAGCCACTTTTAAACCATGCTTTCATTTTAAATCCTCAATCCCATCATCACAGGTTGCTGTAGCGAGTACGCAAGCGCTGGCGAATAATTTCGGCAATGGTGTTGACCACGAAGGTCAATGCCAAGAGCACCAGTGCAGCCAGGAACAATACCCTGAAGTGCGATGAGCCCACGGCGGTTTCAGGCAGTTCCACCGCAATGTTGGCAGACAGCGTACGCATCCCTTCAAAGATGTTGAAGTTCACAACCGGGCTGTTACCGGTTGCCATGAGTACGATCATGGTTTCACCGACCGCACGACCAAAGCCCATCATGACGGCCGAAAAAATACCGGGACTGGCTGTGGGCAATACCACACCCATCACGGTTTGCCAGCGTGTTGCACCCAGCGCCAATGAACCTTGAGTCAGATGTTTGGGTACGGTAAAGACGGCGTCTTCGGCGATCGAGAAAATGGTTGGAATGACTGCGAAGCCCATCGCAATACCGACAATCAACGCGTTACGCTGATCATAGGTGATGCCGATGTCAGTGAACCACTGACGCATGCTGCCATTAAAGAACCAGACTTCAATCCAGGGGCTGGCCACCACACACAGATAGCCAAACAGCAGAATAACCGGTGCCAGCAACGCAGCTTCCCAGCCATCCGGAATCAACTTGCGAATCGGCAGCTTGCTCCAGATAAATGCAAATAGCAGCATCATCACCGGCATCAGAATAAAGAAGCTGAAGATTGCCGGCAGGTTGTCCTCAGCAAAGGGTGCCAGCCACAGACCCGCGAGGAAGCCTAGAATAACGGTTGGCAGAGCCTCCATGATCTCAATGCTGGGCTTAACGATACCGCGCAGCTTGGGTGTCATGAAATAGGCGGTATAAATGGCACCAGCAATGGCCAGAGGCATGGCAAACAGCATGGCATAGAAGGCAGCTTTCAGTGTACCGACCGACAGCGGTATCAGACTGAATTTGGACTCAAACTCATCGGATGCAGATGATGACTGCCAGATGTAATCGGGGTTAGCACGTCCTTCATACCAGACTTTATTCCACATGGCAGAGAAAGACAGCTGCGGATGGCGGTTCCACAACCCGGCCACCTGTACCTGATTTTGGCTATCCAGTAGTAACAAGCGGCCGTTCACCTGAGAAATCGCAGCATTAATCAGTGCTGAACTGGCTTTTTGCTCCAGAAACAGGGTGCGAGCCGAGGTACCGTAGTGGATACCCAACTGACCTGCTGCATCCACCGCCAGAAATCCCTTACGTGTGTATTCGGGTGTGATTTTGGTAATGGCAGCACCGTGTGGTTTGAAGTCACGAATGCGCTCAAGCGAGTTACGGTTTTGCTCATCACGCACCAGGAACCACTGGCTCAATTCGCCGGATTCGGTACCAATAATCAGCGATACTGTACCGACCAGAAAATCGATGGCCGTAATTGCACTACCCTGACCGGCATCGTAGCGATCTACCAGACGGGGGCTATTCAGATCGGATATATCGTAGTAGTAGATAAAACCGGACTGATCGGCAATAAAGAGGCTGCGAAGTGCTTTATCCAGCAGCATTTTAACCGGTTGCTCCGGGACAGTGCTAATCTCGGCATGTCGGGTAGTGACCGTGGTTTCACCGGTCATCATGTTGGAGCGGGTGGTTAAATGTGTCAGTACCAGACGACGATCGGCGGTGATTGCCGCCATCAGTGAACCACCCGATCCCCGGGTTACGGTTTCCAGTGCCAGGAACTCCAGAGGCATGCCTTCAGGATCTACTGTAATCGGGTCTGCACCAAAAGGATGTTCAATTTTTGGCGTGATGACGCGCTGATCGTTAGGGAAACTCAGGTCGAAAGCATGACGTGAGATAATTGCCTGCCCGTTACTCAGTCCCTGTGCAGAAACGGCACCAATCACTTCGGTATGTGCGAAGCTGGTGATCTGGGTATCTTCGGGTATCGGCAGCTCAAACTCATGACGAATGCTGCCGTCATCAGCGCTGAAAAACGTGACACGTCCATCATCGGTGTATTGTATCCCCAGCTCCTGATAGCGCTCCAGTATCAGATGCTGCAGGCCTGCGTCCTGAACCGGCAGGGCATAGCTGGCCTCAGGCGTGACAGTCGCCCCTCTCAGAATCGGCATGACCTCGTAGAACAGGTAGATAAAGATCATCGCCAAGGCAAAGACCACACCATAGCCTGCCAGGGTGATGCCCCAACGGGAGGTGCTGTCACGGCGGGCACGTTTACGGCGCAGTTTTTGGCGCGCTTCAGTATCGGGCAGTAATGACCGACTGCGGATGGAAGGCGGAACCGCCGGGGTTACCGTATCATTCATGAGAAATCGCTCTTTTCGAATCGAATTTAATGATGCTGGCCAGAATAATGCAGATATATGACATTAATGTTACGAGCGGGCCGGTTGCAGGACAAAGTACCCATACAAGCCGCACGAAGAGATGGGCCATCATAAAAAAAGAGGCCACAGGGGCCTCTTTTTCTACTAAGCGAAATCTAGATCACTCAATACCCAGATCGGCGCGGATACGGGCAGCCAGTGACTCAGGCAGAGGCACGTAACCATCGCGGTGAACCACTTCCTGACCCTGCTTGGAGTACAGCATTTTCACGAATTCACGTGTCTGCGGGTCCAGATCCTGGTTCGGGTTTTTGTTGATATAGATGTACAGGTAACGAGCCAGCGGGTATTCGCCAGAAGCGGCATTCTCAGCAGTTGCATCAACAAATGCACCGCCTTCTTCCGCTGCCAGAGGTACAACGCGAACACCAGAAGTACGGTAACCGATACCAGAATAACCGATACCGTTGATAGACTCACTGACACCCTGAACAACAGAGGAAGAGCCTGGCTGTTCGTTGATGCTGGACTTGAAGTCACCGCCACACAGTGCGTTGTCTTTGAAGTAACCGTAAGTACCTGATACAGCGTTACGGCTGTACAGCGCGAAGTCGCGGTTTTCCCATGCGCCGCTCAGGCCTACCTGGCCCCAACGGGTGATGTCGCTGTCATTACCGCAACGACGAGTAGCCGAGAAGATCGCATCAACCTGAGGAATGCTCAGGCCTTCAATTGGGTTGTCTTTGTTGACGTATACAGCCAGCATGTCGATCGCAACTGGCAGCTCAGTCGGTGCATAACCGTAGCGCTCTTCAAATGCCTGGATCTCAGACTGACGCATGCCACGGCTCATTGGAGCCAGGGTTGCAGTACCTTCAGTCAGGGCTGGTGGCGCAGTAGAAGAACCGGCACCCTGAACCTGAATGTTGACGTTCGGGTAGAAACGGTTGAACTCTTCGGCCCACAGAGCCATCAGGTTGTTCAGAGTATCAGAACCGATACTGGACAGGTTGCCGGATACGCCGGACACAGCGCTGTACTCAGGCAGGTTCGGGTCTACATCAGCGGCAGCAAAGCTGCTGATGGCGATAGCGCTGGCCAGGGCTGCTGCCTGAAACGCGTGCTTCATCTTCATGGTGTCACTCTCCGTCAATCATGGACTCAGGTGTTTTAATTCACGCTGCTCACTATAAGGCGGCAATGTGACGAAAGTGTGACAGATTAAAATTGTTTGATTTTTTCAGCATCCTTTGGCCTGCTTCGGCGTCTTCTATACTGAAAGAAGGAAATATACCCGAAGAGTGTTTCAGGCACAGGTACGCAGCCATGTATTCCCGACTGATTGAAATCTATCGCAATAATCCTCGCGAAGGTCATGTGTTAAGCATCATGCTGGTGGCTTTTGCGGTGATCTATTTCTTGCCTGCGGGTACAGAGCGATTTGACAACGCAGTATTGGAAGCCATTCGCCTGACCAATTGGTATGCGCGTGAACATGTTATTTTATGTTTACTACCTGCTTTTTTGATTGCAGGTGCCATGGCTACCTATCTAAGCCAGGATGCCGTGATGCGCTATCTGGGGCCGGATGCATCCAAACCGGTTGCCTTCAGTGTCGCCTCCGTATCGGGAACACTGCTGGCAGTCTGCTCCTGCACCGTCTTGCCGTTATTCGGCGGTATTTACAAGCGTGGTGCCGGTTTGGGTGCCGCCATTGCGTTTTTGTATTCAGGTCCGGCGATTAATGTCATGGCGGTGGTTGTGACCGCTAAAGTATTGGGTGCCGAAATAGGCATTGCCCGTGCAGTGGGGGCGATCGTGTTTGCACTGGTCATCGGTACTATCATGCATCTGATATATCGCAAGGAAGAAGCTCAACGCTCCGTCACCAGTAAGCGTGGTTTTACCGGTGGCAGCAGCGACCAGTCCATGGGTGTTGTAGCTCTGTTCTTTGCACTCATGGTGGGTATTCTGGTGTTTGCCAACTGGGCGGCGGCTGACAGCCCGGTCTGGATGCAGATCCATGCCTGGAAATGGCCCATCACCGCGCTGCTATCGGTGGCGTTAGGTGTGCTGCTGGTTTTGCGCTGGCAGTGGCCGGTATTGCCGGTGCTTCTCCTGGCTGGCATTGTTGCCGCCTTTGCATTGCTGCTGCCAGCTGTTCCTGAGTTACCCTTTGTGATGGGTATGGGTGGGTTAATGTTGATCTCATCACTGCGTACCGAGGACCGAGAGTGGGCGGTGCAAAGCTGGGATTTTGCCAAGCAGATTCTACCTTTATTGCTGGCAGGTGTGTTTGTGGCAGGGTTTGCGCTGGGTCGCCCCGGGCATGAAGGCATCATTCCCTCAGCGTGGGTGGCTGCTGCGGTGGGAGATAACTCACTGACTTCAACGATGCTTGCCTCAGTACTGGGCGCGCTCATGTACTTTTCTACGCTCACCGAAGTGCCCATTGTCGAAGCACTGTTGGGAGCGGGAATGGGCAAGGGACCTGCATTGGCCTTGCTGTTAGCGGGGCCTGCATTATCCTTACCCAATATGCTTGTTATCAGAACGATATTGGGGACAGAAAAAACCCTGGTGTACTGTGCGCTGGTGGTGGTGATGGCGACCATTACCGGGTTTGTCTACGGTAACGGGTGGTAGTGTTTAACCTAAATTGAATCAGGAAACTTGAATCATGAAATTTACAATCTACGGTAGCGGTTGTGCAAAATGCAAGCAATTGACTGCAAATGCAGAGCAGGCGGCACAGCAAAAAGGACTGGCCTATGAACTGGTTAAAGTGACCGATACGAATGCTATTATTGACGCTGGCATTATGCGCACACCGGCTTTGGCTATTGATGATGAGATCGTCATTGAGGGTAAGGTTGCCAGTGCCGATGAGGTTGCCAGTCTGCTGGATTGACTCGATATGAGCACCCCAGGCTTTGAATGTGTTTTACGTGCATGGCAGCTTCATGAACAAGAACTGAGGGTATTTTTGTATCATCATATGCAACATGTGGATGAAACAGATGACTGCCTTCAGGATGTGTTTGTCAAATCTCTGCAGCAGGGGAAGGCGTTTTGTGGACTGGATAATCCTAAAGCCTGGCTGTTTCGAGTGGCAAAAAATACCCTGATTGATCGCTATCGTCGGTTAAAACCCTGGACCGAACTAAGTCCCGAACATCCACAGCCTGAAGTTGAGCGGGCCGCCATTGATGAATTGGATAGCTGCTTACGGCGCAATATCCGTGAGCTGGCGACCGCTGATCGAGAGATACTTGAGGCCTGTGACCTGCAGGGTATGACACAACTGGCCTATGCACAACACAAGGGACTGACGCTCACCGCAACCAAGGCTCGCTTGCGTAGAGCACGCCAGCGTTTGCGCTCAGCTCTGGTGAGTCATTGTCAAATTGGCTTTGACGAATCAGGACGGGTCTGTTGTTATGTTCCCCGGTAGGGTTATCTGTCACACAATAAAAGAGAAAAATTTATGGCTGTATTGGTAGAAGCAACCTCCGTTCTGATTCGTGTGGCGGCAGTGAATGAAAAAATCGCTGGCGGCTGGAATGCGTTTATTAAACATCTGCCAACCGAGCGGTTTTGCTCAGATGATGAACTAATCAGCGTGATTCTGATTGATCCGCCGGAAGTCACGGCGTTTGCGAATTCATTGAAACCCCTGGGACTGGATTTCGACTGGCAGGGGGAGCCAGTGGATGTGGCTTTTGCGGATCAAAAGCGCGGTTTGATTACGCCCTGCAACTGGGTTGAGTTCACTAATGTAAATATTGGCATAGCCGGAACCGGTCCCAGCGTAGCCATCTGTCGTATGGTCGGCAGTCAGTCACATGAGTTGCGCTTACCCGAGGGCTGGCAGTATTCGGGTTCTTTAACCGAGGCCTTTGGTGCTGAGGCCAACCCGTCTCACTAGACATTAGTCTAGCTTCGCCTGTTTTATTTCTGATCAGCTTGATGATTATTCGTTCTACTGTAATACTAAATTTATATATATGGATTTCCGTATATATCTGAGTAAAACAGTCGGAATTAATAATTATAAAAACCATGCCTGATCAACATCTTCATCAGACTTTGCCTTTGGCATTTTCTTCGGCATCAGCGGCAGCCTCTCTGGGGTGGGCGGCTGAGCGTTGTATTAGTTCGGCTCCCAATCACCTGCAGTGTGAACGTTGTGTAGACAGTTGTCCGGCACAGGCGTTGTTTTTTGTTGAAGAAAATCAGCACTCTGCAAAAGGCCAACGGCTCGTTGTGAGTGATGCTTGCCATGGTTGTGGGGCCTGCTTGCCGAGTTGTCCGACAGAAGCCTTGCTGAGTCTTGAATTGCAACGGCTTGAGGATAAGCCGCTAGCCGTGGCGTGTCATCGGGTGGAGACGGGGCGTTTGACTACCGAGTCACTACACTGTTTGCGGGCCATCGGAGTGGATCAGCTGCTGAGCTGGATGGCACAGACGCCTGACGTGTCAATCACGTTGTGTGTCGCGCAAGATTGTACAGATTGCCAGGCGGCACCTGCACAACCATCCAAACCTGATGTGTGGTGGGAGCAGATGCAGGCTCTGGGTGTTTTGCAAGAGGTAACCCCCTGCCGTGCTTATCAGGCTGCCGAGGGTGCCATCATGAGCCGTCGTCGGTTTATGGGTGTCAGAGGCCCACAATCACCTGTTTATGCCGGAGATGATACGGGTGTGCGTGCGCGGCGCTTGCAAAGATATACCGCTGCATTGCCTGCGACTCCCCTGGCAGCGGGCGGGATGCCATTCCCAAGCATTCAACTGGATCAATCGTGCTGTGATACGAGTGGCGTGTGCAGCAAAATTTGTCCGACAGATGCGCTGGCTTTAACCGATGAGGGGGTACTCAATTTCAGCCCGCTGGAGTGTATCGGTTGTGGTTTTTGCATCAGCTACTGCCCGGAGCAGGCGTTGTCTCTGGGTCAAGACGAGTCTTCTGAAACAAGAGTCTTGAGAAAAACAGCAGAGGTGACCTGCTTTGAGTGCAGTCGGCAATTTAGGACTTCGCAGGTGAACACAGGTGAACCAGCCGTATGTCCGGCTTGCCAGCGTGACAAAGGCTTATTCAAGGGAAGCTTCAGCCAGCTATTTGGTTGATATAAAAATTCGGTTAAACGATGAACGGAACGTCGTATCTGTCCGACATCTTGTCGGTCCACGGAAAGGCTTCATGGATGACCGTTATGGATAACGCACAATAATAACAGCCCTAAGTGGAGACACATTATGTCAATGAATCTGTTTCAGACGTTACTGAATCGGCGCCGCTTTCTGCAAGCAAGTGCTGCGGCCGGTGCGGCGGGCGCCGCTGCGACCGGTCTTACCGGTTTGGCACCCGTCAGCGAAGCGCGAGCGCAAACGGTTCGTGGAGAAACCAAAGTTACCAAAAATATCTGTGCACAATGTCCGGCTCGCTGTGGTATCGATGTATACACCACCGATGGCAAGGTACATGGCATTTATGGTGATACAGGCAATCCGATTGCGAATGGCAAACTCTGCCCTAAAGGGCATTTGGGTTCCTATTTTCTCTATGATCCTGATCGCTTTAAAGGACCTATGCGCCGCACCAACCCCAATAAAGGGCGTCATGAAGATCCGGGTTTTGTGCCTATTTCATGGGATGAAGCGTTTGACACTATTGCGGCGCGTTTAAATGATCTTCGTGCCAAGGGTGAGTCTCACCGCTTTGCGCATTTCTATGGGCGTGGCTGGGGCGCTTCGGATGCTGGTCTCTATGGTGATTTTGGTAAGCTGTACGGAACACCAAACTCAGCCATAGGTCATGCCTCGATGTGTGCCGAAGGTTCGAAAAAGGCCAAGCATGCAACGGATGGCAATAACTCCTATAACGCTCATGATCTTCGAAAAACCAATTACATGCTGATTATGGGTGCCAGCTTTTTAGAGGCTTTCCGTCCCTATAATAATATGATGCAGATGTGGGGCGAAATGCGTAGTAAAAGCCCAAGAACACAGGTCACCTGTGTTGATGTACGCATGAACCCTACCATGGCCGCTGCCGATCGAGCGCTGTATATTAAACCCGCTACTGACGGCGCATTTGCTTTAGCTTTAGCCCATGTCATTTTAACTGAAGGTCTGTGGGATAGAGATTTTGTTGGTGACTTTTTCAATTTGAACCAGCGTTTCCAAGCGGGTCAACGCATACGTCCCGGTAGCTTCAATGAGAAGTGGGTACATGGACTGACTGAATGGTGGAATGAAGAGGTAAAAGATCGCACTCCCGAGTGGGCTGAGACGATTACGGGTATTCCAGCCAGACATATTCGTCAAACAGCGATTGAGTTTGGTTCTACACGTCCAGCTATAGCTATTTTTGAACGCGGACCGACAGGGCATACCAACGGTACCTATAACGGTATGGCGATCCATGCGTTAAACGCCTTGGTGGGTTCTATGTTCACAGAAGGAGGTCTTTTTTATCAAATGGGCACTCCCTATGGAGCGCTGCCTGCCAACGCCGATGACTTCATGGATGACTATGCGAAAAATGGCGCATGGAAGTCACAACCTCGTATAGATATGGCCAGAACAGAATTGTGGCCAATGACTGCTCATATGATGCAAGAGGCTGGACCTAACCATCTTAAAGGTGATCCCTACAAGATGGACACAGCAATGTTCTTTTACACCAACCCTCTGTGGACGGCACCCGATCCCAAGGTATGGGAAGAGGCATTAAAAGATGTGTTTGTCATAGATACATCACCTTTCCCAGGCGAAACCGCTATGTATGCAGATCTTGTGTTGCCGGAATCGACTTATCTGGAACGTCTGCAGGATTCGCCTACCTATCCCTTTGAAGGTTGGCCAATGTCTGCACTTCGTGTGCCTGCCGTTGATCCGATCTATGACACCAAACACTTTGGTGACATGTTAATTGAGATAGGTAAACGAATTAATGGGCCGACAGGGGATTACTATCGCATCATCGATAATGTCGAAAATGTACTTCGTCATAGGGCTTCTGGCTTTGCAGCAAACCCTGGTGATAACGGTGTTACCGATTTTGAAAGCTGGAAGGAAAAAGGGGTTTGGTATCGCAAGCCTTATCACTGGCGCTTTATTCGTGGAGATTTTTACGAATGGGATGGTCAGCGCTACGGAATCCTGATGACCGAAGATGATGTCAAAGCTAAGTTACTGAAAACACCTTCTGGGAAGTTTGAATTCAAATCAGGTTATCTAGAACAGTACGCTGAATATATTAACAAGGAGTTAGGTATTCCGACAGAGCGGGTAGGTCTTGTTCAGTGGGTCGAGCCTAAGCACTCAGGCGGAAATCGTGATCTTTATTTCGTAACACCGAAAACACCGATGCATGCAGAGGGTCGTGGTGCGAATATTCCACATGCAGCAGCGATACATCAGCCAGTAGCGGGTGGTCGAGGTACGGTGTATCTCGAAGTTAACCCTAATACTGCTAGGCAGCGTGGTATCCGCAATGGTGACCGCGTTCGTGTAACTTCTGATTTAGGAAGTATTGAAGCGGAATGCCGCTTTGTGGCATCACACCGTCCTGACACCATTGTTCTTCCGTTTGAGTTTGGGCATTGGGCTCAGGGTCGTTGGGCTAAGGATCGAGGTCCTGGTCATTCGGGTGAAATTACAGCGAATGTATCTGATCCTGTTTCCGGTCTTGCCAGTTATTACACCGGCAAAGTGACCTTAGAAAAAGCCTAATCACGCAGCGTATCGAGGAGTTATATCATGGCAAAATGGGGAATGGTCATAGACCTGGACAAGTGTACTGGCTGCCAAGCCTGTACCACAGCCTGTGCGATGGAGAACAATACGCTGCCCGGTGAGAGCTGGCAGGATGTATTGTTCTATCACGAAGGGGAGTACCCCTCAGGGCAGATGAAATGGTTACCGCGTCCATGTATGCAGTGCGAAAAACCATCTTGTGTGTATGTATGTCCAACACGTGCAACCTATAAAGATGAAAGTGCCGGTGGTATCGTCTTTGTAGACTGGAACAAGTGTATCGGTTGCAAATACTGCATGATTGCCTGTCCTTATGGCGTGCGTTTCTATTCAGATGAAAAGCCTTTAATTGAACCGGATATGCGTGATATTTATCCGGGGCAAAACAAACAGTTATGGAGTCCTCCATACCAGAATCCAAAAGAAGACTGGAGTCGCGGTATCGGTATTCAGCCACCGGGCGTGGTGTCCAAGTGCACTTTCTGTTATCACAAAGTGAGTCAGGCACCTGAAGGCACAGTGGATTTTGATGAGGATAATCCGGCGGTTAAGGAATATGTACCCGCCTGCGTACGCACCTGTGCGCCCAAAGCACGTTACTTTGGCGATCTGGATGTACCTGAGAGTCAGGTCAATCAGTTGATCGGTGACAAACACGGTGTACGGCTTAAAGACCATACGGGCAATAAGCCGCAAGTCTACTATCTGGGTGCAGGTGCGGCTGTGCCAGCCTTTACGCCAGCAGACAAGGGGGATAAATCATGAATGACAATAATATCCTAAAAGGCGGTGCAGGTACCGCACTGCTGATTCTGTCAGCACTGATTTTCCTCGGCAGCCTGGTCGTCGCACTGGGTAATCTGGGTTCTCAGGGGCATGCTTCGTTCAATACCAGTTCGGCCCTGCCCTGGGGACAACCCATTGCAACCTATCTGTATTTTGCTTTGGCATCCTCCGGGCTTGGGCTGTTGGCCTCTTTGCCGCTGGTATTTGGCTTTAAGCAGTACTATCCGGTTGCCAAGCGCTGTGTCTTCCTGGCCTTCATTATCCTGATTTCGGGTATGACTGTGCTGGCTTTGGAGCTGGGCAATGTATTCCGTATGCTTTGGGCGATCCCGCTCAATCTGCAGATACAGTCGGCGATGTTCTGGATGGGCGTATTCTATGCTCTGGACTTGCTGTTCCTGCTGTGGAAGTTCGGCAAGCTGGATGCCGGTGAATGGGATAGTAAAACCAGCAAGCAGGTGGGCATTGCGTCCTTTATTGGCGTGTTGCTGGCCAGTGGTAACTTGGCGCTGATCTTCGGCATGATGAGTATGCGCCCCTTCTGGTTTGATGGATTGCTGCCTATCTATTTCTACTTCACCGGGGTGACCAGTGGTATGGCCGCTTTGGTCTTCTTCGTCTATCTGGCACATGGTTTCAACCGTGACAAGATGCATCCTGCCATGCAGTCGCTGATGACCGGTGCTTTACCGAAGATGTTTGCTGCGTTGATCGGCGGTACTTTACTGTTTATCGCTGCACGTGCGATTACCGGTCTTTACAGCAATAATCCGGAGATCAATATCGTCTGGACCGACTACCTGTTTGCATCGGGCCTCTATCATCTGTCACTCTGGGTAGGCTTGTTGTTGCCCTTTGTGCTGATGCTCAATGGCAAGCTGCGTAATCAGGTTAACGTGCAACTGCTGGTTTCAGTGCTGGTGTTTCTCGGTCTGTTTGCAGAGCGCTTCTACTTTGTAGTGGGTGGGCAAGTGGTACCGCTGTTCAAAGGCACCTGGTATCCGGACCTGATCGCTTACACGCCTTCTGTCACTGAGTGGGCATTAACCATTATGGGGTGGTCACTGGCCTTCCTGCTGTGTGTACTGGGGGAAAAATTCTTAAATCTATCTGCAATGCCGGATGCGATTGCCAAGCAGGGCAAAGTGCATCCCGCTATTGCGTAAACCCCGTCATTAAGACAGGTACAACACTCGTTGTATCTGTCTTTGTGTCTCGACAAGGTTCGAATTTATGGCCAATCAGCCCCAACATTTTTGTGTCAATCTGTTAGCTCGTGCAGAGCTGTACCTGTGCTTGGCGAAGGTGTTCAGCGTCACCGATCTCCCTCAGACCACGGTCTCACTGAAAAGCGATCTATTACCGGATTTGCAGTCACTTGCCACCGAATTACCCGCGCTTTCTGCGGATTGGTTGAAGCAGTTTGAACAGGCCTTAAGTGCGGTTGATCAGAGTGAGTTGCTGATGGCTGACTATGGCCGTTTGTTTTTGATGCCGCCTGCCCCGGCTCCTTTAAATCTGGGCTTTTATCTGGATGCCGGTGTCATGGGGCGTTGCTGCGAAGCTCTGGAGTCCTACTATCATCAGTATGCCCTGGAAAAAAGTCCCGAGTTTCATGATTTGCCTGATCATCTATCACTCACTCTGCAGTGGTTTGCCTGGATATTTGCAGGATTACTTGAAACACCAGATAACAGTCGAGTGGTCTTAAAAGATGCCGCAGAAGTAATTTCCAATTTTGCGTTGCCTGCTGTACAGCAGCTCAGTGATAAAGCAGATGCGTTTGCGCAGGGGCACCCGGTCCATGCGACCTGGTTACTGCTGTTACATCTTGTCAAACAACAATTACAGGATGATCTTCGGCAGTTAGCGGATTATCTTCCAGCGCAAACCGCATCCTTCGATAGAACACACAACCATGCGTCTGAATGTCTGTCAGATCAATTGGTACCGACAATGCAGCTCACGTGCAGTCTTTGTCAACGTGAGTTTATCGCTGATGAAGTGCTAGGGGGTATGGTGTCAAGGCTAGAGGAAGCCGGAGTGGATGCGAATCACATTAAAGTATGCTCCGTGTGCAAGGATGGAGCCACCGAACACTCCCGGATGACGCCACCCGGTGCTAAACGATTTAAGCAGCGGGCATGAGCGTCAGGCGTTTCATGCTGGTGTGGATGCTTTTTATGGCCCAGCCTGCGATGGCGGGTAATACTCATGTCAGAAGATTGAACAGGAAATAACATGATGTTACGTGTCAGACCCTATATGCAAGTGACCGCAGAATATCGTTTGATGGATGAGCAAGGTAGCCTGTTGGATCAGTCACCTGACAGTGAGCCCTTGAGCTATCTGCATGGCACTGGCCAGTTGTTGCCGGGACTCGAAGCGGCCATGGAAGGCTGTCAGATCAGTGACCGGGTGACAGTCACCTTGACACCGGAGCAGGCCTTTGGCGAACATCGACCCGAGCTGGTTTTTGAGGCTGTACGTGATAATCTGCCTCAAGGAGTTGAATTAGTGCCGGGTATGACTTTAACGCCGGGCGGGCAACAGGGGCGGTTCTCTTTAAGAGTGGTGTCACTGACAGAAAAAGGTGCGATGCTGGATGGTAATCACCCCTATGCGGGTAAAACGCTGACCTGGCAACTGGAGATTACCCATCTTGAAGACCGCAAGCCTCCTGTTGATGCCGGCATTGATCATACGCCCATCAAGTGGGTTGATATGAATGATTAAGCTTAGATTTTGGCTGGGTTTAGCCGGGTTGCTGCTGTGTCTGCTCACCAGTGCCCAGGCGTTGGCTTCAGCACGTGTAGCGGCGGCGGCTGATCTGCAGCTGGCGCTTCGGGAGATTGCAGTGCAGTTTCAACAGGCTTATCCGCAGCACTCAATCAGTTTAACCTTCGGTTCTTCCGGTGTTTTTACCAGCCAGTTGTTGCAGGGTGCGCCTTTTGAGCTGTTTTTTTCTGCCGATGCCGTCTATATCGACCGGCTTGAATCAGAGGGCCTGGTTCAGGGGCAGTCCTATGATTACGCACTGGGCCGTATAGCCTTCTATAGCCGTCAGACACTTGAAGCTGATACGGCGGATGTGGCCTTTCTACACTGGTTAGATATACGTTCGGATGCGTCCAGGCTGTCGATTGCGAACCCTCGACATGCCCCTTATGGCGTGGCCGCGATGGGCTGGTTGTCCGGGCTGGGTAAAGCCGAGCAGGTTAGCCGCTATCGTGTGCTGGGTGAAAATGCCGCACAAGCGGTACAATTTGTGCTCTCAGGTGCGGCCGAAGCGGGCATCGTGGCCTGGCCGTTGCTCAAGGACCGCGAAGACCTGCCAGGGCAGGCCTGGTTGATTCCCGAGTCAGATCATCCACCGTTGAAGCAACGGGTCGCGTTGATGAATAATGCCAGTAAGGCCGCTGAGGCCTTGTTTGATTATATTCAGCAGCCAGAAGCAAAACAGATCCTGGTTCGTTACGGTTTTGGACTCCCTGATTAATGGATTGGCAGGCATTACAGATCTCACTAAAACTGGCCTTTTGGACCAGTGTACTGTTATTCCCGCTCGGTATTTTTGTTGGCCGTGCGCTGGCGGTGCGTCAGCTACCCTTTCGCCCCTTGATTCAAAGTCTGATTTTTCTACCTCTGGTATTACCGCCCACCGTGCTGGGCTACTATTTTTTGGTCGCCATTGCACCAGATGCCGCGTTGGGTGCCGGTTGGCAATGGCTGACAGGACGCCAGTTGGCCTTTACCTTTGAAGGCCTGTTGCTGGTATCTTTGGTGGCCAATTTACCCTTCGCCATTCAACCGGTGCAGAACAGCTTTGCGGCTATCGACCCTGATGTGCGGGATGCGGCACGGGTGTGTGGCTTGAATTTTTGGCAGGCATTATGGCGGGTTGAGCTTCCCCTGGCCTGGCCAGGTCTGCTGAGTGCGTTTTTACTGACCTTTACCCATACCCTGGGTGAGTTTGGTGTGGTGCTGATGGTGGGCGGTAATCTGGAAGGGGAGACCCGCACCCTGTCGATTGCTATTTATGATGAGGTGCAGGCGCTGAATATGACCGCTGCCGGTCAGATGTCTCTGCTCCTGCTCACACTGGCGTTTGTCAGCTTGTTGCTGGTGCAGTGGAAAACACAGCGCTATTCAGACAAGGGGCATTTATGAGTCCGGGTCTGGAAGTGAGCCTGCGTGCACAAGGACAGATTCCGCTGGAGATGGATCTGCGCTGTGCGCCGGGTGAAATCCTTGCGCTGATCGGACCCTCTGGCAGTGGTAAAACCACCTTGCTGCGCGCATTGGCCGGGCTTTATACCCAGGTATCGGGACAGATTCGCTGCCAGGGACGTACCTGGCTGGATAGCCAACAAGGTCTCTGTCTGAAGCCGGAACAGCGGTGGGTGGGTATGGTGTTTCAGCAGTATGCCCTGTTTCCGCATCTGACCGCACTGCAAAATCTGACTCTGGCCATGTCACACCTGCCGCGACAAGCGCGTGAACCCGCTGCACTTGCCTGGCTGGAGCGCGTCAATCTGGCGGGGTTGCATAATCGACTGTCATCGCAGTTATCCGGTGGCCAGCGCCAGCGGGTAGCGCTGGCACGTGCGCTGGCGTCAAAGCCCGATCTGCTGCTGCTGGACGAGCCTTTTTCGGCCGTGGATCAGGTGACCCGTTTTCGTTTACGCCGCGAACTGGCACTGCTGCGTAAGCAGATCGATATTCCCATGTTGCTGGTCACCCATGACCTGGATGAGGCACTGCAACTGGCGGATCGTATCTGCGTGCTGCATCACGGGCAGCAACTGCAGTGTGCCGATCCTATTAGCCTGATGCAGCATCCGGCCAGCCCGGATGTGGCGCGGTTGTTGGGTTTACAGAATATCTTTTCGGCGAGTGTTGTCGCTGTCGGGCGGGAGGGGCTTAGCCTGGATTGGGCGGGATGTCCCATCAAGGTTTCCCAGCCGTCTGAGTATGCCATCGGTGATCAGGTGACCTGGATTGCGCCACCGCAGAGTATTCTGCTGCAGCGTCCGGATCGCCCGGTTCCGGGTGACAGCGAAAACCCGATTGCTGGATCTATTACCGAGTTGGTGTTGATGGGACCGCATGCCAGTGTCCGCGTTCTGCCCAATCATGCACCTGAACTACCCTTGAGCTTTTTTATTCCACTGCATTACGTCGAGCGACAGCAGTTGCATGAAGGTATGCCTGTCACCCTCAGTCTGAAAGCGCACTCATTGCATGTGTTTTGATACAGGAACCGGTTGATACCCTTCAGCCATCAGTCTGAAGATGCCGCCCTCTATATTGATCACTTCTTGTTGTAAATGGGGTTCCAGCAAACCCGATAACTGCTCGGTACGGTTACCGGTTCGACAGATCAAGGCGACAGGACGATCATCAAGAAGAGGGGCCAGCTCCTGCAAAAAGAGGCGTGATGCGGTAATGGGAATGGCGCCTTCAACAATCCCGGTTTCTTGCCATTCATGCGGCTCCCGTATGTCAATAAGCAGCACATCCATCGCTTTGAGTTCATCAGCAGAGGGTGCAATAGACTCATATGCCCCTACTGGCAGCGCCAGTAGGCTGATCGAAAACGCAGTGAAAATAGCAGTGATATATTTCATAAATTGAGTGTAATCCATAAAGCATAAGTTATGTAAGTATATAACAGAAACTTGACTCTGGAATAATATGTCCATATTCTTGGAAGTATGGATATGAATAATGCAATTGAGCGTTTTGCGGCGCTCTCCCAAGAAACACGCCTGAAGGCATTTCGCTTGCTGGTTCAACATGAACCGGACGGATTGCCTGCGGGTGAGATCGCCAGGCAGCTGAACGTGCCACACAATACCTTATCGGCACATTTGTCGGTGCTTTCACAAGCGGGGCTGGTGATTTCCCAGCGTCAGAGTCGCTCGATTATTTACCGGGTAAATTTAAGTCATATGCGCGAGACAATCGAGTTTTTGGCACGTGACTGCTGTGGTGGGCACCCGGATGTATGCGAATCATTGCTACCGGCTTTAGAAGACAGCAACCCCTTACCCAGCAACCAGTAAGGTGGCTATACACCATGATTCATGACAATTTGATTAGGATAGGAGTGAGAGCATGAAGGCTCAGGATAAGGCAGAAGCGCCAAGTACGGCCGAGGGAATGGGGCTGTTCGAGCGTTTTTTGACACTTTGGGTGGCATTAGCGATAGTGGCGGGTATCTTATTGGGCCAGTTTGCGCCAGCTATTCCCGAAACCCTGTCGCGCTTTGAGTATGCGCAGGTCTCCATTCCGGTAGCGATACTTATCTGGGCGATGATCTTCCCGATGATGCTGCAGATAGATTTCAGTTCCATCGTCGGTGTGGGCCGCCAACCTAAAGGGCTAATCATTACTACATCAGTCAACTGGCTGATCAAACCCTTCACCATGTTTGCGATATCCTGGTTTTTTCTGATGGTGGTATTTAAGCCACTGATTCCGGAAGACATGGCGCGTCAATATCTGGCTGGCGCTATTCTCTTGGGTGCAGCCCCTTGTACCGCGATGGTGTTTGTCTGGAGTTATCTGACCCGTGGTGATGCCGCCTATACACTGGTGCAGGTGGCCATCAATGATCTGATTATGCTGTTTGCCTTCGCACCGATTGTGGTGTTTTTGCTGGGCATCTCCAATATTCAGGTGCCCTGGGATACGGTGATCCTGTCTGTGGTGCTGTATATCGTGATTCCGTTAGGCGCGGGTTATCTGACGCGCCGATGGGTGATTCAGCACTATGGTCTTGAATGGTTTACCGGCGTATTTATGAAACGCCTGGCACCTGTCACCCCGATAGGTTTAATTATAACCCTGGTGCTGTTATTCGCGTTTCAGGGTGATGTGATTATTGCCAACCCATTGCATATTTTGTTGATTGCGATCCCTCTGATTATTCAGACATTTCTGATTTTCTTTATCGCCTATGGCTGGTGTAAGGCCTGGCGAGTGCCACACAACGTGGCGGCACCCGCAGGCATGATCGGCGCCAGTAATTTCTTCGAGCTGGCAGTTGCCGTCGCTATAGCGCTGTTCGGCCTGCAATCCGGTGCCGCTTTAGCAACCGTTGTCGGTGTATTGGTTGAAGTGCCACTGATGTTGGCTCTGGTACGTATCGCCAACAAGACACGCCATCACTTTCCACCCGCAACGAGTCATCAGAATGTTTGATCAGTTGCCAAAATTTGTCTTTTTTACAGGCAAGGGAGGGGTCGGTAAAACCTCCTTAGCCTGTGCGACGGCTGTTGATCTGGCAGATGCTGGCCTGCGGGTGTTGTTGGTCAGTACCGACCCGGCTTCCAATGTGGGTCAGGTGTTTGCTACGGACATAGGCAATCACATCACGCCAATTGGCCAGGTGTCCGGGTTGGAAGCGCTGGAAATTGATCCAGAAGCCGCAGCAGAAGACTATCGCGAGCGTATTATCGGCCCCATCCGCGGCACGCTGTCTGAAAAAGCCCTGAATAGCATCAAAGAGCAATTATCGGGTGCTTGTACAACCGAGATTGCCGCGTTTGATGAGTTCACGGCACTGCTGACCGATCCAGAATTGATCGAGTGTTATGACCATATTGTTTTTGATACCGCCCCGACCGGCCATACTATCCGTTTACTTAAGCTGCCGGGTGCCTGGAGCGGCTTTCTGGAAACCGGCGGTGATGCATCCTGCCTGGGGCCTTTGGCGGGGTTGGAAAAGCAGCGTGAACGTTATGCGGCGGCGGTAAACAGCCTGTCGAATGCGGACATGACCCGAATGATACTGGTGGCCAGACCGCGTAGCAGCTCGCTGGCGGAAGCCGCCAGGACACATAGAGAGTTAGCTGATATCGGTATTCGCAATCAGCAGTTGGCGATCAATGGCTTAATGCCCGATGAAGCCCTAGATGATGCACTGGCAGTCAGTATGATCCATCGGGAGCGTGGCGCGATGGACGCCATGGATGCTGATCTTGCCAGCCTGGTCAGACATGATTTCTACCTGCGCCCGGAGAATCTGGTCGGTATCGATGCATTACGCCGAATGAGTCAGCCCATCAACGGCTTACAGGCTGGTGCTAAGCATCAGGCGATGGCGGATTTACCCTTCTTGTCCCGGCTGATCGATGGCCTCGAAGAGGCCGGTAAGGGGCTGATCATGACCATGGGCAAGGGCGGTGTTGGCAAAACCACTATCGCTGCAGCTGTTGCGGTAGAGCTGGCTGCGCGTGGTCATGAGGTTTTACTCACCACCACTGACCCCGCAGCCCATCTGCACGAAACACTGGCGGGTGACGTGGCTAATCTCAGCGTTAGTCGCATTGATCCGGCTGTAGAAACTCAACGCTACCGTGATCAGATTATGGCGTCACGCGGGGCCAGTCTCGATGCTCAGGGCCGAGCCCTGCTGGAAGAGGATCTGCGCTCACCCTGTACGGAAGAAATTGCAGTATTTCAGGCATTTTCCAGAACCATACGTGAGGCTAGTCGCAAATTTGTGGTGATGGATACCGCACCCACAGGACATACCCTGTTACTACTGGATGCTACGGGCGCTTATCATCGCGATATTATGCGCCATGCTGGTGAAACCCGTGCGCGGATGGTGACACCAATGATGCGTTTACAGGACCCGGCGCAAACTCGGGTACTCATTGTAACGTTACCGGAAACAATACCAGTATTAGAGGCTGCTCGTTTGCAGGAAGACCTGCAGCGCGCAGAGATCCAGCCTTATGCCTGGGTGGTGAACTCAAGTCTTGTCGCTACCGCTACCCAGCATCCTTTACTGGCTGCACGAGCTGCGACAGAGGTCCCTGAAATAATGCGCGTGCAAACAGAGCTCAGTGCTCGTTATGCCGTGGTACCCATGTTGGCCGATGATCCTGTCGGTGCTGACAGATTGCGTGCGCTGATCGGTTCAGTTCAGGCTTGAGCATTGGTCCAACAGGGTGTCCAATTCGGGCGGAGAAAGATGTTCAGGGTGATGTTGCAAAAAATAATCGATACGTCGCTGCAACAGTGTGAATGCCTGCTCGAAGGCGGCTTGCTGACCCTCTGCACTGGCATTTATCTTGGACGGATCTGTCATGCTCCAATGGCTTCGCATGACGTTGCCCAGATAGACCGGGCAGGGGGTGCTGGCGGCATCTGAACAGAGCGTGATCACCAGGTCGGGCACGACTGGGAGGCTGTCCCAGTCTTTACTGAACAGGCCCTCGGTGGCAATGTGATGAGATTCAAGGGTTTTTAAAGCCATAGGGTGAACGTTTTGTGCAGGATGGCTACCGGCACTGAATGCTTGATGAACGTTAGTACGCTCATTCAGTATCGCTTCTGCCATGATGGAGCGGCAGCTATTGCCGGTGCACAGAAAAAGTATATTCATGGTTGCTCCAATATATGAAAAGCCATATATTCGTGAATTTTAGACTAGGGTTTCTTCCGAGTGTAGCTCGTTTGGTGAGACTCTTGGTCGCACAATTGTCATCTGGGTGGTTTACGCTATGCCGCCATTCGTATATTTAGTTAATAAAATAAGGTGAAGTAATGACCATTAAAGTCGGTATCAATGGTTTTGGTCGCATGGGACGTTTGGCACTGCGTGCCGCCTGGAACTGGCCTGAATTTGAGTTTGTGCAGATTAATGATCCGGCCGCTGATGCTGTCAGTCTGGCACATTTGTTGAATTTTGACTCGGTACATGGCCGTTGGGCGCATGAGGCGATGGCAGAACAGGGTGCTATGCTGATCGAAGGCAAGCGCATTGCTGTCAGTCAGAATAAAAGCATTGATGAAACCGATTGGTCGGGTTGTGATCTGGTATTTGAATGCTCCGGCAAGATGAAAACCACCGCGTTGCTGCAGGCCTATCTTGATCAAGGCGTTAAACGCGTTGTGGTGTCTGCACCGATCAAAGAGCCGGGTGTGCTCAATGTGGTGATGGGGGTTAATGATCACTTGTATGATCCGGCACAGCATCCGATCGTGACCGCCGCTTCCTGTACCACCAACTGCCTGGCACCGGTTGTTAAGGTTATCCATGAGTCGCTGGGTATCCGTCATGCCAGCATGACCACCATTCACGATCTGACCAATACCCAGACCATCCTGGATGCTCCCCACAAGGATCTGCGTCGTGCCCGGGCTTGCGGTATGAGCCTGATTCCGACAACGACCGGATCCGCAAAAGCGATTATCGAGATTTTTCCTGAACTGGCCGGGCGTATCAATGGTCATGCGGTTCGGGTGCCCTTAGCTAATGCCTCACTGACCGATTGTGTATTCGAGGTTGAAAAAGCGACCACCGCAGAAGAAGTGAATGCTTACCTCAAAGCGGCAGCAGAGGGTGAGTTGGCTGGCATACTGGGTTATGAAGAGCGTCCACTGGTGTCTGTGGACTATCGTGGTGATTCCCGCTCCAGCATTATCGATGCTTTATCTACCATGGTCATCAATGGTACTCAGGTAAAAATCTACGCCTGGTATGACAATGAGTGGGGCTACTCGGTGCGTATGGCCGAGCTGGGACGTAAAATTGGCCTGTTGGATCAGGCAGGTTAAGCATGTTCGCGCACCTGTCACCGGCGATACGCCAGTACCTGATCGTAACCGGTAACTACTGGGCCTTCACGCTGACCGACGGTGCGCTGCGCATGCTGGTGGTGCTCTACTTTAATCAGTTGGGCTACTCACCTTTACAGATCGCTATGCTGTTCGTGTTTTATGAAGTCTTCGGCGTAGTCACCAATCTGGTGGGTGGTTGGTTAGGCGCGCGTCTGGGGCTGAACCGCACCATGAATGTGGGGCTGGCGTTGCAGGTCGTGGCACTGTTGATGCTCACCCTGCCCGCTGAGTACCTGACGGTTATCTGGGTGATGTTGGCGCAGGCCTTGTCGGGTATTGCCAAAGATCTGAACAAAATGAGCGCCAAAAGTGCCATCAAGTTGCTGGTACCTGAAGAAGCGCAGGGCACGCTGTTTAAGTGGGTGGCACTGTTAACCGGTTCGAAAAATGCACTGAAAGGGATAGGGTTTTTCCTCGGTGCCGTGCTCTTGAGCCTGCTTGGCTTTATGGGTGCCGTACTGGCTATGGCGCTGATGCTGGCGCTGGTGTGGGTGATGTCGGTGCTCCTGCTGCGCAATGATATGGGGCGGATGAAAAACAAGCCCAAATTTCGTGAAGTGTTTTCCAAAAGCCGGGCGATCAATGTGCTGGCGGCGGCGCGCATGTTTCTGTTTGCTTCCCGGGATGTCTGGTTTGTCATTGCACTGCCGGTGTTCTTGAAGGAAACCCTGGGCTGGGACTTCTGGCAAGTCGGATTTTTTATGGCCTGCTGGGTGATCGGCTATGGTGTTGTGCAATCACTGGCACCCTTGTTTACCGGTAAACGCTCCGGGCGCATCCCTGGCCGTGGAGCCGTGGTGGGCTGGGGAGCCGGGTTGGCTATACTGCCGTTGTTGATTGCCCAGGGAATGGTGTTGCCGCTGGATACCACCTGGGTCATCGTGGTTGGATTGATGGTATTCGGTGCGGTGTTTGCGGTTAATTCATCGCTGCACAGCTATCTGATCGTCAGTTATGCCCGCGGAGATGGCGTCTCCCTGGATGTCGGCTTTTACTACATGGCCAATGCAATGGGGCGGTTGCTGGGAACCGTCTTGTCCGGCTGGCTGTATATGGCCCATGGCCTGGTCACCTGTCTGGTGGTTTCTGCCGTGATGGTGTTGGCCGCCGTGTTGATCTCTTTGGCCTTGCCTGCCGGGCGACTGGCAACTCGCTGAGCGAAATAGAAACTTATAAATTGCTTAATCGCAAAAAAGAAACTAATATGTTTCTTATTGATTGATAGCAACTTATAAGTTTCATTATGCGCTCACTACTCGAACAGATCAAACAGCGACGTTTAGCACTGGCACTGAAGCAGCAGGATATGCTGCTGCGGATAGGGATTTCACGCCAGCAATATCAAAGAATTGAGTCCAAGGGCAATCCTCGGCTCGATACACTTGAGTTGATCGCGAAGGGACTTAAAAGTGAACTGCTGTTGATCCCACAAGAAAAACTCAATGCGGTATTGGCCGTACTGTCTGACGATTCAAACCAGGCAGCCAAGGAAAACAACCCCTCATTCGCCGATGACCCGTGGCAGGAATTATTGGGAGATAACGAATGAGCGCCGATACACCCGCTGAAGTGAATGTATTGCAGCTCAGTATGCATGGTGTACTGATAGGCTACCTTGCAGGCTTCAGGAGTGGCCTCAATGTGTTGAGTTTTGCGGATAGCTTTAAAAACAATCCTGATCGCCCGACATTCAGCTTGATGACACACCCCAGGTTTCCGAATGCGGATAAAGTTATCGCTCAGCCATGGGCTCGGAATCAAAGACTACATCCTGTGCTTTCAAACCTGCTGCCAGAGGGCTCTTTACGAGAGTTGATTGCGCAAGGTTTGAAGGTGCATGTTGATAATGAATTTCACCTGTTGTCGTATCTTGGTGAAGACTTGCCGGGCGCTATTGAAGCCAGGCCCATGGAGCCTGAAGAGGTCCCTGACTTTTTACTCGACAGGGTGCTCAGCACTGACGGAAAGGTCAGGGCCGTTAAGTTCAACAAGGCCACCCAGGCAAACAAGTTTTCTTTGGCTGGTGTGCAGATGAAATTTTCCATGAAGGCAAAGGATGGACGCTATCATTTATCCAAAGGCGATGTGTTGGGTGACTGGATCATTAAAACACCATCGACCCAGCACAAATTTGTACCACTGAACGAGTTCACCGCCATGTCATTGGCAGGGCTGGTGGGTGTTGATATTCCTGACATCAAACTGGTTGAACTGGATAAGCTCGATCACCTGCCGCAAATCAACTTACCCGACGAGAAGTTGGCTTTCGCGATCAAGCGCTTTGATCGTGATGATAATCAGCGTATCCACATGGAAGACTTTGCCCAGATTCTGGTGAAGTATCCTCACGAAAAATACACTTCCGCTAACTACGAGAATATCGGCAAGGTTATTTATGATTTTTCTGGTGAGGGTCTGGCCGACGCTCAGCAGTTTGCAAGACGACTACTGGTAAATGTTCTGTTGGCGAATGGCGATGCACATCTCAAGAATTGGAGCTTTCTATATCCTGATAAGATCACGCCACGGCTCTCTCCCGCCTACGATATCCTGACAACAAGTATTTATATCGACAATGAAACCCAGTTTGCGCTCAACCTGGGCAAAACGAAGCAATGGTATGCCGTCTCAATGGTGCATTTCCAGTCCTGGGCAGATAAATCAGGTATTCCATGGCGAGCCATTAAACCGCATTTGGATGACACGCTGAGACGGGCAAGGACGCTATGGCCTGAAGCACTTAAACAGCTACCCATGCATGATGTGCATAAAGCGGAGTTGAGAGCGCATTGGAGCAGGCTTCACGAAGATTTTAAAATTCATAGCGCAGGATAAAAACTATCCCCTCGTGTTGCCTGCATATTCCAGCGACATTTCTAGCCAGGTTTGCGATGCAAACGCATGGCACAGTAACTGGCAATGACTCCTCCGAGACCCAGCGTAGCAAAGGCCATTCCCCAGGTGACAGCAGGTGTGGCGTGCTGGAACAGATCGAGCACACCACCAAATGCCAGCGGCGCCAGTGCGCCAGCAATAAAACCCAGCAAGGATCGCCACGCCAGCACCCGTCCCAGATAGCCAGGTCGCACGGCTTCGGACAACGCGGTGGTGAGAACCGGCGAATCACCCAGGCAGGTAAAGGCATAGGCCAGTACTAGCAGCATCAACAGCAGCAGGGGCAGATGGATTAGCCAGCCGATGCTGAAAGAGAGCAGTGTGCTGCTGGCAGCCAACAGCAATAGTAGTTTTTGACGTCCCAGCCGATCCGATAACCGCCCCATACTCAGTGCGGCAACTGCGCCAAACAGATGCATAAAGCCTGACAGGTAAGCACCCCCCATGCTGGCTTGGGCACTGTCCAGTCCTTTCAGTGCAAAGCCTGCAGCCAAAAAGCCGGGTATCCAGGCCCACATACCTAACAGTTCCCAGTTATGTGCAATGTAACCGGTATTCAGCAAGCGTGACCGCCGGTTGCGCAACAGCTCGTCGGTGATGCGCAGATCAACCTGAGCCGGATGAATACGATTAGCGAGTGGCGCGAGTGTCCAGATCAACAGCAGGGCACCGAAGATCGGCAGCATGCCGGTCAATATGAAGGCCATTTGCCAGCCGCCCAGCGCAATGCCTAGGCCACCTATCGCCAGGGAAGCGGCATAGCCTATGGAGGTGGATGCTATCAGCATGCCCATCGCGTGGCCGCGTTTATCCGGGTTGATTTCATCTGAAATCAGTACGATGAGCGGTGTATAGATACCACCCTGGCAGAGACCGATCAGGCCGTAGAGCCAAAAGGCACTGTTCCAGTCCCGTGCCAGAAAGGCAAACAACAGGCTGCTGATACCCGCTGCCAGTGCCGAGCTGGCGACCACCCGCTTGGCACCCAGATGGTCGGATGCCCAGGCAAACAGAAACAGCGACAGGGCATAGCCGAGTGTAAACGAGGTGATGAGTGCACCCGCCGCTGTGGCACTGAGTGACCAGTCCCGGATTAACAGGGGTAAGGTGGCTGCTACCGTCATAAACGTGGCAAACAATAGCACGCGTGCGAGGCAGACAAGACGAATACGGGTCTCTGTCAGAGTAGAGGTCATGGTAAGGCAGGGCTCAGGTTAGGCTCGTTACAGCAAAGCATATCCTGCCAGACCGCCGAGGGGTACCAGTAGCCAGACAGGTATCCGTCCGGTGGCGAGCAAACCCAGCAGCACCAAGGCCAGTAAGGCGTCCTGCCACTGATGAATGCCTGCAGTAATTACCGGGTCGTATAGTGCGGCAGCCAGCAGGCCCACGACAGCTGCGTTGACACCACTGAGTGTCTGGCGCAGGCGCCGCTGGTGTCGCAGTGTTTGCCAGACCGGCAGTACTGCAATGAGTAGCAGGCAGCCGGGTAAAAAGATACTCACCAGCGCGATAGCGGCTGCCAGTACGCCGCTTTGGGCTCCAATAAATGCAGAAAAGCTGAACAGTGGGCCGGGCATGGCCTGTGCAGCACCATAGCCAGCCAGAAAGTCATCGGCATTGATCAGTCCCTGGTTGACCGTTTCAGCATGCAGCAGCGGTAGTACGACGTGGCCACCACCAAACACCAGCGAGCCTGCGCGATACATGGCATCCGAGAGGGTCAGTAGCGGCGTCTGGCTGAGCAGTGCCAGTGAGGGCAGCAGCACCAGCCCGGCAATGAACAGGGCGGCAGAGAGTCCAGCCAGGCGTGAAGAGAGGTTAATCTGCAGACCTTGCCCATCATCCTGTGTCTGGGTTACTGGATTGATCAGTACCAGGGACAGTAGGGCACCGAGAAGCAATGCACCCAGTTGGCCAAAGACGCCTGGCAGCAGGAGTGCAACGGCTGCCGCCAGCAGTGCGATCAGTCGGCGCCGATAATCCGGCGTCAGGCTGCGCGCCATACTCCAGAGTGCCCAACAGACGACGGCCACAGCAGTCACTTTCAGTCCTTGCAGCAGTCCCTGATAAGCCGTCAGCTCAAGTGCAACCAACGAGATACCCAGGAACAGCATTAACAGGGCTGAGGGCAGGGTGAAGGCTGCCCAGGCAGCAATTGCACCGCTGATCCCGGCACGTTGTAAGCCGATGGCAAATCCCACCTGACTACTGGCCGGACCGGGAATAAACTGGCAGAGCGCCACCAGCTCCGCGTATGCCTGAGGTGTTAGCCAGCGTTTCTGTTCGACAAAAACTGCCTGAAAATAGCCCAGATGGGCCACCGGTCCCCCGAAGGCGGTCAAACCGAGCTTCAGAAAGGTCAGAAAAACATCTCGTACAGGTGTGGTTGATGGCTCAACTGGCATGTCGGTTTTCCATGATAGGTTCAGGGGCCTGGGTGGGCAGGCCCAGGGTGCTGAGCAGCTGGTTCAGTATTTGCTCCGGCTGATAGTCCTGGTGACGTTGTGCTGCCAACTGTTGCATGCGTGCCTGCTCAAGCTGTGGACGTGTGAGGTAATGCAATACCTGAGCGGCCATCTGCTCTGCTGAGTCAGCCAGATAACCCTGCCGTCCTGGCTGGATAATATCCGCAGGTCCTTTGCTGGCATAGGCAATAACCGGCAGTCCGGTAGACAGCGCTTCCAGCACTACACACCCGAAGGTATCAAATCGAGAAGGTAATAGTAACAGATCGGCCTGTTGATAGACCTGTGCCATCTGATCGGATGGGACCCAGCCGAGGTATTCGGCTTCCGGTAATTGACGACGCAGTTTTTTCAGTGCCGGGCCATCACCGGCTATCAGCAAGCGGACATTCGGGATGGCGGCACGGATTTGCTGGAAAATCTGTGGCAGATCCAGCACCCCCTTTTCGCGACTGATACGCCCGGCATACAGCAGTGTCGGTGTGCATCCGGGCAGGGTGCGTTGTGCGGCGATATCGGTAAAGTGTGTATGCACCCAGTGCGCTGTCAGGTGGAGCTTTTCGGCGGGTATTTCCATGGCATCGGATGCCAGCCAGTTGCGGTGCTCCCGGTTTAATACCAGCAACCCGTCAAACTGATGGTAGAAAGCACGTAGCAGGCGTCGAAAGCGGTCGGTGTAGCGCGACTTTAAGGCGGTACTGCGCTGGAAATACTCATGCCAGTCGGTGTGCATGTAGAACCACACCGGGACAGAAAATGCGTGTTTCAGGTACAGGCCGACCAGTCCCATCATCAGCTCCGTTGAACAGATGACACGATCATAACCGCCCTGCTCGAACAGACGTTGCAGCTCCAGCATATCGGGAAAATAAAACGTCTGTTCGCCAGGCTGTGTCAGATCGAACTGACTGATCGGGCGCAGAACCTGCAGATGCGGCTGTGGTTCCAGTGTCGGGTGACAGGTGAGCAGGTCTATGGGTAGCTGGCGCTGCTGCACTTCATCCAGCAGGTTGTTCAAAAATGAGGAAACACCGTTGCCATCACAGAAACTGTCTGTCAGCCAGAGGATACGTTGCGAGTGTTGTCCGGCATTCAGGTCATCGGCCAGTGCGTTGAGCAGCGGCCGGTTGGCATAGAGCACCTGGCTACCGGTGAAAGAGGCACCACCAATAACCAGCGCAGCCAGTGCCGGAAATGTCAGGGCATCAAGCATTTGCAGTAACTGGGGTGATTGTCCGTTGTGTGCTCCCTGGCTGCGTGCCGATGTGAGGCTGCGCAGGCTGGTGGGGAGTTCAAACTCACGGATCAGCGCATCCAGACTGAAACGCGATGAACTGGGGCGATGCTGTTGAATGGCCTGACCCAGACGTTGAAAAAAGATACCCGTCACTTCGCGATAGAGTGCCGGGATGGTTTCGCGTAAGGATTGGGAGAAGTGCTCCGGTGTTTGCCGACGTGCTTTGGCCAGTTGTTTAACGATTTTCAGTGTGGGTTTGAACTCCCGGCTGACACCCAGATGGGTCATCAGGGCCGGAGGTTTGCCTGACAGTGCCTGATGAAAGGTTTGCAGGAAGGTCAGGGTGTATTTGTGTCGTTGCAGCTCTTGCATGGCATTGCTGACACCCAGGCATAACAGCTTGTCAGTCAGACTGCCCTTGTGCAGCATCAGGCGCAACAAACCGGGGTCTTTCATATGGATGGCGACCTGGGAGAAGTAGTCGAGGAAGGTGGTGGTCAGGCGTTCCTCTTCACCGGGTTCACCGTAGGGCGCGATATCGCCGTTGCGCAGCGCTTCCAGTGCCAGCTCGGACAGGGGCTGTTGCTGGCGTCGTTGAGCCAGATTGTCGATGTAGAGAAAGCTGCCGCACTCACCGGCAAAAATACCGTTGTGATCATCAGACCCGCCGGTCAGACATTTACGTGCAGGATGGCGACAGAAGTCCCGGGGATCCAGGCCATGCTTGCGTGACAGCTGGTGCAGTTTCTCTTCAGTCAGGCTCTCGATCCATAACTGGGTCATATGGTTTTGCCAGAAACCACGTTGACCATTTAATACTTCGTAGCGTTCAAACAGCAGAGCTAACTTTTCCAGTGATTCGATACTGGCGGTGCGTTTACCGGTATAAAAAAACAACGGGTGCGGCAGTACAGTGGGCAGATTCTGCTCCAGCGCATAGGCAGCAAAATGATAGATATTCTGCCGCAAACGGTTCAGACGAATTTCCTGCTGGGGTGAGAAGCCATAAACCAGCACATGCACACTCAGCGAATCATCCGGAAAGTGACAGGTAAATTCTGCACCGGATAGTACATCCATACCCTTATCCATCAGTGTCCAGCAGGAGCGAGCGTTGTTGTGGTTGGTAATGGTGATCAGATCTGTGCCTGCGGCCTGCAGGCGCTTCACCAGTTTGCCAGTGGGTAGCCAGGTCTCCGGCAGCTTGAGCAGCCGTCCCCAGAGTTCATCCGGGACATCGCTGTTGTGATCATGGCAGTGCAGGTCCACACGCAGGCGATTGTGCACTGGAAAGCGGGCGGCCTGAGCCGTCAGAAAAGCTAAATAACTGGAACGGATCTGTGCATGAAAGTCGCTGCCACTCATCACGGTTCTCCTGATTGAAGCGATTCCGGCTAGCCTATGTCATTTTTATGACAGCGCGTTGACAGTCGGCGGTTTTCATAAAATCGCCATGTAATTGTCATTTATAAGCAACGGTCTCGTCATAAAGCACGACTAAAGTAGCGCCATCGTTAAATCTTCTGATGGGGTGCTATATGCGCATGCTTACGACTATGACAGGAAAAACTCTCGCGGCAGGTCTGCTGGCCATGACCGTTTCCATGACGCTTCAGGCCAGTGATCTGGCACCGCGTTTCACCGACGCCGATGGCGACATGGTGGCAGATGCCCCAACGGATCCTGCACAGTGGGTTGATCCGAACACACTGGTATTTGCCTATACACCGGTTGAAGATCCTGCTGTCTATGCTCAGGTGTGGGATGGCTTTTTGAAGCATATGGAAGCGGTAACCGGTAAGCGTGTGCAGTTTTTCCCGGTTCAGTCCAATGCGGCACAGCTGGAAGCCATGCGTGCGGGTCGTCTGCATGTGGCCGGATTTAACACTGGATCTAACCCACTGGCGGTAAACTGTGCCGGTTTTGTACCCTTCACGATGATGGCTCGTGAAGATGGTTCCTTCGGTTATGAGATGGAAATCATCACCCGTCCGGATTCAGGCATTGAAAGCATTGAGGATATCCGTGGACGTAGCCTGGCATTCACGGCTCCAACATCCAACTCCGGATTCAAAGCGCCCTCGGCACTGCTGGAAGCCGAGTTCGGGATGGTAGCAGAGCAGGATTTCCAGCCCTCTTTCTCCGGTGGCCATGACAACTCAATTCTGGGTGTGATTAACCGTGACTATGATGCCGCGGCGATTGCCAATTCGGTGTTGAAGCGCATGATCTCGCGTGATGTGGTCAAGCCGGACAGCTACACCACTGTTTATACCTCGCAGACTTTCCCGACTACAGGTTACGGCCATGTGTACAACCTGAAGCCTGAGCTGGCTGAAAAGGTTAAAGAAGCGTTCTTTACCTTTGAATGGGAAGGTAGCGCGCTGCAGGAAGAGTTTAAAAACTCCGGTGAAGCTCAGTTTATTCCGATCACCTACAAAGAGCACTGGGAAGTGGTTCGTACCATCGACCAGGCAATGGGTGTGACTTACAACTGCAATTGATTTGGGTTCAGGGCTCCTTGCCTCTCAGGGATGAGAGGCTTTTTTGTATCTGAACGGGAGGAAAATATGCTGACGTTAAAACAACTGACCAAGCGCTATACGACAGGTGATAAAGCCCTGACGTCAGTTTCGCTGGAGATTCCGGCAGGTCAGGTGGCCGCGCTGATCGGTCCGTCGGGTGCCGGTAAAAGTACCTTGATTCGTTGTGTAAACCGACTGGTTGAGCCTACCGAAGGGCAGGTATTTCTGGGAGATACCGAGCTGACCGGCTTGAGTTCTCGTCAGTTACGCCGCGCCAGACGTCGTATGGGAATGATTTTCCAGGAATACGCGCTGATTGACCGGCTAACCGTGATGGAGAATGTGCTGTCTGGTTATCTGGGTTACACCGGTTTTTGGCGCAGTTATTTCCGTCGCTATCCTCAGCCGGTGGTGCAGCAGGCATTCAAACTGTTGCAGCGGGTCGGTCTGGAAAACTTTATCGATAAGCGTGCCGATGCATTATCAGGTGGACAACGTCAGCGTGTCGGGATTGCACGGGCATTGTTGCAGAGCCCGGAAATTTTGCTGGTGGATGAGCCGACCGCCAGCCTGGATCCGAAGACCTCCCGCCAGATCATGCGACTGATCAAGGAGCTGTGTGTTGAACGCCAGCTGGCAGCGATTATCAATATTCATGATGTCCAGCTGGCACAGCTGTTTGCTGATCGCATTATCGGCCTGCGTGCAGGACAACTGGTGTTTGATGGTCAGCCAGAACAACTGGATGCGGAGATTCTGACCCGAATTTACGGTGAAGAAGACTGGAACCATGCATCTGAAAGTGGCGATGTTGAGGAGGTTATGGATCCTTCTGTGTCCCAGAACCACGCTCAGGTTACTCTGCGAGCGGCCAGCGTATGACAGAGCATGCAGAGCGGCTGCAACGTGCAGCTTCAGGGGTGTGGCGCCGTCCACCTCTGATTCGTGACTGGCGCTATCGTTTGGCACTGGCGTTGGCCGTGCTGGTCTATCTGGTACTGGCCAGTTGGAGTGTTGAGGTGAACTGGACGCGTGTGGCCGAGGGTGCTTCACGTGGATTGAATTTCCTTGGTGCATTTCTGCAGCCGGACTTTACCAGCCGGTGGCGTGATATCCAGCAGGGGTTACTTGAGTCTCTGACCATGACCCTGACTTCTACAGTGATCGGCATACTGTTGGCAATCCCGGTTGGTATTGGAGCGGCCCGCAATATGGCGCCACTGCCGATCTACCTGTTTTGCCGTTCGATTATCGCCATATCGCGCACCTTTCAGGAGGTGATTATTGCCATTCTGTTTGTGGTGATGTTCGGTTTCGGGCCTTTGGCGGGCATGATCACTTTGGCATTTGCTACCATCGGTTTTATGGCCAAGCTACTGGCGGAAGATATCGAGGATATTGACGAACGCCAGGTGGAGGCCATACGGGCCACGGGTGGCAGCTGGTTGCAGCTGATGAACTACGCGGTGCAGCCGCAGGTCATGCCGCGGTTGATCGGTCTGTCTCTGTACCGTCTGGATATCAATTTTCGTGAATCCGCGGTGATTGGTATTGTCGGTGCCGGTGGTATCGGAGCCACACTGAATACGTCGTTGAGCCGTTACGAGTATGACACGGCAGCAGCTGTTCTGTTGATTATTATCGGTATTGTGATGATGACCGAGTATCTGTCCGGCTATGTCCGTAAGTGGGTGCAATAATGCCTGTGAAATTGATAGAGCCTGGTAATGATCTGAGCCAGGCTGAATGGAAACTACGAACTACCCGTCAGCAATGGCTGATCTGGCTGGGCTGGTTAGTGGGTATTTCCCTGTTTCTGCTCTGTTGGAAGGTGATCTCAGATAACACCATGTGGGTGTTTGTTGAAGATGCGCCTCGTCAGGGTGCCGATCTGTTGCGACGCATGATGCCTCCTGACTGGGCTTATTCGGAGCGTTTATGGAAACCGCTCTGGGATACTCTCAATATCGCGACTCTGGGAACGCTGTTGGGGATCATCATGGCGTTCCCCTGCGCTTTTCTGGCGGCACGCAATACTACTCCACATCCATTGATCCGCAGTCTGGCGTTGATGATTATCGTATCATCCCGCTCGATTAACTCACTGATCTGGGCGATGCTGCTGGTCACCATTCTTGGTCCGGGAATACTGGCCGGTATTCTGGCGATTGCACTGCGTTCTATTGGATTTGTAGGCAAGCTGTTATACGAAGCGATTGAAGAGATTCATCCGACGCCGGTCGAGGCGATTACAGCTACGGGCGCAAGCCGCATGCAGGTCATGAGTTATGCTGTATTGCCACAGGTGATGCCGGCGTTTGCCGGGATCAGTATCTACCGCTGGGATATCAATATTCGTGAATCTACAGTACTGGGTCTGGTAGGAGCCGGGGGTATCGGTTTGCAATTGAATGCGGCGATTAATACCCTGGCCTGGGACCGGGTAAGCATCATCTTTATCCTGATCTTTGCCACGGTGCTGGTTTCCGAGTATATCTCCGCCAAGGTGCGCAAGGCGTTTATCTGATCTGAAATCTGGAGCTTTACAGCCAAAGCTCCAGTCCCTGAAGCGCCTCTACCTAAAGCACCTTTACCTGGGACTGCGACGCAAATCAGCGTCGCAGTTCTCCCATGTAGCGGTCACGTTTTTTCGGTTTGATACGCTCCACATCGACCATCACCAGACCGTCGATACAGTAGCCAAAGTCAGCATCGACACCAAAGTCCAGGAAGCTCACGCCGCCCTCCTTGCACAGTTCGGTGTATTGCTTATAGAGCGTCGGTACCGTTACACCATAGAGATCCAGGCGTTCCTTGAGCGCAATGAAATCTTCGCGTGCATCGGTAAAGCAGAACAGCCGCTGAGCTTCAGCACTGCCGGCATCAGACGGGCCGTAAGGCGCATTGGCACGCGCCAGACCGGACTGACCGAAATAATGACGGTAGTAGATCACCAGCAGGTCACGGGCGATCTGTGGCAGTTTGGCTGAAATCGATACAGGGCCAAGCATGCGCTGAATATGGGGCCGACTGCGCAGGTACGCACCGATACCATACCAGAGATAATCCAGGCTGCGACGCCCCCAGTAGCGAGGTTGTACAAAGCTGCGCCCCAGCTCAATACTACCCTGCATCAGCGGCTCCAGTGCCGGCTGATAGCTGAACAGACTGGCAGCATAGAGCCCTTTCAGACCCGAGGTTTCGATAACCTGTGCACAGTCGGCAATACGATAGGCTCCAACCAGTTCCAGTGCTTCATCATCCCAGAGAATCAGGTGCTGGTAATGACGATCATAGCTATCCAGGTCATACCGCTGACCTGTGCCCTCACCAACACGGCGAAAAGTCAGTTCCCGCAGGCGTCCCAACTCCCGCATAACCGGCGAGTCAGAGGCGTAGTTAAACAGATAGATCTGCATGCCATCCTGGGTTTCGCCCAGACGTTCTGCCTGACGCAGGGCCCGGCGCAGTTGCAGACGCTCTTCCGGATGCGCAATCGGCTTTTCCGTGACAAACAGGGACTTTTTGTTTTTCGGCAGACGATAGACATGCTTGCGCAGCAGTTTCAGCCGTGTTTTCAGTGGCAGTTCATTATTGTCAAAACGTTCCAGCGGAATCAGCTCGCCAATGCGCACAGGCATATCTTCAGCGTGCTTTTTGAACATCTCGTTGACCAGCATCAGTCCGCCGATAGGCCGATAGATCATTGACAGGGAGTAAAACAGCGCTGAATTCTTGCTGTTCAGATGGATCGGCAGAATCGGTGCATTGGTTTTGCGGGCAAAATGGACAAAACCGCTTTGCCAAGGACCATCCTTGATACCGGTCGCACTGGCGCGTGATACCTCACCCGCTGGGAAAATAATGATTGCCTGGTCCTGTTGCAGGCAGTCGGTCACTTCTCTGACGGTTCTGCGATAGCCACTTTGGGTCAGGTTATCCACAGGCAGCAGTAAAGGTCTCAGGGGTTCAAACTGCCATAGCAGGTCATTGGCGAGGATCTTGATATCACGACGCACTTCGCCGATCAGTTTCAGTAATACCAGGCCATCCAGCGTACCCAGAGGGTGATTTGATACGATCACTACGCGGCCCTCAGAGGGAATATTTTCCTTCTCTCGGGCAGACACCAGATAGCTGATGCGGAAATGTTCCAGTACCTTATCGGTAAACTCAAAGGCGCCCAGGTCCTGATGCTGATGCAGAAACTGGTTCACCTCTTCTTCATGGAACAGGTGTCGGAGCAGTTGCATAACCGGTGTCTTGAGCACGGCAGGCTTGTGTGCCAGTGCCGGATATTTTTCTGACACCAGAGACTCAATATCGAACATAGGTGATCCTCTTGTCTTAACCTTTCAGATCATTCCCCAACTCCATGACTGGTTGATGACCGTTTGGTGTCGATTTGATGACGTCTGGAGGTGTCGGTAGCTTTGTCAGTCAAATCGGGTAAGATGGCGCTTTTTGATTTGGGTGGGATATGTCGGAACAGCCGTTATACCTGCAACTGCGTGACCGGTTAATGCAGCGCATTCATACTGGCGAGCTGCCGGCAGGCTCGCGCTTGCCCGCTGAGCGTGAGTTGGCAGAGGGCTTTGGCACTACCCGGGTGACGTTGCGTCAGGCGCTGGCGCAGCTGGAAAGCGAAGGGGTGATCTACCGTAGTAATCGACGTGGCTGGTTTATTTCATCACCACGTTTAACCTATGAACCGGTGACCGATGTCAGTTTTACCCGGTATGTGGCAGAGCAGGGGCGTGTGCCACGCACTGAAGTGCTGGGATTGAAATCCATGCCAGCTTCAGCTCAGGTGGCCGCAGCACTGGCATTACAACCGGGTGAGCCGGTATTTCGACTGCGCCGCCGACGTTTTGCCGATGAGCGTCTGGTGTTTGTCGAAACCATCTGGTTGAATCCACGCTATTTGCCGGGTTTGGAGCATCAGCGTTTTGAGGCACTCTGGAAAATGCTGTCTGAAGTCTATGACATCAAGCTGGCCAGCAAGCAGATCACCATTACACCGACAGCCTTGACGGGTGGTGTGGCTGAAGCGCTGGGGGTCAATTCAGGCTGCCCCGGGCTTTACATTACCCGAATTTCTGAAACTGCTGAGGGTGCTCGCATCGAATTTGATGAAGAGTACTGGTTACACGATGTGATGACGATACGTGTCAACAGCCAAAGCTGATTGGCTGGCTAAGTGTTTGTTGGGTAAACGCTGTCATCAAAACGTCATCAGTCTTCTTTAAGGTATCTGCGCTGCAGTATCAGCGTATTTATAGAAGGTATCGATGAAAGACAGACTGCATGACGAGCTGGTCCATCTGTTGCAGGAAGGGCTGGTCACTTCCTTGCTGCAACCCATAGTACACCTGGAAACACAACAGGTCTTTGGCTACGAATCGCTGAGTCGAGGCCCATCTGACAGTCCATTGCATGCGGCGCCAGTACTGTTTGAGCTGGCAGAAAAATACGCCTTGTCTGATGAGCTGGAAGCCCTGTGTCTGAAAGTGGCTGCCAAAAACTGGGCTTCTCACGCGCTGGATTGTCATCTGTTCGTTAATATCAGTCCATCGATGCTGTTGCCGTCACGCTTCAGCAGTGTTCAATTGCGTGAATTGATGCGCCGCCACGATCTTGAGCCGCAACAGATTGTGATTGAAATATCGGAGCGCTTTCCGGCACTGCAATTACAGGAACTGAAAAACGCGATTGCCTGGCTGAAAGCGGAAGGCTTCAGTATTGCGATTGATGATCTGGGTACCGGCTATTCAGGCCTGAAACTCTGGTCTGATTTACAGCCTGACTTCGTCAAGATTGACCGGCACTTTATCCGTGATATTCATGAAGATCTGGTCAAGCTGGAGTTTGTCCGCTCGCTGGTGGAGCTGTCTGATCGCCTGGGCTGTCGTTTGATTGCAGAAGGTGTTGAGAATCAGGCTGAGCTTACTGTGGTGGCAGACTTGGGCATAGAGCTTATCCAGGGGTTCCTGGTTGGTCGTCCCAAGCCTTATCCGACAGCGGACCTCAGTTGTCTGCCGGATCGGCAACAGGTGGTGCAGAAAACAACCGGTCGACTGGCACGTGATTTGTGTGAATATGTTGAGCCGGTGACACCGGATACAACATTGCGAGAGGCCTGGGAATGTTTGCAACGCAATTTGCATATTTTTTCCTTGCCGGTGGTGCAGGACGGGCGTCCCCTGGGATTGCTGCATAAATGGCGGGTTCTGGAGCTCTATGGCAGTCAGTATGGCCGTGCCTTGTTTGAACGCCGTGCCGTGATCAACTTTATCGGGCGAGATTCTCTGGTGGTTGATCAGCGTTCAACACTGGATGAGATCAGCCAGCGTTTGATTGAAGAAGATTTCCATTATCTCAAGCAGCATTTTATTGTGGTGGATGAGGGGATTTATGTGGGTCTTGGAACCACACGGCGGCTGTTAAAACAGATTACTCAGGAGCGCATTGAAAAGGCTCGCTACGCCAATCCATTGACACAGTTGCCCGGTAATGTGCCTATCAATAATGAGCTGGATAAACGCTTGAAGCGCGTGTTGCCATTTGTCTTTATCTATATTGATATCAACGACTTCAAACCTCTGAACGATATCCTTGGTTATCAGGCAGGAGATTTGGTAATCACCCGCCTGGCTGAACTGTTGCTGGTACACTTCAACTACAAGGGTGATTTTGTCGGTCATGTGGGTGGTGACGACTTTGTGGTAATGACTGAACGAGAAGATGTGGATGACGTTTGCCGGGCATTGCAGCGCAGGTTTATGGAAATGGTACGCTCGGTGTATCCCTCAACGGTACAAGAGCAAGGCTATATGCTGGCACAGGATCGTGATGGTCAACCCAAGCAGTTTCCACTGTCTTCAATCGCGATTGCATTAATTAAAATTGAATCACCTAATGAGTATACCTCTGAACTGATAGCTGATTATGCAGCGGATGCTAAAAAGGCTTCAAAAATAGCAATTGATCATTTTTATTCGCGTTTATTAATCTAGTTTTTCTGAGTAAATAAATAAAAAAGGCTTCCGATATGGAAGCCTTTTAAATTAAAACTTAATCAGAAGCGTACGCGCATACCCGCACTGAAAATATCATTATCGCCCAGGTCGCTATTGGCATCGCCATAACCGACGAAGACGTTAACCATACGTCCCAGGTTGTGCTGCAGTTCGACACCATAGCCTTTGGCACCTTCCTTGAAATCACCGTAACCGGCTTTCAGGGTTGTGCTGTCAGTCAGGTTGTAGGTTGCAGCAATATCCCAAGGCTTGTAGTTGTCAGTCAGATCGTTACGAACATGAGAGTAAACAGCAGCGATCATCGCAGGACCGAAGTCATAAGACAGTGCCAGGGCACTTTCGCTCTTCTTGTTTGAACTCATCTCAGTTGAGTTGTAATCGATGTGAGACGCTGCAGCATAGAAACCGCCCAGCTTGTATTTGGCCGCAATGTGGTGCAGGTCGAAGTTCTTGTCTTCGTAGTCAGAGTTAGCCGCTGTTGCCAGCGCGAACTGGAAACCATTGAAGTTTGGTGACACATAAGCCAGAGAGTTACTCAGACGTGCAGGTGCCGTAGCGGTAGAATGCGTAACAGTGTATACGCTGGACAACCACACATCAGTGGTAGCCGTGACCCAGTTATCATGCAGGTTGGTCTGTGAACCTGCTTTGACAGTACCGAAGTCGCCGGTCAGGCCCAGGTTAGCCTGGCGTGTTCTGAGAGCGTTACGTGATGTACCGCTGTAGCTGGTCTGGTTGGTGTTTACACCAAACTCATACTGATACAGTGCCTGCAGGCCTTCGATACCTGTGTCAGCGGTGCCACGCAGACCGATACGAGACTCAGAGTTGGCGCTGGAGCCGATGTGCAGCTTTTCGTCTTTGACTTTATCGGCTGCAATCATTACGTGGCCGTAAAGTGTCGCATCTGCCATGGCAATTGCCGGCGCGCTCAGACACACAGCAACTGCCGTTGCCAGAATCGATTTTTTCATGTTTTTCCCCTTGATCGGATCAGAGTTTCAGGTTTTTTACGGTTATCAATAAAACGTGTTTACTAAAGCATTTACTAGTATGTTGTTGAAGGTTGGACATCCTGCTGTCTCAGGGCGCAAATGTAGTTTGGATCTGTGACAAATGAATGAATGTTTTGTGAATAAAATGGTTTTAACAAAAATATTTTTTACATATAAATGATCTTGTTAATTTGAAATATATTTGTCATTTAAAGCTCTTTATTCTCTCGGTCTAAATACACGCCTTAAAAATTCAAAAAACTGTCATTCAACTGCAATATTTCGTCTCTAGTATCTGGTCTATACCAAATAGCCATCAGGAGACATCATGAAAAACGCACTGCTTCATACCCTGAAAAAAACCACTCTGGCATTAGCGCTGGGTGCCGCTGTTGCAGCACAGGCAGCCTCTGCGACTGAACTGACGGTTTACACTGCTGTTGAGTCGGATGACCTGCAGAAATATGCGCAGCGCTTCAATCAGGCACACCCGGAGATCACTATTCGTTGGGTACGTGACTCAACAGGCGTCATGACAGCGCGTTTGCTGGCTGAGAAAGACAATCCACGCGCGGATGTGATCTGGGGCCTGGCGGCAACCAGCCTGTTGCTGCTGGATGATGAGGGGCTGCTGGAACCTTATGCACCTGCAGGTGTTGAAAAGCTGGATCCAAAATTTGTAGATCAGAATACACCGCCAGCCTGGGTGGGTATGGATGCCTGGGTTGCTGCGATCTGCTACAACACCATTGAAGGTGAGAAGTTGGGCGTACCCATGCCAACCAGCTGGGAAGATCTGACCCGTCCCGAATATAAAGGCCATGTGGTGATGCCGAACCCCAGTTCTTCAGGCACCGGTTATCTGGATGTGGCCAGCTGGATTCAGTTGTGGGGTGAAGAGCAGGCCTGGACATTCATGGATGGCTTGCATGACAACATCAGCCGTTATACCCACTCAGGTTCAGCGCCTTGTAACCTGGCCGCCTCGGGTGAAGCTGTTGTAGGTGTTTCCTTTGCCTTCCGTGCGGCACGTTTGAAGTCTCAGGGTGCACCGGTTGAAGTCGTTTTCCCGTCCGAAGGTCTGGGTTGGGACATGGAAGCCGCTGCGATTGTGAAAGGCACTCAAAACCTGGAAGCGGCCCAGACTCTGATGGACTGGGCGGTCAGCCGTGAGGCGAATGAGCTTTACAATGAAGGCTATGCTGTTGTGGCGATGCCAGGCGTGGCCAAGCCGATTGAGAACTATCCAGCTGATATTGTCGAGCGCATGATCGATAACGACTTCAGCTTTGCTGCAGTGAATCGTGATCGCATCCTGCAGGAGTGGCAGCGTCGTTACGATGGTAAGACCGAAGCGCGTTAATGATTGATTGCTGACGTCGTGTTCTATCGGGCTCAAGGATGAGCCCTGTTTTTATTGGAGTTTGCCCATGCAACGCTTACAACCCGCCTCAGTGACGGCTTTAGTGGCAGAGTCTGCCTCTGACGTGATGGCACTGACGAGCCCACCGCAGGTCTGTCTGCGTATCGAGTCCTTGTCCAAGCAGTTTGGTGACTTCACGGCTCTGAAGTCGATTGACCTGGAAATTTACGAAGGTGAGTTTGTCTGTTTTCTGGGGCCATCCGGATGTGGAAAAACCACCTTGCTGCGTGCTATTGCTGGACTGGAGCTGCAAAGTAGCGGTCGCATTATTCAGAATCAGCGTGATATCAGTAAGCTGCCACCACAAAAGCGTGATTTTGGTATTGTATTTCAGTCCTACGCGCTGTTTCCCAACCTGACACTGGCTGACAACATAGCCTACGGCTTGAAAAGTCAGGGTTACAACAAGGCCCGGATTCGTGAACGTGTCGCTCAGTTGCTCTCCCTGATTGGACTGGAGGGCTCAGAACATAAGTATCCGGCTCAACTGTCTGGTGGACAGCAGCAGCGCGTCGCTCTGGCGCGAGCGCTGGCAACAGAACCAGGGCTGTTGCTGCTGGATGAGCCTCTGTCGGCTCTGGATGCACGTGTCCGGTTGCATCTGCGTCAGCAGATCAAATCCTTGCAGCAGGCACTGGGTGTGACCACGGTGATGGTGACCCATGATCAGGAAGAGGCTCTGACCATGGCGGATCGTATTGTGGTGATGAACCATGGTGTCATCGAACAGGTGGGTACGCCTGAAGAGATCTACCGCCATCCCGTCAATGCCTTTGTCGCCAGCTTTGTCGGTACGATGAATCTGTTGCCTGTTGAGATTGCCTCAGCATCCGGTGTGTTGCTGGGCAGTCAGCCTGTAGCGTGCCAGCCCCATGTGTTACAGCCCGGTGCTGCTGCTCACCTGGGTATTCGCCCTGAAGAAGTGGTGCTGTTTGATCAGCCATCCAGTGATGCGGTGCTGGAAGCGCGGGTGGTGCACAGTGAATACCTGGGTGCTTTTATGCGTGTAACCTGTGATCTGCTGATGCAGGACCAGCAAGTTGTAGTCGATTTGCAGCATACGGATGCCGAACGCATGGTGATTGCACCTGGCAGAGAGGTGTATCTGCAACTACCGCAGCGTTATTGTCGCATTTTTGCAGAACAGGAGCGCTGAGATGTCCACAAGCTCCCCGGTATTATCCATATCTGCCTGGCGCTACAGATTCAGTTCTGAAACGCTGCTGAAGTTGTTGTTCCTGCTGGCTGCATTGGGGCTGATGTTGATCGGATTGGTATTTCCGCTTTACACCATGCTATTGAAAAGCCTGCAGAACAGTGCAGGTGACTTCATCGGTCTGGCCAACTATCGACATTATTTTTCTACACCAGCCTTAGCCAACTCGATTGTTAATTCGTTTTTTATTGCAATCCTGACCATGGTGCTGGTGGTGGGTTTGGCGTTCATGTGTGCCTATGGCATGACGCGCACCTGTATGCCAGGTAAGCGCATTTTCCGGATGCTGACACTCTTGCCCATTCTGGCACCTTCGCTGCTTCCGGCGATCAGTCTGGTGTATATCTTCGGTAATCAGGGGTATCTGAAAGCGTTGCTGGGTGGGGCCAGTATTTATGGTCCGATAGGGATTGTGATCGGGATGTGTTTCTGGATTTTTCCACATGCATTGATGATTCTGGTTACCGCGCTATCCAATAGCGATGCACGTTTGTATGAAGCAGCGCGTGCGATGAAGACTTCGGCATTTCGGACCTTTATGACGGTTACCCTGCCGGGGGTGCGCTATGGTCTTATATCCTGTGCCTTTGTCGTGTTTACGCTCGCTATTACAGACTTCGGTGTGCCCAAGGTGATCGGTGGGCAGTACAACCTTCTGGCAACGGATATATACAAGCAGGTGGTTGGGCAGCAGAACTTTCAGATGGGCGCGGTTGTCAGTGTGATCCTGCTGTTACCTGCCGTGTTCACGTTTATTGCTGACCGCTGGGTTCAGCGTCGTCAGACAGCTCAGCTGTCAGCACGTGCTGTACCATATCAGCCGGAACCCTCGGCTGTACGCGACTGGACCTTTGCGCTGCTGTGCTATGCCGTGGCCGGTATTATTTTGCTGGTGATTGGTACCGCGGTGTACGCGTCGCTGATTCAGTTCTGGCCTTATAATCTCAGCTTTACGTTGCAGCACTACCGTTTTGATGGATTGGGTGGCAGTGGCTGGCAGTCCTGGTTTAACTCCCTGAAAATGGCTGGCAGTGTGGCCTTGATCGGAACACTGGTGATCTTTACCAATGCCTGGCTGGTTGAAAAAGGTCAGGCGTTTGCGCCCCTGCGCCAGGCGGTTCACCTGTTCTCTATTCTGCCGATGGCTGTACCGGGTATGGTGTTGGGGTTAGCGTATATTTTCTACTTTAACCATCCTGGTAACCCTCTGAATCTGATGTATGGCACGCTGGCAATCCTGGTGCTGAATACCCTGATTCACTTCTATACCGTGTGCCACCTGACTTCTATGACTGCATTAAAGCAGCTTGATCCTGAGTTTGAATCAGTAGGCGCGTCGATGAAAGTGCCCTTCTGGCGCACTTACACCCGGGTCACCCTGCCGGTGTCGCTGCCTGCAGTGCTGGATATCTCGGTGTATCTGTTTGTGAATGCCATGACGACCGTGTCTGCAGTCGTGTTCCTTTATGGACCTGACACCCGGCTGGCATCCGTGTCGGTGTTGCACCTGGATGAGGCCGGTTACTTTGCCAGTGCTGCGGCGATGGCAGTATTGATTCTGCTGACATCCATGGTGGTGAAGCTGCTGCATGCAGCGCTGACCTATCTGCTGCTCAGAAAAGCGCAGGTGTGGCGTCATCGCTGAATTTATTGACTCGTTTTTATCAGGACACAGACAATCTATGCGTAACGAACCCTTACTGCTGACCCCGGGTCCCCTGACGACCAGCCTGACAGTCAAACAGGCCATGCTAAGAGACTGGGGGTCTTGGGACAGCGATTTTAATCAGATTACTGCTGCTATCTGTCAGCAGTTACTGGCGGTGGCCAATGCTGTGGATACCCATGTGTGTGTACCGATGCAGGGCAGTGGAACCTTTGCTGTAGAGGCGACGCTGGCGACCCTGTTGTCACCGCAAAGCAAAACACTGGTACTGATGAACGGTGCCTATGGTCAGCGTGCGGCCAGAATCCTGCAGGGATTGGGTCATGAGACGGTGCTGCTGGACATGGGCGATTACCTGCCTCCAGATCCTGAGGAGGTCGCCCTGCGTTTGGCGGCAGATCCGCAGATCAGCCATGTGGTCTTGATTCACTGTGAGACCAGCTCCGGCATTCTCAATCCGCTGGAGGCGATTGCAGCGGTTGTCGCTGCTGCCGGACGTGAGCTGATTATTGATTCCATGAGTGCTTTTGGTGCTTTGCCGGTGGATGCACAACAGCTGCCTTTTGCAGCGCTGATTTCGTCAGCGAATAAATGCTTCGAAGGTGTACCAGGGTTTGGCTTCGTGCTGGTCAGAAAAACATTGCTTGAACAATGTAAGGGCCGCTGCGCATCACTTTCTCTGGATTTGTATGATCAATGGCATTACCTGCAGAAAACCGGTCAGTGGCGCTTTACGCCACCCACTCATGTTGTGGCCGCATTTTATCAGGCACTCCGGGAGTACCATGCCGAGGGTGGTCAGCCTGGACGTTTAGCACGTTATCAGCGCAATCGTGACCGCCTGGTTTCCGGTATGCGTGAACTGGGCTTTGTAACCCTGCTGGACGATGCCTGGCTGTCACCCATCATTATTACCTTTTTGTCACCGGATGATCCGGCTTTCAGCTTTAGCGCCTTTTATCAGGCGATGAAGCAACGAGGCGTGTTGATTTATCCCGGTAAGTTAACCGAAGTGGAAAGCTTTCGTCTGGGCTGTATCGGGCAGTTGCACGATGCTGAGATAAACCAGGTATTGGCCGCAGTGGCTGAAAGTTGCCAGGCATTGGCGCTTTCTTCCCCTGAAATCTGTCTTGAGAGGTGAGTATGTTTATGTATCAGCGTCGTTACACCGGTCCACTGCAGGCGGTAATTCTGGACCTGGCCGGTACCTGTGTCGACTTTGGCTCTTTGGCACCTATCCAGGCTTTTCAGGCACTGTTTGCGGCTGAAGGGGTGCCGATTACCCAGGCTGAAGCACGTGCGCCCATGGGCAAGGAAAAGCGTGAACATATTGAGGCGTTACTGGATATGCCTCGTATCGCACTTGCCTGGCGCAGTGAAAAGGGACGTGATGCAACCAGCGAAGATATTGACTGGTTGTACGAGACCTTCGTGGGTTATCAACTGGCCGCTATCCGGGACAACAATCGTCTGATCCCCGGTATGCAGTCACTGATCAGCTATTGTGATCAACAGGGTATCGACCTGGGTGTGAACACGGGCTACAGCCGTGAAATGATTGCCGAGCTGTTACCTGCTCTGGCAGAACAGGGCTTCAAACCACTGTCTGTCGTCTGTGCTACCGATGTTCCGGCAGGGCGGCCATACCCCTGGATGGCATTGCAGAATGCGCGTGATCTGGCCGTTAGCTGTGTACAGGCCTGCGTCAAGGTGGATGACACCATTGTGGGTATTGAAGAGGGGCTGAATGCGGGTATGTGGACCGTAGCCGTGGCGGTTTCTGGCAATCAAACAGGTTTGTCCCTGACGGAATGGCAGGCGCTTTCAGAAGCTCAGCAGCGGGTGCAGCAGCAAATGGCACATCAGGCATTGAGCCAGTCTGGCGCGCACTATGTCATCGACTCAATTGAGGAGTTGCCAGAAGTACTGGAAGAAATTGGCTTCCGCCTGGCGGGTGCCGAGCAGCCTTGAGTTCTCTGGCACTGGTGCTGGTATTGGTTTCAGCCTGTCTGCATGCAGGCTGGAACCTGCTCGGCAAAAAACAAGTACCCTCATTGGCCTTTTTTACCCTGGCCATGTTGGGTGGGGCGTTGCTGTTTATGCCCGTGTTGGGTCTCAGTCACCAGTGGATGCAGTTGCCAGGTGCGTTTTGGTGGCTGTTGATACTGTCGGGAGCCTTTCAGGGGATTTACATGGCAGGGTTAGCCTGGGCCTATGCGCGAGGTGAGATCAGTGTGCTTTACCCTCTGGCGCGTGCACTGCCGGTTTTGCTGGTGCCTGTAGCCGGATGGTTCATCTGGCAGCACTGGTTATTGAATACTCAGGATATCCTGGGCATGGTCTTGATCGCACTGGCTGGATTTATGTTGCCGCTGATCAGGCCCAGTGCTTTCAGCTTATCGATCTATTGGACCCCCGCGCTGGGGTTTATGTTGCTGGCTGCGTTGGGCACGGTCGGGTACTCACTGACGGACAAAGCCGCGATCGACCTGATGCGCCAGCAGGGCTTTTCCGCCATGCTGGCCGGAATGCAGTTTATGGTGCTACAGGCCTGGGCTGCACTGGTGTGGATGTTACCTGTTATCGCCTGCCTGCCTGCTGAACGCCAGGCGTTACGACACTTGTTATCGGGTCCTGCCCGTGTCTGGATACTGGCGGGGGCCATGATTTTGACAACCTATGGGTTGGTGCTGATTGCAATGGCGTATACCGAGGATGTCAGCTATCTGGTGGCGCTGCGCCAGGCATCAATACCCATAGGGGCCCTGCTGGGCGTGTTTTGGCTTAAAGAAACCCTGTCAGCTTTTCGCTGGCTGGCTTTGACTGTGATGATGACTGGACTGGTTCTGGTCGCACTGAATTGAGAAGACTATATGAAATCACCACATCTGGTTGTGTTTGATCTGGACCATACCCTGTTGAATGGCGACAGCTCTGAGCTTTGGACTGGCGAAATGGCACGTCTGGGCTGGATTAATGATATCGACAGCTTTCAGGCCAAACACCGGATACTGATGCAAACCTATGCGACCGGTAATCTGGATATGGAAGCCTATCTGGCGCTGAATCTGGCACCACTGAAAGCGCGCAGTTATCAGGAAGTCGCTGCAGTTGCTGAGCGCTTTGTCAAAGCACAGTTACTGGATCGTCTGTATGAACAAGGTCTGGACCTGGTCAGACGCTTGCGTGTTGATGGGCATCACCTGTTGATGATTTCGGCCAGCGAAGCCTTTTTGGTTGAACCGGTCGCCCAGGCAATAGGATTTGATGGTGTGATTGGTATTGAACCTGAACTGGAAAACAATTGCTTTACCGGTCGTCCTGTTTTACCCATGAGCTATCAGGCTGGCAAGATTCATCACTGTCAGCGTTATGCTGAGGCGATGGAGTTAAGCGACTTGCCCATTGCGTTCTATTCCGATTCACATAACGATATTCCGTTGCTGGAAGTTGCCGATTACCCGGTAGCCGTAAACCCCAATGCTCACCTCGCTGAAGTGGCTAAAACCCGTGGCTGGCCGGTGCTCAGACTGGTCTGAAACCTGACTGTCATAAAGTCTTCATGGTCTGTTTAAGGAACTGTCATCCTTGCGCTTTAAAGTCGTTGGACTGTCAATCAATACGGAGAATTTCAATGACACAGCAGCAGACCCCGGTGATGATTGATCACCAGGATGGTGATGAGCCACTCAGTAATCATTCCGATAATACGACGTTCCAGCAGGTCTTTGAAAAGCGCATGTCCCGTCGCTCCCTGATGAAAGGGAGTCTGGGTACTGCCGCCATGTTGGGGTTCTTTGCCGGTAGCGGTTACTCCGGTCTGGCACATGCCGGTAGCAATCGCCATTCCCCGCTGATCGGCTTTGAAGCGATTCCGGTTGATGCCAGTGATCGCGTAACGCTACCTAAGGGCTATGTGCATCAAGTGATTTTGCCCTGGGGTGAGCCGATTTCCGGCAACCTGCCTGCCTTTGATCCTCTGACAAACTCGGGTGAAGATCAGGCGCATCAGGTTGGCAGCCACCATGATGGTATGCACTTCTTCCCGATCGAGGGTCAGGACCCATACCAGGGCAGCTCTGAAGATGGTCTGCTGGTGATGAATCATGAGTATGTTGAGCCACGTTTTATGCATGCTTCTGCACAGGGGCAGGCGTTGTCTCGCTCAGCCGTGCCGGTTAAGGGCGATGGTACACGTAATGCTGATGAAGTGTTAAAAGAGCTTCACGGTCATGGCGTCAGCATTGTGCGCATGAAAAAGCAGGCAGATGGTCAGTGGGCGATTGAAGCCGATCCACGTAACCGTCGTGTACACGGCTTAACCGAGATGGAGATCAGTGGTCCGGTACGTGGTACAGATTTTGTGAAAACGCGTTTCAGCCCCGAAGGGACCCGCACGCGTGGCACCCTGAATAACTGCGCACATGGTGTCACTCCCTGGAATACCTATCTGGCTGCCGAAGAAAACTGGGCCGGATACTTTATTAACCACGCAGAACAGCCGCGCGAGCAGAGTCGTTACGGTGTTGCCAAAGAAGGTTCGGGCCGTTATGGCTGGGAGCTGGCAGATTCCGGAGATGACCGTTTTGTGCGTTTCGATGTGACACCCAAGGCGGGCTCGGCAACAGAGGACTACCGCAACGAAGTTAACGGATTTGGCTGGATGGTCGAGATCGATCCCTTTAATCCGGACGCGCGTCCCGTCAAACGGACGGCGTTGGGACGTTTTGCACATGAAGGTGTAGTGTTCCAGCCTGCTGTTGAAGGTCAGCCAGTGGTCTGCTATTCCGGTGATGATGCGCGCTTTGAATATATTTATAAATATGTCAGTGCACAGCCTTACTTCAAGGCGACAGCTGGTGGTCACTTACTGGATAACGGTACCCTTTATGTTGCTCGCTTCAATGAAGATGGTTCAGGTGAATGGTTGCCGCTGGTATTTGGTATGGGGCCGCTGACACCTGAGAACGGCTTCAATTCCCAGGCAGACGTTCTGGTGAATACCCGTAGCGCAGCAGATGCAGTGGGTGCGACTAAAATGGACCGTCCTGAGTGGGGTGCTGTAGACCCCAAAACCCGCGAAGTCTATTTTACTCTGACCAACAACAGTCGCCGTACTGAAGCAGATGCTGCCAACCCGCGTGTTGAGAATAACTGGGGTCAGATTATTCGCTGGCGTGAGCAGGATGATCAGGTGACAGCCAAGGCATTTGAATGGAACCTGTTTGTACTGGCGGGACCCGAATCTGATTCTGATCTGGCCGGACAACATCTGGATGGTGGCAATATCTTCAACAGTCCGGATGGCCTGTGGTTTGATCCAGACTCGCGCTTGTGGATTCAGACGGACATGAGCGAAAGTGTCGTCAATACAGGTCCCTGGGAGCAGTTTGGCAATAATGTCATGCTCGCTGCAGATCCGGTGAACAACGTGATCCGTCGTTTTCTGGTGGGTCCGGTGGGCCAGGAGATTACCGGCGTTATTACGACACCGGATCAGAAAACGATGTTTGTAAACGTGCAGCACCCGGGTGCTACAACCACTCCAGAGCAGTTTGCAGCAGGAGAGCTGTCAAGCCATTGGCCTCATGATGGTTCACCGTATCCTCGATCTGCGACACTGGTCATTCGTCGTGAAGATGATGGTGTGATCGGTAGCTGATCAATCATCCAACCTGCCTTCTGTGTACGTCATCGTACTGAAGGCAGGTTTTCCCCTTCCATGTAGTAAAAATAATCAGTAAAACTTTGTGGGTTTGCGTTGTTGCTGCGGTATAGAGAGTAACAACAGCGAATACAGACCCAGATTTACTGATGAATACAGATAACCAACCCAATCAACAGGCTTTGGATCAGGCATGTGTCTGGATGGCCAGGCTCTGGGCCGATGATGTCTCTGAGCAGGATCGTCGGGCTTTCAGCCAGTGGCATGATGCCTCGCCGGAGCATGCGGCTGCCTGGCAGCGTACGCTCAAGCTGCAAAGCTGCTTTCAGCGGGTATCCGACCCTGTTGCCGGTTACCAGATTCTCAGCCGCCGTCGTACCCCACCGTCACGGCGACGCTTTCTGACGGGTTGTGCCGTCGGCATTCTCGGCCTCTCCGGGTTGGCGGCAACCGACCAATACTTGCCTGCAGGTTTGAGTGGCGCTGATGTGCAAACCCGCAGAGGTGAATGGCAGGAACATCAACTGGCAGATGGCAGCCGTCTGGTCCTGAATACGGCAACCTCTGTGGATATCCATGCCCGCAGTCAACTTCAGCAGCTGCAGCTGTATCAGGGCGAGTTCTGGATGGAAACCGCGGTAGAGGCTAATCCCTGGCGTATACGTCAGCGCGATGGTCGTCTCTACCCTGAAGCAGCACATTTCAGTGTCCGTCAGCATGAACAGTTCACCTCGGTTGCGCTCTATCAGGGTGAAATGGTCATTGCGCCTGCGTTGCGTTCACAACCATTGCTCCTGTCTGCCGGGCAGCAGCTGCGCTTTGATCAAACCGGCCTGCTGGATCTGCAGCCACTGACAGACCGCTCACCAGACTGGTTAAGTCGACGTTTGGCTGTTACCGATATGTCCTTGTCCCACTTCATTGATGAAGTTTCGCGTTATCGCCGCGGCTTGATCCGAGTCTCCAATGACCTGCCTGATCTGCAGGTGAGTGGTGTGTTTTCCTTGCAGCATCCAGAACGAATCCTGCAACAGCTGACCGAAATACTGCCAATTCGGATGCGATATCTGAGTCGTTATTACATCCTGATTGAACCAGATACCCGATTATCCTGAACGATCACCGCAAAACCTCCCACTTAGTATCCTGATAAAGCAGATGTTGTTTAACAGGCTGTCAGGTATTACAATCGCTCAGGTGTCTTATCAATAATGATTTATATTATCATTAAGTTTTAGGGTGCTAAGTATAGGACGGTGGGTGGTGAAGGGTTCTGGACAGACAGCGCAAGGCTGCATCGAATACCTCTATGCAGATCACCATGGCTGGTTAAAGGCATGGTTATTACGGCGTTTGGGTAATTCATCCGATGCGGCTGATTTGACGCAGGATGTTTTTGTGCGCCTGATCCTGCGTCCAGCTCCCAAGGGTTTGAACTCATCAGGTGAGGCGCGTGCTTATCTTCGCCGCATGGCGAATGGCATGTGTATCGATCTCTGGCGCAGGCGAAGTCTGGAACAGGCCTGGCTGGAGTCCCTCGCACATCAGCCGGAAGCGTTAATGCCATCTGCTGAACAACAAGTGATGGTGCTGCAGGCACTGCAGGAAATAGATCAATTGTTACTGAGCCTGCCAGCTAAAGCTGCCAGTGCGTTCGTGATGGCCGTCGGGTGTGAAATGTCAGACCGAGAAGTGGCGGAAGAACTCGGTATCTCGACACGGATGGTGCGAAAGCATGTCGCCAGAGTGATGCTGCATTGCATGCAGCTTGAGGCACGCCATCTGGCGGCAGATCCAGGGATTTTGAGGGTGGGCAGTTGAGTTGCGGAACCGGGCGGGCTGACATGATGGAGCAGGATCACGCTCAATTGACCGAGCCATCCTATCAGGTCATGGAACAGGCAGCGGAATGGTTCGCACTGCTGAGATCTGGCGAGGCTACAGCAGCACAGCAGCTGGCCTGGCAGCAATGGCTCCAGGCTTCAGTTGAGCACCAGCGGGCCTGGTTTTATGTTGAACGTATCGGTCAGCGGTTTGAGCCGATTCAGGTCAGCCCGGTCAGGTCGGCTGCAGTATCCGCGTTTTGTCAGGTACAAAACCAGCAGGCGCGCCGTCGGCAGGTGCTGCGTGGTCTGCTCGTCTTGAGCGGAAGCAGCCTGTTGGGCTGGGCCGGGTGGCAGCAGACCACCCAATTCAGATTGCCAATGGCTGATTATCATACAGCTACCGGTGAAATACGAATGCTTGCTTTGCAAGATGGTACGCACGTCTGGCTCAATGCGCTCAGCGCCGTGAATGAGCAGTACCAGCCTCATCAGCGCCAGTTGACGTTAGTGTCTGGTGAAATGCTGGTGCAAACGGCACCAGATCCTTCCCGGCAGTTTATTGTTACCACACCCTATGGTCAGCTGCGTGCATTAGGCACACGTTTCAGCGTTCGACTGGAAGATCACCATGTGCTTGTTGCCGTCTATGATGGAGCGGTTGAAATTCAGACCGCCTGGCATGGTACCACTCAGATCATTCCGGCAGGTTCACAGGCACGTTTTACCGATGAGCGTATCTTCAGTGCTGAACCAGCTGATCCGGCGCGTGAGGCCTGGTCAAGAGGCATATTGATTGCTCAGGATATCCCTCTGACTGAATTGATAACTGAACTGCGTCGGTATTATTCAGGCCATTTGAGCCTGTCACCGGATGCTGCTGAATTGAGGGTATTTGGTAGTTACCCGGTAACCGATATTGAACAGACCCTGTCGATGCTGGAGTCGGTTTTACCCATTCAAATACAGGTGCCGTTTCCCGGCTGGAAACGTATCAGGTTGAAGCGTTCGACGTAACAAAAAGTATTTTTTTCAGTTCAGGGTTCCGCTTTTACAGCTCTTATTCGATTCCGTAGTAAAGGGTCTGTAAATAAAGAGGATACCGGTCTTATGCTGTCCAGTTTCGATACTCCCGTGGCACACATGATACGTCAGCCAAAACGCCGTGTTTTTCGGCCAGCAATACTCAGCTCAGCGATTCACCTGGCGATACTTGGAAGCTTGCTGCTGCCTCTAAATACACTCGTGGCACAGGCTGGAGATGCTAGTCTGTCGCCTGTAATGGCACAGCATTCATTTAATATCCCCCCCGGTTCCTTAAGTCAGGTACTGACACAGTTTGCACAGCAAACCGGCGTATTGCTTGCCGCATCACCGGCACAGTTACAAGGCCAAAACAGCCCAGGTGTTCAAGGTACGCTGGAGATACGGCAAGCCCTGAGTCAGTTGCTGGCAGGCACAGGCCTGGTGGCACAATTACAACCGGATGG
>NZ_JMSZ01000037.1 GCF_000691225.1 Nitrincola lacisaponensis
TCTCGATTAAGCTTTAATGCCTAACCTGAACAAGCGCCCACACGCATTACCTGATTAATTTGTTAAAGAGCGGCTCGAGATCTCAGTGAAGCCCGATGTGCTGAGCTGTTGTCTCAAGCGAGGTGCGTATTTTACCTAATGGAGACCCGGTGTCAAGCACCACTTGAAAGATTTTTTAGCAGAGAATACAAAACACTAGCTGATCAAATATTAGTCAGCAGAATTTTCTTCGACTGGCTCTGCAGCTTCACGAAACAGAATCCGGGACATTAACAAGCCCACTTCAAACAGCAGCCACATGGGCACTGCAAGCAAGCTTTGTGAGATGATATCCGGAGGTGTCAGCAACATACCAAAGATAAAGCAGACCACTATGACATAAGCGCGCTTGGAGGCAAGGTCCTTAGCAGAGACTGCACCTGACTTGATCAGCAACAGGGTCGCTATTGGAATTTCAAATGTAATACCAAAAGCAAAAAACAGTTTCAGTACAAAATTCAAATAGCTGCTGATATCCGTCATTACCGCCACATTTTCCGGGCCGACACTGGTAAAGAAACCAAATATCAATGGAAAAACCACAAAGTAGGCAAATGCAATACCGGCATAAAACAGCACAATACTGGAAATCAACAGCGGAATTGCCAGCTTCTTTTCATTACTGTACAAACCCGGAGCTATGAACGCCCATATTTGATGCAATATATAGGGCATTGCCAATGCAACAGCAGCCACCAGCGTCAGCTTGAACGGCGCAAAAAACGGTGAGGTCACATCGGTTGCAATCATACTGGTGCCCTCTGGTAACAGGGCCGTCAGCGGTGCAGATAACATCAAATACAGATCATTGGCAAAATAGAACAGGCCGAGAAAAATAATAAATACGGCCAGCACTGCACGCATCAGGCGCTGGCGTAACTCCACCAGATGCGAAATCAGTGGCTGTTCCTGTTCAGATGTTGAATCACTCATGTGCTGCTTTTATCGCTATCAGTATTGGAGGAAGCCTCGCCTTTGGGTGCCGTTCCCGAGGCGGTATTGGGGTCAGCAACAGCAGACTCGACATCCTTGGCTGCAGCTTTGAAGGGCTTACGCATTTCACTCAATTCTTTTTCCAGCTCTTCCTTGCTGATCGCAGTCGTGCGCCTGAGTTCTTCAACACGCAACTCTTCACTAATCTCGTGCTGTATGGCTGTCACTGAGCGTTTGATGCGACCAATCCACATACCGCAGGTTTTTACAGCCACAGGGAGCTTGTCCGGCCCAAGCACCAGCAGAGCCACTACGCTGACAATCAGTATTTCGGCAAAACCGATATCAAACATCGTAACGCTTACTTGTCGCTATCAATCTTTGATTTTTCTTTGCTGACGTCCTCGGCATCCTGTGATTTGGAGAACTGCGCATCGTCAGCCGTCAGCTTCTTGCTTTGCTGGTTTTCGGCTGCCTCTTTCTGCTCATCATCATTCATCGCTTTTTTAAAGCCTTTGACAGCACTGCCGAGATCACCACCGAGATTGCGCAGCTTCTTGGTTCCGAACAGCAACACCACGATGCCAAGAACAATCACCAACTGCCAAATGCTGATTCCACCAAAACCCATTGTTCATCTCCAGTTATCATTATAAGACTGAGCCGTTACCAGCCGCTTAATCTAATCGTTAATTCTTTTGCCGGGAAGCTTTTTCTTCCAGACCGGAAAGATCAAAACGTCTCGCCAATTCATCCAGCACAGACTGAGGCGTTTCACCTAAATGAGACAGCATCACCAGAGAGTGGAACCAAAGGTCTGCTGTTTCATAAATCAGGTCAGTGTGATCGCCACTCAACTCGGCATCTTTGGCAGCCAGAATCGTTTCCGTTGCCTCTTCACCGACCTTTTCCAGAATCTTGTTAAGTCCTTTGGCATGCAAACTGGCCACATAAGAACTATCAGGTGCTGCAGATTTGCGCGCTTCCAGAACTTCGGCCAGGCGCTGAAGCACATCACTCATGACTCACCTTTCCTGCATAGATTGCATCCGGCGATTTCAACACTTCGTCTGTTACCTGCCACTCACCATCCTGGTCCAGCTTGCGGAAAAAGCAGCTTTCCCTTCCTGTATGACAGGCAATACCACCCAACTGTTCAATCATCAGCAGCACAACATCACCATCACAGTCCAACCGCAGCTCATGTAAGCGCTGGATATGCCCGGACTCTTCGCCTTTGCGCCATAACCGCTTACGTGAACGGGACCAGTAAATCGCTCGCTGCTCCTCAACCGTCAACTTCAATGACTCACGATTCATCCAGGCAAACATCATGATACGACCCGTATGAATATCCTGAGCGATAGCAGGCACCAAGCCCTGCTCATCCCAACATACTTCGTCCAGCCAGGCATCACTCACGGTTACACTGCTCCCTTCGAATACTAAAAGCGTTCTAGCATAGCCTAAGCAACGTCATCGAGCCAGCCTGATCAAGAGCGCCAAAGGCTCAACCAGCCTGCACCAGCCAGGAGCCAACCATACCAGGGCAATGTTGCCAGGGTCTGCTGCCACATTGGATTTACCAGCAACAGGGCGACGGACAAAGCTGTAGCCCCCAACAACAGATGACGCCGTGTCGAGCGAGCACGCCGAAACTGCTCTTCAGCCAAGGTGACCGATTGATGCTCTCTCTGCTCATGTTGATGCGCACTTTGTTGAAGCGCATCAAATACCAGCTGCGGCATATACGGCAGCTTTTCTAACCATTCCGGAGCCTGTTTACGGATATTTGCCACCGCTGACTTAACACTCATACGCTCTTTCATCCAGTTCTCCAGAAAAGGCTTCGCCGTTTTCCAGAGATCCAGATCAGGGTAGAGCTGCCGCCCCAGGCCTTCGATATTCAGCAGTGTTTTCTGCAGCAACACTAATTGCGGCTGCACCTCCATATTAAATCGCCGCGCAGTCTGAAACAGACCCAGCAACACCAGGCCAAAGGAAATTTCCTTCAGTGGCTTTTCAAAAATAGGCTCACAGACACTGCGAATCGCCGTCTCGAAGGCATGCACATTGGTATTGCGGGGCACCCAGCCAGAATCGATATGCAACTGTGCCACCTGGCGATAATCACGCTGAAAAAATGCCAGAATATTACGCGCCAGATAGCTCTGATCCTCTTCGCTTAGCGAACCGATAATACCGAAATCTACAGCAATATATTGCGGATCATGCGGTCGCTCACGGGATACAAAAATATTGCCAGGATGCATATCAGCATGAAAGAAACTGTCCCGAAAAACCTGAGTAAAAAAGATTTCAACACCGCGTTCAGCCAGCTTCTCCATATCGGTCTGCTGCGCCTGCAGCTGCTCCATGTCCGCTACAGGGATACCATAGATACGCTCCATGACAAGCACATTACGACGGGTATAGTCCCAGAAAATTTCCGGCACGTAGAGCAAGGCTGACCCTTCAAAGTTACGCCGCAATTGAGAGCCATTAGCAGCCTCCTTGCGCAGGTCCAGTTCATCAAAAATGGTCTGCTCATACTCTTCAACCACCTCAACAGGACGCAAGCGACGCCCTTCGGACCAGAGATGACATACCAGCCAAGCCAGGGTGTAGAGTAGCGAAATATCCTGACGAATGACCTTGTCGATCCCCGGACGAATCACCTTTACAACGACTGCACGCCCGTCATTCAGCGTGGCACTATGCACCTGTGCCACAGATGCAGACGCCATAGGCTCAGCATCAAATGATTGGAACAACTCAGTAACAGGCTGCCCAAGTGATTGCTCAATGATGCGTTGTGCACGCTCACTGGAAAATGCCGGCACATCGTCCTGCAGGCGCGCCAACTCGACCGCTATATCATCAGGTAGCAAATCTCGACGGGTTGACAGCATTTGACCAAATTTGATGAACACCGGGCCCAGCGCCTCCAGCGCCAAACGCAGACGGACAGCACCACTCTCACGTGCCGGAAACACATAGCGCCAGGGCAACAGGTACAACAGCACACGTAACGCCCAGGGCAAAGATGGATGAAGAAAAAAGGTATCCAGTCGGTAGCGGGCAATCACCCAACCAATTTTAAGAGAGCGGAACACGGGTCGCACGTAAAGACATCCTGTTTCGAATGGAAAAGGTTATTCTGTTTCAGCCCAACAGCGCTTTATTACGCCCGGTATCCTTCGCCTGATAGAGCATCCTATCTGCTCTGGAGAACATGCTTTCGGGTGTATCGCCCGACTGCACCTCCGTCACACCAAAAGACATGGTGATGCGGACAGGCTTCCCCTGGAAGTTAAATGGGCTGTCTTCGATGACCTTACGCACTTTTTCCACAGCCTGTGTGGCAGCAGGCCCATCGGTCGACGGCATAATGATAACAAACTCTTCACCACCAAAGCGGGTGACAATATCAATATTTCGCAGATTTTTCTGCAGTATACGCGCCATCAGGCGCAGTACTTTATCACCGGCCAGATGACCATAATCGTCATTGACCTGTTTAAAGAAGTCCAGATCTGCCACGCAGAGCGAAAATACGGTGTGGTAGCGCTCCCAGCGCTCTAGCTCATTGAGTATATGGCGATCATAGGCATAGCGATTCGGCAGGCCGGTTAACGGATCGGTACGTGCTTTCAGCTGCTCTTCTTCAATACGGTGCTTAACCTGATCAGCCTCTTTCTCCATCTGGGCAACTTTGTCCAGCAACTGCTGATAGCGCTGCGTAAGCCGTGCTTCACGTGCTTCTTCTGACTTTTTATGCTCATCCATGGTTTTAATGATATTAACCAGCTGACGACTCACTGCCATCTTCAGCTCGTTGATATCAGTAGACTGCTTAACGGTTCGGTTAATCTGATAAACATCGTGACGCACCGTCTGATCCAGCAGATTATGGCGACGGGAAGCCTTGAGCTCTTCAGCCTGATTGTCTGACAAAAACGTCTGTACATAAGCCAGCTGCTGGTTCAGGCTTAACAGGTAGTCTTCGAAATCTTCGCCAAGATTCATACCCGCCAGGCGCATCAGCTTGATCAGGTCATCCAGAATTGGCGGCAGCTGTTGCGGTGGAGGGTTGGCCTCCAGCTGGGCAATCAGCTCATGTACTCTTGCGGTGTGCTCACAGGGAACACGCAGCAACTGCAACACATCCAGCAGGCGTGTAGAGATGGCCGTAACCTCAAACTCACGGTTATCCGCCAGGTCATTATTCAGTTCTGCCGAGGTCGGGACGGCATCAGGCTGCAGGACAACCTGTTTCTGATAGTCCAGCAACTGGCGTACCAGTGTCGGGAGCTCATAAAAACGCTCGGCAGCCGCGTCCAGACGCTCCTGATAGTCAGCCAGGGCACCACTTAAATTCCCCGGCACATCCTGCTTTTCAATCAAGCCTGCCCAAAGTCTTAACAGTTCGGAAAGTTCACGAACCGTATTAGCCCTTGAGGTATCCAATACCCGCATGCGTTTTTCAATTTCACGAGTCAGACTGCGAAGCGTTGCAACCTCAATGACATCCAGCTTATCCAGCAGCTGACGCAATGCTTTATCAAGAGCAGGGTCCTGCCCCTGCAACCCCAGACTCAACTGAGATAACACAACCTTCAACTGTTCCAGCAACCGCGCTGAATAGGCTTCTGTCTGCTCCAGTTCCTTGGCAAGCATCTTGTATTTTTTTTGCCAGTCTCCTGAGTCTGCCATTACAGCGAGCTCCCATCACCAGGTATTAAAGACGATCATACTATAAACCAAAAAAGCCATTGTGGTGATCCTTTATCTGTCAGAATCACCACAACAGCTTTATGGAATTAAACGCGAAACGAATTAATTTGCCAACGCCTCACGTTCCTTGGCAATCAAGTACTCGGCCACACGTAGCATTTCACTGTTACTGCCAGCCATTGCACCGGTGATATGGTATTTACCATTAACCACCATCGCGGGTACTGCGGTAATCTGATAACCACGCAAACGCGCCTGCCCCTGCTTCAGCCGGGTATCGACAGCAAAGGAGTTGTAAAGCTTATTAAACTCATCTGTATCAATACCAAAGTTGGCATAGAAGGCAGCAATATCATCTGTACTACGGAAGCGTGCATTCTGTACATGCACAGCGTCAAACATGGCCTGATGTGTTTCTTCAACCTTGCCACTCAGTTCAGCAACATAATAAGCGCGCGCCAAAGGCTCCCAGTTACGCGAGAACACTACCGGCAGGTGACCAAAAGCAACGGAGTCATCCAGCTGCTTTGCCCAGCTGGCCAGCATCGGTTCAAGGCTCGCACAATGCGGGCAGGAATAACCAAACACAGCTACCACTTCAACACGCTCTGGATCACTGGTGGTCACGGTTGCAGGCAACACTTGATAGTGAACACCGGCTTCATAGTTTCGAACTTCCTGCGCGAAAGCCACCGAGATCGGCGCCAACAATAGCAGGGTTGCACACAAGAGTTTTTTCAGCATCGTCATTATCTCTCAGGGAAAGCAGCTAATATTACCCAGGTATGACCTCGGTCTGCCCAACAAGTTCGCATCACAGCACCTTCCTGAAGGCACAGCATCGAGTACGTACAATATATAAAAAAGGGCAGCTCACGCTACCCTTTCAACCAAAGCAGGTATTATCTGTAAATTAATGCAGACCACGGATGTAGTGTGCAACCGCCTGCATTTCTGCTTCAGACATTTTCACAGCAATATCACGCATCATACGACTTGGATCGTTCTGACGCTCCTCTGATGCGAATTTTTTCAGCTGAGAAACCGTATACTCTGGGTGCTGTCCACTCAGTGCCGGGAAACGCGCAGGATTGTTACCCTGTCCACTTGGCATATGGCACGCCGCGCAGGCAGCAACGCCTTTCTCGGCGATACCAGCACGATAGATCTGACGACCCAGTTCCAGCTGATCTGCAGGAGTCTGTCCAATTGTCGGGGTCTGGCGAGAGTAAAAAGTTGCGATATCTCGCAAATCACGCTCAGTGAAGCCATCCAGCATGCCGGTCATCTCCAGGATAACACGCTCACCGCTGAGCTGATCCTGCATCTGTTTCAGCAGGTAACGGGAGCTCTGGCCAGCCAGGCTTGGGAAAGCTCCCATCGGGCTGTTACCATCCGCACCATGACAGGCAGCACATACGGCCACCTTCTGAGATCCGGCAGTTGCATCGCCACCAGCGGCATGTGCCATTCCAGTGATTCCAACACTTATCAGTAAGCTGATCAGTAATTTGTTCATTGACTCGACCCAGACTCTTGCTAAAAATTTGTTTTTGTCCAGCTGCCGCATTGACCGGTGCTGACCTCTCAATTGTTGCTACCCCTGACTAGAGGTTCTCTCAGTTCGCGGGTAAAATTGGCTGTATTATAAACTAATATCCTCACAAACTGGAACGCATTTGTTCTGTGTGGCGATCCTATCATAGTGAGATACGAATGTCCGAAAACCCAGCTTCACTCAATTTTCATCAGGCACGCTTTTGCGTCAGCGCTGACAAACTCCACCAATGTCCGGATGACAGCCTGGCAGAAGTCGCCTTTGCTGGCCGCTCAAATGCCGGAAAATCAAGCGCAATCAATACACTAACTCAAAATGGAAAGCTGGCACGCACATCCAAGACACCGGGGCGGACACAGCTGATCAACTTCTTTGACCTGAATATCCCCGGCATTCGCATCGTCGATTTACCCGGTTATGGTTATGCTAAAGTACCAATCGCCATGAAGACACATTGGCAGAAACATCTGGATGCGTACCTGCAACACCGCGAGGCACTGAAAGGTGTAGTACTGGTGATGGACATACGCCATCCGATGAAGGAGTTTGACGAAATGCTGGTCAGCTGGTGTGAAAAAACCGGTATGCCCCTGCATGTTCTGCTGACCAAGTCAGACAAGCTGACACGCGGTCCAGCTCAGAGCACGCTGCTCAAACTGACCGCTCAACTGCGCAAGCGCCTGGGCGATGGCGTTACACTGCAGACCTTTTCAGCGCTGAAAAAAGAAGGGGTAGACACTTTACGCGCCCGCTTGAGCGAACTGTTGCTCCCTCCGCAAGACGCAGCTCAGGACGATCAGGCATAAAAAAACCCTCAGCGCCAGGAAGGGGAACGACCCGGCATTGAGGGTTTACGCATCCACGCGAACCGAGCCGCCATCTGTCACTGGCACATGATGGTCTGACGGCTCACTTGCTTTGAACAGACAAGTGCCAAAAAGTTCCTGTCAGTGCGCAGCTTCCCAGGTGCTGCCAGTACCCGCTTCCACCAGCAGAGGTACTTTCAGGCTGGCGGCCTGCTCCATCAATCGGGTGACCTGCTCTACAAACGCCGGCACCTGCTCTGTTTTCACTTCAAACACCAATTCATCGTGTACCTGCATGATCATCTGCGCATCAAACTCACCCTGGCCCAGCCAGCGGTCCACGTCAATCATCGCCTGCTTGATAATGTCAGCGGCGGTACCTTGCATAGGTGCATTGATCGCAGTACGTTCTGCAGCCTGGCGTCGCATGGCGTTCCGTGCATTGATTTCCGGCAGATACAAACGCCGGCCCCGTAAGGTTTCTACATAGCCTTTTTCATGCGCCTGTGCACGTGTCTCATCCATATAACGCTGCACTCCAGGATAGGTCTGGAAGTAGTGATCTATGTACTGTTGAGCCTCATTACGCCCGACGCCCAACTGCTTGGCCAGACCAAACGCAGACATACCATAGATCAGACCAAAATTAATTGCCTTGGCGCTGCGGCGCTGATCGGCGGTCACCTGATCCAGGCTCACACCAAAGACCTCGGCAGCAGTCGCCCGGTGAATATCCTTACCCTGAGCAAACGCCTGTACTAAGCCCTCGTCATCTGACAAGTGAGCCATGATACGCAATTCGATCTGCGAGTAATCCGCTGCAACAATGCTGTAGCCCTCGGAGGCGATAAATGCCTGTCGAATGCGGCGGCCTTCAGCGGTACGCACCGGAATATTCTGCAGATTGGGATCAGAAGACGACAAACGTCCGGTTGCCGTGACTGCCTGATGATAGGACGTATGTATACGACCCGTGCGTGGATTGATCATCAGAGGCAGTTTGTCGGTATAGGTTGATTTCAGTTTGCTTAACCCACGGTGCTCAATGATGACTTTAGGCAGGGGATAATCCAGTGCCAGCTCCTGCAACACCTCTTCTGCTGTTGAAGGCGCCCCTTTAGGGGTTTTTTTACGAACCGGAATCCCCTGTTTCTCAAACAGAATTACTTGCAGCTGCTTGGGTGACCCCAGATTGAACACCTCACCTGCCAACTCATAGGCCTGCTGCTCCAGGGCCTGCAAACGGACTTCCAGTTCCCGACTCTGATTCGACAGCAATGTGGCATCAACACGGGCACCATTGCGTTCGATACGGGCCAAAACCGGAATCAGTGGTATCTCCAGTTCAGTCAACACCGCCATCAAGGGTGACTGAAACGCCAACTCATGCATCAAATGCGCATGTAATCTGAAAGTGATATCAGCATCTTCAGCCGCATAAGGGGCGGCCACATCCAGGTCGATCTGATTAAAGGTCAGTTGCTGCTTGCCCTTGCCGGCAATTTCCTCAAAGGTAACAGTCTTCAACCCCAGAAAACGCTCTGCCAGAGAGTCCATATCATGACGCCCGGCGGTGGAGTTCAAGACATAGGAAGCCAGCATGGTATCGGCTACAACCCCTTTCAGGTCAATACCATAGCGCGCCAATACATTCATGTCATATTTAATATGCTGGCCCACCTTGGCATGCTCGGGACTTTCCAGCAATGGCTTCAGACGTTGCAGCACCTGCTGTCGATCCAGCTGATCTGGTACTCCGACATAATCATGTGCGAGCGGTAAATAAGCGGCTTCACCAGGCTGGATCGAGAAAGATAAACCCACCAGTTCAGCTTCCATATAATTAAGGCTGGTGGTTTCGGTATCCAGTGCAAAAATTTCGGCCGCTTCAAGACGCTTGATCCAGACCTCCAGATCATCCCAGGTCAACAGCACAGGATAGTCAGTGGCCATTGGTGGTGCTGAAGGTACGTGTTTCAGCGGTTCGCCTGATTCCAGTTCTTCAACCCAGCTGCGAAATTCATACTCACGAAACAGCTCAAGCAGGACGGCATTATCCGGCTGGGGACAGGGAATTGCGTCCAGATGCAGATGCAAGGGAACATCCGTTTTGATCGTTGCCAGCTGATAGGAAAGCTCCGCATCCGCCCGATGCGCTTCCAGCTTCTGCGCCATGGTCTTGGCACCACGAAATCCAAGTTCAGCAATGCGATCCAGGTTTTGATAGAGCGCCTGAATACCGCCAATCCCTTGCAGCAGTGCCAGGGCTGTTTTTTCTCCGACCCCAGGCACCCCGGGGATGTTATCCACTTTATCTCCCTGCAGGGCCAGCAGATCAATAATCAGCTCTGGTGGAATACCAAACTTCTCGATCACGCCGTCAACATCCATGTGTGTATCATTCATGGTATTGATCAGACTGACCTGCGCATTCACCAGCTGTGCCATATCCTTGTCACCGGTGGAGATAATTACCGGGCGTTGCTGTTCTGTTGCCTCACGCGCCAGAGTACCGATGACATCATCCGCTTCCACGCCCTCTTCTACCAACAGCTCAATCCCCATGGCACGGATAATCTGATGGATCGGCTCAACCTGCAGACGCAGGTCATCCGGCATGGCTGGGCGATGCGCCTTATACTCGGCAAACAGCTCATCTCTGAAGGTTTTACCTTTGGCATCAAACACTACAGTGACCGGACTCTCCGGGTATTGTTTCAGCAGGCTGCGCAGCATAGAGGTCACGACACGGATCGCACCTGTCGGAAAGCCAGCCTGGGTACGCAAGTCCGCCTGCTGCGAAGCAAAGAATGCGCGGTACAAATAGGATGAGCCGTCGACTAGAATAATAGGTGGATACTGTTCACTCATGGATTTTTTCCGCTTTGCTGGTTGCCGTGGATAGTGTCAGGGTTCACAATCATAGCAAATTAAATCACTCAACTTATGAGAAAAGCATCATGCTTAAGAAACTCTTACTGCTCGCCTTGCTGAGTAGCCTGCCACTGACAGCTCTTCAGGCGCAGGAAGACCTGCTCAACCCGGAACCGGAAATCACCATTACCCATGATGGTGAGGCCACCTATTACGAGTACCGTGTTAACGGCATCCTCAAAGAAATCAAGGTAGTACCTGTTGTAGGCGAGCCCTACTACCTGGTCCCGAAAGGTGAATCCGGTGAGCTGATCCGTGCCGGAGAGCCCACGGTTCTGACCCCTAAATGGATTCTGTTCCGCTGGTAGGAAGCATTTCTGTGGCCGTTTACACGTCTATTTCTGCTGAAGAACTCCATCAGCTGCTGACTGATTTTGACCTGGGTACTCTGGTCCACTTCGAGGGTATCGAAGGTGGCATTGAAAATACCAACTATTTCGTCAACCTGGAGCTGCGTGGACAGAAAAAGTCCTACGTTCTGACGATATTTGAAGAACTGTCTCTGGAAGAGATGCCTTTTTTTGTCGAGCTGGGACACTGGCTGGCTGAGCGCAGCATTCCCGTACCCTATGCGATTCGTGACCGTAACGGTATTGCACTGAAGCAACTGAAAGGCAAACCGGCAGTCCTGCAACCACGCTTCTATGGCGCGGATGTACCTGCAGCAAAGCTTCGGCCGATTCACTGCTTCCAGATAGGTGAAGCCCTGGCACGCTTCCATCAGGCTGGCAGTGATTTTTACCTGAAGCGTCAGGCACACCGGGGGGTATTCTGGTGGCGCCGGGAAAGCGAAGCCATCGCCCATCGACTGACTCCGGAAGATGCGGCCTTGCTCAAGCAGGAAGTAGCCGCCTTTGACCGACTCCGTGATGCAGAACTGGATCTGCCGACAGGCGTCATTCATGGGGACCTGTTTCATGACAACGCCCTGTTCAAGGATGACAAGCTGGAAGCCATTCTGGATATGTATAATGCAGCCACCGCGTATCAGCTCTATGATCTTGCGATTGTTGCCAACGACTGGTGTAACCGGCCTGATCACAGTATCGATGCAGAACGGGAAGCCGCACTGCTGGAAGGCTATGCCCAGATACGTCCGTTTACCCGTGACGAGGCCAAAGCCTGGCCGGTGTTGACACGTACCGCGGCCATGCGCTTCTGGTTATCACGCCTGATTCCCTGGCTGGGTATTGCACAGGCCTCCCGTCAGGGTGGCGAGATGAAGCTGAAAGATCCGAATCAGTACAAGCAGATCCTGTTGTCACGCATACACCACCCCGCAGCCCTGCGCTGACCCTTTGATGAGATGATATAGAGCACTGATGGACGTTACTCACCTACTGGACTCACTGAACGATGCACAGCGCCGTTCAGTGACCGCCCCATTACAAAACCTGCTGGTACTGGCTGGCGCAGGTTCAGGCAAAACACGTGTACTGGTACACCGTATTGCCTGGCTGATCGAAACAGAAGGCTTATCCCCCTACTCCATTCTGGCTGTCACCTTTACCAACAAGGCTGCCCGTGAGATGCGTGGGCGTATTGAGCAGCTGCTGGGTATCAGCACGCAGGGCATGTGGGTGGGTACCTTTCATGGTCTGGCACATCGACTGCTGCGAGCGCACTGGAAAGATGCCGGCTTGCAGGACAACTTCCAGATCATGGACAGTGATGATCAGCTACGTTTGATCAAACGGCTGTGCAAGGAACACAACCTGGATGATACCCGATGGCCTCCACGCCAGATCCAGTGGTTCATCAACGCCCAGAAAGATGAAGGTTTGCGCAGCAAGCACCTGGAGCGCAGCGCTGATCCCTATCAACGCACTATGGTCGATCTGTATCAGGCGTATGAAGAAGCCTGCGAGCGAGGCGGCATGATCGACTTCGGCGAGCTGCTGCTACGCTCACTGGAACTGCTCCGTGACCGGGCACCGGCACTGTTGCAGCACTACCGTGAGCGCTTCCGTTATGTGCTGGTAGATGAGTTTCAGGATACCAACGCGATTCAGTATGCCTGGTTACGCTTGCTCTGCCAGGGAGAGCAAAAGCTCATGGCCGTTGGCGATGATGACCAGTCCATCTATGGCTGGCGTGGTGCACGTATCGAAAATATCCAGTCGCTGGGAGACCACTTTCCTGGTACCGAAACGGTACGACTGGAGCAAAACTATCGCTCAACCCAGTCGATTCTGAAAACCGCCAATGCGGTCATCCAACACAATACTGATCGCCTGGGCAAACAACTCTGGACAGATGGCCGGGAGGGCGAGCCCGTCTCCCTCTACAGCGCCTTCAATGAACAGGATGAAGCACGTTTTATCGTGGACCAGATCAGCCAGTGGATTGAACAGGGTAACCGGCGTGATGAGAGTGCCATTCTGTACCGCTCCAATGCCCAGTCACGTGTCCTCGAAGAAGCGCTGATCCGTTCCGGTGTACCCTATCGCATCTACGGCGGACAACGTTTTTATGATCGTCTGGAAATCAAAAATGCGCTGGCCTACCTGCGCCTGCTGGCCAATCGTGACGATGACACCGCCATGGAACGCATCATCAATGTACCTACGCGGGGTATCGGTACCCGAACCCTGGAGCTGATTCGCGAACGGGCACGTCATGAAGGAATCTCCATGTGGCGTGCCGCCAATGAGATTACAGAATTGAAACAACTGCCCGCACGTGCCAGCAATGCGTTGCAGGGCTTTCTCAATCTGATCAACCAGATGGGCACTGACGCAGACGCGCTCAGTCTGCATGAACAGACAGACCTGGTGATCAAGGCATCAGGCCTGATTGAGCACCATGAGAAAGAAAAGGGTGAAAAGGGACAGTCCCGTATCGAAAACCTTGAAGAGCTGGTCACTGCAACACGTCAATTTGCCAGCCAATGGGAGCGTGAGAATGCGGATGAAAACACCAGCCTGCTCGCCGCGTTTCTCGATCAGGCTGCTCTGGATGCGGGCGAAGCTCAGGCAGACAGTCATACCGACAGTGTACAGTTGATGACTCTCCATTCAGCCAAAGGGCTTGAGTTCCCGCTGGTGTTCATGACCGGCATGGAAGAAGGGTTGTTTCCGCACAGCATGTCTGCTGAAGAGCCGGGACGTCTGGAGGAAGAGCGACGACTTTGCTATGTCGGTATCACCCGGGCCATGCAAAAACTCTATTTCACCCTGGCGGAATCCCGTCGCCTGCATGGACAGGAAAAAATTAACCGCCCCTCTCGCTTTATTCGCGAGATACCCGAAACCCTGATTGAAGAAGTCCGCCTGAACTCGACGGTCAGACGCCCTTACAGCAGTGGCTATCAGAACCAGAACAGCCGCCTGTTTGCGCAACCCAATTACGAGACTGGATCGGCGGATGACACTCAGGTTTACCTTGGACAGCGCGTCAGACACCCGAAATTTGGTGAAGGTCTGGTAATCAACCTCGAAGGCAGCGGCCCCAAAGCACGCGTAGAGATCAACTTTGACGATGCCGGCAGCAAATGGCTGGTGGTGGGTTTTGCCAAGCTGGAGAGCCTGTAATGGAATGGCTGCTGCCAGAACAACTCAGCCTGCTGGCATCCACACTGCTGATTCTGGCCGCTGCAGCCACTTCCGCAATCACGGCCAGCATCGGTGTTGGCGGCGGCATACTGCTGCTGGCGATTATGGCGATTGTCATGCCCCCCGCTGCGGTTATCCCCGTACACGGCATGGTGCAACTGGGCTCTAACCTGAACCGCGTCATTATGACCCTGCACCATGTCGACTGGCGCTTGCTCGCCGCCTTTGCCCCCGGCGCAGTCATCGGTGCCTGGCTGGCCAGTCTGTTTCTGGTACAACTGCCCACCAGCACCCTGCAACTGACCATTGCCGGTTTTATTATCTTCCTCTGCTGGGGACCCAAAATTCCGCCCATGGGTCTGGGGCGTGCAGGTACCTTTGTAGCCGCCAGCATCACCACCTTTATCAGCATGTTTGCCGGGGCAACAGGCCCCTTGGTCGCGGCCTTCGTCAAACAGCAGCATGAGGGTGACCGCTTTCGTACGGTTGCGAATTTTGCCGCCTGTATGAGCCTTCAGCACCTGCCTAAAGCAGCCGTCTTCGGTGCTGCCGGTTTTGTATTCAAAGACTGGCTGGGGTTGATGTTACTGATGATTCTCAGCGGTGCCCTGGGCACCTGGGCAGGCCTGCACCTGTTACGCAGAATCAGTAACCGTCATTTCACGATTATCTTCAACTGGCTGCTGACACTGCTGGCCATTCAACTTATCTGGCAAGCGTTGGGCTGAGCCTGATTCAGGTACTGACAAGCACTGCGTTGAATCTACACGCCACTCTATATGCCTGAAATCAGGCCCTTTTTCAGCCAACTTTGCATTCATGCAAAAATATCGTAATCTAGAATATAAGCGTCTGACCTGATCAAGGTAAGCAACTTTTTACGGAAGAATACTAAGTTAAAGGGATGTAACAATATGACGGCTATCTATTTTTCTACTCATGCCTGCCACGCTTCTGATCTGATCGATGGAACTGAAGCACAGCTCGAAGACTTCAAGAGACTCAATAAGCTCGGGACTACGGGACGTTTGTCCAAAGGGCAGGTGTACACACTGGATTTTAACAACCCTTACGCGCCATCTATTGTCTCTGTATTGAATCATTTATCCAGTCAGGAGCGAGACTGGTTAATCAAAGCAACAGTGCAGGAAGGAGAAGCTCTACATCAGGAAGCCGCATTCTGGGAAGCGTACTTGTCTGAAGAACAGCTTTCCGCTGCCTTGAGCCTGGTTGGAGCAACAGGCCCAGCCTTTCAAATCAAGTCTCAACAGCTGTCCGGTTTTCACCAGGCTCTGGTGCGTTACGAAAATGCCCTTCTGGCCATTCAATCTCCTGCTGCACCAGGCATGCCCGGTGCCGGTGCACGTGCCGCTGAAGCACAGCGTAATGCAATACGTGCGTATGATATTTTGATTACTGAATATCGAACAGCAATGCAGCAGTTGGCTCCTGCGGCCCTGCGTGCTAGAAATCGTGGTAGTGCAATCAACAATTCGCAGCGGGGTATTACCCTGGCATTAAGAAGCCGGGGGGGCAAAATAGATCCTCGCCTGTTGGTGGCCGATCTTTTTCAGGCGCATACACTAAAACGATTCACACAATTTATGGCGAAAGGGGCAACACCTTTGGCATTGGCTGCAGATGCAACGATCCGGGCTGGTAAGGTAAAGAGCGTCAGTCAAGCCGATGGCGATTGGCATCGTGAAAGTTTTCGGCAGATAGGTGGGTTTGCCGTCGGTGCAATTGCCGGAAGCATGGTTGGTGCAACAACATTCAAGCTTGCAACTGCAGCTTTTGCTGGCCCTATCGGTTGGGCCTTGTTGGGCTGCATTGTCGTTGTGGCTGCCGGTGCAGGTTATGCTGCCTCAGTAGAAGGTGGGCGTGGCGGAGAGTTTTTAGGTTCATTGCTATATGATGCCCACCACTAAAAGCTATCGGAATCATCAAAATACTCTTAGAACACTTATATATTTATGAAAGAATTTTTTTTGCATTTCACTGACTTCAGCAGAAATTATATAACAGAAGAATTTATGCTCTACTTTGGATTGGTAGCAGCAGGCTTTGGCACTATTTTCATGATAGCACTTTTTTGTTCAATTCTACGAATACATTTTTCAATTAAGCGAGATGGAAAGAACCCACCCGCTCTACATCTACTAACCTTATTTGGATACAGTGATATTTTATCTGCATCGCAGATAAAAATTAAGAAACGCTTAAAGAAAGAAGAATTTAAAGGGAGTGGTTTTCTTCTGAATACTGCTTTAATCTACCCCTACGTCAAGCCCATTGATCGATTCATCGCCAGAGCCTGGTTTTTTTTCGGGTTTTTAGTTTGTGTTTTTGTAGTATTTTACCGTTGGCTATATTAATAATTTTTATCAAATAAACCTCTAAATATTAGTTACGAAACAACTGGTCTTTTCATCCACGCGAACTAAAAAATTTAACTGTGGAATCGACCACTACCAATGGATTCAGAGGCAAGCTTTATGCAAAATAAAAAGCCTGTTTACTCATATATACAACCCATTAATGTATTTACAAGGCACAATTATTTTTTTGATGCTCTAATGCTGCGCTGTGACATACTGCAGGACTGGCTTTATCACAAAGAATTCCCACTCTACAAAAAGAAAATGATCAAAAGACAGCACATCACCTTCCTGTTATGCATCTTCATACCTCTGCTAGTTTCAGCGGATGAATCACAATCGCTGTGCACAGGTGATGAGGCGCTGATTTTCGAGTGCTCCCTGGGAGAGCAACAGATCGCGCTCTGCGCATCTCATCCACAGGATGAAATACAGAACCATGTACAATATCGCGTCGGCACACCCGACAGCATCGAGTGGGTCTACCCAGCAATAGACGCCTCACCGGAGGGGCTGTTTTATTTTGCCAGTACAGCTTACTCTGGCGGCGGCGCCAGCCATATACGCTTCAATGACAAAGAGACGGAATACTTTATCTTTGACACTATGTTCCGGACCCACTACGTGCCTGATGAACCAAACTACCCTGTATTTATGGCGGGGCTGGTCACACGACAGCAGGACGTGATTACGTCGATATACCTGTGCGAGGATGGAAGTGCCAGCATCCGATCACCGGCCTATACCCTCTTTGAGCGGGAAAGCTTCGATGCCAGTATTATCCCCTCGCCGCTCAATCAAACACAAAACTAAATCATTTGCATTTACATAAAAGCATCGCTAAGCTTTGACGCCTTAACCTATCGCACCAGCCAGCCTTAAGCCAGCCCGTGACTGACTTGATCTCTAACGATGAAGGAGTTGAAGGATGCGCTTGCAGAGCGGTGTTCCGGCAATTAACACAACAGAACCGATTAAAACATTAACCACCCGTCTGGGACTACTGATCCTGACGGCATGCCTGATGATGGGCTGTAACCCCTCCAGCGAGTCACCCGCAGCTGAAACTGAAGCGACAGTAGAATCCAGCTCTGCGCCAGCACCTTCATCGGATGAAATGATTGCAGACCTCGATGCACAGGAGGCCACTGAACTCACTGAAAGCGTCGCGCAGGTCATTGTATACAGCTACCGCCCCGAACAGGTCGTACAACCCTTGCTGGATGGTTTCACTGCCGAAACCGGCATTGAAACACAACTGAAAGTCTATCCCGGCGATAGCTTGCTGGCACATTACCATCAGTCGCCCGACACGGCGGAAGCCGATCTGCTGATATTGGTAGATGCCATGCGCTTCCAGATTCTGGCCGATGCCAATATTCTCCGTCCCCTGCCACATGCCGCACTGGAGCAAATTCCCGAAGGCTTTAAAGCCAGGAATGATCTATGGCTTGGACTGGGTGTCAGAGCACGTGCAGCACTCTGGAAAGACGCGCAGTTTGCACCCACCGGACCGGCGGACCTGATCCCGCTGGCAGAGCAGGGCCGAGTCTGTGTACGTGAAGGTATGCATATCTATAACCGCAGCTTTCTCGGTTGGTTAATCGCAACTGACAGTGAAAGCACGGCGCAGGAGTGGGCGGCTGCCATCTACCCTCAGCGGGCAACCATTGCCGGAGGTGATCGGGCACAGATTGCAGCACTCATGGAAGGTCACTGCGATGTCGCCCTGATCAACCATTACTATCTGGCCATGCTGGCACATCAGGATCCAGAGCTGTTGAACAGTCTGACATTCGGCTGGCAGGACCCCGATACACCTGTACAAACCAATATCTCCGGCATTGCCGTCACCCAACAGGGCGCAAATGCAGCTGCTGCCGACCAACTGGCTATCTGGTTGAGTCGTCCGGAAAATGCCCAGCGTTATGCCGCCAGCGTCTTTGAATTACCGGTCAACTGGCAAACTCAACCGGAAGCCATCGCACCTCATGTCGCAGTATTCAGCCATTTGCAGCCATCGTCTGTATACCCTGCAGACTTTGCCGACCAGTGGCAGACAGCCAGCGAACTTCTGGATACTGTTCTGAGCAGTGTGGATAACCCGACGACACCATGATGCTGAAGGAACCTCAGGCTCGCGATGCTCTGGGCTTGCTTTACAGCCAGAACCGGCAATGGCTGCTGGGCTGGCTGTGCAAGCGTCTGGGCTGCAGCCAACGCGCCGCCGATCTGCTCCAGGACACCTTTATACGTTTGCTGAAACGTGACGAGTGGCAGGAAGCACAGGAGCCTCGCGCCTATCTGATGACCGTCGCAAAGCGCGTACTGATCGACCATTGGCGACGTGAACGGATAGAACAGGCTTACCTTGATGCGCTCTTGCAGTTGCCTGAGGCCGAAGCACCATCCCCTGAAACACAGCACCAATTACTGGAATTGCTACTGGAAATTGATCGACGGCTGGAGGGACTTCCCGATCTGACACGTCGGACTTTTCTGCATGCCCAACTGGATGGCATGACCTATGCCGAGATTGCCCAGACCCTGAATATTTCCATCAGTAGCGTCAAGCGCCACCTGATTCGCGCCACCAGCCGCTGTTATTTCCCGGATCTGACAGGCGAATAATGACTCAACCACCTCCACACACGATTCCTGAAAGCGTTGCACGTGATGCAGTAGCCCTCCTGCTGGATTGGCAGATGCAGGCAGAACCTGACAGCTGGGAACGTATTCGTCGCTGGCGTGCACAACATCCAGACCATGAGCGCGCCTGGAGACAGATTGAAGCCACACAGCAACAGCTCTCCGGTCTGTCGGATTCACAACGCCAGCTCGCACATCAGACACTGCGCCAGTCCAAATACGGCCGCCGACGCACATTAAAAATGCTCAGCCTGCTCTGTATCGGTGTCGGTGCAGGCTGGTCCGTCAGCCAGCCTGCACTTCTGAATCCAGGCCAGGATCAGCACCATACAGGCATAGGTGAGCAGCTGGATATCACCCTGCCGGATGGAGGCATGCTGACCCTCAACAGCCGTAGCGCCGTGCGACTGCGCTATACAGCAGAGTTAACCGAGTTGCATCTGCTACAGGGTGAAGTGTTTGTATACACCGGCACCGAGACAAGACGAGCTATGCAAGTCACGACCGCCCAGGGTGTGCTCACCCCCCTGGGCACCGCATTTAATGTACATCAGCAAGATCACAGTACCGAAGTCGCCGTAGTGGCCGGGCAAGTCATGCTGATGCAAGGTCCAGTCTCTGAGCCTCATCTGATCACGACTGGCGAAGTCTTACGCTTCTCAAACAGTGAGCTGCTGCTACAACGGCCATTAGTGGCAGCCGACACCGCCTGGCGGCAAGGGATGTTAATTGCAGATAACCAGCCACTGCCCGCGTTCATTCGGGAACTGGATCGCTATCATCATGGTGTGATTCGGATCGATCCGGCACTGAGCAGCCTGCGTGTGTCCGGCAGCTACCCGATTGAGGATACACAACGCGTGCTCCAGAGCCTCAGCCACAGCCTGCCCATCACTCTGGAACAGCGCTCACGCTACTGGATCTCACTGCGCCCTGACAGCCAGGGGAATTATAATTAATCTAAGTCAACTAAATAATGTACTGAGAGACCTAAGCCAAGCACTCAACTCTCCCGGATAACAACAATGCTCTATTACCAGATCCGATGGCCTACATGTCGATTACTTATTCGGCAAATGAAAGTGGATAAAACTGCAACTAACGCCAGCTTGGACCTGGGCTCATAACACGAATAAGCATCCCTACTGAGTGACTACGAAACCTTGCCCTGTCGGTTCCAGCAGCCTCATCGAGAGTCAAAATCAGTGCAGTGCCAGGTCCTATTCCATGATAAAATTCCATACCAGCTGCTGTTGCATATTCAATTTCAACATCAAAAGTTGACTGAGTTTGTGATTCATTGAAATATGTCACAGCGTAAGCTCGACTACCGATAATTGAAGCCACTTCGACCCAAGGCCCCCACACAAGAGGAGGAGCCCATGCATATTGGATAAAGTATGATTGCACCACAGGTGCAGAACTTCCTTTCGATAAGGCGCTTTCGCTCAGAGTATTATAAATCTCAGATGCAAGTTTTGGATCTTTGAAATTTATTTGGAGTCCAGCAGTAGGATCAATTTCGTTGGATAATAGAGTGGGAGGCACTATTATATTTTCACCATAGAGTATGGATAAATTATAACCTTCGTTTGAGAGAATCTTTTCGTATAGCTCTTTTGCGCAAGCATTACTATCTTCAATATTAAAAATGATAGATAAAATGCCATCTTTGTCTGATTCTAGAGAAATATTACGCACGCACTTAGAGTCTAGAGTAAACTCCCCGTGTTCGTCACTAATAAATTTAATCAAATTAGTATTCATATTTAATTCCTTTTATTTAATTTCATACAAACATTAGAAACACCGCTCAGAACATAATCAGAAAGCGATGAATATGTGGGGTAATTGATCCACACCAAAGACAGCCTGACTAAGGACTCCGATGCTAGCAGAAAAACACAGAAATGCAAAGGCTAATGCTAACTATTCTCAATAGTATAGAATGAATAGGAATATTGACTTTTTATGCGAATTAATCCTAGAGCTAAGTGTGGATCCAGACCATTTAGCACACCAGATGTGAGATTGGAGCCATCCAGCGATAGCTGAGGTCATAACAAGCACTTGCTAGTCTTCTCCCCACTTTCATCGAAAACAACAAAAAAACTGGACTGATTTTCATTCTTAACCGTCAAGGTAGGTAAATGACGTTTTATTGAGGATGTATTTATGTCACTCAACCCTAGCAGGTTAAAGCCTTTACCCGGATTGTTGCTGATCAGCACACTGGGACTCTGCACTACCTTCCACGCACTGGCGGAATCCGTCAATCCTGTCAGCACCCCGCTTCAGCTGAATATTGCAGCGGGTGAGCTGAGTCAGGCACTCAACGCGCTCGGACAGCAAACCGGCATATTGTTGTCCTACTCACCAGATCTGGTGGACGGGCTTTCCAGCCAGGGGCTGTCAGGCCAATACACCGTGATGCAAGGGCTCAGCCAGTTACTGTCTGGTACCGGACTGCAAGTCGAACATCTGGCCAATGGTGGTTTTCTGATTCGCAGTCAAGCCAGTGACAATGATGATCAGGCCACCGCCCTGCCACTGATGCAGGTTGAAGGAGCCGCTGCCGGTTATGGTTATGCTGCCATTGAAAGCGGCGAAATGCGTAACGCGGTGCGGGGTGATCTGGCCGAAACCCTGAGCATTATTCCGTCGGTCCGAGTGGCTGACAAGAGCAGCTCCAGCCTGCAACAGGGTGATATCAAACCAGCGGAGCTTTCCATTCGTGGTGCTGCCCCGTATCAGAACAAGCTGATGCTGGACGGTGCGTCTATCGACAATCTGATGGACCCGGCACAGCGTGAAAACCCCAGTAACTACACCAGTGTCGCCGGACATTCACAGGGTATTTTTCTCAATACCGACTTTCTCAGCCAGGTCGAAGTCATTGATGTCAACGCCTCGGCCAGTGAAGGTGGCTTCAGCGGCGGAGTGATCAAGGCTGAAACCAAGTCCTATGACGGCGAGAGCTTCTTCCAGATTAGCCACCGGCGTACCCGTGACAGCTGGACCAACTTTCATATCGATCCGGCACAACTGGGTGAGTTTGGTGATGGTGCTGCCCAGGCAGTTACGGGTGTCCCAGGTGACTTTCAGCCCAACTTCCGCAAGGATCAGATGAGCCTTCAGGGTGCCACGCGCATCGGGGATATCGGCATTTTTGCCGGGCTGGATGAACAAACTTCACGCATCTGGCAAAAACAGGTGGTGGATATAGATTTCGAACATTTTGCCCAGACAGGTCGTATTTTCAAACCCAGTGAAGAACGTTCACTGGATACCTACTCCCGCTCGGGCGTACTGCGCCTGGATATGCTGGAGCAGGATTACCTGCTCAATGCTTCTCTCTCCTTCAGTGAATATGACCAGGATACCTTCTTTATTAACTTCCTGGATTCAGACTTCGACAGTCGGCACCAGGGGTTGAATCTGAGCGTCAATTACGGCCAGCACTTCGGCGATACGCGACTTGACCTGAATGTCAGCGCCGGTATCAGCTCAGATGAGCGTTACTTTAAACATGATGTGCTGGATCAGTACCGATACACCACCATCTATCAGGGCGGTTTCATCGGTGGCTATGGCGATCTGGAAAGCGAACAGCGTACGCTGGCATCCACCCTAAAACTCAGTACCCCGCTGAACGACACACTCACCTTTGATTATGGCGGTGAACTGCGCTGGCTCAACTTCCGTCAAAATCGCCTCAATGATTTTACCTACAACGAATATACGCTTGACTTCACGCAACCTCTGCCGCCACAAAGTGGACTGGGATCCTGGTCGCCCGCGGATCAATACCATGCACGGGAAGTGATCTACCAGGCGGGAGAAATCAAGTTTAACACCCTCAATGCCGCCGCGTTTACTGAACTGAATGGCGATCACCAGCGCTTTTTCTGGCGCACAGGCCTGCGTCTGGAGCGTGATGACTGGCTGGGTAATACCAATCTGGCACCGCGTTTAAGTGCCGGTATCTATCTGGATGCAGCCAAGCGTTACCGTATTACCGCTGGTGCCAACCGCTATTACGGCAAATCCTTTCTGGCCTATCGTCTCAGAGAGCTGGAACGCGATCTGATTGTGATACGCTCACGCACGTCACCCACTGCCGAATATCAGTCCGTTGATGTGAGTCGCGACTGGTTCTATCAGGATCTTGACACCCCTTATGATGATGAACTGAATCTGGGTATCAGTGGCCCCCTGATGTCAGGTGAAGCCGGACTGATGCTGGTGGAACGAAAGGGCGAGCGCCAGGTACGGACCCGTTATAATGCAGATACTGACATGTACTGGTTTGACAACTCAGGTTCCAGCCGTACCCATCAGGTCGACCTCTACTGGCGCTCAACCCCGGCTGAATGGCTGGGTGCCTACTGGGCCATCAACACCTCCGCGTCCTGGATGGACAAGCAAACAGATACCACCTATGGCAACAGCTCGTCTGGCTATCTGTCCAACAGCAACAGTGCGGATGACGAGGTCTGGTTTGAAGGTAAGCGCATTCTCAAACGCGACCTGCCAGCCAATGATTTTGCTACCCCTGTCAGTATCAATGTGGATTTGATCACCCGCAGTGGTGATGACCGCCTTCAGTTACGCAATGCGTTTGCCTTTACCAATGGCTATCGCTCACTGCGAAATATCGGCATAGATACCGATACTGGCTTGAGACAATACGAAGTGCATAAACAGGGCAGCACGCTGCGCTGGGACATGAGTATCGATTTCCGTCTGCTGGAATCCAGGAACTCCCCCTACCTGCGTCTGGATATCGTCAATGTGACCGATAACGAGAACGTGATCAGTGCCGAATCCAACTTGCAGCTGTTTGGTGTCGGTCGCCAGTACTGGCTGGAGCTGGGTTACAGATTCTAGGAGGGGAAATGTTGCTGCAACGGCTCACATTCATCTGCATCGGGACACTGCTGTCACTTGGCGTCAGCTCAGCTGACAGTGATCCACTTGTTGCTGCGTACCGGCAACCACAACATGCCTGGCCAGCCGCAGAAACAGATCCGGGTATTGAGGCAGCGGCACTGGCGCCGCTGCCAGATCCAAGCAGTTTGCCGGCCTGGCAAGATGTCACAGCCGAACGCATTCGACTGGGGCTGCAACTTTTCTTTGAACGGCGTTTATCTGCTTCACACCAGATCGCCTGTGCCTCCTGCCATGATCCAGAACTGGGGTGGGCCGATGGACGACGCGTGTCCATCGGCCATAACCGTCAGAAGGGCGACATGAATGCCCCCAGCATCGTCAACAGCATTTTTCTGCATGAGGTGTTCTGGGACGGTCGTGCCGCCAGCCTGGAGGAGCAGGTCATTGCCAGCTGGACAAACCCTATTGAGATGGCAGGAGATCTGGATGAATCGGTACAGCAGATTGCATCCATTTCCGGCTATGCACCCCTGTTTGAAGCCGCATACGGTGACACAGAGATCAATGCCGATCGCATCGCTGAAGCGATTGCCACCTTTATGCGCAGCGTGAATATGACCCGGACACCCTATGACCGCTTTCTCCAGGGAGACTATGACGCACTGAATGATGCCCAGATACGTGGGCTACACCTGTTTCGTACCAAAGCCCGCTGCATGAACTGTCACCAGGGTGCACTGCTGAGTGATCAGCAGTACCACCATTTAGGCACATCATTTGAGCAGGTTGGCAACTTTCAGGGGCGCTATCGGGTGAGCCAGAAATCCGACGATATGGGAGCCTTTCGTACCCCGCCATTGCGAGGTATCAGCGCCACCGCACCCTACATGCACAATGGTTTTGCTGCTGATCTGGAACTACTGCTATCGTTATACAATATCGGCTGGTGGCAGAATGCCCCGCTACCCGATAAAGATCCCGATCTGCCACTGGCACAGTTGTCGCCACTGATCCAGCCACTGGAACTCTCACCTGATGAGTTGGACGATCTGCATGCCTTTCTGCTTTCACTAACCGGGCTCATGCCTTACATGCGACCACCCGCCGAGCTGCCCTGATCCAAAGCAGAGAGTGTCGCCATCCAAACCTGATTTAATCGTAAATTCAGCAGGCCGTCATTTGAACTGCTCGACATTGGTGCTTATGCTTGGTAGTTTCAGGAAATAAAAATTAACAGGAGTAAAGCCCCCCTGCGATATAACGGCATCCGTGCCGTCATCAAGCCATCCAATCGAGCACGTGACAGGAGGTGACCGGGTGAAACTGGCCTTTACCAAAAAAGAATACCTCCAGCGGGTCAATAAGGTCCGCCGAGAGATGCGTCTGCGCAAAGTCGATATTCTGATTGCGACTGATCCTGGCAACATGAACTGGCTGACCGGTTATGACGGCTGGTCCTTTTATGTCCATCAAGGCGTTATCGTACATGTCGATCATGAAGAACCAATCTGGTTCGGACGGCGCATGGACGAGAATGCGGCACTGCTGCGCTGCTTCATGAAAAAACAGAATCTGATCAGCTACCCGGAAGAGTATGTGCAGAATCTGGAAAAGCACCCGATGACCTGGATCGCAGAGAATATCTTTATCGAAAAAGGCTGGCGTGGTGCCACCATTGCCACCGAAATGGACAACTACTATTACACAGCAGACGCCCATCGCTCACTGCGGCTCGCCCTGCCCGAAGCCCGCTTTGTCGACAGCCACAATCTGGTGAACTGGTGCCGGGCGATCAAATCGGCCAAGGAAATCGAGTTCATGCGCATTGCCGGGCGGATCACCTCCAAGATCCATCAGCGTATTCTCGATGTCGCACGGGTAGGTGTCCCCAAAAGTTTTGTGGTGTCTCAAATCTACGAGACCGCTATTGCGGGCGTGGACGGCTACAGTGGCGACTACCCTTCGATTGTCCCCCTGCTGCCCTCCGGCAAAGAAGCATCCGCGTCGCACATCACCTGGGATGAGCGTCCCTTTAAGGCCAATGAAGGCACTTTTTTCGAAATTTCCGGCTGCTATAAACGCTATCACGCCCCCATGTCCCGTACCCTGTATATGGGCAAACCCAGCCAGCGTTTTCTGAATGCTGAAAAAGCCTTGCTGGAAGCCATCGATGCAGGTCTGGAACAGGCCAAACCCGGTAACCGCACCGGTGATATTGCCCGTGCACTGGACAAGGTCATGGAGAAGTATGGCATTGACCGACAGGGTGCCCGCTGCGGCTACCCGGTGGGTGTCAGTTACCCGCCGGACTGGGGTGAGCGAACCTCCAGCCTGCGTGCATCGGATGAAACCGAGCTAAAACCCGGCATGACCTTCCATTTTATGCCGGGTATCTGGCAAGAAGACTGGGGGATCGAAATTACCGAAAGTATTCTGATTACCGACAGCGGTGTCGAAACACTGTGTAACTTTCCACGCCAACTCTTCGTCAAGTAACCTCGTGCCACCTTGGGAAATCCTGTCGTCCCGCCAAGGTGGCAAGCCTGACACCTGATCAGCTATGATTAGCCTGAATCTTTGTCAATCTGGAATCGAGCGATCAGATGCATCTGGCGTTACCCAACGAGGTCAAACAGCAGCTAGTCTTCCTGCTGGCAGAGGTGCGAACCCAACTCCAGAATCTGATTCTGCTACTGGATTCACCCTCGGCCACCCTGACGCGCGCCATTACCGAGCGCAGCGGACACAGCTATAACCTCAAACAGCGCACCCATATTCGCTGCCTGAAAGCCTTCAGCGACACCGAGCGCTTTGATGCACAATCGCTCAAGGCTGCCGGTGACATGGCCGACGAGCTGGAGCGCATCACCAGCCTCTGCCGTGATGCCGCACGCGAACTGCAGCACCTGAAGCATCGCAAGATGCTGCAGCAGCACCGCTATGACAAGCGCTTGCGCCAGATTGACAAGGCACTGCATCTGATTGAGGGCATACTGGCCTCCAACGATACCCATAAAGCATTGGAAATAGGCCGGGTACAACGCAAGCTGGCACGTTTTTACAAAAAAACCCGTGCATCTCATCTTCAGGCACTGAAGCAACACAAGCAAACTGAAGCCCTGATCAGCAGCCTGTTTCTGGCACGACACCTTCTCGACATGGGCTCAGCCCTGCTAAACATCAGTGAATCATTACTGGCCGTACTGCTCGGTCAGCCCATGAACATGAAACAATTCCTGTCCCTGCAAGCCATGGTATCCAGCATGGGGCATGGTGAATGGGATAATCTGACCCTGGAAACCATTGCCGAAACCCGTTCCGGCAGTGCCATTTCAGCCATCTCCCAGGATGATGATCAGTTTATCGGGGTGCTGAAAGAAGGTGCGATCCGTAAGGTACAGGAAGAGCGACGGGGGCTGGAGCGCTGGAACGAAATCATTCCCGGTATCGCGCCACAAATTCTGTCACAGCACCATAAAGGCAGCTCGGGAGCGCTGATTATTGAGCACTTGCCTGGCAAAACCCTGGAACAGCTCATTCTGGCTCAGGACCAGCAGCCTCTGGAACAGGCAATCGCGCTGATGTGTGAAATGCTGCCCACCATCTGGCACTCGACGCGTCGCAAACAGAAAGTCTCAGCGCATTATATTCAACAACTGCGCAAGCGCCTGCCAGCAGTCCTGAACATCCATCCCGGATTTGATGCTACCAACACCCAGATTGGCGAGATCAAGCGTCCGGCCTTGCATCAGCTTCTGAATCAGGCTGAGGCTCTGGATGAACGACTGACAGCACCCTTTGCCGTTTATATTCATGGTGACTTTAATCTCGACAACATCCTCTATGAAAGGGAAAAACATCAGCTGCGCTTTATAGATCTGCACCGCTCCGGCTATATGGACTATGTGCAGGATGTCTCGGTCTTCATTGTCTCCGGCCTGCGCCTTCCGTTGTTCGATCAGGATTCCCGGCAAATGATCGCCACCCTGTCTACGCAGCTCTACGACACAACAGCCGAGTTCGCCGCTCAACACAAGGACCTGTACTTCAATCAGCGCATGACCCTGGGTTTAGCACGCAGCCTGATCACGTCGACACGCTTTATTCTGGATGAAAGTCACGCCAAATCCCTGTTTGAGCGTGGTTTTTATCTGCTGGAACACTTGATTAAACATCAGGATAGCAAAGACTATCCATTGCCCCTCAAGGAAATACTGAATGTCTGAGCCGCGTATCGCCGTTATTGGCAATCCCGGTAAGTGGTCCACAGAAGTGCTCGCGGATGCACTGGAGCAACGCACCGGTTTTCGGCTGGTTGCTGACTTGTCGCATACAGCACTGGATCTGAGCTGTGGAAAACTCTGGTTTGACGGGCACAACCTCTGTGAGCTGGACGGTATCATTGTGCGCAAAGTGGGTACTGACTATAGTCCGGTCAGTATTGAGAGACTGGAGATGTTACGTGTCGCCGAACAGGCAGGCGTGCGTGTTTTCAGCCCGGCCACTCAACTGATCCGCTTGCTGGATCGACTGGCCTGTACTGTGACACTGCATAATCATCAGATACCCATGCCCCCGACACTGGTCACTGAGTCTATCGACACCGCGATTGCGCAGATACAGCAATGGGGATCCGCCGTGCTGAAGCCATTGTTTTCGACCAAAGCCCGTGGCATGCAAATCCTGCATGCCGATCAGGGCAACAAAGTACTGGAAACTGAACTGGTACGCTATAAAACCCGCCACCCGTTGCTCTATCTGCAACAGCGTATCGATCTGCAGGGAGCCGATATGGGACTGGTATTTATTCAGGGTGTCTACCAAGGGGCCTATGCCCGAATCGCAGGCAAAAAATCCTGGAACACCACCATTCACAGTGGCGGGCGTTACGCACCTTGTGAACCGGATGCAGCAACCCTGGACATCGCCCAGCGTGCACAAGCCGCTTTCGGACTCGACTACGCCACTGTAGACGTAGCACTCAGTGACACCGGCCCCGTGGTATTTGAAGTCTCGGCACTGGGCGGGTTCAAAGGTGCGCATACCGGCAGCGGCATTGATCTGGCTGCCCGGCTGGCCGACTATGCACTGGCAGAGCTGAGGCACTAACCGGATGTCAGCCACCCCGCCCCCTTTACCCGACTATCGGGGACGCGAATGGCTCAGCGCACAGTTGCCTGAGCAAACCTGTCTCTGGCTGGACCATCACCCCCATGGCTGGCGCCTGGACGGTGAAGCAGATCCAGCGCTCGCCAGCGAGCTTAGTCAATTGGCTGATCCCGATCTCTGGCAGTGGCCGGAGCGGCTGGTGGTTTTTATCACCGATCTGCACGCCGACGCCGAAGCACTGTCAGCGTCACTGGTCGCAACCGGACTGTTCGCCCGGCAGGGGCCGGAGCCGGAAAATCTCAGACCGGTCGACACCGCACCTGACTTTGAAATCATTATTGGTGGTGACTGTCTGGACAAAGGCCCTGCCAACCTGCCGTTGTTACGCCTGATCCATCAGTTGATTGAGACTTGGCATATTCCCCTGACGCTGCTCAGTGGTAACCATGATCTGCGGCTGCAACTGGCAATACAAACACTGGAGCGTCCTGATTGTGCACGTAATGGTCACTTTCTGTTACGTCTGGGCAGTAAAATCATGCCCTTCTGCGTGGAACTTCTGAGTGAGTACCCACTGACAACACAAGAGCTGAACAATCTGCCATCAGAGTCTCAATGCCGTGAACGATTACTGCCGTCAGCACACTGGCCGGCCCGGTTTCGTGAAGCCGCAACCAGCCATCTCACTGCCGCCCAGATTGAACTGGAACTGCAACGCCTGGATGCACGCAAACAGCGTTTTTTCAAAGCCGCCGAGGATGCCAGCCTCACCCTGCAACAGGTCTATGCCGCTCTGCAACGCTGGCAGCAGCTTTTTCTTCAGCCAGAGGGCGAATTTCGCTGGTTTATTCAACGCCAGCAACTGCTCTGCCAACGCGGCAGCTTCCTGTTTGTGCATGCTGGCTGTGATGATCAGATGGCACAGCGCCTGGTTCAGGAAGGGACAGATCAACTCAACACAGCCTTCCAGGCTGCACGTCAAGACGAAGCCTTCCCGCTCTATTTTGGTCCGCTGGGCAATATGCTGCGCACCAAGTATCGCCGTCAGGACCCGCCACTAACACCCGACAGTCGAGTACATCTGCATCAGGCCGGCATCCATGCACTGGTACACGGACATCGCAACTTGCATCATGGACAACGCATCACTTTTCGCGCGAATATGATACATTTTGAATGTGATGCCACTTTGAACCAGGTTTCGCGCTGGCAAGAAGGCTTGGTGGGCCAGGGGGCCGCTGCAACCCTGTTCTATCCGCAAGGCTGGGTTGTAGGCATCAGCAGTGACTATACGGCAGCCAAATACTTTACGCCGCAGCACCTGCAGAGCGTGGCAACCCGATTGTAAACTGACGCCACAACACGAGGCCGGATATGAGTAAAAAGCGATCTTTCCATCACGAATCGTTACAAGAACCTGATCAGATCAGTGGAATTCTCAGTGCCCTGATTGAAGGCTTCGAAAAGGGCTCAATCAAACTTGATGATGGCAGCGGTAAAATCAAGTTGAAACCTGAAGGACTGCTCAACCTGGACCTGCTTGCCAGCAAAGAGTCAGGATTGAATCGTTTGTGTATCAAAATCAGCTGGCGTGACCAATGTACGAAAAAGAATGCAGAGAACACCCCTCCACTGAAAATATCCGGTAGCTGACCCGTCAGATTGCGGTTGCACTTCCTTACACTTTAAATGATAATGATTGGCGTTTGCATAAAAGACGCCCATCAGGCTATCAAGGAGTGTGTTTCATGTCAGCCGACTCAACCCTGCAAACCCAAGTACTTGGCGAGCTTTATGTGGCCCACCATGACTGGCTGTCACGTTTCATTCAACGCCGTATCGGCTGTCCACATACCACCGCAGACCTGATTCAGGACACCTACCTGCGCCTGCTGGCCAATGGTCGACTGCCAGAGCAGCAAGATGCACGCCGCTTTCTGACGCATGTCAGCAAAGGGCTGGTGATTGACCTCTATCGTCGTCAACGCATTGAAGAAGCCTACCTGACCTACCTGAAAAACCAGCCGGAACACCTGGCTTCATCCCCGGAAGACCAGTTGCAAATGATTCAGGTACTGACCGAAATCGATGCCATGTTGCACCGCTTACCGGAGAAAGTGCGCCAGACACTGCTGTTGCGCCAACTCGAAGGTCTGAGCTACAAAGCCATTGCCGAACGCCTGGGTGTCTCGGTTTCATCTGTCGAAAAGTATATGGTCAAGGCCTTACAGGCCTGCCTGGCACTGGACCCGGCAGGCGACTAGCGTCAGAAGCGTCGTTCCAGCTTCAGGCTCACCTGATTACGGTCATGGCTGTAAAGCCAGTCGACATTGCTGCGAATTTTTCGGTGGCGAAGCGTTAGCACGGGTTCAAAACCGGCAACCTGCAATGTTGGTGCACGCAGTATCAGTGTTACACTCTGCTCATCATCACTGCGTCTTTCACCCAGCACAGCACTAAATGCCTGATGCCGCCGCTCGCGATGCGACAACAATAACGTTGTGTGCAGATGCTGATTCAAAGCGCCAGCCATACCCAGACGCAAGCCCGGTTGCTGATACGCCAGGGTTTCATCCTCCGCATCACGGTACTGCCAGTCCAGACCGGTAAATGCCGTCCAGTTATTGGGCAACACCTGCCAAACCGTCGCATGTACAGCATGAGAAGGGCCGTTGTAACGATCAAACCGGTCATCCTGATAGCGCAACTGCCGTGAACTACCCTCCAGCTTAAAAACACGCCGGGGATTCAGGTGATACATCCATTCGGCATGCACACCCCAGGCATCATGCAGCACTTTGTCACCCTGAGCGGTCAATTCAACGACAGGTGCCAGTCGAAACTGGTGACGCTGATCCTGATAACGATAGCCTGACTGCAGATTCAACGTACTCTCATTATACTCACGCGTTTCGTCATAGGATTGCCCATACCAGAGCGCACGCACATACATGCCATGATGCCCTGACAAGCTGAACTGACGATTCAGGCTAAACTCATAATCCACACCGGTCGCAGCCAGCGCATCCGGCACTTTACGTTCGTAATAACACTGACCGTTAAGCTCCAGCAGACAGGTACGGCTACCCGATGACTGATTCAGGTTGTCATTCCAGATAGGTCCAAAAGCCACCGATCCTTGCCAGGCATGGCGCTGATCCAACGCCTGCAAAAAATTCTGTACAGTACGGCGTACACCCGTCTGACGCTCATCGAGCGGGTCCAACTGTGCCGCAATCTGCTCAAATGATTGATAGGCTTCAGGGTTCTTATGATTTTCGAACAACACCCGCGCCAACTCCAGCTGCCCTGGCAGGAAGCCCGGTTGCAAAAGCAGCAATTGTCGGAAAAATGCTTCGGCACCGCGTAAATCACCCTGCACCCGAGCCAGGGAGCCTTGTGCGAAGGCCAACAGCATCGGATCAGCATCCTCCAGTGCGGCATAGCGCTGCAGAAAATACACCACCGCAGACCACTGACGTTGCTGTAGCGCCACATAGAGTGCTCGCCCGAGATCATCAACATTATCCCCAACAGGATACGCGCGGCCTTCAATAATCAGCTGTGGCTGCCCGGCAGGCTGATAGTCTTCATCAGCCAGTAAGCGCCGCTCCAGCGTTTCAGCCTGCTGATCCAGACTCTGTTGCAAACGCAGCTGCACATCAGCATCCTGCGCAGCCAGAGGCATCGCCAACAGCAACAAGACAGTCCATAAACCACCCACCTGCCAGCGTGTTATGTGTAGATTAAACATGCAAGATTCCACCAGAAAAGCAGAAACCGGGCAGCGCGTCCGCCACCCGGTCAAGGGACACTAGAGCGCGTCAGATCAGCTCAGTCCTGAGAACCACCGAAAGCTGTGTCATACTGAGTACCGGCAAAATCAACCAGGCCGGCCAGACTGGAGTGGCCATTGTAGAATTGGCCGGAGACAGCGCCGTTGGTCTCCATCGTAACTCCAAACTCTACTGCCGTTGCATTAGCGCCAGAAATGCTCGCATCAGTGTTGATATTAGCTGTACCAAGATCGATGGTTAATCCATTACTGTTGGAAATACTTCCAGTCAGAGTGCTTGTACCAAAATTGGCGGTAAGAGTACCATTCAGCAGGCTGTTTACATTGCCATCGTAGTTGTTAATACCAACTACGTTGTAAGTTGCACTGCCGGAGCTGGGTACAGAAGTATCTGCATCAGCACCAGAGTAATAGACAGTACGGGTACTGTTGTCGGTACTTTCAGACCACTCACCAAACCAAACATCATCACTGCCAACCTGGGCAAAGTTGAACGCCCCCATACCCCCATGGCCACCGCCACCCAGCGAATATACGTCATTGGCAAATGAGGAGTAGCCAGTCAAGCCCACAAAATCGACCGCCAGGTTAATATTGATTGAAGCCGCTGCAATACCAGCCAGACCTGCCGTATGTGGCCCACCATTAACCTGAGATTCCCCGGCAACAATCTGGTTCGTATTGCTGGAACCACCGACAACCGCCGCCTGTGCTTGACCGACCAGTGAAAATGCCGCCATTGCGACCAGCAGTGAAGATGCAATTACTTGTTTTTTCATGGTATAGCTCCTTGATATATTGATTTTCCATCATGAAACACATCCGTGTGCTGATGGCTGTTACCAGCCATCCTCCCTGTTAACTGGCCGTTAAAAACGCCCCGTCAAACTCAGCTTCAGGGTCCGACCTGGGGCCGCTACCGGTGAGCGGGTGGTCGGATCCACGTAATAAAGATCAGTCAGGTTGGTACCCACCAACTCCACAGAAAGGTTGTCGTTGATCTTGTAATGGGCATAGGCATCCACCAACAGGGTTTCATCCCAACTGAAGGGTGTATTGGCAAAATAGATAAAGCCGTAGCTACCATCCTCAAGCCGTCCGGCATAACGGGTATAGTTTTCCAGATCACTGTTTTTATAGGCCTTATGCCAAGTAAAGCGACTGCCCAATTCCAGTTTACGATTCAGAAAGCGGCCACCCAGCGTCCAGTTGATCGACAGGTCCGGTGCCGCCTGCGCCAGCAAGTAGCCATTCGGATAGCCGTATTTAAAGCAGGAAGGTATGTAATGCGGGATATTCCACCTGCCATTAGAAAGAATAGCCGCCGTATGCTCATCGCAAACCTTGTTCTCCAGGCTGTAATTCAATCCCAGACTGGTGAAAAAACCACCAGTGTCATAACGCCCGTCCAGCTCGATACCGCGTAAAAGCTGACGTTCGATGTTGCGGAAGTTAAAATAATTATCCCGCTCAATCACATCACGGATATCATTGTGGTAGTAGGTCAGTTTCAGATCGGCATACTCTGCCTTGGGAAACCAGGGGGTTAAATCCTGGATATAGGCCAGTTCCCAGTTGCGCGCATGCTCGGGCTTCACCCCCCAGGGGTTCAGGGATGCAGAGAAACCAATGGTGCTTTCAAACATGCTGGGGTAACGCAGCATTTCGGTATAGCGCAGATACATGCGGCTGGTGTCAGTGAGGCGATAGCCAATACCAAAATGCGGTACCCAACCATGATCCTTGCGCTTTTGGGCTTCGGCGGTCATACGTTCATTGACAGAGAGAGCTTGGCAACTGACAACATCATCGCCCTGAATTTCACCATTAAAGCAGGGGTGTGTGGCTCGGCTGTAGTTACCCTCGGCATCTGGGTGCCAGGTACCACCATTATGGTCTTCCCAGACGGATCTTGGTATACCATCAACAACCCTTGAAACAAGAAAATCATACTGTGCTTGTGTTATTTGGCCATTGGCAAATGCTGCATCTATTGGGGCTAAACGAACTGCAACCATTGCGCTGAACTCTTCGTCAGAATAAACATACTCCGTCCGGTAGGTCACGTTGTAATACTGATT
>NZ_JMSZ01000038.1 GCF_000691225.1 Nitrincola lacisaponensis
GCAGTTGTAGCAGGTAGTGCTGGATCTGCTCGGCATCATAGTTTTCCAGTAAATACTGCGCATTGAGCAGGTTTTCGACCGGATATTGTTGCTGCAGTTGTGCCAGCATCATCACTTCACGAATGGCTGGTGGGGGCTCACGGAACTGGAACTGCAGGGTTGCCAGTTCGCGGATCTCTTCATAGAGATCCGGGTCCAGTCCTTGCGCCTGGAGTAAGTGAATATAGGCAAACACCTGCTCGGTAATGGCATCAATCTGCTGCAGTCCGGCTTCTGTCAGTTCGATTTCAATCTGAAAAGCGGCTTGCTCCGGCAGATCGATGGCGGTGAAGGCGGCCAGTCCGGTGGCCAGTTCAGCATCTTTGAGCCAGGCGAACAGACTGCCTTCACCCTCGTATCCGATCAGGCTGGCAATGAAATACAGGGGTTTGTTGCGCCACTGTTCCCGAATCGGATCGATCGGAAAGAGCAAAGACAGGGAGCGCTGCTGACGCAGTGTCTGGATCTCCAGTTGCAGTGGCAGCTGACCAGGCTCAAACAGGGGTTCCAGATCCCGGTATGCGGTGGCGTTAAAGTTGGCAATGTCGCTGAAGCGCATCTCCACCAGTTCACGCAATTCCTCCAGAGACTGTGGTCCACTGACCACCAGACTCATCAGGTTGGCAGA
>NZ_JMSZ01000039.1 GCF_000691225.1 Nitrincola lacisaponensis
TCAGAACACGGCATACGATATTCGCCTTAGTCTCGTGGGCTCGGATATGTTTATAAGATTCAGAATACCAACTATCTTGATCTCTTCCCCCGCCTTGACAATTCCACGCTCTACACGGCCAGTTACTACAGTACCACGACCAGAGATAGAGAATACGTCCTCGATTGGCATCAGGAACGGCTTGTCAATCGCACGCTCTGGCTCAGGAATGTAGCTGTCCAGCGCTTCAACCAGCTTCTTGACAGCACTAGTGCCCAGCTCGTTGTCATCTTCGCCATTCAGCGCCATCAGCGCAGAACCAACGATGATTGGCGTGTCGTCACCTGGGAAGTCGTACTGATCCAGAAGCTCACGCACTTCCATCTCAACCAGCTCCATCAGCTCTTCATCGTCAACCATGTCCGCTTTATTCAGGAACACAACGATGTAAGGTACACCTACCTGACGAGACAGCAGGATGTGCTCACGTGTCTGCGGCATGGGGCCGTCAGCAGCTGAACACACCAGAATCGCACCGTCCATCTGCGCCGCACCGGTGATCATGTTTTTAACATAGTCAGCGTGGCCTGGGCAGTCTACGTGCGCATAGTGGCGAGTCGGTGATTCATACTCTACGTGTGAGGTAGAGATAGTGATACCACGCTCACGCTCTTCAGGTGCATTGTCGATACCGTCAAATGCTACCGCTGTACCACCGTATACTTCTGCACAAACACGAGTCAGTGCAGCTGTCAGGGTAGTTTTACCGTGGTCAACGTG
>NZ_JMSZ01000040.1 GCF_000691225.1 Nitrincola lacisaponensis
TAAAGAGCGTGCCGATCAACCCGGTGTTTTGAGTTGTCTCAAGCGAGGTGCGTATTCTACCGAGTCGCACCGCCGTGTCAAGCATTTTGTTTCAGAATTTTGCAATCAACTTCCTGAAACCCGCTTCACACTCAGTTGAAGATATCCACTATTTATGATTTAAGATCAACAGCTTGAATTGTCATCAACCGACTTGTTTCGTGTCACTCTCTGCGATCACGTCCCAAGCGAGGCGCGAATATTACAGAGGACATCAGAGGAGGTCAACAGGTCTTTGAAAATAATTTTCAAAGACCTGTTAAGAGGTTCGTTACAGGTAGAACAGATGGTGCTTTTTCTTGCCCAGCTTGACCAGGAAGAATCGCTCATAGCGCGCATTGGCAACAGAGAAGAGCTCAGCGGTCGCCATGTTCAGCTCAGCACCACAACTCAGATCATTAATCTGTACCGCGTTACGCTGCAACGCATCTTTTACCTGCTTGCCATTAGTCGCCACACCAGCATCAACCAGTAAACTGGTCAACGGCAACTCAGTCAGATTGTCCGGCAATTGTGTCGCTGGCAGGCCATCCAATTGCAACTGCTCAAAGTCAGCCTGACTCAACGCCCCCAAATCACCAGAGAACAATGCCTCAGTAATGCGACGCGCCGCTTCCAGCGCTTGCTCACCATGTACCAGGCGCGTCACTTCTTCCGCCAGAATGCGTTGCGCTTGTGGACGTCCTTCTGCCGCTTTATCTTCAGCTTCAATCGCATCGATCTGCGACACGTCCAGGAAAGTAAAGAACTTCAGAAAACGATATACATCAGCATCAGGTGTCTGTAACCAGAACTGATAGAATGCATAAGGTGAAGTCTTGTTCGGAGACAACCAGACAGCACCGCCTTCTGTTTTACCAAACTTGGTACCATCGGATTTTGTAATCAGCGGCAATGTCAGGCCATGCACCTGGGCACCGTTCATACGTCGGGTCAGATCAATGCCACTGGTAATATTACCCCACTGATCCGAGCCTCCGATCTGCAAAGTACAACCGTAACGCTGATTCAGCACCTGGTAATCATATGACTGCAAAATCTGGTAAGTGAACTCAGTAAAGGAGATTCCCGAATCTTCACGCTCAATGCGCTGTTTTACCGACTCTTTGGCAATCATTTTGTTGACCGTAAAGTGCTTGCCGATATCCCGCAGAAAACTCAGGACATCTACACTGGCAGTCCAGTCATAGTTGTTTGCCAGCAACGCCCCGGTCTCGTCATCAAAACGAATAAACTGACTGATCTGCTGCTTAAGTTTTTCACTCCACTGTTGCACGATTTCAGCAGAATTCAGCTGTCGCTCCTGCGCCTTGAAGCTGGGGTCACCAATCATACCGGTCGCACCACCCACCAGCGCAATCGGTCGATGACCGAACTGCTGAAAGCGCTTTAACATCAGCAAAGGCACCAGATGGCCAAGATGCAAACTGTCTGCCGTCGGATCGAAGCCACAATAAAGCGTTACAACCTGCTCACTCAGATGAGCAGACAAAGCTGCTTCATCTGTAGTTTGTGCAATCAGGCCGCGTGCTTTCAAATCTTCAATCAAAGGTTGTCTGTTCATCATCCATCTGTCCGGAAAAAAAATTATTCAGAACCGCGCATTCTAACGCTTGAGACAGCACAAAGACAAACAGGTTACTGCCGCTCACCACGCTTTCTGTTAGCATTCACCTGAATAACCTTGGCCCTGAACAGAGGATATGGACATGCCACCTGCAGATTATTTTATCGGCCTGATGTCGGGCACCAGTCTGGACTCGATTGATGCGGTACTGGTTTCCTTTGAACAGGGCTCGCTGACACTGCATGACAGCCAATCCACACCTCTGCCTGCATCCCTGCGCCAACAGATACTGGCACTCAACACATCCGGCACGGATGAAATTGAGCAGCTTGCCGAACTGGACCCTGAGCTGGGGCGCCTGTTTGCCGACGCCTGCCTGGCGTTACTGCACAGACACCAACTCAAACCCGCCCAAATACGTGCTATCGGCAGTCATGGTCAGACCCTGCGCCACCGCCCGACCAAAGGCTACAGTCTGCAAGTCGGCGATCCGAATGTGATTGCCGAACAGACCGGCATCACGACCGTAGCAGATTTTCGCCGTCGTGATCTGGCTGCAGGCGGCCAGGGCGCGCCTCTGGTGCCTGCATTTCACCATCAGTGTTTTCACAGCCCGAACCACAATCGTGTTCTGATCAATATTGGCGGCATGGCGAACATCACACTACTGCCCGCAGACCCGGAGAAACCCGTCATTGGCTATGACACAGGCCCCGGCAATGTACTGATCGATACCTGGATACAGCAACAGCGTGACCTGCCTTATGACAAGGATGGCGCCTGGGCGGCCAGCGGCAAGGTCATCGATAGTTTACTGAACCGCTGGTTAAGTGATCCATTTTTCAGCGCACCCTACCCCAAGAGCACAGGCCGGGAGCTGTTTAACGAGCGCTGGCTGCAGCGTCACATCCAGCCTCAGATGCAAGCAGAGGATATTCAGGCAACCCTGACAGAGCTCACGGCACGTTCCATAGCCATAGCAATTCAACAACATGATTTAATCTCACCCGAGGTGTATCTCTGCGGCGGCGGCAGTCACAACAACAGCTTGAAGCAACGCCTTGAGCAGCATCTCGGATTCGGTACTCAGTCAACAGCGGTACTGGGATTGCATCCGGACTGGGTCGAGGCTTGTGCCTTTGCCTGGCTGGCCTATCGTACCATCAACCACCAGAGCGGAAATCTGGCGGCTGTTACGGGAGCCAGAGGGGAACGTATACTGGGTGGCATCTACCTGGCCTGAGCCAGACGGGAGATGCCACCTCGACAAGGATCACATCAGATCGAGAAGGAAGAACCACAACCACAAGTGGTCGCAGCATTGGGGTTTTTGACACTAAATTGCGCGCCATGAAGACCTTCCTGATAGTCAACTTCAGCGCCGACCAGATACTGAAAGCTCATGGGATCGACCAGCAACGTTACACCATCGGTGACAATCGCTGTATCATCTTCTGCCTGCTGTTCATCAAAGGTGAAGCCATAGGAAAAGCCTGCACAGCCACCGCCGGTAATATAGACCCGCAACTTCAGGTTATCATTTTCCTCTTCATCCATCAGCGCCCTCACCTTTGCAGCAGCAGAAGCGGTGAACCGAAGATCAACATCATGCATTGTCTGTGACATCACTTACTCACTCTTGAAACAGGCTGGCATTCTGCCTTAACCAAGCATTTTGGTCAACTATTGATGCCATTATGTTCAAAGCGTGCAGGTGCATCAAGGCATCAATGCAACCTGCTGCAAACCTTCAGTTTCCGGACGCTCAAACATGATATTCATTACCTGAATCGCCTGCCCCGCGGCTCCTTTCACCAGGTTATCAATCACCGCAAGCACCACTACCGTGTCATCTTCCTGTGGACGATGTACACTGATGCGGCAGAAATTCGAACCTTTCACACTGCGAGTTTCAGGACAGCTGCCAGCAGGCATCACATCGACAAACGGCTCATTGGCAAAGCGCTCTTCGAACAGCTCCTGCAAACCCGGATCAACCGGATCACGCAACACAGAATAGAGTGTTGTATGAATACCCCGAATCATCGGCATCAGGTGAGGCACAAACGTCAGTCCCACCGGACGACCTGCCATAGCCGTCAACCCCTGACGGATCTCTGGCAGATGGCGGTGCCCTGGCACACCATAAGCTTTGACACTTTCACTGGCCTCACACAGAAGCGTACCAACACTGGCTCCCCGACCGGCACCACTCACGCCGGACTTACAGTCAGCAATCAGCCGCCGCGTATCCACCAGTTGTTTTTCCAGCAATGGCAGGAAGCCCAGTTGAGCCGCTGTTGGATAACAACCGGCACAACCGATCAGTTGAGCTTCACGAATGGCAGCACGATTCACCTCGGGCAAACCATAGACGGCTTTTTCAACCAGATCAGGACAGGTGTGCGTATGGTTATACCACTGCTCCCACAGCGGTACATCCTTGATTCTGAAATCTGCACCCAGATCGATAACTTTAACGCCACGCGCCAGCAGTTCAGGGGTCATATTCATGGCAACGCCATGCGGGGTCGCAAAAAATACGACATCACACTTGGACAGGGTTTCGATATCGGGCACGCTGAATGCCAGATCAAGATGACCACGCAGGCTCGGGAACATATCTGCAACGGGAATACCGTCTTCAGATCGGGATGTAATCGCTTCGACTTTAACGCCCGGATGCGCTGACAAAATCCGCAGCAGCTCAACACCTGTATAGCCGGTTCCACCTACAATACCTGCTTTAATCACCCTAAACCTCCAATTTACCCGGTTCCGCGAAGAGATCTTCCGCTGACCGCCAAGCCGACAAAAATGCTATGATACTCACCCTGTGTTGCAATAACTATCACTCTAGACGCTAGATTTCAAATAGGATCAGACCTGCATCATTAAAGCTGCTACTGGTTTAACGTATACTCTTGCAAATGACAGTTATTCTTAACGCTTTTGTTTTAATTCCATAAAGGATCGGTGACATGTCCAGATCAGAATCACTTTTTCAGGCAGCCCAGGTACACATTCCAGGCGGTGTGAACTCCCCGGTACGCGCATTCAAGGGTGTTGGTGGCACCCCGATATTTTTCAAAAGCGGCCAGGGTGCCTATATCTTCGATGAAGATGATCGCCGTTACATCGACTATATCGGCTCCTGGGGCCCCATGATTCTGGGACATGCGTTTCCGCCCGTCATTGAAGCCGTCCGCAAGACCCTTGATAACGGTCTGGGCTTTGGTGCACCGACTGCCATCGAAACAACCATGGCTGACAAGGTCTGCGAACTGGTGCCATCGATGGAAATGGTACGCATGGTCAGCTCAGGTACTGAAGCGACCATGAGCGCTATCCGCCTGGCACGCGGTTACACTGGCCGGGATAAAATCGTCAAGTTCGAAGGCTGTTATCACGGTCATTCTGACTCCCTGCTGGTCAAGGCCGGCTCAGGGGCACTGACACTCGGTGAGCCAAATTCACCGGGAGTCCCTGAAGCGCTGGCAGCACACACCATCACCCTGACGTTCAACGACATTGAATCAGTCAAACAAGCCTTTGCAGAAGTGGGTGATCAGGTGGCCTGTATTATCGTGGAACCGGTCGCCGGTAACATGAACTGCATCCCGCCCGTGCCCGGCTTTCTGGAAGGCTTACGTGAGATCTGCGACCAGTATGGCAGCGTGTTGATTTTTGATGAAGTCATGACCGGCTTTCGTGTGGCACTGGGAGGTGCTCAGGCACACTATGGTGTCACACCCGACCTGACCACTCTGGGCAAGGTAATCGGCGGCGGCTTGCCGGTAGGTGCCTTTGGCGGCAAAAAAGCGATCATGTCTCACATCGCCCCTCTGGGACCGGTATATCAGGCAGGCACTCTGTCCGGTAATCCGCTGGCGATGGCCGCAGGTCTGGCGATGCTGAATGCCTTGTGTGAGCCTGGTATTCATGAACAACTGGCAGCCAAGTCCGAATATCTGACAGCCGGTCTTCAGGCTCTGGCCGACAAGCATGGCATCCCCTTCACAACCACCTGCGTAGGCGGGATGTTCGGCTTGTTCTTCACTTCGGCAGAAAGCATCACCTCATTTGCAGAGGCAACAGCGTGTGATACTGCGCGCTTTGGACGCTTCTTCCACGGCATGCTGGAGCAAGGCGTCTACCTGGCACCCTCTGCATTTGAAGCGGGCTTTTTATCTAACGCACATACTGAAGCCGATCTGGATGCCACCCTTGCGGCAGCTGATCAGGTGTTTGCCCAACTCAGTTAAGAGAGCAGAGTATGCTGGAAAGTCTGACAAGCCTGATCCTGTTATGCACCAGCCTGTTCTCGGCAATCTGGTTGCTGCACCGGCATAAGCAGGCAGTTGAAGCGCACCACTACCGGGTGCGTGTCTTTGCGCTGAGCTGCCTGTTTATCAGCAGCTATGCGCTGTGCCAGCTGCTGCTGCGCGATCCGGGCAGCCATACCGGCACCTTGCTGCAAATGACCGAGAACCTGAGCATCTATGTGGCACTGCCTTTTATTGCCACAGTGTTCGTTGCCCTGGCCAAAGGCTGGCACTGGTCGATGGCTGGCTGGGGACGCTGGCTGCTGGGATTAATCGCGTTCTTTGAGCTTACCCGGCGTACCGACTATGGTATCAGCTACAGCTATACTCTTTCGATACTGGTGCTGCTCGCCCTGCTGTTCAGCCTGCTGCTGATCAAACCCGTTACAGCCCGGCTGTTGCTGGCCGCAGGCACCCTGCTGCTGGCAGGCGGCACCCTGCTGTTCAGCCCCTTGCCATTACTAATGCCGCAGGGACACAGCGCCGGGTTCATGCTGCTACTGGCGTTCAGCTTGCCTTTATTGAGCGCCAGCCTGGACCAGCAGCTCCAGTCCAGGCCCGTGCCGAATCAGTAACGAGATGCTTGCTGGCGGGCATCATCAGCGCCCGCCAGATCTCCGGCTTCAGTCCGGATCTGACTGATCAGCGCCCAGAGGCGGCGCAAGGATGCATTCTGACCGGAAGCTACATCAATCCCCCGTAGAGCAACCTGTTCTGCATCCATAAACTGTCCCAACTGACGTTTCACATCAGCCAACTGGTAATAGACTTCTGGTTCACGTGGCGCTATACGCTGAGCCCGCTCAAGGCGCGTCTGCGCCGCACGCAGATCACCCTGAGCCGTTTCCTGTTTGGCGGTATCCAGCAATGCCACCACCGCAGCATTATCCACACTCGCTGGAGACTCGGCAGGAGACGGTGCTGATGGGGAGGAAGCTGGAGCTGTAGGCGTAACCGGAGACGGCTGCCAGACCTCATCCGCTGGCGGCAGAATCTCCCGCTGTGCACGCACTATCGGCTCCACCTCCAGTGGGCGCACGCCAAGACCCGGATCCATAGGTGTTACCACGACACCCGACGGCTCTGTTTGCACGGGCTGCTGAACCGCAGCCGCACCACTGGACCGATCTTCCACCGGAATGTTACTAAAGGGGTTTGAAGTGGCGCAGCCTGTCAGCAACAACCCTCCTGCCAGAGCAACACCCAATTTTCCACTGTTCATTCAAGACTCCTTAGCGAAACAAGTTTCTGAACCAGCCACCTGATTCGGTTTCTTCAGGGGCTGACGGCCCCGGACGTACAGAAAACTGACCACAATCAACACTGGCAACAGGTTCAGTGCCCTGAATAAAGGGCAACTGCCGCGAACCTTCACAGATCGGGTCAGACAAACGTCCGGATCGCTCATCAATCCACTGCGTGGTAATACTGGCCGGGCGGCGCGAGACCAAAGGCTCCGGTTTCTCCTGACGCATAAACGCAGTCCATACCGGTAGTGCGCCCCCGGTTGATGCAAAGGGCAACGGCCGGTTATCGTCACGACCAACCCAAACAACAGCCAGGCGATTCCCGGTAAAACCGGCGAACCAGCTATCACGCTGATCATTACTGGTTCCGGTCTTGCCGGCAAAATTCAGTTCGGACGGCAACTGCTGATAAGCACTGCGCGCCGTACCACTACGTCCGACTTCCTGCATCGCATGACGGATCAGATAAATAGGCTCAGCCGCAACCTGCTGACGCAACTGGAAAGGGTAACGAGACAGCTCTTCACCCTCAGCTGTCGTCACCATCCGGATCGAACGTAACGGCATACGGAATCCATCCGCCGCCAGGGTTTGATACACCTCCGCTATTTCCAGCGGCGTCATTTCCTGGGCACCCAGCATCAATGAAGGTAACGCCTGAATGTTACGCTCAACACCCAGACGACGCAGCACGTCGATGACTTTTGACAAGCCGATTTCCAGCCCCAGATTGACCGATGACTGATTAAAGGAACGCGCCAGCGCGGTAATCAATAACACATCACCGTGACTTTGACGGTCAAAATTTTGCGGTGACCAGATATCACCATTTGGCAACCGCAGTTCGACGGGCTCATCTCTGACGATGCTGGCCAGCGTATACCCTTGCTCAATAGCCGCCAGAAAAATTGCAGGCTTAATCAGGGAACCCACAGCCCGGCGTGCATCCAGCGCCCGGTTAAAGCCTTCAAACTGAGTTTCTTTGCCGCCCACCAGCGCCAGCACTTCTCCGGTACGCGGATCGGTGACTACCATGGCACCCTGCAGTTCACCGGCACGCTCACCATGCCGACTCTGCAACTCATTGAGCACATCCGAAATCGATGCATCCGCATGTGATTGTGCCAAAGGGTCCAGCGAGGTATAGATCAGCAAGCCTTCGGTGCTGAGATCCTCGTCACGATACTCCTTGAGCAACTGTCGCTTCACCAGATCCAGATAGGCGGGGTAGCTGCCCGTGTGCATCCGGCGGCTTTGACGGACCCCCAGTGGCTCTGCCACAGCCGCATCACGCTCGGCCGCACTGATATAGCCATGTTCAGCCAACAGATTGATAACCAGATCACGGCGTGCCTGAGCCCGCTCCGGGTTACGACGCGGATCATAGAAGGACGGTCCTTTAACCAGAGCCACCAGCAAGGCGACCTGATGCAATTCCAGCTCAGATGCCGGACGCCCGAAATAGAACTGACTGGCCAACCCGAAGCCATGCACGGCACGTATACCGGATTGTCCCAGATAGACCTCATTCAAATAGGCTTCCAGTATCTCATCCTTGTCATAGCGGAAGTCCATGGCCAGCGCCATGGGCAACTCCAGCAATTTACGTGACAGTGTACGATCCGATGTCAGGTAGAAGTTTTTAATCAACTGCTGTGTCAGTGTGCTGCCACCCTGTACAAAGCGCCCTGCCCGTGCATTTACCACCGCTGCTCGCAACATACCCTTGGGCGACACACCGTGATGCTGGTAAAACTCACGATCTTCCACCACCAGCAAGGCATCCTTGAGATAAGGTGGTGCATCCTGTAAACGGATCAGGTCACGATCTTCATTGGAGCGGGGATAAATACCACCGATCAGCGCTGGTTCCAGTCGTACCAGCGCGACATCCTGCTGCTGCAGCTCATCGTGGATACGCTGAATACGACCATTGCCGAACTCGATCAACAGACGCCGGGAAGGCTCAACTTCGTCGGGGAAGGCGAAGCCGCGCGTCATGACCCGCACCCGCGCACTGGCGAACTCTACGCTGCCCGGACCGGTCACCGCACTGACCGTACGGTACCCCAGCAATCCCAGCTCCTGTCTCAACTGTTCAGGTGACAGGCCTTGTCCGGCATACATTTCCAATGGACGTGCGTAAACCTTCGCGGGCAGCTCCCAGCGCTTCCCCTCGAATTTTTCACGCACCTGGCCGTCGACATAGATCAACAGCACCGCACAAAACACGACAAATAACAGGCCCAGCTTTAACAGCAGACCCAGTAAATACCCTGTAATCGAGCGACGCTTTTGTGGCTGACGTCGACGTGACTGACTTTTTTGGACTCTCTTTTTTGGCATCGGGCAAGTATAATCGCTGTCAACTTGGTGCAACAGCAGAAAAGTAATGTTTTATAAACTGATCAGCACTCTACAGAATCCGGAGCATTTCCCGCACCCTTGCGGGACAATCGAAGTGATCGAAACGCCCATCTCATGGATCGTTTTGACCGGTGATTTCGCCTATAAATTCAAAAAACCGGTAAATTTCGGTTTTTTGGACTTCACCACACTGGATCAGCGACGTACCTATTGCGAAGAAGAGCTGAGACTGAATCAGCGCCTGGCACCCGACATCTATCTGGATGTTGTCCCGGTCAGCGGCACAGAAGACGCACCCCGACTGGGTGATGCATCTGCGCCTTTTGAGTATGCAGTCCGCATGGCGCAGTTTGATCCGGAACAACGACTGGACCGCCAACTGGACCGGCAACTGTTTGAAGCCAGCTGGATCGACATGCTGGCTGAGCAGATCGCCGAGTTTCATCAACGCATCCCGATTGTGGCCCAGGACAGCCCCTGGGGTGAGCCGGATACACTGTGGGAATTTATCGCCGATAACTACCGCGTATGTGCCACCCAGATAGACAATCTGGATGACTCCTCTCGTCTGCACCGACTGCTCAACTGGACAGCGGCCAGCTTTCGCGAACTGGAAAAAAATCTGCGCAACCGCAAGCGTAAAGGTCACATACGCGAATGCCATGGCGACCTGCATCTGGGCAATATCACCCTGTTTCATAACGCTCTGCGTCTGTTCGACTGTATCGAATTCAATCTGCAGTTCCGCTGGATCGATACTTTTTCAGATCTGGCATTCCTGCTCATGGATCTGGAAGCCAACAACCAGCCTCGCTGGGCTAACCGCTGTCTGAACTATTATCTGGAACTGACAGGCGACTATCGTGGCGTACCGCTGCTGAATCTCTATAAAGCCTATCGTTCCATGGTCAGAGCCAAGGTTGCCTTGATCGGCGAACAGCCCGACTGGGACACCTTCCGGCACTATCTGCAGCTCACTGAGCAATACAGCCGCAGTAATCCACCCGTGCTGTATCTGATGCATGGTGTCTCAGGCAGCGGCAAAAGTTACCTGAGCAGCCAGTTGGTTGAAGCCATCGGTGCCATCCGGCTGCGCTCGGATTGTGAGCGCAAGCGCCTGCATCGTGAACTCAGCCGCCAGGGCGAAAATCTGGAGCTGTACGGTGCCGATATGAATATGCGTACATTTCATCACACATCCGACCTGGCAAAAATGCTGCTGAAAGCGGGACAGACAGTAGTGGTTGATGCCACCCTGATCCGCAAACGTACTCGCAGCAACTACATTGCCCTGGCTGAAAGCCTGGGTATTCCGGTACGCATCATCAGTTGCAGTTGCAAGCTGCACCTGATCGAGGCCCGCCTGGCACGACGCCTGGCTGATGGAAAAGACCCATCTGATGCAGACATAGATGTGATGCACCAACAGCTCACCTCCGGCCAGCCTCTGACACCTGAAGAGCAGATGCTGACACTGCCGGTTGATACCGAGAATGATGAAGCCATCGAGCAACTGCTGGCCCAGTTACGGGCTCAGAATCTGCTGAACCAGTAACAGGATAAGCATGCAGCTGATTTGTCACACCGATGCCCTGAACGAGGGTGAAGCGCGCGGCTTTGAAACCGCAGGACGAGCACTGCTGGTGGTCCGTCGCCAACACCAGTTTTACGTCTATGAAAACCGCTGCCCGCACCGGGGCATTCGCCTGGAATGGCAAGCAGACCAATTTCTGGATTATGAAAAGCAGTTTATCCAGTGCGCCACGCACGGCGCACTGTTTCGTATTGAAGATGGCGAGTGTATTGCCGGCCCCTGTCCGGGAGAGCGCCTGATACCCTGCCAATTTCTACAGCAAGACAACTGTCTTTACCTTATCCCCTGATCCGCTGCGCCAGACGCTGCAAGGCTTTCTCGATCTGATCCAGCCTGGTGGTGTAGGAAAAACGCACATAGCGTGACGCATTAAACTGACCAAAGTCTGCACCTGGCGTCACCGCGATATGATTTTCTTCCAGTAAAGACCAGCAAAAGGCAAAACTGTCATCCGTCAGATGCGAAGCATCAGCATACACATAGAACGCACCTTCCGGCATGGCGGGAATCGCAAATCCCAGATCACGCAGACCTTGCACCAGGAAATCTCGCCGTCCTTCAAATGCGGCACGGCGGGCTTCAAAAATTTCCAGACTCTGGGGCGTAAAGGCTGCCAACGCCGCATACTGTGAAACTGTTGGCGGTGAAATAAACAGATTCTGCGCCATCCGCTCCATAACCTTGATCGCACCTTCCGGAGCCACCAGCCAACCCAGACGCCAGCCTGTCATACCGAAATACTTGGAAAAACTGTTTACCACAAAGCATTCCGGATCAACCTGCAAGGCCGTCATGGCATCCACACCATAGGTCAGGCCATGGTAGAGCTCATCGACGATCAACTGCCCACCCAACTGCCGCACTCGCTGTGCTATAGCCTGCATTTCATCTACCGGCACCAGTGTACCGGTAGGATTGGACGGTGATGCCAGTAATACACCGCGGGTTTCCGGCTGCCAGTGCTCTGCAATCAGTGCATTGGTTAATTGAAATTTTTCAGCAGGACCGGTCGGCACCAGCTGCGCAGACGCATTCAGAAAATGCAGGAACTGACGGTTACAGGGGTAACCGGGATCACTCGTCATAATCCGCTGCCCGGCATCGACTAACGAGGCAAAGGCCAACAACAGCGCACCGGAAGCCCCCGGTGTCACCAATACCTGTTCGGGGCTGATCTGCACACCATAACGCTGATCATAAAAAGCCGCGATCCGCTCACGCAGTTCAGGTATGCCTGAGGCAGGAGTATATTGTGTCAATCCGGCACGCACAGCCTGTATAGCTGCCTCAGCCACTGGCTCCGCGGTGGCAAAATCAGGCTCACCAACCTCAAGGTGCACAACATCACAACCTGCCGCTTCCAATTCTCTGGCACGCTTTAACAGATCCATGACTTTAAAGGATTCAATACTGGCAGCACGCCGGGAGCTTTTTGTATCGTTCGATGCCATCCTGCTCTACACCCTGAAAAAACAAACAATTGTACAATAAGTATCGCAGTTTACCCGTTCAGCAAACGGAATTGAACGAAGAAACTGATGTCAAACACTGGTGTATTGAGTCATCATCTGGTAATTTCAGCGCCTTTTAAAATCTCCGGAAAGCGAAATACCAGAGAAACAGCCCTTGAACAGGGGCAAATCTGACTTAACGGAGTTTTTCACTTTCAGTCTGATGTGAGGCGACGTCATGCCAGCGAACAATGAATCTCAGATTACTCACCCGGCCCCCTACCAGGCCAGCGAAGGTGAGGAGTACATGAACGATGCGCAGAAAGAGCACTTCCGCGAGATACTGTTAGCCTGGAAACAGGAACTGATGGAAGAAGTCGACAGCACCATCACGCACCTGAAGGAAGAGGCCACCAATTTCGCCGATCCAACAGATCGTGCCAGCCAGGAAGAAGAGTTCAGCCTGGAGCTGCGCACCCGTGATCGCGAGCGCAAACTGATCCGCAAGATCGATGAAGCACTGGATCGTATCGACGATGATGACTACGGCTACTGCGAAGCCTGTGGTGTCGAGATCGGTATCCGTCGTCTGGAAGCACGTCCAACCGCAACGCTCTGCATCGACTGCAAAACCCTGGCTGAAATCAAGGAAAAACAGCTCGGCGGTTAATCGGCAGTATCATTTTGAGCTACACGGGCCGTTTCGCACCTTCTCCGACCGGCCCCCTGCACTTCGGATCATTACTGGCCGCCCTGGCAAGTTATCTGGATGCGAAACAGCAGCAGGGGCGCTGGCTGCTTCGTATTGAGAACCTCGACCCTCCACGTGAAATGCCCGGTGCCACCGACTCGATTCTCCGAACACTGGACAAGTTTGGCCTGCACTGGGATGGTGAGGTTATTCAACAAAGCCAGCGTAATGACTATTATAACAGCCTGGTCTGCCAGCTTCAGACTGACAAACTGGCCTATCGCTGCAGCTGTTCACGCTCTCAACTCAAACAACGTCATGCCTTGCATTGTTATGATGGCCGCTGCTGGCAGCATCCACCACCCAGTGATCAGCCCCATGCCATCCGGGCGCGGTTTATGCGCAAGACACTGCGTTTTTCAGATCGGATTCTGGGCGAACAATCGCTGCAACCCGAACACCAGGGCGACTTTATTATTTTCCGCAGGGACCAGTTGTTTGCCTATCAACTGGCAGTAGTAGCAGATGATGCGGCCCAGGGCGTCACGCATGTTGTCCGTGGGGCAGATCTGCTTCAGGAAACCTTTGCCCAGCTGCAACTACAGCAACACCTGTCACTGCCAACACCCAGTTATGCACACCTGCCCCTGGCCTTGAACCCCGCGGGACAGAAGCTCAGCAAGCAGAACCTGGCCCCGGCAATCGAGTCCCGTCCGGTGATACCAACCCTGCTGAAGGCATTGCGTTTTCTGCAACAACCCTTGCCACCTGAGCCATTCAGCCTGACCGTTGAAAGCCTGTTACAATGGGCCGTGCGCCATTGGTCTGTCGAGCAGATACCCGGAACGCCCGCCATTCACCTGGAGGATTAAGATGCATCAGCACCGTGTACTTCTGCTTCTGCTTCTGCTTCTGCTGGGGGTCATACTTCTGCCGCCTATCGTCCATGCAACCCTGTACCAGGGCCCGGTCTGGCTACCCTTTGCACTCTGGGCCAGCATCATTCTGCTGACCGGCCTATTCAATCACACAGGCAAACGACTATGACACTGAACCTCTCGGCACTGCTGTTGATCGGTGTCAGCTACCTGCTACTCCTGTTTGCCACCGCCTACGCGACAGAGCGTGGCTGGATACCGGCGCAGATCATTCGCCACCCCCTCACCCATGTACTGTCTCTGGCTGTTTACGCCAGCGCCTGGACCTTTTACGGTGCTTTCAGCATCGCTACAGAAGCCGGGTTCACCTTTCTGGCCTCCTATTTAGGTGCGACTGCTACCTTTGTGCTGGCCCCATTGATCCTGCTACCGATACTGCGCATTGCCCGCAGCCACCAACTGAGCTCTCTGGCTGATCTGTTTGCCTTCCGCTATCAGAGTGCCCGAACCGGCAGCTTTATTACGCTGCTGGTACTGATCATCAGCATGCCCTTGATCGCTATTCAGATTCAGGCATTTTCCGACAGCCTGAGTCATTTTGATGAACGCGTATCCAGCCATCATGTAGCAATCATTTTCTGCTTGATCATCTCGGTATTTTCAATGCTGTTCGGTGCTCGCCAACCCTCAATTCGCAGCCGCCATGATGGCCTGATGGTTGCGATCGCACTGGAGTCTGTCGTCAAAATCAGTGCGCTGCTGATGATGGCTGCAGTCATTGTTTTCTCACTGTTTGAGAGCCCAACCGCGCTGACTCAATGGCTCAGCGACCACCCGGAACAGCTGCAACGCCTGCAGGCTCTGCCATCAGGTAACAACTGGCAAATTCTTCTACTTGCTTTTTTTGCGGCAGCCTTTATCACCCCCCACATGTTTCATTTGATGTTCAGTGAAAACGCCTCCGAACGCAGCCTACGGCTGGCCAGCTGGGTGATGCCGCTGCTACTGCTGCTGATGGCCATCTGTCTTCCGGTGTTACTCTGGGGTGCGGTCAGGCTTGATGTAGCCCAACCCGCTGACTTTTTGCTGATTCGACTGGGACAGGCACTGCAACAGGACTGGTTTGTGATTGCAGCATTCCTCGGCGGACTGTCGGCATCCAGTGGCGCTATCATCGTCGCCAATGTTGCGCTGGCGTCCATGCTGCAAAACCACGTACTACTCCCGCTTATCAAACTTCCCGATACCGACCGTTTTTACAGCTGGCTGTTATGGATGCGCCGCAGCTTGATCCTGTTGGTGATGATCGGCAGCTATCTGGTATACCTCTTTGTCGGCAACCGCTTCCCGCTGGCACAACTGGGCCTGATCACCTTTATCGGCTTTTTGCAGTTTTTACCCGGCCTGCTGGCAACACTCTATTGGCAAAAAGCCAGCCGCAGCGGCTTTTTGCTGGGTCTGTGTGGCGGCATGGCAATCTGGTTCCTGGCCATTCTGGCACCTCTGCTCAGCACACAGCTGGAGGTGATCTCCCCGGCATTGCTCGATCAATGGTACTGGTGGGCCATTATCTCTCTGACCATTAACATATTACTGCTGGTGTTTGGCTCCTGGCTGGTGAAGCCCTCGGCAGAAGAGGAAGAAATGGCGGTTGCCTGCGTCCTCAACGCACTGCCCCGCCCCCAGTCCAATTTCAATCCGGACAATGACTCGATCGAAGATCTGCTCTTCAGGCTCAGTACCCGTCTGGGCGCCACCTCAGCCCAACGTGAAATTGAACGAGCCCTGCAACTGCTTGATCTGCCGATGACCAACAAACTGCGTCCTCTGGATCTGCTGCGTCTGCGCAACATTCTGGAAAACAACCTCTCCGGCATCCTCGGTCCGGCAGAAGCCACGGCACTCCTGCGCCCTCAACCGCTCTCCAGTGGCAACGCATTTCGTGGCCGAGAGATTCACCTGCTGGAAGAACAGCTGGAAAGTTACAGTGAACGCCTGTCAGGACTGGCTGCTGAATTGGACAAAATTCGCCGTTACCACCGCTCTACACTGCAACACCTGCCCATTGGGGTTTGCACACTGAATGAGCGCCAGCACATTTTATTCTGGAATCAGGCAATGGTGGATTACACCGGCATTCTTCCTGAAGCGGTACTGGGTCTGAAGCCTCAAGAACTGCCTCAGCCCTGGGCACAACTTCTCAGTCATTTCAGCCAGCAAAATACCACCTATCAACCTGCAATACGTGTTGAGCTGGAAGAGCAGCAAGCCTGGTTCAGCCTGCATAAAACCGACCTTGAAGACGGGCAGCAAGGACGCATCATTCTGATTGAAGATGAAACAGAGCATAAGCTGCTGGCCAACCGACTGGCACACAGTGAACGCCTGACCTCGATTGGACGTTTTGCTGCCGGTGTCGCACACGAAATCGGCAATCCGGTGACCGGCATTGCCTGCCTGGCACAGAATCTGAAACTGGAAACAGAGCAACCCGAAGTACTGGAAACCGGTGAAGCCATTCTGGAGCAGACTCAACGAATCAGTCGCATTGTTCAGTCCCTGATACGCTTTGCACATACCGGACAAACCGAAAACATCGACCACCTGAGTGCCATCTCGCTGAATCGCTGCATTGAGGAAGCTGTCGACCTGATGCGCTTTGATGAAACCCGCCGTTCGGTCAGGATCCTGACACAATTGCAGCCAGACCTGTGGTGCACCGGTGACTATCAGCTGCTGTTACAAGTGTTCGTAAACCTGCTTAACAATGCCTGCGATGCTTCTCCGGATCAGGGTAAAATCGAGATCAGTGCACAGATTGAAGAGAGCTGGGTCGAAGTACAGATTGTCGATGAAGGCAGCGGAATCAGTGCAGAGAATCAGGAGCGCATTTTTGAGCCCTTTTTCACCACCAAAGAGCCTGGAAAAGGAACCGGACTGGGGTTAGCATTGGTCTACAATATAATTACTGAACATTGTGGTAACATTGAGTTCATCAGCCCTGCCGACAAAAAACAGAAAAAAGGCACTCAGGTAATTATTCAGCTTCCCGTCTGGACGGAACATGATTCCCCGTCCGGTCAGGGATTAGAGTAACAGGTCCCAATATGAGCCGAATTCTGATTGTTGAGGATGAAAAGGTCATCCGTGCCGCGCTGAAGCGCCTGCTCCTGAAACATGGCTATGAAGTCGATGACGCTGGCAGTGTCGCCGAAGCCTTGCCCCTGGCAGAAAAACACACCTACCAACTGATCATCAGTGATTTGCGCTTGCCCGGCGCACAGGGTACGGATCTGATTCCGTACGCGGGGACAACCCCGGTGCTGATCATGACCAGCTATGCCAGTATGCGCTCCGCTATCGATGCTATCAAGCTGGGGGCCGCCGACTATATTGCCAAGCCGTTTGATCATGACGAAATGCTCAATGTCATTGCCAAACTGATTCAGCCTCAGACAACCATTGAACCGCTCGAGTCGACACCCGAGAACGGCCTGCGTCCGTTGTTAAACGGGTCCTGCCAGGCCATTCAGGATCTGATCAAGCGCATCAACAAAGTGGCACAAACCGATGCTACAGTGTTGATCCTGGGTGAGTCCGGTACGGGTAAGGAACTGGCGGCCAAAAGCATTCATCAACTCAGCCAGCGTGCCGGATCACCGATGATCTGTGTCAACTGTGCAGCCATTCCCGAGACCCTGATTGAATCTGAACTCTTCGGACATGAAAAAGGTGCCTTCACCGGTGCCGACACCACACGCAGTGGTCTGATTGAAGCCGCCGATGGTGGTACGCTGTTTCTGGATGAAATAGGAGAGCTGCCACTGGAAGCCCAGGCCCGATTACTGCGTTTCCTGCAGGAAGGCGAGATCCGACGTGTTGGCTCGGTACACCCCAAACGCGTCAATGTCCGCCTGATTGCAGCGACCCATCGTGATTTGAAAAACCTGGCTCAGGCAGGGCAATTCCGCGAAGACCTCTATTACCGTCTTTACGTCATGGAACTGCGCATGCCGCCGCTCAGAGAACGTGGTGATGATATACTGGAGCTCGCCCAGGTATTCCTGCGTGAGCAATGCCTGAAGCACAATGTCAGCCTGAGCTTCAGCCCTGAGGCCTTGAACACCATGCGTCAACATCACTGGCCAGGCAACGTCCGCGAACTGCAAAATGCGATTGAACGCGCAGTCATCCTCGCAGACGGTCACAGCATCACAGCGGAACTGCTGGGACTGGAGCCAGAATACGCGTCAACACCGCCCAAAGCGCAGACCCCATCCACCAGCCAGCCAGATAAAGCCGAACACACACTGGATGACTATTTTCTGAAGTTCGTACTGGAACATCAACATCACATGAATGAGACAGATCTGGCCAAGAGCCTGGGCGTCAGTCGAAAATGCCTGTGGGAAAAACGGCAAAAACTCGGGATTCCGCGTAAAGGCCGCAATGCGGCCCAAGCCTAATACTTAAGTCTAACTCGATGAAAAATAAGTTGTTTTTAGTGTTACCTTTCTACACACTTAGGTAACACTCGCTGTGCAGAAGGGTAACACTCCCGATCAACCACCTGATACAAGATCGGACAAAAAACAACAAATCCCTTAAGAATTAAATAATTAAAAAAACTGGCACGCAATCTGCTCTATTACAGAGCAATAATAAGAAGAATTTCATCTCGGCAGCCATAAAAATAAAAACGCCGAAAGAAAACCGACTGACACGCCTTGAATAAAAATAACAACGAGGCTTCGCTGATTGCAGAGTGACAACAACACTCAGGACAGTGCTCAAACAACAACAAGCTTTGTTGCACTCTGCTCTCAGCACCCCACTCATTTTCTGCAACAAATACTCACCAACTGGCAGCAAACTAACACCCTGAAGCGCTAAGCTGGTATCATCACATCCACAATTTTCATCCTGTCATTTCTGGAAGAATAACACCTGATGCAAGAGTTGCTTATAATTCTGCTGTTGATCGTTTGTGCTGCACTGGCCTATCGCCTGATGCCCCGGCACAAGACGCCAGCCGATGATCAAACCCCGGGCAAAACAACAGCCAATACCACAGCGCCAGAACAGGTATCGACTCAGGTTGTTGCAGAGTACCTGCCACTGGGACACAAACGGATTATTCCCGAGAAGGCCCATCGCATCCCTCGCCAGCGCCTGGATGACAATGCCATGAAGGTGGTTTATCGCCTGCATGATGCCGGACACGACAGTTTTCTGGTCGGTGGCTGTATCCGTGACCTGTTACTGGGACAGAAGCCCAAAGATTTTGATGTAGCGACCTCGGCACATCCTGAGGAAGCGGTTGAACTGTTTCACCGGGGCCGCCTGATCGGGCGACGCTTCAAACTGTTGCATGTCCGCTTTGGCCGGGAACTGATTGAAGTGGCTACCTTCAGGGCAGGCCATGACAGTGAAGACAATGATGATGGCGAGCAGGGACGACAGGCAGCCAACGGCATGATTCTGCGTGATAATGTCTACGGTACCATTGAAGAGGACGCCTTGCGGCGTGATTTTACTGTCAATGCACTGTATTACTGCGCCAAAGACTACAGTATTTACGACTTTGCCAATGGCTATCCTGACCTGCAGCAGCGCATCATCCGCATGATCGGTGACCCGGCGTTGCGTTACCGGGAGGACCCGGTACGCATGCTGCGTGCCGCACGCTTTGCCGCCAAACTGGGGTTTGAAATTGAGCCGGCGACCGCTGCGCCCATTCATGAACTCTCCGGATTGCTGGCCCGCATAGCACCCGCACGACTGTTTGATGAAGCACTAAAACTATTGCAGTCCGGCTATGGCGCCGCCGCCTATCGGCAACTGCAACGCTTTGATCTGTTCCGTTATCTCTTCCCGCTCACACATGCACAGCTGGAAGCATCGGACTGGCCGATTGCCGCACTGATTCAGCAGGTACTGAAAAATACTGACCGTCGTCTGGAACAGGGCAAGAGTGTGACACCTGCCTTCATGTTTGCAGCATTGCTTTGGTACCCGCTCTACCAACGCTACCTGGAAATTCTGGATGAAGATGAACTGCCGCCACTCCAGGCCCTGCATGAAGCAGCCAACCAGATTCTGTCAGCCCAGGTCAAAGCCACAGCAATACCAAGACGCTTCTCAGCACCGATGCGTGAGATCTGGGAGCTACAGCTTCGCCTGCCGCGCTATCAGGGCAAACGTGCTGACCAGCTACTCAGCCACCCCCGTTTCAGAGCCGCTTATGACCTGGTTCTGCTGCGTGAATCCGCCGGAGAAGACCTCCAGGGGTTAGGACAGTGGTGGACTGACTACCAGCATGGCAATGAAGGCCAGCGCCGTGACATGCTCAGTGACGTCAGTACGGATGAGCGTCCCCGCAAACGACGTCGTCGACGCCGCAAACCAAGCAGCGGTTCACATGACTGACATTCGCTGTTTTATCGGTCTTGGCAGCAATCTGGAAGACCCCTTGCAACAGGTACAGCGTGCACTGCAGGAGCTGGGTGAGCAGCCGGATATACACCTGCAACGTCACTCGCCGCTGTATCGCTCTGATCCGGTTGGTCCCGCAGGACAGCCGGACTATATCAATGCCGTAGCCGAAATATGGACGTCACTGGAGCCTCTGGCACTGCTGGACCGACTCCAGTGGCTGGAACTTTGCCATCAGCGCGTGCGCCTGCAACACTGGGGACCTCGCACGCTTGACCTGGACCTGCTACTCTATGGTGACTTAATACTCGACACTGAGCGTTTGACCGTACCTCATCCCTATATGACCCAACGCAGCTTTGTTCTCTATCCGCTGGCGGATCTGGAACCTGAGCTGACTCTGCCCAATGGCCGCACATTAAATCAATATCTAGCGGATTGTCCAATGGGCACTCTGGAGCAGTTACCGCTATAATATGGCGTTTACTTGCAGATCGAATTAGTCTGGAACCCCTCTATGAGTAACATCACACTTCACACACTGACAAGTCTGAAACAGAAAGGCAGCAAGTTTTCAGTATTGACTGCATACGATGCAACCTTTGCACACCTGATCAGCTCCGTGGGTGTCGAAATGATTTTGGTCGGTGATTCACTGGGTATGGTCCTTCAGGGCCATGACAGCACCCTGCCCGTCACCCTGGATGAAATGGCCTACCATACGGCTGCTGTTGCCCGTGGTAACCAGGGCGCCATGATCATGGCTGACCTGCCTTTCATGAGCTATGCCACGCCTGAGCAGTGCATGCAGAGTGCCGGCAAGCTGATGCAGGCAGGTGCACAGGTTATCAAACTCGAAGGTGGTGCCTGGCTGGCTGAGAGCATCAGTCTGCTGGCCGATCGTGGCGTCCCTGTATGCGCGCACCTGGGTCTTACCCCTCAGGCTGTCAATCGCCTGGGCGGTTATCGTGTACAGGGTAAAGATAGCGCCAGTGCACAACAAATGATCGAAGATGCACGGTTACTGGAACAGGCAGGCGCCAGCCTGTTGCTGCTTGAATGTGTTCCCAGTTTGCTGGCAGCAGAAATCACCCGCAACGCTGATGTCCCGGTCATAGGCATTGGTGCAGGACCTGATACCGATGCTCAGGTGCTGGTCATGCACGATATGCTCGGCATCACGCCAGGCCGCAAACCTCGCTTTACTCGCAACTTCATGGATGGCGCCAGCAGTATTGAAGATGCATTTCGCCGCTACGACACCGCCGTCAAGCAAGGCAGCTTCCCGAACCAGGACGAGAGTTTCTAACCCGCATGCAAACCTTTGACTCTATTGCCAGACTACGGGACGAACTGCGTCAGCACCGCCTCGCCGGACGCAGCATTGCACTGGTTCCCACCATGGGTAACCTGCATGCGGGCCATATCCGCCTGATCGAAACAGCTGCACAATCAGCTGACGTCGTTGTTGCCAGTATCTTCGTCAACCCCCTGCAGTTCGGGCGCAACGAAGACCTCAGCAGCTACCCGCGCACACTGCAAGAAGATCAGCGTAAACTGCAGGCGGCAGGCTGCCATCTGCTGTTTGCACCCGATGAGCAGGAGATGTACCCACGCGGTCGCGACAGTCAAACCCGTGTTGAGGTCCCGGTACTCTCTGACCTGTACTGCGGTGAAGCCCGTCCCGGCCACTTCAGCGGCGTCACGACAGTAGTCTGCAAGCTTTTCAATATTGTCCAGCCGGATATCGCCGTGTTTGGCGAAAAGGACTATCAGCAACTGCGCATTGTCCGCAAGATGGTCAATGATCTGTGCATGCCGATCGATATTCTCTCCGTACCGGTGGTGCGTGCCGATTCAGGCCTGGCGCTCAGCTCCCGTAATGGCTACCTGTCACATCAGGAGCTGGAAAAAGCACCGGCACTGCAAGCCATTATTCGCCAGGCGGCAGAGGCCCTGCACCAGGGCCGACGTGACTTCAGTGAACTGGAACATGAAGCGATTCTGCAGCTGGAAGCTGCCGGATTCAAACGTGACTACTTCCGCATAGTTCGCCGCAGTGATCTGTCACCTGCCACTCAGGATGATGCCGCACTGGTCATTCTGGCTGCCGCCTGGATGGGGCCGGCCCGACTGATCGACAATATGGAACTGGATCTCTGATCCAGTTCCATCCCCCACCCCGACAATGGTCTATGCGTCAGCAGCTTGACGCACTAAGTGATTTCCCTCAGACTGAAATCAGTAGTCATCTATCGTGGCACAGGCTATTCTAGTCTGAAGCCCGAACATTCAGTCAAACCTATGAGGAATACCCATGCGTGAAGTTGTAATCGTTGCGGCTGGTCGAACAGCTGTTGGTGCGTTCAATGGTACCCTGGCCTCCCAACCGGCTGCCATGCTTGGCGCCACTGTCATTAAAGGCCTGCTGGAAAAGCACTCTATCGATCCGGCAAATATTGATGAAGTTATCATGGGCCAGGTACTGACAGCTGGCTGTGGACAGAACCCCGCACGTCAGGCTCTGATTCATGCCGGTATCCCTCAGGAAGTGCCCGCATTGACCATCAATAAAGTGTGCGGTTCCGGCCTCAAAGCCATTCAAATGGCGGTTCAGGCCATTCGCTGCGGCGACACTGACATGATCGTTGCTGGCGGACAGGAAAACATGTCCATGTCTCCACACCTGCTGCCAAATTCCCGTAACGGAGCACGCATGGGTGACTGGAAAATGGTTGATTCGATGATCACCGATGGTTTGTGGGATGCGTTCAACAACTACCACATGGGTATCACCACCGAAAATATCGTCGACAAATACGGCTTTACCCGTGAAGAGCAGGATACCTTTGCAGTGGCTTCACAGAACAAGGCAGAAGCGGCTGTCACCTCAGGTCGCTTCAAGGATGAAATCATCCCTGTCACCATCCCGCAGCGCAAAGGTGATCCACTGGTCTTTGACACAGATGAGCAACCACGCCTCGGCTGCACCCTGGATGCACTGGCCAAACTGCGCCCGGCCTTCAAGAAAGACGGCACGGTGACAGCAGGTAACAGCTCAACCATTAACGATGGCGCTGCCGCGGTGATTGTCTGCTCTGCTGAAAAAGCGGCTGAGCTGGGCCTGAAGCCTCTGGCACGTATCAAGGCTTACGCTTCAGCTGGCGTTGATCCTGCCATCATGGGAACCGGCCCTATTTGTGCGACTCAGAAAGCACTGGAAAAAGCGGGCTGGAGTGTTGCTGATCTGGAACTGGTCGAAGCCAATGAAGCCTTTGCCGCTCAGGCCATGTCCGTAAACAAGGATCTGGGCTGGAATACAGACATCGTCAACGTCAACGGTGGTGCAATTGCTCTGGGTCACCCGATTGGCGCGTCCGGTTGCCGTATTTTTGTCAGCCTGCTGCATGAAATGAACAAGCGTGATGCCAAAAAAGGCCTGGCGACCCTGTGTATCGGGGGCGGTATGGGTACTGCACTGGCCGTTGAGCGCGATTAATAGAACCTGCCGTATCGCGCAATGCGATACGGCTCGCTCAATCTCAGGGGCGCGTGACTATCGCGCCCTTGCCAACCCCCTCGTAAGCCCGCACTTCAACAACAGAGTCGGGATACTCTTCCGCAACTTTCTCCGCCAGATGCTGTGCAATCTGCTCAACAGTGGTTTCAGTATCCATCATGTAACAGCGACTGACCGGCAAAGTCAGCTGAAAGTCACCCTGAGGTGCCTGATAGCGAAACACAGCCTGCCCTTCTTCAACTGCCTGCAAGTGCGCGCGCGTACCTAAATAGATATCCTCAAACTGCTGTGCCCAGAAGAGCTCCAGATCCTGACGGCGTTTCTGGTCTACCCGGATCTGTACACGGGAACGGTGGCCATGCGCAATCCGCTGACAGTTACCCTTATGCTGCTGCAAACCATGACTGTAGTGGTAAAACGCACCCTCAATCGATTCCGCAACAAAACGCAGCGCCAGTGACTCCACCTGTTCCGGGAACAGTGCCAGTAACTGATCTTCACACCAGCGTGCCACAGCCTGTTGCTGAATAGTGTCAACCGGAATCAATGCAATTGCCTGCTCCGGTGCCTGGCACACAAAGGTACCGCCATCCGGATAAGGCCAGCTGACGCGCGTCTGTCCGTCAAATTGCTCAACAGCCAGGCCCGGCATGCCCGTTGCAACCACCAGCATATGATCTACATGCGCATCCAGCCAGGTCTTGATGCGTTTTTTCACCACACCAAAATCACAGATCATGCCCTGCTCATCGAGCTTACCTTCCAGCACCAACTGCACTTCCCAGGACTCCCCCATTAAACCGCGCTGCGGGTGCAGGTAGGAGAAATCCACATGAGTCAGGTTATCAACGAATAGCTTCACACAGGCCTCTTCAGCATCGCTTGAATAAGCCTTTATTCTAGCGGAAAGCCCGGTGTATTTCATGATACAAACTGTAAGGGATACCTGGCTGCCGGGTTGCGTTATAATCACGCTTTTTCAGCAATAGGGTACGCTATGCGTCTGGATAAATACCTGGCCCAAACCACCGGGTTGTCACGCAAAGAAGTCAAAAAACGCTTGCACGCCGGACTGGTTGAGGTGAACGGCCAGCCAGAACGTGACAGCGGCCGTCATGTCGGCAGCGAAGATCAGGTGTTTCTGGATGGTGAATCCCTGTCAGAGCCCAAACCTCGCTACATCATGCTGCATAAGCCAGAGGGCTTCGTCTGTTCCAATGATGATCCAACCCATGTCACTGCGCTGACCCTGATCGACCTGCCCGCCGCCGAACGGCTGATCATTGCAGGGCGCCTGGATCTGGATACAACCGGCCTGCTGTTACTCACTGATGACGGCCAATGGTCACACCGTATCACCTCTCCCAGACATAAATTGTCCAAACGCTACCGTGTGCAGCTGGCAGAGCCCCTGATTGCCGATGCCGAAGCACAAATTGAACGTGGCATTTTGCTGAAACACGAAGCCAAACGGACCAAGCCAGCTCAGCTCCAGCGCCTGAGTGACACTGAAGCGCTGCTGACCTTGACTGAAGGCCGCTATCATCAGGTCAAGCGCATGTTCGCTGCACTGGGCAATCGGGTTGTGGCACTGCACCGCGAACAGGTCGGCAGTATCCTGCTCGACCCGGATCTGGCCCCCGGTGAATACCGTGACCTGACAGACGCTGAAGTCGCCTCTGTTTACACCGAGCCTTCCCGCTGATGAACCCGACAGATCCGGCAACAACACTATTGCATCAATATATTGCACAAGCACCGGCAGATAGCCTCTGGTGGGTGGATGAGAATATTCTGCTGATTCCAGAACAGCGCCCGGGAATTCGTGCCATCACCAATCGCTATGACCTGTATCAGCAACTCAAAGCGCGACAGTGGCAGGTCACATTCAACGACTTCGATAGCGGACAGATCCTGCCCGCCAGTCTTTCCTGCGTGTTACTGCGCTTGCCGAAAGAAAAAGCCCTGGTGCACTACCTCATCAATCAAACAGCACGTCTGTTGAGACCCGGTGGTGAGCTCTGGCTGATTGGAGACAAAAGTGAAGGGGTACGTGGATTCAACAAGCGTGCTGCCGAACGTTTAGGCGGCCCGTTATCCGAACACAAGGTCAGTGCCGGCCTGTGGTTTGCCCGTATCAGCCATGATCCGCAACAGGCCGGTAACGATCTCGACGATCAGCATTACACCGAAACACGTCCGGTCACAGACCGTCATGGCTACAGTTTTATCAGCAAACCGGGTTTGTATGGCTGGCAAAAGGTCGATCCTGGCAGTGCGTTTCTGATAGCCGAGCTACCCACCATGCTGAATCAGCCATTCCCCCTCTCAGGCCGTGTGCTGGACCTGGGCTGCGGCTTTGGCTACCTCAGTCTGCAAACTGCCGGCACCCAGACCCAACTCACCTGTACCGACAATAACGCTGCGGCGTTACACTGCTGCCAGGCCAATCTGGAAGCGCAGGGAATCCTGGCAGAGGTGGTTGCGTCGAATGCTGGCGACACACTGCAAGGCCCTTATGACATCCTGCTGTGCAATCCGCCGTTTCACAGCGGCTTTGCCACCAACCTTGATCTGACCAGCCGCTTCATAGCGGCCAGTGCCCGACTGCTCAGCCCGCAGGGACAAGCCTGCTTTGTGGTCAACAAACACATTCCTCTGGAACAGAAAGCACAGCGTTATTTTGCTAGAATCCGGCTGTATGCCGATAATGGACAGTTTAAACTCATTCACTTGAGTCAACCCAAACACTCACAGGACGCATCATGACATTTGAATACTTACGTCAATCGCTGTTTTTCTTCAGACAGCACCTGATCACTCTGGCCGCCATTCAGCTGCCTTTTCTGGCACTCATCGGCATTCTCGGATTTATTCTGCAGGGTAATATGACCGGTGCATCCGGTGAGTCCGCTGGCAGTTTTCTGCTGCTGGGCCTGTTGCAGCTGGGTCTGCTGCCGCTCTACTGGGGGGCCACTATTTTTTACATGCAGTCAGTGCTGGATGGCAAACCCCTGTCGCCCATGAGCGCCATCAGTCTCGGGATGACCTGCTGGGGCAGGCTGCTGCTGACGTATATTCTGAACGGATTAGCAGTCTTGCTGGGTCTGATTGCCCTGGTTATCCCGGGAGTGATTGTCGGGGTACGCCTGGCCTTTGCAGATTACATCTGTGTACTGGAAAACAAATCAGCCACTGAATCCCTGAAACAAAGCTGGTCACAGACGCAGTCCTATTTCTGGATGCTGCTGCAAGGCTTTATCCTGATTTTCCTGTGCCTGTTTTTGCTGGAAATGCTGATTCAACAACTGTTTGGTTCCACACTGATCGCACTGGTGCTCTCTTTACTGGTGGATTTTGGCGGGGTAATGCTGACCGTATTCGGATTCCGCGTGTTCAGCGCGATGCGGGAAGGGCAATAACTCAGAAAGTTCACGGGTCCCTGCCATGCAGCAGGAACCCGTGAGGATCACGGGTGTGGTAATCAGTTACCGACAGACTCGTCTTCTTCCATGTCTTTCATGGACAGCTTGATACGTCCACGAACGTCGACATCCAGCACTTTGACCTTGACGATATCATCCATTTTTACGTAATCAGTCACTGCCTTGACGCGCTCATTGGCGATCTGTGAGATATGCACCAGACCGTCTTTACCCGGCAGGATATTCACAAACGCACCAAACTCTTCCAGACGTACAACCTTACCTTCGTAGATCTTGCCAACTTCGGCTTCAGCTGTAATCGCCAGAATACGGTCAACCGCTGCTTTGGCGTTTTCCTTGTTGTCTGCGTAAACACGCACCGTACCGTCATCTTCGATATCGATCGCTGCACCGGTTTCTTCAGTCAGTGCACGGATAGTGGCACCGCCCTTACCGATCACATCACGGATCTTCTCAGGATTAACTTTCAGCTGAGTCATTGCAGGCGCATTGTCTGGCAGCTCAGGACGGCTGTAGCCGATAACCTTCGCCATTTCACGCAGGATATGCTTACGCGCATCCATGGCCTGCTCCAGTGCGATCTCCATGATCTCTTCAGTAATACCGGTGATTTTGATATCCATCTGCAGTGCAGTGACACCATTCTCGGTACCGGCAACTTTGAAGTCCATGTCACCCAGGTGATCTTCATCACCCAGAATATCGGTCAGGACAGCAAAACGCTCACCTTCCTTGACCAGACCCATCGCAATACCGGCCACAGGTGCTTTAAGCGGTACACCGGCATCCATCAATGCCAGAGAAGCGCCACACACAGAGGCCATGGAGCTGGAACCGTTGGACTCAGTGATCTCAGACACCACGCGAATGGTATAAGGGAACTCTTCCAGTGTGGGCAGCATCGCCTGCACACCACGACGCGCCAGACGACCGTGACCAATTTCACGACGACCCGGACCTGCCATACGACCGGCTTCACCGACAGAGTAAGACGGGAAGTTATATTGCAGCATGAAGTTGTCTTTACGCTCACCTTCAATCGCATCGATGATCTGCATATCACGCGCAGTACCCAACGTACAGGTTACAATCGCCTGAGTTTCGCCACGGGTAAACAGTGATGAACCATGTACGCTGTGCAGGGTGTTAATCTCGACATCAATCGGACGAACAGTCTTGGTATCACGACCATCGATACGTGGCAGACCATCCAGAATGCGGCCGCGTACGGTGTCTTTCTCGATGCTGCTGAAGACTTTTTTCACTGCATCTGCAGAAGGTGCATTCTCTTCACCCGTCGCCAGGCTGGTGACGACTTCATCGCGCAATGCACGCACATTATCCTGACGCTGGACTTTATCAGCGACCTGGTAAGCATCACTCAGGCGCGTGCCTAACAGCTGCTGAACCTGAGCAGTCAAGGACTCGTCCTTGGCGGCAGGCTGCCAGTCCCAGGTAGGCTTCGCAGCAACAGCCGCGAATTCATTGATCGCCTGGATCACCACCTGCATTTCCTGGTGCGCAAAGAGTACCGCACCCAGCATTTCATCTTCGGTCAGCTCTTTTGCTTCTGACTCAACCATCAGTACCGCATCTGTTGTACCGGCAACCACCATGTCCAGCTCAGAAACAGCCAGAGTGGCGTAGTTGGGGTTCAGGATATAACCCTGATCTTCAGTGAAGCCGACACGCGCTGCACCAATCGGTCCCTGGAACGGGATACCGGAAACAGCCAGTGCTGCAGAGGTACCGATCATGGCCGCGATATCCGGATCCGTACCTTTGTCAGAAGACATCACCTGACAAACCACCTGGACTTCATTCATGAAACCCTTAGGGAACAGCGGGCGGATCGGACGATCGATCAGACGTGACGTCAGCGTTTCCTTTTCGGTAGGACGCGCTTCACGCTTGAAGAAGCCGCCAGGAATACGTCCAACTGCGTAGTATTTTTCCTGGTAGTGTACAGACAAGGGGAAGAAATCCTGACCTTCTTTGGCCTCTTTCACACCCACAACAGTACACAGTACCTGAGTTTTCTCATCGATAGTGACCATCACGGCACCAGTCGCCTGACGGGCAACCTTGCCTGTCTCGAGGGTTACGGTCTGCTGACCGTACTGAAAGGTTTTAGTAATCGCTTGCACGATAATCTCCTGTGTTTAAGTAAGATATCAGCACCACAAACCAATCATGCCATTCTTTGAGCCAGTACTCAGCTGCACGCTGGTGGCAACATGCACCTGAGTACGGGCCGGATGATTGTCAATGTTTCAGTGCTGAAAAAAAGAGGGCCATACATCGTATGGCCCCGGGTAACACTTCAGCTTAGCGACGCAGACCCAGACGCGCGATCAGCTGCAGATAGCGATCAGCGTCTTTACGCTTCAGGTAATCCAGCAGCTTACGACGCTGGTTAACCATGCGAATAAGACCACGACGTGAATGGTGATCCTGTTTGTTGGCCTTGAAGTGATCCTGCAAACCAGTGATGTTTGCAGTCAGCAGGGCGACCTGCACTTCAGGGGAACCTGTATCACCAGGAGCACGACCGAATTCAGCGACGATTTCGGCTTTCTTTTCTGTTGCTAATGCCATTTTTCTCTCCTTTAACAATATGCACACAGCCGTAAACTGGCTGCTGGTTGGTAGACGCGCAGAGCCGGGCATATTTCCAGTACTGCGTCAGTGGCAACCCTCAACAAGAGGATCAGCCGTATTCGTTACAATGGAGCGGTATCGGTGCGTACCAGTCGCTTGCCCTTGAGGTGTCCCAGGGCATCGCTTTCTGCCAGTCCGATAAACTGCCCATCCGGTTGTGCAAAAACGCGCCATTGTGTAGCTGCCGGCAATGCCAGATCAGTCACTTGACGTCCCTGGCGCAAGGCAACAGCCTGCTCGTGAGAAAGCTCACACGCCGGCAAACTGTCAATTGCACTCCAGGGCGGTAATAATAACGCATCCAGATGTTTTTGTATGCACTCGGGTGCATCCGTCTGCAGAACCTGGAGACTGGCATTCAGACTGTCAAAGCCCTGCATTTGAGACGCATCAAAAGCACCTGCCCGAATGCGCCGCAACTGGCTCACATGTGCACCACAACCCAGTAATTCGCCCAGATCCTGGACAATACTGCGGATGTAGGTGCCCTTGGAGCAATGCACTTCCAGATCCAGCTCATCTTCCCGTAGCGCCAGCAACCGGATCGAATGAATCGTCACCCGGCGGGGCCGGACTTCAACTTCAATCCCTTTACGCGCCAGTTTATACAGCGGCTGACCATTCAGTTTCAAGGCTGAATAGATCGGCGGAACCTGCTCTATCTCACCGCTGAAGTGCTGTTGCAGCAATGCCTCAACCTGAGCAACACTCAAATCGGCGGGCAGCTCCCGGGTTTCGATCACTTCGCCATCGGCATCGGCTGTATCGGTTTTCTGACCCAGTTTTGCCGTCGTCAGATAGCCTTTGTCAGCATCCAGCAGATACTGGGAAAACTTGGTCGCCTCACCCAGACAGATCGGCAACAAACCTGTTGCCAAAGGGTCCAGCGCGCCGGTATGACCAGCCTTAGCAGCACCATAGAGGTGTTTAATCTGCTGCAACGCCTTGTTGGAACTCATCCCGGCGGGTTTATCCAGCAGAAAAATGCCGTCAATGGCACGGCCCTTGGGTTTACGTGCCAAAACTTACTCCTCGGTATCGGAGGAGCGCTTTTGCTCCTGCTGATACGCGCGCTCAATCAGGCTGTGCAAGCGGCGTCCACGATCCACACTTTCATCAAAATGAAAGCGCAGCTGAGGCATAACCCGCAGTTTGATACCACGGGACAGCTCTTTACGCAGAAAACCTGCAGCATGATTCAGCACCGCCAGCGATTCTGATACCACCGACGCCTCATTCTGATCACCCAGTGGCAGAACGGTAATATAGGTATCAGCATAGCCAAGGTCTTTACTGACCTTGACATAACTGACCGTTACCATTCCCAATCGGGGATCCTTGATTTCACGCTGGATCAGCATGGCCAGATCACGCTGGATCTGGTCCGCCACCCGGTCGGTACGTTTAAACTCGCGTGCCATATCTCTCCGTTACAGCGTACGCTGTACTTCAATAGTGTCAAAGACTTCGATCTGATCGCCGACTTTAACATCGTTATAGTTTTTCACCCCGATACCGCACTCCATGCCATTTCGGACTTCAGCAACTGCATCCTTAAAGCGACGCAGTGACTCCAGCTCACCTTCGTAGATCACCACGTTATCACGCAGTACACGGATGCGCTTGTTACGGTAGACGGTTCCTTCAATAACCATACAACCGGCAATCTGGCCCAGCTTCGGAGAACGGAATACATCACGCACTTCAGCAATACCGACGATCTCTTCGCGGTATTCAGGTGACAACAAACCAGCCATCGCCTGTTTGACGTCATTGATGATGTCGTAAATGACACTGTAGTAACGCAGCTCCAGCTCTTCACGCTCAACAATGGCTTTAGCCTGATTATCGGCACGCACATTGAAGCCGATCAGAATTGCTGAAGAGGCCAGGGCCAGGTTAGCGTCGGTTTCACCAAAGCCACCGATACCACTGGAGACAATATTGACCTTCACTTCGTCAGTGGACAGATCTTCCAGAGACGTGGTCAAGGCTTCCAGTGAACCACGGACATCCGCCTTCAATACGATATTGAGTGACTTGACGTCACCCGCCTGCATGTTGGCAAACAGGTTTTCCAGCTTCGCCTTCTGCTGTCGGGCCAGTTTCACTTCACGGAATTTACCCTGACGGAACAGCGCAACTTCACGGGCTTTCTTCTCAGAAGATACCACGGTGAATTCATCACCGGCATCCGGCGTACCATCGAGACCGAGAATTTCTACCGGAATTGCAGGACCCGCAGAATCAACAGGGCGACCCGCTTCATCCAGCATCGCACGTACTTTACCGTAGTGCAGACCCGCCAGAACAATATCACCTTTTTTCAACGTACCATTCTGGATCAACAGTGTTGATACGGAACCACGTCCTTTATCCAGACGCGACTCGACCACAACACCTGTCGCAGGCATATCAGCAATGGCTGTCAGTTCAAGCACCTCAGCCTGCAGCAGGACAGCGTCGAGCAGCGCATCGATGCCTTCACCCGTTTTCGCCGAAACATGGACGAACTGGACATCGCCACCCCACTCTTCGGAGATAACGTCGCGCTGTGCCAGTTCATTACGGACACGGTCCGGATCAGCTTCCGGCTTATCAATTTTGTTCACCGCTACAACCAGTGGAACACCCGCAGCCTTGGCATGCTGAATCGCTTCTTCGGTCTGCGGCATCACCCCGTCATCGGCTGCCACTACCAGAATAACGATATCAGTCAATTTGGCACCACGTGCACGCATGGCAGTAAACGCCGCATGCCCCGGAGTATCCAGGAAGGTGACCATACCGTTGTCGGTTTCTACATGATAGGCACCGATATGCTGAGTAATACCACCAGACTCCCCGGCAGCCACTTTGGCTTCACGAATGTAGTCCAGCAGCGATGTCTTACCATGATCAACGTGACCCATAACGGTCACGACAGGCGCACGTGAAGTTGCCTCACCTTCATGCTGTTTCAGACCTTCCAGCAGCGCATCCTCAATTGCATTTTCCTGCAACGGAGTCGCTTTATGGCCCATCTCTTCAACCACCAGTACGGCAGTATCCTGATCCAGCACCTGGTTGATGGTTGCCATCGCACCCATCTTGAACATGACCTTGATTACTTCAGCTGCCTTGACAGACATTTTCTTCGCCAGATCTGCAACCGTGATACTTTCAGGAATACTGACATCATGTATCACCGGAGCTGTCGGCTTTTCAAAGCCATGCTGATTCTGCCCGGGACGACCACGACCTGCAGCACGCTTGGGGCTCTTGCCCGGACGACGTGTGCTGCTGCGCTGATTTTCTTCATTCAGGGCAGGTGCACCCTTGCGTGCAGTGACCGGCTTGCCACGACGTGGCGCTTCATCTTCGTCTCGACCACGACCCCTGGCACGGTTTTCTTTGGTCTTGCCACGCGGTGCCGCTTTCTTGTCTGCAGGCTCATCACCGACAGCCGCTACAGCTGGCGGGTTATCCACAGACGCCACAGCAAGGTTTTCAACCTCTGCTGCAACAGGAGTCACATCAGCTACCGGCTCAGTTGCGGTGGTTTCAACCACAGCATCTGCGGCACGCTCATCGCTCACCGGAGCCGCTTCAGCCACTTCTGCCTGAACGGGTTCAGCCACTTCCGCCACAGGTTCAGCCTGCTCGACTTCTGGCAGCTCAACCTCTTCGGTCATTTTATTGGCGTCATCCAGCTCTTCGCGCTTGACGTAGGTACGTTTTTTCCGCACTTCAACATTGACGGTTTTGCGCTTGCCCGCTGCACCAGCCACTTTCAATTGAGAGGTGGTTTTGCGCTTCAGCGTAATACGACTCGGTTCAGTCGCGCTACCCTCTTCTCCATGTGATTTTTTCAGGTACGTCAGCAGCGCCTGGCGCTCTGACTCGGATACCATGGAGGTTTCGCTTTTACCGTTGATTCCGGCATCCTGCATCTGATTGAGCAAACGCTCAACGGATACACCAACCACATCGGCAAGCTGTTTAACGGTTACTTCTGCCATAAATGGGTTCCTCTTCTCCGTTGACTGTTACTGACTGTCTGAAAACCAGGGTGCGCGTGCTGTCATAATCAATGCCGCGGCCCGTTCTTCATCCAGCCCCTCAATTTCAGTTAATTCATCGACAGACTGTTCTGCCAGATCTTCCATGGTGATCACACCCTTGGCCGCCAACTGGAAAGCCAGCGCACGATCCATACCATCCATGTTCAATAAGTCTTCCGCAGGCTCCGACGCTTCAAGCTGCTCTTCGCTGGCAATCGCCAGATTCAGCAACGCATCCTTGGCACGTGCGCGCAGTGCCTCGACAATGTCTTCATCGAAGCCATCAATTTCAAGCATTTCATCAACCGGTACATAGGCCACCTCTTCCAGAGAAGTAAAGCCTTCTTCAACCAGCACTTGAGCCAGCTCTTCATCGGCATCCAGATGCTCCATGAACAGCGCCAGCACGCGACCGACTTCTGACTGATGTTTTTCCTGTGCTTCGGCTTCACTCATGACGTTCAGCTTCCAGCCAGTCATTTCGCTGGCCAGACGGACGTTCTGACCGTTACGACCAATCGCCATCGCCAGTGCTTCTTCCGCAACAGCGACATCCATAGAGTGACTGTCTTCATCAATCACGATGGAGGCCACTTCCGCAGGTGCCATGGCATTGATCACCAGCTGCGCAGGGTTATCATCCCAAAGCACGATGTCTACACGCTCACCACCCAGTTCATTAGTCACTGCCTGAACACGTGATCCACGCATACCCACACAAGCGCCAACTGGATCAATACGACCATCATTGGTCTTTACCGCAATTTTTGCGCGCGATCCCGGATCGCGGGCTGCGGCACGAATCTCGATCACTTCTTCAGCAATCTCAGGTACTTCCAGGCTAAACAGCTCCACCAGCATGGCCGGTGATGTACGGCTCAGAATCAGCTGAGGACCACGTCCTTCAGCACGTACCTCATCCAGAACTGCACGTACACGGTCGCCCATACGGAAACTTTCACGTGGCAGCAGGTGCTCACGTGGCAACAGCGCTTCGGCGTTATTACCCAGGTCGATGATGACGTTGTCACGCGTCACCTTCTTCACAGTACCGGCAATCAGCTCACCCTGGCGATCACGGTATTGATCAACCACTTTGGCACGCTCTGCTTCACGCACTTTCTGCACGATAACCTGCTTCGCGGTCTGCGCAGCAATACGACCAAATGCAACGGATTCAACCTGCTCTTCGTAAACATCACCCGGTTTCAATGCGGGATCAATTTCCAGCGCTTCTTCCAGCGTCAATTCAGTACCCAACGCCGGTACGGCATCATTGTCCATCACCAGCCAGCGACGGAAGGTTTCATAGTCACCTGTCGCACGATCGATCTGTACACGGATGTCCGCTTCTTCGTCATAGCGCTTTTTGGTTGCTGTCGCCAGTGCGACCTCAATCGCTTCAAAAATGACTGCCTTGGGCACGTCTTTCTCGTTCGAAACGGCCTCTGCAACCAGCAAAATTTCTTTATTCATCTACCCAGCCTCACCTGAATCTTTCACACACTTAAAATTGTGGCACCAGTCGCGCCCGATCAATGAAATCGATGGGCAACAGGTACTCGTGATCATCAACTACCAGAAGGATTTCATCGCCCTCTACACCATTCAGGACACCTTTGAAGCGACGACGGCCTTCAAATGGAACACGCAGCCTGACCTCGAGCTGATGCCCGACATAAGCCTGATACTGGGCCAGCGTGTACAGGGGACGATCCATTCCGGGGGAAGACACTTCCAGCAGGTACTGTTCAGTGATAGGGTCTTCAACATCCAGAATACCGCTAACCTGATGACTGACTCGCGCGCAGTCATCGACGGTGACGCCTTCCGGTCCATCAATATAAATACGCAGGGTGCTGCGCTTGCCTGCTGACTGAAATTCAACGCCCCAAAGCTCAAGACCCAGAGCATTAATGGCGGGCTGAATCAGATTTTCCAGCTGTTTAATCTTAGCGGACACGCTCTCTACCTCTCCGACGCCTGCGGGCGTCCTACTCTCATAATTGCCCTGCCACCAACAAAAAATGGGTCACTTGCGGACCCATTTCTGAACGGCTTAAGCCATAATTCGCCTACGAAAAAGCCCCTGAAGAGGGGCCTTTTTCTTATCCAGACAAGACAATGTGATCATCACACTGTGACTCCTGGCATGAAACCTGACGGAGCCACGCATCTATTCTGGTTGCGCGATCCCCCAGCCTACGAAGTCTGACGGGTGCCAGTAACACTAAAGCGCACACCGGCTTCGTAAAAAACTCACTTATTATAGCAATAGCAGGAGAAACCCACAACCTTATGACGCAGTCGGCGCTGTTGAACCATATACTTTACAGTTGTTTCGACCATCCGCTTTTGCCTGATACAAGGCCTTATCTGCCTGCAACAGCAGATCATCCAGCGAGCGCGCCTGCTCATCCAGCAAACTGATACCAATACTGGCCGTCAGGGTATGGTTGGTAAACGGTACAATAATCTTTTCAACGGCCTGACGCAGTCGTTCAGCGACGATCTGAGCCTGCTCGAGATTGGCATCATCCAGTAACAACACAAACTCCTCACCACCCAGCCGCGCATGCAGATCAGTCTGTCGACAAGCCCGCCGACAGCACTCCGCCACAGACATCAATACCTGATCACCACATTTATGCCCCCAGGTATCATTTACCAGCTTGAAAAAGTCGAGATCAACCATCAGCAACGCCAGATTCCGTTCATGACGACGTGCACGTTCAAACAATGCCGAACCATGATCAAAAAATGCACGCCGGTTCATAACACGCGTCAAGGGGTCATGCGCAGCATCAAAACGTGCCTGCTCACGCTCTTCAAGCGACGCCCCGAGTATCATTGCCATACACACAGTGACAGCAAACAATAACTGCAGATCCAGTACCGGGTAACTATCAAGGTCCAGCAGTGCATAGGTGGCAACCGCAAACAGATTAACCACCAGAGCGGTCAACAACGCAAAGCGCATACCATAGACTGTCGCTGCCCAGGCCACCGGCAACAGAATCAGATACCCGATACGATTGATAATATCCTCCTGACCCGCAACCAGAAAGTAAGCACTGACACTCATCCCGGTTAGCAGCAACAGTGTCAAAGGCCAGGCCAGTCGGTCTTTAAAAACATCACCATGATAGACATGGTGCCCTTCATACAGGTCGATAAACAGGGTAGCCGCCGCCATAAACATCAACACACCTCCCAGGTCACCAATCCAGAAACCGAAGAACAGATGTTTATAGAGTTCCGGCTGCAGTCCTGCAAACTGAATCAGAAGCCCCAACGCAATCGCAGCAGACACAAGCGTCGTAAACGTCAGTATGACAATCAACGCACTGACATCGCGAACTGTTTTGATCGGCAAAGCAAACAGCCGCCAATGGCGAGCAACCAGACCGGCTGCAGAGTAAACCAGCCATTGGCGTAACGACATCGTCAGGTTATCCGCTGACCAATTCCAAAAGACATCAAACGGCAAACCACCAAGCAGGATCGCCACACCCGCCACCGGGATATAACGCGCACCATAATGAAAAACAAACAGAAAAATGACACCCGCAGCAGGGTAAAAAGCACTGACCAGAGGAGCAATTTCAAACAAACTGGCAAAATGCCATGTTAGATAGTAAAGCAGTATCAGAACCAGAGAGCGCGAAATAAATTCCATTTAAACCTGCCGACAACCTGATATAACTGACCGGTAGTGCCGCCGTGAGGACTTACAGAACCAGACAAACGTACATCCAGTATCGGTTATTTAGCAAACCATGTATAGATTTAAACGACGATCGTTTATATAGAAGCAGAGAATAGAGCAGGCAGCCTCTTTCAGAGAGACCACCCGCCAAGGAAGGCAATATCAGGCAGGCGAGATACCCCGCATGCGTTCAGACCGGCGACGCAGCAACTCCACCGTCATCAGCATGGCGACCGACAGCAGCACCAGAATGGTCGCCACCGCCAGAATTGTCGGACTGATAGACTCACGAATACCCGACCACATCTGAATCGGCATGGTCGACTGCTCAGGTCCGGAGATAAACAGCACCACTACTACCTCATCAAACGAAGTTGCGAAAGCAAACAGAGCACCTGAAATCACACCCGGCAACACCAGAGGCAAAATCACTTTAAAGAACGTGATCGTCGGGTTAGCACCCATGGATGCAGCGGCCCGCACCAGACTCTGGTCAAACCCCGTCAGGGTCGCCGTAACCGTTATCACTACAAACGGAATGCCCAGCGCAGTATGCGCCAGAATGACCCCCAAATAGGTTTGAGCCAGACCGATATCCGAGAAGAAAAAGAACATTCCCGCACCGGAAATAATCACCGGTACAATCATGGGTGAAATCAGAATGGCCATCACAACCGAGCGATACGGCATAAACCGGCTGGACAACCCCAGGGCCGCAATGGTCCCAAGGATCGTTGCCAGAATCGTCGATGCAATCGCAATAATGATGCTGTTCTTGATCGAGTGCAGCCAGGCCTGCGAGGTAAAGAAGTCCTGATACCAACGCAGTGAAAAGCCCTCCGGGTCCAGCGAAAGCATCTTCTGCGTAAAGGAGAAGTAAGGCTCCGCATTAAAACTCAGCGGGATAATCACAAACAGCGGGCCAATCAAAAAGCAGAAGATTAATCCACAGATGATTCTGAAGATGTAGTACCAGGCACGCTCAAAAGGCGTAGCATAGGCAGGTACAGCCATAGATGTTTCCTCCTTACCCCAGCTTCAGATTATCTGAACCCACCAGTTTGTTGTAGATCAGATACAGCGCAATCACCAAGCCCAGCAGCAACGATGCAATCGCAGCAGCCAGCCCCCAGTTGAGCGAGACCTGCATGTGGTAAGCAATAAAGTTGGTAATGAAACGGCCCGACTCACCACCCACCAGCGCAGGCGTAATGTAATAGCCAATGGCCAGTATAAATACCAGAATAGCTCCAGCACCAATGCCCGGCACTGTCTGCGGGAAATAGACCCGCCGGAATGCCGTAAAGCCGGTTGCACCCATTGAGCGCGCAGCCCGCATATAGGAAGGCGAAATGCTTTTCATCACCGAATAAAGCGGCAAGATCATAAAGGGCAACAGAATGTGCGTCATCGCCACGATTGTCCCCGTTTCATTGTAGATCATCTGCAAGCGCGACTGATCATCAATTACACCCAACGCCACAAGGATATTGTTCAACACCCCCTGGCTCTGCAAAATGGCAATCCAGGTCGTGGTCCGCACCAGCAAGGAAGTCCAGAATGGCAGCAACACCAGCATCATTAGCAAACTGGCACTGCGCATCGGCAGACTGGCCAGCAGGAAGGCAACCGGATATCCCAGCAGAAAACACAGGAACGTAATCAGAATACTCATCCAGAGCGTTTTGATCATCAGATCCACATAGACTCGTCGCGACTCCGGCTGACGCACAATGGAGCCATCCGCGTCATAGCGCATATCCAGAGCAGCCAGATAATAGCTGAGTGTATACCCACGAGACTCACGCTTGATAACACTCCAGACAGCCGGATCAGCCCAGTTCCGATGTGCATCGATCAAGGTGTCACGCCAGGACTCCGGTGCTTCAACATTGGTAATACGCCGAGCAGTTCCCGTAATGGTTGAACGCATACCGGAATATTCATAATTCAAGCGACTGGCAACACGTCCCAGATTCCGGTTTCGCTGCCCTTCTTTTAAATCATGAGCCAATGCGGCATAGACAGTTTCATCAGGCAACCCTTCACCTTCCCAGGCCTGAATAGCCAGAGCTGTGGTCGGCAAAATGGTACGCACCTCATTACTTTCAACGCTGCGTGTCAGCATGCTGAAAATTGGAAAAATAAATGCAACCAGCAAGAACAGCATCAGGGGTGCCACCAACAGCACCGCGCGTAATTTGTTCTTGAATAACGCCCGCCTGAGGCTCACTTTAAGCGGACGACCATCAGCAGCAACCAGCGGTGCCTGAGCACCGCTGTCACTGTGGTCTGATGGATTAGCGTGCGAGCCAGGCATCGAAACGCTCATTCAACTCATCCTGATAGTCAGCCCAGAAATCATCATCTTTTGGCAGAGCCGTAGCAAAGTTAGGCTCATAGGTCGGCATGTGCGGGGTCATATCAATGCCGGTCGGGATGTGATTACCCACGATAGCAGCCGCACTCATGCGCGCCGGACCATAAGAGATATAACTTGCCTGTGCTGCGTTACGCTCAGTGTCGGTTGAAAAGCGCAGGAAGTCTTTGGCAACATCCAGCTTGCCTCTGGGGACAACCCATCCATCCAGCTCAAACACCTGTGCATCCCAGATGATTTCGAACGGCTGATTTTCATTGACCTGGGCATCAAAGATACGTCCATTGTAAGCAGACGCAAATGCCACCTCTTTATCCGCCAACAGCTGCGGCGGCTGAGCACCTTCTGACCACCAGATCACACTGTCTTTGATGGTATCCAGTTTCGCCAGCGCGCGCTCAACACCTTCTTCGGTCGCCAGCAGGTCGTATACATCATCATGGTCAACACCATCCGCAATCAGCGCCCACTCGAGGTTGTTGATAGGACGACGCTGCAGTGAACGCATGCCAGGAAAGTTTTCCAGGTCAAACACATCAGCAATCGTGGAAGGCTGCTTATCTGCCGGGAACATTTCAGTGTTGAAGGCCACGATATTGGAATACACAATGGTAGCGACAAAGCACTCATCCAACGCACCCGGTATAAAGTCCTCACTGGCAGGGGTACCATCCGGAGCAGGCGACAACAGCTCATCATGGTCGAGCACTTCAATCAAACCCTCAGCGCAGGCGATTTTGGCATCTGCCGGCAACATATCAACCAGATCCCAGGTAACATTACCCGCCTCAACCTGCGCGCGCAGACCTGCCAGACCGGTAGCAGAGCGGTCAATATTGACAATGCGCTGACCTGTTTGTTCTGTCCAGGGCTTGGAGTAAGCTTCTTCCTGGCTCATGGTATATGCACCACCCCAGGACACCACATTTAGTGCCTGCTGAGCCTGTGCAGTTGAAACGACGGCAGTTGCAGAGAGCATCACTGCCGCTGTCAGAGCGGATTTACGAAAAGTCTTGGTCATTTGTAACTCCAGCATTCAGTTAATTAAAGTGGGCATTCAGCCTGTTGTTATTGTTACGCGTCCAATGCGCGGCAATCATTGACAGTCCAGCCAACACTGATGGTGTCACCAGCCATGTAGCGATGGACTGCAGATGAATTCGGGGTTTTCACGATAAAATCTTTATTACCAGCCACTTCAAAGCGGGTCCGCAAATGGTCACCCATATAGATAACCTCTTTGACACGTGCCTGAAGGATATTTGGCAAACTGCCAGGATCGGGATTGATATAAACCCGCTCGGGACGCAGTGACAGCGTGGTCTTCTGCCCCTGACCTCCGACATTCACCGGCAACGCCTGAATCATGTCGCCGGAAGCAAGGCGCACTTCAGCCTGTGTTTCTGTGAGTGACAGCACATCACCGATAAATGCATTGTTTTCACCAATAAAACTGGCCACAAATGCATTTTCCGGACGCTCATACAACTCTTCTGGCGTAGCCAGCTGCTGCACAATGCCATCATCAAAAACGGCAATCCGATCTGACATGGTCAAAGCCTCTGACTGATCGTGCGTCACATAGATCATACTGATGCCCAGGTCTTCATGAAGATGTTTGATTTCAAACTGCATCTCTTCACGCAGATTCTTATCCAACGCACCCAGGGGCTCGTCCATCAGCACCAAGGGCGGCTCAAACACCAAGGCACGCGCCACGGCTACACGCTGCTGCTGACCACCGGACAACTGCGCAGGGCGCCGATCACCAAACTGCTCAAGCTTCACCATCGACAGGGCGCGTTTGACTTTGTCGGCTATTGTGGATTTGGGGATATTTCGAACTTGGAGGGGAAAAGCAAGGTTTTCAGCAACGGTCATATGAGGGAATAGCGCATAGTTTTGAAACACCATGCCAATCCCGCGCTTGTGTGGCGGCAACCTTGTAATCGGTGTACCGTCCAGCAAAATCTGGCCATGCGTGGGAACTTCAAAGCCCGCCATCATCATCAGACAGGTTGTCTTGCCCGACCCTGACGGACCCAGCAGGGTAATAAACTCACCCTGATCCATATCCAGATTAAAATTCTTAACAACCAGTGTCTCGCCGTCGTAAGTCTTTTGCACACTATCAAAGACTACAAACGATTTTTTCTTTTCAGAATCAGCGCCATTCGGCTTTTCCATTGGAAATAATCCTCCCGTCTGTCAGGCGGGGCAGGTGACCTGTAGAGGGCTGTAATCACCCTGCCAGGCCTGTCGTTATTGTTATTTGACTTAGGTATAACCGATCTGGAAAAGGATGTAAAACAACTACAGCGATTTTTTACGGCAAAAATTATACAAATTCCGAGGCTTACACCGCTTCAGACCGCATGATTTCTGACAAAATAGGGAAGAAAAAAAATTTATCCGAAGGCATAAATTTGATCGCAATGACAGCTGCATTGCAGTAGAACAGGGAAGGGATCAGAACAGCAGGATTTAAACACAGGACAAAAACAGACAGTTCTGTTGAATGGTAGCGGGGGCTGGATTTGAACCAACGACCTTCGGGTTATGAGCCCGACGAGCTACCAAGCTGCTCCACCCCGCATCAACATGAACTTAAATGGTGCCGACGGCCGGACTCGAACCGGCACGAGCATAGCTCACCACCCCCTCAAGATGGCGTGTCTACCAATTTCACCACGTCGGCTAAACGCTTCAGAACTGATGACTGAGGATCAGTCAACAGTCGGAATATCACTCGAACTTGCAGCACCGGATGCACGCGGCACTTCCAGTACAGGCAACTCTTCGGCACGCTCTGCGGCAGATTCAATCACCTGTAGCGACGGGATGCCTGCCTGACCCACATTAGCTGCCCGCTCTTTAGCGAAGTAAGCCAATGCAAAGCTAGTAGCAAACAAAATTGCCGCAACCAGTGCTGTAATCTTGACCATAAAGCCGGTGTTCCCGGTACTGCCAAATACAGTCTGGGAGGCACCTGCACCAAACGAAGCACCCGCTTCTGCACCTTTGCCCTGCTGCAGCAGTACCAGAGCGATAATCGCAGCAGCAAGCAATACGTGTACAATCAGAACAAGTGTTTCCATTCTCTCAACCATCTATTGTGCTATTGGCCGCAGCGCGACAAATAGCCGTGAATTCTTCAGATACCAACGCTGCACCGCCGATCAAGCCACCATCAATATCAGCTTGTCCGAACAGCTGTTCAGCATTGGCAGCCTTGACACTGCCACCATACAAAATAATCATCCGGTCTGCCAAAGGCTGACCATAGCGACTGGCAAGCGTCTCGCGTATAAAGGCATGGACCGCCTGAGCCTGCTCGGGTGTTGCAGTTTTACCTGTACCTATGGCCCAGACGGGCTCATATGCCAACACCAGAGAGGAGACAGCATGGCTATCCAAACCCTCGAGCGCCTCTATCAGCTGACTGGCAATGACCTGCTCAACCTGCTGCGCTTCGCGCTGTTCAAGTATTTCGCCCACACACAAAATCGGGGTCAACCCTACACTCAGCACCTGAGCAAGTTTGGTCGCAATACATTGATCGTTTTCAGCATAATCACTGCGGCGTTCGGAATGACCTACCAGGACATAACGCACACCCAAATCAGCCAACATAGCTGCCGAACAATCACCTGTATGCGCCCCGTCCTGACCGAATCGAGACACATCCTGAGCACCAAGCTGAATGACATCAGGGTTTAGCATCTTGCCAACCTGATCCAGGTACACCAGAGGTGGACAGATCACAATATCAATGGCATCTGCCAGATCAGTTAACTGCGCGACCAACGTCTCGACCAGCAGTTGATTCTGCTCGATCCGTCCATGCATTTTCCAGTTTCCTGCTACCAGTGCTTTACGCATTGATAAGGCTCCTCATAAAAGAGGCGCAAATCTTAACTGAGTTGAATTCAGGTTACAAGACCAGACAGGGCTTTTTCCACTGCACCCGCCAACTCCTTACACAAACTCACCACCAGCGCCGAATCCTCACCCTCAACCATCACCCGTACCAGCGGCTCAGTACCCGACGGCCTCAGCAACACACGCCCTCGATCGCCCAGCTGCAGCTCTGCCTGCTGCACTGCCTGTTGCACTGCGCTCACTCCTAGCGGGTCAACCCCCTTAGGCACAGCAACATTAATCATTTTCTGTGGCAGCTTGGCTACCCCCTGCTTCAGCTCTGCCAGCGTTTTGCCGGTATCAGCCATCGCCTTGAGCACCTGCAGGGCAGCGACAATACCATCCCCGGTCGTGCTCAACTGCTTGCAGACGATATGACCTGAGCTTTCGCCACCCAGATCCCAGCCCTGCGCCTGCAACTGTTCCATTACATAACGGTCCCCGACCTTGGCTCGCATAAAGGGTATGGCTTCACGCTTAAACGCTTGCTCGAGACCGAAGTTCGACATCAGGGTCCCCACTACACCACCACTCAGCATCCCCTGGGCACGCATCGCCAGAGCAATGATATACAGCAGTTCATCACCATCGACCACTACACCCTGGTGATCCACCATGATCAACCGGTCACCGTCACCATCCAGAGCAATCCCCAGATCAGCGCCTTCCGCCTCAACAACCTTAAGCAAGGCAGCCACATCTGTAGCGCCGGATTTCAGGTTGATATTCACCCCATCCGGTGAAGAAGCAATTTCGATAACTTCAGCGCCCAGCTCCTGGAACACACAGGGTGCAACATGGTAGGTCGCACCATTGGCACAATCCAGCACTATCTTGAGCCCCTTCAAGCGCAGATTGCCATTCACTGTACCCTTGCAGTATTCGATATAGCGGCCTGCTGCATCTTCAATTCGACGCGCCTTGCCCAGCTGTGCGGAGTTGACCGTAGACATGGACAGATCCATCTGCGCCTCAATTGCCAACTCTATCGGATCTGGCAGCTTGGTGCCCTTGGCTGAAAAAAACTTGATGCCGTTATCCTGATAAGGGTTATGCGAAGCACTGATCACAATACCTGCATCAGCACGGAAGGTACGGGTCAGATAGGCGATAGCCGGTGTTGGCATAGGGCCAGTAAGCAATACGTCCACGCCTGCGGCAGACAAACCAGCCTCTAACGCGGACTCAAACATATAACCGGATATACGCGTATCCTTGCCGATTACTATCTTGCTGCGCCCTTCCCGAGCAAAGACACAACCGGCAGCCCAACCCAGCTTCAACACAAAATCCGGCGTAATCGGAAATACACCCACTTCACCACGAATACCGTCTGTACCAAAATACTTACGCGTCACATCAACTCTCCCACGCTTCCTGACAGGTGGCTAGCCACAAGTTTAACGCATCCACGGTTTCAGGCACATCATGAACACGGATAATCCGCGCACCCTTTTGAGCTGCCAAAAGCGCAGACGCCAGACTAGCTGCCAAGCGCTGTTCTACCGGCTTTCCGGTCACCTGACCCAACATACTTTTTCGTGAAGTACCACTCAATACCGGATAGCCTAAAGCCACTAACTGATCCAGGCGATTCAAAAGGCAGAGATTATGCCTGAGCGTCTTGCCAAACCCAAAGCCCGGATCAAGCAGGATTTGATCTTCCGCAATACCTGCCTGACGACAGCGGGCTACCTGCTGCTGCAAAAAGCCGATAACGTCCGTTACCACATCCTGATATTGGGGCTGAACCTGCATGGTTTGCGGATTATCACCCTGCATATGCATCAGGCAAACAGGCAAACCGACCTCTACCGCTGCTTCAAGCGCACCCGGACGCTGCAGCGCCCGCACATCATTGATCAACCCAACACCCAACGCAGCCGCCTCACGAATCACATCGGGCTGACTGCTATCCAGTGAAATGACCACACCCAGCTGATTCAGACGTTCAACAACCGGCAACACCCGCTCCAGTTCAGCATCAAGGCTGACAGGCTCAGCACCCGGGCGCGTCGACTCACCACCGACATCCAGCACTTTAGCGCCGGCTTCCACCATGGCTTCGGCCTTGCGCAGCACAGCATCAACCGAGAGACGATCCTGACGATAATACTGACCACCATCCGAGAAAGAATCGGGCGTTACATTCAGAATCCCCATCACCACCGGCCGGGAAAGATCAAGACTACGACGTCCACAACGCAATATTGGAATTTCAGGCACTTTCAGGTCCTTATTATGTAAAAAGCCGACACGGAGTCGGCTTTTATGCAGATCAAGGGCTGCGTTTAACGCGGCCCGTTGTCTCTGGAATCCTCATCTGTATCAGGCTCATTCCAGGGGTTTGAGTCTTCCACTTCATCAACATGAACATCAGTTTCATCTACTTCAGCGGCATGTTCAGCATCAACCGGCTCATCCGCAACAGGCATGTCTGCATCTGCTTGCGCTGCAGCAGGTTCTGCTTTGACAGGTTCTTCCTGCCAGCCATCCGGGGCACTGACGGGCTGACGTGCCATCAACTCATCCAGCTGTTTGGAGCCGATAGTTTCATACTTCATCAACGCTTCAGTCATAGTGTCCAGAATATCGCGATTATCTGTCAGAATCTTATAAGCCCGCTGATAGCAATCATCGATTATCTGCTTCACTTCGGCATCAATCATACGCTGAGTTTCTTCAGACTTGGCCTTGGCGCCACCACCCATGCCACGACCAAAGGGATCATCATCCTCTTCAGCATAGAGCAATGGCCCCAGCGTTTCACTCAGACCCCATTTGGTCACCATATTGCGCGCCAGAGTCGTCGCACGCTGAATATCGTTGGACGCACCCGTTGTCACACCCTCTTTGCCCAGAGTCATCTCTTCCGCAATACGGCCACCGTAGAGTGAACAGATCTGGGACAGAATGCCCTGACGGCTATGACTGTAACGATCCTCTGCGGGCAGGAACATGGTCACACCCAGTGCACGACCACGAGGAATGATAGACACCTTGTACACAGGATCATGCTCCGGCATCAGACGCCCAACGATCGCATGACCGGATTCATGATAGGCTGTGTTCAGGCGCTCTTTATAAGACATCACCATGGAACGGCGCTCGGCCCCCATCATGATTTTGTCTTTCGCCTTTTCAAATTCTTCCATGCCAACTGTGCGCTTGCCAAAACGAGCGGCAAAGAGTGCTGCTTCGTTCACCAGGTTCGCCAGATCCGCACCAGAGAAACCAGGCGTACCACGAGCAATCAGATCCGAGCGCACATCATCACCCAGCGGCACTTTACGCATATGTACTTTCAAAATCTGGTCACGACCACGGATATCCGGCAGCCCCACATGCACCTGTCGGTCAAAACGTCCGGGACGCAGCAATGCAGGATCGAGTACATCCGGACGGTTAGTCGCCGCAATAACGATAATACCTTCAGTACCCTCGAAACCATCCATCTCAACCAGCAACTGGTTCAGTGTCTGCTCACGCTCATCATTACCACCACCGAGACCAACACCACGGCTACGGCCAACGGCATCGATCTCATCGATAAAGATGATACAGGGGGCATGCTTTTTCGCCTGGTCGAACATGTCACGGACACGGGACGCACCCACACCGACAAACATTTCAACGAAGTCAGAACCGGAAATGCTGAAAAAGGGCACCTTTGCCTCACCGGCAATCGCTTTGGCAAGCAGGGTTTTACCGGTACCCGGTGAGCCAGCCATCAATACACCACGAGGAATATGACCACCCAGACGCTGGAACTTCCCCGGATCACGCAGGTAATCAACCAGCTCAGCGACTTCCTCTTTCGCCTCTTCTACACCGGCGACATCATCAAAGGTGGTTTTGATCTGGTCTTCGCTCATCATACGAGCCTTGGACTTGCCAAATGACATAGGGCCGCCTTTGCCACCGGCACCACCCTGCATCTGTCGCATGAAGAACATGAAAATCGCAATAATGATCAGGATCGGGAAGGCCGCAACCAGCAACTGAGTCCAGATACTCTGGCCCTCTGGCTGCTTGCCTTCAATCAGAACATTGTTTGACAGCAGATCATCGATCAGTTTGGGGTCCTGAACCGCTGGGCGAATGGTGGTAAAACCCTCGCCTGTCTGACGTTGCCCAGAGATGGTAAAACCGTCAATCAGCACTCTGGAGACACGGCCAGCCTGAACCTCTTCCACGAACTCTGAATAGGAAATTTTTCCGGTTTCAGGCTCGGTACTGAAGTTATTGAAAATTGTTAATAGCACTGCCGCAATCACCAGCCACAGCACCAAATTTTTTGCCATATCGTTCAAAGGTACACCCTCAGTTCTACTTAACTTTATGACCGGCCGGTCATGATACCACAGCTGATACGCTCTGCCTGAATCTTTGTCTCTTAGTATTATCAATCGCCTTCATAGCAAAAGGCTAATTTAATTTACTCTGCTCAGTTCCTCATACGCATAGCACCAGAGGAGGGATCAAAGACTACCAACATTTGACGCAAAGACCAGCCAAATGTTCCGCATTCGGGGCACAAGCTGCATCATATTGCACAAAACCTGAGTCGAAACCACAACGGATCTACTCAGTGGTCGTCCGGTCATGTAAAATCATCTGTTAACCTACTCCGAACACACGAGGCAGCTATTCTAATATGAGCTTAACCCCTGAGCAAAAAAAGCGTTTTCGTACGCTGGGCCACCAACTCAACCCCATTGTCATGGTTGCAGGCAACGGCTTGAGTGAAAACATCCAACTGGAAACAGACCGGGCCCTGGAAGACCACGAGCTTATCAAGGTCAAGTTTGCCGTCGGTGACCGTGAATTGAAACGTCAACTGATTCAGGAACTCTGCCAGATCGTTGAAGCCACTCTGGTTCAGGAGATCGGCAATATTGCACTCATCTATCGCAAGTCAGACAACCCTGACCCCAAGCTTTCCAATCTGCTTCGCTACAAGTAATACGACAAAAAAGCCACCGGCCGCCAGGTATAACCTGTCGAACGGTGGCTCTGCCACACCCGGTCAATTAGCCCAGGTGCAGCACTTCCGTGATCTCGTACTCGGAAACACCACCAGGTGTATTCACTGTAGCAATATCGCCCTCTTCCTTGCCAATCAGGCTACGCGCAATCGGTGAATTGACCGAAATTTTGCGCGCTTTGATGTCTGCTTCATCGTCACCGACGATCTGGTAACGTACAGTCTCATCCGTATCCAGATTGATCAGCTCAACAGTGACACCAAATATCACTTTACCGCTATGCGGAATTTTAGTGACATCGATCACCTGAGCCTGAGAAAGCTTGTATTCCAGCTCACGAATACGGCCTTCAATGAAGCCCTGCTGTTCACGCGCTGCATGGTACTCGGCATTCTCTTTCAGATCACCATGCGCACGCGCTTCAGCAATATCCGCAATGACCTTGGGACGGTCTTTGGTTTTCAAACGTTCAAGTTCTTTACGAAGGCTGGCTTCACCCGCCACCGTCATAGGTACCCGGCTCATGAAAATACTCCTGCGTGCAAATCCTGCAGTCTGCGTACCACTTTCTCTTCACCAAACTTCAGCGCTTCGGTGATGGCCACCGCACCCGCCAGGGTGGTGGTATAAGGGACTTTATGCTGCAAGGCAGTACGACGAATAGCCGCTGAATCAGCAATAGCCTTGCGTCCTTCCGTGGTATTGATGACATAGGCAATTTCACCATTCTTCATCGCATCCACGATATTTGGACGACCTTCCATCACTTTATTGATACGTTCAACGGTCAAGCCATTACTTTCCAGCAGAGCTGCCGTACCGGCGGTAGCAACCAGACCAAAGCCCAACGCAGCCAAATCACGTGCAACTGCCACCACACCCGCCTTGTCGACATCCCGAACCGAGATAAACGCCTTGCCTTTGGCTGGCATTTTTTCACCGGCACCCAACTGAGCTTTCATGAAGGCTTCACCAAAACTCTGGCCAACCCCCATCACTTCACCGGTGGATTTCATTTCAGGTCCAAGAATCGGATCGACGCCAGGGAACTTGTTGAACGGGAATACCGCTTCTTTCACACTGTAGAAAGACGGAATGATTTCCTGGGTAAAGCCCTGCTCAGTCAATGACTTGCCAGTCATGACCAACGCAGCAATCTTGGCCAGCGAGACACCGATACATTTGGAAACAAAAGGTACAGTACGTGAAGCACGCGGGTTCACTTCGATCACATAGATTTCGCCATCCTGATACGCCAACTGCACGTTCATCAGGCCGACAACACCCAGCTCCAGAGCCATCTTGCGTACCATTTCACGCATAGCATCCTGAACATCGGCTGACAGGCTGTAGGGTGGCAACGAACATGCAGAGTCACCTGAGTGAACACCCGCCTGCTCGATGTGCTGCATAATTGCACCGATAACGACGATCTCGCCGTCACACACCGCATCAATATCCACTTCAACGGCTGCATTCAGGAAGTGATCCAACAGCACCGGTGCATCATTGGAAACCTGAACCGCGGTCTGCATGTACTGACGCAACTCGGACTCTTTATACACGATCTCCATGGCACGACCGCCCAGTACGTAGGACGGGCGCACAACCAGCGGATAACCGATCTTGGCGGCTTCAATAATCGCTTCATCCAGACTGCGCACTGTGGCGTTTTCCGGCTGTTTCAGACCCAGGCGTTTCAGCATCTGCTGGAACTGCTCACGGTCTTCAGCACGATCAATCGACTCAGGTGAAGTACCGATAATCGGCACACCCGCCTGCTCCAGTGCAACAGCCAGTTTCAACGGTGTCTGACCGCCGTACTGAACAATCACACCTTTCGGTTTCTCGACTTCCACGATCTCCAGCACGTCTTCCAGTGTAATCGGCTCAAAATAGAGTCGATCCGAAGTGTCATAGTCGGTTGAAACTGTTTCAGGATTACAGTTGACCATGATGGTTTCATAACCATCATCGCGTGCAGCCAGGGCGGCATGTACACAGCAATAGTCGAACTCGATACCCTGTCCGATACGGTTAGGACCGCCACCAATGACCATGATTTTCTCGCGGCCGCTGGGGTTCGCCTCGCACTCTTCCTCATAGGTCGAGTACATATAGGCAGTATCGGTAGAGAACTCTGCCGCACAGGTATCAACACGCTTGTACACAGGGCGGATGTTAAACGCATGACGCTGCTTGCGCAGTTGCTTTTCAGTGACGCCCAGCAGTGTTGCCAGTCGCGCATCGGAGAAACCTTTACGCTTGAGTCGGAACAGCTGCTCCGCCGTCAGGTCAGACAACGCCATCTGCGCGACAGTCTGCTCATCCTTGATCAGATCTTCGATCTGCACCAGGAACCAGGGATCAACACCTGAATAGCCGTAGATCTCCTCAACGCTCATACCCAGACGGAAAGCATCACCGATGTACCAGATACGCTCGCTGCCAGGCTGCTGCAATTCGCGAATAATATCGCTGCGCACATCTTCAGCATTCAGATCAACAATCGGATCAAACCCAGTCGCCCCCACTTCCAGACCACGCAGCGCTTTCTGCAAGGATTCCTGTTGTGTACGACCAATCGCCATCACCTCGCCCACAGATTTCATCTGAGTCGTCAGACGATCATTGGCCTGTGGGAACTTCTCGAAGGTAAAGCGTGGAATCTTGGTAACCACATAGTCGATAGACGGCTCAAACGAAGCCGGGGTGCGCCCACCGGTAATTTCGTTTTGCAGCTCATCCAGGGTGTAACCCACCGCCAGCTTGGCCGCCACCTTGGCAATCGGGAAACCTGTCGCCTTGGACGCCAGCGCAGATGAACGCGATACACGCGGGTTCATCTCGATCACGACCATACGGCCAGTTTCCGGGTCAACACCAAACTGAACGTTGGAGCCACCCGTTTCAACACCTATCTCACGCAGTACAGCGAGAGAAGCGTCACGCATGATCTGATATTCTTTATCGGTAAGCGTCTGCGCAGGTGCCACCGTGATACTGTCACCGGTATGCACACCCATGGCGTCAAAGTTTTCAATGGAGCAGATGATGATGCAGTTGTCCTTCTTGTCACGGACAACTTCCATTTCATACTCTTTCCAGCCAATCAGCGACTCATCGATCAGCAGCTCCTTGGTTGGAGACAACTCCAGACCACGTTCACAAATCTCGATGAACTCTTCACGGTTATAGGCAATACCGCCACCGGATCCACCCATGGTGAAAGACGGACGGATGATTGCCGGAAAACCGATGGAGTCCAGTACCTGCAATGCCTCTTCCATACTGTGCGCAATCGCGGAGCGCGGACACTCCAGACCGATATTTTTCATCGCACGGTCAAAGCGCTCACGGTCTTCCGCCTTATCGATGGCATCCTGCGTGGCACCAATCATTTCCACGCCGTACTCTGCCAGCACCCCTTCACGATCCAGATCCAGCGCACAGTTCAACGCTGTCTGGCCTCCCATGGTCGGCAGCAGCGCGTCGGGACGCTCTTTCTCAATAATCCGGGCAACCGTACGCCACTGAATCGGCTCGATATAGGTGGCATCTGCCATCGCAGGATCGGTCATAATTGTCGCTGGATTGGAGTTCACCAGAATGACCCGGTAGCCTTCTTCACGCAGCGCTTTACACGCCTGTGCACCCGAGTAGTCGAACTCACATGCCTGCCCGATAACAATCGGACCGGCTCCCAGAATAAGGATACTTTTAATATCTGTACGTTTTGGCATCAGTAATAACCAGTCTCAATAATTCTGTTCACGCCGCTGTATGGGCTTGCATCATCTTGATGAACTTGTCGAACAAGGGCGCCACATCGCGCGGCCCTGGGCTGGCTTCAGGGTGACCCTGGAAGCTGAAAGCCGGGCAGTCGGTACGCTCAACACCTTGCAGAGAACCATCAAACAAAGACTTGTGTGTAGCACGCAAGTTTGCAGGCAGCGTGCTTTCCGCCACTGCAAAGCCATGGTTCTGACTGGTGATCATCACCTGTTCACTGTCGAGATCCTGTACCGGATGGTTTGCACCATGGTGGCCGAACTTCATTTTTTCAGTTTTGGCACCAGAGGCCAGCGCCAATAGCTGATGCCCCAGACAGATACCAAATACCGGAATTCCGGTTGTCAGAATTTCCTGGATGGCCGCAATCGCATAGTCACAAGGTTCTGGATCGCCAGGACCATTGGACAGGAACACACCATCTGGCTGCAGAGCCAGCACAGCGGAGGCTGGAGTCTGCGCCGGTACCACGGTCAGCTTGCAACCACGACTGGCCAGCATACGCAGGATGTTATGCTTCACGCCAAAGTCATAGGCCACCACATGGAAGCGCTGATCTTCAGCCGCCAGGTTTGCACAGCCCTTGCCGAGCGACCATTCACCCTGCGTCCACTCATAGGCATCTGCCACACTGGCAACCTTGGCCAGATCCATACCTTTCAGGCCTGGAAAGCCTTTGGCTAATGCAATCGCCTTGTCTTCATCGATATCAGCACCGGCCATGATACAGCCATTCTGAGCACCTTTTTCACGCAGGATACGTGTCAGGCGGCGTGTATCGATATCGGCAATACCGACAATACCCTTGTCAGCAAGATAGGCATCAAGCGCCTGTTCGGAACGGAAATTGCTGGCGATCAGCGGCAGATCACGGATCACTAAACCCGCTGCCCATACGCTGTCAGATTCCTGATCTTCCTGGTTTACGCCCACGTTTCCAATGTGTGGATAAGTGAGTGTGACGATCTGGCGGCAGTAGGAAGGATCGGTCAGGATTTCCTGATAACCGGTCATAGACGTATTGAAAACAACCTCTCCGGTGGTTTCGCCGTCAGCGCCAATCGCAATCCCCCTGAATATTGTCCCATCTTCAAGGGCAAGAATGGCTGGTCGCGTCAATGGAACCTCCCCGCTAATATGCTGCATGCTAAATGACTACTTTCTGATGTGATGAACAGTTGTAAAAAAGCGAGACGCAGCCGAAGCCAGTCTCGCTTTTAGAAATCTGTAGGTTTGCGGAAACTTCCGGCAAAACGACCTTATTTTAGAGCAGAAAGTGTCAAGAGTCCAATACAAGATCGTTCATCTGCACGACTTTCACACTGACAGAAGCCATCAAGACTTCAATTGACTGAAATGCAAAAAGGGCCACCCAACG
>NZ_JMSZ01000041.1 GCF_000691225.1 Nitrincola lacisaponensis
GGTCATTCCTTTGAAGTCAGTTCTCTATTCGTATGGTGTAATGAATACTATTGCAACGATTTTACCCTTGTTGCTGGTTGGGTTTGCTTGTGCATTGCTATACCGGTCCTTGTACAGAAGCAGCTTCAAATAACGGATTTTGGTTGAGGTGATTGTGTCGATCATTCAGGAAATACAACAAGAGTGCTCCAGGTTGAACCAGCTGATTCGCTGGCCTTCGATGTTGTTGTTTGGCTTCGGCTTGCTGGCAGCGTTTTTTCTGTCATTCGGTGGTCTTTCCGAAGTGGTCGAACGCTGGATCAAGCAGGAAGAGTACAGTCACGGCTTTTTAATTCCCCTGGTATCACTTTACATACTCTGGGAAAAGCGTCTGATGATTGCTGTCGAGTATCGATCCGGTTCGTGGCTGGGCATGCCCGTTATTTTGGTAGCGCTACTGGTGGCTTTTATAGGTGAAATCTCGGCCTTGTATATACTGGTCCAGTATGCTTTCTTGCTGTTATTGGCCGGATTTGCCATCACTGCATTGGGTCGAGCGGCCAGGCATACATTAATTCCGATCGTACTTTTAGCGTTTGCTATTCCCTTGCCCTATTTTCTTGAAGCGGTGCTGACCGCACGTTTGCAGTTGCTGTCGTCCGAAATTGGCGTGATGTTCATTCAATGGATGGGTA
>NZ_JMSZ01000042.1 GCF_000691225.1 Nitrincola lacisaponensis
TCCCACGGTAACATCGGCTCCAGGCCCCACAGTTACTTTCAAAACGGCGTGTTCTCTCCTATCACCAAAGGTGGATAAGTCACATCCACGCACCGAGAACTCAGCCTGCCAGGCTTGCTTTTCGACAAAGTCATACCAAAGGACTCTGTAATCCATCCGGTCAGTAAAGCGATGCGCATAGCTTGCCGGACCGTTTTCATTGCGCCCGGTGACAGATGCCCGCGCCATCACCCGACGATCATTAATGACCAGTTGTTTCACGGAGGGGGTGACGGCATGCGACTGAAACCTAAGGCTCAATGATCCGGGTCGATCCAGCAGCCATAGCCAAAGAGCCACGGCGGCTGCCAGTAATATGAGGATAATCAGGGTGGAGCCGGATAGTTGTCGGGTATTAAGTTTCATCTGACTCATCGGCATGGATTTCACCTTCTTCCTTGATGAGTTCAGTCAGTATGGACAGGGTTTCATGAGGAGGTTTTTGTAACTGACATACTTCCCATACACGGCCTTGTGCGAAGTTACGTAAAAAATTTGGGCCGAGCAGTAGCTCCCACACACACAGTTTGACCAAGTGATCTCGTCGCCAGAAGCCCAGAGAGAAAAACAATGAGCGAAGTTGATTGAGTTGTTGAGTAGCGGTCTCAATTGCAGCAGCATCTGTAATACCTGCATGTGTGAGTGCGATCTCAATAAGCTCTTGAAATTGTAAGGTACGTCGTATATCTCTCATGGCACTACGCGCGCTCTGAGTAAATAAAGGTGTGGATCTGCTGGGTTTGGTACCAGGAATGCGAGATAGCTGAACAGCTTCATCATCAAGCATTACGATGACTTGAGGTTTCAGTGAGTCTGGGAAAAAAGGGGAGATCAGAGGGTGTAGATCAACATGGTTTCCCAGCCAGAGGGATCGAGCACTGACACCTGCTTCCCAAAAGCGGAAGTAAAACCATTTGCCTTGTTCATCCTGCACACGGGTGAATTTGCGTAAGTGATGCCGAAGCGTATTAAAGTCGGCACTGGTACGAATGAATAGACCCGATACTCTATGCCATATTCCATTAACTCCCTCGGGCCCTGTAAAGAGTCGGCGCGTGAAATGATTGTCCTTTAATAACTGGACCAGATAGGGAGCATGTGTGCCTATCTCAGCTTGGGCCTCTCCCTGAAAAAGTGATTGAAAGTGCAGGTCTGAATGTTCCAGTAGTTCGGGTAGTATGTACGGAAACTTAGATGCATCCAGTACTGCGTAGGTATTTAGGCGGTCTGCTTCGATAGCTGGCTCGGGTTGACCGAAAAGCGGTTCAAGAAGTATATCCGGGACCGTTTTGGGTGGGTCAACAGCGAATTGAAAGTCTAATGGTACGACTGAACCGATTAGGTTGACGTTTAGCCAATCCTTCAGGGGAGGAGTGGCTTGTTTCAGGGGGGTAATTGGACCCATGACTACCGGATGTTGAGAAGTCAGTCCATCGGCTAAAACAGCACCCCAGTGTGTCGGGTAGCGGGCTGTCCATTTTTCCAATGGCATGACATTGTTAGCCCAGTGAAGCCAGTATCCTTCTTGTGCAAGTTCTGCGCTGACGTATTGTTCAAATTCAGTGGGATTGTTACACAGTACGGCAGCTACAAGCTCAAAAAGATCGTCTCCGCGTGAAATACGGCAGAAGCCAATAAAAGGCGTCATAGGAGAGCTGTGCGCCATTTAAGGCAGCGCTTCCCTATTTTTACATCTTGGAAATGATAAACACATGAGGTGATGGTGGGCTGATACATGTCCATATTGTGCCTTGCGTCCATTGGTAGAAAACACCAATATTCATGGTTGCACAGGTTTTTGCTGTTTGTCAATTGTCCCTTGATTGCCTCGCGTGCTTGTTGTCTTTGTATGAAAGGTTTTCAAGCTGGGTTTGGCAGATGTTAGGGGATTCGCGGCAAGATAATTGGCAATACAACGCTGTCAGCATCGCGAATATAGGGTATAATTCTGCGCCAATTTGCTTTTACCGTGACGGAAACAGGAACTATCAATCATGCGCAGCCACTATTGCGGCGATCTTCGCACAGAACACATCGGTCAGGACATTACGTTATCGGGGTGGGTACACCGCCGTCGGGATCATGGGGGCGTCATTTTCCTGGATGTCAGAGATCGTGAAGGCATTACCCAGGTGGTATTTGACCCGGATCGTGAAGCCAGTTTTGCACTGGCAGACAGCGTGCGCAATGAGTATGTGATCGAGATTCAGGGCCTGGTGCGTGCGCGTCCCGCAGGAACTGAAAATCCGGACATGGCTACGGGCGCTATCGAAGTGCTGGGCAAAGAGCTGGTCATTCTGAACAAGGCAGATACACCGCCTTTCCAGCTGGATGAGCATCAGCAGGTGGGTGAAGATGTTCGCCTGCGTAACCGTTTTATCGATTTGCGCCGTCCTGAAATTCAGCGCAAATTGCGTTTCCGTTCCAAAATTACACACTATATCCGTAACTATCTGGAAGAAAATGGCTTCCTGGATATTGAAACCCCGATCCTGACACGTGCGACGCCTGAGGGTGCACGTGACTATTTGGTACCCAGTCGTACGCATGAAGGCCATTTCTTTGCGCTGCCACAGTCTCCACAGCTGTTCAAACAGTTGTTGATGGTGTCCGGGTTTGATCGCTATTACCAGATCGCCAAATGTTTCCGTGATGAAGATCTGCGTGCGGATCGCCAGCCTGAGTTTACCCAGATTGATATTGAGACCTCCTTTATGGATGAAGAGGGGATCATGGGTATCACTGAGCAGATGATTCGTGGATTGTTTCTGGAGCAACTGAATGTGGATCTGGGCGATTTCCCGCGGATGCCGTATTCAGAAGCCATGCAGCGTTACGGTTCGGATAAGCCTGATTTGCGTATTCCGATGGAGCTGGTGGATGTTGCTGACCTGGTTGCCGAGGTCGACTTCAAGGTATTTGCAGCGCCTGCTACAGATCCGAAGGGACGTGTTGCTGCTCTGAAAGTGCCAGGTGGTGCAGAGCTGACGCGTAAGCAGATTGATGACTACACCAAGTTTGTCAGTATTTATGGTGCCAAAGGCCTGGCCTGGATCAAGGTCAATGCGCTGGAGACGGGTGCAGAAGGTTTGCAGTCACCGATTGTTAAATTCCTTGGTGAGACTGTTGCCCTGCAGATTATGGAGCGCCTGGGAGCACAGAACGGTGATCTGGTATTCTTCGGTGCTGACAAAGCCAAGATTGTGAATGAAGCCCTGGGTGCACTGCGTATCAAGGTCGGTGAAGACCTGAAAATGCATCAGTGTGAATGGGCGCCGCTGTGGGTGGTGGACTTCCCGATGTTCGAAGAGGACGGTAACGGTGGCCTGACGGCACTGCACCACCCCTTCACCTCACCCAGCTGCACGCCGGATGAGTTGATCGCTGCACCCGAAGGTAAATTGTCCCGTGCCTATGACATGGTCCTGAATGGTACTGAATTGGGTGGCGGTTCTGTCCGTATCCACGATCAGACCATGCAGCGTGCCGTATTCAAGGTGCTGGGTATCAGTGATGAAGAAGCGGAAGAGAAATTTGGCTTCCTGCTGAATGCGCTGCGTTATGGTGCGCCACCACACGGTGGTTTGGCGTTTGGTCTGGATCGCCTGGTGATGCTGATGACCGGATCTGCATCGATTCGTGAAGTGATTGCTTTCCCGAAAACACAGAGCGCAGCCTGCTTGTTGACCGATGCGCCGGGCGAGGTCAGTGCAGCTCAGCTGCGTGAGTTGAATATCAAACTGCGCAAAACTCCTTAAGAGTGATGTGACAGTCGCTCCGGTCGGAGTGATCGACGAAATACAGGGGCTTGCGAGCCCCTTCTTTGTTAATGAGGTAGTGTCTATGGCAGGTCATTCAAAGTGGGCCAATATCAAGCATCGCAAAGCGGCTCAGGACGCCAAGCGTGGCAAGATTTTTACTAAGCTGATTCGTGAGTTAACCGTTTCGGCCAAAGAGGGCGGCGGCAGTATTGAGGATAACCCCCGTCTTCGGGCTGCGGTCGATAAGGCGCTGGGCGCCAATATGAAAAAAGACACCATCGAGAAGGCGATTCAGCGCGGGGCCGGCGGTGCTGAAGGTGACAATTATGATGAGTTGACCTATGAAGGCTATGGCCCCAACGGTGTCGCTATTCTGGTGGAGTGCATGACCGATAACGTGAATCGCACCGTATCGCAGGTACGTGCAGCGTTTACCAAACACGGTGGTAATTTGGGTACCAATGGCTCGGTTTCATATCTGTTTGATAAGAAAGGCCAGATCAGCTTCGAGCCGGGGGTGGATGAAGATCAGATCATGGAAGTTGCGCTGGAGGCAGGGGCGGATGATATCGTTACGAATGATGACGGTTCGATTGATGTCTTCACCAGCATCGCTGAATTTATGGATGTTAAACAGGCATTGGTTGAGGCGGGTTTTGAGCCGGTGCACGCTGAGACGGGGATGATTCCGTCCACCACCGTAGCGCTTGATCTGGATGGTGGGCAGAAAGCGTTGAAGTTGCTGGATGCACTGGAAGATCTGGATGATACCCAGAATGTGTTTCACAATGCCGATATCCCGGAAGAGGCGATGCAATGATCCTGAACCGGTGGTTGGCTTGAGGTCGCGGGTATGATACTGCTGGGCATTGATCCCGGTTCCCGCATTACCGGATATGGTCTGATCAATAGCGTGAACGGCCATAATGAGTATGTTGCCAGTGGCTGCATCCGCATTCGCGAGGGTGAGCTGGCTGAACGCCTGCAGCAGGTGTATGCCGGCGTCAGCGAAGTGATTGAGCGCTACCTGCCCCAGGAGTTTGCGATTGAGCAGGTGTTTATGGCGCGTAATGCCGATTCTGCATTGAAACTGGGGCAGGCGCGAGGTGTGGCGATCGTGGCTGCAGCAAACCAGTCCTTGCCGGTGTATGAATATTCGGCACGCAAGGTCAAGCAGTCGGTGGTCGGATCGGGTGCTGCAGACAAGACTCAGGTGCAACAGATGGTGGCCCGTTTGCTGAAGTTGCCGGGTTTGCCTCAGGCGGATGCAGCGGATGCCCTGGCTATTGCGCTGTGTCATGCGCATGCCAGGCGCAGTCTGATCAGCCTCGCCGGACAGCATTCCGGTAAGGGAGGGCGTTGGCGATGATCGATCTGGAACTGGAGCGCTTTGTCTATTTCGCCGATCTGTTCGGGATTGCCATCTTTTCCATTACCGGTGTACTGGCGGCACGAGGCAAGCAGATCGACCTGTTTGGCGTGATGGTGCTGGCCCTGGCGACGTCTCTGGGTGGAGGTACCCTGAGGGATCTGGCACTCAATGCCCACCCCCTGATCTGGATTGCGGATCCCTTGTTGCTGTGGGCCGCTATTGGCGCCGCATTGCTGACATTCGGTTATTGTCGCTTCTGGGTGTTGCCACGACGTGCCTTGCTGGTGCTGGATGCGGCGGGTCTGGCATTGTTTGCCATCGCCGGTGCCGAAAAGGCAATGGCGTTAGGGTTCTCACCATTAATTGCTGTCATTATGGGTATCAGTACCGGCTGTGCCGGTGGTGTGATCAGGGATGTACTCACAGGTCGGATTCCGGGTATTCTGCAGCAGGATGAATTCTATGCCACCTGTGCATTGATCGGTGCCAGTTTTTATGTGCTTTTACATGGTCATCTGGATGCCAACCTGCTGGCATTATCGGCGATGACTTTGATTTTTGTAATCCGCTTGCTGGCGATATACAGCGGTTTTCGTCTGCCGGTGTTTGTGGTGGCGGGCATCGACCGCACACCGCGTCGAGTCTTGCTGGGCCGACGCAAACGCTGGACAGTACGTCATATCAAAAAGGATGATGAATCATCATGATAGGTTATTTGCGGGGCCGCTTGTTGGAAAAACATCCGCCATCATTGATGCTGGATGTCGGCGGGGTTGGGTATGAAGTGGAAGCTTCCATGAATACTTTTTACCGCTTGCCGGAGGTGGGTGAGGAAGTAGCTATCTATACCCATCTGGTGGTACGTGAAGATGCGCAGTTGCTGTATGGCTTCACCGATCGACAGGAGCGCAGTCTGTTTCGCGAACTGATCAAAACCAACGGGGTGGGACCTAAGCTGGCGTTGACCATTCTTTCCGGTACCAGTGGTGATGCTTTTATCCGGTGTGTCGAGTATGAAGATGTTGCGACCCTGGTGAAGTTGCCCGGCGTGGGTCGTAAAACGGCTGAGCGCCTGATTATCGAGATGAAGGATCGTTTGAAGTCCTTTAGCAGTCAGCCATCCGGGCTTAAGTTGATGAATGACGTACCTTTACCGTTGGCAGAATCTGCGTCTCCGGTGGTGGATGAACGGCGTGAAGCAGAAACTGCTCTGGTGGCTCTGGGTTATAAGCCTGCTCAGGCGACCCGCTCTGTGGAGCAGGCCAGTCGGACCCTGGGTGCCGAAGCGTCGGCTGAAGATCTGATTCGTCAGGCGTTGCGCGCCATGATCAGTCCATAACGGGGATAACGCATGATAGAAGCTGATCGTTTTATTACCCCGCTGGCTAGCGGTGCTGTTGAAGAAGTACAGGACCGGACGGTACGTCCTCAGACGCTGCAGGACTATGAAGGACAGCCCGTTGTACGGGAGCAGATGGAGATTTTTATCCATGCTGCACGTAAGCGTTCGGAAGCGCTGGATCATACGTTGATTTTCGGTCCACCGGGCCTGGGTAAAACCACGCTGGCCAATATTATTGCCAATGAGATGGGGAGTCAGATACGTACGACCTCCGGACCGGTATTGGAAAAAGCGGGTGATGTAGCCGCCATGCTCACCAATCTGGAGCCGGGTGATGTGCTGTTTATCGATGAAATTCACCGCTTGAGCCCCAATGTTGAGGAGATTCTTTATCCGGCGATGGAGGATTATCAGTTGGATATCATGATTGGCGAGGGCCCCGCTGCGCGCTCAATCAAGATAGATCTGCCTCCTTTCACTTTGGTAGGTGCGACAACGCGTGCCGGGTTGCTGACATCTCCTTTGCGGGATCGTTTTGGTATTGTGCAGCGTCTCGAATTCTACTCAGTGGATGATCTGACACGTATTGTCAGCCGTGCCGCACGCCTGACTGGCACGCCGATCGCTCCCGAAGGAGCACGTGAAATCGCTCGTCGGGCACGTGGTACGCCGAGGATTGCCAACCGTTTACTGCGCCGTGCGCGGGATTATGCTGAAGTTCGGGGAAATGGTGAAATTACACTGGAGCTGGCTGATCTGGCGCTGAATATGCTGAATGTGGATGAGCGCGGCTTCGATCATATGGATCGGCGTATGCTGCTGGCCATGATTGAAAAATTTGGCGGCGGACCGGTAGGCGTCGACAGCCTGGCTGCCGCCATCAGTGAAGAGCGAGATACTATAGAGGATGTACTGGAGCCCTACCTGATTCAGCAGGGTTACGTGATGCGTACACCGCGGGGACGGGTGGTCACAGATCACGCCTACCGGCACTTTGGAATTGAAAAACCTCTAGGTGAATAGGGGCTTGCATGATCCTGATCAAGGTTTGACGTCAACGCCCTGTTACTATTGTCTGAAACGCTTCGTGATTGAGTCACTATCAAGACAAGTAACAGGGTGAGATGTATGTCGGCTTTAGTTAAAGACCGCTTCCTCAGTGATTGCCGCCGTGAGTTATTGCAACTGCATGCTGTGCTGATGCAGGAGCTTGCAGAGGCGGCAGGAAAAGAGTCACAACAAGGGCATTTACTGGTTGAGCTGCGTGCCTGTGAAGAAGCGATCAAGCGTATTGATATTGGCAGTTTTGGGCGCTGTAAAATCTGTGGTGAAGCTATTGAGCTGAATCGTCTCAAGGCAGAGCCTACTACCAGTTGCTGTCTGTCCTGTAGCGCAAAACAGGGCTAGTTCATACCTTCCCCCGTTGTGTAAAAAAAACCTCATTTCTGGCCCTTTCTGGGGCTGTTCCTACTTGTATTAATTTTTGCGACTGCTATTGTGAGCGCCTGCCTTATATCAGGTTAGGAGTGAACCGTGCAAGACAAGTTATCCATCTGGTCGCTGGTTGTTGATGCCAGTTTTATCGTACAGCTCATCATGTTGGCTTTGATGATCACCTCATTTGTTTCCTGGGTGATGATCTTTCAGCGCCGCTCGGTCATTCGCTCTGCGCAGCGCTCAATGCGAGCGTTTGAAGAGCGTTTCTGGTCAGGTGCAGATCTGGGACAGCTGTATCGGGAAGTCAGTCAGCACCCTAATGAAAACTGTGGGGCAGAAAACATTTTTCGTGCAGGGTTGAAAGAGTTTACTCGTCTGACTCAGCAGGGTAAGGCTGAACCCGATGTTGTCATGAATGGCATACAGCGACGTATGCGTGTGGCAATTTCCCGTGAAGAAGAAAAGTTGCAAAAACACCTGCCTTTCCTTGCAACCGTAGGTTCTACAACACCCTACATGGGACTTTTTGGTACGGTTTGGGGAATTATGAACTCATTTCGTGGTCTTGCTACTGTACCCCATGCGACTTTACCTGTTGTGGCACCGGGTATTGCTGAGGCTCTGATTACAACAGCCCTTGGCTTGTTTGCTGCGATTCCGGCTGTAATTGCCTACAACCGCTTTGCGGCTCAGTCGGAATCACTGCTTAGCAATTATGAAACCTTTGCGGATGAGTTTTCCAGCATACTCTACCGTCGCCTGCATGCGCTTTGAGGTCTGACGATGGAATGGCGTACACGGAAAAAGCGTAACCTAAACGCCGAAATCAATGTGGTACCCTACATTGAGGTGATGGTGGTGTTATTGGTAATTTTTATGCTGACAACGCCGATGCTGACTCAGGGGGTGGACGTGGATCTACCTCAGGCGACGGCTGATCCTGTTGAAACGGACGATCAGGAACCGTTGATTGTAACGGTCGATCGGGACGGTAACTACTACATCAATGTCGGTGGCTCTGATTCAGAAGCAGTGGATGGTGAAGTGGTCAGTCAGCGTATCAGCAGTGTGCTGAGTGAAAATCCGAATAAACTCCTGCTTGTCAGGGGGGATAAAAATGTGACCTATGACCGGGTTGTGCAGCTGATGGTGCTTTTGCAGCAGGCGGGCGCACCCAGTGTGGGTCTGGTCACTGAGTAGGTCCGGCGTGGATAATTATCGCAGTTATGTATCGCCAGTTGTGCTGGCGACACTGGTGCATCTGGCAATGTTGGCGCTAATTGCAGGCCAGTGGTTTGATTTTTCTGAGCCCCCACGCCCGCAGCCTCGTCATGTTCAGGCGCGTATGATAGATCTCAGTAGTCTGCAACCGGATCAGGCTGCAGCGCAGCAGGCAGCTGAGCAGGCAAGGGCGCAAGAGCAGGCTCGTCAGGCCGAACAGCAACGTCAGGAGGAGCAGCAGCGTCAGGCTGAGCAGCAACGCCAGGCCGAGCAGCAACGTCAGGAAGAGCAGCAACGCCAAGCCGAGCAGCAGCGTCAGGCAGAGCAGCAGCGACAGGAACAGCAACGGCGAGAGCAGGAAGCGGAACAGCGTCGTCAGCAAGAGTTAACGGCTCAGCGGGAAGCTGAATCACGTTTGCGTGCTGAGCAGGAGCGACAGCAGCAAGAGGCTGCCGAACAGCAGCGCCGTGCGGAAGAGCAACGGCGGGCGGAGGAGCAAAGGCGCGCTGAAGAGCAGCGGCGAGCCGAAGAGCAGCGCAGGGCGGAGGAACAGCGTCGACAGGAAACTGAACGTCGTGCACAGGAAGAGCGGCGACGTCAGGAAGAGGCTGCCAGAGCAGCAGAAGAAGCTCGGCAGCGCGAGGCCGAGGCTGCACGCGCTGCAGCCCAGGCCGCAGCGGATGCAGTGGTGGGTGATATAGGATCTTACATCCAGGCCATGCTGGAGCGTAACTGGAATATACCGGCAACAGCCCGTCAGGGGATGTATGCCACGGTAGAGATTCATCTGACACCGACAGGCGATATTGTTGATGTGCGTATTTTACGCAGCAGTGGCGATATGGCATTTGATCGGTCAGTCGAGCAGGCAGTGCGCCGTACTGAGCGTTTGCCCAGGGTGGCGGAGGTGGATCCTATGTTATTTGAACGTCGCCTGAGACGTATTCAGATAAACTTCAGACCTGAAGGGTTAAGATGGTAATGCAAATGTTAAAACGATTTATCTGTGCATTGATTGTGTTTTTTAGCTCGGGTTTGATGGCGCAGCAATTGGTCGTGGAAGTGACCCAGGGGGTCGACAGTCCTGTTCCAGTTGCAGTTGCACCTTTCAGCTGGGCGGGTGAATCAGCTCTGGCTGAAGATGTTGCTGCGATTGTCAGCCAGAACCTGGGGCGGAGCGGTTTTTTCCGCTCTATGAATCGCCAGAATATGTTGAGCTTTCCGGATCGTGAAGAGCAGGTGTTTTTCCGTGACTGGCGGATGATGAACCAGGATTACCTGGTTATTGGGCGTATACAGCCGCACTCCGGAGATGAGGTTAAAATTACCTTTGAACTCTATGATGTGTTGAAGGAGCAACGCTTGCTGACTCGTGAAGTGTCTGCCGGACGAAACAATCTGCGTGATGCCGCGCACTTTATTTCGGATGTGGTGTTTGAGGAGCTGACTGGTATTAAAGGTGCTTTTTCCACGCGTATTGTGTACGTGACATCTGATAGTCGGGATGCCCAGAATCGTCGTTATCGTCTGCATATGGCTGACTGGGATGGCGAACGGTCGCGCACTGTACTGGAATCAAATGAACCGATTCTGTCACCTGCCTGGTCATTTGATGGCTCGAAACTGGCATATGTATCATTTGAAACCACTCGACCCGTGATTTACATTCAGCATTTGGCTACCGGGCAGCGTGAGCAGATTCAGTCTTTCCCTGGACTGAATGGCGCTCCTGCCTGGTCTCCTGATGGTAACAAGCTGGCCATGGTGCTGTCGAAAGATGGTAACCCGGAAATTTATGTGCTGGATCTGCGCACGCGTGCACTTGATCGGATGACACAAAATTCAGCCATTGATACTGAGCCATTCTGGTCCCCGGATGGCCGTTCCTTATTCTTCACCTCTGACCGCGGAGGCTCTCCACAGATCTACCGGATGGATCTGGCCTCGCGAGCAGTGGAACGTGTGACATACGAAGGCAGTTACAATGCCCGCGGACGTCTCACGCAGGATGGGCGTTTTCTGACCATGGTTCACCGTGGCAGTTCACGTCGTTTCCAGATAGCTGTTCAGGATCTCAAGAGCGGACGTCTGGATATTTTAACCAACAGCGATTACGATGAGTCTCCGAGCATCGCACCTAACGGTAGCATTGTGATGTACGCTACGCAGGACAATGGACGCGGCATTTTGGCTGCGGTTTCACTGGATGGGCGTATCCGATTCAATATGCCTATTCCGCAAGGGGATGTCCGTGAACCGGCGTGGTCGCCATTTTTGAAATAAATTGTATCAACCTTTTATTGATTTGCTGATGTGAGTGTCAGCAACAGGAGAAAAAAATGCGTTCTGTTCATTTGACTAAAGCGCTGACGCTGGCTGCTGTAATGGCGATTGCTGCGGGTTGTAGTTCTACTGGTAGCCGTAGTGATTCCGGTGCTGTAAGTGGTACAGGCGGAGACACCAGTGCATACGGTGTTGGCACCGGTACAGGTGTGACTCCAGGCAGCTGGGAAGAAGTTGCAACCCTGAAAAATGTATTCTACTTCGAGTTCGACCGTGCGGTTGTTCGTCCAGAGTTCTTTGCTGATCTGGAAGGTCATGCACGTTACCTGGCAGGTAATCCATCTGCACGTGTTCGTCTGGATGGTCATACCGACGAGCGTGGTACTCGCGAGTACAACATGGCTCTGGGTGAGCGTCGTGCACAGGCTGTAGAACGTCTGTTGCTGGTTAACGGTGCGAATGCAAGCCAGATCGAAACTGTCAGCTATGGCGAAGAGCGTCCTGCAGTTGCCGGTAACCATGAAGGTGCCTGGTCGCAGAACCGTCGTGTTGAGCTGAGATACCTGAGCCGCTGATAAACGGATGATGAAACCTACGCTGAAATACACAGTTGCGGGTTGTCTGAGTGCTGTGCTGACGATGTCAGCACAGGCTCAGGTTCCAGTGATTGAAATTCGCAGTGGGGAGCAGGCAGGTAGTGCTGCGGCTCTTCCCGGTGCCTCAAGCCAGAGTGAACTGATCCAGTTGGTGTATCAGTTGCAGGAAGAGGTACGACAACTGCGCGGTGAGCTGGAGACGGCACAGCACAAGCTGAACCGCCTGGAAACAGACTCCTTCGAACGCTATCGTGATGTGGATCGGCGCCTCAGTGTGTTGATGCAGGCAGCGATGGACTCTGATACCCTGCCGCCCTTATCGGCGCCTTCTGATCTGCTGCCTGTTGAAGCTGCCGCTGAAGCAGACCCTGTACAGGTGGCTGCTGAGCCAGCTTCTGCCAACGATCAACAGGCGTATGATGAAGCCTTTGCGCTGGTACGGACACGCGAATTTGATGCGGCAATTGATGCATTCAATGCGTTTGTCAGACGTTATCCAGAGCATGCCAATACCGCTAACGGGTATTACTGGCTAGGTGAGTTGCATTTGGCTAAAGAGTCGCCAGAACAGGCTAAAGTGGCGTTCGAGACAGTGCTGGAGAAGTTTCCGGGCCATCACAAGGTGCCCGATACTCTTTATAAACTGGGCGTAACCTTTTCACGCCTGGGTGAGCATGAACGTTCACGTCATATGATGCAACGTGTCATCACTGAATACCCGCAAAGTACAGCTGCCACCCTGGCGCAAAGTTTCCGGCCTGTGGAAAGCAACTGAGGATTGAGAGTTAAGATGACAAGCGGTAAGCGTGCCGTAGTGTTGCTGTCCGGTGGTCTGGATTCGGCCACAGTCCTGGCAATGGCCAAAGACCAGGGATATAGCTGCTACGTGCTGAGTTTTGATTATGGCCAGCGTTCGCTGACTGAGTTGAATGCGGCTCGTTCTGTGGCTGCAGAGTTAGGTGCAGTAGAGCATCGAGTACTGCGCCTGCATCTGGAGGATTTCGGCGGTTCGGCGCTGACCGATCACAGCCTGAATATGCCTGAAGGTGCACCTGCTGAAGACCCCGCTGATGGCATTCCACTGACCTATGTACCTGCACGTAATACAGTATTTCTGTCACTGGCGCTTGGCTGGGCTGAGGTACTGGATGCCCAGGCGATTTTTATAGGTGTCAATGCTGTCGACTATTCTGGTTATCCAGATTGCCGTCCAGAGTTTATTCGTGCATTTGAAGCAATGGCTGCACTGGCAACCCGACAGGGAGTTGAGGGTGCACCCATCAAGATTGTGACGCCGTTGATCGATCTGACTAAAGCACAGATTATTCAGGAAGGGGTGCGTTTGGGGCTGGATTATGCCAAAACGGTTTCCTGTTATCAGGCTGATGATCAGGGACGTGCTTGTGGTCGTTGTGATAGCTGTCGTTTGCGTGCTGTTGGCTTCCAACAGGCGGGTATCGCCGACCCTACCCTCTATCAATCCTGAAGACTGATCGGTCTTTCGCGGATTTCCATGTGTTATAATGCTGGATTGAGTGCTGCTCCGTTCTCGGTGCAGCCTGCTTCCCTTAAACCCGGAGTTCGGAACTGTCCATGTTAACCAAACGAGAGTTGGCGGATCGTATTCTTGTGCAGGAACATTTTGCTCAGGAACACTTGCCAGGCGCTTTAACTTCCCAGCAAGAAGCCCAACTGACAGATGAAATTCTTTCCCTGCTCAAGCAGAAAGATGCGTGCCTGGTCGCACACTACTATACCGACCCGATTCTTCAGGCGCTGGCAGAAAAAAGTGGTGGTTGTGTCGCGGATTCACTGGAAATGGCTCGTTTTGGCAGTCAGCATCCTGCATCGACCCTGCTGGTGGCAGGCGTGCGCTTTATGGGCGAGACGGCCAAGATACTCAGCCCGGAAAAGAGGGTGCTGATGCCAACCCTGGAGGCGACCTGTTCACTGGATCTGGGCTGTCCAGTGGATGAGTTTTCGGCGTTTTGTGATCAATACCCGGATCATGAAGTGGTGGTTTATGCCAATACTTCGGCAGCGGTGAAAGCCCGGGCTGACTGGGTGGTGACCTCCAGTATTGCCTTGCGGGTGGTTGAGCATCTGGCAGACCAGGGAAAGAAGATCATCTGGGCACCGGATAAGCACCTGGGCGATTATGTGCGTCAGAAAACAGGTGCTGAGATGCTGCTGTGGGATGGCGCTTGTATCGTACATGAGGAGTTCAAGGCCAAGGGGCTGCAGGAACTGAAAAAAGTCTATCCCGAAGCAGCGATACTGGTGCATCCGGAGTCACCTGATACTGTGGTCGAGATGGCGGATGTCGTCGGGTCAACCAGTCAGTTGATTCGTGCAGCGGCAACCTTGCCTAACCGGATGTTTATCGTGGCGACCGATCGCGGCATTTTCTATAAAATGCAGCAGGCTGCGCCTGGTAAGGTGTTGATCGAAGCACCAACCGGTGGAACAGGGGCTACCTGTCGCAGTTGTGCGCATTGCCCCTGGATGGCGATGAATGGTCTGGAAAATCTGCGCGATGTGCTGTTGCGTGGCGATCAGGAGATACAGGTGTCGACTAATCTGATTGAGCGTGCCCGGTTGCCTTTGCAGCGCATGCTGGATTTCCCCGTAAGCAGTTAAAACTTCTTGAAGGACTTCTGCTTCAGAAGTCCTCTTTCATCTGGCGGCGGATTTCCAGTGTTTCGGCTTCCAGCTGCTCCAGTCGTGCTATATCTGCAGGTCTCAGGTTGCGTTCACGTTTGGCAAAGGTAATTTGTTGTACCGCGCTGTCAAGGTTGCCTGTGAGCAGAAAATACTCAATGCGTGCTTCATGTACTCCGGTGATGTTACCGGCCAGTCCTTCTGCCTCAGCAAGCTGATACCAGCTATCGACATCTGTTGGGTAGTCTTGCAAAACCTGCCGGTAAACAGGGATAGCGCGATCCGGTCTTCCGGACTCATGCATCACTCGGGCATGCAGTTTCATCACGGGCAGGCTACCAGGATAAAGATCCATCAGTTGCGATGACTGATGCTGGGCTTCAGTGTAATCATGCTCAGCCAGTAGCAGTTCGATACCGCTGAGTTGAACATACAGGTGTTGTTGCCAGCTTGAAGGGAGCTTGGCAAGTGCCTCGCGTGCCAGCTTCAGCTCACCGGTACGTATGCCTGCCAGTAAAACACCGTAATGCGATCTGGCATGGCTGTTTTCACGGCTGTCAGCCAGAAAACGCTGCAGTATTTCACCCGGCTGGTTGCTCAGGTGGACTTCCATGCGCGTGCGAATCAGATCGAAGTCGGGTGTGTAGGGACGAGGTGTTACGGTCGGTAGCGCTTCGGCGCGGTTCAGCGAGTCAGCTATGCGCGCTTCAGTTACCGGGTGCGAGAGCAAAAACTCAGGTGGGCGCTGACCATAAAAACGATAGCTGCGCTGTAATCTGGAGAACATCATAGGCATGGCTTTCGGATCCCGGTTGGCGGCTACCAGGGTTTGCATACCGATACGGTCAGCTTCCTCTTCGTTGCGTCGGCTGAAACTTAATTGTGCTTGTGCTTGTGCGCCGATAGTGCCTGAGAGTGCGGCGGCACCGCCTTGTGGATCAGCTGCGGCGATCAGGATGCTGGCCAGTACGCCAGCAAGGACCAGCGGTCGATTACGACGCTCTTCCTCGATACGCTGTGCATAATGGCGCTGGCTGAGATGTGCCAATTCATGAGCCAGCACCGATACCAGTTCATCTTCCGAGCCGGCTGCGGTAATCAACCCGGCATGAACACCAATAATTCCACCAGGAACTGCAAACGCATTGAATGTTGGATTGTCTAAAACAATTAGTTCCAGGCGTCTATCCGTCAATTGGCTGTGAGGTGCAAGATCCCAGAGTAGCTCATCCAGATAATGGAAGGTTATCGGATCTTGCAACAGGGGCGCACGCCCACGCAGTATTCTTGCCCAGTTACGCCCAAGCCTGTACTCAGAAGAGAGGGATACTGAAGCCGATGTCGGGTCTGCGAGACTGGGAAGATTGGTCGATGCGTGGCTGTGGGATGGATAAATCAACCCGATTGTACAGAGGCTAAAAAAGACCGCTGATAGAATTGCTTTCAAGAATGAATGCCTGTTTGTAATCATGTTGAGTTGTAATACCATGAGCTGCACTTTAATCTAAGCGTGGCATTTCCGTCCAGCTGTCACCAGCTGAACGTTACGAATACAGTGGAACAATGAGGTTTGTATGTCATCATTACCGGACCCGGATCAGCTATTGGATACCAGTGGTCTTAACTGTCCTTTACCCTTGTTAAAAGCTAAACAGGCATTAAGTCGTATGGTGCCGGGACAGTTGCTGCAGGTGATTGCAACGGATGCCGGCTCGGTCAGAGACTTTAAGGCCTATACAGATCAATCAGACCATACCCTGCTGAAGTCGTTCACTGAGCAGGATCGCTTTATTTATATTATCCGCCGCGGCTGACAGGTTTCGAGGAGTTGCAGGCTTCATGCTAAAAATTATCAGTAAATGGGTACATCGTTACTTTTCCGATGAAGAGGCGTTGCTGCTGTTTGTATTGCTGGCTGTTTCGCTGCTGGTGATTCTGACGCTGGGCAAGGCGCTGGCACCGGTGTTTTTCAGTATTATCCTGGCATTTTTGATGCAGGGGGCTGTGCAGCGTTGTACTCGCTATATGCCGCACAAGGTGGCTGTGCTGTTGGTGTTTACCAGTTTCATGGCGGCTTTTCTGGCATTCATGTTGCTGGTGTTGCCGCAGGTCTGGCGACAGTTGTTGACGTTGCTGAATGAAACGCCGCGCATTATGTCAGAGATACAGAAAGTGTTGCTGTTGCTGCCGGAGCGTTATCCCGAGCTGGTGTCTGAACAGCAGGTGCGTCAGTTGATCGCCATGGCAGCCAGTGAAATCGGCCGGGCCTGGCAATGGGCACTAACCTTCTCACTGCATTCGATTACCAATATTGTTGCCTTGCTGATTTACCTGATTCTGGTGCCTATCCTGGTATTTTTCTTTATGAAGGACGGGAATTATCTGGCAGGGAGCCTGACCGCCTATCTGCCGGAAAAGCGCGATATGATGCGGCGTATCTGGACCGAGATGGATGCGCAGATTGCCAATTATATTCGTGGCAAGGTGATTGAAATTCTGATTGTGGGTGCGGTGTCCTATGTTGTGTTCGTGTTTCTGGGACTGAATTATGCGGCATTGCTGGCATTGATGGTCGGTCTTTCGGTGGTTATTCCCTATATCGGGGCTGCTGTGGTGACCTTGCCGGTTGCCGGTGTTGCATTCTTTCAATGGGGTTGGGGCAGTGAATTCATTACCCTGATGATTGCATACTTTGTGATTCAGGCACTGGATGGCAATGTACTGGTTCCCATTCTGTTTTCCGAGGCAGTGAACCTGCATCCTGTATCGATTATTGTTGCAGTTCTGCTGTTTGGTAGTCTGTGGGGGGTGCTTGGGGTCTTTTTTGCAATTCCGCTGGCGACGCTGATTAAGTCAATCGTCAATGCCTGGCCGCGTGCCTTGGAACATGTGCATGAGGAGAGTCAGGGGCCTCCGGATGAGTCAGTATCCTGAGGCCCGGGTCGGGTGTTTTTATGACAGGGATTTAACCTGTTCCAGTACTTCAGCAGCATGTCCGGCGACTTTGACCTTGCGCCATTCTTTTCGCAGGATGCCCTGCTTGTCGATCAGAAAGGTGCTGCGGTCAATACCGAGATACTCTTTGCCATAGAGTTTTTTCAGCTTGATCACATCAAAGAGCTGGCACAGGCTTTCATCCGGGTCACTGATCAGCTGAAACGGAAAGGACTGTTTGTTGCGGAAGTTTTCATGGCTGCGCAAGCTGTCACGGGAAACACCAAAAATCTCGGTATCCAGGCTCTGAAATTCCGGGTACAGGTCACGAAAGTCCTGACCTTCGGTGGTGCATCCCGGTGTGCTGTCTTTAGGGTAGAAGTACAGCACAACATTGCGACCTTTCAATTCACTCAGCTTGACCTCTGTATCACTGGTCGCTTTGGCAGTGAAGTCTGCTACGGGATGGTCAATGGTGGCGACTTGCATAAGGCTCTCCTGAAAAAGTCTATGGAAAAAATGTTTCTGCTACTACGCTAAAGGGGGGTTATTCGTTTAGAATGACCGGTCATTCAGATACGATAGCAGAAGCGGGGCAGCAGGTTAACCTTGCTTTTTTACAGATGCGGTGTGGTGTTCAGATCACCACCGCCTGATCAATATGGAGAACACAATGATTTGCGGCAGTATGGTAGCGTTGGTCACCCCTATGACCCTCAACGGAGATATCGACTGGGAAGCATTGAAACGCCTGGTGGAGTTCCATATCGAGAAGGGGACCGCGTCGATTGTTGCTGTCGGTACGACAGGTGAGTCGGCCACATTGAGCTGTGAAGAGCATACCGAAGCGATTGCTTTTGTCGTGGATCAGGTGAATGGACGCATTCCTGTGATAGCGGGTACGGGTGCCAATTCAACCCGTGAAGCGATTGAATTGACACAAGCAGCGAAGAATGTGGGTGCAGATGCCAGCCTGTTGGTCACCCCTTACTACAACAAACCGACCCAGGAAGGCTTGTATCAACATTACTGTGCGATTGCTGATGCAGTGGATATCCCCCAGATCCTGTATAACGTACCGGGCCGTACAGCCTGTGATATGTTACCTGAGACTGTATTGCGTCTGGCATCAGTCAGCAACATTGTCGGTGTTAAAGAGGCTACCGGTAATCTTGAGCGTGCACGTGCACTGATTGAAGCGGCTCCTGAAGGGTTTGCCGTGTACTCAGGTGATGATGCCACTGCAATCGAATTGATTTTAATGGGTGGGCAGGGGAATATCTCCGTCACCGCAAACGTGGCACCTGCCGAAATGGCAGAACTCTGTCGTCTGGGGCTGGCTGGTGAAGCAGAGGCTGCACGAGCATTGCAGCAGCGTTTGATGCCACTGCACACGTCTTTGTTTGTGGAAGCGAATCCGATTCCGGTTAAATGGGCGTTGGCCGAAATGGGGCTGATGCAGCATGGAATTCGCCTGCCATTGACACCACTTTCACCCCAGTATCATGATGTTGTGCGTCAGGCACTCAAAGATAGTGGTATTGCATGAGTACAGGTATCCAAATGAGCACATTATTCAGACTGGGTCTGCCATTGCTGGCAACAGCATTGCTGGTATCCGGTTGTGGTTCGATAAAAAATCCGGTGTATGGTGAACATGGCCTGATTCGTGATCGCAGTCAGGATTATGAGTTGGCCGAGGCCGGACAGCGTCTGGTCATTCCTGATCACATTCAGGCCAGAGAAACCCGGGATCAGCTTGTGGTGCCGGATGTCGGTATTACGGCAACGCGTATACAGGGGCGTTTTCAGGCGCCTCGTCCTGAGTTTTTTTATGCTGATCCCACATCTGACACGGTCAGTCTGCAGCGTCTTGAGGGCGAACGGGTCATCATGGTGGATGAACCTATTGCGGATGTATGGACCAAGGTTATCGATTTCTGGGACTACAATGGTGTAAGGGTTGCCAGAACAGATCCTCGTCAGGGCGTGATTGAAACGGACTGGATTCGTACGGATGGCCGGGAGCACAGTTTGCTGGATCGCTGGTTACGTCGTTTGACATTGCGTCAGATTGAGGGGCCTGCCGAGAACAAGCTGCGTGTCGTTGTCCGTCCTGATCCGGATGATTACAGCCGTACTTCAATCCGGATGAAGCATGTACAGTTCCCGTCGGGTCAGGAACCAGATGTGGTGGACTGGGATCACAGTGTTCCAGATATCAGCTATCAGAGCGATATGATGTTTGAAATGTTGCGTTACTTCAGTCGTGCGACTGAACCGACGACTGCGCAAACCCTATTGGCGATGCAGCAGCAACGAGCTACTCGTGCAGAGCTGGGACGTGATGCACGTGGTAATCCGGCATTGCGTGTCAATGCGCCGGCTGACCGTGCCTGGGATCTGATCAGTCAGGCTCTTGATCAGGCTGATCTGGATGTAGGTACGCGCAATCAGCAGTCAGGTGTGTTCTATATGACCTATACCACGACAACTCCGGTTGAGGACACTAGCCGTCAAGGGTTCTTTGAGTGGCTGTTCTCGGATCGTGAAGAGATTACGCTGGATACCAGTTTCCTGAGCTCTGCGCTTGGACTGGGTGAAGCTGAGCCGGAAGAAAATATCTACTCCTCCCGTGGTGCTCGCACATCGGCAGAGCTGGCTGGTGATGAGGAAGTGTTGGCTGATCTGAATGACCCCAACAATCCGGCAAACCAGGATGGTTACAAAGTTTGGCTGGGTGGGCGCGTTATTTTTGTCTTCGGTGGCAGTGGACGGGGTGTGTTTAATGACCGGACTGGTGAATTTGAACATGTCGGTCGTTACCAGTTGACGCTGAACCGTACCCGAACCGGGGTGATGGTGACCGTGCTGACCGATCAGGGTATCGCTGCTCCGGCTGTGGTAGCCGAAGAGATCCTCTGGCAGATAAAAGATCAGCTGCCTCAGAGCCTCTGATATACCGACTCTTGTTAATCAGATACAGCGCCCGTGTATGGGCGCTGTTTATTGGAGAAATGAATGGAAAAGCGTGAAGCACTGTATGCGGGTAAGGCAAAATCTGTATACACCACAGATGACCCTGATCGCATGATCATGGTGTTCCGTGATGACACCTCCGCATTTGATGGTAAAAAAGTTGAGCAACTGGACCGTAAAGGAATGGTCAACAACAAGTTTAACGCCTTTATCATGCAGAAGCTGGAAGCATCAGGTATTCCAACGCACTTTGAAGCATTGCTGTCTGATACCGAGAGTCTGGTCAAGCGCTTGTCCATGATGCCGATAGAGTGTGTTGTGCGTAACTATGCAGCGGGTTCCTTGTGCCGCCGTCTCGGTATTGAAGAAGGTATGACGCTCAATCCGCCCACCTTTGAAATGTTTCTGAAAAATGACGCGTTGGGCGATCCGATGGTGAATGAATCCCATATCGCCACCTTCGGCTGGGCTGATCCTGCGCATATCGCCATCGCCAAAGAGTTGACCTTCAAGGCAAACGATGTATTGAAACAACTGTTTGATGAGGCCGGTTTGTTGTTGGTTGACTATAAGCTGGAGTTTGGTCTGTTCAACGGTCAGGTGGTGCTGGGCGATGAATTTTCGCCAGATGGCTGCCGTCTGTGGGATAAAGAGACGCGTACCAAAATGGACAAAGATCGATTCCGCCAGGGGTTGGGTGGTGTGATTGAGGCCTATGAAGAAGTTGGCCGTCGTCTGGGTATCACGTTTGACTAATGATTAAGGGTGTCAGTTGATGCGCGCTGTTTTTCTGGATAGTACCAGTCTTGATGATCTGGATCTCTCGCCCTTGGCCGCAGGCCTGGATGAATGGGTTGTCTATCCGGCCAGTACTCCGGAACAGGTGGCTGAGCGTATTGATGGTTTTGATATTGTGATTACCAATAAGGCCATCCTGACAGCTGAAACCCTGACCCAAGCTAAATCCTTGAAACTGATCTGTGTAGTGGCGACCGGGCTCAATAATGTTGACCTGGAAGCTGCGCGTCAGGCAGGCATTGCTGTGTATAACTGCCAGGGCTATGGTACCGGATCAGTTGCACAGCATGTCATGATGCTGATGCTGGTGCTGCATACGCGTTTTGCAGACTATCACCGAGCTGTCCAGCAGGGACGTTGGCAGCACGCCGAACAGTTCTGTCTGTTGGACTTCCCGATTCTGGAGCTCAGTGGGCGAACCCTCGGTATTGTTGGCTATGGAGAGCTGGGAGCCAGAGTGGCTGAACTGGCTCGGGCTTTCGGCATGCGTGTATTGATTGCAGCACGCCCTGGCAGTGAAGTGGCGTCCGGGCGTATCGCTCTGGAGGAAATGTTACCCCAGGTGGATGTGCTGAGTCTGCACTGTCCATTGACAGAGCAAACACGTAATCTGATCGATGCCGCGGCTTTGTCGCTGATGCCCAAAGGCAGTTTTCTGGTAAATGCAGCACGCGGCGGTATCGTCAATGAAGCAGCATTGGTCGATGCTTTGCGCAGTGGTCATCTTGCTGGTGCTGCAACGGATGTACTGACTCAGGAACCGCCACGTGACGGAAATCCATTACTGGATCCCTCTGTACCAAATCTGTTGGTGACGCCCCACAATGCCTGGGGGAGCCGTCAGGCACGTGAAGCGATTATCGCCCAGACTGCTGAAAACATCTCTGCCTGGAAACAGGGCCAGAGTTTGCGGCGAGTGGTGCCCTGAGGCGTCTCCAGCGGCCTGTTTCAGAAAGGGTTGCTTCAGAAAGGACAGGGTGATTCAAAGACCATCCACTCACCACTGAGTGGATGCCTCAATTCCAGCTGGTCAGCATGCAGCATCATACGTGGATGCTGTTGGTGCTCGGCTTCATCTGTATAAAAAACATCACCCAGAATCGGGTGGCCAATAGCAAGCAAATGAACTCTGAGTTGATGCGAACGGCCTGTATGTGGGTAGAGTAGTACCCGGCTGTGTTCGCTTTGACGTTCTATGCATTGCCAGTGTGTCAGCGAGGGCTTGCCATTCTCCAGGTCAACCTTGGAAAGAGGGCGGTTTTCCCAGTCGGGTGACAGTGGTAAGTCAATCTTTCCCTGTGTTTCTGCCAGGTTTCCGGTGACCAGCGCCTGGTAGCGTTTTTTCGGTACACGTTCCTGAAACTGTATGCTCAATGCCCGGTGTGAGCCTGCATTCAGTGCCAGGACCAGTAAGCCTGATGTGGCATAGTCCAGACGGTGAACAATCCGTATGGTCGGAAACTCCAGTTGCAGGCGTGTGACCAGGCAGTCCCGCTTGGCTTCACCTATGCCGGGTACGGATAGCAGATTATCCGGTTTGGATACCACCACCATGACATCATCAGCGTAAAGCAGATCAATCATTTGCGTACCTCAAACAGTGCCATGGATTCGATGTGTGATGTGTTGGGAAACATATCCAGTACACTGAACCGGGTCATGTCATACCCAGCGGCGATTAATGTGCCAGCGTCCCGGGCCAGGGCAGCCGGGTTGCAGGCGATATACAAAATTTTGCGGGGCTTTAGCGGCAGCAATTGCGGAATCAGCTCTGCAGCACCGCTGCGCGGTGGATCGAGCAGTATCAGGTCCGGTCGGTACTGCCGATACCAGGCGGTTTCCTTGATAGGCTGGCTCAGATCGGCGCAGTAAAAATCAGCGTTGTGCAGCTGATTATGCAGCGCATTTTGCTGTGCACGAGAAACCATTGTCTGGCTGCCTTCCACACCCACAACCTGTTTCAGATGGCGTGCCAGAGGTAATGCAAAATTACCCAGCCCACAGAACAGATCCAGTAAGGTTTGCTCGGGCTGAGGGTCAAGCCATTCTTTGGCACGTGCAATCATGGCGCGATTCACCTCAGCATTGACCTGCAGGAAGTCACCGGGCTGAAAAAATAACTGAGTCTGTGGATCAGCCTGAAAACCAAGCTCTGCCTGGTGGTGCAAGGGTGTCAGATTTTGCTGATGGTCTTCCAGCCAGATGCTTAGTTGCAGTTGTTTGCCAAGTTCCACAAGACGTTGCTGGGTCGTCGAGGATAGCGGCTTTACAGCGCGAAACCTTAGAGCACCCTCGCTGTCTCCAAGGCTGACCAGTACTTCAGTGATATGGCGTACATCAGGCGTTTCTGCCAGTGTTTCGTGCAGTTTTTGAAACAGTGAGTCCAGTCGTGAGTCCAGTACCGGGCAGTGTTCAATATTCAGCAGCTTGGCCGATTGGCGACGGCGAAAACCGGTCAGTAACGCACCGTCCCGTTGACGTTGATTAATACCTATACGGGCGCTGCGACGATAACCGGTTGGACGGGATTCAATCGGGTTGTCGATCTGCTCCGGTGATACGTCTGAAAAGCGCTGCAATAGGTCCACCACCAGATGCTGTTTGATGCCGGGAGCGACTTGAGTATTCAGGTGCTGCAGATCGCAGCCGCCGCACTGCTGGTAATGCTGGCATACAGGATTCACCCTGTCTGGACTTGCCTTCATGACCTCGATCGTGTCAGCTTCGTCGAAGCGTTTGTGTGAAGCTTCGACGCGCACCAAGACCTGCTCTCCCGGGAGTGCGTTGCGAATGAACAGGGTTTTTCCGCCATGCAAGGCAATGCCTCGACACTCATTACTTAAACGTATCACGTCAAGGGGTGTATCTATGACGGGTAAGGGGGCGGACGGCGGCGAGGGGCGGCGTTGTTTTCTAGGCATGGTCATCTGAAAAAAAGAAGCAATTATAACCTGTTTTCATTGCGAACCGGGACCGGAAGTTGCGAAAATCTGCTTTTAGTATTTCGGTATTCGATCAAAGGCGTAATATCCGATCAATTTACTCGGAATTAATTTCAGTGTATGCTGTCAATTAGACATCTATGACAGCTGTGAGTGTTAAAACGATGATAATTACGGTAACAGAGGGTGCTCAGGACTACCTGGCCAGCCTGCTTGAAAAACAGAATGTTGACGGAATGGCTGTGCGGTTGTTTGTGACTCAGCCCGGTACGCCCTATGCTGAGACTTGTCTGGCCTATTGCCGACCAGACGAGGTGAATGATCAGGATGAGGTGCTGGAAACCGTCAAGCTGCGTTTTTATCTGGAAAAAAACAGCTTGCCGTATCTGGAAGAGGCGGTAATCGATTTTGCTGAAGATCGAATGGGTGGGCAACTGACGATCAAGGCCCCCAATGCCAAAATGCCTAAAGTGACAGCTGACAGCCCGTTGCAGGACCAGATCAACTATATTCTCTATTCAGATATCAATCCGGGGCTGTCCGCTCATGGGGGCGAGGTCAAGCTGATCGAGTTGATTGAAGAAGAGGCCGGGCATATTGCAATTCTCAAGTTTGGCGGTGGTTGCCAGGGATGCAGTGCTGTCGACCTGACGCTGAAGGATGGCGTGGAAAAAACGCTGATTGAACGTGTTCCAGGTCTGGTAGCGGTGAAGGATGTGACGGATCACAGTAATACCTCTAATGCCTACTACAAGTAATCACTGAAGCTCCAAATTTGTCGTCAAGCCGTAACAGAGACCTGAAGGGTGTTGCGGCTTGCAATTTCTTTCCTTGCCCCCATAGACTGATACTATCCAAAGAGCACAGCCCAGACCGGGTTGCTGCGCAGCACAGAGGCACAGAATTATGGATCACTTTGAAGCAATAGAGGATAACGCCGGTCGTGGCCGTGTTGATATCGAGCTTCCGGTTCTTCCACTGCGGGATGTTGTGGTATACCCGCACATGGTTATCCCGCTGTTTGTGGGGCGAGCCAAGTCGATTCGAGCATTGGATAATGCTCTGGCTCACAACAAACAGATTGTATTGGTAGCGCAAAAGAGTGCTTCTGAAGATGAGCCTGCTGCTTCCGATCTGTTCCATGTCGGAACTGTGGCCACCATTTTGCAAATGCTGAAATTGCCAGATGGTACGGTCAAAGTACTGGTTGAAGGCGAGTACCGTGCGCGTATTGCCTGCCTGACGGATCACGAAGACTGCTTCAGTGCCAGCCTTGAAGTGATGGTGACTGAAGAGGCCACTGAAGCTGAAAGTGAAATCTACAAGCATACGGCACTGGACCAGTTCGAACGCTTTATTCAGATCAACAAGAAGATACCTTCTGAAGTGCTGAGTTCACTGCAGAATATCGATGACATTGGGCGCCTGGCGGATACCCTTGCAGCGCATATGGCGCTCAAGCTGGACGAGAAGCAAAAGGTTCTGGAGATGCTCGGCAGTCGTGAGCGACTGGAATATCTGATGGCCAAAATGGAAACTGAAATTGACCTGGTAGAGGTTGAGAAGCGCATCCGTGGCCGGGTAAAAAAACAGATGGAAAAAAGCCAGCGCGAGTACTATCTGAACGAGCAAATGAAGGCTATTCAGAAAGAGCTGGGTGACATGGATGAGACTGGCGGCAATGATATGGATGAGTTGCGTCGTCGGATTGAAGCCGCCGGAATGCCTGAAGAGGCGCTGAAAAAGACGCTGGCCGAGCACAAAAAATTGCAAATGATGTCGCCGATGAGCGCAGAGGCAACAGTGGTGCGTGGTTATATTGACTGGATGCTGCAGGTGCCCTGGACCAAACGTTCCAAGGTGCGTCTGGATATGCAGCGCGCACAGAATATTCTGGATGAAGATCATTTTGGTCTGGAAGAAGTCAAAGAACGTATTATTGAATATCTGGCTGTACAGAAGCGGGTTCGCAAGCTTAAAGGGCCTATTCTGTGTCTGGTAGGGCCTCCGGGTGTTGGTAAGACCTCACTGGGTAAATCCATTGCCCGTGCCACCAATCGCGAGTATGTGCGTATGGCGTTGGGTGGTGTCCGTGATGAAGCCGAGATTCGGGGTCATCGACGTACCTATATCGGCTCCATGCCGGGTAAGCTGGTGCAGAAAATCACCAAGGCAGGCGTCAAAAACCCTCTGTTCCTGTTAGATGAAATTGACAAAATGGGGATGGATCATCGTGGTGACCCGTCTTCAGCGCTGCTGGAAGTGCTGGATCCTGAGCAAAACAGTACCTTTAACGACCATTATCTTGAAGTGGATATGGATCTTTCTGATGTACTGTTCATCTGTACGTCCAACTCGATGAATATTCCCGGTCCTTTGCTGGATCGTATGGAAATTATCCGTATTCCGGGTTATACCGAAGATGAAAAGCTCAATATTGCGAAAAAATACTTGATTCCCAAGCAGATGAAGCAAAGCGGCCTGAAATCAGGTGAGCTGGTGTTTACTGATGAGGCGATTCTGGATTTGATCCGCTATTACACCCGGGAAGCTGGTGTACGTGGTCTGGAGCGTGAGATTGCCAAGATCTGTCGTAAAGCGGTACGTGAGTTCGCCCTGGGTAAAATGACTGAGGCGTTACAGCAGGTCACCGCTGAGAATCTGGAGCATTACTCGGGTGTACACAAGCACAACTATGGTAAGGCTGAAGAGGAAGACCTGGTCGGGCATGTAACCGGGTTGGCCTGGACGCAGGTTGGCGGAGAAATTCTGAGTATCGAAGCGGCGATCGTGCCAGGGAAAGGGCGTCAGATTCATACCGGTTCGCTGGGTGATGTGATGAAAGAATCCATCCAGGCGGCTCTGACCGTGGTGCGCAATCGTTCGGTGCAACTGGGGATACGTCCTGATTTTCATGAGAAGCAGGATATTCATATCCATGTGCCGGAAGGTGCGACGCCAAAAGATGGACCGAGTGCCGGTATAGGTATGTGCACAGCGCTGATTTCTGCGTTAACAGGCATTCCTGTACGCTCTGATGTGGCGATGACCGGTGAGATTACCCTGCGTGGACAGGTACTACCGATCGGTGGTTTGAAAGAGAAATTACTGGCTGCACACCGGGGTGGCATCAAAACTGTGGTCATTCCGGATGAAAATAAGCGAGATTTGAAAGAAATACCTGAAAATATTAAGGCAGACTTGGACATAATCGCGGTAAAATGGATTGATGAGGTTTTGGAGGTGGCATTGACCCGCTCTCCGGAGCCTCTTGATGAGAAAGAAGCAGAAATTGTTGCTAAAGAGAGTGCAGGTGTAAAACCTGAGCCAGGACAATTAAGCACTCATTAAACGCTGAAGCCCCCATAAAAAGGGGCTTTGCGGTTGACACCGGATTCTGAGTGTTGGTATAAAGTGGCCTGAAGAGTTACTGGGCATACCACGCGAACAGAACAAAATAACGATGCATTAAGGGGAACAATGTGAATAAGTCTGAATTGATTGATGCTATTGCAGCTTCTGCTGATCTACCTAAGGCAGCTGCAGGTCGTGCATTGGATGCGACTCTGGAAGCTGTTACCAAAGCGCTGCAGAACAACGAGTCCGTTGCGCTGGTTGGTTTTGGAACCTTCTCTGTTAAAGAGCGTGCCGCCCGTACTGGCCGTAACCCACAGACTGGCCAGCCAATCGAGATTGCAGCCGCTACTCTGCCAACTTTCAAGCCTGGCAAAGCGCTGAAAGATGCGGTAAACAAGTAAGCTGACCTTCCCGGTCGAAGAAAGCGCATTCCCATGGGTGCGCTTTTTTTGTATTAAACGAAAAGGTAACTGTAAACAATGCTTCAATCCATCAGGGACAACTCAAAAGGCATTATCGCCAAGATCATCGTGGGTCTGATTGCGATCACTTTCGCACTGTTCGGTGTCGAATCGTTGATTGGCTTGGGATCCAAGGAAAAGCCCGCCGCCGAGGTGAATGGCGAAGATATTGCCAGGATCGATCTCATGCGTGGCGTCGATCTGCAGCGTCGACAGTTGTTGATGCAGATGGGGCCTGATGCGGATCCAACCTTGCTGGACGATGCGCTGCTGGAGCGCCGTGTCCTGGAAAATCTGATTGAGCAGGCGTTACTGGTTCAGTCAGCAGAGCGCCAAGGACTGTTTCTGTCAGAGGAGATGCTGGATCAGTACATTGTTTCAACGCCAGATTTTCAGGTGAACGGGCGTTTTGATCGCAACCAGTTTGAACTGGTATTGCGTAACGCCGGTTTTACACCGCTGATGTACCGTGAATTACTGCGCAAGGAAACCTTGACGGATCAGGAGCGAGCCGCCTATCTGCTGTCGTCCTTTACCACTCAGGATGAAGTTGAGCGCATCGTTCGCCTGGACCAGCAAACGCGTGATGTTGCCTGGGTGCGCATTCCACTGCTGGATGTACTGAATGATACCCAGGTCGCAGAGTCTGAAATTCAGGCGCTCTACGATCAGCGTGCATCATCTTTGCAAACACCTGAGCAGGTGGTGCTGGAGTATGTACTGTTAGATCGTAATGATTTTGTTGACCCCTCTTTGGTGAGTGATGATGAAGTGCGTGGCATCTATGAACAGATGTTGAGGGACTTTGTCAGCGAAGAGGAACGGTCTGTATCCCATATTCTGATTGAAGTGGATGGTCAGCGTGATGCTCTGGCCGCACTGGCAAAAGCTCAGGAGTTGTATCTCGAGCTGCAGGAAGGTGCTGACTTTGCTGAGTTAGCGCGCAGCTATTCAGATGATCCCGGATCAGCCTCGCAAGGTGGTGTTCTGGGGTATCTGGGGCGTGAGGCTCTGGTAGATGCCTTTGCTGATGCACTGTTTCAAATGGAGCAGGAAGGTGATATCAGTGAGCCGGTTCAGACCGAGTTTGGCTATCACCTGATCCGTCTGGATGGTGTGCGTAAGGGAGAGCGTCCGAGTTTTGAAGAAGCGGCTTATGATTTGCGTCTGGAAATCGCTGAGCGTGAGGCCGAAATGCGCTATGTCGAGCAGATGGAGCGACTGGCTGACCTGTCGTTCTCCTCGGCAGATCTGATTGTACCGGCAGAAGAGCTGGATCTGGTGATTGAGCGCTCTGAGCCGATCAGTCGGGATGGTGGTAGTGATTTTCTCGGACGCAACTCACGAGTTCTGGAGGCTGCGTTCAGCCAGGATCTGTTACGTGACCGCTTGAATAGCCTGCCGATTGAGCTGGACCGCGAGCGTGCGGTTGTGGTTCGTGTACGGGAGCACTTGCCGAGCCGTCAGATTACTTTTGACGAGGCACGGGATGAGCTGGAACTGGAGTTAATCACTGCGCGTGCAACAGAAAAGCTGGAGCAGCAGGTCTCTGAATGGCTGTCAGCCTTGCAGGCTGGTGAAACGCTCGATCATTTGCAGTGGAGTGAAGTTGCCGGTGCTGATCGTGCAGATTCCCGTGTACCCTCAGAAATTCGTCAACGTTTCTTTGGGCTCTCTGCTGACTCCACTCCACGCTATGACCTGATGGCGTTACGTGATGGCAGCTTTGCACTGTTGCGTCTGGATGCAGTAGAGCATGCACAGACGGCTTTAAGTGACGAAGAGATGGCGCTGATGATGTCATTGCTGGGTGCGACATTGGGTCAGCAGGAATATCAGAACCGAGTTGACAGTCTGCGCAGCCAGGCGACCATTAAGCGCAATTAAACATGAAGTATCAAGCGCAGGGACGCGCTTGATCGCCCAGTGCAGCCTGCAGCAATCGTTGGGTATAGGGATGTGACGGATGATTAAACACTTTTGCTGCATCTCCCTGCTCCACAGCAACACCATCTTTCATTACCAGCAGTTTATGGCTGAGTGCGCGAACAACGGCCAGATCATGACTGATAAACAGGTAGCTGAGCTGATAGCGCGCCTGGAGATCACGCAATAGCTCAATAATCTGCTTTTGTACTGTACGATCCAGCGCGGAGGTAGGCTCATCCAGTACAATCAGTTCAGGCTTAAGTACCAGGGCTCTGGCAATCGCGATACGCTGGCGCTGTCCGCCGGAGAACTCATGTGGGTAACGATGCCTGATGTCAGCAGGTAGTCCGACATCCTTCAATGCCTGTATGACGCGCTGCTCGATTTCATTGCGGTCTTTCACACCATGCACTTCCAGCCCTTCAGCGATGGATTCGCCAATCAGCATACGTGGACTCAGGCTGCCAAAAGGGTCCTGAAAGACAATTTGCATCTGTCGACGAAAGGGTTTGACAGCCTTTTGAGCCAGGCGATTCAGGTCCTGGCCTGCAAAGTGAATCGCGCCTTGAGAGCGTGTCAGTCGCAGTATGGCCAGAGCCAGAGTTGTTTTGCCTGAGCCGGATTCTCCAACAACTCCCAGTGTTTCACCCCGATGTAGTGTCAGGCTGATGTCATTTACTGCCTTGTGATGATCGGTAACGCGTTTTAACAAGCCGCTGTGGATCGGGAACCAGACATTCAGTGACTCTGTTTGCAGCAGAGGTGCTGTATCCGCAGGAACGGGAGCTGGCTGACCATCAGGCTCTGCACTCAGCAGGGTTTGGGTATAGGGATGCTGTGGTTGTTCAAACAACACTGGTGTCGGCGAAGACTCGACCTGTCGTCCCTGCTGCATGACGTAGACGCGGTCGGCATAGCGTTTCACGATATTGAGATCATGGGTAATCAACAGTACAGCCATGTTGAGCTGTTTCTGTAGATGTCGTAACAGTTCGAGAATCTGCTGCTGAATAGTGACGTCCAGTGCGGTTGTTGGCTCATCGGCTATGAGCAGCTCGGGTTCATTTGCCAGAGCCATAGCGATCATTACGCGCTGGCGTAGGCCGCCTGACAGCTCATGAGGGTACTGTTTCAGACGTTTTTCGGGTTCAGGTATACCAACCAGTGTCAGTAATTCCAAAATGCGGCTGCGGGCCTGTTTGCGGCTCATTCCGGCATGCAGCTGCAGGCTTTCACCAATCTGTTTCTCGACTGAATGCAGTGGATTCAGTGAAGTCATGGGTTCCTGAAATATCATACTGATGCGGTTGCCACGAATAGCACGCAACTGAGGTTCACGCAGTGATAACAGGTCCTGATCATGAAAGAGTATCTGCCCATGAGGATGGCTCGCCATGGGGTAAGGAAGTAGTCCGAGAACGGAGAGCGCTGTAACTGATTTGCCTGAACCGGATTCACCCACCAGTGCAACGCATTCACCGGGTCGAATATGCAGGTTCATCTGATGTACGACAGTGTTGCCAGCAAAGGCGACAGACAGGTTCTTGATATTCAGTAGCGCGTTATCCATGAAAACTCCTTCAATCTATTGAACCTGCGTTGCGTCAGATCTCCGGGTTCAGTTGTATATGAAACGTTGTGCCTGCCTCAGGGTCAGAGGTGACGGCCATGTGCCCCTGATGTTGCTCTGTCACTATGAAATAGGCAAATGACAGACGTTTCCCAGCTTCATTCATATGTCGCTCCTGAGCATCATCACTACTGAAAAACGGTTCAAACAGGGACATCTGCTCTTCATCTGTCAGCGGTTTGCCATTATGTTGAATACGTACCCACAGCGTATCACAGGACTCACTGATGGAAATGCGGATTTTAGGTTCTTTGGGCAGCCCATCTTCAGTCAGGGCATCAAAGGCATGGCGGAACAGACTTAAAAAGGCTTGCTGCAGTTCAATGTTGTAACAGTTCAGCAGTGGCAGGTTGCTCGCGTAGTCTCGCTCTATGGGAATGGCGCTGAAACGCAGGTCGTCCGGTGAAATAAGCACATCGCTGGCAAGCTCCAGTGCGTGTTCCATCAGATCGGTGACTTTTGCGGGTATTTTTTCATCCGTACGCTGGCGTGCAAAGCTGAGCAGGTTGTTAATGACTGCGGTGACGTGACGGCCCTTTTCTGAAGCATCCTCCAGCAAGTGGTTAAGACGTTCAACCTCTTTTCCACACTCATTTTCTGCCTGTAGCAGCCGGCCATTGGCGAGCAGGCGTTGAAAGCTGCTCAGGTCGAACAGAATGCCCTGTAAGGGAGTGTTGATATCATGCGCCATCGTCGCAGCCAGCTCTCCCATTGAGGCCATTTTGTCGTTGTGGATCAACATGTTCTCTGCCAGAATCTTCTGGGTGACATCATCAATCAGAACCACGACGCCAGGGTTTTCAAGCTCCTGAAGCGGGTAGATAATAATATTAAAGTAGTAGAGGCCACTCTGGCTTTGCTTGATATGGATGGGTTCATTTTGCTGGAGTGCCTGCTCAATTTGAGAAGGCGTGATGCTGATAGTCGGGTAGATCTGCCAGAGATCACGGCCAAGCGCTTCTTCAGTTGTAACCCCTGCAATCTGCTCAGCCTGGCGGTTCCAGTGAGTGATCTGCCCCTGGCTATTCAAGCCCACCAGCATCAGGGGTAAGGAACGCAGTATGTTGGCAACATAAGACTCAGATGCTTTCAGTTCAGCTGTGCGTTGTTCTACGCGCAGTTCCAGTTCATTGCGTATCTGGGTGAGTTCGTGATTAGCGCGGTGTGCCTTGCGCCAGGTCAGTAGCAGAATAATGGCGACAATCGACAGGGTGATAATCAGAACACCGCTGGAGAAGTTGGCGACATACTGCCAGTTGGTGCTGCCTCGTTCATCCTTGAAGTACTGGCCAAGATTCAGACTGGCCTGTGCACTGCTTGCGGTCAAAAACAGTAGTGCTGACACCAGCGGATAAAAAAAGCGCTTGGCGGTTTGCCGCATGAAAGACTATCTCCCTGATTTACATAACATCAATATAGTGCACATTGTAACAGCTTTTATAAATCAACCTGAAGATAAGCTGCTAGCAGTCGTGACGGCGTGTATCACAGAGGCGGCTGCGATTAAGTTGTGTAGACCAGTAGCGGATTTCCTCTTCAGGGAGACCGATTGCTTCCACTGAGCGAAACGGAATGGTACGCCAGGATTTGTTCAGGCTGTAGAGGGTGCTTTCGCCCGCAATAATGCGTGTCAGTACAATTTCTCCCCAGGCGGCACCAGCAACCTGCCCGCACCAGCTGATATGCGTCGCTTCTGCATAGCGGGAGTTGACGCTGCCAGACAAGGTTTGAAAGTGGCTGAAATCACAGCTGCTGCGTAGCGCATCGCGTAACTGATCCAGATAAGCCTGAGGCGGCATGCGTACTTTGTCGATCACCTGGAATGCCAGCATCTCGCGCCAGTTGATAATGGTTTGGTCCTGAGGGACAACCTCTTTGATGCCGCGGTTATCCAGCCACTCTTTGTGTACTGTGTGCCAGGCAGGTGGCAGGTAGACCTGTAATACCTCTCCACCGTCTTCGGAATTGAGCACATCCGGTGTTGCCAGCAGGCGTATTTCACCACTGCCTTGGGTTTGTGCAGCAGAGTGAGTGGCGAGCAGGCAGCTCAGCAACAGGCACAGGGCAGGGAAGCTCAGACGCATAAGGGGTCTCCAGAGTGATCACGTTAGCTTAGCGTTCTTTCTAGGTTCAGAAGTAATGTTGCCATATTAGCCGCAAGCTGATGACCAGCGAGATACCGACCAACAGCGGTCGAATCAGTTTGACGCCATGGCTGACAACCATGCGTGAACCGACGCGTGCGCCCAGGTACTGCCCAACAGCCATCGCCAGTCCGGCGGTCCAGAGTACATGGCCACCCAGCGCAAAAAACAGCAGGGAAGCGATGTTGGATGTAAAGTTAAGTAGTTTAGTGTGTGCAGTGGCTTTAGCCAAGCCAAAGCCTGCCAGTGCAACGAAAGCAATCGCAAAGAATGATCCTGTACCAGGGCCGAAAAAACCATCGTAAAAACCAACGCTGGTGCCAATCAGAAATGCAAAGGCCATGGGTGACAAGCGTTGTGCTGTATCATCGTTACTGATACGTGGAGAAAGCAGAAAATAGAGGGAAAATCCGATCAGCAGGAAAGGCAGTAGTTTGCTTAGCAGGGTGGGGTCCAGATGCTGCACCAGCAGAGTGCCAAGAGCACTGCCACAAAAAGTACAAATAATGTGTGGCCAGAGTGAGCGGATTCGAATCAGCCCCTGGCGCCAGAAGTAGAGGGTTGCTGTCAGGGAGCCAAAGCAGCTCTGCAGTTTGTTGGTGCCCAGTGCAAGCGCTGGTGGCATGCCGGTGGCGAGTAATGCGGGGACTGTGATAAGCCCACCGCCGCCAGCAATCGAATCTATAAAGCCGGCTGCCAACGCAGCCAGCATTAATAGCAGCAGGGTTGAGAGCTCAAGCTCCATTCAGACAGGTATCATCTAGAGGATGTCAGGTGCCGGGCTGGTTTTGGTCGCGACGCATGGCAAACTGCTCTTCACGTGCAACTTCCATGATGCTCACCAGTTCGTCGACTCGTTTATTAAACTGGGCAAGCTGTTCCCGGGGAACGGAAGAGGCCATTGGCAGGTTTGCAGTCATCGGATTAACCGGACGGCCGTTGATATGTAATTCAAAATGCAGATGTGGGCCAGTGACCCGTCCAGTTGCACCGGATAGGCCTATGCGCTGTCCACGCTGAACAGAATCACCCCGACGGACATCAATACGATGCATGTGCAGGTAACGGGTTTTGTAAGTGCTGCCATGCTGAATTTCCAGATAGCGTCCAGCGAATGGATGGTTTTCTACGCGTGTGACAACACCATCACCAATGCTGACCACCGGTGTGCCGGTTGGCATGGCAAAGTCGGTTCCATTATGCGGAGAAACACGACCTGTAACCGGATGCAAACGGCGGGGGTTGAAGTTGGAGCTGACACGAAAGTTCTGGTTGTGAGGCAGGCGACGGAAAGCGCGTGTCAGGCTTTCACCGTTGCTGTCATAATAGTTGCCATCTTCAAACAGGAAGGCGGTATAAGCACGGCTGCGTTGCTGCAGGCGAATCGCTTCAATCGATGTTTGCCCGGTGAATTCATCATTCACATACTGACTGTTACGAACGATCTGAAAGCGATCACCGGCCTGGATCTGGCGATTGAAATCGATCTGCTCACCCAGAAGTTTATTAATTTCATGAATCTCGGCTTTGCTTAACCCTGCGCGTATGGCAGAAACATAGAAGCTGCCATAGATTTCACCTGCGACGATTTCCTGCTCCCAGTCACCCTCATGGATGACTTCGATGAACTCAAAGTTCTGATCATCCACGCGGCGATAAATGACCTGGTTGCCGGCATGGATGTAGAGCTCCATTTCGTCCAGCTCAAGAGTTTCCGGATTTTTGCGGAAGGTAAGCAGGTTGCCTGGACGCAGAATATCCAGTGCCAGTAGCTGTTCATCTGCAGCGAGAATTTGATACATGACCGTCTGACCAATCTCTACCTGGTCAAAAATGGTGCTCAGAGTATCACCCTGATCAATGGCAATTTTATATTCCAGCTGAATTTCATCTTCAACTATTTCGACTGCTTCGGGCTCTGTCTGTGCCAGGAGTGCATCATCCAGGATGGTGAGTGCGTGTTCGTCTTCATCTGGCAGGGACTGGGTAAGTTCCAGGTCACCACTGTGACGTGTTTCCGGTGGTTGGTTGGCAGCACGGTAACGTATTTGCGGCGAAGGCGGGTGCGATGTACTTGAAGTGGTCAGGGTGTGAGTGGTGGTGGGCTCAGTGTTACTCTCTGGCCAGAAGGCGGCCGTCAGTACGACCAGCAGTGCCACCAGCAGCGCAACAAGGTGTTTGACGGGAATGCCCTGAACGCTGAGAGCTGACTGACCGGTTTTTCTCAGTTGCATCCTATACCCTGAATCTATTCAATTATAGGTAAAAATTATAATTGCACGGCATTATCACGTGATTTGCTTTGTAAATGCAACGCCAAATCCGGATAACCGGGCGATTAAAGTCAGTTTTTTGTCATTTTTTTGCGCTGAGTCACGACTTTTTGATGAGGCAGGCAGGCAGACATACGGGTCATGAGCGGCTAGGCTGTGTGTATGTGCCTCAGGACAGGATCAGGGAGTAGCAACATGGCCGAAAGTGGCTGGCGCAGTCTTTTCAGTCAGGACTCATTACCCGATACAAAACACTGGCCGGACTGTCTGTCCGTACTTAAAACTGCTTTTGATGGGTTAAACGGTACCCAGGATCTTGCAGCGATAAAAGCCTGGCAACCTCAGCTGGTCGCTGCTTTACAGGCACTGGATCTGCCGGCATGGCGGATTAGCCAGGTGTTGAGCGATCATAATGACTGGATATATCGCTATACGGTCAGAGAGTCACTGGATGAAATGCGCAACCAGGGCTGGGGGGAGCCGCCCTGTGATTTTTGTGTGCTGACCCTGGGGTCGGGTGCGCGGCATGAAAGCCTGTTGGGTCCTGATCAGGACAACGCCATGATTCTGGATGATTACCCTTCGTCACGGCACAACGAGATCGACACCTGGTTTCAAGCCTTGGCTGAGCGGTTTACAACTAAACTGGATGTTGCCGGCATTCCTTTATGTCGGGGGCATGTGATGGCGCGTTGGCCGCTCTGGCGTAAACCCTTGAGTGAGTGGTGCGAACAGATGCGTCTCTGGAGTGGGCGGCGTACCGTCAAACTGGTGCAGCTATCAAATATACTGCTCGATTTCGCGCCGGTATATGGTAATGCGGCTCTGGCCAGTCGTTTTCGGCGATATGTTGTCGAATTAATGCCGAATGCAGGTCTGTTCCTTGATGAGATGAATGAGTTGCAGCAGGAAACCCGGGTGGCGCTGGATCGATTTGATCGTTTGGCGGGAGATGACCAGGACGCTCCTCATCAGCAGGCGCTGAACCTTAAACGCCAGGGATTGCTGCCGCTGCAGGCTGCGCTCCGACTGTTTGCATTGCGCAAAGGTGTGGCTGAACAGGATTGTCGCGGGCGTCTGGCAGCACTGGCTGCGGCCGGACATCTGAATCCAGCGAAAGCAGCCGCTTTGTCTGAGGCACTGGCGTTGCTGTTGTCCTTGTTGCTGGAGGCGCAAATGGAAGCGATTGCGTTGGGGCGTAAGCCGGATGGCTGGATTGACCGTCAACGCTTATCTGACAGTCAGCAGTTGCAGCTGAAGCTGGCATTGCAACAGATTCGTAGTCTGCAAAAGCTGGCAGTCAGTTAAGGGGGGGAGTTGGTGCCCGGGTGGCTGGCAGCTCCATGACCAGACAGGCTCCACCCAGGGTTTGAGGGTCATCAACCCAAAGCCGGCCACCCAGATGCATCAGAATACCGCGACAGATCGGCAGACCCAGTCCGGTACCGCGAGGGCGGCCGCGTGGGTGGCTGGCGCTGCCTTGCTCAACCTGATGAAACTTTTCGAATACCCGGTCTCGTTGTTCATCCGGTATGCCTACACCATTGTCTTCAACACTCAAGCGATAATGATGACCTCGGGTTATCAAGGTTACGCGGACCCTGGGCTGCTCATCGGCGGCAAATTTACGGGCATTATCCAGCAGATTGATCAAGACCTGTTGCAACCGGTCCACATCGGCACTGACCCAGGCCTGCTGGGGGGTGAGTGATAGCTCCAGTACTACATTGCGTTCTTCATAGAGACGGGTGACCGCATCGACGGATTGGTGCAGTGCTGCCACAAGGTCTACGGGTTCAGGCTTCAGTGTCATGCGGCCTGATTCAAGACGCGCCAGGTCCAGAATCTCTTCTATCAGCCGTGACAGGCGTTCACTTTCACGTACGATGACATCGAGGAAATGCTGCTGTTTGGGTAGCGGCAGGTCCTGAGTGTTTTTCAGAATTTCTGCAAAGGCTCGAATGGATGTGAGCGGGGTTCGCAGTTCGTGGCTGACCATGGCAACAAACTCATCCTTGAGTTTATCCAGTTCACGTAGCCGGTCATTGGCGGCGCGCAGTTCATTGCCTATGCGTGTCAGCTCAGTGGATTTCTGTTCCAGTCGACGGTTGTACTCCAGTGTCTGTGACGTGGTATCCAGAATACTTAACACAGCTTGCAAATCCAGTGCTTCACCGCGTACTACCGAGTTGATCAGTACCCGTGCCGAAGAGCTGCCCAATGCCCCAGCCAGCTGTTTTTCTGCCTGACTGATCATGTCGGGTGGTGCCGGACTGTCGTCCTGAACGGGGTGATGAGGGTCGCTGAACGCATTAAACAGACGCTCAGTGGCACTTGGGCCCAGATAACGGTAGACCAGCTGACGCAGCTCGCCCCGGCTGGTGTGTCCCTGCCATAAATGCGTTTGCAGGCGATCCTGACTCAATGCCTGAGTAAAGAGGGCGGCCTGGGTTTGTTCCAGGCTGGTCTGACGGGTGAATTGTGATACCAGCAGAATCAGGCCGACGTTGACCAGCATACTCCAGAACAGGGCATGCGTATGGATATCCAGACCCGTCAGGCCAAACAATTGATAGGGGCGAAGCCATTCAATGCCCCAGGGACCATCTGTCAACAGGGACAAAGAAAGCCAGCCGGACTGGGCAAAACCGGGTATCAGCAGGGTATGGCACCAGACGATAAAGCCACCAGCTAGACCGGCGGCAGCGCCTGCCCGCGTGGCGCCACGCCAGAACATCCCCAGTAACAGCGCCGGAGCAAACTGTGCGGCAGCGGCGAAGGACACCAGTCCGATGGTGACCAGTGAATAGGAGTCGCCGATGAGTGCGACATACAGATAACCCAGCAGCAGAATCAGAATAATGGCAATCCGTCGAATACTCAGCAGCCAGCCACTCAGGTCACTGCTTTGATCGAGATGCAGACGCCGCCAGCGCAGCAGTAATGGCATGACCAGCTGGTTGCTGACCATGGTGGACAGGGCAATGGTTTCTACAATGACCATACTGGTCGCTGCCGACAGACCACCAATGAAAACCAGTAACGGCAGGTATTCCAGGCCTGCTGCTAATGGCAGGGTCAGAACAAAGCTGTCTGGTGCTCCGGCTGCATCGCCAAGCATCAGACCTGCCAGTGCTACCGGGATGACGAACAGGTTAATCGCCAGCAAGTAGAGAGGGAACAGCCAGGAAGCGCGCTTGATGTGACGCTCGTCGACATTTTCAACCACCAGTACCTGAAATTGTCGGGGCAGGGTCAAAAAAGCCAGTGTGGCCAGTAACAGCAAGCCAACCCATCCGGCAGCACCACCGGGTACATTGCCCAGTCCGAAGTCGCCTGCCAGTGATGGATGCGCAGCAGCCTGAGCGAAGAGGTCTGCAGGGCCGCCATAGAGCACGAACACGACAAAAATACCCACAGCCAGAAACGCCAGGAGTTTTATCAAAGACTCAAAAGCAATGGCGGTCACCATCCCCTCATGGCGTTCACTGGCATCGAGTTGCCGGGTACCGAACAGAATGATGAAAATTGCCAGAACGATTGAAATCCAGAAAGACTGGTCCAGCAGGAAAGAGAGCTCGGCTCCGCGGGGGCCGTCGCTGACAGGGTAGCCGGTCAGTACATCAAAGCTGACGGTAATGGCTTTCAGCTGCAGCGCAATATAGGGAATGATACCGATCACTGCAATGCCAGCGACCAGAGCGCCTATCGCCTCACTTTTACCATAACGCGCACTGATGAAGTCAGCTATGGATGTCAGGCGTTGTGCGCGGGCGATGCGTACCATTTTGCGAATCAGTATCCAGCCAGCCAGCATCGCCAGGGTGGGGCCCAGATAGATCAGCAGAAAGCTGGGTTCTGCTGCCGCTGCCCGGCCAACGCTGCCATAGAAAGTCCAGGCGGTACAATAAACCGCAATCGACAGTGCATAGACTGTGGAAGAGTTGATGACCGAGCGTCCCTGTTCTGCGCGTTTATCTCCCCAGGCGGCAATCAGGAAGAGTAATGCCAGATAGCTGAAGGCGACCAGTAATACCAGCAGCTCATTCTTCATCGCTGCGCTCCATGACCCAGGCTGTCAGCAGAATCAGTATCAGCCAGCTGGCAAATAGCCAGACGGGTAGCTGTGAAAGCCCCTGTGCAGTCGGACGATCAAACAGCAACAGCAAAGGGGGAATAAAAAACAGCAGCCCCAGCAGTGTAAGCGAGATGAGCCGACTGACCAGTGATGGACCGTTCATCGTCAGCCAACCTGCACTGTTTCGGCTGAGGCCTGAAAATCCAGTGCCTGTTGCAGTGTCGTGATGCCACGCGCCTCCAGGCGTGGAAGAAGATTCAACAGCAGCTCTGCAGTGACCCTCGCATCACCCAGCGCGGTATGGCGTGTTCCCGCGGGAAAGCTGATCTGGAAACGCTCTGACAGGGCATCCAGTCCGTGGGTGTCCAGATCCGGATCAATTGCACGGGACAGTAGCAGCGTATCCAGTACCGGCATATCGAAGGATAATCCTGACTCTCTTGCCGGCTGGTCGATCGCCAGCAGGTCGAAGGCCGCATTGTGGGCGACCAGTATGGCCTGACCCACGTAGCTGTGAAAACGTGGCAGCACCACGGCTATAGGCGGTGCGCCCTGCACATCAACGTCCTGTAAGCCATGAATGGCGGTGCTTGCAGCGGGGATGTCGCGCTGCGGGTTGACCAGTTGATCAAACTGTTCATTGGCCAGTAATCTGCCATTGAGGATGCGGCAGGCGCCAATACTGATCACGCGGTCACCTTCGCGTAACTTCAGGCCCGTTGTCTCGGTATCGAACACCACCATTTCCAGTTGGGACAGCAGACAGTTACCCAGTTCGCTGTCGGGTGGAGGTAGTTCGGCAATGCTGAAGTCATGAAACTCCGGGCGCGGCTCTGTGGTGCGGTCCGGTTCGGCATAGCGATCCGTGGCGGGTAAGGGTATGCGCAACCGGGCATGCTCCCGATCATGGTCCGGCAGACACCACCAGTCTGAGTTGTGTTGGCTCAGGACATCGCTGATGCGGGGCGCCAGCGGCTGCTCTGACAGTTGCAGCTCACGCCATCGATCCAGTTGTTGCTGGGATACAGGTTTGCCGGCCCAGATCAGATCCAGATAAACCCGCTTGTTGCCCAGACAAAACTCGATTTCAAATACCTGCTGTTGACAGGCCTGTCCCAGTGTTGGCAACAGGGTTTCCAGCATCACCAGCAGGGTCGGGCTGTCTGCCCGAAACCAGGCAGGGATACCTATCGGTGTAATCTGGATCTGTTGCTGTTCACACAGGTCTGACAGGGCTGCCGTCAGATCGCCGGACCAGGTATCGGAAAGACAGGTCTGGTCCAGTTGCAAGGATTCCAGAACCCTGGACAGCTGGTCAATCAGCTCACCCATTGTCTGGCTTTCTTCATGCATGGCCTGTTCAAGGCGGTTTCGCAGCTCGATATTTTCAGGGCTGCCACTTAGTGCCTCGGCAGTGGTCGTAAGACTGGCCGTATGACCTCTCAGTTGCGGCAGGAGTTTTGCCAGAGGCTGGCGCCAGCGTTGATGGCTGGCGTGAATCTCGGTGGTATCACTAAGGGTCAGAAGTGCTTCGCCCTGATTGGCTCTGACACGGCGAAGATCGCAGCGCAGCCAGCGCTCATCATGGTGCAGCAGTAATTGTCTGGGGCTGCCATCAGTGGGCAGCTTCTTCAGCGTGTCGGTCAGGTTGGGTAGGGGCAGTAACTGTTGCAGATGGCGGCCCAGCCCCAGTGCCGGATGATCGCTGAAAAAGGCTTTGGCGGCCGGATTCAGCATTAATACCCGCTGGTGTCGATCACAGAGCAATAGAGGGACTTCCAGTACTTCGAGCACCGCTTCAAGTTCGTGACGGATACGGGCTGCATCGCGCGCGCCCGCTTCACGTGCTGTTTCCAGTTGGGCTCGGTCATTACGCCAGCCCTCACGCAGACGTGAAAAATCTGTGTTCAGATGGCTGAGCCAGCCTTCCGGACGGAAGTCATCCCTGGCATCCGGGTTGGCCGCCAGTCGGGCGCATTGAATCTGCAGGTGGCGCAGAGGGGTAAAGAGTTTGCGCTCCAGCCAGATGCCGGTAAGCAGCAGAACGGCAGGTGACAGGGCTACGGTTATCCAGAGTAGTGTCCGGGATTGGGCATCGTGTGCCAACTGAGCATCCAGCAGTACACCCAGTATCAGTGCGGTGAAGCTGACCAGGCCGGTAGCCAGCAGCCAGATGCCCAGCAATAACTGACGTTTTGGCATGGCTCAGCTCGCTTCCTGAAGGAGTGTCCTGACTTTTTGTACCAGCGTTTGGGTGGAGAAGGGCTTGGTGATGTAGTCGTCGGCACCCAGTGCCATCCCTTTCTCGCGCTCCACTTCACGCCCATGTGCCGTCAGCATGATGACGGGCAGGCGGGTAAAGCGTGCATCCTGGCGCAGTTGCTCCAGCACATCGAAGCCGCTGATACCCGGCAGGCTGATATCCAGCAGTACCAGATCGGGTTCTGTATCATTAATGCGTTGCAGCGCGGTTTCACCATCTTCGGCAGTCGTAACATTGAAACCTGCCTGCTCCATCAGGAACTCAAGCGATAGCAGAATGTTGGGTTCATCATCCACAACCAGCACTTTGGTCATAAGCACTCCTTATTGTTTTATTTCAGTCTAGTGCGGAAGTGCTGAACATGAAAGGCTTATTCCAGTCGTTTCAATAACAGAGCGTAACGGTTGCCGTTGGGTTCCACTTGCTCAAGACGGACGACCAGATAGTCGAGTTCAGGTGCAAACCAGATCAGGGTTTCGCGATCCGAGTCTTCTCCCCGGTCCCGTTCAACCCGAATGGCTCGAAACGTACCCGCAGGTGTCTCAACCTCATCCTCGCCGGTGACCTTGAAACGGTATACCTGCATGTGGCCGCCATCGGCAACGGTATATTCAAGCCTGTCCAGGCCTGCGGCAATATCGGCAGGCATCTGCAGCTGATAACTCAGCTTGTCATGTACGCCGGGTTCGATAGCCATGCGCCAGGGTTTGTCATCAATGTCGGTGGTGACATAGCCAGTAGCCCAGTCGAAGCTCAGCTGCGCCTTGCGGGTGCGGGTCAGAATGCGCCGGTGGTAGTCATAGTGCAGGGGCAGCAGCTGTCCCTGCTGCAACTTCATGCGTGTTGTCTCGCGAATGTTGGCCATCATCGCAGAGGCTTGAACGGAGAGTTCCCAGGTATCGTCATCCAGCTGTTGCAGCGTTCGTACGGCTTCACCACTGAAGGAGATCGCAGCGTCCACGCGATTACTGTATACCGCTGTGTAGGGTTCCAGTGTGACCGGGGTTGCCTGTGCTGTCAGGCTGGTGCAGCAGAGTAGCAGAGCGATACAGATCCCGCGCATAAAGCCTCTCTTGATATCAGGTTTCCAACTGAAAGCCGGAGGCAGGCAGCAGCACGCCATCCAGCTGAACGCCCTCGTCAGTTTGCTGCAGTCGGTCGGCACAAAACCAGCTGACAGCCAAGGGGTAAATCTGATGTTCCAGCGTATGCACGCGTGCCTGAAGCGAGGCTGAATCATCCGAAGTCAGAACGGCTGTTCTGGCCTGTATGACCAGAGGGCCACCGTCGAGTTCCTCGGTGACAAAATGTACGGTACAGCCATGTTCCGGATCTCCGGCATCCATGACACGCTGATGTGTGTTCAAACCCTTGTAACGTGGTAGCAGTGAGGGGTGGATGTTGAACAGGCGTCCACTATAGTGACGAACAAAGCCTGGGCTGAGGATGCGCATAAAGCCTGCCAGTACAACCAGATCCGGCTGGTAGGCATCGATTTGATCGATCAAGGCCAGGTCAAACGCTTCACGACCATCAAAGCGACGATGATCAATGAAATGGCCAGGAACCCCGGCCATCTCTGCGCGCTTGAGACCAAAGGCATCGTCGCGGTTACTGACCACCGCAACCACCTGACCCTGAATGCTGCCTTGTTGGCAGTGATCCAGAATAGCCTGAAGGTTTGAGCCGCTGCCAGAGATCAGGGCGACGATGCGTTTACTCATGCACTGCCACCTGCACGCATTTCAACCTGAGCTTCACCGGCAGCGGCAGTTTCGATAACGCCGATTTCCCAGGCAGTTTCACCCAGTTGATTCAGTAGTGCCAGGGCGTCAGCCTTGTGTGCCTGAGGCACAGCAATGACCATGCCGACACCACAGTTGAAGGTACGGTACATTTCGGTCATTTCAACATTGCCTGCCTGCTGCAGCCATTTGAATACAGGCGGTAGCGCCCAGCTGTCGGTGTTCAGGACGGCCTTGGCATCGGCTGGCAGGACACGCGGAATGTTTTCCAGCAAGCCACCGCCAGTGATGTGTGACAGCGCGTGTACAGGCAGTGTTTTGATCAGCTGCAACAGGGGTTTGACGTAAATGCGGGTTGGTTCCAGCAGCGCCTTGGCCAGACTGGTGTGTCCCATCGGCTGTTGCAGGTCAGCCTGGCTGAACTCCAGAATTTTACGGATCAGTGAGTAGCCGTTGGAGTGAGGGCCAGAGGAGGCCAGTGCCAACAGTGCATCGCCGGCGGCGACTTTGGAGCCATCAATGATGCCATCTTTTTCGACCACGCCGACACAGAAACCGGCCAGATCATAGTCATCACCTTCATACATGCCGGGCATTTCAGCCGTTTCACCACCGACCAGAGCAGCGCCTGCCAGCTCGCAGCCTTTGCCGATACCGGTGACAACGTCAGCAGCCATGTCCACATTCAGACGACCTGTGGCGTAGTAGTCGAGAAACAGTAAGGGTTCCGCGCCTGCGACAACCAGATCATTGACACACATGGCAACCAGGTCGATACCAATAGTGTCATGGGTGTTCAGATCCATCGCCAGACGCAGCTTGGTGCCTACACCATCGGTGCCAGAGACCAGCACCGGCTTGCGATAGCCTTCCGGAATTTCACACAAGGCACCAAAACCACCGAGTCCACCCAGTACTTCCGGGCGAGCCGTACGTTTGGCGACACCCTTGATGCGCTCGACCAGTGCGTTACCGGCGTCGATATCGACACCCGCATCTTTGTAACTGAGTGATGTTTTTGCAGAATCTGTAGACATGGCGTATCCGACCTTTAGATCACGGATGAGAAGAAGAAATTCAGCCCGCAAGTTTATCAGGTTGCTGGTGACTGGGCTATTGTGTGTTAAAGTTGTCGCACATTTTATTGATGAAACAGATAAAAAAACCAGCGGGCGGAATTCAATGTTCAATAAACTGAGTGCGCGCAAGCCATTGAACCGAAAATCTATCCTGGCACTTTTGCTGATGCTGCTACCCTGTCATGCAGTGGTGGCTGACACGCTGCTGGTGTGGATGGCAGAGGAGCAGGCGGGTGTGCGCGATGTGGCTCCGGCTGCTCATCCACTGGCCAGCGAGCTGCGACGTCAGGTTGCGTCGCCGGTTTCAGTGCTGTCTCCGTTGATGGACCTGACTGATCAACAGGCGATAACGGCTGACCGTCTATGGCAGGGAGACGCGCAGGCAGTGCTGGCCGCTTCCGCCCGCTATGCCCCGGATTATATTGTGCTGGCACGCATAGATGCGCAGGGCGCAGAGCCCTTCACTGAATGGCTAATCTGGCACCAGGGTGATCGTCAAAGCCTGTCGACGCAGGGTGACTGGCCTGTACAGGCGGAGCGTCTGCTGGCATTTGTGTCAGAACTGTCTGACCGGGTTGCCGCTGAACCTGATCAACTGACGGCCCCCCTGGCGCTGGCCCCGGTCATGGCCCCTTCCGGATATTTGTTGACACTCTATCGTCTGGATCAGCCCGCTGATTTTCTGGATGCCATGGCGCAACTGCGTGAACTGTTTGGCAGTCAGTCGATACGCCCCGTCAGTTTTAATGCCGGTACATTACGAGTCAGTATTGATTATGAGGGGGCGGTCAGTGGTCTGCGCGGCGAGCTGCAACGCCACCCCCGTTTCAATGCCTTGCCAGATGGACAACTGGAATTTTTCTGGAACTGAAACATGTCTGAACTGACACCTCCTGTACAGTTGCCTTTGGGTATCTCTTTACGTGAAGAGGCCCGTTTTGAAAACTTTGTGACCGGTGATAATGGACTGCTGTGTGAAGCCTTGAAGGCCTCATCTGCGGGCGGTGGTGATCCGGTTTTATACCTGTGGGGACACTCCGGCAGTGGCTGCTCCCATCTGCTCCAGGCGGCTTGCCATCAGGCTGATGCGCTGGGGCGTCAGGCCGCCTATTTGCCGTTGCAGGAGCTGATCGCCTTTGAGCCCTCGCTGTTTGACGGCCTGGAACAGATGGATCTGGTCTGTATTGATGACCTGCAGCTGATCGCACAACAGGCAGTCTGGGAAGAGGCCGTGTTTCATCTGTTTAACCGGCTTCGTGAAGCGGGTGTACGTTTGATTGTGGCGGCCACTCAGTCGCCTGCAGGTATACAGCTGGCGTTGCCTGACCTGACTTCCCGCCTGCAATGGGGGCTGGTGTTCCAGGTGCAGCCTATTCAGGAAGCCGCCAAAATCGATACGCTCAAGGCGCGGGCTGCAAGCCGGGGGTTTGAACTGAGTGATGAGGTTCTGCGCTATATCATGCACCATGGCAAGCGGGATCTGACCGAGTTGCTCAAGGTACTGGATGAGCTGGATCATGCCTCCCTGAGTGCCCATCGACGTATCACCGTGCCGTTTGTGAAGCAGGTAATGGGATGGTAGGCAAGGTGTTTTCTGAACAAGCTGATCAGGATTATCAGCTGCGCTTTGGTGGAACGCGACGGCTCTACGGTGAGGGGCTGACAGCATATTTTCGTCAGGCACATGTCGTGGTTGTGGGAATCGGAGGTGTAGGCTCCTGGGTGGCTGAAGCGCTGGCACGTTCAGCGATAGGTGAAATCACCCTGATTGATCTAGACGATATCTGCATCAGTAATATCAATCGTCAGATTCATGCCACCGATCAGACCATCGGGCAGATGAAAGTCGAGGTCATGGCGGACCGTATCAAGGCCATTAATCCCTATTGTCAGGTGCATCAGCGTGCGGCATTTATTCAGGCGGCCAATCTGGCTGAGCTGATAGACGATAATGCAGACTATGTCGTAGATGCCATCGATAACGTGCGTGACAAGGCCGCTCTGATTGCCTGGTGCAAGCGCCGCAAGATTCCGGTGATTACCCTGGGTGGTGCGGGTGGGCAAGTTGACCCCACCCAGATCTGTATCGCAGATTTGACTCGGACCTCGCAGGACCCCCTGGCCGCAAAACTGCGTTCGGTGTTACGTCGCCATCATGGGTTCAGCAAGACTGACAAATTTGGTATCGACTGTGTGTACTCCACGGAGCAGCTGCGCTATCCCCAGGCTGATGGCAGCGTCTGTCATCGCAAGCCGGAAACGGATGGTCCATCGCGTCTGGACTGTGCTGGCGGTTTTGGTGCAGCGACATGCGTGACAGCGACGTTCGGCTTTGTTGCGGTGTCGCGTGTATTGAAAAAAATGGAAGCCCGCTATCTGCGTCAGCAAGAGCAGGCTCAATCAACAGAGGTAAATCGTTAATGAATCCGATGCGCTATGGCGTGCTGTCATTCATCCTGTTATCGATTCTGGTGTTGGCAGGTTGTACTGACAAGCCTGCAGAATCTGAAGTCAAACGCCTGGAAGGTGCGATTTTTGGTACCTTCTGGATGGTGTCGCTGGCGGATCCTGTCAGCGATAGTCGTCTCACCGAGTTGCGTCAGGGCATTCAGGAAACTCTGGAGCGCGTAGATTGGCAGATGTCTACCTGGAAGCCGGAATCGGAGCTGATGCAACTCAATGCGCATCCGGTAGGTGAGTGGCGCCCGGTCTCAGCCGATCTGATGCGTGTATTGGCGTTGAGTCAGGAAATATCCGCTCAGAGTGACGGAGCCTTTGATATCACAGTTGGTAATCTGGTAAACCTGTGGAGCTTTGGACCGGAGCAGCGCCCAGACTCTATTCCAGAGCCGGAGTTGCTGGCGGCTCGACTGGAAACTGCCGGTTATCAGGGGCTGGAGCTGGACTCTGAAGCGGGTACAGCACGTCGGCAGGCCGATTTTTTTATCGATCTGTCGGGTGTGGCCAAGGGATTTGGTGTCGATGAAGTGGCGCGTTATCTTGCCGCTGAAGGGCTGCAAAACTATCTGGTGAATATCGGTGGTGATATTGTTGCTGCCGGTCAGCGAGCGGCTGAGCAGAGCTGGCGTATCGGTATTGAGCTGCCTCACAGTGGCGTACAGGTAGCGCATCACATTATTCCTGTCACCAACATGTCGGTTGCAACCTCGGGTGACTATCGCAATTATTTTGAGGTGGCCGGGCAGCGTTACTCCCATACCATTAACCCGGTGACCGGTTGGCCGATTGATCATCGTGTGGCATCGGTCACAGTGCTGGCGCCGGAAAATATGGATGCCGATGCCTGGGCGACTGCGATGATGGTTCTGGGTACTGAGGGACTGCCTTTGGCTGAAACGATGGGGTTACGTGTGCTGATGCTGGAGCGACAGGGAGAGGACTGGGTGACACATTTGTCATCTGCCATGGTGGACTATCTGGGTGAAGAGAAAGCTCAGTCGCTGTTGCAGGGTGGCTAGTGTCCGGGGCAGGTAATAGCGGACCTGCCTGAAGAGTGCTGCAGTGAACGCTCGGTCAAATGTGTCAAGAAAGTGACAATTTCGCTCGCTTTCTTGACAAAATGCGTCTTTTTTCAATATATTATACACATTCATAGGGTTTAATCTGAGGATCATCATGGACCCCAGCCGATGTTGCTTTAACATCAATCAACTGATATCTGCCTGCTCAACACAAGCCCTCCTCTTCGCTGATCTGTAAGACAGTCGTTCGGGTGGGTGCTGAGCCTGCTTTGGAGACTGACAATGAATTACGCCGAACTCTCTGAATCCTTGCGCGATGCAATGGAGAAGCAGGACACCGTCGCCATCGAATCGCTGGTGGTGGAGTTTCAACCGGCGGATCTGGCCGAATTTCTGCATGAAGAAGAGGTGGATGTCAGCCTCAAAATTCTGGCCCATCTTGATATCGAAGAACGCGCCGAAGTTTTTGGTTACCTGCCGCTTAATACCCAGTTTGACGTTTCCGAGGAAATGACTGCCGAAGGTCTGGCTCAGTTGCTGAACTGTATGGAGTCAGATGAGCGTGCTGACCTGTTTAACCTGATGGATGAGGATCGTCAGACTGCTGTTCTCAAGTTGATGGCTCAGGAGGAGCGCGAAGACTTGCGTCGTATGGCCTCATACGAGGATGGTACTGTCGGTGCCATCATGACCAGTAACTACGCCAGCGTACCAGTGACTGATACAGTACTGCAGGCACTGGACAAGGTACGTAAAACCGCGCCGGATGCCGAAACCATCTATCAGATTTACGTCCTGGATAAGCTCCATCGCCTGGTAGGAACCGTTTCTCTGCGTGAACTGATTGTCAGTCGTCCTACCGCCCTGGTCAGCGATCTGATGGTATCTGAACTGATCACCATGTCTCCGGATCAGGAGCAGGAAGATGCCTCCAGGCTGATCAGCCGCTATGACTTGCTGGCATTGCCAGTCATTGATAATCAGCAGCGCCTGGTCGGTATTGTGACCTACGATGATGCGATGGACGTTGCTGAAGCAGAGGCAACTGAGGACATCCTGAAAGGGGGTTCAATCAGTGGTCTGGAAGGCAGCATCAAAGATGCGTCCAAGTTTATGCTGTATCGTAAACGTATCTTCTGGTTGCTGCTGTTGGTGTTTGCCAATATTTTTACAGCTGCCGGTATCGCGATCTACGAAGATACCATCTCCAAATATGCTGTTCTGGTGTTCTTTATGCCGTTGCTGATCGGTAGTGCCGGTAATGCCGGCTCTCAGGCTTCGACACTGATGGTGCGTGCTTTGGGCACAGGTGATGTGGAGCTCTCCGATTGGGCGAGGCTGTTTGGACGGGAGATACTTATTGCTCTGGCGCTTGGTTTGACCATGGCATTTGCTGTTGCCTTCATTGGTCATTATCGAGGTGGACAGGATATTGCCATGATTGTGGCGTTGAGCATGGTCGCTGTGGTCATGATGGGGAGTCTTTTGGGCTTGAGCCTGCCGTTTGTTCTGAAGCGTGTTGGCTTCGATCCAGCTACAGCCAGCGCTCCTCTGGTTGCAACGATTGCCGACGCTGCGGGTATTCTGGTGTATTTTGGTATCGCTACCGCCATTCTTGGGCTGTGACCTGTCAAAAAAAAGCCCCTCCGAAGAGGGGCAAGCAAAGTGCATACAACTCAGGAAGAGTTGAGAGATGGGATGCGATAAGGTTGAATCCGGAAAGGAACAACTTTTTCGCGTCCTGAAGCTCAGGACAATTTAAAGATAGTTCAATTTTGTGCGCCGCACAATAGGGAAATCACCTACTGTTAGATTTTTTCATTCTAATAAAATATTTTTTTGTGCATTGCAGCATGCGAAAGATCTAAAAGCCTGCAGATCAATGCATTACTCAAGAAGAGGAGCGCTGATAAGCGTTCTGTGCACTGCAAAACCGGCGCCCCGGATGTTTAAAGCGGGTGATTCCGGGCTATCAGCCCGGTTTGCGGAAAGGATGTGCCTTGTACGTCCCCATAATCCGGACTTCACTGGCAAAAAAATTCAACTCTTGTAAGGCATGCTGCATGGCCGCCTGATGCGGATGGCCTTCAACATCGAGGTGAAAGCTGGAAACCTGCATGGTGTCGGAGGCCATATAGCTTTCCAGTTTGACCATGTTGACACCGTTGGTGGCAAAGCCTCCCAGCGCCTTGTACAGCGCTGCCGGAATGTTACGGACGCGAAACATCAGCGTAGTAATGTAGTGTTGACCTTCTTCAAAGGCCGGCATGCGGCTCTCGCGCGCCAGGATCATGAAGCGGGTGGTGTTGCCGCTGATATCCTGAAAATTCGGATTGAGAATCTCCAGCTCATAGAGTTCAGCCGCCAGGCTGGACGCAATCGCCGCATGCCCGGGTTGGCGGCTCTCTGCCAGTTCATGTGCAGCACCGGCGGTATCCAGTGCGGCGATTGGCTGCAAACCCAGTTTTTTGATATTGCCGTCACACTGGGCCAGTGCCTGAGGGTGTGATGCGATGGTGCGTAACGCTTCCAGTTTGGTGCCAGGCAGGGCCAGCAAACAATGATTCACTGGCTCAAAATGCTCGCCAATAATATGCAGCTGGGTTTTTGGCATCAGCCGGTAGATTTCCTCGACACGTCCGGCTGTTGAGTTTTCCAGTGGAATCATGGCCAGGCGAGCATCGCCACGTTCTACCATAAACATGGCTTCGACAAAGCTTTCACAGGCATGGGCACGCAGTTCAGGGTGAACTCGGCAGCAAGCCAGATGAGAGTAGGCACCTTCGTGCCCCTGGTAGGCAATCACATCGTTGGTCTGAGTCATGGGCGTCTGTCTGTATCCGTTACAGGGCAACAAAGCGCCTATTATTGCACAGAGTTTCAGGAATCACGATCAGCCTTTGAACTCCTGCGTAACTGCGCCTATCATGGTGTCCTTTTTACAGAGTGACAGAGGGTTTCAGATTGTCTCAGACTGAATTTGTGCCGGGGCAGCGGTGGATCAGTAACACCGAAGTGGATCTGGGGTTGGGGATTGTAGTGGAGTCCGCCAATCGTCGAGTAGAGATCAGTTTTCCGGCAGCGGGTGAGGTACGTACCTACGCCATTGATAATGCTCCCTTGAGCCGTGTCTGTTATGAAGCCGATGAAGAGATTTACAGTGACGAAGGCGTGGTGATCCAGGTTCGTGAACGCATCGAGCATAATGGCTGCTTCATTTATCTGGGTGAGGATGCGGCCGGGAATGAGGTGATTTTGCCGGAATTGCACCTCGACAGTGCGGTCCATTTCAGCAAGCCCCAGGAACGGTTGTTTGCCGGTCAGATTGACCGTCACGGGCTATTTAAACTGCGTGTCGAGACACTGGAACACCGTCACCGTCTGGAACAGTCACCTGCCTATGGCCTGCTGGGCGCACGGGTGGCCTTATTGCCACACCAGCTTTATATCGCTGCCGAGTTGGCTTCCCGCCCGGTACCACGTGCACTGCTGGCCGATGAGGTCGGACTTGGCAAGACTATTGAGGCCGGGATGATTCTGCATCAGCGCCTGATCAGTGAACGAGCCCGCCGGGTGCTGATTTTGCTGCCGGACTCACTCTTGCATCAGTGGCTGGTGGAGATGCACCGCCGTTTCAATCTGACCTTTTCACTATTGGATGCTGAACGCTGTGAAGCGTTACAGGCGTCTGGTCACGATAACCCATTCGAGTCTGCCCAACGGGTGATTTCGCCGGTTTCGTTGATGACCCGGGATGCCGCACGTCTTGAGCAGGCAGTGGCTGCAGGCTGGGATCTGTTAGTGGTGGATGAAGCCCATCATCTGGGTTGGAGCCGAGAGGTGGTCAGCCATGCCTACCACTGTGTTGAGCGATTGGCACAGCGCAGCGAAGGGCTGCTGTTGCTGACTGCGACTCCCGAGCAGTTAGGGCCGGAAGGGCACTATGCCCGGCTACGCCTGCTGGACCCTGAGCGTTATCCGGATCTGGACCGGTTTCTGGAGCAGGAGCAGCAGTATTTTCATTTGAACCATCTGATTGGCTCGTTGCTGGAAGGTGGTGCGGCGTTTTTGCGTCAGGATCGCCATACACAGCGTGAGCTGGCAGCACGACTGGGGGAAGAAGCCATTACTCATTGGCTGGCCGCTCCGGCCTTGTCACAGGACAACTTGCTGGATCGATTGATTCACCAGCTGGTGGATCAGCAGGGCACAGGCCGGGTGTTGTTTCGTAATACCCGTCGCACTGTGGAGGGTTTTCCGGCGCGTCGTTTTCAGGGTTACCCGTTGTTGGCCCCCAATTTTTATGCACCTCAGGGGGCGGATGTACAACTGGAACCCTTGCTGCATCCTGAGCGGCATCTGGGCACCGACTGGATCAGCGTCGACCCCCGGGTCGCCTGGCTGCAAGACTGGCTGAAGCAGCATCGTCGTGACAAAGTCCTGGTTATCTGTGCTCATGCCGAGACGGCTGTAGCACTGGATGAGTATCTGAGTTTGCGCCTGGGGGTCAGATCCAGTGTGTTCCATGAGGGCATGAGCCTGGTGAATCGTGACCGCAGTGCTGCCTATTTTGCAGATCAGGAACTGGGCGCCCAGGTGCTGATCTGCTCTGAAATTGGCAGTGAAGGGCGTAACTTCCAGTTTTGTCATCATCTGGTACTGTTTGATCTGCCTCTGAGCCCGGATTTGCTGGAACAACGCATCGGGCGTCTGGACCGTATTGGTCAGACACAGGATGTACAGATTCACCTGCCCTACTATCGCCAGAGTCCTACCGATGTGTTGATGCAGTGGTACCACCAGGGCCTGAATGCATTTGAACGGGTCTGTGCAGTGGGTGATGCTCTGTATCAGCGGTTTGCCCAGCCGTTGCATGCAGCCATGCATCAACCTGAAGATGCCGCTGCGCTTGAGTCTCTGCTGCATGCTACTCAGGAAGCACGTGAAGCGCTTGAACAGGAGCTGGCCGAGGGACGGGATCGACTGCTGGAAATGAGCAGTTTCAATGCGGAGCGTGCAGATCAGGTACTCCAGGCCATGCAGTCTGAGGATGATGTGAGCCGGATTCAGACCTATGCCGAGCGGTTATTTGATCGTTTCGGGATCAGTTTGCAGCCACACGGTCGCCATGGACTGGTACTGCATCCCGGTGAGCATATGCTGTGTCAACTGGCCGAGTTGCCTGAAGAAGGCATGACGCTGACATTCAGTCGTGAAGAGGCCCTGCAGCGCGAAGAGATTGAGTTCATGAGCTGGGAACATCCGTTGATGATCGAGCTGATGGAGATGCTGACGCATAACGAGATGGGTAACAATGCAATCTGCATGCTGAAGTTGCCTGCCTTGCCACCGGGTACTCTGTTGCTGGAAGCCATTTATGAATTGAATCTGACTGTACCGCGTGCATTACAACTGCCGCGTTATCTGCCGGGTGGTTATGTGCGTTTGTTGCTGGATTCGGAAGGGCGTGATCTCAGCGAGGTTCTCGGACATCAGCCGCTGAATCAGCTGGCGCAGCCGCTGAAACTCTCAACGTCTCAAAATATGGTTCGGATGGTACGCGACAAGATCACAGTACAGTTACAGCAGGCACAGCAGCTGGCTGATGCCCGTTTGCCCGTGCTGCGAGAGACAGCCTTGCAGACGCTGTCCCTGGAGCGTGATGCGGCTTACCAGAGACTGGAGGCCTTGGCGCGTGTGAATCCTGCCGTGGATGAGGCTGAACTGGAGGCACATCGTTTGGACACCCGCACCCTGCAGCAGGGGCTGCAGAACGCGCGGTTGCGTCTGGACGCGGTACGGGTGATTGTTGTCGCGGATTAATCCAGAGCCTTCATGGCGTCAAACACTGTATGGGTGTAGGCGCCTTCCGGTACCTGGGTAATGACTGGAGACGAGTCGCTGCCCAGCAGTACTTCTACGGTGCGATCAAACGCCGCTGGATCAAGATAGCCAATACCCTGCTCACCGCTGCTCAGCAGTTGCGCGACCTCGGTCATCATGCGTACCTGATGTGCCTCGGTCTGAGCACCTGAATCATCATACTCCAGCACGATGTTGGCTGCGGCTTCAGGATTCTCCCGCGCCCATTCCCAGCCCTGTACGGTTGCTTTCAGGAAACGTGCCAGTGCATCCACTTTGGCAGGATCTTCCAGACTGCTTTCCAGCACATACAAACCGTCTTCCAGGGTGGCAACCCCTTCATCCTCATACGGGAAAAGTGTCAGCAGTTCAGGTGTCAGACCACCGTCCAGTACCTGACCATACTCGTTATAGGTCATGGTGGAGATGCAATCAGCCTGACCATTGAACAGTGGATCGACGTTAAAGCCCTGACGCAGTACGGTGACACCCTGAGCCCCGCCAGTGGTTTCGTACCCCAGTTTCGACATCCAGCTGAGGAAAGGGTACTCATTTCCGGAGAACCACACGCCCAGTGTTTTGCCCGCAAAGTCTTCCGGTGTTTCAATACCACTGGATTTCAGGCAGGTGAGCATCATGCCCGAGCGGTCATAGATCTGACCGATATTCACCAGAGGCAGGCCACGCTCACGGGTAGCCAGGGCTGACGGCAGCCAGTCAACTACAACATCGGCGCCACCACCTGCCAGAACCTGGGCGGGTGCGATATCCGGTCCACCGGGCTTGATGGTCAGGTCAATACCTGCTTGTTGATAGAATCCCTGATCCAGCGCGGCATAGTAGCCCGCGAACTGCGCCTGGGTAACCCATTTGAGCTGAAGTGTCAGCTTGTCATTTGCCTGAGCGGAAAAAGCGGCTGCTACCAAAGCGATTCCGACAGCCGTGGTGGTGATCGTTTTTTTCATGGTTGTGCCTCATTTGACTAGGTTGGGATAGAATTCAGCGTTCACGTCGTACAGAAGGGTGCCAGAAGGTCACCCGGCGTTCCAAAAGGGCTAACGCCCCGTAACTCAAAGAGCCAGCCAGGGCAGCAACGAAGATCGTTGCCCAGACCATATCCATGTTCATGCGGCCAACTTCTGCCGAGATGCGAAAGCCCATACCGACGATGGGGGTGCCAAAAAATTCGGCAACAATGGCACCGATCAAGGCCAGCGTGGAGTTCAGTTTCAGCGCATTAAAAATGAACGGCATGGCTTGAGGGAGCTGGTTTTTGAAGAAAATCTGCCCTTTGCCTGCTGCATAGGTGTGCATCAGGTCGGCGTGCAATGGGTCTACAGAACGCAGTCCGGCGACCGTGTTGATCAGCATCGGGAAGAAGGTCATGACCACCACGACAGCCGCCTTGGATTGCCAGTCGAAACCAAACCACATCACCATGATCGGGGCGATACCGATAATCGGGATCGAAGCCATGAAATTACCCAGCGGCAGCAGCCCCTTTTGCAGGAAGGGACTGCGCACTACCAGTTTAGCGGCCACAAATCCCAGACCGCAGCCCATCAGATAACCTGCCAGTACCGCCTTCAGATATGTCTGTTGAAAGTCCGCCCAGAGCAGTGGCAGGTTGTTGCCCAGCGTGACAAACACCCGGCTGGGTTCTGGCATGAGTACCAGGGGTACATCATAGCCACGCACGATGGCTTCCCAGACCAGCAGAATCATCAGCCCAAACAGTGTCGGCACAGCCAGTTGGCAGGGACGCTGCCAAGGCCTGCCACTATCGGCCAGCGCGGTCAGTCGGCTCATCAGGTGGGCCGCAGCCAGCAGCGCGATCAGCAACACCGGTAACAGAAATGAATCCTGATAGAAGCCTTTAGGCAAGTGCAAGGCGATCCATGTTTGTGCCAGCAGGATGCAGATGGCCAAAGGGGTTAAGAGTCGGTTCATCCACGTAATCCTCGTCTGTTGAGCACCAGGCGTTCAGCCATACCAACCAGCGTAATCAGTGCCCAGCCAAGCAAGGCAGAAATCACCAGAGCAGCCCAAATCTGCACCGTTTGGCCATAGTAGGAACCACTGAGCAGGCGTGCGCCCAGGCCACCTTGAGCACCGGTCGGTAACTCGGCCACGATGGCACCAACCAGGGCGGCTGAAATGGCAATTTTCAGGCTGGCAAACAGATAGGGCTGTGCTGAAAACCAGCGTAGCTTCCAGAACATCTGTTGCGCACTGGCGTTATAGGTGATCATCAATTCGGTATGCAGCTTATCGGCCGAGCGCAGCCCTTTGACCATGCCGATAACAACAGGGAAGAACGACAGGTACATGGAAATCATTGCTTTGGGCAGAACACCGGTCAGGTTCATCGAACCCAGTACCACCACAACAATGGGTGCAATCGCCAGAATAGGCACTGTCTGTGAAGCGATCACCCAGGGCATAAGACTGGCATCCAGGGTGCGGTTATGCACGATGCCGACCGCAATTAAAATGCCCAGCAATGAGCCCAGTGCAAAGCCCAGCAGGGTGGATTCCAGGGTAATCATGCTGTGATACACCAGCGAACGGCGTGAGGTAACTGCCTGATTGAATACACTCTGGTAGAGTTCCATGGCGACCTGGTGAGGAACGGGCAAGGGTGGGCGCTGAATACTATAGGCACCTTGTAGTACCTGAATGTAGGTCCAGCTTTGACCGGTGCGTTCGAGCATGTTGATCATCTGATTGCCATTCATCAGCAGGGCTGCGATATACCAGATCACCAGAATACCCAGTACCAGCGTCAGCACGGCGAAGCCTTGAGTCTGGGTGAGTGACTTCAACTGTTGTTTCATCGCCTGCCCCTCAATCAATCTGATGGTCACTGGCCAGTGCCTGACGTATCTCGGCGGCCAGCGCATGAAAGGCTTCGCTATCGCGCAGGGCCAGCGTCTTGTCACGTGGTAAGGGGCTTTCAATCACCTTAATGATGCGTCCCGGACGCGGTGACATCACCACGATATGGGTGGACAGCAGCACGGCTTCCGGGATTGAATGGGTCACGAAAACCAGTGTTTTACCCGTGGCTTTCCAGATTTTCAGCAGTTCCATATTCAGGTGGTCACGGGTGATTTCATCCAGTGCACCGAAAGGCTCATCCATGAGCAGCAGTTCGGGTTCCAGACACAGGGCTCTGGCAATTGAAGCGCGTTGCTGCATACCGCCAGACAGTTGCCAGGGAAATTTATGCTTGAAGTCCTGCAGCCCCACCATCGTCAGGTACTTGTCAATCTGTGCCTGGCGATGGGATTTTGGCTGGGCAGAAATTTCCATCGGCAAGGCACAATTGCTGGCAATGGTACGCCAGGGAAACAGTGCTGGTGCCTGGAACACATAGCCATACAGGCGGTTCAACCGGGCATCCTGAGGTGATGTGCCGCCCACATGAATAGTGCCACTGGTCTGTTGCTCCAGATCGGCAATGACACGCAGCAGGGTGGTTTTGCCACAGCCGGATGGGCCGATAAAGGACACAAAATCCCCTTGGTGAATATCCAGGTTGATATGTGATAGTGCGTGTACCGGGCCATCATTGGTCTCAAATACCAGGGACAGATCGTCGATACCGATCATCAGACGATGAGGCTTTGTCGGACTGGATGTTTCCGGTTGCAGTTTGACAGCATGCATGACAGGTGTTCCTCTCTCGCCTGAATCAGAGACTGCGTTCAACAGCAGTCGGGGCCTGTTCAGCGTTATATTTTTCAATGGCCTCAAAAATCCCCGGGAATGCCGGGCGCTTGATGTAACGTCCCGCACCGCGTTCGGCCATCAAGGTGCCTTGCTTGAAGACCACCCGTCCCTGGCTCAGCGTGTGGGAGGGGGCGCCGGTCACGGTGCGCCCTTCAAAGATGTTGAAATCAATATTCTGGTGGTGTGTTTTGGCAGACAGCGTGTGCTGCTTGTTGGGGTCCCAGACCACGATGTCGGCATCAGCCCCCACGGCAATACAGCCTTTGCGCGGGAAGATGTTAAAGATTTTTGCCGTATTGGCAGAGGTAACGGCGACAAACTCATTCACCGTCAAACGACCTTTATTTACACCGGAGTCCCACAGCACCATCAGGCGATCTTCAATACCGGCGGTGCCATTGGGTATCTTGGAAAAATCCTCTTTTCCGGCTGCTTTCTGTTCAGCGCAGAAGCAGCAGTGATCTGTTGCGGTGGTTTGCAAAGTGCCTCCCTGGAGTGCTTTCCAGAGCACGGCTTGATGCTCTTTGGGGCGGAAAGGCGGACTCATGACATGGGCGGCAGCGAATGACCAGTCCGGATTCCGGTAGACACTGTCATCCAGTTCCAGATGGCCTGCCAGCACTTCACCATAAACACGCTGCCCTTCATGACGGGCACGGGCAATCTCATCAACGGCTTCTTTGCAGGAAACATGTACCAGGTAGAGGGGAACGCCCAGCGACTGTGCGATACGGATAGCCCGGTTGGCCGCTTCGCCTTCCACCTCACTCGGGCGTGACAGCGGATGCGCTTCCGGGCCTTTCAGGCCGGCCGCCAGCAATTTGCGTTGCAGATGGTAGACCAACTCACCGTTTTCGGCATGTACGGTCGGCATGGCACCCAGTTCCAGGCAGCGATTGAAGCTGTTGACCATGGTTTCATCGGTCGCCATGATGGCATTTTTATAGGCCATAAAATGTTTGAATGAGTTGACCCCTTCTTCTTGTACCAGAGTCCCCATATCCTCATATACTGACTCATCCCACCAGGTCACTGCGACATGGAAGGAATAGTCGGCTGCTGATTTTTCAGCCCATTCCCGCCAGGTTTGATAGGCTTCCATCAGGGGTTGTTGAGGTGACGGAATGACAAAATCGATGATCATCGTGGTACCACCGGCCAGTCCCGCCGCTGTACCCGTGTAGAAGTCCTCACTGGCAACCGTACCCATAAAAGGCAGCTGCATATGGGTATGCGGATCGATACCGCCAGGCATGACATATTGACCTTTGGCATCGACAATCTCGGTTCCTTCGGGGACTTGAAGGTTGCTGCCTATTTGCTGAATCTTGCCAGCCTCGCAGTAGACATCGGCCATCAGACTCTGGTCTGCGTTGACTACCAGACCGCCTTGTATCAATACACCCATGGTTTGACTCCTTCAGAACACTCTAAGCGAACAGCAGCAGACGTTTGCTGCGAATGACGGGGTTAATGCAATAATCTGACCAGATGGACAGAAGTTTGTGGTTTTTGTTTGTAATACTCTGTTTTTAAATATGAATATTTTTATCTCTATGGATTTTCAGATTTTTTCAGCAAAAAGTATCTGGATCGCTCTGCACAATCACGGGGCTGGATGACTCAAAAACGTGCATTTTTTGAACATGCCAGCTGTATGTGTTGTGCTTTCATTTCCTCTTATTTCAGTTGATCAAGTATTAAGTATTTAAAAATCAAATGTATAAATGTAATTTAATGAACTTTCTGTCCATTTGGTCAGAAGTTTGCATGGCATGTTCTATGCGCCAGTTCAGCACGAAACAACAGGACTGGCAGTCCAGATGGCAATGACAGATAAGGAAGGTGGGATGCATGAAAGCCTTGAAAGTGAATAAAGCGCGGTTATGGGACAGCTTGATGGAGATGGCCAAAATTGGTGCAACGGATAAAGGCGGTTGTTGCCGGTTGGCGTTGACGGACCTGGATAAGCAGGGCCGTGATCTCTACATCCGCTGGGCAGAAGAAGCGGGTTGTACGGTAAAAATCGATCAGGTAGGCAACATCATGGCGACACGTCCCGGTGAGGATATGAGCCTGCCACCTGTCGGCACAGGCAGTCATCTGGATACCCAGCCCACCGGTGGAAAGTTTGACGGGGTGTTTGGTGTACTGTCCGGGCTGGAAGTGGTCCGCAGCCTGAATGACCATGGTATCAAAACCCGTCATCCCATTGAGATTTCGGTCTGGACCAATGAAGAAGGTTCACGATTTGCACCGGCTATGATGGGATCAGGCGTCGTCTCTGGACGTTTTACGCTGCAGGAGATTCTCGACAAGGTGGATGTGGAGGGCAAACGCCTGGGCGATGAGCTGGAGCGTATCGGTTATGCCGGTGAAACGCCTGTAACGGGGCGTCAGTATCATGCCTTTTTTGAAACCCACATCGAGCAGGGACCCTATCTGGAGGCTGAAGGCAAGACTATCGGAGTCGTAACAGGCGGGCAGGGGCAGCGTTGGTACGACGTTGAGTTGACCGGGCAGGAGTCGCATGCCGGTACCACGCCGATGCATCTGCGTACCGATGCCTTGACCTGCAGTGCAGAGCTGATTCTGGCAGTGCAGTCGATCGCGCAACAGCATAAACCGGGATGCGGCACGGTGGGCTTCATGCAGGTTGGACCCAACTCACGTAATACGATTCCGGGTAAAGTGACTCTGAGTGTTGATTTGCGTCATCCTGATGATGCCGCGTTAAGTGATATGGATGCGCAGTTGCAGGAAACAGTCGCCAGACTGACGCAGGAAACCGGTGTCAAAATTGAGCTGAAACCGATTTGGTATTATGCCCCGATTCCCTTTGCGCCGCAGTGCATCGAGGCGGTGCGTACCGCTGCGGCGGCGTTGGGTTATAGCCACATGGATATTATTGCCGGTGCCGGTCATGATGCATGTTATGTCTCTGATTTTGCACCGACCAGTATGGTGTTTACCCCCTGTTTGAATGGTATCAGCCACAATGAAATCGAGTCTACCACGGCAGAGGAGTGTGAAGCGGGTTGTTCAGTGTTACTCAACGCCATGCTGCAGATGGCTGAAGTCGTGGCGATTGAAGGTGTTGACGCACCTCAGGTACTGCAGAAGGTCAGCCAGCTCTAAACGCTATACCTGATTGATACCGCACCCTTTCAATACCAGCCGGACGAGCAGGTCAGCGCCTTCATTGAAGTCCTGGTCGTCCAGTTCGGTTTTGCTCAGCATGATGCTGCTCTGAACCTGAAAATCAGCATAGGCCTGTGTCGAAGACCAGAGCATGAACATCAGGTGCTCCGGGTTGACCGGGTCCATCCATTGTTTCGAAATCCAGTGGCGAAACACCTGGCAGGTGGCCTGAAACTGTTCCTTTAAATCGGTTTCCAGCTGCTCACGCAGATAGGGAGCCCCATGCAGAATCTCGGCAGCGAAAATACGTGATGCATGGGGGTGTTCCTTGGATTGACGAATCTTCTTGACGATATAGCTGCGCAATGCATCGCGTGGATGCTGGTCCTCAGTCATGTCATTCATGCTGAGCATCCAGATCGACAGAATATTGCTGAGCACGCGCTTATACAGGGCGTCTTTGGTGTGAAAGTAGTAAAGCACATTGGCTTTGGGCAGACCGGCTTCTTTGGCAATGGCGGAAATGGTTGTACCACTGTAGCCCTTGTCACTGAACAGGCGCTCTGCAACCTTGAGTATCTGGTCGGAGTTATCCTTGCGGATTTTGGCCAGACTGCGGCGGACAGGTTTGACAGATCGTTTTTTAACACTCATATCGAATCAATTTCACTGAAAAAGGCACCGGATCGGGCACAAAAATAGGCTGCAATGCCTGAAAAGAGTGCAGAAAAAACCGCATCAGAGCAAGTCTGATTCATAAAACTAATCTTAAATGTATCGTTTGAAGTACTTTTTTATGGGTTAAATTTTTTATAAATCAATTCTGTATGTGAGATTTATAAAATCTTCTGACCGATTGGTCAGAAGATGGCACGGAGTCTGCATTCTTCCAGATTATAACAACGATGAACCGACCATCTCAGTGATAACCGGAGAACCTGACAATGAGCCTTCAACCCCCTGTGACCCTGGTGTCACCACCGCAGGATATTGATGCCTGCTTCAGTGATATTCATCCCCCGCTGACCGAGCGGCAGGCACATCTGGAAAGTGCCCGCTGCCTTTACTGCTACGATGCACCCTGTATCAAAGCCTGTCCCAGTGATATCAACATTCCCAGCTTCATCCAGCAAATTCATTCCGACAACCTTCAGGGAGCTGCACAGACCATCTACAGCAGCAACATTCTGGGCGGTAGTTGTGCGCGGGTCTGTCCAACGGAAGTTCTCTGTGAACAGGCCTGTGTTCGCAATAAAGAAGCCGAGTGCGCACCGGTACTGATCGGATTACTGCAGCGTTATGCGACTGATCATGCCGAGTTTACCGGGCATCCCTTTGACCGGGCACCCGATACAGGAAAGCGGGTCGCTGTCGTTGGCGCAGGACCTGCCGGTTTAAGTTGTGCGCACCGTTTGGCGATGAAAGGCCATCAGGTTGAGATTTTTGAAGCCAGTGAGAAAGCGGGTGGCCTGAATGAATATGGCATCGCACGTTACAAAATGACTAATGATTTTGCGGCGCGAGAGGTTGAGTTTGTATTGGGGATCGGTGGTATTACCCTGCATACCGGTCAGGCGTTAGGGCGGGATCTGAGCCTGGCAGAGTTGCAGTCCGGGTTTGATGCCGTTTTTCTGGCAATAGGCTTGCAGGGAACACGACAGTTGGGCCTGGAAAATGAGTTGGCCAGCGGTGTACAGAATGCTGTGGATTATATACGGGTGCTGAGGCAGGCCACGGATCTGAACGGCTTGAATATACCTCAGCATGCTGTGGTGATCGGTGCCGGTAATACCGCTGTCGATATCGCCTGTCAGCTACGCCGTCTGGGGTGTGAAGAGGTGACGCTGGCGTATCGGCGCGGCACCGAGAGCATGAGTGCGACAGATCATGAGCAGCAGATCGCGCGTGACCATCAGGTGCGGATAAAGACCTGGTGTCGCCCGGAAGCGATCACCCTGGATGATCAGGGGGGTGTGGCAGCGATTCACCTTCGGCGCACCGCGATGCAAGGTGGTGCACTGGTCGATCTGCCTCATTGCGACGTCCTGCCCTGTGATGCGATCTTCAAGGCGGTGGGCCAGACGCTGGAAATGCCGGAGGATGCACAGTTGGAACAGCTTCGTCTTGACGCTGGCAAACTGGCGGTTGATACGCGCTTTCATACGGGACTGGAGCGTGTATTTGCCGGGGGCGATTGCACCGCTGTCGGCGAAGACCTTACCGTTGAAGCCGTTCAGCAAGGCAAGCTGGCTGCCGAGTCCATCCATCAACTCTTAATCACTCAAGCCTGAATTGGGGAGATATCACATGGCTAATTTATTCACACGTTTTGCCGGTATTGAATCCCCTAATCCCTTCTGGTTGGCATCCGCACCTCCGACTGACAAGGCATATAACGTTGAGCGTGCCTTTGAAGCAGGCTGGGGCGGCGTGGTATGGAAAACCCTGGGTGAAGACCCGGCTGCCGTGAATGTGTCGTCACGCTATTCGGCCATCTATGATGCTACCGGGCAGGTGACCGGCTTCAACAACATCGAACTGATTACTGACCGCAGCCTGGAAATCAACCTGCGCGAAATCGAAGCGGTGAAGAAAAACTGGCCAGACAGGGCGCTGGTGGTATCGCTGATGGTTCCTTGCGAAGAAGAGTCCTGGAAAACCATCGTCAAGCTGGTTGAGCAAACCGGAGCAGATGGTCTGGAACTCAACTTTGGTTGTCCTCACGGTATGCCGGAGCGCGGCATGGGTGCGGCTGTCGGTCAGGTGCCGGAGTTTGTCGAAATGGTAACGCGCTGGTGCAAGACCTACAGCCGTTTACCGGTGATCGTCAAACTCACACCGAACATTACCGATATTCGGTTTTCTGCCCGTGCAGCGCATGCCGGAGGCGCAGATGCCGTGTCGCTGATCAATACCATTAACTCCATCACCGGGATAGATCTGGACCAGATGGTGGCCCGGCCGATTGTGGATGGTAAAAGCACCCACGGTGGTTACTGTGGCCCGGCGGTTAAACCCATTGCACTGAACATGGTGTCAGAAATTGCCCGTGATCCACAAACGCAGGGACTGCCAATCTCTGGTATTGGTGGTATCAGTACCTGGCGGGATGCGGCTGAATTTATTGCGCTGGGCGCGGGCTCTGTACAGGTTTGCACGGCCGCAATGGTGCATGGTTTCCGTATCGTGACCGAAATGCAGGATGGACTCAGTCGCTGGATGGACAGCAAAGGCTACCAGACACTGGAGGATTTCCGTGGTCTGGCGGTACAGAACACCACTGACTGGAAATACCTGAATATGAACTACAAGATTGTCGCCAACATCGATCAGGAAAGCTGCATTGGTTGTGGGCGCTGTTATATCAGTTGCGAGGACACCTCACATCAGGCCATCAGCCTGACATCCAAAGCCGATGGAACGAACCAGTTCGATATCATTGAAGCTGAATGTGTCGGCTGTAATCTGTGTCAAATTACCTGTCCGGTCAATGATTGCATCACCATGGTGCGCCGTGACGCTGACAAACCCTATATGAACTGGCTGAATGATCCACGCAACCCGCATGGAGAGGCACGCTAGTACAACCTGACAGGGGCTGTCAGTGCTGGCATGCCCTTTGCTGAACATACAGATGCTGTATCCCGACTTAAACAGAGGATAGTGAAATGAAAGAAACGGATTATCCACTCAGTGAAGTCCCCGCCGGGGCACGTAAGGGGTTGCTGTCTACCTCCCTGGTATTGCTTGGCTTTACCTTTTTTACCGCCACCATGTGGGCGGGCGGATCCTTAGGTGCTGCATTCAGCTTTAACGAGCTCCTGCTGGTGATTTTGGTCGGCAACCTGTTGCTGGGCAGCTATGCAGCGGTACTGGCGTACATTGCCTGTAAAAGCGGCCTGAATTCGGTGTTAATGGGGCGTTTCTGCTTTGGTGAAAAGGGCAGCAAACTGTCCGACTTTGTGCTGGGTTTTACTCAGATAGGCTGGTATGCCTGGGGTACGGCAACGCTGTCGATTGTGCTGATTAAAACCACCGGGCTGCCAGAAAGCCTGGAAATCCCGTTGATGATCCTGTTCGGCTTTGCGTTTTGTGCCACCGCGATGGTGGGTTACAAGGGGCTGGACTGGTTGTCGCGCTTTGCGGTACCTGCCATGATGCTGTTTATTCTGATCAGCCTCTATAAAGGCTGGGTGGATATTGGCGGATGGGGCAGTCTGGCTGGGCAGTCCGGTAGTGGCAGTATGAGCTTTGCTGCTGCGGTAACAGTGATTATCGGTACTTTTGTCAGCGGCGGTACTCAGGCAACCAACTGGAGTCGTTTTGCCGCCAGTCCGAAAATGGCGGTACTGGCGACACTGGCCGCCTTCTTTGTCGGCAATGGCTTGATGGTGTTTACCGGTGCGCTGGGGGCACTGATTTATCAGCAGGCGGATATCGTTGATGTCATGCTGGCACAGGGCTTTGTGGTGCTGGCGGTGTTGATGCTGTTCCTGAATATCTGGACCACACAGGACAACACCATTTACAACTTTGCGGTGGCGGGCTGTAATCTGTTGCGTACCGACCGTCGACAGCTGGTAACAGTGAGTGGTGCGGCAATCGGGACGGTTCTGGCTGTTGGTGGCATGTATAACTTTCTGATTCCTTTCCTGATTCTCCTGGGCACTTTTATACCGCCGATTGGCGGGGTGATTATGGCGGACTTCTGGTTGCGTCATAAAGGGCAATATCCGTTACTCAGCAGTGTTACCTTGCCTGATTTTAACTGGCAGGGGCTGGCAGCCTATGCGATCGGTTCTGCCGCCGCCTATTTCTCCCCGGTCTTGCCTCCTGTGGTGGGTGTGCTGGCGGCAGCGCTCTGCTATGGTGTACTGCTGAAGTTACCGATGCCCGTCGCCGGCTACCGTTCGGCTGAATAAGTGTTGCTGCGGTATAAGTGTTCCTCTGGTGTGGAAAGAAATTATGGATATTGTCAACGCGCGTTTACGTCATTCAAACGAATACCATCGAGTACAGATTGAGGCTGGACGTTTCAGCCGTATTGAGGCTCAACCCGGGTTACTGCCGGTCAGTGATGGTCAGCTGGATGCGGGTGGTAATCTGCTCTGCGCGCCCTTTGTTGAGCCGCATATCCATCTGGATGCAGCCCTGACCGCAGGTGAACCGGACTGGAATCACAGTGGTACGCTGTTTGAAGGCATTGAGCGTTGGGGGCAGCGCAAGCCGATGCTGAGCGAAACGGATATTCGCCAGCGGGTGTTGCAGACACTGGAAATGCTGGTAGGGCGAGGGGTACAGCATGTGCGTACGCATGTTGATACCACCGATCCCAGTCTGTTGGGCTTGCATACCCTGTGTGCCCTGCGGGATGAACTGCGTGACCGCATCGATATCCAGGTGGTAGCCTTTCCGCAGGAGGGTATTCTATCCTTTCCACAGGGTGAAAAACTGCTGGAAACGGCAGTCGAAGCTGGCGCTGATGTGGTTGGGGGTATCCCGCACTTTGAGTATACCCGTGAGCTGGGTGAGGCGTCGGTCAAGTTTCTGGTGCAGCTGGCCTTGAAGTATGATCGGCTGATCGATGTGCATTGTGATGAGATCGATGACCCGGCATCACGGTTTCTGGAAGTGCTGGCGGCAGAAGCCCTGTTCAATGATATGGGTGAACGAGTCACCGCCAGTCACACAACAGCGATGCATTCCTATGACAATGCCTACTGTTCACGCCTGTTTCGCTTGTTGAAACGCTCTGGCATCAATTTTGTTTCCTGTCCTACTGAAAGTATTCATCTGCAGGGTCGTTTTGATACCTACCCCAAACGCAGAGGTGTCACCCGGGTCAAAGAGTTAAATGCGGCGGGTATTAATGTCTGTTTTGGTGAAGACTCCATCTTTGATCCCTGGTATTCGCTGGGTAACGGCAGTCTGTTGCGAACACTGGATTTTGGCCTGCATATCTGTCAGATGATGGGCTATGAGGATTTCCGGACGGCACTGGACTTTATCACCGACAACAGCGCACGGACGCTGAACCTGGGGAATGATTATGGTATTGCTGCAGGTAAGCCAGCCAGCTTTATTCTGTTACAGGGCGGTGATGACTACGCGGTGCTGCGTCAGCAGGGTGAAGTGTTGCTGTCAGTGCGCAAGGGCAAGGTGATTATGCAACGCCAGCCTTCAACGCTGCTGACGCCGCCTTTGTTTCATGTGTGAAAAGATCCAGAAACCTGTCAGGTTTCGGTCTTTTGATCCGCACGAGTGCTTTGCTTAATAAAACAGGGTGCTTATACTCTCTGTATAGCTCCCAAGGCTCCGAGTTCTCCCGAGAATAATAATAGTCGATGCATGCTCTTGGGAGGCACAGGAGGATGTCGTGAACCCATGGTCTGCAATCAGTCGGCTTCGAGCCTCAAGCTCGTCGCGACATTTCTTTGCGCTGTTGGGTGGTTGCAGCCTGGTAGCCGGTCTGGTTTTTATCGGTATGGATCTGCTGGGGCATTATTGGGTCTTGCGTCGTCCTGATCTTGCCATTCCGATCAGCCTGTTCAAGGGTGTGGGTTTTGTCTGCATAACCATTTTGCTGCTGTACTGGGTGTTACGTCCCTGGAAAAAGGATCTTCAGGCCAGCCAGCTTCGAGACAGTCATCAGCGTCAGCAGCTGCGTGAACTCGATCAGTTTCGTGAACTTGTTATCGATAACGCCATGGTCTGGATCAACGTACTTGATCCGCAGTGGCGCATTACCCTGTGGAACAAGGCCGCAGAACAAATCAGTGGCTATCGCCGGGATGAAGTACTGGACAACCCTGCAATCTGGGAATGGCTTTACCCCGATCCTGACTATCGGGCCTCCATCGGTGCCAAGGTCACCGAAATTCTTGAACACGACACCATGGTTGAGGGCTTCGAGACCCGCATTCGCTGCAAACAGGGCGAAGAGAAAATTATTGCCTGGAATTCCCGTCGCTTTTTTGGTGAAGATGGCACTCTGATGGGGTCCATTGCGATTGGCCAGGATATTACCGCACGCAAGCTGGCCGAGATGGAACTGGAACGCCTGGCGACCCACGATTCCCTGACCGGCTTGTATAATCGCCACGAGTTGATGCGCCGCATGCAGGACGATGTTGCCCGGGCAGAACGTTTTCAGCACCCCCTGTGCCTGTTGTTAATCGATATCGATCATTTCAAGCAGATTAATGATCGCTTTGGCCATCAGGCCGGAGACAGAGTACTAAATCGTTTTGGGGCCTTGCTGAAGGAAGCAACACGTCACGTCGATTATGCCGGACGTTATGGAGGTGAAGAGCTGGTGATCGTATTGCCCGAGACTGATTTACAGGAAGGGTTTGAGATTGCCGAACGTTTGCGTAACCGCATAGAATCTGAGCGCTGGTCGCAAGCAGGCAGTGATATCGGCACGATTACTATCAGCATCGGCGTGGTTGCCTACCCGGATCTGGACGGCGGTGTGGATGAACTGTTTCTGGCCGCCGATCTTGCACTTTATCGGGCAAAAAACGGCGGCCGTAATCAGGTATGTATTGCGGCCTGAAACGCTCAGGTTTTGAATGCTTTGACGAGACTGTCCAGTTGACTGGACAGCTCTGCCAGAGATGACGAGGTTTCTCTGACATGCTCTGACATCTCGTTAACTTGTTGAGCATCGCTGTTTACTTCTGCGATATGACGATTAATTTCCTCGGCTACCTGATGTTGCTCTTCCGCAGCGGCTGCGATTTGTGTATTCATATCACGAATCATGTCAACTGAGGTTCTGACACGGTCAAAGCTTTCACTGACTGCCTGAATACTGGCAACAGTCTTTTCGGTTGCGTGCTTGCTGGCCGACATGCGCTGACTCACAAGACTGGTACGCGTATTGAGTTTGCTCAGCAACAGGTTGATCTCTTCGGTAGACTGAGCTGTTCTTTGTGCGAGTCCCCGCACTTCGTCTGCGACAACTGCGAACCCTCTGCCATGATCACCTGCCCGTGCCGCTTCTATCGCCGCGTTGAGAGCCAGCAAATTGGTCTGTTCTGCTACACCGCGTATAGTATCCAGTATCAGGTTGATATTTCTGGAGTCTTCCTCTAACTGTTCAATTGCACTGACTGAATCTTCTATCTCGGCACTGAGCCGGTCCACTTCAGTAACGGCCATATTGATACTGGCCTGGCCGCCCTGTGCTTCGTGGTAACCCGCATCTGCGGCTTGTGCCGCATGACTGCATGATTTGGCCACCTCATTTGCTGTTGCCACCATTTCATGAAATGCAGTCGAAACCATATCAACAGAATGGCCCTGGCGTCCGGCTGTCTCTGTCATGTTGTTCGACAGCGATGTCGATTGCGAGGAGGACTGCTTTAAGGCTTCGGCACTTTGTGTTATTTGCGAGACCAGATTACGGATCGTTTTCAGAAAGTGATTAAACCAGGTCGCCAGTTCCGCCAACTCATCCTTGCCTTTGACCGGTAACTCTCTTGTCAGATCGCCCTCACCCTGTGCAATTTCCTTGAGACTGGCAGAGACTGATCTGATAGGGCGTACAATCACATCGGCAGTGAATTTACCGATCAAAGAGAAGAGCAGTACCATAGCCAGTACGACGAGTGACAGAAAGCCTATCATGCGTTGAGCAGGCGCCATGACTTCGTCGTACTCAATCAACCCTATATAACGCCATCCCAGACCGGGTGATTCATAGATGGCCACCATATAGTCTTTTCCGGATAGACTGACGCGTTGTCGTCCTCCTGTCATATTGGATAACAGGCGGTACTCTGATGAGAGTTCCTGGATGTTTTTGAAGTTGTGCTCCGGGTTTGCGGCATCGACCAGAATATTACCACTGGCTTCAAGGAGCATCAGATAACCGGTTTCGCCCAGCCGGATATCTCTGACCATGGCGGTCAGCTGGCCCAGTGAAACATCCAGGCCCAGTGCGCCACCGGTTCGTCCAAGCTGATTGGCCGTGCTCATGACGGTGCTGACAATGACCGCATCGTCTGGCTCCCAGTAGTAGGCTGATGTTCTGACGGGGGCGTCTGGCTGTGCCATTGCCGCCTGATACCATGGGCGCTGACGAGGGTCATAGCGTGCTGATACGCTACCGAGTGGCCACTGCACATAGGCACCATTTGCTGTACCCATATAGATATATGCCAGGCCGGGATGCGTCGTGGCAAAGTGATCGAACAGCTCAAACACCTCCTGTTCGATACCGCCAGCCTGATCAGGGGTCATCACCACTTCAGCGCTGGTCAGATAATCGGAAACACTGGCATCAACCTGCTTGACCAATGGGTGACTGGCAAGAAAGTGAACACTCTTATCGATGGCATCAAAGTACACCTGCATCGCATTGTCGATCTGACGGATTTCACGTGTGGTACTGGATTGAAACGTCTCTTCAGCCTGTTGTCGTAAATGGGTGATCAGTACAGCTGAAATAATCAGGATAGGTAGAATTGCCAGCGCAATGAATGCCAGAATCAATTTTGTTCTTATGTTCACTGGCGATGTCCTCTAGACCTGATACTGTTAATCTCAGATTAGAGCATTATTTGCAGAATTGAAGGTTGCAGGAGCGACATTAACGCAAAAAGTTACGACTCCTGCCCGGTTGAAAATCAGCTGCTCAGAGGTAATCCCGCACCTATTGCCACAAAGAGACCGCCACAGACCCGATTGAACCCTTTACCGCAGCGTCCCAGCCAGTTGGAAACACTGTTGGCAAAGCCGGCGATCAACAGCTCGGCAAGGCATTCCACCAATACAAAGGTCAGCATCATGACCAGGAACTGTAACCACAGATCACGACCAGGATCGATGAACTGAGGTAAAAACGCGGCAAAAAACAGAATGACTTTCGGGTTTGAGAGTGCTGCAAGGAAACCCTGACGTGCCATGTTCCAGCCACAGACCTGGTCTACTGTGACGCCAGGTTGTCCCGGTGCTGGTGAGCGCCAGACCTGAATTCCCAGCCAGACCAGATACAACCCGCCCAGAATTTTCATCACCAGCAGCAGATTTTCAGCGAGTGTCAGTACCGAAGCAATACCAAACATGGACAAGGCGATGACACAGGCAAAGCCTGCAGCACCACCGGCAATGGTTCTAAGAGTGCTGACCGGTCCATGGATCGCACCGTGCGTCAGTGCCAGCAGACTGTTCGGACCAGGTGTCAATGACAACCCCAGCGTCGCCAAAAAATAAATTAACCAGGTTTCCAGTGCCATCACAATTCCTAAGCAGAAAACAGTAAATAGGGTGCACAGTATGCAGGCGACAAATACACAATTATCTGTAAAAATTAGACATATAAATGTTTATTTTGGACAAATTTTACGATGTCTCAAGCAGATGCTGGTTTTCTGTTATTACCGCTGCCGGGTTTTGCATTACTGCCATTTGGCGGGTTTCTCGATAAATTACGTTTTTCATCCGATGACGAGGATCTGAGTCAGCAGCGGGATTGCCGGTGGCAAATACTGGGCAATGAAGCGGGTGCCAGAGTGGCCGCCAGTTGTGGCGTCGAGATACATACACCGGTCAGTGCGACAGAGGTTGACTGGAGCCGTTATCAGTATCTGGTGATATTTGGGGCACGGGAAGCCGGTCAGAGTGCTGCGATGGCAGCTGAGTATCGCACCCTATTACGTCGTGCTGTACAGCAGGGGTTAAGTCTTGTCAGTATTGATAATGCCTGTTTTTTGCTCGCTGAGGCCGGGCTATTGAAGGGCTACCGCGTCGCCGTGCATTGGCGACACGCTCAGGAGTTCACGACCCGCTTCCCGGATATCGACATGCGTTGTGATCAGCTCTATCTGCTGGATGGCCAGCGGATCAGTTGTGCCGGTGGTAGTGCGGCTATTGACCTGGCAACGGAATTACTGAGCCGGCATTGTGGTCGACAAAAAGCCCTTAAAGGGCTGGCTGATATGCTGGTAGATGAAACACGTGAGACTCATCACCGTCTGAAGTCTTTGCAAGCCGTGCCGCATACTGACCGTCATATCAACCGTGCTTTGGCATTGATGCGGCAGTATTTGGGGCAGCCGATGACGGTGAATCAGTTGGCCAGTCAAGTCGGTATCGGCCGGCGACAGCTTGACCGGCTGTTTATGCAGCACTTCAATCAGACCGCAAGGGCATATTGGCAAGAGATACGACTGAAGCATATAGCCTGGCGCTTGCGTCATAGCCATCATGCACTGTCTCACTTGGCTGAAGAAGTGGGTATGTCAGATGTCAGCCATCTCTGCAAAGCCTTTAAACACCACTTTGGCCAGACGCCCAGACAATACCGTTGTCAGTTCTGAAGTGCTGCCGCGTTTCGGCGCGTACTGAAAGCAACCAGCAGCATGGCGACCCCGATAGCTGGCAGCATCAACAGGTTAAGCATTTCCCAACCCAGCAGGCTCTGCCAGTAGCCAGCCAGCAGACTGCCGATGGCAGCACTGCCAAACACTAAAAAGTCATTGATACCCTGAACCTTGGCTTTTTCTGCCGGGCGGTAGGTATGAGTCAACAGCGACGTGGCCCCGATAAAGGTGAAGTTCCAGCCGATACCCAGTGCAACCAATGCGGTCCAGAAGTGCCAGTAACCGGTGCCCAGCTGATTGAGCAGGACACACAGGATCAGTAGCAGACAACCCGTCTGAATAACCTTGGCTTCCGAATAGCGTGAGATCAGACGACCGGTAAAGAAGGAGGGTGCAAACATTCCCAGAACATGCCACTGAATGACGCTGGCGGTGCTGCTGAAACCGAAACCACAGCCTTGCATGGCCAGTGGGGTCGCTGTCATGATCAGGACCATCACGGCATAGCCGATTACTCCTGCGGTAATTGCCGCAATCAGCTGGGGTTGGCGAAATAGCTCAGCATAGGGTCTGACTTCCCCGTGCAGTTCAGCGCGGGTTGGTTTTTTCAGCGGGATTAAGGCAATCAAGCCTGTGGTCAGCAGATAGAGACCGATCAGCACCGCAAAGGCGCCCAGATACTGGGTGGCCGGGAAGAGCTTTTCACCCCAGATAGCCAGGTTTGGACCGAGGATGGCAGCAATCACACCACCTGCCATGACCAGACTGATTGCTCGCGGGTGCAGCGCAGGAGGACAGCCTTCAATCGCTGCGAAGCGGTATTGCTGCCCCACGCCGATTGCCATGCCCAATAGAAACGTGCTCAGGCAAAAGAGTGTAAAATCTCCGGCAGCCAAGGCAAAATAGGCCAGGATAGCGCCTGATACACCGATCAGATTGCCGATCAAAAAGCCGGTTTTGCGTCCCAGCCAGCGCATCAGGTGTGCTGCTGGCAAGGTGACACCCATCAGTCCGAGAAACTGCAGCGCAACCGGCAGGGTAATCAGACTGAGACTGGGTGCAATTTGTTGTCCTATCAGTGCAGTGACAGATACCAGGAGAATATTACCGGATACCAGCAGTGCCTGTCCCAAGGCCAGCCCCCAGACGGTAACAGGAAGACGCATGAGCAAAAATCCTTCTGAATGCTTACGAAACAGCGAATATAACAGGCTGTACCGGAAAAATCTGGATACGCTGCCGTGGTAAAGCTATTTATTGCTGAAAAACCCTCCCTGGGGCGTGCGCTGGCCGATGCCTTGCCTGGTCCTAAACAGCGGGAGGATGGCTATATTCGCTGTGGTGCCGACATCTGGGTCAGTTGGTGTATAGGGCATCTGCTTGAGCAAGCTGAACCGGATAGCTATGACCCTGCCTATAAACAATGGCGCCTTGAACACTTGCCGATTCTGCCATCAACCTGGCAGCTACAACCCAAAAGCACGACACGCAAACAGCTGACCCTGCTGCGCAAACTGATCAAACAGGCTGACAGCCTGGTGCATGTGGGTGACCCGGACCGCGAAGGGCAGCTGTTGGTTGATGAAGTGATTAACTACAGTGGCGTGAATCAGGCAAAACGTGAAGCCACATTGCGCTGTCTGATCAATGACATGAATCCAGATGCCATCCGCAAAGCACTGCAGGGGCTGCGACAAAACAGTGAATTTATTCCCCTGGCAACCTCGGCACTGGCACGAACCCGCGCGGACTGGCTTTATGGCATCAATATGACACGGCTGTGTACGCTGCTGGGACAAGCTGCAGGCTACAACGGGGTATTGTCGATTGGCCGGGTACAGACACCGGTGTTGGGTCTGGTTGTGCACCGTGATCAGGAAATCGAACATTTTGTCTCCAGGCCCTTCTATGAGGTGTTTGTAACGCTGCAGACGACGGCAGGTGAGTCATTCATTGCCAAGTGGAAACCAAGTGCTGCCTGTGAACCTTACATGGATGAAGAGGGCCGTGTGTTGTCACGCAGACTTGCGGAGGTTGTTCTGGAGAAGGTGAAGGGGAAAAACGGTAGCGTCAAAGCGGTGAAACGTGACAAGAAAAAACAGCCCGCTCCCTTGCCGTACAATTTATCGGCTCTCCAGATCGATGCCTCAAAACGTTTCAATCTGAACGCGCAGAAAACGCTGGATATCTGCCAGCAACTGTATGAGCGCCACAAACTGATCACCTACCCGCGCTCAGATTGTCGCTATCTGCCCAATGGGCATTATGCTGAACGTCAGGCGGTGACTCAGGCGATTGCCAAAACGGTTTCGGGTCTTTCTGAGGCTGTCGGCCAGGCAGATCTTGGCCTGAAGAGCAAGGCATGGAACGACTCCAAAGTGTCTGCACACCACGCCATTATTCCAACGTCCAGGTCAATGCCGGCTGAGCGTCTGTCGCAGGATGAGCAGAATATCTACGAACTGGTTGCCCGTCAGTACCTGATGCAGTTCTACCCGCCCTTTGAATATGCAGAGCATCAGATTGATAGTGAAGTGGAAGGCGGCTTGTTCATTGCCCGGCAGAAGTCAGTTCTGGCTGACGGCTGGAAAGCACTGCTGCCGCCCCAGAAAAGCACCAGGCAAGATGCCGAATTCTCGTCAGTGGTACTGCCGAATGTGAAGACGGGTGACCTGGTTAACTGCATTGATGGCCGACTGGACGAGAAGCAGACCAGTCCGCCGAAACACTTCACGGATGCAACCCTGCTGGCTGCGATGACAGGGATTGCACGGTTTGTATCAGATCCGGAGATCAAAAAGGTTCTCAGAGATACCGATGGGCTTGGAACAGAAGCCACCCGTGCCGGAATCATCGAGTTGTTGTTCAAACGTCAGTTTCTGACCAGGAAAGGCAAGGAGATCCATTCAACCGACATAGGGCGGTTGCTGGTAAATAGCTTGCCGGAACGCATGGTCGTTCCCGACATGACCGCTCACTGGGAATCGCAGCTTGGTGCGATCAGTGAAAAACAGATGCGCTATGGTGAGTTTATGCAACCATTAACGCAAGGGCTGGGTGAGCTGATCAGTGAGGTCAGGCGTCAGGACTTCAGAGGATTGAAGGGGATGGGTAAGAAGGTGGTACGCAAAAGAAGAAAGCCGCCTGCTAAACGAACTGTAGCGAGAACAAACTGAAAATTATTATGCAAAATATATGTGAAATTGAATGAATTTGATAAGTTTCCGTTGAAAGTATATGTCAGCTATTTAAATTTCCAATCGGTGATGTTAAACAAACACAGTAATAGTCAGGGAATGATGTGAAGTTTAACGAAGACTTGGTGCATGCTTTCTTTAAACTGTTAAGTGACCATTCAATATAAATATGAACAGCCCATTGACTGTCAATTCATCCACTCAATCAAAAACTGAGGAACTCCAGGATGGCGAAAGACCTTACTGAATCGTCACACGATCGCCAGAACATCCTCAACAACCGCTACGCCCTGCAACAGGCTGAACAGCATTTGGGCTTGGGTGGTGTGATGTTTGAAGGGGAATCCGTATTCACCAAAGCACAAGTGATGGCTATGTATGACGTTGCAGATCGTACTATTGAGCGCTATTTGGTCAGTCACAGAGAAGAGCTGAAAAACAACGGCTACCAACTTCTTAGGGGAAATAAACTAAGAAAATTCAAAGAATTAGTATATGGTGCCGACATCGATGACGGTACCAAAACTAGTGTGTTAGGGGTGTTTAGTTTTCGTGCAGTACTCAACATCGGTATGTTACTGACCGAAAGTGAACCCGCGCGCCTGCTGCGCTCCCGTTTGCTCGATATTGTACTGGATGTCATGGCCGAAAGGGCGGGTGGGCATACCAGATTCATCAATCAACGTGATGAAAACTATCTGGTCAGTGCACTACAGGAAGAAAATTACCGCCGCCAGTTCACCGATGCTCTGGATAACTATGTGGAAGGTAATCATTGGAAGTATGCCCGATTTACCAACTTGATTTACCAAAGCATTTTCCATGAAAACGCCACGGAATATAAAAAGGTGTTGAATCTTGCTGCTAAAGCCAATATCCGCGAAACACTGTATGCCGAAGTGTTGAACCTGATTGCCAGTTATGAATCGGGGATCGCCCATGAGCTTGAGCAAGCCAGCACGATACAAGGGCGCAAGCTCACACAAAAAGAAGCCGAAAACCTGTTTGCCAGTTTTGAAAAGCATCCGCTGTTCAAACCGCTCATTCTGGATGTGCGAACCAAAATGGCCAGTCGTGATTTATGCTTCCGCGATGCTTTGCACGAGAAGTTGGAGGCTTATATACAATCTGTACCGGAAGCAGATTTTGAAAGGTTCCTGGGTGAAAAGAGCCGCTCCTTGGAAGAGCAGCTGAGTGACCCGGAAACACTGGCAGTACTCAAGCGCCTGAAAGATCGCTAGCCAAAGGATCGCATTAATGAATGACCCTACAGGAACATGCATCCGGTTTTTCTATTTTGATGTAGCGCACGCGGTCAGTGTTCACGACTGGATCATCGAGCATTCTGGCGGATTGTCGGGTATCAAGGATATTGGCCAGTTGGCAAGCCCCTTAGAGCATATCCAAAACGACTGGTACTATTCGGAGATGGAAGACAAGCTGACTCACCTAGTGTTTTCTATCAATAAAAATCATGCTTTCAACGATGGTAACAAGCGTTCATCACTGGCGTTGGGAGCCTACTTCCTCGAACTTAATGGCTTTGATTATGTGGTAAAGCGATTCGTCAAGGAGATGGAAAACATTGCCGTCTGGGTCGCTGATAACGTTATCGACAAGGATTTACTTCATCGGATCATTTGTTCAGTAATTTACGAAGATGAATATTCTGAGTCGATCAAACTGGCTATAGTCGAAGCTGTTGAAGTGGCCGAGCAATTGAATCGGTAAGAGTAATCACTGGCTTGGGCACAAAGCTCAGTTGCAGGAGTGGTAATCAACTGCTTTAATCAAAGGACCCTTCTCCAGATTTGGCCGTAGTATGAAGACCGAAGAGATCCTGTATCGACTGGACGATATTATGAGCGACAGTGCTGATCTGGAGTCATTGATCAGGCCACTGTTGCAATTGATTGAAGAGTTCACTGGCCTGGAATCGGTATATTTTACTTCGATTGATTTTCATCAAAACATACAATCCGTTGTGTTTGCCCGTAACATGGGTGATATGCAGATTACTGAAGGCCTGTCGGTTCCCTGGGAAGATACGCTGTGCAAGCGTTCTTTTGAAGAAACCCGCACTTATGTCAGCCAGGTGTCAGAGCATTGGGGAGACTCTGAGGCGGCTCAAGCGCTGGGTATCGAAACCTATATCAGTGAACCGGTGCGTCGGCTGGACCATGAAATTTTTGGCACCCTGTGTGGTGCCAGTGCTTCCCGACGGGAGGTGGATGATCAGTCAATACTGTTTTTACGACTCTTTGCACAGATCATTTCCCAGCAGCTTGCCAGAGAAGAGTTGATCACACAGCTGCGTCAGCTGAATGCCGAGTACAGCCGGTTGGCGATGCTGGATTCACTCACCGGAGTGCCCAATCGACGTGCTTTAATTGATGAGCTCAAACGTATGTTGGCACGTGCTCAACGTGAGGGCAGTGCTGTACATGTCGGGTTTATAGATCTGGATAATTTTAAGCAGATCAATGATGTGTATGGGCATGATGCCGGTGATCTGTTTTTGATTCAGATGGCCGAACAACTGAAAACCGGTCTGCGTGGCAGTGATGTGCTGGCACGTTATGGGGGCGATGAATTTGTGGCTTTGTCCATGGCCAATTCAGCCGGGGACTCTGCCGCTCAAGCCGGCTTTGCTGAGCGTCTCTCTCAACTGACACAAGGCATGTTTGAGCTGGGTGCTGTCACTCTGGAGTACGCAGGTGCCAGTGTCGGGGTTGTGACCTCAGCACATGATGAGTTTCATCCGGAAGCGCTGATTGCCAGAGCAGACGCTGCCATGTATGCGGTCAAGCAACAGCGCCGTCTGGTAGAGTGATCGACAGTACCGATCACGGATAAGCCGCTTTCCTAGAGTGCTGCCAGCAGTGTTTCTGCGCTGGTTTTATCGACACCTTTGACATCGATATTCAGCAGTTCGATCTTGCCATCCTGAAGGATCATGGCATAACGCTGGCTGCGCAACCCGAGTCCTGCTGCAGACAGATCCTGAACCAGTCCCACCGCATTGGCCAGTTCACCCAGGCCGTCGGCCAGCATGATGATTTCATCGGCGTTCTGGGCTTTTCCCCAGGCTCCCATCACAAAGGCATCGTTAACCGATGTACAGATAATATGGTCAACACCCTTGGCCTTGATTTCATCAGCGTGGACCACAAAGCCGGGCAGGTGGGTATTGGAACAGCCGGGTGTAAAGGCACCAGGAACTGCGAAGAGGACTACTTTTTTGCCCTGGACCAGGCTGTCGGTGGTGACTTTTTCGGGACCATTTTCACCCATCACTGTCAGGGTGAGTGAAGGAAAGGTATCCCCAACTTGTAGGCTCATGCATCTTCTCCTATGAACGATTGGTAGTGATCAGTATCGTCGCCTTTTGCGGTTTTAGCAATAACAGAGAAATTTACTCGGATATAGCTCCAGGCCGTTGACCTTGTATCAGATATGGCGGAAGATGAAAGCCTTCCTGGGTTTTTTAGATGTCTCTGCCACAGCCTGTCTGTGTGCGGAGCCTGTGCCGTTTTGACGACGGCTTCGGAGACATGATGTCCATACCGGTTGCCTATCTCGCTGTGGTGTTGATCTGGTCCACCACACCCCTCACGATTGCCTGGAGCAGCGAAACCATCGATCCGGTGCTGGCGGGCTGGTTGCGTATGGGTATTGCTGCCTTTCTTGGATTATTGCTGCTGGCAGTGCTGCGTATCCGTCTGCCGTTGAGTGCCAGAGCTCAACTGGCCTATGCCTACGCGTCGCTCGGTGTTTTCGGTGCCATGTGCTGTACCTATATCGCTTCACGCTACGTACCTTCAGGGCTGATTTCGATTATTTTTGGCCTGGCCCCGATTCTGTCAGCCATTTTTGGACTGGTGTTGTTGCATGAGCCTGCATTGCGGCCCTATCGCTGGGTGGCCAGCGCATTGGCATTTTTGGGTTTGGGCGTGATTTTTACCGATGACGTGGTACTGGGACAGGACAGTCTTCCCGGTGTGTTATTGCTCTTGCTGGCTGCGGTACTGTTCAGTTTGAGTGGGGTGCTGGTCAAGCGTACCGGTGCCCAGGTGCATCCATTGGCACATACGGTGGGCGCACTCCTCTGGTCCTTGCCGGGCTTTGGCGTGACCTGGTGGTTGATGGGGGCAGCGCCTCTGGTCATTGACCCCGGAAGTCGTGCCTTTTGGTCAGTGTTGTATCTGGCAATTTTTGGCTCGCTGGTCGGCTTTGTCAGTTATTTTCATGTATTGCGCCATCTGCCAGCCAGTACGGTCGCGCTGGTGACACTTATTACGCCAGTTTTTGCCCTGATGCTGGGGCATCTGCTCAATGCTGAACCGCTCACGGCCAGTCTGTGGAAAGGCTGCCTGCTGGTTGTTGGCGGGCTGGCACTGTTTTTCTGGGGACATAAAATCCCTGTGCGTCGTTCAGTAGAATGAATCAGTATCAGGCCGCTCCGCGGGTATCCTCTGGCAGAATGTCTTCTACTGTTGCCTTGACGGCCTCCAGGAATTCGGTGCCCCAGCGACCTATATCGTTATGACAGACGATCTGATACATCTCTTTCAGGCGTGCTTCACGTTCGGCCTGTCCCAGTGTCAGGCCAATGTAGAGAGTATCTCTCAGGTCATGCGGGTCATGCGGATTGGTTAACAAGGCGCCATGCAGCTCAGCCGCCGCACCGGTAAATTCAGACAGTACCAGTACTCCCTGACCATGACACAGCCCCTGTGTTGCAATGTACTCCTTGGCGACCAGGTTCAGACCGTCTCTCAAGGGGGTGATCCACATCACATCGGCCATCAGATAGTAGGCGATCAGATCCTTGAATGGAAAGGCGCGGTAGAAGAACTGTACGGGTGTCCAGCCTACTCGGGAGAAGCGACCGTTAATGCGTCCAACAGCCTGTTCAATCTGTCCGAGCAACTCATCATAGATAGTCATCTCGCGTGCTGCCGGAACACAGATGGTCAATAGCGAGACTTTGCCGATCAGTTCCGGATGCGCATCAAGCAGGGACTCAAAAGCCAGCAGTTTGGCCAGCGTCCCCTTGGTGTAATCCAGTCGCTCAACAGACAGCACGACACGGACCTGACGCAGTTGCTGGCGCAGTGTTTCCATCAGTGCCTGACAATCCGGGGCTTGTACCAGTTGTTCAATACGGCTGACATCCAGCCCAACAGGATGCGCTCCCAAGCCGATCTTCCGGTCATGTACGCGGATGGCTGTCGTCATGCGGTCAAGCCCGACAGCACAGCCGTAAGTCAGGAAACGAGGGGCACAGCTGCTGGTTTCCAGTACTTCCAGTGGTGCAACACCGCGTGCAACATCGACAAAGTTTTCTGCCTGCCGCGGAATATGAAAGCCGATATAGTCACATTGCAGCAGGCTACCAATAATATCGCGTCGCCAGGGCAATACGTTAAAGACATCTGCTGAAGGAAAGTAGGTGTGGTGAAAGAAGGCGATGGTCAGATCCGGGCGTAGTGGACGCAGGTAAGCTGGCACCATCCACAGGTTGTAGTCATGCAGCCAGATGATTGCCCCTTCGGCGGCCTCAGCAGCGGTGCGTTCGGCAAACAGGCGGTTGACCTTGAGGAAGGTTACCCAGTCTTCTTCACGAAATATGGCGCGTTCCCAAAAGGTGTGCAGCGTTGGCCAGAAGGCTTCCTTGGAAAAGCGCTTGTAGAAGGTATCCACATCCTCTTTGCTAAGGGCTACTCGTGCAGCTACCAGATTCGGATACAGCTGCCGATCAACATCGGTATGCACCTCAAATGTATGTCCCTTGCGAGGTTCATGGATCGACCAGGCAACCCAGGAACCGGTTTCGCCACGGGCAAAAAAGCTCAGAAGTGTGGGCAAAATACCATTCGGTGATGACGGCGGGCGGCGGACCCACTGCCCGGATTCCTGCACCTCTTCGTAAGGCAGCCGATGGTAGACCATGACCAGTTCGGCTTTACCCTTGATGTTCAGGTCCGGGAGTTCATGGTCCACACCCAGTGGACCGAGAAAGCCGAAATGTACAACTGCTTCCAGGATACCTCCACAACCACTCAACCGGGCATGTAATACACTGGCTCTGTCCGCTGTAGCCTCCAATAACGCGGGCTCAGATTCTCCGACACAGACACCCTTGAATCCCTGCTCATACATGGAGAGGTCATTCAGTGTGTCGCCCGCGACCAATACGTCATCTGGCGAGAGCTGCAGTTGCTGGACCAGACGTTTCAGTGTTGAGCCTTTATTGACGCCACGTGGCAAACAATCCAGATACATGCCAGCAGAAAACAGCAAATCACAGCCGAGATCATCCAGTGTTTGCCGGAGAGCGTCGGTGACTGCACCTGGCTCACAGAAGTACGAGCAGCGACGCTGTTGAGGGACTTCCTGGCGCTCCAGGCCAGGAAAGTGCTGCAGGGCATCCAGGATGGGTAGTTCGCCAGGCCAGGCCGCATCAATTTCACTCTGCACCGGATAGACGGGTTGCAGGGTGTTCCCATCAACCACGGTCGCCCCGACATCACAGATAATGTAAGCCGGTCTGGGAATCGCCGGATCTGACAGCAGGGGGACAACGACCTCCAGGCCCCGACCGGTGACAAAGACCAGCTGGATACCCTGATGTGCGGTGATCAGTTGGTAGAGGCGCTGGCGGTTTTCCGGATCGCCAGCGAGAAAGGTTCCATCCAGATCAGTTGCCAGAATCATGGTCATTACTCCTGAAAGTTGAGTCTGTATCCGTTTCGGGGGAGGGCGTTTGGTCGTCCAGCATCATTTCAAGCACCACCGGTGAGGTGCGCACCATGGGTACATAATGGGCCGATGCTTCGACGATGGTATCGCGCTGACGACGTGCCTGCAGGTGGCTGTAGACAGCGCAAAGGCAAAACATCACGCTGAAATAGACCGGCAGGGCCTGAGGGCTGGTGTGGTTCATCAGCCAGCCTGCGGTCGCCGGTCCCAGGGCAGCCCCGACACCATGCAGCATTAGCAACGCGGCATTGCCGGACAGGATTTCGTCCTGATGCAAGTGGTCTATCAGATGGGCAATAACGGCCGGGTAGACGGCAAATGCGCCCGCGCCAAAGACGGCTGCACCGAGCAAAAACCATTGTCCATAGGGTCCCAGAGCCAGCATTAACGCACCTCCAAGGGCTGCCAGCATGGCAATAATGGCCAGCGCACGGCGGCGGTCAATATGGTCGGACAAATAACCCATCGGCCATTGGCAAAGTGCACCTGAGAGAATCACCAGTGAAATAAACAGGGCAATTTCTGTCGGAGATAAGCCGATTCGACCGGCATACACAGCCCCCAGTCCCCAAAAGCCTCCCATCGCCAGACCTGAGAGCAGGGCACCGGCACAGGCTACCGGCGCCGCTTGCCATAAGCGTGTGAGTGACAGAGAGGGCGTATCATTGATGCTGGGCTGTACCAAACGTGTCGCCGCAACGGGCATGAGCCCCAGAATAATCAGAATCGCTGCGATGGCAAACAGGGTGAAGGTCATCGGGCTGTCGATTCGCAGCAGTTGCTGAGCCAGTGCCAATGCGCCAAGGTTGATTGCCATATAGACGGCAAATACTCGTGCCCTGCGTTCCGGGGGAGCCTGGGTATTGAGCCAGCTTTCAATCACGGTATAGATACCGACCAGAGCTGTACCGGTAATGATGCGCAGTACAAACCAGATGACAGGATCAATAATCAGTACGTGCAATAAGACACAGGTTGCGGTGGCGGCTGCAAAAAAGGCGAAAGCACGGATATGCCCCATGCGACGAATGAGTCTGGGACATAGCCAGGTACCCAGAATGAAGCCGATAAAATAGGCAGAGCCCAGCAGGCCGAGTGTTTGATCACTGAAGCCCTCGGCACTGCCTCGAAGTGCGAGTAAGGTGTTGAGTAGACCGATGCCAAGCAGTAACAGTGCAATACCGCAGAGCAATGCGCCGATAGGCAGTAAAATCGAGATCATGCTTAGACCCTACCCCAATTTAACAAGCGTTTCCAGTCAAGAAGAAATATTTCTCTTTGGGAATTGCGCTGTGGGCCGTGTATCCGGGGTGATTCTCCTGGTGGATTGGGCTGGTATATACTGCTGCTTTAATGTCACTTTCGCAGGCGTCGGTCAGATGCATTCAGCTTCACCTTCGCTGGCATTGCGTTCCTACTCCCAGGAGGTTGCCAGTCACAGTCACGATTACCATCAGCTGGTTTTGCCGGTGGATGGTGAGCTGTGCCTGAGTGTCGAGCGCAGAGAGGGCGCGGTGACGGCGCAGCAGGCGGCCATTATTCCTGCGGGTGCAGATCATGGCTTTTATGCGCCGGTTGCAAATCGCTTTCTGGTGGCTGATGTGCCGACAGAGATGGCTCCCTTGCTGGAGCGTTTGCCGGTTTTTGTACAGCTTGATGCGGCCCTCAGCCACTATATCCAGTTTTTGTTTCAGCAGCTGCATGGTCTTGATAGCCGTGCTGCGGGCAGCATTGAACAGCAGATGCTCGGGTTGCTGCTGCAGTTGTTGCAGCAACGCTATCAGCCTGAAATTCAGCGGAAGCAGGACCGGCGTATTGAGCTGTTGCAGGCCTATTTAGATGCGTATATCGATCGCCCGGTGACCTTGCCGCAAATGGCGAATGTCGTGCATTTGAGTGTTCGCCAGCTCAATGCGCTGTTTCAGCAGCAACTGGGGATGTCACCACAGCAGTATCTGCTGCAGTTACGCATGCAGCGTGCCCGGCAGTTGCTGGAAACGACAACCTTGCAGGTTCAGGCTGTTGCTGATCAGGTCGGCTATACCAATCTGGCGGCCTTCAGTGACCGTTTCCGGCGCCATTTTGGCCAATCTCCCCGCTATTACCGCCAATCCACCAAACAACACTGCTGATCCGGCAAAGACGTTGCAGTTGACACAGCCTAGACTGTGTCTTTTCTGTAATGGGATAGCCTCTGAATATGACCCGTATGCACAGTGCCACGCTGATTGGCTCGATTTCAATTTTCCTTTGGGGAACCCTGGCACTACTGACCCGTATGACCGGGGGAGCGATCCCGGAGTTTCAGATGATGGCGATGACCTTTGCCATTGCCTTTGTGCTGATGTTGATTCGCTGGCGCAGACAGAAGTGCTCGGGCCTGGTGTATTTACGTCAGCCAGTTGCAGCCTGGGTCATCGGTGTCGCAGGACTGTTTGGCTATCATTTCGTCTACTTCAAGGCGATGACGCTGGCACCAGCTGTAGAGGTCAGTTTGTTGGCCTATTTATGGCCTCTGCTGATTGTGTTGTTAAGTGCGCTGTTGCCGGGAGAGCGGCTGCGAGGGGTACACCTTATCGGTGCCAGTCTGGCGTTACTGGGTTGCTGGATCTTGATTGGTCAGAATCACCAGGGGTTCCAGTCCGAGTACCTGCCCGGTTATCTGCTGGCCTTACTGTGCGCTCTGATCTGGTCCAGCTATTCGGTTCTGAATCGACTGGTCAAGGCGGTGCCGACCGATGCGGTAGGCTGGTTCTGCGCGTTGACAGCATTTCTGGCGCTGCTATGTCATCTGCTCTGGGAAGAAACCGTTTGGCCTCAGGGTTGGGGTCAATGGATCGGAGTCATTGGCCTGGGGTTAGGGCCTGTGGGTATTGCTTTTTTTACCTGGGATCATGGTGTCAAGCACGGTAACCTGCAACTGCTGGGAACCCTGGCCTACAGTGCGCCCCTGATCTCGGTGGTACTGTTAATTCTGGCGGGTGAGGCGGATGCCAGCCTGGCACTGTTCTATGCCAGTCTTGCCATCGTCGGTGGATCTTTGATTGCCGGAAAACGGCCTAAAAACAGTGCGCTGAAACGCCCGTAACACGGGCGCTCAGCGTGCCTGGCTTAATTGGCCAGTTCAATACGCTTATAGTCGAGCGTGTTCTCTTCCGGAGAGCCTTCTATGGCAAACACCTCCTGACGTTTGAACAGCAGAATATAGGCAAAGCAGGCAAAATAGATCGCGATAACCAGCGCGCCAACCCACTGGATACGCAGAAAATCCAGCTGGAACAGCGCTGTCAGGCCACACATAGCAATAAAGTTGCCGATGTAATAGCGCGATTTTCCAATATGCCGTGCAGTCAGCTTCAGATTTTCGGTATACAGACGAATCAGAGAGTCCAGCGAATTGATCACCATCAGGATGCCGACAGAGATCATTGCCAGATTGATCCAGCTGCTGATCGAGAGATCCTCAGCGTGATAGTGATACAGTACGGTGAACCAGGTACCGATAGCGACTGAAGGGAAAATCAGCATCGCCAGCATCAATTGCCAGGTTTTCAGGCCACTGACAAAACGTGCAGTAAACTGACCGATCATAATGCTCCAGGAGAACCACCAGAACAGGTAAAACTCATGGTAATCATTCAGCGGCAGCATAAACTGATGCAGATTGGCGAAGTAGTCTCCGATCAGTGCGGCAGTGGCCAGAAAGTCACCCGGACTGCCGGTCTCGCTGAGAAAGGCACCGCTCCACATCATGCCGATCAGGGCGATGAACAGTGCTGAGGATCCCAGGCTGAGAATACGCACATATTTAAGCTGGCTGCTGGAGTATACAGCTGCGGCGATTGATACCAGAACGATCAGATAAAAGGTGGGGATGACACTTTCACCATCACCCAGTTTCGGCAGATACCAGGGCAGGTTGACCAGCAATAGGAAAGCAGTGAAGGCGCAGGTACCAATGATGACCGCATTGTTGATCCATTTCACCAGAGGCCGTTCAAAAAAGCCGACTTTGGGTTCAATGATGCAGAAATAAAAGCAGGTCAGAAAATAAAATCCCCAGATCAGGAAGCCCCAAAACCCGAACTCTATGGCGAGCGGATTCGCAAAACCGTATTCAGGGCTTTCTGCCAGATCGGCATAGCCTGCAAATTCGGTCAGCGGAAACATGATCAGACCAACATCCAGACCGGATGTGAACAGGATGGCGATAAAGGTCAGGGTGGAGACGGGGGTTACGCCGATACATCGGACATTCCACCAGCGAAACAGCACGACCACAATGGCCGCGAAGGTGAACAGCATTCCGAGAGATAACCAGAGAGTCATGCGCGCCTCCGGTACAAACGGTCTATCAATTTACGAAACAGCATGGGTGTTCCTCCTCTAGGGCAACAAGTGCATTTTCGAATCGGACACAAACCACCGCGTGTTCACGGCTCAGAGTTTAACGGTCAATCCGCCGGTTACAGGCGGATGATCGTTAAAGTCTGATGGTTTGCACTGAGTGCAGCCAGCAACAACCGTTTTTGGTTTAGCGTTGTGCTGTGCCAGGTCGCTGGCGTTCCTGCCAGCCGGATACCATCGAAACAGGTGCGTCCGAAGGTGCCAGGGGATCCTTGCCCTGAATCAGGTCGGCGGCGCGTTCAGCCACCATAATTGTCGGTGCATTCAGATTGCCATTGGGAATGGTGGGGAAAATCGAAGAATCCACCACACGCAGTCCCTGAATGCCATGGACACGGGTTTCCGGGTCCACAACGGCCATGGCATCCACGCCCATTTTGCAGGAGCAGGAGGGATGGTAGGCGCTTTCAACTGCCCGGCGGACAAAGGCATCGATCTGCTCATCACTCTGGACATCCAGACCTGGCTGAATCTCATCGCCCCGATAGGCATCCATGGCTGGCTGATTGATAATCTCGCGTGTCAGGCGTACACAGGCACGGAAGCCTTCACGATCGGCTTCATGTTGCAGGTAATTAAACTGTATTTCGGGTGGCTGGTGCGGATTGGCAGAGGTAACCCGAACATGGCCACGGCTGCGTGGCTTGTTGTGCCCGATATGCAGCTGAAAACCATCGCCATCAAAGGCTTCCTTGCCATCGTAGCGCATTGCGGCTGGCAGGAAGTGATATTGCAGATCTGGCCACTCTACGCCGGGCTTGGAGCGGATAAATCCGCAGGATTCAAAATGATTGGTGGCACCCAGGCCGTCTTTGAACAGAATCCAGCGTGTACCGATCAGAAAGCGACTCCAGAGCCCCAGTTTACGATTCAGCGATACCGGTTTCAGGCAGCGAAACTGAAAGTAAAACTCCAGATGATCCTGCAGGTTTTCACCGACACCTGGCAAGGCATGCAGTGTTTCAATACCCGCCGCCTTGAGTACGTCAGGATTACCGATACCGGAGAGCTGTAACAGGTGCGGTGAGCCGATAGACCCTGCCGACAGGATCACCTCCCGGTTAACCCGGGCAGTTTGCAACGTTCCCTGATGTTCAAACAGAACGCCGACGGCGGTTTTGTTTTCAAGCACCACCCGGTGAACGCGGGCATGGGTGATAACCTTGAGATTGCCACGTTGCAGAGCCGGGCGCAGGTAGGCATTGGCTGTCGACCAGCGGCGACCTTTATGCACCGTCATGTGCATGGGGCCAAAGCCTTCCTGCTGGGCAGCGTTGTAATCATCGGTTTTCAGATAACCGGCCTGTACACCTGCCTCAATAAATGCACGGTAGAGCGGATTCTGCATCTGGTTGCCATTATTGACGCCCAGAGGGCCCTGATCACCGCGATAGGCGTTACCGCCAAATGCCCAGCTCTCAGCCTTGCGGAAGTAGGGCAGACAGTGTTGATAACTCCAGCCTGTCGCGCCTTCACTTTGCCATTCATCAAAATCACGGGCATGGCCGCGAACGTACACCATGCCATTGATCGATGACGAGCCGCCCAGAACCTTGCCACGAGGACAATGCATGCGGCGGTTATCCAGATAGGGCTCGGGCTGGGTTTCGTACTGCCAGGCATATTTCTCTGTATTCATCGGAATCGACAGGGCCGTTGGCATCTGAATAAAAATGCTGCGGTCACTGCCACCGGTTTCCAGCAGCAGGACACTGTGCTTGCCATCCTCGGTCAGTCGATTGGCCAGTACACAGCCCGCAGAGCCGGCACCAACGATGATGTAATCATAGGTGTTCTCTGGAATACTCAAAATGGACTCTCCAGGTCGGTCATGCCGACATATACAGCTTTGAGTTGAGTGTAATGGTCCAGTGTGACACGACCATTTTCACGACCTATACCCGAGAGCTTATAGCCGCCGACCGGCATTTCAGCGGGCGATGCGCCGTAACTGTTGATCCAGCAGATACCGGCCTGCAACTGGTGGATGACGCGATGTGCTCGGCGAATGTCCCGGGTAAAGACACCGGCAGCCAATCCTGTGTCGGTTCTGTTGGCGCGGGCAATAACCTCGTCTTCGTCGGTGAAGGTCAGTACAGACATGACCGGGCCAAAAATCTCTTCCCGGCAGATAGTCATCTCATCCTGGCAGTCACTGAAAATAGTGGGTTCTACAAAAAAACCACCCGGGGCTGATGCCGGACTGGCGGCCTGACCACCTTGCAACAAAGTAGCCCCTTCCTCCACACCCAGACGAATATAGTCGAGTACTTTTTCACGATGTTTGGCCGAAATCAGGGCACCAAAATTGGTGTCCGGCAGCATGGGATCGCCCAGTTTGATATTGTCACGCGTACGCGCTAACAGGCGTTGTAAAAAGGCTGTTTTCAGGGATTCATGGATAAAAACCCGGGTACCGTTGGTACAGATCTCGCCCTGAGTATAAAAGTTACCCAGCATGGCGGCAGAAACAGCGTTCTCCAGGTCGGCATCTTCGAAAATAATCAACGGTGACTTGCCACCCAGCTCCATGGTGACTTCTTTCAAGGAACTGGCGGCAGCTGCCATGACTTTCTGTCCGGTACCGACTTCACCGGTAAAGGAGACTTTGGCAATCCGGGGATGATGGGTTAACCAGGCGCCAACCCGGCCATCACCCTGAACGACATTGAATACGCCGTCTGGCAGTCCGGCTTCAGTAAAGATTTCGGCCAGTTTCAGAGCGCCCAGAGGTGTTTCTTCAGACGGTTTGAAAATCATGCTGTTACCGCACGCCAATGCCGGTGCTGATTTCCAGCAGGCAATCTGCAGCGGATAGTTCCAGGCACCAATCCCGGCACAAATGCCCAGCGGTTCGCGACGGGTGTAGTAGAAATCACCACCGAGGTCTTGCTGGTTACCCTCAATGGAAGCTGCCAGACCTGCAAAAAATTCAATTGAATCCGCACCGGTCACAACATCTACAGCGACCGCTTCCTGCCAGGGCTTACCCGTATCCTGTACCTCTATAGCCGCCAGCGCATCATTGCGCTCCCGAAGCAGCGCGACGGCCTTCATCAAGATACGCCCTCGCTGCATGCCACTCATGGCAGACCAGGTGGCAAACCCTTGCTGTGCGCTGTCGATGGCCGCCTGCTGAATGCTTTCATCGGCGACTTCCATCTCATAGATCACTTCACCTGTCCCGGGATTGATCACCGGAAAGGTTTCACCGCTCTGATTGGCCAGCGGGCGACCGTGTACATAGTTCTGATAACGAGGCAGTGACATCTGAGACTCCTTTAATGAGCTAACAGGCTGAGTGCAAAGGTTTTGCAGAGCGTTTCACCCGTGGCAAAATTTTCTTCCGGGTCCGCGCTCAGGGCGCTGCGAAGCCAGAAGCCATCAATCATCGCGGCTGTCTGGCGAGCTGCGTCCTGTGCTTGCTCGCGGTTCATGGACTGCATGAAGGCGTAGCGCAGATTGCTGCACAGGCGTGCATTGTTAATTTGTTGCAGGCGCTTTAATCCCGGCTCGTGCATGGATCGTGCCCAGAAGCTTAACCAGGTTCTGGCAGCCAGTTCGGAACGCTGAAACTCGGTGAAGTTGGCTTCGATAATGCAATGAATACGCGCGATGGGAGAGCCATCGGTTTGCTGGATTTTTTCCACATATGCGCGCCCCAGGCGTTCCAGCAAATGACGCAATGCCGCTTCGATCAACCCCTGTTTACCACCGAAATAATGACTGATGATGCCAGATGACAACCCGGCCCGTTGGCTGATGGTAATGATGGTGGTTTTTTGCAAACCCAGCTCCGCAATCGATGCCAGTGCGGCATCAATCAGCTGCTGTTTACGGGTTTCCTGAACACCGACAATAGGCATATTTTTCCTTGATTGAACGTTCAATTAATAAAAATACTACTGAATTCCAGTCAAGGCTTCAACCCTGCAAAAAACAGGTAAAAGGGATGGGTAGTATTCCGGTAATACCCCTGAGGTTTTCAGCTGTGCCATGATCGACTTGGGTAATAACGATAAGGAGGCCCAGCATGAGCAAGAAAATATTGATGATTACCGGCGATTTCACTGAAGACTATGAAACCATGGTGCCATTTCAGGCATTGCAGGCGTTTGGGCATCAGGTCCATGCAGTGTGCCCCGATAAAAAAGCCGGTGACAGTATCGCTACAGCGATTCACGATTTTGAAGGTGATCAGACCTACAGTGAAAAACCCGGTCATCGCTTTACCCTGAATGCCAGTTTCAGCGAAATTCAGGCCAGCGATTATGATGCCCTGGTGATTCCAGGCGGCCGTGCACCGGAATATTTGCGCCTCAATCCAGAGGTTATCAGCAAGGTTCAGCACTTTTTTGAAGCGGGCAAGCCGGTTGCAGCTATCTGTCATGGTGCGCAATTGCTTGCAGCTGCTAAAGTGTTAACAGGCAGACGCTGTTCTGCGTATCCGGCCTGCAGTCCTGAAGTGGAAGCCTGTGGCGGTGAATATGCCGATATTCCGGTTGATGCAGCGGTGACTGATGGCAATCTGGTGACTGCACCGGCCTGGCCAGCACATCCTGATTGGCTGGCGCAGTTCCAGAAACTGTTGCAGTAAGCGGGTATTGAAGAGGAGAGGGGGTATGTGTCGATTATTCATTAACGCCGATCCGGCTTTATGGAAAAGCTGCACGCATTCATTGCGTATTGATGGCATGGTGACCAGTGTGCGGATGGAAAACTATTTCTGGAAACTGCTGGAAGAAATTGCCCTGCGTGATGGTATGCAAACCCCTCAACTCATCACCCGTCTGTATCATGAATCGATCGATGCCGGACACGATCTGGGCAACTTCACCTCGTTTCTACGCGTCTGTGTGCTGCGTTATCAGGCCTTACAACTTCAGGGTGAGATACCTGTGAATACCGCTATCCCGATAGCATCGCTGGATGCTGAACAGATACTGCAGCGGGAACAGCAGCCCAGGCGTCACTGATGTCCTGATTTCTGCATTCCTTGCTCTTTCTGTGCCCTCAGGGTGCCACGCTGGGTAGTGGTATCGCTTTGGTGTGACACGCTTTTCGTCATCCTTGACCGCTCGGCAGCCGCCGTCCATGGCGGCTGACGGTCACTCCAAAGCGATACCACCACCCCGCCCATAGTCCTGTACCAAATCGACTGTATGCTGGCACTCAGGTTGAAAAGGGCTGATGGGATCGGATATGCCTGACCCTGTGCGCCATGGAAGGCGCACTGGAGCCCCCAGGGACGGGTTCACGGCGTGTCAGATATATCCGATCCCATTAGCACTTGATCACATTAGTAGGGGGCTAGTACGACGCACCTGCCATGTATGCCATATATAGCGCTGGATGTATCGAAAATCTCTGTGTTGCGTTAGCATGAAGTCAGGCACCTACGCCTGATGGCTCACAGCAACGGAGAATAATAACGATGCCGACTGCGATTCATTCCGCACCGATTGACCAACGTATTGACTGGCTGATGGAACTCAGCCGTACACATTCAGCCCTGTTTTGCGACCCCGATAATGCTTTGGCGCGTCAGCGTTATCTGGCAGAACATCCCACCCGTATCATCGCACTGAAGTGTATGGATGGACGTATTCATCTTCCCTATGCCACCCAGACCCCGCTGGGTATTGTCCGCCCGTTTCGCAATCTGGGCGGAATTTTTGATCTGGGGTGGCCGTATCTGGGAGATTTGCTGGAAAGTCAGGTGATGGATGCCATACGTCAGGGCCATCGGGCACTGATCATTATTACCTACCATTTTTCCAAAGGTGACCGGGCGCGAGGCTGTGCCGGATTCAACTGCGACAAGGACGCTGCGATGGCGCATGCGCAGGCGATTCGTCAGCAGGTAGAGGCTATTTTTGGTCAGGGCCACAAAACGGTTTACCCGTTGGTGTGTGGTTTTGAAACGGATGAGGATGCACTGATTCTGCATAACAGTGATGGTGAATCTCTGGATCTGGCTGAATTAGGTGTTGAGGATCTCGATACGCTGCCTGTCAGGCTGGAGGGATTTTTTACCGATATGCCAACACAGATTCGTTATGATTTGCTGCCTTTGGTGGAAGGGAATCTGCGCCACATTGCTGAAATGCGTCAGCTGCAACGCGAACTGGATATCGAGCATCGTGAATGGATGATCTGTGTCGGACGCGGATTTGATTTTTTACATGCGCCCAATGTGGCGCTGATTATCGGGCCTTTCAGTCCGAATCTCTCTGATCCTATAGCCAAGGCAGCCGGTATTATCCGTGCCAATATGGCACAGGGAAGGATACCGGATGATGGCTTTTTGCTGTTGTCATCTGCACCTTATGATGAAGTGGGCCCGGATCAGGCGCGAGCCGAACTGAAGGCGCAGTTTATGGCTGATTTTGCCGCACAGGTGATCGCAGCGGCACAACCAGAGCTGGCAGAGAAAATGTTGATTCGTACGGCAACACTGCACTGGCCAACCCGACGGCTGGAAGTGCTGCATGACGAGCACCACTAGAGGACATTCAGGGTTGTTTTGACCCGGTCCAGCACCACGATGGTTCTGAACCATTTCACGTTTGGATTGCTGTGAAACAGCTGATCACAGAGTTCCTGAAAACGACTCATGCTCGGTACCAGTAGTACCAGCATGAAGTCAGCATCACCGGTCACGTAGTAACATTGTTGTACTTCAGGACCGGAGAATCTGGATTTCAGTAGCTCAAGATCCGCTGTTTGCGTTTTGTCGGCATGCACTTCAACCAGCAGGGTAATGACCTGTCCCAGTTTATCCGGATCGAGTACCGCGACCTGTGCTTGAATATAGCCGGAATCCTTGAGTTTCTGGATGCGTCGTTGCACTGTTGCCGTGGACAGGTGCACAGTTTCTGCCAGTGTTCGCAAGGGCATCATGCAGTCCTTCTGAAGCAGTTCCAGCAGCGTATGATCAAACTTATCCAGTGTCATTGAAGGCTTCATGTGAGAAATTTTCTCATTTTGTGGGGTTAAATCCGGCACCTTTATCAGGTAACGCGTAATAGAATACCGCCTTCTGTTCAATCTACACTAAGAATCCATAATGGTCACTAGCCCCAATACTGCACTTGGCGTCACCTTGAATGTGATTGCGTCTGTTTTCTTTGCGTTGATGTTTGCCTATACCTCGTTGCTGACCGCGTTGGGCGGGGAGGAGATTTATGGCTGGCGTATCTGCTTGACCTTGCCGTGCCTGACGCTATTTATGTGGTATCGCGGCTACTGGCCTCAGGTCGTGACCATTTTTCAGCGTCTGTTTCGTGAGCGCTATTTCTGGTTAACCCGCCTGCTGTCGGCGTTTCTGGTTGGCGTGCAGTTATGGCTGTTTATGTGGGCACCGGTAAATGGCTATGGATTGGCTGTGTCACTGGGCTATTTCATGTTGCCGATCAGCATGGTCATTGTCGGCCGGATAGCGTTTAAAGACCGCATGTCGCGCTTTCAGCAACTGGCCTGTGTCTTTGCGCTGATCGGTATCATCAATCAACTGATGCTGTCGCAGACACTGACCTGGCCAACACTGGCCATCTGCCTGGGTTATCCTGGATATTTCTGGCTGCGTCGGGTCACGGATACCAATACGATCGGAGGGCTCTGGTTTGATATGACCCTGAGTCTGCCGGTCAGTATGTTCTTCATTCTTCAGGGTGGGCAGGTATTGGCGGAGCTGGGTAACAGTAGTCATCTGCTGTGGCTGGTGCTGGGACTGGGATTGATCAGTGCGCTTGCGCTTGCTTTTCAGGCACTTTCAGCACCGCATCTGAACCTTAGCCTGTTTGGTTTGCTGATCTATGTTGAACCCGTATTGCTGTTTCTGGTAGCTTTGCTGCTCGGCGAGACTATTCAGGCTGCTGAGTGGCCCACCTATATCGCGATCTGGTTGGCAGTGGTTGTGCTGATGCTGGAAGGATTGCGTGGGTTACGAAAACAGCGTCAGCGACTTGGCTAACATACTTGTGAAGCTTTCAGGGCTAGAGGAAAGCAGGTTCCTGCTTTCCTCTATTCAGGGCATAAAACCTGAGCTCAGACCATTAAACGGCGTGGATTGACCATGTTGGCTGGCTTGAGGATCTCTTCTAGCAGGGCGTCGTCAATCAAGCCTTCTTCTCGTACCAGTTCCAGTACGCCTTTTCCGGTTTCAAGCGCAGTCCGGGCAATACGCGTGGCATTATCGTAGCCGATGTAGGGGTTCAAGGCTGTAATCAACCCGATGGACTGGTTGACCAGATCCAGGCAGCGTTCGCGATTAGCGGTAATACCCACGACACAACGCTCACGCAACATATCCATTGCACGTCGCAGCAAGCGCATGGATTCCAGAATCTTGTAGGCGATGAGTGGCTCCATTACGTTCAATTGCAATTGACCATTTTCGGCGGCCATGGTGATGGCCATATCATTGCCGACCACCTGGTAGGCGACCTGATTAACGGCTTCAGGTATTACCGGGTTCACCTTGCCTGGCATGATCGAAGAACCTGGCTGCTGTGCAGGCAGATTGATTTCGTTAAAGCCTGTTCGTGGTCCACTGGACAGCAGGCGAAGGTCATTGCAGATTTTTGAAAGCTTGATAGCCAGACGCTTGGTCATCCCCGAGAAGAGCACAAATGCTCCCATGTCCGATGTTGCTTCAATTAAATCTGCAGCCAAGCGCATCGGGTGTCCGCACACATGGGACAGGTGGGCTACCGCCAAGTCAGCGTAAAGTGGGTCTGCATTGATGCCGGTGCCTATCGCCGTACCGCCCAGATTCACCTCACGCAGCAAATCATACATCCCTGCAATACGTTCGATATCTTCACCCAGGGTGGTTGCATAGGCGCCAAACTCTTGTCCCAGTGTCATGGGGACGGCATCTTGTAACTGCGTCCGACCCATTTTAATGACATCATGAAACTCATCGCGCTTGCTTGCGAATGCCTCTTGCAGCAGTGCCAGGCTGTCGACCAGCTCGGCATGGGATAACTGCAAACCGACACGGATGGCCGTTGGATAGGCATCATTGGTTGATTGGGACATATTGACATGGTTGTTCGGGTGCAGATGCTCATATGCGCCTTTTGCATGACCAAGATATTCCAGACCAATATTGGCAATCACTTCGTTTGCGTTCATATTGGTTGATGTACCGGCACCACCCTGGATCATATCCACAACAAACTGCTCGTGATATTGACCATTGATCAGGCAGTCACATGCATAGTGAATCGCCTCTAAATGCCGTGCCTCCAAATGGCCGGTGTCGAAGTTGGCCGATGCTGCAGCCTTTTTGACCATCGCCAAGCCAATGATCAGTTTGGGAAAGTGCGCCAGGGGAACGCCTGTCAGCACAAAATTCTCTAATGCGCGTTGTGTTTGAACCCCGTAGTAGGCCTCTGCAGGAACTGCCAGGTAACCCAGCAAATCTTTTTCGATACGGTGTGGCTGTTTAAGAATTTCGTCCTGGCGCGGCGTGTCTATGATCATGATGGCTCTCAAAATGGATGGTATCAATCCGTACAACAACTGACGGCATGCGCATTCTTGTACAATCCAGGCCCTGTAATCCAATGCTATTATCAGATACATTATGCAATAAATGCATAATGTGAGATTGGGTCCATGGATTTTGAAACCCGCTGGCTTGAAGACTTTCTGGCGCTGGCGTCTACACAAAGCTTTTCTAAAGCGGCAGATAAACGGCATGTGACACAGCCTGCGTTTAGTCGTCGCATCAAGTCATTGGAAGAAGCCGTGGGTGTGCAGCTTATTGATCGCAGTCGAACGCCAGTCACCTTGACGGCTGAAGGTCAGTTGTTTTTGATCAGCGCACGCAGCGTTGTGAGTCAACTGCACGAAACCATCACACGCCTGAGAGGCTTGTCCCCACATCAGCAGGATATTTTAGAGGTTGCAGCAGCGCATTCACTTGCCTTTACTTTTTTCCCTGACTGGTTGAATTCATTAGGCAAGTTGACGGATGAAATTTCTATTCGTCTGGTGGCAATGAATGTTGAAGATGCTGTGCATGCACTCAGGGATGGCCAATGCGATATGATGCAGGTCTATTATGACTCCTATGCAACCCTGCAATTGGATCCGGTTATTTTTCCATCCATACATCTGCTCGATACATCCATGATCCCGGTATGCAAACCTGGTCCTGATGGGCAACCCTTGTATAGCTTAAACAGTCCATCTGATGACCCCATTCCATTTCTGTCATATACATCGGGTGCTTTTTTAGGACGAACAGTGCGGCTGCTGCTAAAACATCACCCGATACGTTTGCGCTTGAAAACCGTGTACGAAACGGCCATGGCTGAAGGCTTGAAAGGCATGGCCTTGCAGGGAAACGGTATTGCCTGGATGCCACGACTCTGCATAGAGCGAGAGTTGGCCGAGGGAAGCCTGGTCGCGTGTGAAGGTGAAGAATGGCAAACACCGCTGGAGGTGCGCCTGTATCGCTGTACGCTGGTTAACAAACCCATTGTGAATGCATTATGGAAAAAGCTGCAGGCTTGAGTGTGATGAATAACGTGTCACACGGAAGCAGTACCTCTGGTCTGGAGCATCAGGCTGTCTGAGTAGGTCGTGCGATGGCATCGGACCAGTCAGTTTCAGCCATGGAAAAATTGTGCATTTTCTGGCATAATGCGCAGCCTTCAAGGCCTTGTCGCTATGCAAGGTTCACTTTTCCTGCCAGAGACAAGGTACTTTGATGAGTAATCTTCCTGATTGCCCGGCCTGTGGGTCGAGCTATGCCTATGAAGACGGGCTGATGTATGTCTGCCCTGAATGTGCACACGAATGGTCTAAAGATGCCACGGCGGATACGTCGGAAGACGGCCTGTCGATTCGGGATGCGAACGGCAATCCGCTTCAGGATGGTGATACGGTCACCGTGATCAAGGACCTCAAGGTAAAAGGATCTTCGCTGGTGGTCAAGGTCGGTACACGGGTGAAAAATATCCGTTTGGTAGGTGGTGATCATGACATCGATTGCAAGATCGATGGTATTGGACCCATGAAGCTGAAGTCCGAATTCGTCAAGAAAGCCTGATCGGTTGCTGATTCAATAGACTGTCATGAAATATATTATTCGTTTCTTCCCTGAAATCACCATTAAAAGCCGTGCGGTGCGTCAGCAGCAGATCAAGCAGCTGAAAAAGAATATCCGTCAGATCGTCAAAGAGATCTGGGAGCCTGCACGTGTCGGTGGATGTTGGGACTTGCTTGAAGTTGAAGTCGGTGCGGATGCGCCTGCATCGATTACCACTCAAATCAGCGATGCATTGACCTGTATCCCCGGCATTCACCACTTCATGGAAGCACAGGAATTTGAGCTGCCGGATCAGGATCGTATCTGTGAACTGACGCTGGCGGCTGTGGGTGACAGCCTGACAGGTAAAACCTTTGCTGTACGCGTGCAGCGCGCGGGTGTGCATGACTTCCGCTCCATTGATCTGGAGCGATATGTCGGGGGTTATCTGTTTCAGCATACCCAAAATGCCGGTGTGCGGTTGAAAGATCCTGAGGTGCAGGTGATGTTGCAGATACATCATCAGCGTCTTTTTATCGTCAGTCGTCGACGGGAAGGGATGGGCGGTTATCCGCTGGGTACACAGGAAAATGTCGCCACCCTGATTTCGGGTGGTTATGACTCCTGTGTGGCGACCTGGCAGATGCTGCAGCGTGGTATCTATACCCATTTTATCTTCTTTCGCCTGGGGGGTGCCGCACATGAAGAGGGCGTCAAGCAGGTGGCTTACTACCTGTGGCAGCGTTACGGCCGTTCGCATCGGGTGAAGTTTGTCACTGTGCCTTTTGAAGGTGTGGTGGAGGAGATACTGACTCAGGTTGATGATGCCTTGATGGGGGTGGTGCTGAAACGCACTATGATCCGTTGTGCAGATCGTATAGCCGCGCGCTTGAAAACCACTGCGCTGATTACCGGTGAGGCGATTTCCCAGGTGTCCAGTCAGACCCTGACCAATCTGCAGGTGATTGACCGGGCGACCGAGCGTCTGATTCTGCGACCGCTGATTACCACGAACAAGCAGGCAATAGTGGACCAGGCAAAACAGATAGGCGCTGCGGTTTATGCTGAAGCAATTCCTGAATACTGTGCTGTGATCAGCAAGCGTCCGACCACCCGTGCCAGGCTGCATGAGATAGAAGCTCAGGAAGCCAGGATGTCACCTGCGGTGTTGGCTGATGCGCTGGCAGACGCGGTGTATCAGCCGATTACCGAGTTACCGGCCGATCTGGCTGCACGTCAGGTAGCTCCCGAGCTGTTGCCGGGATCGTTGCAGTTTCATGATCGGGTGGTGGTGCTGGATGTACGTGCACCCGACGAGGTGGCACAGGCTCCACTGTCGCTGGTTGATGTAGAGGTTCAGGCGATGCCGTTTTACCGTTTACACAGCGGTTTTGAGGCCCTGGATCCCGGTCGTGAATATTGGCTCTACTGCGACAAGGGCGTGATGAGCCAGCTGCAGGCCCGTAACCTGCAGGATGCCGGTTTTACCAACGTACGGGTCTGCCCGGCTGAATTGCTGCGCCAGGCCGGTTAATAGCCGTAGCGCAGTTTCAGTTCTTCCGGATGCGGGTTGAGATACACCTGCTGATCCACAAATGGCTGTTCGAATTCATTCAGGTAGTGACGTATCAGGGTGATAGGTACCAGCAGTGGCAGCAGGCCTTCTCGGTATTTATGTATGCTGTCGGCCAGCTCCTGTTTCTGTCGACTGTTCAGCCGGTCCGAGAAAAAGCCTTGCAGGTGTTGCAGTACATTGGTGTGATTGCGCCGGGTGGCTGGATGCATCAGCGTTTGCATGAACAGGGTGAAATAGGCATCGGCATCCGCCTGCAGGTCTTCACTGAAGTTGGCGATCAGGCGTCCCAGTTGACGGTATTTTTCCTGATGGTGCGCCATCAGTAAGTACTTGTAGCGGGTATGGAATGTCACCATTGCCTGGCGGCTAAGTCCCTGACTAACCAGGGTTTTCCAGTCATGGTAGGCAAACACACGGGTAATAAAGTTCTCCCGCAGTACCAGATCGTGGAGACGTCCATCTTCTTCCACTGGCAGTAAGGGCCAGGTCTTCATCAGGGTTTGGGTAAACAGACCAACACCTGCTTTTTCGCTGTAGCCGGTTTCGCTGTCATAGAGTTTGACACGTTCCATGCCACAGCTGGGTGATTTGGCGCAGACAATATAGCCGCTGATGAAGTCCATGGCCTGGGCCTGACGGGCGGAAAAGTCTGCCAACTGATCGGTCACATCAAAACTGTTATCGGTCGCTTTAACCCGGATATCACCCTGTTGGTTCACCAGACGAATGGTCTTGCGCGGAATGCCGAGGCCTATGGCGACTTCCGGGCAGACTGGTCGATAGTGGAATACGCGTGACAGCTCATCCAAGCAATAGCGGGATTGTTTGTGGCCGCCATCAAAGCGTACCTGCTCACCGAGCAGGCAGGCACTGATGCCGATTTGAATCTGTTCAGGGTTAAACAGGGACATACTGAACTCACGACAGGTTATTTTCCCTTCAGTGTACCCTAGCGGCGCAGTGCTTGCAGCTGTACCAGACAGGCATTCAGTGAGGCTTGCTGTTGCGCTTCGTAAAGCTTAAAAGGGTCCTGTACCTGACAGCCCAGTGCCGCTTCAAAAGCCTGTTGGTGTGCCTGGCCTGCATTCAGGCTGCGGTCATCATCACCCAGGTTGGACTGGAAAATACCGGCAGCACTGACGGGCAGGAAATCTTCATAGGTAATCGGGTCAACCTGCACCATGCCTGCCTCAATCAGATGTTCAAGCGAATGATCCGAAAGGTCTTTCTTTGTGGCGTCATGGCTCAGACGATATTGGTAATAGGCCAGCCCTTCACGTCGCAGGGTTGTGTCATCATCCGGAAAGGCGGTAAAGATGTCTGCCAGTTGCTGCTGATGACGCACGTTATCCTGGCTTTGTGGCTGGCTCAGAGACTGATTTAACAGCTGATCATAGAGTGCCCGGCCTTTGGGGGTCAGAGCGATACCGCGTTGTTCAATTTCACCAAAGCGGGCGGTATGCTGGCCTTGTGATTGATCCAGAAAGCGTATTGGCTCTTCAAGTGCCCGAAAACTGGTCTGACGCAGCAGGATCGGGCAGTGACGGGCTGGAGGACCTTCGATGACGGCCTTGGGAGTGATTCCCCATTCAGGCATCAGGCGTTGTACAGCATCGATGTCGAGTGTGCGGGGTGTCAGGTGATTGATATGAGGCCCCCGGAAGCAGAGAACATCCGCTATCAGACGATGCTGTTGCAGCAAGGCTTGATAACGCTCTGCTGTCACCGTGGCGGTGTCATGCCAGCGAAAGGTTTCCAGTGCTTCCAATACAAAACGTTCAGCGTCTTCCGCTGACAGGCCACCCTGTTGCTCTGCCTGTACCACCAGCTGTTTCAAGGGTTCGGTAAAAATATCGCGCTGGCTGAGCAGTTCCGTGGCGAAGTCTTGCAGTGCCGGGTCTTCAATCAGTTCCAGGCGTAACAGGGAGGTGAAAATTCGAAAGGGATTCTGTTTCAGCTCGTCGGCTTCGATCGGGCGAAACGCGGTGGAATGAACCGGTACACCGGCAACGGACAGGTCATAGTAACCCACCGGGTGCATACCCATAATACGAAAGATCCGGCAGAGCATTGCCAGTTCCGAGGCCTGGCCCACACGGATCGCGCCATGGCGTTCCAGCGCCAGACGTGGCAGCTCTCCTCGCGCTGCCAGTGCCTGATGCAGATCAGGCTGCTGTTGCAGTGTCTTCTGGTTAACCTGTTCAACCAGGTCCAGCAGGGTTTGATACTGGGGGACTTCGTCACGATACATGGCCGACAGGGCACTGGAAAAACGTGAACGCAGTTGAGCCGGGGTCAGATAACTCACAGAAGACTCCTTCAGTCAGAGGTGATGCTGAGGGCTATCTCAGCAGAGTCCAGCGTCTGGCTCAAGCGAAAAATCGCAGGATGTTCATTCCAAAAATTCTTTTTATGAGGCTAACACCGGTCCTTTTTCAGGGCGGCTTCTATCCAGGCACGGAAATGCTGGATTTTGCTCAATTCAGCTTTATGCTCCGGGTAAGCCATGTAGTAGGCATCCTGACTTTTCAGTGCGTAAGGTGATGGAATAATCAGGGTGCCAGCAGTCAGTTCTTCTGCAGCCAAAAAACGTGGCACCAGTGCGACACCGCAGCCTGCCAGCGCGGCACGAATCAACATGTAAAAACTGTCAAAACGCGGGCCATGATAGCTTTGTTCAGTGTACAGCCCCTGGGCTTCAAACCATTCATGCCAGGCTTCTGGGCGTTGGGCATTCTGCATCAACACCAGACGGGTGATCTGCATCGGGTTTTCCAGTCCAGTGGGTGGCAGCAGTTCGGGTGCACAGACCGGCACCACCTCTTCTGTGAAGAGTCGGATGGATTCCGTGCCTGGCCAGGCTCCATGGCCAAAAAAGAATGCGATATCAATACGTTCTTTTTCCAGATCGAAAGGTTCCGAGCGATTGCTGATGTTCAGAGCGATATCTGGATAGCTGAAACGAAAACCCTTCAGACGCGGTATCAGCCAGCGGGCACCAAAGGTTGGCAGTGTGGCGACATTCAGCACGGCGCTATCGGTACCATAGGAGCGCATGTAGCGAGTCGACATCTCCACTTGTGACAGTATTTTGCGCACCTCAGTCAAATAGACCGAGCCTTCCGGGGTTAATTGCAGACGTTTGCGTACGCGACGAAACAGCGGATGTGCCAGCAGGCTTTCCAGCTGGGCGACCTGCTTGCTCACCGCACTTTGGGTCAGGCTCAGTTCATCAGCGGCCCGGGTAAAGCTCATGTGTCGTGCGGCTGCTTCAAAACATTGCATGGCGGTGAGAGAGGGAAGGTGGCGTTTGTTCATCGCTGGCCCAGTGTTTTGTCATGAAAAAAAAGAATGATATTGGTCAAAATCCTCGCTTGTGTAAAGAGGATGCTGCTGCCCATACTCTGATCAACCCTCTTTGAACATGACAGGAGTGAGCATGATTAATGACATTATGGCGCGTTTGGGTGTCCAGCAAGCGGACTGGCAGGGCGGTGAGTTGTGTGTCACCTCACCGGTGAATGGTGAGGTGATCGGCCAGGTAAAGGTTGATTCAGCCACCGATGTGGAAGCCAAGATCGCGGCGGCACATGAAGCGTTTGCGCACTGGCGTGCTGTGCCTGCACCGCGGCGAGGCGAGCTGGTACGTTTGTTTGGTGAAGCGTTGCGACAGCATAAGGCTGACCTGGGTGCGCTGGTGTCCTGGGAGTGCGGCAAAATCCTGCAAGAGGGACTGGGCGAAGTTCAGGAGATGATAGATATCTGTGATCTGGCGGTAGGTCAGTCACGACAGCTGTTTGGTTTGACGATTGCATCAGAGCGTCCCGGACATCATATGCGTGAAACCTGGCATCCGCTGGGTCCGATTGGCTTGATTACCGCATTTAACTTTCCGGTAGCGCCCTGGGCCTGGAATGCTGCGCTGGCTTTGGTCTGTGGTAACAGTCTGGTGTGGAAGCCGTCTGAAAAAACGCCCTTAACAGCCCTGGCATGTCAGTCATTACTGCAGCAGGCGATGGTTGCATTTGGTGAGGATGCACCGACTGGATTGAGTCAGGTGATCATGGGTGAGCGTGATGCCGGTGAGCAGTTGGTGAAAGATGCGCGTATTCCATTGATCAGTGCTACTGGCAGTACCCGGATGGGGCGACAGGTTGCACCACTGGTTGCTGCACGGTTCGGGCGCTGCATCCTGGAACTGGGAGGCAACAATGCCATGATTGTGGCACCCAGTGCTGATCTGGATATGGCCGTGCGTGCCATTCTGTTTTCTGCTGTTGGCACTGCCGGGCAGCGTTGTACCACACTGCGCCGTCTGATCGTACATGAGAGTGTCCGGGATGAGCTGCTGGCACGCCTGAAAAAAGCTTACAGCGGTGTATCCATTGGTCATCCACTCGAAGGGGCGCTGGTCGGACCGTTGATTGATGCCGATGCGTATGAGGCCATGCAGCAGGCACTGACGGCTGCGAAAGCCGCAGGTGCCCAAGTGACGGGCGGTGAGCGTCAGTTGGCGGAGCGCTACCCGCACGCCTACTATGTCTCGCCAGCCCTGGTTGAAATGGCAGGGCAAACCGATCTCATGCGTCAGGAAACCTTCGCGCCTATTTTGTATGTCATCAGTTATACCGGGCTGGATGAGGCGATTGCCTTGAACAACGATGTTCCTCAAGGTTTGTCTTCCTGCATCTTTACCACCGATGTTCGTGAAGCTGAAACCTTTGTGTCGGCCTTGGGCAGTGATTGCGGTATTGCCAATGTCAACATAGGTCCGAGTGGTGCCGAAATTGGTGGAGCCTTTGGTGGTGAGAAAGAAACTGGCGGTGGGCGTGAATCCGGCTCTGATGTCTGGAAAAGCTATATGCGTCGTCAGACCAATACGGTGAATTACTCGCGTGAATTGCCTCTGGCTCAGGGTATCCAGTTCGATTAACAGCGACAGCCTGTGGCTGACAGGGAGCGCGTAATGTTACAGCAGTGTCTTTGGCGTCTGACGTCAGGTGAAACGGTACCATCACTGCCCCGTCTGGAGGGGGAGCGGCACACGGAGGTGTGTGTTATTGGTGGTGGCATTACCGGGCTGTCCTGTGCATTGCATCTGCAGGAGTACGGAATCAAAGCGCTGTTGCTGGAGGCTGCCGAGCTGGCGGAAGGCGGGTCTGGGCGTAATGTCGGATTAGTGAATGCCGGTATGTGGTTGCCTCCGGAAGATATTTGTCAGCGTTTGGGCAAGGATCTGGGCGATCGTGCCAATCAACAGCTGGCCGAAGCGCCCGCTCTGGTGTTTGATCTGATTGAACGTTATCGCATTCAGTGTGATGCCCGGCGACAGGGTACTCTGCATCTGGCACATAATGCTGCCGGAGTGCGCTCACTGGAACAGCGTCATGCCCAGTTTCAACGTCAGGGAGCCCCTGTTGAGCTGTTTCAGGGCGCTGACGCGGCTCAACTCACAGGCAGCGAACGTATACCCGCCGTGTTACTGGATCGGCGTGCAGGGGTGATTAACCCTTATGCCTATACGCTTGGGCTGGCGCGTGCGGCGATGGCAGGTGGTGCGCAACTCTATTGTCGCAGCCCGGTCATATCACTGCAGCGCGAGGCGTCAGGTTGGCGGGTTCAAACACCAACGGGCAGTGTCCTGGCTGATCAGGTGGTGCTGGCCAGTAATGCTTATACGGAAGGCGAATGGACTGAACTGACACGTCACTTTTTTGCTGGCTACTATTACCAGGTGGCTTCAGCACCGCTCAGTGGGGCTGCGGCCGACGCCATTTTACCAGGCGGACAGGGTGCCTGGGATACCCGTAAAGTACTCAGCAGCATCTGTCGGGATACTGACGGGCGATTGATTCTGGGCAGTCTTGGGAGTGGCGAGCACAAACCGGTATCCTGGTTACGTTGCTGGGCGCAGCGTATACAGCGGCATTACTTTCCGGATTTGCCTGAGGTCGAATGGCAGCTTCACTGGAGCGGACGCATGGGGTTTACGCCGGATCATGTGATGCGCCTGTTTTCACCGGCTCCCGGGCTGCTGGCTGCCAGTGGCTATAATGGCCGTGGTAACACCACCGGTACGCTGGTCGGCAAAGGCTTTGCCCAGTGGCTGGCAGAGGGCAGTGATCGTGGCTTGCCACTGCCGCTGTCACAGCCCGTTGCTATTTCTGCACGGCAATTGCGATCGGTTGCATATGAGGCTGGATTTAGCCTCTATCATGCAGGACAATGCTTGAAAGTCCTGATCTGAAATTCTGTAATCAGACGGGGTGAAAAACTAAGCAAGTCTGTTCGGAGTGCCCCGCTTGAATAACGTAATCAGTGGCGTTGGCCTGTATACGCCTGTCGATGTCATCAGCAATGATGAGCTGGTGGAATCCTTTAATTGTTTTGTTGCCGACTACAACACACGTCACAGTGCCGCGATTGCGCTGGGTGAGCTGGAAGAGTTGCAGCCTTCGTCTGCGGCGTTTATTGATAAAGCATCCGGCATTCTCAGTCGTTACGTGATTGATAAACAGGGTATTCTGGACCCTGAACGCATGAAACCCTATGTCGCTCCACGTGCCAATGATGCGCTGAGTCTGCAGGCCGAAATGGCGATTCAGGCAGCACAGCTGGCACTGGATGAAGCCGGATTGAAGGGCAGCGATCTGGATTGTGTGATCGTTGCCTGTTCCAATTTGCAGCGTGCCTATCCGGCTGTTGCAATTGAGGTGCAACAGGCGCTCGGTGCTGGCGGTTTTGCATTTGATATGAATGTGGCCTGTTCATCGGCAACCTTTGCGTTGCAGCTGGCCGATAATACGCTGCAGGCGGGCAATGCGACACGCGTGCTGGTGGTTAACCCGGAAATCTGTTCGGCACACCTGAATTACCGTGATCGTGACAGTCATTTCATATTTGGTGATGCCTGTACCGCGATGATTGTTGAACGCGCTGAACTGGCTCGCAGTCCGCTTCAGTTCCGCATTCTCGGAACACGCCTGAAAACGGCTTTTTCGAACAATATCCGCAATAACTTTGGTTTCCTGAGCAAGTGCGAAGATCGCTCTCTGGATGCCCCCGACACCTATTTTGTGCAGCAAGGCCGCAAGGTGTTCAAGGATGTGGTACCGATGGTGGCTGAGTTGATTATTGAACACTTGCAGTCACTTGACCTGCCCGCTGAAACGCTGCGTCGTCTGTGGTTGCATCAGGCCAACATCAACATGAACAGCCTGATTGCCCGAAAAGTACTGGGCCGCGATCCTGATGCGGACGAGGCACCGACCATTTTGCATGAGTTCGGTAATACCAGCTCTGCGGCCTCGATTATTGCTTTTGCACGTCACCGTGAAGGGTTGCAGGCGGAGGACCTCTGCCTGCTCTGTTCGTTTGGCGCCGGTTATTCCGTCGGGTCAGTGATTCTGCGTAAAGTCTGAAGCAGGAGACCCCCGATCTGTATCGGGGGCTGGCTGATCAGAGTATCAATAACCGCGCTGACGGTTCACTTCACCCGTGATGGGCTGTCCTTGAGCCAGGGCCTTCAGTTTGTCAGTAATCTGACGGATGGTCTCCTCCCTGAGCGTGGGTGCCGAAATATGCGGTGTGAGCGTAATCTTTGGATGGCTCCAGAAGGGATGTGTAGCGGGCAAGGGCTCTTCAGCAAAAACATCCAGTACGGCCTGTTGCAGTGAGCCTGAAGCCAGTGCCTCCAGCAGATCCTGTTCAACCAGATGCTGTCCGCGACCTACGTTGATCAATACGCTGTTTGCCGGTAGCTGTACAAACAGTGTCTGATTCAGAATACCGGCTGTATCCGGTGTCAACGGCAGGGTGTTGATCAGTATTCGGGTATTTTGCAGAAATGCCGCGAGTTCACCGGTGCCAGTGTAACTGTGAATCCCTTCGATCTGTTTGTGACTTCGGCTCCAGCAGGCGACAGGGTATTCCAGCAGTTGTAGTGCCTGAGCAGCCTTATGACCAATTTGTCCTAACCCGAGAAACCCGATGGGCCACTCCTGGCGGCGACAGGGTGGTTGCATTTTCCAGATCTGCTGTTGCTGCTGCTGGCGGTATACCGGCATTGCACGGGTGATTTCGGCAATCTGATGCAGTAAGTACTCTGCCATCTGTGCCGACATGCCAGCATCTTCCAGCCGATAAATGGGCAGGGTGGGTGGTAGTGCGGACAGCTTGAGCAGGGCATCCACACCTGCACCCAGATTAAAAATGGCTTTGAGGCCCGGTTCCCGCTCAAACAGTGCCGCAGGTGGCTGCCAAACCAGTGCGTAATCGGCTTGCTGAGGTGGTAATTCAGCGTGCCAGGCGATCCACTGGGCATCCGGCAGAGCGGCTTGAAGGGGGGTGATCCAGCGTTCTGGCTTTGGATCGGGTGATACGAAGAGTATTTTCACGATTCCTCCTGTTAGCTGCTTCGAGTCTATCGGCTAAGCTGTCGCTTTGCATCTGCTTTGCTGTGCTGATTTCACTGGATTTGTCATGAGGACGAAATTTTCACGCGTTAGGCTGAAGGCTTGGGTTTATGATGCCTTTTTTGAACATGACTGAGTGATGGATTTTCAGTATGAGCCTGGCGATGCTGTCGGTATTTGTGCCTACCTTTTTCTTTGTATCGGTGACACCGGGAATGTGTATGACCCTGGCGATGACGCTGGGAATCACGCTGGGCGTCAAGCGCACTCTGTGGATGATGTGGGGCGAAATGCTGGGCGTGGCATTGGTCGCGGTACTGGCTGTACTGGGCGTTGCCGCAGTGCTGCTGACCTATCCCGGATTTTTTCAGGTGTTCAAGTGGGTCGGAGGGGCTTACCTCTTCTACATCGGTGTACAGATGTGGCAGTCCCGGGGGCGGATGGCTATTCCGGAAAGTGCAGCGGTACGTCAGACAGTTTCAGCCTGGCAGTTGTTTGTGCAGGGCTTTGTCACGGCGGTTGCCAACCCCAAAGGCTGGGCGTTTCATGTGGCGTTGCTGCCGCCCTTTATTAACCAGCAGCAGCCGTTGGTACCTCAGTTGGCGTTATTGCTGAGCATCATTCTGCTATTGGAGCTGATCTGTATGTTGATCTATGCCGGAGGTGGCAAAGCGTTACGGATGTTTTTGCAGCATGCACACAATGTGCGCCTGCTAAACCGTATCGCTGGCAGCCTGATGTTGGGTGTAGGGGTCTGGCTGGCATTCTTTTAAGCGACAGGCTGGATAAAGAGTGCTTTGTCACGCCTGATCCGCTAGACTCTATGGCTCCACTCTGGACCCTTCAAGCTGGGTCCGCTATTCGTCCACAGGACGCCGATAAGAGATCACTGAATGAGTTTTGCTTCACTGGGATTATCAGATCCCATTCTTAAAGCAGTAGCCGAACAGGGCTACGATACCCCCTCTCCAATCCAGGCACAGGCCATTCCCGTCGTATTGGCTGGTCAGGACCTGATGGCAGCTGCGCAAACCGGTACTGGCAAAACAGCGGGTTTTACCCTGCCGTTGTTGCAGCGGTTGAGTACAGGCGAGCCGGTAAGTGCCAATAAAGTGCGTGCACTGGTACTGACCCCTACACGCGAGCTGGCCGCTCAGGTCGGTGAAAGTGTCAGTGTGTATGGCCGCTATCTGCCGTTACGCTCAGCCATCGTGTTTGGCGGGGTGAAAATTAATCCGCAAATGATGGCGCTGCGCAAAGGCGTTGATGTGCTGGTTGCAACGCCAGGTCGTTTGATGGATCTGTACAAGCAGAACGCAGTACGTTTCGACCAACTGGAAGTGCTGGTTCTGGATGAAGCTGACCGCATGCTGGATATGGGCTTTATCCATGATATCAAGCGGATTATGGCCTTATTGCCGAAACAGCGTCAGACCTTGATGTTCTCGGCGACGTTTTCTACGGAAATACGGGCTCTGGCCAAAGGGTTACTGAAATCGCCAGTCGAAGTGTCGGTCACACCTTCCAATGCGACAGCACCCACAGTGGCGCAATGGATTTCACCGGTAGACAAAAATCAGAAAGCCCCGTTGCTGTGCAAGCTGATTCACCAGGGTGAATGGCAGCAGGTACTGGTGTTTACCCGGACCAAACACGGTGCCAATAAACTGACTCGTCAGTTGGAAGCGAACCACATCAGTGCGGTTGCCATTCACGGCAACAAGAGCCAGAACGCCCGTACAAAAGCACTGGCTGACTTCAAGGCGGGTGAAGTACGTGTATTGGTTGCGACCGATATTGCCGCACGCGGCCTGGATATTGACCTGCTACCCTATGTGGTGAATTTTGATCTGCCGAATGTGCCTGAAGACTATGTACACCGTATTGGTCGTACGGGTCGAGCAGGACAGGTGGGGCAGGCTGTTTCACTGGTGTGTGCAGATGAGCTGGATCAGTTGCGTGCCATTGAGCGTTTGACCCGGCAGTTGCTGGAGCGGCGTGTTGAACCGGGATTTGAACCCGTACATGCTCTGGCAGACACACAGCTGAAAGCACCTGCACGTGACAAGGCTCCCCGGCGCAAGAAACCGGCTAAGCCGGGACATCGTGATGGTGTTCGTTCGGGTGATCTGGCACGTGGACATCGTGCGCCGCGCAGTTAACTGCCGGAATGAAGCGACCACAACGCTTTGATCTGGCTGGCCAGTTCAGCCGGATTAAAGGGTTTTGGCAGGATGCCTAGGGCACCCAATGCGCGTAGTTGCTCGATCTGTTCCGGTTGATCCTGTCCGGTCATAAATACTACAGGGGTTTGCTCCAGGCCGGGTAGCTTGCGCAATGCTGCGAGTGTTTCCGGACCATCCATGTCCGGCATCATCACATCCAGCAGAATCAGATCTGGCTGAAAGTCGGCGGCTGTTTCGGCTGCCTGTGAACCGGATGCGCACAGCTGAACCGAGAAGCCCCCGATTATCCCCAGGGCAACTTGCAGAACGGCACGTATATCAGCAGCATCATCTATACACAGAATCCGGTTTAACATCTGTTTGAATATCCTGAAGGCTCAAAGAGGGTTATGGTAACCTGCCGGGGGTTGATGTAAAGTTTTTTGTTTTCAGATGGATAGTTCAGGAGATGCGGTGGCTGAACAGCTAGATCATTGGGTGACAGGGTTTCCACCGTTGATTGCCGAGGGGGCCCAGGTGTTGATATTGGGCAGCATGCCGGGAAAGGCATCCTTGCAGGCACAGGCCTACTATGCGCATCCACGCAATGCATTCTGGCCGATTATGGCGACATTACTGGATTTTGATCCAGAGCTGCCTTATGCGCAGCGGGTTGCAGCTCTGCAGGCGTCTGGTGTGGCTGTGTGGGATGTCTTGCAGTCCTGTGAGCGTCCGGGAAGTCTGGATACCGCGATCTGTCGGCACAGTGAGCAGGCCAATGATTTTGCGGCGTTATTTCGTCGATATCCTGATATTCGTCAGGTATTTTGTAATGGCGATAAGGCATGGCAAAGCTTTCGCCGTCATGTTGTCATACCACTGGAGCTGCATCAGCTCCCTTGCCATCGACTGCCATCAACCAGTCCGGCGCATGCCAGTCTGAATTTTGCCGCAAAGCTGGCTGCCTGGCAGCCGGTTGCGGATGCATTGAATCTTAAAGGGAAAGTCTGAGCAGATGAGTCAATCACAGCAGTTAAATGTTCTTATGGTGTGTTTGGGTAATATTTGTCGTTCTCCAACAGCGCAGGGTGTGCTGGAAGCTCGCCTGGAGCAGGCAGGATTGCAGCATCAGGTGAGGGTTGATTCGGCTGGTACGGCTGCCTGGCATACAGGCAAGGCACCTGATCCGCGTAGCCAGCAGGTTGCTTTACAGCGTGGTTATACCATCAGTCATCTGCGTGCTCGTCAGGCAACGCGTGAAGACTTCGAGCACTTTGACTATGTGTTGGCCATGGATGCGGATAACCTGAATGACTTGCGTGTGCTTGAACCGGCGCACTATGCCGGAGAGTTGAAGCTGTTGCTGGACTATGCCTTTCCCGGCCAGCAGAAAGCGGTACCAGACCCTTACTACACCCAGGGTGATGCCGGGTTTCATCAGGTGGTAGATCTGATTGAACAGGCCTGTGATGGCTTGATTGAGGACTTGAAAAAGCGCTTGAAGGCGACTTGAAAAGCGTCGGTCTGACCTTATTTATCAGGTGAAAGGCACAGGAGTCTGCTGGCCTTTGAGTCGTACAACCTGTATTAACCTGGAGGATTCAGATCATGGCTATAACACGTTATGAACCCTGGAGCCTGCTTCGGCAGTTACAGAAAGAGCTGGAGTTGAACCGCGAAGATAAATCCGAGGAAAGCTCCATTGCAACGGCTGAATGGGCACCATCTGTTGACATCAAGGAAGAAACGGACAAATTTCTGATTTTTGCCGATATTCCCGGTGTTAAGCCGGAAGATATCGAGGTCAGTATGGAGGCTGGTGTGCTGACTGTTAAGGGACAGAAGGAATCAGAAAGCAAGACTGAGAAAGATGGCTACAAGCGCGTTGAACGCAGTTTCGGCTCTTTCTATCGCCGTTTTAGTCTGCCCGACTCAGCAGATGGTGATGCCATTAACGCCAAATGTAAACACGGTGTATTGGAAATTACCATTCCAAAGCGTGAAGCAGTGCAGCCAAAACGTATTCAGGTATTTTCTGAAGATTGACGATCAGTTGCGCTTTAAAGCTTCAAAAAACGCTTATTAAACGGGTGGTTATTTGATGGCCGCCCGTTGTTGTCCAGATAAAATTCCCGCTATTTTTCGTATGTCGCAGTGCAGCGTCAGCGGAATTCCCGTATTATATCCCTATCAACTATTCAGTAATATTGTCGACATATTCCACCATAGGTGAATGGTCTGTGATGCTGGACACTTTATAATTCCAGCTTTGTTATTTTGGGTAATGGTGAGGATCGAAATGACCGCAAGAACGGCAGATGTGTTGCTTGTCGGGGCTGGTGCGATGAGCGCCACTCTCGGGGTGCTGCTGAAGCAGCTGGATCCAACTATCAAAATCATGATGGTTGAGCGTTTGGATCATGTTGCGCAGGAAAGCACCGATGGCTGGAATAATGCCGGGACAGGTCATGCGGCTTATTGTGAGCTGAACTATACTCCCAAAAAGCCAGACGGTTCACTGGATACGACCAAGGCATTCAATATCAATGCGGCTTTTGAGCAAAGTCTGCAGTTCTGGTCTTATCTGGTTGAGCAGCAGGCCTTGCCAGAGCCTGGTCGTTTCATCAATACCGCACCTCATTGCAGCTTTGTCTGGGGTGAGGCTAACGTGTCTTTCCTGCGTGAACGTCACCGTTTACTGACGGCTCATCCCATGTTTACCGATATGGAATACACCGAAGATGCTGCACTGATCAGCGAGTGGATGCCGCTGGTGATGCAGGATCGTCCGGCAGGCGAGCCGGTTGCCGCTACACGTGTACGCTATGGAACCGATGTGAACTTTGGCGATTTGAGCCGCCTGATGGTGGACTGGCTGGGGCATCAGCCAGACTTTGATCTGCTGGTAGCACATAATGTGAATACTCTGACAAAGCAACCGGATGGCCGTTGGCTGGTGCAGGTGCAGAACAAGGCTGATGGGCATATTACACCGATCACCGCGGATTTTGTGTTCCTCGGTGCCGGTGGTGGCGCGTTGCCCTTGTTACAGAAAACCGGTATTGCCGAAGGGCATGGTTATGGTGGTTTCCCGGTCAGTGGCCAATGGCTGGTGTGTACCAAGCCCGAGATCGTTGAGCAGCATCATGCCAAGGTCTATGGCAAGGCGCCATTGGGCGCTCCTCCCATGTCGGTTCCACACCTGGATACCCGCATTATGAATGGTAAAAAATCCTTACTGTTCGGACCTTTTGCCGGATTTACGACCAAATTCCTTAAATACGGCTCTTACAGCGATCTGTTCAAATCCATTCGACCCAGCAATATTGGCCCGATAGTGTCCGTTGGTTTGCGCAATATGGATCTGACTCGTTATCTGATCAGCGAATCCTTGCAGTCACACGAATCGCGCGTCAAGGCTTTGCGTAACTTCTTTCCCAATGTGCAGGCCGATGATTGGGAGCTGTCTATTGCCGGGCAGCGGGTGCAAATTATCAAGAAAGATCCTGCCGGGGGTGGCAAGCTTGAGTTTGGTACTGAAGTGATTGTATCGGCGGATGGCACCATGTCAGCGTTGCTGGGAGCATCTCCTGGGGCTTCGACGGCTGTACAGGCGATGCTGAGTATTCTGGAACGCAGTTTTGCTGACAAACTGAAAACGCCGGAATGGCAAGATAAACTGAAACAGATGATACCTTCCTACGGCGAATCTCTGATTGAAAACACCGAACTGCTGAAGCAGGTGCGTCAACGTACCCTGAGCGTTCTGCAGCTGGACTCCCTCGATAAAGCAGATTAAACGCACAGCAGAAGTCGCCTTTGGGCGACTTCTGTCGCTATTTTAATATCTGGATCAAGCTTTTTGCAGTAGACTTGCATTACTTCCTGGATGATCTAATTTAAACATAACTCAAGTTTAACAGCAGAAATGCTGAATAGCAGTGGAACGCTTACTATGGATCAAGAGACTCACATGTCAGGAAAAGAGCGCAGTTTTCCTGAATCACAGCAACTGATTTCTTCAACAGATACGGACAGTCGAATCCGGGACTGCAACGATAATTTTGTGGAAATCAGTGGTTACACGCGTGAGGAGCTGATCGGTCAGCCGCATAACATTGTCCGACATCCTGATATGCCACCAGAGGCCTTCAAGGGTTTGTGGGAATATATTGGTCTAGGAAAGCCCTGGATGGGCATCGTCAAGAACCGTTGCAAGAATGGTGACTACTATTGGGTGGATGCCTATATCACCCCGATTTTTTCCAACGGAAAAGTTACCGGTTTTGAGTCTGTACGCCGCAAACCGCGTCGAGAGGATATCGCCCGGGCTGAAAAGCTCTATGCCCGCCTTAAGGCTGGAAAAGGCGTGCCTCGCTATCGCAAAATTCGTAAGCGAGAGGTCAGCATATTGCTGGCCTCACTGGGTGTGGCGCTGTTATCGGGCGCTGTGTTGCAATGGCTGGGTGTTGAACAGGTTTGGCCAGTTGCTTTACTTGGTGCTTTGATCGGTTATGCGGGTATCTGGTGGAGTAACCGCCGGGACTTGCAACGTTTGCTGGATTGTATGCCGCACGCCTTCCGAGATGAAGCAGCGATGCTGAGTTATACCGATGATTCCGGCTTGTATGGTCAGCTAAAAATGTCGATTCTCAGTGATGCTGCCCATCTGAATACTGTATTGACTCGTCTGGAACATGGGGCGCAGGATGTTGCGGTACAGGCTTCCGAAGCACATGTATTGTCAACTCAGGCAACACAGGGTGTTCGTGATCAGCAGACCGAGACAGAGCAGGTGGCAACGGCAATGCATGAAATGGCGGCTACTATCGCAGAAGTCTCCGGGCATGTGCAGGAAACAGCGACCCAGTCTGATAATGTTGACCAAATGGCACGCCAGGGACAACAAGTGGCAGAGCAGACACAGGCATCGGTAGCACAGCTGCAGCGCAAGGTCAGAGAAATTTCTGAATCAGTGAGTACTTTGTCAGACGCATCACAGCAGATTGCGGGTACTACAGATTTGATTGAACAGATTGCCGAGCAAACCAATTTGCTGGCGCTGAATGCTGCGATAGAGGCTGCCAGGGCAGGGGACCATGGACGTGGTTTCTCCGTGGTTGCTGATGAGGTACGCCAGTTGGCTCTGCGCACCCGTGAATCAACCGGGCAGATTCAGCAAATTATTAACAGCTTGCAGCAGAAGGCTGCTGCGGCGTGTGCTTTGGCAGCAGAGGGAGAGCAGGATGCCAGCTCAGCGGCTGAGCAGATGGAGCGCACTCAATCGACCTTGACCGAGATTTCTGCAGCGGTTTCTTCGATAGCCGGGATGACTGTTCAGATGGCCGCTGCGATTGAAGAGCAGGCCAGTGTGGCTGAAACCATCAACCAACAAGTCGTGAATATTAATACGCTTGCCAATCACAGCGTAGAGAAAGGCAATGCCGCATCCCAGCGCAGTAAAGCGCTGGAGATTACGGCAGAAAGGCTTTATGAACTGGTAGAACGCTTCAAGCGTTGAGGCGTCAGCGGCAGAATGCGCAGCCGGTTGGCATTACTGACGACGGTGACTGATGACAGTGCCATGGCTGCAGCAGCATAGGCCGGATTCATCAGCCAGCCGGTCAACGGGAATAAAATTCCGGCTGCCAGTGGAATTCCCAGAGTGTTGTAGATAAATGCACCAAACAGATTCTGATAAATGTTTTTCAGGGTGGCGCGGGAGATCTGCATGGCATCGGCGACGCCTTGCAGTGACCCTCGCATCAGCGTGATATCCGCGCTTTCGATCGCCACATCTGTTCCTGTGCCTATGGCAAACCCGACGTCTGCCTGCGCCAGTGCCGGGGCATCGTTAATGCCATCACCGACCATACCGACACGTAATCCTGCGGCCTGCAATGAACGAATTGTCTGGGCTTTCTGATCCGGCATGACTTCTGCGATGACCTCATCAATGCCAACCTGTCTGGCTACCGCGCGGGCTGTTCGCTCACTGTCACCGGTGAGCATAATGACGCGGACCCCGGTGTCACGCAGCCGTGCAATCGCATCTGCACTGTCGGTTTTGACCGGATCTGCAATACCCAACAAAGCTGCCAATTGACCATCTACAGCCAGCATCACCAACGTATTGCCCTGATCGGACAGGGTTTGAATACGTGTCTCTGCTGAGTCTGACAGGCTGACGCCCTCAGCGAGCATCAACGCCCGGTTACCAATCGCCCAGCGTTGCCCATGCAACTGCTCCGTCACGCCCTGACCTGGGTGTATCTGGGGAGAGCCAGTTTGCTGCAGTGGCAATTGGCGTGCTTCTGCGGCCATCACCAGTGCCTGTGCCAGAGGGTGCTCTGAGGCACGTTCAATACTGGCGATCTGCTGTAACACATAGTCTTCAACAGCAAGCTCTGAGCCGTTGTCCGGTTTAAGAGAGTCGGGTTCCAGCAGTTCCAGATGTGTCAATGCCGGTTTGCCTTCGGTGACAGTACCGGTTTTATCGAGCACAACGGCATCGAGACGGGACGCCTCCTGTAATGCATCACCCTTGCGAATCAAGACACCGAGCCCGGCAGCACGTCCAACTCCCACGGTGATTGACATAGGCGTTGCCAGACCTAATGCACAGGGGCAGGCAATTACCAGCACGGTCATGGCGGTGATAAAGGCATAGGCACTGGAGGGCTCCGGGCCAATGTTCCACCAGATTGCGGCGGTTAGCAGGGCGATCAGAATAACCACAGGGACAAAAACAGCACTGATTTTATCCGCCAGGCGACCGATGGCCGGTTTGCTGTTCTGTGCCTGGCGTACCATGGCAATAATGTGCGCCAGAGCTGTATCCTCGCCAACCTTGCGTACGCGCAGTTTGATACTGCCGGATAAATTCACCGTGCCTGCAGAGAGCCAGTCGCCCTTTTGTTTCAGGATGGGCAGGGGTTCACCGGTGAGCATTGACTCATCCACCCGTGTCTCGCCACTGGCAAGCTGACCGTCCACGGGGATACGCTCACCGGGTTTGACACGTAACAGGTCACTGGGTTGGATCGATGACAGGCGCATGGACTTCTCTTCGCCACCGGGCAGAATCAGTGTGGCGCTGTCAGGCTGTAACTGCATCAGTGCACGAATGGCCTGAGATGCCTGGCCACGTGCACGTGTTTCCAGTACATGGCCAAGATTGACCAGGCCAATGATAAAGGCTGCTGCTTCATAATATACATGACGTCCTTCGACAGGCAGGAGCTCAGGCCAGAGAATAATCAGCGTCGAGTAAAGCCAGGCGCTGCCGGTACCTATGGCAATCAGGGTGTCCATGGTGGCATGGTGGTTTTTCAGTGCTTTCCAGGCACCGCTAAAAAAATGACCACCGGAGTAGATCATCATTCCCAGTGTCAGCAGGCCGATAATTCCCCAGATCAGCCGGCCATCTTCCGGCATGGGCAGGTGGCCAGTCATCATCAACAGCATCTGCGGAGCGCCAAGTAGCAGTGCGACCCAGGTACGCCGTTTTGCCAGCACTAGCTGGGCGGCTTCCTCTTGACGGCGTTCAGCTTCACCATAGCTGGCATCCATTGGTGTGGCAGCGAAGCCTGCTGAACTGACGGCTGCTATCAGTGTCTCAGGTGTTGCTGTCCCCTGGACATCCGCACTGCGGTCTGCGAGATTAACGCTGACCGAGGTGACACCTTCTACCTGGGAGAGGGCGGTTTCAATGCTGTTAACACATGCAGCGCAACGCAGACCGCGCAGCGCCAGTCGGGTAGAATCGGTCATGCGTATTCCTGTGCATTGATGTTTTCAGTCAGCGCTGGCTTCAAAGCCGGCATTTTCGATAGTATCAATGAGTAGATCGAGTGAAACAGAGCCGCTGATGTTAGCCGAATCCTGAGTGATTTCCATGGATTCGATGCCTTCCAGTTGCTCAAGTGCTTGTTTGACGGCTTTGACGCAGCCGCCGCAAGTCAGGCCGTTCAGTGTCAGGGTATAGTCTGCCATAGGAGCTCCTGTTATATGCGTTGTGTCTTTTATACAAGCTAGTGTACACCTTTGTGGATGAGTTGACTGCAGGTTTGAGCGGAGGTTGAGCTGCCTATGGTGAAAAAATTAAAACGCTGGCTGCGATGGCTTCTCTGGGCTGTACTGTTATTGTTAGTCACTTTTGTACTGCTGTTGTGGTCAATGCGCTGGGTTAATCCACCGACAACATCCTTTATGCTGCAGCATAACCTGCGTGCGCTGTTCGATGCGGATCTTGATTTTGCCCGGCATCATTGGGTGCCCTTGAGCGAGATTCCGGCTGCCATGCAACTGGCTGTTATCGCGTCTGAAGATCAGAAGTTTCCGGATCATCCGGGCATCGATATGCAAGCCACACAGGCGGCGATTGCTGCCTATCGCAGTGGTCAGCAGGCAGGGGGTGGCAGTACCATTACCCAGCAGGTGGTCAAAAATCTGTTTCTCTGGGGTGGGCGCAGCACCTTTCGCAAGGTCATTGAATGGTGTCTGGCTCTGTTGCTGGAGTTGCTCTGGACCAAAGAGCGCATACTGGAGGTCTATCTTAATATCGCTCAGTTTGGTCGACAGGAGTACGGTGTAGGTGCTGCCAGTGAGTATCTGTTAAAGAAGCCAGTATCCCGTATTACCCGTGAAGAAGCCGCGTTGCTGGCCAGTGTGCTACCGGCTCCGGCACGCATGGATGTGACACGACCCAGTCAGTACATGCGTTCACGCCAGGCGTTTATTCTCAGACAAATGAACAATCTGGGTGGCGAGGCCTATTTACGACGCTTGTCGGCAGCTGCCGGAGGATCGCTTAGCGATCCTCGTCATGCAGCTTTTTCAACTGCCGTAACAGGCTTTTGGGCAGGTTACGAATCATCAGCACTTCCTGAGTGGGATCAAACTCCACTTCTTTGCCAAGGCTGGTACTGGCAAAGCTGATGGAGACATCGTTGTTCTTGCCGGTAAAGCGCAGGTAGTTGCGTAACTGTTTACGGTCTGGAATCAGCTCCTCTTTCGGGCTTTGCTGATGCTGGCGCACATAACGTTCCAGCCCGGCATCGACCTGGTCGGAGAGTGCAGCAAACACCACAGGTTCGCCAGCCTTATCCTGGTCCATGCAGTAATCGATCACTTTTTCCCGCAGAGGTTGACTCTCTTCGCTGGGCAGGTCGTTGCAGTAAGTATCGACCAGGGCCAGAAAATGTTCAGTCTCTGCCTTTTTATCGACCGTATCCATATAGCCCAGCCATTCGCAGACGACCGGTTTAATGCCCCGGTCACCCCGGCCAAAGCTCAGCGTGAGATACTTGTCTGCGCCTTCAGTCAGGCTTTGCAGGTCAATCGCAACACCAAAACCGGTTTCACTGAATTCTATATAGTCGGTTTCAAGCAGCTCCAGGGTTGTGTTCAATGTCAGTGCGGCGGTCTGTCGCAGATGGAAAATGAACAGCCGGTCACCACGTTCCAGGTGTTCCGCCAGAAAGCACAGGTAGCCTTGAAACAACTCTTCATGCTGATCCAGCTGCAGGGCCAGTTGACGAGTGACCTGCTGGCAGAAGCGAACGAAGGGAATCTGCTCTTCGCGCCACTGCATCAGCAGGGCACGAAATCCGGGGTGTTCAGGACTAAACATGCCGTACTGGCGTCCGGCACGGCTGCCCTGAATGCGTTTAAACTCACTGATGATGGAGTGAGCGTACTGCTCGGTATCATGCGCCTGATCACAGGCGGTCACCTGGCTGGCTTGCTGTGTATCCGTCTTGTTAATCTGCTGAATACTGAAATGGGTGACTGGCATTTAGCTGAGCCCCCGATCCAGCTGACTTTTCCAGCGCGCAAACATCATCGCGCCGGTAAACAGCGTACATAACAGCAGCGATTCTGCCAGTCCCAGCCAGCGAGTAGGCGGCATCAGGGTGGCGAGTACTGCGCCGAGAAAGTAGAACAGCAGGACAAAACACAGCCAGGCATGTCCGCGTGCATCACCACGCAGCACAACGCGAATGAATGCGATCAGCGGCAAGAAATGCACCAGCCAGATAACCCAGGGGTTATCGCCTTTGGCGGGTGCAATGACAAGGTACCAGAGGGTCAACAGCAGCAGCAGGGCAAAGTAGCTTGTCAGGGTAACCCAACGGCTGATGTTGGCTTTTTGAGCGAGTGTCATACGGATCTCCGAAGTAGTTTCAAGGCCAGTTCGCCCAGCCGCTTTCCTTGAGCCTGGCACAGGCTGAGCTCGTCAGCATCAGGCGCACGCTGGCCATCCTGTCCTGCCAGATGCGTGGCTCCATAGGGCGTGCCACCACTGCGAGTCCGGTTAAGCAGGGTTTCACTGTAGGGAATGCCGCTGATCACCATGCCATGGTGTAGCAAGGGCAGCATCATGCTGAGCAGGGTGGTTTCCTGACCGCCATGCAGGCTGGCACTGGAGGAAAACACACCGGCGGGTTTGTCGATCAGTGCCCCTGAAAGCCAGAGCTCACTGGTGCTGTCGAGAAAATATTTCATCGGTGCGGCCATGTTGCCAAACCGGGTGGGGCTTCCAAGTGCCAGTGCCGCACAATGACGTAAATCATCCAGCGTACAATAGGGTGCCCCGGTATCCGGTACTCCGGGTGCTGTGGCTTCACAGTTTGCCGATACCGGCGGAACTGTCCGCAGTCTGGCTTCAATGCCTGCCTGCTCGGCACCACGGGCGATATGTTTCGCCAGCGTCGCAGTAGCACCATGGCGGCTGTAATAGAGTACCAACAGATAGGGTTCTTGCATCAGAAGAGTTCCAGTACCTGCTCGGGTGGTCTGCCGATACGCGCTTGTCCCTGGTGCACAACAATTGGACGTTCCATCAACTTTGGATAGCGGCAGATTGCCTCAATCACAGCCGCATCATCCAGTTCAGGATTGGCAAGCCCTGCCTCGGCGTATTCAGCTTCCTTGGTTCTCAGAAGTGCCCGGGCCGAAATGCCCAACATGGCCAGGAGTTCACGCAGTTCTTCAGCATTGAGTGGGTCTTTCAGGTATTCGCGTACCTCAGGAGTAATGCCTTGATCCTGCAGGAGCTGGAGTGTCTGACGCGACTTGGAGCAGCGAGGATTATGATAAATACGGGTTTCAGACATGGTCTTTTGAGTGCTCTCTGTTTGTGTTTGCCGGCTGTGTATTGTATATCTCCGGGTACACCTGTCCAACCAAGAGAGAGGATTTCGTGAAGATAAAGTCGATACGCCCGACAGCCTTGTTGAATTTCTGGCAGGATCTGATCCGTCAGTTTTTCAGAAATCAGGGTATCTTGAATGCATCCGCTCTGACTTACACCACGCTGTTTGCAGTTGTACCTCTGGTCACAGTGTCCTACACGATGCTGGCTACAATTCCGACATTTCAGGGAGCTGGAGATGTGATACAGCAGTGGGTGCTGGAGAATTTTGTACCGGCAACCGGTGAAGTGGTACATCAGTATCTAAGTGACTTTACGGCTCAGGCACGGCGTTTGACCGCTGTTGGGGTCGTGTTTCTGGTCATTACTTCCATCATGATGATGAAAAACATAGAGGCAGCGCTGAACCGTATCTGGCGTGTGGCTGAGCCACGCAAGGGGGTTTCCAGTTTTCTGTTGTACTGGGCTGTCCTCAGTCTTGGACCGCTGTTGATCGGTTTGGGCCTGGTTGTAACCTCGTATATTGCCGCTTTGCCTGTTTATACCAGTGCCACGGATTTTGTCGGTCCAGGCCGTGTTTTCAGTTTGCTGCCAATCCTGTTTTCAGCTGTGGCATTTATGCTGCTGTATTGTGCGGTGCCTAACTGCTCGGTACCGCTGTTGAATGCGTTACTGGGCGGTGTGTTTGCTGCCTTGATGTTTGAATTATCCAAGCGGGGCTTTGCATTTTTTGTCACACAGTTTCCATCCTACGAGCTGATTTACGGTGCCTTTGCGGCAGTACCGCTGTTTCTGGCCTGGATTTTTATCAGCTGGATTATCATCTTGCTGGGAGCTGAATTGAGCCGGGCGCTGACGATTTATCAGGTTGGAAGGCGGACCCGGCGTCGTGCGCATCTGTTTGTGGTATTACACTTGTTGCGTCTGTTATGGCAGGCCCAGCAGCAAGGGCAGTCTTTAACCGCAACCGAGTTGCTCACTTGTACCCCGGGTCTGGGGCAGGAAGACTGGGACAGGTATCTGCCACTGTTGATGCAGGCAAACCTGCTGAGTCGCACGGCAGAGGGCAGCTATCTTTTATCGCGTGACCTGCAGGGGGTGACGCTGCATGATCTGGCTGGCTGGTTACCCTGGCCTGTACCCGAGGTCGATCTTCAGGGACATGCTGAACCCTGGGAGGCGTTGCTCAATGAGCGTTTGAGCGCACTGTCAGATGCCAAAAAACAGCTGCTGGATATACAACTGTCTCAGTTGTTTACTGATCAGGCGAAACAGTAAATCCGCAAGGTGAGCATCTACGGCTCAGGATTACCTCTATTGATATTAGATTAATCTAATATATAATGTGTTCATTCGTATGACGCTGAATAGAGGTATTTCCATGTTGCGTGACCGCCTGGTATCGCTGTCCATCAATCATCCCAGATGGGTGTTTGTATCCTTTTTGCTATTTGCCATCCTGGCAGCGGTACAAATCCCGGCGATTCAGGTCGATACTGATCCGGAAAACATGTTACCGCATGATCAGCCTGACCGTGTATATCATGAGGAGGTCAAGGCCCGTTTCGGCATGCATGACATGATTGTGGTGGGTATCGTCAATGAGACCCACCCTGCCGGTATCTACAACCCGGATTCGCTGACGACCCTGCACCAGCTATCGGAAGCCATTCTGTCACTTGAAGGTGTAATACGTCAGGATCAGATGGCCTTGAATCTGGTGGACAACATTACTCAGGAGGGCCTGGGAACGATACGTTTCAACTGGATGATGGCACAGCCTCCTGAAAATCAGGCGGAAGCGGATGCCATACGTGAGGCTGTTGAACGTCTGCCGTTACTGCAGAACACTCTGGTTTCCGGTGATCATCAGGCGGCAGGTATCTATGTGCCGATCACCCACAAGTCAGAAAGTTATCGCTTGTCTCAGGAAATTCAGGCCATCATTGACACGTTTGATAGCCAGGACCGTTTTTATATGGCGGGTCTGCCTGTTGCCGAAGACACCTTTGGTGTGGAGATGTTTATCCAGATGGCCATTTCAGCGCCCTTGGCCGGACTGATGATTTTTGTGCTGATGTGGGTGTTTTTTCGCAGTTTTGTCCTGATTACTGCGCCAATGATAGTGGCCATGGGCACGGTCATTATTACCATGGGACTGCTGATCGGGCAAGGCTACACGGTTCATATCATGAGTTCGATGATTCCGATCTTCCTGATGCCGATTGCGGTGGTGGACTCAGTACATATTCTGTCGGAATTCTCGGATCGTTATAAACCCGGTGAAAAGCCTCGTCAGGCGTTACAGGAAGTACTTGGCCACCTGTTTACACCAATGCTGTTTACATCTATCACCTCGGCTATCGGATTTGCTTCTCTGGCGTTCACCCCCATTCCACCGGTACAGATTTTTGGTTTGCATGTGGCCTTCGGCATACTGCTGGCATTTTTGCTGACAGTCACCTTTGTGCCAGCGTATATCATGAGCTTGTCAGATAAACGCCTGGCTCAGTTGAAAGATCATTCCCTGCAGGAGGATGATAACTCCCGTTTAGGCCGGGCGTTATCCCTGACCGGAAAGCTGTCAGTCAAGTCAGCCAAGCCTCTGCTGGCGATCTTTATGGCGGTGATATTGCTGAGTGCCTGGGGTGTCAGCCAGATTCAGATCAATGACAATCCGGTGCGCTGGTTCAAGTCCGATCATTCCCTGCGCGTGGCTGATCGTGTCATGAACAGTCATTTTTCCGGAACCTATGATGCGTTTCTGGTCTTTGAAAAAAATCTGTCACAGCCTCCGCATGCACAACTGACCACTGAACTGACACGTATTCTGCAGGAAAATCAGGCAACGGCAGAGCAGCAGCTTGCCTTGCAGGAAATGTTGTCAGAGGCCGAAAATAATGACTTCGACCGCTTCACCAGTGACCTTGGAGCGCTGCTGGATCAGGCATCCTATCTTGATCTGGACAATGAAACCCTGTGGCTGGACCTGTTGGATGAAGTGGAGCGTATTCAGGTTGAGGTCAAGTATTTCCTTAGCCCGGAAATACTCGACTATATGGACCGACTGATGCAAACACTGCAGCAGAGTGAGGATGTTGGCAAGGTGAATGGATTGCCCACGTTGGTCAAGACGGTGTTCCGGGAACTGAATGCGGGTGATGATACACACTACCGCCTGCCGGATTCTGCTCGTGGCGTCGCACAAACATTGCTGAGCTTTCAGTCATCACATCGCCCGGATGATCTCTGGAAAATGGTTACACCGGATTATCTTTCCAGCCTTCTGTGGTTCCAGTTGAGCAGTGGCGATAATCAGGATGTCAGTCGGGTGATGCAACAGGTGGCCGATTATATGGCGGAGCACCCTTTACCGGATGGTGTCAGCGCGCACTGGGCAGGCATGTCCTATATTAATGTGGTGTGGCAGGAGCAGATGGTCAACGGCATGCTCAACAGTCTGATGGGCGCCTTTCTGATGGTGCTGGTTATGATGATTGTGCTGTTCCGTTCAATCAAGATCGGGCTGTTAGCCATGCTGCCACTCAGTATCACCATTTTGTTTATTTATGGCCTGATTGGCTGGATTGGCAAGGACTACGATATGCCGATTGCGGTGTTATCGGCATTAACCCTGGGACTGTCGGTGGATTTTGCCATCCACTTTCTGGAGCGTGCGAGAGCCATTTACCGTGCAACCGGGAGTTGGCCTGCAACGGTGGATGAGGTGTATAAAGGGCCATCACGTGCGATCAGCCGTAATGCTATCGTGATAGCCATCGGCTTTACACCCTTGCTGCTGGCACCGCTGGTACCCTACATAACGGTCGGCTTTTTCCTGGCAACGATTATGGCAGTTTCCGCGTTGGTCACGATTGTGATTCTACCGGCGGTGATTCAGCAAATAAAAGACAAGGACCGCCTGTTTGGCGGTCAACAGGAGGCTTAAAATGCAATCCTTACTCCGTAACATGGCAACGGCAACCCTGACGGCCTTGATGAGCATGTCCGTGCTGGCTGCAGATCTGACTGACGTCGATGCGATAGTCGAACGCGCCAATCTGGCCAGTTACTATCCCGGTAATGATGGACGCAGCGAAGTACGCATGACTATTACCGATGGCCAGGGGCGAGAGCAGCAGCGCCAGTTCACGATCCTGCGCTTGAATGAAGAACCGGGTGGACGGCAACATTTTTATGTCGCCTTTAGCCGTCCTGCGGATGTGCGGGATACAGTGTTCATGGTGACTAAAAATGTGGCGCGGGATGATGACCGTTGGCTCTACCTGCCCAGCCTGGATCTGGTGCGGCGTATCTCGGCTGGAGACAAACGTACCAGCTTTGTGGGCTCACACTTTTTTTATGAAGATGTTTCCGGTCGGCATCCCGGTGAGGATACGCATGTCCTTCTGGAAACCACGGATACGCACTACCTGATTGAAAGCCATCCTAAAGATACCTCTACCGCCGACTTTCACCACTATCGGGTGAATATCAACAAGCAGCATTTTTTGCCAGAAAAAATTGAGTATATGGATGCTTCCGGGGCGGTCTATCGTACTGTCGAAGCGCTCGATATTCAGGATGTTGAGGGCTTTCCAACCGTGATGCGCAGTCGTGTTCAGGATTTGCGCAGCGGTGGTCAAACAGTAATGGAGTTTGGGTTTGTTGCCTATAACCTGGGTTTGCCAGTCGAGGTGTTCAGCGAACGCTCGCTGCGACGCCAGCCACGTGACTGGCTGAGGAGACCGCAGTAATGCGGTGGTACGGCTGGCTTGCGACGGCGTGTGCCTGTGTCTCTCTTTCACAGGTGGCCGCAGACGATTGGGGCGATCCCTGGGCAGAAGAGGAGTCCTCTTCGGGATTCGTCGTACATGGCTTTTACGAGATGGCTGCCGGTGGACGTATTCATCGTGATCCTTTGTTGGGGCGCGACATGACCCTTGGAGAAGGGCGTGCCCGTGTTGAGATGAGTGACTATCTGGGGGATCTGCGCTGGAGCCTGAAAACTGATCTCTACGCTGATGGTGTAGAAGACAAGCAGCGCCTGGACCTGCGTGAAGCCCTGATCGACTTTCAGGTCGGTCAGAATATGGATGTCCGTCTGGGGCAGCAAGTGCTGACCTGGGGAACGGGTGACATGCTGTTTCTGAACGATCTGTTTGCCAAAGACTGGCAATCCTATTTTTCCGGGCGGGATGACGAGTATCTGAAAGCACCGGCTACCAGTGCCAAGGTCAGCTATTTTACTGAATCGGTTAATCTGGATCTGGTGTGGACACCAGAGTTCCAGCCGGACCGGTATATCCGGGGTGACAGATTCAGCTATTTCTCAGCCATGAGCGGAACACAGATGGCGGCCCCCGAGGGACGTATCCGGCCACAGTCACGTGATCGCTGGGGACGCGAGAGTCAGTGGGCGGCACGCCTGTATGGTACGCATGAAGCGACTGAATGGGCGTTATATGCCTACCGTGGGTATTGGACTCAGCCGCTGGGAATGACGACGACAGGTGACGCTTTTTTTCCGCGCCTGGATGTCTATGGTGCCAGCCTGCGTACCCCTTTTAAGGGGGGCATCGCGAATGCTGAGCTGGCCTGGTATGAAGGCAGTGATTCGGCTGGCGATCATCCTGGCTTGCCCAATGATCAACTGAGGTTCTTGCTGGGCTATGATCGCGAGTTAAGACCAAACTTTAACGCTGCTGTGCAATATTATCTGGAGTGGACACAGGACTACAGTGGATTGAAATCCACCTGGCCCGTTGCAGACGGACGCTATCGACCTGATGAATACCGCCATTTGCTGACCTTGCGTTTGACACAGCGGCTACGCCAGGACAATCTGACACTCTCGCTGTTCAGTTACTGGTCCCCCAGTGATCGTGATTATTACCTCAGACCTTCGGTGAACTATCGTGTTGATGATCATTGGACATTGACGCTAGGGGGAAATCTGTTTGGTGGCAAAAAGAGCCATACCTTTTTTGGCCAGTTTGAGGACGCTTCCAACCTCTATGCGCGACTGCGTTACAGCTACTGAAAGGTTTGCAGTTCTGATATTCGGGGGTATAGTGTCACGACATCACCCAGCTCTGACGCTGCCTCGGATGCCGCAATCGACTTGCTGCGTTATGGGCGGTAGCGTGCCTGGAGGCTTTAGGTCGCCTGACTCAAGCGGGAAAATGGGCTCTGAACGGCATTCCCGCCCATTTGTAGTACATGAGTATAAATCTGCGTTGTTTTTACATCCGTATGACCCAACTGGTCCTGGACAGTACGAATATCCGCACCTGAACCCAGTAAATGCGTTGCAAATGAGTGCCTCAGGGTGTGTGGCGTGACCGATTTTTTAATATCAGCCTCACGTGCGGCCACGCGAACAGCCTTCTGAACCCCTGTCTCATCAATGTGATGGCGTCGAGTCAAGCCGCTTTCCGGGTCAATACTGAGACGCGCCGACGGAAAAAGATACTGCCAATCCAGAGATTTACTGGCTGTTTGATATTTATGGCGCAGAGTATGGGGCATCCAGACTCCCTGAAATTCGGGTTTTTTCACATCGATCCGCAGATAGCTATCGACTTTGGTCACTTGAGCGCGCAAATCAGTCTTTAGCTCGGGCGCCAATGTCACAGTACGGTGTTTGCCACCCTTGCCGTTCCAAACGCGAATACAGCAGTAATCGAAATCAATATCTTTAACTCGCAGACGAACCGCTTCCATTAACCTGAGACCACTGCCATACATCAGCGCCGCCGGCAGATAATATTCTACTCTCAATGCAACGAAGAAACGGGCGATTTCGTCAGGCGTAAGTACCACCGGAAGCTTGCGAGGACGCTGATCCAGTGAAGATAAGTTTCGATGGTGCGCTTGGCGTAACGGCGACGCAACATCTCTTGGTGAACGCTCTGAAGGAAGGGTGACTGGCGCATAAAATTCCTTTTTGCTTGCCGTACTGTTTTTTTATACAGTGTATTTCCGTATAATATCCAACACAAGGAAATTTTTCGTATTTTTAAGTCATGTTTTTATATCTTTTTTGCATAAGCGAGAGGTGACGGGGGTTCCCGATCCTGTTATAAAGACAGGTAAATGTGAAAGAAGGAAAGTTTCCGCATTTAAATACGGAAGCTTTCCTTCTAATAATATTGTTATGCAATAATGAGTATGGAGGTTAAATTGTCTCTTCTCCAACAAATTCAAGAATCCGTGGTTCAAGAAGGAGCTGATCTTGGTTCAATTCTTTTAAAGTTACGCTTACTGGCTGCAAGGCTTGGTAGTGATACTCTTGAAGAATGGGTGAAACATGAATCTGAAGGGTATCCAATGGATGCGAATGTTCCTGATTACCGAATTGTTGGTGTCACCTACCGAGGTACTTTTTCGGGTCCATTTGGCTCTGGTATCAAGAATGCTCAAATACCGCCTTACCTCATCGAAAAACACGCAGGCGAAAGTTGGACGAAGTATGAAGTTCGAGAAAGCATCGCTGCCGTGGATGAAATGGTTAGAAGACAGACCTCGGATGGTGGGGATTTTGGTATTGATGCATCAAATTTAATTCTGCTGCTTCAAGGGAAGATCTATAAAGGTTACGCCTGCAATGATGTAAGCGGATTAATTTCCCCAACGTCGTTCTACGAAATACAGCAGGCCGTTCGTAGCCGTATTTTGGAACTAACTATTGAGTTTGAGAGGTCAGTGCCTGGTTCTGTTCATGTGGCATTTGGAACCACAAAAACTGAAAAGAAAGATGTTGAGCAAGTTCAACAGATCTCACAACAAATTATTTATGGAAACGTCTCAACAGCAGTAGCTGGTGGTTCTGGTTCTAGAATTTCCGTTGCAGTCAACGAAAGAGACGGCCAGTCTTTTATTGAACACCTCGTTAAGTCTGGCATCCCAGAAAAAGATGCTTCTGAATTAGCTGAAATTATTGCTACGGAAGAGCCATCTAGCGTTGAAGAGCCCTTTGGTCAACAAGCCAAGAAATGGCTAGGCTCTAATCTCAAAAAGGCGGCTGAAGGTACATGGAGCGTAGGCGTTTCAGTGGCTACAAAGGTTCTTACCGAGGCAGCACTTAAATATTACGGTCTCAAGTAGAAATGCATAACAAATTGCTGCACACGGAAAAATTACTCGCTGCGCTCGCTATTTTCCGGTGAGCAAAGCGTTAGGTGTACGCAATGCTTGACCCACTTAATCGGATGAGCAGAATGATTCCAGACAATGCACCTAAACCTTTTGTGTTGGGCATTCTCCTTTGGTTTATAGCAGCTGCGCTCATGTTGTTGGCCTTTGGGCTAACTCAGCTAGATTGGACAGCTCTTTACAAAGTAGTTTTCTCGCTAATGCTTTTAGTAATTATAGGTTTCATGGCGTGTGTGGTGTGGTTTCTTGTCGAACTCATCACAGGCCGAAAAACACCGTGGAGAAGTCGTGAAAACACCTAACCAAACGCAGCACTACGCAGCCGTCGGCTGCCGGACGCTCGCAAGCTCGCGCCGGTGTGCTTAGGCGTTAGCAGTGAATCATACCCACTTTCTTGCTAAATGAGTAAAAAGGGTATAATTTATACTCGTGAATATGTTTGAATTTGATGATGAAAAAAGCCAAGCGAACCTCTACAAGCATGGAATTGATTTCCATGATGCACAGGTCTTGTGGCAAGACCAAGATTTACTAGAGATTCAAGCTAAGTCAGATGATGAACCTCGTTACCTCGTCATTGGTCTTATAGATGATAAGCACTGGTCTGCTGTGATCACTTACCGAGGTGAAAAAATACGGATTATTTCGGTAAGACGTTCGCGCAATAGAGAGGTAGAGTTGTATGAAAGCTAAAGAATTTGATTCAAAGTTTGATGAGTGTGTAGAGGACATCATTGACGATCTTGATGTAACAACCGCACGTCGAGTGAATCATGAAGCAAAGCGCATTAATGTTGATTTTCCTGCTTGGGTAGTAGAGTCGCTTGATCGCGAAGCTGCTCGAATAGGAGTCACTCGCCAATCCATTATTAAAGTTTGGCTAGTCGAGCGCTTGCGTGCTGAAGCTGCTAACAAGCCGCTGAAAAGTGACACCGCGAGCGGTGCCCTTTAGCGGAGCGTTATGTTTCCTTAGGCATGGAGGCAATATCATGACAACAGGGCTTGAAAACGGAATCATCGTTCACCTATTTAAGCATAGCTATGCCTCATTTAATAAAGCTATGAAGGATGCTGGTATCGAATATTACGGATTGGCGGCACTATCCTTCAAACCACAAGCTTCAGGGTTTACAGAATTTGTACAGGCGTTTTCAGAGTCCATGCCCTGGAATTCTCTTGCTAAGGTAATTGTTGCATGGATCGACGCTAGAGCGAGCCGGGAAGTGATAATAACAACAAGAGATAGCAAGGTGGTTCATATGAAAGGCTACGGTATTAAGGAGGTCGAAAGGCTGCTTAATAATACAAAGTCAATTACCGTTGTAGATACGGATCCTGAAAATGAAACATAACAAAGTGGTGTTGTTCGCCGCTATCGCGGCTGGGACCTCCACTACGCTGGCGCTTCGTTCCGGCCCCAAACCACGGCGTTATATTAAGTTGAGATTTTAAAATGATCAACGATCCAAACATAAGAAAAAGCATCTATGCAAGTGTGATTGCGTCATTGCTCGTTATTTTATTTATTCAGCCAATTCTAAATTACTCAGCGCAATTTTTTATATGGACGGGTGATGTTATTTATAATGGATTTTCAAAGAGGCTTTATGAAGAAGCGGCTCTAGGTTTAAGGGAAAAATACTCATTTATTATAAGTTCATATTTACTCAGTATACCAATAGTTTTTTGTATTATTGTTATTTTCACTATATTGTATGTAAATAGAAAACGTAATGGTGAAAGTGATAGAGGTAATCGTAATTTTATATTTAGGAAGATTTATGTAACAATAGCAGTAAATTTAGTAATACTGTTTATTTGTACTTTTTATATAATGTCGATGAACTTCGCTGGATTTCAAATGAATGCTTCATTTAATCAACGGATGATGGCTATTAAGCCCTATGTTTCCGATAGGGAGTATGATGAATTAAGATCATTGTGGGCAAGAATGAGAAGTAGAGATGATTATATAGCAATAAATAACAATATTGATAATGTCGCAGATAAAGAAAATATCTTTATTCCAGAGGTGCTTTGGAAATAAATATAACAAGCGTAAGCACTTGATCCAAAAAATCTACGCTTTTTCGGCCAAGTGTTACAGGCGTTATGTTGAAGTAATGAAATGTTTAATCATCGAGAAAAGCTAAATGAACCTTGCCCAAATTGTGGAAAGGGGCCTGATTGGACATTAAGAAAGATGGTGGATTCTGCTGGAAGAGAGCGGTATCCCTATGTTTGTCAGCACTGTAATGCGAGAACCAGATTATTTGAAAAGAAAGCAAAAGCGAAAAAAGTCTTGGGTGCTGACGACGAGATCATTGAAATGCCTCTTCGCGAAAAAGCGCCTTGTGAGAGGTGTGGCAAATTGGAGCTTTTGGAAAAGCATCATTGGGCTCCAATAAAGCTTTTTGAGGATGCAGACCAGTGGCCCACTTCTATGCTCTGTAGGAGCTGTCACGAAGAATGGCATAGTAAAGTTACTGGTGATTTAATCAGAAAACATAACAAGTAGTTGCAGTTCGTTCCGGCCCTGGCGGGCCTCCACCGGACCGGTTTTCCGGCGCGGTGCGCCTCCAAACCGGCCGCTGAACATTGGCGTTATGCATGAGGAGTCGACGTGACCGAAAAAATAAAGGAAAAGGTTCCGGGCGCGGAGTTCCTTGGGCTAGCAAAAAAAGTAACTGAACTTGTCGAGAAAGAGTCGGATCGCGGGGCTATATTAATTCTCGCAGCATATTTAGAAGAGATCCTTGGGCTTCTGGTGCGTGCGATTTGTGTTTCTGATAAGCTCGGACAAAAATTGACGGAACTGAATAAACCTGCTGGAGACTTTGACTCCAAGATAATTCTTTGTATGTCATTAGGGCTTATTAGCGACGATGAAGGAAGAGCGCTTAGGTTTGTCCAAAAAATACGAAATCGTGCTGCTCATTTCGATAAGAAGGGTCGAGGTTTCGATGTGCTGTTTGATTCCGACCCTACGATCGATCAAGTCTCAGAATTTGCTAAGCTCTCTCGGAGTAGCATGGGGTCAAGAGAGCCTGAGGTTGTTAAGAGAACATTCGTAAGCTCATGTAGGCTGTTAGCCACAAAGCTCTATATAAGATTGGCAAAAATCGAACGGATGCCAGAGGCTTTATCAAGTAAAGACGAGGCAGACAAAATTCTTGAGCAGATGAAAGGCACTGATTTCGGTGAGTACCTTGCTATTATGAGGCAGGAAGCTTCAGAAGGTAATACTGAAAAGCTTAATGAAGTGTTCAATGCCTTCAAAGCGGCCGTACAAAGTAAACCCGGCAATAAGGCAGATTAAATGCATAACCAAGCAATTAAGTGCGCTCCCTGCGGTCGCCGGACCTCGTTTCACTCGGCCGCTTATTGCGGGCGTTAGGCACAGAGGAGATCAAAATGAGCATAGGATACCGAGTCTTCATAGTGCATTCGGATGACAGTGTTGAGCACATTTCACAGAAAGCCTTTGAAGGATTTTTTTCTCGAAATGAGCCAAGTCTAAAAAAATTCGCTGGCAGCAATATTCATATAGCAATGGCGCTTTACACACTGAAGGAAAGAAAGCCCGAGCAAGTAATTCGAATAGACAATATGCGACTGACAGTTAATACAGATGGTTCGCTAGACGAAGATCGAAGCTCTGATGCCTTGCGGCTTGCAATGAATCGAGTATACCCCGCAGAAGAACGTGCAGAGTCAATGGCGCCAGTCATTGATGCCACAGCCAAGTTCGATGAAAGACGCTGGGAGCAATATAATCCCAAGCTATCGGGTCCAGCACACAAAAAAATTCTCGAAAGGCTTTTTGGTGGCAATGTCTGAAAATAGAAATCTTGGCTCTTTTCTGTGGCCATTAAGTTAAATATGCCTAACCAGTGCAGGCACGGCGACACCCATTACATTGCGCCTTCGGCTCCATTCCATAGGTGCGCATGCTGCAAACGTTAAATTTTCAATCAGGTTTAGTGATGAATATCGAGATCGCAGAAAAAGCAGATCATCTTAAGCTGATAGAAATCTGGGAGGCATCGGTCAGAGCAACCCACGACTTTTTAGCTGAAGATGATCTACAGGAGTTAAAGCCGTTAATTCTGGAACAGTACTTTGCCGCTGTTGATTTAAGGTGCGCTAAAAACGGCAATGGTGAAATACAGGGATTCTGCGGCGTACATGACGGTAATATTGAAATGTTGTTCATCTCACCTGATGCACGCGGAAAAGGCATTGGTGCCATGTTAGCGTCTCATGCTATCAACGAGCAGGGAGCATCAAAGGTCGATGTAAACGAGCAGAATGAGCAGGCGCTAGGTTTCTACCAGCATATTGGCTTTAAAGTAACAGGCCGCTCACCAGTCGATGGTCAGGGCAAGTCTTATCCACTGTTGCATATGGCGCTATAAAAATTTAACAAGGCCAGCCACGGCGACGTTTTTTTCGTTGCGGCTTCGCCTTCACTACAAAGCCGCGCGTGCTGGCGGCGTTATGTGTAGGTGAGCTGTGAGCATGGAAGAAAAATACGGCGGGATTTGGTTCAGTGTAGAAGAGGACGGGGCGGCAAAGATTGTCTCTGAGGAGTACATACCGTCGGTTCAGAAGCTGCACGTTATTTACCATCAGGAAAATGGGACGTTTCTACCATTTTCTTTTGTTCTGAAGCAGGATCACCAGTGGCGCTTACCTATATGGTCTCAAGAGAATCAGAAGGCCATGATGCCTACGTTTGGTTCAGCCAAGGAGTACCTAAAGAGCTATGCTGACATCCACACATAACACATATGAGCCTCTCGGGAGTCAATAGGTAAAACCGCTCTCCTGGCCGCGGTAGCGGCCAGTCTGTTGTCCATCAGCAAGATAGACTGCTTCATCTGTCATTATTGTTGCCAGGCGATAGCCTACAACAAACACATATCGGGGCTCTCTTATCTCATGCTCAATGAGTGCCTGCTGATTTCAGCCTCCTTGCTGACAGCAGGGGCACCAGACATTCATCGGTTAACCTGTTGCTGGCACTATTCAAGGCGTCGGGCTTCAAGCCAGTTAGTTTCAGGCTCAGCACAGGTGCAAACCATCTTGCTGATAGGGGTGCGCGGCGACAAGGTGTCTAATCAAAGCGCTCTGGCTACGGCCGTGTGCCAGAAGGTGGGTGTTTCAGCTTATTGCTACGGGCTACCCAGCCTTCATTTGGGCATCAGCCAGGGTGTTCCAGTTAGACGTTCAGCTCACCTTGCCCCGCGACTTCACCGGTCAGGAAACGTTTTTCATCGAACACCTTTTGATTTTTCAGCATGTAGTACACGCAGCGCCCAATTTTATGTGCCAATGCCGAGAGCGCTTTGGCTTTGCTCATGCGCTTTTGTAGTTTCAGTAAGTAGGCTTTTGCTTTGTCGTTACCACGCAGGTACAGCACGGCAATTTCACCAAAGGCCCACTTGAGATGCGCATTGCCAATTTTATTGCCCTGAGTGCCGTAACTTTTACCAGCTGACTCCGCTTTACACTTGATGAGCCGACTATACGAAGCAAAGTCCTGCACCGTGTTAAAACGACCAATGTCACCGACTTCGTACAGAATCGTCAGCGCTAAAATACGGCCAATGCCGGGAAAGCTGGTCAGGATGTGGTAATCGCGGCCATTATGATGTTTGGCATGCTTTTCAATAAAGCACTCGATAGAGCTGAGTTCATGGCGATAAAACGCGATGATGTTTAAGTCCAGATCCACATTGCGCTGTACGAACGCATCATCAAAGCAATCTCGCATCGCTTCCCGAGCGCAAGGGTATTTTAGATCCAGGTTATTGGGTGGTAAGTTGTACTGACTGGTGGTGTTTTTCACATGCGCTTTTAAATCGGCACCATGACGCACAATACGGGTACGACGACGGAGTAAGTCACGCGCTGCACGCATCTCGGGTGGATACACATAGGCCATCGGGAAGTTGCCGCCACGGATAAGGTGAGCGATTTTATAGGAGTCAATGCGATCATTTTTGGCTTTACCACCATGGATAGCTTTCATATATAAAGCATGGCCAAGAATGAAATCGATACCGTGTTGGGTACAGAAATCACTAACCCAGTACCAGCAGTGCATGCATTCAACACCCACAACAATGTTGCCGATGTAGGGGGTTAATAAATCCAGCAAGGGTTCTGGTCGTGCTTTGATTTCGCGGTGCAGGATGGTTTCATCGGTTTCATCCAGAATGCACACGTACAAAGACCGTGCATGCAAATCTATTCCACAATAGTACGGATGTTGTGTAGTATAAAATTTCATTGGGTCTTCTCCTTTTTGGTTTCGTCGCCTTCCAGCTTAGCCAATCTGGCTAAGCTGGGGAGAAGGCTCAATGAGTATCAAATGGCTGCTAGGGACTGCATTACGCTGCGCTCCGCAGCCCCAGAGCCAAGCGTTAAAGGTCAGGGAGAAAAAGAAGTTGAAGTACAGGTCGGTAAAGCTCAACGAAAACAGTTTTAAGAACAACTATATTCTTCTTACGGAAATTATGGATTTTTTTCCACCGGAGCTTATCGGTGGTTCGAACAAAGTAGAGTCAGCAGAGGAGGCCACTCTTTACATTGGTGTTTGTGAGCCCGTTAAAGCTGACATTGATGGAGCAAAAAAATTTTTTAGAGTGCGAGGCCCTTTAACTCGACGCTTTTTCGAAGCTCATGAGCTGAAGCCTGGCGATGAGGTGATATTTGAGCGGGTTGGTCACCATGAATACCATTTGTATCCCCGCAGAAACCTTTAACCAATCAATTAAACCGACGTGCACTGCTGCGCAGCACACGCGGTTTATTTCCGCGTTAAATTTCTCGGAGAGATTCGTGCAATGAATGAGAAGAAATTTCCGAATAAGGAAAGTCTGAGAAAATGGCTAATTTCTGCGACTGGCATTGTGCTTACATCTGTTTCTCTGATGAGTAACGTTCAAGATTTGGAGTTTCAATTTTCAAGCCCGAAGGCATTGGCTACGGTGATGGAAGGTTCCCCTACTTACTTTCCCGATGGGCAATACATTATTACCTACTCCAACAGCTCAGATCTGGATTCTGACGATCTCGATTATTCAAAAATGGCAATGGTAATATCCCTTGAGGCCAAATTGGCTAAATCGGATACATTAATTGGTGGTCTAAGACCACTACTTTCTGCGCTTACCGACTTTGAGTATTGCTGCACCATAGATCGAACTAATCCAGCTTACGTAACCGCAGGTATCTGGATAGTTGAGCCTAGCGATCCCGCCGAACTTGAGAAGTTGAAACAAGTCTTGCACGAAAATTCTGTATTTTATGCTTTTAACGACGGCTCCGGATTTGTGACTCTCAACAACGCAAGGACGGGTAATGGTGTGCAAAAGTTGGTCAAAATTTAACAAGCAAAGGCAGGGCGACGCCAAAAAGCGGCGCGCCTGCTTTGAGCGTTATGCATCAATCGAAAGGAGGAATAATAGATGAAAGAAAACAGCCCTTCACAACCCTCAAATTCCTCCGGCCCTGAGTTTACAGGAGTAGAAAACCCGTTTATAGGAAGGCCGCTTCCATCGAATAGTGACCAATTTTTGAACATAAACCAACAGTTAAAAAATCCGGGTATCAACCTATCTATTTTACAGCAAGACAGTCAATTCCTTATTGCTGCACCAATTGTGGGCGGCTATGTAGTTGTATTTGGAGGTGTCTTATTTCTATTTCTAGCAGGGTTTCTGTTAGGCGTGATATACGGAAAAATAGGGGCGGCTAAAAAGTTTGTAAGAGAAAGTCTTCCAAAAGAATCTTTATTGGGGTGGGCGCACTATCAAACCTCAAAAACATTGTCGTTCCTCTTAATAATTTCTGGCCTATTCTTATTACTAATAGGTGCATCTGGAGTAATTGAGATAGAAATACAGGGCGCGAAAATTGTCACATCACTCCCTGGTATAGCCGTAATTTATTTTGGTTATCGAACTTGGTCTAAACTTAGGCAGGCTGATGCCTAACCAAGCTATTAAGTACGCGCGCTGCGCGCGCCGGACCTCGTTGCACTCGGCCGCTTATAGCAGGCGTTATGACTAAAGCTATGCATCAGATTGAGAGTATCTTGGCCAAAAACGAAAAGTATCGGCTCGATGAGCCGATTCCACCAGAAAGCGAAATGGATCAGGTAGAGCTGGCTCTGAAAGCAGAGCTCAAAGGTTGGTATCGTGATTTTGTTAGATTGGGCGGTTTAAACGATCTGAGGTTTAGCGCTGAAATTCTCGCTCCTCAAGAACTGCTAGAAAATCAGATTTACGTAAAGAGCCGAGCTTATATCGCTTTTGCTAGCAATGGTTGCGGTGACCTTTTCTGCTGGTCTGTCGGCGAGTCTCCAGCAATTTTTTTGTGGGATCATGAGACAAACCGGTTCACAGAGGATGCCCCGGATTTTATTAGTTGGCTGGAACGTAACCGTTTCTAGTCATAACAAATTGCTGCACTCGGAAAAATTACTCGCTGCGCTCCTAATTTTCCGGTGAGCAAGGCGTTAGATTTATCGTAGGTTTTAAACCATGGGGATCACATGAAGAAGGAAAAAACAAGAAAGTTGTGGTGGCTAATATCCCCAACATATAAATATGCAGAAAAGAAGAAGCTCGAACTTATAGAAAAAACTGGCAAACCCAGCGACCTATCTGATGCACTGCGCGAATATAATAGGCGTTATCTTCTGATGTCTATCAGCTGGTGTGTGGGGGCAGCGATTTTAGTACCCATAGGGCACTATTTTTTTGATGGCGGGTATTATGCGCATGATTTTGCCAAATATGTGTTTGGTGGGCTGGTCATTTTCTTATCGTGGATTTTTCTTATTTCAAGAGCTGTAGAGATATTTAAATCATTTCTGGATGACGCGGTTCAAAAACTCGATGGAGATAAGCCTTCGAGTGACCTTAAATATGGACAGAGACTAAGACTTTCATTTAATAGCTACATTGAGCTAATTATAAATTTTGCTACCTTGTACTATTTAGCACCGTCCTATTACTTTAAGGATTGCTACCAGTTTTCGACAATATTTGAAGCGATCTATTTTAGTGGCGTCACTATAACCACTCTTGGCTATGGCGATATAAGCCCATCAAATCCTATCCTCCAGCTACTTTCTGTTTTTCAGGTTCTTGCAGGGTTTTCACTTATTGTTGTCTGTTTTGCAATTTACTCTGGCCTAGCTCTGGGCCAGGAAAAATCTAACAATCGCGTCAATTAGGACGCTCGCAAGCTCGCGCCTATTACGCGGGCGTTAGAATTGCAGTACGAAACAAAGGAGTAAGCATGAATGTTCGCCATGTGGTTGAAGACGACTTTAGTGAAATAACAGAAATACTCAATCACTATATACTTAATAGCGATGCTCGTTATTTTGAGCCATCTCCTGTTCCATTAAGTGATAGGAAATCGTGGCTACTTTCATTCAGTCAAGAAACACCATGTCAAATGTTTGTGGCGGTGAATGATAATGAAGTATTAGGGTTTTGTTGTTCACAAAAATATAGGCCTGAAGCTGCATACAATGAAACAGTTGAGGTCAGTGTATATATTTCACCCAAGTCAAAGTCGGTAGGTGTTGGGACGCATTTGTATAACTCTCTGTTTGTATCGCTGGAGATTTTTGGACTTCACAGAGCAATAGCAGGAGTAGCGTTGCCTAATGTAGCCTCGCTTGCATTCCATAAAAAGTTTGGTTTCATTGAAGTTGGCACATTTGATGAGTACGGAGTGAAAGATGGGAGGTACATTAGTACTACTTGGTTGCAGAAAAAACTGTAAATTTACTTCTAACAAGTGGCTCCATTTGACGCCACAAAGCGGCGCAAATGAGCCGGACGTTAAGCCTGTTCGCTCACAATCGAAATTGACGTAGCATGGAAGCCGTGCTACCGTTCTATCATGATTATTCATTTCAAAGATAAGGGCACCGAAGATATCTTCAATGGAGTGGCCTCCAAGGCAGCCCGAAAATTATGCCCACAGTCTTTGTGGAGAATTGCTGTAAGAAAGCTCGAATTATTGGACTCTGTTGTCCATCGTGATGAGCTGAAAGTTCCTCCGGGTAACAGGTTGGAAGCTTTGTCTGGCGATAGAAAAGGGCAGCACAGTATTCGAGTGAACGATCAATATAGGATCTGCTTTAAGTGGACTGAAGCTGGCCCCGACGAAGTAGAGCTAACCGATTACCACTAGAGGTAAAATATGATCCGTATTCCTACACATAGACAGCCGATCCATCCTGGTGAAATGCTTCTAGAAGAGTTTTTGCACCCGATGCAAATTACACAGCGCGAACTGGCAGATGCCATTCATGTTCCTTACCAAAGGGTTAATGAACTGGTTAATCAGAAGCGTGGTATCACGCCCAGTACTGCGCTTCGTTTGGGCCTGTTCTTTGGTGTTTCGGCCGACTTTTGGCTCAACCTGCAAATCAGATGGGACCTTTACAAGACACAACAAGCAGAGCAGGACGATTTAGCCGAGATTCAAGATGTCACTCATTGGCGGCAGATGGCTTAACAAACGCAAGCACACGGAACAATTTTTCGCTTCGCTGCAAATTGTCCGGTGTTGCGAGCGTTATGCGCACTCGCAATATTTCGCAGGATCGGCTGGCTGGCGGCAATTGTCGCTGCAAAAGAGATAGCTAAATGACCCGCGATGGGTTTCGTTAATCTGCTTCCTGCGTCCGCCGCCATAATGGCGGCGGACGCAGGCATTGCAATCAGGCAGACAGGTGTTTTTGGAAAAACGGAACGACTTTTTCGAGTGCCTTCGTGGTGGCCTCAGGCTGGTCGTACAAGTCATAGTGCGAAGTATTCGGCAGTACCAGCAGTTCCTTGTCTTTTGATGCCGCCCGGCCGTAGATCTCCAGGCCATCGCGATAGGCTCCGAAGCCGCCGGGCTTGTCGCCTATCACTACCAGTAACGGCTGGGTCAGCAACACCTCGGCGAGGTGGAAGGCATCCCAGTCGACTGCCGCAGCCCGGCGCGAGAACAGGAAGCTGGTCTTACCTTGTGGGGCCTGGCCGCGAGGTGTCTTGTAGTAGTCGGTAGCCTCAAGCACATCAATGTCGGTAACACCGGCCTTTTTTGCGCCCTCCACGCTGGGCGGAAGTACGTCGTCCACCTGCGCTTTGCCGCCACGAGCCTCGGCGGTGCGCTGACTAGCCATGGCTTCCAGCGTCCCAAGCGGATCGTAACCGGCAAAGCCTTCGCGACTGATGCGCCCGAAGTTGGCGCCGGTGATGGAGACCACGGCTTTGAGCCGGCGCTCGGATTTGGCGGTGCTGATGGCGTATCCGCTGCCACCGCAGACGCCGAGCACGCCGATACGGTCGGCATCCACATAGGGCAAGGTCACCAGATAGTCGATGACTTGGCGAAAATCCTCCACGCGCTGGCCCGGGTCCTCGGTAAGGCGGGGCTCGCCGCCGCTGGCCCCCTGGTAGCTGGCATCGAAGGCGATCACTATGAAGCCTTCACTGGCAAGCGCGGCGCCGTAGACATTGCCGGAGGTCTGCTCCTTGCAGCTGCCAATGGGGTGCGCACTGATGATCGCCGGGTAGGTTTGGTGCTTGTCAAAGCCCGGCGGGAAGTGGATGTCTGCTGCGATGTGCCACGCCATGCCCGGGTTTTGGATGTTAACGGTTTCAATGACGTTATTCATGGGTGGATCCTCCTGAAAAGGGTGGTGTTTGGACGTTAGACGCTTGGCAAATGCCAGCGTGAGTACATCGTAGGCACTGGCAGGCTATTTGATAATACGGCAAAATAAGGATGCCATTATTAGCAGGATTTATGAATGAAGGGGCGTCAGCTGCAAGATTTGATGGCTTTCCTCGCGGTCGCTGAAGAGGCCAGCTTTACCCGGGCCGCCGCGCGACTGGGGGTTTCACAATCGGCGTTGAGCCAGATCATCCGGGGTCTGGAGGAGCGTCTTGGGTTGCGCTTGTTCTCGCGCACGACGCGCAGTGTCTCGATGACTGCAGCCGGTGATCGGCTATTCGCGCTGGTGGCCCCGTCCATGCGCCAGATTGAGTCGGGCCTTGAAGAGATAACCGCATTACGGGATAAGCCCGCCGGGACGGTCCGCCTGACGGCCGACGAGTATGCGGTGCACCGTGTGCTGTTGCCGGCAATTGAGCGTTTCCTTCTTGAGTATCCGGATATCCGGGTGGAACTGGCCGTCGACTATGGCCTCACGGATATTGTCAGCGGCCGTTTCGATGCCGGCGTTCGTCGCGGTGGTCTGGTGGAGAAGGACATGATCGCGGTACCGATCAGTGGTCCGCACCCGATGGCGGTGGTCGGTGCTCCCGCTTACTTTGAGCGTAGACCGCAACCGAAGCACCCGCACGACCTCACAGAACATTCCTGCATCAATCTCCGTCTGCCCACGCACGGCGAGCAATTTTCTTGGTTGTTTGTAGAGTCAGGGAAGGAAATGCGAGTAAAAGTGGAAGGTCCATTGATCACCAATAGCATCGCGTCTGTTCGCGACGCCGCGCTGGCCGGGCTTGGTTTAGCCTACCTGCCGCAGGCGTACTTTGAGAAAGAGCTGGAATCCGGGGAGCTGGTCGAAGTGCTTGGTCAGTGGCGCAAGACCTTCGAACCCTATCACCTTTATTACCCAAGCCGCCGCCATTCGTCGCCGGCATTTTCGCTGCTGCTCAATGCGCTACGCTATAGGCAGCAATGATTATCTTCGAAAGTCGTCAAGGGGCGAGCGTGGAAAGTCGGCTCAAGCGTCACCAAACTGTCGCATAACAAGTGACTGTGGTCACCAGTCAATATATTTATGCACTTTTTGAGCACCATCGTTCCTCGTTTTTGACCATCGTATTGAGGATAACGATCAGCTTTCGCATGCAGGCAATCAAAGCAACCTTGTGCAGCTTTCCTGAAGCCTTCAAGCAAGTGTAGTAACGTTTGAATACTGGGTTACATTGAATGGCAGACATCATGGCCATGAACATTACAGTGCGAATGCGTGGGCGGCCACCCCGTATGGTTCGCTTGCCTCGATAGTTGCCACTTTCGCGGTTCATAGGGGCTACACCAACCAACGCGGCGATCTCTTTTCGATTGAGCGTACCGAGTTCGGGTAGCTCACTGAGTAACGTATACGCCAGGACTTTGCCGACCCCTGGTACACTGGTGAGGATTTCAGATTTAACCCGCCAGTGTTTAACTTGCGCAACCAGTTGGTCAATCTTCTGTGTGAGTTGATCGATCTCTTTCAACAACACATGCAGTACCCGATTGATGGAGGATTACCCAGCAAAACGCGCAATAACAGCAGCGTCCAGCTTATCCGTTTTGGCAAAAACACCAATAGCCTGGGCATAGCGCCGGATGTTGATGGGGTTGACGACAATGATGGGCCTCACTTTACCCAGAAATGGAGCAAATTAACCATACAAGTGCCTTAAACATCGCGGCCTACGGCCGTTGGACTCACAACAAGTTGCTCGCCGTTTAGGCGTGCGTATGCCTACAAGCTCGTAGCGCCCGGCAATAATATGAGCTAATATATGACCATAATTTAGAGCTGAATAGGGTTTTTTATGCGTCAGGTATTAGCGGATTTTTCTGTAAGTATTTCAGAGTTAAAGAAAAACCCTTCAGCCTTACTGTCTCAGGCGAGTGGTTCACCCATAGCAGTGCTGAATCACAACAAGCCAGCGGCTTACCTGGTTCCAGCGGAGACCTACGAGGCTCTGATGGATATGGTCGACGACTATGAACTGGCGCAGCTTGTTGAGGAGCGTCGTGGCGACAAAGATCAAGCTATAGCGGTGTCGTTGGATGACTTATAACCTGCGCTTTCTTCCGGCTGCGCTGAAAGAGTGGGAAAAGCTTGGTGCCCCAATAAAGAGCCAGTTCAAGAAAAAGTTGGCGGAGCGATTGGAAAATCCCAGAGTGGCTGCTGATAAATTAAGTGGCTATGAATCCGTGTATAAAATTAAACTGCGCTCTGCTGGTTACCGGTTAGCCTATGAGGTTATGGACGATGAGCTGCTTGTGTATGTGCTTGCCGTAGGCAAGCGGGAAAAAAGCAAGGTTTACTCGTCTCTCAAAAAGCGAACCTGACATGAAGCGGAGCGGGCATAACAAACGGTTGCAACAGACGTAGTTCCACTACGCTGTTGAACGCGGGCGTTGAGACTGTCGGATAAGTCCTCCAGCCCTTGGCGGGTGGCACAGTGATCGGCTAAGATCAATGAATCGACTTCGAGATCAGAGGTGGCAAGGATGGCACGGTACAAGCACTACGATTACAACCAGACCAAGATGATTCCGCTGCGTTTTGCGGATCAAATCCAACCCGGCACCTTTGAATATACGCTGAACCACGTCGTGGATAATGATCTCGATCTCAGCGTGTTTGAATCCCGCTATCGCAATGACGTCAACGGTGCTCCGGCTTATGATCCGGCAATTCTGCTGAAGGTGGTGTTATTCGCTTACTCCCGAGGCATCACTAGTAGCCGCAAGATTGCGCAGGCGTGTCGTGAGAACGTGATTTTCATGGCTCTGTCGGCTGACAGCCAACCGCATCACAGCACGATTGCAGAGTTTATCTCCCGTATGGATGAAGTGATCGCGCCGTTGTTTACGCATGTGCTGATGGTGTGTGATGGGCTCAACCTGATTGGTCGGGAGATGTTTGCCATTGATGGCTGTAAGCTACCCTCTAATGCCGCCAAAGAATGGAGCGGTACACGTGCTGAATTAAACCGTAAACAGGCCAAGATAGACCGTGCAGTTTCACGTATGCTGACCGTGCATCAGCAAGGGGACCATCAGGATCAACCGCCTGAAATCCTCGCCCGTGAGCAGGCTCAGATTGAGAAATTGGAAAAGGTCTCTGCCAAGATAAAAAAGCACTTAGCGACCGCGCCTGAACGGCTCGGTCAGCGTGGTACACCGATAAAGGGCAATATCACTGATCCCGATAGTGCCAATATAAAGCTGATCTATCACTTGGGTATCGATGGCTACATTGCCGATAACCAGTTCCGTAAATGCGATCCACGCTTTGCTGAATCTGTAACCTTCAATAAAGCCCAGGCACAGCGACGTAAAGAACGTGGTGGCCAGGTAGCACAACGTTTCACACCCGCTGAGTTTAATTATGATCCGCTGACGGAAACCTGCCGTTGCCCGGTTGGCCAGCCGATGTGGAAACGCTTCAAGGGCCTGATTGGCGAGCAAGAAACCATCAGCTTCCAGGTTTACCGCCAACACTGTCGAGACTGCTCTCTAAAACATCAGTGCCTGCGTAGACCCAATCAACAAGATGGACAACAAGTGAGCTTTACACTGGGTGAGCGCAAACTCCTGTCCAGTTTTATCGAGAAGATGAAGCAGAAGATCGACAGCCCAATGGGCCGCCATATATACAGTCAGCGCTTGGGAACAGTCGAGCCGGTGTTCGGCAACCTGGAAAGCAACAAAGGCTTGAATCGGTTTACCTTGAGGGGTAAATCCAAGGTGAACGCGCAGTGGATGATGTATTGTATGGTACATAACCTTGAGAAGATTGCGACACAGGGGCAACAAAGGCATTGAGCTAAATCATAATCCACCAAATGGTGACTGTGATAGCCTGAACTGATGAGTATCGGCTGTTTGAATGAGTGGCAAAGTTCACTGATATGAGCAGGTCACAATTAACAGAATGAAGCAGGGGCTGTCGATGCTGGGAATTTTGATTTCAAAATGTCTAATCCGACAGGCTCGTTATGTGCTACCACAGCAATAGTTCGTAAGGAGTCGTCAAATGTTCAAAACTGGTGTTAAGAAGGAAGCATTGAGGGCGCTTGAAAAAGCGCAGGCTGACTACACTGATCTTTGCGAAAGAGCGCAGGTCAAAGCGGAGGAACTTTTCAAGCTGAGGCAATCTACAAGCTTGGAGCTGATCCCAGAGGTCGAGGCGTACGTCAACAGTCTAGCCAACACCCCCAAGGATTTCGACAAGAGTTTTGCGGAGTACAAAGCCGAGTTCACAGTTTTCAACAGTATCCTGCATGAGTTAGAGCTTGCTGCTAAAGAGGCTCAAGTCAAGGCCGGTGGCGGCGCTGCGATCGGTGTAGCAGCAGGGGTCGGTACCGCAGCTTTTGCTCCTACTGCGGCCATGGCAGTGGCTACCACGTTTGGTACCGCATCAACTGGAACCGCCATTTCTACTTTGTCTGGTGCCGCAGCCTCTAAAGCGGCTTTGGCGTGGCTGGGTGGTGGAGCTTTGGCCAAAGGTGGCGCGGGTGTGGCCGGCGGTAAGGCTTTGCTGGCACTGGCCGGCCCGGTGGGCTGGGCAATTGGCGGTACTGCTATTGTGGGTGCTGGTTTGTTTGCCCGAAGCAAGAACGGCAAAATCGCAGATCAAGCCACTGCCGCTCGTAAAGAGCTGGAGGTTCATATACGAACAACCCGGTCAGCCACCCTAGAAATTGACCGAATGCTGGAGCAGACTGATCAACACACCAAGGGTATGCGTGAGATGCTAACCAAGCTGAAGCAGGATGCACCGGTAGACTACAACCAGTTCAATCTGGAAATGCGCCAAAGTATCGCAGCACTGATTAATCATGTTCACTCACTCTCCGAGTTGCTGAACAAGAAGGTGGATGTAAGCTGATATGGCTTCTAGAAACAGTGTCGTTCGTGACCAGATTATTGGGGTAGCGGTACAGCACCTTAACGAGGTACGTGAGGCATCAAAAGACGCCGCACTGAATGCTCAAGAACTCTTGTTAGAAAAAGCTCTTGAACAAGTTGATGGTGCCCGAGCATGGTTAGAAGATCCCTCAAGAATTCTAGGCTCCGAGGGATCAAAGCATGGTGAATTTGCGGAGATAGTCGAGGTTCAGATTCGCAATGCCTATTCCATTATTGGTGGGAACGATCCTGTTGCCACATTTGAGGGAACCACGCGCACTGGTGCTGCGGACTTCTTTATTGATAATCAGGCATTTCAATCGAAGTTCTACGGTAACATATCTCAAGGGTTGCGTGCATTTGTCGAGCACCTAGAGAAATACCCTGATATGGCCGAAGATAGTGGCCTGATGTTTCCATCTGACAAATACGAAACTGTCATGCGGGTGCTTAATGGGGGGGAAACTGAGCTTAATGAAAAAAGCCAAAGAGCGATCAGGGAGTGGGTCAGCAAGATAGAGGAGCTAACCGGGAAGAAATTTGAAGAGGCTGTTACTCCCAGTATATCCACCTATTCAGAGGTTCAGTTGGGAGTGGCGCATGACACGCTTGATGCTCATGAAGCTGAACTTGATGACATAAACTCGGATCACAAAGAGCAGATCGAGTTAGATCACGGTCCATCTTGGGCTGGGGCTGCCCAAGCTGCCGCAGTGGCCGGTGCTGTTAGCGGAGTAATCACCACCGGGATGGCACTATATACCAAAGCTCGGGAAGGTAAGAATGTCTTCCGGGGTGAATTCACAGCCGACGACTGGAAGGATGTAGGTTTTGCAGGAGCCAAAGGCTTTGGTGCTGGTGCTATCACTGGTGGTGCAATTTATGGCCTGACCAACTATGCTGGCATGGCTGCACCCTTCGCTGCGGCTGTGGTCAGCGCTGGCAAAGGCTTGGCTACGCTGACCAATGAGTACATGGCAGGGGAAATCAGTTCCGAGGAGTATTTTGATTTAGGCATGTGTCTGTGTGCCGAATCAGCCATCGTTGGCTTGGCGACGGCAGCTGGACAGACCATTATTCCGATACCGGTGCTTGGCGGCATTATCGGATCAATCTCAGGGAAAATGATGTTACAACTGGCGCAGGGCCTTGATGTCAAGTATATGGAATCCTTGAGGGCGGAAATGGACAGCTTCCTGGCTTCTCTGGACAAGACTTATCAACGTGTTGTTGATGAGATTAACGCCGAATTCGATAAGCTGGGCAAGCTGACTGATGCAGCCTTTGACTTCGACCTGAACTACCAGCTGGCCCTATCGGCCAGCGTTGATCTTGCCATTGCTTATGGTGTTCCCGAAGAGAAAATCTTGCGCAGTGTAAACGATGTAGATGATTTCATGCTTGGATGAGTTAGTTGAAGCCAACTGAGCGTAAAAAGAGCGCGATACTTTGAAAGGCTGGCGCTGCTTGATTTTGCATGAATATCTTGCCTCGTGGAGTAGTCGCACATAACAAGTGACTGTGGTCACCAGTCAATATATTTATGCATTTTTTGAGCACCGTCGTTCCTTGTTTTTGACCATCGTATTGGGGATAACGATCAGCTTTCGCATGCAGGCAATCAAAGCAACCTTGGGCAGCTTTCCTGAAGCCTTCAAGCGAGTGTAGTAACGTTTGAGTACTGGGTTACATTGGATGCAATTAAGTTGGCCTCCAGTGGTCTCAAACCGAAAGCCCAGGCACTGTTAGCGCTGATAGCGGAAGATCCATGCTGCAAGCCGCCTCCGTTTGAAAAGCTCATTGGTGACCTCGCGGGGACGTATTCGCGCCGCATCAATATTCAGCATCGTCTGGTTTACCAGGTGCTGGAAGACGAGCGGGTGGTGAAAGTTCTCAGGCTCTGGAGCCACTACGAGTAATGCATAACCAGCCGTTGTTGCCGGATAATTTTTCCACCGCTGTGCGGCTCCAAATTGCCTGGCTTGCCCAATGATCAACTAAGGACACCTCCAACCTCTATGCCCGGTTGCGTGATAGCTACTGATAGGTTTGCTGACATATTTGTGTAATCCAGGGCGATGCACTGGAGATATCGTTATACACGGCATAGATCTTGTCTTGTACACTGTCAATTTCCAGCAGTGTTTCGACCTGATATTGACGGCAGACTTCATCGGCGATCATGGTGGGTGCAGCAAAGACGCCCATGCCATGTGAGCCAAAAATCTTGATCAGGGCACTGTCATCGATTTCAGCTGCAATACGCATATGGATATTGCGTTTTGCCAGCCAGGCGATCAGGCGCTCAAAGTACACTGCATTCCGCGCATTGGCGAGTAACAGAGAGCCCTGCAGACTGTCCGGCAGGCCTTTTTCGCGTAACTTCCGGGCAATCTTGGGTGCGGCGAACAGGCTAATACCTGAGCTGAGTACCTCTTTAATCTGAAATGAAGTAATGTCTTCAATGACTTTCAAGCGATCTGTGATCAGCAGGTCCAGCCGGTGAGTGCGCAACTCATTCAGCTGCCGCTCGGTCTCGCCGGTTTTACAGATCAAGTGCAGCGAGGGTGTATGCTGATAAGCAGGTTGAATCAGGTTGTAAACAATCAGCTTATGAATTGAAGAGGAGACGCCGACGCGAAAAATATTGCGCTCTATCAGCTCATCGGTGCTGATAAAATGGGCCAGCTCATCAGCAATCGAGAACATCGCATCGGTGTAATCAAATACCTGCTGCCCGAAACTGGTCAGATGAAGCTTGCGTCCTTCGCGTCTGAAAAGTAGCCGCCCAAAATCCGATTCCAGCTGCGTGAGTTGACCACTCAGGGTTTGAGGAGCCAGTTTCAGGACGTCACTGGCCGCCGTGATGGAGCCTTCCCTGGCAATGGTTCGGAAGTAGTGTAAGTGTTTATAGTTAATCTTCTTGTCCAAGAAAACCTGCCTTAAGCCACTGCAGAGAGGGTTGTGGGTTCTGCACGCGCTACACTTTCAGGTACTTTGAACAGGTGTACTGCCTTGGACTCAAAAGGGTTAAAGGCTGAACTGACATACTCATAGACCAGGGGAACCGGCTGACTATTTTCAATGACCTTCAGAAAGCAGGGCAGCAGGGGTAAGTCAGCACGTAATGGTTCTTCAATCCAGGCCACAATCGACTGATTGAGTAAGCTGAATTCGGTCTTGACGATTCGGTAGCCTTCACGGAGCAACAGCTCATTGACCGGCTTGTGCGCATCCAGTGTAACTTGTCTGATTGTTTTCATGTGACACCTCCAATGCTGGGTTACAACTGTTTTATAGCACTGAAGATGAATCGATAAAACAGGATAATTGATATTTTTGAATCGGTTTTATCGATCCTTTTTTGCTTCAGCAGGAGGAGTCTTGCTCATGGTAATCATGCTACCTGGATCATTTTGACAGCAAATACAAACGCAAAAAAAGCCGTTATAAAGAGCAGGGCGCGCAAGTTTTTAACCTTTGGGCTTGCCGTGGCAGGATCTGGCAACAGGCGCTTGACTGATGTCAGACCGAAGCCCAGTGTCAGCAAGCCGGTGAACAGGGTCATCTTCCACTGAGTACCTTGCAAGGACCAGAGCGTCATGAATGCAAGGAGCAAGGTGATACAGAAAAAAAGTACAGTGCGCATGCTAGCGTTTCCTCACAAGAAGACCTGACGTTATACCGCTCGTGGTGTTTGAGGCGGCAGGTCTGGAAACTGTGCCAACAGAGTGTCAATCAGTTGATACAGAGTCTCAAGTTCCGATACAAAGTGTAAGCAGGGTTTTGTTTCGGTTAATGGAATATCAATGGGTGGCAAGGACAGGAAATTCGGTGTATCCAGCATCAATAACAGGCTGGAACCAGCGAGGTGACCTTTTAGTCCATCAAAGAGCAGGCGTAGTTGATAGAGGCGCTCCATGACCGCCGGAGTGAGCCAGCTTCTGGCCGAAATCTGATCGGTACTGCTGACGATCAGGTGATCTGAAAATTCACCTTGTTCCAGATGGACCCTTTGGGCTCCCTTGACCGGGTTTCTCATGTTGATGACAGTCGTGCCTTCAAAGGATCGGGGAAGCTCCAGTAACAGGAGTAATCCTTTAAAAGTCGACTTATGTTTGTAATTGAAAAAGTTGGCCTGTACCAGCTCCCAACGACAGCCACGATGAGTACCACAGAAATAATCTTCCTGTTCTGTACGCGCTATGGCCAGGCCTAAATCAAATGATGTCGCTCCCATTGGCAGTCTGTTCTTGAAGCGCTCATCTGCGATATAGCCATTCTGCTGATACTCAATATCACCGAAGCTTTTAGCCAGAGCAGGAATAAAAGCATGCCTGAATTGGTCGTTGTAGTGTTCATAGGCATCGAAAAATGTTTCTTTGATGACGCCAGCAGGCAGGCAGAGCAGGGTGAGTGGCAAGGCAAGAACCCAAAAGGAGAGGAGCTTCCCCACAGGAAAAATAAACAGACAGACCACCATGTAGACCAATAGCAGAGGCAGGGCGACTTTGCGTAGTATCCAGGCGTCCTGATTGATTTGCTGGCGCAGGGTTTCCAGTGGCAGCAGGGCGTCTTCAAAGGTTTTGCGCGCTGCATCGTCCAGCGTGATGTCCAGTTGTTGTGACGGTGGCAGCTTTTGTTTGCGTAGCAGCGTGTGCTTGATGAAAGAGCGCCACTCACTGACGAGTAGGTGCATCATGATGCCGGATTGCTTCAGCTTCCTGGAAACCTGATAGCTGGAAGTGTTTGTCGATGCCATAACCTTATCGTGCCATCCTGTCTGTCAGTGAAAGGGTTTATAGAAATGCAGCTGCATCGACGGGGCGTGTTTCCGCAGGATCAGCCTGATAGAAGGGATAAGACTCGATACGAACCATTTTATTGATCAGAGTGCCCGGGAAAATTTCACAGCTGTTACGCAGTCGTCTGACCGAGGTGTTATAAAAGCGACGGGCTGCAGCAATATTGGTTTCCACTTCCAGGTAGCTGTTCTGAGCATTGATCATGGGTTGTGCCGACGTCAGTTCCGGATAGGCTTCGGCCTGAACCATGAATCGTCCCATGGCCCGTTGAAGCTGGTTTTCCAGCGAAAAGTGGGTGCTGGCTGCATCAGCACTTTGAGTATCTTCGAACTTTTCCAGAGCCGAGATAGCCGCAGATCTGAGCCGGGTAATTTCTTCCAGCAGATCCTGTTCATGTTGCATAAAACGCTTGGCGATCGTCAGCACATTGGGGATCAGGTCATGACGTTTTTTCAGCTGTACATCGATGCCTGAAAGCGCATCAAGCACCGCATTGCGCCGTGAAATAATCGCGATATACCAGAAATATAAAATCGCCAGTACCAGCAAAGGAAAACCAAAAATAATCAGCTCAGCCATGAGTTCTCTCCAACAAGTATTCAGTCAGGGTAACGCAGCACGAAAATCAGTCTGGGAGGCGGATCGAATGGGGCGGGATGTATGGGTCATCGCTCCTGCGACCATGACATGCTCATCCGTGGGCCTATCTCCCTGTTGGATGAGCACACAGCTGTTCCGTGTGTGTAGATGGCGATGATTATAACGGTTTTTTTCGATAAGTCTGCAAATGCTGTTGATATTTATTCCCGTCTGGTGGGTTTGTCAGGGTATCGGGTGTGGCATGAAAAAATGCTTTTTAACATACATTCATGTATGTATAATTGCGTGCAGGTTGCTTGTGCCGGTTCGTCAGTATCTGGCCTGGCTATAGAGTTTGAATGTGGTGAGTAGGTGAAAGATGCGCAGATTGATCAAGGGTTCCAGATCCCTGTTGAGCGTGATGCTGCTGGTGCTGTTGGCCGGTTGTCAGGCGGAAGAAGAGGTTGCTCATGCCGCTGCGGCACCGCCTGCAGCCCCCGTGCGTGTGGTGACGGTTGAGGTACAAGAAGTGACCTTGTCGGAAGAGTATGCGGCTCGGGTACGAGGGTCGCGCGAGATTGAAGTCAGAGCACGGGTTTCTGGAGTGCTTGAAGAGCGTCTGTACACCGAAGGGCAGCGTGTGGAGCAAGGGACGCCTCTGTTTCGCATTGATCCTGAGGTATACCAGATCGAATTACAACGCGCAGTGGCAGAGCGGGCTAACGCACGGGCCGAGTTGAACCAGGCGAACCGTGAATGGCAGCGTATCAGTACGTTGTATGAGCAGAATGCCGTCAGCCAGCGAGATCGTGATAATGCCTTGTCAGCACGTGAGCTGGCAGAGGCGCGTTTGGCACTGGCGGAGGCCGGTGTGGCAGCGGCTGAGCTGAACCTGAGTTATACCCAGGTTGAAGCACCACTGTCCGGTATTACCGGACTGGAAAGCTTGCCCGAGGGCAGCTTGATTGAGCGTGGTACTTTGTTGACGCGAATCACGCAGCAAGACCCTGTTCATGTACGTTTTTCATTGCCAGAGAAAGATGCTGCCATCCAGCAGGTGGCGCGCAGCAATGGTGCGCGTCAAGCGCATCTGATGTTGCCTGATGGCGAGGCCTATACGCTGGAAGGACAGATTGACTTTACTGATAGCAGTATTGACCCACGTACCGGCAGTGTTTCAGCGCGAGCCGTGTTCCCGAACCCGGATGGTGTGTTAGTGCCGGGCCAGTTTGTTCGGGTGCGCGTCATGATGCAAACCTTGCCGGCTGCGTTTGTGATTCCAGCAGAAGCGGTAGGGCAAGGTCCTCAAGGTCCTCAGGTGTTCGTGGTTGAAGCAGGGCAGGCGCGTGTTCGCCAGGTAGAGCTTGGACCCGTGACGCCAGATGGACAGGTGATTCTGTCAGGACTGTCAACAGGTGATCGTCTGGTTATCAGTGGTCAGATTATGCTGGGCGAAGGTGCGCCCGTTACTGTACTGAACAGTGATTCGCACGAGGAGTCCTGATGCTGAAGTTCTTTATTGACCGGCCGATTTTCGCGTCGGTGTTATCCATTATTATCGTGTTGGCCGGTTTGGCATCTTTGCGTGCCTTGCCTATTGAGCAGTATCCCGATGTGGTGCCGCCTCAGGTGGTGGTCACGGCCAGTTACCCGGGTGCGAGTGCCGAGGTGTTGGTGGAAGCCGTCGCAGCACCGCTGGAGCAGGAAATCAACGGTGTGGACAATATGCTCTACATGGAGTCCAGTTCGACGGATGCCGGTAGCTTGCAGATCACGATTTCCTTTGCCATGGGGACGGACCCGGATCAGGCGGCGATCAATGTCAATAACCGGGTACAGGCGGCTTCTCCACGTTTGCCGCAGCAGGTGCGTGATCAGGGCGTCAGTGTTGAAGCCCGCTCCACCAACCTGTTGATGGTACCTGTGTTGTTCTCTCCGGATGACAGCCGGGACTCGCTGTTTTTATCTAACTATGCATTATTGAATGTGCTGGATGAGCTGGTACGTGTACCCGGCGTGGGTGATGCCTCGCTCTTTGCAGCTGAAGACTATGCCATGCGCATCTGGCTGAGCCCTGACAAGCTGGCGCAGTATGGTCTGACGCCTTCAGATGTTGCCGCTGCCATACGTGAGCAGAATGCCCAGTTTGCTGCGGGGAGTCTGGGGGCTGAACCCGTACCGGCTGAACAGGCTTTTACCTTTACCGTGACGACACGTGGCCAGATGTCTCAGCCGGAAGAGTTCGAGCGTATTATTCTGCGTTCTGAAGAGGATGGCAGCACTCTGCGTCTCGGTGATGTTGCACGTGCTGAGCTGGGTGCACAGAGCTATGCATCCTCGGCGACCTATAATGGCCAGGCCGCTGTACCTTTGGGAATTTATCTGCAACCGGGAGCCAATGCCCTGCAAACCGGTCAGGCTGTGGTGGCGGTGATGGATGATATCGCCCAGCGTTTTCCATCGGGAGTGGATTATACCATTGCCTACGATACCACCGAGTTTATTGATATCTCCATTCAGGAAGTATTCGTCACCCTGTTAATGGCGGTGTTGCTGGTTGTCCTGGTGACTTTCCTGTTCTTGCAGCATCTGCGAGCCACGTTGATTCCGGTAGTGGCTATTCCTGTGTCCTTGATCGGTACCCTGACCGGCATGCTGCTGATGGGGTTCTCGATCAATATGCTGACGCTGTTTGGTCTGGTACTGGCGATCGGGATTGTGGTGGATAACGCCATTATCGTGCTGGAAAACGTTGATCGCCTGGTTCAGGAAAAAGGGATGCGTGCGCGCGAAGCCACGATCGAGACGATGAAGCAGGTGTCTGGCGCGGTGATTTCCTCAACCCTGGTGCTGGTGGCAGTGTTTGCACCTGTGGCATTCCTTGGCGGACTCAGTGGTGAACTCTATCGTCAGTTTGCGGTAACCATTGCGGTATCGGTTGTGGTATCCGGTGTGGTTGCCTTGACTCTGACCCCTGCCATGTGTGCCTTGCTGCTGGATAAGCAGCCGCACCGGGTAGCCAAGCCTTTTCAGTGGTTTAATGCAGGATTTGATCGCTTTACTGACGGCTTTGCCTGGCTGGTAGCGCGGTTGCTGCGTCATGCATTGCTGGGCGTGCTGCTGTTTATCGGGGTGGTTGTGTTGGCGGTCAGTTTAATGTCGCGTTTACCTTCCGGATTGGTGCCTCAGGAGGATCAGGGGATCGCCCTGGTCGTTTATCAGCTGCCACCCGTGTCAGCCTTATCACGTACTTCGGAAGTGCGTGACCAGCTCTCAGCATCCTTGCTGGAGCTGGACGAGTTACAGGCATTCACCGCGATTTCCGGGTTTGACATTATCTCCGGTTCTTTGCGTACCAATGCGGGAGTAGGTTTCGCTAACCTGTCAGACTGGAAGGCGCGGACGGGAGAAGGGCAGGATGCTCTGTCTATTACCGGTAAAATCATGGGGATGGGAGCCCAGATCCCGGAAGGGCTGGTGTTCGCCTTTACACCACCGCCGATCATGGGGATGTCTTTGACAGGGGGTGTTGAAGGCTATCTGCAGGTGCGTGGTGATGCGACGACTGCTGAAGTCGCCGCGCATGCGAATCGGTTGATGCAGGCGGCGAATGCCCGGCCTGAATTGGTCAATGCCAGAACCACACTGGATACCCGTATCCCGCGTTATTCTGCTGAAGTGGACCGCGAAAAGGCCAAAGCCGTTGGTGTGCCGATCAATGCGATCTTTGAAACCATGCAGAGTACCTTTGGCTCCTTGTATATCAATGACTTTACGCTGTCTGGTCGTATCTGGCGTGTTAATCTGCAGTCAGAAGCCGAGTTCCGCAGCCAGCCTGAAGATCTGAATAAAGTCTTCGTTCGGTCAGAGCAGGGAGAGTTGATTCCACTGAGCTCCCTGGTCACCCTGGAGCGTCAGATGGGGGCAGATATACTCAATCGATTTAATGTCTACTCTGCGGCCAAGTTCCTGGCAGATGCAGCACCCGGTTATACCACCGGGCAGGCGAAAGCGGCGATGGAGGCTGCAGCAGCTGAAGCTTTGGACGATAGTAACCTGCTGATAGGCTGGATTGGCGAGGCGTACCAGCTGGATGTAGCCGAGGGCTCCGGTGGTATGGCTTTTGGACTGGGTATGGTGATGGTGTTCCTGATCCTGGCTGCGCAGTATGAGCGATGGTCCCTGCCATTGGCGGTGGCTACGGCGGTGCCCTTTGGTGTGCTGGGGGCTGCGTTGGCCTCGTTGCTGAAAGGCTTTCCCAACGATATCTATTTCCAGGTGGGGTTGTTGGTATTGATTGGTCTGGCGGCTAAAAATGCCATTCTGATTGTGGAGTTCGCAGCGCAGAACCGCCGTGAGGGTATGAGTTCAACCGAGGCGGCTCTGGTGGCGGCACAACAGCGCTTTCGCGCTATTCTGATGACGGCCTTGACCTTTATTGTCGGCAATTTGCCCCTGGTCTTTGCCAGTGGCGCCAGTGCTGTGAGTCGTCAGGAGATCGGAACCGTTGTTGTGGGTGGCATGGTGATGGCGAGCTCGTTGGCACTGATCTTTGTGCCGCTGGCATACAAGCTGGTAGAGGACTTTGCCAGCTGGCGCCGCAGCCGCAAGGATGCTGATCAGGAGGTTGGTCATGCCTAAATATCTGCGACTTTCCGGGGCAGCGCTGGTTGTATTGTTAACCGGATGTGCTGTGGGTACGCCTTATCAGCAACCTATCACGGCTCTGCCTGAACAGTGGCCACTGTCTGATATGCATGCCGATGCAGCACAGCAGGACTGGCAACACTGGTGGCAGCAGTACCAGGACCCTCATTTGGATCATCTGGTCAGTCTGGCGATGCAGGATAATCTGGACCTGCGGTTACAGCTGTCCAGAATCAGGGAAGCTCATGCACGTCTGGGGCTCTCTCAGGCGGACAAACGGCCCAGCATCAGTGCACAGGCGGATGCAGCACGTGAGCGCAGTGCCGCTGATCTGACGCCTGCCGGACAGACTGGTTTGAACAATCAGTTTGCCGTCACAGGTGTGCTCAGTTATGAACTCGATTTGTGGGGACGTTTGGCACAGGAACAAGACGCCGCACAGGCGTTGCTGGCTCAAAGTGAATATGCGCACCATGCGCTGCAGTTGAATATTGTGGCTGACCTGGTCGCGACTTACTTCGATTTTCGTAATGCCGAGCGTCAGCAGGGGATTACTGAAGCAACCATCGCTTCACGAGAGGAAACCCTGAGGCTGGAGCAGCTGCGCTATCAAATGGGACAGAGTGATGAGCTGTCCCTGCGTCAGGCTGAATCCGAGTTGCAATCTGCGTTGGCACAATTACCCGTTCAGCGTGAGCGGGTACGTGTCCTTGAAGGAGCTCTGGCGGTTCTGACCGGCATGTCGCCAGCAGCACTGATGGATACGTTGAATTATGGTGATACCCGGTTAGACCAGATCAGACTTCCGGAGGTGATACCCGCCTTAATGCCTGCTGAGTTGCTACAACGCCGTCCGGATATTCGTGCGGCTGAAGCAGGTTTAATGGCGGCACATGCCAGGATCGGTGTCGCTGAAGCCAGTCGTTTTCCGAGCTTCAGTCTTTCAGCTTTATTGGGAACACGAGGGCTAGAGGTTGATGACCTGTTCACTGGCGGGGCCGCGGCCTGGGGGCTGACGGCAGGGTTAATCGGACCCTTGATCGATTTTGGTCGAACACAGGCACGCATAGAGTCGGCGGAAGCACAAGCCGAGCAGGCGGAGATCCAGTATCAGTCCAGTGTACAACTGGCATTCAATGAAGTGCGTGATGCACTGGTAATCTATCAGACTCGGGCTGAGCGGACTGAGGCGGTACAGCGTCAGGAGGCGGCTTATCAGCGCACCCTTGAACTGGCTGAAATTCGCTATCGCGAAGGCTTGATCGGATTCATTGAGGTGCTGGATGCCCAGCGGGCATTAATGTCGGCTCAACTGGCGCTGTCGGAGGCTATGCGTGACCAGTTGATTGCCAGCGCAACCCTGTTCAAGGCATTGGGAGGTGGCTGGCAGGCTGAGTCCTGAAATGGGTCAGGGCAGCTCGGTAGTACAAAGCAGGTGCAACAGGGTATCTACCATTTCCATGCCGCGCTCACGAATGGAGTATTCCTGAGGATGTCGTAGCCAGTCGTGAAAAACACCACCAAGTGTGGATTGCAGCAAACGGGCTGCTGTTTCCGGGCTGATATCAGCCCGCAGCTGCCCCTGCTGGGCAACGGCCTGAAAATATTCTGTCAGCATTCCGCAGGACTCATTGGCAATCTCTTCCTGCATTGCCAGTGAGTCCAGTTCTGACAGACCGCCGCTGTGATAAATCAGAATACTGTGTACCCGGTGATAACGGGGTTGTTCCAGACGCTTTAGACCTTCCTGACATGCCAGTCGAATTGCGCGAGCGGGGTGCTCCCGTCGATCCGCTTCATCCAGCTCATCAATCAGTTCCTGAAACGGCAGGCGTACTCTATCCAGCATGGCATGAAAAATTTCTGCCTTGTTCTTAAAGTGCCAGTAGAGTGCTCCGCGGGTTAAGCCAGCTTCAGTAGCTATTTGTTCCAGGGTAGCGTTGGCGACGCCGCGGGCGAGAAATACGTTTTCAGCCGCATCGAGCAGCTTTTCCCGGGTGAGGGCGGCTTCTGCTTTGGTACGTCTGACCATGAGATCTCCGGTCAAAAAAACAAGGGGAAATGAAGGGATATTATAACACTGAACGCAGTCGTGTTTCATCTGAAGTCTACAGGGGCTGTCCTGGTGTTATTTCTATTGGTATGAGTGATTTCCCTAATACTTTAGTGGGCATTCAATACTAAAGTCTCTCTCCTGGCTATCGACTTGGTTTGCTATAAGGGTTTACCTTTACTCAGGCCCTATGAGTGCGCCGGATGCGTACTCAGCCCCATTCCAAGGTATAAGACAGAGAGAAACCTATGTTATATCAGCGTAAGCACGGTGAGGAACACCCTTACTGGCCAGCCGGTCCTTTCAAGATCCGCTTGCCTTTTATTCACTACCGCTGGGAACTGGCGGAAACCATTCAGGCTCTGGTGATGTTTGTCGTGGCGATGGGGATGATCCCTTTGCTGGAGCGCTACCTGGGGCTGCCTTATGATGTCGCACTGGCCTATGTGGTTGTTTGCGGTATCGGATTCATGTTACCGAACCTGCTGGGTGTACCCTTTGTGCCTGGCTGGATTACGCCGGCTATTCCGGTGGTACTCTTGTTTGTTGGCGGCTTTGAACCGGGACCCGACGCGATTCGTGCGCTGGTGGCGCTACAGCTGGTAGTGACGTTCATTTTCCTGTTTATGGGGATTACCCGGCTGGGCACGAAACTGGTTGATAATATTCCCAATTCAATCAAAGCGGGTATTCTTCTGGGTGCCGGTATCGCTGCGATCAGTGGTGAAATCAGTGAAGGCGGGCGCTTGTACAACACGCCTATCTCATTGGGTATCGGTGGTCTGGTCACAGTATATGTACTCTTTTCATTGTCTTTCCGTGACTGGGTGGAAAAGCACCGTTGGGCTAAAATCATTGCCGGTTACGGTATGGTTCCGGGTATGTTGATCACCATGGTGATCGGCTGGTCGGTATCTGAGTATCCTTTACCCGCTGTGCAGTGGGGCTTTGAGTTACCGGCCTTTGGTAAAATCTGGGATTATTTGCCCTTCACCGTAGGTTTCCCAACCTACCAACTGCTGCTGGCCGCTATCCCGACGGCGATTATTGCCTACATCATTGCCTTCGGCGATATCATTGTTGGTCAGAGCCTGCTCAAGCGTGTTGACCATTTGCGCCCGGATGAAAAAATTGAAGTGAATGTTGACCGTGTACACCTGGTCACTGGGCTGCGGAATCTGATGCATTCTTTCTTTGCTCCCTATCCGGGTTTGGCGGGTCCGCTGTTTACCGGTGTTATGGCGACTATCGCGGAACGCTATCGCTATGGGCGCAGCGCCATGGATACGATCTATTCAGGTGCGGGTGTGTTCTGGATTGTCGGGTTTATTGCCTTGTTTATGCTGCCGCTGGTGACACTGTTCAGACCTGTATTGCCAATCGCTCTGTCAATTACACTGCTGATTACCGGTTACCTGTGTATTGCGGTTGCAGTGGAGCAGATCGATAACGCAACCTCCATGGGCGTGGCGGGTATTATGGGTGTTGTCCTGGCAACACATGGTGCGGCTTGGGGGTTGGGTGCCGGTTTCGTACTGTGGTTGTTGATTGAGATGCGCAGCAAGCGTGCCTTGAAAGAGCATGAGGGCGAGTTACCGGATGAACCGATTCATATCGAAGAAAATCCTGATCCTGCCGTGATTGCTGACGGCAAGCAACCGCATTGATCCGCATGAGGAACGGCAGTCATCAGGCTGTCGTTCCTGGATCAAAAGCCAGGGTCAAAGGGTGTTAATTCGGGGACATTCAGGTATATTCCCCGGTATGAATAGTGGATTTAAAAATACCTTAGTTTTCCTGATGTTGTTGTCTGTTGTCGGACTGTCTGGTTGCGCGTCATCGCCACCGCCTGCCCGTGCTCAGGAAAATATCTGTGACATTATTGCTCACGAACCTGCCTGGTACCGGGCTGCACAGAAGTCTGAAGCGCGCTGGGGGACGCCCATCTCGACTCAAATCGCCTTTGTCCGCCAGGAATCCTCTTTCCGTCATAATGCGCGTCCTCCCAGGCCAACCCTGTTTGGTATCATTCCCATGCCCCGCCAGTCCTCCGCTTATGGCTATGCTCAGGCTCAGGATGGTACCTGGGATGATTATCGTCGTGCGACGGGGAATCGTTTGGCACGTCGTACCAATATCGATGATGCACTGGATTTTATCGGCTGGTATAACGAGATGTCCCGCCAGCGTAATGGTGTGGCTCTGAATGATACATATAACCTCTACCTCAACTACCATGAGGGCCATACGGGCTTTCGTAACCGCAGTTATAACAGCAAGCCCTGGTTGTTGAATGTAGCGCGCGGTGTTGAAAGCCGGGCGCGTACCTATGAAGCCCAGCTACCGAACTGTCGTTTGCCATCACGCTGGTGTGTCTGGCCACTTTGCTGAGCCTGGTCAGCATTTTAGTGACGGGTTTTCGGCTAGAATGAAAGCATATCAAGCGACAAGACAAGGAGTGGCATCATGGCCAAACTTTCAAAACTGTTGGTTAACCTGACAACAGATGAGAATACCGATAGTCTGCTGGATAAAGCGCTGCGCCTCGGTCAGGCAGCAGAGGCTGGCATTGAGTTGTTCAAATGCGGCTATCAGTCTTATCCGAGCAGTATGAATATGGTAGCACCTGCGATGTTGGAAAACCTGCAACATCAGCAGCTCAGATCCATGGAAGAAGAACTGGATACAATTGCTGGCCGTTATCGCCGGGCAAAGCCAGGGATTACCACCGATGTTGCCTGGGCACGTGATATTACCGATGGTGTGTTAACCAAAGCTGCGCGTTATCAACCCGATCTGCTATTGCATGAGGTGGCGGAGCATCCGCATTTACTGCACCGCATTCTGGTTCCTCAGGATTGGCAGTTGTTGCGTGAAAGCAGGGTTCCCTTGCTGTTGTGCAAGGAGCGCCCCTGGCCGGACCGTATGCGGCTGGTCGCTGCCATTGATCCCTTCCATGCGCATGATGAAGCTGCTGCCATGGATCACAGGATTCTGGCGTATGCCCGGTTAATGGCGGATTGCCTTGGTGCCGAGCTGCATATTCTGCATACCTATGCCGCGATCCCTCAGTCGGCTATCTTTGATGACACGGTGGTGGGTGATTTTGAATCGATGCAGAAGCGTATCAAGGAAGAGCATGAAACCCGTCTGCAACAGGTGGTACAGGCATTTGATCCGGCCTTTGACCTGAATCTGCTGCATGTGGTTGAAGGTGAAATTCACCAGAAATTGCCTGAGTTCGTGCGACAGCAGGGAATGAATCTGGTGGTGATGGGGTCTTTGGCAAGAGGGATGCTGGATCGGTTGCTGTTAGGCAGCAGCGTCGAGCGGGTGCTGGACGCTGTGCCCTGTGATGTTCTGGTGCTTAAACCCGAGACTTATCAGTAGTTAAAGCTTCAGTAGTTAAGCCTTCAATAGTCAAAGCTTGACCAGACCGGGGCATGATCAGAAGGTTTGGTCATGCCGCGAATATCATAGTCGATATCGCTGCCTGTGCAGCAGTCGGCCAGTGTGCGCGTGGTGAGGATGGCATCGATGCGCAGCCCGCGCTTGGGTTCATCCTCAAACCCCTTGCTGCGATAGTCAAACCAGCTGAATTTATCGTCCTTGTGTGGATACAGCTTACGGTAACTGTCGATCAGTCCCCATTGATGCAGGCGTGATAGCCATTCACGCTCTTCCGGTTGGAAGCTGGTTTTTCCGGTCTTCAGCCAGCGTAGGCGGTTGGGTTCACCAATGCCGATATCAATATCCTCTGCAGAAATATTCAGGTCACCCATCACGACCAGTGCCTGGTCTGCGGAGTAGCTTGTCTCAAGCAGTGTTAGCAGGTCTGCATAAAATTTTCGCTTGGCGGGAAATTTGACCTCGTGAGCAATGTTTTCACCCTGTGGGAAATAGCCATTGATCAGCGTGTAGCGCTTGCCGGATTCGCTGAGAAATTCGCCGATGATCAGGCGTTTCTGGGCGGTGTCGTCATCGTCCGGAAATCCTTTTTGAATACTGAGTGCCGGTGTTTTTGACAGCAGGCAGACACCATAATGGGTCTTCTGGCCGTGAAAATAGGCGTGATAACCCAGTGCTTCAATTTCCGCTAGCGGGAAGGCATCATCTGTAACCTTGGTTTCCTGAATGCCGATAACGTCAGGCTGATGGGCTTGAATCAGTGCTTCCAGCTGATGCATCCGCATGCGGATACTGTTGGTGTTAAATGAAACCAGTTTCATGGGCGTTCTCTCAGGGTCATCAGAATGGATGCCCATTCTAAAAGTCTTCCGCATGGGTCGCAAATCGATTCGACGTATTTGCTTGATAGTGAATATTAATCTGTAGCTTAGCCAGACTCGATTAGCCAGATAAAGCCGCTTGCGTGTATGCTAGAGGTCATCTGAAGAGTACCAGAAGGAGGAACGCAGTGAGCCAGTTTGATTATGATCTGTTTGTCATAGGTGCCGGATCTGGTGGAGTTCGTGCTGCCCGTATGGCTGCGACCATGGGGGTCAGGGTAGCCGTTGCCGAGGAGCGTTATCTGGGCGGCACCTGTGTCAATGTTGGCTGCGTTCCGAAGAAGCTCTACGTCTATGCCTCGCAATATGCAGAAAGCTTCAAAGAGGCGGCAGGTTTTGGGCTGCAGGCTGATCTGACCGGGTTTGACTGGCCGACCCTGCGCGATAATAAGACCGCTGAAATTACCCGCTTGAATGGTATCTATCGTAACCTGTTAATCAATTCGGGTTGTACTCTGATTGACGGACGAGCACAGATCACCGGCCCTCAGTCTGTTCAGGTTGGTGAGCAGACCTTTACTGCCGAGCGCATTCTGATAGCGGTAGGTGGCTGGCCATTTGTACCGGATATTCCGGGTGCTGAACATATTATTACTTCGAATGAAGTCTTTGATCTGGAAACTTTTCCGCAACAGGTACTGGTTGTGGGCGGAGGCTATATAGCGGTCGAATTTGCCGGTATTTTTGCCGGTTTGGGCTGTGATACACAGCTGGTGCATCGGGGTGATCTGTTCCTCAAGGGATTTGATCAGGAGGTGCGTGAGTTTACCGCGCAGGAAGTATCCAAGAAAGGCGTCAGGTTGCGCTTCAACACCGAAATCAGCCGTATTGAACAACAGCCGGATCGCCGGCTGTTGGTGCATTTTAACGATGGCCAGCAGTGTCGTGTAGATCAGGTTATGTACGCCACCGGTCGTGTCGCCAAAACACAGGGGTTAGGTCTGGAGCAGGTCGGTGTTGTCTGTGCAGACAACGGTGCGATTCAGGTCAATGATCAGTTCCAGACGTCAATTCCTTCCATTTATGCGGTAGGTGATGTTATCGACCGTGTTCAGCTGACTCCCGTCGCGCTGGCAGAGGGCATGGCGCTGGTGCGTTCACTCTATGCTGAAGGAGTTCATTCGGTGGACTATGACAACATTCCGACAGCGGTGTTCTGCCAGCCCAATATAGGTACTGTTGGCTTGACCGAGGAGGCTGCCCGGCAGCGCTATCCTCGTCTGGATGTCTATCGCTCGGAGTTTCGTGCAATGAAGCACACATTAAGTGGCAGTGATGAACGTACGCTGATGAAGTTGCTGGTTGACCGTGACACAGATCGTGTCGTGGGCCTGCATATGGTGGGCGCCGATGCCGGTGAAATTGTGCAGGGCATGGCGGTTGCCATCAAGGCTGGAGGAACCAAAGCCGTATTTGACGCAACTATCGGTATTCATCCCACCGCTGCAGAAGAGTTTGTCACCATGCGGGAACCCTCACGCCGTTACGGCGATTGAGCTTCAGATCCGGAGGTCGGCAGCCAGAGTGACAGCTGCCGAAATCCGGGTAGCGTTTCCAGCGTCTGTAACAACTGCTGTTCCAGTTGTGGCGCTGTTAATTGCCTATGTTGCAGCAGGGGCCAGATGGCGGGTGACAGCTTGATTTCCAGCTTCACTGTTTTCGGGGTGTAAAACAGCGTGAGCTGATAGTCAGGGCGGCTTCCCAGCAGTTGTTCCAGTAATCTATCCAGTTGCTGTTCGATGGCTTTACGATCTGGTAATGCGGCCAGTTGTACCTCAGGCAGGGTTTCATCATCATAGGTATCGATGTGATAAATGATATAGCCAATATCATCAAACCGCTGTTTCAGCCGTGCACAGACTGTATCACCAATAAAGTGACCTTCGGATGCGCTGGTCTGAGGGTGTACCTGAAGATGCATCTCCAGCAGGCTCTGGCCGCCCATCAGGCGTGTTCTGATGTTGTGGACATTGATCACCCCGTCTACTGATAAAACTTCCTCATGCAGCTCCTCAATGCGTTCCTGAGGCAAGCCGGTATCTACCAGTTCGGCCAGACTCTTCAACAGCAGGTCAAGACCTATCTTGGCGATCAACAGTGCGACCAGAACTGCTGCCAGAGCATCCAGCCACCATACGCCCAGCAGGGCACCGATCAGTGCCAGTAATACGACAATCGATGACAGAGAGTCTGTTCTGTGATGCCAGGCGTTGGCGATGATCAGATTGGATCTGGATGTTTTGCCGACCTTCAGCGTGTAAAAAAACAATGCCTCGTTGGCGCCAATTGAAATGGCAGCAATGAGCAGTGCTGGCCAGGCGGGAGGTGCTGGAATTTCGCCAGAGAAGAGGAGCTTCAGGCTGTCCCAGGTCATGAAGCCGGCAACCAGCAACAGGATAACGGCCAAAAACACCGTTCCCAGGGTTTCAAAGCGACCATGCCCCCAGGGATGCTCCTTGTCCGGTTTCTTGTGAGACACACCAACCAGAAACACCACCAGCAGATCAGTGGCCATATCAGACAGGGAGTGCAAGCCATCTGCGACCAGTGCTGCTGAACCGGTCAATACCCCGCCAATAATTTTCAGGGCGCTCATGAATGCGTTAACAATCGCCCCAATGATACTGATGCGCTGTGCCGCTGCCTGGCGCTCCGGTGTACTGTCCAGCATGCTATCCGTCCAAATAAAAAATATGCCTTATCTTAACCTGCTGCCAGTGCTGAGGCTATCTTGAAAAATTGGACATAAAACAGACACTGGAATGAAATAAAATGTGAATAACCTGCCTCAAAAGGGTTGACAGCAAAAAGATCTTCACAAAACCGGAAAAATGTAAAACCGAAACCGGAAAAACCTTTCATTTGAAGCGGTTTGATCATAAGTATTTGATTTTTATTTGAAAAAATAACTGGTTAAAAAATAATCAATCTAAGGCAGGGCGTGAAAAAATGGGGGTGAGTCCCAGTTATCGTCGTTTTCTTCACAGGGTTATCCACAGAAGTTGTGAGTAGGCTGATGCAGCCTATGTATATCGGGGCTTTCAGCTTTTTCAGGCAAATTAAAACAGTCATATTGGATAAAAGTTTTTGCAATGCAGCATTTAGCGCATTCCTTTGGTAGTATGCAGTACCTTGGTGAATTAGGCAGGATGTATCGATGCAGGCAACGCTGGTCAGTCAGGTTTTTTTACCCTTGGCACTGTTTATTATTATGCTGAGTGTGGGCATGTCACTTACAATCAAGGATTTTCAGCGGGTGGCGGCACACCCTCGGGCGATCCTCCTGGGCGTTGTGACACAGTTGATCTGTCTGCCATTGCTGGGCTGGGTGGTTGTTCAGCTTTTTGGTTTACCTGTGTTGCTGGCTGCCGGACTGATGATCCTGACATTGGCTCCAGGCGGTGCTACGTCCAATGCGATTACCCTGCTGTCTCGTGGTGATACGGCCTTATCGGTATCTCTGACTGCAGTAAACAGCCTGATAGTGCCTTTTACATTACCTCTGCTGGCATTGTTGGTGTTTCAGGGGCTCTCTATGGGGCCGATGTCGATTGAGTTTCCAGTGTTTCAGGCAATCCAGCAGATGTTGTTGATCACGCTGTTACCTGTTTGTGTCGGGATGTTGCTGGGGCATTTTTTTCCTGTCATCAATGCACGTCTGCAGAAAACCTGCCGTTCACTGGCACTTATCCTGATGTTGATGACGGTTGTGTTGTTGGTAGTGACCAGTTGGGAACGTCTGGTACTGCTGTTGCCTCAACTGGCCTTACCTGTTTTAACCCTGGTATTGGCTGCGATGGGGCTGGGGTATCTGGCAGCGCGTTTCTTCGGCTTGCCCGAACCTCAGCGCATAACACTGCTGGTTGAAGTCGGGCTGCAGAATGCAGGTACGGCTCTGCTGGTCACCAGTACGCTTCTGAAAAGCCCGGAAATGTCTGCCAGTGCCCTGGTGTATGGTGTGCTGATGCAAGTACCTGCTTTATTGCTCATCGGTTGGCGTAACCGGCAGATATTCAGCCGGCATTGGCAGCGCGAAGAAACGGTGAGTTAATCAATACCGATCATTTTATGAGTCTGCAGACTCAGCTTCCATTGTGGGTGTTGCAGGCAGTAGTGCAGACAGGCAGTGAGTGCAGCAGTCGCATCCGGGCCATCCAGCGGTTGCAGGTAGAAGTGCTCAAATGCGAGTGCCTCAAAACGCTCAGGTTGAGCGAGGATCTGCGGATAGACCAGCTTGAGCTCATTCCCCTGAGTGATACATAACGGGGTATCGGCTTTGGGGCTGACACAGATCCAGTCAATGCCTTCAGGCAAGGGCTTGCTGCCGTTGGTTTCGATGGCAATAATGAATCCCTCTGCGTGCAATGCATCGACCAGCGTTTGATCCAGCTGCAGTGCGGGTTCACCACCGGTACAGACCAGATAAGGTGGTGTTGATGCGCCAGGAGGCCAGAACTGCCTGAGTCTCTGAACCAGTGATTCAGCCGTTGCAAACTTGCCACCGTTCTGGCCATCGGTACCGATAAAGTCGGTATCACAAAAATCACAGACAGCTGTCGCCCGGTCCTGTTCTCGTCCAGACCAGAGATTGCAGCCGGTGAAGCGGCAGAAAATGGCCGGGCGCCCGGCATGGGCGCCCTCGCCTTGAAGGGTGTAGAAAATCTCTTTGACGCTGTACATGATTACTCCGAGGCGGGCTCGCCACCAAAGCAGTGAATCAGGTCGGGTAGCAGGCGGCTCATTTCCAGACCCAGGCGGGCGACTGAGGCATCAAAGTCTGCCAGTTCATCTTCTGGTCGGTCCTGTTCCAGCTGTTCCTGATATTGATCGCTCATACGCAAACGGTGCAGGCTAAGGTCAGCATGCAGTAAGAATTCCAGCTGGCTTTCCCAGGTCATGGCAAGCCGGGTGACTTGCATGCTTTCCAGGTGTGCCACAATTTCGTCACTGTGCAGTGGTTGCCCTTTGATACGTATAACCCCACCTTCTGCAGAGGTGTCGCGCAGTTCACACTCGTCTCCGATCTCAAAGCCTGACGCGATCTGGTTGGCATCCTGAAGCCACTGGGTCAGGATGCTGGCTGGCGCTGTGTTGACTGCGAGAGGGCGTACTTTCAGAGATCCCAGGGCTTCACGCAGTGCATTGAGCAACAGTTCACCGCGGTTAAAGCTGCTGGCATCGATCAGAATCCAGCCTTGCTGTGGCATCAGCAAGGCACGGGTAGACTGACGTTTGGAAAAGGCGCGTGGCAGCAGTTCCTGAATCACATCGTCCTTAAGTTGATCTTTCTCTTTTTTGTAAACCTTGCGGGCTTCATCCTGCTCAATTTTGTGAACGCGGAGCTGAAGTTCATCACGCACGACACTTGCTGGCAGGATACGTTCTTCCTTAAGCAGGCTGACCAGATGATAGCCATTGCTGCTGAAGACCAGGCTGTCAGCCAGGGGGCAGGGGGACACCCAGCCACTGCGTTGCAGCTCCTGGCGTCCACAGGGAACAAAGGGATGCGCTGATAACGCCTCTTCCAGCGATTCGGTGGTCAGGTCTGCAGCGGGTTGAAAGCGGTAACAGAGTAAATTTTTAAAGCCATTCATCTGTTTACAGACCCTCGTAGGCGAGCAGGCTGTAAACAGGCACGTTGCTGTCCTGAATTTTTTGAGAACCCATCAAGTCGGGCAGGTCAATCAGTGCCGCCACCTCATGCACCTCGGCTCCCAGCTTGCGAATCAATGAGATAGCTGCCAGCACAGTACCACCGGTAGCGATCAGGTCATCAAATACCAGTACCTTGGCACCAGGTTCCAGAGCATCTGTCTGGATTTCAATGGCAGCGCTGCCATATTCAAGCGAATAGTCCTGAGAAATGGTATCACCCGGAAGCTTGCCCTTTTTACGAATTAGTATCAGTGGCAGGTTCAACTGATAGGCGACTACCGAGCCCAGAATGAAGCCACGGGCATCAATACTGGCAATATGTGTAATCGGCTGGTTCATATAGCGCTGAACGAAGGCGTCACAGACCATGCGCATGGCTTTAGGGTCTTTGAACAGGGTGGTTACATCACGAAAGATAACGCCCGCTTCGGGCCAGTCAGCAATCGAACGGATAGCCGACTTGATATAGAGTTCGTCGTAGGACATTCAGTTCTCCGGGAGGGAACGCAGCCAGGGATGCCGATGGATCAGCGTCCCTGTTTGCTGCAGGTGTTTTCACTGGCCTGTGCTTCGCCTGAGTGCTCCAGCAGTCTTTCGGCATTGAGGATTTCGACTTCCTTGCCATCCACATGAATCAGGTCCAGTGTCTGGAATCGGGTGAAAATACGGCTGATGGTTTCGACCGCCAGACCCAGATAGTTGCCTATCTCGTTACGGGACATGGAGAGACGGAAGAAGCTGGCAGAGTAGCCGCGTTCATGAAAGCGCTGTGACAGTTTCAACAAAAAGCTGGCGACACGCTGTTCAGCATTTTTCTTCGCCAGGAGCATCATCATCTGCTGGTCGTTGCAGATCTCTTTACTCATGGTTCTGAGTATCTGGCGACGGAGTTCCGGCATGTGGCCGGATAGATCATCCAGGCGTTCGAACGGGATTTCGCAGACAGTGGTTGTTTCCAGTACTTTGGCTGATACAGGGTAAACGCTTGTATCGTAGCCGCTGAGTCCAACCAGTTCACCCGGGAAGAAGAATCCGGTGATCTGTTCTTCACCATCATCCGTGATGCTGTAGCTTTTGACCGAGCCTGCACGGATAGCGTAAACGCTGTTGAAGTTGTCACCCTGGCGAAACAGGTGCTCGCCTTTCTTCAGCGGACGGCTTTTGTCGATAATGGTGTCCAGACGTTCCATTTCAGTCATGTTGAGCGAAACGGGCAGGCAAAGCGAACTCAGACTGCAGGTACTGCAATGTACCTGATTCAGGCTGTGGAGTTTGCCAGTCATTTTTTTATCATCCATCTGCGAACCCTATTCCGTGAACCCTTAGTCATGCCGACCATTATGTAACATTTCTGGCACCGGGTGAAGGCTGGCGTCAAAGAGTTCAGCCTTATTCCGCGAATCAGGGTCAGATAATGCGAGAATAGCCACGTGTAGGTTGCTGTTTGGGTATGTAAGCATCAAATGCCATGCAGATACGACGAATCAGCAAACGCCCAGCCGGTGTGACCTCAATGCGTGAGCCATGACGCTGAATCAGCCCATCGGCTTCAAATTGTGTCAGCTCACTTTGTTCCTGATTAAAGTAGTCGTTAAACAGAATGCCAAAGCGCTGCTCAATGGTTGTCGTATCCAGTTCAAAGTGACAGATTAACTGGTTGATCACAGCACCACGGATAATATCGTCATCGGTCAGGCAGACACCACGACGTATCGCATGTTTTTGCTGTGTAACTGCTTGAGTATAGGCTGCCAGATCATGTTCATTCTGATAGTAGACCCGGCCGATCTGGCTGATTGCTGAGACGCCCATCGCAACCAGGTCACATTCAGCATGTGTGGTGTATCCCTGGAAGTTACGGTGCAGTTGTCCTGCAGCCTGGGCCAGCGCCAGTGAGTCATCGGGTTTGGCAAAGTGATCCATGCCGATATAGACGTAACCGGCATCAAGCAGCTTGTTAATGCTGTGTTGTAAAATGGCCAGCTTGGTCTCTGGAGATGGCAGTTGCTCCGGATTGATATGTTTCTGGGAGCGGAAACGGTCCGGCAGATGTGCGTAGTTGAATACCGACAGACGATCAGGGTTCATGCCTATCACCACATCAAGGGTTTTATCGAAACTTTCCAGTGATTGATGTGGCAGGCCGTAAATCAGGTCCATATTGATGGAGGAAAAACCCAGCTGTCTGGCTTTGTCCAGAACGGCTTGTGTTTGCTCCAGGGGCTGAACCCGATTAACAGCCTGTTGCACCTGAGGGTCAAGGTCCTGAACGCCCAGGCTGATTCGATTGAAGCCCGTTTGACGCAGCACATCGAGAGTTTCCGGACTGGCTTCACGCGGATCTATTTCAATGGAGTAGTCGCCCTGATCATCATTACGCAGGTTGAACTGACGGCGCAGTGCCTGCATCAGTTCATACATCTGGCTGTCGCTGATAAACGTGGGTGTACCACCACCCCAATGCAGCTGATCGACGATACGATCATCACTGTACCATTGTGACAGTTGTTCCATCTCACGATAGACCGTTTCCAGATAGGGTTGAGCCCGATCCCGGTTACGCGTTATCACTTTGTTGCAGGCACAGTAGTAACAGACGTGCGCACAGAAAGGTATATGCACGTAAAGTGACAGGGGAGCCTGTTTGTCAGCAGAGTTCTGACCCTGGTGGACGAGTTCGCTGGCGGATAGCGCGGGATCGAACTGAACCGCTGTCGGATAGGACGTGTAACGAGGCCCCGACAGGTCATAGCGGTTGATCAGCTCCATGTCCCAGACAATACGGCTATCATTTTTCAATGGAAATACCTCAATTCAATCGACTTCAAAAAAGGCTCAGCTCAGATTCAGGATTCTGCCCCAGGGCAGGGTATACAGGCCAAACAGAATAATAACACCTCCTGCCAGCTGGCGGGTCAGACGCTTCTGCATGACCGCTTGTACCTGGCGTGCCAGCAGCCCGGTGGTGAACATGGCGGGTAATGTACCCAGCCCGAATGCCGCCATTAACAATGCGCTTTGTTGCCAGCTGCCGCTGGCTGAAGACCAGAGCAGTGTACTGTATACCAGTCCACAGGGCAGCCAGCCCCAGACGATGCCTAATAAAACGGCCTGGGTTGGGCTGCGTACTGGCAGAATGCGTGCTGCAACGGGCTGCAGGTGACGCCATAAATGGCCGCCAAGGGACTCCAGACGTGTAATGCCAAACCACCACTGACCTACATACAGACCCATGGCAATCAGTAGCAGGCCTGCCAGGGTTTGCAGTAACACGCCGGTGATACCCGTGGCAACCAGAGCACCGGCAATGCCCAGCAGGGCGCCTGCCAGGGTGTAGCTGGCAATACGGCCCAGGTTGTAACCGAGCAGTATTAACCAGGCAGATTGTCCGTTTTGGCGAGTGCTCAGGCCAACGCTGGCAGCAATGCCACCGCACATGCCGATACAGTGTGTACTGCCCAGTAGTCCAATCAGCAGCGCGGTGGTGAAGAGCAGCGGTTCAGTCATCATTCGGCTTGGAAGCTGACTTGTCGACCTTGGCTTCGTCCGGGATCATATCTTCGTCATCATCATACAGGATGCTGTGAGCGGGAGACTCCAGATCATCGAACTGGCCACTGTTCACGCTCCAGAAAAAAGCCCAGAAAGCCAGTCCGGTCAGTATCAGTGCAATCGGAATTAAAATTATGACAATTTCCATCAGGTACCTGCATTGATATTGGCGGGTTGTTCAGAGGGTGTGGCAACCTGTTGAGCGGGCTTGCGTGGTGCACGAATAAGCCGCATCGCATTACCCGTGACAACAAGAGAGCTGGCAGTCATACCGATCGCAGCAATATAAGGTGGAACCAGGCCCATGGCAGCCGCCGGTAAGGCCAGAACATTGTAGGCCAGTGACAGTCCCAGGTTTTCCTTGATAATGGTGCGTGTCTTGCGGGCCATCAGAATGCTGTCGGCCAGGGTCTGCAGATTGTTGTTGGTGAGTACTGCATCAGCATTGGTTTTCGCCAGATCTGTAGCTGCACCCATGGAAACTGATGTTTGTGCACCCACCAGTACAGGAATGTCATTGATGCCATCGCCGACCATAATGGTTTGTTTGCCTTCAGACTGCAACTGATGAATCCGTGCCAGTTTCTGTTCCGGGTTCATGCCGCTGTTAACAACCTGGATATCCAGTTTTTCAGCGATGCGCTGTACCGCCGGTGAGGTGTCACCGGTCAGGATTTCGACACTCAATCCCAGTTTTTTCAAAGACTGAATGGCCTGACGGGTTTCACGGCGTATCTGATCATCCAGTGCAAACCAGGCCAGGGCCCCGGTTTCGTTACCCAGCAGAATCCACTGACGTTTGTTATCCGGCAGATTCGGCAGTGCCTGGCCGCTGAGTTCCATGACATATTCTGGTGCGCCGATACGGAAGCGTTTCCCCTCGATACCACCTTCAATGCCCTTACCGACAGTGTTTTCAATGTCATCAGCTGTGTAACAGTACCATGGGGTGAAGGCGCGCCCAATTGGATGCTCAGAGAGTGCCTCCAGCGCTGCACCCCAGGTCAAAGCATCTGCTGCAGACGTGCCGTTCAGCGGACAGGTTTCCTGAATGGCCAGGCGGCCCTCTGTCAGTGTGCCTGTCTTGTCGAAAATGATATGTGTAGCTTTACTGAAGGATTCCAGTACATGGCCACGGGTGATCAACAGGCCTTGCTGGCGCAGTGTACCTGTTGCGGCGGTCAAGGCTGTCGGGGTCGCCAGAGATAGCGCACATGGACAGGTAACAACCAGTACAGCCAGCGTGATCCAGAACGCGTTGGCTGGCTCAATGAAGTACCAGGCTGTTGATACACAGGCAGCCACGACCAGGGTGGCACCGACAAAGTAACGAGCAACATGGTCGGCAACGCGCGCGACATAGGGTTTTTCACTTTGAGCACGGTCCAGCAGGCGTACTATGGATGAAATGCGACTGTTCTCTCCAACAACGGTGACCTGCATTTCAACCGGGTTTTCGATATTGATAGTGCCACCGACCAGGGTGTCTTTTACCTTTTTGGATACCGGCATGTACTCACCGGTCAGAGCGGACTCATCGACTGACGAGAAGCCCCGCACAATAACACCATCCGCCGGGATTGTTTGTCCAGGCTTGATACGTATGCGGTCACCCGGTTGCAGGCTGCTGGCAGGTACCAGTTCCTCCTCTCCGTGATCATTAATACGCATGGCGCTGGCAGGTATAAGGTTGAGTAAAGCATTACCTGCACGTCCGGTGCGCTGTCGGGCTTTCATTTCCATAAAGCGTCCGATCAGCAGGAAGAAGGCAAACATGGTGACCGACTCGAAATAAATCTCACCGGTGTTGAAGACTGTCGCCCAAACACTGGCGACATAGCCGCCCCAAATCGCGATGGAAACGGGAATATCCATAGTCAGATGTCTTGCCCGAATATCGCGAATGGCATTGCGCAGAAAGGGCAGGGAGGCATAGAGAATGACAGGTGTTGATACCACCATGCTTGCCCAGCGCATCAGCATTACATACTTGTCATCCATGCCTGTACCCGCAATGTCGGCAGCATAAATGGCCGCTGCAAACATCATGGCCTGCATGGAGCCTATACCGGCAACACCCAGGCGGATAATGGAACGTTTGCTTTCCTGGGCCAGCAGCTGTTCTTCCTTGTCAGGGTGGTAAGGGTGCGCCTTGTAGCCTATCCGGGCAACTTCCGCCAGCAGTTGACTGAGACGTACGCTGTCTGACTGCCAGATGAGCTTGGCGCGGTGATTTGTCAGGTTAACGGTAAATTCGACAACGCCGGGTTGTTTCCCCAAATGATTTTCCAGCAGCCAGACACACGCAGCACAGCTGATTCCTTCTATAACGAGTGTGGCAGAAGGCTGGTCGCTATCGATGTTGTTGACAAAGCCTTGCTGTATTTCGCGGTTATCGTAAAGTGCCAGCTCTTCAGTCAAGGCTTCAAGTTCCGCCAGGTCCGCACTGGATGGGCTCAGCTCAGTGCCACGATGACGATAGAAGTTGTCCAGTCCGCCTTCAACAATCGTTTGTGCCACTGCCTGGCATCCCGGACAACACATACGCCTGTCTTCATCGTTAATGCGTGTGTAGAAGTGGCTGCCGGGTGGAATATCAGAACCACAATGATAACACTGCGTTTCTGCTGCTTGGACGGAGGCGTGTTGAGCTGCGTTCATCTGTACTTCCAGTGATAACTACGGGGTGAAGGCAATAATTTTGTCATTAAATGGAGGCTGGGCAACCTGCAGAATCTTCCAGGCTTCTTCCGGTGACATGATGATAAAGGTTGAGCGCGCTGTAATTGGCTTGCTCAGGCTGCCATTAAACTGATTGAGGTTGCTGATCCGCTGCAGTTTAACAACATGATCCAGTTGCTGGTTGGCGCCAACCTTGACGTGTAGTTCGATGGTTTGCAGATTGTCAGGCAACGTGCCCTGCATATTGAGGATTGCCTGACCTGTTTCGGCATCAAGGCGCAGCTCACCGCTCAGGCCCAGTACGCGAGCATTTTCAGCCATGGATTCATCAACAGCATAACCACGACCATCACGGACAAATTCGCGGTCCAGAGGCGGGTCAATACGCTGCTGATTGATCGCTACTGACAGCATGATGAAACCTACCACCATGGCGGCGATGATGGGGGTTAGAATAAACCATAACCAGGGTTGTCTGTACCAGGGCGCAATTGCAGCATCTTGACTCATGAAATAACCTCATAAAAAATGGGTGGCAAAAAATTGCCACCGATTATACGTTAAAAATATTCGGATTTAACCGTCAGCGTCCTGGTGTTGGTCCCATAAACCGGCTCTCGGTTGTAGCACTGACTTTGGGTTCGTCGACAGTTTCGACAGTGAATGTAATCGCAGAGTTCGCCTGACTCAGATTATTTCTGTCGATTTGTAATCGGATCGGGTAGTCGAGCAATTCACCTGCACTGATTCGTACCTCTGGTTCATTGATCAATCGCAAGCCTTCCAGTCCTTCCACCGAGATTCGGTAGACGCGTTCAACCTGTTCTTTATTGGCAATTTTCAAGGTGTAGACATTCTGAATCAGATTGCCGCTGACTTCATTGAACAGCGCACCACGGTCACGGATTGCCTCGAACTCAATGGGTACCCGATTGGATAACACATAGATGAAAGCGCCACACATGATGATCACTGCCGCAAAATAGCCGATCAGCCGGGGTCGCAGCAGCTTGGTGGGTTTACCGTTGAGTGAGTGCTCAGTGGTATAACGCACCAGTCCGCGAGGATAAGACATTTTGTCCATGATCTCGTCGCAGGCATCAATACAGGCGCCACACGCAACACACTCGTACTGCAGGCCGTCACGAATATCTATACCGACCGGGCAGACATTTACGCATGCATGACAGTCGATACAGTCGCCCAGGCCTTCTGCGCGGAAATCGCTGTCTTTTTTGCGCTTGCCTCGTTTCTCGCCGCGAGCTTCATCATAGGAGATGACGAGTGTGTCCTGATCAAACATGACGCTCTGGAAGCGGGCATAGGGACACATATAGATGCAAACCTGCTCACGCAACCAACCTGCATTGCCATAGGTTGCGACGCTGAGAAAGCCCAGCCACCAGAGCTCCCAGGGTCCCAGATTGAGTTGCAGAATATTGGGAACCAGTTCACGGATAGGGGTGAAGTAGCCTACGAAGGCGATGGCTGAGAGAATGGCGATCACTGCCCAAAGGGTGTGCTTGGCCGTTTTGCGCAGCAATTTTTCCCGACTCATCGGTTCCTTGTCGAGGCGCATGCGCTTATTACGATCACCTTCGGTGATACGTTCAGCCCAGATAAAAAACCAGGTCCAGACAAATTGAGGGCAGGCGTAGCCGCACCAGAGTCGTCCTGCAAACACAGTTACAAAGAACAGTATAAAGGCCAGTATAATCAGCAGCCAGGACAGCAGCATGAAGTCCTGGGGCCAGAAAGTGACGTTGAAAATGTGGAACTGGCGATTGGGTAAGTCAAATAGAATGGCCTGTCGACCATCATACTGAATCCAGGAGAAAGTGAAAAACATGGCCAGCATTACAAAGCCGGCACCCGTTCTCAGGTTCTTGAAAAAACCCTTGTAATACTTGACGTAAATATGTTCCCGCTTGGCATACAAATCATAAGACTGGGTTTGATTATCTTTGCCGGGAGTCACATCTTTCACCGGAATCTGGTTCATTGTGGGCCGCCGCTCATTCACAGGTAGGTTGTATTTCTAAGGTGTTTCAGTAGAAATTAATGTAATCATATTATGCCAAAAAAAAAGGTGATATGACCTGCATCATATCACCTTTATTTGAATCGATTTTATCAGTCGTTGCTGAGGCTCATCACGTATGCAGTGACCAAGTGGATCTGGTCTTCGCTGAGTAGGCCGCTGAACGCAGGCATGACACCGAAACGACCATGACGCAGCGTGTGGGCGATCTGCTCAAAGCTACCGCCATACAGCCAGTTATCATTGGTCAGGTTCGGAGCACCCAGAGCATACATGCCTGTACCATCTGGCATGTGGCATGCAGCACAGAGCGATGCAAACTGTGGCTGAGCACGTTCAGCTGAAGCAGCATCATGCTCGCGGTTGCTCAGGCTCAGAACATAGTGAGTCATGTCACGAATGCCATCTTCACCCAGTACATCCGCCCACGCAGGCATGGCACCCATCCGTCCGTTGTGCAGAGTTGTTTTGATTGCCTCTTCACTGCCGCCCCACAACCAGTCACCATCAGTCAGGTTAGGGAAGCCATAGAAGCCAACCCCACCTACACCGTGACAAACAGAACAGTTGTTGGCAAACAGACGTTGACCAATACGCAGACCTTCAGCATTTTCAGGCTGTTGCAGTTCATCAACTGACAGCTGGGCGAAACGCTGGAAAACCGGTGCGTAATGCTCTTCGGCATACGCCATTTCTTCTTCCCACTGACCTGTTGAGGTCCAGCCCAGCAAGCCTTTGAAGTTACCCAGGCCTGGGTAGAGCAGCAGGTAAACCAGACCAAACACCACAGTGGCAACAAACATCTGGAACCACCATTTTGGCATGGGGTTGTCCAGTTCTTCGATACCATCAAAGGAATGACCGACAGTTTCTTCTGTCAGCTCCTGGTGTGGCTGGCTTTTACGGGTTGCAAAGAGCAACCAGGTACAGCCAACGATAACAGCCAGGGTTATCACAGTAACCCATGCGCTCCAGAAAGCACTCATTTCTCATCTCTCCCGTTATGGGCACGCTCATGGCCATTTTTCTGCTCCTGCTCTTCGTCATCATCGGCGAAGGGCAGGTTGGCAGCATCATCGAAACGCTTTTTGTTCTGAGGCAGTAGCACCCAGATAAACAGCCCGATGAAAGTGATCAGCATGATCAATGGCATGAACGGGCCATAGACTTCATAACTCACAATGGATTACCGCACATCATAGTTAGTGTGTGTTCTGCCTAGTGCCTGCAGGTAAGCTACCAGTGCATCCACCTCGTAAACACCCTGAACATCTGATTTGGCGTTGGCAATCTGCTCATCCGTATAAGGAACGCCCAGAGTTCTCATCACTTCCATCTTTCTGGCGGTCTGATCGCCAGTCAGGCGACGCTCGAACAGCCAGGGATAAGATGGCATTTTCGATGTGGGAACAACGTCACGCGGGTTGTACAAGTGCGCACGTTGCCAGTCATCGGAGTAACGACCACCAACACGAGCCAGATCAGGTCCGGTACGTTTTGAGCCCCACAGGAACGGATGTTCCCATACGTGCTCGTTAGCGGTCGAGAAATGGCCATAACGCTCAGTTTCTGCCCGGAACGGACGGATCATCTGTGTATGGCAGACATGGCAGCCTTCACGAATATAGATATCACGGCCTTCCAGCTCAACAGCTGTATAGGTGCGCATATCCTGAATTGGCTGAGTCGTTGAGTCCTTGAAGAACAGGGGCACGATTTCGGCCAGACCACCGGCACTGATCACGATAATGATCAGGATAGCCATCAGGCCGGCATTCTTTTCAATAGTCTCATGTTTAATCATTGCTATATGCTCCTCGCCTCAATCATGCAGTCTGTGCAGAGGGTTCTGCGTCAGCTGCTTCTACGGAGCTGCCGCCACGTACTGTCTGCCAGACGTTGAAGGCCATTACAAACATACCCAGCAGGAAGATAGCACCACCCAGCAGACGGACAATATAACCCGGATGACTGGCTTCCATGGCTTCAACGAAGCTGTAAGTCAGTGTGCCGTCCTGGTTGACTGCGCGCCACATCAGGCCCTGCAGGATACCGTTGACCCACATGGAGACGATATACAGAACAGTACCGATTGTTGCCAGCCAGAAATGCAGGTTGATCAGGCCGCTGCTGTACATCTGTGCTTTACCAAAGACTTTGGGGATCATGTGGTAAACCGCACCGATGGAAATCATCGCTACCCAGCCCAGGGCGCCGGAGTGAACGTGACCTACAGTCCAGTCAGTGTTGTGTGACAGGGCGTTGACAGTCTTGATTGACATCATCGGGCCTTCGAAAGTGGACATGCCGTAGAAGGACAGGGAAACCACCAGGAAGCGCAGAATTGGATCGGTACGCAGCTTGTGCCATGCACCAGACAGGGTCATCATACCGTTGATCATACCACCCCATGATGGAGCCAGCAGAATCAGTGACATGACCATGCCGAGAGACTGAGTCCAGTCAGGCAGCGCCGAGTAGTGCAAGTGGTGACCACCCGCCCACATATAAGTGGCGATCAGTGCCCAGAAGTGCACGATAGACAGGCGATATGAGTAAACCGGACGGTTGGCCTGCTTGGGTACGAAGTAGTACATCATACCGAGGAAGCCGGCTGTCAGGAAGAAACCTACAGCGTTATGGCCATACCACCACTGTACCATGGCATCGATCGTACCTGCGTACGCAGAGTAGGACTTCCACAAGGATACTGGCATAGCAGCACTGTTAACGACGTGAAGTACGGCGATAACCAGAATGAAGGCCATGTAGAACCAGTTTGCCACATAAATGTGCGCGGTTTTACGTTTGAAGACCGTGCCCATGAATACTATTGCATAGACTACCCACACAATAGTGATCAGGATGTCGATCGGCCACTCCAGTTCAGCATACTCTTTGGCAGAGGTCAGGCCCAGTGGCAGAGTGATCGCTGCCAGGACGATGACCAGTTGCCATCCCCAGAAGGTGAAGGCTGCCAGTCCGTCTGAAAGCAGACGTGTCTGACAGGTGCGCTGCACCACATAGTAGGAAGTTGCAAACAGGGCGCATCCACCAAATGCGAAAATAACCGCATTGGTGTGTAACGGACGCAAACGTCCGTAGGTAAGCCAGGGCGTGTCAAAGTTCAGTGCCGGCCAGACCAGCTGGGCTGCTATCAGTACACCTACGGTCATACCGACAATACCCCAGACTACGGTCATGATGGCAAATTGACGCACCACCTTGTAGTTGTAGGTTGGATGATCAGTTGCAATGCTCATATCAGGCTCTCATCAACAAGCTGTTAATAGTAAGAAGAGTTCCACCGGCGATTATCAGTGAATTACCCCTTCATTTCAATGTGATCTCCGGTTTATCTGCGGCAGGTTGTCGCAGTTGTATATAAAGGAAAAACGATCAGATTGTTTGGTGTTAATGTGTTTATGTGGTGATATAATGCACTGATATATATGATTAAATTGCGTGCATGGTGCTGTTGTTAAGAGTTCGCTAATGGTTTGAATTTGTTTGAATTAGGTGTCTGTGTACCACTTTGGGCGTAGTTGTCGAGGTGGTTTTTTAATGTTTAGTTGATATGGATCAAAAGTATTTTGGGATATTGAAACAGGTTATGCTGTCAGCGGTATCCAGTCATGAATTTTGGGGGTAGGTGTTGTTGAATTTATTGCTCTTGCAGTGTCGTGCCGGTTTTGAGTCCGAGTGTGCAGCCGAGTTTATGCAGCACTGTGTGGACGTTGGTCAGAGTGGCTTTCCCCGTTTTGATGCACAATCCGGCTTTGTGCTGTTTGAGCTGTATGGTGATGCACTGGCGGTTATTCAGGCTGTTTCGTTTCGTTCATTGATTTTTACACGCCAATGGTGCGCGTGCTTACCGCCCTTTGAGCAGTTGCCGGCTGATGATCGGCTGAGCGTTTTATTGCCTGCGATGACGGAGTTGCCGGTTTGTGCTGAACTGCTGGCTGAAGTGCCTGATACTACTGCCGGACGTGAGCTGCTGCCTTTTGCCGGTAAGCTGGCGTCGGCAATGGCGCAGCGGCTACGGCAGCAGGGTGTGATGTTGCCGCGCAAAGCGCGGGCAGATTGGCGTATGCATCTGTTTGTCTTGTCGGGGCGCCATCTGCTGTTAGGTGTCAGTCCACGACGCAATGGCTCTACGCTGGAAATGGGGATTCGTCGGTTGAAATTCCCGGGAGCGGCTCCCAGTCGTTCTACGCTGAAGCTGGAAGAAGCCTGGCACTGGTTTGTTCCCCGTGCTGAATGGGACGCACGATTAGGAGGCGGTAAAACGGCGGTGGATCTGGGAGCAGCGCCGGGTGGCTGGACATGGCAGCTGGTACGTCAGGGGATGTTTGTGAGCGCCGTGGATAATGGGCCTATGGCTGAATCCCTGATGGAAACCGGGCAGGTAACACATCACCGTGAAGATGCCTTTGGGTTTGCGCCGGGCAAGCCTGTGGACTGGATGGTGTGTGATGTAGCAGATAAGCCTGCTCGTGTTGCTGAGTTGATGTTGCAATGGGCGTTGCAGGGGTGGTGTCAGGAGATGATTTTCAATCTGAAACTGCCGATGAAGAAGCGTTATCAGGCTGTCCAGCAGTGTCTTGAGGAGATCGCTGAAGGATTGGAAGCGGCAGGTATTCGTTTTCAACTGTCAGCACGACATCTGTATCATGATCGGGAAGAGATTACCTGCCATCTGGATCTGCGGGTTTCCTGACCTGGATTGCCAGGCTAATTGCATCTGCAGGTTTCTTAGGCATAAAAATTCTGAGACAATGCGGCATGTTTTTCTGAAGGCTGGCAATTGCGGATGAACTCACCAGTATCTGATCTGACTCTTGATGCGAGCGGACTGTTTTGTCCGGAGCCCGTGATGCTGCTGCATAAAAAGGTCAGGGAGATGCTCCCTGGGCAGATTTTGTATGTGAAAGCGACAGATCCATCGACGCGCCGGGATATACCTCGCTTTTGCGAGTTTCTGGGTCACGAGTTGATTGAGCAGTTTCATCAGGAAGATAGTTATGAATACTATATTCGAAAAGGTACTCAATGAGGCCGAACAGGCCGTATTGAGAACTGAGCAATTATTGCGCGAATGTGAGCAGATGCTTGATCAGGCAGAATACAAACAACAGCAAGTTGAGAGAAAAAAAGTGAGCGATCCCGTAAACACTGCAGCAACAGATGCGTCAGTAGCCAGTAAACCCAACAAGAATCGTGCGGCGAATATGGCGGCGGTGCAGTTGCTGATGGATGCGTATCCGGAGGTTTTTTCCCGGGAAAATGTGCGTCCGCTGAAGATAGGTATTCAGGAAGACCTGGTTGCTGACGATAAGGTCTCTCGTACCAAAATCAAGCGTGCCCTGGCATCCTATGTTCGCTCTCCGCAGTACTTGCGCAGCTTCAAAGAAGGTGCTGAACGTATTGGTCTGGATGGACAGCCAGCAGGGCAGGTGAGTGCAGAGGAGGCTGAGCATGCACGCAACAAGCTCCAGGCCATGCAGGATGCGCGTCGTGAACGACTCAAGGAGCAGGCGCGAGAAAATCGCCAGAAAGAGAAGCAGGAGCGTCTGAGTAACAAGCTGGATCAGCTGTTGTCATTGAATAACCGCAAGTAACCCGGTCATTCTGCGTCTGGTGCACCGGTCTCGGATCCGGGCATCAGACCACAGTGTTGCAGTAGCTGTTGCCAGGCATCTGTATGGCGCTGCTGAGCAAGATAGAACTGCTGCGTCAGGCCACCTGGCCAATCAGTGTCAAACAGGTGCCGGAAGTAGTGTGCTGTGCTTTCAGGTACCGGGAGTGGTCCCTGCAATTCTGCATGGAGCCTACGCCAGCGCTGACCAAATTGATCAACCCTTGCCAGATAGGGTTGAAACTCCTGTGCATAAAATGAACGGAACACATTCTGTATGATGGTGGCTCGGTTATTGGGTTGCTGATTAAAGCAGATCGGCCGTCTGGCCAGGCGATCCTCTATGCCGTCGGCAACCTGATTCATGGTATAGCTCAAGAGTTGTACACTGCGTAACCACTGGCTACCGATTTCAGTCCGATACAGTTGTTCATAATGTTGTTCCAATCCCAGAATAAAGGCGCTGTCTGGCCAGGAGGCCTCTGTGGTCGCCAGGCGGCTGATAACGCTGAAAGGGTCGAGTAGCTGCTGTGCCTGGTTGGCAATACCGGGTGCCTGCAGAGGCAGGGTTGTGGCTGAACGTGAAAATTGCTGTTCCATTTCCGGGCTGGTATAAATGCCATTCCAGATAACGCGCGGCAGCTGCTGCTCCTTATGCTGACGGATTTCTCTGACTCGCTGTAATAAAGGCTGTAGTTCAGGTTCAGCATTAATTCTGTCTTGTAACTGTTGCTCACAGGTTTGCACCGCAGGCAGAAAACGTAATTCATACTGTAAGGTTTGTGAGGGTGTCATGACCCGCCCCAAATTGCTGTTGCGTTCAGCAATCAGGGGCAGCAAGTCACAATGCCGCAGTCTCAGTACGTCGATCAGCCCCTCGCGCAGCTCGACTGTCTCCAGTCGCCTCTCCCTGCGCGGTGGCAATACGGGATAGTCAGCGGCTCCTGGCTCGAATTCTATCGGTTGTTCGAGTGCATTGCTGACCCGCTGAGTATAGTCACGCAGCATTTTCTCGGCGGAGGGTTCGGCACAGCCACTAAGCAGAGGGATCAGGAGCAGCAGTAGGCGGTATTTGTGCATTTCTGGAGACCCGATTCAAGCGTATCATCAGGATTACGGCACCGACGCTGAGTCCGATCACCAGTCCATACCAGAAGCCGGCAGCACCCATGGCGGGCCGTAACAGGTCAGTCAGGCCCAGCAGGTAGCCCGCGGGCAAGCCCACCAGCCAGAAGGCAAAAAATACCAGCAATAACGGAATGAAGGTATCCTTGTAGCCACGCAGCGCACCCGCTGCGCTGACTTGCAGTGCATCCGAGAACTGAAACAGTGCTGCAATCATCAATAACAGTATAGCCAGGCGGCCTATCTCTGCATCATCGATATAGAGTCTGGCAATTTGTGGTGCCAACAGAATCGTCAGCAGAGTGGTGACTAGGGCAATCAGCAGAGTAAAGCCGATACCGGTCATAGCGGCAGTGCGAGCCTGATGAGGGTGGCCTGCGCCTTGCAGCTGCCCAACCCGGATCGTCAATGCCATCGCAATACTGAGCGGAATCATGAATACCATGCCGGTATAGCTGATGGTAATCTGGTGTGCCGCCAGCGTGACTTCACCGAAAGGGGCCAGAAGCAGGGCAATGACACTGAACATGCTGGCTTCAATCAGCAGCGCAATACCAATAGGAATTCCCAGACGGAGCAGTTGCAGCAGACTGGTTACCTGTGGGCGATGCCAGGGCCGCCAGAGTGGCAGGGGGGCAAACTGGGTGCTGAATCGAGTATAGAGTATACCGACGCTTAACATGATCCACATGACGATAGCACTGGCCCAGCCGCAGCCTACACCGCCCATCGCCGGTAAGCCGAGCTTGCCGAAAATGAAGATATAGTTGAGTGGAATGTTGCACAGTAATGCCAGCAGTGCGATTTTCATGATGGCGCGCGTTTTGCCAAACCCTTCGCTGAATCCACGGATGGTTTGATAGAGCATTAAGGCTGGAAAGCCCCAGGCAATGGCAGCCAGATAACGTTGTGTTTTATCCTGCAGGCTGGCCTCCAGTGATAAACGCGACAGCAGTGGATCGGTATTGCGTAAAAGCCAGAAAGCAAGCAGCCCCAGTAGCAGCCCCAGCCAGACGCCCTGCTGAAAAATTCCGGGTGTCTCGGTATCTTTGCGTCCACCGACCAGGTGAGCGATGGTCGGTGTAACCGCCATAAGAATGCCTGAAAATGCCAGGTAGACCGGAATCCAGAGGCTGGTACCCAGTGCGATGGCTGCCAGGTCTTCACTGCCGGCGCGCCCGGACATCAGTGTATCGACAAATCCCATTGAGTTCTGCGCCATTTGCGCAATCATAATTGGCCAGGCCAGCAGCATCAGTTGGCGTATTTCAGCACCCTTGCCGGTCAGGCAAGCGGGAAGCGTTTTTCTCATGAGGGGCAGTATCCAGCCATTCTTTGGCAAAAGCTCTGTAATATAAACTAAAACGGGGCGCTGTTCTGCGCCCCGAGTGGGTTGAACAGTGAGAGGTGCAGATCAGTCGAGGCGTGCCTTGACGTAGCTGCCCGGTGCCGCTTCTATGGGTGTATGAAGGCTGTTTCCATACTCCTTAGGTGCGTCAACTTTTTTGCCGGAGCGGCGTTTCAGCCAGTCAGACCAATGTGGCCACCATGAGCCTTCCTGTTTCTCGGCAGTTGCCAGCCAGTGGTCCGGGCCTTGGCCCATTTCACCCTTGATCCAGAAGTGACGGCGATTTTTTGAAGCAGGGTTAATGACGCCGGCAACATGGCCACTGGCACCCAGCACGAACTCCATTGAGCCCTTGAAGGTTTCTGTTGCACTGAAGGTGCTCTTCCAGGGCGCAATATGATCTTCAATGGTGGACAGGAAGTAGCAGGGTATTTTGATTTTTCCCAGATCAACAGGCTCACCACAAATACTCACCCCACCGGGTTCGACCAGTTTGTTTTCCAGATACATCTTGTTCAGGTAGAAGGTGTACATGCGGGCAGGCAGGTTGGTTGGATCACTGTTCCAGTAGAGAATATCAAAAGGTGGCGGTGTTTGCCCCTTCAGATAGTTGTTGACTACATAGGACCAGATCAAATCATTGGAGCGCAGCATGTTGAAGGAAGTTGCCAGCTCGCGACCATGGAGGATGCCTTCCTTGTTCACTTTTTCAGCCAGTGTCTTGACCTGATATTCGTCAATGAACACTTTCATGTCACCTGGATCGCGGAAATCCGTCAGTGTTGTCAGGAAGGTGGCTGAGGCAACGCTGTTATCCTTGCGATTGGCCATGACCGCCAGTGCAGTAGCCATCAGGGTGCCACCGACGCACCAGGCCACTGTATTGATCTTGTCAGTTGCATTGATCTCTTTGGTAACCTCAATTGCCTTGAGTACACCGCGCTCAACATAATCATCCCAACTGAGATGGCTCATTTCCTTGCTTGGATTGACCCAGGCGACCAGAAAAACGTTATAGCCCTGTTCAACACAGTATTTTACGTAGGAGTTGTGTGGCTGCAGATCCAGAATGTAAAACTTGTTAATACTGGGTGGAACAATCAGCAGGGGTTTTTCATACACCTGTTCAGCTTCAGGCTTGTAATGAATCAGCTGAAACAGATCATTCTGAAAGACTACCGCGCCTTCTGTTGTGGCCAGGTTTTTGCCCAGCTCAAAGGCGGTTTCATCGGTCATGGTGATATGACCTTTATCGATATCACCGAGCAGATTCTTCAGTCCATCTACCAGGCTCTGGCCGTTGGTTTCCAGTGCCTGATTCAGTACTTCAGGGTTGGTAAAGGCAAAGTTGGTCGGAGACATGGCATCGACGAACTGCTGTGTATAAAACTCCAGCTTTTTCTGTTCCTTGTCGGACAGTTTTGCATGTGCGGCCATCTCGGTCAGCATTTTGGAGGAGAGCAGGTAGGATTGCTTGATGTAATCAAAGACCGGATTTTTTGACCACTCCTCATTCTGAAAGCGACGGTCACCGGGTGTCGGCTGGGCCACGGGTTCGCTGCTGCCAGTCAGCAGATTGCGCCATAGATTCAGTTGTGCCTGTTGGTAATCGGCAATTGCTTTGATCCAGACGGTCGGATCTTCAAGTGAACGTGTGGCCAGCTCTGTCCAGGACGTTGTGAACTGACGAAAGATATCGTCACCGCCGGTGGCTGAATACATCTCCAGAAGTTTGCTGGTTTCTTCGCTGACGTAATTGATAAATGCTTGCGGGTCGGTGGTAAAGCTTTCTTTTTTGTCCATAGATGCTGCCTGTTATACGTCCGGTTATCTGATCAGAATTTCGATTTCAGGTACACTGTATACTTGATAAGCTCACTACCACATTAGCACTTAGGTGAGCATGAGTCGAATACTTGGGAGTATTTTATGTGCAGTGCCGAAGATGAGGCATTTCTGTGTGAACTGGAGTTGATGACAACAGTCGGATGCCACCTTTGTGATCAGGCTGTTGCCCTGATGCAGCAGGTGCTTGATGGACAGCGTTTTGCTGTGGACCTGGTTGATATTGCTTACGATGATCAGCTGATGGCGCGGTATGCAGAGCATATTCCTGTGTTGTTGTGTCCGCATACCGGAGATGAGCTGGCGTGGCCGTTTGACGCCCGCCAGCTGTCCGATTTTGCTGTTCGGGTATTAGCGGCCGGGGTTGCTCCAGGCCAGCATTGAACGCTCCTGATCACTGAATACACGAGCAGGCTGACCTGCCAGCGTGTTATAGATCACACCGAAAGACAGCACATTCAATACATAACCACGTGTCTCATCAAATGGAATCGTCTCTATCCAGATGTCGAGCGGCAGGTCACCTCGTGCGGCCAGCCATTGGCGTACCCGACCAGGGCCTGCATTGTAGGCTGCGGTTGCATGTACGCGGTTACCATTAAACTGACGCTGCATCTGGGCCAGATAAGCGGAGCCAAGGCGGACGTTAATATCCGGATCGTTCAGTCGTTCCAGACTGCTGAGCGGAATGTCTGCTCGCCGAGCTGTTTCTTGTGCTGTTGCAGGCATCAGCTGCATCAATCCGCGCGCACCTGCACCTGATCGGGCTACATCCAGAAAGGCACTTTCCTGTCGTGTGACTGCCAGGGCCCAGGAGGGTTCAATGGAGAACTCCCGTGTCGCCTGATCAAACAGTTCACGATAGGGTGCCGGGAAACGCAGCTCCAGATCATCCCAGCGATCACTGGCGATCGCACCACGAATACCCTGGAAGTACCAGCCCCAGTCCTTGATTACATGTGCCGCAACATGAATCTGTTCCGGTGACAGGGTGGTGGTCATCAGGTTCCATTCCTGAGTTGCCTCACGGGTCTGGCCGAGTCGATAAAATTCATGAATACGTTGCATGGCTGGCAGTTGTGCAATCTGCTGCTTCTGGGTCTGGTTGAAGTTTGCAGGCTGATTATTCAGGGCAAAGGGGCGCTGTGTCAGCTCCGCTGCCTTGAAGCCGTAATAGCTGCGTTCGGATGTCAGCAGTGCCAATTGTTCAGCATTAGGCTGACGGCCCCGCTGCAGATCGGCAACCAGTGCCCAGTACAGCCAGCGTCCTTGCAGACGAACGTCGTCGGGCAAGTGACTGATAAGTGTTTCGACACGGGGCCAGTTCTGCTCAATCAGAGCCAGACGAATACGCCATTCAGTGACATCGGAGAAGCGGTATTGCGGGTCAACCTGTGCCAGTACCGTTTCCGCATCAGGCTGGAAACGTTTGGCGTAAAGTACGCCCAGGCGGTTGGCAATGGGTGCCTGCTCGGCGTCTGAAAGGGACAGGTTCTGTGTCAGCTGACTCCAGGTGAGCAGTGCGCGACGAAGATCATCCCGGGCCAGACGCTGAATAGCCATTGATGCCAGTCGTGCCCGGTTGGGTGTTTGTGGGCGCAGCAGGTTGGGGTTGTCGGCCAGTGATGCCGGTTGATTATAGAGCTGCCAGATCAGTGCCAGTTGTTGCTGAGCAGCAGGATCGGTGACAAAGCGTTCTGCGTAACGGGCAATACCAGTGTTGTCGCTCTCCAGAGCCAGTAATACGCGTTCCAGTGCCAGATTTGAGTCTACTTTACCAGCTTGAATCATGGCGTTGAACAGACTGTCACAGGCTGCGTGCTGAGAGTTGCCGGTTGACCAGAGTCGCGCCCCTTCAGTGAAGGCTTTTTCAGTATTGCCCAGCAGCATCTCGCCACGAGCAGCCAGGCATTCCAGTTGGGCGCTGGGGGTGCGAATACGGGCGTAGTAGTCGTAGAACTCTGGCCAGCGCCTGTCTTCCGTCAGACTGACAGCCCAGACGTGTAAAAAGCGTTGATACAGAGGCGTACCCTGAAGCTTGTCCAGTGTGGATTCCACATCATCAATAGACAGTTTTTTCAGTTGCTGTGTGGCGATCGCATACTGAATATACGGCAGTAGTGGATAGTCCGCCAGTTGAGGTAATGCGGCCTCCACTACAGCGGATTGACCGGAGCGAGCCGCTTCGAGCGTATCCAGATAGCGCTCTCTCTGGGACTCGATCTGAGTGCCGGCAGTGATTGAAACAGAAAAAAGCATGCCTGATATGAGCAGGCTGGCACGTTTAAGCAGATGCACGTTTAACCTCCGTTTAAGGATACGTGTACGGGGTATCCTTTAGATGACAGTGTAGCGTCTGCCGGGTTCATTTGAGAAGCTCCCATAAAGAAGAATGCAGGATTTCTTTTAGGTGGAAGGCCGTGCTTTTCTGGTAGAATTGCGCCGGAACGAATTTAATGTGTAAGTGGATATTCTATGGCACTGATCAGACTGGACGCGCTCTCTTTGGCATTGGGCAATCGTGTATTGCTGGACAATGCAGCTTTGCAGATTGAGGCGGGTGAACGAATTGCCCTGGTGGGCTTGAATGGTGCTGGTAAATCTACCTTGATGAAGCTGATCAGCGGTGAGCAGCAGCCGGATAGTGGTGTTATCTGGCGTGCGCCTACATTGCGTATAGCACAGTTGCCTCAGGCACTGCCGCAGGCGGATGAGCGTCTGGTACGTCAGGTCGTCAGTGATGGTTTGTCCGATGTAGTGGCATTGCGTGAAGCTTACGATGCGCTGGTACTGCGCCAGGATGCTGAAGCCATGCGTGAACTGGATGTGTTGCAGCAACAGATTGAAGCGGTGGATGGCTGGCATCTGGAACAGAAGGTCGAACGTGTGCTGACCCGTCTGGGTCTTGACCCTGAACAGCGTATGGCCGACCTGTCAGGTGGTTGGCGCCGACGCGCTGCACTGGGGGCTGCACTGGTGCAGGAACCTGATCTGTTGTTGCTGGATGAGCCAACTAACCACTTGGATATCGAAGCCATTGAGTGGCTTGAGCAGGTCTTGCTGGATTTCCAGGGCGGCGTACTGTTGATTTCGCATGACCGTGCCATGGTAGAGCATTTGGCAACCGCGATTGTTGAGCTGGATCGTGGCATTCTGACCAAGTTTCCCGGTAACTACGCCCGCTATCTTGAACAGAAAGAGGCGTTGCTGGAAGAAGAGGCTCGGCATCGAGCTGAGTTTGACAAAAAGCTGGCCCAGGAAGAGCGCTGGATCCGTCAGGGCATCAAAGCACGACGAACCCGTAATGAAGGTCGTGTTCGTGCGCTGGAACAGATGCGCCGGGAGCGGTCTCAGCGCCGGGAGCGTCAGGGTAAAGCCAACTTCGCACTGGATGAAGCCTCCAAGTCAGGTAAGCTGGTGGTGGAGCTGGAGCAGGTGTCGCACAGTTTTTCCGGTAAAACACTGATTAAAGATCTGGACCTGAAGATTCAGCGCGGCGATCGAATCGGCTTGATTGGCCCTAACGGTGCCGGGAAAAGTACGCTGCTAAAAATTCTGCTGGGTGATCTGGTGCCAGAGAAGGGCGAAGTGCGCTTTGGTACGCGCATGGAAGTGGCCTACTTTGATCAGATGCGCGATAGCCTGGATCCGGAAAAAAGTATTATCGACAACGTTTCGGGCGGTCGTGAAAGTGTCGAAGTGCAGGGGCGATCTCGGCACATCATCAGCTATCTATCTGATTTTCTGTTCAGTGCTGAGCGTGCACGTACACCGGTGAAAGCCCTGTCGGGTGGTGAGTGTAACCGTGTGTTGCTGGCTCGGCTGTTCAGTAAGCCGGCCAATTTGCTGGTGCTGGACGAACCCACCAATGATCTGGATGTAGAAACACTGGAATTACTGGAAGAAATCCTGATGGGGTTTGCCGGAACAGTCTTGCTGGTCAGCCATGATCGTGCATTCCTGGATAATGTCGTGACCAGTACAGTCGTATTTGAAGGCCAGGGCGTGATCAAAGAGTATGTCGGTGGCTACCAGGACTGGCTGCGTCAGCGAATGCTGCCCTCGGCCACGACATCCATCAGTGATCAGCCTGCAGAGCAGGTCACCACCAGCGATACTGCCCCGATGTCAGCCAAGCCTAATACACGAAAACTCAGCTACAAACTGCAGCGAGAGCTGGATAGCTTGCCTGCTGAGCTGGAGGCCGCTGAAGCTGAACTGGAAGCCTTGCAGCAAGTCTGTGCAGCTCCTGATTTTTATAGCCAGGAGCATGCGCAGGTGGCGCAGGCACTAGAGCAGCTGCAGCAGCAGGAAGCTTTGGTTGAACGCCTCATGGAGCGCTGGGTGGAGCTGGAGGCGTTACAGCAGTAGGCTGGCTGTTTTAGCTATCCTGACTTCTGACACGAATCGCCAGTACGTCACACTGGGCTCCATGCAGAACGCCGTTTGCTGTGGAGCCCAGCAGCAGTGCCAGGCCATGTCGGCCATGACTGCCCACTATAATCAGATCAGCTGCTATTTCTTTGGCCACCCGGTGAATCTCTGATTCAGTGTGTCCGGTGACGATGTAGCGGCGGCTGACCGGGTGGTCGATCGTGGCGCACAGGTGGTTCAGCTTTTGCTCGGCGTGTTCGTCCAGCTGTTCCTGAATGGTGGACAGGTCCATCGGAACATCACCGCCATAGGCAAAAGTGAGAGGTTCCACAACATGGATGATATCCAGCTCGGCTTCGTAAAGACGGGCCAGTTCCGCTGCTTTGGTAATCAGTTGATCAGACTCATCGGAAAGATCAATTGCCAGCAGTATGTGTGAATAAGTGCTCATGGCAGTGCCCTTAACTAATTAATGAATTCACTTTAAGTATAGGATAGCAGTATGGAATGGGTAATCTCTATAGTCGTGATGCTGTCGCTGATCGGTTCAATCATGTGGATACGCCCAAGCCCTCGGGAACGTATGGTATCGCAGATTCGGTTGCATGCCCGGAAACTGGGCTTTACGGTCCAGCTGGCGCAGTTAGAGACAACCCGTGCGAAAGGGCAGACTGAGCCAGAAAAAATTCGTGTGCCTGCTTATCGGGTACTGCGTCATGATTTATCTGGTGATGAGCGAGAGCGCTGGATCAGCTGGCAGATTTTTCGCACTGAAAATGTTGCCAACCAGGGGTTGCCTGCCGGTTGGTCCTGGAAGCGTGGCGAATATCAGCTAACGGATTCGGCGTGCGCCCTGATTCGTGAGTTGATTGAGCGGCTGCCACCTGAAGTGGTGGCACTGGAGTCCAGTCCGGTACACTTTACGGTCTACTGGCGTGAAGCGGGTGGTGCTGAGCAACTGGATGCTATTTATGCGGCACTGCAGCCGATATTGCAGGCTAAAATCTGACTGAGGAATTCGTATGTCATTACCCCTACCTGGGCGTTATCGTCATTATAAAGGACAGGAATATCAGGTCATCGATCTGGCACGCCATTCAGAAACGGAAGAGTGGATGGTTATTTACAGACCCTGTTATGGGGCCGGTGATCTATGGGTCAGGCCTGCTGACATGTTCAGTGAGTCGGTCACACTGCCGACCGGTGAGGTACTGCCACGCTTTGAGCGGTTAAGTGATTTGTAAGACGAGAGCTGGCAGGGGTTATTGCGGCTCTTTCAGATAGGCATCCAGGGTTTCTGCCAGTGCGCCGGGCCCCAGGTCTCGCTTGGGTTGCAACTGATCTATCAGGCCTTGCAGCGGTTGCAGCCGGTCACGCTTTTGCTGTGCAGGGACAGCCGCTCTGACCAGAATGGCTTTGGCATGCTTGAAATGTGACAGCGCGGCCAGTTTATCACCCTGTTGCATCAGTGTTTTTCCCTGAGTGATATGTGCATCAGCAACCATGGATACATTCAGCCAGTAAAGTTCCTGTTGATAGGTATGCGCCAGATGTGGTGTCATTTTGCCCTTGTTGGACATGTCGATGATCAGCTTTTCTGCAAAGTTGATATAGATCTGTGCCTTGCGTACCGCCCGGTCATTGTTGAATGCATCCTGCTTGGGGCGTGTGCGATCAGTCGTGTCCTTGATTTTGCTGATGTCTGTCATTAGCTCAGAGTCGGGTGCCAGTACACCAATTTCTTCAATCAGTGACAGGGCGTGCTGATTAAGCTTGTCGATAATATCGCCGCGGCAATTGATCTCTTTGAGAACGGCCAGGGCATTTAGCGTATGCTCTGATTGCTCTTTAAGCCATTTTAGACGGGCATTGCGGTTTTCCTTGAAGCGCTCGCGTGACGTAATGATGTAGTTGACCGACAGGGCGGCCAGACCCAGGGCAGCGATCAAAAATACATACAGCAGGTTGTCACTTAGCATCAGGTTTGGCACTCTGGTATCTAAAATTGAGCAAGCATATAGAGTTAATCGCACTTTTGCAGGGCGTTTTAACACTATTATGGCAACTTTTTCGTAAAGTTAAACTGCCGCAATACGACAGTTTAACTTGACCCGACACGACTCAACACTTATATATGCACGATATTTTCCGGCGCATAGCGACTTAAAGGACCAGATTTAATGGGTAAGACCCTTGTCATCGTAGAGTCACCAGCCAAGGCCCGCACGATTAATAAGTACCTCGGTAGCCAGTATGTGGTGAAATCCAGTGTTGGCCATATTCGTGATCTCCCCACCAGTGGTAGCGGCACCACGACCAGTGATCCCAAAGAACGAGCCAAGCTGGCCGCCCAGACACGCAAGTTGTCAGAAGAGGCCAAGGCTGAGTATCGCAAAACCAAAGCGCGTGAGCAGTTGATACGGCGTATGGGTATTGACCCTGAGCATGGCTGGGATGCGCGCTACGAAATTCTGCCGGGTAAGGAAAAGGTCGTTGATGAACTGAAGAAACTGGCGGCCAGTGCTGATGAAATTTATCTGGCAACGGATTTGGACCGTGAAGGGGAGGCGATTGCCTGGCATTTGCGCGAAGCCATAGGCGGAGATGACAGTCGTTACAAGCGGGTCGTATTCAACGAAATCACTAAAAAAGCGATCAAAGAGGCCTTCAAGGATCCGGGTGAACTGGTCATGAGCCGGGTCAATGCGCAACAGGCGCGTCGTTTCCTGGATCGTGTCGTAGGTTACATGGTGTCGCCGCTGTTATGGGAAAAAGTTGCGCGGGGCCTGTCGGCAGGGCGGGTTCAGTCGGTTGCAGTGCGTCTGATTGTAGATCGTGAGCGCGAAATCCGTGCCTTTATTCCAGAAGAATATTGGGAAGTGTTTGCGTCAACACTCAGTGAGCAGGGCGATGCCCTCAAGCTGCAAGTGATGCGTCAGGGCGAGACAGCCTTCAGACCCACCTCGGCGGAGCAGACAGAACAGCAGCTTGCACTGCTGAAGCAGGCCGACTATATCATTACTGGTCGTGAAGACCGGGCGACCAGTAGCAAGCCCTCTGCGCCATTTATTACCTCGACACTGCAGCAGGCTGCCAGCACACGCCTCGGTTTCGGGGTAAAGAAAACCATGATGATGGCGCAGCGTCTGTATGAGGCGGGTTATATCACCTACATGCGAACTGACTCCACCAATCTCAGTGAAGATGCTGTGAATGCCTGTCGTGAGTTTATCCAGCAGCATTATGGTGATCGTTATTTGCCTGAGCAGCCAGTGCGTTACAGCAGCAAAGAGGGGGCTCAGGAAGCGCATGAGGCTATCCGTCCATCAGATGTCAATCTGACGGCCGATGGGCTCAGTGGCATGGAAACAGATGCCGAGCGTTTATATGATTTGATCCGTCGACAGTTTCTGGCCTGTCAGATGATGCCTGCTCAATATACCAGTACCCGCATTACCGTGCAGGCTGGCGAGTTTGAGCTGGCAGTCAAAGGCCGAATTCTGCGTTTTGATGGTTATACTCGCGTGCTGCCGGCGCGTGGCAAAAATGATGAAGATATCATTCTGCCTGACCTGCAGCAGGGTGACCGGTTAACCCTGGAAGCACTGGAACCCAAGCAGCACTTCACCCGTCCGGCACCCCGTTATACCGAAGCCAGCCTGGTAAAAGAGTTGGAAAAACGAGGTATTGGGCGGCCATCCACCTATGCGGCCATCATCTCGACAATTCAGGAACGTGGTTATGTGGAAGTGCAGGGACGGCGCTTCTATGCCTGTAAAATGGGCGATATTGTCACTGAACGACTCAGTGAAAGCTTTGCTGATTTGATGGACTACAGTTTTACAGCGCGTATGGAAAGTTATCTGGATGAGGTGGCGCGTGGGGAGCTGGAATGGAAGGTGTTGCTGGATCGTTTCTATGATGATTTTATCCGGGCATTAGAGCAGGCGCAGGACCCGGAACAGGGCATGCGTCCCAACTCCCCCACACCGACCGATATTGAGTGTCCGGACTGTGGGCGGCATATGATGATTCGCACCGGTAGCACTGGCGTGTTTCTCGGTTGCTCCGGTTATGCCTTGCCACCTAAAGAACGTTGTAAATGTACAATCAACCTGATTTCCGGTGATGAAGTTATCAGTGCTGATGCCGATGATGAAGCGGAGTCGCGTATCCTGCGTAACAAGCACCGCTGCAAGCTCTGTGGTACAGCAATGGATTCCTATCTGCTGGACGAAAAGCGCAAGTTGCATATTTGTGGTAATAACCCGGACTGCAGTGGTTTTGAAATAGAGCAGGGCAGCTTCCGTATCAAAGGTTATGACGGTCCTACCATTGAGTGTGACAAGTGCGGTTCAGAAATGCAGTTGAAAACCGGCCGGTTCGGCAAGTTTTTTGGTTGCAGTAACAGTGCCTGTAAAAATACCCGTAAATTGCTGCGCAATGGTGAACCGGCCCCGCCTAAAATGGACCCGGTACCCATGCCTGAGCTGGCATGTGAAAAGGTGGATGACACCTATGTGCTGCGCGATGGTGCCAGTGGGCTGTTCCTGGCAGCCAGCCAGTTTCCGAAAAAGCGGGAAACCCGTGCACCCCTGGTGAAAGAATTGCTGCCACATCGACAGCAAATTGATACCAAGTATCATTTTTTGCTCTCAGCGCCGACTGAAGATGATGATGGTAATCCGACCATCGTACGTTATAGTCGTAAAACCAAAGAGCAGTATGTGATGACTGAAGTCGAGGGTAAGGCAACAGGTTGGCGAGCATTTTATGATAACGGTCAGTGGGTAGTCGATGCGGCCAAAAAACGCCCAGCCAAATAATATTTGCGAAGGTTAAGGCCTGTCTGTTCCTGGAGAGAGTGAATGAGTGAAGTCTATCTGGCACGAACAAACCAGAAGCTGAATTTTGTCCGGCTGCATCTGGATGCATTGCAGGCGGCCCAGGCATCAACTGCCTGGAGTAAACATGCGCTGATTGAATCTTATCAGGAATCGGTGTTGTTTCATCTGGTATCCGCATACAGTTCGTTATTGCGTGAAATTGCTGAGCGTTATCAACTGGATGTTGAGACTATTACCACGCTGGATGAGCTGGCTGCCGGCTTTGAACGGTCTGGCTTTGAATCGCCTGAATTGAATGAGCTACTGCAGCTGGAAGCCAATCAGGACAGTTGGCTGCATTGCCTGCAAAAAGCCTATGCGGCTTGCTGGCGTGCAACAGACAAGGCGCGTCCATCTGTTGCTGCAGCCAGTCGTTCTGAAATTCAGGTGATGCAGATCAACCCGGACCATGCGGGTGATGCTGACGTGTTCAGTGAGTATCAAGGCTGGCTGGCAAATATGCGACAGCTGGTCGAGAAAATGCGTGAAGGTATGCAGGAGTGGTGAGTCACTCCTGAACCGGCTTCCCGGGTAAGGCGTTAATTGCCCTGACGAATAACGCCAACACCCAGTCCTTCAATGATCAGCTCATCCTGTGTCAGGTCCAGCTCAATTGGAGCAAAGTCCTCATTTTCAGCAATCAGGCTGACATGATTTCCTTGGCGCTGAAAGCGCTTCACAGTCACTTCATCACCAATGCGTGCAACAACAACCTGGCCATTTCGGACGTCACGGGTTTGATGGACCGCCAGCAGGTCTCCATCCATGATGCCGATATTTTTCATACTCATGCCGCGCACTCGTAGCAGATAGTCAGCAGGGGGATGGAAAAAATCCGGTGCGATCTGGCAGCGCTCCTCAATATGTTCCAGCGCCAGAATGGGTGAGCCGGCGGCAACCGAACCGACCAGGGGCAGGCCGGACTCCTCTGGAGCCGGGATGCTTTCCTCGGGCAGGCGTATACCTCGGGATGTATGCTGGATAATCTCAATAGCCCCTTTACGTTGCAAGGCCTTAAGATGCTCCTCGGCGGCATTGGCCGACTTGAACCCCAGTTCTTTGGCAATCTCTGCACGTGTGGGCGGATAGCCTGTGGCATCGATATGGCGACGAATACAGTCGAGCACTTGTGTTTGACGGGCTGTAAGTTTCATTTTATAACCTGTTTTTGTGTACAGTAACTGCATTTTTGTACAGTATGTGGTTCCCGTCAAGTCGTTGTGTCTGAAAAGAGCGGATTTTGATACACTCTAGCGCATAAAATACAGAGGATACCCGGGTGCTGGACGCGTCACTGAAAAAAGAGATACAAACTGCCTATACGCGTTTTCTGGATAGCCGTGGTTTGAAAGCACGTCCGGCACAGAAGCAGATGATTGCTGCTGTGGCCAGAACCCTGGGCAGTATCCGTGCCGATGAAAAAGGTCATCGCCTGGGTGAATCTCATCTGGTAGCGGTCGAAGCCGGAACCGGAACAGGTAAAACCATCGCCTATCTGCTGGCCGCCTTGCCGATTGCACGGCAGCGCGGTTTGAAGTTGATAGTCTCGACGGCAACGGTAGCACTGCAGGAACAGTTGATTGACAAGGACTTGCCTGAGCTGGCCGAGCATGCAGGACTCAGTTTCCGCTTTACGCTGGCCAAAGGGCGAGGCCGATATCTGTGTTTGAACAAGGCTGAACAGCTGCTGGGTGATCAGTTAGCGCTGGGGCAGATGGCTCTCTACGAGGATGAAGAGCAGCGTCGGGTTGAGCCGTCGGTGCTGGAAAGTGTGCGGCGCCTGATGCAGCGTTACGCTGAAGGTGGCTGGGATGGCGATCGTGATCGCTTAAGCGAGGCTCCCTCTGAAGAAACCTGGAGTCACCTGACCAGTGATCATATGCAATGCAGCAACCGCCGCTGTATTAACTTCAGTGTTTGCCCGTTTTATCGGGCTCGTGAGCAGATGGGAGATGCGGATCTGGTGATTGCCAATCATGATCTGGTGTTGGCTGACCTGTCACTGGGGGGCGGTGCTATTTTGCCGGAACCTGCTTCAGCCCTGTATATCTTTGATGAGGGACATCATCTCGCCGACAAGGCTGGCAGTCACTTTTCCTACAGTCTGAAACTCATCACGGCGCTGCGACTGGTTGCCGGGATGGAGAAAAAGCTGCAACAGTTCAGTCAGCAGTGCAGTTCCAGTTTTCTGGATGAAGCGATTGCCCGTATGCACCAGCCGATTGAAGACCTGCTTCAGGCGCTGGAAAACTGGCGTGAACTTGCGGAAGCGCTGAACTTTGAGTCAGAGCGTGGGCGCACCCCCAGGGTGCGTTTTGCGGGTGGACGTCAACCGGATGCCTGGCTGACACCGGCCCGTGATGTACAGCAGGGTTGTCAGCGACTGCTGCAGCAACTGGAACAACTGGCTGCTCTGTTAAAAGAGGCCATGGAAGGGAATCTTGCTGATATTGAACGAGGCAAGGCGGAAGCCTTTTATCCTCAACTGGGCTTTTTGCTGAACCGTATTCAGCAAATGAGCTGGTTGGCTGGCAGCTTTGCACGTCTGGATGAATCGGGTATCAGCCCAACGGCGCGCTGGGTGGTTCTGCATGACACCCTGCAGGGGACAGAGTTTGAGTGTTGCAGCAGCCCGGTATCTGTAGCGGCAACGCTGCAGGAGCATTTATGGCAGGCCTGTTTTGGTGCGCTGATCACGTCGGCAACCCTGACGGCACTGGGTCGTTTTGATCGGTTGAAGCAAACGCTTGGACTGCCGGATGATACCCCTTGTGAGCGTCTGGCCAGTCCGTTTGATTATTATCAGGCGGCTGAGCTGCATGTGCCACGGATGCGCACCGATCCCGGGCGGGCGGATGAGCATACCGAGGAGGTGATTGCTTTTCTGAATCAGGAGCTGCCAGCGCAGCAGGCAACACTGGTGCTGTTCAGTTCCTGGAAGCAGATGTACCGTGTGCTTGAGGGGCTGAATCCAGAGTTAAAGGACCGTGTGATCGAACAGGGTAGCAGTGCCAAGTCGTTGATGTTACAACAGCATCGAACACGTATCGATGCAGGGCAGCCCAGTTGCCTGTTTGGTCTTGCGTCTTTTGCTGAAGGTGTGGATCTGCCCGGCGCCTATCTGACAGATGTCATCATTACCAAGTTACCCTTCAGTGTGCCAGATGATCCGGTGGATGCAACGCTGGCAGAGTGGATTGAACAGCAGGGTGGCAATCCGTTTGTGGACTGGGCAGTCCCTGCGGCCTCCATGCGCCTGACCCAGGCGGTTGGACGGTTGTTACGTACCGAGCAGGATCGTGGTCGGGTGGTGATTCTGGATCGTCGCCTGACAGGAAAATTTTATGGCCGCCAGATACTCGAGGCACTGCCACCTTTCCGGCAGGTGTTCTGACAGGGTAAGATATGGCAGCAATCGAAACGCAATTGGAAGGTAATCACTTGAATACAGAAGAACAGCTTCAGGCTCAACCGGATACAGATCAGTCCACGGCTAAGGATGCTGAGCGCAAACCACGTCGCAAGCGTCGTGATGGTCGCGGTAACAGTCGTCGCAAGAGCTGGACACCTCAGGAGTTTGTGGTGCCGGAAATGGCTGACCGTAAGCGCTTCCATGACTTTAACCTCCCGGATGACCTGATGCATGCCATTGCGGATCTCGGATTTGAGTATTGCACGCCGATTCAGGCTGCAACGCTGGAGCATGCACTGGAAGGCAAGGACCTGATTGCCAAGGCTCAGACCGGCACGGGTAAAACTGCTTCTTTCCTGATGGGGATTATTACGGACCTGCTGGATTATCCACTGCCGGAGCCGCGTAAACTGAATGAGCCCCGTGCCTTGTTGATCGCACCGACGCGTGAACTGGCCTTGCAGATTGCAGCGGATGCCGAGTCACTGGTGCGTTATACCGATCTGTCCGTCGTTTCGCTGGTGGGCGGCATGGATTATGACAAGCAGCGTAAAGCTCTGGCCAAAGGGCCTGTCGACCTGCTGGTTGCTACACCGGGGCGTCTGATTGACTTCGTCCGTTCCAAGGATGTGGATCTGTATCATGTTGAAGTGCTGGTACTGGATGAAGCTGACCGGATGCTGAGCATGGGCTTTATCCCGGATGTCCGTACCATTATTCGACATACACCTCGCAAGGGACCTGAGCGCCAGACGCTGCTGTACAGCGCGACCTTCTCTGAAGAAATCATGCAGCTGGCACGTCAATGGACCCAGGATCCGATCCAGATCGAAATAGAATCCGAGTCCCAGGTCACTGACAATATTACCCAGACAGTTTTCCTGGTTTCGGCTGCGGACAAGTATCGACTGCTGCGTAACTACCTGCGCATCCATAACGTTGAGCGCGCGATCGTGTTCTGTAACCGTCGGCATGAAACACGCGATCTGGCAGAAAAGCTGCGTCGTGATGGCATTCGCTCAGCATTGATGTCGGGAGAGATTCCACAGAACAAGCGGGTTAAAACCCTGGAAGACTTCCGTAGTGGCAAGATCCAGGTGCTGGTTGCTACCGATGTCGCCGGGCGTGGCATTCACATCGATGGTGTTACCCACGTGATTAATTATCAGCTACCGGAAGAGGCCGATGACTATGTGCATCGTATCGGACGAACCGGACGTGCAGGCGCCAGTGGTACATCGATTGCATTTGCCTGTGAAAATGACTCCTTCCTGATTCCGGAAGTGGAAGCGGGTACGGGCGTAAAACTGGAGTGTGTCCATCCTGACCCGGAACTGCTGGAGCCGCTGCCAGTCAAAGTTGCACCCGAGCAGGCTGAAATGGAACTGGCCGACGCTGCGAATGACGCCGCCACTTCAGTTGAACCTGAATCAGACGTGGAAGCCGACTCTCAGGTTGAGCCTGAGGTGAGCAGCCCGGAAACCGAGATCAAAAAGCCGGATTGAGCATGCAGCAAGACAAGCATCGTACACGTAAAATCAGAAATCTCCTGGGAATCCTGGTCAGCGCATTCTTTGCGGTGGTGGGTGTTGCGGGCTTTCAACGTACCCAGGACCCGATGTTGCTGCTGGCGTTCTTGCTGCTGGCGGTATTGTCATTTGGTCTGATCAGTCTGATCTTTCGCTGGGTTGACCGGCTGCTGGATGTGCTGGACAGACAGGAGCCAAAGTAAGCGATGGAGACTCAAGTGACGCATACATCTCATATTGCCGTACTCGGAGGAGGCAGTTTCGGCACTGTGATTGCCAACATGGTAGCGGAAAAAGGACTTCCGGTTCGTTTGTGGATGCGTGATGCCGAGCGTGTTGAACAGATCAACCGCGAAAGGTGTAACACACGCTATGTTCCCGACTACCCGTTGGCGGCTTCACTGGAAGCCACTGCTGACCTCAGCTATGCCCTGAAGGGCGCCGAGGTTGTCTTTCTGTCGATACCCAGTCACGCATTTCGCAGTGTATTGCGTCAGGCCGTGATTGATCTGACCCCTGAGCAGATGCTGATCAGTACCACCAAGGGAATCGAAACCGAAAGTTTCAGTCTGATGAGTGAGATTATCGCTGATGAGGTACCGGGCGCCCGTATCGGGGTGCTCAGTGGTCCTAATCTGGCCAAGGAAATAGCTCGCAGACAACTGACTGCGACTGTTATTGCCAGTCAGGATGAGGCGTTGCGCAGTCGCATCCAGCAGCTGTTGCACAGCCCCTATTTTCGGGTTTATGCCAGCACCGACACCTATGGTGTTGAACTGGGCGGGACGTTGAAAAATATCTATGCGATTGCTGCCGGCATGAGTGCAGCCCTGGGTATGGGTGAGAATACCCGCAGTATGCTGATGACCCGTGCGTTGGCCGAAATGAGTCGCTTTGCTGTGTCGATGGGGGCTAACCCGATGACCTTTCTGGGTCTGGCGGGAGTGGGTGATCTGATCGTGACCTGCATGTCGCCGTTGAGTCGTAACTATCGGGTCGGCTATGCCCTGGGCCAGGGAAAGACGCTGGATGAAGCTGTGTCTGTGCTGGGCGAGGTTGCTGAAGGGGTGAACACACTGCATCAGGTGCGTGACAAGGCGAGTGAGATGAATATCTACATGCCTCTGGTCATGGGGCTGTATGAAGTGGTCTTTACCGGTGCGCCGGTGACAGAGGTCGCCCGCAGTATGATGGTGAATGTACAGAGCAGTGACGTGGAGTTTGTCTTGCCGCGTGATGCCTGTGCTGTTTCTGGAGCAGGGCCATCGTCGAGCCAGTGATTCCGGTTGAGCGGCAGTTCAGTCTGCCGCATATACAGCTCAGCGGATTGAGTTGGGGGGAACCCACATCCGAACCTGTGTTGGCCTTGCATGGCTGGCTGGATAATGCTGCCAGCTTTTATCGTCTGGCTCCCTTGCTGCAACCCCGTTATGTGTTGGCTCCTGACCTGGCCGGTCATGGCCGTTCTGCTCATCGACCTTCCGGTACTCCGTATTATATCTGGGATCATCTGATTGACCTGCTGGCATTGCTGGATGCGTTGGAACTGTCGCGCGTGCATCTGGTCGGACATTCTATGGGAGCCGGTATTGCCGCGTTGCTGGCAGCCGTTGCACCGGAACGGGTTGGATCAGTCGTCCTACTGGATGGTCTGGCCCCGCTGACAACTCCGGCAGAACAGAGCCCTGCTCAGATGGCTCAGGCTTTACGCCAGCGCACGCGCTTGCCGGGTCGTTTGCAGCGCGTCTATGCGCACCGGGATGAAGCGGTAATGGCACGTGCCAATAGCCGGTTTCCGGTGCCGCTTGATGCAGCGCAGCAACTGGCTGCGCGTGCCCTGAGTGAGACTGAAACCGGTTGGCAATGGCATACAGATCCCTGCCTGGTGCTGCCTTCTGTGCTAAGGTTAACAGAGGCGCAAGTCAGTGAATTTCTGAAGGTTATCCGGGCACCTGTTTGCCTGTGCTTGGCTGAACGGGGAATTGCAACTGCACAGACCCATCAGTTGGCTCAGTGCGTAGAAGGAATACAGGTTGAGTGCCTGCCAGGTGGGCATCACTTCCATCTGGAGCAAGCCTCGGTGGCTGCAGTGGCAGCAAGTGTCAATCGACACCTGTCGGCGGATGGGTCCGTCGGTGTGTAGCATCTAAGGAGATACCATGTACGATCGCTCAATCAGGTTTTATGCCCTTGTCGCACTGTTGTTTGTCAGTCCCTTGCAGGCTGCCAATCAGCTGCCAGACTGGTTCGAACCCTATCCGTTGGCGACCCTGGAGAATCAGACCTCCCGTCAGGTGCCGGATTATCAGTTGCCCTTGAGTCAGATCACGCGTATTCAGGGGCTGTTGCGTACCCAGAGTGAGCGCCGCCTAAGTGGTCAGCTGGTACGTCGTACCTGGCAGTTATCGTCAGGAAATACCCCTGAACAGGGGTTTGAGCATGTACGCGACCAATTGCTGCGCCAAAATGCGGACATACTCTATGAGTGCTCATCGCGGCAGTGTGGTGCCAGCAACCTTTGGGCTAATCAGGTGTTTGGTTACGCCAATCTGCTTGGCGTCGACAGTGCCCAGTATTATCTGGCCGCTGAAATTCCGACCGGGCATGTGGCTGTCTATGCCGTGCGACGCGGCAATGGCCGTGTCTATCTGCATGTGGATTACATTCATTCAGAGTCCATGGCTGCTGCTGCGGTGGCAGGTGTATCGGAGATGACCTGGCAGCAGCGTTTTGCCGCACAGGGCTATGTCGACCTCCGGGATTGGCGGATAGGCCAGCCTGATGTTCTGGATCAGCTGCTACAACTGCTGAATGAGTCGTCGACCTTGCAATTGCGTCTGGTGGTGCATCAGCGGGTAACCAGTGGTGATACAGGTTTGACTGAAAGCAATGCCCAGGCACAGCAGTTGGAAGCAGAGTTGATCGACGCCGGTATTGCGGCAGAGCGCATCTCGGTTTATGGGGTAGGCTCTCTGGCACCCAGTGTATTGGGCGAAGCTGATACAGCATTGACATTGATCCGGCTGTTGGAGTAATCGCCATGCCGCGTGTTTCATTGGTGCTCGGTGCAGGTGGTGCGCGGGGATATGCGCATATCGGTGTGATCAATCAGCTGTGTGCCAGAGGCTATGAAATTGTCTCTATTTCCGGCAGCTCAATGGGCGCGTTGGTGGGTGGCGTATACGCGGCCGGTGGGCTGGATGCTTACGCGGAATGGGTAGGCAAGCTGCGCTGGATTGATGTTGTCCGTCTGCTGGATCTGCATTTTTCGCATGGCACCATCCGCGGAGACAAAGTGTTTGCCAAGCTTGAGTCCCTGATTGGCAATCCGTCGATTGAGTCTCTGCCACTGCACTATACAGCTGTGGCAACGGATTTGAGTCGACAAAAGGAGGTCTGGTTTCAGCAAGGCCCGCTGCTGGATGCCATCCGTGCCTCTTCAGCGGTACCGGGAGTGTTTACCCCTGTGCACAAGGCGGGCAGTGTCCTGGTGGATGGTGCAGTACTGAACCCTCTGCCGATGATTCCGACAGTGGCTGTCGAGGCTGATATGATTCTGGCAGTGGATCTGAATGCGGCAGATGATGAAGTCGCTTCTGAAGTACTGCCTGGTATCCGCCATTTGCTGGCTGACCGGTCTGTCAGGGCCAATCAGCGTGTGGGGGTGATGCTCAGCTCCATGGAGGTGCTCCAGAGTGCCTTAAGTCGCTACAAAATTGCCGGATATCAGCCAGACTTGCTGATCCGTATACCCAAATCCCTTGCCGGTTTTCATGAATTTCACCGTGCCACTGAGTTGATCGACCTGGGGAACAGAATTGCTGCCCGGCAACTGGATGTCTTTGAAGCGCGATCACAACCTGATACACCTCAGCATACAGATGATCGTCTGAGCTAGCGTGCGTTGTTTTTTAACAGCACATATACCGCGCCAGTACCACCATCACGCGCCTGTGCCGAGCTGAATGCAACGACAGCAGGCATCTGCCTTAACCAGTCATTGACGCAGGATTTCAACGTAGCACCCTGTCCAGCCTGGCTGAAGGACTTGCCATGCACAATCAGGACGCAACGGGCATTCTGTCTTTGTGCATCACGGATGAAACGGCTGACTTCATTACGCGCCTGTTCCACAGTAAAGCCATGCAGGTCCACGCCCTGTTCCCAGGGAATATGTCCCTGACGCAGGCGTTTCAGCCGGCCAAGCTGTACGCCGGGTGTTGCAAACAGCAGTTCATCTTCAGATTCCACCAGTTCTGCCGCTTCAGCGGAGAGACCGTCAATAAACTGCTCAGGTTCACGTGCCGCCATCATCCGTCGATAGGCCTGAGACGGGTCTTTACCCGCGGGCTTGCGGCCCAGATCTGCATGCTGTGACTGGATCGGGGTTACATCTTTCATCAACTGACGGAAGTCGATTTCGTCATCTTCGTCAGGTGTCGGGTTAAACTCGGTCATGGCGTTTAGCTGATTAATTCATTAAGATTGTGGGTTCCTTGCAAGCGAATGCTAAGCGATTAACTTGGTTTATGACAACAGGATCGACACATGTCCGGTAATACCATCGGCAAGCTTTTTACTCTGACCAGTTGTGGTGAAAGCCACGGCCCGGCTCTGGCCGCTATTATTGATGGCTGTCCACCGGGAATTCCGTTGACTGAAGCTGATTTGCAGCTGGATCTGGATCGACGCAAGCCGGGGACTTCGCGCCATACCACTCAACGTCGGGAGGCAGATGAAGTGCGCATCCTGTCCGGTGTGTTTGAAGGGCGAACCACGGGGACGCCGATTGGTCTGTTGATCGAAAATACCGACCAGCGTTCCAAGGATTATTCTGATATCAAAGATACGTATCGTCCTGCTCATGCTGATTATGTGTATGATCACAAGTATGGCTTCCGTGATTATCGTGGCGGTGGTCGCTCGTCAGCACGAGAGACTGCAATGCGGGTTGCAGGTGGTGCCATTGCCAAAAAAGTGCTGGCACAACTCGGTGTCAGTGTTCGTGGTTACCTGTCGCAGCTGGGTCCGATAGAAATTGCTGCAGACAGGTTTGACTGGGATGAGGTGTCACGTAATCCCTTTTTCTCACCGGATGCTGAGGCTGCCGCACACATGGCCGACTACATGGATGCCCTGCGCAAAGAAGGCAATTCAGTCGGTGCGCGTATCTCCGTGGTGGCCTCCGGTGTGCCGGTTGGACTGGGGGAGCCGATCTTTGATCGCCTGGATGCCGAACTGGCACATGCGTTGATGAGCATTAATGCCGTCAAAGGCGTTGAGATAGGTGATGGTTTTGCAGTGGTGTCACAGAAGGGAACAGAACACCGTGATGAGATGACGCCTGAGGGATTTCTCTCCAACCATGCGGGTGGTATTCTGGGCGGCATATCGACTGGCCAGGATATTATTGCGCATATCGCCTTGAAGCCGACATCCAGTATGCGCCTGCCGGGCCGCAGCATTAACAATCGGGGTGAAGCCGTTGATGTGATCACCAAGGGGCGTCACGATCCCTGTGTGGGCATCCGGGCAACACCTATCGCCGAAGCAATGATGGCGATGACCCTGCTGGACCATCTGCTGCGTCACCGTGGTCAGAATGCGGATGTACGAACTGATTTACTGAAACTGAAATAGGCTCATGACAATCAAAGACATCAACGACACGCAAAAGTATTTTCAGACGCTGTCCCAGCAGCGTAGCTGGCCTGTCGGTTCTGCGGTAACACCTGTAGACCGCAAGGATTTTTTTATCCGTCGTGATGATCATGAATTTGCCGGTACGCACCTGATTATCGATTTGTTTGGGGCGTCCTCGCTGGACAGTCTTGAGCATATGGAAGAGGCGTTGCGCGATGCGGTAGAGGCCGCCGGAGCGACTCTGTTGCACATTCATCTGCACCACTTTACCCCGAATGGCGGTATTTCCGGCGTAGCGGTGCTGGCTGAATCGCATATCAGTGTGCATACCTGGCCTGAGCGCCAGTTTGCTGCGTTTGATGTGTTCATGTGTGGTGCGGCGCGTCCGGCCAATACTCTGCCGGTACTGGAAGGCTACTTTCAGCCGGATCGTGTTGAGGTCCAGGAATTTATTCGTGGACGTATGCCGCTGGATACCACCTCTGCAAGATGAAATCCTTTACTGAAACCCTGAGTGATGGCTATGGGCAGACGCTGAGCATCGATGAGCTGCTGTATGAGCGTCAAACAGAGCACCAACACCTGATCATCTTTAAGAACCGCTTTTTTGGTCGGGTAATGGCTCTGGATGGTATTGTCCAGACGACCGAGCGAGATGAGTTTATTTACCACGAAATGATGGTGCATGTGCCGATGCTGGCATTCGGCAAGGCGCGCAGGGTGCTGATTATCGGTGGTGGGGATGGCGGTATCCTTCGTGAAGTGCTGAAACACCCGGATCTGGAGCAGGTGGTTCAGGTTGAGATAGATCAGGCTGTTATTGATCTGTGCCGAGAATACCTGCCGAATCATTCACAGGGTGCTTTTGATGATCCGAGGGTCGATATCGTCATTGCCGATGGTATGGCCTATGTGGAGCAGGCTGAAAGCGGTCCGTTTGATGTGATTATCTCTGACTGCACTGATCCGGTAGGGCCTGGTGAGGTACTGTTTTCCAGTGCCTTCTATGCGGGTTGTCGGCGCTTGTTGTGTCCGGGTGGTGTGTTTGTGGCCCAGAATGGCGTGGTGTTCATGCAGCCCGATGAGTTGGTGACGACGGCACAGCGTCTGTCTCCTTATTTTGCTGATACCCGTTTTTATACTCTCGCCGTGCCCACCTATGCCGGAGGCTTGATGGCGTTGGCCTGGGCAAGTGACAACACTGCGCTGGCATTGCCAGATCAACAGCAGCTGGCACAGCGTTACCGGCAGGCAGGTCTGAATTGCCGCTACTATACACCCGAAATCCATCATGCCGCATTCAGCCTGCCAGCCTACATACAGCAATTGCTGCCATGATGTTGGTGCACTGGCGGTGTTCTTGCCCAATTTCGGTGCGTTTTTCTCTGACGGCCCTGAAAGCAACTGACTGAAAATAAAGGCTTCGTCTTTTTAATATCTCTGGTATGATTCCTGCTTGATTCTTGCTACCCCCAAGAATCCGTACCCGCGGCTTCCACAAGAAGCCGGGTACTTGATTAACCCGTATTGACCACAAGTCAGTACCTGATGAGGTTGTGTTATGAAAACCACTCACTGTTGGCTCTCGCTTGTAGAGGGTTGCCTTCTCGTTGCCTTAGGCGTGCATCTGCTCAATGCCTCTCAGTTGTTAATCAGTGGAACGGCCGGAATCGGCATGATTCTCACGCAACTGACGTCGCTGTCATTCGGACAGCTGTTCTTCCTGCTGAACCTGCCTTTTTACTGGCTCGCCTGGCGTACGCTCGGGCCTGTATTTACGCTGCGTACCTTTTTCAGTATCTCTTTACTGGCAGGCCTGTCCGAACTGATGCGTCTGTTTATCTATATGGATATAGATCCGGTTTTCTCGGCACTGCTGGGCGGAATGCTGGTTGGCTTTGGCTTGATACTGCTGTTTCGCCATAATGCTTCACTGGGCGGGTTGAATATTCTGGCTGTATATCTGGAGCGGCGTTACGGTATTCATGCCAGCAAGACAACACTGACCGGTGATCTGCTGGTCTTGCTGTTGGCCGTTCTGGTGGTCGATCTGAGTCAGCTGGCTTACTCACTTCTGGCGTTTGTCACCCTCTGTTCTGTAGTGGGGCGTTATCATCGTCCGCCTGAATGGGCACGTGTCAGCCATCAGAGCTAAATCGATTCAGGTCAACTTCAGCTCCGCAGGGTAGACTGGCTTCATCGTATGACTTTTAAGGAGACTTCGATGAGACCTTATCTATTCCTGTTGTTGGCCGGACTCAGTTTGTCCTTGCAGGCTTCGCCTCCTGCGTTTACACCGGCGGCGTCTCAAGAGCGAGGCCGCGCCGCATCATCGCTACCATCTCAGACAGATACGCGGCAGCTGTTACCAGGACTGACGACAGAGGAAAGCCGTCGTTTGGTGCGCCGGGTTCTTGAAGAATATCTGGGCAGTCCCCGCTATGAGGTTGATCAGGTTTTTGCGCAGCGAGCCTTGCCACCAGGCTTGCAGCAGAAATTGGCGCGGGGAGGCAGTCTGCCACCAGGCTGGCAGCGCAAACTGGCTCGGGGTGAGACCATGCCGGTAGATCTGTATCGGCAGGGTGTGCGCTTGCCGGATGACTGGGGACGCCAGAGTGGTTACGGAAGGCGAGATGTCGAGTTGATTCTGTTGGGAGACAAGGTTGTTCGTGTGCTTCAGGGGCAGGGCACCATTCTGGATGTGATCGACATTACCCAGGCGGTCTTGCAGTGACCTTGATGCGATAAAGATAGAGTCAACAGCATGCTGCATATTCCCAAATATTATAAATAAAATTATTGTTATAACCTGTAACTTAATATAATCTCACTTCCCATAACGAAATGCCTTTTATGCGTTTTCAGAATATGTGGAGAAGAAGATGAAACTCGCCAAACAGGTTAAAACACTGGCTGCCGCCCTGGCACTTGGATTCAGTGCTGCTCAAGCCCAGGCTGCGGATCAGTCACTGTTGAACTCATCCTATGATATCGCACGTGAACTGTTCGCCAGTTACAACGAACATTTTGCGGATTACTGGAAAAACAAAACCGGACAGACGGTTGAAATACGCCAGTCTCACGGCGGCTCTTCCCGTCAGGCTCAAGCCATCATTCAGGGTTTGCGTGCCGATGTGGTGACCTACAATCAGGTCACTGATGTAGACGTGCTGCACGAGCGTGGCAACCTGTTGCCTGCAGACTGGCGTGAACAGTTGCCCAATGCCAGTTCGCCTTACTACTCCACCATGGCCTACCTGGTGCGTAAGGGTAACCCTAAAAATATTCAGAACTGGGATGACCTGGCACGTGAAGATGTCAGCAGTGTCTTTCCTAACCCGAAAACATCCGGTAACGGTCGATATACCTATCTGGCAGCCTATGGGTACGCACAGCAGGTGTTCGGAGACGATCAGGCCGCAATTGATGCTTTCGTCAGAACGTTTCTGAATCGTGTTGCGGTGTTTGATACCGGTGGCCGTGGTGCGACAACCACATTTGTAGAGCGCGGTATCGGTGATGTATTGCTGACCTTCGAATCTGAAGTAAACAATATTATTGCTGAATATCCAGACCATGGGTTTGAGGTGGTCGTACCCAAGGTCAGTTTCCTGGCTGAGTTCCCGGTTGCTGTCGTCGAGCGTCATGCTGAACGTAACGGTAATCTGGAGCTGGCACGCGCCTATCTTGAAGAGTTGTATTCAGAAGACGCACAGCGGTTGCTGGCAGGCTTTAACTACCGGGTGCACAATGAAACTGTTCAGGCCGAGTTTGCTGATCAGTTCCCGCCATTGGAGTTGCTGACCATCGAACAGATTGCAGGCAGCTGGGAAAGTGCCATGACTGAGCATTTTGCCAACGGTGGCAAGCTCGATCAATTGCAGCGTCGTTAAGCGGACAGGGAAGCCGATCACTCATGTCTCTGGCGATCACATCAGCCATTTCCCTGAACCCCGGTAAGCGTGTGCTGCCGGGGTTCGCCCTCAGTCTGGGGATCTCCCTGCTGTTTATCAGTCTGATCCTGTTGTTGCCAATCACTGGTTTGGTGGTGCAAACAGCCGGTATGTCCTGGCAGGAATATTGGGCCGTTATCAGTGATCCTCGTGTTGTTGCATCCTATCGGGTCACGCTTTGGGCGGCAGCCTTTGCATCCCTGTTTAATGGCCTGGTAGGTCTGCTGCTGGCCTGGGTGCTGGTACGCTACGAATTTCCGGGCAAGCGTATTGTAGATGCCTTGATGGATCTGCCGTTTGCATTACCGACGGCTGTAGCAGGGATTACCCTGTCAGCACTGTTTGCTGAAAATGGCTGGTATGGCTCGATTCTGGCTGAAGTCGGTGTCAAGGTGTCCTACACCCCGCTGGGTATTATTGTGGCCATGTCATTTACCAGTCTGCCGTTCGTCGTGCGTACAGTCCAACCGGTGCTGGAAGATCTGGCAGCGGAAGATGAGGAAGCAGGTATCAGCATGGGGGGATCGGATATGACAGTCTTTCGCAGGGTGGTATTTCCCAGTCTCTGGCCTGCGTTGATGACCGGTATCGCCTTGTCCTTTACTCGAAGTCTGGGTGAGTTCGGTGCGGTCATTTTCATTGCGGGCAATATGCCTTACGTCAGTGAGATTACCAGTTTGATGATTTTCATCCGTTTGCAGGAGTTTGATTATGCTGCCGCCAGTGCAATTGCATCGGTTGTGTTGCTGGCATCCTTGCTGCTGCTGTTTGCAATTAATCTCTGGCAGGCGCACTACCTGCGCCGCATACACGGGCGATAGACATGCGTACGGCTTCACATCTTCGTGTGGGTGATCAGCCCTGGGTTAAATGGTCGTTGATCAGTCTGGCTCTGACGCTGGTCGGGCTGCTGCTGGTGGTGCCTCTGGTGGCAATTTTTGCTCAGGCATTTTCTGGCGGTCTGCAGACCTATGTGGCGAACCTGACTGATTACTACACCCTGCGCGCCATCGGTTTGACTCTGTTTGTTGCAGCACTGACAGTGCCGATCAATCTGGTATTCGGTGTCTTTCTGGCGTGGCTGGTAACACGGTTTGAGTTCCCGGGACGCAAACTGTTAATTACCTTGATTGATATTCCATTTGCGGTATCGCCGGTGGTGGCGGGTCTGCTGTATCTGCTGCTTTATGGTTCCAATGGGTGGCTGGGTGGCTGGTTAATGGATCAGGATATTCAGTTGATGTTTTCCTGGCCGGGTATCCTGATGGTGACGGTATTTGTAACTTGTCCGTTCGTGGCCAGAGAGCTGATTCCTCTGATGCAGCAGCAGGGGCGTGAAGAAGAAGAGGCGGGCGTAACTCTGGGCGCTTCCGGCTGGCAGCTGTTCAGACGTGTAACCTTGCCGAATATTCAATGGGCGTTGATTTACGGCGTGGTGCTGACCAACGCACGAGCGGTGGGTGAGTTTGGTGCAGTATCGGTGGTATCAGGCAATATTCGTGGTGAAACCAATACCTTGCCGCTCCACGTTGAGTTGTTGTACCAGGATTATAATGTGGTGGGCGCCTTTACCAGTGCGTCGTTGTTAGCCGGTATTGCGTTGTTGACCTTGTTGGTGAAGTCCTTTATCGAGTGGCGCCAAATGCGTCAGCGTGCAGCGCTGAGTGAGGAGGAAGTATGAGTATCCAGGTTGAGAATATCAGTAAGCGCTTTGGCAAGTTTCAGGCACTGGAACCCTTGTCGCTGGAAATTCCAGATGGCCAGCTGATTGGCCTGCTGGGACCTTCGGGCTCCGGTAAAACCACCCTGTTGCGCATTATTGCTGGCCTGGAGACTGCAGACACAGGGCGTATTCTGTTTCACGGCGAAGATGTCACGCGTGTGCATGTGCGAGATCGTCGGGTGGGCTTTGTGTTTCAGCACTACGCGCTGTTTCGTCATATGACAGTTGCCCAGAACATTGCTTTTGGTCTTGAGGTCATGCCTAAAGCAAGTCGTCCAGGAGCTGCCGAGATTCGCAAGCGCGTCAGCGACTTGCTGGAAATGGTTCAGTTGGGGCATTTGGCAACACGCTATCCGGCACAGCTGTCGGGTGGCCAGAAACAGCGTGTAGCCCTGGCCAGAGCGCTGGCGATGCAGCCGCAGGTATTGTTGCTGGATGAGCCCTTTGGTGCTCTGGATGCCAAGGTTCGCAAGGATCTGCGCCGCTGGTTGCGCAGTTTGCATGATGAATTGCATTTTACCAGTGTGTTTGTCACCCATGATCAGGAAGAGGCGCTGGAGCTGTCCGATCAGGTTGTGGTCATGAGTGCTGGTCGTATTGAACAGGTCGATACCCCGCAGACACTCTATGCTCAGCCGGACAGCCGTTTTGTGCTGGGTTTTCTGGGACACATCAACGTGTTGCAGGGTGAGATACAGGCGGGACGTCTGAGTCAGGGCGATGCCTGGATCGGTCTGCCGGAAAGCACTCTGCCGGTTGGTGAGGCTCAGTGCTATTTGCGTCCGCACGAAGTGCGTTTACAGTTGACACCTGAAGCGCATGCGCATTTGCCGTTGCGTATCAGTGCGGTCAGTCTGATCGGGGCTGAGGTGCGCATTGAACTTGAAGCCGATGGCTGGCAGAGCCCCGAGCCCTGGGAAGTCGGCATCAGTCATGCTCAGTACAATGAGTGGCAGCCGATGCGTGGTGATCGCTGCTATGCGGTGCCGGATGTCGGGCATCTGTTTACATCCGAGGCAGGTGAGCCGGAACTGATCCAGTGGCATAAAAAAAAAACGCAGAAGAGCGTTGAGCGTTCGGTTTTGCAACAGGCTGTTGGTGCCTGAAGCCCATACTGTGTCTGATATTCCTGGTCCTGACCCGGAATATCAGACAACCAGTGTCGGGCATTTGGCCCGGCTGGCGACACGCTGGGAAACACTGCCCAGAAAGTAGCCCTCTACATCACCGTTGGTGCCGCGGGTACCAACAACAATCAGATCAACGTCCTTGTCCTTGGCAAATTTGACAATGGTTTTCGACGGGCGTCCGCCCTTGACGAATGCCCGTACTTTTGCCGACGCGCCCAGAAGTTTGGCATGCTCACGTGCATGGTTGGCGACATCTGTCGCATATTCTTTCAATGCCTGATCGGGAATCTGTACCGAGTCAGGCCTAACCATCGACAGGGATGCTTCAAACAGACTGTGATGCTTGAAGACACACAGCAGATAGATTTCTGCATCCGTGAGTTTCTGGATTTCAACAGCCTTTTCCAGTGCTTTGAGAGCCCCTTCAGAGCCATCAACAGCCACCAGTATTTTGTTAAACACAGTCACCTCCAGAGTTATCGGAACGCCAGGTCACGCAGGAACAGCGCAATCTGCGGGAAAAAAATGATCAGTACTGATGCCAGCACCAGCATGAACACAAAGGGTGGCGTACCCCGGATCACTTCCCAGTAGGGACGTTTAAAAATGGCAATGGCAGTGAAAATATCACAGCCAAACGGCGGCGTGGCTGAGCCAATTGCCACCATCAGGGTAATCAGGACACCGACCAGCACCGGGTCCAGGCCGGTCGATGCGATGGCTGGGGCAAATATTGGTGTCAGCACCAGAATGACTACTATCGGATCGACAAACATGCAGGCGATGAAAAATGCGATAGCAATGGCAAACAGTACGCCAATAGGCCCGGCCTGATCGATCCCCAACCCTCCGAGAATGGCTTGCGGGATTTGTGCAAAGGAGATGATCCAGGAAAAGCCATTGCCGACAGCCACAAGGATAAACACTACGGCTGTAATCAAGCCCGTTGATTTAGCGATTCTGTAGATGTCTGTTGCCTTGAGAGAACGGAATACAATGAACTCAAGAATGACTGCATACAGTACGCAGGCCGCGGCCGCTTCGGTTGGACTGAAAATACCACCATAAATACCACCGACGATGATCACCGGAAAACCCAATGGCCAGAGTGCATCCTTGATGGCAATGAGGCGCTCTTTCCAGCTGCTTTTGGGTTCGGTCGGCACTTTGTGAATGTAGGCATAGGCAATGCAGTAGGCGGAAAACATTGCCAGAATCAGTAACCCAGGTCCGACACCGGCGATAAAAAGCTCGCCGATAGATGTACCGGAGATCACGCCATAGATAATCATGCCAATACTGGGCGGAATCAAAAAGGCGATATCACTGGAGTTGATGATCAATGCAAGAGTGAATGAATCCTTATAGCCTGCTTTCAATAGTTTGGGACGTAGCGGAGAGCCGACAGCCACCACGGTTGCCTGGGTTGAACCGGAAACTGCCCCAAACAGGGTGCAGGATGCAGCGGTACTGACAGCCAGACCGCCCTTGATATGACCGATGAAAGCCATCACCATATTAATCAGCCGGTTGGCGGACTGGCCGCGCGTCATAATGTCTGCAGCCAGAATGAACATAGGGACTGCGATCAGTGCAGTAGGGCGGATACCCCCCATCATTTGCTGGATCATGATATTCATCTGGCCAAAGCCATCGAAGGTCATATAGAAGCCTACCAGTGCTGCCATGATCAACGGGATCATCATCGGGAAGCCCAGTAGCAGGAGTATGATCATGGTCGCCAGCATGTATGTAATCATCTGATTATCCTTTCTCCAGGCGTTCAGACTTCGGTTTCTGTCTCTTCATAACCATCGACGACATGAGTCGACAGATAGACATCACGTGAAAAAATGTTCTTGATTCCGGTCAGCAAGTATTGAATACCGGTCACGGCAAATCCAATCGGTACCCAGACATACATCAGGTAGAGTGGTATTCCCATGGTGGGGAGTACGCGTCCGGTGTTGTAGATGCTTTGCATGTAGGTGAATGCGTAATAACACAGGAAAAACATCGTGCCGGAGGTCACGAAGGCGATACAAATCATCAGCAGGCGTCGTGCCGAGGTTGGCAGGGCGTCATAGAGTGCTGACATACGGATATGCCGACCGTGTCGAGCGGCATAGCCAATACCGGCAAAGGTGATCATGACAATCAGAATGCGATTGACCTCTTCAGCAAAAAAGAGGCTTTCACCAAAAACGAAGCGACCGATCACATTGGCGACAGTGTTGACAGCCATCAGCAGTACGCCAACGGCCAGAATAACGGATTCGATTCGACTGATGCCTGAGTCGATAACACCCAGAAAGCCGGGCAGTCCGGATGTGTGCGTATCCTGAAGGTCATCCTTCATCTAGGAGTCTCCTGGCTGAAATCAGGGCCAGGCCTGAATCAGGCAGCGAGGGATTCCCCGCTGCCATGTTCAGACTAGCGGGACTGATAGGGTTCCAGGTCTGCCTTGAATTGCTCAAGCAGTGCTTCACCACGCTCACCGGTCATATCGATAAATCGTTGTTCCACACGCGGTGCGCGATCCATGAATACCTGACGTTCCTCTTCGGTTAAGCGTGTGACGGTGACATCCGGGCTGGCTTCGAGAATCTTGTCCAGCATTTCGTCACTGAGCCCGGGAACATACTCGGTAATGTAATCAAAGGCATATTCTGAGGCATCCCGAACCAGCTGCTGTTCATCGGCAGACAGACTGTTGAAGAAATCCTGGTTGGCCATCAGCGCCGTAGTGAACTGGCCATGTCCGGTAAAGATCAGGTTAGGAGAGACCTCGTACAGACCACCAGATTGTATCCAGAAAATCGGGTTTTCCTGTCCCTGAATGATATTGGTTTGCAGGCCGCCATAGACCTCACCCCAGGGCAAAGGTGTTGGCGTTGCGCCAAATGCCCGGTAAGTTTCCGAGAGTAACGGATTGGTCATGGTGCGGATATTTTTACCCCGGAAGTCTTCGGGTGAACGGACCGGTGTATCTGCGGTGACAACCATTTCACCTTCGGGATACATTTTTAGCAGTTCCAGCCCCTGCTCAGCATAGAGTTCAGGGAACATTTCGTTGATGGCTTTACTGGTGCGGAAGAAATCGATGATATCATCGTCATCCACTGGCAGCAGGTAGGGAATAAAGAAAATCTGTGCTTCAGGAATCAAAGAGCCGGTAAAGCCCGGGGACTGATTGACGAACTGCAGTATGCCCATTTGAGTCTGTTCCATGATGTCATCGGATTCACCCAGTTCACCAAAGCGGAAAATCTGTACGGTATTGTCCGAGTGCTCTTCGACATACTCCTTGAACTTGTGTGCAAATACATCCTGTACATCGCCTTCAAACTCTTCATGTGCATAGCGCCAGTTGGCGGCTGCGGCAGTGCTGCTGAAAGCCACCATGCCGGTGATCAGGGCGCCGGCAACGGCGGTTGTCAGTCGTTTTTTCAGGGTCATCTTGTGCTCCTCGCTGGGTTTGTTTGGAGCGAATTCCTATCGCTCTCAGAGATGCTGTACTTTCCTCGTTGACGGTTGATACTTATTTAGCGTGGCAAAATGAAGCGGTGACTGCAAGTTAATTGCAGATAAAATTTATAGAGCAATGGGAATATTTTTATAATATATTTTTATATGTTATTGTTTTAAATAATAAATATTACATGTCATTTTTTTCTGTCCTGATATGCTCAGTTGGCTGTCATGGAGGGTGGTAACCCGTCGATGCCGTATTTCAGACTTTCCGGATTTTATCTGTTCTATTTCGCGCTGCTGGGGACTCTGGTGCCTTACTGGAGCCTGTATTTGCAGTCCTTCGGGATGAGTGCTCAGATGATTGGCGTGCTGATGGCACTGTTGCATCTGTCGCGTGTCATTGCTCCCAATATCTGGGGCTGGATAGCAGATCGTACCGGGCAGCGTATGCGCATTGTGCGTTATGGTGCCTGCCTGACCTGGATAATCTTCATTGCTATTTTCTGGCAGACCAGCGCTCTGGGTATCGGTGTGGTGATGCTGCTGTTCAGCTTTTTCTGGAACGCTGTGCTGCCTCAGTTCGAGGTATTGACCTTGCAACATCTGGGAGTATCACGGGATCGTTACAGCCGTATTCGTGTATGGGGTTCGGTAGGTTTTGTACTGGCAGTGATGGGAACAGGGGTGCTGCTGGATCATGTGGATATACGCTGGCTGCCCGGGATAGCGCTGCTGCTGATGTTGCTGATCTGGCTGAATACACTGGTGGTTTCTGCACCTCAGGGAACGACAGCCGATACGGCAGAGCCTGCAAAAAGTTTGCGCAGTATCCTCGGTGTGCCTCAGGTACAGGTTTTTCTGTTAGTGTTCTTTCTGGTGCAGTTCAGTCACGGTCCATACTACACCTTCTACAGTGTCATGCTACAGGATTTGGGTTACAGCCGTGGGCAGATTGGACAGCTCTGGGCTGTCGGTGTGGTCGCTGAAGTTTTGCTGTTTGTGGTGATGCCGTTACTGTTCCGGCGCTTTTCCCTGCGTTTTCTGATGCTGGTCAGCTTGTCGCTGTGTATTCTGCGTTGGCTGTTGATCGCGTTTTTGGCGCAGCGCGTCGAGGTGCTTTTGCTGGCTCAGTTACTGCATGCCGCCAGCTTTGGCAGTTTGCATGCGATAGGTATTGCACTGGTCTATCATTACTTTAGCCACAATACGCAAGGGCGGGGACAGGCGCTGTTTGCAAGTGCCGGGTTTGGTGCGGGTGGTGCAGCCGGCGCGCTGCTCTCCGGCTGGTTTTGGGATAGCTGGGGTGGGCAGGGGACGTTTTTGGCAGCGGCTTGTATCTGTGTGGTCGGGTTGGTTCTGGCAAGTCGCTGGATCTACCCTGAACGCTTCAGACAACTGGATTAATATCAGGAAGTTGTTATATCCTAGGGTGATAATCGGGTGTCTGACATCCAAAGGGGGATGCGATGAAATTCAGGATCGATATTGAGATGACTCCGGAGGAACTCAGGGAAAGCCTGGGTTTGCCGGATGTGTCATCCCTGCACACTGAGATGATCGACACCATTCGAGAGCGTATGCATCAGGGTGTGGAAGGCTATGATCCAGTGACTCTGTTCAAACCGTTTATGACGTCCGGGCTGGGTACAGTGGAAGGCTTCCAGAAACTGATGTTTGGCTTGATGAATCAATACACCCGCGCCGGCCATAAGGACGGACCTGAGGAATGAAAAACTGATGACCATCAAACACAAGGGTAGTAGCGTGCGTATTCTGAGAAAGTATACTAACCGGCGCTTGTATGACACGTCCCGCAGTTGTTATGTAACCTTGGAGGATGTCAAGGAACTGGTTCTGAACTCAGAGCCTTTTCAGGTATTGGATTCAAAATCGGGTCAGGATCTGACGCGTAATATCCTGATGCAGATCATCAGTGAGCAGGAGGCTGAAGGCCATGGCACGCTGCTGACCAATCAGGTATTACAGCAGCTGATTCGTTTTTATGGCGACAGTATGCAGGGGATGATGAGCCAGTATCTGGAGCAGAGCATTGCTGCGTTTCTGGAACACCAGGATTTGATTCGTGACCAGATGCAGAGCATGATCGGTGCAGCGAACCCCTTGACCATGATGAATCGTATTGCAGATCAGAATCTGGCGATGTGGAAAATGTTTAGTCCGACAGCCAGTGAGGCAGCCAAATCGGCAGCATCTGCAACAGACTCGGTCTCGGTTGCGGATGAAACAGATGGCAGCAGCCAGCGTGCAGGTAAGCCAAAGCCCTCTTGATCATGCCTTCCTGATTGCAGACCTCCTGGTATCAGGTGTTATCAGCAGGGTTAAAATTCAGCCAGTTGCTGATGGCATCCGATAACTGGTGGCCATTGCGACTGCTGACAAACAACCCGATATGGCCAGCTCGGATACTTTTCTCGCGGTAGAGGCAGCTGGCTGTTTTGCCTTTCAGTGCTTTCGATGAGGAGGGCGGGACCAGATGGTCTTGCGAGGCGTAGATGTTTAACAGGGGTTGCGTAATACGATCCAGTCGTACAGCCTGACCGCCTATCTCTAGCTGATCCCGGACCAGCTGATTCTGTTGAAAAAACTTCTGGATAAACTCGCTGAAGGCTGTACCTGCCTGGTCAGGGCTGTCATAAATCCACTTTTCCATGCTCAGAAAGGCCCGTGCACTGGCTTCGTCGCTGAGTGTCAGCGGGAGATCCATATTTTTTTGTAGCCCAAGGCGCATTGGCATTAACGCATTATAGGTGTCATTCAACAGTGCGCCGGGAATATTGCCGTAGGTTGCTACCGCCAGATCTGCATCAATATGTCGGGCCAGTTTGCTAAGGGTAAAATCAGCAGTATCAAAGTCAACGGGCGTAACCAGCGTGATCAGCCGTTCAATTTTCTCTGGGTGCAAAGCGGTATAACAGAGGCTGAAGGTGCCGCCCTGACAGATACCCATCAACGAAACACGCTCCAGTCCTGCGTGCCTGCAGGCATGGTCAACACAGCGATCCAGATAGTGGTTGATATAGTCATCCAGATCCAGATAGCGGTCTGATGCATCAGGGTATCCCCAGTCGATCAGGTACACGCCGATCCCTTGCTGGCGCAGTTTCTGCACCAGAGAGCGCTCGGGTGTCAAATCAATCATGTAGGGACGGTTGACCAGTGCATAGCAGATCAGTACCGGGGGAATGTCTGGGCTGACCTGCTCCGGAGCATAATACTGTAAACGGACCTTATCGATCTGTAGTAACGTTTCAGCGGGCGTCTGGCCCGTCTCGACAGGCGAAAGTTGTTTCAGTACCCGGTAGCTTTCCAGGAGCTGTTGATTAAACTGTAGCAGCTCCAGTTTGAGCTGTTCCGGATCAAGGCGGATACGGCTCAAGGCGTATCCTCCTGAATGTTGTTCAGACTGGCGCGTAACGCATTCAGATCCTGCTGCAGTGTCAGGGTCTGCTGTTGTTGCTGTTGTAATTGCCTGACCTGCTTGCTTAGCTGATGAATTTTTTCGAACGCCAGATTCAACGAGGTTTCGGTAGCAATACCCAGGTGTTTGAGCTGCTGGTTACGCTGTGTTTGTATCCAGAGTCTGAGCTGCATCATGCTGTTGCTGATGCGACCATGTGCCAGTTGATACTCTTCTGTTGCCAGGCGTTCAGCATAACTGTGCTCGTAAGCATCCACCCAAAGCTGATGTAATTGGCGAAGGCTGCTGATCTGTTGATCTGTTGATTCGATCTGTTGAGACAGTTGATTCAAGGCTTGTGTATTAATACGTGCATACTGGTCAGCATAGTGCTGTAACGCCTGCTGGTGGGTGTTCAGTAGTTGTAGCATATCCTGTAAGGCTTTCTGTTGTGCATGATGCAGCTCCGTAGAGGGTGTTTCCAACAAGTGGTTCAGCCCCTTTAGCCAGGGGGGCTCCAGCCAGGTTTCATCCTGGAAAGCACGTGTACGCAAAAGAGCACCCATTTGCTCAGGCAGCTGCCAGCGTTTCAGTATCCAGTCATCTGTCAGACGATTAATATGCTGATGAAAGTCGTTAAAAAAACTCGCCAGCTCGGGTTGTTCCTGCTGTTGATACTGACTGATCAGCTGGCTGGCAAAGCGCGTGAATTCGATAGATTCCTGAGTCATCACCGCCAGTAGCTCAGCATGCTGCTGTGGCAGGTGCTTCCAGCCGGTCTGTTGAAGCTGCTGCATCAACTCGGTCCAGTCCGGCATCTCTGCAGGATCCGTGTGCGCCGGAAAAAGCTCAAGCCAGCGCCGGATTGTTGCTTGCAGGTCATCTGTCACATTGGGCTCCATCTGCCGGACGGTGTTCTCTGATGAGATAGTAATACAGAGCAGCTGCTTTTTAAAACAGCTGATCGGGAATCAATCCTGTTGCTGCGTTCCATCACGATGCTGTTGTAACAATCTGACCATCTGTTGAGCTGCATTCGACAAGGTGCGGTCGCGGTGGTAAATGTATCCCAGGGGGCGATGAATTGGAGCCGCGTCCAGTTGCAGACGGGTTAATTGATCATCAATCAATGTCTCCGGTAACAGACTCCAGCCGAGACCGATTGAAACCATCATGCGTATTGTATCCAGATAATTAGTACTCATGCCCAGATTAGGCTCCAGTTGCCAGGCTGACATCTGTTGTCGTACCAGTTGATGTGTAAAGGTTTCTGGGCGTGGTAACAGGGCAGGATAGGCATTTAATGCCGCCAGTGTCACGTGTTCAGACTGCGCCAGTGGGTGTTGACAGGACACGACATAGAACAATCGGTCATCCCAGATCTGTTCACTGCAGATACGAGGATCAGCTTCAGGTGCCAGCGTGATCAACGCCAGTTCAATATCACCTTTCAGTACACGCTCGTAGGCCATTTCCGACTCATCAAAACGCAGGTCCAGTTCGACTTCCGGAAATGACTGAGCGTAGTGTTTCAATAAAGGCGGTAACCGGTGCAGGCTGATATGGTGGCTGGCGGCAAATGAGAGACGGCCGGATACCTGTTGGTTAAGATTGTTCACCAGTGTTTCAGCATCCTTGAGTGCCAACTGGATGTCGCGCGCCTTGGGCAATAAGCGTTGTCCTGCCTCTGTCATTTTTACATGACGCCCTATGCGGTCGAACAGGCGACAGTTGAGCTGTTGCTCCAGGAGTGCAATGCGTTTGCTGATGGCTGATTGTGTCAAAAACAGGCGATTGGCTGCTTCTGAAAATGAGGCCGTTTCGGCGACCATTACAAAGGCTTGCAGGCTGTGAGTATCCATCAATTCATCCGGGTAATCTGTATGCTGTATGTCTCATTGTATTCCATTTTGGAATTGAATAAATAAAAAATATGAATTTGAGTATTTTGTGCGACTCTTTTACCATGTGTTTAAACCGATAAAAACCTGTCCGGAGAATATGTGATGACTGGCAAAACCCTGTACGACAAATTGTGGGATGACCACTTGGTGACAGAGAACGCTGATGGTAGCGCCTTGTTGTATATTGACCGTCATTTACTGCATGAGGTGACATCGCCTCAGGCGTTTGAAGGACTGCGTCTGGCCGGTCGCCAGCCCTGGCGTCTGGATACCAATCTTGCGACACCTGATCACAACGTTCAAACCACGGATCGTTCAGGTGGTGTCGATTCTATCGCCGATCCTATTTCCCGGATTCAGGTGAAAACACTGGATGAAAACTGTGACAGTTTTGGTATCACTGAATTCAAAATGAACGATCCGCGCCAGGGCATCGTGCATGTTGTCGGGCCGGAGCAGGGTGCGACCCTGCCGGGCATGACGGTGGTCTGTGGGGATTCGCATACTGCAACACATGGGGCATTTGCCGCGTTGGCGCATGGCATAGGTACATCGGAAGTTGAGCATGTGTTGGCGACTCAGTGTCTGATCGCGAAAAAAATGAAAAATATGCTGATTCGGGTCTCCGGTCAGTTGGGAGCTGGCGTCACAGCCAAGGATGTTGTCCTGCATATTATTGGTGTGATCGGTACGGCTGGTGGCACCGGATATGCCATCGAATTCGGTGGCGATGCGATCCGTTCCATTTCCATGGAAGGACGTATGACCATCTGTAATATGGCGATTGAGGCGGGTGCCCGGGTCGGTCTGGTGGCTGTAGATGACAAAACGCTGGACTATGTCAAAGGGCGTCCATTTGCACCTAAAGATGAACACTGGGAACAAGCTGTCGCTGCGTGGAAAGACCTGGTATCAGATGAGGATGCGGTTTTCGATCAGGTAGTGGAAATTGCCGCAGCAGATATTCAGCCTCAGGTTACCTGGGGAACGTCACCGGAAATGGTTGCCCCCGTCACCGCGCAGGTACCAGACCCTGCAGAAATTGCCGATCCGGTGAAGCGTGAGGGAACTGAGCGGGCCCTGCGCTATATGGGATTGCAGCCTCGCCAGAAAATTACGGATATTCGTCTGGATCGGGTCTTTATCGGCTCCTGCACTAACTCACGTATCGAAGATCTGCGTGAAGCGGCCGCTGTCGTTAAAGGGCACAAGGTGGCATCCACGCTGAAGCAGGCACTGGTTGTGCCGGGTTCCGGTCTGGTGAAAATGCAGGCAGAAGCTGAAGGTCTGGATAAAATCTTTATCGAAGCCGGTATGGAGTGGCGAGAGCCAGGCTGTTCCATGTGCCTGGCCATGAATCCGGATAAGTTGGGTGCCGGTGAGCATTGTGCTTCAACTTCCAATCGTAACTTTGAAGGACGGCAGGGATTTGGTGGTCGTACGCACCTGGTCAGCCCGGCCATGGCGGCGGCCGCTGCAATTGCGGGCCACTTTGTCGATATCCGTGAAATTTCCCGAGTCTGATCAGGAGTCCAGGTCATGAAAAAATTTACTCTGCATGAAGGTATTGTTGCTCCGTTGGATCGTGCCAATGTTGACACGGATATGATCATTCCAAAACAGTTCCTCAAATCCATCAAGCGTTCCGGTTTCGGTCCGAACCTGTTTGATGAGCTGCGTTATCTGGATGAGGGGCAGCCGGATCAGGATTGCAGTCAGCGTCCGCTGAATCCTGACTTTGTGTTGAACAAACCGCGCTATCAGGGCTGCAGTGTGCTGCTGGCGCGCAAGAATTTTGGTTGTGGTTCCAGTCGTGAGCATGCGCCCTGGGCACTTGAGGATTTCGGTATTCGTGCCATTATCGCGCCGAGCTATGCAGATATCTTCTTCAATAACAGTTTCAAAAACGGACTGTTGCCGATCATTCTGGAAGAAGACCTGGTGGATCAACTGTTCCGTGAAGTGGAGGCTCAGGAAGGCTATCAGCTGAAAATCGACCTGGAACAGCAGTGTGTGATCAAGCCTGATGGTACGTCGTTGCCGTTTGAGATTGATGCCTTTCGCAAGCACTGCCTGTTGAATGGGCTGGATGATATCGGTCTGACACTGGAGCACGCCGATGCCATCCGCGCCTATGAGCAGCGACGTCGGGCCGAAGCGCCCTGGATGTTCTCCTGATTATTTTTTAATGCATATCAAGGTATAGGCTTAACATGGCAAAAAACGTATTGATTCTTCCGGGTGATGGCATAGGTCCTGAAATCGTTGCGGAAGCGCGCAAGGTGCTGGAGCGCGTTAATCAGCAGTTTTCATTAGGGCTGGAACTGAATGAAGCACTTGTTGGTGGTGCTGCCATTGATGCGACCGGTGTGCCCCTGCCTGACGAAACGCTGGCAGCAGCAAAAGCTGCCGATGCAATTTTGCTGGGTGCTGTCGGCGGGCCTAAATGGGATACAAATCCGGATTTTCAGATTCGCCCGGAAAAAGGCTTGCTGGGTATTCGTTCTCAGTTGGGTTTGTTTGGCAACTTGCGTCCGGCAATTCTGTATCCGCAGTTGGCACATGCATCAACACTGAAACCTGAAGTTGTTTCCGGCCTGGATATTCTGATTGTGCGTGAGTTGACAGGGGGGATCTACTTTGGTCAGCCGCGCGGTTATCGTACCAAGGAAGGTGGTGTTCGCGAGGGCTTTAATACCTATGTTTACGACGAGAATGAAATTCGACGCATAGGTCGTGTTGCTTTCGAAGCGGCGCGTGCACGTAACAAAAAGCTTTGCTCAGTCGATAAAGCTAACGTTCTTGAGGTCACCGTGCTTTGGCGTGAGGTCATGAATGAACTGGCTGCGGAATATCCGGATGTCGAGCTGAGCCACATGTATGTGGATAATGCCGCCATGCAGCTGGTTCGTGCACCGAAACAGTTCGATGTGGTGGTGACAGGCAATATGTTCGGTGACATCCTCTCCGATGCGGCTGCAATGCTGACCGGTTCTATCGGTATGCTGCCATCAGCGTCACTGGATGCGAATAACAAGGGGATGTATGAGCCTTGTCATGGTTCTGCACCAGATATTGCGGGACAGGGGATCGCAAATCCGTTGGCAACCATCCTCTCAGCCGCTATGATGTTACGTTATTCTTTAAATGCGCCTGAGGCAGCTGATGCGATCGAAGCAGCCGTCAGCAAGGTGCTGGATCAGCCGTTACGCACAGCCGATATTATGTCTGAAGGCATGCGTCGCGTCAGTACCTCTGAAATGGGGGATGCGGTTGTTGCCGCACTGGCCTGATCCGAGAGTCCTCAGTAGGGTTCCTATCTATACTGAGTGAAGACCTGTTTTTAAATTTCAATAGAGTTGGGGGCACGAATGAAGCGTGTAGGGTTTGTTGGCTGGCGTGGTATGGTCGGTTCAGTACTGATGCAAAGAATGCTGGAAGAGCGTGATTTTGATTTGATCGCCGAGCCGGTTTTCTTTACCACATCTCAGGCAGGACAGCCTGGGCCGGATATTGGCAAAACCATTCCGACGCTGAAGGATGCCCGCGATATCAGTGAACTGCAGCAGATGGATGCCATCATCTCCTGCCAGGGCGGTGATTACACCACTGAAGTCTATGCAAAACTGCGTGAAGCCGGCTGGAAAGGCTACTGGATTGATGCCGCATCTACACTGCGTATGGTGGATGACAGCATCATTATTCTTGATCCGGTCAACCTGAGTGTCATTGAACAGGGCCTGTCACAGGGTATTAAAACCTTTGTGGGTGGAAACTGTACTGTGTCGCTGATGCTGATGGGCCTGGGTGGCCTGTTCCGTGAGAATCTGGTGGAATGGGTCAGCTCCATGACCTATCAGGCGGCATCCGGAGCGGGTGCTCAGAACATGCGTGAGCTGATCAGCCAGATGGGGCAGATCGAAGCCTCCGTGAAAGCTGAGCTGGCCAACCCGGCTTCGGCCATTCTGGAGATTGATCGTCAGGTTGCAGAAACCATGCGCAGTGGGTCATTCGAAACTGCAAACTTTGGTGTCCCTCTGGCCGGATCGCTGATTCCGTGGATTGATAAAGCGGTTGATGCCGGGCAGAGCAAGGAAGAGTGGAAGGGTTTTGTTGAAACCAACAAAATACTGGGTCGCTCTTCTGATCCTGTTGCCATTGATGGTACCTGTGTGCGTATCGGTGCGATGCGTTGCCACAGTCAGGCGTTTACCATCAAGCTGAAACAGGATGTGCCGCTGGATGAGATTGAATCAATCATTGCATCTGCAAATGACTGGGTCAAAGTGGTACCGAACGAGCGTGAAATCACCATGCGCGAACTGACCCCGACCCGCGTGACCGGAACACTCAGTATCCCGGTTGGTCGTCTGCGTAAAATGAAGATGGGGCCTGACTATCTGAATGCGTTCAGTGTGGGTGACCAATTGCTTTGGGGTGCTGCTGAGCCGTTACGTCGGATGCTGAGAATCCTGATGCAGCAGAGCTGAGTGTAGTGAGTTATGTCAGCAGCCCGGCACCGCAAGGTTTGTCGGGCTGTTTTTGTTTTTAGCCTGTTAAGGAATACAAAGCGTTATGTCGATTGTTGTTGCTGTTACCGGTGTATCATCACTGCTGGGTGAAAATCTGCTGGAAATTTTGGAAAGCCGAGCGTTTCCGGTGGCGCGCCTGGTGTTAACCGACCCGGGTGAGGTGGTTGGTCGCAGTGTCATGTTTGCCGGTCACGCCAATCGCGTGGTGTCGGCTGATAAAGCTGATTTCAATGGTATTGATCTGCTGTTTAACTGCCAGCCAGGTGCGCTGCCGGAGGCATTCACTCCGGGGCGGATTCCTGCCGGTGTGCGGGTGATAGACCTGTGTCCTGAGGTCGGTGTCGATGCACCTTGCATTGTACCTGAGGTGAATGCCGGAGAAGTGAGTGGTGCGTCTTACCTGATTTCACCGATGCCGGCAGTGGTGGTTGCAGCGATGGCGTTGTCGGCATTACATCAGCGATTTAAATTATTACGCTTGAACCTGATCAGTTTGTGCTCGGTGGCTGAAGCTGGGCGGAAGGGAATTGAGGCGCTGGCATCAGAAACGGCGAAATTACTCAATGGCCGGGATGCCGAAGCTGGATATTTTGGTCAGCAGATCGCGTTCAACCTGTTACCAGTGACCGGCAGTGTTGATGCCAGCGGACGAACCGATACTGAAACCCGGGTTTCCAGACAGTTACAGCAGGTATTGGGTGATGAGCAGCTGGAAGTGGCGGTGACCAGTCTGCAGCTGCCGCTGTTTCATGGACAAAATGTCGTTTTACATGCGGAATGTCAATTTCCTGTGGATCTGAATGAGGCACAATCCCTGTTGCGTCAGACACCGGGTTTGCGTTGTGTGGCTGATCAGCACTACACGGTGGTGAGTGATGCTGCAGGGCAGGACGAGGTATTTATTTCCCGGCTGAGGACCGAGGCTGACAATGATGCGGGGATCATGCTGTTCGCCGTCAGTGACAGTCTCCGGAAGGGTGGGGCCTTGAATGCTATACAGATTGCAGAACACCTGTTGACGCAGCTTGACCACTGAAGGGGTTATACATAATACTTGGTTTACTTATATTGGATAAGCAAGCCTCTGTTTTGTTGGCAAAATCGGAGAACTTGCATATCAAGAGGGAAAACAGATGCTGCGTAAACTTGCCTTAAGCCTCGCCATCGCCGGGGTGCTTGGAGTACCTAATGCAAATGCCTTGGGGCTTGGTGAGATCAATATCCGTTCGGCATTGAACGAGCCTTTGAATGCCGAGATACGGCTGATGCAGGTCCGTGATCTCTCACCCCTTCAAATTCAACCACGTATGGCTGATGCGGATGAATTTTCAATTGCCGGATTAAACAAATCCCGGTTTCTGAATGATGTGCGCTTCCAGGTGCAGGTGTCGCCGGATGGCTCCGGAGTGATTCGCATGAGTTCCAGTGAGCCGGTTCGGGAACCTTTCCTGAACTTTCTGGTGGAAGTGAACTGGCCAAATGGTCGTCTGGTCCGTGAATATACGGTGCTGCTTGATCCGCCGGTCTTTGACCCGGCTCCGATCAGTGGCCAGATCCAGCCAGCTGTGACACCTGCAGTGAGTGCTGCGCCGCAGCCTGTGGCACCTGCCCGAGCGGCAACACCACAGCAGCAGCGTACCCTGCCTACCGGGCCAGGACAGATCCATGTTGGCTCCAATGATACGCTTTGGGTGCTGGCCAACCGCCATCGTCCCGATTCATCCATCACACCACAGCAGATGATGGTTGCACTGCAGCGTCATAATCCACAGACGTTCCCGACAGCCAATATCAATGTGATGCGTGCCGGAACGGTGATGGATATCCCGAGTATCGATCAGATCCGTGCATTGTCACCTGCAGAAGCGTCTGCTGAAGTGGCACGTCAGACAGAGGTATGGAGAGAAGGGCGGGCGCGACCAGCTGCGGCAACCGCTCCTGCTCCAGTAGCCGATGCTGCGCCTGCCGTGACTGATGCGCCTGTTGCAGAAGAAGCCGCTGAGCCGGAAGTTGCCGAACCTTCAGCCGAAGAGTTGGCGGCTGCAGAAGCTGAAGCGCTGGCGGCAGCCGCTGAGGCGCTGGCTGAGGCCGAGCTGAGAATAGTGACACCAGAACCGGAAGAAGTGGCTGCTGAGGAGCAGGAAACGGCGGTCATTGGTGATACCGCACCGCGTGAAGAGTCAGGTGTCTCTGCCGAGGTGGCGGATACCTTGCTACAACGCAGTGAGCAGCTCGATACACGCCTGATCATGACCGAAGAAAATCTGGATCGTGTGCGTCTGGAAAACCAGGATTTGAAAGACAGTGTTGCCAGTCTGCAGGAGCAGATGGCATTACTGCAACGGATGATGGAGCTGAAAGATCAGCAGATCGCCGAGCTCCAGGCGATTGAAGCGCAACCGGAGCCTGAGAGCAGCCTGGTAGACAAGCTGACCAGTCTGCCTGTAGTGGGAGGACTTGTGGCTGCCCTGATTGCGGCACTGGCAGCCCTGTTGCTGGCGCGCCGTCGTGGCGGCAAGAAAACCCCCGAGCCTATGTTTAAAGCTCCGGCAGCAGCCAATGTCGATCCTGCAGTACCTGCCGCAGCAGCCGGGGCTGCAGTGGCTGCAGCAGCTGTGGCTGAGCCTGAAGCAGAGAAAACAGCCGAGCCTGAGGTAGAGGAAGTGGCTTCTGTTGCTGAAGCAACGGATGACTTCTCGGATCTGGACCTGGATCTTGATCTGGATCTTGAGCTTAATGAAACCGATGACGATGCTGTTCGGGTCATAGACGAAGAGTACGACCTGGCAGCTGAAGATGATTTGGGTGATTTGCTGGCAGAAACGGATCTGGATGTTGAAGAGCCGGTTTCTGATGTGCCTGCAGAAGAACCTGAGGTGGACGTGGTTGATGAAGTCACAGCTGAAGTCGAAGAGGAGCAGCCTTCGCTGGATGAGTTGCTGGATATTGAAGAACCCCCGGTTTCTGATGCCCAGCAGACAGTATCTGAACCCGAGGAAGAGGATACGCTGGGCTCTCTGGATGATCTGTTGATGACGGAATCACCTGCAGAAGAGACTGATGAAGCAGATGAGCTGGATGATCTGCCTGAGCTGCAGGAAGCTTCCGCTGATGTGGATGCGGATGATCTGGACTTTATTCTGCAGGATGCTGTCGAGGAGCCTGAAACCACTGGGTCAGCCGATGTTGAAGCAGCACCTGAAGAAGATGACCTGGATAGCCTGCTGGGCTCTTTGGAACTGGAAGAGACTGATGGAGCTGAGCCGCCTGCCAAGCCGGGCGCGCTGGTTGAGGAAGAGCTGACAGCAAATATCATGCATGATCTGGAAACAGATCTGGATGATGAGCTGGATGATCTGCTCAGCAGTACTGATGATGAGATTGCACTGGAAGAGAGTCAGTCAGCGGATGAAGCTATTGATATGCTGGATGGTCTCAATCTGCTGGATGGTGCTGATGAAAATGAAACCAAGCTGGATCTGGCACGCGCTTATCTGGAAATGGATGATGCAGAGGGTGCCCGTGAAATTTTGGGCGAGATTCTGGCTGAAGGCAATGACAAACAGAAGCAAGAAGCGCAAACTTTGCTGGATAGTCTGAACTGAGTTATGGATTGAATGCAACAAGATAGACCTTTATCAGGGGCGACAGATGTCGCCCCTTATCGTTATGCGGCCGCGGTTGAGTATGCAGGTGCTGCCTACCATGGGTGGCAAAAACAGACACGAGACCCTGTGCCTTCTATTCAGTCTGAAGTGGAAAGTGCACTCTCCCGGATCGCAAACCATCCCGTCGATGTGGTCTGTGCCGGGCGCACCGATGCGGGTGTCAGTGCCTGTCGCCAGGTGATTCATTTCGATACCTGGGTGGAGCGGCCTGAGCGGGCATGGTTAATGGGTGGTAATACCCATCTGCCAGATGATATCGCTTTCCTTTGGGTGAAGCCGGTCAGAGCCGACTTCCATGCACGATTCTCAGCTTTGTCTCGCCGCTATCGTTATCTGATATATTCCTCGGCGGTCAAACCTGCGGTGCTCACCAAGGGGGTGACCTGGACCTGGAAGACGCTGGAGATTGAGCGTATGCAGCAGGCGGCGAGGGCGCTGGTGGGGGAGCATGATTTCACCTCATATCGTGCAGTTGGCTGTCAGGCCAAGAACCCGGTACGTCGTGTTGAGCATCTGCAGATTTACCGCGAAGGTCAGCTGCTGGTGATTGATATCAAGGCCAATGCATTCCTGCATCACATGGTGCGCAATATTGCCGGGGTACTGATGAAAATTGGTGCAGGCGAGGCTGAAGTGGATTGGGCACAACAGGTGCTGGATGCTCGGGATCGTCGGCAAGGTGGAGTCACTGCTCCACCTTTTGGGCTGTATTTTGTTGATGTCGGATATCCTCCCGAGTTTGTCCTGCCACAAACAGCGTTAGGGCCGTATTTCCTGTTATCGGCAGACTGACGCAGCTCTCAGGCTCTGGTATCATAGCCGCTCACGAGCAGTGGGAGTGGTCATGCGGACTCGAGTCAAGATTTGTGGTATCACGCGCCTGGAAGATGCGCTTTGCGCAGCAAGTCTGGGTGCGGATGCATTGGGTTTTGTGTTTTACCCACCCAGTCCGCGCTATGTGGCGGTTGAACAGGCAGTCTCTATTCTGGATCGTTTGCCGGCATTTGTAACCTCAACTGCTCTATTTGTGAATGCAACGCGTAATGAAGTGGACAGCCTGCTGTCCGCAACCCGGATCGACCTGTTACAGTTCCATGGCGATGAAGATCCGGACTTCTGTGAGCGCTTCAGCCGACCCTATATCAAGGCATTGCGTGTGCATGAAGGCATGGATATTACTGCCGAAGCAGCCCGTTATCCCGGTGCGCGAGCGATTCTGCTGGATGCCTTTGTTCCCGGAATTCCCGGTGGTACAGGTACCCGGTTTGACTGGCAAGCCATACCGAGGGAACTGGCACCTCGCCTGGTGCTGGCGGGTGGCCTGGCGGCGGATAATGTCGCTGAGGCGATTCGCGAGGTGCAACCCTTCGCTGTAGATGTCAGCGGTGGGGTCGAGGCTGCAAAAGGCATCAAAGATGCTGAAAAAATCAGACACTTTATGAATGAGGTGAACCGTGTCAATGCAAACTGAGCAGACTGCAAAGCAGACCTATCCCGACGCTCGGGGGCACTTCGGCCCTTATGGTGGCCGTTTTGTTTCTGAAACTCTGATCGGGGCCCTGGAAGAGCTGGAAGCGGTGTATGAAAAGCTCTGGGCAGATCCGGCATTTCAGGCTGAGTTTGATCGTGATCTGGCACATTATGTCGGCCGTCCATCACCTCTGTATCATGCTGAACGCCTTTCCCGTGAGGTCGGCGGTGCACAGATCTACCTCAAGCGTGAAGACCTGAATCATACCGGCGCACACAAGGTTAATAACACCATTGGGCAGGCATTGTTGGCCAAGTTTATGGGCAAGCCGCGTGTTATTGCGGAAACCGGTGCTGGTCAGCATGGTGTTGCATCTGCCACGGTGGCTGCTCGTCTGGGCCTTGAATGTAAAGTCTATATGGGCTCCGAAGATGTTAAACGTCAGGCACTCAATGTCTATCGTATGCGTCTGCTGGGCGCTGAAGTGATTCCGGTAACCTCCGGTACCCGTACGCTGAAAGACGCCATGAATGAAGCAATGCGGGATTGGGTCACTAACGTTGATAATACTTTTTACATCATAGGGACAGCGGCAGGTCCGCACCCTTATCCAAAACTGGTGCGCGACTTCCAGTGCGTTATTGGTCGAGAGGCGCGTGCTCAGAGTCTTGAGCAGATAGGTCGTTTGCCTGATGCCATTATCGCTTGTGTTGGGGGTGGGTCTAACGCGATAGGTCTGTTCCATCCGTTTATTGAAGATACCGGTGTGCGCATGGTGGGTGTCGAGGCCGGTGGTTACGGCCTGGCAACCGGTCAGCATGCAGCCCCGCTGAGCGATGGACGTCCGGGTGTATTGCATGGCATGCGGACCTATCTGATGGAAGATGACGCCGGACAGATTCTGCCTACACATTCAGTTTCCGCCGGGCTGGACTATCCGGGTGTCGGGCCTGAACACGCCTGGTTAAAAGATATTGGTCGTGCCGAGTATGTGGCGATTGATGATCAGGAAGCGCTGGCAGCGTTTCGCACTCTGACCCAGGTTGAGGGTATAATGCCCGCTCTGGAAAGCAGTCACGCCGTTGCCCAGGCGATGAAAATGGCCAAGACCATGGACAAAGACCAGGTGCTGGTCGTGAATCTGTCTGGTCGTGGTGACAAGGATATACATACAGTCGCCGAGCTGGATGGCATTCAGATCTGATATAGGACCGAATACAACGATGAGCCGATTACAGCAACGTTTTGAGTCACTGCGTGCCAGTGGACGTAAAGCCCTGATACCCTATGTGACTGCCGGTGATCCACAGCCGGATGTCACCGTGCCCCTGATGCATGCACTGGTTGAGGCCGGTGCCGATGTGATTGAGTTGGGCGTGCCTTTTTCTGATCCCATGGCTGATGGGCCGGTGATACAATTGGCTTGTGAACGCGCGCTGAAACATCATGTGCGTTTACTGGATGTCATTGCCATGGTTGCTGAATTCAGGAAAACGGACAATCAGACACCGGTGGTATTGATGGGGTATCTGAACCCGATTGAAGCGATCGGTTATGAACGTTTTGCTGATGCGGCGGTGGCGGCGGGTGTCGATGGTGTACTGACCGTCGATCTGCCACCCGAAGAGGCTGAAGAGACCAGCGTATTATTCAGCAGCAAAGGACTGGATAATATCTATCTGATGTCGCCAGCAACCTCTGCCGCCCGACTGCAGCAGATATGTGAACGCGGCAGTGGCTATCTTTATTACGTGTCAGTGAAGGGTGTAACGGGCTCTGCAGCACTGAATGTTGGCGAAGTTGCTGATAAAATCAATCAGGTTCGCGGTATGACAGATTTGCCACTGGCAGTGGGCTTTGGTATTCGGGACCCGCAATCTGCCAGGGCCATTGCTGATGTTGCCGATGGTGTGATCGTGGGCAGTGTCCTGGTAAATCGTATTGCTGAACTGGCGCAAACCCCTGCATTAATTCCTGCGCAGGTGAGTCAAGTGATTGCCGATATGCGATCAGCAATGGATGCCTGAAACCTAATTCTTTAAGCGGAAATGTAACGAACGATGAGTAGCTGGCTGGATAAAATTGTTCCTTCTCTGGTAAAGCGTACTGAGCGTAAACGCAGCAGCGTGCCTGAAGGGCTTTGGGAAAAATGTCCCAAGTGTGATTCAGTGCTGTACAAGCCTGAACTGGACAAGAATCTGAACGTTTGCCCCAAGTGTGATCACCATATGCGCGTGGGGGCACGGCGCCGCCTGGACCTGTTCCTGGACCCTGAAAACCGTGTTGAAATTGGTGCCGATGTGCTGCCTGTTGACCGGCTCAAGTTCAAGGACTCCAAAAAGTACAAAGACCGTCTGACGGCCGCGGAAAAAGAAACCGGTGAAACGGATGCCCTGGTTGCCATGAAAGGTACTTTGGAAGGTTCGCCAGTCGTGGCTGTCGCGTTCGAGTTCCGGTTCATGGGCGGCTCAATGGGCTCCGTGGTTGGTGAGCGGTTCGTACGTGCTGCACACCTTGCGCTGGAAGAAAAGATTCCGCTGATCTGCTTCTCTGCATCGGGTGGTGCGCGTATGCAGGAAGCACTTTTCTCTCTGATGCAGATGGCCAAAACCAGTGCCGCGCTTGAAAAAATGCGTCAAGCCGGGGTGCCCTATATTTCTGTGTTGACCGATCCTGTATATGGCGGTGTGTCAGCCAGTCTGGCAATGCTGGGTGATTTGAACATTGCTGAACCCAATGCTCTGATCGGTTTTGCCGGGCCTCGTGTTATCGAGCAGACTGTGCGTGAAAAACTGCCGGAAGGCTTCCAGCGCAGTGAGTTTTTGCTGGAGCATGGCCAGGTGGATATGATCATCAGTCGTGGTGAAATGCGTGCACGTATAGCTGCCTTACTGAGTAAGTTGGCAGGTATTTCAACGGCCTGCTTGATCCCGTCTGTAGACGATCAGGCAGAAGAACACGTCAGCGAACACTGACAGGCGGTCAAAGCGTGTCACCTGAACTTTTAAATGCTGATTCGCCACTCTCCGAGTGGCTGGCGGCGATTGAAGCCTGTCATCCGGCAGAGATTGAGCTGGGCCTTGATCGCATGCGACAGGTCGCGGAGCGTCTGCCACTGCAGCTTGAACAGAGCTTCAGAATTGTCGTAGGCGGCACCAATGGAAAGGGCACCAGCATCCGCTTGCTGGAGTCCATTCTGCTGGCGGCAGGCTATTCAGTCGGGACCTATACATCACCTCATTTTTTTCGCTACAACGAACGTATCTCCTTGTCCGGACAACCGGTTGAAGATGCGTTGATTTGTGCTGCGTTTGCGCAGATCGAAGCGGTGCGTGAAGGCATACCGCTGACCTATTTTGAGTATGGTACCCTGGCAGCGCTGTTGATTTTTGCGCAGCAGCGCCCGGATGTGTTGTTACTCGAAATAGGCCTGGGAGGACGACTGGATTCGGTCAATCTGGTGGATGCAGATATCGCACTGGTCACAACCATTGCCCTGGATCACACCGAGTGGCTCGGTCCGGATCGAGAGTCTATCGGCTTTGAAAAAGCCGGGATTTTCAGGCCTGCACAAGTGGCGGTCTGTGGTGACCCGCAGCCACCTCAGTCGTTACTCGACCATGCAGCCAGGCTGGGTACCCGATTGCACTGTCATGGTCAGGCCTATCAGTATCAGGTTGAGCCTTCATGCTGGTCCTGGGGTGGACTGGATGCACAGGGAGACAGGTTTGTGTTAGCCGATCTGCCGCGTCCGCGACTGCCATTGCAGAATGCGGCGGCTGTATTGCAAGTGTTACCCTTTATTCCGCTGGCCATTACCCCTGCACAGATTGCTGAAGGGTTGCGTCGGGCGCAATTGACCGGACGCATGCAGCCCGCACGTCTGGCTGGGCATGACTGTATTCTGGATGTGGCACATAATCCGGAGTCTGCCCAGTATTTAGCACAAGCTCTGGCTGAAGGTACCACGTCGGAGACACATCTGCTGTTGGGCATGTTGGCCGATAAAGACATGCATGCTGTCTGTGAGCAGTTGTTGCCGGTCGTTCAGCGTTGGCACCTGGTCACCCTGCACACGCCCAGAGGTGCAACGGCGGCACAGTTGAAGCAGATTCTGGATTCGCTTGGTGTGAATTCTGAATCAGTGGCAGAATACGACAGTGTTGCGAGCGCCTTGGCGCAGTTGCCTGCACGATTGGGAGCCAGGTCACGTTTAGTGATTGCCGGCTCTTTCTTTACCGTCAGTGATGCATTACAGAAAGTTGAGTGGGTGGATGGAGATCAAGGCTAATCTGAAACAGCGTTTAGTCGGTGGAGCGGTGCTGCTATTGATCGGTATCGCCTTTTTTCCGCTGGTATTTAACGCAGCTGGCTACGAAGAGCGACGTCTTGAATCGCGTATTCCGACGGCACCCGAAGTGGTGCGCTTGGTGCAAACAGAGCGTCCAGCTCCGGTCATTATAGAGCAGGTGCCTGTTGCCCCTGTCACAGAAACGCCGGTGGTATCAGCTCCAGTATCAGAGATTACCGAATCTCTGGATGCATTGCGGCCCAGTCTGAATCCGGCCGAAGAAGCCCCCGCACTGGATGCCGATCAGGTGCCCGCCGCTTGGGCACTGCAATTAGCCAGTTTCCGACAAGAGGCCAATGCCCGTGAATTGAGAACCCGACTGATTAATGCTGGCTATCGCGTGTATATCCGTCAGGGCGAAGATGTGGTGCGGGTGTTTGTCGGACCGGAAATGCAACGCAGTCGTCTTGAAGAGTTAAAAGTGTCCTTGCAGCAGGAATATGGTCTGGAAGGGATGATCGTGCGTTTTACAACGCAATAGCTAAACTGATGAAGACTGCAGGATGATGAACTGGGCTGATTGGGTAATACTGGCGATTGTGTTGATATCGTCTTTAATGAGCTTGCGTCGCGGCTTTGTGCGTGAAGCCGTATCCCTGGCGACCTGGGTTGCAGCATTTATTGTAGGACGTCTGTTTTACGAAGTGCTGGCCGAGATCGTTGCAGGCTACTTCAATGCTGCACCCTCCGTGCACCAGTTGGTAGCCTTCCTGATACTCTTTATAGCCACATTGATTGTGGGTAACCTGATCGGTGCGCTGATCGGCTCATTGGTTAAACTAACCGGCCTGTCTGCGACTGATCGGGTGTTGGGCGTGGGCTTTGGCGCCTTGCGTGGCGGCCTGGTCGTCGTCATTATGCTGGTGTTAATAAAAATGACACCTGCAATTGAAGATCCATGGTGGCGGGAGTCCGTGTTGATTCCTCACTTTCTGGTCATGGAAACCTGGTCACGGGATATGGCCAGAGATATCGGACAGATGATCTGGCAGGCTGGAAGCTGAATGTCGGTAACCTTATCAAAATATCACCTCAGAGGTTGAATGCATGTGCGGTATAGTGGGCATTTTTGCCAGAAGCTACGTTAATCAGACCCTTTTTGATGCCTTGACGGTGCTTCAGCATCGCGGACAGGATGCTGCCGGTATTGTAACGTGCGAAGGCAATCGCTTCTTTATGCGCAAGGATAATGGTCTGGTGAACGAGGTTTTCCGGACCCGTCATATGAAACGGCTTGCCGGCAATCTCGGTATAGGTCATGTGCGTTACCCGACAGCAGGTAGTTCCAGTTCAGCCGAGGCCCAGCCTTTTTATGTGAACTCTCCATACGGCATCGCACTGGCGCATAATGGCAATCTGACCAATGCTGAAGAGCTGGCCGATGATATTTTCCGTGCCGATCTGCGTCATGTGAACACTACCTCTGATTCCGAGGTTTTATTGAATGTCTTTGCGCATGAGTTGCAGCAGCTGGGTAAGCTGAATCCGACTCCTGAAGACATCTTTGCCGCGGTTTCCAAAGTGCATCAGCGCTGTCAGGGCGGCTATGCGGTGGTTGCCATTATTACCGGTTATGGTGTGCTCGCTTTCCGTGATCCGCATGGCATTCGCCCGCTGGTGTATGGTAAGCGAGTGGTAAACGGTCAGGCTGAATATATGGTGGCATCCGAAAGTGTGGCGCTGGATACATCAGGCTTTGAGCGCGTTCGCGATATCGTCCCGGGTGAAGCGATCTTTATCGATAGTGAAGGTGGCCTGCATCTGAAGCAGTGTACGCAGCAGCAGACCCTGGCACCTTGCCTGTTCGAGTATGTCTATCTGGCACGTCCTGATTCCATTATTGACGGTGTCTCGGTACATGAATCCCGAATGCTGATGGGTGTGCGCCTGGCGGAAAAGATACTCAAGGAACGGCCAGATCATGATATTGATGTGGTAATCCCGATTCCGGATACCAGTCGCACCTCCGCGCTGGAACTGGCGCATACGCTGGGCGTGACCTTCCGTGAAGGCTTCATTAAAAACCGTTACATAGGCCGTACCTTTATCATGCCTGGTCAGAAGCTGCGTAAAAAATCTGTCCGCCAGAAGCTGAATCCGATTGCCAGTGAGTTTAAAGACAAGGTTGTGCTGCTGGTAGATGACTCTATTGTCCGTGGCACGACTTCAAAGCAGATTGTGGAAATGGCGCGTGATGCCGGTGCTCGCAAAGTCTATTTTGCTTCGGCGGCACCAGAAGTGCGCTTCCCCAATGTGTATGGTATTGATATGCCCACAGCATCTGAACTGGTGGCCCATGGCCGTACAGCAGATCAGGTCGGTGATTATATTGGCTGTGACTGGATGCTGTATCAGGATTTGCATGACCTGAAATCCTGTGTGACGCAACTGAACCCGGCCATTACTGAATTTGATACCTGTGTTTTTGATGGTCAATATGTGACGGGTACCGTGGATCAGGATTACCTGCAGCGCCTGGAGTCCAAGCGCAAGGATGAAGCCAAGCATCCGCAGGAAAACAGTGATGCGGATATCGACAGTGATGCGTCTGGCGATCTGCATGCCCGAATTGAATAAGGAGCGATCCATGAGCCAAGGTTTTGAGCGCGATGCGCGTATCCAGTTTTCGCAACAGGATTGCGAACTGGAGACGCTGGCCGTGCGTGCCGGCCAGCAGCGTACCGGAGAGGGCGAGCATGGTGATCCGATTTTTACCACTTCCAGTTTTGTGTTTTCCAGTGCACGTGAGGCTGCCGCACGCTTTGGTGGAGAAGAGCCGGGTAATATCTATTCCCGCTTTACCAACCCGACTGTTCGTGCGTTTGAGCAGCGTATAGCAGCGTTGGAAGGCGGAGAACGCGCTGTCGCGACAGCCTCTGGCATGGCCGCGATTCTGAGTCTGGGACTGGCGCTGATGAAAACAGGCGACCATGTAGTCTGCTCGCGTAGCGTGTTTGGTTCCACTGTCGCTTTGTTTGACCGTTATTTTAGCCGCGCGGGGATCAGCACCACCTTTGTTGATCCGACGGATCTGTCCGCCTGGTCTGCTGCCATACGGCCAGAAACCCGCTTGCTGTTTCTGGAAACCCCTTCAAATCCGTTGGCTGAGTTAACTGATATTGCTGCGGTTGCTGAAATCGCTCACGCTCAGGGTGCATTGCTGGTAGTGGATAATTGTTTCCTGACGCCGATTCTGCAACGCCCCCTGGATTTGGGTGCGGATATCGTGATGCACTCGGCAACCAAGTATCTCGACGGCCAGGGACGTTGTATTGGTGGTGTGCTGGTTGGCCGTGACAAAGAGATGGAAGATGTATTTGGCTTCATCCGTACAGGCGGCAGTTGTATGAGTCCATTCAATGCCTGGGTTTTTCTCAAGGGCCTGGAAACCTTGCCTTTGCGTATGCGGGCGCAGAGTGAAAATGCCATGGCAATGGCGCTGTGGTTGCAGCAGCAGCCGGGTATTCGTAAGGTTTACTACTCGGGCCTGCCGGACCATCCACAATATGCGCTGGCCTGTCGTCAGCAACAGGGTTTTGGTGGGGTGCTGTCCTTTGAAGTAGAAGGTGACCGTGATGCTGCCTGGCGCTTCATCGATGCTACAGAAGTGGTTTCCATTACCGGTAATCTGGGTGATGTCAAAACCACGATTACGCATCCCGATACCACGACACATGGTCGGATGACGGCTGAAGAGAAAGAAAAAGCCGGGATTCGCCCCAACCTGATTCGCCTGTCGGTGGGTCTGGAGGCGCTCAGTGATCTGCAAACGGATATGCTGCGCGGCCTGGCTGCATTGTGATCGACAGACCCTTCGACTGAATCATGGCGCGCTTGTATCTTGCCCCCATGGAGGGCGTGCTTGATTTTACCCTCAGGGAGTTACTGACTGAGATTGCAGGTATCGATCAATGTGTCACGGAGTTTATCCGTGTATCTGATCGTCTGTTACCTGCTTCGGTCTTTTACCGTCTTGCGCCGGAGTTGTATCAGGGTGGTTGTACTCGCTCAGGTGTTCCGGTCTACCTGCAATTGCTGGGTAGTGACCCTGCGTTAATGGCAGATAATGCGGCCCGTGCTGCAGAGCTGGGTGCGCCAGGGATTGACCTGAATTTTGGTTGCCCAGCCAAAACAGTGAATAAAAGCCGTGGTGGTGCGGTACTGCTGAAAGAGCCTGAACTCTTGCATGCGATTGTGTCTGCGGTGCGTCAGGCTGTACCGTCTAATATACCGGTTACCGCGAAAATGCGTCTGGGGTATATGGATAAAGCGCTGGCAATTGAAAATGCTCAGTCCATCGAGGCAGCAGGTGCTGCCAGCCTGGCCGTGCATGCTCGAACCAAATTGGAAGGCTATAAACCACCGGCACACTGGGAATGGATTGCCCGTATTCGTGAGGCTGTGCGTGTGCATGTTATTGCCAATGGTGAGGTCTGGAATCTGGACGACTACCAGCGCTGTCGTGCCCTGTCGGGCTGTGATGATGTCATGCTGGGCCGTGGGATGCTGAGTAACCCTTTCCTGGCTGAAAGTCTGCGAAACGCTGAACCCGCTCAGGCGACAGAGCAGCTGTGGTTTCGTGTGCTGCCTTTGCTGGATACTTACCTTGCACAAGTCATGCTGGATTTATCCGAACGTCATGTGCATGGCCGGGTCAAGCAATGGCTGAATATGCTGCGTCGTCAGTTTCCTCAGGCTGACATCCTGTTCAGCCAGATTCGCAGTCATCAGGATCCACGCCTGATCCGCCAGGCGATTTTAGCTCAGTCAGGCAGCTGTTGACGCTGCTGCTGTTGTTGCTGTTGTTCTCTCCAGGCTTCGTAAAGCTCTTCATCACTGGGCTGGTTCAATGCTGAATACCAGACAGGTGATGTGCCGAGTAAAAAACCGGCGACGGCCAGGGCGATCCCCAGCTTTTTGAAGTTAGGTTTAATCGAGAGGCCGATCAGGACGATGGCAATACCGAAAAAGTGCAGTACATAGGTACTGAAAGATGACATGGTCATGCAAAAACCTCTTAACTGCGCTCACGTGATTTAATGAAGTCTTCAACATCATTGGTGATGGCGACCTCTGTCGTCGGTGCCGGGATATCAAAGTCGTGTACCTGCACCCATTCGCTGGATTCTGGCGGGCGTTCCCATACCGTTCCGGCATTATATTGCACCAGTTCTGGCAAGGCAGGGTCGAGCTGGCAGACTTTCTCCAGGGGAACAGGTAACAAATTCAATTGCTCATTGGCCAGAAACTCATCGGTTTCATAGCCGGTGAACATCCGCCAGCCGGTATCATTCAGATGCTCCGGAACGGTTTTATACATAAAGCGGATCGGCAGTTTTTCATCGAAAACCAGACGTGAGACTAAAGCCAGAAAGCCATTTTTGGTTTGAGCGGTTTCATAACCGGGCTCTGGAGCGGTATCGGGGTTTAGTGATTTCATACAATCCTCGTATCAGGTGTTGGCGTATTGTAACAACAGCGTATCGGTGGTGCACCTGAATCGCCGTCCCTGTACCTCCTGTATATAACAAAAAAGCCCCGGCATGGCCGGGGCTTGGGTGTCAGTTGACGCCTGTTTGTCAGACGTTGGCTGTCGGAATCACACTTGAGGCTTTCTCAACGTATTTTTCCATCTGATCGAAGTTCAGGTAGCGGTAGATTTCACCGGCCATGCTGTCGATCTTGTTGGCATAAGCCATGTATTCCTCAACGGTTGGCAGTTTGCCTTCCAGTGCAGCAACCGCTGCCAGTTCGGCTGAGGCCAGGTACACATTGGCGCCATTACCCAGTCGGTTCGGGAAGTTACGTGTTGAGGTAGACACTACGGTTGCCTTGTCTGCGACACGCGCCTGGTTACCCATGCAGAGTGAGCAGCCTGGCATTTCCATACGTGCACCGGCTTTACCAAAGATGCTGTAGAAGCCTTCTTCGGTCAGCTGTGCCTGGTCCATTTTGGTTGGTGGAGAGATCCACATACGTGTCGGAATGGTTTTTCCAGCCGCTTCCAGCAGCTTGCCCGCTGCACGGAAATGACCAATATTGGTCATGCAGGAGCCGATAAACACTTCGTCGATCTTGTCGCCAGTCACTTCGGACAGCAAACGGGCATCATCCGGATCATTTGGAGCACAGAGAATTGGCTCCTTGATTTCAGACATGTCGATCTCGATGACAGTGTGGTACTCGGCATCCTTGTCAGCACGCATCAGGCTTGGGTTAGCCAGCCACTCTTCCATGCCTTTGATGCGACGCTCGATGGTACGGACATCGCCGTAACCTTCAGACAACATCCATTTCAGCATGATGATGTTGGAGCGCAGGTACTCAGCCACAGATCCTTCAGACAGGTTGATGGTACAACCCGCCGCTGAACGCTCGGCAGAAGCATCAGACAGTTCAAAGGCCTGTTCTACTGTCAGGTCCTCAAGACCTTCGATTTCCAGAATGCGGCCAGAGAAAACGTTCTTCTTACCGGCTTTGGCAACGGTCAGGTGACCTTCTTTGATCGCATAGTAAGGAATCGCATGTACCAGGTCACGCAGGGTGATGCCAGCGTTGCGCTTGCCTTTGAAGCGTACCAGAACAGATTCTGGCATATCCAGTGGCATCACGCCTGTCGCAGCGGCGAAGGCAACCAGACCTGAACCGGCCGGGAAGGAGATGCCCAGCGGGAAGCGGGTGTGGGAGTCACCACCCGTACCAACGGTGTCCGGGAGCAGCATGCGGTTCAACCAGGAGTGGATGATACCGTCGCCAGGACGCAGTGCGACACCACCGCGATTCATAATGAAATCAGGCAGGGTGTGGTGAGTGTTGACGTCGACAGGCTTTGGATAGGCAGCTGTGTGGCAGAAAGACTGCATCACCAGGTCTGCAGAGAAGCCCAGGCAGGCCAGGTCTTTCAGTTCATCACGGGTCATTGGACCGGTGGTGTCCTGTGAGCCGACGGTGGTCATTTTGGGTTCGCATGAGGTGCCGGGACGAACGCCAGCGACACCACAGGCTTTACCAACCATTTTCTGAGCCAGCGTATAGCCAGTACCCGTGTCATTTGGCTGCTCAGGGGTGCGGAACAGATCAGCAGCAGGCAGGCCCAGTGCTTCACGTGCCTTTTGAGTCAGACCACGACCAATGATCAGCGGAATACGGCCACCGGCACGCACTTCATCCAGCAGCATCTGGGTTTTCAGTTCAAAGCGGCACAGCTCTTCACCCGTTTCGTGGTTTTTGGCAACGCCTTCGTATGGGTAAACATCGACAACATCACCCATGTTCATTTTGGATACATCCATTTCGATGGGCAGGGCGCCAGCATCTTCCATGGTGTTGTAGAAGATCGGTGCAATTTTACCACCGAAACAGAAACCGCCAGCACGCTTGTTCGGGATGTTTGGAATATCATCACCGAAGAACCAGAGTACAGAGTTGGTTGCCGATTTACGTGAAGAACCGGTTCCGACTACGTCACCGACATAGGCAACCGGGAAACCTTTGGCTTTAACTGCTTCAATCTGCTTGAGCGGTCCAACAGCACCCGGTTCAACCGGCTCGATCCCTTCACGCTCCATTTTCAGCATGGCATTGGCATGCAGCGGGATGTCCGGACGTGACCAGGCATCAGGTGCCGGAGACAGGTCATCGGTGTTGGTTTCACCTGGCACTTTGAAAACCGTGACAGTAATTTTTTCGGGTACTTCAGGCTTGGAGGTGAACCATTCACCTGCAGCCCAGGACTCCATGACCTGTTTGGCAAACGCATTGCCAGCCTCTGCCTTTTCCTGAACATCGTGGAATGCGTCGAACATCAGCAGGGTGTGAGACAGCGCTTTAACAGCGATAGGTGCCAGAGCGTCTTTGTCCAGTGCGGAAATCAATGGCTGGATATTATATCCACCCAGCATGGTACCCAGCAGCTCCACAGCTTTTTCCGGGCTGACCAGCGGAGAGGAAGCTTCGCCTTTTGCGATAGCATCCAGGAAACCGGCTTTAACGTAAGCGGCCTGGTCAACACCGGCCGGTACACGGTTGCTCAACAGATCCAGAAGGAACTCTTCCTCACCTGCCGGCGGGTTTTTCAGCAGGTCAACCAGTGCGGCCGTCTGCTCAGGGTCCAGCGGCGTCGGTGGGATGCCTTCTAAGGCACGTTCTTCTACATGTTTACGGTAAGCTTCAAGCACGATATAGCCCTCATCTGTTGTCACTACCGAACATCGGTCAGTGTCCGCCGATGTCGTTTCGAATGTGTTATCGAATGGTGATTGGCGCTGTGAATTTTAGCGGATAGGGGGGGTAAAGTTAAGTTTTGTCGACAATCCGAGGCTTATACTTTGGATAAAGGTGGGCACAAAAAAGGGTTTTGCCACTGCAAATTGACGCTAATCAAGTAAACGTTGATCTATGATTGCCAGCGATTCAGCCGGTGCGTATAACTGGATTCAACGCGTTATTGAGTCCATGAGGCAGTAAAAATGAATGCGCTGACAACTCCCGTTTATGAAACCGACCGCTTTGCTGAAAAGCTGCAGATCTGTTTTGAGCTGCAGAAAAGCCGGTCTTTGATTTGTGAGCATGCCGATACCGATTTAGGGCTGAACTATTCCTCTCGTTATATCAGTGCTGTACCCAAACACCTGCGTACGCACATACGACGTATCTACTTCGCCATACGCAAGGGGGATTCTCCGCGCCTTGTAGGAGCCCTGATTGACCTGTTTCTGGTATTGCGTGGCAAGGGCAAAGCCTTGGTCAATCGCGTGATTGATCAGGCTGAACCTTTATTGGATAAGCAGACCTTGAGTGCGCTGCGCAAGTTCGCGGATACGTCTGATTTTCGTTTTATCCGTAGCTTGCCCCTGGAATATTCTGTGCTTGTTAATGGCAGTTTGTCCGTATCGCCCCAGTGCTTCAATCCTGCCCAGTTTGAGGCATGTGCATAAGGAATTCTTCCAGTGGCTATCCAGCAGAATAACAAGATCAGTCTGGTAGGGTTTAGTGCAGCTGAACAGACCATGCTTGAGCTGTTTTTTAATGGCCGCCAGCAAAAGCTGTTTATGTTGACGGCACCCGACAAGGCGAATGCGCTGTTGGTTGATCTGTCTTCGGCGACGGGTGAAATGCAATATCTCAAATTGTTGCGACAGCATCCCGGTTGTAGTGAATTGCCGGGTATTGCGCTGGTGGAAACAGGGGATACACCTGAAAAGTTTTTGCCACTAAAACGGCCTCTGACACTGAATGTGCTGTCAGAACAGCTGGAACGATTGAGTCAGCAGTTGAAGTCACCTGAGACTCTGTCGATGGTTACAGTCAGTGACCGCGACAGCGTCTTTGCTGAATGGCAGGCACGCAAGCAGGCAGGACTGGAAGCGATGCAGCAGTGGAATCGTGGCAAGCAATTGCAGGATGGTAGCCGCAAGCTGTTTCCTCTGGATCGTCACGGTGTGCAGGAAGTCATTTCAAAAGCACATCTGGTGCTGGCGCACCGTCGTCAGGAAGTGGCTGTACAGGAAACGCCTGCTGTTGAGGAGGCTGTTGCCGAGATCAAACCCGTAACACCCTCTGCCGATACGGTCGCTGCGGACACCTTGCCTGATTATTGTGGCCATCTGCCGGATCAGGATCTCAATGATACAGCCGGTCAGCGCCGTATCCGTTTTAACCTGGAACGCAGTCTGTTGCCCTGGGTGGTACAGGCAGTCAAGACAGGCAGGCAGACCCGTCAGGCTCAGCAGGTTTCCGGGCTTCCGGGAGTGCTGATCTACCTGCCTGCTGAAGACAGCTTTTTTTGTGGGCTGGATGAAGATCTGTTGCTGCATATGGCGCGTGCCAAGTTTGCACTGGGCGAGCTTTCGCTGGTTGCATGTGATGTGTCAGCGGCTATGCAGCAGGAAACCGTACGCCACATTGTAGCGGATAAGCTGTTGTGGAAGCTGGCATTGCTGACATCACGTGGACGCTTGCCTGAAGGCATTGACCTTAACCGTCCATTGCAGCTGATCCGTAAGCCGGATTTTACCCATTTTGAACGAATACCTCATGCGCGTACGTTGGCAGAACTCTGGTACAGCAAACGGCTCAGCCCGGTGCAGATGCTGTCAGAATTGGCAGTTCCCCAGCGCTATGTGTTTACCTTTTTAGTGGCAGCGGATGCTGTTGGATATTTTAACCCCTAGCAGTGATGGTCTGCGCCCCATCTGGAATGAAATCGGAGTTCGACTGTGAATCAAGACCAGAGTGAAGTGACAGAGTTTTTTCAAGTAACCCCGAGCGGTTCCTATTATGCGACGCTGAGTCCTGAAATGGATGAACGTCGTGCATTGTTGCTACAGCTTCTGAGTGCGGACACGCATGTACCTTATTTCCCAGCAGTCTTGAAAAAGCTGACAGGGCAGAGCGACAAAGAAGCTCAGGAGCTGCTTGAGTGGCTAACCGAGCGCGGTTTTTTGCAGCTGACCAGCGAGCCAGAGCCGGTACCTTCAGGGTCGATTGAGCAACTGTTACCTGAATACTTGCCACAGCTGGCTGAGGGCCGGGTTCTGTTGGCAGATGAACAAGGTTTTTGCCTGGGGCAGTCAGGCTATGCTGATGAAGAAGCTGAGGCTTTGGCAGCACTCTCTGCCGATATCGTGTTGATGCACGAGCGTCATCAGCGACTGCTGCATGAACATCTGGGATTTAACAGCGTGTCCTGGGGGCTGCTGGATGCAGCCGGGCACAGCGAACTGGGGTTTTGGACGTTACATGTTGGTCACCAGAAATTTTTGTTGGTACTCGAAGGAATGCCAACACTGAACCGTCAGTCCTTTGTCAATCTGCTTTCGGTGCTGATGCGCCGTTATCTGGATTACTGAAGTCAACGGAAATACTTAACTGCGACATTTGTGCTAACGGCGTAAAGGAGATAACGATGCGCTCAGAAATGCTTACTTCCATTCTTAATGATCTGAACAGTACTTCGGCTGAGATTGAAGCTTCTGCAGTGATTTCTACGGATGGTCTGATGATTGATTCACTACTGCCCGCCTCGATGGATGAGGACAGTGTGGGTGCCATGAGTGCGGCGATGCTGTCATTGGGAGAGCGCACCGCTCAGGAACTGGCGCGCGGCGAACTGGAGCAGGTGCTGGTCAAGGGCAAGTCAGGTTATATCCTGATGACCCATGCCAATAAAGACTCGGTATTGACCGTTGTGGCCAAGACCAACGCTCGTCTGGGCTTGATCTTTCTCGACGTCAAGCGCGCCGCTGAAGCGATCGGCAAGATCCTGTAAGTCACGCGGTTGCGCCTCTGTTTGGGGGCGCATACATGCATAGCTGGGAGAAGTACTATGTCAGAACAAGATACCGGCCAGGTACGTGAAGTCTTGATTCGCTACTATGATGGAACCGAGCGGGTGGCTCGGATTGTTGATCAGGAGGTGCCTTATCCAGACGGCAAGCTGATTGTGTCCCGCACAGATCCTGAAGGCATTATTACGCATGCCAATCAGGCCTTTGTCGATATGTCCGGCTACAGTCGCGAAGAGCTGATCGGAACCAACCACTATATCCTGCGTCACCCGGACATGCCTGCAGTGGCATTCAAGGGGTTGTGGGATACAGTCGCAGAAGGGAAGAAGTGGCAGGGTTTCGTTAAAAATTTGCGTAAAGATGGTACCTATTACTGGGTCAAGGCCACGGTGATTCCGAATATCCGTAATGGACAGCTGGTAGGTTACACCTCAGTCCGGCGTAAGCCTTCACGCAGCAAAATTCGTGAAAGTGAAGCCCTTTATGCCACGCTGATGTAAGTGGAGATCTCCTATGCCTCTGAATTTGACTGTAAGCCCGGATTTTGCACCTGATCACATCTCTGGATGGTTTTACTTCAATACCTATCTGCAGCGTCAGCTGGGGATACCGATTCACCTTGAGTTGTATGACAGTTTCGAAAAACAGCGCCAGGACATTCGCGAAGGAAAGGTGGATCTGATCTATGCCAATCCTTACGATGCCTCAATGCTGGTGCGGGAACTGGGCTTCAAGGCATTGATGAAGCCAGCACATAAAGCGGATGAAACAGTGATTGCTGTTTCAGTCTCCTCCCCCTGTGGTTCTGTCGAGGATTTGCAGCCGGGCTCAGTCATTGCAACCACAGATGATCCCGATGTGCATACCATGGGTATGATCATGTTGGAATCGGCTGATTTGGATGACAGCAATATTCAGGTGAAAACCCTGAAAAACTATGTGCTAGTGGCCAAAACCCTGTTAAAGGGAGAAGCGGATGCCGGATTTTTCCTGAAGCAGGCCTATGATGAGCTTTCCGAGCTGATTCGTAGTGAAATGAAACCGCTGGTCAGCAGCCAGATTGGCGTGATACACCATGTGTTGCTTGCAGGACCCGCATTTCAGTCCCATGAAGACGCATTGAAGTCAACTCTGTTGTCGATGGCGGATGAGGAAAAAGGGCGTAATGTATTGCAAAACATGGGGTTGGTCGGCTGGGAGCTGATGAGCGAGGAAGACAGTGAGTTCATGATCGATCTGATTGATACACTGATTGATTAATCTGACTCATAGCCAGAGACATTAACGGAGAATCCTGCACTCAGCCACAGTGAAACCTCCGTTTTGATGATGTATCCTTATAGCCTCTACACCGCGGGCTGCGTGGAATCACGCGACCCGCTTATTATCCGCTTTACATCTGGTTAATGAGACGGCATGGATACGGAACAGGTTAAAACACAAGTATTTGAATTAGCGGATGAGTTGCTGTTATCTGGCACCTTTCCCCAGACAGAGATTATTGCTGAGCAACTGCAGCACGCTTCGGAAGATATCGGCTGCTTTTTAGTACAGTGGCGCAGTGAGCTGCCTCAGCGCGTTATTTTTACGGACCGAAATCTGAAAATGCCGGGCATGCCCGATACATTGGCTCAGTCATTTGTACGCATCTGGCATCAGGCTGTACAGGAAGCCCAGTCACGTGTTTCTTTGACACGTCAGCGTACCGATATCGGTGCAGAGGTGGAAAAACGCAGTACGGATGAAGCCTTGCAACGTTCTCAGCACTTGCAGCAAGAGATGGAAGCCCGTTACCGTGAGCAGACGTTAAAGCTTGAAGAAAGCTATGAACAGATCAAGGCATTAAATGCCGAGATCACGGTGTTAAAAACCAATCTTTCCAGCGAAACCAACTCCCGAAAAAAAGAGGAAAAAGCACGTTCAGCCCTGGAACATGAACTGGCCCAGCTGCGCAAGGCGCATGAAGATGCCCGGCGCATGTTTGACCAGCGTATCAAGGATGAGCAGCGCCATATGCTTGAAACCCTGGCCAAAGAAGAGGTCGACACGCGTTATTATCGAAATGCCCTGGAAAAGGCACGCGAAGAGGCTGGCCGAAAAGAATCGGAATTGACACGAGAGATTCATGATCTTCAGGCGCGCATGGCTCGCAAGGATGTCAAGATTGAAACCTTGAAGTCGCAGGTAAAAAGTCAGGAAACGGACTTGTTGAAAATGCGTCAGGATCACGGTGTGATGCAGCGAGATATGACCAAAATAAACAGTCAGTTGTTGGCTGAACTGAATAAAACCAAGCGCCTGGAAGCCAAGGTCAAAGAGCTGCAGGAAGATATGCGCCGCAGCAACCAGAAAAATATTACCTATACCAATGAAGCTGCCAAGCGGGATAACCTGTTACGTGCACAGCTTATGGAAAAAGAAGAATTGCTGGTACGTGCTGAAGCAAAAATCAATTCGTTGGAAAAACGGTTGATTCAAAATGATGAAGAAATTCGCCGTTTGAACGCCCGCCTTTGAAGCGATTGGCGTTGCTGGAGTTTTTTGTTATTCTTTGTAGTTATATATAAATACATTTACTATGCTCGGGTAAAGACACATGAAACTTCAGCAGCTCAGATATATCTGGGAGGTTGCCAGACATGATCTCAATGTTTCGGCGACCGCACAGAGCCTGTATACCTCGCAGCCAGGTATTAGCAAACAGGTGCGTTTGTTAGAGGATGAATTGGGAGTGGAGGTTTTTGCCCGCAGTGGTAAGCACCTGACACGGGTAACACCTGCCGGTGAGGCGATACTGCAGATTGCCGGTGAAATACTGCAGAAAGTCGACAGTATTCGTCAGGTGGCCCAGGAGTTCAGCGATGAACGCAAAGGCAGCCTCAGCCTGGCGACGACCCATACTCAGGCACGCTATGCCTTGCCGCCGACTATCCATGAATTTATCAAGATGTACCCGGATGTGGCTTTGCATATGCAACAGGGCACGCCCATGCAAATTTCTGAAATGGCAGCAGATGGCGAAGTTGATTTTGCTATAGCGACGGAAGCACTGGCGCATTTCCCGGATCTGATCATGATGCCCTGCTATCACTGGAACCGTTCCGTGGTCGTGCCTAAGGATCATCCGCTGGCGCAGATTGGTCAGTTGACTCTTGAAGAGTTGGCCAAGCATCCGATTGTGACCTATGTATTTGGTTTTACAGGCCGCTCCAAGCTGGATGAAGCCTTTATTCAGAAAGGGCTTGAACCCAAGGTCGTCTTTACTGCCGTCGACTCGGATGTCATCAAGACCTATGTGCGATTGGGTCTGGGCGTTGGCATCATTGCAACCATGGCGGTAGAGCCGGAGCAGGACAAGGATTTGGTGGCTATAGATGCATCACATCTTTTTGAAGCCAGTACAACGCGTATAGGCTTTCGGAAAGGGACTTATTTGCGTGGTTATATGTATGATTTTATTAGGTTGTTTGCACCACATTTAACCCCTGATGTAGTTGATCGCGTACAGGCGTGCGCGAACCGCCATGAAGTGGATGAGCTGTTCAAAGAGACAGTTCTGCCGGAACACTGATTTTTGTCTGAACCTGACGTATGGAGTATTGAATGGAACTGGCCTGTCTTGACCTGGAGGGTGTATTGATTCCGGAAATCTGGATCGCATTTGCGGAAGAAACCGGTATCGATGAACTCAAGGCAACGACTCGGGATATTCCCGATTATGATCAACTGATGCAGCAGCGTTTACGGATACTGGATGCGCATGGCCTGACCTTGCCGCAGATTCAGGATACCATCAGCCGTTTGACACCGCTTGAGGGGGCCGTTGAGTTTGTTGACTGGCTGCGAGAGCGCTTTCAATTGGTCATTCTGTCTGACACTTTCTATGAGTTCGCTCAGCCATTAATGCGTCAGTTGGGTTTTCCGACCCTGCTGTGCCACAAACTGAATGTTGATGAGCAGGGACGGATCACCGGCTATACCCTGCGCCAGCGTGACCCCAAGCGTCAGTCGGTGCGGGCGCTGCAGTTGCTCAATTATCGAGTCATCGCTGCAGGCGATTCCTACAACGATACCACCATGTTGACTCAGGCCGAGGCTGGCATCCTGTTCCATGCCCCGGAAAATGTCATACGTGAGTTTCCGCAGTTTCCTGCAGTGCATAACTATGAAGACCTGAAACAGGCCTTCATCGCTGCCAGTAATCGTGATCTGTCACTCTGATTACTGATTTGTCAGACGGGTTCAGACCTTGAACCTGTCTGACAGTTGATGCAGGGCATTAGCCACCTGTTTCAGCTGATTGGCACGGTTGCCAGCGTCGCTGGTCTGGTCAGTCAGGTTGTCAGCCAATACCTTGATCTGTTCGGTATTGCTGCTGATTTCCGTGGTGACTGCATTCTGCTCTTCCACCGCGCTGGCGATCTGAATTGCCATACCACTGATAGTGCCGCTGGCCTGATCAATGGTCATGAGTTGCTGCTCGGCTTTCTCTGCACTTTCAACGTTAATGCGTGCCTGCTCCTGGCTCTGTCCCATCAAGTTGACTGCATCGCGCGTAGAGTCTTGCAGCTCGGCAATCATGGCGCGTATATCTTCGGTAGCCTGATGGCTGCGTTGCGAAAGGGTACGTACTTCATCTGCAACGACTGCAAATCCGCGTCCCTGATCTCCGGCGCGTGCCGCTTCAATCGCCGCATTGAGCGCCAACAGGTTGGTCTGTTCAGCAATACTCTGGATGTTGTCGAGAATCCCGGTGATACGCTGCACATGTTGATCAACTGTATTGATGGCTGCTGTACTGTCGCTGATACGCTGAGTCAGGGCCAGTGTTTGCTCACGATTGGTCTTGACCACCCGTAATCCAGCCTGGGTCGATTCAGAGGATTGTTGTGCTATGTCGGCAGTTTGTTCTGCATTGCGGGCTATCTCGCCTGTCGCTGATGACATCTCCTGAGCGGCTGCAGCCAGTTGTGTCAGCTCTTCTTTTTGCCGGGTCAGCTGTTCCAGACTGTTATGCACGTCTTCGACGCTACGGCCTGCCGCCTGATTAACCTGATCTGTCAGCAAAATCATTTCACTGATGGTTGTCTGCAGTTGGGCCACAAAACGATTGAATGCCAGGCTCATTTGACCGAACTCATCAGCTGTTTCAACTTTAAGGCGATGGGTCAGATCTCCTTCACCTTGAGACACATCTTCAAGTGCCAGCGCGAGTTCTTTCAGTGGGCGTGTCTGATAATTGACCAGCAGGTAAAGAATACCACCAGACAGTACCAGGACCAGCAGGCTCAGTGTCAGCAGCGTCCAGGTGAGTTGACTGATGGCCTCCATCGCTTCACTGCGCTTGACCAGTAATAGAAATGTCCAGTCGGCTTCGGCAATATGTGTGGCAGACATTAACCATACTTCATTGTTGTAGCGGATTTCAACGACGTTCTGCTGGCGAGGTATCGTCAGATCAGGCAGGAATTGACGCACATTTTGCTGAATGCGACCTGTATCGGGATGAGCAATCACCGTCTGATTTCCATCCAGCATCCACAGTTCAGATGTCCAGCGTGACTCGATACTGAGCAGTTCCCGGATCACCGAATCAATGCTGATATCGCTGCCGATCACGCCACGACTGCCGTTGCGCAAAGGCGCAGCCAGTGAAATGATCATTTCACCCGTGCCTGCGTCTGCATAGGGAGGTGTTACCACCAGGCTGTTACGGCTGCTGGCTTGCTGATACCAGGGGCGGGTACGTGGATCATAGTCAGAGGGCAGGTTGGCTGCGGGTCTGGATTGCCACATTTCACCTTGAGCGGTGCCAACATAGACCAGATCAAATTGTCCGGCCTCTCTGGCATACGTCAGAAAATGCTCTGCATCACTGCGCTGTGCCGGAATCTGTTGGGTCAGGCTGACCACCAGATCCGATTTGGCATTCAGCCAGCCGGCAGCAAAGGTTTCAACATTTCTGAGCGTGTTGTTGATTTCACTCTGAACCGCCTGCGTAACCTCGGTATTTAACAGGCGATGTGCCAGACTGCTGAGTGCCAGTAACGACACCAGCAACAGCAGCAGCATGGAAATAAGTAGCTTGGACTGAAAGCTGAGTTTCATATAGAGGACTCCTGAATAATCACTGAAAAACAGGCACGCCTCGCCTTACAGTCTTCCCTGCAAGCATAGAATGTCCGGAACAGCATCTAAACATCTATGCGGCCCGGGATTATATACCAAAGTATAGAAGTATATTTGACAAAAAGAGTCAGAAATATGATAGGAATTTCAGTTTTTTAGCTCAAGAGTCGCTTCCAGCGTGTTAAGCAGGTTGTTTACCTTGCTGAAAGTCTCAGCGTATTCAGCTGGGATCTGTGAGTCGGCAACGATACCACCGCCGGCCCAGCAGTGAATCTGTTGCTGGTGACATACCAGCGTGCGAATCGTGATACTGCTGTCCATCTGCCCGCAAGCACTGATGTAGGCGATGGAGCCGCAGTAAGCAGAACGGCGTTGAGGTTCCAGCTCATCAATAATCTCCATGGCGCGAATTTTCGGCGCACCGGTAATCGAGCCACCCGGAAAACAGGCACGTATCAGATCCAGAGGACTGTAATGGGCTTCAAGTTGTCCAGTGACGCTGCTGACCAGATGATGCACATTGGGATAGCTCTCCAGTTGAAAAAGCTCTGGTACCTTCACACTGCCAGGTTGGCAGACTTTGCTCAGATCATTGCGCAGTAAATCAACGATCATGACATTTTCAGCCCGGTCTTTTTCTGACTGCAGTAGCTCAGTGGCCAGCTGCTGGTCTGTTTCCGGTGTGTCGCCCCGCGGTCGTGTACCCTTGATTGGACGTGTTTCTGCCTTTCCTTCAGGATCGCAAAACAGAAAGCGCTCAGGGGACAGAGACAGTACAGCATCCTGGTCCAGTTCAATATAAGCAGCGAAGGGTGTTGGAGCGGCTGCTTTCAGCAGACACCAGGCCTGCCAGGGGTCGCCTTCATAAGCGGCACTGAAGCGCTGTGCCAGATTGATCTGATAACAGTCACCGGCCTGGATATAGGCATGAATTTTCTCCAGTGCCTGTTGGTAGTCCATTGCGGTCATGTTGCTGTTAAACGATGAGCGCAGGTGAAACGCTGGCTTGACGGAAACCGAAGTGGGCTGGCCAAGCAGGGTCAGAAACTGTTCGACTATCTCGGGAGCGGCATCTGAATGGACCACAAGACGGCTGGTTTGCGTCTCGTGGTCAATAATGACCGCTTGCAGGTACAAACCCAGTTGCAAGTCAGGTAAGGATAAGTCCGCTGTCGCGTGGCTGGGCAAGTGTTCCAGATGGCGCCCCAGGTCGTAGCTGAAGTAGCCTATCAATCCGCCGTTAAATGGGGGGACAGGGTCATGGACCGGTCCAAGGGTATTAAGCCATTGCTGCAGCAGTGTAAAAGGATCCTCATCCGTTACGTGCCAGTCTGAGGCGCTTTCACGAATTTCCAGTCCGTTGCTGCTCAGTCGAGCGCTACGGGCGGGGGCCGCGCTGATCAGATCATAGCGGCCAAAACGACTGTGAGGTTGGCAACTATCCAGAATAACAGCGCCACCGAGGGCGCGCAGCTGTTCAAAAACCTGACTGGCATTTAAAGGATAGGGTAGAGGATAATGACTGATCACTGTCGACACCGGTCTGCAAAAAAGGCGATTCTACCTGTCTGTATTCAGGCTGGCGAGCCCGAAGCCGACCTGTGAGCCAATGTTATCCGTCAGTCTGCTGAAAAGTATCTTTCAGAAGTCCATGTGAGTGTTGCCAAGAGAGAGCGTTATGAAGCACCCGTTTGAATGTCATGTTGACCAGCTGTGTTTGGCTGATCAGCGCTTGTCTTACCGTCTGTATACGCAATCCGGGTTGCCGGAACGGCATTTGGTGCTGGTGCATGGGGCTGGAGTGGCCGGGCGCGATACCTGGGAAATGCTGGTGGCTTTTCTGCAGCATTGGTCCAGTGTTCTGGTGCTGGATCAACGCGGTGCAGGGCAGAGTCACTATCCGGATCATCAGGAACATCCCTTTACCCTGCCGATGCTGGTGAGTGATTTGCATGCGCTGGTGACACATCTGGGGTGGCAGCATTTTGATCTGGGTGGTTATTCTCTGGGCGGTTTGGTCAGTCTGATCTATAAGCAGCAGTATCCGGATCATGTTGGCAAGCAGTTTTTGCTGGAATCAGCGTTGCTGGACCGGGTGTGTATGGAGGAAACCATTGCGTTGCGTGACAAGTACAGTGAGGCGGCTGAACATTTGCGCAGTCAGGATGTTGAGTCAGGTATCCGCCAGTTTCTGGAGACCATTTCTCCGAATCGACGTACTACACCCCAGGCGGATCAACTGGCAATCAGTCGATTAGCTCAGCGTCCCTTGGGCTTTGCCTATGCTCTGGATGCAGTCAGCCAGGGTATTCGTACGCTTGATCGTGCAGCATTGATTGCCGCCCAGGGAGATGTCAGCAGTTTTATCGGTGGTCAGAGTGTCGAGTTGATGCATCAACTGCACGCCAATCTGGCATCAACTCTGCCGAACTGGCACTACTTTCTGGTGCCAGGAACAGATCATTCTTTGCCGTTTCAGAAGCCTCGTCAGATCGCCCGGTTGATGAATCAGGAAATGCTGCGTTACCAGACGGAAAAACCCGCCTAATAATCAGTATACTTTTGTCTAGTGTAGACATATTTAGCAGAAATCTCTGTTGACGGCATGATTTTGGCTCGGTAAGGTTGCTTCTCATAAATATTGTCGACAATCTTGAAGGGTGACCATGTCAGACAAAGATAATATTCTGCCTCTCGAGCCGATTACCCGCACCCTGGCGGACCGGGTCTGTCAACAGATCGTCACGGCGATTGTCAAGGGCGAGTTACCGGCGGGCTATAAAATCAGCGAGCCAGAACTGGCGCGCATGTATGGCATCAGCCGCGGGCCTCTGCGTGAGGCCATCCGCCGTCTGGAGGGGTTGCGTCTGATTGAGCGCAAGGCGCATGTCGGGGCACGTGTGGTCAAACTGACTGCCCATGAACTTATCGAAATATATCATGTGCGTGAAGCGCTGGAAGGTATGGCTTGTCGTCTGGCAGCACAGAATATGAGTGATCGTGAGATCGCTTCACTGAAGGGTCTGCTGGATCAGCATGAACTCTCGGTGGAAGAGGAGTCCTGGAGCTCTTACTTCCAGAAAGAGGGAGATCTCGACTTTCATTATCGCATTGTACAGGGGAGCAAAAACGCCAAGCTGCTGGAGCTGCTGGGTGCTGACCTGTATCACCTGGTACGCATGTACCGTTATCAGTTCAGCGTTTCCAGTTCCCGTCCCAAGCGGGCGTTGAAAGAGCATCGGCAGATTATCGATGCAATTGAAGCCCGGGATCCGGAGTTGGCAGAGTTGCTGATGCGCCGACATATCAGCGCCGCGCGTCGCAATATTGAGAACAAGCTGAACCAAGAGTCTGAAACCAAAGGGGAAAAGAATGGCTAATCAACTGACTGCCGGCGCACGTTTTCGTAAAGCTCTGCAAGACAATAATCCACTGCAGATTGTCGGCACCATTAATGCGTACCATGCCATGATGGCCACCCGCGTGGGGCATCAAGCGATCTACCTGTCTGGTGGCGGTGTTGCCAATGCCTCTTATGGTCTGCCGGATCTGGGTATGACCAGCATGAATGATGTGCTGGAAGATGTACGCCGTATCACCAGCGCCGTGGAAACGCCACTGCTGGTAGATATCGACACTGGTTGGGGCGGCGCATTCAACATGGCGCGCGCCGTTAAAGAGATGATCAAGGCCGGTGCTGCGGCTGTGCATCTGGAAGATCAGGTACAGCAAAAGCGCTGCGGTCACCGTCCCAACAAGGAGATTGTTTCCCTGCAGGAGATGGTTGATCGCGTGAAGGCTGCTGTAGACGCCCGTACTGATGACGACTTCTTTATCATTGCCCGTACGGATGCCTTCCAGATGGAAGGGCTGAATGCGGCTGTTGAGCGTGCTCAGGCCTGCCTGGAAGCCGGTGCTGACGGCATCTTTGCTGAAGCCGTACACACCCTGGAAGACTACAAAGCGTTTGCGGACGGCATCAAGGGTGCTCACCTGCTGGCCAACATTACCGAATTCGGTGCCACGCCACTGTTCAACAAAAAAGAACTGGCGGAAAACGGCGCTTCCATGGTGCTTTACCCCCTGTCTGCCTTCCGCGCCGCCAACAAGGCTGCCCTGAATGTATTCCAGCATCTGCTGGATGACGGCGATCAGAAGGCTGTAGTCGATACCATGCAGACCCGTATGGAACTGTACGATTTCCTGAACTATCACGACTTTGAGCAGAAGTTGGATCAGTTATTCGCCCAGGGTAAAAACAAGTAATCCGTCTTAACAGGAGTCAATCATGTCCGATAATAATACCGTGCTGCCCAAGCCGAAGAAGTCCGTTGCCCTGTCCGGTACCGCCGCCGGCAACACCGCTCTCTGTACTGTGGGACGTAACGGCAATGAACTCCACTATCGTGGTTACAATATACTGGACCTGGCTGAGACATGTGAGTTTGAAGAAGTTGCGTATCTGCTGGTGCACGGAAAATTGCCGACACTGGCTGAGCTGACTGCCTATAAAGCCAAGCTCAAAGCCTTGCGTGGCCTGCCTGCTGCGGTGAAAGCTGCACTGGAACAGCTGCCACCCTCTGCACATCCGATGGACGTAATGCGTACCGGTGTGTCTGTCCTGGGTTGTATCAAGCCAGAGAAAGATGATCACAATCATCCCGGTGCACGCGATATCGCCGATAAACTGATGGCGTGCCAGGGTTCCATGCTGCTGTACTGGTATCACTATGCCTACAACGGCAAGCGTATTGATCTGGAAACGGATGATGATTCTATCGGTGGGCATTTCCTGCACCTGCTGCACGGCGAAAAGCCGCGTGAATCCTGGGTGCGTGCCATGCACACGTCACTCATTCTTTATGCGGAGCATGAATTTAATGCTTCCACCTTCACCAGTCGTGTGATTGCCGGTACTGGCTCCGACTTCTACAGTTGTATTGCTGGCGCCATCGGTGCGCTGCGTGGTCCGAAACATGGTGGGGCCAATGAAGAAGCGTTCGAAATCCAGAAGCGGTATGACAGCCCGGATCAGGCTGAGGCGGATATTCGTGAGCGTGTTGGCCGCAAGGAAGTCATCATCGGCTTTGGTCATCCGGTTTACACCGTGTCTGACCCACGTAACGAAGTGATCAAGCGGGTAGCGAAGCAGCTGTCTGAAGAGCAGGGCAATACCAAAATGTATGATATCGCCGAGCGTCTGGAGTCGGTGATGTGGGATCTGAAAAAGATGTTCCCGAATCTCGATTGGTTCTCTGCGGTGAGTTATCACATGATGGGTGTGCCGACAGATATGTTTACACCACTGTTTGTCATCTCGCGCACATCGGGTTGGAGCGCGCATGTGATTGAACAGCGTATTGATGGAAAAATCATTCGTCCAAGCGCTCATTATGTGGGTGAAGACTGTCGTCCGGTGCCTGCGCTCTCTGAGCGCAGCTAAGCCCGGACTGATAAAAGGGTGGCAGCCGGTGCCACCCAGATTCTTGCCGATTGAGCCAACCTTTTTAATGGTAAGCCACAATGAATACTGAATTCCGCAAACCCCTTCCCGGTACCAGCCTTGACTACTTCGACACCCGTGCGGCGGTTGAAGCCATCCAGCCCGGTGCTTATGAAACCCTGCCTTACACCTCTCGTGTACTGGCCGAACAGCTGGTGCGCCGCTGTGAACCCGAAGACCTGACCGATGCGCTGAAACAGCTGATCGAGCGCAAGCAGGAGCTGGACTTCCCCTGGTACCCCGCCCGTGTGGTGTGCCACGACATTCTGGGTCAGACCGCTCTGGTGGATCTGGCCGGTCTGCGTGATGCCATCGCTGAAAAAGGCGGTGATCCATCCAAGGTCAACCCGGTGGTACCTACCCAACTGATTGTTGACCACTCGCTGGCTGTGGAAGCCCCCGGTTTTGATCCCGATGCGTTTGAAAAGAACCGTGCCATTGAAGACCGTCGTAACGAAGACCGTTTCCACTTCATCGAGTGGACCAAAACCGCGTTCAAAAACGTCGACGTGATTCCTGCCGGTAACGGCATCATGCACCAGATCAACCTGGAGAAGATGTCTCCGGTGATTCAGGCACGTGATGGCGTGGCTTTCCCCGATACCTGTGTCGGTACGGATTCCCACACTCCGCACGTGGATGCCCTGGGTGTGATTGCCATCGGTGTCGGTGGTCTGGAAGCCGAAACTGTCATGCTGGGTCTGCCTTCCATGATGCGCCTGCCGGATATCGTCGGTGTGGAACTGGTGGGCAAGCGTCAGCCCGGCATCACGGCCACGGATATCGTCCTGGCCTTGACCGAGTTCCTGCGCAAGGAGCGAGTCGTCGGTGCTTACCTGGAGTTCTTCGGTGAAGGTGCTTCCAGCCTGTCCATCGGTGACCGCGCCACCATCTCCAACATGACACCGGAATACGGTGCCACTGCCGCGATGTTCTACATCGACGAGCAGACCCTTGATTACCTGAAGCTGACCGGTCGTGAGCCGGAGCAGGTGGCACTGGTTGAAAACTACGCCAAAACCACAGGCCTGTGGGCTGACAGTCTGGTCAAAGCCCAGTACCCGCGTGTATTGAAGTTTGACCTGTCCAGCGTGGTTCGCACCATGGCTGGTCCTTCCAACCCGCATGCCCGTGTTTCCACCAGCGATCTGGCGGCCAAAGGCATTGCCGGTAATCTGGACGCAGCACGCAAGCAGGAAGAGCAGGGCCTGATGCCTGATGGCGCGGTCATCATTGCGGCCATCACCTCCTGTACCAACACCTCCAACCCGCGCAACGTGGTCGCGGCCGGTCTGCTGGCGAAAAAAGCCAACGAGCTGGGTCTGGTGCGCAAGCCTTGGGTTAAATCTTCCTTTGCGCCTGGCTCCAAAGTCGCCCGCCTGTATCTGGAAGAAGCCGGTCTGCTGCCTGAGCTGGAAAAACTCGGTTTTGGTATCGTGGCTTATGCCTGCACCACCTGTAACGGCATGTCCGGTGCACTGGACCCGAAAATCCAGCAGGAAATCATCGACCGTGACCTTTACGCCACGGCGGTGCTGTCCGGTAACCGTAACTTTGATGGCCGTATTCACCCCTACGCCAAGCAGGCCTTCCTGGCGTCACCGCCACTGGTCGTGGCTTATGCACTGGCCGGTACCGTGCGTTTTGACATCGAAAAAGACGTGCTGGGCACCGACAAGAACGGTAACCCGATCACCCTGAAAGACCTCTGGCCGTCTGATGAAGAAATCGACGCCATTGTGGCTTCCAGCGTGAAGCCTGAACAGTTCAAGCAGGTCTACATCCCGATGTTTGATCTGGATCGTGGTCAGGAAGCCGAAAGCCCACTGTATGACTGGCGCCCGATGTCCACCTACATCCGTCGTCCGCCTTACTGGGAAGGTGCTCTGGCCGGTGAGCGCACCATGAAAGGCATGCGTCCGCTGGCCATCCTGCCGGACAACATCACCACCGACCACCTGTCACCGTCCAACGCCATCATGATGGACTCTGCCGCCGGTGAGTACCTGCACAAGATGGGCGTGCCGGAAGAAGACTTCAACTCTTACGCCACTCACCGTGGTGACCACCTGACCGCTCAGCGGGCCACCTTTGCCAACCCGAAACTGATCAACGAAATGGCCGTGGTGGATGGTCAGGTCAAACAGGGTTCACTGGCGCGCGTGGAGCCGGAAGGCAAGGTCATGCGCATGTGGGAAGCGATTGAAACCTACATGGAACGCAAACAGCCGCTGATCATTGTGGCCGGTGCGGATTATGGTCAGGGTTCTTCCCGTGACTGGGCTGCCAAGGGTGTGCGTCTGGCCGGTGTGGAAGTGATTGCCGCTGAAGGTTTTGAGCGCATTCACCGCACCAACCTGATCGGTATGGGTGTGCTGCCGCTGCAGTTTGAAGCTGGCACCACCCGCAAGACCCTGGGTCTGGATGGTACTGAAACCTACGATGTGGAAGGCGAGCTGGCACCCCGTGGCACCATGACCTTGGTCATCAACCGCAAGAATGGTGAACAGGTTAAAGTGCCTATGTTGTGTCGTTTAGACACCTACGCTGAGCTGAATGTCTACAAAGCGGGTGGTGTACTGCAGCGCTTCGCCCAGAACTTCTTAGAAGGTGCTGCGTAACTGCGCTCTATAGAAGGGAACGGGTCTTATCTGGTTGGACCGTCTGTTGCCAGGGATGGCAACAGCGAGCCCCCAGGGAAGGGTTCACGGCGTGTCCAAACAGATAAGACCTGTTCCCGTCTTGCACCGAAGATTGGGTGTTGTAACCTTTTAAGGAGACATGTTATGTCCAGTGTTCCCCAGATCAAGATTCCCGCCACCTACATGCGCGGCGGCACTTCCAAGGGTGTATTTTTCAGCCTGACCGACCTGCCCGAAGTGGCGCAGGTGCCGGGTGAGGCACGTGACAAGATTCTGCAGCGGGTGATCGGCAGTCCTGATCCTTACGGCCAGCAGATTGACGGTATGGGTGGTGCCACTTCCAGCACCTCCAAAACCGTGATTCTGGCCAAAAGTGAACAGCCGGATCACGATGTGGATTACCTGTTTGGTCAGGTCGCCATCAATAAGGCCTTTGTCGACTGGTCCGGTAACTGCGGTAACCTCACCGGTGCCGTGGGTGCCTTTGCCATCAGCAAGGGTCTGGTGGATGCTTCACGCATTCCGGAAAACGGCATCTGCACCGTGCGTATCTGGCAGAAGAACATCGGTAAAACCATCATTGCCCATGTACCGATCACTAACGGTGAAGTACAGGAAACCGGTGATTTTGAACTGGATGGTGTGACCTTCCCGGCAGCCGAGGTGGTGATTGAGTTCATGGACCCCGCCGATGGTGAAGGCTCGATGTTCCCCACCGGTAATGTGGTGGATGAGCTGGAAGTGCCCGGCATCGGCACCTTCAAAGCCACCATGATCAACTCCGGTATTCCGACCATTTTTGTCAATGCCGCGGATATCGGTTACACCGGTACCGAGCTGCAGAAAGACATCAACTCGGATGCCGAGGCGCTGGCAAAATTTGAAACCATGCGTGCTTATGGCGCGGTGAAGATGGGTCTGATCAAGGATATTTCTGAAGCCGCCGCCCGTCAGCACACCCCCAAGATCGCCTTTGTTGCTCCGGCCACAGACTATGTCACCTCCAGTGGTAAAAACCTGCAAGCGGGTGATATTGATCTTTGTGTTCGTGCGCTTTCCATGGGCAAGCTGCACCACGCCATGATGGGCACGGCTTCTGTAGCCATTGCCACGGCTGCGGCCGTGCCGGGCACACTGGTGAACCTGGCTGCCGGTGGCGGAGAGCGGGATGCCGTGACCTTCGGTCATCCTTCCGGCACCCTGCGCGTCGGTGCCGCGGCTGCATTGGTCGACGGTGAATGGACGGCTACCAAAGCGGTGATGAGCCGCAGTGCGCGGGTACTGATGGAAGGCTGGGTGCGTATTCCCGGTGATGCATTTTAAGCGATTCAGTTTTGCTCAAGGCTTGTTGTCCCCCTGAGTGAGAACACATGGAGGCTTGTTAAAAACCTCCATGGTCTTTGAAGCCCAACCCTGTTGGGCTTATTTTTTGATGCCGCAGGTGTTAATGCCCAACAGGCTGTATGCCGGGCAACGTCCTGCCAGCCCTGTAATCAGTGGCAGGATACCGATCCAGGTCCAGGGTGTGCCAGTACCCATGATTGCCAGTATGAGCAGAATCGCGCCCACCAGAATGCGTGCAATTTTGTCTATTCCGCCTACATTTACTTTCAAGTCCATAGTGCTCTCCTCTGTTAAGTCGAGTGATCCAATTTAGTCAGTTTACTTTATATTAGACTATCCTTAATAGAAAGCGTGTTTTTTATATTCATTTATGGCATTAAAAAATATCTAATAATTCTTTTATTTTATATGAGCCGATGCGTTAAAGTGCAAACACTATTCATTTGCATTTAATGGGAAGATCGAGGATGTCCAATCTGCAGAAAGAGACAGTGCTTGAAGTGCAGCACTGGAATGATACCTTGTTCAGCTTTAAAACTACCCGTGATCAGGGTTTTCGTTTCAAAAACGGACACTTCACCATGATAGGTCTGGAAGTGGAAGGCAAGCCATTGTTGCGAGCTTACAGCATTGCCAGCGCCAATTATGAAGAAAATCTGGAGTTTTTCAGTATCAAGGTGCCTGATGGTCCGCTGACATCGCGTTTGCAGCAGATTCAGCCGGGTGATCAGATCTATATCAGTCGTAAGCCAACAGGTACGTTACTGACTGATTTTTTGTTGCCAGGCAAGCATCTGTATTTGTTGGCAACCGGAACCGGCCTGGCACCGTTCATGAGTATTATCAAAGACCCTGAGGTCTACGAACTCTACGAAAAAGTCATTCTGGTCCACGGCGTGCGTCACGTTTCCGAGCTGGCATATCAGGAGGAGATTCAGCATGCATTACCTAAAAATGAATTTTTTGGTGAGCAAATCGCTGAGCAGCTGCTTTATTACCCGACAGTGACCCGTGAGCCCTACATCAATCAGGGACGTATCACTAACCTGATGCTGGATGGCAAGTTGTTTGAAGATCTGGGTATGCCCGCACCCAACCTTGAAGATGACCGTTTTATGTTGTGCGGCAGTCCAGCCATGTTGCAGGACTTGACGCGAGTACTGGATGATTGGGGATTCAAGGAAACCCGCAAGGGTGTGCACGGTGAATACGTGATCGAGCGTGCATTTGTAGACTGAGGTGGTACGGGTCACAGGCTGTATTGTAGCGGCCTGTGCCCCGTCTTCTCTATTAACTCAGCTGTTGTTGCAGAAATGCGAGGGCATCATCTGCCGCAATATCGCGTGATTCAGCATCGCGACGGTGTTTGTATTCCAGTGTGCCATTGTTGAGACCACGCTCGGAAATGACCAGACGGTGCGGAATGCCGATCAGTTCCATATCGGCAAATTTCACACCAGGACGCTCCTTGCGGTCATCCAGGAATACATCGATACCGGCTGCATTCAGTGCGGCATACAGTGCATCGGCTTTTTCACGCACGGTTTCGGACTTGTCATAGTTCAGTGGTACCAGTGCAACGGTGAAAGGGGCGAGGGCTTCAGACCAGATGATGCCGTTATCATCGTGATTCTGCTCAATGGCAGCGGCGACGACACGGGTAACACCGATACCGTAACACCCCATCTCCATGACCACCGCTTTGCCGTTTTCATCCAGCACGGTTGCGTTCATTGCTGTTGAGTAACTGTTGCCCAGTTGAAACACATGCCCGACTTCAATACCGCGCTTGATTTCCAGGGTACCCTGACCGCAGGGGCTGGGATCGCCAGCAACCACATTGCGCAGATCAGCCACTTCGGGCATGGGCAGATCACGTTCCCAGTTAATGCCGAAATAGTGTTTGTCATCGATGTTCGCGCCGGCGCCAAAATCAGCCATCACGGCAACGCTGCGATCAATAATGCAGGGGATTGGCAAATTGATAGGTCCGAGAGAACCGGGCCCGGCGCCAACTACTGCACGAATCTCTTCTTCCGTTGCCATGCGCAGCGGGCTGGCAACCTGAGGCAGTTTTTCAGCCTTGATCTCATTCAGTTCATGGTCACCGCGAATCAACAAGGCGACAAAGTCTGCATCACATTCATCACTGGCTGCGACGATCAGAGTTTTAATGGTCTTCTCGATTGCCAGATTAAAACCGTTTACCAGTGCAGCGATGGTTTTGGTATCAGGGGTATCAACCAGACGCATCTCTTCGCTGGGCGCAGGGCGTGTAGTTGCGGGTGCCAGGGCTTCAGCTTTTTCAATGTTGGCGGCATAGCTGCCGCTGTCGGAGAAAGCAATATCATCTTCTCCAGAAGCGGCCAGCACGTGAAATTCATGCGAGGAGTTGCCGCCAATAGAGCCGTTGTCCGCAAGTACAGGACGGAAGTCCAGCCCCAGTCGGGTAAAGATACGACTGTAGGCGTCATACATGCGGTCATAGGTTTCCTGTAATGATTCACGGCTGGTGTGGAAGGAGTAAGCATCCTTCATGATGAACTCACGTGAGCGCATCACACCAAAGCGCGGACGGATCTCGTCACGAAACTTGGTCTGAATCTGGTAGAAATTGGCGGGCAACTGCTTGTAGCTGCGAATCTCCCGGCGAATCATGTCGGTAATCACTTCTTCGTGGGTCGGGCCGACACAGAAGTCACGTTGATGACGGTCCTGGATACGCAGCAGCTCAGGGCCATACTTCTCCCAGCGGCCAGACTCCTGCCACAGCTCGGCGGGCTGTACAGCGGGCATCAGTACTTCCTGGGCACCTGCTGCATCCATCTCTTCGCGGACGATACGTTCAACCTTGCGCAGTGTCCGCAGTCCCAGGGGCAACCAGGTATAGAGGCCTGAAGCCAGTTTGCGGATCATACCGGCCCGAAGCATCAGCTGATGGCTGATGACTTCAGCATCGGAAGGGGTTTCTTTCAGGGTTGAAATCAGGTATTGACTGGCGCGCATAGGGAAGCGATTCCGTAGTTGACGAAAAAATGGCCTTCATTTTAGGCCGCTTCGGTCTGCGCTTCAACAAAGCGTATCAGTTCTTCCAACTGGTGTTCATTAAATACCGGTATTCCATTGCGAATCAGTTCATCTGCTGCGACGCCGGGTGCTTCGGTGAGGGTGCCAGAGAAACTGCCATCATAGATTTGCGTATTGCCGCAGGACGGGCTGCGGGATTTCATCAGCGCACAACAGACACTGTGCTGTTTGGCCAGCTTAAGAGTGGCTTCAGCGCCAGCAAGAAATTCGGGCGTGACATCGTCACCTTCACGGGTGGTCACCAGAATAGGAAAGCGGGATTGTGTTTCTGCGGGTGGCCGAGGTGTTGGCAGGCCTCCCAGTGACTCGGGGCAGACCATTAACAGTCGTCCCTGGGCCTTCCAGCGTTGCAGGGCAGGATGCTCCAGCAGGTTGTCGCGTCCATCATAACGTACCTTGGCACCCATCAGACAGGCGCTGACCAGTATCTTATCCATCGTCCATTGTTCCTGAACTTGTATTTATAATTATTGTACGGACACTATTTTACCGTCTGATGACGCGTCATGCTACTGATCAGGATCAAGCCCTGCTCAATCCTTTGTCTAAGGCAGGGTGATACCTGATTGCGTCAATCGATTGCCCATATTGACCAGTACCGGCAAGCTGCTGGCCTGCATTTTGGACATGACCCGGGCACGGTGAACCTCAACTGTTTTGGGGCTGATGCCGAGTGCTTCCGCAATCTCGCGGTTGGCTTGCCCCTCAATCACCAGTGCCATGACTTCGCGCTCTCGCTGACTCAGGTTATGGTAGCGTTGCTTGAGTGCCTGTGTTTCGCCATGGGCTTTAAAGCGCTGTTCAGCCTCCTGTAAAGCCTTGCTGACCAGATTCAGTACCCGGCGATCATCGAAGGGCTTTTCAATAAAATCCAGCGCACCAGCCTTGATGGCATTGACAGCCATCGGGATGTCGCCATGACCACTGATCAGAATGACAGGCAACTGAATATCCCGTTCCTGCAGGATCTGCTGCAGTGCCAGACCATTGGTTCCCGGCATGCGAACATCAAGCAACAGGCAGCCTTGTTCTCCCTGATAACGTTCAAGAAATTCGCTGGCAGAGCCGGCACAGATGACGCTATAGCCTGCGGAACTGAGTAACCATTGCATGGAGTCGCGAAAGTCCGTGTCATCGTCTACCAGGAATACGTATGTGTTATCTGTTTTCATTCTGTGTTTCTCGATGGCAGTTTGAAATGAAAGCAGCTCTGGCTTTGACCATCGCTCTCGGCCCAGAGCTGGCCACCATGACTTTCAATCAGTGAACGTGAGATGGATAAACCCATTCCCAAGCCGTTTACTTTACTGGTGGTGAAGGGTTCAAACAACTGCGACATCATCTCGGGAGCTACGCCGCCTGCCTGATCGCATACACTGATCTGAACCTGCTGATTTTCCTGACGTGTTTTTATCTGAATCAGAGGCGATTCGCAAGGGTGACTGGCATAGGCCTCTATGGCGTTTCTCAACAGATTGATCAGTACCTGTTCAACCTGTACCCGGTCCCCGTACACGATTGGGCAGTCTGGATCGAGGTCAAACTGGAAGCAGATCTGCTGATCACGCGCATCCTGATTTAAAAATGTCATGACCTCATGACAACAGTCGTTGATATCAAACGCGGTATATTGCACCTCGGTACGCTGCACAAAACGACGAATACGCCGGATGATTTCAGCCGCCCGGTGTGCCTGGCGTGAGATCAGTTCCAGGGCACGTCGTGTTTGCGAGACATCCTTGAGTTGCTGTTCTTCAATCTGTCGCAGGGTACCATTGCTATAGTTCAGGATGGTAGCCAGCGGTTGATTGATCTCGTGTGCCAGCTCTGTGGCCATCTCTCCGACTGATAACAGTCGAGACATGTGCGCCATTTCATTTTGTTGGCGCTTGTATTGTTGCTCGGCATGTTTGCGAGCTGTCACATCACGACCGATCAGTGTGTAGTAGTCCACATGCTTGCGGTTATTGCGGTCACGGTGGGCAATAACTTCACGCAATTCAGCAACGCGACCACTGTCATCATCCAGCGCCATAGGGATGGCACCGTGCCAGTTGCCCTGTTGTGCCGCCTGGTTGAGTGCAGGGACTACTGCTTCGTGAAAGAGTGCTTCTGTAAACAGATGGGGCAGGCGGTTACGTAAAGTGGGGCCGGCACTGCTCAGGGTTCGCTGGGCTGACTCATTCTGATAGGTCAGAATCAGGCTGGTGTGCTGACAGAACAGAATCATGTCTGATGAAGCTTCGACTACCTTGGCCAGACGTCGCGTAGCCTGTTGGGCCAGTTCTCGCTCAGTGACATCGCGAGACACACAAATGACTTCCAGCGGATGTCCCAGTTCATCGCGAATGGTACGGCTGGTGGTTTCGAACCAGATATAATGGCCGCGCTTGTGTCGATAGCGATACACATTGGTATAGAGACCGTCACGATAGCGGACATCGCCCGTGCGGTTTTTCAGATTATCGGCATCGTCAGGGTGAAACAGGGCATAGCCAGATGTACCGATCACTTCTTCTGCCCGATAACCCAGCAGGGGTTCGATCGCCGGATTGACATCAATGAAGGTCCATTCCGGAGTGGCTGTATGGCGTGATATCAAATCGGTGGACTGTTCCGCCAGCAGCCGATAGCGGTTTGCTTCTTTCTGGCAGTGCAGTAGTGCTTGTTGCAAATCTGTCATGCGATTTATTTTCCTTATTGTGTTGCGCACGAAGAGTCGGTATTTGTCTTAAGTCGTCTTGTGAAATAAGGGAAAGTACGTATTATTGCACAGAATGACAGGGACAATACTGGAGAATAACATGACAATGTCAAATCATAATCCCTATAGCCTCGGTTTGGATCAGAATCCAGCCAATTATACCGCACTCAGCCCCTTGAGCTTTATCGCACGTGCGGCGGATGTGTTTCCACAGCGAACAGCTGTTGTACATACCGGTGTGCGACGCACCTGGCTGGAAACCTTTCGGCGCTGCCGACAGCTGGCCAGTGCACTGACAAAGCGCGGTATTGGTAAGGGAGATACCGTAGCGGTGATGGCACCTAATCTGCCGGAAGTCTTTGAGGCGCATTTTGGTGTACCTGCAACCGGTGCGGTACTGAATGCACTGAATATCCGCCTGGATGCAGAAGCCATTGCCTTTATACTGCAGCATGGTGAAGCCAAGGTCGTGATGGTGGATCGTGAGTTTTCTGAAGTTATCCAGCGCGCAGTACGGATGATGGCACAGAAGCCACTGGTCATCGATATTGATGATCCATCCTATGAAGGCGGTGAATTGATCGGCAGCCTCGACTACGAAGCCTTTATCGCGGAAGGTGATCCTGAATATGTCTGGCAGCTGCCCGACAATGAATGGGACGCTATCACGCTGAACTATACCTCAGGGACTACCGGTGATCCTAAAGGGGTGGTCTATCACCACCGTGGTGCGTATCTCAACGCCATGAGCAATATCGTGTCCTGGAATATGGGCCATCATCCGGTGTATCTCTGGACCCTGCCGATGTTCCACTGCAATGGCTGGTGCTTCCCCTGGGCGATCGCAGCAACGGCGGGAGTCAGTGTCTGCCTGCGTCATGTCCGTGCTGACGATATTTATGCACTGATCAAATCTGAAAAAGTGGATCATTTCTGTGGTGCGCCAATTGTTCTGAACATGCTGAATAATGCCTCGGATGAGATGAAAGCAGGTATTGAGCATCAGGTCAAAGTGATGACAGCAGGTGCTGCGCCCCCAGCGGCAGTGATTGAAAGCATGGAGCAGATGGGCTTTAAAGTTACACATGTGTACGGCCTGACCGAAACCTATGGACCCAGCGTTGTCTGTGCCTGGCATGAGGAGTGGGATGAGAAATCCGCTGCCGAGAAAGCGCGGTTAAAATCGCGTCAGGGTGTACGCGCACCCATGCTGGAAGGGTTGATGGTCGCTAACCCTGAAACACTGGAACCGGTGGCGCAGGATGGCAAAACACTGGGTGAAATCTTTATGCGTGGCAACCTGGTGATGAAAGGGTATCTTAAAAACCCAACAACCACTGATGCTTCTTTCCGGGGTGGCTGGTTCCATTCAGGTGATCTGGCTGTCTGGCATCCGGATGGTTATATCGAGATCAAGGATCGCTCCAAAGATATCATCATATCTGGCGGTGAAAATATCTCGTCTATTGAGGTTGAAGATGTACTCTATCGTCATCCTGCGGTCATGGAAGCGGCTGTTGTTGCCATGAATGATGAAAAATGGGGTGAGGTACCCTGTGCTTTTGTGACGTTAAAGGCTTCTGCAGCTGGAGAGGTCAGTGAGGCTGATATTATTCAGTTCTGTCGTGACAATATGGCACGTTTCAAGATCCCGAAAAAAGTGGTGTTTTGTGATCTGCCCAAAACCTCAACGGGCAAAATTCAGAAGTTTGTCCTGAGAGACCAGGCAAACCTGGGTTGATAAACAGCAGCGCCCGCCTGGCGGGCGCTGCTATCCTGTTCGGCCTGCTCAGGCAGACTTTTCTTCACGAATCAGATGTACATCCATCTGCGGGTAAGGAATACCAATATCATTGGCATCCAGTGCCTGCTTGATTTTTTCCAGAAGATCCCAGCGTACCGCCCAGAAATCTGCAGTATTCACCCAGGGGCGAACAATAAAATCTACCGACGATGCACCCAGTTCGTTGACGGCAATCGTGCAGCCTGGTTCTGTCAGAATGCGCTCATCCTGCTCGATAATCTGCTGCAGCACCTGTTTGGTTTTTTGCAGATCAGCGTCATAGGATACGCCGATTACCAGATCGATACGTCGACGTTCTTCCTTGGAGTAGTTGATGATATTGCCACCCAGAATATTGGAGTTAGGAACTACAATAATCCGGTTATCGCCGGTTTTCAGTACGGTGGTAAAGATCTGTACTGATTCAACCACCCCGGCAGTACCGGCGGCTTCAATAAAGTCTCCGGCCTTGAACGGGCGAAAGCCGATCAGCAGCACACCGGCAGCAAAGTTGGACAGCGATCCCTGCAACGCCAGACCAATGGCCAGACCGGCGGCACCGACAATGGCAACAAATGAAGCGGTTTGTACGCCAACACGTCCCAGTGCCGCGATGACGACAAATGCCAGCAGGGCATACTTGATCAGGCTGGTAGCAAAGTTAGCGATAGTTGGATCGACTTTACGCGCCTTGAGCAGGCGATTGAGCGAATTGGTAGCCAGGCGGATAACCATTGAACCAACCAGAATGATCAGCAGTGCTGCAGTCAGGTTCACTGCATAACTGATGATCAGCTCCTGGTTGTTGGTTATCCAGCCGCCGACATCATTGCCGAGTTGGGTGAGGTTTTCGTCCATTGTCGAGCTCCATTGCGACTGATAAAAATTGCATTCTATCAGCCGAACGGATTTAAACCAGACCTTGGTCGATCATTGCATCGGCGACTTTACGGAATCCGGCAATGTTGGCACCCAATACCAGATTGGACGGCTGGTTGAATTCCCGGGCGGTATCGCTGCTGCGTTGATAAATACCACGCATGATCTCTTTCAGGCGGTTGTCGACCTCTTCAAAGCTCCACTGGGTCATGCTGGCATTTTGTGCCATCTCCAGTTGGCTGGTGGCGACACCTCCAGCATTGGCAGCCTTGCCGGGACCGTAGCAGATACCTGCTTCCAGGAACAGATCAACGGCTTTTGCTGTCGATGGCATATTGGCGCCTTCACTGATACAGGTGACGCCATTGGCCAGCAGGGCCTGGGCATCTGCTTCAGTCAGTTCATTCTGCGTAGCGCTGGGGAAGGCGGCCTGCGCCTTGAAGCGCCAGACAGCATGCCCGTCAGCAGGGTATTCATCCACAGAGATAAAGCGTGCATCCGGATGGCTGTCCAGATATTCCGTCAGTGCACCCCGTCGGCGCTCTTTGATGTCTTTCAGCAGCGCCAGATCGATACCCTGTTCATGGTACAGGGTACCTTGCGAATCAGAGCAGGTGACTGGCAGAGCGCCCAGTTCATAGAGTTTTTCGATGGTGTAAATCGCGACGTTACCTGCCCCGGAAACCAGGCAGACTTTATTTTTCAGAGAATCGTTACGGTCTTGCAGCATGTTTTCGGCAAAGTAGACAGCACCATAACCTGTAGCTTCCTTACGTGCCAGTGAGCCGCCCCAGTTTAAGCCTTTACCGGTGAGTACGCCTTCATAGCTGCCGGTCAGACGCTTGTACTGTCCATAGAGGTAGCCGATTTCACGCGCGCCCACACCGATATCACCCGCCGGAACATCCATGGTGGCACCGATATGGCGGTGGAGTTCTGTCATATACGCCTGGCAGAAGCGCATTACTTCCATATCGGAGCGACCTTTCGGGTTGAAGTCTGAACCGCCCTTGCCACCACCAATGGCCAGGCCAGTGAGGGCATTCTTAAAGATCTGCTCAAAGCCCAGAAATTTGATAATCCCGGCATTCACACTGTGGTGGAAGCGTAATCCCCCTTTGTAGGGCCCCAGTGCTGAATTGAATTGCACACGATAGCCTTTATTGACCTGAACACGTCCCTGATCATCGTGCCAGACTACGCGGAAGAAAATCTGTCGTTCAGGTTCAACCAGACGTTCAATGATACCCTGCTCGCGGTAGTGCTTGTCCTTGTCCAGAAGTGGGCGGATTGAGTCAAGAACCTCCTCAGCCGCCTGGTAAAACTCTGTTTGAGCAGGGCTGCTTTTTTGCAGCCGGAGCAGTGTGTCGTGTACGTAAGGCATAAGCACTTCCTTCGAAAGTAAGCCAAAAGGCAAAAAAATGGCGCATATCATACTGCTTACGCACTATTCTGGGGAGAATGCCTGATGTCTGATAATCAAAAAATTCTGAAAATCCTTATTTATTTAGAGTAATTAACTGAAAAATAACATTTAATTTCAATGTAATACTTTCGTATAATCTGCGCGCTATTGGTGCGACTCTGGATGAAAAATGCACTGAATTAGTGAATTTTAATTATTTCTACGTGGCTTGATGCGCCAACATCGCTGAGACAGTTCAGACGTGAATGAATGCATGAGTATGTCAAAGATCAAAACAGTGCAGCCAGCTTTCTCTTACAATGAAAAAAAATCACGTCGGCTGTGTGCAGGAAAAATTCAGATTCAATCGCCTCGGAAGCCGCATTTTCAGGCTGTTGCAGAGGTGTGATCAGGGCCGATTACACCTCTGACGGACTAAAATCAAGAGTTGAAATTGTTTTATAAATAACTATATTTGGTGTCAACTTGAGTTACGCACACTATATATTGTGTTTTCAGGCTAAAAAGTGACCAGTTGTTTCATTCTGGCGACCCTATGAACATTTGATATACGGAAGAGCGGTGTTATGCAGAAAAATCTGATGGTAACCAAACGAGACGGACGCCAGGAACCCATCGATCTGGAGAAGATTCACCGGGTCATTATCTGGGCTGCAGAAGGGTTGCAGAATGTATCGGTTTCACAGGTAGAGCTGAGTGCTCACCTGCAGTTTTACGAGGGTATCAAAACATCCGATATCCACGAAACACTGATTAAATCAGCGGCAGACCTGATCTCTGAAGATTCCCCGGATTATCAGTATCTGGCTGCGCGTCTGGCTATTTTCCATCTGCGCAAGCGTGCATTCGGTTGCTTTGAAGCGCCGGACCTGTTTTCCCATGTCAGTCGCATGGTAGCTGAGAAACGCTACGATGCACACCTGCTGGAAGACTACACCCAGGCTGAGTTTGACGAACTGAACCGCTGTATCGATCACAGCCGCGATATGAATTTCAGCTATGCTGCAGTGAAGCAGCTGGAAGGCAAGTATCTGGTGCAGAACCGCGTCACCGGCCAGGTCTATGAGTCACCCCAGCTGCTCTACATGCTGGTATCTGCCTGCCTGTTCTCCAGCTACCCGAAAGAGACGCGTCTGGACTACGTCAAACGCTTCTACGACGCAACGTCCTTGTTCAAGTTGTCCTTGCCGACACCGATCATGGCAGGTGTACGTACACCTACACGTCAGTTCAGCTCCTGCGTACTGATTGAGACGGATGATAGCCTGGATTCAATCAACGCGACGGCAGCGGCGATCGTCAAGTATGTTTCGCAGCGTGCCGGTATCGGCATCAATGCGGGCCGTATCCGCGCACTGGGTAGTCCGATCCGCAATGGTGAAGCCTTCCATACAGGTTGTATTCCATTCTACAAGCACTTCCAGACAGCGGTGAAATCCTGTTCGCAGGGTGGCGTGCGTGGCGGTGCGGCGACGCTGTTCTACCCGATCTGGCACCTTGAAGTGGAATCACTGCTGGTGTTGAAGAATAACCGTGGTGTTGAAGAAAACCGCGTACGCCATATCGATTACGGCGTGCAGATCAACAAGCTGATGTACCAGCGCCTGATCAAGGGTGAGACGATTACCCTGTTCAGCCCGCATGAAGTACCAGGACTTTATGAAGCTTTCTTTGCGGATCAGGACGAGTTTGAGCGCCTGTATCTGATGTATGAGCAGCAGCCGGATATCCGCAAGAAAACCATCAAGGCCGTTGAGTTGTTTGGTATTCTGGCGGCAGAGCGAGCTTCTACCGGTCGTATCTATATTCAGAACGTTGATCACTGTAATACTCACAGTCCGTTTGATCCGGCTGTCGCGCCTGTACGTCAGTCCAACCTCTGTCTGGAGATTGCACTGCCGACCAAGCCATTGAATGATGTAAATGATCCGAACGGTGAAATTGCACTGTGTACTCTGTCTGCTTTCAATCTGGGAGCGCTGCAATCACTGGATGAGCTGGAAGAACTGGCTGATCTGATTGTGCGTGCGCTGGACAGTTTGCTGGACTATCAGGATTACCCGATTCCGGCCGCTCAGATGGCGACAGAGAATCGCCGTACTCTGGGTGTCGGCGTGACCAACCTGGCATATTATCTGGCTAAAAATGGTGTGCGTTATTCAGACGGCTCAGCCAATGGCCTGGTACACCGGACATTTGAAGCGATTCAGTACTTCCTGCTGAAGGCCTCGAACCAGCTGGCTAAAGAGTTGGGAGCCTGTCCAAAGTTTAATGAAACTACCTATGCCAAAGGTTTGTTGCCTATTGACACCTACAAGCGGGATGTCGATAGCTACTGTGAAGAGCCACTGCATTACTTCTGGGAAACGCTGCGAGAGGATATCCGTGAGTTTGGCTTGCGCAACTCAACACTGACGGCGTTGATGCCTTGTGAGACTTCATCACAGATTACCAACTCCACCAACGGTATTGAGCCGCCACGTGGTTTTGTATCGGTCAAGTCCAGTAAAGATGGTGTCATGAAGCAGGTCGTGCCGGAATATCTGGCGCTGCGTCAGCAGTATGAACTGCTGTGGGATATTCCGAATAATGAAGGATACTTGCAGCTGGTGGGTATTATGCAGAAATTTGTCGACCAGGCGATCTCTGCCAATACCAACTATGATCCAACCCGTTTCCCCGGTGATAAAGTACCGATGAAGCAGTTGCTGAAGGATTTGCTGACAGCCTACAAGTACGGTCTGAAAACCCTGTATTATCACAACACCCGTGATGGTGCTTCGGATCAGCAGGATGATTCGGGTTGTGAAGGCGGTGCCTGCAAGCTCTAACGCGCTTGCAGATGCCTGCACTGACAGCAACCCAGGGTGAACCAAAGGAAACAAGAGCAACGACATGTCTTATTCAACATTCAGTACCAGTGATCACGATGCAACCCGCGAACCCATGTTTTTTGGACGCAGCGTCAATGTTGCCCGCTATGACCGGCAGAAGTATCCACTCTTCGAAAAACTGATCGAAAAACAGCTGTCGTTCTTTTGGCGTCCGGAAGAGGTTGATCTGACTAAAGACCGCAAGGATTTTGCGGACATGCCGGAGCATGAGAAGCATATCTTCCTGAGTAACCTCAAGTATCAGACCTTGCTGGATTCAGTTCAGGGGCGCTCACCCAATATTGCATTTTTGCCGGTCGTGTCCTTGCCGGAGCTGGAAACCTGGTTTGAAACCTGGGCGTTCAGCGAGACGATTCACAGCCGTTCCTATACGCATATCATTCGCAACATCATCACCGAACCCTCTGTGGTGTTTGATGAGATCGTCACCAATCCGGAAATTGTACGCCGTGCCGAGTCCGTAACACGTCTGTATGATGAGTTTATTGAACTGGTCACAGTGTATTCGCTGTATGGACCGGGTGTGCGCGAGGTGGATGGCCGAAAGCTGGATGCCACGCTGTATAACCTGAAGAAAAAGCTCTATCTGACCCTGGTGTCGGTGAATGTACTGGAAGCGATCCGCTTCTATGTCAGTTTTGCCTGCTCATTTGCCTTTGCCGAGCGAGCGATTATGGAAGGGAATGCCAAAATCATTCGCCTGATCGCCCGTGATGAGGCCCTGCATTTAACCGGTACCCAGCAAATGCTGAATATACTGGCATCTGGCAAGGATGATCCGGACTTCAAGCATATCGCCGTTGAGTGTCGTCAGGATGTCATTGGCATTTTCCAGGAAGCCGCACAGCAGGAAAAAGACTGGGCAGTGTATCTGTTCAGTCAGGGGTCCATGATAGGTCTGAATGCTCGCATTCTGGGCGATTATGTTGAGTATATTACTAATGTGCGCATGAAGGCGCTGGGTCTGGAAGAGTTGTTCGCTCCACGCCAGAACCCCTTGCCCTGGATGAATGCCTGGCTGATCAGTGACAACGTGCAGGTTGCACCTCAGGAGTCTGAAATCAGTTCCTATCTGGTAGGCCAGATAGACAACGATGTTGAAACCGAAGACTTCGATGGTTTTGATCTCTGAGAGGCACTATGTCCGGTATTCCCAGAATCAAGGTCAATAACCATCATACGTTCTATTACCAGTATGAGTTTTCTCTGCTGGATGCGCTGGAAGCTCAGCAGATTCCAGCCGCGTACAACTGTCGCGGTGGTTACTGTGGAACCTGTAAAGTGCGCCTGCTGGAAGGGCAGGTGGAAGCTGTTCAGGATGCCTTGATCGATCTCAAGGATGATGAAATTCTCACCTGCTGCTGTCGTCCTGTATCCCATATCGAGATTGAGCTGCCTGATTAACAATCAGGTCAGCTCCTGTCTGTAGTTACATGCCTCTTCGATGTGCGGTTTCTGCTGATCTGCGTTATTTCAGTGCAAAAATCAAGCATCATTTTCCGACTTTTGCACATCCAAAACACTTGACAACATTTTATTGACTTAACTCAATAGTTTTTATGTGTTAACTGTATTGACATGTTTAACTATTTGAAAAATAAGGTGAAATATCATCTGGTTGTTTTTGCTTCAATTTGCTGAAGGCCACGTATTACGCTGAACAGCGTCATTGATCCAAAAACTAATCACAGTTTTATCCACAGATGTTGTGCATAACAAAACAGGTGGATAACTAGTCAGTTTTTTCCTTGAATTCGCACAAATCCTCGATCAGGCAAGCATTGCAACGAGGCTTTCGTGCTGTGCAAATATAACGTCCATGCAGAATAAGCCAGTGGTGTGCATCAAGCAGAAATTCTTTCGGTACCAGACGCATCAGTCGCTGTTCGACTTCCAGCACGTTCTTGCCTTTGGCAATCCCGGTACGATTCGAAACTCGGAAGATATGTGTGTCTACGGCCATGGCTGGTTGCCGAAAGGCTGTATTCAGCACTACGTTGGCTGTTTTACGGCCGACACCGGGCAGTTTCTCCAGCGCTTCACGGGTCTGGGGGATTTCACCCTGATGTTCGTCAAGCAAGCGTGCACAGGTTTTGATAACGTTCTCGGCTTTGGTATTGAACAAGCCAATCGTACGAATATAGTGCTTAACACCTTCAACGCCCAATGCCAGCATCTTCTCCGGTGTATTGGCGACGGCAAACAGCTTTCGTGTGGCTTTATTGACACTGACATCGGTGGCCTGGGCAGAGAGGAGTACGGCGATCAGCAGCTCGAAAGGGCTTTGGTATTCGAGTTCGGTTTTGGGTTCCGGATTGTGCTCTCTCAATCGACTAAAGATCTGGTAACGTTTTTCAGCATTCATAAGACGTTCATTAACAGGTGACGAATTGGTTGCGGCCATTTTCCTTGGCCTGGTATAGCGCCTGATCGGCCTGATCCAGCCAGCTTTTATAATCCAGATAGGCGCTGTCGGCAGCGGCGATGCCCAGGCTGATCGTGATTAGGAGTTGCTCGTCTTCATGGCGTATTGGCCGGGTTTCAATCGCGTAACGCAGACGTTCCGCCAGAATTTCAGCATTGGATGAGGGGGTGTTGGGTAAGAGTATGCCAAACTCTTCACCACCGAAGCGCCCGGCAATATCGGTTGAACGAATCATCTGGCGAATGATATCGGATATAAACCGGAGCACAGCATCACCGGCCAGGTGACCATAGGTATCGTTTACCTGCTTGAAGTGGTCAATATCCAGCATCACCAGAGTCGTGGGCTGCTGAGTGCGGATAAAGCGTTCATACTCCTGTTCCAGGCACTGCTCCCAATAACCGCGGTTGTGGAGGCCGGTCAGGTGATCGGTGCGGCTGAGTTGGCTCAGTTCCAGGTTGGCATTTTTCAGTGCCTGACGACTGACGGCTTCATCAGTGACATCATAGAGAATCAAACCGATCTGATTAACTTCCCCTTTGGCATCCGCCAGTGGCAGCAGGGTGATATTCTGAAACATCCAGGGTGTGTTGCCAGTGATCGGACGATAACTTTTAAAGCGGAATAACCAAGGGCGTTCTTCCCAGGTCATAAATGCCGGGTTATGCAAACCGAGTACGCTGTTCAGTTTGCGCCGGAACCATTGCGTATCCAGGTCCTTGAAATGGCCGAAGAGTGACTGACCCTGTATCTGTGCCTGGCTAATCCCGGAATGGTTAGCCATAAAACTGTTCCAGAAGGTCACCCGGAACTCCTTGTCCAGAATCGCCAGTCCGACATCCAGATTTTCCAGCAAACCGAGCTGACCATGCAGGTCATGTAGTGCTTTCTGATGGCTGAGTTCGGTCATGACAAACGCTCCAGTTGAGACGTGAGCACGGGCAAGGAGTCTTCAGTAAAGAGCATCAACAGGTCACAATGGGTGGTATCGTCACCAATATGGTAATCAATTTCAATGCAGAGCAACTGTTCACTGGCAACCGGACTGTTATGCAGGGTGGGAGGCTCAGAGTGCAGGCCCAGAATACGCGGAGTCGTCCGGCTCAGAGACAGTTGTAGTAACTTGCTGAAATTGGTAAAAAACGCGCCGGTCAGGACATTGGCGATATCCATCAGCACCTCGCGCTCTGCCGTTTCATTCAAAGGGCCATCATAATGCAGCAGTCTGGCCAGGTCTGCGACGGATGAGTCCTGAAAAATCAGCAGGGCTTCACCCGCAAGACCGGGTCCGATAAAGCCCTGGCTGACTGTTGTCGAGGGTTGTTGGCCTGTGGCATTGCGCAGTGTCATGACCAGATCGGATGTGGTCAGATGGTCCACGCGTGGTACGGGCAGGCGTATAAAGGTTTGCAGCATCTCTGCCAATTGGCTGGCTGTGCGTCCCATGGCAATATTGGCAATTTCCTGGACTTTGTCTGTCAGCTGTACAACGGGGGCGGTTGAGCTGCCTGTGCCGCTCTGCTGAGGGTCCAGTTCTTCAATGAGCCCGTAAGAGCGCAGAGAATCGCCCAGGCGTACGGCATCAATAGGTTTGGCGATAAAGTCGATCGCACCCAGCGCCATGACACGTTGTTGCGCCGCTTGCTGTACATCACCCGAGACTACAATTGTCAGGCAGGGCAGGTCATCTCGACGGATGCGTTCCAGTACTTCGTAGCCATCCATAATTGGCATGGTCAGGTCGAGGAACAGTAAGTGACCTTTGCCCTCTCGAATCGCTTCCAATGCTTTCAGACCATGCTCTGCAAACGTAATGTTTACATTCCAGTGTTTGAGTGCTCGACTCATCTGGTTACGTGCTAGCTGTGAATCATCACAGATAACAACAGGAATCGGTTCTGCCACAGACTAGGGCTCCATTGAGAATGGGTATTTTTTAACCTGTCGAGGTTAAAGAAAAACAAGCTGTTATGCAACCGGTTAACCTAACGTCTGGATAACAGCTTGTGTCTGATTTTTAAACGCTACACCTCATCAAAATCGGTTCCTGGTTCCGGGTTCGAACGTGCCTGATCGGGCTGTGTATTCAGCCCTTTTTCAGCACGACGCGAGGCAGGGGTACTGACAAGATTGAGGGCAGCAGGAGGGGCTGAACCATCTTTGTTCTGACCGAAATAGAGTGTCAGGTGAGGGAACGGAATCTCGATACCAGCTGCATCCAGATGACGTTTAACCAGTCGGTTGTAGGCACGTCCGATTGACCATTGAGCGCCAGGCAGTGTTTTGATACGTACCCGGATATTGACCGAGTTGTCGGCCAGGGCGGTGACACCCTGTACTTCAAGATCATCCATAATGTTGTCACGTACCTCAGGGTCACTCATCAGCTCATCAAATGCGGCGCGCAGATGAACAATAACTTCGTCTGTATCTTCGCGATAGGCGACACCATATTCACCCACATGGTAGCCATAGCCGCGCATGTAGTTGGAAACACTGGTAATCGACGAAAAGGGGATCAGGTGGTAGGTGCCAAAACGATCACGCAGCCCCAGTGAGCGGATGGTTAGGTTTTCAGCGGTGCCGGTGATGCCGTCGGCAGTCACTACATCACCGGTATTAATGGCATTTTCCAGCTGTATAAATACCCCGGTAATCACATCCTTGACCAGTGTCTGGGCGCCAAAGCCGATCGCCAGACCGACGACACCGGCACCGGCGATGAGCGGGCCAATATTCAGACCCAGCTCAGCCAGCGTAATCATCACGGTGAACACGATCAGGGTAATCATCACTGCGTTGCTCAGCAGCTTGAGCAGCGTCCGTTGGCGTGCACTGGCCGCCCCCCGGCCCGTTGTGGGATTCAGCTGGTGTTCTACCCAGCTGGCAAATGCAATCCAGAGCAGCTTGGCCACCAGCAGGATAATGGCAACCGAGAGGGCTGAACCAATAATACGGGTACCTGCTTCCGAGTTAAGCCAGTCAGAGACATTGAACAGCGACCAGGCATCCAGTACAAATGCAAAAACGACCAGCATGATGACCAGTCGTACCACTTTCAGCGAGGTAGGGATAAATTCGTTCAGACGTTGTTCCAGTGCAGGGAAACGTTGTTTCAGTTCATCTGAAATGCGCATTTGTCGTGAAATCATCTGCGTCAGCAAGGCTGAAATAAACAGACCGACAACGATCGCCAGCAGTGTTTGCAAACTCGCCTGCAGCATCACCGGCAGTGCATCTTCGGGACGGATTGCCGTGACCAGCAGTAACCCGGCGAAATAGGCAATTGCCAGCAAATGCCAGCTGCGTGACAGCATATTCAGCAGTACTGTGGTAAAGGCAAAATCGGCTTGTTCAGCCTGCTCGCTGATGTTCAGTGCCACACGTTTCTTGTTTTGCAAAATGATGGCCAGGGCATAGGCAAACGCGATCAGCATGATAATCAGACTGAGCAGATGTCCCAGTGCCGGCGCCAGGTAAAAATTGACAACAGGCACCAGTAACAGCATACCGTAGCCGATAAAGCTGCTGATGCGTGCCAGCCAGGCATTCCAGTAGGCTGCTGTTTCTGCACAGAAAGGCAGAAGTCTGAGGCGGTCATAGCGTGCCGAGAAAAACAGACGAACCATCGCCTTGAACAGTTCGATGACCAGAAACGCGTTCAGAAACAGAGATTGTACTGTCTCCATCTCGCCCAGTTCACCAATAAGGAACAGTGCAATGCTGTAACCGGCCACCCAGGCCAGCAGAATGGTGAGCAGATCCACCACCCATGCGCCCAGTACGACTCCCAGGCGTGTCAGTAGTCGGCCAGCGCCTGGTTGGGTGTTGACCAGATTGTTAGCGTAGCGAAACAGTGGTATCGCCAGTTTGCGCAGCACCAGATAACTGGCCAGGGTGGCAATAATGACATACAGAAAGTTCAGCGCATGAGGGACCAGCAGGTGCCACTCGGTCTGACCGAGTGTGGATATCGCGTCCAGCGCATTCAGAATCTGCGTGGTGAGTTGTTGCGCAAAGGCTTGGGTGGTATCCGCCACCTGCTGTACCAGCGTCAGCTGTTCGCTATCTGCTGCGCCTTCCTCGGCTGTTGCCAGTGCCCTCAGCTCGCGGATCAACTGGTCGCGGGTTTCAGGATTTTCCAGCAAATCCGCCAGGAGCTGCGACGATGTCGCCGGTTGGCTGGCAGGGCCTGTATCGGCCTGCACAGAGATCGACAGCCCGATCAGAAGTAACACAAAAAAGGAGTGAAGTAAGCGTTGCGTCAGTCCTGGCAGGTTTGTGCTCATGATATCCTGTGTTATCCGGTAATTCTGACCCGCTTACTGGCAACCGGGTCGGTTTGTGTGGATTTTGATTTTTCTATACGTTGTTTCAGTTTAGCATCGATCAAATTTTTCAGAGCAATCAATAAACCCATGCCGACAAATGCGCCTGGCGGCAGAGCGGCAAACAGAAAGCCGCGATAATTCTCAACCAGGGTGATTTGCCAGCTGCGCGCGGTTTCTCCAAACAGCAGATGCATGTTACTGAACAGTGTGCCAGCTCCAAGGGCCTCACGCATGGCACCCAGCAGGATCAGTACAATACTGAAGCCGATGCCCATCATCAGACCATCAACCACTGCGGCCGGGACCGGGTTACGTGACGCAAAGGCATCAGCGCGTCCCATAATCGCACAGTTGGTGACGATCAATGGAATGAAAATCCCCAGAATTAGGAACAGCTCATAGGTCAGTGCTTGCATCAGCAGCTCTATTGCGGTGACGAAGGCGGCGATGATCATCACGAAAATTGGTAAACGCACCGCTTCGGGCACTTGATGACGAAACAGGGAGACGGTCAGGTTGGAACCCACCAGTACCACGGTGGTGGCAATGCCCAGACCTATTGCGTTGACAACGCTGCCAGTCACAGCCAGTAGCGGGCAGAGCCCGAGCAGTTGAACCAGTGCCGGGTTATTGTGCCACAGGCCGTCCAGCGTGATTTTCCGGAGTTCAGGATTCATTTGGATGACCTCGTTCTGTTTCAGACGTTGCTGTCCGGGTGACGGGTGTCAGCAACTGTGCTTTACGCTGTTCAAAATAGGCCAGTGTATCAGCCACGCGACGAACGACAGCTCTGGGGGTAATGGTTGCCCCGGTAAATTGATCAAACTCACCACCATCCTTGCGAACATTCCAGCGCTGATCCTGCTCGCCCCACCAGCGCAGGTCGTCGAAACTGTGTATCCAGTCCGACTTTTCTACTTCAATCTTATCACCAAGTCCGGGTGTTTCGCGATGGCTGACCACCCTGACGCCCGCAACACGGCCATCTCGCCAGATACCGACCAGCAGGTGAATATCACCACTGTAACCATCATGTGCGGTGACTGGCAGAATCACCGCCTGTACCTGATTATCGACGATACTCTGAAACACACGTATGGGTTCATGCATGCCGAGTTCCGGTGCTGGCAGAGAAAGCGTTTGCAGATGCAGGTTGGGGTCCAGTGACTGCGGCAGAATCTCATACAGAATACGTGCCTGGTGTGCTTCCTGATTGGCCGCAATGCGATCCTGCGTGAGCACCTGAGTGATGGCAATCAATCCGGCGGTGACGGCGGCAAACAGTGAAATGCCCAGCGTATTGCGACGAATGCTGTTGAGTAGTTCCTGCATCTTATCGCCCTCCACCAATACCGCGATTGGCGCGCCGATGACCGTAGCTGCGCGGCTGGGTATAGTGATCGATAAAGGGCGCTGCCAGGTTCATCAGCAAAATGGCGAAGGCGGCCGCATCCGGAAAACTGCCCCAGGTGCGAATGATGTAAATCAGTGCACCGACGCCGATCCCAAACACAATTTTGCCGCGATTGCTGGTTGCACAGGACACCGGGTCAGTGGCAATAAAAAAGGCACACATCATTGTTGCACCGACCCCTATATGTACAAAGGGATCGGCAAAGTTGGACGGATCACCTGCATAAAACAGGCTGGACAGCAGGAACAGGATGGAAATCATGGCAAAGGGTGCGTGCCAGGTGATCACCTTGCGATAGATCAGAAAAACCCCGCCCATCAGCCAGGCTGCACTGATACCGTACCAGGCAAAAACCCCATCACTGAGAACCGGTACATTACGCCAGACCTCTTCCGTGGTCATGCCGCCACGATGTTTCAGGACTTCAAGCGGGGTGGCGCCGGTATATGCATCAATCAAATGATGGTTCACACCACTGAAAATAATCATCAGACTTTCAGGGAAACTGGCTAATGCCTTCCAGCTGTCACCAATGAGTACGAAGGGTGCATTCCACTGGGTCATTTCTACCGGAAAGGAGATCAGCAGTAGTGCATAGGCCACCATGGCCGGATTAAAGGGGTTGTTGCCCAGTCCGCCATACAGGTGTTTGGCAATCACTATAGCGGTAAAACTGCCAATCACCACGACCCACCAGGGGGCAAAAGGGGGAATTGCCAGTGCCAGCAATATCGCTGTGACCAGTGCGCTGCCATCGCGTAGAAAGAACAGTATCGGACGCTTGCGTAATCGCAGGCAGACAGCTTCAAACAGCAGTGCGGAAGTGGCTGCCAGACACAATTGAATCAGACTTCCCCAGCCAAAAAAGAAGGTCAGTGCCAGCAGGGCAGGCAGGGTCGCCAGTAATACCAGTCGCATGACACGGTCGGTTGCATTGGCTTTGGAAACATGTGGCGAGCTGAGGTGTATCAGAGCCATCAGTGCTGTACTCCTGTCGCATTTTGCCAGGCCTGTTCGGCTGCCTGGGCGCTTTGTTCCAGTTGAAGTACCGTGGCTTCCAGCTTGTCTGTGCCGTCCAGTCCTTTTTCCTGTGCATTCTTCAGCGCATCACGGGCTTTTTTCAGCTTGGTGCGGGCGATGGAGGCGGCCGTTTTCAGTTTTTTTAATTCCGCTTCCGGGTCCTGCTCGCCTGCATCAGCCTGTTCAGCTTCCGCTTTTTTACGAGCCTGTTCACGCGCAGCTGCTTCAGCACGCTCTTTACGGCGCTGTTCCTTTTCCTGCTCTTCGCGTGCCAGACGTGCCTGCCGTGCTTCGAAACGCTCGCGTGCCTGTGCAGCCTTCAGTTGTTCTGCTTCTTCATTGCGTATTTCAGACTTGGCAAAGCGGTAGTGCTGTACCAGTGGAATATTGCTCGGGCAGACATAGGCGCAGGCACCACACTCGATACAGTCAAACAGGTTGTGGTGACGAGCCTTATCAAACTCGCGCCCTTTGGCAAACCAGAACAATTGTTGTGGCAGCAGCGATGCCGGACAGACCTGTTCACACATGCCGCAGCGTATACAGGGCTGTGCCGGTGGCGAGGGAGGCATCTCTTCACGTGTAGCGGCGATGATACAGTTGGTGGTTTTGATCACCGGAATACGGTCATCTTCGATGGAGATGCCCATCATGGGGCCGCCCATGACCAGCCGGAACATACGTGATCTGTCTACTTCAGCCGATTCCAGCAGGACAGAGAAGGGCGTACCGATCAGCACTTCATAGTTTTGCCGGTGTCCCAAGGCAAAGCCTGTCAGTGTCACAATACGCGAAATCAGTGGTTCGCCGAGTATTACTGCACGGTAAATAGCCGCAGCCGTCCCCACATTCTGGCAGACAATCCCGACATCGGCAGGAATAGAACCACTGGCAACTTCGATACCAGTCAGCAGCTGAATCAGCTGTTTTTCGCCACCGGAAGGGTAGCGGGTTGGTACTACGACCAGATCAATCGGCAGCTTGCGGGCTCGGATAGCATCCCGCAGTGCTTTGATTGCATTAGGTTTGTTGTCTTCAATGCCGATCAGAATATGGCTGGGTTGCAGCAGGTGTGCGATGATCTCGATACCCGACAGGATCTCGTCGGGACGCTCGCGCATCAGCGCATCATCGGCGGTGATATAGGGTTCGCACTCGGCTGCATTAATGATCAGGGTGTTGACGATATGATCCCGTCCGAGATTCAGCTTGATATCGGTAGGGAAGCCTGCACCACCCAGGCCTGCAATCCCGGCATTACGGATATGACGGATCAGTGCCTGTTTGTCGAGTTGTTGATAGTCGGTCAGCGGCTGGCGCTCAATCCATTGCTCCTGACCATCTGTTTCGATAACGATGCAGGGGGACTCCAGACCCGAAGCATGGGGTACCGGTTGCAGTCCGATGTAGGTGATGCTGCCTGAACTGGGTGCATGAATCGCTGCACTGACATGGCCACTGGGTTCCGCAATTTTTTGTCCTTTCAGGACTGTATCGCCAACGGCGACCAGCGGTGTCGCGGGTTTGCCGATATGCTGCTGCAACGGCAAAATCAGCCGTGCTGGCAGCGGTGCCTGGCGGATCGGTGCTCCCAGCGACTGGCGCTTGTTTTCCGGTGGGTGTACACCACCATGAAAGCTGTACAGGCGGGTCATTGAGAACCTCCCTGCAGCAGATGTCCTCGTCCACGATCCGTCAGGATCAGGTTGGGATCGGAAACCGGCGCAGGCCATTTCCAGTTCGTCGGAGTCACGGGTAACGGCAACATATCGATACAATCAACCGGGCAGGGTTCAACACAGAGATCACAACCGGTACATTCGCTGACAATCACGGTATGCATCTGTTTGGCCGCACCGAGAATGGCATCAACAGGGCAGGCCTGAATACATTTGGTACAGCCAATGCACTCGTCTTCGCGAATATAGGCTACGGTTTTGGGTTGTTCTTCTCCGTGCTCGGAATCCAGAGGCACAACTTCCCGGTCCAGCAGATCCGCCAGGGCTTCAATGGTGCTCTGACCACCGGGAGGGCACTTGTTAATGGCATCGCCATTGGAGATGGCTTCAGCATAGGGGCGACAGCCGGGATATCCGCATTGACCGCACTGAGTCTGGGGGAGCAGGGCGTCGATCTGCTCGACTATCGGGTCACCTTCAACGCGAAAACGCACCGCAGCGAAGCCCAGAATCAGACCGAATACCAGTGCCAATAACAGCAGAATCAGTACGGCGGTTACAATCGTTGTCATGCCGATATCACCCTCAGACCCTGACCAGTCCGGTGAATCCCATGAAGGCCAGGGACATGAGTCCTGCCGTCACCATCCCGATTGCAGCACCTCTGAAGGTGACAGGAACATCTGCTACGGCGATGCGCTCACGCAGTGCCGAGAACAGCACCAGCGCCATGGAGAAGCCGGCTGCTGCACCGAAACCGTAGGCGATGGATTCAATAAAGTTGTTCTGCTTCTGAATATTCAGCAGGGCGACACCCAGTACGGCACAGTTGGTGGTAATCAGGGGCAGAAAAATGCCCAGTAACTTGTGCAGCAGCGGGCTGGTTTTGTGAACCACCATTTCAGTGAATTGCACCACCACGGCAATGACCAGAATGAAAGAGATGGTCCTTAGCCAGGTGATATCAAAAGGCAGCAGCAGATAGCGGTATACCAGGTAACTGCAAACGGATGCGAGTGTAAGTACAAAGGTGGTTGCCAGCGACATCCCCATGGCCGTTTCCAGTTTGTTGGAGACACCCATAAAGGGGCACAGTCCCAGAAACTGTACCAATACAAAGTTGTTGACCAGCACGGTACTGATCAGAATAAGCAGAAATTCATTCATGCGCTTGGTCAGTGAATCCTGAAGCAATGAGTGAAGCAGGCAATATTTCGGTGATCTGCATAGTTTAACGGATTCCGCCCCTCAGGGTACAGTCGCGTGTTGTTGATCCAGCGCAACTGAACACCTATTTGAGGAGCGGAAAGCTGTTTTGCTTCAATTATCTATGTCTGGGTATTCAGCTAGGTTCCGTCAGTTGTTTGAGTAACTGTTGCGTCAAGGATTCCAGATCCTGCGACGTCTGATCCAGGTCCAGTGTCTGGGCCGAGGGCAGAGAGTACTCGACATCGGTTAGCAGAATAATTCCCTGTGCCAGTAACCAGTCAATCCAGGCTGCTGCTGAATCAGCCGTCAGCGGTGGTGCGGATGATTGATCCAGCGCCCAGGCCTGTAGACCACGTTCAAACAGTGCTTTTTCCAGACTGTAAATAACTGTTTTACGTGCCGTCTGGCTACCACCGATCACTTGAAGGCAGCGCGCCTGCTGTTTCAGACGTTGTTGCCACAGCGTCTGGTTGAGCTGCGATTGATCTGTCAGGTTCAGGCTTGCGGATGCTGAGTCGCCGCTTTGTATCATGCCGGCAGCCACTGTGCGGTTGGTCAGACGGTCAACCAGAATGAAGGCACCGGTGCCTTTGTGTTGCGTATAGTCGTCAGCTACCACCGGGCGCTCCAGGGTGATGTCGACCTGTGCAATCTCATTCAGTTCCAGCACGCCTGCGGGTGACTGCTGCAGCGTATTGACGTCGATACGGTGGTGAATGCGGCTGACACGACCGGTTTGGCGGCTGGTGGCCAGCTTGACCTCGTAATCGCGTGCCGGGTTGAGCGGTTGCTCATCCATCCACACCAGATGTGCAGCGAAGGTCAGGCGAGTCTGAGGAACCGCCCGGCTGTGTACCAGCAGGTCACCACGGGAAATGTCTATCTCATCTTCCAGGGTCAGGGTAATGGCCATGGGAGCAAAGGCGCGCTGTAACTCGCCTTCCCAGGTAACAATTGAACGTACCCGGCTTTGTTTGCCGGATGGCAACACGGTCACGGCATCACCAACTTCAATCACCCCGGAAGACAGCGTGCCACAATAGCCGCGGAAATTCAGGTTGGGACGGTTGACATACTGTACCGGGAAGCGCAATTCATCGAAGTTCTGGTCACGCGAGATTTCAATCGCTTCCAGCTGCGACATGAGTGGCAGGCCCTGATACCAGGGCATGTTGGCAGATGGATTGACGACATTATCGCCCTGCAGGGCAGAGATGGGTGCAAACTGAATATCAGGAAGATTCAGGGATTTGGCAAATTCCAGATAGTCGGCTTTGATCTGGTTAAAGCGTTCCTCGCTGTAGTCCACCAAGTCCATCTTGTTGATTGCAACAAGTGTATGGCGAATGCCCAGCAAGGAGACGATAAAGCTGTGGCGACGTGTCTGTACTTGAACACCATGACGTGCATCGATCAGGATGATTGCCAGATCACAGGTAGAGGCACCTGTAGCCATGTTGCGGGTGTACTGCTCATGGCCCGGGGTGTCGGCAATGATGAACTTGCGTTTTGCGGTAGAGAAGTAGCGATAGGCAACGTCGATGGTAATGCCCTGTTCGCGTTCAGCCTGCAGGCCGTCGACCAGCAGTGCCAGATCCACAGTTTCACCGGTGGTACCGACTTTCTTGCTGTCCTGGGTAATGGCAGCCAGTTGATCTTCATAGATCATTTTGGAGTCATGCAGCAGGCGACCGATCAGGGTGGATTTTCCATCGTCCACACTGCCACAGGTCAGGAGGCGTAACAGCTCCTTGTTTTCATGCTGGTGCAAATAGGTTTTGATATCGCTGGCAATCAGTTCGCTCTGGTGGCTCATGTATTCAGTCTCTTGGCTCTGTCGTGTTGCAGCGCTGTGTTCTCGAGCGCTGTACTATTCAGCGGATACTCAGAAATACCCTTCCATCTTTTTTTGCTCCATGGAGCCGGCACCATCGTGATCGATAGCACGCCCCTGGCGCTCGGAAGTGGTGGCCAGCAGCATTTCCTGAATAATCTCTTCAAGGCTGTCTGCCTCGGATTCGATAGCACCGGTCAGGGGGTAGCAGCCAAGGGTACGGAAGCGCACTGACTTCATCACCGGGGTTTCCTCCGGCCGTAAAGGCATGCGTTCATCATCGACCATGATCAGCATGCCATCACGGTCAACCACTGGGCGTACAGCAGAGTAGTACAGAGGTACGATGTCGATGTTTTCCAGATAGATGTATTGCCAGATATCCAGCTCAGTCCAGTTCGACAACGGGAAGACGCGAATACTTTCACCCGGATCGACGCGGGTATTGAACAGGTTCCAGAGTTCTGGGCGCTGATTCTTTGGATCCCAGCGGTGGTTTTTGTCGCGGAAGGAAAAAATACGCTCTTTGGCGCGCGATTTTTCCTCATCGCGGCGGGCTCCACCGAATGCCGCATCGAACTTGTATTGATTCAACGCCTGCTTGAGTCCCTGGGTTTTCATGATGTCCGTGTGCTTTTTGGAGCCATGCTCAAAAGGACTGATGCCCATGGCAACGCCCTCCGGGTTGATATGCACAATCAGATCCATACCGGCTTCTTTGGCCATATTGTCACGGAACTGAATCATTTCCCTGAACTTCCAGGTGGTATCCACATGCAGAAGCGGGAAGGGCGGTGTGCCTGGATAAAAGGCTTTACGGGCCAGATGCAGCATGACTGACGAATCTTTACCGATAGAGTAAAGCATTACCGGGTTGTCAAATTCCGCAGCGACTTCGCGGATGATGTGAATACTCTCCGCTTCCAGCTGTTTGAGATGAGTGAGTCGGTCTTCAGGTAATCCCGGCATGGCAACAAGCTTCCGTTAATAGCGGTCGTTGATGAAAGATGCCCGGATTATGGCGGATCTGCTATAAAATAAAAAAGAATAAATATGAATTTTTATAGATCAATTAAGAATAACCTAATGAATGCTCGTCGGGATGATGGGGTAGCTGAAGCAATTCAATCAGGGCTTGTCGATGTACAGTACCCACCAGATCAGCAAGCGTGTAGCGATCCAGTACACTGAAAAAGGCTTCCTGGGCCTCGGCGAGCAGTGATTTCAGCCGACAGGCGGAGGTAATCACGCACTGGTTATCGGAGCCAAAACACTCGACCAATGGCCGCTCCTGCTCACAGTCGCGGATTAATTGACCAAGATTGATCTCAGCTGCAGGCTTGGGTAGCTGCAGACCGCCATTTTTCCCGCGCTGAGCAGCGAGGTAGCCACGCTGACTCAGCGCCTGCACCACTTTCATCAGATGGTTGCGGGAAATATTGTAGCGTGTGGCGACTTCGGCAATGGTGCAGGGTTGAGGTGACTGGGCGGCCACCTGAATCAGTACACGCAGGGTGTAGTCGGTAAAGCGGGTAATATGCATGGTTGATCCAGGTGTTATCCGGGCCGTCCATCCGCACGTGGACGGCTGAGTATGGGCCAATACGCCAGCAGAAACAGGCTGAACGCAGCAATCCAGCAGGCAGCTGATGCCAGCACACCAGCCGTGTAGTGAATCAGCGATGCCGCTGCCAGGAGCCGCAACACTGCCGCCAGCAGTATGCCACAGTAGATCAGCAGACCGAAGCGTACCAGTTTGAGAGGGCGTCCGGTATGTCCCATGGCGACCCGGGTCATGATCCCGAGAATCAGGGTGCCCATGGCACCGACACCCAGCAGGTGCTGCCAAAGCGAATCGGTCAGACCCAAGGGTGTTGCTGCACGCAATATCAGCGCCAGTACGATCCAGAGATAGCCCAGATGCAGTATCCAGAGCAGCGGCTCCCGACAGACTTTCCAGCCTCGCCACTGGTATAGCCGATAGGCATTGATCAGCCCGGCCAGCAAGGCTGTCAGTGCAACAATCGGTTCTGGCGCACTGCCCAGCGTTAGCGGTATCAGCAAGGCTACCGAGAGTATGGCCCAGAGGTCGGTTTTGGCTGAACGAATAACCTGTTCAGGATTGCCGCCTTGCAAGCGAATCCAGTTGGCCGTAAAGGCGGGGGTGATGCGTCCTGCAATTACAACCATCATCAGCGTGATAAGGTTTAAAGCCAGCCACTCACCCTGACGGACCAGCCAGACAGAGGGCTGCAGTTGCCCCAGATGCATTAACAGGTTGGCCACCCACAACAGCGCCAGAATCACCACCATGATCATGTTCCGGCGGTTTCCGTGACCTAGCAATATCCGCGCGACATAGGTTGCCAGCAGGGGTAGAAATGCCAGATCAACAGCGGCAACCCACAGTGGATTGATCCATGCCGAGAGGCCCATAACGATGCGTCCTGCCAGCCAGAGCAGTACCAGCGCCAGCAGCCCTGCGCCCTTGAGTGGTGGTGCTCCGGTCCAGTTGGTCATGGCGGTGAGCAAAAATCCGGCAATGGCTGCGGTGACAAATCCAAACAGCATTTCGTGGCTATGCCAGTAAATAGCGGGCCAGCGTACCGGCAGTTCGACAACACCGGACAGCCAGAGCGACCAGCCCAGCATCAACAGTACGGCGTAAAGCGCGCACAGCAGGAAAAATGGCCGAAACGCATAGGCCAGCAGAGGGGGTGTTGGGTCCGCCCGCATTGTCAGTACTCCGTCAATTAAAAAGCGTGCACGGCGATCCGATCATCCTTCAGCTAAGGGGGACAAAAGTCTGCTGGATCGCACGTGCACTCAAACGGATTGTAGACGCATTTAATAAAAGATGTAAATAAAATACATCTTTTATCAGGCGGCCTGAGATTGGGCTTTCTCCTGTGTTTGTCTGGCTACCTGGCCGATCAGGATCAGTGCCGGAGCCTGTACGCCGTGCATCTCCACTGCCTGAGGCAATCCCGCCAAATGGGTGTGAATACTGCGTTGGTCCGGCTGTGTGCCGCGCTCAATCAGCATGACCGGCCAGTCTGCCGGTAAGCCATGGCGTTGTAGTTCCTGACTGATCCTGGAAGCTTGTGACAGTCCCATGTAGAACACCAGGGTTTCATCCCGTCGCGTCAGGTCTGCCCAGGGCACGCTGCGCTGATCACAGTGGGACGCGGTGATAAATCTCAGGCTGGAGGCGATACCACGCTCTGTCAGCGAAAGGCCGCAACTGGCGGCACAACCGGATGCTGCAGTAATGCCGGGTACTAACGTGAAGGGGATACCTGCGGCTTGCAGTGCGTCCAGCTCTTCCGTCAAACGGCCAAAAATAAGAGGGTCGCCACCTTTCAAGCGGACCACACGTTTGCCCAGTCGAGCCTGTTGCACCAGGAACCGGCAGATGTCTGCCTGGCTGTGCGAATGCTGTCCTTTACGCTTGCCGACATAGTGGCGAGCGATGTGGCCGGGTATCTCAGCCATCAGTTCGGCGCTGACCAGTGCATCATAGACAATCAGGTCGGCATTCAGGAGCAAGCGCCAGCCTTTGCGAGTTATCAGCTCAGGATCGCCAGGTCCTGCACCAACCAGAGCGACTTCGCCTGGAAACCTAGTCGAGATCGACTGTTGCATGTTCAACCTCCTGCGCCAAGAGCGCTTTAAGTTCGGGAATACAGGAGCCGCAGCGTGTGCCGCAGCTCAGCCTGTCGCCCAGTTCGGTAACGCTGCGGCAACCGGATTGAATTGCCTCACGGATACGCTGTTCATCCACCTGGTAGCAACTGCACACCTGCGTGTGTTGCGGGCTATCCAGTCCGTGTAGCAGTCGGCCGCGCTGTGATGGTGTCAATGAGGGTGACTCGAACAGAGCGGCCATCTGCCGCAGATCAGCAGGCTGGTAAGTGGGGGTGATCAGCAGCCACCATTTCAGGCGTTGCTGCTCCGTGGCATAGGCCTGAAATTGGCCGGTTATCGGGTTTTCCAGATAACCGTCGGGACGTTGTCCAAGATGCTGCAGGCACCAGTTGGACCAGTCGCCGGGCCAGTCTGTCTCGGCCAGTATGTACTGCTGGCAGGGTGCCAGAGGCTGGCGGCTCCAGTAACCACGTAATTGTGCACTGATGTTGTCGCGTGTCAGAAGTTGTCCGTGCCAGCGGGCTGGAAAACGACGCACCTCTACGGCACCCTGTTTTGATTCAGGTTGTCCTGAAACCGGATCGGTGACGGGCTGGATTAATGCATTGCAGCGACCCTGAGCACTGAATTGATGATTCCAGTGCATAGGAATGAATACTTCGCCTGGGCGTTGGTCGGTGGTCAGACGGACACGTCCGATATAACGCCCTTGCTGGTTTTCGACCTGTGCCAGATCGCCGGTGCTGATCTGGCGTGCGCTTGCATCCTGAGGATGCAGATCAATAAAAGGCTCACTGCGATGCTGGAACAATCGCTCGCTGCGCCCTGTGCGTGTCATGGTATGCCACTGATCACGAATACGGCCGGTGTTCAAACGTAGCGGGTAGTTATCATTCAGGGTTTGTTCGGGCGCACGAAACTGAACAGGGACAAAGTGTGCTTTTCCAGAGGGGGTATAGAATCGGTTTTCGCTGAACAGTCGCTGGGTTCCATAGGGTGTTGTAGTGGTGACAGGCCACTGAATGGGTTGTAGCCGATCGTAGGCATGCTGATCCAGCTGGCTTAAGCCGCTGATGTCGAAGCAGCGACTACCCTGATTTTCGAATCCGGACAGCGCGGCATGTTCGATGAAAATGTCTGCCGGGTGCTGATAATTGAAGGCATTTCCGAAACCAAGGCGTTGTGCCAGGTCGCACAGAATCTGCCAGTCCTGCCGCGCCTCGCCTGGGGCGGAGAGCAGCGGTTGCTGGCGTGAAATGCGGCGTTCCGAGTTGGTCACTGTGCCGTTTTTCTCACCCCAGGTTGTTGATGGCAGGCAGAGATCTGCAAGGTTAAGCGTATCGGTACTGGCCATGGGTTCAGAGACCACCAGCCACTCGCAGCGTTTCAGCGCACGCTTGACCCGTTCAGTATCCGGCAGGCTGACCAGTGGATTGGTGCCCATAATCCATAGCACCTTGATTTCGCCACGCTCAACGGCATGAAACAGATCAATGGCTTTGCGTCCAGGCGCGGTGGCCATATTGGGAGCATTCCAGAAGCGGCGCACCCGATCGATATGTTCGGGGGTGAAATCCATATGGGCGGCCAGTTGGTTGGCCAGGCCGCCGACTTCACGGCCACCCATGGCATTTGGCTGCCCGGTTAACGACAGCGGAGAGCTGCCCGGCTTGCCAACCCGGCCGGTGGCCAGATGGCAATTGATCAGGCTGTTGACCTTATCGGTGCCTGAGCTGGACTGGTTGATACCCTGTGAAAACAGAAACAGGGTCTTGTCTGTAGAGGCAAACCATTCGCAAAAACGCGTCAGGTCCTCAAGGGGCAAATCCGTCTGTTGCGCAGCCTGTTGCAGGTTTGGCGTGGCTTGTCGGGCTTGTTGCAGCGTTTCATCAAAGCCCTGCGTATGCTGCTCAATATACTGCTGGTCGAGGCAGCCCTGATCAGCCAGATAGACCAGCAGGGCGTTGAACAGCAGGGCATCGGTGCCGGGACGCAAGGCAAGATGCAGGTCGGCTATATCACAGCTGGCAGTGGCGCGAGGATCAATAACGACCACTTTTACCGCCGGCCGTGCCTGACGGGCAGTCTGAATACGCTGATACAGGATGGGGTGATTCCAGGCTGCATTGGACCCAGCCAGGATCACCAGGTCAGCCAGCTCAATATCCGCATAACACCCGGGTACCGCATCGGCACCAAAGGCACGCTTGTGTCCTGCGACCGTCGATGCCATGCAGAGGCGCGAGTTGGTGTCTACCTGGGCAGAGCCAAGAAAGCCTTTCATCAGTTTGTTGGCGACATAGTAGTCTTCAGTCAGTAACTGGCCTGACAGATAGAATGCGATGCTGTCAGGCCCATGGCTTTCTAACGCTTCGGTAATCGCCTGGCTGAGTTGGGTCATGGCATCATCCCAGCTGATCGCTTGTCCATGCAAACGCGGTAATTGCAGGCGCGCATCAGCTGAGACTGTTTCCGGCAGGGTCATTCCCTTGATGCACAAGCGGCCAAAATTAGCTGGATGCTGGCTGTCGCCACTGACCGCAATCAGGCGATTGTCTGCCAGTTCCGCGGTTACGCCACAACCGACGCCACAGTAAGGACAGGTGGTGTGTTGTTTCATGCGCTGCCAATCTCCCAAAAAAAAAGCCCGCATCCTCGAACTGCCAGAAGCAGTCAGAAGATGCGGGCGCCATTGCCTTTGCCAGGTTAACCCCGGCTATTCATCGAATTGTTTAACGAGAATAAGCAATAAAGATGCCAGAACAGCATTGGTCTCTGAAAACAGTATGTAATACCGAATCACCTGTGGTGTTCAGTTATTCATCGGGTTAAGTCTGCACCTGTTTGGTGCTTTTGGGTGTGCAGGTGAGCGTTAGCGGTGCAAATGTCTGGCGCGCAGATGATACTCGTCATCATCGAGTTGGTTGATCAGGGCCTGCTTCAGGGAAGGCTCGATCTGTTCGGTATCCAGCGGATAGAGACCACAGCGTTTCAGGGCCTGGCGCTTGTTAACCGAATGACCGAGATACTCGTACAGCACGCGGGTGGCGCAGGGCATCCGATCGCCACTGCCAGCGGCTCCGATTTTTAATCCGGACAAATAGGAAATGCGGTTCTTGTAGCTGGGGAATAAAATGGTCTGGCTGATTTCCTGACCGGTCAGAGATTCGTAATCTACCAGGAAGATCCGGTCCGTCAGCAGGTAGGCAGCACCCAGATAAATGCCATGATAGGGGCGCTCATCCGGGGCTTCCTGAAGTCGTTCCAGGCGTTGGTAATAGACCTGCTTGTCCGGTTTTTCCAGATGCACCAGCGTACGCAGAATATTGCCGGGGCAGGCCATCGACAGATAGTACTCAAAGTAATAGCCCAGATACTTATCCAGCGACTGTCCGGTCAACTGCTGCAGATGTTGCAGGTGCTCCTGCTCAGGGTGCTGAGGTTCCCGGGCAGTATGCTGTCGGGGTCTGACATCAATCAGGCGTTGAAACTGATGATGGGGCAGCAGTATTTCATGCTCTTCCACGCCAAAGAAATCGCACAGGCGCTGCATCATGTGTGCAGAAGGCCGATTGCTGCCACTGAGGTAGCGATTGAACTGGGTACGGTTTACGTCCAGACGTCGACAGACCTCGGAAATAGACCGGTAATAGCTGCACAGCAGCCGCAGATTTCGGGTCAAGTCTTCACTCATGATGGCTACCTGTTTTAGACCGGTGTGCGATTTCTCCGATATGATGCACTCTGATGCACTATAGATGCAATAGTGCATCATCGGGCGACAGGTTACAAAATAGCTCCCAGGATGCAAAGTTGTTTAAATGGAGTAATTCCTACAACAACAATTGGACACATCTCATCATGCAAATGCGTACCGAACACGACCTGCTGGGCGATAAACACCTGCCTGAACACTGCTGGTACGGTATTCAGACTCAACGTGCATTGGATAATTTTACCATTACTGGCGTACCGATCAGTCATTTTCCGGAACTGGTGAATGCACTGGCGATGGTGAAACTGGCCGCAGCAGCAGCCAACCGCGACCTTGGATTGCTGCCAGCGCATAAGGCGGAGGCGATTATCGCCGCCTGCGAACAGGTCTGTCAGGGGCATCTGCATGATCAGTTTGTGGTGGATATGATTCAGGGTGGTGCAGGCACTTCAACCAATATGAATGCCAATGAAGTGATCGCCAATCTGGCATTGGCGCGTCTGGGGCATGCCCGGGGGGAGTATCAGTATCTGCATCCCAATGATGATGTAAACCGCTCCCAGTCAACAAATGATGCCTATCCAACAGCAGCCTGCGTCGCCATTCAGTGTGCCACGGATCCATTGATTGACAGTCTGAGCAGCCTGATTGATGCGTTGCGTGACAAGGGGCAGGCTTTTGCCGGTATCGTCAAGATGGGGCGCACTCAGTTGCAGGATGCGGTGCCTATGACACTGGGGCAGGAGTTTGAAGCCTTTGCCGTAACACTGGGTGAGGATATTGACCGCCTGCATGAAGCCTGTACCTTGCTGTGTGAAGTGAACCTGGGCGGTACTGCCATCGGTACCGGTCTGAATGCGCATCCGGACTATTCCGCCCTGGCCATTCGGCATTTGGCCAAGGTTTCCGGTAAGCCGCTGGTGCCAGCGTCCAATCTGATTGAAGCCACGTCAGATATGGGAGCCTTTGTGTTTTTCTCCGGTATGCTGAAGCGTCTGGCGATCAAACTCAGCAAGCTGGCCAATGACTTGCGTTTGCTCTCCAGTGGACCGCGTACCGGCCTGGGCGAAATACATCTGCCCGCCGTGCAGCCCGGTTCTTCGATTATGCCGGGTAAGGTGAATCCGGTGATTCCGGAAGCCGTGAACCAGACCGCCTTCCAGGTCATTGCCAGCGATCTGGCGGTGACGCTGGCTGCTGAAGCGGGTCAGCTACAGCTAAATGCGATGGAGCCACTGATTGTCTATAACCTGTTAAATGCTATCCGGATGTTGCGCTCGGCGTGCGAGATGCTGGAGTTGCGTTGTATTCGCGGAATTCAGGCCGATACGGAGCGGTGTGCGGCACATCTGAACAACAGTATTGGTGTGATTACTGCACTGGTACCGCATATCGGTTACAGTCAGGCATCACGGATTGCGTCTATCGCGCTGCATACAGGTGCAACCGTGCGGGAACTGGTGTTGGCAGAAGCACTGTTGACTGAAGAGACGCTGGACCGCTTGCTCAGTCCTCAGGCCATGCTGGCGCCTTCTTTAATCGAGGCCTCTGGGAGGGTCGCATGATACATCCGGTACTGGTGATTTATGCCGGTGGCACCATTGGTATGCAGCAGACCGGGCAGGGCTATGCACCTGTGTCCGGTCTGGAACAACAATTACGTCAGCGCCTGGGGAGTGATACCCCTGAGTTTGACTGGCATGAAATTACGCCCCTGATTGACAGTGCGGCTGCTCAGCCAGCCGATTGGCTGCGTCTGGCCAGGCTTATCAGGCAGCATTGGTATGACTATGCCGGTTTTGTCATTCTGCATGGCACGGATACGCTGGCGTATACCGCTTCAGCCTTGTCCTTCCTGCTGGGTGCAGTGGACAAGCCGGTTGTCCTGACCGGTGCACAGATTCCGTTATCCCGGCCGCGCAGTGATGCGTTGTTGAATGTCAGTAACAGTCTGGCATTGGCTGCAGCCGGGCAGCTACATGAGGTCAGTATCTGTTTTCATGATCGGGTGCTGCGTGGTAATCGCAGTCGCAAATTGCACAGTCAGGCGATGGCTGCATTTGATTCACCCGCCTGTCAGCCGCTACTGCAATTGGGAATTGCGCCTGACTGGCAGGTTACCTCAAACCTGCCGCCAGCGGATCTCCGTTTTCAGCCACAACAGCTGCCTGATCAACTGGATGCACAGGCCGTTGCGATGCTGATGCTCTATCCGGGTATTCAGCGCTCGGCGTGTGACTGGTTGCTGGAGCAGCCGCGTTTACGTGGCCTGGTGGTACTGAGCTATGGCGCAGGCAATCCACCCACGGCTGAGGACGGGCCTTTGCCGTGTCTGGCTGAACTGGTGCGTCGGGATGTCATGGTCGTCAATGTCAGCCAATGCCTGACGGGCGGTGTAGAGCAGGGCAGCTATGCTACCGGTGCCGAATTCAATCGCATTGGTGTTCTGGCGGCTGCGGACATGACACCGGAAGCCGCCTTCAGCAAACTGCATTGGCTATTGGCAGCGGGCTACACGCCATCGCAATGTCGTCAGCTCTGGCAGGTGGCGGTCGCGGGTGAGGTCAGTTTGCCAACCTGGGTTTCCTGAGGCTGGTATAAACCTTGCAGCTATCTTCAGGACGTTATATCTGGAGTGATGCATGTTAACCCGCAGTGCTGAAGATTTTTTGCTGGCATCCAAGCGTTGTGAGATCGCCAACCTGGAGCAGTTGCTGTTGACTGGTGAGCTGGTGGCTGAGGTCAGTCAGCTGGTACACCTGTTGCAACGAGAGCGAGGGCTGTCCAATGTGTTCCTCGCATCAGCAGGCGCACGCTTTGCTGCACAGCGCCTGGAGCAGGTGCAGGCATGTCAGGAAATGGAAGTACGCCTGCGTCAGCGTTTGGAGACGCTGGATCTGGGAGCCTGTCATCTGTCTGGTCATGTGCGTTTGTATACCTGTGTGGCGCATGTGTTGCATGGATTGGAGGCGTTACCCGCTATACGCCAGAGAGCTCTGACGCAGCAAATCACTGCACCGGAGCTTACTCAGATGATCAGTACCCTGATTGCCGGTTTGCTGTCGGTGGTGTTTGAAGCTGCAGATACCTCTGCTGATCCCGACATTACTCGTATTCTGGTAGCCAAGTTTAACTTCATGCAGGGCAAGGAACTGGCTGGTCAGGAGCGTGCCTGGGGCGCCAGTGGTTTTGCAGCTGGCTACTTCACAGCCGAGGATCAGCAGAAACTGCAACATCTGATTGAAGCTCAGGCCCGCTGTTTTGAAGTGTTTGAAAATTTCAGCCCGGACCAGCCTTTGTCCGCCTGGCGTTCATTGCAGCAGCATACCTGTGTCACGGAACTGAACCGGTTACGACAAATTGTGGCACGGGCAGGTCATCAGGAAGCGGTTCCGTCAGCGTTCAGCGAAATCTGGTACGACGTAGCAACCTGCCGTATCGATGTGCTGAAAGGTATTGAAGAAGGTCTGGCAGATGCGCTGTTGCAGCTGTGTCGGCATAAGCTCAAGGCTGCACGCCAGGATTTGCAGACACACCGTTTTATGCTCGATAGTCTTGCAGGTGAAACAGCTGAGTCTGCCTCGTTGCGTTATTTGACTGATAGTGTGCAATTGGCAGAGCCAACTGCAGGGCGTTCGGTATACGATCTGCTGCAGGCTCAGTCCGTACGTTTGCAGGTCGTCAGTGATGAGCTGCAGCAGGCTCGGCAGGCCCTGACTGAGCGCAAGGTGCTGGAGCGAGCGAAAGGACTGCTGATGGAATATCAGGGTCTGACTGAGGCTGAAGCTTATCGCCAGTTGCGCCAGTCAGCCATGGAGCAAAACCTGCGTCTGCAGGATGTTGCCGAGCTGATTATTGACCGAACCCGGATGCTGCTGCGTTAGCATCGGTCACTATAATTCCCCTGAATCTGTGAGTTATTTCAGTGCGCGCTGCACAAGATGAGTGCGTCAGTGCGGGGCAGATCCCCCTGCCTGAAAACAGATTTTTCAGCTAAAAGGTTGATTCATATTTTATTTTTTATTGTTGGCACAATAACTGCTTTATCCTTCATGAGTACCGGCCCTGCGGGGCAAACTGTTAATAGCAAGAATTTGGACAACGGCGTCCACCTCACATTCGTTTACGGATGATCTGAGGTGACGCCGTTTTTTTTTGGTTTCTTTCAGGGCCTGCACAGCAAGACCGGGCCGCCAAGGAGTATCACATGAAACGATATTATCACTCGCTGCTTGAAACTCAGCCCAGTAACCCGGATCGTCGCCGTTTCATCGGCGGCCTGGCGGCTGTCGCCGGGGCGGCAACTCTGGGAGGGATCTGGCCTGGTCAGGCTCAGGCGGCCAGCAATGGTCCACTGGAAACCCGTTCTGCCAAGTTGGGCTTTATTGCCCTGACCGATGCCGCTCCCTTATTTGTCGCACTGGAAAAAGGTTTTTTTGCCAAGCATGGCATGACTGATGTGGATGTGCTGAAACAGTCTTCCTGGGGGACTACACGCGATAATCTGGTACTGGGGTCTCAGCGCAACGGTATCGACGGTGCGCATATTCTCACCCCTATGCCGTATTTGATCGCCTCTGGTGCGATGACGCCGAATAACGTACCTGTGCCTATGTATATTCTTGCGCGCTTGAATCTGGCAGGTCAGTGCATTTCGGTTGGTCGGGAATACAACGATTTGAAGGTGGGTCTGGACACGTCAGCATTCGGACAGGCGCTGTCTGACAAACGCTCTGGTGGCGCACCCGTGAACGCTGCCATGACCTTCCCGGGTGGGACCCATGATATGTGGATCCGTTACTGGCTGGCGGCCGGTGGAATAGACCCGGATCGTGATATCTCCACGATTGTAGTGCCGCCGGCACAAATGGTCGCCAATATGCGAGTCGGCAGCATGGATACCTTTTGTGTCTGTGAACCCTGGAACCAGCAACTGATCAATCAGGGCATTGGTTACACCGCCAATACTACCGGCGAACTCTGGCATAACCATCCGGAAAAGGCGTTTGCCATGCGTGCCGATTATGTGGATGCCAACCCCAACTCAACCAAAGCACTGCTGAAAGCGATAATGGAAGCGCAGATTTTCTGCGAGCAACCGGAGAATCGTCGTGAAGTGGCGCAGATCTGCTCACGTCGTCGCTGGATTCATGCGCCGTTTGACGACATTGTCGATCGCATGGAAGGCAATTTTGATTATGGCACTGGCAAGGTGGTCGAGAACCATCCTGATCAGATGCGTTACTGGAAAGACCAGGCGTCTTACCCCTTCAAAAGCCATGATCTCTGGTTCCTGACCGAAAATCAGCGCTGGGGCTATCTGCCAACCACACTCGACACTACCTCCTTGATTGAGCAGGTCAACCGGGAAGACCTCTGGCGTGTAGCGGCCCTAGAGTTGGGTGTGGATGCCAGTGATATCCCTGAAAGCAGCTCACGCGGGGTGGAAACCTTCTTCGATGGCAAGGTGTTTGATCCCGAAAACCCTCAGGCTTATCTCGACAGTCTGACAATCAAGCGTATCTGAATCGCGTTCATGCAGGAGAATAGAACATGACAGCAAGAACTCAATACAGTTTCCGCTCCGGTGGTGTTGAAGTGTCGGGAGTGCTGCAAAAAGTCACTCGTCAACTGAAGCCCCTGGGCGATGGTTTTTTGAAAAATGTATTACCCGCACTGATCATTGGTGGCCTGTTCATTCTGATCTGGGAATGGATGACCGCGGCCCCCGGTGCCGCTTTGCCATCACCCTCAAAGGTGGTGTCTGATACCTGGGAGTTGATCGTCAACCCCTTTTACAATCATGGCGGTACCGATGTGGGTATGGGTTGGCAGATTCTCGCCAGCCTTGAGCGAGTCGCTTATGGCTATAGTTTGGCGGTGGTCGCTGGCATCAGTCTGGGAGTGCTGGTGGGGCAATCCACCTGGGCGATGCGTGGTCTGGACCCGATTTTCCAGATTTTGCGGACGGTACCGCCACTGGCCTGGTTGCCGATTTCGCTGGCCGCTTTTCAGGACAGCAACCCGTCAGCCATTTTCGTGATTTTTATTACTGCCATTTGGCCGATCATCATCAACACCTCTGTCGGGATACGCAACATTCCCGAGGACTATCGCAATGTATCCCGAGTGCTGTCACTGAATGGCTATGAGTACTTTGTCAAAATCATGCTGCCAGCGGCTGCGCCCTACATCTTCACCGGACTGCGCATCGGTATCGGCCTGTCCTGGCTGGCAATTGTGGCGGCTGAAATGCTGATTGGCGGTGTCGGTATCGGCTTCTTTATCTGGGATGCCTGGAATGCCTCGATGATCAGCGACATCGTTCTGGCCCTGGTGTATGTCGGAGTGGTCGGATTCCTGCTGGATCGCATGATCGGCTTCATTTCCGTCCTGGTTACGCGCGGTACCTCCGCTCAGTAACGGGTCAGACAGCATTAACAGACAGTGAGAGGTCAACAGTATGTCTAAGCATTATCTAGCAATTGAAGGTGTCAGCAAAACCTTTGGCACAGGCCATAAAGCCAGCTGCGTGTTAAAAGATGTCAACCTGAATATCGAAAAGGGTGAATACATCTCCATCATAGGTCACTCAGGGTGTGGCAAATCAACAGTGTTGAACATCGTGGCGGGACTGCTGCCTTCCAGCAAAGGTGCGGTGATTCTGGATGGTAAAGAGGTGAATGCACCAGGTCCTGACCGGAGTGTGGTGTTTCAGAACCACTCATTACTGCCCTGGTTGACGGTCTATGAAAACGTGGCCTTGGCGGTCAACAAAACCTTCCGTAAAACCAAAACAGCAGCGCAGCGTCATGAGTGGATTCTGCGCAGTCTGGAAATGGTGCATATGTCACATGCACTGGACAAGCGCCCGGCAGAGATCTCCGGCGGGATGAAGCAGCGTGTCGGCATCGCCCGTGCGCTGGCGATGGAACCCAAAGTGCTGCTGCTGGATGAGCCGTTTGGTGCACTGGACGCGCTGACGCGGGCACACCTTCAGGATGAGGTGATGAAAATCCAGTCAGAGATCAACAGTACCATCATTATGATTACCCATGATGTTGATGAGGCGGTGTTGCTGTCGGACCGGATTGTCATGATGACCAATGGGCCGGAAGCCACGATTGGTGAAGTGCTGGAGATTGACTTGCCCAAGCCGCGCAATCGCATTGAACTTGCGGATGACCCGAAATACAACCGCTATCGCCGCGAAGTGTTGCGTTTCCTGTATGAGAAACAACGCAAGGTTGAGCCGCTGAGTGCCGCGCGTAAAGCAGAGGCGTCCCCAGTGGCACGGAAGGCGGCGCAGGCCTGATGTTCCAGCAAGTCATTACGGGTTTAAGAGGTCATAACATGAAAAAGCAACTTGTAGTCATTGGCAATGGTATGGTTGGCCATCATTTTGTCGAGCAGCTGATGGCGTCATCGGTCGCTGACGAGTATCAGGTGAGCGTTTTCGCCGAGGAGCCTTGCCGCGCTTACGACCGTGTGCATCTGTCGGAATATTTTGATCATCCGGATGCCACACACCTGCAACTGGGTGAGCCAGACTTTTACACCCGGCACTCGATTGCATTGCATCTGGCAGAACCCGTGATCCGGCTGGATCGTGACAGGCGTCGAGTGATTACCGCCCAGGGGGAGTATGCCTATGACGCCCTGGTGCTGGCGACCGGTTCCTATCCGTTTGTGCCACCTATTCCCGGACGGGAGCAGCCACATTGTCTGGTGTACCGGACGCTGGAAGATCTGGATGCGATTCGGGAAAGTGCGCAGGGTGCCCAACGTGGTGTTGTGGTGGGTGGTGGGTTGCTCGGCCTGGAGGCAGCGCATGCACTGACCAAACTCGGTCTGGAAGCGCATGTGGTGGAATTCGCGCCACGACTGATGCCGGTGCAACTGGATACTCAGGCTGGCGAGCTGCTGCGGCGCAAGATCGAAGCGCTGGGTGTGCAGGTACATACCGATAAGGCCACTCAGGCCATTGTCAGTGGTGATACGCAACGCCTGAAAATGTGTTTCAGTGATGAAAGCTATCTGGAAACCGATCTGATCGTGTTTTCGGCAGGTATCCGTCCGCAGGACCGGTTGGCCGCAGAGGCCGGACTGGTACTGGGCGAACGTGGTGGCATTCAGATTGACAGCCAGTGTCGCACCAGTGACCCCTCGATTTATGCCATAGGCGAGTGCGCAATCTGGAATCAACAGCAGTTTGGCCTGGTGGCACCCGGATATACCATGGCTCGGGTCGCTGTCGCCCACCTCAGTGGTGATGTCGGGACCCGTTTCAGTGGGGCAGATATGTCCACCAAGCTGAAGCTGCTGGGTGTTGATGTGGGTTCGATCGGTGATGCCCAGGGCCTTACACCGGGGGCATTGAACTACCGCTATGCGGATGAGCTGTCAGGTGTGTATCGGCGTCTGGTGGTGTCTGCCGATGGTCAGCATCTGCTGGGTGCGATCCTGATCGGCGATAACAGTTACTATGACACGCTGTTGCAGTATGCCTTGAACGCCATTGTGTTGCCGGAGTATCCGGAAACATTGATTCTGCCTGCCGTTGCGGGAGCAGAGCCGGTACTGGGTGTTGCCTCACTGCCACAGGAAGCGACACTCTGTTCCTGCCACAACGTGACCAAAGGCGACATTTGCGAGGCGATGAATGACGGCGCCGTTTCCATGGCGGACCTGAAGCAGATGACACGGGCGGCAACCGGTTGTGGTGGTTGTTCGGCGATGGTGAAAAATGTACTGGATGCCGAGCTGGAGAAGCGAGGGGTTCAGGTCGACAAATCGATCTGTGAGCACTTTGCCTATACCCGTCAGGAGCTGTTTCATCTGATTCGGGTGGAAGAGATACACAGCTTTGCCGATCTGCTGCAACGCTATGGCAAAGGCGGTGGTTGTGAGGTTTGCAAACCCGCTGTCGCATCCATTCTGGCCAGCGTCTGGAACGAGCATGTTCACGAGCCCGCACATGTCGCCTTGCAGGACACGAATGACACCTTTATGGCGAATATGCAGAAAAATGGCACCTATTCTGTCGTACCGCGTATTCCCGGTGGAGAGATCACCCCGCAGATGTTGATCAGCCTGGGTGAAGTAGGGCGCAAATACGACCTCTATACCAAAATCACCGGTGGCCAGCGCATCGACCTGTTTGGCGCCACCCTGGATGAGTTACCGCTGATCTGGGAAGAGTTGATTGCAGCCGGCTTCGAAACAGGGCACGCCTATGGCAAGTCGCTGCGTACGGTCAAATCCTGTATCGGTGATACCTGGTGTCGTTATGGGGTACAGGACAGCATGAGTATGGCGATACGCCTGGAGAATCGTTACAAGGGCTTGAGGACACCGCATAAGGTCAAGATGGCCGTTTCCGGCTGTACCCGTGAATGTGCCGAAGCCCAGAGCAAGGATGTCGGGGTCATTGCCACTGAAAAAGGCTGGAACCTGTATGTGTGTGGTAATGGTGGCATGAAGCCGCGTCATGCCGATCTGTTTGCGACCGATCTGGATGATGAAACCCTGATCCGTTATATCGACCGCCTGTTGATGTTTTATGTCTACACCGCTGATCGCCTGCAGCGTACATCTGTCTGGATGGAAAACCTGGAGGGTGGCTTGAGCTACCTTCAGGCGGTGGTGATGAACGACAGTCTGGGGCTGGCCGAGGAACTGGAGGCACGTATGCAGCATGTGGTGGACAGCTATCAGTGCGAATGGAAAACCGCTGTTGAAGACCCGCAGAAGCGCAAGCGTTTCCGCAGCTATGTGAATGCCAGTGAACCCAGACGCGCACGTATTCAGTTGATTGAAGAGCGGGGTCAGCGGATTCCGGCACGTAACCTGACCGAGGAGGAAGTGGCATGAATGCGGTGATTAACCTGAAATCATCCTGGCTGCCGGTGTGTCGCACCGAGGATCTGGTTGCCGGCTCAGGCGTAGCGGTACTGGTTGAGACTCAGCCAGTAGCGCTGTTCTGGTTGCCGGATCAACAGCCTGCCTATTATGCTGTTTCACACCGAGACCCTTTCTCCGGTGCCGAAGTGCTGGCGCATGGATTGCTCTGTGAAAGTGACGGGCAGTGGTCTGTGGCATCGCCGCTTTACAAACAGCACTTCAGTCTGGCAGATGGACAGTGTCTTGAAGATCCGAACATGCGCATTCGCTGCTGGCCTGTTCGTGAGCAGGCTGGCTGGATTGAGATCGACCTGTCAGGCCAGCAGACGGAGAGTCAGGTGGGTTAAATGTGTTTTAATTATAACAAAATTCATAATTAGTATTTTAAGTTATATTGCATTCAGAGTAGACTGCGCCCATCTGTCAATACCATCGCCTGAATTGCAGGTGTCAGGGGAAAGCTAAGCGATGTATCAATATAACACTGTCGATCAGCAGATTGTTGATGAGCGTGTCGAACAGTTCCGCGATCAAACCCGACGCTACCTGGCCGGAGACTTGTCTGATGATGAGTTTCTGGCCTTGCGTCTGATGAATGGCTTGTATATTCAGCGTCAGGCGCCCATGTTGCGTGTTGCCATTCCGTATGGCCTGATGTCGGCTAACCAGCTGCGCAAACTGGCCCATATTGCCCGTACCTATGACAAGGGCTATGGGCATTTCACCACGCGTACCAATATTCAGTTCAACTGGCCGAAGCTGGAAGAGGTGCCGGATATTCTGGCAGAGCTGGCGCAGGTACAGATGCATGCCATCCAGACCTCAGGTAACTGTATCCGTAACACCACCACAGATCACTTTGCCGGAGTGACACCGGACGAGCTGGAAGATCCACGGCCCTGGTGTGAAATCATTCGTCAGTGGTCGACTCTGCATCCGGAATTTGCCTATCTGCCACGCAAATTCAAAATTGCGGTGACCGGCAGTGCTGAAGACCGGGCCGCCAGTCAAGTGCATGATATAGGTTTGCACCTGGTGCGTAATGCTGAGGGGGACATCGGCTTTGAAGTGCTGGTCGGTGGTGGTCTGGGACGGACCCCGGTGATAGGTAAAGTGATCCGTGAATTCCTGCCCAAGCAGGATCTGTTGTCCTATCTGGACGCGATTTTGCGGGTCTATAACCTGAACGGTCGTCGTGACAACAAGTACAAGGCCCGTATCAAGATTCTGGTTGAAGCCATGGGCGTGGATGCGTTCCGCGATCAGGTGGAAGCTGAGTGGCAACATACCCGGGATACCGAATTGCGTCTGACGGATGCTGAAATTGCGCGAGTAAAGGGCTTTTTCCAGCCTCATCCCTATGAGGCGTTACCTGCCGAATCCCCTGCGTTGCAACAGCAGCTGCAGTCAGACAGCGACTTTAAGGTCTGGTTCGAGCGCAATACCCGTGCACACAAGGTCAGCGGATATCGCTGCGTGGTGGTATCACTGAAGCCACTGCTGGGTGCTCCAGGGGATATTACCGATCGCCAGATGGATGTGGTCGCTGAGCTGGCAGAGCAGTACAGCTTTGCTGAAATCCGCTCAACCCACGATCAGAACCTGGTACTGGCTGAAGTGCGCCAGGACGATCTCTATGCCGTGTGGACCGTGCTGACCGAATATAATCTGGCACGCGCCAATATCAACACCCTGACAGATATGATTGTCTGCCCGGGATTTGACTTCTGCGCGCTGGCCAATGCCAAGACACTGAATATCTCCGATGCGATCAACGCCGAGTTTGATAATCTGGATTATCTCTATGATCTGGGCGATATCCAGTTGAATATGTCGGGTTGTATCAATGCCTGTGGTCACCATCATGTTGGCCATATCGGTATTCTGGGCGTCGACAAAAAGGGTGAAGACTGGTACCAGATTACACTGGGTGGCTCTGGTCGTGAGGATGCGTCTCTCGGCAAGGTGCTGGGTAAAGCGGTTGCGGCCGATGAAGTACCTGCTGTCTTGCGTAAAATTCTGGAAACCTATGTTGAACAACGCACAGACGAAGAACGTTTTCTGGATACCGTGCGTCGTGTCGGTTTGACCCCGTTTAAGGAGAAAGTCTATGCCTCTGCTCATTAATCGTCAGCCTGCTGCCGATCGCTGGACGCTGATTCAGCCACAAGAGGGCGAGACACTGGAAGCGCTGGCGACAGGTGTAGACGCTCTGCTGGTGCCGATTGAACAGCTGGATGCAGCCGCCGCGCTGAATCCGGCTGCGTTAGGGGTGCAAATCAATGGTGACCATAGCGTTGCCCAGTTGCAGCCTTGGCTTGCCCGAGTGACGCTGATTGCCGTTGAATTCCCGGTGTTCCGTGATGGTCGTGGCTACAGTCTTGCCCGTCAGATACGCCGTCTGGGCTATGAAGGTGAACTCAGAGCAGTTGGTAATGTGGGGCGTGATCAGTTGGGCTATATGGAACGTTGCGGTTTCAATGCGTTCAGTCTGGCAGATGATCGCTACAGCCCGGATACCCTGAAAGCATTCAGTGAGATTTCTGTACGTTATCAGGGTGCCGCTGATGATCCACGCCCGGTGTATCGTCAACATTCTGAATCCACGGTATAAGGTGATCACATGTCTGATCAATTGACTCCCGAGCTGCAGCAGAAAATCGATCAGGTGGTGACTCAGCTGCGTGAAGCAACTGCGCAGTATCAGGGTAATCTGGTGCTGGCCAACAGTCTGGGTGCCGAAGATATGGTGCTGGCTGACCTGCTGGCACGCTATCTTCCGGATATCAGCCAGTTTGTGCTGGATACCGGTCGTTTGCCTGAGGAAACCCTGACTCTGCTGGCACGCGTGACAGAGCATTACCCGCAGTTACAGGTTGATGTGTACTATCCCGAAGCCGCTGCCGTGGAAGCCTATGTGCGTGAGCAGGGCATCAATGCTTTTTATCAGTCTCAGGAATTGCGTAAAGCCTGTTGTGGCGTGCGCAAACTTGAACCGCTCAAGCGTGCCCTGACAGGCCGTGCCGCCTGGATCACCGGGTTGCGGCGGGAACAGTCGGTGACGCGTGATACGGTAGCGTTTTCCGAATGGGATGCGGCCAACGGTTTGCAGAAGCTCAATCCGCTGGCGGACTGGAGTACCAAAGAGATCTGGGCCTATCTGCGGCATTTCAACGTGCCCTACAATGAACTGCATGATCGCCATTACCCCAGTATTGGCTGTGCGCCCTGTACCCGTGCGATCAGCGTGGGTGAAGATGTACGTGCCGGTCGCTGGTGGTGGGAAAATCCGGAAAACCGTGAGTGTGGGCTGCACGCTGCCTCCAGCATTCCGTTACGCCCTCGCTGAACCGCATCAGGACTCTCCGTATGGAATACTTGCCACTGTTTTTTGATCTCAAGGGACGTGAAGTACTGCTGGTCGGCGGTGGTGATGTCGCGCTGCGCAAAGCCCGGCTGTTGAGTCGGGCAGGTGCCCGGCTGACGGTGGTGGCACACCAGATCCATCCAGAGCTGCTGGCGCTGCTGAATGCACATCAGGGGCAAGCGTTAATCGGTGACTATCATGCCGGGCTGCTGCAGCAGAAAACGCTGGTGCTGGCGGCAACGGATGATGAGCCGCTGAATGAGCAGGTGCATCATGATGCCGTGGCCGTCAATGTGCCGGTGAATGTGGTCGATAATCCGCCGCTCTGCACCTTTATCTTTCCGGCGATTGTGGATCGTTCCCCGATCGTAATCGGTATCAGCTCTGGCGGTCAGTCGCCGGTCCTGGCGCGTATTCTGCGCTCACGTCTGGAAAGCCAGATCCCGGTCAGCTTCAGTCGCCTGGGCGCACTGGTCGGACGGCTGCGTGATCAGGTAAAAGCGCGTTTCAGTTCGGTGAATGAACGCCGTGTTTTCTGGGAAAAAGTGCTCAATGGGCAGGTTGCCGAGCGGGTCTTTGCCGGACGGGATGCCGAAGCGGAGTCCTTGTTGCTGGAACAGATACAGGCGGGTTCAGGCGACAGTCAGACAGGTGAGGTCTATCTGGTCGGTGCGGGGCCGGGTGATCCGGAACTGCTGACTTTCAAAGCCCTGCGGCTGATGCAGCAGGCGGATGTGGTGCTGTACGACCGTCTGGTATCCGACGAGGTGCTGGAGTTGTGCCGCCGCGATGCCGATATGATCTATGTCGGTAAAAAACGCGATCATCATGCCGTGCCACAGCAGGATATCAATCAACTCCTGATTGAACATGCGCAGGCAGGACGCCGTGTTGTCCGCCTGAAAGGTGGTGATCCATTTATCTTCGGCCGGGGCGGGGAAGAGCTGGAGCAGCTCAAGGCTGCCGGTATCCCGTTTCAGGTGGTGCCCGGTATTACAGCCGCCAGTGCCTGTTCAACCTACGGCGGTATCCCGCTGACCCACCGGAACTATGCCCAATCCGTCAAATTTGTGACCGGACAGCTGAAAAACCGCACCAGTGATCTGAATTTTGCCGAGCTGGTACAACCGAATCAAACCATCGTGTTTTACATGGGACTGCATACGCTTGAGCTGCTGGTTCAGGGTTTGCTGGAGCAGGGTAAACCGGCTGATACACCCATTGCCATCGTGTCTCAGGGCACATCGCCTCAGCAGCGGGTGTTGACCGGGCAGCTGCAGACCATCGTGGCACAGCAGGCTGAGGCGCAGCTGGAAGCACCGGCAATCATTATTGTGGGTGAAGTGGTTGCGCTGCAATCTCAGCTCAGCTGGTTCGGGCAGGACGCCTGATACCGCTGTGCGGTAATTTCTGGCATGATGCGCGCATGAATGAATGGTATGTCTACATGCTGCGCTGTGCTGACCAGTCGCTTTACACCGGTATTACCACTGACCTGCAACGCCGGTTGGATCAACATAACAACTGTGATCGTCTGGGCGCGCGCTATACCCGTGGCCGTCGACCGGTCACTCTGGTGTGGCAGGAAAGTCATCCGGATCGTAGCAGCGCACTCAAACGCGAGGCAGCGCTGAAAAAGCTCAGTCGCTGCGCCAAGGAACGTTTACTGCTCAGCGACTAAATGCCAGACGCTGCCCGGTCACGCCGGGTTCCTGAATTTGCCCTTCTCGATAGACAATCCGGCCATTTACCAGTGTTGTATCAATGCTGCTGCGGAACTGATAGTGCTCAAAAGGAGACCAGCCGCACTTATACAGGATGTTGTTGCGCGTCACGGTAAAGGGCTTATGCAGATCAACCAGAACCATATCGGCGAAATAGCCTTCACGCAGGTAGCCACGGTCGGCAATTTTGTAACGCTCGGCAACATTATGACAGACCTTCTGCACAATCCGCTCCAGCGTGAAAATGCCGTTGTGATAGTGTTCCAGCAGGCTCGGCAGGGCGTGTTGTACCAGAGGTAACCCGGCAGGTGCGTTAAAATAACTTTCGGCCTGTTTTTCTTCCCAGGTATGCGGCGCGTGATCCGTGGCGATGATGTCGATGATGTCCTCATTGACTGCACGCAGCAGGGCTTCGCGATCTGTCAGGGACTTGATGGCCGGGTTACATTTGATCTGATTGCCCAGGCGGGCATAGTCGTCGCTGCTGAAAAACAGATGATGTACACAGGCTTCCAGGGTAATCTGCTTGCCACTGACCGGGCCGGGGGTGAACAGTGACAGTTCATCGGCCGTAGTCAAATGCAGTACATGCAACTGGGTACCAAACTGCCTGGCCAGCCCCACCGCCAGCGTCGAAGACTTCAGGCAAGCCTCGCGTGAACGTATCTCCGGATGATACATCACCGGTATCTGCTCACCATATTCAGCACGGTATTTTGCTTCGTTGGCCAGAATAGTGGGGGAGTCCTCACAGTGCGTCACAACAATAGACGGGGCTTCACGAAAAATGCCCTCCAGCGCCTGAATGTTGTCGACCAGCATATTGCCGGTCGATGCACCCATAAATACCTTGACACCACAGGCCTGGTTTTTGTCCAGACGCTTGATCTGCTCAAGGTTGTCATTGGAAGCGCCCATATAGAATGAGTAGTTGGCGATGGATTTTTGCCCGGCAAGGGCAAACTTGTCTTCCAGGGCTTCAATTGTCAGGGTAGGCGGTTTGACATTCGGCATCTCCATATAGCTGGTGATACCACCGGCCACGGCAGCGCGCGATTCAGTATAGATATCGCCTTTATAGGTCACGCCAGGTTCACGAAAATGCACTTGATCGTCAATCATGCCGGGTAACAGATACTTGCCGCTGGCATCCAGTACCTCGCAGTCGATCGGCGGACTGATAAAGTCGGCAATCTTCTCGATTCGTTCCCCTTGAATCAATACATCCGCATCGCTGATACGACCTTCGTTGACAATTTTGGCGTTTTTGATCAAAAGGTGGCTCATGCAAGCATCCCTGTCAGTTGGTTTTGTTTCAATTATAAACTTAATCCGCTTTATTCGCAGCGCATCAATGACTACAATAGACCTCATTAGCTTCGCATCTCTGGCAGAATATAGGAAATGAAATGCTGTCTAAATCCTTGAGAAAAGTTGCGTTTACCGCGAGTGTTGTCATGTCGTTGTCTGTTACGGCTGCTCAGGCTCAACAGGAAAATGATCCCTGGGAAGGGTTTAACCGCGCAATGTTTTCTTTTAACGATGGTCTGGATCGTGCCATCGTAAAACCGGTGACTCAGGGTTATCGCTACGTCACTCCGGAAATTGCCCAGACAGGCGTGAACAATTTCTTTGAAAATCTCAGAGATGTGCGCACCATGATCAACAACCTGCTGCAAGGCAAGGTTCATAATGCGCTGGAAGATTTTTCCCGTATAACCTTCAATACCACTTTTGGTATTGGTGGTCTGATCGATGTGGCAACCCCGATGGGAATCCCCAAGAACAACGAAGACTTTGGTCAGACATTGGGCTATTGGGGTGTGTCTTCAGGTCCCTATGTTGTACTGCCACTCTTTGGACCGAGTACCGTTCGCGATACAGTCGGCATGGTGCCGGACTGGTACCTGGACCCGGTTACCTATGTGGATGACCGTGCTGTCCGTAATTCATTACGTGCTGTCCGCCTGATCGATACGCGTTCACAGCTGATGAATGCTGAGCGTATTATCAGCGGTGATCGTTATGTATTCATTCGTGATGCTTACCTGCAACGTCGGGAATACCTCATCAATGATGGTGAGATGGAAGTTCGATTTGATGAATCGGATTTCTAAAGTCTCTTGAAACCCGTGTTGTCAACAGGTCCGCTCATGAATCCAATCAACAACAGGTTCAGTGATTTATGAGTCGGATCTTTCAGCATGTGCTTCTGGTATCTGCATGTACTGAAACTGTAGATCGCCTGATCGAGCTGTGCGAACTCTGCGATAGACCCAATCTTAAAATCTCGTTGGCGCGTGATCTCGACACTGCATACAGTTTGCTGGAAAGCCGTGAACACTCGGTTGCCATTCTGGATTTGTCTCTGGTCGATCTCGATACTTTACGCCATCTCGCTGCGCGTCTGACCCCAAAACCGGTAGTCGCCCTGATTCCGCAGGATAGTTCGACCGCATTGCGTCAGGCGTTGCGTGCCGGTGCAGATGATGTATTCTTGTGTAGTGAATTGTTTGATAATACCGATGCGTTTGTGACCTCAATGCAGCGTCAAATCAGCCGGGCAGCCTATATTGAAGATGCCGGGCGTTTACGTGAGTCTCTCGAACGCAGTCTGGATGAACTCCGCTCAGATCATCATGCCGCCCAGCACGTGCAGCAAAACCTGCTGCCTCCACGAGAGCAGGTGATCAACGGTTTGAAATTCGAATATACCCTGACACCTTCGCTGCTGCTCAGCGGTGACTTTGTCGATGCAATTCAGATCAATGACCATCAGACCATGTTCTATTTGGCCGATGTGTCAGGTCATGGCGCTTCGTCTGCACTGGTAACGGTCCTGCTCAAGAATCTGACGGGGCGTCTGGTACGTAACTACCGCAGACACTCAAGTTTTGACCTGTTGTCACCCTCGGCGACCCTGAACCGTATCAATCAGGAAATTCTGTTGACGCGTATGGGCAAGCACATGACGATGTTTGTCGGGTTGCTGGATAACCGTAATTCGACGCTCACCTATGCAGTGGGTGGACATCATCCCATGCCTGTACTGAGTACAGCGGGACATGCAGAGTTTCTGCAAGGTCGTGGTATGCCGGTTGGCTTGTTTGAAAAGCCGGTTTTTGAGGAACGTGAAATTGTGCTGCCTGAGCATTTCACCCTGACGTTATTTTCAGATGGGATTCTGGAAACTATTGCTGAACCTTCTCTGGCGGACAAGGAAGCCTTGCTGCTGAGAAAATTGAAAGATGGATTTGTATCATCGGAGCAGCTGACCACTGAACTTGAGTTTGGTGCTGAAAGCCATCCAGATGATGTTGCCATTATGACAGTATCTCGAGCCTGACCATGAGTGACGGTGAAATTTTTTATGCCTGTCAGGATGGGCACTATGTACTCAAGTTTGTCGGAGAAGTGCGTTTAACGCTCTGTTCCACCATCGACAAGCACCTTGAGCAGTGTCTTTCCAACGAAGCGATCAAAGATACGCTGATCGACCTGACAGAAACAACCAATATCGACAGTACCTCGCTGGGGCTGGTTGCCAAACTGGCAATCAAATGCAGTGAGCGTGACATGCCAAAGCCTACGCTGGTGTCCACCAATCCGGATATCACACAGATTCTGTTAGCGATGGGCTTCGATCAGGTCTTTTTACTGCTCGACTTCTTGCCCACCAGTGTAAAAGACCTGAAGCAGGTGCCCTTTGTGCTGGAGTCTGAGGATGATGTGCGCAAGCGTATCATTCACGCCCACAAGGTCCTGATAGATCTGAACGAAGGCAACCGCAGTGCTTTCAAGGATCTGGTTGAGACCCTTGAAAGCTGTTCCTGACGCGCTGCAGGTCAGATCTGACTCAGCAGTGTTTCCAGTTTGACCTGATCCTGAGCAAAGTTACGAATACCTTCGGCCAGTTTCTCGGTCGCCATGGCATCTTCGTTCATCTGCCAGCGGAAGGCAACTTCGTCGACAGGCTGCTTTGCGTCATCTGATGAACACTGTTCCGCATCCAGACGACGTACCAGCGGCGCTTGCGACTCCGCCAGTTCCTGCATTAATGCCGGACTGATGGTTAAGCGGTCACAGCCTGCCAGAGCGCGTATCTCATCAATGTTACGGAAGCTGGCACCCATCACCACCGTGTTGTACGCATGGGTTTTGTAATAGCGGTAGATGCGGCTGACCGAGGCAACACCCGGGTCCAGATCGCCACTGAAATTCTGCTCCGGATAGCGTGCCTTGTGCCAGTCCAGGATGCGGCCCACAAAAGGTGAAATCAGAAACACCCCGGCATCTGCACAGGCTTTGGCCTGGCTGAAACCAAACAGCAGTGTCAGGTTGCACTGAATCCCTTCTTTTTCCAGTACTTCGGCAGCGCGGATGCCTTCCCAGGTGGATGCAATCTTGATCAGAACACGTTCACGCCCCACACCCAGTTTGGCATACATCTCAATCAGCTGGCGTGCCTTGCTCAGCGTTGCCTGAGTGTCAAAAGACAGGCGTGCATCCACTTCGGTGGAAATGCGTCCGGGAATCATCTGACTGATTTCACTCCCGAGCAAGACCGCCAGGTGGTCGGTCATACGCTGCAGCTGTTCAGCATTAGAGCCGTCAACGGCCAGCGCCTGCTGCTTGGCCTGTTGCAACAAATGTGCATACTTGGGGTCCTGCGCTGCTTTCAGCATCAGTGATGGGTTGGTGGTGGCATCCACCGGCTTGAATCGGGCAATCGCTTCGATATCGCCGGTATCCGCAACCACGCTGGTAATCTGTTTCAGTTGTTCAAGCTGGTCCATCGTTACTTCCTTATCCTGTGACAAATTCAAGTGCCTGTTGAAATACCTCAGGCCCGGCAGTTTTCTGGTGGCCATTTTCACTGATATGGCGGCGGAACTGCTTACCGCCGCGCTGACCATGAAACAGACCGAGCAGGTGCTTGGTGATGGCATACAAAGGGGCACCGAGCGCAACCTGTGTTTCTATGTAGGGAATAAAGGCTTGTGCTATCTCCACACGCGACGCTATTGGATGGTGGTCATCAAACAGTCGGGCATCCACCTCACTGAGGAGTGGATAGGGGTTTTGATAGGCTTCCCGACCAATCATTACACCATCGACGTGCTGCAAGTGCGTAATACAATCATCCAGAGTTGTTATACCGCCATTGATGATAATTTCCAAGTCTGGAAACGTTTGTTTGACGTCATACACCCGGTCATAACAGAGCGGCGGTATCTCGCGGTTCTGCTTCGGGTTAAGACCTTGCAGAATGGCCTTGCGCGCATGAACGATAAACGTCTGACAGCCACTCTGGCGCACCTGTTCGATGAAGCTCAGGAGATACTCCTGACTGTCCAGCTCATCAATACCAAGGCGATGCTTGATTGTCACCGGAATGCGCACAGCATCCTGCATCCTGGCAAGACACTCCGCCACCCGCTGAGGATGCTCCATCAGACAGGCACCGATCATATTATTCTGTACCCGGTCACTGGGGCAGCCGACATTCAGGTTGACCTCATCATAACCATGATCCTCTGCCATACGGGCGCAGAGTGCCAGCTCTTCGGGATTGCTGCCACCCAGCTGCAAGGCGACAGGATGCTCATCAGCGCTGTAACGCAGAAAACGCTCACGGTGGCCATGAATCAGCGCACCGGTGGTCACCATTTCGGTATAGAGCAGGGCGTGTTGTGACATCAGACGATGGAAGGAACGGCAGTGGGTATCAGTCCAGTCCATCATCGGGGCAATGGAAAAACGTCGATTCACATAACCCGTGGTATTTTCAGTATTATCAGACATGTAACGCAGCGTGCTCTTGGTGTAAGTGACAGTTGCAAAAAGATTGCACGATTATACACGCAGCGCACAGGAGTTTCAGTGATGATCCACCGATTGCTTACGCAAGCCCAGGTATTTTACCCACCGATAAATCCGCAGCAAACCGCTTTGGCCCAGCAGTATCAGAATACTCAAGATCACCACCAGCAGGGAGCCATAGGAAAGCTCGCCGGTGGTGGTATAGCGGTTAATGACCAGACCAAGGTGCTGGATAAACAGATACATGCCGATCAGAAAGCTTCCGGCGCGCACCAGATCATCGTCATGAATGGCCGGAGTTGTGGCGGTATCGTCATGCAGACGGCTAGCAATCGCGCTGGCAAAATACCATAACAGCAAGCCTGCAATCATAGGAATGGCCAGTGTAGCGATGAACACTGGACGCCATTCATCTGTCCAGAACTCATGGACGTTGGCGCTGAACAGCAACGGCGTAACAGCCAAAAGAGGGTTCAAGCCCAGATACAGGCCCAGCAGCTTAATCAGTAGTGTTGAAAAAGGTTTCATTGTATCGATCATCCTTGGTCGTGAGGTTGTTCTGGAGGCGTACTAGAAGCGGCTCCACTCAATTTTGTCGATCACGCCATCGGATATATGAATAGTGTAATTGAGATCATTATAGCGATAGAACCAGATCTCATTGGTGCGCCATTCACGGCAGTCACCCTGGCGGTTATGACTGGTACACACATCCGATGTTGTTTTGTTCAAAGGCTCACCGAGATGTATCAGAAGCAGGCTTGCCGGCTTTCCTTCATTGATGAGCGTATTGTCAAAGCGCAAGCTGGAAGCATGCGCATGGCCAGCGAACAATAACAGCAGAATAAATAGAGTGCTTGTATATTTTTTCATGTGATTGCAGAGGCTCCTGTAAGGTTGTTTGTATTCAGGTGGCGGTATCGCTCATAAATGCCTGCCAGCTCATTCAGATCAGCCTGATGTTTATCCATCCATGCCAGCATCTTTGTCGGCAAACGTCGAGTATTACCCCAGTCGATACCATAACCAGCAGGCATAAACAGTGGGGAAAACAGCGCGGCAGCTGTCAGGTCAGCACGGGAAAAGTGATCTCCTGCCAGATAGCGTCCTGAACGATAGATCTCACTGATTTCACCTAAACAGGCTTCAACTGTCTGGCGTGCGACGTCGGCATTGGCAGCATTGATACGCATTTTTTTACGCATCACCTGTGCGACTTTTGGAAACAACAGTCGGAATAGCCAGCGTTTGTAAGCCGGTGAACCTGTTGTCAGCCAGAGAACCAGAATGTCTGGCCGATCAAGCAGATAATGATAGGCAAATACCCGGACAGCGGTACCCGCTTCAGTATCCAGTCGTGACTCCCAGTGCTGGATCTGCTGCAGTTCAGCCTCACTGCCCTGAACCAGAGAAGGGTTCGGCTGCAAACGATCAAGATAGTCCAGAATAGCCGCAGAACCCTGAATGATCTGGTCTCCCTTTACCAGAAGAGGGAGGGCTGTCGAGCGGGATAACGTGCCGATAGTTTTGATATGAAAACCGGGTATCAGGTTACAGGTTTTGTAGTCGAGTCCTTTCCAATCGAGCGTCCAGCGTACCTTTTCACAATAATGTGAAATAGGAAACTGATAGAGGGTTATGTCAGTCATGCGCTAAAGTCCGGTTTCATATATCTGTCCCTGGTTCTAACACCTGATCCTGAGTGTTGCAAGTTATAATAGATCAAGATATTCCTCAGGCGACATGGGGCGATGAAAAAAATACCCCTGACCGGAATGGCAGCCCCAGGAAGAGAGCAGCTTCAACTGCTCCTCTGTCTCAATCCCTTCGGCTGTCGTATGAATGTGCAGATCCCGGCTCAGTTGAATCAGACTGCGGCATAGCGTCTGGTGGGTCGGATTACTGTCCAGATCTGACACGAACAGGCGGTCAATCTTGATTTCATCCGGCTGCAGGCGGTGGATGTTTTGCATGGAGCTATAACCTGCGCCGAAGTCATCTATGGACAGACTAAATCCTGCCGATCTCAGCAGGGCCGCATTATCAACGGCTAGCCCACTGTCACTGACGACCGATGTTTCGGTAATCTCCAGGACAATGCTGCCAGGTGAAATACCATAGCCCTTACACAGTTCGATGACACCCGCTGCAAAATTTTGCTGCAGCAGATCGCGAGCAGAAATATTGATTGCCAGTGTTGTTCCCTGCAGTTGATCTGCATGCTGTTGCATCCAGCTGAGTACCTGATGCAGTATCAGTTGTGTCAGTTGATAGATCAGCCCCACATGTTCAGCCAGCGGGATAAAATCTGCGGGTGACACCCTGCCCAGGCTTGCATGATGCCAACGTAACAACACCTCACCACTGTTGATCTGGCCTGTCGCCAGGACGATTTTGGGTTGGATCTCAAAGTGAAAGTCATGATTGCGGATTGCTTTGCTCATTTCAGCCACCAGCATCAATTGCCGATGCTGGCGCGATTGCAGGTCCTGCTGATAGGGGCTCCACAGGTGGGTTGAGCGCCAGTTGGCGCGAGCCGCCAGCTGTGCATGCTGGTAGAGCGTCGTCACATCCATCCTGTTCAGATCGCCTGATGCCACGCCGATAGAGAACAGCTGCTGAAACTCAAGCTGGCTCAGATGGATCGTCTGGTTCAGCACCGGTTCCAGATGCTCAATAATCGCTCCGGGGCTGTCCAGATGATCACACAGAAACACCAGGTTTTCCTGATCCATATCGATGACATTGGAATGACTGAGATTGGGTAGACGATGGCGCAGAATATGGGGTTCAGACTCCAGCGCCTGATTGATGCGCTGTGCCAGTGTTGCCGAGGCTTTCATCGCGCTTTCCGGTCCCACCGCTTCGCTCAGCTCGGTGATACCGGATAACTGAATCAGTACCAGATGCACTCTATCATTGGGTAGCGCATGTTGCCGGTGCAGGTGGTTGATAAAATAGTTCCGGTTGGCCAATCCTGAAACCGGGCTCGTCAGCAGTTGCTGATTTTTTTCTGTCTCCAGATAGCGGGTACGTTGAGTCAGACTGAACGAGAAGCACAGCAGCTCAATAACCGTACTGATCAGCAAGGCGTGTTCGGTGAAGGTGTTAAAAGGCAACTGGCTACGGAACACCATGCCGCCAATAGCGGCCCCAACAATGAAGAACGACCAGGCGACCAGAAACAGTGCGGCAGGGGAGAATCCCGTGCGTAAAATTTTGAAACCGAGGTACAGGCAATAGATGGATACCGCACCCTGGAGCACTGAAAAAGGGGTCGCATAGGCGTATTCAGGTACAACCAGGCTGACCAGCACGGCACTGGCAAAGGCCAGATCAGCCAGGCGGCGATAACGCCACCAGCCGGGTAAACGGGTACGAATTTGCAGAAACTGTAAGCTGAAGTGAAAAATACACCAGGCCGAGAGGGTATACAGGGTCAAGATAATTGAACCCAAAAACTGGTTGAACGCCATCGGCCACAACCAGGGGCCAAACCCCTGTGTGACGCCCAGGCTGAGAAACACCAGCGAGTGAAACAGGATGTAAAAACCGTAGGCAGGATAGCGGAACAGTAAAAAAGTGACGGTGTTATGGATCAGCAAGATCAGCAGTGCACCGGCAGCGGCTGCCCAGATCTTGAAACTCGTCTCGGTCAGTTGCTCAAACTGCTTCGGACTCATCAGCCGCAGCGGTAAGAGAAGCGGTCCTTCACTGGCTTTACGAATCAACACCTGATGAGTACTGCCCGGCTGCAGCTCCACCGGGAACCAGATGCTGGCATAGGCGGCATCCGGACTCCATGACTGTGTATCGCCACGCACCCAGTGACGCACGACCTCACCGTTCTGGAGTAGATAAAAATCCAGCTCATCAATCATGATATTGCTGAGCCGAAAGATTAACTCAGTTGGTGTATCAACCGGAGCAAACTCGATTTTGTGCCAATAGGCCTGGGCAGAAAGATCACTGGCCGGATGGAATAAAGCGGTGTCGAATTCAAGGCTTGCCAGTGCATCTTCTGCCGCAAGGCGCTCCGGTCCTTCCTGCGCCGTGAGCAGCGGCTCACGCAAATAGTCTGTCGATCCGGTGAAGTCTGAAGGCACAACAAATGCTCCGACAGGCGTGGATAAAAGACAGAACAGCACTATCCCGGCGCGACTCAGTAATTGCAGAATTCAGTTCCCATGCAGGTGCTTACGACATAAAACCTGCATTGAGTATAGTGTGATAATTCCAGGGGTGCCCAACTCAGAAATCGACCTTGTTGCGCAACGCCTTGGTTTTTCCGCGTTGCGTTTTCTCATCCACCCGACGGCGTTGCGAACCCTTGGTCGGTTTCGTTGCCCGACGGGGCTTCGCCTGCTTGATGGCGAGCTGAATCAGTTCTTTCAGGCGCAGCAGCGCGTCTTCTTTATTCATCTCCAGGGTACGAAAACGCTGCGCCTTGATCACAATCACACCGTCCTGATTGATGCGCTGGTCTGAATAGTTGAGCAGACGCTCCTTGTATGCCGGAGGCAAGGACGAGCGGTGGATGTCGAAGCGCAAATGTACAGCCGAGGCGACCTTGTTGACATTCTGTCCACCTGAACCCTGCGCACGGATCGGCTGGAATTCAATCTCCCAGTCAGCCAGGTGGATGGTTTCGGTAATATCGAGCAAAAGCACCTCAGTGTTCTGATGGATGAAAAGCCAACTTTGTACTATACCTCTAACGATACGTTGAAGAACAACAAGCAGAGGCAGGAACGACGATGCTCATCATTATCCATGGATGGAGCGATAACTACAGCTCTTTTAAAACCCTTGCCAGGAAACTGGCAGCCGCACAACCGGAAGGCATTGCTGCTGACATCCGGCATGTCAGGCTGGGCGATTATGTCACGCTGGACGATCAGGTCAATTATGAAGACCTGGCAGAAGCGATGCAGCGAGCCTGGACCGATCTGGAACTGCCCACCGCTCACCGCAGTGTTGATGTAGTCATTCACAGCACCGGCGGTCTGGTAGTGCGGCACTGGATAACACGTTACTTTACCCCGGACACCGTACCCATCAAACGTCTGTTAATGCTGGCTCCCGCCAACTTTGGGTCGCCGCTGGCGCACACAGGGCGAAGTATGATTGGCCGGGCAGTGAAAGGTTGGAAGGGGACACGTCTATTTGAGACGGGTGCACAGATACTCAAAGGGCTGGAGATTGCCAGTTCCTATACCTGGAAACTGGCTGAGAAGGATCTGTTGGGCGAACAGATTTACTATGGTCCGGGGCGAATACTCTGCACCGTACTAGTAGGGAATGCCGGATATAAAGGTATCTCGGCACTGGCGAATCAGCCGGGTACTGATGGCACAGTACGTGTCTCGACAGCCAATCTCAATGTAGCTGCATTCGAACTCGACTTTACTGATCCGACTCGGGAAGTGTTACCGCGCATGCACCAGACCCAGTTAGGTACCGCTTTCGGGATTGCAGATCTGGAAGATCACAGTTCCATTGCCGCCAAGGGCGGGGGGCCGCGTCGGCAGCCAACCTGGGCGCTGATCTGCAATGCGCTTCGTGTTGAAGATGACGGGTTTACAGCCTGGCAGCAACAGCTGGAAAGACACAATCGCGACGTGACAGAGCAGGCCGAGAAGCGCCGCAGTTCTCACTACAACAGCTATCAAAATACAGTTATTCGAGTGGTGGATCATCACGGCACACCCGTCACCGACTATGTGATCGAACTCTTTGCCAATGACGACAAAGGCCAACGTAACCGACTGCGTACCCAGCGTTTGCAGGAACAGGCGATTAACAAAGTGCATGCCTGGTCCGGTGATGCGTCCTACCGCAGTTTTCTGATCAACTGCACCGAGCTGTATAAAATTATCGATCAGCCAGAAGATCGCTTGAACATCAGCCTCACCGCCGTACCTGAACTGAGCAGCGGGCTTGTCGGCTACAAAACCTACACAGATGAAGATATCTCAACCCTGTCATTAAACCCGCAAGAACTCAAAGCCATCTTTCAGCCACACCGCACCCTGTTGATCACCATTGTCTTGAAACGTTATCAAAAAGAAGCGGTATTCCAGTTCAAAAATGCGGTATAAATACAGGCAAATCAACACAGCGACACAGAGAGAAGATCAATGCAGCAACAAGACGATGCCCCCGCCCGTGGCCGACTCACCATTCGCACCCTGGCGATGCCATCCGATACCAACCCGTCAGGTGATATTTTCGGCGGCTGGGTGCTGTCGCAAATGGACTTGGCCGCCGGTATCTGCGCCGGTCAGCGTGCCCAGTGTCGCGTCGTCACGGTTGCTCTGGATGGCATGAGCTTCATTCGGCCCGTGAAAGTAGGGGACATACTGGGCGTCTATACCGAAGTCTGTCGGGTAGGGCGCAGCTCACTCGATATTCATGTCGAAAGCTGGGTCAGACGAGGCCGTATCGGCAAGCGTGAAAAAGTCACCGAGGCAGTGTTCAAATTCGTAGCACTGGATGACGAGGGCAAACCGACCAAAGTGCCAGATGCCGACTCATTGCCACCCTATGTGGAAAGTGAGATGTAAGCTCAGTTCGCCCTGAGCAGCCTTGAGTGGGTCAGGTGAAGGTGTTGATATACAAACGCTCCACCTTGTCTCTGGCCCACTGCGTTCTGCGTAAAAACTTCAGTGATGACTTAATCGACGGATCATTATCAAAGCAGTTGATCTGTATCTGCTCGTACAAAGCTGCCCAGCCGTAATGCTCCACCAGACGCGTGAGTATTTTCTCCAGACTCAGACCGTGTAGAGGGTTGTTGGGTTGTTCCTGGTGCATTGGGAGTTCCTGTGGGAGTAGGGGAGGTGTATGTCAGTTCTCTTTTAATTGTAACCCACGACACTTGGGAAAGGTGGAACATCCCCAAAATTGCTGACCCGCATTTGCACCACGCTTGGTTTCTCTGATGACCATGGCAGAACCACAACGTGGGCAGAGGGGATCACTACTCACGATACTGGCTTCTTGAATGATCTCCTGACTGACTTCCTTACCGACCTCTTTAGCGACCTCTTTTTTACTGACCACAAGCTCCTTCACATGCTGGCGGTGTTTATAGTCCGTTACCAGACAGGGCTTCAGCTTGATTTGGTTCAGCTTTGTAACCAGCCGGTAGACTTCCGTGTCAGGCATCACCGCCTCATTGAACTGCTTGATATAGTCCAGACAGCCTCGTGCAGCAGTCACATTATCCGGCATTTCAGTTTTGAAAGTACTATCACCCACAAACACAATTAAAGAGTGCATGAACTCAGGATTACAGTCCAAAACAGATTCCAGTGTTTTAATGTGTTTGTAGTTTTGATGCAGTGGATTTTGAAATTTGGCTGAGTGGCGGTAAATTTTTTGTGTCCACTGCTTTTGATGAGGTGAACCAAATATCCAGCCTTTCATGTTTTTGGTTTCGATCACAAAGATACCAAACCGTGAAACCAGGATGTGATCAATTTGCGTGGTCCATCCTCTGTTGGAAGAGTAACGTTTTTAATTAACTTGTAGTCGGTTTCAGGTAGGCCAGCCAACAGCTTGTTGACTATATATTCACCTAGAACACCTTTAAACCAGCGGCTTTTTAAAGTTAATACGAGGATTAATAGTGGTATTATATACCAGACTTGTAAAATGCTATTGATTAGTATTTTGGATATGTCCACTTGATGTCCTTATGTGGTTAATAGCGTATTTTTCTTGGCTTGTTAATGGTGTAGTTCAGAGTGCGTGCCGCTTTACTCTTTGGCTGTAGTGAAGGGTGGTTTATTGCAAAAATGGTAAGTATTTTCCGGCCAATAAATTTAAGGTGATCAGTCAGTTTACATGATTTTGATAGTGGTGTTTGAACAAGCTGAGACTGAAATTATTAACCGCTACTGTGGGGGAAGTCTATAAGTTAGGTCGAGGTGTCCACTAAAACGGGGGAACTACAGGGAGCGACTGCTGTGGCTTGTTAGCCCCACGGAACGATTGCTCCATCTGGAATCACTATATGTCCATCCTTATATGCAAAACTTCTAGGACTAAAAAGATTCATTGCAGGGAAGTGGTGATTTCCTCGGGATCGGAAATATAAAATCAAAAGAATTAGCAAAGCGGCTGATGCATTTAAGACATTTTTTAGATTGGCTTGCTTGAAATGCTCAGCCCTCTGGTGCTTGACTTTGTTATTGCCTTTCCACCAGTTTGGTGGAGACTTTGGCTGATGCCAATTCGACCAAGGATAAAATGTCATCCCAAAGCGTGGCATTTCGACCGATGCATCCGGCAGCATAGGTAAAGCCTCACATAAAATGGATTGATAGACGTGGATGTTATTGGCATCGCACTCAGAATTTATGCTACTACAAACCCTTTTAGCAATAACATCTACTTCGGAGCTTGCTGCCATTAGTAAGCGAGCCAACTCTATTGAGTAAACATTTTCGTTTTCCTGAGAGAATTCGATCCAACGCGAAAGGCCCTGAATATCTGATTCCAAGCAAAGGAAGTAGTTTAGGTGAGGGTCAACCTCCTGGTGGGTAATTGCCACGTATTATTCTCCTTGGTTAACGCCTTGCTCACCAGCAGCGCAAGCTGTCTGGTACAGCAACTTGTATGGTGCCTTTACGACTTAAATCCATACTTCATTTCTCTTTCTTTAAATGCTGAAACACCACCTTCCAAAATCTCACAAACATGCTGGCGAATGCCTTTGCTCTTTAATGCCCCAGCCTTACTTATATCTTCAAATGAGCACTCCAGGCTACCGCTATAGTACTCAAACTTAAATTCCTCATTTTCAATATTTGCTTGTTGCCCTGCTTGGTTTGCTACAATTACACATTCCGAGTCAGCAGCAACAACTAAATTCGCGTTATGGGTTACCATAATTATTTGTCGCTTAACCTTTCTAGTTCTAATAAATTCATTTAACTGATCGTAAATAGTTCTGTTATCTAAATTATCTTCCGGCTGATCGATTAGTATTGGATGAGAAGAATTACTTAAATGTAGAATCAGATTGAGCAAAACCAACCCTCGTTTTCCTGGAGACATCCTAACTATGTCATCATCTTTATACTGAACGATGAAGTTAATATAAAAACAATCAGTATAAAGTTTTTTTACTAGATCTATGTGCTCTATTCCTTTTCGGACAGCAGGAATGTCAGATTTACTATCAAAACTAGAATGAATATTTATGATCCTTTCCGCATGACAATCGATGTTGAAATCAAAGTCTCCATTTTCTTTAACAAGGTCTCCTATCAATGAATGCATATTGCCTCGCCTGTCAAATGAGTTTACAAATTCATTGAACTTGTCCGAATTGAAGGCTACTTCGGCTGAGATTTTAATATCCTCTTCGAACTGATAGTCTGGATTAGAAATTTCTGTGACATAATCCTTATAATATCCCACTAAGTCTTTGTATAACTGCTTTATTTCATCCTTGCATTCCGAACCCTGCTTATGTATAGATTTCTTTTTCTTTTCGATTTCATCAATATTTCTTAGCTTATTTTCTTCAATTTTTAAGTTTTTATCGGTCAAGTCTAATATTTCCTTATCTTTGACCTTCGTCAATAAAGGCTTAAGTTTTTCTTCGACAATAATTTTTTGTGTATTAATTTTCAAAAAACTCTGCGGTATTGATTCTGACCTAGATAAAATATCATTCTTGAATTTAGATACGACGTTATCGAGCTCAATTTTTAATGAATTAAGCAATGAGTTTAAGTAGGTTGAGTCGTTAGGAATATCGACATCGGAAATAATCTTATTTAAATAACCTGAAAAAGTTTCCTCAGAGTATGAATCTGCTGAAGAAGCAACCTGCGCACTGCAATCACTGATTTGCTTTAATATATCTAACCGCTTATCAAGTGTAGAATTTCTTGATGAAAGTATTTTATATGCAGTTTCCTCTTCTTCAGTAAATCCTGATTTTTCTCTTAGCAATGCAATGTCATTTTTCAGCTTTTCTATCTCACCTGTAACTGCTGATTTAGTGCCAAAAGCCTCCATATCTTTCGTTAGTAGCGCATATTTTTCACGTAATTCATAAAGATTATCGATTTTAGAAACGAGTGTTTTGCTAACACCGATGATTTTCTTCTCTTGTGCTTCCCCAAATTGTTTAAAGCGCTCATTCTGTTTTAGAATATCTTTAACCAATGTGTTTAGCTGATTTTTCCCATCTTCCTCTGCTAGATGGTTAATATATAACTGCGGAATGTATGTTATAGGCTTAGTATCTAATCTATCTGAAAGTGAACTTATTTCACCGTTAGACCACTCAACCTCAAAATTTATGCTATTCAGATCGTCATATGATGCAGATTTCGATAGCCTTACTTTATTATTGACTTCATCAGCATTTATAGATTTAGCGATATGGTAAAGAAATAATGATTTACCTGATGACTTACCACCAATAATCGTATTTAAATCTGGGTTTATAGGCTGCCATTGCTCGCTAAATAATTTAGTGGGGCTATTATCAATGAATCTAACTCGTTCAATAGTTTGATAGCCACTTTTTTGTTGTGGGCTAAACTCTTGAATAGCCACTCTTGAACTAGGATCGTATACTATACTCTTTAAACCATCGAATGTAAGGTCCGCTTTTATCCAGGTATGTCTATTTTTGGCAGGCATAAATAATTCATCCTTTGAATGAGCATCAGACCCCCAGACACATGGTTTAATCGAACCAAACTCTTTTTTGAAGGCCGATACATCCTTGCCGCCAAGAAGAAATTTTTTAGTATTGGGATTAGAAGAAAATATAATATGCGCTTGCTTTATTAAGTTCTTACGTATGTTATGGCCTTGCGAGTTCCAGCTGATTTCGCTTAAGTCTTCATCACAAGGAAGCCCTAATAGATACTTATCTTTAAAACTTGAGTTTCCATTTAGAATGGTAATTAGATCATCTTCGTCAACAGAAGCATTAAGCATACCTACAAAAATCTCGCTTCCGCTAGCAGAAAATGGGGGGTGTTCATTTATAAGTCTTATACCAAGATCTTCCAGATTATCTCTTGTTAATGGTCTTTTTTGGACTGAGGCTCCAGTGGAAGCATCAAAACAAATCTTAATTTGAGATATGAAATCACTTTCTATTTTTTCTATCGGTATATCATCAGATAAAATAACATGGTAATTAACCTTTCTATTCCAGGACAAGTCCTTTTCTTTCCCTAAAACCAACTTGCTTATTCTGAACTCAATATTAGGAAATACTTTAATTTTTTTGATCAGATCAATCTCTGAACTATCGAATAGAGTGTTTAATTTCGAATCGTTTTCCAAATATTCTCTTTTTAGCTTTTTATACCCTTCAGGCAAGTAGTAATCCGTTATACCTATTGCACTAATATCATTTTCAATTGCCTTTTTAAATAAAAAAGTAACATATTCATCCCAATCGCTACCAAATTCATTTCTTAGTACAGAAGCTGGGGTATGAACATGCAAGTCCCACTTTCGCCACTCAGAACCTTTAGGATATATACTCATAATAAACTCCATTTAAACTTGATAACAAGATTGCGACTAGAGAGGCCTACAAATAGATTTACGAATTACGAAGCACTATAAAACGTTTCACATAAGGGGCGCCGCGGTAGCGGCGTCCCAGCGAACGACAGTGAGCGTTCTTGATGTGGTTGTTAGCCTTATTTTGCTTGGTTGTACCAATATTTCTTCCCCTTCGGCCTAATTTCCTTCTCATATATTCGCTCAGCAAGTGAGTCTATTTTACTTATGACCTTCCTTCTAACGTGTTCAGCTAACCGTAAAAACCTCACATCTTCCTCATGACTATCTTTAAAGTCTGCCTGGGATAATTCTCGGAATATTTCTGGCTTCATGTTTGACTTCACTTTTGGATGAAGAACAAGAGCTATTTTTACTTCCTCAAAGCTATCGGCGCCACTGTGTGCAGCGAAATTGTGGCGCATATGCATGATGTCTTCGTGTGCTTCTTTGAATTTATCATCAATTATCGATTTCTCAATCTTGACTCGTCTTCCATCGCAAGAAGTAAAACATTTTCCGTAAAATGTTAGCGAGGCAACATATAAGCCTTTTACGATATTAAATGTCTCTCTATTTGGTGATGCCTGAAAAGGTTTTGATTTGTGGCTATCCCTAGGGTGTAACTTGTCTATCTCTGTTAGCCAAGTAATAACGTTCCTAAGATCCTTCTCAATTAGTGAATAGCCAGCTAACTGCTGCGCAACTTTACTTTTAAGTTGCACCCTTGGCGCTCGATTTCTCTTGTAAAAATAGCGATTCTTCCGCTCACCTGTTTTGGGATCAATTATTTCTTGAATTACCCACCCGTCTGGTCTCTTTATTTCTTTCATTATTATGGCTAACAGTTAGTTAATGAGGTCTTCGACCTTATAATATTTATTAGAGGGTATACCTTTATAACATGGCCTTGGTTAATAAATTTTTCTAGTAGCTTGATATTAATAGACTTTTCCATGTGAGCCATTCGGCACATTTCCCTAAAAGGTATCCAGCTCAACACGGAGTGCCTGAAAAAGATATTAAGCACGTGAAACACTTCAACCACATCCAGCCATCATAAAAAAGAAGAGAGTTTTTACCGTCAGGCACGCTACCGCCCGGCCCGTGCTCCATCACAGCTGTGTGTATTCCCTGATTGTCTGTCTGTGATTTAAACAGGACCCTTGCGGCGTTGCAAGGCGGCTTTGGTCAAACGGGTGGCTTCGGCGCTGAGTGGGTCTTCAGGCCAGGGGTGTTTTGGGTAGCGGCCTCGCATTTCTTTGCGTACGTCTGCGTAGGTGTTTCGCCAGAAATGCGGCAGGTCGGCGGTGACCTGCAGAGGACGACGTGCAGGGGAGAGCAGGTGGATGAGCAAGGGAACCTGACCGTTCAGAACGCTGGGTTGGCCTTCGTAGCCGAACATTTCCTGGAGTTTGACTGCCAGTACGGGTGGTTGTTGGGTGTAGTCGATGGCGATGCGTGAGCCGCTGGGTACGCTCAGGTGTGTCGGTAGCTGTTTATCCAGTTGTTGCTGTTGTTCCCAGCTCAGCAGGTTGCGCAGGGCGCTGCCGGTGTCGATCTTGTCCAGGTCGCGTTGGTGGCGGGCGTTGTGCAGGTAGGGCAGCAGCCAGTCGAGTCCCTTTTCCAGCAGTGCGCTGTCGCTGACATCGGGCCAGGGGGCACCGGCGTGCTGGTGCATCAGGGCGATGCGTGCCCGCAGGTTAAGTGCTTCGGTTGACCAGGGCAGGCAGTCGAGTCCACGTTGTTGAATAAAGTGTTGCCAGGCGGCCTGCCACTGTTCGGCATTGAGTTCGGGCAGGCGTTGGCTGCGCAAGCGGATCTGACCGAGTTGCTGATGACGTTGTGCGATAAATTGCCCGGAATCTTGCCAGCCGATTTCGGTGACTTCCGTGAACAGCTGCGGTGCAATCTGTTTCAATGCAGCCAAGGCACTGGAAGACAGTTCGGTGGCCAGACGTATAATGGTGCGTTGTCCATGGGTGCTGAGGTCGGCACAGGCCAGCCAGGTGGTCTGTGCCAGGTCTGATTCAGGGCTGCATTCTGCTCCACGCCCCTGACTGAGCAGGAAGCCTTCGCGTTGGTCGCGACGTTTGGCTATACGATCCGGATAGGCCAGAGCCAGCAGCAGGGCGGGCAGGTCATCTTTGCTGATGTCAGTGGTATGGGGCTCGGGTGTCATGCCTTGCAGTGTGCGCCAGAGGTTCTGTGCCAGAGGCTGAATCCGTTGTTGCCAGAGGCCGCGTTGTTGCCGGGCATGGCTCAGGAGTCTGAGCAGATCGTCGCTGCTGCGACGGGTGCCGGGCCATTCCTGTACCAGTGCCACCAGCGTGCAGGCGTACTCCCCATAACCCAGCGCGTGTGCAGACAGGAGTGCATGCGCCCAGCGTGGCTCAATGCCCAGTCGGGCGCAGGCGTTGCCATGATCACTGAGGCTGGCGGTCTCGGGATGCAGGATCCCGAGCTGTTGCAGCAAGGTTTCCGCCTGTCGTAATGCGGTATCGGGCGGTGGTGTGAGCCAGAAGAGTTCATCGGCATCCGCGCCCCATTGTCCCAGTGCCATGCGTAAGGAGGAGAGGTCGGCATCCAGTATTTCGGCGCGAATCTGTGCATCCAGACGTTCGTGTTGCTGCGCTGACCAGAGCCGATAGCAGACCCCGTCTGCCTGACGTCCGGCACGACCGCTGCGCTGCGTCGCGGATGCCCGGGAGATCTGTCGCGTCTGCAGGCTGTGCAAGCCACTGGCGAGATGAAACACGCTGCGCCGCTCCAGACCTGAATCCACCACAATGCGGACCCCGTCGACAGTCAGTGAGCTTTCGGCAATATTGGTCGCCAGCAGAATTTTGCGTTGACCACTGGCGGCTGGCATGAGGGCCGCTTTTTGCTCGGCATCACTCAGTTGGCCGTGTAGCGGCAGACACTGAATGCCGGGTGGCAGGTCTTCGAGGGTCTGCTGTACCTGTCTGATTTCGCGCACTCCGGGCAGGAATACCAGCATATCGCCCGGGTGCTGCAGTGCCTGGCGTATCACACGTGCCGTATGTTCGGTGATGGATTGGTTGGCATTCGGATTGGGCAGGTAGTGTATATCCACCGGAAAGCTGCGCCCCTGACTGATCAGTAATGGAGCCTCCAGTGCGCTGCTTAGCCCTTGTTCATCCAGTGTGGCAGACATGATCAGCAGACGCAGATCCGGGCGTAACAGCTGCTGACATTGGTGCGTCAGCGCCAGTGCCAGATCGGCATGCAGATTGCGTTCGTGGAACTCATCAAAAATCACCAGCCCGATACCGCTGAGTTCCGGATCATCCTGTAACAGTCGCGTCAGTACGCCTTCGGTCACCACCTCGATGCGGGTCTGAGCGCTGACGCGGGTTTCCAGCCGAATACGATAGCCGACACGCTGGCCGACCGGCTCACCCAGTTGCTGCGCCATAAACTGCGCCGCATGTCGTGCCGCAATACGCCGAGGTTCCAGCATCACTATCCGCTGCCCGGCCAGCCATTCTTCATCCAGTAATGCCAGCGGTACCCGCGTGGTTTTACCTGCACCCGGTGCGGCACTGAGCAGCAGGGTGCCAGGCTGTTGCAACGTCTGGCGTAGTTCAGGCAGGACATCATCGATGGGTAACGGCTTCAAGGTGTTTACTCGCAAAGCAAATGTGTTCAATTTGGATCAGTATCATAGCATCCATCGATGACTGGACACCTTGGCTATATTTTGGTTTACTTTTGACCCCAAGGGCATAGACGCAGTTGGCTGCAACCAAGGAACGCCCGGATCTGGCTACTGTACAGATCAACGCCAGCTGAGATTCAACAAGGGACTGTAGACTCATGTCATCAAACGTTATCGCCAGATGCGACCCGCGAGAAATCATACCCATTTACCCTTGTCGTTACGTCATATCAGACGAGCTTTTACTGACTGATTCCAAAGCGCTGCCTCCAGTACTGACGCCTCCAGCCGGTGTAGATCAAGCTCCCCACCATCAATTAGCGTCTTTGCGTCAGGGTTATGTGTATATCTATGGCTACCTGAGCATTGACGGAAGTAATGTCACGGATAATAAAGCCAAATGGTTGATTTTTCGCTACCAAACCCGTGCCGACGACTGCAACTCACTCGATGAGCCCACCGCCTGTGCCACCCCCTTTCAGTTTTATAGCTATACATGGAAAAAAGGCACACCAAGCAGTGAGTGGGTTGCCAACCAGATGGAAACTGAGCCATTTGCTTATGTGAATCTTTGTGCGATGGATACCTACATTGCCTACAGTGAAGAGCGTTGGCCCGCCTATATGTTTGAGGTGCTGGAGCGTGATGAAGGTTGGCGAAACAAAGTGATGCAACCCTTCGACCTGCATGGTGATGATCCGCATGTGCTGAAGATAGATCAACTGGCTGACTATGTGGAAGATTTTAAAGGCATCAAAACGAAAGATCGTGAAGCTAATATCTTGCGACATACCCCGATCAGTATGTTCAATCTTGAACCCTATGAGAGGATGAAAGAGACCCACCCTGAACGCTATGGGTACGCGCGCATCGTGGCACTGCAAGACACCCTGGGTGAAGCCAAGGACCTGCTGCGGCTGGCTGAGGTGGTAGAAGCCAATATCCAGGCCTATGAAACCACCTATCACTACGCCCTTAGCACAGCCAAGGCGATTGCGCCCTATGAGCAGGAGATAGACCAACGCTACCGTAACCCGGAAGGCTTTGTGAGTAAAATCACCCATCTGGGGCGCCAGATTGTCGGTAATGATCCACTTAACCGTTCAGCCGAAGCTCAGCGCCATGCGTTTGCCGCGTTTGGTCCTCCAGAGCGTGAAGAATCACAACAGCAACTGATCAGCTTGTGGGCTGCATTGGATGAACGACCACGCTGGCGAGACGAAGTGGAGCTGGCACTACAAGGGGCAGAACAGAATGGCTGTGAAGCCTGTTTCGATTATAGCGCCGGTCAGTTATACCATTATATGGCAGGCATTAAACAATCAGCCGAAGGTGCCAGCTGCGTAAAAAAACAGCTGGAGATACCCGACGACAACACGAGCGAAGAGGCACACTATATCAAATTGCTAGCGGCCTTGGTTACAGCGGCTTCAGCCGTGATCAGTAATCTACAGGATACCCGCGCACTGCATCGTATTGAGCTTATTATTGCCGAGACTGCCACCGAGCTGGCCGTGCTTCTAGAGGCAGGGAATAGCCGGATTCAACAACACCACCTGGAAAAGCTAGCCGGTGTAGTTGCTCGTTCAACCAGAATACCCTTGCGAGATCTGGAAGCGACTGCCAGGCAAAACTATGAACGCCTATTGCGGGGCAGATCATCCACACATATCACGACAATATTGCAGCAACAAACAGTTTCAACTCCGTCAACCCATGGCAGTGCGGCTTCGATATCACAGCAAACCTCTTTGACTTACTTTAGTTATGAAAAAATAGAAGGCACAGGTGCACACTTAGCTCGAAGTTATGGTGGTCTGGGCTTCTCAGGGCTGGGGATTTTGTTTGGGCTACTCGGTGCACAACAGACGATCAACGAGTGGAACAACAACGATTTCAATGCCCGTTCCGGTTTGGGGGCGCTGGCCAACTTGCCTGCTATACAACTCAGTGCCAGCCTGGTCGGCGTCATGGCCGGTGGTGCTTCGATCTACGCCTCCCCAACCTATGTACAGCTCAGCAGCACCACGTCCCGGTTAGCGCAACGACTACAGCTGCACTTGAGCCGTAACTTACCAGGACAAACGACTGTAGTGGTACCCGATAAACCCGTGATAGGGGTGTCATCACGGCAGATAGCTCAACGTGCGCTGGTGGCCTCGTGGTTAAGTTCAGCCGCACTGGCCGCGACCTTGCTGATCTCGTATGGTGAGCTCAAAGAAGGCCGAGCTCGAAACGATTATGCGCGAATTGTGGGCCACAGTTTGCAGGGTGTGGGTGGTATATTAATGACCTCTAAGCTGATTGGGAGTGGGTTAGCTTTCACGGGGATGCCCTACCTGGCGACCCTGGGTACCGCGCTATCGGCTGCTGCACTGCCATTGGCTATCATCGGTGGGGTGTTATTGGCAGGCGGTTTGTTTTTTGCTTCGGTGCGTCGTTCGGAAGTAGAGCAGTGGGTGTATGAAGGGTTTTGGGGGAAAGGGCCTTATTGGGGAAAAGAAAGGTATGTTGACTTCTCTGAGCAATTAAGTGAATCCAAAATTTTACTGAGCATGCATCCGACCTTCCAAGTTGAAGTAGAAAAACTTAAAAGCTTCTACAACCAGGAAATGCGTGCCTTTGAGCAAGTGATCTGGCGTATTCAGGTTAAAAATATTCAGGATGAAGATGGCCGGGTAACGGTAGAGTTTCCGGGGTTAACCACTCCAGATCAACTTGGACGATTATCCATTCGAGTACAAAAATACCTGCATGGTGTTGATGCCATCATGCTGCAAGGTTCACCCCGATGGCAAACCATATCCAGCCAGTCTGTACGGCGAGAATGGCTCGGACCGGGTTTGGCCTCTCTGGATCTGTCTGCCTATGCTCAGGAGAAAAAGCTGCGTCTGGATATCAGTTATGAACGAATACTCCCTTGGGGCGATACCCAGCGTTTTACTCTGAATGAGCCGCTTTTGATCGATGCACCGAGTCGACTTTAACAGTCTATAGGATACCTAAATGGCGTTACCACCGATTCAACTGATTCCCAATCCCACTGAAAACCCGGATGTGGTGGAAGCGATCAATCTCTCCATTACCCGGATAGATAAGGATACAATTGAAGTTCCCTCCATGGTAGCGATGGGAATCAATGTCTGGCTTAAAATTATCTTTTTTGCCATCTTTTTTGGTTCTATTTCAGGCTATGATCCAGGCTGGTTTACCAAAGATGGAAGCCCTGGTGTCTATTATCAAGATATTCATCAAATGCTGTTTCG
>NZ_JMSZ01000043.1 GCF_000691225.1 Nitrincola lacisaponensis
CTTCTAAACGGCCTTCTTGAAAACGCGCGCCATAACGCTTGCGAATTAGCTCCATACGCTGAGCCACGGTTTTTACTTCTTGTCCGTTAATAAAGGGCACCAGCTTGCCGTCTACATTGTTTAGTGCAAGGCTTTTGCCAGCATCGGGTAGCAGGCTTGCCATACCCACCAATGTAATGCTGGGCAACTGTGCTAACGCAGGGATTAGCTCGGTTTTACCGTCCTCTGCTAATTGCTGTTCTAAGGCAACGCCCAGCTCATACCGCAAGGCATCAACCATCAGATAGGCTACCTTATGCCCGCTTTGAGCCAGTTTTGGGGCCACCAACTTGTCGAAGACTTCGGTGTTCGATAGCCGATCAGGCAATGGCCAGCCGCTGCTTTGCAGGTGCTTGGTGAACAACAGCTGTAGCTTTTCAATTAATCGGCCATATTGTTTGCGCACCTGTTGTTGCAATGGATGCATTAGCCCTTGGGTATCTTGCCAGTCATAATCGCTAACGGCTTGCTCAAATTCCCGGTGTAAGCGATCCGCTTCGCGGAACTGAGCGATATAGAAG